>NZ_CP013244.1:0-2400000 GCF_001679665.1 Candidatus Viadribacter manganicus
AGGCGTTGCAATCAGTTCGGGCGCCGCGTGTTCATCAGGCAAAGTGCGGTTAAGCCGCGTGCTTAGCGCCATGGGTGTTTCGCCGGACGTCGCGAGGGCGGCGCTGCGCGTCAGCTTTGGACATGAGTCCAAGGAGAGCGACGTTGAAGAAGTGCTCCACGCGCTCACCAAAATTTCAGCTCGCCGCACTCAAGGGGCGGCGGCATGAGCGCGGTGAAGGAATCCATCGATCAAGGGACGGTTGATGCCGCGCGCGCGCTGGAAGCGGAGAAATACAAGCACGGCTTTGTCACCGATCTTGAGCAGGAATTCGCCCCGCCGGGTCTCAACGAAGATATCGTCCGCTACATCTCCGCCAAAAAGGCTGAGCCTGAGTGGATGCTCGCTTGGCGCCTGGAGGCGTTTGAGCGTTGGCTCACACTTAAAGAGCCGACTTGGGCGCTCGTCCGCTATCCGCCGATCGACTATCAAGCAGCGCGTTACTACGCCGCGCCAAAGGCGGGCGCGAAGTATAAGAGCCTCGAAGACGTCGATCCCGAGATTCTCGAAACCTACAAAAAGCTCGGCATCCCCTTGCGCGAGCAAGAGGTTCTGCTTGGCGTTGAGGGCGCACCGCGCGTTGCCGTTGATGCGGTGTTCGATAGCGTGAGCGTCGTGACGACGTTCAAGGCCGAGCTCGCAAAAGCCGGGGTCATCTTCTGCTCAATGAGCGAAGCGGTGCGAGAGCATCCGGAGCTGGTTAAGAAGTATCTGGGTTCGGTGGTGCCGACGTCGGATAATTTCTTTGCAACGCTGAATAGCGCCGTCTTCTCTGACGGCTCGTTTGTTTACGTGCCGCCGGGCGTCCGCTGTCCGATGGAACTCAGCACCTACTTCCGCATGAATGCGCAGGGCACCGGCCAATTTGAACGGACCCTGATCATCGCGGATAAAGGCGCTTACGTCTCGTATCTCGAAGGCTGCACGGCGCCGATGCGCGATGAAAATCAGCTGCATGCAGCTGTGGTTGAGCTCGTCGCACTCGATGACGCCGAGATAAAATATTCGACCGTGCAGAATTGGTGGCCAGGTGACGCCGAAGGCAAAGGCGGCATCTACAACTTTGTCACTAAGCGGGGCGATTGCCGTGGCGCACGCTCGAAGATCAGCTGGACGCAGGTTGAGACGGGTTCTGCAATTACGTGGAAGTATCCAAGCTGTGTTCTGCGCGGGGACGAGAGCTCCGGTGAGTTTTACTCGATCGCTGTCACCAACGGGCGTCAGCAGGCCGACACCGGCACCAAGATGATTCACCTGGGCAAGAACACGCGCTCGCGCATCATTTCGAAGGGTATCTCCGCCGGGCGGTCGTCGAACGCTTATCGTGGGCTTGTGTCGGCTCACGCCAAGGCGAAGGGCGCGCGCAACTTCACGCAGTGCGACTCTCTGCTGATAGGCGATCAGTGTGCCGCTCACACTGTGCCGTACGTTGAAACGCGGACGCCGGATGCGCAGTTCGAGCACGAAGCGACGACGACCAAGCTTTCGGATGACCAACTCTTTTATCTGCGATCGCGCGGCATTCCGGAGGAAGAAGCCGTGGCGTTGCTTGTGAACGGGTTCGTCAGAGAAGTGCTGCAGAAGCTGCCGATGGAATTTGCCGTGGAAGCGCAGAAGCTTCTCGAAGTTAGTCTCGAAGGGAGCGTCGGATGAGCTTGTGGCGCTATGCTTTGGCTGCGTGCGTCGTCGCGCTGGCTGGCTGCAATCAGCAACAGAATGAAACTGACTCAGAGGGGTCGTCGTCGACAACCGTTGTTGCGCCGGAAATAACCGCGTCGGCGCCTGCTGAGTTGCCTGCCGTTGATGCTTCGTTGCTCGGCGCCCCCAACGACGCCTTTACGGCCATCGAGCCTAGTGAAGTTGGCGTGTTCGGCGCTCCGGCTGTCATGGAAGCGCTAGAGCCATTGCTCGGGCCGGAGGTGGTGGAAGGCGCGGATGTGAGTCTGACCGTTCGCGAGAGTGGCGATGAGGCCATCGCGGACGTCGTCCGCACTGGTTTGCAGGATGATTCTGTATCTGGTGGGCACATCCGCGTTGAATTTCGGCGCGAAAGCGACGGCTGGTATCCAACCAACGCTTACAGACGCACGCAGTGCGCGCGCGGCGGCGAAGCGGGGCAGTGGACGGCGGGGCTTTGCCCATGAGTGAACGTGAATATTGGTTTGCGCGACGTTTTCCGCTCAGCGATGGTCGTCAAGCCTTCGCGCCGGTGAACTGGAAAGGTTACGCGGTTTCACTCGTTTTCGTGTCGGCGCTCACTGGTGGCGGCGTGGCGTTCGCCTGGCTGGGCGCGAAGCACAATCTGTTCATGGGCGTGATGGTGTTTGCGGCGGTCGCGCTGCTCGCGGGCGCCTGGTTTGCGCTCACCGCGAAGGCGAACGGTGATCCCATCAGAACGGTCGCGGACTACAAAAAGGATAAGCAGCAGCGTGTTTGACGTATCTGACCTCCATGTCGCTGTCGGCGGCGCCGAGATCATCAAAGGCCTATCGCTCAGCGTGCCGGCAGGTCAAACCCATGCGATCATGGGCCCAAACGGAGCGGGCAAGTCCACGCTCTGTTATGCTTTGAGTGGTCGTGACGGATATGACGTGACTGCTGGCGCAGCGACTCTAGATGGCGTCGATCTGCTGGCGCTCGAGCCGGAGCAACGAGCTGCCGCCGGATTGTTTTTGTCCTTCCAGTATCCCGTCGAGATACCCGGCCTTTCGGCAATTGCGTTTTTGAAGGCTGCCGTGAATGCGCAACGCAAGTCGCGGGGCGAGGAGTCGATGCCTGCGCCTGAGCTCTTGAAGCTGCTGCGCGCCAAGGCCGAAACATTGAAGATCGATCAGGAGATGCTGAAGCGGCCGCTCAATGTGGGATTTTCAGGCGGCGAGAAGAAGCGCTTTGAGGCTCTGCAACTTGCTGTGCTTCAGCCGAAGTTTGCAATTCTGGATGAAACGGATTCAGGTCTCGACATCGATGCGCTGAAGATCGTGGCCGCGAGCGTCAACGCGGCGCGTGCGCCCGATCGTGGCCTCCTGGTGATCACCCACTACCAACGTCTGCTTGACTACATCAAGCCGGATCGCGTCCACATCCTCGCGAAGGGCCGCATCATTGCGAGCGGCGGGGCCGAGCTTGCGCTCGAATTGGAGCGCGATGGCTACGACAAATACGTGAGAGCCGCGTGAGCATTGCCGCAGATCTCCCGACCCGGCGAAACGAGGCTTGGAAGTATTCCGATCTGCGCCGCGCAATCGGTGATCAAGCGCACGTGCTCCGGGAGGGCCGGGACATCATCGAACGTCTATCGCCAGGCACGCAGCGTTCCGTGGTTGCCGCTGGCGAAGAGCGGTTGTTCGTAGAGCGGATGGATGACGACGTCCACGTGGACGCGCGATCTTTCGAGTTTTCAATAGAGCCTGACGCATCACTGACGCGTGTGGTGATCCAAACCGGTCGAAATCTGCCGCTTTCGATTGCTCGTGTTCGAGTGGGCGCGCGTGCGCGGTACACTCAGTTTGTGCTGGCGTTCGGTGGAAGGCTGGCGCGGGTTGAGACGCACGTGAGCGTCGATGGCGAGGGCGCCGAGGTGACCTTAAACGGCGCATATCTCGCTGGGAAAGATCGGCACGCTGACCTCACCTCGGTCATCGATCATCACGCGCGCGATGCAACCACGCGCCAACTGATCAAAGGCGTCGCCCGTCGAGGCGGACGCGGTGTGTTCCAGGGGCGAATCGTTGTCGACCGCGCGGCGCAAAAAACTGACGCGCGCCAGCATCACCAAGGGCTGCTCCTGGAAGAAGGCGCCGAGATATTCGCCAAGCCCGAACTCATGATCCATGCGGATGATGTGCAGTGCGCACATGGCAACACCGCTGGCGGATTGGATGAAGGCGCGCTCTTCTACATGCGATCACGCGGCATTCCGGAGCAGGAGGCGCGCGCGCTGCTGATTGAGGCGTTTTTGTCTGAGACCATTCCGACCTCAGTGCCGGAGGAGCTGCGTGAAGAATTGGCCGGGTTGATCCGCAGTTGGTTGGGCGAGGCCAGCTCATGAATGCGCCAATGATCAACCGACCTTTTGAGATTGATGCTGTGCGCGCGCAATTCGCAATCCTTGAGCGCGAAGTGAATGGCCGGCCGCTTGTCTATCTCGATAGCGCCGCCAGTGCGCAAAAGCCCGAAGCGGTCATCGAGGCGATGGCAGCGCAGATGCGCGGCGCGTATGCCAATGTCCATCGCGGGCTGCATACGCTTGCGAACGAAACCACAGAGGCGTTCGAAGCCGCCAGACACACAGTCGCACAATTCATCAATGCGCCGTCGCCTGAGAGCATCGTCTTTACGAAGGGCGGAACGCAGGCGATCAATATCGTCGCCGCTGGGCTTGAGATTAAGCCGGGCGATGAGATCGTGCTCTCAGTTATGGAGCACCACTCAAATATCGTCCCGTGGCACTTCCTGCGTGAACGAAAAGGCGCGGTGCTCAAATGGCTCGATATTGACGATAATGGCGGGATTGATTTGGCGGCGCTCGAGGCGTTGATCGGGCGGCGGACGAAGTTTGTGGCTATCACCCATATGTCGAACGTGCTCGGCGCCAAAACACCTGCGGCGCAGATCGCCCGGATCGCGCACGCAGGGGGCGCTAAGGTCATGTTCGATGGCTGTCAGGCCACCGTTCACGGCCGTGTGGATGTCCAGGCGATTGATGCCGACTTCTATGCGTTCACCGGTCACAAGCTCTATGGCCCGACCGGTATCGGCGTTCTCTACGGTAAGCGGGATTTGCTCGCGGAGATGGTTCCGTTTGAGGGTGGTGGCGAGATGATCGATGTCGTGGAGCGTGAACGCGTCACCTATAACGAGCCGCCTCATCGCTTCGAGGCCGGTACGCCGCCCATCATAGAGGCTGTCGGCCTGAAAGCCGCGATCGATTGGTTGAGCACGTTGGATCGAACTGCGTTGGAGAAGCACGAAGCTGCGCTACGCGATCGAGCTATGGATGCGTTGCGAGAGTTGAACTGGGTAACGCTGCACGGCGCCGCATCTGACAAAGGCGCGATCGTGGCGTTTTCGGTCGAAGGGGCACATCCTCACGACGTCGCGCAAATTCTCGACCGTCAGGGCGTGGCGATACGTGCTGGACACCATTGCGCCCAGCCCTTGATGCAGCGTTTGGGCGTTACCGCGACGGCGCGGGCAAGTTTTGCGTGTTACAATCGGCTTGAGGAAGTCGATGCGCTGGTTGAGGCCTTGCACAAGGCGCGAAAGCTTTTGAGCTAGAGGATGATGGACGGTTCTGTTTCCCCACCCAGTGCGCTGCCGCAAGCAGAGCTCGACCGGATCACCGATGACCTGGTGGCGCAGTTCAAGACGGTATTCGACCCGGAGATCCCGGTTGATATCTATGAGCTGGGGCTCATCTATAAGGTGGATATCAATGACGAGGGGTTCGTCGATATCGAGATGACGTTGACTGCGCCGGGGTGTCCCGTGGCAGGCGAGATGCCAGGCTGGGTCGAGACGGCGGCACGCAAGGTGCGCGGCGTCACAGGCGCTCGGGTGAACTTGGTTTTCGAGCCCCCGTGGACGACGTCGCGAATGAGCGATGAAGCCAAACTCGAATTGAACATGTTGTAGCCGATGACACGCCGACCGAGACCAAAGATCGTGACGTTGACCGACGCTGCTGCTGGCCGCGTTCGTGAGATCGTGGCCAAGGGCGACAAGCCATACTTGCGGGTTGGCGTTGTCAACGGTGGCTGCGCGGGGATGGAATACACGCTCGATTATGCGGCCGAACCGGCGCCATTCGATGAACTCGTCGAAGATCAAGACGTGAAGATATTGGTCGCGGCCGATGCGGTGCTCTTTTTGCTAGGCTCGCAGATTGATTATGAAACCACGCGGTTGGCGTCGAAGTTCGTCTTCCGCAACCCAAACCAGACCGACGCTTGCGGATGCGGTGAGAGTGTCACAATCGTCCCGGCGAAGGCTGAAGCGTAAATGGCCGCAGCGGACAGCTTCCACGAGTATGTGAAGGAGCTGTTTGCTGGTGTTGGTCCTGTACAGATCAAACGCATGTTCGGTGGCGCCGGTGGTTATGCCGATGGCGTGATGTTTCTTTTGCTCGGCAACGAGACCATCCACATCAAGGTCGATGACGCATTGAAGCTGGAGTTGCGCGAAGAGGGCTCTGGCCCCTTCGCGTGGACGCCGCAGGGCGGACCGCGCGCGGGCGAGACGATTGATCTCGGCTATTGGCGTTTGCCGGATAGCGCTCTCGACGATCCTGACGAGGCCGCGATCTGGGGCCGCAAGGCGCTGGCCGTGGCGAGAGCCAAAGCGGCTGGCAGGCCCAAGAAGCCGGCGCGCGCGAGGGCCGTGAAGCAGAAGTCTTCGGCGACGTCCAAAACGACAAAAAAGAATAAGCGTTAGCTGCCTTTGAAGTTCGCAGGACGCTTCTGAAAGAACGCCTGGACTCCTTCGCGGAAATCTTCCGTTCGGCCCGCGATTTTCTGAGCCGCGCGCTCGGCATGAACCTGTTCTTCCCAGTTGTTGTCCAGCGACGACCACGCAAGGCGCCGGATCATGCCGAGAGTCTTGGTGGGTCCATTCGCAAGTTCGAGTGCGAGCGCCTTTGCGGTCGGGAGGAGCTCAGCATCGGGCACGCATCGGTTCACGAGACCCCATTCTAGAGCTGTGTTCGCCGGAATTTTTTCGCCAAGCAGCATCATCTCCATCGCGCGCACGCGGCCGATCATGCGGGGCAGATGATACGTGGCGCTGCCATCGGGCACGAGGCCGATCCGGCGAAACGCTTGGAGGAAGTAGGCGCTCTCACCGGCGATGATGAGATCGCCGAGTAGCGCGAAAGAACAACCGATCCCGGCGGCGGCGCCGTTCACAGCCGTCACGTAGGGAATTGGGAGATCGCGCAATAGCGTAACAAACGGGTTGAACGTGAGTTCGAGGCGCGCGCCTAAGTCAGGTTGGCCATCATCTGCAATTGGTGGGGCGCCACTCGCGAGATTGGCGCCCGATGAAAATCCGCGGCCCTCGCCGGTGAGCACAATGCAACGCGCCTCTTCACACGCCCGCGCGAACAGGGTTGTGAGTTCATCAGTCATCTCGACCGAGATAGCGTTGAGCGTTGCCGGATCGGACAGCGTGATCAGTGCAACGCCGTTCTCGAGCGCGTATTTGGCTTTGGCCATTGTTCTCTCCCCGCCTGAGGCGTGGAGGGAGCTTAGCTGAAGTCTCGCGCGGTGGAATACGCTGCCCGAACGGCAGCGCTACGCAACGTAAAGCACCGGCGTGGCGTCGGTCGTTGTTTGATTGCGGCCATTGCGCTTCGACGAATAAAGGCACGCGTCAGCGCGCTCAATGAGGCCAGCTGGCGTATCTCCGGACTGCAAGCGTGCGATCCCGATAGACACTGTCACTTGTCCCAGGTCCTCATTTGTGGAGCGGCGGCGTAGACGTTTTGCTTGGATCGCTTCGCGGAGCGCTTCAGCAGTTTGCTGAGCCACGCGCTGGCTCATGCGCGGCATGACGACGGCAAATTCTTCGCCGCCGTATCTGGCGACCAGGAAGTCTGGCCGCGCGTGCGCCTGGAGTGCGCTGGCGAGGAAACGGAGGATTTGATCGCCGGTGTGGTGACCCCAAGTGTCGTTGAAGCGCTTGAAGTGGTCGATGTCGCAAAGCAGCAGCGAAAGTTCGCTGCGCTGGGCGCGCGCTTCCTCAATGCGCATCCGCAGGGTCTCATCGAACATGCGGCGATTGGCGAGACCGGTGAGGCTGTCGGTCAGCGATTCCATGCGTACCGATTCAAGGCTGTTGCGCAGAGTATCGATCTCGGTCGTGGACTTCTTCAGTTGCTCGTTGAGCGTCTGATTGTGGTTGGCCATGTCGAGCGTGGCTGCCGCAAGGCTTGAGACGATCTGGCGAATTTGTTCGGGGCCCAGGCCGCGATTAAGGTCGGTAGCCGCTGTTTCGAGTGTGCGCCCGTAGTCGCCGCTCCTGCTCTCGGCCTCTTTCAGGAAGGAAACGACCTGGCCGAGGTCGCGGGCAATCTTCTCGCCGGCGAGCACGATTTGAGCCGATGCACCCAAACCGGTGAAGAATTGCTCGTGCAGGCGCGCGTTCTCGTCGGCGGAGAAGACAGCGCCGGTGCCAATACGCGAATCGATCGCGTCGCGAAGCGGCTGGTTGCGGCCGAGGCGATAGGCCAACCAGACTTCGTAATTGGCGCTCGTCGGCGGCACGCCGTGAAGGCGCATCAGATCAAGCGTTTCCAGCGCCACGTTCGCGCCGCCAGGCCCCTGCATCAGGATTTCTTGATCAGTCACGCAAAACCCGCAGAATCTGCAATCACGCGAGGCTAGTCGCTAGGGTATGGACGAGTGGTAAATGCTACGAAATATCTGAAGGGAATGAAGAGTTGCGCTTACGCTTACGGTAAGCGGTAGACATCTGCGTAAAGGCACAAGGGAGGCCCAGATGAACCGGCCAGTTCAACCGTCGATCGAAGAGACGAAAGCTCGGATGAGCGCCATTCTGGACCTGCAGAAGCGTCTGCAAACCAGCAAAGGCCCACCTGACGCCAGATTGCGCAAGGACAGGCTGACACGCGCAATCAATTTGGTGCTGGCGCACAAGGATGAGTTCCTGAATGCACTGAACGAGGACTTCGGCGCCCGCTCGCGTGAGATGTCATTGTTCACGGACATTTCGGGAGCGATAGGACCACTGAAGTATGCGCGGGAGCGTCTCGATAAATGGATGGCGCCGCAGAAGCGCGCGGTTACGCCTTCGGCGCTGGGGCTTTTCGGCGCGCGGGCCGAGGTCCGTTACCAGCCCAAAGGTGTGCTGGGTGTGATCTCACCTTGGAATTTTCCGATCTCGCTGGCGTTTGACGCGATCGCCTGTGCCTTTGCTGCTGGCAATCGCGTGATGCTGAAGCCGTCGGAATATACACCCGCGACGTCAGCGCTAATGGCGCAGACCGTGGATCTCTATTTCGACGAGGATGAGCTCGCGGTGATCCAGGGCGGGCCTGACGTCGGCGCAGCTTTTGCCGGACTGGCGTTCGATCATTTGATTTTCACTGGCGCGACGAATGTTGGCCGGCACGTGATGCGCGCGGCGGCCGATAATTTGGTGCCGGTGACGCTGGAACTTGGCGGAAAATCGCCTGTTGTGATTGGCAAGAGCGCCGACCTTGCAAAGACCGCTGCTCGCGTCATGCAAGGCAAGACGATGAACGCCGGTCAAATCTGCCTCGCGCCGGACTATGTGTTGGCGCCTTCCGAAAGCGTGCCCGCCTTCATCGAAGCTTCGAAGGCCGCCGTGGCGAAGATGTATCCTACGATGAAGGACAACGCGGACTACACTTCGATCATCAATCAACGTCACTATGATCGCATCAGTGGCCTGATTGCCGATGCCAAAGCCAAAGGCGGCGAGATCGTTACGATCAACCCGGCCAACGAAGATTTCACGCAACAAGAGCACCGCAAGATTCCACCGACCATCATTTTGAACGCCACCGACGATATGCAGGTGATGCAGGAGGAGATTTTCGGTCCGCTGCTGCCGGTGCGAACCGTGGCTTCGATTGATGGCGCCATCGCGGAAATCAATGCGCGTGCGCGTCCGCTCGCGCTCTACTATTTCGGTGAAGACAACGCCGAGAGCGAAGCGCTGCTTGAGCGCACCCACTCTGGCGGCGTGACCATCAACGATGTGATCTTCCACTTCGCCATGGATGAATTGCCGTTTGGCGGAGTTGGTCCATCAGGCATGGGCGCCTATCACGGCCATCGCGGGTTCATTGAGTTCAGCCATGAAAAAGCGATCTATCGCCAGATATCGGCTGAGCTTCTTGCGATGCTGCGCCCGCCATATGGCGCAGCGTTCCGCAAGCAGATGGCGGCGCGGTTGAAGCCGTAGCCCAGCTGTTGGCAGGTTGGAGCGCGCGCCTCCTGGCGCGCTCTTGCTAGCTTTTAGATGCGGGCCGAAGGCCCACGCTCCACTTGTAAAGCTTGGCCGCTATTTCTTCGGCTTGAGGAACGCCGGCGTGCTGTCGCCGAAACCGGTGACGGATGGGCCGTTATCGTCGCGCGGCGGGCGGCGGTCTTCGCGGCGTGGTTGGCTGTTGCGGTTTTCCTGACGTGGCGCGTCGTTGCGGCGCGGTTGGTCTTCGCGTTTTTCGCGTCGTGGTTCCGACTTTGCTTCGCTCCGTTGTACCGGCTCGGTTGAAGCCGTTGGGCGCTCTTCGTCGCGCTTCACATATTTCTGTTTTTTCTCCGAAAGACGCTTTGTGTGCTCTTTCTTGAGTTCTTCGGCGCGGCGGCCGCGGCCGCCGCTGTCGCGCGGATCGCCGAGGGCGGCTTCTGGAAGGCCCTCGATCTCAGCTTTCTCGATCGTCTTGCCAGTCAGCTTTTCGATCGCGTCCCAGCTCTTTTTATCGCCGGGACCGACGAGCGTGAATGAGGCGCCGAGGCGGCCAGCGCGGCCGGTGCGGCCGATACGGTGGACGTAGTCTTCCGCGTGACGCGGCGGCTCGTAATTGAAGACGTGGCTGACGTCCGGAATGTCGAGGCCGCGGGCGGCGACGTCGGAGGCCACGAGATATTGCAGATCGTTGGTGCGGAAGCGGTCGAGCGTCTTCGTGCGTAGCGATTGATCGAGATCGCCGTGGAGCGGGGCGGCGTTGTAGCCGTGGCGCTTCAGCGAGAGCGCAACAACATCAACGTCCGTCTTGCGGTTGCAGAAAATGATGCCGTTCTTCACTTCGCCGCTGCCATTGATGGTGGCGCGAAGTGCGGCGCGGCGGGTGCGCGGATCACCGCCGGGAAGCATGACGACGCGCTGTGTGATCGTAGTTGCGGTGGTGGCGGGCCGTGTTGCTTCGATGCGCTTGGGGCTTGAGAGAAATTGCTCTGTTAGGCGCGTGATCTCCGGCGGCATAGTGGCCGAGAAGAAGAGCGTCTGGCGCGTGAACGGCGTCAATTTGAAGATGCGCTCGATGTCGGGGATGAAGCCCATGTCCAGCATGCGGTCGGCTTCGTCGACGACCATGACTTGCACGCCAGTGAGCAGCAGCTTGCCCCGCTCGAAGTGATCGAGCAGGCGGCCGGGGGTCGCGATTAGCACGTCGACGCCGCGCGCGAGCAGCGCGTCTTGGTCGCCGAACGAAACGCCGCCGATCAGCAGCGCTTTGGTAAGCTTCTGGTACTTGCCGTATTTGTCGAAGCCTTCGGCGACTTGGGCGGCAAGTTCGCGCGTCGGCTCAAGGATGAGCGTGCGCGGCATGCGGGCGCGAGCGCGGCCGGCGGCGAGGATGTCGATCATCGGCAGCGTGAACGCGGCGGTCTTGCCAGTGCCGGTTTGGGCAATGCCGAGAATGTCTCGGCCTTTCAGAACTTCGGGGATCGCCTGCGCTTGGATTGGCGTCGGCGTGTTGTAGCCACCTTCCTTCACCGCGCGCAGCGTTTCGGCGGAGAGGCCGAGATCGTCGAAGGTGATTTGGGGTTGCGGTTCTTGTGCGCCTTCGGGCGCGGAATTTTCAGAGGACATTCAATCTCACTTGGGGGCCTTACAAGCTCGCGCGAGGCGCGAACGGGCAGGCCGCTTGGTTGGCGCTATTCGCCACGCGTCTCCGGATTGAGGTGGGCGGGCGTCCAGCAAGGGCGAGCACGCCCCAGGGCGCGCACAACGGACATCGCCGAAATGGGGGGATTTCCGCGGAAAGTCAATAAATGAAGCGGCAATTGCGTTGCGGTTACCTTGTTTGCTCCAAAGCGGCGACCACGGTGGCCAGGGAGCCAATGACGGTTTCGGTGGCCGTAATGGCGTGAAAGAGGATGATGGTCTTGCCGTGGCTGTCTCGAACGCACCCGACTTCCGCGCGGTTGATATGGACTTCAAGTCTCGAATCCGAGGCAGAAGTAAAATTCACGAATTTGATGATTTGCGGCGCTCCCGCCGACTCAAGCGGCGCTATCTTTATGGGCGCAGTGAGTTGCCGATGCACAGGTCAAACAGAAGTTGGTCAAAACCAACGCCTTGAGCAGCAGCAGAATAATCCCACAGCCCTCAGCAAACGTGCTACGTTGGCGCTTCAGCAACAAGTACGATCGCTTGCGCCGCCCGCGACGGGCGGCTCATTTGCCGTGTGCGCTAGGACGAAACATGCCGATCCAAGGAGAGATGTTGAAACGCGGCTGGGGCGTGCTTCGGCTACAGCCTTGGCATCTGGCGGGTGTGTTCACGTCGAGCGCTGAGGCAGAGAATTTGGCTCTGACTTTGGGCTCAGCCTACACCGTTAAATACGGCGATCACGCGCCGGGCTCATCAGACTTTTCATTCTCCGAAGGCACAACCGCGCCGACGGCCTAGCAAGTAGGACGCTCCATGCCTTTTATAGTGAACTCTTCTCCTGGCGCTGGACTTCGCTTTGAACCAAGCGCGACTTTTCCTGACGCAAAAGCGGCGTTGGGCTGGGCGGTGGGACTCGAACGGCGCGGTATGCGCCTCATCCGCATTCGCGATACTGTGAGCGGCGACACTTTTGATGAGCGCGGTCTGCGCGACGAGATCAAACGCGTGCAGAACGCAACATGAGCAAGCTCAGACTCCTTCAAGCATCCGCCGCCGCGGATAAAGCATGGATGATTGAGGTCCGAAAGCTGTTCGGTGAGCGCGATGCCGGCATGGCGCGCTTTCACGGCCGCGCCACAGGTGAACCCGGCACGCATCTGCGGGAATTGTACGATTGCTATGTGAAGGCGCAGGACGCCTACGACGCGCGTTGAGTCCGTCTACATTTTTCTGATGGCCGACGCTGGCGCATTGCGCCAAGGAGCGAACGATCATGAGTGCATTATCTGTGGTCAGCGTTGCCGACCGCGCCGGCTTCCACCTGTTCGCAACGATGCTGCGAGCCAGTGACTATTCTGAGCGGCTGGAAGGCGCGGGACCCTTCACCGTGTTTGCCCCCTCCGACAGTGCATTCGCTGCGTTTTCAAAGGCGGCGCTCGATCAGTTTCTCCACGGCGATCGAGAAAATCTCCAGCGCGTGCTCGGCTATCATATCGCCGCCGGCAAAGTCGCAACGGCGCGCCTCATCGGTAAGCGAATCCGCGGTGTTATGCAGGCAGGGGGCGATGTCATTATCGACGGAAGCACCCACTTGCGCGTCAACGATGCGAGGGTGATCAAACCCGACCTGATGGCGCGAAACGGCGTTGTGCATGGCATTGATGCATTGCTGTTGCCGCGCCAAGCTGCCGCCGCTGTCGCAGGAAGGGCGCCATAAAATCATACGATCTGAGGCGAGGCTCAGGCATCATTTCTCCTGATAACGGCCGGTCGGCCGTCATCTTCTACGCCAATAAGCTGGAGAACGCGGGGCTGGCGCGCGTAGTCAGCGGGGAGCGGATGAGCTTCGAGGTCAAGACAGATCTCGCGCTCAAGCGGAGCTTCGCGGTAAATCTGAGCAAGCTCTGAAATCTAAACGTCCACGTCCTCAACGAACTTCGCGTTCGCTTGAATGTAGTCGAAGCGCTTCTCGGCTTTTTTGCCCATCAGTGTTTCGATCAGCACTTCAAAATCCGGCGCGCCGCTTTCATCCAAGACGACGCGCGCGAGCGTGCGGGTGGCCGGGTTCATCGTCGTGTCTTTCAAGTCCGCCGGCATCATTTCGCCAAGGCCTTTGAAGCGTGAGATGTCGGTTTTGCGACCCTTGAATTCGCCGTTGAGCAGCGCTTCTTTGTGCGCGTCGTCGCGCGCGTAGATGCTCTCTTTGCCGGCGGTGATGCGATAGAGCGGCGGCATCGCGAGGAAGAGGCGGCCAGCGCGGATGAGCGCCGGCATCTGCTTGTGGAAGTAGGTGATCAGCAGTGACGCGATGTGGGCGCCGTCGACGTCGGCGTCAGTCATGATGATCACGCGTTCATAGCGCAGATCGTCGAGCTTGAACTTCGCGCCCATCTGCACGCCAAGCGCGAGGGCGAGATCGGACAGTTCTTGGTTGGCGCTCATCTTCTCGGCGCCGGCGCTGGCGACGTTCAAGATCTTACCGCGTAGCGGCAGGATCGCCTGCGTCTCGCGCGAGCGCGCTTGCTTAGCGGAGCCGCCGGCGGAGTCGCCTTCGACCAGGAAAATCTCAGTGTCCTTGTCGCCCGCACGGGAGCAATCGGCGAGTTTGCCGGGCAAGCGCAATTTGCGCGTTGCGCTTTGGCGGGAGACCTCCTTCTCCTTGCGTCGGCGCATGCGGTCTTCGGCTTGCTGAATGCACCATTCGAGCAGCCTGTTGGCCTCTTGGGTGTTCGCCGCCAACCAGTGATCGAATGGATCGCGCACGGCGTTTTCGACGATCTTTGCGGCTTCCGTCGAAACCAAGCGTCCCTTGGTTTGACCCTCAAATTGCGGATCGCGAATGAAGACCGAGACGAGGCCGGCGCCTGTGTTCATCACGTCTTCTTGCGTGATGGCGGTGGCCTTCTTGTTGTTGCGTAGCTCGGCGTAAGCGCGGAGGCCCTTGGCAATCGCGGCGCGGAAGCCGGCTTCGTGGAAGCCGCCGTCGGGCGTGTAGACGGTGTTGCAATAGGAACGGAGGAAGCCGTCGGCTTCGCCGAAACCATCGCTCACCCAGGTGATCGCCCACTCGACGCGGCCGTGCGGGCTGTCCTTATCGGTCTTGCCGGAGAAAGCTTCGTTGACGACGGCGCGCTTTGTCTTGGTGAGTTCGGCCAAGAAATCGGCAAGACCGTTTGGAAAGTGGAGAATTGCTTCAGCCGGCGTGTCGTCCTTGATGAGTTCGGGCGCGCACTTCCAACGTATCTGCGTGCCGCGCTGCAAGTATGCTTTGGAGCGCGCCATCTGGAACAGGCGCGCAGGCTTGAAGGCTGCGCCTTTGCCGAAAATGTCGGCGTCCGGGTGGAAACGTACGGTGGTGCCGCGGCGATTGTGTGCGGCGCCGACTTCAACGAGCTTCGAGGTTGGCGTGCCGCGCGAGAATGTCTGGCGATAAAGTTTGCGATCGCGCGCCACTTCGACTTCGACTTTGTCGGAGAGTGCGTTGACGACCGAGACGCCGACGCCGTGGAGGCCGCCCGAGGTGTGATAGACTTTGCCTGAGAACTTTCCGCCGGCGTGTAGCACCGTCATGATAATTTCGAGCGCGGACTTCTTCGGAAACTTCGGGTGCGGATCGACAGGCATGCCGCGGCCGTTGTCGGTCACGCGCAAGGTGCCGTCCGCTTCAAGTTCAACTTCGATGCGATCAGCAAAGCCGGCGACGGCTTCGTCCATCGAGTTGTCGAGCACTTCAGCGAAGAGGTGGTGCAAAGCGCGTTCATCGACACCGCCGATGTACATACCGGGACGTTTTCGAACCGGTTCGAGGCCTTCGAGAACCTCGATGTCCTTCGCTGTATAAGCATCTTTGGCGGCTGCCGGCGGCGGGTCGCTGTCGCCGAACAGGTTGCCGTCCCAGAGTTTGTCATCGCCGTCTTTGGGCATCGAAGATTTCTTCTGCGCTTGCGCCATGGACGTTCCTTAAGACGCTTCGCGCGCCCGCAGCAATGCTTCGCTCTGCGTTCGAACGGATCAGACTTCGGTATCCGGGGGGTAAACGACACGTAGTGGGGGAATTAAGTGTCCTATGGGTCACGCCCTAAGTGCGGGCGCAGGAAATCGCGGTTCCGAACGCAACAACCGCCTCCAAGGGCCGTTGGGTCGCACGTCACGGCATGCGGGGGCCGCTCAGGACGAGGAGCAGCAGGCATGAAGAAGTTTTCAATAATGGCCGCAGTGGTCGCCACGGCGCTGATGGCCATGCCAGCAGTTGCGCATGCGGAATGGTATGCTGGCGCGGCGTACAGCCAATACGATCTCGATGGCGCTGAGGTTGGCGGCGCGACCGGACGTCTGGGCTATCGCTTCAATCCCAACTTCGCTGTTGAAGGCGAAGGCACGGTTGGTGTGGACGACGACCAAGGCGTGGAACTCAATCACGCAGTTGGCGCGTACGCGGTTGGCATCGTGCCGATCGGCGCTGGTTTCTCGGCGCACGGCCGACTTGGCTATCAGACCATGCAAGTCGACACCCCGCTTGGCGACGCCGACGATGATGGCCTCGCCTATGGCGGCGGCGTCTCTTGGCAGGCGACGCCGGGAATCGGCATTCGCGCCGATTACACGCGCATGGAAGGTGACCTCGATTCCGACGCGATCTCGCTCGGTGCAGCGTTCAACTTCTAAGATCAGCCGAATGTGAAGCTTGCGGGCCAGGGCGTATGCTCTGGCCCGCTTGCTTTGCGCGGGGGTAGGTTCGTACGTTGCGGGAGAGGGACACCAATTGGAGCAGGCGTGATGAGATTTGTTTTGGCGGCGGTGTTTATGGCCGCATTCACTCTAAGTGCTCACGCGCAAGAGACGACGGCGCCTCCAGCGACCGTAGCGCCATCCGCGTGCGCCGCGGTTCCGGCCCCGCCCACTCCGCCCAATGGCGCTCGTTCCAACGCTGAACAGATGACAGCGGCTGTTGCTCAATATGAAGCGTGGAACACGTCCAGCACGGCGCTTATGCAGTGCCGCATTCAAGAAGTTCGCGCTTTGCGTGCGCAGACTGATGCGCGTGAAGCTGAATACAATGCGGCGCTTGCTGCTGGACGTGAGGCGGGCGTCGCCTGGCAAGCGCAGGTTGACGCGTTCCAAGCACGTCAGCGTCGCTAAGCCTTGAACAGCGAGACGTGAGGGGCCGGATCATTCCCGGCCCCTTTTGCTTGTTCGCGCTAGAAGGGCAGCCAACCGCGATTGAGGCGCCCATCGCAGCGATCGAGCTGGGCCGCGTAAGTGTCGTGGTACGATTGGACCCGCGCCGCCGCTGCGAGCAAGCTCGAGTTGCCGCTATAACTTCCACGACGATAGCCGCCGCGGCCTTCGTGGTAGGCGAGGTAATGGCTGCGCGCGTCAGAATACGCAATATCGAGCTCGCTGTGTGAGATGCTTGTGTACCAGGATACGAAATCAGCAGCGTCGCTGAATTCGTTGCGATCCAAGCCATCGTCGCCGCGTGCGCGTTCATATTCTTCCCACGTCGAACGAAGCGCCTGTGCGTAGCCGTGAGCGCTTGAGGCGCGTCGGCCCGGGAAGACGAACAGAATACGTCCGCGTGGCGGGCGTGCGTTATGATCGAAGCCACTCTCTTGGCGCATAATCGCCAACTGCAGTGCTGGCGGTGCGCCCCAGCGGCGCTGTGCCCGTTTAACCGAGCGCCACCAACCCTCCTGGGTTTCGAAGATCTCACACGCATCGCCCGGATCGTCGACGGGATCGTTGGTGACACAGGCGCCGAGGCTGGCTGTCGCGCCCAGGATGAACAAGCGGCGGTGCATGCGCGGTGTTTTAGGTCGCGTCGCATTGTCCGCCAAGCGGAGCCCGCATACGAAACGGGCCGGAGATCGCTCTCCGGCCCGCAGCAAATGCGCTGAAGAGGCGCGTTAAGCTTTGTAATACATATCGAATTCCACCGGGTGTGGGTGGGTTTCGAAGCGGTCGAGTTCTTCTTTCTTGAGCTCGATGTAAGCGTCGATCAGATCATCGCTCATAACGCCGCCCTTCAGCAGGAAGTCACGGTCGGCATCAACGGCGTTGAGCGCCTGACGCAATGACGACGCAACGGTCGGCACGTCCTTCAACTCTTCCGGCGGCAGATCGTAGAGGTTCTTATCCAACGGATCGCCAGGGTGGATTTTGTTTTGAATGCCATCGAGGCCGGCCATCAGCAGGGCAGTGTACGTGAGGTACATATTGCCCGCCGGATCCGGGAAGCGAACTTCGACGCGCTTGGCCTTGGCGCCGGTGCCGTGCGGAATGCGGCACGACGCTGATCGGTTGCGCGCGGAATAAGCGAGCAACACTGGAGCTTCGTAGCCAGGCACCAAGCGCTTGTACGAATTGGTCGTTGAGTTCGCGAACGCGTTGATGGCGCGTGCGTGTTTAATGACGCCGCCGATGAAGAAGAGGCAGTTTTCGCTGAGATCGGCGTAGCGATCGCCGGCGAAGGTGTTGTTATTGCCCTTCCAGATCGACATGTGGACATGCATGCCGGAGCCGTTGTCCTTGTAGTAAGGCTTCGGCATGAACGTCGCTGACTTGCCGTACGATGCAGCCACCTGGTGGATGATGTACTTATACAAGTTCATGTTGTCGGCCATCGTGACCAGCGTGTTGAACTTGAGGCCAAGTTCGTGCTGGGCGGGCGCAACTTCGTGGTGATGCTTCTCGGGGCGCATGCCGAGCTGGCCCATGATCTCAAGCATTTCACCGCGCATGTCTTGCAGTGAATCGATCGGTGGTACCGGGAAATAGCCGCCTTTCGGACCCGGGCGGTGGCCGAGGTTGCCGCCTTCATATGGCTTGTTGGTGTTGAAGGGCAGCTCGGTCGAGTCGAATGAGTAGCCGGTATTGTGCGGGTCTGTTGACCAACGGACATCATCGAACACGAAGAATTCGGCTTCCGGTCCAACATAGGCGACATCGCCAGCGCCGGAGGATTTCACATAGGCTTCAGCGCGTTTGGCGATGCCGCGCGGGCAGCGTGAATAGGGCTGCAACGTGCCCGGCTCGAGGATGTCGCAGAACATCGCGAGCGTGGTTTGCTGGTAGAACGGATCGATGTGGGCGCCGGCGGGGTCAGGGCGCATAACCATGTCGGACTCGTTGATCGCCTTCCAACCGGCGATGGATGAGCCGTCGAACATCGTGCCTTCGGTGAAGATGTCTTTGTCGATCATCGACACATCGAAGGTGACGTGTTGCATCTTACCGCGCAGGTCATTGAAACGCAGATCAACGTATTGGACTTCTTTGTCCTTGATCAGCTTCAGAACTTCGTCCGACATCGGAAACTCCCCCGAGCTTTTTTGTTGATATGTTTAAGCGAAAGCTCGCGTCTCGGTCCGCGCGCCTTCGCTTTGAGAATCAGCGCCGTTGGTGCGATCAGACCGCCGCAGCGCCTGTTTCGCCAGTCCGGATGCGCACAACGTTGCTGACATCAAGGACGAAAATTTTGCCGTCGCCGATCTTGCCGGTTTTGGCGGCCTTCTGAATGGCTTCGAGCGCGCCGTCGACCTGTTCGTCCGCCACGACGACCTCGACCTTCAGCTTGGGCAGAAAATCCACGACGTATTCGGCGCCGCGATAGAGCTCGGTGTGTCCCTTTTGGCGGCCAAAGCCTTTGGCCTCGACGACCGTCATGCCCTGGAGGCCGATCTCCTGGAGCGCTTCCTTTACATCGTCCAGTTTGAACGGCTTGATGATAGCTTCGATTTTCTTCACCTCAGCATCCCCTTTTATCCACACGGCGCCGGTCGTGATTTCGGCTCTCATGGACCTGCGTGCATGAGTCTGGAAGTTAACCGGCTGTCGGTCCTGGGGAGCTTGTCGCGGGCGCCTCTTTGGGAGGCGCCGGTGCACAATCAAATGGCTGGCGCGCGCAAAACACGGGCTTAGGTTCAACGAATGACACGTTTGTTTCTAATACGGCACGGCGAGCCGGAAGCTGCTTGGGGTGGCGTGTCCAATGATCCTGGGCTCTCAGATGCCGGGCGCGTTCAGGCGCAAGCGGCGGCAGACGCACTAGCGGGTTTTGGCCCGCTTGACGTGGTCTCGTCGCCAATGCGCCGGTGCCGTGAAACGGCGGCGCCATTTGAAGTAATGAGCGGTTCGAGTGCGCGAGTTGAGCCAGGGGTTAGCGAGGTCGTTGCACCAGCGGGTGTCGGGGATCGGCGCATTTGGCTCCGTGAGAACTTCCCATGGGATGAGGGGGCGGCGCGTAGGAAATGGAGCGATGTCGACCCGGCGCTTCGGGCTTGGCGCGATAGCGTTGTCGCGGCAGTTCTGGTGTTGAAGCGAGACAGCGCCATCTTCTCCCATTTCATCGCGATCAACGCGCTCGCGAGCGCGGCGATGAAAAGCCACGACACCATCGTCTGTGTGCCGGGTTATGCATCGATCTCCGAATTTGCTGTGCGAGATGGCGTCCTATCGCTTGTGCGTCTCGGCGATAGTATGGTGCAAGGCGAAGTGCGTTGACGCGTGAGATCATCACCGTCGAGGAGATGCGCGCGATCGATGCTGCGAGTGCAGCGGCCGGTGTCTCCACGCGCACGCTGATGGAAAATGCCGGCCGTGCGGTCGCCGACGCGATCGTGAAGCGGTTTCCAAAACAACGGACGGCAGTGCTCTGTGGCCCCGGCAACAATGGCGGCGATGGTTGGGTTGTCGCGCGGAAATTGCTCGAAGCGGGGTGGCCGGTTTGGGTTGAATCTCTGGTCTCGCGGGCTGCGTTGCGTGGTGATGCGGCCGACGTTGCCGCCGCCTGGACTGGTGAAACGTTTGAACTCGGCGGGAGCGGTCGTGACGCCGAGCTTTTTGTCGACGCGCTCTTTGGCGCTGGCCTGTCTCGACCGTTGGGAGGTGAAAGTGCACGTTTGGCTGCGCTTTTGCCGGCTGAGCGGGTTGTGGCCGTGGACGTCCCGAGCGGGGTGAGCGGCGATGATGGTGCGCCGCTCGGCGGCGTGTGTTTCGAAGCGGCGCTGACCGTCACCTTTGTCCGCAAGAAGCCGGCGCATGTGCTGATGCCGGGGCGGGCGTGGTGCGGCGAGGTGGTAGTGGCGGATATTGGCGCTCCGGACTCGGTTGTCGACGCCCAACACGTTTCGCTTTTCGAAAATGATCCGTCGCTTTGGTCGTTGCCGTGGCCCGAGGCCGACACGCACAAGCACGAGCGCGGGCATGTCATCGTCGCGAGCGGTGATCGCACGCGAACGGGCGCTGCGCGATTGTCGGCGCGTGCAGCGATGCGCGCTGGTGCGGGTCTTGTGACTGTCCTTAGTCCGACCGATGCGTTGGCGCAGAACGCAGCACAGCTGACCGCGATCATGCTGCGCGAAGCGCAAGGAGCAGCGAGTTACGCGGAAGCGGCGCGCGCCGCGCGCGCGATGGTTATTGGTCCAGCGTTTGGGACCGATGACGCGCACTACAAGCTGTTGCTTGCGGCGTTAGAAGCATCGCCGCGTTGTCCGCTCGTCCTGGATGCTGATGCAATCACGCTGTTGGCGCCGCTCACCCACGGGTTGGAGGGGCACGACGTGATGACGCCGCATGTCGGAGAGTTTCGGCGGGCGTTTCCGGGAGTGTGGAGCAACGCAACGAACGTCATCGACACAGCGCGCACCGCAGCGGCGTACGCGCGATGCGTGGTTTTGCTGAAAGGGCCGGCGACCGTGATCGCCGCACCGGACGGGCGTGCCATCGTCAACACGACTGGAACGCCATTCCTGGCCACGGCCGGTTCTGGCGACGTGTTGGCTGGACTGATCGGGGGTCTTATTGGGCAGGGGATGGCGAGCTTTGAAGCGGCAGCGGCTGCCGCATGGGTTCACGGCCGCGCTGGAGAAGCCTTTGGACCGGGCCTAACCGCGGACGATCTTCCTGATATTTTACCTAGCGTATTCAACGCGCTGGCTCCTCAGGGGCTGAAGCGCAAACCATTGGGTTGATCGGACCTGTTTTGGCCCCAGTTTTTGCGTTAACCCTAGAGGCGGGACGCGCGCTCCGTGTGAGGGGAAGAGACTATGGTTTGGTGGTGGTGGATCATTCCGGGCTTCGTGGCCGTGATCGGCTTGGCGTTTGCGCTGAGCGGCCTTGGCTGGATGTTCCGCGGGCGGCCAGTTAAGGGCGGACGTGGTGTCCTCGGCGGCGCGCTTTTCCTTGGCATTGGCGCGATTATCGGTCTCCTGGGTCTTAATGTTCAAAGCTATCACCGGCTGACCTATGAGCGCCCGGTCGCGACGATCGAGATCAGCCAGAAGGGTCCGCAACTCTACGAAGCTGTGGTCGTTGAGCCGCCAACGGAGCAGGATCCCGAAGGGATTACGCGCACGTTTGAGGTGCATGGCGATGAATGGCGGATGGAAGCGCGGGTTTTGCGCTGGAAGCCGTGGGCCAACGTTTTGGGCCTGGATTCGCAATACCGGCTTGATCGTTTTTCGGGCCGTTACACCGACACGCAGCAAGAATTGAATGCCGAGCGGAGCGCCTACGACATTCGCCCTACACGCCAGTCCGGCATCGATTTGTGGCCGCTGGCGCGCGAATACAGCCGTTATGCCCCGATGGTGGACACGCTCTATGGGTCCGGCGCTTACATGCCGATGGCTGAAGGCGCGCGCTACGAGGTCCGGATCACGCAAAACGGCCTGATCGCCCGCCCGACCAACGAAGTCGCTGCCGAAGCTTCGTCGAGCGGTTGGAATTAATCGCTTAGCTAATGGCTGATGATGCCAACGAGCGGCTGGAGGCCTTCTAAGGTCGCTAGCTGCGCTTGGCCTCGTCTGAATGGTGGTGGCGCTCATCCTCGGCGCCTTCTGGGTGATCGTCGTGGTGATGTTGGGCGGGGCTCTGGGCCCCCACTATTCATCCGATCCCGATCGACAGGCGATTGTAGAAATGGTGCGGACGGCGGGACTCGAACCCGCACGCCTCTCGGCGCTGGAACCTAAATCCAGTGCGTCTACCAGTTCCGCCACGTCCGCTGGATGGCGCCCGTTTAGGGGGCGGTTGGGCCTGCGTCCACCCTCTCGTGAGGCCGTGGACTCTGCCGGGGCGGGATGCCATAAGCCCGCCTTTCCTGAATTCAGCGTCGCGGCAACGGGATTTGCAGCCTCGGCGCGCATGTCGAAAGCACGTCTAATGCAGCTCACCGAGAGCCGGTCTGAAGGTCTTCTGCGCGTTTACGATGTCGTCGTTCCGGCGGCCGAGCTGCAGCAAAAACTCAATGCCAAGATCGCGGAAGTTCAGCCGCAAGTGCGCATCAATGGCTTCCGTCCGGGCAAGGTGCCGGTGAGCCACATTCGCAAGGTCTACGGACCGGGCATGATGCAGGACATCATCAATGAGGCCGTGCAGTCCTCAACGAAGGAGGGCCTCGCCAGCCTTCGTCCGGCGTCGGAGCCGGCGCTCGATCTGAAGAGCGACATGACGAAAGTCATGGCTGGCGGCGAAGATCTCAAGTTCGAGCTTTCACTCGAGGTCATGCCGGAATTCGAACCGACCGATCTTAAGTCGATCAAGATCACGCGTCCGACCGCCGCGGTGTCGGATGAGCAAGTGAATGAAGCGCTCAACGAATTGGCGAAGGCCCAGCGCGGCTTCGAAGATAAATCAGGCGCGGCTGCTGATGGCGATCAGCTTGTCATCGATTTCCTCGGGCGCATCGACGGCGAAGCGTTTGACGGCGGCGCGGCGAACGACGCTGAAGTTGTGATCGGCGCCAACCGCTTCATTCCGGGATTTGAAGAGCAGCTTGTCGGTGCGAAGGCAGGCGACGAGCGCACTCTGAAAGTGTCGTTCCCTGATGATTATCCCGCAGCCGGGCTGGCCGGTAAGGCTGCCGAGTTCGAGACGAAGATCAAAACTGTCCGTGGTCCGAAGCAGGGCGAACCGGATGACGAATGGGCAAAGCAACTTGGCTTTGACAACCTCGCAGCGATCAAGGACGCTTTGAAGGAGCGGATCGAGAACGATCACAAGCAACAATCGCGCGCGAAGGCAAAGCGCCAGTTGTTCGATCAACTCGACGAAACGCACGATTTCGAATTGCCGCCGCGCATGGTTGAAGCTGAGTTCAATCAGATCTGGCGTCAGATCGAGCAAGATCGCGAGCAGGGCCGTCTCGATCCTTCAGACGAAGGAAAGACCGACGACGACTTGAAGGCTGAGTATCGCGAGATTGCAGAGCGCCGCGTGCGGCTTGGGCTGCTGCTCGCGGAAATTGGCCGTCGCCACAAACTAGAGGTCTCCGACGAAGAAGTTGGCCGCGCAATCGCCGCGCAGGCGCGCAACTTCCCGGGCCAGGAGCAGCAAGTGTTTGAGGCCTACCGCCGCAATCCGCAGCTGGTCGCTCAGGTCCGTGCACCGCTCTATGAAGAGAAGGTCGTCGACTACATGATGGAGCTGATTGACGTCACCAATCAGACCGTCACCAAAGACGAGCTCTTTGCCGATGACGAGCCGCCGACAGCCACCCCGGCCAAGAAAGCTAAGAAAACCAAGGCCGCGAAGGCTGAAGACTAAACGTTAAGCTCGAACGCAGTAGCTAGGGCTTGCGGGGCGCGTCTAAGCGTCAAATATGAAGCGCGCCGGGGTCGTCTGATTCCGGGCGCTCCGAAAGGCTCACATGAAGACGTTCGATCCAATCGCCACTTACGCCAACCTCGTCCCGATGGTGGTCGAGCAGACCAGCCGCGGCGAACGGGCGTTCGACATTTTCTCGCGTCTCCTGAAGGAGCGGATCATCTTCGTCACAGGCGGAGTTGAGGATGGTTTGGCGAGCTTGGTGACGGCGCAGCTTCTGTTCTTGGAATCCGAGAACCCGAAGCGCGAGATCGCCATGTACATCAACAGCCCGGGCGGCATCGTGACCTCAGGTCTCGCTATCTACGACACGATGCAATACATTCGCAGCCCGATCTCGACTGTGTGCATCGGCCAAGCGGCCTCCATGGGTTCATTGCTTCTTGCCTCAGGCGAAAAGAACCTTCGCATTGCGTTGCCGAATGCGCGGATCATGGTTCACCAGCCTTCAGGCGGGTTCCGCGGCCAGGCCTCTGACATCGAGCGCCATGCTGAGGACATCATCGCGACCAAGCGCCGGCTCAATGAAATTTACGTGAAGCATACGGGTCAACCGTACGAGAAGGTCGAGCGTACGCTTGACCGCGATCACTTCATGACCGCCGAAGAAGCTCAAGCTTTTGGCATAGTTGACCGCGTTTACGAGCGTCGTGAACTGCCCGAAGGCGGCCTGTCGGGCGCCGCCTGAACCGGCGGCGCTGTCGACCAACGGGCGTTGTGACCTCTGATATTGCCGGTTAGCCTCGTGTCGCAAACATGAGGGTGATCACATGCGTACGGCTATGTTCACGGCAGCCATCGGCGCCGTCTTTTGCTTCAGCACGCCGGCCTTGGCGCAGACCGAAGCGCCCAGCACACGGAACTTCGTCCAACAAGTAGCTCTTGAGCCGCGCTCATCCGAGCGGCCGCTTGCGCGTTGGGAAGACAATATTTGCGTGGGGGCAGTCGGTCTGTCAGTTGCCGACGCGCAAACTCTCGTTGATCGGATTTCCGTACGTGCCCGTTCCGTTGGCTTGGACCCCGGGGCGCCCGGCTGCCGAGCGAATGTGATGGTGATCTACGCGCCGGACGCGGATGCTCTTACCCGGCAAATCGTGGATCAAAGACGCGACCTCCTCGGCTACTACACAGATGGCGGCGCGGTGGTGGCGGGACGCGAGGAACTTGATGAGTTCGCCAATGTCTCGCGCCCCGTGCGCTGGTGGTACATCGCCAGTGAAGGCGCCGGAGCCATCCAAAGTCGCCCGGGAGCGGAGATGGATCGCCAATCGTCGGGCCGGTCGCAGGCTGCGGCGGCGGCAGGGGATGGCGGATCGGTAACCGGCATTGGCGCCGGCGACATCCAGGGCATGGAATCGGTGCGCACGAATGGCACGCGCGCACGTACGGCCCTCCGTAACGAACTGACCTACGCGCTCGTCGTTGTGGACGCGCGCCGTGTCGCCAATCTGCAGCCTTCGGCGTGGATGGATTACGTGGCGATGGTCGCGCTTGCGCAAATCGATCCGAGTGCGAGTACGCAAGAGTTTGATACGATCCTGAACCTGTTTTCGACGGCGCCATCTCAAACAGCACTCAGCTCATGGGACGATGCTTATTTGAAGGCCTTGTACCGGGCGCGTCGCGATTCTGGCGGCAACCGGCAGTTCGCGGATGTGGCGCGCCGTATGTCGGAAAACATCTCTCACTAGCACCGTAAAGACAGGAAGCGTGATTGGGGCGGGCGAAGGACCGCCCCAATTCATGTGTGATAACGGTCGCGTGAGACTGCATTTTCATGCTCGTTCTTCCGAAAACCGGGCGGTAGCGTGGACTGGGAGGCGCACGAAAATGATCCGCATCGTCGTTTGCGCAGCAGCTTTTTTTGCTTTTGTTGGTTTGGCGCCGGCTTTTGCGCAAGACGGGCCGCCTGAGCTGCAGTCGGACATCGTCGTCACCGGCGTTCGGCCCGAACAGATTCAATCATTCGTCGAGCAAGTGTCGACCGCGCCGCCCTCGGTGGATCAACTCGCGCGGTGGGATGATGACATCTGCATCAGCGCGACGGGGTTGGGGGCTGAACAAAGTCAAACGGTGATTGATCGCGTCTCCTTGCGTGCACAGGCGGTTGGGCTGCGTCCCGGTCGCGCCAATTGCCGGCCCAACGTTTTTGTATTTTTCGCAAGCAACGGATCTGAGTTCGCACGTGGCTTGCTTGAGCAACGACGATCGCTTTTCGCCTACTACCACGAAGAAAATATCGCGACCCTTGGTCAAGAAGCGCTGACTGCATTTATCGAGACGCCACGGCCCGTGCGTTGGTGGCATGTCGTGCAAACGCGCGGCGCGGACGGCGATCGCCTGGGAAGCGACTCCGCGCGACCTGAAGCACCGCCTCCGCCTGACACGATGACTGCGGTCCCGGACGGCTTCACTGGCGTGCAGTCTGTGCGCTCAACGGGTTCGCGAGTTCGTTCAGTTGAACGCCAGGACTTCAATCGCGTCCTCATCATCGTCGACGCCAGCTTGGCGGAGGGCTATCCGCTGGACTCGATCGGCGACTACATCGCGATGGTCACCTTGGCGCAAATCGATCCGCAGGCGCAGGTTCGAGCGTTTCCGACGATCCTCAATCTGTTCAATGAGGATCTCGAAAACACATCGTTCGAGATGACCAATTGGGATACGGCCTACCTGAATGGGCTCTATCGCAGTGAGCGGAACGCTGCGAGCATGACCCAACAGGTCAGCGATATTAGCCGGCGGATGTCGAGTTCGGACAGTGGGCCAAATCGATAACCCGTCGCTCAGCGGTATATTCGCCGGCTTTCGTCGCCACGTTGTGGTCGATCGGGGTGTTGGCGCATATTGCCCATGGGCCGCACGGGTTGAACTAAGAGCGAGACATCGAATGATCAGGGCGTTTTCTGCACTTTGCGCTGTTGCCGTCGCCGCACTCGCGACGCCGGCCATGGCCCAGCAATCTGCTGACGAAGAAGACATCGTCGTCGTTGGTGAGCGCCTACAAGAAATGGTGCGGAACTTTGTCGGCGAAGTCGCGGTCGCCCCTGGCAGTGAGCAGCAATTGGCGCGCTGGGATGGCCGGATCTGTCCGCTCGTGGCGGGACTACCTGCGCGGCAGATGCAGTATGTCGCCGATCGCATAGCGCAGCGTGCGCATCAGGTGGACATCGAGACCGAAGGCCCTGGGTGCCGCGCCAACATTTTGATTTTCGTTACGCCGGATGCGTCGCGTTTGGCGACCGGTATCGTTGATGAGTTCCGCACGCTCGTTGGGTATTATTCGACGACAGGCGAGAGCACGCTGGGACGCGGCGAACTTGAGGCCTTCAGCACCTCGGGTGCGCCGGTGCGGTGGTGGCACGTGAACCAGACCGTTTCTGGTGACGGGCAAGAGCTGAGCGGCGACGTCGGCGGGACCCAGGTGATCCGCAACGGCATGCCGCCAAGCCGTCTGCGTCGTGCGACACGTCAAGACTTCTTGCGCGTTCTGATCATCGTTGACGCTCGCCAAGCTCAAGGGATCCAATTCCAGGCGCTGGCTGACTATCTTGCGATGGTTTCCCTTGCGCAGCTCGATGCCGACGGCGAAACGACCGATACACCCACTGTCCTCAACCTATTCGCCGACCGAGACGCCGGACGGGCAATGCCGCCGGGCATGACCCAGTGGGATGAGGCCTATCTAGAAGGGCTCTACACGGCCCGTAGGACGGCGCCGCGGGCGATTTGGCAGCAGCGCGACATCTCCAGGACCATGGTCGAACAACTCGATCCAGGGGCGCCTCCGCCGCATTAACTGCGAAATACCTCTGTGGATAACAATTGGGCTGTTGCCCTGGCGGGCCTTTGATTCACGGTGGGTGTAAGCTTCGGCGATGGGCGAAGGCTGGTGCGAGTCATGCCAAATGCAGGATTTTGGCGTGAAATCCGCGCTTAGGGACACTATCTAGCGGTCAGCGCCGCTTGCGGCCCCATCCTTGCTATGGTCGTATTGACCGGCCAGGTGGCCGGGCGGTGCAACGTTTTTGAAAGGGATGATGGTCAACCATCTGTTATGCGGGGGCGTTATTTGGGGCCATCAGCCCGCCGCTTTCACCCGTTAGCACTCTGGTCCCAGTCGGCCCCTTGAAGGATCGCGTATGAGCAAAGCCACGACCAGCGGAGAGTCCAAGAACACTCTCTATTGCTCGTTCTGCGGTAAGAGCCAGCACGAGGTTCGCAAGCTTATCGCGGGCCCGACAGTGTTCATCTGCGACGAGTGCGTTGAGCTCTGCATGGATATCATCCGTGAGGAGCACAAAACTTCGCTCGTGAAGTCCAAGGAAGGCGTGCCGTCTCCGAAGGAGATCAAAGGCGTCCTGGATGATTACGTCGTGGGTCAAGACCACGCCAAGCGCGTCCTCTCGGTCGCGGTGCACAACCACTACAAGCGCCTGAACCATGCCGCGAAGAACGGCGATGTTGAGCTGGCGAAGTCGAACATCCTGCTGATCGGCCCGACGGGCTGCGGCAAGACGCTGCTCGCGCAGACGTTGGCGCGCATCATCGACGTGCCGTTTACGATGGCTGACGCGACCACGCTCACCGAAGCTGGTTATGTCGGTGAAGACGTCGAGAATATCATTCTGAAGCTGCTGCAGGCCGCCGACTACAACGTCGAACGTGCGCAACGTGGCATCGTGTACATCGACGAAGTCGATAAGATTTCGCGTAAATCCGACAATCCCTCGATCACACGCGATGTGTCGGGCGAAGGCGTGCAGCAAGCGCTGCTCAAGATCATGGAAGGCACAGTTGCTTCCGTTCCTCCGCAAGGCGGCCGCAAGCACCCGCAACAAGAATTCCTGCAAGTCGATACGACGAACATCCTGTTCATCTGCGGCGGTGCGTTTGCTGGTCTCGACAAGATCATCAGCCAACGCGGCAAGGGTACGTCGATCGGCTTCGGCGCGACGGTCCGTGACGAAGAAGATCGCCGTACCGGTGAGATCCTCCGTCAAATCGAGCCGGACGATCTTTTGAAGTTCGGCCTCATCCCGGAATTCGTCGGCCGTCTGCCTGTTTTGGCGACGCTGGAAGACCTCGACGAGCCGGCGCTGATCACCATCCTCACAGAGCCGAAGAACGCGCTGGTGAAGCAGTATCAGCGCATGTTCGAGATGGAGAACGTGAAGCTCACGTTCCCGAACGAAGCGCTCTCGGCCATTTCAAAGAAGGCCATTCAACGCAAGACCGGTGCGCGTGGTCTTCGTTCGATCCTCGAAAGTATCTTGTTGGATACGATGTTCGAATTGCCCTCGATGCGGGGCGTGGAAGAGGTGGTTGTGTCGGCAGACGTGGTCGAAGGGCGCGCCAAGCCGCTGCAAATCTACTCAGAGCGCCGTGACGGCGCGGGCGCTACCGGTTGACGCCGCGTTCCTGGCTGTAAGTTAGAGGCCCCGCTGCAAGGCGGGGCTTTTTGCTTTGAGCGGTTGCTTGGGCGGATTGAAGCTGAAGCGGCCCGATCCCATGTATCGTGCGCGGAACGGGCGGTTTCGGGCCGTTTGCGCAACGTGAATCCAAACTGAACGTTAGGCAGAATCGTCCGCAATCCACCCAGGACTGCAGGCGGAACCTTTGCTCTGCCATGCGTTCCACATGGACGTGTCTGGCCAACACTTGAAGCGGCCCCCGAACGCTTCCACATTTTCAGACGTTAATGCCGTTTCCCGTGGGCTGCTCCCAGACGCGGGCATTCGGCAAAGGAGCACAGAATGGCCGAGAGCCGTGTTTTCCCAGTCCTGCCGCTTCGCGACATCGTCGTGTATCCGAAGATGGCGGCGCCGCTGTTTGTGGGCCGCGAAAAGTCGGTGCGTGCGCTCGATGAGGTGATGCGCAAGGACAAGCAGATATTGCTCGCCGCACAGATGGATGCATCTGAGGACGAGCCTACTGCTGATCGCATCTTCACCGTCGGCACGGTAGCGACGGTTGTGCAGCTGCTGAAGCTGCCGGATGGCACCGTGCGCGTGCTGGTCGAGGGCGCGTACCGCGCGAAGATCACGAATTTCCAAGAGAACGACAGCTACTTCGAAGCGGAAGCTGAAGAGTTGCTGGATGAAAACGCCGACACGCCTGAAGCTCGGGCCGTTGCGCGCGCTGTCGTCGATCAATGGGATAATTACACAAAGCTGTCACGTAAGACGCAGCCTGAAGTGCAGCAGGCGGTGAGCCAGATCGCCGAGCCCTCGCGCCTGGCCGATTCCGTCGCGGGTCATCTCAGCATCAAAATTCCAGACAAACAGGCGCTGCTTGAACTCGCCGATGTGCCGCAACGGCTTGAGCGCATTCTGACGCTCATTGAAGGCGAAGTCGGAATGCTTCAGGTCGAGCGCAAAATTCGCAATCGCGTGAAGCGTCAAATGGAGAAGACGCAGCGCGAGTATTATCTGAACGAGCAGATGAAGGCGATCCAGCGCGAGCTGGGCGACGGCGACGAAGGCCGCGAAGACATCGCCGAGCTCGAAAATCGCATCAAGAACACGAAGCTCTCAAAAGAGGCCAAGACCAAGGCCGAAGCCGAGATGAAGAAGCTCCGTCAGATGTCGCCGATGTCGGCGGAATCGACGGTGGTGCGCAATTATCTCGATTGGTTGTTGTCGCTCCCGTGGGGCAACAAGAAGAAGGTCAAGAAGGACATCGATGCGGCGCAGGCCGTCCTCGATGAAGACCACTATGGTCTCGATAAGGTCAAGGACCGTATCCTCGAGTATCTCGCGGTGCAGGCGCGTACGAACAAACTGCGCGGCCCGATTCTCTGCCTCGTTGGCCCTCCTGGTGTTGGCAAGACCTCACTCGGCCGCTCCATCGCGAAGGCCACGGGACGTGATTTCGTTCGCATGTCGCTTGGCGGCGTGCGCGATGAAGCGGAAATCCGTGGTCACCGCCGCACCTACATCGGCTCGATGCCGGGGCGCGTTATTCAGTCGATGAAGAAGGCGAAGACGCAAAATCCGCTCTTCCTGCTCGATGAAATCGACAAGCTTGGCGCCGATTATCGCGGCGATCCGGCGGCGGCTCTGCTCGAAGTGTTGGATCCAGAGCAAAACTCCACGTTCAACGACCACTATCTCGAAGTGGACTACGATCTCTCGGACGTGCTGTTCATCACCACCGCAAATAGCCTCAACATGCCCCAGCCTTTGCTGGATCGCATGGAGATCATCCGCATCCCTGGTTACACCGAGGATGAAAAGCTTGAGATCGCGAAGCGTCACTTGCTTGGCAAGCAATACGAAAACAACGGTCTAAAGAAGAGCGAGTTCAGCGTGTCTGAAGACGCGTTGCGCGATCTCATCCGCCGGTACACGCGAGAGGCGGGTGTTCGCTCGCTGGAGCGTGAGATCGGCAACTTGGCCCGCAAGGCAGTGCGCCAACTCGAACAGAAGAAGGTCACCAAGGTGGAGATCACCGCGGAGAATCTTCCAGAATACGCTGGCGTTTGGAAGTATCGCTTCGGCGAGACCGACCTCGAAGATCAGGTCGGTGTCGTGACCGGATTGGCCTGGACGGAAGTCGGCGGCGAATTGCTGACGATCGAAGCTGTGTCGATGCCGGGTAAGGGATCAATGACCGTCACCGGCAACCTTCGCGACGTGATGAAGGAATCGATCTCGGCCGCCAGCTCCTACGTGCGATCGCGCGCGATCCATTTCGGGGTCAAACCGCCGCTCTTCCGTACGCGCGATATTCACGTGCACGTGCCGGAAGGCGCAACGCCGAAGGATGGTCCGTCCGCTGGCGTCGCAATGGCTACGGCGATCGTGTCGGTGCTCACTGGCATTCCGATCCGCAAGGATGTGGCGATGACCGGCGAGATAACGCTGCGCGGGCGTGTGCTGCCTATTGGTGGCTTGAAGGAAAAGCTGCTCGCAGCGCTGCGCGGCGGCGTGAAGATCGCGCTGATCCCTAAGGACAATGAGAAGGATCTGGCGGACATCCCGGACAACGTGAAGGCCGGGCTGGAGATCGTGCCTGTTGCGACGGTCGATGATGTGTTGAAGCGTGCGCTCGTGCGCCCGCTGACGCCCATCGAATGGAGCGAAGAGGACGAACTGGCCGAGAACCGCCGCGCCGAAGGTGGCGATGGTGGTCAAGAAGGTGCGCGTCCGCACTAACGGGCGCGCAGGGAACCTGAGAAACGGTTTTCGCAGCCGCAACAATCCCGCGTTTTGCTTGGCGCTAGGGGCAAATGCTCCTAGCGTCCGCAGCGATGCAGCCGGAATCGGCGCGCCACACTCCAAGCGGGATAGGGGCTATTCCTCATGAATAAAGCAGAGTTCGTTGCCGACGTGTCCGAGCGTATCGGCGAGTCGAAGCAACGGGGCGAAGAAGTCGTCAACGCAGTGTTTGAAGCTCTTACGGCCGCACTGAAGCGCGGCGACGAAGTGCGCTTGCCGCAGTTCGGTGTTTTTCTCGTTTCGGAAACGAAGGAGCGCAAGGCCCGTAATCCGCAGACCGGTGAAGAGGTCATCGTGCCGGCAGGTAAGCGGCCAAAATTCCGGGCCGGCAAGGCGCTCAAAGAAGCGATCTGAGCTGGTTGCGGCGATTTGCAGAAGGGCGGTCCTTGCGGGCCGCCCTTTTCATTTAGGCCGTCCGCGTGTAGCCACCCGGTCAGAGGTCATTCGAATGTTGGCGAAAATCTACCGCCCCGCGAAGAACGCAATGCAGTCCGGCAAGGCGGCCACGAAGAAGTGGCGGCTTGAATTCGTGCTCGCGAATGCGCCGCGCCCAGACGTGCTCATGGGGTGGATTAGCGGCGCCGACACGAACGGTCAGGTGCGCATGAGCTTCGACACCAAAGAAGCGGCCATCGAATTTGCACGTACGCATGCGATCCCACACCAGGTGATTGATCCCCCGGAAGCGAAGCGCCAAATCAAGGCATACAGCGACAACTTTGCGTTCAGACGCCGCGAGCCCTGGTCACACTGAACGCTATTCGGCGGCATAGTTCGCTCTCGATGACCCCATAGCTCAACTGGATAGAGCACTCGCCTTCTAAGCGAGCGGTTGCAGGTTCAAGTCCTGCTGGGGTCGCCATTATGCTCCAGTAACGACTGCTGTGTCCTTATGGCCGCCCCATTCAGTCCATGAGCCGTCATAGACCGCAGCGTCCCAACGGCCAGTACGCGCGAGCGCGAGTGCGATCACCGCAGCCGTGATGCCTGAGCCGCAGCTGCATATCGGGGGCGCGTTCGTGGCAAGGCCCGCGCTCTCGAAGATCTGTTTGAGCTCGGGCGCGCTCTTCATTGAGCCATCAGCGTTCAACAGCGATTGGAAGGGCACGTTCAGCGCTCCCGGCATGTGACCGGAGCGAACACCTTGGCGCGGCTCTGCTGCCTCGCCGCGGAAACGGGCAGCCGGGCGTGCGTCGAGGATGGGGGTCCGATTGCCTCCATCAATGGCGCGCTGGATGTCACTCAGAGTTCGGACGAGGTCGCTGCGCACGCGCGGCGTGAAGTGCCGTTCCATGCGCGGTCGCGGCGGGTCGGTTTCAATCTCGTGACCGCCGCGTTCCCAGGCGGGGAAGCCACCGTCGAGCACGGCGACGTCTTCGTGACCGAATACGCGGAACGTCCACCAGACCCGCGCGGCGCTCATCAGGCCGTGATTGTCGTAGATGATGATGCGCGTGCCATCGCCGATGCCAGCCTTCTTCATGCGCGATGCAAACTTCTCTGGCGCCGGCAGCATGTGAGGCAAATCACTGGACGTGTCGGCGATCTCGTCGATGTCGAAGAAGATCGCGCCGGGGATGCGACGCTCCGCATAAAGCGCTTTCGCGTCCCGGGGGTCGCTGGGCATGAACCACGTCGCGTCAACGACACGGATATCGGGCGCGTCCAATCGCTCCGCCAACCAAGCGGCTGAAACAAGCGGGTCATAAGGTAAACCGGTCATTGCTGGAGGCTAGGCCTCTCCGCTCGCCGCTTCAACCGCCGGCGCCTTGCCTTAGGCGGGTTTGGCGAGTTCCAGTTGAACCACGTCCGTTCGACCGGTGCGGAAGCCAGCTTCGCAATAGCTGAGATAAAACAGCCAGAGCTGTTTGAACCGCTCATCAAATCCAAGCGCGCGGATGTCCGTCCATTTGGCTTTGAAGCGTCGGGCCCATTCTGCGAGCGTGTCCGCGTAGGATTGCCCGAACGCCTCTGCGCGGCGCCAAACGAGGCCGACATTGGCTGTTTCTTCTTTGAGCCGGTCGATGCTCGCGAGCATCCCGCCTGGAAAGACATAGCGTTGAATGAAGTCGGCGCGGCGTCGGTACTTTTCGAACAATTCTTCCTTGATGGTGATGATCTGTAGGCCTGCGCGGCCGCCGGGCTTCAAGACCTCGAAGATTTTCCCGAAATATGCGGGCCAGTACTTCTCGCCGACAGCCTCGAACATTTCAATCGACGCGACCTTGTCGAATTGTCCCTCGACGTCGCGATAGTCTTGGCGGCGAATCTCGACGCGATCGGAAAGCCCCGCACGAAGCATACGCGCGCGTGCGTAGACCAATTGCTCGTCGCTGATGGTGATGCCCGTAACGCGCGCGCCGTATTCGCGCGCGGCGAACTCGGCGAAGCCACCCCAGCCGCAGCCGATCTCAAGAATATGATCGCTCGGTTTGAGGTCTAGATGCTCGGCGAGCGCTTGATACTTGGCGCGTTGGCCAGCTTCGAGGTCCCTCACTTGGGCATCGAAACGCGCTGACGAGTATGTCATCGAGGCGTCGAGCCATGCGCTGTAGAACTCGTTGCCGAGGTCGTAGTGGGCCAAAATGTTTCGGCGCGAGCCACTCTTTGTGTTCGCGTTCGAGAGGTGGCGTAGCCAATGCAGCGCTTTGCCTATCGGGCCTCCTTCCAGCAAGCGCGTGAAGCGTTCAACGTTGGAGGCGAGCAGAGTCAAAAGCGCCGAAAGATCGCTGCTTTCCCATTCGCCCGCCATGAGGCCTTCGGCGAAGCCGATGTCGCCGCTGGCAAGCACGCGCCGAGCGAAGCGATAATCTTTGATGGCAAAATCAACTTGTGGTCCCTCACCGTCTCCGAAGGCCAGCGTGCGGCCATCGGGCAGCCAGACCAGCGCTGTGCCGCCTTTGAGTTGTAGAAGCGCTAACAGCACCGCTTTGGCGCTGGCGGGCGCACGCATGCCGGCAAGCAGCGCAGGCGTGGCGCGCGGTCGGAGTTGCGGCTCCCCGGAAGGTGCAATCTCGTCTGCCATCGACTTCATGTAGGAAGGGTCCTTTGGGGATAAAGGCCCAGACTGCCGGGCCAGTTCCATCTACGAACCCCGAAGCCGGGTGGATCAGGCCTTTCGAGCTTTCGTTTCGTCTCGCCGGCGCAGGTAGATTTCGAGCATCTTTGCGTCTTTCAGCCATCGGCCGTGCGCTGCGATGTTGGCGACCGCGAAGCCGTACCATCCTTCGCGCCAGAGGCCGCGGCGGACATAGTGGTTCAAGAAATAAAATGGCCGTGCAAACAGCAGGCGCAAGGCGACATACCAAAATGATTTGAGCGTCGCGTTCTTTGCTCGCGAGGACGACGTCTTGTTGAACTTGTCTTGCAATTGCTCAAGGCCCGTGAACGACACGTGCAAGATCTGGTTTTTGAACTTGCCGACTTTCATCCCGGCGGGAATTTCGAGTTGGTCCCAGCCAGCATGGTCGCGCGCGCGTATGATGCGACGGTCATAGAAGCGGTTGCGTTTGACCACGCTCGCGTTCCACCAAGGCTCACCAACAGGTGGTTTGGTCACGAGTTCGAACGTGTAGACAGGGCAGGGTGGTTCTTTGCCGCCGGCGAACAATGCACGGATTTCTTCGGCCAGCTCTGGGGTAACGATTTCGTCGGCGTCGAGATCGAGCATCCAATTGTGCTTGCAAGCATCTTCGCCAAGGCGTTTTTGTTTTCCTCCTCCTAGCCAAGGCGAGGGTACGACACGGGCGCCGGCAGCTTCGCTCAGTGGGATGGTTTTGTCGGTCGAGCCAGAGTCGATGACGACAACCTCGTCTGCGACTTGCAAAGCGGCCGTAATCACCTCGGCGATTAGGCGCTCCTCGTTCTTGGCGCGGATGTAACAAGAGATTGGCGGGTTCGACATATGTGGACGCATCCCTAGGCGTCAGCCGCCCTGGCTTGCAAGACAGCTCCCGCAGAAACACCCAGGTTGAGGGGATCTAGCCCGAGCGCGCGAGTTCGGCGGCGTCGGCATAGCCAAATAGCGAAAGTACTAAGCGGATGGCCTCTCCGCGAGCGCTCTTGAGGTCCGGATCTCTCTCAATCGCCAGACGCGCTTCTTTGTCCGCTGAGCCAAGCAGCTCGGCATGCGCTTCGGGACTGACGAGGCGGAACGGCGGCAGGCCAGATTGCTGGGTGCCAAGCACGTCGCCTGCGCCGCGTAGTTTGAAATCGATTTCCGCGATGGCGAAGCCATCGTCGTTGCGACGGATTGCATCAAGGCGGTTCTTGGCGTTTTCACCCAGTGGCGGCTTCCAAAGCAGAACGCACGAGCCTTGTTTGTCGCCGCGCCCAACACGGCCGCGCAGTTGGTGAAGTTGGGCAAGGCCGAAGCGCTCTGCTTGCTCAATCACCATGATGGTAGCTTCGGGGACGTTGACGCCGACTTCGATCACCGTAGTCGCCACCATCAAGAATGACTCGCCCGAGCGAAAGCGATCCATGGCGGCCTCGCGTGCCGCGCCGCTCATCTTGCCGTGAACGATCTCTACGCCTTTGCCGAAGTATGCTTGCAATTCGGCGTGGCGATCGAGCACCGCGGGCAAATCGACCGCTTCGCTTTCTTCGATGAGTGGGCACACCCAATAAGCGCGCTCTCCGCGTTTGGCTGCATCGCCGATACCTTCGATGACCTCGGCAATACGTGAAGTCGGCATGGTGGCTGTTTTGATGGGCTGGCGGCCCGGTGGTTTTTCGTCGAGGACGGAAAGGTCCATGTCGCCGTGTATCGACAGCGCAAGCGTGCGCGGGATTGGCGTGGCGCTCATGACCAGAACGTGTGGTGCGAAGCCTTTTGCCACCATGCGCATCCGATCGGACACGCCGAAGCGGTGTTGTTCGTCGATGACGATAAGCCCGAGATCGTGAAACTCGACGTCGTCCTGGAAGAGGGCGTGGGTTCCCACGGCAACGTTCAACTCGCCGCTGCGCAATCGTTGAAGGATAGCTTTGCGGTCTTTGGCTTTGTCGCGCCCGGTAAGCACCGCCATGGTTATGCCAGCGGATTCAAGCAGTGGCGCAAGCGTCGCGCCGTGTTGGCGTGCAAGCAAGTCCGTCGGCGCCATCATCGCGCTTTGCAGTCCCGCCTCGGCCGCCCGCGCCATGGCAAGCGCCGCAACAAGGGTTTTGCCCGAACCCACGTCACCTTGGAGCAAGCGCAACATTGGCGCTGGCTCACTCATGTCGGCGTAGATTTCATTCATGGACCGGCGTTGTGCGTTGGTTGGCGCGAACGGCAGGCTCTTGATCAATGCGTTGGAAAGACGCCCGTCGCCAAGAATGGCGCGTCCGGGCTCTTTGCGTCTGTGTTGGCGCCGCAGGCGCAGCGCACACTGGCGTGCAAACAATTCGTCATAAGCAAGCCGCGTACGGAACGCGCTCTCAGGTAGAACATCGTCCGGAGATGCCGGGCGATGAATATGTTCTAGCGCTGTGCGGAAGTCTGGCCAGTCATGCGCCTTCACAGTGCTGGCCTCGAGCCATTCGGGCGCTTCAGGCACAGTGTCGAGCGCCGCTTGGAGCGTGCGCGCAAGCGTTCGGCCCGCGAGGCCTTGTGTTAGTGGGTAGACGGGCTCGACGGTGGGCGGCGCCTCGCCCTTTGTCGGATCTACAACGTGATCCGGGTGCAGCATTTGCCGCATCCCATCGTAGACCCCGATCGTGCCGCTGATGAGCCGGGTCTGGCCCACGGGCCACATGCGCTTCAACATCTCCTCATTGGCGCGAAAGTACGCGACCGTGAGCAAGCCAGTCTCATCGCGCAGCCGGATGCGATAGGGCAGGTTCTTGTACCCCGGCATGTGGGCGTCGACTTCCGCTTCAATCGTCGCGATATCGCCTTCGTTGGTCTCGCCAATCGGAACGCGCAGGCGGCGGTCGATGGCTGAGTTGGGCGGTAGGAAAACTAAGTCGCGGACCAGCCTCCCGCCGGTGACCTTGGCGATCAGATCGATCGTGTCTTTTCTTGCGCCCTTAAGCGCACGCGCGGGCGAGAGGAGTGCGTCCAGCACGGCCTTGGCGGGGGAAGGGGCAGGCTCGGTCATCGTTGGCTCTGGCGGCGCTGACAGGGCGCCCCATATGGGTTATAGCGCGGCCCCCTCGCACTTTGCCTACTTTCAAGGGGCCCATGGACGACCGCCGCAAGAAGCTGAAATTCCGCGCGTGGCGTCGGGGATTTCGCGAGATTGATCTGATTCTAGGCGGTTTCGCGGATCGGTATCTTGCCGAACTCGATGAAACCAGCTTGGACGCTTTTGAGGCCCTACTCGATGCGCAAGACCAGGAGGTCTACGAGTGGGTAACCGAACAGGCGCCTGCACCGCGTGAATACGACACGCCGGTGTTGGCGTCGATTCGCGCGTTCCGTTTCGAACTGACTGCCAAATCGGACTGATGAAAGACCCTGCTCTCCCACAAAAGTTGATTGAGACGCTCGCGAAGTCGAAGGACGCGCTTGTGGTTTCTGGCGCGCCCGAGGGTGTCGATGCTGCGGGCTTGGCGGAGGCCGCGCGTCTGCGCGGCGGGGTTACGCTCTTCATCGCGCGCGACGAGCCGCGCGCGTCGCAGTTTGAAGCGGCGGCAAAGTTCTTCGCGCCAGAACTCGAGACGCTGCGCCTGCCGGCTTGGGACACACTCCCCTACGATCGGATTTCTCCCGCCGCGGCAGTCGCCGCTCAGCGCTGTGCAGCACTCACTCAACTCGCGCGGCGAGGGGAGAAGGACGCTCCGCTTCTCATTGTAGCCACCGCCTCGGCCGTGGCGCAGCGGGTACCGCCGCGTCAGCGTTTGGCACAAGGTTCGTTCGCCGCCGAGGCCGGCGCCGAGACCTCGATGGAGCAGCTTGAGAGCTATCTCGTCGTCAATGGATACTCGCGCGCCTCGACGGTGCGTGCGCCAGGCGAATTTGCTGTGCGCGGTGGGCTCATTGACGTGTTTCCGCCAGGAGCGCCCGAGCCGTTCCGTTTCGATTTTTTTGGCGACACGCTGGAGACCGTCCGCAGCTTTGACCCTGAGACGCAGATCTCAAAGGCGAAGTTCAAAACGGCGCTGCTGACGCCCGTCAGCGAGGTGTTGCTCGATGACATGACGGTGCTTCAGTTCCGCCGACGCTTCACGCAAGCGTTCGGCGCCGTCAGCGATCCGCTTTATGATAGCGTGAGCGCGCGTATTCGGCGTCAGGGTGTCGAGCAGTTCTTGCCGTTCTTCTATGAACGGCTTGAGACCATCTTTGACTATGCGGGCGAGAACGCGTTGGTGGCGTTCGATGCGCTTGCCGAAGAGGCGATCAAAGAGCGCGTTGAGACGGCTCGGGATCATTACGATTCACGTAAAACAGCGCCAATACCGCGCGGTGGCGCGCCGTTTCGGGCCCCCGAACCCGAGTTGCTTTATCTCAGCGACGAGGCGCTGGTCGCGGCGCTAGGAGCGCGGGCGCTTCGGCGCATCACGCACTTCGATACCGATGCGAAGAAGTCCATCGACCTCGGTGCAAAGCCTGGGCGCGATTTTGCCCCGGAGCGCAACACCGCGGACGTCAACGTCTTCGAGATGGCTGCAAAGCACATCGCGGCTTTGACCAAGGCGAAGAAACGCGTGATCATCGCGGCTTGGTCGGATGGCTCTGCGGAACGGCTTGCGGGCGTGCTGAGCGATCACGGACTCGAAGCCGTAGTTCGCAGCCAGTCATGGCGTCACGCCGCGGCGCTCCCCAAGGGTGCGCACGCATTGGCGGTGCTGCCAATCGAGCATGGCTTTGAGACCGATCAACTCGCACTCATCGCTGAACAAGACATCTTAGGCGATCGCCTTGCGCGTCCCCGCAAGCGCCGCAAAGCGGCGAGCGTGATTGCAGAAGCTGCGGCGATGAATCAGGGCGATTTGATCGTCCACCAGGATCACGGCGTGGGCCGCTATGAAGGGCTGAAGACCCTCGACGTCGCTGGCGCGCCGCATGATTGCTTGGATCTGACTTATCACGGTGGCGACAAGCTCTATCTGCCGGTCGAGAACATCGAACTTGTGAGCCGCTACGGCGCTGAAGACGCCGAAGCCCAACTCGACAAGCTAGGCGGTGTCGCTTGGCAAAGCCGCAAAGCGCGCGCCAAGCAGCGCCTGCGCGACATGGCCGAAGAGTTGCTTCGCATCGCCGCCCTGCGCGCCACCCGGGTGGCGGAGGCCGTCGCGCCGCCCGAAGGGTTGTGGGACGAGTTCTGCGCACGCTTTCCGTATGAGGAAACAGACGATCAGCTCAGCGCCATCGACGATGTTGTCGGCGATCTCGCGGCGGGCCGGCCCATGGACCGTCTCATCTGCGGCGACGTCGGGTTCGGGAAAACCGAAGTGGCGCTGCGTGCAGCGTTCTTGGTCGCAATGACGGGCAAGCAAGTGGCGGTCGTCGCGCCCACGACGTTGCTGTGCCGCCAACATTTCCGGACGTTCTCAGAGCGCTTCCGTGGTCTGCCTATTCGTGTGCGCCAGCTCTCACGCCTTGTGACCACAAAAGAAGCCAATGAAACTAAAGCAGGGCTCGTGGACGGCACGATCGAAATCGTTGTCGGCACTCATGCGCTGCTCTCCAAGACCATGAAGTTCTCCGATCTTGGGCTGATGATCATCGACGAAGAGCAGCACTTCGGCGTGAAGCATAAAGAGCGTTTGAAGGATCTGCGCGCCGAAGTGCACGCGCTGACGTTATCGGCGACGCCAATCCCGCGGACGCTGCAGCTTGCGCTCGCCGGCGTGCGCGAGATGAGTCTCATCACGACGCCGCCCATCGATCGGATGGCGGTGCGCACCTACGTCACGCCGTTCGACGCCGTGACCGTGCGAGAGGCGTTGCTGCGTGAGAAGTATCGCGGTGGTCAAAGTTTCTTCGTTGCTCCGCGGATTACGGACTTGGAAGAGATCGCTGAATTCCTGCGGCGCAATGTGCCCGAGGTGACGTTCGCGATTGCCCACGGACAAATGGGTGCGGGCTCTCTAGATGAAATCATGACGAACTTCTACGATGGTGCGTTCGACATTCTGGTTTCAACGAGCATCGTGGAATCGGGGCTCGATATTCCGCGGGCGAATACGTTGGTTTGCTTCCGGGCCGATATGTTCGGTCTCGCGCAGCTCTATCAGCTGCGTGGCCGGGTGGGTCGTTCGAAATTGCGTGCTTACGCCTACCTCACCACCGCGGCCGAGCAGTCGATGACGGTGAGCGCGGAAAAGCGTCTCAAGATTTTAGGCTCGCTTGATAGTCTTGGCGCGGGCTTCACGCTCGCAAGCCACGATTTGGATATGCGTGGTGGCGGCAATCTTCTCGGCGAAGAACAGTCAGGCCACATTCGCGAAGTTGGCGTCGAGCTTTATCAGTCGATGCTGGAAGAGGCGGTGGCCTCTCTGCGCGATGGCACAGATGAGGCCGTCAGTGAGAAATCATGGTCGCCGCAGATCAATGTTGGAGCGTCGGTTCTTATTCCCGAGGACTACGTTGCTGATTTGACAGTGCGCCTAGCGCTCTACAGGCGTTTGGCGGAGTTGGATTCCGATCAAGAGCGCGAGGCGTTCGCGGCCGAGCTGATCGATCGCTTCGGGACGCTTCCGGCGGAAGCTGAGCAACTCATCGCCGTTGCGGCGCTTAAGGCGCTCTGCCGCCGTTGCCAGATTTCAAAGCTGGACGCCGGTCCTAAAGGCGCGGTGCTGACCTTCCGCGAAACGGGCTTTCCAGATCCGCTCGCGCTCGTTCGCTTCATCACCGAACGCCCAGATGACTATAAGATGCGACCGGACGGTAAGCTGGTCGTACAGGGCGGTTGGCCGGAGGCGACACAGCGTTTGAGGGCGCTACGCGGCGTGCTGGAAGCGATGTCGCGCCTGGCGACACGCAAGGCAGCCTAAGCGGGAATGCTCTCGACCTCGATGGCGCGAAGTGCGCGCGCCATCATTGCTGAACCGCTTTCGCCAGGCTGAAGTTCGACCACGCTCTGTTCGAATACGAGCGGGCCAGCGCCGCCCTCACCGGATGCGAACGCGGTGCACTCAGCAACCGACGCGATCCGTTCCGCGGTGCGCTTGGCGTTTCGCAACCGCGCCGCTGGCAGAGCGAGTGCGATCAGATCATGTCCTAAGGTTACACCGCTATCTGCGTCACGCATGAGTCGCGCCGCCAGTGAGGCGATTTCACCGAACCCTTTGCGCCATATTTCCGGGCTAGGTTCACGAGCGCCTATGGCTGGCGTTACGCGCAGGACGACCATGCTCATCGGGCGTCCGCTTGCGTGGTGATCCGCTGCGAGACGCGCGACGTGGTTGTTGAATGCGTCGCGCAGCCAGAGGCCAGTGCGTGGATCACCCATTACGTCGCGCAGCGCGCGCATGTCGTGCTCTGCCGCGCGGCGTCGACGCTCGCGGCGTACGGCCTCAAACAACCAACCGAGGCTAGCCTCGCAAGGCGTGATCGTGGTGCTGATCGCCGATGCGCCGCGATCGATAGCGGATGCCGCCGTCGCAGCGTCGCCCGGTTTGGTCAGCACCAAAGTGGGCAGGTGGTAGAGCGAAGCGTTTCGGCGCAACGCCGAACACAGCGAGAGCGCCGTACTTGGATCTTGTGCAGCGTTGAGAACGACGGCGTCGAAGGGCTCATCGTGAAGGTGATCGAAACCCGTGTACGAGGTGAAGGCGGCAGCCACCAATCCACCTTGGTCGGCGAGCGTGCGTTCCAACGCGAGGAATGCCGAACTTGGCGCGCCAATGTAGAGCGCCTTGAGCTTGTGAGGCTCCGGTTGCTTTGGCGGGGTCAGACCCATCACCTCCGCAGTGGCAAGCCGGCGTGCGCGTTCTTCTTCAGCGATCGCGACACGTGTCCAAGATTCCATCTGTGCAGCGAGCAATTTGGGAGGGCCGTTGAGTGCGAGCGCGCCAGTCTCAGCGCCCGTTGCAGGCGCCGTGTCGATGCGCCCGGCTGTCAGGCTTAGAAGGAGAGGGGAGCCGGCGACCTCATGTGGAGCGCCCTCACCTGCAAGAATTCGAATGTCCTCGCCGTCGGGTGCAGCGCGATAGGGGCCTGCGAGCGCTGTGGCGCTGACGCCCGCATTGGCGAGCATCTCTTGCGCATCGCGCGCTAGGCGCGCGTCGGCGGCTCTCACCACAATACGCAAGGTTAACGCTCCGGCGCCCCGCGACGGCGGGCTGCGAACTACTATAAGTATCGCCGCTTAGCACAGTCCGAAACTGTGAGGGTAAACGGAGCACAAGATGGGTCAGGGACCGCTCTCGGGCGTTAGGATCGTCGAATTCGCCGGCATCGGGCCAGGTCCGTTTTGCTGCATGCTGCTCTCGGACATGGGCGCTGACGTCGTACGCGTTGACCGGAAAGGCGGTCGGCCGGCGTTCAAGGCTGACATTCCTGCACGCGGTCGCAGGCACGTTGTGCTTGATCTTAAAGAACCGAACGACGTCGGTGTTGCACTCGGGCTGATCGAGAAGGCCGACGTGGTGATCGAAGGCTTTCGTCCAGGTGTGATGGAACGCTTGGGTCTGGGGCCGGATGAGGCGCTGAAGCGAAATCCAAAACTGATCTATGGCCGCATGACGGGTTGGGGGCAGACAGGACCGCTTGCTGAAGCGGCCGGACACGATCTGAACTACATCGCAATTTCCGGCGCCCTGCACGCCATGGGACGCAAGGATGATACTCCGGCGCCGCCGCTCAATCTCGTTGGCGATTATGGCGGCGGCTCTCTCTATCTCGCCATGGGGGTCTGCGCCGCACTGTTCGAGGCGCAGCGTTCAGGGAAGGGGCAGGTGATCGATGCTGCGATCACTGATGGCGCAGCTTCACTGATGAGCGTGATTTACGGGCTGCGTGCTTCGGGAATCTGGAGCGACGATCGCGACGCAAATCTCCTCGATGGCGGAGCGCATTTCTACGATGTGTACAAAACCAAAGACGGCAAGTTCGTCTCCATCGGTTCCATCGAGCCGCAGTTCTACGCCCTCCTCATCGAGAAAACCGGGCTCAAGGATGATCCCAAATTCGCATTTCATATGAACAAGGGCGACTGGCCTGAACTGTCCTTGAAATTAGCGGACGTGATCGCGACCAAAACGCGCGATGAATGGAGCGCCCTGATGGAAGGCACAGACGTTTGTTTCGCCCCGGTTTTGAGCATGGCCGAGGCGCCTACCCATCCGCACAACGTGGCGCGAGGGACGTTTGTGGACCTCGAAGGTCTCGTCCAACCGGCCCCGGCCCCAAGATTTTCGCGTACCCCCTCCGCCATTCAGGGTCCGCCCGGCGGCATGGGCGCAAAAACCGAGGAAATTCTGGATGAATGGGGAATTTCAGCCCGCCCATTATGATTGGCGGCTTCAGACCAGGTTCAGCGCGAATATCGTTTTATCATCCCCGGTTCCGGACGATTTTCGTCCCTCGCTCGTACCGGGATCAGGTTCTCACCCCACCTTAGGGGTGAAGCAAAAGCACCGGCAGCCGGCTCAGCTGCCGGTGCAATTGCGTTCAGGGCAAATCTGAAACTTGCATATCCGCCACGGCATGTTGCGCCCCCGCACGCCGCTACGTAAAGGGGCGCCCATGGCCAACAAAGTTTATCCGGACGCGAAGTCCGCGCTCGAGGGTTTTACCTTCGACGGTATGTCGGTGATGAGTGGCGGCTTCGGCCTCTGCGGAATCCCTGAGAACCTTATCATCGCCCTCCGTGACACGGGCGTTAAGGGCATCACGGTAATCTCGAATAATGCCGGCGTGGACGGCTGGGGCTTGGGTCTTCTGCTTGAGACGAAGCAGATCAAGAAGATGGTCAGCTCATACGTCGGTGAGAACAAGGAATTCGCGCGCCAGTATCTGAGTGGCGAATTGGAACTTGAATTCAATCCCCAGGGTACGTTGGCCGAACGTTGCCGAGCGGGCGGAGCCGGGATCGCGGGGTTTTACACCAAGACTGGCGTGGGCACGCTGGTGGCGGACGGCAAAGAGACGAAGGTCTTCAACGGCGAGACGTTCGTGCTTGAAACCGGATTGGTCGCCGATCTCTCGATTGTGAAGGCCTGGAAGGGCGACAAAGAAGGCAATCTGATTTTCCGTAAGACGGCGCGCAACTTCAATCCGATGATGGCGACTGCCGGCAAGAAGTGCGTCGCTGAAGTCGAAATTCTCGTTGAAACCGGCGAGCTCGATCCGGACGCCATTCACACGCCAGGTATCTACGTCGATCGCATCGTTCAAGGCTCGTTCGAAAAGCGCATTGAACAACGCACGGTCACCAAGCGGGAGAACGCATAATGGCTTGGTCTCGTGATCAACTCGCTCAGCGCGCCGCCAAGGAATTGCGCGACGGCTACTACGTCAATCTGGGCATCGGGATTCCGACGCTCGTCGCGAACTACATTCCCGACGGGATGGAAGTCACTTTGCAGTCCGAGAACGGAATGCTTGGCATGGGGCCATTCCCTTACGACGAAGACGTCGATGCGGACCTGATCAATGCCGGCAAGCAAACCATCACGGCGCTGAAGAAGACCTCCTACTTTTCGTCGGCGGATTCGTTCGCGATGATCCGCGGCGGTCACATTGACCTTTCGATCCTGGGCGCGATGGAGGTCAATGAGCGCGGCGACCTCGCGAATTGGATGGTCCCCGGCAAAATGGTGAAGGGGATGGGCGGGGCGATGGATCTTGTCGCCGGCGTCAAACGCGTCGTGGTTGTCATGGAGCACACTTCCAAGGACGGCGCCTCGAAGCTTCTCAAGACGTGCACGTTGCCTGTGACTGGTATCAACGTCGTTGATCTGGTGATCACCGACCTTGGCGTATTCGAGATCGATAAGCTGGGCGCGCAGCCGATGAAGCTGATCCAGCTCGCCGATGGCGTCAGCCTCGATGAAATCACCGCCAAAACCGAAGCGTCGTTCGTGAACGGGCTGGCTTAAGGACGCTTTGTCCGCTTGCGGTGGACCGGGGACGCTGGTACCCGCCACCGCTCCGGAGGGATGGCCGAGTGGTTTAAGGCACTAGTCTTGAAAACTAGCGTGGATGCAAGTCCACCGTGGGTTCGAATCCCACTCCCTCCGCCACAGGCCCTGTTTGTCCACGTTCTCTCACGTCCGCAGACGACCGGCTATTGACCCATAGAACAGCGTTAAATCAGGGTTAATCCGACATTCCTCGGCTCGTTAATGGCAGTTGACGTTCGGTCCCCACCGGGCTTAGATTCGTTGATAGGGGCGTGGATTGGCCCCAGAATGGGAATCGAACCGGGGGCCTGGCGTGGCCGCAAACAAGCTTTCTGATGCGAAGATCAAGCGCCTTTCGGCGCCCGGGATCTATGCGGACGGCGCCGGGCTTTACCTTCAGGTGACGCGCGGCAAGGCGGGGGACGCGCGCCGGTCATGGTTTGTGCGGCTGCGCCTACCTGAAGGGCGTTCGCGCGATATGGGGCTTGGGACATTCGAGCTTGTGCCGCTGGCCGACGCTCGCACGAAAGCGCTCGCCGCACGGGTTGAGGCTAAGGCCGGGCGCGACCCACTGGCGGCGCGCGAGGCTGAAAAACTCCAAGCCAAAGTTGAGGCCGCCCGGGCGCTCACCTTTCGCCAAGCGGCCGAGGCCTACATCGCCGCGCACCGCGATCGCTGGCGCAGCGCCAAGCACGCAAACCAATGGTCGGTGACGCTCGCGACTTACGCTTACCCGGTCTTCGGCGATTTCCAGGTGGCGGTGATCGACAAGCGCGACGTGTTGGCCGTGCTTGAACCGATCTGGGCCGCCAAGCCCGAAACCGCCTCCCGCCTGCGCGGGCGGATTGAAGCGGTGCTGGATTGGGCTGCCGAGCGCGGCTATCGGGCCGAAGGCGACAACCCGGCCCGCCGCGATCGGCTGAAGCATTCGCTCCCGTCTCGTGCGGCGCTCGCCAAGGCGAAGCCGCGCGGCAACCATGCGGCGCTCCCGTTCACTGATGCGCCGGCCTTCTGGCGCGAGTTGGCGCAGCGCGAAGGGGTTGCGCCCCGTGCCTTGGCGTTTGCCATTCTAACCGCTGCGCGCACCGGCGAAGTCATCGGCGCTGATTGGCGCGAGATGGACCTTGTTAACGCTGTGTGGACGCTGGGCGCCGATCGAATGAAGGGCGGTAGGGAACACCGCGTGCCGTTGTCAAAGCCCGCTGTGGCCTTGCTACGCGAGTTGGGACCGAAGGAAGCAGGGCCGGTGTTCGCTGGGCCGAACGGGGCGCTTTCCAATATGGCGCTCTTGCAAACGCTGCGGCGCATGGGGCGGGCCGACGTGACGGCTCATGGCTTCCGTTCGACGTTTCGCGATTGGGCTGCCGAGCGCACGGCGTTCGCACGTGAAGTGGCTGAAGCCGCGCTCGCCCACGCGATTGGCGACAAGGTGGAAGCCGCCTATCGACGAGGCGATCTGTTCGACAAGCGCCGAAGGCTCATGGGCGCATGGGCGGGCTATCTTGAAACGCCAACCGCTAAGAGCTCGGTGGTAGGACTTAGGGTTAAGCAAAGCACCTGAGGCGGGTGAGAGGCCGCTGCGAGCGGTGGCGCGCTCTTGCGAACGAGCGCGAACAGTTGAGAATCACACTCGCCATGATTCAGCTGACCGAAACGCAGCGCTGCGAGCGTGACCGATTGTTTGCCGAGCTTTCGGATGGACGCCTAGACCCCGGGGACGCTGAAGCGCAAGCGGCCGCGCTGGGACTGGGGCGGCTCACGCCGGCGCTCGAGCCCGCGCGCTTCGATCCGATGCGCGACACACATTGGACGCTCGCCATGGCCGTGGCCTGGATTGCGTGGGCTGACTTAGGGCGCGTGCGCGACTGCCTTCCCCGGTGGCGTGACCAGCATCAAGACTGGTTCTGGCGCGAGTACACAGTTGGCGATGGCACCGGCGGCATCCTTGTGCGCGCCGGCTGGCTCTTGGAGCGAACGTTCAAGGGCGAAGCGCCGCTGTTCATGTTGTCTCTGTGCGAGGCCATCGAAGCGAGCGAAGGCGTGCCGCCGGATGTGGCGCAGCGTGCGACCATTCATGACGCGAAGGCCGATCTGTGGGCCAAGTTGGGGGCTGGCCAACTCAAGGCAATCACAATCGTGGATGGGTCGCCGAGGCAAATCCCGGAGCATGAATGGCCCTTCCTTGAACCGATCGAGCACCGGGGTACCGACGTGCTTAGAGCGGGACGGGACATGTTCGCGATGGCGACTACCTACAATGCGAATGACATTCTGTTGTGGCGCGAGGACGTCCTGCGGCTTTGGTCGGAGCGAGCGCCAACAGCGGCAGGCGAGGTCCGCGCAGAAAAGTCGCTGCGCGCTCTTTGCGAGTCCGCGGCGAATGGCGGATTGTGGCCGAAGGCGAGCGAGTGGCCCGCAGCCGCGGCAAAGGAATTCAATATCAGCGGCCGTGGTGCTCTTCGGGTGTGGGCGAAAGTCGCTGAAGATTTTCCGGCTTTGAGTTCCTCGGCGGGCAAGCCAAAGCGCCGGCGCGCGGATACGACCAAAGTAAAGCGCGGCGCCAATTGAATCCGTGACAGGGGATTGATGCCGCGCTCGCATCCATTCTCCCGACCACGCGCATAACCGCGTGTGAACGGAGAACGGATGCAATGCCTCGCTTCTACACAGTTAAGCAATTTTGTGCGGCGTACCCCATGGGGCGCACGCGCCTGTACGAGTTGATCTCCCAAGGCAAAATCGATGCGGTGAAGGATGGCCCGCGAACGCTCATTCCGGCCGAGTCTGCCGAAGCGTGGGCGGCCTCACTGCCGCGCTTCAAATCCGCCGCCGCCAACGCGCAACCGCAAGCGTGAGGGTGCGCAACTATGGCCAAAAACGAACGAGCCGCCGCACGGGCTAGTGCGGCGGGCTCGAGAATTGATGCGCTTTGCAGTCACGCGGCGCGCAATCAATGTAGCCCTTCCATTGTCTACGATCAACGCCGCGCACACGCCGGGCGTTGGTTAGCAGAACTGACAAGCCGGGCCGCGAGCGAGGCGCCTAGTCGGGAAGCACGGGAGCGCTGGCACGCCGCCACCGCCTGCATATTTGATGCGCTCGCAATCGAAGCGCGCGCCAATTGCGGGAGGCGCGCATGAACCGCGCGACCCTCTTAGCCTCAGCGATCAAACTCGCGGCGCTGGGTTTGCGGCCAGTGCCAATGATCGCTGGGGACAAGCGCCCCGCGCTGAAAGGCTGGCGCGAGCGTGAAAGCTGCAACGCCGAGGCGGTGGCCGCGCTGTTCGCCGATGCGCCGCGGGCCAGCGGTCTAGCAATCGCCACCGGCGCGGGCGTGGTGGTGATCGATCTTGATCGCAATCATGCGAGCGGCGCCGATGGCGTAAAGTCATTCGCGGCGCTTATTGCGGAGCATGGGCGAGGCGAAGTCCTGGCGCTCGGGCCGCGCGTGCGCACGCCACGCCGTGGCGTGCATCTCTATTTCGCGTGCGACACGTCGCTTCGCTTGCGTAACCGCGTCGCTCTAGCGCCCGGTGTTGACGTAAAGGGCGAAGGCGGACTCGCCACGGCGCCGCCATCGCCGAACTATCATTGGAGACCCGCGCCGTTTGAGCACAGTCTGCCGCAAGTGCCCGGTTGGTTATTGGCGCTCATTGATCCGCCGAAGCCGCCTCCCATCCCACAAGAAGCGGCGGTGCGGACCTATAGCGGGACCATTCATCCCTATGCGTACGCCGCGTTAGAGCGCGAGTTGCGAGCCGTCGCGGCTACGCTCGCCGGCGGGCGCAATGCAGCGCTCTACAAAGCTGCCGCATCGCTCGGCGAACTCGCGGCGGCCGGTTTGCTGCCGATTGAACCGCTGGCGAGCGGCTTAATGGATGCGGCACACACATGCGGACTCATTGGCGATGACGGCATCGCCGCCGCCGAGAGCACCATCGCGAGCGGCTTGAAGCGCGGACTAGAAAACCCGCGTGCTGTCCCGCAACGCCAACAACGGAGGCGCGCATGAGCGAGCTTTCGAATGTGCTGGCGCAATTTCCGCAGTCGCCGACGCCGATGGGCTCTGACATTCCGGCGCCGATCGCAGCGCGAGACTTCTTGCGCATGACGCTGCCGCCGCGCGAATTGCTGTTAGAGCCTTGGCTACCGGCCAAGGGATTGACCATGATTGCTGGACCGCGGGGACTAGGTAAGACGCACCTAGCGCTTGGTGTGGCGTGCGCTGTGGCCCGCGGTGGGCGGTTTCTCAAGTGGCAGGCGCCGAAGCCGAAACCGGTGCTCTACGTTGACGGCGAAATGCCTGCAGGCGCGCTGCAGGAGCGACTGGCGCGCAACGTCGCGGCCAACGATCCGAAAGATGCGGCGAACGAAAACTTTGCGTTGCTCGCTGCCGATCATTGCGAGTTTGGCTTGCCCGATCTGGCGACGCCCGAAGGCCAGGCCGCGTTAAGGCCAACGCTAGAGCCATTCGCGCTTATCGTGTTCGATAACCTTTCGAGTCTGTGCCGGAGCGGGCGCGAGAACGAAGCGGAGAGCTGGGCGCCAATGCAGGCGTGGGCGTTGGAACTGCGACGCGCCGGTAAGGCGGTGCTGTTCATTCACCACACGGGCAAAGGCGGCGCGCAACGCGGAACGAGCAAGCGGGAAGACGTGCTTGATAGCGTGCTCCTGCTTAAGCGGCCGGAGGATTATGACGCCTCCCAGGGCGCGCGCTTCATCGGCCAGTTCGACAAAGCGCGAGGGTTCTATGGTCCTGATGCAGAGTCCTTTGAGGCCGCCCTTGGTGCTGACGGAGCGTGGGCGGTGAAGGGCGTCACCGCCGACCGTGACGCCGAAGTCAGAGAAATGCTGGAACAAGGCTTCAGCGCCGACGACATAGCACGAGATCTGAGCATCCACCGCTCGACCGTGTTTCGGATCAAGCAACGTTCGCAAGCGGTGAACGGTCATGCAGGTTAGTCCGAACACGGAGCAAGTCGCACAGTCGCAACCCCTATGCGTGCGACTGTGCGACTTTTGCAGGAGCGCGCGACTGCCGGTGCGACTGGCGGTGCGACTATCGGACAAAACGCGTGCGCTGACGTTCGCGCCCGAGCGCAGTGTGCGACTGCCGATGCGACGGGCTTTGCGACCACAGAGTCGCACGCGATGCCAGAAGGTGAGACGGCGTGCGGCTCGCAACTCGCGCTTTCTACGGTGGCCGCGATGAGCGGTGCCGAATGCGGTCTGATCTTCAATCTGTGGCGCGCTGCCATGCGTTTAGCTCAGTCGGAGGGTGTTCTGCAAAGCGGTGATGGCGCGCTGCATTGGAACTGGTGCGCGGATGCACATGCCCTTGGGCACGATTGTCGATCGATTCCAGAAGGCTTCGAGCTGGGCGCCGTCCGAGTTGAGCCGCTCGTAAGAGGCAACAACAGCGGGCGCCGCCTGCGCGTTTGGCGGCTACCGCGGTCGGGTCACAGCGGGATCGAAGTCCTGCGCCTCGATTGGGATGAAGCTACTGCTGAGCCGAGCCCAGACGGGGGACTGCAAGTAAAAATGTTTGAGCGTGGTCTATGGGAGGCGGCTCTGCGGGAGCGCAGCGCGCGCTGTAAGGAGGTTTGAAATGCACTTCGCAGGAACGATCGGTGTTCTAAGCAGACCGCAAGCTGCAATCAGCGCCGCGTGGTCGGCCATTAGCGTCGCTTGGCCAGCAGTGACGAGCACTAACGAGGACCGCGCAATCACGTGGGCGGGCGCTCTGGGATCTCGCACGGTTGTCGCTGAGTATTCGGGTAGTGGGACCATCTCGTATCGCGTGAACGGCGGCGCCTGGACCGTTGGTCCGTCCGTATCCATCACCAGCGGACAAACTGTAGGCTGGCGCATTCAGTTTGCCGGCAGCGAAAATCTGGCGGTGCCGGTCAAGGTCGATAGCGTTCTGCTCACGAGTTTCCAGGCTATCGCAACGGGTTTCCCGTGATGAGAGCGCCGCAATCCGAGGCTAGAATGAAACGCACGCGAAAGGCGCGCGCGCCGAAACCTGTGGCGTCCACGCCTCGCTATGTTCCGAGCAAGGTCTTTCCAGTGCGCTCTCTTGCGGGCGCGACGCCGGCGGAACAGGCCCGCCAAATCGCAAGCGACCTCACTGCGCCGGAAGCATCGGCCACGCGCGTCATTGTCGCCGCCGAGGGCAAGAGCGTTGCGGGCGAGTGGTTGGACGTGCCCGGAACGCTTGCGGAGCTGCGAAGGGTGGCGACAAACACAACCGCTGGCGATCTCTCGCACGCTGAAGCCATGCTCATGAACCAGGCGCAAGCGCTTCAATCGCTATTCACGCGATTGATCGAACGCGGGGTGGTGCAGGAGTCATTGCCCCAGTACGAGGCACATATGCGGCTCGCGTTGAAGGCGCAGGCGCAGTCACGCGCCACGCTTGAGACGCTGGCGAATGTTCGCAACGGTCCGGTGATTTATGCACGGCAGGCGAATGTCGCGGCCGGGGCGCCGATGCAGGTCAATAACGGCGCGCCTGCTCACACGGGCGCGCGGCAAATTGAAAACCCGCCGAACCAACTATTGGAGCCATCTGATGACTGCTTGGACGATCGAACGCAGAGCGGCGCAGGCGCGTGCGATCCGCCGATGGAAGCCGTGGGAGCAAAGCACCGGGCCAAGAACATCAGAAGGTAAGGCAAGGTCGGCGCGTCGGGGCTGGAAGGGCGGGCTACGTGAAGACTTACGATCGATCGCGCGAGTGCTGCGCCAGCGGGCCAAAGCGCTTTAGCAGGGGTTTGCAGGGGCACATGGCTGGCCCGCGACGCCTGTCTGGATGACTGGAACGGACCTCAAACCTGCCGTTGGTAAAGTTGTGTCAGTGGGGCAGTGTTTGGCCCAAACTTGCCCCGATGGCCTGATCGAGCGAGCGTCTTGAGACAGTTGGGTTCGAGCCATTCCTGTTCGCCGCCAGCCATGGCGCTTCCGGCCCTGGCTGGCTACGCTCGCGTTCGGCGCGGCTAGTGTAGCTCCCGAAACCCATCGGGTCGCCGCGCCGCCGGTTGGGGAGCCTTGGGGCGAGGCATGGCGGGAGAAGCGATCTTCATCGGCTATCGGCGGGACGACACCGCTGATGTGGCCGGACGCATCTATGATGCGATGGCGCTGCGCTTCGGCAAAGGCCGTGTTTTCAAGGACGTCGACAACATTGAGCCGGGCGTCGATTTCGGTGACTACATCAAGAGCGTGCTGCCCAAGTGCCGTGTCGCGCTCATGCTAATCGGCCCCAACTGGGTCAACGCCCAGGACGAGGACGGCCGCCGTCGTCTCGACGACGAGCACGATTGGGTGCGGATTGAGATCGAGACGGCGCTTTCGACGCCGAGCGTGCTCATGGTGCCAGTGCTGGTCAATGGTGCGCGTATGCCGCGTGCTTCGGAAGTGCCCGAAAACTTGCACCCGCTGTTGCGGCGCAATGCTGCGATCATCCGGCGCGACCCGGATTTTCACGACGACGTGGAGCGGCTCGCCGCAACGCTTCGCGCGAGCGTCAACACCGGCATTCTCGACCTGAGTAAAATCGGCGGCCAATCGAGTTCTGCCGGGAGCGCGCCGCGCGCTCGCAGCACCAGCCGCGCGCTTGTGATGATTTCTGCGGCGCTGGCGCTTGTGGCGGCGGGTTACGGCGCGTGGCGTTTTTTTCCGGGCGCATTTGCGCCGCAGCCTGCTGAGCAAGTCGTCGATGGTGCGAGCGATGCTGATGCTTCGCCGGGCGCGAGTGATCCTGCCTCGACGCGCGCGCCAGCGGAGAGTACGCAGGGCGCTGCGCGAACGGAGCCACCGGCGCAGCAACCAGCGTCTGCGCCGCCGACACAGAGCGCTGCGGCGACGCCGCCCGTTCAAGCACGCGTTGAGGAGGCTGCGCGCGCGACGCTGCCATCCGGTTCGGCCGAAGAACTCGCCACCCAGCACACTCCGACTGTTAGCGAGCGAGACACGCAGCTTCCTGATGATGGAGCCGTTGCCCAACGCGCTCCTTTGCCCGATCCCCAAAGCATTGTCGGACGTTGGCGAGCGATTGGCGGGGGCACCAACTGCGGCCTGTATGAAGAGTTGAACATTCGAACAGCTAGCGATACGCAAGCGGAGGCCCGCGTAAATATGGCTCAAGCCTTCTCTCGATCGATCACGCCCACGGGCAATTTCACTGTGTCCGAGGTTCGCGACGATAGAATTACCTATCGGCGACCTGGGGTCGGTCAAACGCTGACCTGGATATATGCGAACAACAGCATTGTGTTTGTGCAAGGTCAAACTCGAAACCCATACATTAGCTGCACCTACGTTCGATAATCGTCGGCGCGTTCCGACGACGGGAACGTCAACTTTCGGCGAACCTAGGCCGGTCGGCGACTGCCGCCGCTAGCGTCACGAATTGGGCGACTAAGCCATACGTGATTTTGTACGCTACGGCGCACGCTGGCCCATTTCGGCCTGTCATTTTGCGCGAATGAACGGCAGCTTTGGATCCGAAAACGGACTGAGGCCAGTTCCTGCAAACTGATCCCGTTGGATACGAAGACGACCTGAACCTTTATGCCTATGTGCGGAACGATCCGCTGAACAATACCGACCCGACCGGCAGGTGGATCGAGTCGGGACTCGATATCGCTTTCATCGCGGCAGACATCGCGGACATTTCCGAAAACGGTTTGAATTGGGAAAACGGTCTTGCCTTGGCGGCCGATGTGGCCGGGCTAGCTGCGCCGGGCGCTACGGGAGGCGGTCTCGCGGTCCGGGGCGGATTTAGAGCTGCCGACGCACTTTCGAGCGGGGCGCGGGCGACATGCTGTTTCGTGGCAGGGACGCTCGTCGAAACCAGTGATGGCTTGCGGCCCATCGAGGAGATCGAGGTCGGGGACTTGGTGCTCTCGCGCAACGAGACCACAGGTGAGACAGCCTACAAGCCGGTCACTGAACTTGTTCGCCGCCACGAGCGACAAGTCTGGCGGTTGACGTTCGCTGTGATGGCGGCCGGCGGCGTTTCTTCGGAAGCGACCTTTGGAACGACTGACGACCATCCCTGGCGCACGGCAGATGGCCGATGGGTGCGCACCGACGAGCTTCAAGTCGGCATGGAAATCCTGCGCGCTAATGGTGCCCCGGCGCGGGTGGCCGCCGTCGTTCGCACGGGCGAAGTGACCAGCACCTACAACCTCGAAGTGGCCGAATGGCACACGTACTTCGTCGGTGAGGCCAGGGTCTGGGTGCACAATGCATGTCCCATCACTGGAAGGGCCCAAGAAACGTCTAGAGGCGGGCAGCGAACCACCCATGGTTCGACAAGTGAGAGAATAGCTCGGCAGGAAGCTGAACGCCCAGAGGCCTCGCGTTCCTCTATGAACGAGACCTTGCGGAACGCCACAGATGGAGAGATCAACTCTTCGCGTCGCGCAGATCAGGCGACGGTGATCAGAGACGAAAACGGTGCGCTAACTCGCGTGGATGTGAATGAAGTCCGCTCTCCAGGACAAACGGATGAGGCTCTTCAGCAACGCTATGAGGAAGTGGATCCCCGTATTCGCGTGAGGGTGCATGAACCAGATTAGTGTGGGTCGCTTTCCTGGGCTTCCGGACGAATTGTGGCGTGATGGCCATGCTGTTTGTGCACAGATGCTGGACTGGTGTTCGCCTGAACGGTCGCGATGGGTGAGCTTTGCAGAGACCCTTTTCGAGAGCGTCAAGGGATCACCCTCGCGCGGTAACGCCTTCAGTGGCCAAAGAGGAAAGACCGCCGATGCCATAGGCCCAACCGCAAAGGGGGCATGGAGTCAGATACGCCAACGAGCAGAGAAGATCATCGGCGAGTCCGACGAGTTCAACTATCTTGAGATTAGCAGCGACTACAGGTTCAAAGTCGGAGACACCGACCGCGATGTGCACCTGTATCTGGGAAATGGCTCGTATTTTCCGCTAAAGAAAACTTGGTTGAATCTGGCTGTATCAGTTGGGATTGCGCGATCACCCAGCGATCTTCTTGACCTGGCAGGCTCTGGCCTCAAGCTTCTCAACCCGAGCTACGGCGCGATTTTTAGGTTTCCGGTGGCGGCTGGGGCGAGTACCTACCTTAGCGGCGCAACATATTCGGGACCGACCGTGCGGGAGCTCGGTCCGCCTGATGATGTGCTGGGTCCTCACGCCGATCGTGTACATCGAGCTAAGTACCGCACATCGACAGAATTTTCCTACGGTTCAGGCTACGTTCGCGAGGTTTACGAGATCAACATTCTGTCCGAAGCGCATCTCTGTGCGCCGTTGCTTACCTCGACCGTGAAGGCATACGCTGAATCTATTGGCAATCTTCAGGCATCATCTTTGTGGCCTGACCTGTTTGAGTGGCGGTTGGAGCGCGACGAACTGGATCAGGCGCGCGCCGATTGGGAGCACAGCGGGCTTGTCCTCTCGGCGGAATGTCAGCCAGTTAGATGGCAGTAATCGCGACGCGCGCCATAGTCCGCGCCGCGAGTGTCGCCGCCGCCCCGCGCGGGCCGAAAAGTGCTTCTAGGAAAATTTTTTCGAGACGAGGCCAAGCAGCTAGGAGAAAACCTGCTTACGCGCTTGAGGCGTCTAGAGAAAATTGGCGCCGCTACGATGAAGCGCGTCAGAACCGACAGTCCCTGCAAACTGACCCTGTGGGCTACGAGGATGATCTGAACCTCTACGCTTACGTGCGAAATGACCCGCTAAACCAATCGGATCCGACAGGGAGGCAGGCGGCGCAAGCGCTGGCGCCGCTAATTGAGATCACGTTGGGCGCGTGTTTGCTCAATCCAATCTCGTGCGCAGGCGCAGTTACCGTTGGTGCCGGTGCTGGTGTCATCATTAGAAATGTGATTGAGAACGGCGGACCCACAATGGTCCCCGACACTGTTTTGAATTGTCAAACAGGAGGATGTCCCGGGGATGATTCGGCACCGGCGCAAACGGATACCCCTCCTGACCTGACGGACGATAGAGGTCGTGGCCATATTCTTGACGGGGACGACACTGGCGGTGGCGATCGCGCGGGCACCGGGGAGCCAGGGAAATCTGAGTTTCCAGCGGAGTGGTCGGATGACCGCATTGTCGGCGAAATTTCCGATGTCGCAACTGATCCCGCCTCCGATCGCCAGACGCAGGGCGGGCGTACGGTCTCCGAGGGGACGAGGGATGGTGTCGACATTCGAAGTGTCGATGACGGCGTGCGCATCATTACTGGTTATCCAACCAACCGTCCAAGGAATCCACAATGAATAAAAATCGCGCCGTTTGGGAAGAATTGCGATCGCTGCTGATCGGAGTGGTCAAGGAAATTGACGCGACATTGGATACAAAGAATCGTGAGCTCTTAACTGACTTCATCGAGAACCGCGAATTTGAAGTCGCGTTAGATTGGGTGTCATCGATTATTGAAGAACGTCAAGTTGCGTTGTCGAGCGAAGGCCAGCATTCAATCGCGCACGCAAGGCGCATAATGCAGAAGGCAGATTGAAATCGGCCGCTACCGCTGAAGTTCTTGCTGCGCCTTTTCGAGGCCGTATTGATCGCGTGCCCAACTACGACAGAGATCATCTCGCGTATGATGTGATAGATGATCTGCCAGGGAGTTTCGCGTGAGCTTCCGGAATGCCACTCACAGTCCGCGATGCTAGACGCCGGATCATGGTGCCCAGTGCGGCGAGAAGGGTCAACCAAGCATCCGACATTGTTGCGGTGATTGTCGGCGGCCAAAGATTCCCAATGCAAGATTTCGAAACCGATTACTGCTCTGGTTGTTGTGCATCCCGGGTTGTGCATGGGCAGGACCTCTCAGCCTCTATCCCCTGCTCGTATTTCGAAATCCCTGAATTGTGGAGAACAACGGGAAGCGCCTCGAAATGCCCGTCGAAGCGTTTGGGTGCTGAGCCAGAGTAATTGAAGTGATCGCGCGTGCGGGTGCTCTGGGCGGAAAGCGTGACACCGACTGCTCGCGGCTCTCTTCCTGCAAACTGATCCGGTCGGGTACGAAGACGATCTGAACCTCTATCAGTACGCGGTAAACGATCCGCTGAATAAGAACGACCCAACGGGTGAGTGGGTGTGGGTCGCGGTCGGGGCCGTCATCGGAGCTGTCGTGAACACCGCAGTATATCATGTTACAACACCCGCGAATGAGAGAACGACCGCAGGTTATTTGGCTAACGCTGCTGAAGGAGCGGTCGTCGGTGCGGTGACAAGCTCAGGTGCAGGCCTTGTGACATCACTGGCGACGGGCGCTGTCGCGAATGCCTCAGAGAACGCTGTAACAGACCTCACTGCGGGAAATGCGAGGAACTACACCGGTGGAGCACGCGGCGCTCAGGCGGTGTTGAACGCGGTGGGGGAAGTTGCTGGTGATCTAGCGGCGGGCGCCGGTGAAGCGGCTGTGGGCAGAGGCACGGCTGCTGTCACTGAGGGCGCTGCAATTGCTGTGCAAGCGGGGCGGCGTTTGTCGCAAGGTACCGCCCGGGCAACAAACGCTCTTAGCCGAGCTGAGGCTGACTATGCAGGAAGCCGCGCAGCGAATTCTGTGGTCGCGCCTGTCGTTGACAACACATCGTCGGCGGTTGTCGTGGAGGGCTTGGACCACTGCAAAGAGAGTGGTTGCTCATGAACACTGTCCTACGATTTGTGCGCGTTGATTGGTGGCAGACCCTGAAGTTGGTTCTACTGATCTGGGGCGGGCTAATGGCAATAGGATTCGGCACGTTCGGTTGGACGATCAGGGACATTCTGACGTTCCTTTGGCTCGTGCCGGTGTTCTTCGTGACAATCCTTACGCTCAGGTTTTTGACATTCCTTCTGCTGCTAAAATCTCAAACGGGATTCGAGCGAGCGTATGAAATGCTGTCCAGACGAAAGACGGAGTAGCGCATACGTCGCCGCGCACACCGCGCGTTGTGATACACAGCCACACATTTAGCAGCGCCTTTTGCCTTCGGTTCATTCGTTACAAAGGTCATGTTGATGCCCTAGCGGACCCGCCCAAAGGGGTCGGGCGAAGCTCGGCGGCAGCGCTGGCTTGCGCGGTTAGGTCAAGATTCGCGCTGAAGCCATCTGTCCGACTTGGGGCTACAAAGCCTCCGATTTCGGCGTTGACTCGCGCACCAACCCCAACGCCAGCCAACGCGTCGACACGAAGCTCGAAGCTCTCCGTGTCGAACGAGATATCAAGCTTGATCCGCGCGTCCCCACCAAAGCCCAACTCGCCGCTTGCAAATAGCCCGATACGTTCCTCGCCGTTTGGATCAACACCGTTGAGCGGGTCGTTCCCAACGTACTGGTAGAGGTTCAGATCGTCTTCGTAGCCGACGGGATCAGTTTGCAGGGACTGTCGGTCCTGACGCGGTTTTTCGTAGGCGAAGACAAAATCCCTAGACGCGACAAAAGTATACGCAGCACTTCGGCCCCTTGAAGCGGTCCGATTCCGAAAAATTTCCCTAGAAGCACTTTTCGAGGCGCGCAGACGCTGCGGCGCTGATGTGCTGCGGAGGGCGGTGGTGAGATTCAAGGAAGCTTTTCTAAGTTCAGTCGCTGCTTAAGAGCGACGCCCACCTCGGCCCAGTAACCGGACAGCAGCTGCTCAAAGCCTGACTCTGCCAACTTCTCACTCAGCACGGCCCGATAGTCCGCCCCAAACTTGGCGGTGAGCTCCCGATGCTTTTCCCAACACATTGTGTAGGCGTGGATATCCTGAAACAGAGAGAGGACAAAGATCGCGCCCACAATACCGATGGTCCAAAGGTCTCGCAGAAAAAACAGAAAAATCAGACCGGCAAAGGTCGCCTTCAGCCAGGCGCGCACAAATAGGCACCTCCAAAGCATGTGCCGAAGGGAGAACAAACTCTGAGGTCCCGTGGAACTTGGCGTCATTGTCTACGGCTAATGTTATCGGCCCCCGGAGCGCAGGCGTTGATCGTCCGGTGGAGGTGGTGGGGGTGCCCTGCTGGCTCCAGCAGCTGCCAAATCGACAGCGGTCGAAGCTGTGCTGCTATAAACACCCATCGCGCCGGATACGGAACTTACCGCCATATCGGTGCCGGTAGTCTCGCGGCCATTGACCGCCGCAGCACTGGCCAAACCGAACGCCACTCCCATTTCTGCTCTCGCGATGTTGGCCCCTTGTCCGGCGGGAATCGCGCCGGTTACGAAGCCGCCGGTGGCCCCGGCGACGCCAGCTATTCCTGTTCTCTCCACCGACGCGCCACGGCCACTCAGTTCGTCGCCAGCCGCCTGCGTAGTAGCCGCCAACAATCCGGAGGAAGTTGCTGAGCCCGTCGCCGTCGCCACAGCTGCTGGCGCACCGGCATTGACCATCGCAGTAGTCACCGCCGCACCCGCTGCGTTGGTGGCGACTACTGTGGTGGCAACAGCTGCGCCTACCGCTGTAGCCGCGATGCCTTGGCTTATGCCTCGAACGGTTCTGTCGTCGGGCCTGGAGCCGCTCCAACCTCCGCAGCGCCCGAAGCTGATGCACGCGCTCTCGCGTCCCGTTGGGTCACTCAGGTTCAGCGGATCATTTCCAACGTACTGGTAGAGATTGAGATCATCCTCATATCCGACGGGGTCAGTTTGCAGGAAATGATCCTGATCGGCCAGCCCCGTGGGGGAGGGGATCGGTCCATCCCAGCTTCAACCTGTTAGAGCACTGCATCGCATTGGGTCGCGTCTGTTGAGCCGCTCGCTGGTCACCAGCACCAGCGGAGCAAAACATCATGACGAGCCTTTTCGCATCGACGGAAGCGGTCCCATGCTCGAAAGAACCAAGCGACGTAAGCGTAGACATGCCCACGTTGCTCACTCGGTTCAGCGTGCATTTGGCCTCGCGCAATTACTCACCCTATACGATTGAACAACGCGTCATCGTTGCTTCTGACTTCATAGCCTGGGCGAAATCAGAAGACATCGACCAGGCGGGGGACGTCACGCCTGATCTAATCGAAGCATTTCGCATGCGCCTGTTTGTTCACAGGAAGACGAACGGACAGCCTTTGGCCGTTCGCACCCAAACCGTCCGGCTAGTGGCGCTGCGCGCGTTCTTCAGATGGCTTGCACGAGAGCGTGTCATCGGGACCGATCCGAGCGCTAGCCTCGAACTTCCTCGTGCTGAGCGACGGCTGCCGCGCGCGATCTTGTCTCAACACGAGGTCGAAGCGATCCTGGCGCTACCCGACATCGCCAAACCGCTTGGTCTGCGCGATAGGGCAATCCTGGAAACATTCTATGTCACTGGCATGCGTCGCTTGGAACTAACACGCCTGTGTCTGCGCGACGTCGATCACGCACGCCAGCTCATTCTGATCCGCAAGGGGAAAGGCGGAAAGGATCGTATCGTCCCAACCGGTGAACGAGCGCTTGCGTGGCTCTTGGCGTACCGCAAGATCGCGCGACCGAAGTTGGCCGGAGCGTTGGAGACGGATCGATTGTTTCTCACTTCCCGCGGCACGTCACTGCATCCGAAGAAGCTGACGGCGAGGGTAAGCGCCTATATCTCAGCCGCGAAGCTGGGCAAGGCAGGATCGTGTCATCTCTTTCGCCACGCCGCGGCGACGCACATGCTGGAGAACGGTGCAGACATTCGCTTCATTCAGGCAATGCTTGGCCATGAGAGCTTGGATACGACGCGTATCTACACGCACGTCAGTATCGGTCCCTTAGCGTCTGTTCACGCAAGGACCCATCCTGCCGCCAGGTTCAACGAGTGGGATTCTACTCCTCCGTCTGCTTAGCACGGCGCTTGACAAGAACGCGCGCGATGGCCGGCGCGTAGCGTTCTTGAGAGTCTGCAATAGGCCGCATAACGGACGCTGATTGGAAAGGGCCGAATGACCGGCTTCGGCGAACGTGAGCCGAATTGACGAGCAGGGCGCCAACGGCAGGATTGCGGCGCGACGGTCACTCGAGAAAAATTGCGATTGGCCCGGCACGACCCGCTCAATTGGGCGGACCCTACCGGCCGCCAAGTGGCTATTCCATTGCCACTTCCTCCTCCTCCGATCGCAGGGCCCCAGCCTGGCCAAGAACCTCTAGGACCAACACTCGGCGAAATCGGCGACAACATTCGAAACGCCGTCACGGAATTTGCTGACTCGATAACTCGCACGGATGAGCAACGTGGATTTTTGTTCCGTGGCCTCTCAACGCGAGATGTAGCCCAACTGGGGGCAGGTGAACCGATCCAAGCAAACAATCCGTACGGAAACATAACCCCGGAGCAGCACGTTGAGTTTGGAAGCGGTGACTCCCAATATATCTCTATGACCAAAGACGAGGGCATAGCGCAGACCTATGCTACAACGGGTGGCACTCCCTCCGGCTTAGTCGCCACCATCGACCCGAGGCGCCTGACAACACCCGCGCTTGATGTGTCAGTTCCCGGCGCGCTTGATGATCGCGTCGCACAGGCAATGGCGACTAGCCAACAAGAAGTCCTTGCTGTGGGCCATATTCCGAGAGAAGCGATTGTCCGGATCGAGCCAGCGCAACCGCGGTGATTTGTATGACAAACAATGATTTGCTCGACGACATTCGTAGCGGCTGGAGAATCGGCCGTCCCGGAAGCGATCAGGAAGGGTGCATCACCGCACTCCGCCACAATGACGCTCGGATCGCGGACATTGAACGGCTTCTTGATGTACTGAGAAAGATTGAACCTTCCGACCAGCTTGACCGCGCGCTCGTCGCTGAATGTTGGAGCCTTCCCTACTACATGCGAGGCTTTGTGCAGGCGTCATCCTTTGACGAAGGCGTCAAAGCGCAGCTGGGCCGTTTGGAACTGGCGATCGTTGTTGAGCTACAGAGAATTCTGGGAGTTCCGCGAGAGGTTTTGGATTTCACGAATTGGACGAAACCCTGATTGGGCGCGCGCTTTGCACGCATCTCGGCGCACGCATGAAGGCTGCCGCGAACACGCCCGTCCCGCTTCGAACCGTGCTCCAACAGCGCCGCGCATGCAGTCTGAAAAGTGCTTCTTTGGAAATTTTTGCGAAACGGGGCAGCGCATCGAGGCGCCGCGCCGCTTACGCATTTGTCGCGTCAGGGAAAATGCCTGAATCTACGAAAGTCGCGTCAGGAGCAACAGTTCCTGCAAACTGATCCCGTCGGCTACGAAGACGATCTGAACCTCTATCAGTACGTCGGGAATGATCCGCTGAACGTGAGCGACCCGACCGGTCGTGAGGGTGCGACCGTCGCGTTGGGCTGTCACCCGAATTGCCCTCAGATCACCGCCGAGCAGACAGCCGCCTTCGGAAATTTTGTAGCCGATGTTACGCCCGTCGTCGGCGATGTAAGGGGTGTTGCCGAGTTTGCGGCCCGTCCGACCATCGGAGGCGCGGTAGGCATCGTCGCCGGCTTGGCTCCTGGAGGAGATGCGGCGCGTCCGGCGATCCGCGAGGGTGTGGATGCGGCTGTTGAGGGCGGCCAGGCGTTCTTCCGTGGAGCACGTGGTGCGGATGCCCCGTCATTTACTGCGCGGCCGGGTGAGTTCCGAGTGACTCCAGAGGGAACCGTGCAGCCCGGGCGAGGCGTGTCCGTTTTCGACAACGCCGCGAGCGTCGAACAACGAGGATTCACGGCTCACGAAATTGATCCGGGCAGCGTCCCTGACTCACTCCAGATTACTCAGCGTGGTGCCGACCCGTCGCACTACGAAATATCTCCGGCGTCTGGCGCGAATTTAACGCCTGAGCAGTTCCAGGACGCGCTGAGCTGCATTCGCTGCAAGAGCATGAGACAAGAGCAGGATGAGGTGAAGTATGCTACGATCAGCCTGTCGAATGGCATCGACAAAAACCCATGGCAAGCGAGAGGCCGCGTGGGCGGGGTGCGGCTAGAGCACGAAGGCCGCCGCAGGAGGGCGTCTTGACGAATATTGCAATCGACCTGCCCGACGACATCGACGAGGGCACATGGAAAGAAAAAGGTCGCGTTGGCGGAGTGCGGCTAGAGCACGAAGGCCGCCAATACACCCTTACATTTTACGATAGCGTCCGCCTTCAGCAGGACGCGCAGTCCGACGTGGAACTCAACGGTTACTTCCTTGAGCCGAATGCCGTGGTCGTCAGATCGATAGATAGACGTCACATCGAAGAGGCAATTCGCGCCCTAGTCGACAAGGGCTGGCACCGAATGCTTCTGCCAGAAAAGAACGCCGAATAAGAGCCTCAATAACAGACGCAGAAAGGGCGTCCAGTCGGACGCCGGAGTCCCTGTTGGCCAACAAGGAATCGCAGGTCAAAGAGCGAGAGGCGTTAGCTTAGGAAGGCGTCCACGAGACCGGCAGCAGCTCACCTTATTCATGAGGCCGGTACAAACGCCATTGTCGCTTGCGCAGGAACACGGAGCACCCAGTTCTCATGCTTCGATGCGCAGAACACCTGCAGTTCGTCGCCACTGCTAATGGTCACGCCGATATCGAGCGAAGAACTGTTGTCTAGCACTCGAAAGCGAGTGACGCGCTCGCCGATCAAGTTCGCTGCAATCGCCTTTGCACTCTCGTCGTACGCTCCAACTCGCATGATGTAACCGCGCACTATTCTCCACGGAGCCGTGACTGACAGACTCCAGTCGGTGCCGCCCAGAAGCAATACGGGGTCGTCCCACTCGCTGCGTTCGATCCGCAAAGGGCAGGATTTGTCCGCCGCATCAATCCATGCATTAAGATCGGTCATGGTCCTTGCTCAACGTGAGTCCTCTGACGAACCCACTCTCGGCGCTCGGCCGCAGTAAGTCCTCTTGGGGGTTGTGGGGTTCGACCGTCGGGATTGACAGGACCGCCGTTTGCGTTTTCGAAAGATGCGCGACGGGGAGCTTCACCCGATGGTTCCATAGTTCTGACGGTGCTCCCATCTGGCATAGTATGTTCTATGCCAGGGCTTCTGGTCTCGCGACTCGGAAATCCGGCCGCGTCGAACCCCTCACGCATCTGACGTTGACTTGTTGAAACGGCCGTACCTCCCGGGGTAACGATAAAGTCGGGTGCCCTGGCAGCGTCACCCACAGCGTCTGCGGCTCGCTCAGCGCCCCGAGCGCCTTCGATCAGCCGCGCGCCGCCGCGAACAGCAAGACCGCCGCCGGTCGCGCCTGGCAATGCCAGGCTAGCAACATCGGCCGTCAGCGCGAGCCCGTTCTCCCAATTCAGACCATTGGACGCGATATCCGCCACATCCGCCGCGATGAACGCGATGTCGAGAGCGGATTCCACATACCCACCGCTCGGGTCAGCGTTGTTCTGCGGGTCATTCCACGCGAAGGCGTAGAGGTTCAGGTCTTCCTCATATCCAACGGGGTCAGTTTGCAGGAAGTGATCGCTCTCACGTTGATTCCGGTATTTTTACCGAGCACGAGTCTTGACGTGCAGGGCGTTGATGACCGTTCATTTGGGACCTACTCCGTCGGATTGTTCCACTCCGCATCAAACGCAGCGTGGATGCGATCCAGCGTCGACCGGCGGTCGTGACCGAAGCGTTCGTAAGCGACAGCGAGGTGACGCGCCACATCAACTAGCAACAGTCCCTACATGCCGGGATCACTCCACATGCGATCGGACAACGACACGACCTGTCCTCCATCCGCGAGCCAGATGCGAATTAGCTCGGCCTTCTGCTTCGCGTCGATCGCGACCTGCGGGATGGGAAGTTCCTCTAGCTTTTTCATTTCACTCATCGTCCAAGAGGTGGTGTGCGCTGCGCGAGTCATCCACGCTCACTTCGTCGCATATTGATGAACCACAACGCCAACGAGATACCGAGATATGCGATGATGTAACCAAGTGGTCCCGCCAGCAGGACGAGTAGCCACGGGAAATGCAAAGGCGACATGTTTAGCAGGATAAATGGCTGCGCAGCGGCGAACCAAACGGCAAATATGATCTTCGATGTGGTCGTTTGAGCGCCGATTTGGCCGATCGCGACAAGAAGCAGGATCAAGAGCTGCGCCGTGATCCCCAAGGAGAACAGCCACACAACTACCTGCAAGTACATTTTCGCGCCGACGACATAGGTCAAGGACCCGAGAAGAATCAGGACGTTTAGGGCAACAAGATTGGCTCTGCGCGCGCTCAACATGTCTTTATTCTCAAATCTAACCGAAGGTGCTGCTTCAGTGCGACCGCACCGGTCCCGGGCCATAAAGGCTTTCCGGCGGTGGCGGCGGGCTAGTGTCTATCGTTATTCCAACGCGCACGTCCGCGCCTGCTGTCACTCTCGCGTCTGGGCCGCCACTGCCCGTCACTCGATTTGCGTCGACCTCAGCACCGCCAAGAGAACCTGATGCAAGAGGCTCGACCCTTGGACCTTCAATACCCGTGCTTGTGCTTGCTTCCACAATCGTCAGCTTTCCTCCGATCTCGCCGCCAGGCCCAGGGTGAAAGGGCGCGGCACCGGCGGCACTCCCTTGTACGCTAACGGCAATATCCGCCCCTGGTTCTGTCAGCGATCTTTGATCGTAAAAGCCTCCGCCTTCCACATTCAGCGCAGCTCCCCACCGAGGCCCGCCTTCAATCTGAAGCCGCGCCATGCCTGTGTCAGGATCGTAAGAAGCTTCGCCCTCTATGTGAAAACCCTCACCGTATGAGAGTTCCACGCGACCGAAAATGCCGTACTGCTCCATGCCAGTCGGATCAGCGTTATTCAGCGGGTCATTTCTGACGTAGGCATAGAGGTTCAGATCGTCTTCATATCCGACGGGATCAGTTTGCAGGAAATGATCCTGATCGGCCAGCCCTGTGGGGCAGGGGACTGATCCATCTTAGCTTCAACTCTTGAGCGCACCGCGTCGCATTGGAACGCATTTTGTTGAGCCGCTGGCTGGTCAACAGCACTAGCGGAGCAACGACTATGACGAACCGTCTCGATTCAGCCGAACCAACGGCAAGCCTGCAAGAGTATGACTCGACCGAAGAGAGCATGCTGAGTCTGCTGAAACGCTTCAGCGTTCACATGGCTGCTCGCAACTATTCCCCGTACACAATAGAGCAGCGGATCACCACGACCAACGCGTTTATCGCATGGGCGAACCTAACCCGCGTGAGTCGTCCGCGAGCGATTACCCGTGATCTCATCGAAGCGTATCGAATCCACTTGTTCAATCACCGCAAGGCGAACGGTGAACCACTCGGCGTGCGAACTCAGAGCGTGCGTTTGGTCGCCCTGCGATCATTCTTTCGATGGTTGGCGCGCGAAGGCATCATTGTGGCCGACCCAAGTGCCGGTCTCGATCTGCCACGCGGTGAACGACGTCTACCCAGCACGATACTAACGCAAGATGAGGTCGAGGCGATCTTGGCTCTGCCTGACATCACGACGCCGCTGGGTTTGCGCGATAGAGCGATACTTGAAACGCTCTACGTCACCGGCATACGCCGCTTGGAATTGACGAGGCTGCGACTGAGAGACGTCGATCACGCGCGGCAGCTACTTTTGGTTCGAAAGGGTAAGGGCAGCAAAGACCGAACGGTCCCCACAGGCGAACGCGCCCTGGCTTGGCTCCTTGCCTACCGCGAGATCGCGAGGCCGAAACTGATAGGAGTCGGGGACGCGGAGCAGCTCTTTCTCACCTCCTGGGGCACGCCAATACATCCAAAGAAATTGACCGCGAAAGTGAGCGGCTATGTTTCGGCGGCCAAGTTGGGCAAGGCCGGCTCGTGTCATCTTTTTCGACACGCAGCAGCGACGCACATGCTCGAAAACGGCGCCGATATCCGCTTTATCCAAGCCATGCTCGGGCATGAGAGTCTCGATACCACGCGCATTTACACGCACGTTAGCATCGGGCCTTTAGCATCGGTGCACGCGTCGACACATCCGGCCGCGAGGTTCAAGGAGGGGGATGCTTGTCCGCCGGTGTAGCCCTGGCAAGCCTCGGCGATGGGGCGGGCGACGCTTTGTCGGTGACCGAAACATGCCACATAGCGGACGCTCGGTAGAAACGGTCGAGTGACGACAACCGGCGAAAGCAGGCCAAACTGGCGCGTTCCAGAGAATGGCAGGACTTGAGCGCCGCAGACATTCAGACACAATGGCGCCAGCGTTCTGGCTTTCAGATGGCGTCGGGAGGGTGAGTGATGGCGCCATCGTCGGGAGTCGGGGCCGACAGGCGCATGTTGCTGCAAACTGCGGCCGCAACACTTCTACTCGGTGCAGTCTCAAAGTCATGGGCGGGCGAGCGTCCGGCAGCGCTGGATGCTTGGGCCCGACAACTCGTCGATCTGAATGCAGCGCTTCGCGAAAGGTCAATTGGCGTTGCAGAGTGGCAGACGCGCGTCGAGCGTTTGAATACCAGCGTGCCGGTTGCCGACCTCGCGCGCTATCTCGACATCGATCATCTTACGCGGCGCTTCACCTATTCCACAAACCTTGCTGACACCGTGGATCCGGTGCTGCCAGCTGACGTTCTGGGCACGGATGGTCGGCGCAATTGGTTTATCCGCGTATTCGGTATGCGCCGAGGCGGCGCCGTAATTCCGCACGTGCACAACAACATGGTCTCCGCACATCTGGTGCTTTCCGGGGCTTTCCGTGCTCGCACCGCGGATCGCTTGCGCGACGAGGCGGACGCTGTGGTCCTCCGTCCCACCCGCAATAACGTAATTCATGTAGGCGACGTCATTTCCATGTCCGATCAGCGCGACAACCAGCACTGGCTGGTTGCGCAAGAAGATCGCTCGATGACCTTCGACGTAGGTGTCGTGGCTACGCCCGCGAGCTGGGGATACGGGCTACAGGCCAACGAGTACAACATGATCTTCGTTGACGTTGATCGGCCGACTGAGCGGGACGGAACCATTCGCGCGCCGGTCATGAGTTTTGAAGCCTGCGCTGCCAAATACGCACCGTGAGCCGAGGCGAATGTCGCTTTCCGGCGAGAACGCGTCATTGCTGTGCGTGCTAAGCCACTGACTGGAATGGAAAGGGTAGGTCGGTCGCGAAACTTGTAACCCAGAAATTAACCCGCGAACGCTTGAACGCCGATCTTTTCAAGCCTGTTTCCGTTTTCGACAAGGCAAGCTAGGCTCTCCATTCCTTGGACGTAACAGAACATTGGTTCGGCGCGGGCGCGCATCTCCAGGTAGGTCTCGCGATTAATCCAAGATTCCGGCGCGAACTCGAAGCCGCCGGCGCTTTCTGGTGGTTCTTGTTCGTGCGGCCAGGGCGGCAGTTCGCGTGTTGTCTCGCCTCGTGCGCCGTATCCGATCCACTCTTGCAGTGCGGCTGTCATCGGGGTGCGCGTTGCCGGCGTGTTTAACCCCATCACGTGCGCCGTAGGCATCGCATCGGTCCATACAATCTCGCCGCTGGCGTTGCGAACAATTAAGAGCGCTACCGAATGGGCGCAGGTGGGACCTGTTGTGCTTGCGCTCACGGTGTAGGTTCGATCGTTCGCGCCACGCCAGACGACGCTGGCTTCCGCATCGCAAAATGCGGTCGGTCGGCTTTCCAATCGCGCACTGATCAGGCGTTCAATCAACACCGAATGCGTATAGGCGTTGAGGTGTCCGTAACGCCCCGGTGGACTCCGCCGGCCATCAAACTCGACAACAACACGGAAGCCTTCGCCTGGCTCAAACGCGCTCGGCAGTACCTGCTCCAGCGAGGCGCGCGCTGCCGACGTCATCGACACCCATGACGGCGGCTCGTTTTCGCGACCCGCCTCGACGAAGAGCCGCGCCTCCCAGCCGTGCACGTAAACGCCGCGAAAGCGGCGCGTCTCTGACGGTTCTGACTGTGCACTCGCAGCATCCGGTGGCGCCAATTGCGCGCGAGCGGAAAGTGTCGCAGTGGCCCCAAATGCCACGAACAAAAGCGCTAGCAGCGGCACAAGAGGCTTCGTCATGCAGCGATGCTACGCCCGTGCCGTCATAACACAATGGGGAGAGGCCCGCGAAGCTCAGAACTCGCTTCTTCGTGAGTAGCTGTTGGACGAAGGCTGTGTGACGCTTAGGCTGCTTGGGCTCAGCTTGTTTAGTCAGTTGTGGCGCGGGGAGGCCCATATGCGGACACTGATATTGCTGTACGCGCTAGCATGCGGGGGATGTGCCAGTTCGGCGGACAACCAAAGTAGCGCTTACACGCTCTACGCCGACATTCCGGCACTCGTTGGATCGAGTGTTGTAGAGCGCGTCTACATCGCGACCTTTGACGCAGAGCCCGCGGAGTCAGCGCGCATGGGCGGAAATCTCTCCAGCCCAGCCGACTACAATCGGCACTTTTGCGAGCGATTTGCCAGCATGGCGATGCAACAAGACGAACCGCCTAGGCGGGCTTGGTGTGAGTCTGGGTCGTATCGGCGTTCACCGCGATCATGATAAGCGTCGATCGGCTGGGTTTCCGGCGTCGGCGCAAGCGCTTTGGATATCGAGCGAGACATGCATAGTGCCACGATGCGTTATTCTCCAATTCTCGCCGCGCTGGCGGCTATGGCTGCGTTGACGTCCTGTGCGACTCAGGGCGTGGAACAGGTGGCCCAAGACACGTACCTGATCACGATCAGCACGCCGGTGGAGCAAAACAGAACGGCCGCGGAATTGGCCCTTTCCGCCCGTCGCATGGACGAGGTGCGCCGTGAGTCAAGCCGCCGGTCGCACGAGTTCTGCGCACGGCAGCGGCGTCGCGCGGTGGAAGTGGATAGCATGATGTCGATTCAATCCCGCGGCAACCCGGACGAGGAAATCCACATTTCAGACGCAGAGTGGGATGCCGTTCTAACCGTGACGTTCCGCTGCGAGTAGGCGCGGAGTTCAAATCGCGCGAGCGTCTCGAAACGGCGAGATTGAGCCGAAGCGTCCGCAGCATTACCGGCGACACGATTGTATCGACCCAGCCTTTCGTAAGAAATGGCGAGCCGGGTATCGCTGGCCCATTGCAGCCGAAGCCGTTCAGGCGCGCGCTCGTGCCTTTTCATACTGTGATTGGAGGATGACAGTGGTCCGCTCGATCTTTTCAGCGGGGAGATTCTCGGAGAAGGCACCGGCGACTTCCACGAGTGCGTCCCAAATCGCCTTTGTATCGGAGCGACCTCCAAGGCTGACCAATACGCCATAGTTCTGACTCGCTGTCCGTTGGGCAAGATCGCCAACAGTCGCTATCGGTCCGAACGCGAGCGGGTCGAGCCGGGTAAGGACGAAGCCCGCAGCGGTTAATCCCACAACGAGAGCGAGGACCAGCCAGCCGGTGATCTTCGCAATCCACAAAATTGGCACGCCAAAGATCGCAGCCGCGATCAGCAACCCACCGAATCCGCTGATATTCGTTTGTGAGAGCGGCGGGAGGCGAAGTTCACAGTGGCGTTGTGCTTGCGCCCACAGCAATTTGGGCGATCTACCCCAAATAGCGCTCAGAGATGTATCCGGGCGAATATCGACTTCCCCGAGAACCATCTTCAAGGCACGGCGAACTCGATAGAACGCCATTGAAGTCCTGCACTTCTCTCCGCCGGTGTCTTCCAATTTGGACGCCACGATGTCGTGTAAATCTCCCATCGTGCTGGCGGTGGCGGCGTCTTGATCCGGAATCTTGATATTGAAGGCGCGCTCAATCGCTATCAGGAGTTCGACGGAATCCAGGTCATCGTCGAGGCCGAGAGTGTTGGGCGCAACCATGCTGATACTCTACCCTGCATTGGTACAGTGTCGAGCAGACCCGGCTGACTCGCGAAGGGCAAGTTCCGGCGAATTTCTGCCGTTCCCGTCTGTCGAGCGACCGTCCGCAAAGCAGCGCTTATCAGTCCTTCCGCTTCCTTATCGGCACAACCTTGCTCGAAGCAGGCGGTGAGCTGCAGTAAGTTGCCCATTGGGCCATGAGCTCGCGGCGGCGATCGAACAAGTCGCTGCGCCGGTAGGCGGCTTCCACCTTATCGGCGTTGACGTGCGCGAGCGCCGCTTCGGCGACTTCACGTGGATAGCGAGTGCGCTCGGCGCACCAATCGCGGAACGTCGAACGGAAGCCGTGCGTAACAACATCCGTGCGCTTCATGCGCCGAAGCACCTGAAGCATCGACATGTTTGAGAGTGGGCGTCCCGGCTTGGCGCCTTCGAACACATACTCTCGCGCCTTGCCTTTTGATGGCTTCAGCGATCGCAGCAACTTTACTGCGTCGGCTGACAACGGAACGCGATGCGCGCGGCCCGCCTTCATGCGTTCGTCGGGTATCGTCCAGACACGCTTGTCCAGATCAATCTCGTCCCAGCGCGCCTCCAGCGTTTCGCTCGAGCGGGTGGCGGTGAGGATGCAGAATTCAAGCGCCCGTGCCGCGAGCCCCTCAGCTTCGCGCAATGTCGCCATGAACGTTGGCAACTCGTCATAGGGAAGGGCGGGGTGGTGCTGTACGCGCTGCACCTTCGAACGCTTCGGAAGCAGCTTGTCCAAGTGCCCGCGCCAGCGCGCTGGGTTCGATCCAGAACGAAGGCCGCGCACCGACGCCCAATCCAGCACCGCCTCGATACGTCCGCGAAGGCGGCTCGCTGTTTCCGTCCTCTCGGCCCAGAGCGGCTCCAGCACCAGCATGACCATGCCTTGGTCGACGTCCGACACCGCCACATCGCCAAAGGCAGGAAAGCAGTATTGCGCCAAAGTGTTCGTCCATTGCTGGCGGTGCTTGGCGTTCTTCCATGACGTCTCGTGTGCTTCGATGTAGCGCTCGGCGCAGTCTCGAAAGCTCATGGCGCGAGCGGCTTCAGCAGCCTTCTGGGCGCGCTCGGTTTGGCGGGCGGTCAATGGATCGATTCCAACGCGTGCCTGCTCACGCAGCGCGTAGGCGCGTTTGCGGGCGGCTTCCAGACTCACGTCATGCGTGCCGCCTAGTCCGATCTCGCGCACTGGTCCGCCATCCACCTTGCCGCGCCAGATCCAGTTCTTTCGCAGCTCGCCCGACCTCGCGTTGGCGGTGATTTTGAGCCGCAGACCCTTACCATCGATCAAAACGCCGGGGGCCTTGGCGGCCCTCACTTGTCGGTCTGTCAGCGGCACCGTTGTTTCCCCTTCAGTTTCCCCCTTCTAGCAGCGGCTTGGGGCGAAAGTAAACGAAGGGCCACAAAGGACCTTTAGGAGCTTAAACCGCAATGATTAGCGGCCAAACGGCGGACCGCGGACCTTCATAAGCGTTCAAGGGTAAACGCGCCAAAGGCGGACACTCCCTCCGCCACTTCAGTGTGGTGAACACCGATTATTGGTGAAACTGAAATAAGGATAAATCCTTACGCGGCCTAAAGTCGGGCTGACGTATAAAGCGCCATCGCAAGAATTGCGTTGGGGTCTTTGATGCTTCGCCGTACGCCGCGCGCGCTGATCGTTTCCTGCTTTGGTTTGATGGCCTTCGCGGCGCTAGCGCACGCTGAACGCGCACCGATTACGTTTGCGGGGCAGGGCGCCGCTGCACCGGCGCCCGTCACTGAGACTGCGGCCCTAAACACGAGCGGCCTCTCCGGTGGCGGCGACAATTCCTACGGATACGGCGCCTCGCCTCGTCGGCGTGAAGGCGCATTGATTGATCTTCGCCGCTCCGACGTGCGCCGTAGCGAGCCGGTCGTATTTCAAGCGCCAGTGGTGGCGGAAGCGGATGAGGACGCCGAGGAAGGCCCCGTCAGCCTAACGCCAGCACCGCAGGTTTTGGCGCAGGCGACAACGCCGCAAGCGCAATCAGAAAGTGCGCCTTCGAACGAGCAGGGGCGCCAACCCTGGCTCGAACAAGAACGCGTTGGCCCGCCTTACGAGGCGAACGGCCGTTGGTACGTTCCGACGCCTGAGCCCGGCTATCAGCAAACCGGTACGGCTTCATGGTACGGTGCTCAGTTTCAAGGCCAGCGCACCGTGAGCGGGGAGACCTTCGATCAGGACGGCCTGACGGCCGCACACCCCACATTGCCGATCCCGAGTCTCGTACAGGTCACCAATCTTGAGAATGGCCGCGAAGTCATCGTGCGCGTCAACGATCGTGGACCGTTCAGTGGCGAGCGCTTGATCGACGTGTCGCGCGGCGCCGCAAACGCTCTCGGTTTCGAACAAGCAGGCCACGCGCGTGTTCACGTTCGTTACCTTGGCCCTGCTCCGCGCCGTGTTAACGCCGATGGCACGCCCGCCCCTCAATCTGTGCACGTCCCCGCTTTCGCACCGACGCAGCGGCCTGAGGAGGGGCCAAGCTCCCTCCTCCCAAATCGCCCGTCTCAAACGGCTGAACTGGCCGGTGCGCCTTCCCAAGAGCGCCCGGTTTACCAGGCGCCTGCAGCTGGCGGGTATTTCGTCCAAGTTGGCGCCTACTCTGACCCCGTGAACGCTCAGCGCGTTCGGGACGCTGTGAGCCCAGCGGGGCCGGTGGTTGTGGAAACACGAACCAGCGCTTCCGGCGCGGAATTGTTCCGGGTCCGACTTGGCCCGTGGCCGAGCCGGGAAGAGGCGGACGCCGCACGCCGCACGCTTAGCGGACTGGGTTACGCCGATAGCATCGTCGCATCGCGCTAAATGCTGGTTTGTTGACGTGAAAGCGCCGCGCCGCTCTGCTTGAATGGGCCCGCGCAAGACGCGCTTACGATTCGGCGGATGGAATGAGCTTGCAGCGCAAAGTCGGCGCGTTTGCCTTGGCGGCACTTCTAGTGATGGCGCTCGCGCCGGATGCGGACGCGCAGCGCCGCCGCGCGCGGCGCACTCCTGCGCCACCGCCACCGCCCGCCGTCGCTCAGCACGTTACGATCATGGATGGGGCGTCGGGCGCGCTTCTTTTCTGTGACGACTGCGAGACGCCTGTGCCGCCCGCGTCGATGTCGAAGTTGATGACAGTGCTCATCGCTCTAGAGCGCATCGAAGCTGGGCAGCTCACGCTCGATACCCAATTTACGATGACGGATGAGCTGTGGAGCCGCTACCGCGGTGGCGCGGCCGGCTCGACCATGTTCATCCCCGCGCGCGCTAGTGTTTCGGTGCGTGATTTGCTGCAGGGCATCATCGTGGTGTCCGCCAACGACGCCTGCGCACTTTTGGCGACGGGTATCGCAGGGTCCGAGGAAGCGTACGTCGAGTTGATGAACCGCCGCGCACATGAACTCGGTCTGCGGTCGGCAAGCTTCCGGAATGTTGCGGGTCTTGATGACCCAGAGCACCGTATCAGCACGGTGGATCTCGCGCGCCTCGCGCGCCATATCATCGTGAATTACCCGGAATTCTATCGCACTTATTCTCAGCGTGAGTTCCGCTACAACAACATCACCCAGCAGAACCGCAATCCTTTACTCGGCTCTTATCCCGGCGCCGATGGCGTAAAGACCGGGCACACGGACGATTCCGGCTACGGCTTAGTCGGCTCGGCCGTGCTGAATGGCCAACGGCGCATCATCGTGTTCAATGGCCTGCCGACGATGGCCGCTCGAAACACCGAAGCGCAGCGCCTGATGCGCGCCGCGTTCAACGATTACGCGATCTCGCAGGTCGCCGCGGCGGGCGCCGAGGTTGGCCAAGCCAATGTCCGCCTCGGTTCGCGCCGCACGGTGCCCCTGGTGGCCCAACAGGACATCATCATTGGCGGCCCGCGCGGCGTACAAGAGGGGCTCACCGCGCACATTGTTTATGACGGGCCGCTACGGCCCCCGATCACTGAGGGCCAAGTCGTTGCGCGCCTCGTCATCGAAGGCCCCAACTTCCAAACGCAAGAATTCCCACTGGCGGCAGGGCGCAAGATTGGCCGCGCGAATTGGTTCTCGCGTGCCTTCGAAGGCTTGCGCTTAAGCCTGTTCGGCTCTTGATAAGGGCCATGAAGGCCGAAAAGCCCGTCCCTGAACTCGACAAGGAACCCAACGCTCCGCATCCGCGTCAGACGTTCTCGTTCGTTGGACACGATGCGGAAGAGGCCGCTTTCGCGGAGGCGCTTCGTGGCGGGCGCATGCACCACGCTTGGTTGTTGGCGGGTCCCAAAGGTTTGGGCAAGGCGACGCTGGCGTATCGAGTTGCGCGCGCTGCGCTTGGCGCAAGACGGATCGGCCCGCGCCCGCTGGATGTCGATCCTGAAGATCCCATCGCGCGCCGCGTGATGGCTCTGTCGCATCCGGACTTGTTCGTTCTACGCCGCGGGCTCAACGATCGCGGCAAGCCGCGCCGGGAGATCGCCGTCGATGAAGCGCGCGAACTTGGACACTTCTTTGCGCTCGCGCCCTCTGAAGGCGGCATGCGTGTCGCGATTGTCGATGCTGTCGATGATCTCAATCGCAACGCCGCCAACGCGATCCTTAAGACGCTTGAGGAGCCGCCTGCGCGTTCGATCTTGATGCTCGTGTGTCACGCGCCTGGCGCGATCCTGCCGACGATCCGCTCACGCTGCCGTCGCTTGGCGTTGCGGACGCTGAGCGACGCGGACGTGAAGCAAGCCAGCGGCGCTGATGCGGGCATCGTCGCGCTAGCCAAGGGTCGTCCGGGCCGCGCGATCGCGCTCAAGGCGCAAGGCGTCGATACAGCCGGCGCTGATCCAAAACGGGCGCATTCAGAGATCGCGCGCGGCGCCTCGGCTGCATTGCTCGGCGATCTCTACGACAAGATGAGCGGCGAGCCGTTTGAAAAGCTTGCTGGCGTGCTCGAACTCGCGGGCGAATGGACGCGCGCGGCGGGCGTCGAGCAGGGCGGCGAACAATGGGCCGAAGCTTGGTCCGCGCTTGAAACGCTTCGTGGCGAGGCCGAGGGCCTCGATATGGACCCGCGCCATGCGCTAGCGCGCGCTGCCGGCGTTCTGGATCGCGCTGGAGCCTCGCGCCGGTGATGCTTCTGATCGACAGCCACGTGAACCTGCATCACCATAGCTTCGACGAAGATCGCGAAGCGGTGATTGCACGCGCACGAGAAGTTGGCGTCGGGCGGATGATCACGATCTGCGATAAGATCGAAAACTTCGACCAAGTCATCGCCATCGCCGAGAGCCACGACGACATCTACGCAAGCGTCGGAGCCCACCCGCACTATGCGAAGGATCATCTGGATCTCACAGCGGAGCGTTTGATCGAACTCGGCAGCCACAAGAGGGTGGTTGGAGTAGGGGAAACTGGTCTCGACCAGCACTACAAACACAGTCCGTTTGAAGACCAGGTGAATGTCTTTCGTACGCACGCGAAGGCGGCGCACGCACTCGACAAGACGCTGATCATCCACACGCGCGAGGCCGACTCTGCAATGGCTCAGCTCTTGGAGGAAGAAGCGGGGAAGGGCCCTCTTCGCATTCTGATGCACTGCTACACGAGCGGCGCGGAGCTGGCGCGCCGCGCTTTGGCGCTAGGCGCCTACATTTCGTTCTCGGGGATCATGACGTTCAAAAACGCCAACGATGTGCGCGCCATCGCCAGCGAGACGCCGCTCGATCGGATCATTGTCGAAACTGACTGCCCCTATCTGACCCCTATTCCTTACCGTGGCCAACGCTGCGAGCCGATGCACGTCGCGCAAGTGCAGAGCGCGTTCGCGAAGTTGAGGGGACTTGAGGAAGAGGAGGCGAGCACCCTTCTCGCTGACAACTTCCACCGCCTGTTCCCCACGATCCCGCGTGTGGCGTCATGAGCGGCACGTTGCGCGTCACCGTTCTAGGCTGCGGCTCATCCGGCGGGGTACCGCGCGCCACGGGCGATTGGGGCGTCTGTGATCCAAACGAGCCGAAGAACCGGCGCACGCGCTGTGGGATCATGCTTCAAAAGTGGAACGGGCAGGCGACCAGCGCATCTGAGGCGACCACGGTGCTGATCGACACGCCGCCAGAACTCCGCCAGCAGCTTGCGGACGCGGCGCCGTCGCATCTCGATGCCGTGCTCATAAGCCACGATCATGCCGACCAGATTCACGGCTTCGACGACATACGCGCGTTCTTCATCAAGCAGCGTTCGCAGATCCCGACGTTCATCGACGCAAAGACGCGCCTAAGCTTTATGCAGCGCTTCGGCTACGCCTTCATGAGCGAGGGCGGCTATCCAGCGATTGCCCGCGATGCTGGCCATATGACGCCGCTGATCCCAGTCGAGATCGACGGGCCAGGCGGCAAGCTCGAAGTGCTGCCGCTGGATCAGGATCACGGTTTCTCACGCTCACTCGGCTTTCGCATCGGGCCGATCGCGTACTCGAATGATCTTGTAGACATGCCCGAGGCCACCCTTGCTCAACTTGGCGGCCTCCAACTGTGGATCGTCGACGCGCTGCGAGACACGCCACACCCGACGCATGCTCACGTCGCTAAGGCGCTTGAATGGATCTTGGAGCTCAAACCGCAACGCGCCGTCCTCACAAACATGCACATCGATCTCGATTATCAGGCTCTGAAGGCGAGGCTGCCTTTAGGCGTCGAACCCGCCTACGATGGCTGGGCGGGCGAATATCCAGTCTGAGTCGAATAGCGCTTCCCATAATCTATCTTATGCGAGATATGCATGCCGGGCCAAGCAATTGAAAACACACAGAAAATGAGCGCAAAAGCGCTCGCCCGCAATGCCGCCGCCACCCAGGCCGTGCTCGATGTGATGGCTCAACTGCGTGATCCGAAGGGCGGCTGCCCATGGGATATCGAGCAGAACTTTGCGACCATCGCGCCGTACACGATCGAGGAAGCCTACGAGGTCGCCGACGCGATCGAACGCAACGACATGCCGGCGCTCAAAGAAGAGCTGGGCGACCTCCTCTTCCAAGTCGCGTTCCATGCGCGCATGGCCGAGGAGCAAAGCGCGTTCGATTTCGCTGACGTTGCTCAAGCGCTCGCCAACAAGATGATCGAGCGCCATCCGCACGTGTTCAGTGAAACTGGCGATGGCCGTAGCGCTGAGCAGCAGACGGTCGCGTGGGAAACGCTGAAGGCCGAGAAGCGCGCCGCCAAGGGTGCGCCGTCGCTGTTGGACGATGTGGCGATGGCCCTGCCCGCGCTCATGCGGGCTGAGAAGCTCACGAAGCGCGCTGCGCGCATCAATTTCGATTGGCCAGCGCCTGAGCCCGTCTTGGAGAAGCTCGAAGAGGAATTGGCGGAGCTGGAGGAAGCGCGAGCCTCAGGCAATCAAGAACACATCGCTGAAGAGATGGGCGACATCCTGTTCGTGATGGCGAACCTTGCGCGCAAGCTGAAGGTCGATCCCGAGGAAGCGTTGCGGCGCGCGAATGCGAAGTTCACGCGCCGCTTCCAGTACATTGAGACCAAGCTCGCCGAAGCTGGCCGCACCGGGCCACAGCCGCTGGACGACATGGAAGCACTGTGGGTTGAGGCTAAGGCGGCTGAGAAGCGTTAGGAGCGCTCCATGCGGCTCTCATTCATTCTGCTGCTTGGGCTTGTGGTCGGATGTGCTTCGCCCGCCGCAGCCGACGGCCCTACAGCACCTGGTGGTGTCGGCGGTGAACTGCCGTGTCTGTCAGGCGCATTCGGCGCTGAAGCGAGCCGCGACTCGCTTGTAGCCGCCTACGGCGCTGCCAACGTCACGAGCGAGCAGCTTTGGGGATGAAGGCGGCGAGTTTATCAGCACCACCGTATTCGCCGGCGATCAGCGCCTTTCGGTCCGTTGGAAGAACGACAGCACGCTCTCGCGGCCAGACAGCGTGAGCGTCTCTGGCGCCAGCAGCGCCTGGACAGGCCCCAGCAGCCTCGCGCTCGCCATGACGCTCGAAGACCTCGAGCGCCTCAACGGCCGTCCGTTCGAGATCCTGGGTTTCGGCTGGGACTATGGCGGCCAGATCTGGGATATGCGCGGCGGCGCGATCAATCGAGACACCGCCGGCGGTTGTCGCTTGTTCGTGTTCTTTCGCACTGCCGTGGAGCACAGCGACCCCTTGATCGGCGATCGCGCCATCATGTCGAACGACCCTGACGTGCGCGCGATACGCCCGAGTGTGCATCTCATCACCTATCGCTATCCCTAATGGCTAGCGCGCGCCGCAGAAGCGGAAGAAGTCCTCGATCGCTTGGCGCTCAGCTAGCGTCTCGGCGCGCATGAACTGGTTGTCGTCCCACACCCACATCTTGCCCGACGCACGGAACGCTTGCAGCGCCGCGTTATCCGCCGGCACTTTGGCGACGGCGTAGATGCGGTCATCCACCGTGGAGATGCGTACCGAACGCGAGCCGCGATCGCACTCCATCGACACGCCAACAGCGTCCGTCTCGGGCACGGCGAACGCCAGCCCGCCACGCTCGGCGCGGCTGCCAGCCATCCACTCGAAGCCAGACGAATCTCCCGCGTCGCGCTCCGGTGCGGTCGCTGCCGTGCTCGTGGGTGGCGCCGGCGCAGGATTGCTGCAGCCAGTCACGAGCGCCAAGAACGAGCCAACAACTGTGCTGTAAGCCGCATGACGCGCTCCTAGCGCTTTGGCGATCCAAACGGCACGACCTTGTTCTCAATATCGTGGCCGATGTCGCAGCGGCCGAGATACGCGATGCCGGCTTTGGCGCACCAATAGCGCGTCATTTCTTCTGCAGTGGCGCCGAAGGGCTTGTCATTCTCTGGGACCTCAGAGATGCGGCCGAGCTTAATCCCCTTCACGCTCCGGACGTTTGCGGAGGCGGTGATTTGGAAGAGGGCGCGGTCTAGCCGGTAAAGGTACTCGCCCACATCTTCGAGCATCAGCACGTGGCCGCTCAAATCCGGTTCAAGCGATGTACCGAGTATCGATTGGAAGACGGTGAGGTTGAACGCTGCGCATTTGGCGTCGAACATCACGCCGAGTTCAACGCTCTCGGGCGCGCGATCGATGAGCCAGTTGAGCGCCCGCTTCACGGCCCCCTCTCCGCCGGCGCGCGTCATGTCGACGGGAATAGGGCCGTGCGCCACGTTCTCGTAGCCGCGCGCGTATAGGCCGCCGAGGATGGCGCCATTGTCGCTGTAGCCGAGATAGGTCTTAAGCCGTGATGCGCCGTTCAGTTGCGAGAGCGCCGCCTCCGCGATCCTGCACGCGCCGTAGCCGCCGCGCGCGAACCAGATCGCGTTAAACGATGGGTCGTTGGCGAACTCGATCAGCGCACCCGCTCGCGCGCCATCGTCACCAGCGAAGTGACCGGCGCTCTCAAAACATTGCGGGTGGAAAATGATCTCCGGCGCATGATCGAGAAAGCTGTCTGTTGCGAAGGCTTTAACGCGCTCGGCCAATGCCGGGTCGATGCGTGTGCCGGGCGCTACAACGCCAATGCGGAGCGATGGGGCCATGATGCTGCGTTCGCGTCCTTGCCGATGAGCGGCGTTTCTCGTCATAACCGGGGCAAATGAGTCAGGCCAAATCCTATTTCTTCAGCGGTGTCGGCGGGTCCGGAATGTTGCCGTTGGCGCTCATCCTCCGCGGTAAGGGCGTGGACGTCGCCGGTTCGGATCGTTCTCTCGATCAGGGACGTTTGGGCGCAAAGTTTGAGTATCTAAAGGCGCAGGGCATCGCCCTCTTCCCGCAGGATGGATCCGGTATCACAAGCGCCGATCAGATCCTGGTGCGTTCAGCAGCGGTTGAGGACACGGTGGGCGATGTCGTCGCCGCAAAGCGCGTCGGCGCGGAAGATCTGAAGCGGCCACAGCTGCTTGCGGAATTGTTCAACGCGGCGCGCTTGCGCATCGGTGTTGCGGGCACCAGCGGCAAGAGCACCACAACGGGCATGATCGCTTGGCTGTTGCACCGCGCTGGACGCGATCCCACGGTGATGAACGGGGCCGTGATGAAGAACTTCGTCACGCCGGACGCGTTGTTCGCGAGCGCGCTTGTTGGCAAGGGCGACGCTTTTGTGTCCGAGGTAGACGAAAGCGACGGCTCGATCGCGCGCTATGAGCCGACGATCGCGGTCGTCAACAATATCGCGCTCGATCACAAAAGCATGGACGAGCTGCGCGCCCTATTTAGCGGTTTCGTCAATAAGGCCGAAGTCGCCGTGCTTAATCTCGACAATGAAGAGACGGCGGCGCTGGTTCTGGCCACTAAGGTTCGCACCCGCACCTACTCGCTCCGCTCAGGCCTCGCGGACCTGCACTGCTCGGCCATACGCCTTGCGCCGGACGGCGTTTCTTTCGATGTATTGGAGAAAGACACGCGCGCCACAGCGACTGTCGATCTTGCCGTGCCAGGCGAACATAATGTCTCTAATGCACTGGCGGCGCTCTCAGCGGCACGCGCTTGCGGACTATCGCTTCAAGAAGCGGCTATTGCGCTTAAAGGTTTCTCAGGCACCAAACGCCGTCTGGAAGTGGTTGGCAAAGCCTACGACGTCACGGTCATCGACGACTTTGGTCATAATCCCGATAAGATCACCGCGACGCTCAATACCCTGCATGCCTTTCCGGGCCGCTTGCTGATCATGTTCCAGCCGCATGGCTTTGGACCGCTGCGGCTCATGAAAAACGAGTTCATCGATTGCTTTGCGCGCAACATGGCAGATGACGATGTGCTGATCATGCCCGATCCAGTTTACTTTGGTGGCACTGTCGATCGCGCAGTCACGAGCCAACACATCGTGGCCGGCGTTCGTTCGCGTGGCTTGCAGGCCATGGCGTTCGCGGAACGCGGCGCTTGTGGCGATAAGCTCATTGAACTGGCCGAGCCGCATGATCGGATCGTGGTGATGGGTGCGCGCGACGATACGCTCTCGGTGTTCGCCGCTGAACTCGTGGACCGGCTCTCGCGGAAGTAGGGCGCGCTCCCCTACTCCGCCGCTGGCCGGAGATCTTCGGGCAGGGGTTCGATTGGCGCAAAACGGGCCGCTTCTTGGACCAACAATTCTGCGCGCAGTGTGAGATTGCCGTCGTCGTCAGTGCTCTCGTCGATAATCTTGCCGGCTGAGGCAATCTGTGCGCGCACGCGGCCGGCATCATCAGGCGCCAAGGTGAGGGTGATAACGCGCGTTGCCGAAAAGGCCGCACGATCAATCGCCGTGAGCAGGGCGTCCACGCCCTCCCCCGTCTCCGCCGACAACGCAACAGGGGGCAGGGCGCCCTGCCCCTGTCCCGCCGCCTCCGCGCGGCGAAGGCGACCTAGGCGTGTCTCTTCGTCGAGCAAATCTATCTTATTCCAAGCTTCAAGCACTGGCGGCGATTTTCCATCTGCATCCTTTGCCAGCTGCGCGAGCACGGCCAACACGTCGGCTTTTTGATCTTCGCTCTGCGGATGAGCAATGTCGCGAACATGGACCAGCAAATCCGCCTCTGTCACCGCTTCAAGCGTCGCGCGGAAGCTTTCAACAAGCTCGTGAGGCAGATCGGAGATGAAGCCGACCGTATCGCTCATGATCACTGCACGGCCGCTAGGCAGCTGCACCTTGCGGGCCGTGGGATCGAGCGTTGCAAAGAGCATGTCTTTGGCAAGAACGCCAGCCTGCGTGAGGCGATTGAAGAGCGTGGATTTGCCGGCGTTCGTATAGCCCACCAGCACCACCGCGGGCAGGCCAGCGCGCGAACGAGCACGACGCTGCAAGCCTCTTGTGCGGCGCACGTCTTCAAGCTCTCGCTTTAGTTTGATGATGCGATCAGCAATGATGCGCCGATCGAGTTCAATCTGCGTTTCGCCGGGACCGCCAGTTTTGCCAAGGCCACCGCGTTGGCGCTCCAAGTGTGTCCACGTTCGGACCAGGCGGGATCGTTCGTAGCCTTGGCGCGCAAGCTCGACCTGGAGTTTGCCTTCTTTGGTCCGCGCGCGCAGGCCGAAGATTTCAAGGATCAGCCCCGTGCGGTCGATAACCTTGGAGCCGGTATCGGTTTCGAGATTGCGCTGCTGCACCGGCGACAGCGCGGCGTCGATGACGATCACGCCCGCCCCGAGTTCTTCCGACCGGTCCTTGAGGCGTTCGACGCGTCCAGAGCCAAAGTATGAGCGTGGATTGATCTGGCGCAGCGGTGCAGCTTCCGCGCCCGCAACTTCGAGGCCAAGCGCCTGCGCCAGTCCAACGGCTTCCAGCAAACGCGCCTCACCGTCGCGCACGCTCTCTTCCGCGCTCGCGAGCGGGCGCAGCACGATGGCCTTATTCAGATCTTTGTGCGGCGTATCAGCCGTCGGCTTCATCTAGAGCCTTGTCGTTTTCGAAGAGCTGCACCGGTGCGCCTGGCATGATCGTCGAGATCGCGTGCTTATACACCAGCTGCACCTGGCCTTCGCGGCGCAGCAGCACACAGAAGTTGTCAAACCAAGTGACGACGCCTTGCAGTTTCACACCATTCACGAGGAAGATTGTGAGAGGAGTCTTGGCCTTACGGACGGCGTTGAGAAACGTGTCCTGGAGATTTTGTTTCTTATCCATGGTGTTAGCCCCCATGTTGGTTGAGTTTTATGGCGCCCCGACGATCGCAAGGCTGCAGCGTTGGTATAGGGTGCATCGCGCCGCTTTCCAACCGAAAGGGCCTACAATCGCCTCAGGCGCCCAAATAAGCGGCTCGCAACGCTTCCGTGACAGGCCCAGGTTTGCCATCGCCAATGCGGACGCCGTCAATCTCGACCACGGCGGTCGCCGCGTTTGACGCCGCCGTGATGAAGGCTTCACGCGCCTCTTTGGCTTCGGCGAGCGTGAACGGTCGCTCCTCGATCTTCATCTGCCGTTCCTGCGCTAACCTCAGGATCGCGCCGCGCGTGACGCCGTGAAGGATGTCCTTTGAAAGCGCGCGCGTGCGTAGCACGCCGCTGGCGTCCACGATCCAGGCGTTGGAGGAGGCGCCTTCAGTCACGTGTCCGCCTCCGTCCACGAACCAAGCTTCGAAAGCCCCCTGCTCTTTGGCTCCCTGTCTGGCAAGCACGTTGGGGAGGAGGTTGACTGTCTTGATGTCACGGCGCGCCCAGCGTGTTTCGGCCGTGCTGGTGACTTTGATGCCAGCGGATGCACGCGCAGCAATCGCGCGTTGATCCAAATTCTTTGCCGTCACGATCAGGGTTGGCGGCGTACGGGGCGGGGGAAAGACATGATCCCGATTGGCTGCACCGCGACTAACTTGAACGTAGACGATGCCGTCATGGACGCGATTTCGGCGGATGGTTTCGCGTATCACAGCCATTAGGGATGCCTCGCCCATGGGCGGCGTGATGCGCAGTTCGGCGAGCGAGCGCTGCAACCTTGCCATGTGCTCGTCAACGTCGAACAGCCGGCCACCGCGAATGGCCCAGACTTCGTAGATGGAGTCCGCAAACTGGAAGCCGCGATCCATGATCGAGACGCCCGCGCCGCGCAACGGCACGTAAGCGCCATTGACGTAGGCGACGCGGCTCATTCGGCTTCAGCGCCATTCCGTCCTGGTGGATCAACACCCAAGGACTTCAGCTTCCTGTGCAGCGCTGAACGCTCCATGCCGATAAAGGCGGCCGTGCGCGAGATATTGCCACCGAAGCGCGTGATTTGGACGTTGAGATATTCGCGTTCAAAGCGTTCGCGAGCATCGCGTAGTGAAAGACCGATCACTTGCTGCAAGCCGTCGTGTTTGGAGAAACCGGCTTGCGGCCAAGCTTCGGCAGGCAGCGAATCCACCGTAACCGGCGTCGAGGGATCTCCGCTGGCCAGAATGAGAATGCGTTCAATGACGTTGCGGAGTTGGCGCACATTGCCGGGCCACTCGGCCGCTTGGAGTGTGGCGAGCGCGTCTTCGCCAATCTGCCGCGCAGGTACGCCAGACATGCCCGCGAGGCGGCCAACGAAATAACCCGCGAGTTCAGGAATATCCTCACGGCGTTCCGCTAAGCTTGGCGCCCGAAGCGGCACGACGTTCAGGCGATGGTAGAGATCTTCGCGGAAACGGCCTTCCATGATGTCGCCGCTGAGCTCGCGCGAGGTCGACGATACGACGCGCACGTTCACTTGCACGTCGTTCGCGCCGTTGAGACGCTTGAATCGCTGCTCCACCAGAACGCGCAAAATTTTGGACTGTGTTTCAGGCGGCATATCACCGACTTCGTCGAGAAAGAGCGTGCCCATGTGAGCCTGCTCGAACACGCCAATTTTCTTTGGCCGTCCGTCGGCCCCTTCTTCGCCGAAGATTTCACTTTCCATCCGTTCGGGTGCAATCGATGCAGCGTTGATAGCGACGAAAGCGCCGCCTACGCGGGGGCTACGTTCGTGCAACAGCCGCGCGACCAGTTCTTTGCCGGCGCCTGCGGGGCCGGTGATCAGGACGCGGGAGTTGGTCTGCGCCACGCGATCAATCGATGCCCGCAGCGCCGCCATAACGGCAGAAGAGCCGATGAGGTTATCGCTCGCCGCTGAGCGAATTTTGAGTTCACTGTTCTCGCGCTTCAGCCGCGTTGTTTCGAGCGCGCGTGATACGACGTGCAGCAAGCGGTCTGCCGTGAACGGCTTCTCGACGAAGTCGTATGCGCCTTTGCGGATCGCCGCGACGGCGGTCTCAATCGTTCCGTGACCAGAAATGACCACCACAGGCATGTCCGGATCGATGTCCTTGAAGTTCGCGAGGAGATCGAGGCCGTCCATGCGGCTGCCCTGCAGCCAAATGTCGAGAACGATCAAGGATGGCTTGCGCTTTGCGAAAGCGTTGAGGGCTTCGTCGCTGTCGCGCGCGGTCCGTACTTGGTGACCGTCGTCTTCGAGAATGCCGGAGATGAGATCACGGATGTCCGCCTCATCGTCGACTACGAGAATATCTTGCGTCATTGGGGGGCTCCTGCGCCGTGTTCTGCAGCGTTGTCGATCGCGTCTTCGCCGCGTTTTGGGAGAACGAAGCGGACAACAGCGCCAGGCCCCCCGCCGGGCGCATCGTCCAACTCGATTAATCCCCCATGGTCTTCAATAATGCGGGCGACGATCGCAAGGCCGAGGCCGGCGCCCTTCGTTCGTGTTGTCACGTAAGGTTCGATCAAGCGGTGACGATCCTTCTCTGGAAAGCCTAAGCCGTTGTCGATGACTTCGAATTGGACGCCGAAGTCCAGGTCGCGCAGGCGCAGGGTCACGAAGCCATCCTTCGGTTCGCCGTCACGCTCGCGGCGTGCTTGCACACTCTCGCTGGCGTTCTTGATGAGATTGAGGAGCGACTGACCGATCAAGCGCTCATCACTGACCAAAGCAATCGGCTGATCTGCGCCTTCAACTTCGATGCGAATGTCTGGGAACACCAGACGTTGCGCGAAGACTGTTGAACGGGCGACGTCGCTGATATCGGCGTAAGCCATGCGCGGCGTCGGCATCCGCGCGAAGGATGAGAATTCGTCGACCATGCGACCGATATCGGCGACCTGCCGCAAAATGGTGTCGGTGCATTTGGCGAAGGTGTCTGGGTCGGATGTGATTTCCGCGCTGTATTTCTTACGCAAACGCTCCGCAGAGAGCTGAATAGGGGTCAGCGGATTCTTGATCTCATGCGCGATGCGGCGTGCGACATCCTTCCAAGCTTCCTGGCGCTGCGCCGAAATGAGTTTGGTCATGTCATCGAAGGTAAGCACGAGGCCGCCGTCGGCTTCAGGGCTCATGCGTACGCTTAGGTTCACGGACCCGCCTTCTCGCATCAAATCGACGCGCTGCGGCGGCGCCTCGCCGGCGCGCGGTGGCTGATTGAGCAACTCCGTGAACTCCGGCGTGAGATCGATGAGACGTCGTCCGATGATGTTGGTGTTTTCCAGACCGAGCAGTTGAACCGCTGACCGGTTGGCTGCGCTTACCCGTCCGTTGTGGTCCAGGCCCATAACGCCCGCGCTCACGCCCGCGAGCACGGCTTCAATAAAGGATCGACGGTTCTCAGAATCTTCTTGCGCGGTGACGACGTCCCGCCGCTGCGCCTCGAGTTGGGCGGTCATGCGGTTGAATGCAGATGCGAGTGCATCAACTTCGTCGCGCTCTTCACCGACCGAGACGCGCGCCGAGAGATCACCGGACGCAACGCGCCGCGCCGCGCCTACGAGGCGGCCAATCGGCTCTGCGACGCGGGATGCACTTGTGAGGCCAACCCATCCTGCTCCGAGCAGCAACAGCACGGCTGTCGCGAGATACGCCATTCCAAAGAGGCTACGCAGCGAGTTCTGCTGCAAACGCGCCGAGCGATATTCGCTCACGGACTCATCGAACTGACGCAGTTGCGCGACGATGCCGGGCTCCAAATTCTTAGACACAAGGACGTACGCGTCGTTGTAGGCTGACAAACGATAGAGCGCACGGAGCCGGTCGTTTTCTTGATCGAACCGCACCGACATTTGCCCCTGGTTCGCTGTTGCGAAAGCTTCCGCTGACGGCGCGCGGTAAGGCACTGCGGTCTCAACCAGGGAGCCGCCGGCAATCACACTGCCGCTGCTGTCGATGACGTAGACGGACGACAGCTCGCGCCGTTCGCCCTGCAACTGAAGAAATGCGGCGTAGCGCGAGGGGTCGCTCGTCAGGCCGGCGCGTGCGTTGTTGAGGTCTTCGGCCATGGCCTGCACCTCACCACCCAGTCCGCCGGAGGCGAGTTCGACATAAGCGCGGCCAACGTCAGCGGCGTTCTCGATTGTGCTTTCCACGCGCTCGCTGAACCAGCGCTCAACGCCCTGCGTGAAGGTGAAACCAAGAAACGCAGCGACAATGATGGCTGGCGCGAGAGCAGCGAGGCTGAAGAGCGTGACGAAGCGCAGGTGCAGCCGTGCGCCTGTCGCAGCAGCACGCCACGCACGCGCTACGCGCAAGATGCGATGGATGAGTATTCCCGCGAGCGCCGCCGAAATCACAAGGCTAAGGATCAGCAGCATTTGGATGACGCCGCTGTCGTCGCCAGCCAGGCCATCGCCCATAAGCAGCAAAATCGTCGCTACAGCAGTCAGCGCACCAGCGACGGCGAGCCCAACCAAGAAGGTAAGCGCGCTGCGGCTCTGCGGCTGATCTGAGAGCACGGCGGCCTCGGCCGGCTCATCTACAGTGATTTCTGCCATGGCCGGGGGTCACCATGTTGCGGAATAGCAACATGGTGTTGAACCAATATCACGCTTGGGTCAATCGCCTCTGCCAGCTGAGAGGCCAAGGGCCTGGATTTTCTTCCGGAGGGTATTCCGGTTGATCCCCAAAATGGCTGCGGCTTTGATCTGGTTGCCGCGGGTCGCCTGGAGAGCCTGGTTGATGAGCGGACGCTCCACCTCGGCCAGGAGGCGATCATAGAGGCCTGCGGACGGCAAGCCAGGGCTCGCAGCAGTGAACTCCCCTTCCACTCGGCGCGCCACCGCCGTCTCGAAGCCATCTGCGGCATCCTCGGGTGCGACGTTGTTGTCCGCGTGGCCGAGTTCTCGCGCGATTTCGCGGGCGGTGATGACGCTGGCAGGACTAAGCGCGGTCGCGCGGCGAAGTAGGTTTTCGAGCTCGCGCAAGTTGCCCGGGAAGGTGTGCGCCTTCAGACGCTCAATGGCGGCGTTGTCGATTGACTTGTCAGGCAGGCCTTCGCGCTTGGCGCGGACGAGAAAGGCGCGTGCAAGATCGCCAATGTCCTCGAGCCGTTCGCGCAGCGGCGGCATGCGGATCACAACGACATTTAAGCGATAGAACAGGTCTTGTCGGAATGCGCCTTGGCGCGTGAGCGTAGCAAGGCTCCGTTGCGATGAGACGATCAGGCGCGCATCGGGACGATCACCCGGTTCTTCCGCATGCAGAAGGCCCGCGAGACGAGTCTGTGAATCTTGGGGCAGCTCATCGATGTCCTCGAGGAAGAGCGTGCCGCCCTGACCTTGGGCAAATTTTCCCTGTGGCCCGAAGAGTTCGCGCTCAAGCTGTGTTGATTGGGCGCCAGCGAGGCTCATGGCGACGAACGGTCCGCTTGAGCGCCGGCCGTGGTCGTGGATGGCGCGCGCGACGCGTTCTTTACCGGTGCCGCTCTCGCCCTCGATCAGGACCGTGAGATCCGTGCCGGCGACGCGCGCCATTACGCGATAGACGTCCTGCATGGGCGCGGAACGCCCGATGAGCGGCAAGCGCTCCTCCTTTTCCGCCCTTGACGCTTGAGCGCGAAGCTTGGCGTCAGGGCCACCGATGAGCGCGCGCTTCACTGCCGCCATCAGATCATCAAGATCAAAAGGCTTCGGCATGTAGTCGAATGCGCCTGCGCCAGCGGCAGAGAGCGCCGTCGATACAGTGCTTTGCGCGCTCATGACGATCACAGGCAGATGCGGGCGCGCCATGCGCATCGCTGGCAACGCGTCGAACACGCAGTCGTCGCCCATATAGACATCGCTCAGCACCAAGTCGCCTTCGCCGTCTCGGACCCATTTGGAAAGGGTTGCGACGTTGCCGGTAGCGCGCACGTCATAGCCTTCCTTGCCCAGTGCCTGTGAAAGGACGAGCCGCAAAGAATTGTCGTCTTCAGCAAGGAGGATGCGTGCGCTCATAGGTTTTCGTCCGGATCGATGGGGAGAAGGATCTTGAAAGAGGTGCGGCCGGGCTCGCTCTCGACTTCGATGCGGCCGTCGTGGCGTGCGATGATGTCGGCGGCGACAGTGAGGCCTAGCCCCATGCCACCGCTTTTTGTGGTGGCGAAGGCTTCAAACAGCCGATCGGCGACATCTGGATGAAGGCCCGGTCCGTTATCGACGAATTGGACTTCGAGCTGCGCGCGCGCCGCGCCACTGGCGGCCGATCGAAATTTGACCCCCGAACGATACGACGTCGAAATAGCGATTTCGCCGTCCAAGCTTTCGCCGATGGCTTCTGCTGCATTTTTAGCGATATTGAGCAGCGCTTGGATAAGTTGGTCTAGATCGCCGCGAACATGCGGCAGACTGGGATCGTAACGTTCGCGGATCATCACGTTGGGAGCGCTTGAGCCAATCAGCTTGCGCACGCGATCAAGCGCTTCATGGATATTGAAGCGCTCGAACTTCGGCGGCTCGACGGCGCCGAGCGGATCGATGCGGTCCGTTAGGCGCCGAACGCGGTCCACTTCATCAACGATGAGTTTTGCAAGCGCGGCAGACTCTTCGTCCTCGGCGCGCGAGATGAGTTGTGCAGCAGCGCGAATGCCCGCGAGCGGATTGCGCACCTCATGCGCTAGTGTTCTCGCAGCCGAACTCGCAGCCGCGGGCGGTGCGGCGCGGGCGCGCGGCGGGCGCGTCAAGACCAGCGCGATGTAGCCGGTCTCCCCCACCGGCGCCGCCGCTACAGTGGCGCGCCCCAGCGCAAAGCCAGGCCCAGCCAGAGCAACGTCGGCTTCTGCAACCCCGCTTGCGCCGGAAAGCGTGCGCCGCGCCAACGCAATGATTGGCGCGTCGATGCCAAAGATCTCGTCGAGTCGGCGCCCAAGCAGTCCGCGTCCAACGCCGGCCAGCAGGTCAGCGGCCGCTGCGTTCACAAAGCGAATGCGCTCGCCTGCATCTATTCCCAATACCGGCGCCGGCAGCGCCTCAAGCCAGCGATCGCCATCAGGCGCCGAAGCTCGTTGCAGCGGACGGACGGTCGGATCGTTCATGCCGCCGCCCGATCAAGCCCGTCATCGAAGAGGCGGATCAGCGCTTCTTGAACGCGCCGCGGATCATCCAATGTGCATATCGCTTTGCGGACTTCGCGCGCTTGCGCTCCGAACTCCGCATCGATCATCCAGGCGATGTGTTTGCGAACCACCCGAACCCCGAGTGGTCCATCGTAGAAATCCAAAGTGTCGTCGCACAACGTCAGCAAGCTCTGCAGCAAGCGGGCTCTTGGCGGCGGGCAAATCTCTCCGCCGACTTTCAACGCGCGCTCGATCTCCGCAGTCAGCCAGGGCTTACCCTGAGCTGCGCGTCCAATCATCACACCTGTGGCGCCGGAAACATCCAGCGCACGGCGCGCATCCGCCGCTGTTGCGATGTCTCCATTTGCGATTACTGGAATACGCACGGCGTCGACGACGGGCTTGATCGCGCTCCAACTCGCTGCGCCACGAAAGAATTGGCTGCGCGTTCGGCCATGAATTGTCAGCATTCGCACGCCCGCATCTTCGGCGCGCTTTGCGAGCGCTGGCGCATTGAGCGAATGCTCATCCCAACCCAGCCGCATTTTCAGCGTTACCGGCAACGCCGTCGCCGCTACCGTGGCTTCGACGAGGCGCATGGCGTGCTCGGGTTCGCGCATCAGCGCCGAACCGCAAAGCCCGCTCGTAACGCTCTTTGACGGACAGCCCATGTTGATGTCGATCACGTCGGCGCCGGCTGCTTCCGCCAGGCGCGCGCCTTCGGCCATCCATTGAGGGTCCCGGCCCGCCAGCTGAATAACCAAAGGCGCAATGACGCCCGCCCCTGCCGCACGGCGCACCATGTCGATGCGTGCCCGCGCCAGTTGGTCAGAAGCGATCATCTCAGAGACGCAGTATTGCCCGCCGAAAGCTTTGACCTGACGGCGAAACGGGATGTCCGTCACACCAGCCATCGGTGCGAGCGAGACAAGAGGAGGTTTTTCGTTCAAATCGAACACACAGCACCCCGTTCGAGAGGGAGCTTAGGGCGCCTAAAAAGCGGGCGCCAAGGGTTTTTGCTGCGATGCAACATTTAGAGGCCGGAGTTCTTCAGCCATGAAGCTTGCGGCCGTGATCGTAGCCGGTGGCCGCGGTGCGCGAGCTGGCGGCGAAATCCCCAAACAATACCTTGGTTTGCGGGGTAAGCCGGTGCTCGCCTGGTCAGCCTTGGCATTTGCCGAGGCTGGGGTCGGTGAGATCGTCATCGCTTGCGCGCCTGAGCACGCCGAGCTCTGCCGCACCGCAACCGCTGGGGTTCCTGGCGTGCGGCTCGTTGATGGCGGGAGCACACGAACCGCATCGGTGCAGAACGCCCTGGCGGCCTTGAGCGATGCCGACGTTATTCTCGTGCACGACGCGGCGCGGCCCGGTCTGAATGCCGCCCACGTCAAGTCGCTGATTTCGGAGGTTCAGTCCGGTGCTCGAGCGGTAGCCCCCGCACTTGCCATCGCAGACACGCTGCGCCGCACCGATCAAGACGGGCGCATCATCGAAGACGTCGCGCGTGATGGTCTGATGCGAATTCAGACGCCGCAGGCATTTCACGCCGAGACACTGCGCCTTGCCTATGCGGCGCTCAGGCTCAACGAGACCATGACCGATGACGTCGCGGTCGTGCGCGCCTGCGACGTCGAGGCAAAGTTGATCCCGGGCGATCCGAAGCTGATGAAGATCACCTATCCGGAGGACATGGCCATGCTCGAACGAATGCTAAGCGCCGAGCGGGTGATGTGCGTCGGACACGGCGTCGACGCGCATCGCTTTGGTGAGGGAAGTTTCGTCACGCTATGCGGCGTGCAAATTCCGCACAGCAAGGGGCTGGTCGGTCACTCGGATGCTGATGCCGGCTGGCATGCGCTGGTCGATGCAATTCTTGGCGCCCTCAGCGAAGGCGATATTGGCGCTCACTTCCCGCCCAGCGATCCGCAATGGAAGGGTGCGGATTCGGAGCGTTTCTTACGTCACGCCGCGACGCTGGTGGAGCGAGGCGGCGCGCGCATCGTGCATGTCGATGTGACGTTGCTTTGCGAACGGCCCAAGATCGGCCCCCATCGCGACGCCATGCGCGCGCGCACAGCTGAAGTGCTTGGCCTTCCGATCAGCCGCGTCAGCGTCAAAGCGACAACGACCGAACGGATGGGCTTTCTTGGCCGCGAAGAAGGTCTCGCGGCGCAAGCTACGGCGACGGTTGAGCGTCCGGTGTAGGTGTATCGTCGCTCACCGCGGCGCCAGCCTGGCACTCTCGGAGATAAGTATAGATCCGGCATGTTTCAGCGCCGGATAAGCCTTCCCATAGGGCGCGAGGCAAGTTGATGTAATCATCAGTCCATGGGCGTCCAGGGGGCGCTTCGAAGACCCGCCAATCTGGATTGATTGCCAGAGTTCCAATTGTCTCCGGCGACTTGGCGATGATCATCACACTCGCTGCCAGGCCGCCATAATAAGAAACGTATGGCTGCTCGAAGCGATCACTGATCCGATACAGGTACGCAGCATTGAGTGAGTGCGCGACACGCGCCGCTTCCGAGACGAGCGCCAGATTTCGGTTCGACAGGTGGAGCACGACGATGCCGCGATCGCTCAGTTTGCTGAGGTAAAGAGCGATCGCTTCACGCGTCAGCAAATGCGCGGGGATGGCGTCGGAAGAAAACGCATCGACGACAATGACGTCGAACTCGCCGTTTGGCTCTTCCCCGATCTGCAGGCGCGCGTCGCCAAGTTCTATGCGTGCATTGGGCTGGCACGCTGGAACGTAAGTGAAATCACCGCCCGGCCGCGCCGAGAGGCGGACGACGGCGGGATCGATCTCAAAGATCGTGAGGTGATCGGAGGGCCGCATGAGGCATGCGGTCGAACCGGTGCCCAGTCCGATCAGCGCCAGGTTCGATGTAGGGCCGGTGCTGAGACCCGCGAGGATTGCCTCTCCGAGCGCAGTCCGTGGGTGGTAGTAGGTCAGCGGCTGCCGTTCGAACCGTGGGTCTGCGATTTGCGCGCCGTGAATGGTTGTGCCGTGCATCAAAATGCGCAGCGGCGGCGTATCTGGCTGAGCGCGATCGGCGAACTCACGCGTTCGCAATACGCCAAAGAAGCTGCGCTCTTGCGTGATCACTCGCGAGCCGCGTGTTTCATCCACAAAGATGATAACAAATGCCACGAGCACGATCGCCGCCAGCGACCAGGGGCGTCCGCGGTTAAAGAAGATCGCGACACCGCAGAACAATATCGACGTCACCGTCAACAATCCGGCGTCAACGCCACCGGCGCGGATAAGCAAAAGCAGGAGCAGAACAACTGAGGCCAATGCCGCGCCCAAGCCCCAGTCGGCGATGCGTCGATTGTCTTTGCGCGGCAGGATCGTGCCGTGCACGGCGAATGCAAGCACCACGAAGCTCGTCGCCATCAAGAGCGCACCCCAAGGCTGATGCGCGACGACTTGGGTCGTGTCGTTGACGACCGCCTGGACGAATATCTTCGGCAGATTGAAAGCGATGTAGATGACCAGCACTGCATGGGCCGCGGCCACGCCCAAGAACAAGTAGCGATAAATTGCGGGCCTATTTTCGTCGCTCCAGCCCGCCGCCAATACGGCGGCTCCCGCGCCCAGCGCGCCCAAGATGAGGGTGGCGTCGAGCGGCGCCCATCGCAGAAGTAAGATGGAGAGTACGCCGACTAAAGTCGCCGCGGCGAGCGAGCCGTCTACGAGGCGCGGTGTGTCGCTGTCCTCGCGCGGGCGGAACAGGCATGCGGCTGCAAGCGCGAGCGGGTACTCATAGATATTGTTGAAGATGAGCGGCGCCAGCAACGCAGCAAAGGCGCCGCCTAAGACGCCTCCAAACGAGACGAACAGATAGAATTCGGTGAGACGATCCGCGCTAGGCCGTGAACGCGCCAGCGCCAAATGGCAAATGAGCGCGCTGAAAAAGAAGCCCGCCAAAATGCCGGAGACTGACCCGATCCAATTGCCCGACGCGTAATAGGACATGATCATCAGTGCGAGAGCGATGGGGTGGATGAACAGCGTCCCCCCTTCCATCTTCTCGCTGCCGCGTGCGAACGCGAGCACGAATGTCAAAAGATAGAGCGCCAGCGGCACAACCCAGAGCATGGGCGCGGAGGCGACGTCGGTTGAAATGTGCTGTGTGACGGCGAGTGATAGCGCTGATGGCACTGCCGCAGCCGCCACCCAATAGCCGCGCTCACGCCAACTAGGCGCGGGCTCTGTGTGTGGAAGCGCTTTCGGGGTTTCGCCGTGCGATGTGATTGCCATCGCGGCCGCCAGCGCGATGAGGGCGCCGACAAGAACATACCCCAAGGACCAAGCCGCGCCCTGTGCATGCGCGCCAAGCAACGGTTCTATGAGCGCCGGGTACGCAAGCAGTCCAACGAAGCTGCCGAGGTTGCTGGCGGCGTAAAGATAGTATGGGTCGCCCGCATCTTGGCGACCCGTGCGCGCATACCAAGCTTGGAGTAGCGGTGCTGTTGCGGAGGCAGCGGCAAACGGAGCGCCGACCGAAAGCGTGAGCACGCCGATCAACCACCAAACTGGATGTTCGGAGCTAGGTTCGCCTAAGGCGTTGGTGATGTGTACCGGAAGGACGAACCAAGCGCCGAGCAGTACGATTCCGTGGACCGCAGCCTGTATCCGCAAATCCTTCAAGCGCGCGACCAAGTGCGCATAGAGATAACCGATGAGCAGCGCGCCCTGGAAAAACGCCATCGACGTATTCCAAACGGCAGGCGAACCGCCAAGCAGCGGTGTCACCATACGCGCAAAGAGCGGTTGCAGCACGAAGATGAGCGCCGCGCTGGAGAACAACGCCAAGACAAACACCGGCGCAGCCGCGCGACGCGCTATGGCCTCCATATTCCCTCCGCTTCTCGCGCGCGTTCTGCCATCGGCGCCCATGCAAGGGAATGGACTTTCGCTGCGCGACAGCCACACTTGCGCAATGACAGGCCATCCTAACTACGAACGAGCTGAGCAATTGCTTCGCCGAACTAAAGCGCTGGGATACATGATCGTCACGGCGGAAAGTTGCACAGGCGGATTGATCGCGGCGACCCTCGCGGCGGTGCCGGGAGCATCGGCCTCACTTGAGCGCGGCTTTGTGACCTATTCGAACGAAGCCAAAGCTGAGCTGCTGGGTGTGCCCGAGGATCTTCTTCGCGATCATGGCGCAGTCAGTCGTGAGGTGGCGATAGCCATGGCGCGAGGCGCGCTTGCCCATTCTCCGGGACACTTGGCGGTGGCTGTGACCGGCATTGCGGGGCCGAGCGGTGGAAGCGCCGAAAAGCCCGTCGGCCTCGTTCACGTTGCGGCGGCGCGACGCGACGGGCTGGCTTTGCATGAAGAGATGCGGTTTGGAGAAATCGGCCGGCATGCCGTGCAATACGAGACTGTCTCGGTTGCGCTAGATATGTTGACGCGCCTACTCGACTAATCTCAGGCGAGGCGCCGCTTTGCCTCTCGCTCGAACGCTTCCATGATTTTTGATGCAAGCTTGTCTTTGTTTGCTGAGATTGCGCCCTGCAGTAGCGGATTCTTGAACTCGTAGGCGATCCAGTAGCGGACGTGCGCGCCTCCACCTTCATGTGGCCGGAACCACCAGCGATTGTTCAGCGAGTGAAGCGGGCCCTTCACGAGGGCGACCTCCACCTCCCCTTTTGCTGGCTCGCATCGTACGCTTGTTGCGAAGGTCACCTTGATGGCTTGCCAGCCCACGTCAGCCTCGGCGACGCCCTGCCATCCCCCGTGCTCGCGCGGCTCCTCTTTGATAATGCGCATGCGCTTCAAGAATGGCACGAATTCGGGGTAGACGCGCACATCGCCGACCAGGCGACACAAGTCTTCGGGCGCATACGGCAGCACGCGCTCGGCTTCGATAATCGTGCGGGCCATCTAGTCTTTGGACAGCGCCAAACGCGCCGCCTTGAGCCGCGCAAAGTCTTCTCCAGCGTGGTGCGAGGAGCGTGTCAGCGGACTGGCCGAGACCATCAGGAAGCCCTTGGCGTAGGCGATGGTTTCAAGCGCCTTGAACTCATCGGGCGTCCAGAAGCGATCGATCGCGGCGTGTTTTTTGGTCGGCTGCAGGTATTGGCCGATGGTGAGGAAATCGACGCCGGCCACGCGAAGGTCATCCATGACCTGAAGCACTTCGTCTTTCGCTTCACCGAGCCCAACCATCAGGCCTGATTTCGTGAACTGTTTCGGGTCGCGCTGCTTTACCGAATCCAACAGCCGTAACGATTGGTAGTAGCGCGCGCCGGGGCGGATCGAATGATAGAGCCGAGGCACGGTTTCGAGATTGTGGTTGAACACGTCAGGCGCTGCATCGATGACGCGCTCGGCGCCGCCCGGCTTGCGCAGAAAGTCCGGTGTCAAAATCTCAATCGTCGCCTCAGGCGCTGCGCGACGGACGGCTTGGATTGTCTGAACGAAGTGATCGGCGCCGCCGTCTTCGAGATCATCACGATCGACGCTCGTGATGACGACGTGCTTCAGGCCCATTTGCGCGGTGGCGAACGCAACGTTCTCCGGTTCGGCCGCATCGAGCGGCAGCGGCTTGCCGGTGGCGACATTGCAGAAGCTGCACGCACGCGTGCATATGCCGCCAAGGATCATGAAGGTTGCGTGCTTTTGACTCCAGCATTCGCCGATGTTTGGGCAGCCCGCTTCTTCGCAAACGGTGTGGAGCTTGAGATCCCGGACAAGTTCTTTTGTCTGGTGGTAGCCGAGGCTGGTGGGCGCTTTGACCCGAATCCACTCCGGCTTCCGTGGGCTGGCGTTGTCGGGCCGGCCCTCCTTTTCAGGATGGCGCGGGCGGCTTGGGTCGCCTTCTGGGCGCAAATCAATCAGGGTTGGCACGGCCTCAACATGAGCCTCCTCGCCTTGTCCCGCAACGGCTTGAGGGCAAACCTCCCCTGCGTCGCCAATGAGTTAATGCGGTCTCACTTGCCTCGCTTTATCCACGCCGTTAGGGTCTGTTACAACCGTGAAACAATAATCACGGGTTGAGCGTCTTACTTCTAGTCGCTCAGGCGGAACGAAAAGTCGGAGGCAACACCCTCATGGCGCAACGCTCTTTCGAACTGGCGCGCACGCGCGTCTCCTTGTTCGAGGCCCTGCTCCGAGCCCGTGATCTAAAGGGCGGCAAGTTCAAGATTCTTGAGGATCACACCCGCACGCCGCAGACGTACGATGACATCGTTCGGAAGGCATTCGCGCTGGGCGGCAAGCTCGACACCTTGATTAAGCGGCGCGAGACCGCCGGAATCTTGCTCCCGACCGGTGTTGCCTGCACGGTGGCGTTCTTCGCGCTGCATGCGATAGGCCGCACGCCGGCGATGCTCAATTTCACGGCCGGCGCGATGAACCTGCGTTCAGCTTGCGATGCGGCGAACGTGCGCAAGATCATAACGGCGCGCGCCTTCATCAAGATGGCCAAGCTCGAAGCGCTTGAGGCCGAACTCTCGAAGTTTGCCAAGCTGATCTATCTTGAAGACATCGGCAAAACGATCGACTTCGGTGATAAGCTTGTCGCCTTAGTGAAAGGCTTCTTCCCGCGCTTGTTCGCGGCGAAGGCGAGCCCGGATGATACGGGCGTGATCCTCTTTACGTCTGGTTCCTACGGGACGCCAAAGGGCGCGGTGCTCAGCCACGCCAATATCGTCGGCAATGTCGAGCAAGCGCACGCGCATATTCCGTTCGATCCGAACTGGTCGTTCTTCTGTCCGTTGCCGATGTTCCATAGTTTCGGCCTGACAGGCGGCGTGATGCTGCCGATCTTCACTGGCCATAAGACGTTCCTCTTCCCGTCACCGCTGCAGGTGAAGGAAATTCCAAAACTCATCAAAGAGACAGGCGCCAACGTCTTTTTCGCGACCGATACCTTCGCACAGCAGTATGCGCGCAATGCCGCTGACGGTGATCTCAACTGCATCCAGTTGATGGTGTGTGGCGCTGAGCGGGTGAAACCGGAAACGCGCGAACTTTACATGCAACGCTTCGGCGTTGAACTGCTCGAAGGCTACGGCGCGACGGAAGCTTCGCCGGTGATCGCGGTGAACATCCCGGGCGCCAACAAGCATGGCAGCGTTGGCCAGTTCATTCCCGGCATTGAATGGCGTCTAGAGCCCGTGCCCGGCATCGAGGGCGGCCAAAAGCTCTATGTTCGTGGCCCGAACGTGATGCGCGGCTATCTCGATCCCACCAAGCCGTTCGGCATCGACCTTCTGCCTGAAGGTTGGCACGACACCGGCGATGTCGTGGACGTCGATGAGGATGGCTTCATCCGTATCCTTGGTCGCGTGAAGCGTTTCGCCAAGGTTGGCGGCGAGATGGTGTCGCTGAACGCAGTCGAGAGCTATGCGCAAACTGTGTGGCCAGAACATCTCCACGCCGCCGTCGCCCTGCCTGACTCTCGCAAAGGCGAACGCATTATTCTGTTCACCGACCACGCGGGCGCGACTGCGGAAGACTTGCTCGCCTGGTGCAAGGCCAATGGCGCAAGCGAACTTGCGGTGCCTAAGCGGATTGTGGTGGTCGATGAGATTCCGGTGCTCGGCAGCGGTAAGACCGATTACGTCGTGATGCAACGCATGGCGGCAGAGCGGTTTGCTGAGGCAAAGGCCGCTTGATCTACACTAGGCGCGCGGCGCTGTTTGTGTTGGCCGCAGCCTGCTTTGCTTGTGCGGGTCATGATCAGCACGCTGACCCCATCGTCGGAGTTTGGCGCGACGTGCGCTCTCATCACATCTATGAGTTCTCGCGAGGCGGCTTAGGCCGCTTCGAACTCTTTGTACCTCCAGATGCCGATCCGATGCTCAGGGCGGTGCTGACGCCCGAAGTGTCGTGGCGGCGCGTCCACGGCGATTACGAGATCGCGCTTCGAACGCCGGGGCTCGACGGTGGCTTCATTGTCCAGCGTGGCATCGCTCGATTAGACGGCGTTCGCTTGGTCAGTGATATTGAGCAGCGCGAAGGCCCGCTGATACTGGAGCGCGCTCACTAAACGTGCAGCACGCGCCCGTACGCATCCAGCACCGCTTCGTGCATCATCTCGGACAGCGTTGGGTGCGGGAAGACGGTTTCCATAAGCTCGTGCTCGGTGGTCTCCGTTTGCATGGCGATGGCGTAGCCTTGGATGAGCTCGGTGACTTCGGCGCCGATCATGTGCGCGCCGAGGAGTTCGCCGGTCTTGGCGTCGAACACGACTTTGACCATGCCCTGATCTTCGCCTAGCGCGATCGCCTTGCCGTTGCCGACGAACGGAAAGCGGCCAACGCGCACCTCCCTACCCGCGGCTTTGGCCTTCGCTTCGGTAATGCCGACGCTGGCGACTTGCGGGTGCGAGTATGTGCAGCCTGGAATGCGCTCCTTGATCAAAGGATGCGGCTTCTGACCGGCGATGGCTTCGATGCAGATGACGCCCTCGTGACTTGCCTTATGCGCGAGCCACGGCGCGCCGGTGACATCGCCGATCGCGTATAGGCCGGCGACGTTGGTCTTGCCGTAGCCATCTGTGACGATGTGACCGCGATCGGTTTTGACGCCTAGGCCTTCCAGACCAAGGTTCTCGATGTTGCCGGTGATGCCAATAGCGACGATCGCGTGTGAGGCGGTCAGCGTTTCCTGCTTGCCGTTCGCTTGCACGACAGCCTCAACGCCGTTCGCGGTCGCCTTCAGCGATTTCGCTTCGGTGGAGGTCATGATCTTTAGACCTTCCCTCTCGTAGCGTTTCTTGGCGAAGGCGGAGATTTCTTCGTCCTCGACCGGCAGCACGCGATCGAGCAATTCGACCACCGTCGTTTTGACGCCGAACGCCGCATAGAAACTCGCGAACTCGATGCCGATGGCGCCTGAGCCGAACACGAGCAGAGACTCAGGCCACGACGGCGGCGTCATGGCATCGCGATAGGTCCAAATGCGCTTGCCATCCGACTTAAGGCCAGCCGCTGGAATCTCGCGCGCCCGCGCGCCGGTGGCGAGGATGACGTGCTTGGCTTCGTAAGGCGCCTCCTTGCCGTCTTTACCCTTCACGATCACCTTCGGTGAGGCTGCGCCTTTCTCAAGTCTGGCATCGCCTTCGAGCACAGTGATTTTGTTCTTCTTCATCAGAAACTGGACGCCCTTCTCCATGCGTCCAGCCACACCGCGCGAGCGCTTCACTACGGCCTCAGGGTCAAAGCTAACGTTCTCGATGGTGAGGCCGTAATCCTTCGCATGCATCGCGTTGCGATAGACTTCGGCGGAACGGAGCAATGCCTTTGTCGGGATGCAGCCCCAGTTGAGGCAAATCCCACCCAATCGGTCGCGCTCAACAATGGCGGTCTTCAGCCCAAGCTGCGAAGCTCGGATCGCAGTGACATAGCCGCCGGGACCCGAACCAATAACGATGACGTCGAAGGAATTACTCATGCGATCATATTTAGCAGTCCCGCGCCGCTCGTGAAGGCGGGGATTCGATAAGCTCCCATGCTTACCGGTTGGAACGCGCGCCTCTGGCGCGCATGCGGGCCGGAGGCCCGGCGCTCCAGGCTCCAACTAGTTGGCCACGATCCCAAACACGTTTCTTATGCCGTCGACCACGAACTGCGCCGCTAACGCCGCCAGTAGAATGCCGAAGATACGGGTGAGCATCGAAGCCACAGTCTCCCCCATGATCTTCGACAGCGTGCTGGCCATGAGAAACGCGATCAGGCAGAGCGTCAAGTTCGCGCCGACGCCGAGCAGAATGAAGCCGCGGCTCACGATGTCCTCGTTTTCCGCGAAGAAGAGCATGATCGAGGCAATGGCGCCGGGACCGGAGATGAGCGGGATTGCCAGCGGGAAAACGGAAATGTCGTCCTGAGCTTCAGGGTGCTGCGCCTGGTGGGCGGCGACTTGCTCTGCCCTCTCCTCACGGCGTTCGGAGCGCTTCTCGAACAGCATGTCTACAGCGATGAGGAAGAGCAGTAGGCCGCCGGCGATGCGGAAGGCGTCGATCGATACGTGGATCTGTTCCAGCAACCACGCGCCGCCAAACGCAAACGCGAGCAGGATGCCCGTGGCGATAGCGATCGATTTGAATGCCATCTTGCGCCGCCACTCGGGCGTCATGCGCGACGTCATGGTCGTGAACATCGGCGCCATGGCGACCGGATCAATGGCGACAAAGAAGGTCACGAAGGAAGCGAGCAGCAGAGAAAGCATCAACGCCCCTTAACCGATTCAGCCCCTGTTTACGCTGATTATTCGAACTCGTTACCACAAATGTTAAACGTACGCGCGTACTGTCTGCCTCGTGGTGGCGGGCATGCTTACGGACGACACGGCCGAAAAGGCCGTTCTCAGAATTCTCATTGCGGACGGTTCAGCGTTTCAAAGACGGCTGACGACAGAGGCGTTGCGCTCGGTGGGCCGCGTCCAGATTGATTATGCTGAGAACGTCGAGCAATGCCTCATGGCGTTGAGCTACAGCCATCCAGACATCCTGATCGCGGATTGGGATATCGACGAAGGCGCGGGTCTGACGTTGGTTAGACGGATCCGTGCTGGCGACGCTGGTCAAGGCTTTCGCAAACTTGCGATCATCATGGTCACGACCGGCAATAATGCAGGCGATGTACGCCGCGCGCGCAATGCTGGTGTCGATGAATTCATTCTGCGCCCCTTCTCGACCCAAACCATATTGAAGCGCGTCACGGCAGTACGTGGTCGCCGGCGAGATTTTGTTGAAAGCACGCGCTACGTCGGCCCTTGCCGCCGCCGCAGAGCTGCTGAAGACGCTTATGACGGGCCGCGGCGGAGATTGTTCGACAGCTCTGACAAGAACGCTGATGCGCCTGATGTGCAAATTCGCAAAGGTTTGGCTCGCATGTATTGCGAGCGTATCGGCGTACTGCTGCGGGCGCTACAGCCTGGCGACGCCACGGCCATCCGCGATCTGTGCCTCACATGCGGCCAGTTGAGTGCTCTGGCGGGCGATATGAAAGATCGCTTGTTGATGTCCGCGACCTCTTCCCTCTTCAACTATATCAAAGGTGTTGGCGCAGAAGCGCAACTCAACCTCGGGGTCGTGCAAGCGCACCTCGATTCGATTGTGCAACTTGCCGAATTGCCGAACCACCAGGTTGAGATCCGCCAAACGGTGACGCAGCAATTGAGCGTCATGGTCACCAAGAAACTGCGGCAATCAGGCCAAGCAGCTTAAGCGCCGGCGGCTATGAGCATTTGAATACTGCCAAGCACGGCGAACGCAGTCACGAAGAACGCAACCACATCGAGCGGCAGAGCAAGCTTTCGCATCAGCGGCGCAGCGCCACGTGCGCCTGCTCCGACGATTGCGCCCAATAGCGCGCCCAACAGGACGGCCCCAATCGGTAGGCCCATGGCGATGACACGAACGGTCTGATCTGCGTCCTGCGTCGCGAGGAATCCGTGCGCGAGCAGCAGCCCGGGCGTTAGCATCGTTAGGACCAGCGCGAGCAGCGCGAGAGCTCTATGTTGCTTTGGCGCTTCATCGTCTGGCGAGCGAGAGGCGCCCCATTGCTCGACGAACACGGCCGCTGCTTCCAGCGCCACGGCCACCAGAAACCAAAGCCCGACTACCTGAATCAATGCCTCCAGCATAGGCGGCATAATACGTTGCGTCGGCGACCTGTGGAGAGTGTTGAAGCGCCCGTTCGTCGCTTAACTCACTGGGCGCGGCAGTCTGGCCTCAGTGCATGAGAGCGTCAGCAGCTGCTTGTAGCTGCGCTGTATCAAGGCCGGTTATGATGGCCCCAACCGATACGATAAAAGCGGCCATTCCAGAGACTATACTGGCCATGCGGAACATCGTCCGGGCCTCATGTGCAGCCAAATTCACTATCGCGCCCGCAAGCGCCCCGCAGAAGCCGACGATAATCGGCAATACCATCAACAACACCCGCATTGTCGGGTCCGCTTGGTCTGTCGTCACGGCAAAAGCGTAGAGCACGAGGAGGACCGGGGTGAGCCCGGTAATGACGTCTAGCAGCAACATTGGCGCGCTGCGGCGTCGTGGCTCTTCGGAAGGCGCCCGGGCTGAGCCGGCTTTGGCGACGAGTGCAGCCAAGAAGACTGTCATCACAGCGATGAAGTATCCCTGCCCCGCCGTTGCGATCAAAGCCTCAGCCATCGTGCAATCCCCGCATGCGCCACTAGCGTATTGGCAGTGCGAGCCGCAACCAGGTTGCGCGACGGAATGCGTCGTCCTGTAGCTATCCTGCGGCGCGCGCGGTGATGAAGCCGTTGATGAAGGCGAAGACCGTCTCCCAGCTGACATATAGGGCAAGGACAAAGACGAGGAGCGCAAGGATGGGCGCTGCGCGGTTCAAGACCCGAGCAACGTCTGGAATCGCCGCGCGAATAATCCATCCAACGATCGTGGCGGTGATCACAGCGCCGAAGATTGCCACGATGACCGCTACAAGCGCGCCGCTGCCTGACAGGAAGGCGTGGAAAAACAAGAGCAGCGGGGTGATCAAACTAAGGATCGTCACCAGCAGTGCGAAGCCGCGCGGTCCGCCCTGCTCTTCGACTTCCGCTGGCTTGGGCTTGGCGGACTCACACACCATCACAAAAAATTGGCCGAGAAGGGCCGCGAACCAGAGATCGCCTGCCGTGCTTACGAGTTGATCGACCAAGAGATCTATGTTCGACATGCTTGCCCCGCTGTTCCCCAAACGCGACTGGACTAGAGCAGCATTGCCATTGGGTCTTCCAAGAAGCTCTTGAAGGCCTTCAGGAACGCGGCGCCTAGCGCGCCATCAACGACACGGTGATCGCAGGTCACCGTAACCGTCATCATCGTCGCGATCGCGAGCGCATCGTTCTTAACGATCGGGCGTTTTTCGCCCGCGCCGATCGACATGATCATGCCGTGCGGTTCGTTGATAATCGAGGCAAAACTCTTGATCCCAAGCATGCCCATGTTCGAGATTGAGAATGTGCCGCCCTGGAACTCCTCGGGCTTTAGCTTCCTCTCGCGCGCCCGCAGCGCAAGGTCGGCCATCTCAGCGCTGATCTGAGCCAGCCCCTTCGTTTCGGCGGCCCATATGATCGGCGTGATAAGGCCGTGAGGGATCGCCACAGCGACTGCAACGTCGGCATGGTGGTGCATGGCGATGCCATCGGGCGTGTAGCTGGCGTTGGCCTCTGGCACCAGTTTCAGTGCGAGCGCCGCCGCCTTGATGCACATGTCATTGACGGAGATTTTCACGCCGTTGTCGGCGAAGCGTTTGTTGATCTCGCCGCGGGCTTTCAGAAGCGCATCAATTTCGAGGTCGATCGTGAGCGGAAAGTGCGGCACATCGCGAAAACTCGAAGTCATGCGCTTCGCGATTGTTTTGCGCATGAGATCAAGCGGCACGAGATCGTAGCTGTTTGACCGGATGCCGTAGCTTTCTAAAGTTGCGGGCGGCGCTTGCTGCGGCGCGGGTTTTGTCACTTCGCGCGATTGCTGCGACGCTTGCGTTTGTGTGGCCGCGGGCGGCGCTTTGCGGGCGGCTTCCACATCAGCTCTGACGATACGACCGTTAGGACCTGAGCCCTGGAGGCCGCTGAGATCAATGCCCCCCTGCTCCGCGAGGCGACGCGCCAGCGGCGAGGCAAGAATGCGCTCTGCAGGCTTCGAGGCGACCGTTTGCGGCGCCGGCGCGGCGCGCTTCGAAGTGGGCTCGGGCGGCGCTTGTTTGGCTTCGGTGGACGTTGGTGCGCTGCTCTTCGCTGCCGCAGGCTTTGCCGCTTGGCCTTCGCCCGAGAGCACCGCGATCGGTGTGTTGACCTTTACGCCCTGACTGCCCTCTGGAACCAAGATTTCGGCGATGACGCCTTCATCGACGGCCTCAACCTCCATGGTTGCCTTGTCCGTCTCGATCTCGGCAATGACCTGGCCCGGTTCGATCTTATCGCCAGCTTTGACATGCCACTTTGAAAGATTGCCCTCCTCCATTGTTGGCGAGAGAGCGGGCATGGTGATTGGAATCGACATTACGAAGCTCTTTTCGATTGCAGCGCGACGTTGACAATGTCGGGCTTCCAGCGATGGATAAATGTCATGTAGCCGAGGACGGCAAAGACCGAGACCATCCCAAGCCACAAGAGGATCCGCACCAGGCCATCTATGCCATTGCGCGCATTCTCCAGCGCCCCGCGACCTGCCGCGCTGATCTCGCCACTGGCTTCAAACTCAGCCAGTCGGGCAATGAGCGCGGCGTGCGTGCTTTCAGCACCAAGCATCACAACGAGTAGCAGCAGCAAGATCAGCGACACGAACGCGAAGGCGCCAAGGCGCGCGATGAACTGAGCGTCACCAACAAAGTAATTGAGCGCGACGATGTAGGTGGAAACCACCGTGAAGATGATTGAAACGCCCAAGAGCAAAAGGCTCATATAGCCGATCAATTGTTCAACGACTTCGCCTTCGCTCATCGTCCAATCTCCCTAAGAGTCATCGGCGTCCATCGTGCGGCGCGGCGCATCAGGCGCTCTTCGGCGCTTTCGCCTTCAAGGCTGGTCAATGTCGCCGGCAAATGCTTCAACGCGCCAATCTGCAGGCCGACGACGTTGATAACCCCGATGGGACCGTGCGGGCCTTGCATGTGCGTGGCGACATACGTCCCGCAGTCGGGGCAAATGAGAAAATCCGTCGTCTTGTGGCCGAAGCGGTAGCGATTGAAACTTTGAGACGAGGTGAGCGTCAAGCGCCCCTCAGGATCGCTCGCTGACTTCACGCCACGCGATGAACAAAAACCACAGCCGTCATGACGGAGGCGAACGGGTTGGTTCGTCTCATACTCGGCGTGCACAGCGCCGCAATGGCAGGCGCCGCGATAGATCACCGATACATCACCGCTTTTACGGCATCGATGATCTTCTCGACATTCGGCAGCGCCATTGCCTCAAGATTGGCAGCATAAGCTAGTGGGGCATCGACTTGGTGGACGCGCGTCGGTGGCGCATCAAGATAGTCGAACGCATCAGCTGTGACACGCGCGCAGATTTCAGCGCCGACGCCGGACTGGCCCCAACCTTCTTCGACCGTCACGATCCGGTTCGTCTTGCGAACGCTGTCGAGAATGGTCCCGGTATCAAGAGGACGCAGTGTGCGCAGATCGATAACCTCAACTTCGACGCCATCTTCCGCAAGTTGCTCTGCCGCCTTCAGCGCGAGCCCCACCATCCGTGAGTGCGCTGTGATGGTGACGTCGCTCCCAATCCTGCGCACTTTGGCCTTGCCGATTGGAACGACCCAATCCTTCACGTCCGGAATTTCGAATTCCGCGCCGTAGAGCATTTCGTGCTCCAGGAAGACTACCGGGTTTGGGTTGCGGATCGCCGCCTTGAGTAAACCTTTCGCGTCAGCGGCGTCGTAAGGTGCAATGACAATGAGCCCGGGCACATGACTGTACCAGGATGAATAATCCTGACTGTGCTGCGCCGCGACGCGCGAGGCCGCGCCATTGGGACCACGGAAGACGATCGACGACTTGATCTGTCCGCCGGACATGTAGAGCGTCTTGGCTGCGGAGTTGATGATCTGGTCGATGGCCTGCATGCCGAAGTTCCAGGTCATGAATTCCACGATCGGCTTCAAACCAGCCATCGCGGCGCCAACACCAAGTCCCGCGAATCCGTGCTCTGTAATTGGCGTGTCGACAACGCGCGTTGAGCCGAACTCTTGCAGGAGCTCGCGGCTCACTTTGTACGCGCCCTGATACTCAGCGACCTCTTCGCCCATGAGGAAGACGCGCTCGTCGGCGCGCATTTCTTCGGCCATGGCGTCACGCAGCGCATCGCGCACCGTGACCTTCACCATCTGCGTGCCGGCCGGAATGTCCGGGTCGGCTTGTACAACGGCTGTAGCGCCTGAAGTAGGCGCCGGTTTAGCGCGCTGCGGCGTTTGCGGCGCCGGTTTCGCTTCTTGTTTGGGCGCAGCCACATCGCCTTCGCCGGCAAGCACGGCGATCGGCGTATTCACTCTCACGCCTTGCGCGCCTTCCGCGACCAGAAGTTCGGCAACCGTCCCCTCATCGACGGCTTCGACTTCCATCGTCGCTTTGTCGGTCTCGATTTCGGCGATAACTTGGCCGGGCTCGATCCGGTCACCGACCTTTACGAGCCATTTTGCCAAGTTGCCCTCCTCCATGGTTGGAGAAAGCGCGGGCATGAGGATTTGCGTCATCAGACGAGGATCCCAAAGAGAGCAAGATAAATGAGCGCGCAGGCCACAATGCCCGCGAACCAGAACAACGGACGAATGATCGGCCAGCCAGCGAGATAGGTCACCGAGTGCGCGAGACGTGCAAAGAAGAATACTTGCGCGCCAAGGATCGTCCACTGGTTCGAGAGCCCGATTACCGCGGCGATGAGAATGCCCGGGGCAAAGAACCATAGGTTTTCGCGCATATTGTCGACGTTGCGCTTGGCGCGCGCGACGAAGGTGTTTGCCGCCGGAAGATTGTCGCGGTTATTGGCGAGTGTCAGGCCGCCGTGCTGGCGAATGCCGGCGCTGGCCTGGATGAACACGATCACGAACAGAAGAATGATTGAGTATGCGAGATACGTAAGTTCAGGTGTCACGTTGGTCCCCCCGGGGTCATGCTTCGATGTAAATGTCAGTCATCAATTCGCTCGGATCGGGCTCCGGGCTTTCTTGTGCGAACGCAGCGCTCTCGGTGACGATCGCGCGGATCTCGCGGTCGGCGCCCTTGAGATCGTCTTCGCTGGCGTGACCTGCGTCGAGAATGAGCTTCTTTACGTGCTCGATCGGATCGTGCTTGGCCTTCTGTTCGTCGACCTCTTCCTTGGTGCGATACTTCGCTGGGTCCGACATCGAGTGACCGCGATAGCGATAGGTCTTCATTTCCAACAACGTTGGGCCATTGCCGGCGCGCGCATTCTCCACGGCGCGCCGTCCCGCTTCCCGTACGGCGACGACATCCATCCCATCAACTTCCTCGCCAGGAATGTTGAAGGAGACGCCGCGTTTATGGAGATGGGTCTCTGAGGACGAGCGCTGAATTGAGGTGCCCATCGCATATTGGTTGTTTTCAACAATATACACGACCGGCAGCTTCCACAGCGCCGCCATGTTGAAGCTTTCGTAGACCTGCCCTTGGTTAGCTGCGCCATCCCCGAAGTACGTAAGGCAGACTTTGCCATCGTTGCGATATTTGTTCGCGAATGCGAGGCCAGTGCCGAGCGAAACTTGCGCGCCGACGATGCCGTGGCCGCCGTAGAACGCCTTCTCGATGCTGAACATGTGCATCGAGCCGCCTTTGCCTTTTGAGTAGCCGCCGCTGCGGCCGGTCAATTCGGCCATGACGCCGTTTGCGGTCATGCCGGCTGCGAGCATGTGGCCGTGGTCGCGATAGGCGGTGATGACCTGGTCGCCGTCCTTCAGCGCCGCCTGCATGCCGACGACGACAGCTTCCTGGCCGATATAGAGGTGGCAAAAGCCGCCGATCAGACCCATGCCGTAAAGCTGGCCGGCTCGCTCCTCGAAGCGACGGATGAGCAGCATGTCGCGATAGTACTGAAGCAACTCGTCCTTGGTTGCTTCCGCGCTGTGCTTGCCGTTCGCTTTCGCCATCGGTCGTATTCCTCCGCCGCCACGTAATGCTGTGCGCAGCTGGAGTGTCCACGCTGAACGGCGCGTTCCTCTTATGCGGGAATGACTTGGCTCGCTAGGAAGGTTTGCGATGCTGCATTGCAGCAAGCTTAGTTGAGATCAAACACGATCTCGTCGGGATCACCGGCCGCAAGGGTGATCCGCGCGCGTTCGTCCAAATAGTCGTTATCGAAGTTCTCGCCCGCCTGCAGGCGTTCGGCGCGCGCTTGAAGGCGCGTCTCCTCGTCAGACAGATCGGCAACGCGTTGCTCAAGAACGCGCTCTTGTGCCTGGAGGTCGACGTACGCCACGAGCCCTTGACGACCCGTGACCGCTTGTGCGCCGAGATAGAGAATAGCGGCCCCTAAACCCACACTGAGCAGTGCCGATCCTTGCTTGCTCATGGTCCCCGATCCCCGATTCGGCGGCACGTTGAGTCGAGTTGTTTAAAGAATCGTAAAGACTCGAAAATGTTTTTGATTTGTTCTTTTTGCGTGAATTCAGATAGTTAGAATTCTCGATCTAGCATTTGTGTCTCGATACGCCGACGAGCCCCCGGCGGTTGTGGAAGGCGGTGCTAGGAAAAATTTGCAGTGCTGTGGCCGAAACGATCGCGAGGCGGCGTGAGAGGCGTGCGCGCCTAACCCGCGCTAGCGGCCGCCCGCTCTGCTGCCATTCAGGATCGGGGCGCTAGCTTCTCTGCTTGAGTGTTTCCCCCGTGCTCAGGAGCGGCCTAACATGAGCGTCATGGCGAGCACGCGTGGCTTTACTGCCGACAACAAAGTTCGTGTGTTCGTTGCTGCTGCACGAGCCGATGCTTCGTTTGCAGATCAGATCGGCGCCTTCCTGCACAATGCCGGCTTCCAGCCTCTGCTCGATCGGTACGAGAGCGGCGGACATGGCTGGCAAGATCGCCTAGCGCCTCTCATTGATGACGCGGACGCGCTGGTCCTGGTTGTTAGCGAGGCGTCGGCAAGCTCAGATCAGTGTGTTTGGGAAGTTGAAGAGGCTCAGCGTTTGGGCAAGCGCGTTGTGCTGGTCCTTCCTGCTCCGCTTCGGGGCGTTGCTCGAGAACTCGCCGGCCTTAATACCATCTACTTCTACTCGGATCCCAATATCCCGAACTCTGGTTTCTACGATGGGCAACGCCGGCTGGAGGCCGCACTGCGAGGCGCCGAGCGGGTGCGCAATGGAGTTGGACCTTCGCGGCCGTCGGCTCAGGATCAGCAACGTGACGCGCGCCGGGCGGAAGCTCATGCGCGTAAAGAGGCGCACAGGTTGGGCAAGGCCGAAGCCAAAGAACTAAAGCGCGAGATACGGCGCGCCACTGGTAGGCGCTTTCCAATGTTGCGCGTCGCATTCCTAACTGTCGTGGCCGCGGTCGTGATTGGGGTGGTCATGAAGCCCGAATTGTTGACCCAGGCGCGCGCGTCGTGGGCAAGCCTTACGACGGCGGCAGAGGCCATAACGGCCGAAGCTCCGCCCTACTCGCCGATGGACGTGTCGGTCGAAGATTATGCGCCAGAGCGACCACTCTATGCGGGGCGCACGGGTGCGAACGTGCGTGACTATCCGCTGACAACCGGAGAACTCGTTGCTGAACTTCCCGCACGCACACCCATGCGCGTCACGGGGCGTCGAAACGTCCAGGGACAATATTGGTTTCGCGTTCAGCTCGAAGATGGTCGCGTTGGCTTTGTGCGTGAAGATGTCGTGACTTTCACAGCGCCTCGCGTGGCTCTCCCCATTGCTGGCGTTAGCGAGATCGCGCCAGCTGTGGCGGTGAGTTCAGGCCGTGCGGGCGCTAAGGTGCGCACCGCGCCGCGGCGCAATGCGTCCGTGATCGTCCGCGTGCCCGCGGCGACCTCGATGCGAGCGACCGGGAAAATCCGCGAAGGCGAACATTGGTGGCTTCGCGTCACTCTCGCTGATGGCCGTGTCGGATTCGTTCGCGACGATACGATCACCCCGGAGTCGCGCACCGCCGCTTCGCTCTAGCGCGCGCAAGTTCCCTTGAAGCGGCAGGGTTGCATGCTTGATCCCAAAAACGGCTCGAAGGCGCGAGCAATCGTTTCGTCGCGCATGCCCTCTCCAGAGTCTGCAACGCTGACGGCGACGCACTTCTCCTGATCCTCGACAACGATATTGTCTGCCTGCACGATGAGATCGTCGCCCTCCAGCATCGCGTCTCTCGCGTTGACGGCGAGGTTTAGCAGCGCAATTTCCACTTGGTTCCGATCAGCCTTTACTGGCCACAGACCGGGTGTGATGTGCATTTCGAAACGGATGTGCTCATTCACTGATGAACGGATGAGCCCATGAGCGCGTTCGAGAGCGGCTGTGGTGTCGATACGTTCGAGTTTCAGAGGTTCTCGCCGTGCCAATGCGAGCAACTGACAGGTGAGACCAGAGCCGCGGTCCAACGCTTGCCACCTCCGCACACCGCAATCTAGGCCTCTGAGGCAGCCGTGACTATGGCAAGCGAAAGGGAACTTGGCTCTTATCGTCCAACAATCGTTGTTGCGCGCGCGTATTCGGCGGAATCGTCCAGCATTTCGGCAATGCGGATGAGCTGGTTATATTTCGCAGTACGGTCCGAACGTGCAAGCGAGCCCGTTTTGATCTGGCCGCAATTCGTCGCAACCGCGAGATCAGAGATCGTTGAATCTTCTGTTTCACCGGATCGATGGCTCATGACAGCACTGTAGCCGGCGCGTTGAGCCATATCGACGACGTCGAGCGTTTCCGTGAGCGTGCCGATCTGATTGACTTTAATCAGGATGGCGTTGCCGAGGCCTTTCTCGAACCCGATCTCAAGTCGCTTCATGTTGGTCACGAAGAGGTCGTCGCCCACGAGCTGGCATTTGTCGCCGATGAGTTCGGTGAGCGCATGCCAGCCTTCGAAATCATCCTCGGACATGCCGTCTTCGATCGAGATGATCGGGTAGCGATTGACGAGATCGGCGAGATATTCCGCGTTGGCCTGCGGCGAGAGCGATTTGCCTTCCCCGGCGAGTTGGTACTTGCCGTTCTTGAAGTATTCGGTGGCCGCGCAATCTAGCGCAAGCGCGATGTCGTCGCCGGGCGTGTAGCCTGCCTTCTCGATCGATCTCAGAATGAAGCCGATGGCCTCATCAGCGCTAGCAAGATTGGGCGCAAAGCCGCCTTCATCGCCCACATTGGTCGAATGACCAGCAGCCTTCAGTTCTTTCTTCAACGTATGGAAGACTTCGGATCCCATGCGCACCGCATCGGCAATGGTGTCGGCGCCAATCGGCATGATCATGAATTCTTGAATGTCGATCGGGTTGTCGGCATGTGCGCCGCCGTTGACGATGTTCATCATCGGCGTTGGCAGGACACGCGCTTGAACGCCTCCGATATAGCGATAAAGCGGTTGGGCTGCGCTTACCGCTGCAGCCTTTGCGACGGCCAACGAGACCCCGAGTATGGCGTTGGCGCCGAGGCGCGCCTTGTTTTCAGTCCCATCGAGTTCGATCATCACAGCGTCGATGCGGCGTTGGTCTTCGGCGTCCATGCCGAGCAAGGCGTTGGCGATCTCACCGCCCACGGCCTCAACGGCATCGCGCACGCCCTTTCCCAGATAGCGATCGGGCTCGCCATCACGCTTTTCAACGGCCTCGTGGGCGCCGGTAGAGGCGCCAGACGGCACCGCCGCACGGCCCATCGAGCCGTCCTCGAGCCACACATCCACTTCAACGGTGGGGTTGCCGCGGCTGTCGAGGATTTCGCGACCTGTAATGTCTGCAATGCCGGTCATATTTGGTTCTCGCTGGCAGATGAATCTGCCGCCTTTTCAGCCGAGGCACGGAAAAACTCAAGGGAGCGGCCAGGCACACAATGTCACCGGTCTGCCGACGGGATTGGCGGTTAGGCGCTCAATCCAGATGCATTCGGTCGTGAGCGCTTCGATTTCAGGCGATTGATTGCGTCATTCGCTCACGGCGCGAGCACGTCATCCACCACTGCATTGCCGCTCAACGGAAATGCGGCTGAGCATCTTGTGCTGGTTCAGCCTCGTCGCTGACGCTCACCCCAGACGACAGCGCATCAGCCGATGTTTCGCCGCCGACGCTTCATGCGCCTTCGTCGCCAGGCGCGATGGCCCAGTATTGTCCAACACATTCATCGCCGCCGAGACCAATGCGCCAACCAATCCTTAGGGCGCACCAGCAGCCGTCGTTGACGTAAAGAACCAGCTTTTCTCGATGCCGTTGTTGTTCTCAGAAATGACGACGGGTGTTGGCCCCATCGCAACGCAACGACGGCTGCGGCGACGTGTGCGTTTAAGCACAACCCTCAACGTAAAGGATCGACGCCCCACCTGCGTGCACCGCCGTGACGGCGCCCTGTTCGCTCACTTCGAAGCGGAGCCCGCTTTGATTAGGCGTGGTCCAGACGATGAGATCGTGAGCCGGGGCTGGGTTATATTTTGCCGGTTCTTCGATCACGTTTTGGTAGGCGGTCCGAACTTGGGCGTCGGTGGAGCCGACACCGACGTTTTGTGCTGTGCGCGTTCGCGGCGCTTCGCTGGAAGCAGTGATGCGCGTGATGACATCACCCTCAAACATGAGCCACAGCTGATCGCCATCGGCTGTCCGGTATTCTTGCTCGGAGCACGCGCCAGGCACATCGGGCTCTAGCGCTTCGTTGTTCATGGGCTGTCCGGAGATCCGGCGTGCTTCAACGATCGGCAGGCCAATCGTCATGTCGCCATAGCCTTCCACGGCGAGCGTAGGCACGGAAACGTCACGAGCCCCCTGTGCGGGAGGATCTCGCTGGCAGGCAGCTACAATAAGGAGCAGAGCGAGCGCTAAAGCGCGCACACTCAATCTTCCTTCGGTTTGAGGACTTGCTTGCCGCGATAACGACCCGTCTTCAGATCGATGTGGTGCGGGCGGCGCAGTTCGCCGGATTCAGCGTCCGCGACATAGGTGTTCTTCGCTAGCTTGTCGTGAGCGCGGCGCATGCCACGGCGTGACGGGGTGGTTTTTCGCTTCGGAACGGCCATGGCCGGAAAACTCCTGGGTCCCGGGCGGTCGGCGCACGGGAAAGCGGGGCTGATAGGCCAAAGGCGGCTAAGGGGCAAGCTCTAGCCTACCCTCTTCGACGCCCTCAGGCGCCAAAAACCACAAAAGAGACCAGGCAAAGGATCGCTACGCCAAAAGCCAGGGCTGCGATAAGCCCTAAAACGGGGCCTTGTGGGTGGCGGCTCTGGGTCTCGTCGGTCATCGTTCTCCTCCGGGTCAAGATATCGGGTCGCCTTACGCGAGCGCCCGTGACCCGGATCACAGGGTTTTTCGGAACTTTGCGGCCCAACCCGCCGTTGGCCTGCCGGGCGTGCGGGTGAGGAGCCAAATTTATGCTTGTGCGAGATAACATGACCCGAGACGTCCGGACCGTCGCACCGGAAACGACCATCCAGGAAGCGGCGCGGCTTATGGCCGAGGCGGATGTCGGCGCCCTTCCAGTCGCCGCTGGCGATCGTCTTGCCGGCATCGTGACCGACCGCGACATTGCGGTGCGCGCCGTCGCGATCGGCAGAGGTCCGGCAACAACTGTCGCGGCGGTGATGAGCCTTGAAGTGCTCTATTGCCACGAGGACGAAGACATCGGGCACATCTCGGCGAATATGGCCGAAAACCAAGTGCGGCGATTGCCGGTGGTCGACGTCGATAAGCGCCTGGTCGGCATCATTTCACTCGCGGACATCGCCGATGCGCGGGCTAGCGAAGCCGGTGAAGCACTTGAAGGCATTACGCGCCCCGGCGGCGAACGCAGCCAATCAATCGAGGGGCGGGCCTGACGGTCTAGGCTGTGGTCGGGAGCGCGTGGACTTCGCCGGACGCGCCCGGTCTTTCGGGCGTGTTGAGTTTGAACTGACGGGTGCTCGCGGTCTCGCAAACGCCCTGCTTGATGTGAACCACTTCGGTTTCGATGACGTTGCTGTGAGGCCGGCGGATCACGGTGAACGCGCACGGCTCATGACGAAGACGCTGAGACAGCGTGCCGCTTCCAATCGAAAGTGCTCGCGTCTCAAAGAGCCGCGCCGATGCGAAATGCAGATGGCCGCTCAAAAAGAGTTCGGCGCCGGCGTCGGCAAGCTTACGAAGCCCACGTACGCCGCCACGCGTGACGCCCTTGATCGGGGCATCATTCGGCCAGTCCAACGGATGGTGCGTTATGACGATGCGCAGTGCGCCGGCCTTGGCTTTGTGAAGTTCAGCTGCGGCAATCGCGGTCTGCCCGCGTGACATTTCGCCTTGCGCCCAGTTCAGGCGAAACTGCCATGCGCGCGCTGTGTTGATCGGCACGATGCTCCATTGATCTGTATGCCAAGCCTCGTGTTGGATGCCGTGCTGCGCCCGGCGGATGCGATCCCACGGATAGAACAGTCGACCCCACATTTCGTAGTACGGCACGTCGTGATTGCCCGGGGTGAGCATTGCAGGCGATTCCAGACTCCGTATCCAGTCGCATGCGGCGTCGATTTCACTGGCGAGACCATCCTTCGAGATGTCGCCGGTGACGATGACTGCGTCAGGCTTCAGGTTGCGAACGTACTTCGCAACAGCCGTAAGCGCCGTCCTGTCTTCGCAACCAAAGTGCAGATCGGTGATGTGTACGAGTTGCACCCGCCTTACTCCTCGTTGAGTGCAAGCACCTTCGGACCGTTCTTGGTGAACGTCACGCGTACATAGGACAGAAAAGTTCGTGGCTCGCCATCAAGCGTCGCGGGAATAATTCCCGGCGCATAGATATCGCCCGTTTTGCATTTTCCGATCTCAATCGTGGGATCGTTGCGCCAATCCGCGGTGATGGCGCGAAGGCTGACACGGGCGAGTTCGAGAATATCTTTGGCGTCCAGGCGCACCCATTCGAGGTTATCTGCTTCGATGCCGCCCGAGAAGCTGGGGCATAGCACGCCTATGCCCTCCGCCTTTCGCATTTTCTCTTTGCCAGGTCTTGCCCGTAAACGACGTGAGAAGGAACGCTTCAGTGCATGTCGAAGTCTGCCTAAGGCTTCAAGCGGCTTACCTTCGCGAATGGATTCGCGCGCCCGCGCCAAGAGCGTTGGCGCACCGAATAATCCCGCAACGTAGAACGCCTCGCCATTGGCGCGACCAACAGGCAGACGGCGTTCGACACCGCGCTCCAAAACTGCGGCAAGCGCCTGGGGCCAGGCAACATCACCGTACAAAGCCTTCGGAAGAATATTGAGGGTGCCCCCGGGAAGCAAAATGAGCGGTGGGCCATTGCGCGGCGCCATTTCGGCAGCATGACGCGCCGTGCCATCACCGCCCAATACGATGATCGCATCGAACTGAGGCGCGCGCTGAAAAACGCGCTTCGACATATTGGTTGCATCGACGACAGCAAACTGCTCGACGCCCCCAGCCCTCAGCGCCTCATCCATCTGTGCGGCCGCGTTCGCTCCTACGCTGCCGGCCTTTTCGTTGAGGAGTACGAGCGCCTTCTTAATGTGCGGCCCGAGGGGGCGCTCAACTTGCGGGAGGACTTCAGGGTCGGCGGTGGGTTGCATGGCGGGAACCAACGCGGCCCCACCGCCAAAGTTCCGGTTAGCGGCTCTCTACAGAGCCACCCATCGAAGTGGAAATGTTGCTGCTGCGCCCGCCTCCGCTCACGTTCACCGCACCGCCCATGGACGCGGCGGCGTCGAAACGGTTTGAGGCGAAGACGCGTGCGTCGCCACCCATAGAGGCATCGATGTTGGCGTCACGGCATTCGAAGCCTTCCGCGCGGATGGAGCCGCCCATGGATGCTGCCGCGCTTACGTTGGTGCAGGTGCCATTGACGCGGAGTTCACCGCCCATAGCCGCCGCAAGAGACATGGAGTTCGCCGCGATGTTGGATGCTGTGAGTTCGGCGCCGCGCGATGAAGCCAGCCTGCGAACGGTCGGCATCGTCACGCGCACAGTGGCGTCGATCGGCGGTGTTTCACCCCAAAACGGACGATTGGTGCGTCGGATTTCGAGAGTGCCATCGTTGTCCACACGCGTTTGCACGCGAGAAGCGTCGGAGCCGAAAACTTCCACGCGATAGTTCTCTCCCTGGCTCACTTCGACGTGGATCCGATCTGCGGCCGAGACGCCGCTGAAGTTGGAGAGATTGCGTGTCTGCGCATGCGCGCTGGAGACGAGCGCAACCAAAGCGGCCGCTGTAATCAATGTGCTGCGCATGTTCTTGTCCTTAGCCCGCACGGCGGAGCGAACCGCCGGATGAGAGGTCGATGTTGCCGATGCCAGGATTGCCGTAAGCGACAACACCGCCGCCACTTGAGGCGTCGACATCGAGTCGGCCCGTGGCGTTGACTCGCGCATCCGCTCCAGAGGAGACATCCACACGGCCATTCTCGCAGCGTAGGTTCTGCGCATCGAGATCGGCGCCGCTCGAAGCATCAGCATTGAAGCTTGAGCAGGTGCCGCTTACGCGGAGGTCAGCCCCCGACGAAGATTCAAGCTCGATTGCACCGCCATTGATCCCGGTTGCGACGAGGTCGGCCCCGCTCGCTGCAGAAAGGCCATCAACGCGGGGCATCGTGATGCGAATGTTGGCTTGGCGCGGGCCGCGCCAGGACCAACCGCGAACAGGTTCAACCACGAGGGTATCGCCGTCGAGACGCGTTTGAATGCGAGCGGCGTCTCGACCGGTGACCTCAACATGGAAGGCGCTACCGATGGTGACTTGAACGTCCGTCCCAGCATTGGCCTCTACCCTAGTGAAATCAGAAACGCTGCGCGTCTCGGCCTGGGCCACGCCAGTTGCAGCCAAGACAATAACGGACGCTGCCAAAGCTATTCTCATGAGAAATCCCCTGCCTATGGAGCCAGGCGCAATTTGCCCGGTCTTTGGTGGAGGGATGCGCCCTGGTTGCCGATTGGATGCATCTAACCGGCGGAATTGGCCGTAAGCTCCACCAATGCATCGAAGAACTCTCCTCCTCTCTGCCTTTTTGGCGGCCTGCACGCCGACCCTAGGCGCCTTCAACGCCCTTGTTCCCAAGGACGCTGGAGCGCGGCGGGTGGCGCAAGACGTAGCTTATGGCGATGGACGTCGCCGGCAACTCGACGTCTACGCGCCTCTAGATGGAGGCCCCCACCCTGTCGTCGTTTTCATTTACGGTGGATCGTGGAGTTCGGGTGACAAAGGCGACTATTCGTTCGCGGGAGCCGCGCTTGCATCGCGCGGTTTCGTCACTGTGATCCCCGATTACCGGCTGGTGCCAGAGGTCCGGTTTCCATCGTTCGTGGATGATTGCGCCGCAGCAATGCGATGGACGCAAGATCACATCAGCGAGTTCGGTGGCGATCCTTTGCGCATTGTCCTCGTCGGGCACTCAGCCGGCGCCTACAACGCAATAATGCTTGGTCTCGACGCGCACTACCTGCGCGATGCCGGTGTCGATGCGTCGCGGGTGCGCGGTGTTGTGGGGCTCGCGGGACCTTACGATTTTTTGCCGTTTGATGTGGACGCTACGCGCGATGCCTTCGGTCAGGCGCACGATTTAGCACTCACTCAACCGGTGCATTTCGCGCGTGCCGATGCGCCGCCCTTATTGCTGCTTTGGGGTGAGGCCGACACCACCGTCGGGCCGCGCAATCTTCACGGGTTAGAGGCCGCGATGCGAGCCGCCGGCGGCGACGTCGAGGCGAGAACTTATCCAGGCGTCAATCACGTCGACATCATGCTTGCGCTGTCACGGCCCTTAAGGGTCCGCGCTCCCACGCTCACCGATGTGGTCGCGTTTGCAGAGCGCGTGACCGCTTAGGTTATGCTGCCGCGTGTGAAGCTGCGCAACAATTGCGGGGCGCCTTCGCGGTCAAAGCCAACAGCCGCCGTATAATCCATGAGCGCGCCGTGTTCGCTCTCTTCAAACTTTCCGTCCGATACGAACACGCTCATCAGAGCTCGCAAAAGAGCGACCTTTTGATCGCGGCTGAACGCGCCCGAACGTGCTGCCAAAAATGAAATCAGTTCGGCCTTGTTCAACCCTTGACGGGTAAAGCACTCTTCAACTTTTCCCGCATCGAACGTCTCGCCAGCAATTTCACGCATCGCAACCGCTATGGCGCGCTTTTCTTGTTCGTTTACGCGGCCATCAAGCTTTGCCGCATTGACCAAGGCCTCAAGGGCATAGCCAGAGAAATCGCCGCCGGTCGCTGTTTCGGTCTTGCTTGCTTGCAGGCCACGAATGAAGGTGCGCAGCGCGAACCAAAGCCCAAGAGCGGCGACAATAACGAAGAGCGCGATGACGGGACCGCCGCTGGAAGCTTGAGCGCCGCCAGCGTCACTCGCACCTTGAGCAAGAAAGAACATCATATCACCCGCCTAGAGTGGGGCGCGGTCCGTGTCGATGGGAAACGTCTTAGACGAGACGTGATTGCTCGACGGCCGCTGCGATAAAGCTCGCAAACAATGGGTGCGGCTCGAACGGACGGCTCTTGAGTTCCGGGTGATATTGGACGCCGATAAACCAAGGGTGGTCGCGGCGTTCGACGATTTCCGGCAGCAGACCGTCGGGGCTCATGCCCGAGAAGATCAGTCCGGCCTCTTCCAGCTTGTCGCGGTACTTCGTGTTCACTTCGTAGCGATGGCGATGCCGCTCGCTGATCGTCGTGGCGCCGTAGATTTCCGCGACCTTGCTGCCTGGTTCGAGCGCCGCATTGTAGGCGCCTAGACGCATCGTGCCGCCCAAATCGCCAGCGCTCGCGCGCTTCTCGAGTTCGTTTCCCTTCAGCCATTCCGTCATAAGGCCGACGACCGGGTGTTTGGCCGCGCCGAATTCCGTCGAACTTGCGCCTTTGAGCCCCGCCTGATTCCGCGCCGCCTCAATGCAGGCCATCTGCATACCAAAGCAGATCCCGAAATACGGCGTCAGATGCTCACGCGCGAAGGTAACGGCCGCGATTTTTCCCTCGCTCCCACGCTCACCAAAGCCACCGGGGACAAGCACGCCGTGAACACCGTGCAAATCCTGGTGCCAAGCGTCGCCCCTCTCCTCGAACTTTTCGCTTTCGATCCAGCGGATGTTCACTTTGACGTTGTTGGCAACGCCGCCGTGATGCAGCGCTTCGATCAAAGATTTGTAGGCGTCTTTCAGCTCTGTGTATTTTCCGACGACACCAATCGTCACTTCGCCATCCGGTGACTTCAGGCGCTGAACGATGGTCTCCCACTTCGCCATGTCAGGCTGAGGCGCAACGGTGACGCCGAAATGCTTCAGCAATTCCGTGTCGAGACCTGCGAAGTGATAGGCAATCGGCGCTTCATAGATTGTTTGTAGATCGCGCGCTTCGATGACTGCGCTTTCGCGAACGTTGCAGAACAATGCGATCTTGCGCTTTTCGTCCTCTGGGATTGGGCGATCGCAGCGGCACAGCAAGATGTTGGGCTGAATACCGATTGAGCGCAGCTCCTTTACCGAGTGCTGCGTCGGCTTCGTTTTCATTTCGCCCGCCGACGGAATGTACGGAAGCAGCGTGAGGTGGACGAATGCGGCCTGGCCGGGATCTAATTCTTGCCCGAGCTGACGAATGGCCTCGAAGAACGGCAACCCCTCGATATCGCCAACCGTGCCTCCAATTTCACAGAGCACGAAATCCGCATCACCGTGGTCAGAAAGAATGAAATCTTTGATCGCGTTGGTGACGTGTGGGATCACCTGAACGGTGGCGCCAAGATAGTCACCACGACGTTCCTTCGCGATGATGTCTTGGTAGATGCGCCCAGTCGTAATGTTGTCGGCTTGGTGCGCGGAAACGCCGGTAAAGCGTTCGTAGTGGCCGAGATCGAGATCGGTCTCTGCGCCATCGTCAGTGACGAAGACTTCCCCGTGCTGATACGGGCTCATCGTGCCAGGATCGACGTTAAGGTATGGGTCCAGTTTGCGCAGACGGACCCGGTATCCGCGTGCTTGAAGCAACGCGCCGAGGGCGGCGGAGGCGATGCCCTTCCCCAAGGAAGAGACCACTCCACCGGTAATGAAGACGTAACGCGCCATTATCCTTCCGACTTGCCCAGGCCGACTTCTGCCCCGCCCGGACTACGGGTTTATTGATCGGGGCCAGCGCGCTCGCGCCGGACGGCAGCCACTCCGTTATCAGAGTCTCCCGATTCGGTACCGAGCTGGCTATCAGTTGTGAGATCGATGCCAGAAACTGAGTTGTTCGACGTCGTCGCTGGCGGCGTACGCTGGGCCGCGACCTGAGTGTTGCCCTGGGTAGTTGCGGGGGCGGTACGTTGCGTCGTTGGCGAAGTCGTGCGTTGCGCCGCGCCCGAGGTGTTGACCGGGGTCGTTTGACGCGGCGTTACGGCGGCAGTCTGGGTTGGACGGTTCTCGATCGGGCCCGCTCGCGTGCTGGCGGTGGATGGGGCCGGCGCTGACGTGCGCGGCGTGCTGGCTTCGGCGTTGGCCGGCCCAAGCGCAAATTCGTTCACCGACGGACCGCGACCTTCAGTCGGATCTGGCGTCTCAGCGGGGGCGGTCGCTGGTTCTTCGGTCGTGGTAGCGGGCGCGGTTGTTGCTGGCGCTGTCTGGGTCGGCAGCAAGTCCATAACTGAGCGTCCGCTGGTGTTCGCAGCGCCTGCGATCAAAGTGAGACCAAGCGACGTCACGATGAAGAAGCCACCCGCTACGGAGGTCATCTTGGCGAGCGCATCAGCTGCGCCGCGGCCGCTCATCAGTGCGCCGCCGCCGCCACCGCCCATGCCCAGCGCGCCGCCTTCGGAACGCTGCAACAGCACCAGGCCAATAAGGCAGATGCAAACGAGCAAGTGGATGCTGAGAACGACCAATTCCATGTGCCTGCCCGTCTCCCACGCGCCGTTTAGCTCGCGCCCATACATGGGTGCGCGCGAAAGGGCGCTCAATAGCTGAGGCCGATCCTAAACACCAGCCCGCCGCCGTGCATCCTTACACCGCAGCCGGATGACCAAGAATTATGGCCGAAAAGTCAGCGGCTTTCAGGCTCGCACGCCCAACAAGGGCGCCGTCCACGCCCGCTACGGTGAATATCTCGCCTGCGTTCTTTGGATTGACCGAGCCACCATACAAAATGCGGGTGTCGTTCGCTTGCCCACCGAATTGACCAGCGAGCGTTTCGCGAATGAGGGCATGGACCTCGGCGATTTCAGCTAGCGTCGGGGTCGAATTTCCCCCGATCGCCCAAACAGGTTCATACGCCACCACAAAGGCCCCGCTTTGGGAAGGAACGCTACTACGTACCTGCCGGCCGACCACGTCGGCCACCTTTCCTGCCGTCCGCTCGTCTTGGGTTTCGCCGACACAGACAATCGGAATGAGCCCAGCCGATAGCGCCGCTTCAGCCTTCTGCCTCACAAGATCGTCAGTTTCTTTGTGAATTTGTCGGCGCTCAGAATGGCCGACGATGACGTATTTGGCGCCCGCATCCGCCAACATTGCTGCGCTGACCTCTCCGGTACGGGCAGCATCGGCGCCATTCGGGCTACAGTCCTGTGCGCCAATGAGAATGGGGCCCGACCGATTTTGCCAGGCGGAAGACTGAACGTAGGCGGCTGGGGGGCAAATGAGGATGTCGATCCGCCCTGCGGCAGCGCCGATTGTTTCGGCCAATACCCCTATTTCGGCCAAATCAGCGGCGCGGCCGAACATCTTCCAATTTCCCGCGATCAACGGCTTACGCGCGCCCATACCCTCTCCCCTGACTGAACCGCTGCGGCGGCATGCGACAATTGCCCCTTCGAGGGGCGCTCTCTATGGTCCGCCGCCTCACGCATACGGAACGGCTCATGCTTCTGCAATTTCGGAATATCACCCGCGGCTGGATCGCGACCATCATTGTCGGCCTCGTTGGCCTGGCCACGGTTCTGTTCTTGATCCCGAACAGCGGCTTCAACATCGGCGGAAGCAATGCCGTAGCGAATGTCGGCGGCAGAGATATTACGCCACCCGAACTGACGCGCGAGATGGAGCTGACGCTCCGCGGCGAACGCGCCAACGGCAACAACATTAGCCAGCAAGAAGCTGTCGATGCAGGTCTCCATCTCCGTTTGCTTGAGGGCATGATTAACCGCGTCGCGATGTATGTTTATGCCGACAAGGTGGGCGTGAGCGCGAGCGATCTGATGGTTGCCAACCGCATCCGTGAGATTCCGGCAGTCCACAATGCCGTGACCGGTGCTTTTGACGAGACGTCTTATGAAGCATTCTTGCAGCAGATGCGTTACACGCAGCCAGAATTCGAACGCGACGTACGCGGTGACCTCACGACGCAGATGCTGATCCAGTCGCTGGCGACTGGCATTCGCGCGCCATCAAGCTTCGGCGCACTGACCTACGCGTTCGACTCCGAGACGCGCGTCATCTCCGTTGCAGAGGCGCCCGCCTCTGCTGTTGGCACAATTCCCCAGCCCAACGACGCGCAGGTGCAAGCGTTCTACGAAGACAACGAGCAAGCGCTTCGATTGCCAGAATTCCGCGCACTCACGCTGGTCTATGCGCGTCCCTCGGATTTCGCAGGACGCGTGGAGGTCCCAGAAGCACGCATTCGGGAGGAGTTTGACGCCCGCGTTGCCACCCTCACGCAACCGGAACGCCGCACCTATGTGCGTATCACCGCGACAAGCGAAACCCAGGCAAACGACATTGCCGCTCGCTTGAACCGTGGTGAGAGCGCCGCTGCGGTTGCACAAGCCCTCGGCCTGCAAGTGACGCGCGGTGAAAACCAAACCCAAGCGGAAGTGCCAGACGATGCGGTCGGCGCTGCCGTGTTCAGCGCTCGGGTGCGCGGGCCTGCAGTTGCGGCGCGCGCTTCGCTGTCGCCGTTCGTCGTCGTGCGGGTTGAATCTTCTACGCCTGCGGTGACGCCAACTTACGCTGAACATCGTGATGAACTCCGCAACGCCATTGCGGCAGACGAGGCCCATGACCTTCTGAGCTCCGCGATTTCAGCATTTGAAGAAGCGCGCGCTGGTGGCGCATCGTTGGCCGACGCGGCCCGTGCGAATGGCCTTCCGACTGTCACTATTGCAGCGGTGGAGGCTGGCGGCCGCGACCAGCAAGGTCGTCCGGTCGAGGCCTTGGCTGGCAGTGAACAAGTCTTGTCGGTCGCGTTCCAGACTGCCGAAGGCGAAGCGACCGATTTCACACCGGCTGGTGATGCGGACGTAATCGCAGGCGTTGATCGCATCATCCCGGCAAGCGTGCGGCCCCTCGCCGAGGTTCGCGCTGAACTGGTGGAAGGATGGATCCAGCGTGAGCGCGCGCGTCGTCTGCGCGAGTTGGGTGAACAGATCACGGCGGCAGTCAATGGCGGTCAAACGCTCGCGCAAGCCGCAGCGGCGAACCGGGCTCGTGTCGTCGTTGCGTCGCGTACCCTCGATCGTCGCTCAGCGATGCAAGGTCTGCCACAAGGTCTGGCGAGCCAGACGTTCGGCGCCGCCGAAGGCGCGGCTATCAGTGAGGTTGGTCGCGCTGGCGTTCTCGTCGCGGTCGTCGAGCACATCAACCGTCCCGACATCTCGGCGGCCGATCCCCAAATCTTGGAAGCCACACGCACTTACGCGGAGCGCCCGTGCTTGCAGCAAGCTCTCCAAGCAGGCGCCCCGCCCTATTGCGGCGTCAGCACAAGCGTCATGGAAGCCATCCAAGGCGAGATCGTATCGAGCGCTAATCCCCGCCGCAACGAGGCTGTCATCACCAGCGTGTACCGCGCCTCGAACGCGACTGACGAAGAAGGTCAATGAACGCGACTGCGGTAGCGCTGGAACCGGCGCTAGCCGATTACGCTGAGGCCCACGCCACGGGTGGTGGCGTGGTGTGGATGCGTCGCGTTTCCGACCTTGAGACGCCAGTTGCCGCGATGTTGAAGTTAGGCGCCGGCAAGCCTGGCGCTTTTCTTCTTGAGAGCGTTCAAGGCGGCGATTTTCGCGGTCGCTACTCAATCATTGGATTGAAGCCGGATCTCGTTTGGCGTGTTCGAGACGGGAAGGCCGCAATCAGTCGCGGAGGTTTTGCCGATAGCGCGTTTCGTCCTCAACGTGACGCGCCCCTGAAGAGCTTACGGAAACTGCTCAGCCGTTCTGCGTTGAAACTCCCGGATCATTTGCCGCCGATGTCCGCAGGACTATTTGGCTACCTCGGCTACGATATGGTCCGCCAAGTTGAGCGGCTCCCTGCGAAGGAAGCCGATCCAATTGGAACGCCAGAAGCATTGTTGGTCAGACCCACAATCGTGGCGGTGTTTGACAACGTAACTGGTGAAATCACGCTGATCACACCCGCGCGCAGACGCGCTGGACAATCAGCCGCCGGCGCTTACGAGGCGGCGCGCGTGCGTTTGGAGCGCGTGTGGCGCGCGCTGGATCGCCCTCTGCCCCGAAAAAGTGGCAAGGTGCTCGCCCCCGAAGTCGTTGAGCCCCACTCGAATACCGCGCCGGACGCGTACCGTGCGTTGGTTACGAAGTGCAAAGCTTACTGCCGCGCCGGCGACATCTTTCAAGTCGTGCCCAGTCAGCGCTTTTCAGCGCCGCTCAAGGCGCCGCCGTTTGCGTTGTATCGCTCGCTGCGACGGATGAATCCCTCGCCGTTTCTGTACTATTTGAACTTTGCCGACTTTGCGGTGGTGGGTTCGAGTCCCGAAATCCTGGTTCGCAAGCGCGGTGATACGATCACCATTCGTCCTATCGCGGGCACGCGGCCGCGCGGGGCAACGCCAGCCGAGGATAGTGCGCTTGAGCAAGATCTACTAGCAGATCCGAAGGAGCGTGCGGAACATCTCATGCTCGTAGACCTCGCACGTAACGATTTGGGGCGAGTTGCCGTGCGCGGATCAAAGGCAGGATCGAATGCGGCGGCGGCCACCGCGGGTTCGGCGCACGTTCGTGTGACTGAGGCGTTCACGATCGAGCGCTACAGCCACGTGATGCACATCGTGTCCAACGTCGAGGGCGAGCTGAAACCCGATCTCTCGGCGCTCGACGCACTGTTGGCGGGATTTCCGCACGGCACCGTAACCGGCGCACCGAAAATTCGTGCGATGGAAATCATCAACGAAGTCGAGCCGCACAAGCGCGGAATCTACGCTGGCGGGGTCGGTTATTTCGGCGCTGGTGGCGATATGGATACTTGTATCGCCTTGCGTACCGCAGTGGTGAAAGACGGAAAGCTATTCGTTCAAGCTGGCGGTGGCGTGGTGCTGGACAGCGATCCGGAAGCGGAACTGCAAGAGACGCTCCATAAGTCGCGCGCGCTCTTCCGCGCGGCCAGTGAAGCTTGGCGGTACGCTTAGTTCCACGCTTACGATGAATTAAACGAAGTTCCGCGGCCCCCAACAACGGGCGCATGCGTTGTCTTGCGTTCAATCACGCTGGAACCTCCCTTCCAGGTCGCTTGGAGAGTCCGCATGAAAAAGTTCTTGATCGCTTCTGGCGCCAGCGCCGCACTTGCTTTGGCAGCGCCCGCTTTCGCTCAAATAAGCTCAGGTGAAACGGTGCAAGGGACGGTCACCACTCCGAGCGTCACCGCGCCGGTGACGCAGGCCACCGAGGCAGGCCAAGCGGCAGCGGCGCCTCAGAGTGGAACCGGGGAAGCCGCTGCCGAGATCGTCTCCCCCACCACGACCCCAGACACAACCGCCGCAGCGACCATCACCACACCTGACGCACGCCCTACGATCAATGCGGCGGCTGAAACTACGGAAAATGCAGCCGAGGCTGGTGGGGCAACGGCGAGTGGCGAGGCCGAAGCGTCAGCATATGCGCCAACTCTCACGGTCCAAGGGGACGCTTCAGCAAACGCCGCTGCCTCCTCTGACCTGCCGCAGCCCGTTCAACTAGCGGTGGCAGATGGCCGGTATACGAGCGACGATCTTAATCGGGCTCAATTGGAAGCGCTTGGCGGGGCGCCAGGACGCTAATCGCGCCCACCGCTACGCTAAGCTGGCGAGCCTTCGGGCTCGCCATTTCTTTTTCCGGTCATCCAGTTTGCATGACGGCGAATTCGTCTAGACTGTGGGTGATGGACAAGCAGTCGAACTCCGAACGATGGCGCGCGTGACGACGCTTTAATCCGATCGTCTTGCCGCTTCGTGAGTCCCATGCTCCTCGTCATCGATAACTACGATAGTTTCGTCTACAACCTCGTCCATTACGTCGAGGACTTCGGTGTTAACGCTGAAGTGGTTCGCAACGATGCGTTGAGCGTCGAGGGCGTTCTGAAAAAGAGGCCCAAAGCGATTATCCTTTCGCCTGGCCCCTGCACCCCGGCCGAGGCCGGGATCTGCCTTGAGTTGCTGGCCAAGGCCCCGCACGATCTGCCGATGTTCGGCGTGTGCCTTGGCCATCAGGCGATGGGCCAAGCCTTTGGCGGCGATGTGGTTGGTGCGCAGGAGATCATGCACGGCAAAGTCTCGGAAGTGACCCATTGCGGTGGCGGCTTGTTTCGAGGTCTACCCTCTCCGTTTCGAGCGACGCGCTACCATTCACTGGCAGTGAAGCGCGCAACGTTTCCAGCGGAGCTGAACATCGACGCTGAAACCAGCGATGGCGAGGTGATGGGACTTTCACACAAGTCGCGCCCGGTCTTTGGGGTGCAGTTTCATCCGGAGTCGATCGCGTCAGAGCATGGGCATGCGATCGTGCGAAACTTCCTTGTGGCCGCGAATCTCCGATGAGTCTCCGCGCTTGTTTTGCTGTCCTAGAAGCCGGCCAACCGCTGCCAACAGAGACCGTCGACGGCGCTTTCAGGGAGATTATGGACGGCGTCGCCGCTCATGACGACATCAAGCGCTTCCTTACGCTCACGACGCCGTTGATGCATGATCCGTCCTTGATTGCGTCCGGTGCGCGGGCGTTACGCTCGCGCATGGTGGGGCTCACCGCGCCTGCGGGCGCCGTTGATGTATGCGGGACGGGTGGCGATGGCGCTCACACGCTGAACATCTCGACGGCAGTGGCGTTCGTCGTTGCTGGTTGCGGCGTCCCCGTCGCCAAGCACGGCAATCGCGCCATGAGTTCGAAGTCTGGCGCCGCGGACGTGCTCGAAGCGCTGGGTGTTCGATTGACCGGCGATATCGCACTCCTTGAACGCTGCCTTCGCGAGGCGCGCGTGGCTTTTCTGTTTGCACAAAATCATCACCCCGCGATGCGTCACGTGGCGTTGGCGCGGCGTGAAATCGGCAAGCGCACGATCTTCAACCTGCTCGGCCCTCTGTCCAATCCTGCGGGTGTCAAGCGGCAGCTGGTAGGCGTCTTCAGTGCAGATTTCGTAGACCCGGTGGCTGGCGCTCTACACCAACTTGGTTGCGAAAAGGCGCTTGTCGTCCATGGCGCTGGCGGGCTCGATGAACTTTCGGCGGCGGGCCAGGACGCCAATTGTGTAGCGACATTAGATGGTGGCCAAATCGCCCACCAACCCGCCACGAGAGCGGCGGACGTGCATCCCGATCTTCGAGGCGGCGCGGCACAGGAGAATGCAGAAGAAATGCGCGCGATGTTGAGTGGCGGTGGCCGGCCTGGGCATCGCGCCGCGGTTTTGATCAACGCTGCCGCCGCACTCTTCGTTGCAGGCAGAGCGGCAGGCGTCGTTGAAGGTCATCGATTGGCGATTGAATCGCTGGACAGTGGCGCGGCGCGTGAAGCATTGGCTTGCTTGATTGAAGTATCCAGGAGCGCCCCGTGAGCGTCCTCGAACGGATCGTGGCCTATAAGCGCGATGAGGTAGCGGCGCGCAAAACGTCCACGTCGCAGCGTGATTTGGATGATGCCGTCCGCAGGCAGACTCCGCCGCGAGGCTTTGCCCGCGCGCTCAAAGCTCAAAAGCCGGCGCTTATTGCGGAAATCAAGAAGGCCAGTCCCTCGAAGGGGCTCATTCGCGCGGACTTCAATCCCGCAGCGCTCGCCCAAGCCTACGCGCTTGGAGGCGCAACATGTCTTTCGGTGCTGACGGACGCGCCGAGTTTTCAGGGACATGAGGACTATCTCGTCGCTGCACGAACCGCCTGCAGCCTCCCCGTTTTGCGCAAGGATTTCATGGTCGATGAATGGCAGATCGCTGAGAGCCGTTCCATTGGCGCTGATGCAATACTGATTATTCTCGCGGTCGTTGACGATGCGCTCGCATCGGATCTCAACGACGCTGCCGAAGCGTACGGTATGGATGCGTTGGTTGAAGTACACGACGAATCCGAGATGGCGCGGGCGCTGCGGCTGGGATTCAAGCTGATTGGAATCAACAACAGATCGCTTGCAACATTCGAGACGGACTTAGGCGCCACCGAGCGCCTTGCTGCGCATGTGTCGAACGGTGCAACGATCGTCTCGGAATCTGGCATCTTCAGCCATGAAGAAATAGCGCGGCTGAGCGCTGCCGGCGCTTCAGCATTTCTCGTGGGCGAGAGTTTGATGCGCCAAGCTGATGTGGCGAAAGCTACGCGCTCACTACTTCGGCGTTAACCAAACTGGACTTGACCCTGCACTTGGAACGGATATAGAACGTGACATCGTTCACCATTTGGTCCCAAGTCATGCTGACAGCGAAACAAAAAGAACTGCTGCTCTACATCCATGAGCGGATCAAAGAGACAGGCGTTTCGCCCTCGTTCGATGAAATGAAAGAGGCGCTCGATCTAGCGTCCAAGTCGGGCATTCACAGACTGATTACTGCGCTTGAGGAGCGCGGTTTCCTGCGTCGTCTGCCCCACCGCGCACGGGCTCTCGAAGTCTTGAAGCTGCCGGACAGCGCAGCCCCTTCAGCGCCGCCCAAGGGGCGCCAGTCGTTCAAGCCGTCGGTCGTCGGCGACGGGCGTGTTAGCCCCTCCTCCGCTGGTATCCCGATCCTTGGGCAAATTGCAGCGGGAGTGCCGATTGAGGCGATCCAAAGCGAAGTCGGCCGTGTTCAGGCGCCAGAGGACCTTCTTGGCTCGGGCGATCACTTCGCGCTCGAAGTCAAAGGCGACTCGATGATCCAGGCCGGCATCCTCGACGGCGACGTCGTGATCATTAAACGCGTCGAAACCGCCGACAGTGGCGATATCGTCGTGGCGTTGGTGGACAACGAAGAAGCCACTCTGAAGCGTTTGCGCAAGCGCGGTAACTCGATCGCACTTGAAGCCGCAAACCCCGCCTATGAAACGCGTATCTTCGGACCGGATCGTGTGCGCGTTCAGGGCAAGCTTGTAGCGATGATCCGCCGCTATTCGTGATCTGCGCTGGGTGTTCGTGGCGTCCATAGGCGATGAATGTCTCAGCGCCAGGCGCGTTCGACGCTGCGGCGCGCGCGTTTGCTGCTGGCGCGCCGAGTCCCGCAGCAGCCAGCAACGCGAACATGTCAGCCAGCACCTGTCTTAATCGTGCCGTCCAGGTTGTTGGCGTTGCGTGAGGCCCAACAAGTGACGCGAGCGCGCCTGCGGTCGCGACCAAGAATGCCGCGGGCCCTATTGAAACGGGTGGCTTAGTAGGCGCCAGCATCCAGGCGGCGGCGCCGGCGATCATTGCGAGCGGGAGCCCTAACATCCAACGGTCCCGCTGGAGGGTCAAAACAGCACTCAGAGCGCGGCTAGGAGAAAACGCTTCACGCGTGCTACCACGCGCCCGTTTTGACCATCCCACGTTGCCCCCGATGAGCGTCGTCACACGCTTTGCCCCCTCGCCCACAGGCTACCTCCATATCGGAGGCGCGCGTACCGCCCTTTTCAATTGGCTGTTCGCGAAAAAGATGGGCGGCACCTTCCTTCTTAGAATTGAAGACACCGACCGGGCTCGCTCTACGCCAGAAGCGATCGACGCCATTCTTGAGGGAATGGAGTGGCTTGGCTTGAAGCACGATGGGCAGACGATCTATCAGTTCGCGCGCGCCGAACGCCATCGCGAGGCCGCCAGCGCGATGATTGCGCGCGGCACGGCTTTTCGCTGCTACATGACGCCGCAAGAGCAAGAGGCAGCGCGCAGCCAAGCTCACGCTGAGGGTCGCGCAATCCGCTCACCGTATCGCGATGGAAAAGCGCCGCCGTCAGCGGAGGCGCCGTTCACAGTACGCCTGCGCGCGCCCGACGAGGGGGAGGTGGTCAACGCTGACCTGATCCAAGGCGACGTCCAGATCAAGGCGCGCGATATCGACGATCTTGTAATGCTCCGTGCGGACGGCAATCCGACGTACATGCTTTCGGTTGTTGTCGACGATCACGACATGGCGGTGACCCACGTCATTCGCGGTGACGATCACCTCACCAACGCTGCGCGGCAGATCGTCATCTACAGAGCCATGGATTGGACGCCGCCGCTGTTCGCGCACGTGCCGCTCATTCACGGCGAAGACGGTAAGAAACTTTCGAAGCGCCACGGCGCACAGGCGGTGCACGAATGGCGCGACATGGGGTATCTGCCCGAAGCCATGAATGCCTACCTTATGCGGCTAGGCTGGAGTCCAGGTCACGATGAAATTCTGACCAAGGAAGATGCGATTCCACAATTTGAGATCGGCCAAATCGGCAAAGCCCCGGCGCGGCTCGACTTCAAGAAGTTGGATTCAGTCAACGCGCACTTCCTTTCTTTGGCCGATGACGCACGTGTGACACGCCTCGTCGAAGAGCATCTGAAGGCCGCGGATGATGCTCCATTAGGCGGCGACTCGGCGGCTGCTTTGACGCGCGCCATTCCGCTGCTGAAAAAGCGAGCAAAGACCATTCCCGAGCTTGCGGAACAGGCGCGGTTCGTTCTGGTCAAGCGACCGCTAACGCTTGACGACACAGCGAAAAAGTTGCTCAACGACGACTTCAAGCCACGCCTTTCGCGCCTGCGTGACGCGCTCGAAAAAGAGCCATCGTGGAATCATGTAGCACTTGGCAGCACACTTAAGGCTTTCGCTACCAGCGAGGGCGTTGGCTTAGGACAAATCGGCCCGGGACTGAGGGCGGCGCTCACGGGCGGCACGCCATCTCCAGACTTGGGCCAGACGCTGGAATTGTTAGGCCGTGAGGAAGCGCTGGCGCGCATCACGGATCAAGTTTGAGGACGGACGTCGATGCAGAGCAAAATTACCAAGAAGCCTTCGGCTACGATCACCGTAAACAACAAGCAGCTTGAGCTGCCGGTGTACGGCGGGAGTGTCGGGCCCGACGTCGTCGATATTCGGAAACTTTACGCTCAGACGGGCGTGTTCACTTTCGATCCGGGCTTCACCTCGACGGCCTCCTGCGAGAGCCAGATCACCTACATCGACGGCGATGAAGGCGTGCTCCTCTATCGCGGCTACCCGATCGACCAATTGGCTGAGCACTCAAGTTTCCTCGAGGTTTGCTATCTCTTGGCGAATGGCGAACTGCCGAACACGGCCGAGTATCAGCGCTTTGCTAAGGATATCACCTACCACACGATGCTGCACGCGCAGTTCGATCGCTTCTTTGAAGGCTTCCGCCGGGACGCGCACCCGATGGCGATCATGGTGGGCACTGTTGGCGCTCTGGCCGCATTCTATCACGACAGCACCGACATCAACGATCCGGTGCAACGTACGATCGCGAGCCACCGCCTGATCGCGAAGATGCCGACCATTGCGGCGCGCGCGTTCAAATATTCCATCGGCCAACCGTTCGTGAGCCCGCGCAACGAACTCGACTATGCGTCGAACTTCCTGCGCATGTGCTTCGCGGTCCCGGCGGAGGACTACAAGGTCAACCCAGTTTTGGCGCGCGCGATGGACGTGTTCTTCATTCTTCACGCCGACCACGAACAAAACGCCTCAACCTCGACAGTGCGTTTGGCGGGCTCCTCCGGCGCCAATCCGTTTGCTTGCATTTCATCGGGCATCGCGTGCCTCTGGGGACCCGCTCACGGCGGCGCCAACGAAGCTGCGCTCAACATGCTCGAAGAAATCGGGCACGTTGATAACATCCCAGAATTTATACGACGCGTGAAAGATCCGAACGACGATGTCCGTTTGATGGGATTTGGCCACCGCGTTTACAAGAACTACGATCCGCGCGCGAAAGCGATGCAGAAGCTTTGCCATGCTGTGCTGAAAGAAACAGGCGGCCTTGATAATCCGACGCTCAAAGTTGCGATGGAACTTGAGAAGATCGCGCTCAGCGATGAGTACTTCGTGAGCCGCAAGCTTTATCCAAACATCGATTTCTATTCAGGCATCACGTTGCGTGCGATGGGCTTCCCGACTTCCATGTTCACGGTGTTGTTCGCCGTCGCGCGTACTGTTGGGTGGATCGCGCAATGGACGGAAATGATGGAAGACGAGAGTCAGAAGATCGGACGCCCGCGGCAGGTCTACACAGGCGCACCGAAGCGTGACTACGTGGCTCTCGATCGCCGCTAAGCTTCCAGAACGTTGAAAACGGCATCCGCGGCGATATCCGCCGCGGGTCTGCCACCCCTACCCATCTTGGCGAGCGCTTCATCCTGCGCGCGGATTTGCTCTTCACGGGCGTCGGCGCTGTCGAGGATGGGGGCAGCCGCTGCGGCTATGTTCTCGGGCGTGCAACGCGTTTGAATGAACTCTGGCGCAACCTCGGCGTCCGCGGCGACATTCATGAGTGAGGCGTATTTCGACTTGAAGAGGAACGCGCGCGCGATCGCCCAAGTGATCCAGCCAAGCTTGTAGCCGACAATGACAGGCGTGCCCTGCAAGGCCACTTCGGTGGTGACTGTGCCGGACGCCGCGAGCGCAACAGTCGCGGCAGCAAAGGCATCTTCTTTTTCCTTCTCGTCTAGAATGCGGATGGCGGCCGGCACCTGCGCAGTGACCTGCTCACGCACGCTATTTGCTGCGACGGTAATGATCCGCACGTCACGATCGCGATCCAGGAGTTCGGCTGCGGCCCAAAGCGTTGGCCCTATGCGACGGATCTCGCCGCTACGGCTGCCTGGCAGCACGAGAATAATTTTCTCCTTGGGTGTGAAGCCTTGGCGCGCACGTAACGCTGCACCGTCGCCGGGGCTGTAACGGCCAAGCGCGGGATGGCCGCAAACCGTGCACTGAAGTCCGTAGGGCTCGTAGAACGGCACCTCGAAATCATGGATGCAGATGAGATGGTCGACAGCGGCAGCCAACGTCTTGGCGCGCCCGGGACGCGTCGCCCACACTTGCGGGCCGATATACTTGACGAGCTTGATCTCTGGGGCAGCGGCGCGCACGCCAAGCGCAACCCGCAGCGTGAACCCCCAAGAATCGATCAGGACCACGACGTCTGGCTTGGCTTTCAAGATTGCCGAGACCGTCGCCGCCACAGCCGCCTTAACGCGCGAGTACGCAAGCAAGCCATCGATAAACCCAAGGACTGCAAGCCCTTTGATGTCCGCCTGACTCGGGACGCCCTGCTCCGTCATGAGGGGGCCGCCGACGCCTTGGATGTCCAAAGCGGAATTGCGTTCTTTGAGCACGCGCGCGAGATCGGCGCCTAGCGCATCACCTGAGGATTCCGCCGCGACGAGGAAGATCCGTTTCGTCACGCTGCATCAACTTCGTTTGCGGTGAAGCCGTAGACGAATATGCCCGCGCGATTAGCTGCGGTGATGATCTCATCTCGCCGAACCGCAAGTGCGCCCTGGGCCTCCACGGCGATCCCGGCGAGGCCGGCGCCAGCCGCGCCTTCTATCGTTCGAACGCCTATGGTGGGCAGATCGATGCGGCGCTCCTGAATCGGCTTCGGTCGCTTGACCAACACGCCACGGCGCGCTTGCGGCGTACCGCGAATTGCCGTTGGCAATTCGGCGACCCGGCGAAGCATCGCGTCGGTGCCTTCTTGCGCCTCGACCGCGAGCACCAGGCCGTCGCATACGACGACGCCCTGGCCGATATCGAAGGCGCCGCTCGCGGCAGCGACCTTGGCGGCTTTGGCGATTTCCTTTTTTTGCTGTTCGTTTGGAGCAATCGCTCCCCAGACGCCGGGTGTCGCCAGCAGATCGCTCATAACTTGGTCGGCGCCCAGCACCGTGAAGCCCGCCTTCTCATGCTCATTCAGAACCGCACGGAGCAGAGCGTCATCACCCTTTGGCATGGCCGCCAAAATGGCAGGGAGCATAGATATCGCGACATCATCGAGTTGGAGTGTCTTCAGGTCTGGGCGTTGGACCTGGCCCAGCAGAACGACGGCATCGCAACCGGCTTCGCGCATTGCATCCATACGCGCGCCCATCTGGCCGAGACCGTGTGTTGCGCCGGGATGAGCATCGAGAGCCGGGTCGGCATTCGGCGCCACGCGGGCAACAAAATACGGACGCTGCGTCCCCGCGAGATGCTCTGCGAGCACGACCGGAAGCTCGCCGCCGCCGGCGATGACGCCGAGCTTGCGCCAGCCGCTCATCGCTAATCTCGCGGCATGCAGAGCGGCCGCGCCGCGTCGGCGCGGATGAAGTCGACGATTTCCATCACTTGTGGATTGCCTGAATAGGCTTCGATGCAGTCGTCGATGCGCTCTTGGAACGTGCCCTCTTCCGCGAACAACAATCGATACGCGGCGCGCAGATCGTGGATTTGCTCACGCGTGAAGCCGCGGCGCTTCAGGCCGACAACATTCAAGCCGCCGAGATGCGCGTGATTGCCGATTGCAGAGCCGAACGGGATCAGATCCGTCGTCATCAGCGCAGAGGCCCCGACGAAAGAGAACCGGCCAACCCGTCCGTGCTGGTGCACACCGCTCAATCCGCCAAGGAAAGCGTAGTCGCCAACTTGGACGTGACCGCCGATCGTCGCGGTCTGCGCCATGATGACGTTGTTGGAGACGTTGCAATCGTGTGCGACGTGGCAATTGCCCATGATGAGGCAGTCGTTGCCGACAGTGGTGACGCCCCGTCCGCGTACGGTGCCGCGATGGATTGTGGCGTGCTCGCGGATGACGTTGTTGTTGCCAATGACGAGCCGCGTCGGTTCGCCCTTGTAGGACAGGTCCTGCGGCGCGCCGCCGAGCCCGACGAATGGAAACACCGTGTTGTTAGCGCCAAGCTCGGTGTGGCTCTCGATGAAGACGTGAGCGATGAGCTTGGTCCCATCTCCGAGCTTTACGTTTGGTCCAATGACGCAGCCTGGACCAATTTCGACGTCAACGCCGAGCTCGGTGCTGTCATCGACAACGGCGGTCTTGTGAACTTTGGCGCTCATAGCGAATCCTGCGGACGGTCAGCCTTCATGGCGGCGAATTCGCAATCGGTTGCGAGTTCGCCTCGCACTTCGACGCGGCCTCTGAATTTGAAGATATTGCGGCGCTGAAAGAGCACCTCGACGAACATCTCCATGGTGTCACCCGGCATGACCGGCTTTTTAAAGCGGGCGCCTTCGACTGACATGAAAAGGATGAGGTGCTTGGTGATGTCGGCTTCAAGAGTTTTTGACATCAGCACAGCGCCGGTTTGGGCGAGCGCCTCGATCTGGAGGACGCCGGGCATCACGGGCGCACCCGGAAAGTGGCCCGGGAAAAACGGCTCGTTGATGGTGACGTTCTTGATGCCGCGGATGGACTTGTTTGGGATGTAATCGACCGCGCGATCGATCAGCAAAAAGGGATAGCGGTGTGGAAGGCGGCGAAGGATCTCGCCGATCTCGATCACGTCATCCGTGGTCTTCTGCTGTTCTGTCAGATCATTTGCTTTCATCGCGCGCCCCTGCGGCTCGGCGGCTTAGCCAAGCCGCTTCACGAAGCCATTTACGTAACGGTTTGGCCGGATAGCCGCTCCAAACCTCGCCTGCGGGCACGTCTTGGAACACGGCAGCTCCACCCGCAAGGGTAGCGCCGGGCCCGATGTTGCGGTGATCCGCCACGCCAACGCGGCCTCCCAGCGTAACGCCGTCGCCGACCCTCGTAGATCCGGAGATGCCGCCAAACGCGGCAATCAGCACCCCGCGGCCAATCTGACAATTGTGCGCGATGTGGCAGAGATTATCGATCCTGGACCCCTCGCCGATCACCGTGTCGTCGAACACACCGCGATCGACGCAGGAGTTCGCACCGATCGTAACGCGATCCTGGATGACGACGCGCCCGAGGTGCGGGACATCCACGGTTCCGGAGGCATCACCGGCGACGCCGAAACCCTGCTCACCAATCACCGCCCCCGACAGAATGTTCACCTCATCGCCAACCAAGGCGAACGAGATCGAGACACGGGCGCCAATCTTGGAACGGCGCCCGATGCAAACGCCGGGGCCAATGACTGTGTTCGGTCCAATCTCCGTTCCGGCGCCAATCTCGGCGTTAGCACCAATGACGACGCCACTTCCCAGCCGCACGTCGCCTTCGAGCCTAGCGCTGGGATCCACAGCCGCTTTCGAAGTGAAGCTGCGCGGACGAATGAGTGCAGGCGTTATGCGAGCAAACAGCGAGCGCGGACGATCATTGAGGATGAGAGCCCCGGCATTCGGCGCGAGATGCGCAAGCGCCGCCGGGATAATGCAGGCGCCAGGCGCGCTTTCCAGGACAGCGCCTTTCTTGCCTTCATAATAGCAGAGGTCTTTTGGGCCGGCTCTGTCTGCGGGAGCAGCGCCAACAATCTCGCGCTCGGCGTCGCCGCCGATATCGCTAGAAGGCGCAAGCGCCCGGACCGTTACCGGTCCGAGCGCCTCGTAAAAGCGGGGATCGATCATGCGCCGACTATTTGGCGCAGCCGAAGCCCGATGTCACTGTCCGTAGCGCTTATTGCGCCGGGGCCTGTGCGTTGGGCTGTTGTTGGCCTTGGCACTCGCTGGCCGCATGGCGGGCAACGTTCGCAACGCGGGTATTTTGGTTCTGGTCAAGCTGCTGGATCACTGTCGTGGTGATGTCGAAGTTTGGATCAGATTGGGTGACGTTGCTGGAGTCGATTACGATGCCGGCGCCGCGTGACTGCATCACGGACTGAACGATCGGGCCAACCTGGCGGTCGAAATCGCGCAGCGAGATCAGCGACGAACATTCCATATCACCGCGCAGAGCACCGGCGCGGCCTTCAAAAGCCTGCAGGCGTTGAGCGAACTGCTGGAACTGCGGCGCATATGTCGTGCTGTTACGGATTTGCTCTTGCGACATGTTGCGCGTCGCCGTCTGGAGGCGCGTGCGTTCTTGCTCAAGCGACTGCTGCTCGGGCTGCAGAGCTTGCGCTTCCGACGCAAATTGCTGGCGCAGCGCAGCAATCTTGGCTTGCAGGTCGCGACCCAAAACCGATTCAGCGGCCACGCGCTGATAATTGATCACCACCGCCGTCGTTGATTGACCACCGCCACGGTTGCGCTGCGCCAGAGCATCAGACGACACAGCTAGTGCGGCCACCGCAAGAGCGGCCGCAGAAAACAAACTCACCACACGCATATTGCGCTTCTCCTCAGAAACTCGTCCGGGTTGAGAACCGGAATTGTTCGCGTCGATCATAATCCTCGTATTGGAGCGGTTGCGCGAAGTCGAATTGCACCGGTCCAAACGGTGAGTCCCAAAAGATCGAGACCCCTGCCGCCACTCTTAAGCTGGCGGAATCGTCAACAATGAGGCGGTTTGCACCAGCCAGATCGACGGTCTGACGGTTTGCAGCGTCCAAATACCCCAGCGTGCCGAAATCGACGAACAAGGCGCTGCCGAGCGAGAAGCTTTCGGGAAGCGGCAATGGCACATCGAGCTGCAGGGTGCCGATGGCGTAGGCGTTGCCGCCGACAGCATCCCCGCGCTGCACGATCTCGCCGGTGATGTCGTCGACAAGCAGCTGACGCGGACCAATGCCGGCAACATCAAAGCCACGGAAGGACGATCCGCCCTTGAAGAAGCGGTCGTTGATGCGGACGTTGTCGCCATTCCAGCCGGCGATGACACCGGCGCTGCCACGGAACAGCGCCCGGAAGCCATATGGCAGGCCGTAATAGATGCCGCCTTCGAGTTCGGTCCGCAGATAGTTCACTTCGCCGCCGAGACCGGCCACGTCCTGGCTGAAATCCAAGTTGAAGCCGCGCGTCGCGTTCACCGGCGAGTTCCGGCGGTCCCAATTGACTTGGAAGCCGAGCACCGAGGTGATGAAGGTGCCCTCCTGGTCGCAAAGGAGAGGTCTGCTGACGTTGACCGCGTCGCACTGGTTCACGTCCGGCGTGAGGATGTTCGAATCGTGGTCGATGTAGACGTCCGCGATCTGCGTATCGTCCTGGATCAGTGAATACGTGAGGCCCAGGTTCGTGCGTTCGCCAATCCGGAAGCCTGTGCGCAGGCCGATGCCTGTGGACTGGTTCTCGAACGATGATTGATCGAGGAAGTCCGTGCGGAGCGAATAAAGATCGAAGCCAGCTGCAATTTCACGGCCCATGAAGCGCGGCTCAGTGAAACGCAGATCCAGCTGTTGGCGCTGCGAACTTGATGAGGCGCGCAGGCGCAGGAACTGGCCCCGACCGCGTAGGTTACGCTCTGTGACAGAAACGTCGAACAGGAAGCTTTCCGTTGATGAGTAGCCAGCCGCGAAAGCAAATTCGCCCGTTGATTGCTCTTCCACGGTGACGGTGACAACTGAGCGGTCCGGCTGCGAACCGTCAGCGTCTTCGACTTTGACGTCCGTGAAAAAGCCGAGTGAGCGGATCTGCGCTTGCGAGCGATCGAGCAGAACGCGGTTGAACGCATCCCCTTCGCTGACGCGCATTTCGCGGCGGATGACGCGGTCCACCGTCCGGGTGTTGCCGACGATATCGATGCGCTCGATGAACGTGCGCGGGCCTTCGTCGACCTCAAACGTTATGTTGACCTTGCGCGTCTCGCGATCGCGCTCGACCACCGGAGTGATCTGCACGTTGGCGTAGCCGACCGTGCCGGCGACGTACGTCATAGCGTCGATCGCGTCTTCGATCTGATCGCCGCGGAAGACCGTGCCCGGACGGATCGGGTTCACCGCGCGCAGCAGCGGCTCTGGGAGCCGGTTCAGCTCGGTTTGGATGGTGATCTCACCAAATTCGTATTGGACGCCCTCATCGACCGTAAAGGTGATGAAGAAGTCGCGCTGATCGGGCGTAAGTTCAGCCACAGCCGAGACGACGCGGAAATCAGCGTAGCCGCGATTGTTGTAGAACTGGCGAAGTTGTTCGCGGTCGTACTCGAGGCGATCAGGATCGTAATTGTCGTTGTTGGAGAAGAAATTCATCCACGTCGATTCAGTCGTGACGATTGCGTCACGGAGCCGACGATCAGAGAATTCTTCGTTGCCAATGAAGTTGATGTCGCGAACGCCCGTCACAGGCCCTTCGTCGACTTCGAAGATCAGATCGACGCGATTCTGATCAAGCTCACGCACTTGGGGCGTGACCTGCGCCGCAAAGCGTCCATTCCGGCGATAGACGTCGAGAATGCGCTGCACGTCGGCTTGGGCGCGTGCGGGGGTGAACACCGACCGCGGACGCGCCTGCACTTCTCCTTCAAGGTCTTCCTCGTCGAGCGTGCGCATGCCCTCAAACACGACGCGGTTGATAATCGGGTTTTCACTGACCACGACAACGAGGTCGCTGCCGCGTTGCTCGATCTGAACGTCCGAGAAGAGACCTGTTGCAAACAGTGTCTTGATTGACATGTCGATCCGCTCGGGATCGAACGTGTCCCCAGGACCAACCTGCAGGTAGGACGAAATCGTCGCCGGTTCGATGCGTTGGTTGCCTTCAACCAGCACGCGACGGATAGCGACGCCAGGGGCCTGCGCCTGCGGCGGCGCAGCCGTCTGGTTCTGTTGAGCATAAGCGTCCGTACTGGCCGCCAATAATGCGCCCGCCCCCGCGCCAACGGTGGCGACGCAACCAAGTGCGCCGAGCGCTACATCCCGCAGTACCCGCTTCATCAAGCCCTCGACGTCCGACGCTCCCCAGCGTCTAGGTTTTTAAGAGCCCATCCTGCCGCGAAAGACAAGGACGAGCCGCTGTTACTGCGCACCCGGAAAGAGCCTCGTGATGTCATTCCAGGTTGCGAATAAGAACAAACTCGCCATCACGGCGAATCCTGCCCGATAGGCCCACTCTTGAGCCGATGGCGGCAACGGCTTGCCCCCACGCGCACCTTCGATTGCGTAGAACAGCAAGTGGCCCCCATCCAGGATCGGAATCGGCAACAGATTCACGATGCCGACAGCTACAGATAGCACTGCGGCCAAATTGAGTAGCGACAGGACCAGCATCAGCAACCGGTCGGTCCACGTGACATCATCGCCACCCCCGCTCAGCGCCGAATTCGCGACCTGTCCAGAAACGTTGATGATTCCGAGCGGTCCGGCGATCTGATTGCCGGACTCGCGGCCGGTGAAAACCCCGCCGATATAAGAACCTGTTTGCGCGATAATCTGCCAGGTATTGGAGGCGCCAACGCCGACGGCCGCCAACGGATTGATTGGCTCGCGATTGCCTGGCGACGAGTCATGGCTGACGCCGATCGAACCAAGCTGCGGGTTATCTTCGCGTGCGCGCGGTGTCAGCTGCAGGATGACTTCTTGCTCACTACGCAAGACGACAACGCTTAACGTACGGCCGGGCGACACGGTCACCACCTGCTGCACATCCTGGAAGGTGTCGATGCGTTGGCCGTCGATCGACTGGATGACGTCACCGGCTTGCAAGCCTGCAGCAGCGGCGGGCGAATTGGGCTCGACGCCGTTGATGCTGGCGACATCGCGACCAAGCACGAATGCGAGCGTAGCGAAGGCAAGGATCGAGAATATAAAGTTTGTGATCGGACCAGCGGCGACAACCATCGAGCGGGTCGTTAGCGGCTGAGCATGAAAAAGACCCTTGGCGCGCGCCTCCGCCAGAGCCACGGGATCTTCAATCTTCTCACGTGGCGCCGTCGACATCGCATCGGCGTCGTCCGCGAACTTCACGTACCCGCCGAGCGGCAGCGCACCAACTTTCCACTGCACGCCTTGCTTGTCGCGCCAGCCAATCAGCGTCTTGCCAAAGCCAATTGAAAACGTGTCGATCGCGACACCGCGCCACCGCGCGACTTGGAAGTGGCCAAACTCGTGCACGAACACCACAACGCTCAGCACGACGACAAACGACGCCAGCGTGATCAGCAAATCCTGGATGCTTTGCAGCAGATCCGGCATTCGACCGCTTCCTTCCCGAGCCCAATTTTGTGAGGCGCTGTCAGCCTTTAGGCTGCCGCAGTGTTTCCCGCAACAAGACGCGCCGCCCGACGAGCAGCCTGATCCACCGCCCTCACCTCATCGAACGATGAAGGCAATTTTGCGAGAAGCCCAGCTTCAGCCCCCTCCAAGTGTGAGAGAGCTTCCTCGACGGTACGGCAAATGTCGAGAAAGCGAATACGGCCCTCCAGAAACGCCTCCACGGCGACCTCATTGGCCGCGGATAGGGCAGTTGTTGCGCTTGCGCCTCGGTCCAGAGCGGCACGAGCCAGTCTTAGCGCGGGAAAGCGGACTGGATCTGGCGCCTCGAACGTCAGCTGCGCGAGTTTGGCGAGATCCAGGCGGCTCGTGGAGACGTGGGCTCGATCCGGCCAAGTCAGGGCGTAGGCGATTGGAATGCGCATGTCTGGGGAACCCAACTGCGCCAACACCGAGCCGTCGATGTAGTGCACCAAGCTATGGATCGTACTCTGCGGATGAACGATCACATCGATGAATTCGGATTTAAAACCAAATAGATACGAGGCCTCGATGAGTTCTAGGCCCTTGTTCATGAGCGTGGCGCTATCGACGGAAATCTTCCGGCCCATGTTCCACATCGGGTGCGCGCAGGCTTGAGCTGGGGTGGCTTGAGCCATTTGCTCGCGAGACCAGGTGCGGAATGGCCCTCCCGAGGCTGTCAGCGTCAGGCGCTCCACCCGCTCTGGGTGGGTGAGGACCTGGAAGATCGCGTTATGCTCGGAATCGACCGGCAACAGCGTTGCGCCATGTGCCTTGGCGGCTTCGATGAACAATGGCCCGGCACACACCAGACACTCCTTGTTCGCCAGTGCAACATGGCCCCCTCGGCGGACCGCCGCCATGGTCGGCGAGAGACCTGCAGCGCCAACAATTGCGGACATCACCCAGTCGGCGGGCCGCGCGCCCGCCTCATCCAGTGCCGCGGGCCCTGCCCCAACTTCAATATCCAAGCCGACCAAGGCCTCACGCGCCTCCCCAAGGAGCGCCGGGTTGGCGATCGCGGCGAACTTGGGCCTCAGCCGCCGGCAGGCGTCCGCGAGCAGGTCGACGCGCGTTGCGGCCGTAACGGCCTCCACTGGCAACTCCCGCCCTTGAGCGCGCAGCTCTTCGATGACCTGCATGGTCGATTGGCCGACAGAACCAGTGACGCCGAGGATCGAGAGCGTACGCGTCATATGCCGCGACCGAACAACAACGCAGTCGCGCCCGGGCCGAAGGCCAAGGCCGCACCGACAAGCAGCGTTGCCGCCATCAGGCTGTCTATCCGATCCAACACACCGCCATGCCCAGGTATAAGCTTGCTAGCGTCTTTCACGCCGAACCGCCGTTTCAAGAAAGACTCGAACAGGTCACCCATCAAGCCGCTGAACGCGACCAGAGCGCCAATGATCACCCATGGCAAGCGTAGCGTAGCGTCTGCCTGGAACAGAAGGCCGCAGCCTAAGCCCGCAGCCGCACCGGCGAACGTGCCGGCGATGATCCCCGACCAGGTCTTGTTCGGCGAAAGGCCGCGCGCGATTTTTGGTCCTCCAATCAACTTGCCGCCGAAATAGGCAAAAATATCGGCCGCCCAGATGATGGCGAATAATGCGAGGATCGTCTCCAGCCCCTCAGGACCACGATCGCGCAGCCATACGAAAAGCGCACATGGCAAGCCGATATAGATCGCCCCACCGGCAGTCTCGATGAAACCAGCGATGCTGCGCCGACGCGTCGCTGAGGCAATCGCACAAGCGACCATCCAAAAGAATGCGAACGTCAAATATTGCCAGCTTGAGAACATCACTGCACCCAGCGATCCGGCGAGTGAAAACATGAATGCCGGCGTGAAGGCGCCCGGCTCGCTCATTCGAGCCCACTCATAGCTCATCGCGACAACGGCGGCGCCGCAGGCGGCGGCGAGCCAAGGCCCGCCAGCAAAGGCCGCTGCAACCCCCAACGACGCGAGCACGAGGCCTGACACGATGCGCGCGCGAAGATCTGACCAGTCGCCGCGCGTGGGCGCTGCTTGGACTGTGTCAGGCGGACTCAGGCGCGGTCCCTCCGTAGCGGCGTTCGCGGCCGCGGTAGATTTCGATCGCTTGCGAGAGCGCGTCCTTGCCAAAATCCGGCCAGAGCACGTCGAGGAACACCAACTCTGCGTAAGCAGACTGCCAAAGCATGAAATTTGACAAACGAAATTCACCGGAGGTCCGCACCAAGAGGTCGGCGGCTGGTAGGTCCTGGGTGTCGAGATATGACTCGAACTTCCCGCTATCGAGATCCGCTGAATTCAACTTGCCCGCGGCGACATCCGCGGCGACGCGTCTGGCTGCGCGCACAATTTCATCTTGGCCTCCATAGTTGAAGGCGATGGTGAGATTGAGTTTGGTGTTATTGCGCGTCCGCGCCTCAGCGCTTTCTATGATGCCGGCAATGTCGCGCTGCAGCCCCTCTCGTCCGCCGATAACACGCACGCGCACGCCTTCGCGCATGAGCTTATCGAGATCGCGCGCAACGTAGAGCCGGAGCAAGTCGAAGAGTGCATTGACCTCCTCGACCGGGCGCCGCCAATTTTCAGTCGAGAACCCAAAGACTGTCAGATACTCGACGCCAAGTTCGCCGGCGGCCTCCACGGTTCGGCGAAGTGCTTCAACACCTTCGGCATGGCCGAAGGTGCGCGGCCGGTTGCGCTGACGCGCCCAGCGACCATTACCGTCCATGATGATCGCTACATGGCGCGGCGTTATCGCTTGTTCAGAAGACGGAGCGGGCTGCGCCATTGGTTCGTCGCAGGCTCTAAACCTGCATGATTTCTTGCTCTTTAGAGTGAAGCGTATCGTCGATCTTCTTGATGTGATCGTCGGTCGTCTTTTGCACCTCGGCGCCGTGACGCTTGTGTTCGTCCTCGCTGATGGCGTGCTCTTTCTCGAGCTTCTTCAGGTGTTCCATTGCGTCGCGGCGAATATTGCGGACCGCAATGCGCTGTTGCTCCGCGTACTTTGCGGCGACCTTGGCAAGTTCCTGGCGCCGCTCGCCCGTCAGTGGTGGGATCGGGATACGGAGCGTCTGGCCGTCCATGATCGGATTGAGACCCAAGTTCGCAGAACGGATTGCCTTGTCCACGGCGGCGACCACCGACTTGTCCCAGACGTTGACCGAAATCATTCGCGGCTCTGGCACACTGACGCTCGCCACTGAGGTCAGCGGCGACACAGCGCCATAGGCGTCGACCGTGATCGGATCGAGCAGCGAGGGCGAGGCACGGCCCGTGCGCAAACCGGAAAACTCATGCTGGAGCGCTGTGACGGCGCCGTCCATGCGCTTCTTGTAGTCGTCGAGTTTGAAAGGCGGCGAAGCAGCCATGACGTCTGTCCTAGTCTGTGATTGTTGTGCAGATGCCGCGCCCCGCGAGCACGTCCGCGAGGCCACCGCGATTACCAATTGAGAACACGACGATCGGAATGCCGTTGTCTCGCATCAAGCTGATGGCGGACGCATCCATCACTTTGAGGTCACGCGCTAAGACTTCGTGATACGAGAGCTTGTCGTAACGTGTAGCCGTTGCATCCTTTTTTGGATCTGCCGTGTAGACGCCATCGACTTGCGTGCCCTTCAGCAACGCGTTGCATCCCATTTCGGCTGCACGGAGCGCGGCTCCTGTATCTGTCGTGAAAAACGGATTGCCGGTCCCGGCGGCGAAAATGACGATCCGCCCCTTCTCCATGTGCCGCATCGCGCGGCGCCGGATATAGGGCTCGCAGACTGTCACCATCGGTATGGCTGAAAGCACACGGGCTTGGCCGCCTAGCCCTTCAATCGCATTCTGCATGGCGAGCGCGTTCATGACGGTGGCGAGCATGCCCATGTAATCGGCGCTCGCACGCTCCATGCCTTTGGCCGCGCCTTGAACGCCGCGGAAGATGTTCCCCCCTCCGATGACGAGGCAAATCTCCGCGCCGGCTGCGGCGGCGTCGAGCACCTCTTGTGCGATGCGTTCGCAGACATTGGTGTCGATGCCGTACTGGCCATCGCCCATCAACGCCTCGCCGGAAATCTTCAGGAGGACGCGCTTGTAGCGCAGCCCGCTCGGGCTGGGTCGGGTTTCGGCAAGGCTCATGAGGCAGAATCTATAAACCACGAGCGGGCAAAGAGTCAGCCCGCAGTTCCAGGGAACTGCCCATAAAAACAAAGGGCGCGAACCTTTCGGTCCGCGCCCCCAATTTTGCGTCGAGCCGAGTTAGCTTTTGCCGGTCATCGCCGCCACTTCGGCAGCGAAATCATCGGTGCGCTTTTCGACGCCTTCGCCCACGCCAAAGCGGACAAAACCTTTGATCTTGATCGGCGCGCCGACTTCCTTCTCGGCGTCCTTCACGGCGGCCTCGATAGTCTGGTCGGGGTTCATGATGAAGGTTTGCTTCACAAGAACGGACTCTTCGAAGAATTTGCGCATGCGGCCTTCAAGCATCTTGTCCAGCACTTGCTGAGGCTTGCCGGCGGCCTTCGGATCTTCCTTGATCTGATCCAGCAGAACAGTCTTTTCACGCTCGACACGCTCGGCGTCGATATCAGTCTCGTTCAGCGCCAGCGGGTTGGCCGAGGCGATGTGCATCGCGATTTTCTTGCCGAAAGCTTCAAGCTTGTCTTTGTCACCAGTCGACTCAAGACCAACCAGAACCGCGATGCGGCCCAGGTGATCGGCGCCGTCCACCTTGGAGTGGACGTAAGCAGCGATCACTCCGTTTTCGACGTTGAGCTTGGCCGAACGGCGCAGCGTGATGTTCTCACCGATTGTGGCGATGAGATTGGTCACGGCCTCCGAGACCTTTTGGCCTTCGTGCACGGAGTCGAGCAACGATTGGTGGTCGCTGGTCTGCAGCGCCAACCTCGCGAACGCGCCGGCCGCCTTCTGGAAATCGGCGTTACGGGCGACGAAGTCGGTTTCCGAGTTGAGCTCAATGACTGTGCCGTGGTCAGCCGCGATCGCGATCGCGACGATGCCTTCGGCAGCAGCGCGGTCGGCTTTCTTCGCGGCCTTCGACAAGCCCTTTGCGCGCAGCCAATCGATTGCTGCTTCAAGGTCACCGTTGGTTTCCCCCAACGCCTTTTTGCAGTCCATCATGCCAACGCCGGTCTTTTCGCGCAGGTCCTTGACCAGCGCAGCGGTGATTTCCGCCATGTCTTACTCCTGAGACTTCTCTCGTATTTACTTAGTAGCTCGCGCCCGTCGGGCCATCGATCGGGCTTTCGACCGGACCAGACGGCGCACGTTCGCGGACCGCTGCTTCAACCGGCGGACGTTCAGACGCGCCGATATCCTTGCCGCCGCGCACTTGGCCTTCCGTCAGACCATCGAGCACAGCGTCTGCAATCAGATCGCAATAGAGCTGGATTGCACGCGCCGCGTCGTCGTTGCCTGGGATCGGATACGTCACCGCATCCGGATCGCAGTTTGAGTCAACGATCGCGACAACCGGAATGCCAAGCTTCTTAGCTTCCTGAATGGCGATCGCTTCCTTGTTGGTGTCGATCACGAACATCAGGTCCGGAACGCCGCCCATAGACGCGATACCGCCGAGCGAGCGGTCGAGCTTGTCGCGTTCGCGCTGAAGGTTCAGCACTTCACGCTTGGTGAGGCCAACGCCGCCGCCTTGGATGATCGTCTCTGTCTCGCGCAGGCGCGCAATCGACTTTGAAACCGTTTGCCAGTTGGTCAGCGTGCCGCCGAGCCAACGCTGGTTGATGTAGTACTGCGCCGAACGTTGTGCGGCTGACTTGATGTGATCGGCGGCCTGACGCTTGGTGCCAACGAAGAGCACGCGGCCACCGCCAGCGGCGACGTCGCGAACTTTTAACAGTGCTTGGTGCAGCAAAGGCACCGTTTGCGATAGGTCGAGAATGTGAATGTTCGCTTTTTCGCCGAAGATGTAGCGGTCCATCTTCGGGTTCCAGCGGTGGGTCTGGTGACCAAAGTGCGCGCCAGCTTCCAAGAGCTGACGCATGCTGAATTCAGGCAGCGCCATGTTTCATTCCTTTTCCGGTTAGCCGCCGCGGGAAAGACCTAGGATTATCGTCCTAGGACCGGATGGAGGAAACGGCCGCTTTCAGACCGCCCCGCCGCTCCCGCGTGCGAAGTGAGGCGCGGATATATAAGGCCTCCACAGGCTTATCAAGCCTATGGAGGCCCTCGGTTTGGCAAAGCAGACCGGCTTTTAATGGCGGCGGTTGCGCGGGTTGTAGCGATCGCGGAGTTGGGTCTGGCGCGAGGTCAGCGACTGCTCGACCCCTTCAATGAACACTGCGGTCGGCGCTGAGGTCACTTGGAGTGGGTCGCCGTCCCAGATCACGACATCGGCCAGGAAGCTGCGCTCCAGACGCCCAAGATTGCTTGCGCCAAAGATTTCGGCGGGGCCGCGCGTGACGGCGGCAAAGGCAACGTCCCAGGGCAAACCATTCGCGACAGCATTGCCCGCGAGTTGCAGAACAAGGCGCGCTTGGTGTGCGTCGACTGTTCCAGGCGCAGGTGCGATGGCGATGCGAACGCCCGCCTGGTTCAGCAACACCGCATTATCGAGACGGGCAGAGAGCCGCTCGAAGCGATCCGGCAAGTTTGCCAAAGGATCCACGATGACCGGGATGTTTGCGCGGGCGAGTTCATCGGCGACCTGCCAGGCTTCAGCACCTCCGTGGATGACAAACTTCAAGCTTGGATTATCGCGCTTGAAGCGGATCAGACGGCGAATGTCGGCGGCGCTTTCAAGATGGACGAGGAAAAATCCCTGCCCACGAGCAAACGGCTGAAGAGCAGCGGCATCGATCTCGTTCAGCAAAGCACCGCCCTGTCCGCTGCGATAGCGGTTAGGGTATTCTCGGGCGTCGCGTAACGCGGCCTCGAAGGCCGGCCACAAAGCCGCGCGCGAGCCTCCGGTTCGTCCAGCGCCCGTTTCCCCCAACTCCACGACCATGAAGGCTCGATCGCGGAAGACGCTGTCGCTAGAACCGCTCATGGACACGAGCGCGCCGCGTCCGTCGAAGATGCTGCCACTCGCTGTGGGAGCAATGGCGGCACGGGTGACACCTTCAATGCGAGTCACCGGAATTGCAGTGACGTTCGGGTTAAACGCATTGCCTGCGTCGGCGGCAGCTGAGATGAGGTCACCCTCGATGTCCGCATCATTGGGCGCACCGGAACCCGAGATCTCACTCAAGCCCACTTCGCTCATCGCAGCGAAGGCGCCCGGAGTGACGAAACGTCCGCCCGCCTCGACGACGCGGGCGCCGCGCGGCGCCGCGATGTTGGCGCCGACAGCGCTGATGCGACCGTCGACGATGAGGACGTCACCATTCTCAATAACGCCACCTGCGCCGTTGGTTACGATGCGGCCGTTGTTGATCAAAATGGTCTCGGCTGCGGCGGGGCTCGCGATCGCGGCAGCGAGAAGCAAAGCAGCTAGCGTTCTCATTGGGCGCTCCGGGTGTAGGTTTGGCCGAGTTCGAAATCAGATGGTGGATCACGTTCAGCGCCGCGTTCATAGACCTGCGCGCCGTCGATAAAGACGCGTTCCGCGACTGCGTAGCTCGAGAGTGGATCGGCTGACCAAATAACGACATCAGCGCGGCGTCCGTTCTCAAGAGTGCCGGTTTCGTCATCAATGTGCAGGGCGCGTGCAGGATTGCGCGATAGCCAAGTCCAAGCCTGAGCGCGCGTGATCTCAAGACCAGCACGACGACCATCGGACATCGCCTTGGCGGCCTCTTGGTTCAAACGTTGAATGCCGACTTCGCTGTCGGAGTGAACAATCGCGCAGCCACCGCCAGCGTCAACAAACGCGATGTTCTCGCGAATGCCGTCATAGGCTTCGAGCTTAAAGCCCCACCAATCGGCCCACATAGCGGCGCAGATGCCCTCTTCGCGGAGGAGATCGGTGATCTTGTAAGCTTCGACCGCGTGGTGAAAGGCGGCGATTTCGAAATTGAACTCGTGCGCGACCTGAATGGCGTTGGCCATTTCATCGGCACGATAGCAGTGCCATTGCAGGATAATGTCGCCGTTCAGAACACCGGCGAGGGTTTCCATTTCAAGGTCGCGATCCGGCGGCTCGCCGTTGCCCTCTTCTGCGTTCCGTACTTGGCGCGCATAGCGCGCAGCGTTCGCGAAAGCTTGGCGATAGCCGGCAACGTCACCCATGCCAGTTGCGGGCGATGAGTTTCGTGAACCGTAGACGCGCGCTGGATTTTCACCGCACGCCATTTTCAAACTTTGAGGGGCGCCTGGAAATTTCATCTCCTGAACCGTCGTTGCACCGAGCACAGGGCGAAGTGTCACGCCGCGGCCGCCGAACAGGTTGCCAGAACCTGGGAGCACGTGGAGCGAGGTGATGCCACCCGCTACTGCGCGCAGAAAACCGGGATCTTGAGGCCAGACCGAATGTTCAGCCCACACTTCTGCGGTGTTCGGTTGCGTAAGCTCATTTCCGTCTGATGTCGCGTCGATCGAAGGGGACGGATAGACACCCAGGTGCGAGTGCGCATCGATAATGCCAGGCGTCACAAAACGGCCCGTCGCGTCGATAATTGTGGCGCCCTCCGCGCTCAAATTCTGACCGACCGCCGCGATGTGACCATCGCGCATCAAGACGTCAGCATTCGAAAGCTCGGCTCCATTGCCATCGAAAACCGTCGCGTTGCGGATCAAGGTCGGGGTCGATGGTCGGGGCGTATAAGTTGAAGCGAACGGCGCGGGTCCGTTGGATTCAGCTTCGGTGTCCGAGCCAGTTGTCGCGCACGCAGCGAGACCAAGGATCGCCGCGGACACAATGACGGGACGCAAATTCAGACGCATAGGCCCTCCCCTTTGGAGCGGGCGGCATCTGAGGGGCTTTAGATCGCCGCCACAAGAGCTTGCGCGCGTTTTGGGAGAATTCTTCGACGAGGCGCAGCTGGCGCCTCAGATGACGCGCTCAACCCCTCTGGCCGCCTTCAATGCTGACCGCGCGGCGGGACTTGCCGAGGCCAAGCGGCCGGTATTGAGTTCGATCTCGCGGCCATCATTGAGGCGCAACACGAGATGAAGCGGGCGCGCCTCCCCGGGCTGAGCTTTTGGCAGCGCTGACAGCGTCTGGAGCAACAAATCTAGGGGCGCCCCCTCGCGCAACACGATGCGAAGGTCATCTCCGATCCGAGCTTCTGCAGCTTCGACTGGTTCAAAGGAATCTGCGGCGAGCTTCATGTCGCCGTCGCGCCACCTAACCCGGCCGCGGAAGCCGAACGCTTTACCAACCTCGATCACGTCGCGTGCAGCCTGCACGTTCTCGGGCATGATCATGCCTTCGAAGTCGCCCGTAGGATCGCTCATCGAGACGAACGCCAAGGTCCCGCCTGACATGGCGGGCCGATACTGAATGCGGCGCACCACACCGGCCATCATGTAGGCCCGCGGCTCGGTCTCACCCTCTTCGACAATATCGGCGTAGCTTGAATATCGATCACCAGCGTCGACGAAAAAGTCCGACAACGGGTGACCAGAAAGATAGAAGCCTACACTCTCTCGCTCCGCATCCAGACGATCTTGCGCGGACCAGGCCGGCGCCTTTGGAAAGACAGGACGCGCGCTCGGTTCTTCCGAACCGAACAAACTCGCCTGCGAACTGGCGCGTTCTTCAGCAACGCGTTGCGCATACGCTGCAACAATTTCACAAGCAGCAAGCGCCCTGGCGCGATCGGGCTCAAAACCGTCGAAAGCGCCGGACTTGGCTAGGTTTTCAAGCTGCCGGCGGTTGATGGCCTTGGCATCGATCCGTTCCGCCAATTCGTGCAGCGCCTTGAACTTCCCCTTCCGCTTCCGCTCCTCAACCACGCTCGCCATCGCGACAAGCCCGACGTTACGCACAGCACCAAGGGCGTAACGCACCGCCAAACCATCCTCGGTTTTCTCAACGTTAAAGTCGGCTTCGGAATTGTTGAGGTCGGGAGGCAGCATGGGTACGTGAACGCGCTTGGCGTCTTGCACGAAGCTCGCAAGCTTGTCCGAATTTGAAAGGTCAAGGCTCATAGAGGCCGCGATAAAATCGACAGGATAATGCGCCTTTAGGAATGCAGTCTGGTACGCAACCACGGCGTACGCAGCGGCGTGTGATTTATTGAATCCATAGCCGGCGAATTCTTCGACGAGATCGAAGATGTGTGAGGCCAGGTTCTCGCTGACACCCTTCTCCTTCGCGCCCTCGATGAAACGTGATTTTTGCTTCGCCATCTCCGCGGGTTGCTTTTTGCCCATCGCACGACGCAGCAAGTCGGCCTCGCCAAGACTGTAGCCGGACAAGACCTGAGCGATCTGCATCACCTGCTCTTGGTAGACGATGACGCCGTATGTTTCTTCGAGAATTGGCTTCAAAGTCTCGTGCAGATAATCAGGCTGCTCACGACCGTGCTTTACATTCGCGAACCGATCGATGTTCTTCATCGGCCCCGGGCGATAGAGCGAAATCAGCGCGATGACGTCTTCCAGCGTCGTAGGCTTCACTTTGCGCAGGGTGTCCCGCATCCCCTGACCTTCGAGTTGAAACACCCCGAAGGTCAGACCCGATTGCATGAGCCTGTAGGTCGCCTCGTCGCCGTAGTCTCCGGTGTTGAGATCGATCTTTTCACCGCGAGCCCGGATGAATTTCACGGCGCGGTCGATCACCGTGAGCGTCTTCAGCCCTAGAAAGTCGAACTTCACCAAGCCCGCTGCTTCGACCCACTTCATGTTGAATTGGGTGGCCGGCAAATGTGCCCGTGGATCGCGATAGAGTGGCACCAACTCAATGAGGGGACGATCGCCGATCACAACGCCGGCAGCGTGTGTCGATGCGTTTCTATAAAGCCCCTCTAGCTGCAACGCCGTGTCTATGAGCTCGCGGACCTCCGCCTCGTTTCGCTTCGCCTCTTGCAGCTTCGGCTCGATCTCCATCGCCTGAGCCAGCGTGACGGGGTTTGCGGGGTTCGCTGGCACAAGCTTTGCCAGCTTATCGACTTGGCCAAACGGCAACTGCATCACGCGTCCGACGTCGCGAAGCACGGCGCGCGCTTGCAGCGTGCCGAAGGTGATAATGTGCGCGACGCGATCTTCCCCGTACTTGTTCTTCACGTATTCGATAACTTCGCCACGTCGTTCCTGGCAGAAGTCGATATCGAAGTCGGGCATCGACACGCGCTCTGGATTCAAGAAGCGCTCGAACAGTAGGCCCCAACGTAGCGGATCAAGATCTGTGATGGTCAGGGCCCAGGCTACCACCGAGCCTGCGCCTGAGCCCCGCCCAGGTCCCACCGGAATGTCGTTCGACTTCGCCCACTTGATAAAGTCCGAGACGATCAAGAAGTAGCCCGGGAACTGCATCTGCGTGATAACAGAAAGCTCGTACGCAAGTCGTTTCTCGTAATCCTCAAGCGGCGCTGCGAGTTTATCTCCGAGCGCCTTGACCCTCTCCTTTAGGCCAGCCTCGGCCTGCGCCTTCAACTCGGCAGCCTCGTCGCGGCCGCGCTTGGTGTCGAAGCGCGGCAAGATGGGTTTGCGCTTCTCGACTTTGTAAGCAGTCCGGCGTGCAATCTCGATGGTGCTCTCTAGCGCCTCCGGCAGATCGGAAAAGAGCGCGGCCATCTCATCGGCAGAACGAAAGTAATGCTGGTGCGTTACACGCGGGCGATCTTCGGCGCCGAGATACGATGATGCCGCGATGCAGAGCAGCGCATCATGCGCCCCGTGATCGGCCTTCTTTTCGAAACGAATGTCGTTCGTCGCGACGATGGGCAGACCAAGGTCGTACGCCATCTCAAGCAGCGGACCTTCGCTCTCGACCTCGATGAGTTCACTATGACGCTGAAGTTCGACATAGAGGCGATTGGGGAAGGCGTGGCCGAGTTGCTTCAAGGTATCGACGGCAATATCTATCTTGCCCTCGGAGATTAACGGAGCAAGTGCGCTCTCGCCCCCGCCGGTTAGCGCAATCAGACCTTCTGAGTGTTGCAGAAGACGCGAGAACAGAACGTGAGGTTCATCGTGCGATTCCGCTTCTAGATAGGCAGCGCTCGAGAGCTGCATCAGATTTGTGTAACCTGCCTCACTTTGGGCGATGAGCGCGAACGCCCCTTTCAACCCATGATCACCGCGTACATCGAGAGTGAGACCAACAATCGGCTGAACGCCCAATTCTGACGCGGCTTCTGAGAACTCAAGCGCGCCGAACAGGTTGTTGGCGTCCGTGAGCCCAAGCGCAGGCATCTGGTGTTTGGCCGCGAGCTTCGCGAGCCCCTTAACTTGGATCGCACTCTGCAGCAGCGAATAGGCCGAACGCGCTCGGAGATGAACAAACTGCTGGGGCATATGATTCTCCGCCCCAAAGATAGGCGCTCACACGCCCACCTCGAACCCCTGTTAGCTGCGTTGAACGAGCTTGCCGTGGTCCAGCGCCATAACCCGGTCCATGTACTTCGCCAATTCCAGGTTGTGGGTTGCAATCAGGGCAGCCGCGCCCTCGTTGCGAACCAGATCGGACAACGCCGCAAACACCACTTTCGAGGTGTCCGGATCGAGGTTTCCAGTCGGTTCGTCGGCCAAAATGAGGATCGGATTGTTGATCATCGCGCGAGCAATAGCGACGCGCTGTTGCTCTCCACCTGACAGTTGCGCCGGTTGGTGATGGATACGGTCTGACAATCCCATGATCCCCAGAAGGCGTTCGCCCTCGTCCATCGCTTCTTTGCGCTTGCGCCCTGCGATCAGCGCCGGGAGCGCTACATTGTGGATCGCATCGAACTCCGGAAGGAGATGGTGGAACTGATAGACGAAGCCAATCCGGTTGCGACGAATATTCGTTCGCTCTCCGTCACTCAGCTCCCAACCTGACTGACCATCGATCCAAACGTCCCCCGATGATGGCCGCTCAAGCATCCCCGCAGCGTGGAGTAGCGATGACTTGCCCGAGCCCGAGGGACCGATGAGGCCAACAATCTCGCCGGCGCCAATGTGCAGTTGAACGCCATCAAGCACCGTGAGTGCGCTGCTGCCGGATTGATAGACTCTGCCAACATTTTCCAAGCGCAGGATAGGTCCGTGCGAGGCATTACTCATAGCGCAAAGCCTCCACCGGATCGAAGCGAGACGCCCACCACGAGGTCACCAACGTTGCGGCAAAAGTCACGAGCACTGTGAACAGTGAAATGCCGATGACTTCGCTCCACTCGACGCGAGCAGGGAGCGTCTCAAGCGAATAGACCGTTCCAGGAAAAACATCGAATCCAGTGGTTTGCTGGATGAAGTTCTGGATGGCCTCGATGTTGAGGCAGAAGCCGATGCCTAGCAACAATCCCAGGCTCAATCCGATCAGACCCAAGCTCGCACTGGCCATGAAGAACACACGCATAATGGCGCCTTTGGTCGCGCCCATCGTGCGCAAGATAGCGATGTCCCGGCTCTTGTTCTTAACAAGCATGATCAGACCCGTGACAATGTTGAGGGCAGCGATTGTGACCAAGATCATGAGGATCAACCGCATGACGTTCCGCTCGACCACGAGCGCATCGGATAGCCCCTGGCTCTTGGCCCGCCAGTCATAGATCGTGACCTCAGGGCCTAAGCGGTTTCGCAATTCCATCATCGTGGCGACTGTTCGGTCGGGGTTTCGGATCCGAATCTCGAGCTCATCGGCCCCATCGCCGCGGCTGAACAAGATCTGCGCTTGCTCAAGCGGCATGTAGATCAGTGCAGAGTCGAACTCGGCCATGCCGACGCTAAACACACCACCAATCAGGAATGACTTACGCCGGGGTGTTAGTCCGAACGGAGTTGCCGCGCCCTGCGGCGAGAGAATTGAGATCGCCATATTCTCAGCGGCGCCCAGCGATGCAGCCAAACGATCGCCAACCAAGATGCTCGGCGATTCGATGCCTTCGAAGTTTTGGAAGCTCCCCCCACTTCGAATACTGTTCGCGACGATCGGCAGGGCCTCAAGATCGCCACGTCGCATTCCGCGCACGACGACACCTGCCGCCAGTCCGTCTGGAGACGTCGCAAGCGCTTGGGCATTGATGGTCGGCGCGACATGCAACACATCCGGCGCTTCTCGGGCGAGTGTAGCAAGTCGCTCAATTTCGCTGCCTGGCAGATTGCGCACATCGACGTAGACGTGACCGTTCACGCCCAAAATGCGCGAAAGCAACGTCTCCCGGAAGCCGTTCATCACCGACATTGTGATGATGAGCGCCGTCACCGCGAGCGTAATCGCGATCACCGATATCACCGAAATCAGTGCAACACCGCCATGGGCCCGCTTCGCGCGCAGGTAACGGCCGGCGAGCATCCGCTCAAACAGGCCAAACGGGGCGCTTCGTCCGTTGCTCATCAATAGGCCCGTGCGATCAGGATTTCTTCTACGGCTGGCTGCCCGGTAAAGATGCACGGGCCGAACGATTTGGGCTGCGCCATCGGCGCATTACGGATGGTTAGCTTCAAGGCTTTCAGGCGTGTCCCCACTTCTTCCAACGCAGCGCCGGTGGGCCGGGACCATTGCACGCGCGCCCAGCCTTTGAACTCGCCATCTTCGTCTTCGGTTCCGTAGTACTTTTCTATGTCGGCGAAGGACGTCAAATCGCCACGGATGTTGGCGTCGAGGCGGGCTTTGGCTTCGTCGAACAGTTCTTTTTGCATGGCTTCCAAGAGCCCTGGCGCTTGCGCAACGAAATCGCTGCGCGACAGCGTGTGCGATTTGATCTTGTCGCCTTCGCGCAGCATGTTGCGCTTGATGAAGGTGACGTTGCCGCCGGCCGCATCGCGCGGGCCGATTTCGCAAATCAGCGGCGCGCCACGACGCACCCAGTCCCAGCGTTTGTCGGCGGGTCTGGCGTCCTTTTCGTCAACGTAGGCGCGCATCGGCGAGCCAAGCGCCGAGCCCTTGTTCAGTTCGGCGACCAGCGCTTTGCAATACTGTTTGAGTTCATCGTCCTCAGGCTTGTTGCGCAGCATCGGCACAACCACGATCTGACGCGGCGCCATGGCTGGCGGCGTACGCATGCCGTCGTCATCGCCGTGCGTCATGATCATGCCGCCGATGAGACGCGTCGAGGTGCCCCAACTCGTTGTGTGCGCGAGTGACATGCCGCCGTCTTTATCTTGGTAGCGAATGTTCTGCGCTTCAGCGAAGTGCGTGCCGAGATAGTGCGAGGTGCCGGCCTGCAGCGCCTTTCCATCTTGCATCATCGCTTCGATCGAGTACGTGCGGTCCGCGCCGGGGAAGCGTTCGTTCTCCGGCTTCTCGCCGCAAACAACCGGGATCGCCATCACCTCTTCGACGACGCTGCGATACATCTCAAGCGCGAGCATGGTCTCTTCCATGGCGTCGGCTTCGTCGACGTGCGCGGTGTGGCCTTCCTGCCAGAGGAATTCAGCCGTGCGCAGGAACAGACGCGTGCGCATCTCCCAACGCATCACGTTGGCCCACTGGTTCATCTTCAGCGGCAGATCGCGATACGACTTGATCCACTTGCTGAACGCATCGCCGATGATCGTCTCCGACGTTGGGCGAATAATGAGCGGCTCGGTGAGCTCAGCTTCAGGATCGGGTTTCAAAGTGCCGTCGATCGCCTTCAGGCGATGGTGCGTGACCACAGCCATTTCCTTGGCGAAGCCTTCGACGTGCTCAGCCTCCTTGGCGAAGAACGAGAGCGGGATCAGCAGCGGGAAATAATAGTTCTCGTGACCAGTCTCGCGGATGCGACGGTCCATCTCCTGTTGGAAACGCTCCCAGATCCCCATGCCCCACGGCTTGATGATCATGCACCCGCGCGTCGGCGACGACTCCGCGAAATCGGCGTCGCGGACGACCGTTTGGTACCATTCGGGAAAATCTTCGGCGCGCGTGACCTTAAGCGCATACATCTGGGGAGGTTCCTTTCGGGCGTCTGGATAGACTGCGCCGAGGCTCCCCGCAACGCGGCCTAATGAGCGCGCATATTCCAAAGGTCGACGGAAACGGCCCAGAAAACGCCCAGCCAGACCACCGCGGCGATGCCTGCCGCGTAAATTGCCTTCTTCCGGACGTTGTGAACCTTCGGCGCTCCAGGTTCCGCGCCAGGGACGGTTTCCTCGTCGGCCTCATGGTGGCTCTGAGCTCCCATAGGCAACATCACAAAGAATGCGAGCCACCAACAGATGACGTAGATGGCAACGCCAAGAAGCGGGCTCATCCGTGTGCGTCCTTGGGAGTTTCCATCAGTTCAATAAGCACGCCGTCAGAATTTTTCGGATCGATGAAGATAATGGGCGTGCCGTGGGCGCCTATGCGCGGCTCGTTGAGCACGCGCGCACCGCGAACGACCATCTCATCCCGTGCGACGTAGATATCCTGCACCTCGAAACAGATGTGGTGCTGGCCGCCACGGGGGTTCTTTTCGATGAACTTCGCAATAGGGCTGTTCTCGCCGAGCGGTTCAATCAACTCGATCTGGCTATTGGCAATATTGACGAACGCAAATTTCACACCTTGCGCCGGCAGTTCACGGGTCTCGGTAATTGCGCTTTCCGGCACGCCATAGAGGTCCCGATAGGTCTTCTTCGCCGCCTCTATAGAAGGCACCGCGACGCCGACGTGATTCAACCTGCCGATCATGGCCCTACTCCCAAGCTCCCCGCCCCAAGACTAGAGGCGCAGAATAGAAACGTCGATAAGGGGCCGTTTCTTCCAGAGCCGTTCTGCGGCTTTGCGTACCGCACGGACAACACTCGCCTCTATGGCGTCGTCATCACCGCGCTCGGCGTGATTGAGCTTGGTGAAGCCAGCCTTGGCGACGTCCTCCAACTCTTCGAGTGCGAGCTCGAAATCTTCCTCATCCGGCATCGTGAGGCCGCGAACAGAAACGGTCGGCCCAGCGGCGATTGCATTCTTGCCGGTGAGCGCGAACGCGATGTTCACGGCCCCCTCGGCGGAAATCCGTTTCCGATCGCGGATGGCATCATCCTCGGTCTCAACGATGACGTTCCCATCAACGTAAAGGCGGCCGGACGGCACCTCATCGATCACCGCCGCTGGGCCGGGAGCCAAGCGGATGAGATCGCCATTCTTGGGCGCAATCGTTTCGGGAATTTGAAGCGATTGCGCGAGTTTTACGTGCTCACGGATATGCCTGATTTCGCCGTGAACAGGCACAGCAATACGAGGCCTTGCCCAGGCATACATCTGCTTCAACTCATCACGCGCGGGGTGACCCGACACGTGGATCAAGTGCGTATTGTCGGCGGTGATAAGCTCGACGCCGCGCTCAAGGAATTGATCGTAGAGCTGATGGATCGCCGTCTCGTTCCCGGGGATGACGCGAGACGAAAAGATGACTGTATCGCCATGGCGCAGCGAGACGTTGCGATGCTCGCCGCGCGCAATCCGTGAAAGCGCGGCGCGCTGCTCACCTTGGCTTCCAGTGCAGAGGAAGAGTACGTTCTCATCGGGCAATGTGCCGACCTCGTCTTCGTCGATCACATGCGGCACATCCTGCAACAGGCCGACGCTTTGAGCGGCGTTGAAGATGCGGTGCATCGAGCGGCCAACAAGGCATGGCGTGCGGCCAGCAGCGCGCGCGGCCTTCAGCGTAGTTTCGACGCGGGCTACATTCGAGGCGAAGGCGGTGACGGCGACTTTGCCAGTGCAGCTCTTGATGACCTCAGTAAGCTTTTCGCGCACTTCGGCCTCGGAGCCCGTCGATCCTTCGACGAGGACATTGGTCGAGTCACACACCATGGCGAGCACGCCCTCTTCGGCCATGGCCCGAAGTTTGGCTTCGTCTGTAGTCTCACCGATCAACGGATCGGGATCGATCTTCCAATCACCTGTGTGCCACACAAGACCGAGAGGCGTTCGAATGGCGAGACCATTCGGCTCGGGGATCGAGTGCGTCAAAGTTACAAAATCTATCTCGAACGGTCCGAGCGTCAGTTGTCCTTTCAACGGAATTTCGGTGAGCGAGACCTTCTCCAACAGCCCGCGTTCGCGAAGCTTTTCGCGCACGAGTGCAGCCGTGAATGGGGTTGCATAAACCGGTGCTGGCAGACGCGGCCAAAGCCACCCTAAAGCGCCAATGTGATCTTCATGCGCATGCGTCAGCACAATCGCGATGATGTCGTCCTTGTGCTCTTCGAGATAGCTCGGATCCGGCAAGATGAGATCGACGCCTGGAGTCGTGTCCTCACGACCAAAAGTGACGCCGATATCGACGATGATCCATTTGCGCGCGTCCGGCGGCCCATAGCCGTACGCGTTCAAATTCATCCCAATCTCGCCTGAGCCGCCGAGGGGCAGGAAGACGAGTTCATCGCCGGTTGCGGGCTTCTTCAAAGTGCGCCGCCATTCCGGCGGAAAATCTCAAGCAAGCCGCGAGACGTCAGATCCTGGTCAAAATGGTCGATAGTTGGAAACGCACCTTCAAACAGCGAGGCAACACCTCCCGTGGCGATGGTCTGCATAGGTTTGCCGTACTCCTGGCGAATGCGGCGGCACAGGCCCTCGATCATCTCAATCGATCCCCAATAGATGCCAGACTGCATCGCGGTCACCGTATCCTTGCCGATGACACGACCGGGATCGCGAATTTCCACACGCGGCAACCGCGCGGCGTGCTCGTGCAACGCTTGGAGCGAAAGGTTGATCCCTGGAAGAATAATTCCACCCTCAAACGCGCCATCGTGGCTCACGATGTCAAACGTCGTCGCGGTGCCGCTGTCGATCACGATCGCGGGCCCACCGTATGCAACGAACGCGCCCACTGCGTTGACGAGGCGGTCAGCGCCTGCCTCGTTGGGCTTGTCGATGCGTACTTCGATACCGAGCTTCAGGCCATCCTCGCCGATGACCATTGGCTCGGCGCCAATATAACGCCGAGACAAATTGCGCAGATTGAACAAAGCCTGCGGAACCACCGTTGAGATGATGCAGGCGCTGACGTCTGTGAAACTAAGACCGCCAAGAGCCATGACCTGATTGAGCCAAGGTGCGTATTCGTCGGCCGTGCGTGTCGTATCCGTTGACGCACGCCACTGAGCGCGCCAGGCGCTCCCATCCCATACTGCGAACTTGGTGTTGGTGTTGCCAACGTCAATTGCGAGAAGCATCAGGCGACCTTTGGCAAAAAGACATCGCCGGCGGCGATCAAACGGCGACCGGCGTCAGTGTCGAGTTCAAGTTCACCGCGCGGTGATAGGCCGGCGATGCGCCCTTCCAAGGTGTGTTCGCCCTGAACCACATGCGCTTCCCGGCCGAGCCCGAAAGCGCGCTGCAGCCACGCCTGGCGGAGTGGCTCAAAACCCTCATTTGATATGCGGCTAGACCAGTGATCCAGCCTCGGACGCATCGAGGCGAGAAATGCAAGCGGCTCAGGTGCATGCGCGTCGGGCGGGAGCAAATCGCGCAGGCATATCGCCTTCTGATCGATATTTTCAGGCGCATCCGCGAGGTTCACACCGAACGCCAGCGCGACCCACGTTTGGCCGGACGCCAACGAGCCAGAGTCCAGCATTATTCCGGAAACTTTGGCGCCATGAACGAACACGTCATTCGGCCACTTCAATTGGGCCGCCCCTCCGCCAACCACGGCGTCAATCGTTTCTGCGAGCGCGACACCAGTTGCGAATCCAAGGAGCGCAATTTGCTGGGGTGGGGCGTCCGTCGCAAAAAGCAATGTCGCCATGAGATTGCCGTCATGCGACGTCCAGGCGCGTCCCCGGCGGCCACGACCTGCGGTTTGTCTCTTCGCGATCAGCCAGACCGACGAAATCTCACCGCGTTCGGCGCGGCGCCGCGCCTCCAGAATAGTGGAGTCGATTTCCTCGAAGACTTCGACAGGCGCTTGGCCGTCGATCATCGAACCAACTTTCTCAAAAACTCATCCGCACCGCGTTTTCGGCCGCGGCTTGCAGCGAGCCAAGCAGCAACACCAAGACAGGGAACGTCAGGGCCGCTGACGCTAACGCCGTCACCATCACCGTGCCACTGGGAGACTGCAATTGCGGTGCTGGCGCCGCAAACCAGATCGAGGCCAGCAGACGCAGATAATAGGCTGCCGCCAAAACCGCAGCGATGCCGCCTACAATCGCCAACCAATAGAGGCCGCCCGCGATCGTAGCACTGAAAACGGCCAACTTGCCCATGAAGCCGGCGAACGGCGGGATACCGGCGACAGAGAAGAGCAACATCGTGAAAATGGCCGCCATCCACGGACGCTTCTTAGCGAGGCCATTAAGATCCGCGATCGTCTCGGCGGCTTCTCCATCACGGCGCATCGCAAGGATCAAAGCGAACATCCCAATCGTGGATGGCAGATAGAGCGCCAGATAAATCAACGCCGAGGACGGACCTTGATCGACGCCAGATGCGAGCCCCATGAGTGCGAAGCCCATGTTGCCGATAGACGAATACGCCATCAGCCGCTTCAGATTGGTTTGGACCAAAGCAGCGACAGAGCCCCACACCATAGAAATGGCCGCCAGCGCAGCGACAACCTGCTGCCACTGGGCGGTCATGTCGCTGAAAGGCTCGTAGAGGAGCCGCGCCATGAGTGCGACCGCCGCAACCTTCGGCGCCGCCGCGAAGAACGCCGTAATCGGCGTCGGGGCGCCTTCGTAGACATCGGGTGTCCACATATGGAAAGGCGCCGCCGACATCTTGAATCCAAGCGCGCAAAGCATCAGCACCAAGCCAAATATGAGACCAATGCCGCCCGCTCCCTCGCTGACTGCCGCTGCAATTGAATCGAACCGAATTGAACCGGTGAAGCCGTAGACGAATGATGATCCAAAGAGCAGCAAGCCTGAGGATATAGCGCTCAACACGAAATACTTGAGACCCGCCTCTGACGAACGTGCGTCATCCCGGCGCCATGCAGCCAGAACATAAGCGGCAAGCGATTGAAGCTCGACGCCGACGTATAGGCTGATCAGGTCTTGCGCCGAGACCATTACGAACATGCCGAGCGTCGCCAACGCGATCAGGACTGGGAACTCGAACCGCTGCTCCTTGGTCGTCGTAAAGGAATCGGCGCCAAGCGCGAGCGTAGCGGCGGCGGCCAATGCGATCAGAACTTTGGCAAATCCGCCAACGCCGTCGACGACCATTGCACCTTGGAAGATTTCGATCGATGCGCCGGGGCTCCAAGCTAACGCCAACAAGCCCGCGCCAATGATCGCCACGACACCGAGCGTCGAAAGAGCGGTGAAGATGCGATCCTTGAACCAAGCGCCGAGCACGGCGCCGACGAGGGCAAAAGCCGCCAGCAAGAGTTCAGGTCTGGCGAGCGGCAGGCTGTTGTTCAGATCAATCGCCGGGTTCATGGCGTGGCTCCGGCGAACTGCGCAATGATTGTCGCCGCAGAATTGGATGTGAAATCAAGAACGATGGAGGGCGCAAAACCCATCACCAGGGTTGCTATGATCAGTGGGATGAATTGCACCCATTCGCGTGCGTCGAGATCCGTGATCTTGTCGAGCTTTGGGTTCTCGATCGTGCCGAGCGCGACCTTGCGATAGAGCGTCAACGCGTAAGCAGCTGAGAAGATGACGCCAAGCGCCGCGATGGCCGCGATCCAAGCATTGGCCTGGAACGCTCCTACCATCGTCAGGATTTCGCCCGGAAAACCTGAGGTGCCAGGCAGCCCGACATTGCCCATGGTAAAGAGCAAGAAGACCGCCGCGTAGACCGGCATGCGATTTACAAGACCGCCGTAAAACGCGATCTCACGCGTATGCATGCGATCATAAACAACGCCGACACAAAGGAAGAGCGCGCCGGAGATGATGCCGTGCGACAGCATCTGGAAGATTGCGCCCTGAATCCCCTGCTCGTTGCCAGCGAAAATGCCCATGGTGACAAAGCCCATGTGCGCAACAGACGAGTACGCAATAAGCTTCTTCATATCGACTTGGCGGAACGCGATGAGCGATGCCCAAACGATTGCAATCACGCTGAGCGCAAACACCAGCGGCGTGAAGAAGTGCGATGCGTCCGGAAACATCGGTAGCGAGAAGCGCAGGAAGCCGTAGCCGCCCATCTTCAGAAGGATCGCGGCCAGCACCACCGATGCCGCTGTCGGCGCCTCAACGTGTGCATCCGGCAACCAAGTGTGGACCGGCCACATCGGCATCTTCACTGCGAACGACGCGAAGAACGCCAACCAGAGCCAAATCTGCACATCTGGCGCAAAGCCCGTCGTTTGCGCGTATTCCGTCAACGCTGGGATGTTGGAGGTGCCAGCCGTCGCGATCATAAAGATGATCGCCACAAGCATCAGCAATGAACCAAGCAAAGTGTAGAGGAAAAACTTGAACGCCGCGTAGACGCGCCGATCACCGCCCCAGACACCGATGAGGATGAACATCGGGATGAGGCCAGCTTCGAAGAAGACATAAAAAAGGATGATGTCCTGCGCACAGAAGACGCCGATCATCAGCGTCTCAAGGATCAAGAACAGCACCATATAGCTGCTGACCTGCTTCTCGATCGACCAACTCGCCAGAATGCAAATTGGTGTGAGAAAGGTCGTCAACATGACCAGCGAGATGGCGAGCGTGTCGACGCCCATAGCGTAAGATGCGCCGAACGCCCACGGCGCCGTTTCTTGCAGCTGATACGCGGCATTGCTTGGGTCGAATGCTGCAAAAGCGAATAGCGAGGCAACGAACGTCGCAATTGTAATGAGCAGCGTCAGCAGCTTTACGCCGTTGTCGTAGCCGACGTTTTCTCCGCGCGCCGAGACGCGCGCCAACAGGATCAGCAACGCGCCTGCCGCCGGCAGGAACGTCACGATTGAGAGGATCGGCCAACCGGCCACGAGCTCGCTCATCGGCCGCCTCCGATGCCTGCGAGGATCGCGTAGGCGCCGAACGCAACGGCCGCGATCAGCATGATGAAGCTATAGTGGTACACAAAGCCCGTCTGTAGACGTCGGAGGTTGCGCGAGAAGAAGTTCGAGGCCGCCGCAACGCCGTCCGGGCCGAGGCCGTCTATCAAGCGCTTGTCACCGACCTTCCAGAACAGATCTCCCAGAGCCCGCGCGCCCTTCACGAAGATGAAGTCGTAAATCTCGTCGAAGAACCATTTGTTGTAGAGGAACGACCAAACCGGTCCGCCGGCCATCGCTTTCGCCGCGCCTGGCTTCCAGAGATAGAAAATCACGGCGAAGATGAACCCTGTCACCGTCACGGTCAGCGGCGCCCAGATAACCCAGGCGGGGAATTCGTGGTGTCCGCCTTCGGCATGCGCCAGGGGCACCGTATGGTTCCAGAATTCTTCGGCGTTCGCGCCGAGGAAATAAGGTGCAAACACCGCGCCTGCTGCGATGGCGCCCGCCGCCAACACGAAGAGCGGAATCAACATCACCAAGGGGGATTCATGGGCGGGCGCCGCGCCGTCTGCCGGCTTGGAATGGGCGCCATGTCCGTGATCATCATGCGCGAGGGTATCGCCATGCGCGTGATCGTCATGATGATGCGCCTCCGGGTTGCCACGGTACTTCCCTTCGAAGGTCATGAAGGCGAGGCGCCACGAATAGAAACTCGTCAGCAAGGCCGCGGTGACACCGCACCAGAACGCAAACTGCGCACCGATGCCATGTGAGCCGTAGGCGGCCTCAATAATCGCATCCTTGGAGTAGAAGCCGGCAAAGCCGCCGAGTCCTGGAATACCGAAGCCGATCAACGCAAAGGTGCCGATGGTCATCATCGCCCAGGTGATCATCATCGGCTTACGGACGCCGCCCATGTACCGCATATCTTGCTCATGGTGCAGGCCGTGGATCACCGAGCCGGCGCCGAGGAAGAGCAGCGCCTTGAAGAAGGCGTGCGTGAACAGATGGAACATCGCCGCGTTGTAGGCGCCGACGCCAGCCGCGAAGAACATGTAGCCAAGCTGAGAGCACGTTGAGTATGCGACGACGCGTTTGATGTCGTTCTGGGCCAAACCAACAGTGGCGGCGAACAACGCCGTGGTCGCACCAATGATTGTGACGAAACCACTCGCCAGCGGCGCCATGTGATAAAGTTCGCCCGCGCGGCAAACCATGAACACACCCGCAGTCACCATCGTGGCCGCGTGGATCAACGCCGAGACCGGTGTCGGGCCCTCCATGGCGTCTGGTAGCCAGACGTGGAGGAAAAATTGCGCTGACTTGCCCATCGCGCCGATGAACAGCAGGAAGCAGATGACTTCGACCGCACTGAACTGAATCTCGCCAACGCCGAGCAACATGTTTGGATGCGCAGCGGCTTGGTGAAACACCTCGTCGAACTGGATCGAACCGTAGCAGAAGAACGCTGCCATGATCCCGAGCGCGAAGCCGAAGTCCCCGACCCGGTTCGTCACGAAGGCCTTGATCGAGGCATCGTTGGCTGAACGCTTGTGATACCAAAAACCGATCAGCAAATAGGACGCGACGCCGACGCCTTCCCAACCGAAGAAGAGCTGAAGAAAGTCGTTCGCGGTAACGAGCGCGAGCATCGAGAACGTGAAGAACGAAAGATACGAGAAGAACCGCGCACGGTGCGGATCCTCGGCCATGTATCCCCACGAATAGAGATGGACCAGGAACGAGACGGTGTTCACCACCACCAGCATGATCGCCGACAGGGTGTCGATCCGAACGCTCCAGGTGGCTTCGAACGTTCCGACATGAATGAAGCGGAAAAGCTCAACGACCTGCGCCGTGCCTTCACCCCAAACGAAATCGATGAAAATCGGCCAGGACAGCACCAGCGAAAGACCGATCGATGCTGTCGTGACGATCATGGCGATGCGATCGCCGATGTACCGTTGCAACAGCCCGGCGAAAGCGGCCGCGAACAACGGTCCAAGAACGATCAGCGGCCCAATGACCTGCAGGGCTTCAGGTGAGAAATGCACCGTCTCAGCCCCTCATCTGATTGATGTCTTCCACGGCGATATTGCCGCGATTACGAAAGTACGTGACCAAAATAGCCAATCCCACTGCAGCCTCCGCAGCGGCGACGGTCAGCACCATCATTGCAAAAACCTGGCCCTCAAGGTTTTGCAGGAACGCGGAGAAGGCGACCAAGTTAATGTTCACGGCGAGCAAAATCAGCTCGATGGACATCAGAATGATGATCACGTTCTTGGCGTTCGCAAAAATGCCGAAACAGCCGATCGTAAAGAGAGCGCCGGCAACGAACAGGTAGTGGACAAGCCCGATTTCCATTAGCCTAGCCCCTGCCCCGGACGGATGTCTTTCAATTCAACGCCCTCAGAACGCTTGCGCCCCACCTGCGCAGCAATGTCCTGCTTCTTGACTCCCGGACGATGGCGCAACGTCAGAACGATAGCGCCGATCATCGCCACGAAGAGGACGAGCCCCGCCATTTGGAAGACAAGCAGGTACTCAGTGTAGAGCACCTGACCGATTGCCTCGGCATTGGTGACTTGTGTCGGCTGCGCGTGCGCCAGTGCGATTGGGGCGCCTTGGGCTGACATTGCAGCACTGCCCACAAGCGCCAATTCCGCCATCAACGCGGCAGCGATGATGAGGCCGATCGGCATGTAGGACAAAAAGCCCTTCTTCAGCTCGGCGAAATCGACGTCGAGCATCATGACGACGAACAGGAACAGAACCGCGACCGCGCCCACGTAAACGACGACGAGCAGCATCGCGAGAAATTCGGCGCCGAGCAGCACGAACAATCCCGCCGACGTAAAGAACGTCAGGATCAAGAACAGCACCGAGTGCACGGGGTTGCGCGCGGAAATGACCGCGAATGCGGAAATCACCGCGATCACGCTCAGCACGTAGAAGGCGATCGACGCCAACATCCGTTACGCTCTCCCTATTCGAAACGGCGTTCGGCGTTTTGCCAAACAGCCCCCGAGAAAAGACGCGCCCTATCTATAAGGCGCGTCCAGCTCCAAATTCTTCGCGATCTCCCGCTCCCAGCGATCGCCGTTCGCGAGCAGACGCTCCTTGTCGTAATAAAGTTCTTCTCGCGTCTCGGTCGCGAACTCGAAGTTCGGTCCCTCGACGATCGCATCAACCGGGCAAGCCTCCTGGCAGAAACCGCAGTAAATGCACTTCACCATGTCAATATCGTACCGCGTGGTGCGGCGGCTGCCGTCTTCACGCGGCTCGGCTTCGATAGTGATCGCCTGAGCGGGGCAAATCGCCTCGCAAAGCTTGCAGGCGATGCAGCGTTCTTCGCCGTTCGCGTAGCGGCGAAGCGCATGCTCACCGCGGAACCGGGGGCTGAGTGGGCCCTTCTCGAACGGATAGTTCACTGTCGCTTTGCGCTTGAAGAAATACTTCATGCCGAGAGCAAAGCCCCCGATCATGTCGAGCATCAAAGCGCCCTTAGCGGCTTGGAGGATACGAGACATCTATTATCCTCCAGCGACTGTGCTTGTGGCGGCCGGTGCGAGGAACGCGACGTAGTAGCCAATGACCACCACAGCGACGAGCGATGTCGGGAGAAAGATCTTCCAACCCAAGCGCATCAACTGGTCGTAGCGGTAGCGTGGCACGATCGCCTTCACCATCGCGAACATGAAGAACATCATCCAGATCTTCACATAGAAGACGAGCAAGCCCGCGAACGAGGTAAGCCACGGCGGCAAGCCAAGACTTTCGATCGATCCCCATGGCAGGTGCCAGCCGCCGAGGAACAGGATTGTCGTCATGGCGCACATCATGACGATGTTGAGATACTCGCCGATCATAAACAGCAGATACGGCGTTGACGAATACTCGACCTGGTAACCAGCGACGAGTTCTGACTCCGCCTCAGGCAGATCGAACGGCGGGCGATTGGTTTCAGCGAGCGCCGACACAAAGAACATGCCCAGCATTGCAAGCATCACGACGCCGACCAGGATGTTGTTCGGAAATTCCGCGAAGTTGAACAGACGGAAGCCGTGCCACATCCAGATGCCATCGGCCTGCGCGTTCACGATCGTCGTCAGGTTCAAAGAACCCACGAGCAACAACACCGTTATCAGGATGAAGCCGATAGAGACTTCATAACTCACCATCTGCGCTGCGGAACGAAGCCCACCCAGGAACGGATATTTCGAGTTGGAGGCCCACCCGCCCATGATGATGCCGTAAACACCAAGCGAGCTAATCGCGAAGAGATAAAGGATGCCGACATTGAGGTCGGCGATCACGATATCTGGTCCCCACGGCACAACCGCCCAGCCAATGAACGCGAGGACAAACGTGAGCAACGGCGCGAGAATAAAGACAGTCTTATTCGCGCCTGCGGGAATGACGATCTCTTTAAACACGAACTTGAAGAAGTCCGCGAAGGACTGGAGCAAGCCGAACGGGCCCACGACGTTTGGACCTTTCCGTAGCTGAACGGCGGCCCAGACTTTGCGGTCGAACAGAAGCAAGAACGCCAGCGAGAGCAGCAACAAGATGCAGATGGCGAGGATCTGGCCCGTCTTCATCAGCGCCCACTCCCACTCGACGGGAAGCGCAATAAACGGAACGTAATCGGCGCTGGCGATCATTCCGCAGCCACCTTACTGGAATTGGCGCGAAGGCGTGAGCACTCAGCCATGGTTTTGGATGCGCGGGCGATCGGGTTGGTCAGGTAGAAATCGCCAATAGCGCTTCTGAAAGCCTCGCTCGAGACTTGGCCGTCAGCACCGATCGTCGCGGCATTGAAGGCGCCTGCGTCTGCCGAGCCCGGCGCGTAGTCGACATGGCCAAAACTCGGATGATCCGAGATCATTCTTTGGCGCAAAGCGGAGAGCGTGTCGTAAGGCAACGCTTTGCCCAATATCGCCGAGAGCGCGCGCAAGATGGTCCAGTCTTCCTTGGCCTCGCCCTTCGGGAACGTGGCGCGGCGGCCGTACTGAACGCGCCCCTCAGTGTTGACCCAAGTTGCGTCTTTCTCGGTGTAGGCAGCGGCAGGAAGAATGATATCGGCCCGGTGTGCGCCGGCATCGCCGTGAGTGCCTATGTAGATGATCGTCCCCGCACTCGGCAGGGCTACCTCATCGACGCCAAGAAGGATGAGCGTGTCGAGCCCGCCTTTCAGCATCTCAGTGGCGCTCATGCCGCCTTGTGCTGGCAGAAAGCCAAGGTCGAGACCCGCAACACGTGAGGCTGCGGTGTGAAGGAGATTGAACGCATTCCAACCGTCTTTGCTGACGCCGGCGGCGATCTTGCCCGCAGCGCGCAACACGGCCGCGCCGTCCGCACGTGCGAGAGCTGCGGCGCCAACAACAACCATTGGCCGCTGTGCATTTTTGAGTTTGTCGCCGAAGGCGCCCAAATTCGAGAGCGACTGGGGTCCTGCGCCGATGTGGACGTACTTGTAGGTGAGATCAGCCGCCTCGCCGACGACACCGATCTCCGCGCCACGCAACCAAGCTTTGCGTAGACGCGCATTGAGCACGGGCGCCTCGATACGTGGATTGGCGCCGACCAGCAGGATCGCATCTGCTTCGTCGATGCCGGCGATCGTCGAGTTGAAGAGGTATTCCTGACGAGCGCCGCCGCCAATCTGCGCGCCGTCCGCGCGGCAGTCGGTATTGGGTGAGCCAAGCGAACGGAGAAGGTCGAGCGTCGCCTTCATGCTTTCGGCGCAGGCAAGGTCGCCAGCGATGGCGCCGATCTTCGAACCGTCACGTTTCAGTGCGTAAGCAGCGGTCTCAAGCGCCTCCTGCCAAGTGGCAGGGCGAAGCTTGCCGTTTTCACGGATGTAGGGGCGGTCGAGGCGTTGGCGGCTCAGCCCATCTTCAGCGTACCGCGTCTTATCGGAGATCCACTCCTCGTTGATCTCTTCATTGACGCGCGGCAGCACGCGGAGAACCGCATCGCCACGCACGTCGACGCGAATGTTTGAACCCAATGCATCCATGACGTCGATGGTCTCGGTCTTGGTAAGCTCCCAAGGGCGGGCATTGAAAGCGTATGGCTTGGACGTAAGTGCGCCAACGGGGCAAAGATCAATGACGTTGGCTGAGAGCTCGCTTGAGAGCGAAGCTTCCAGATAAGTGGTGATTTCCATGTCTTCGCCACGGCCGGTCGCGCCCAGTTCCGGGACGCCGGCAACCTCTGTTGCGAAGCGGACGCAACGCGTGCACTGAATGCATCGCGTCATAACCGTCTTAACCAACGGACCCATGAACTTTTCTTCGACAGCGCGCTTGTTCTCATCGAACCGCGAACCGCCTCGTCCGTAGGCAACGGATTGGTCTTGCAAATCGCACTCGCCGCCCTGGTCGCAGATTGGACAATCGAGCGGGTGATTGATCAGCAAGAACTCCATCACCCCTTTGCGCGCACGCTCCACGGTCGCGCTCTTAGTGACGAGTTCATTGAGCATTTCATCGCGCGGCGGCGGCAGGTCTTTCACTTGCTGCGCGCAGGAAGCGACCGGCTTTGGGCCAGACTTGCCCCCGACCTTCACCTCGATCAGGCACATGCGGCAATTGCCGGCGATCGATAGCCGTTCGTGATAACAAAAACGCGGAATCTCTGCGCCGGCGGCTTCGCACGCCTGCAGCAACGTAAGTTCCGGAGGAACGTCGACTTCTACGCCGTCGACGAGGATTTTCGTCATGAGTCTGACCGCTTTCGCGGGAGCGAATGACCCATTTATTGCGTCGCTGCAAGTGGGCGAAAGGGCCGCTGCGTCAATCGCTTGGAGTAGAGGGCTTCGCAGATATCGATGGGTCCGAAACGATCTCTCCAAGGAGCCAGGCGGCGCTTCACGGTAACGGTGTAAGCCCCTGACATTAAATGTAATTTGTCGGAACGGCACGGGGCTGGGGTTGTTGTCGATGCAAGGGCGGACAGCAACGGAGCTTACCTATGGCGAATAACACTCAACAACCGGGCCAAGATCAACAGCGCCAAGCGCAGCCAAGCCGTCAAAATCCAGGTCGCGAAGACATGGAACGGCCAGAGCGCGAAGAAGACCGTATCGAGCGCGAACGTCGTGAACGCGACAAGCGGCCCCAATAGGCCAACGTGGCAGACAACGGAGCGGCGAGCGTCGCTCCGTTCGCCTATGGGGTCAGCCGCATTTTGAAGAACACGATAATCTCGTCCACCTTCGCGCGCGTAAGCGAGCCAGCTTCGTCGATGAGATGAGTTGTCACGACGCTGTGAGGATTGGCGTTGAATGTGCCGGGCTTAGCCGCGCTGTCTGGCAGCACTTCCCCCTCAAACCTCGAACCGAGCGCGCGGCTAAGCGCCTCGAAGCGCGCAGCCTTGCAGTGCTTGTCGCCGGCGAAACGATAGCCGCGGAGCGTTAGGTCCTCGCGCTCCATCCGCTCGCGAACGATGGCAATATCCTGTGGCGATGCATGCATCCCTGCGGGGTCGTTCACCGGCACCGAGGGCTGACAGAGCACGGGCGCTCGCACTGCGGACTCCACCATCATCGAAAGCGCAAAATTGCCAGTGAGGCACATGCCGAGCGCGCCGACGCCCTTCCCGCCGCATTCACTGTGCACGACAGCGGCGAGCTGCTTTAGCCAATCGACGACAGGGCTGTGTTCATCAGCGGAGTTCAGAATTTTGAACTCGCGCGCGATGCAGAGCACGCGGAAGATCGAGGCGTTGGTGTAGCCCTTGCTGTTCGGCTTGCCCGGTTTGCCGAAGAGCGAGGGCAGGTAAACCGTGAAGCCAGCGTCGCGCACCCAACGGGCAAAGCGCGCCACTTCAGGCGTGATGCCAGGGATTTCGTGGATAATAATGACACCGGGACCAATGCCCGCGACGTAGACTTTTCGCTTCAAGCCGTTGAACGTGACCTCGCGGCGCTTGAAGTCTTCAAGCTTGTCCCACGTTTCGATGACGCCCTTGGCCATACGCTCAAACCTTTGTCAGCGCGCCCTCGCCCACGACCGTGATCCATTCGCACACGCGCCACTTAGCGACAACGCCCTGCCCGACGTACGGGTCAGCGCGCGCGAAATCCTCGGCAATTTGCGGCGTCTCAGATTTAAACAACAGCAAGCCAAACGCCGGATCGCCACTCGGGACCGCGCCGCCAAGTTGGAGTTCACCGCGCGCCACAGACGCACGTGCAAGTTCAAGATGCGCCGGACGAACAGCACCGCGTTTGTCCATCCAATCGGCGGCGTAGTCGTATATCAACAAGAAGTGCTTCATTACTCAGCCGCCACCGCACGAACTTGATGGACGCCCTTCGCAGCGCGGTAGCGGTCAATGCGTTGTTCGATCTCGCCGCGGAAGCAGCGGATCAGACCTTGGATCGGCCACGCCGCAGCGTCACCCAACGCGCAGATCGTGTGGCCCTCGACTTGGCCGGCCACATCGAGCAGCAAATCGATCTCACTGTGATCGGCCTCGCCCTTCGCCATGCGCTCCAGCACGCGCCACATCCATCCCGTGCCTTCCCGGCACGGCGTGCACTGGCCGCAGCTCTCGTGCTTGTAGAAATACGCGATGCGCGCGATGGCGCGGATCATATCCGTCGACTGGTCCATAACGATGACGGCTGCCGTGCCGAGGCCAGAGCGATGCGGCGCGGCCATCAGCGAGTCGAAATCCATCAGCATGTTTTCGGACTCTTCGGCCGTGATCATACGCACCGAAGAACCACCCGGGATCACCGCTTTAAGATTGCCCCAACCGCCGCGAACACCGCCGGCGTGTCCTTCGATGAGCTGCTTCAGCGGAATGCTCATCGCTTCTTCGATATTGCATGGCTTGTTCACGTGGCCCGAAACGCAAAACACCTTCGTGCCGGTGTTGTTCGGACGGCCAATTCCAGCAAACCATTTAGCGCCGCGACGCAGAATGGTGGGCGCAACCGCAATCGATTCAACATTGTTCACAGTCGTCGGACAGCCGTAGAGACCAACGTTCGCCGGGAATGGCGGTTTCAGGCGGGGCTGACCCTTCTTGCCTTCAAGGCTCTCAAGCAAGGCAGTTTCTTCGCCGCAAATGTACGCACCAGCTCCGTGGTGCATGTAGATGTCGAAGTCCCAGCCGTGGACATTATTCTTGCCTACAAGCTTTGCTTCGTAAGCTTCCTTGATCGCGCGCTCCATCGCCTCGCGTTCGGCTACGTACTCACCGCGCACATAGATGTAGCAGGCGTGCGCCTGCATAGCGAAAGAGGCCACCAGGCAGCCTTCGATCAGCAGATGCGGATCGTGGCGCATGATATCGCGGTCTTTGCAGGTGCCCGGCTCGGACTCGTCTGCGTTCACGACGAGATAGTGGGGACGGTCCTTCACTTCCTTCGGCATGAAGGACCACTTCAGGCCGGTTGGGAAACCGGCGCCGCCGCGACCACGCAGGCCCGACTCTTTGATGTTGGCGATGATCCAGTCGCGACCAGCGTCAATCATATCCTTGGTGCCATTCCAGGCGCCGCGCTTCTTCGCGTTCTCCAAGTCAGCGCCGCGGGCGCCATAGAGGTTCAAGAAGATGCGATCTTTATCAGCGAGCATTGTCTATCTCTTGCCCAACATCATGAAGAGCCGAAGCCCAAACCAAAGCGCTCCAATCGCCGGGGCGAGCACATAACCGCTGAAAAGCGGATGCCCGACGGCGGAGTGCATGTAAATCGCCACGCCAATCAACACCGCGGTGATAACGGCATAAATGTAGAGCGTGCCGCGCTGGACGGTGCGCCCAAACGGGTTCGGGTCGAACGGCAAACGGCTCCGAACCTGCGGGAGCGGCGCACGCGGCGGAGGCGTCTCAGCGTCGCTCATCTGGCCTCGTGAAAGCGCCTGCTTGCGCGAGCAGCAACGGGAACGCCAAAGACCCAATAATGAAGGCGCCGATGAACCAAACCATCTCGCCTGTCGCGAACCAGAGCGCCCCGCCAACGGTCAACATGATCGCGTCGACAATCATGCCCTTCGTCAAGGCAGCCGTGATTTCGGGGCGCGCTTGCTCTTTGGACATCAGACCTTCTCCGGCAACCCCGGAAGCTTCAAAGGCTGAGCCAATGAGCCGTCATAGAGCGAGGGATCGCTAAGAATCTTTGAACCACCATCCGGCGCAGAAGTCTGGCGCTTGATCGCCGAGCCCGGTTCTACCGGCTCGCCGCGCGCGAGCTTGTCCATGAGCGCTTCGAACGCCTCCGGCGTCAGGTCTTCATGGTAATAGTCATGGATGGCGACAATGGGGGCGTTCACGCAGGCGCCCATGCATTCCATTTCTTCCCATGAGAACATGCCATCTTCGGTGACGTGGTGCGCTGGCCCAATGCGGCGCTTGCATACGGCCTTCAACTCTTCGGAACCGCGCAACATGCAGGGCGTGGTTCCGCAGACTTGGAGGTGATGCTTACCAACCGGCTGCAGGTGGAACATCGTATAGAAGGTCGCGACTTCGAGAACCCGGATCGTCGCCATTTCGAGCAGTTCGGCGATCGTGCGGATTGCGGGTTCACTGACCCAGCCCTCTTGCTTCTGCACCAGCCACAAAATCGGGATCACGGCCGATTGCTTCCGCTCCGGCGGATACTTTGCCATCCACCAGCGCACCTGCTCCATGGTGTCTGAGGAGAACGCGAAATTGTCTGGCTGCTCTGCTGCGAGGCGACGAACGCTCATTGTGCTCTCACTGAATGAAATCGACGCGGACGATCTGATCGCCCCTAGTCGTGTAAATGACGACCGCCTCGAAGAACGGCCCTTCCGGCGAACGCTCGCCTTTTTCATGATCAACCACGACATCGCCGTATGCGATGCGGCTGACAGACCAGGCCCTGTTCTTCGGATACTCCGCCCAACTCTTACTATAGCGCGCGCGGATCGCCGCTTTGCCGGACTGCAACGTTTCACCACCATAGAGCGCGATCACGCAATCGTCGGCATAGGTCGCGCAAAACGCCTCGATGTCTTGTGCGTTATAGGCATCAAACTGACGCTGAACGACGTCTACGGCGCTCATGACGCACCGCCCATGCGCTCAAGTGCGAGTTGAAGACGCGTACGCGCAAGATCTCGCAACAACGGCCCGGTCACCGGCAGCATGCGTAAAATCACGACAGCGACGACGCCGGCCGCCACCGCAAGAAATACCTCGAACATCGGCCAAATGGGAGCGCCCAGAAGAAAGATAAGCACCACCGGAATCGGGATCATGAAGCCGGCCGCCTGGATGATAAGCGCTGTGAGATAGCGCCGATCTCCGCCCGGATAACGTGCGCGAACCTTCGGCCGCAGAAGGTACGTCGCGCCGACCGCGAGAGCGATTGCAATGAGAACCCAAAGGCCCATCTGAACTAGCAGCGATTCTGCAGAGATCACGTTCATGCGGCGGCTCTCCGCCCCTCGATCTCATCGAGTTTAGCTAAGGCCTTGTTGGCGTCATCACGTGACTTGAGCAGAGATGCGCGACGATAGGCTCGCAGATAGGTTGAAAGCACAGGCATCTTCAACAACGCGCCGCGCCGGATGATCACCAACATCAAAAATGCCGGCACAAACGAAAGCGACGACATCGCCGGAGACAAGCCTGGATCGAAGCCGCGAAAATCCATGTAACCCATGCGCAGTGGCACGACCACGAAGCCGACCAAGAGCCCAATCGAAAGGCCTTGGATGGCAGCGCCGATGCGCACCCGCGTCGGGTGGTGTTCAACCTGCTCGGGCTTAAAGGCGAAAAACGCATGGACCACGAAGGCGAGCGTGAACACGAGAGCCACAAGACCCTCGATCCAAAGCATGAGCGGAGCATGCTCGGGGTTCACCGATCAATTTCTCCGAACACGATGTCGAGCGAACCCAGCACGGCGCTGACATCCGCAAGCATGTGCCCCCTGCAAAGATAGTCCATCGCCGCGAGATGAGGGAAGCCAGGCGCGCGGATCTTGAGCCGGTACGGCTTGTTGGTGCCGTCGGCGACGAGATAGACGCCGAACTCGCCCTTGGGCGCTTCGACCGCAGCATAAGCCTCACCGGCGGGCACGTGAAAACCTTCGGTGTAAAGTTTGAAGTGATGGATCAATGCTTCCATCGATTGCTTCATCTCGCCACGACGCGGCGGAGCGAACTTAGATTTCTCCGGTAATATCGGCCCGGGCGTCGATTTCAGAAGACGCACGCACTGCTGCATGATCTTCGTCGACTCATACATTTCCTCGACCCGGCAAAGGTAGCGATCGTAGCAATCGCCGTTCTTGCCCAGTGGAATTTTGAAATCGAGTTCGTTGTAGATTTCGTACGGCTGCGAGCGGCGCAAATCCCAGGCCATGCCTGAGCCGCGCACCATCACGCCTGAAAAGCCCCACTTCAGCGCGTCTTCGCGCGTGACGACGCCAATATCGACGTTGCGCTGCTTGAAGATGCGATTGTTCGTAAGCAGGCCCTCGATATCGCGAACCTTTTGCGGGAATTGCTCACACCACTCGCCGATGTCGTCGATGAGTTGCGGCGTCAGATCCTGGTGCACGCCGCCCGGGCGCACGTAGTTGGCGTGCATGCGCGAGCCCGAGGCGCGCTCATAGAACACCATCAGCTTTTCGCGCTCTTCAAAGCCCCAAAGCGGCGGCGTCAACGCGCCGACGTCCATCGCTTGCGTGGTGACGTTGAGTAGGTGATTCAGGATGCGGCCAATTTCGCTGTAGAGCACGCGAATGATCTGCGCACGGCGGGGCACTTCGATGCCGGCGAGCTTTTCGATCGCCAGGCAGAAAGCGTGCTCCTGGTTCATCGGCGCAACGTAATCTAGACGATCGAAATACGGGATCGCCTGCAGATACGTCTTATACTCGATCAGCTTTTCGGTCCCGCGATGCAGCAAGCCGATGTGCGGATCGACACGCTCGACCACTTCGCCATCAAGCTCAAGGACAAGGCGCAACACGCCGTGCGCGGCCGGGTGTTGCGGGCCGAAATTGATCGTAAACGTGCGCTTTTCTTCAGTGGGCGCATTGGAGAGATCGTCAGCCATTGGCCTTCTCATCACCTGGAAGAGTCATGCCTTCCCAGGGGCTCAGGAAGTCGAAATTGCGAAACGCTTGAGTGAGCTTCACGGGCTCGTAGATCACGCGTTGCTGCTCGGCATCGTAGCGAACCTCGACATGCCCCGAGAGCGGAAAGTCTTTGCGCAGCGGATAACCCTGGAAACCGTAGTCCGTCAGCAGACGGCGAAGGTCAGGATGATTGCTGAACAATATCCCATACATGTCGAACGCCTCTCGCTCGAACCAATCGGCGCAAGGGAAAATGTTCGCGATGCTTGGCACCGGCGTTTCTTCGTCGGTTTCAATTTTGATCCTAATGCGCTGATTTAAGTGCATCGAAAGCAAGTGATAAACGACGTCAAAGCGCCTCGCACGCTCCGGGAAGTCCACGCCGCAGATATCGACGAGCGTGGAAAAGCGGCCACGCGGGTCATCACGAAGAAACGTAATGATGGCGCCGATCTGTTCGGCCTTTGCCGTAATCGTGAGCTCGCCAAAAGCGACATGCACGCCGTCGATGGCGCTGGTCATCGAGGACTTTACATGCGCACCTAGGTCTTCGAGGCTCTGAGTCATCGAATGATGTTCCCTTCGCGACGAATTTTGCGCTGCAATTGAAGGATACCGTAAACGAGCGCCTCGGCTGTCGGCGGGCAGCCCGGCACGTAGACGTCGACCGGCACGACACGATCGCAACCGCGCACAACGGCATAGCTATAGTGATAGTAACCGCCACCGTTCGCGCACGATCCCATCGAGATCACGTAACGAGGGTTCGGCATCTGGTCGTAAACTTTGCGGAGCGCTGGCGCCATTTTATTGGTCAACGTACCGGCGACGATCATGACGTCCGATTGGCGCGGGCTGGCGCGCGGTGCAAAGCCAAAGCGTTCAACGTCATAACGCGGCATCGACGCCTGCATCATCTCGACCGCGCAACACGCGAGGCCGAATGTCATCCACATCAGCGAGCCGGTGCGCGCCCAGGTGACGAGATCGTCAGCCGCGGCGACCAAAAAACCTTTGTCGGCAAGCTGGTTCGACAATCCGGTATAAAACGGATCGTCTTCCCTGACGGGGTAAGCGCCGTCAACGCCCGCGCGCGCAGCGGCGCCTGCTGGAGTGCTCACTCCCATTCGAGTGCGCCTTTCTTCCATTCGTAAATAAAGCCGACCGTCAGCACGCCAAGGAAGCCCATCATTGACCAGAATGCGAACTGGCCAACTTCAGTGGGCATGTCGCCAAGCGTAATCGCCCAGGGAAACAAGAACGCAACTTCCAGGTCGAAAATAATAAAGAGGATAGAGACGAGATAGAAGCGCACATCGAATTTCATGCGCGCATCGTCGAACGCATTAAATCCGCATTCGTAAGCCGATACTTTCTCCTTGTCCGGTGACTTGGGCGCGATGACCCAAGCCGCGATCAGGAAGCCGGCGCCGAGCACAATCGCCACCGCTAAGAAGATGAGAATTGGCGCGTAATCTAGGAGGTCGAGGCCCATGAACTCACCTAAGCCGCATCGGGCCGCGCCGCCAGGGATGAGGCGCCGCAGCCGCGAAATCGGCGCGGACGCTAGTGGGCGTCGCCGGTAGACGCAACCGGCTGCTTGTTGAGAGTCGTTCTCACGATGAGCCTATTTGCGCTCCGCTTTGGCGCGCCACTCCGCCAGTCTCGAACTCACAGGACGTGCGTGGCGGGCAAGTTTCCGCTTTACACCCTGATATAGCGCGGGATGGACCCAAGGGGCCGGCTTAGACAACGCCGCGATGACCGCCGCATCCAGCCGCGCCTTCAGCTCGACACCAATCGGCGAGCGAGCATACAACACTGCATTCTGCGCATACCAAGGATCGAGACCTTCAAGGTGAGCCACCACGGGTCTTACGCAATCAAATGCTTCAAAGCCCCTGGATGCAAACAACTCGCTCCAATAGCTCGGCCACTGCTCGTTGACATGATGCCTGCCGCCCTGGCCAGGGATCGCGGCGCCAGCGACGACGATGTCGGTCAGGCCAGTGATCATCTGCACCGCGTCGGCGGCATGGATAGGGTCGATGTGCTCAAGAACTTCAAAGGTAACGACCAGATCGAAGCGCTCAACGGGTAACGCTGGTTTGTAAGGCTTTGGTGCGTTCGCAAAATCGAAGGTCACGAAGCCATTCGGTTGCATCTGGAGCTGCGCTCGATCCACCCAGGGGCCGTCCAGGCCAGCAACAAGCGGAACACCGGCATGTTCAAAGGCGGCGCACCACGTGCCGACGCCACATCCGATGTCCAAAACCGACTTCGGAGAGAACCATTCCAAAAGAAGCGGGACAACAGCATCCGCTGATCGGCGTGAGCCGTCAGATTGGCGATCGTAGAATCCGGAATTGTACGGCGTCGCGCTCATGAATCGTCCCGAAACTTTCCCCCAGGGCAGTTTTCGAGCCTGTCAGGCCGGGGCGCAAGGGCCAACAGAAAATGGCGCGAGTGACGGGGCTCGAACCCGCGACCTCCGGCGTGACAGGCCGGCGCTCTAACCGACTGAGCTACACCCGCGTACCATTTCGCGAGAAGGCGCCGGAGTTAGGCTAAGCTGTTGTCGCGGTCAAGCGCGCCAATAGCTCTTCAAAGCAGAGCTGGTTCCTCCCCCCGGTTAGGGGTTGGCAGCGTCCGCCGAGGCAGTCTGTGTGGGCGCAGGGTCGGCCCAATCCCGTGTGGGCGAGTTCAGTCTCAACAAGGCTTCCACCCTGTCGTTCGCAACAAGAACCACCGATCCTGCCGCGTCTTTCACTGCGGCGAACGCCAAACCTGTCCGGGTATCGATGGCGATGACAGACCTTGCCTCATCGCAGCCAGACTCCGCACAGCCCCGAAAAACGAGCGCCTGCGCACCACCGCCGCCCTCGAGACGGCCCGGCGTCGAAGACGCCATGGCGCGCCACAGCCTCGCGCGGTCGGCTGCATTGAGAGCGAGTTGTTCTGGGCTGTAACGGGCGCCCTCTTGGGCCGCAAAATCAGAGTAAAGATCGCCGGCGTGAGGCTGCAGGTCCATTGCCGCAACCGCGCTCGGCTGCGCCTCGTCCGCTGGTGCTGACACCGCCGGCGGCGGACCAAGGACCAATCGGCTCAATTGATCGCACCCTGCCAAGGCTAAAATAGCCGCAGCAGCGAGTGAGATCCGGAGGAAATTCCGGTGCATGACTCGGATGTTAGCACCCTTCCCTCGATCCGGCGAAGGGCAAGACACAAGGCTTGTCTGGTGGGCGGTGAGGGGATCGAACCCCCGACCCTCTCGGTGTAAACGAGACGCTCTACCGCTGAGCTAACCGCCCTTAGCCAAGCTTGGACTTTGCCGCCCTCCTCTGGCCTTGCGCGCGCGCCCGCGCAAGGGCGACGTGAGGCGATCTCCGCAGAGTTTGCAAAATTGAGCGTCGGGGTCGTGCCGGTCCAAGCCGCACGACGAACAGGCGACGATCTTTTGCGGAGCGGCAAACACCTTCTGCGCGATCGAAAAGAAGAGGCTGATGCCCGTAAGCATCAAGCCGACCGAGAATAGTCTGCCGAACGCGGAATCTATCGTTATGTCGCCGTAGCCGGTTGTCGTGAGTGAGGTCACAACGAAGTAAATCGCGTCGACGAAATTGTTGAGCTTCGGATGCTCACCAATGAACAGCGCCTGCGTCAAACCCGCTGAGAGAAAGATGAAGGTCACCAGCGTGACAACAGACTTCGTCAGATCCTCAACGTGAGTGTCGTCAAAACGACCGCGCGCCAGGACGTTCCAAAAGCGTTCGCTCTGCACGACGCCCCAAAGGCGCAATATCCGCAAGAAGCCCCAGTTGGCCAGGAACGCAGGAAACACGAATGTCGCGAGGACGATTATGTCGACCCAGGTGATTGGGTATTTTAGCCAGCGCTTGAAGCTACCGAGCGCAAACAGCCGTGCGAATAAATCTATTGCAAGGAACGCAGCGATGGCCGCGTCGACGATCCAGAACCACGGCAAGTCCTGAATGAATTGGCTCACAACGAAGAAACCAATGATCAAGAGATCGAGCGCCAGCAGCAATCCCTGGAAGCGTTCGGCGCTCTGTGTGTGGCCAAAGTACAGCGATCGCACGCGTGACCGGAGACGCGACCTCATATGCGCTGGTGACTTTCCATATTCGCGAAGAACGCCGCGGACTTGGGATCATCACCTGTTCGCTCGGTCGGAATGTCTTCGCAAAATTTCACCCAGCTGATGCGACTCTCAACGCCGTATTGAATGATAATTGGCGCGCCGTCGGGCTTATCGAGCGATCCAATCGTTACATAAAAGCGCGCTTCAGGCATGTCGTAACTGAATGAAAGCGGCGTGCCGCAATCGCGGCAGAACGCACGTTGGGCAAGGTTGGAGCTGGCGAAGACTGCAGGCTCGCCCGCAGTCCAGGCGAATTCACTCTTCGGCGCGCCCGCTAGGGCCGCAAACAAGCCCCCAGTTGCGCGCTGGCACATCCGGCAATGGCAAACATGCGCGTTTTGCGGGGCGACGTAGAGCGCGTAGCGCAGCTTGCCGCACTGACAACCGCCCGTGGCGACTGGGGTTTTGACTTCGCTCATATCGCCGCTCTACCACCGCCATAGACCAACGCAAGCGAGAGACGGCAGATCACGATGTCAGAGACAAAGGCTTCATTGGCGGGTGTGCGGGTCCTCGACCTTTCTCGTGTTCTCGCCGGCCCCTGGGCGACGCAGATCCTCGGCGATTTTGGCGCTGACGTTATAAAAATAGAGAGACCAGGCGCCGGCGACGACACACGATCATGGGGGCCGCCCTTCATTCAAAACGGCGAAGGCGACGCAGCGTACTTTCTCTCCGCGAACAGGAACAAAAAATCCGTCGCGATCGACTTCGCAAAGAGCGAAGGCGCCGAGCTGCTGCGCAAACTCGCGCCGCAATGCCAAATCGTCGTTGAAAATTTCCGCCCAGGTGGATTGAAAAAATACGGCCTCGACTACGCGTCACTGTCAGCGATCAACCCCTCGATTGTATACTGCTCCATCACCGGCTTTGGACAGACCGGGCCTTATGCGAAGCGACCAGGCTACGATTATATTATTCAGGGCATGGGCGGCCTGATGAGCCTAACGGGAGAGATCAACGGCGAGCCGATGAAAAGCGCGGTTGCGGTCGCGGACCTTTTCACCGGAATGTACGCGGTGAGCTCAATACTCGCAGCGCTACGGCACGCAGAGCGCACCGGTGAAGGTCAGCATCTCGATCTTTCTCTTCTCGATTGTCAGATCGCCATGCTCGCCAATTTGGGCGCCAGCTATCTTACCTCCGGCCAAAAGCCACAGCGTTTCGGCAATCAACACGCAGCCATCGCACCCTATCAGGTGTTTGCCACCGCAGACGGTCACATCATTCTCGCTATCGGCAACGACGGCCAATTTCGCGACTTCTGTGATTGCGCCTCATCCGATCTCTGCAATGACCCGCGCTTTGCCACAAACGAAGCCCGCGTCGTTCATCGGGAGGCTCTGACTGCGGCGCTCTCAAGCATCATGAGCACGCGGACTACGTCTGCTTGGGTAAAGTCGCTTGAGGCCGCCGACGTGCCGTGCGGCCCGATCAATACGCTCGATCAAGTATTCGCCGACCCTCATGTGATCGCACGGGGCGCAGTCGAAACGGCGACGCGAGCCGACGGGACCGCGATGCAGCTTGCGGTAAATCCGGTGCGCATGAGTGAGACCCCGCCAGCCACGCGGTTTGCACCACCATCATTGGGAAACGACACGGATGGTGTCTTAAGGCAACTCCTCGCCATTACCGACGCGGAACTCACGGCGCTGCGCAACGTGGGCGCCATTTAATCAAAGCTTCGGAACAGAGCCATTTGACGCGCGTTTTTGCGCCACAGGCTTTTCAGGAGTTCAGTTCATGCGCATGGCGCTTATTGGTTCGATGGCTGCTGCAGCGTTGCTGGCAGCCGCCTGCACGCAAACGGGAAACGTAGAGCGCGGCGCCGCAACTGGCGCGGTGCTAGGCGGTGTGGCCGGCGCAGTGATTGGCAACAATGTTGGTGATGGCGACGCAGCCTCAGGGGCAGCCATTGGCGCTGCAATTGGCGCCGTCGGCGGCGCTTATGCAGGGTGCGTCCGCGATGGCGGGTGTGGCGCTGGCCAAAGCCGTGTGAACACGCGCCAACACTACGATCGCAACAGCGGCCGCTATTACTTCCAGGATCCGCAATCGGGCCGCTATTTCTACGAGAACGGCGAACCCTATCCGTGAGCCTAATCTCAGCTGACAGAAAAAAGGCGCGCTCCGAAATGGGCGCGCCTTTTATCTTGAACAATTGGTCGGGGCGGCGGGATTCGAACTCGCGACCCTTAGCTCCCAAAGCTAATGCTCTACCAGGCTGAGCTACACCCCGACTGAGCCGCGCTCATGCCATGCGAGGACACGCGCGGCAATCACGCTAGCTGGGAAAGATACGGTGTCGCACCCGGTCGCCCGGGCGAATGCCAAGCTCCTCTGCGCGTCCGGCGCGAATTTCGAGGACGCCGCGGGTGAGACCGCTCGCTGCGATTGGAGCGTCCGAATACGGCGTCGCATGGTCGGCGATATTCAGGATCCGGCCATCCACGCCTATAAAGATGAGATCGAGAGAAGACGGTGTATTGTGCATCCAGAACGTCGCATTCTCCGGCGTCTGGAAGTGAAAGAGCATCCCGCGGTCGTCAGGCAACGGCGCGCGGAACATCAGACCCTGATTGCGTTCCGCCTCATCGTCCGCGATTTCGACATTGAACCGCACCGAGCCGCTATGCGTTTCGATGGTGAGGACCTCTGTTGGAGCATTCACGCCCACCGATTGGCCGCTCTGGCCGCTCGGGCCTTCAGCTGCCTGCGGCGCACACGCGCCGAGCGCCAATACGGCGCCAAGCATGGCAACTCGGAAAACGTGGACCAGAGACATCGGGCACCCCTTAAGTGGGGTCTCTCTAGCACGTGGCGCGGGGCGGGAAAGTGGCAGGCCCTAGGGGAGTCGAACCCCTCTTTCCTGGTTGAAAACCAGGCGTCCTAACCGATAGACGAAGGGCCCGCGAAACCCGGTGTTCGCGGGGAAGCGGCCATATAGAGGCGCCCGGACGGGCTGGCAAGCGGCCTTGGAAGCATCCTTCGAAGGCCCTGCCCCGCCGCCTGCGGTCTAGGCCTCGGCCAAATCGACGATTTCCACCTCGGCGCGGACGTTGCCGTTCCACTCATTGCGCTTCACCCGCACCGCGGCGTGGTAGATCACGTCTTTCTTCATCAGCGCTTCGCCAAGGGGGCTCTTCATCGCGCGAAATGCGATGCCGCTGACCCGGGCGCCGCGTGCGTCCTCCAAGGTGAAGCGGACGTGTTCGTCCTTCACGAGTTTCGCGAAGGATACCCTTACGTCGGTCAGCGCCAACACCGGCTCGGGGTGACCTTGGCCATAGGGTCCTATCTGCTCGAGCGCGTCGATCAACGCGACGTCCACCGCGCCCACGCCACTCATCGCATCCACGGTAAGCGCGCGCGCCTCACCGGCCGCAGCTGCGAGTTCTCCTGCAAGCCGCTCGGAGAGAAATTCCTTTAGAGCTTCGACCTTGTCCCATTCCACGGTGAGGCCCGCCGCAGCTGCGTGCCCACCACCATTGATCAACAAACCCGCCTCTTTGGCCGCGGCAACCGCCGCGCCGAGGTTGACGCCCGGCGTCGAGCGACCGGAGCCCTTGGCCGGTTCGTGTTCGCTGACGCCGCCAAGCACGATCGTTGGTTTGTGAAGCCGGTCCTTCAAACGGCCGGCGGCGATGCCGATCACGCCCGGGTGCCAGCGATGCGAGCCAACGATGATGACCGAACGATGTTCGGCTTCCGCTATTGCGGCCGTCTCGGCTTCCGCGAGCATTTCGGCTTCGCGCTGGCGCCGCTCCGCATTAAGCGCCTCGAGCGTTGCAGCGAGCTCACGGGCCTCTTCCGGATCCTCAGTCGATAGAAGACGCGTTGCGAGCGATGCGTCACCGACGCGACCACCTGCATTGATGCGTGGACCCAAAATGAAGCCAAAATCGTAGACCGTGGCTGAACCTTTGCGGCCGGCGCTCTCCGCGAGCGCCACCATGCCAATATTCTTGCCGTTGCGCAAAATCTTGAGGCCTTGGGACACGATCGCCCGATTGAAGCCCGTCAAAGGGGCAACATCACAAACGGTGCCGATGGCGGCGAGATCCAACATCTGGATGATATCGGGAAGATGGTTCGAACCGGGTGAACCGCGACGACGCGCTTCGCGATTCACTGCAGCCAGCGTGACGAGCACGACGCCAGCGGCTGTGAGCGCGCCCTGCCCGGAAGTGTCATCCAATCTGTTCGGATTGACCACCGCGCGAGCTTTCGGTGGCGGGCCGCCCATCAGGTGGTGGTCAAGAACAACAACTTCGAGGCCAATCTGCGCGGCGGCGTTCAACGGCCCTTCAGCTGCGGCGCCGCAATCAACCGTGATGACGAGATCAACGCCTTCCGCCTTCAGTCGTTCGAATGCCAGAGCAGAGGGGCCGTAGCCCTCCTTCATCCGATCCGGCACGTAAATTTTGAGATCGCGACCGCGCGCGCGGAAATATCTCACGAGTTGCGCACCGCTGGAACCGCCGTCGACATCGTAGTCTGCAAACACCGCACATGAGCGGCCCGCGACGATCGCATCCTCGATGACACGCGCCGCCTCATCCATGTCAGCGAAACTCGACGGATCGGGAAAATGCGTCTTCAGAGTCGGGAAGAGGAAGGCTTCCGCGTCCTCAAGGCCAATACCGCGCGCCGCCATCAATCGCGCGGCGATCTCGGGCAACGAAAACTGCCGCCTGAATGCTTCCACCAAGCCGAGATCAGCTTCGCGCGTGCGCCAGCGCCTGCCGGTGAGCGATCGCTCGACACCAAGGAATGCGCCGCCCGTTTCTAACTTTCTTGCGGCGCTCATTGTGTCACTACCGAATCATTCGGGGCCATCGCGCAAGCATTGCGCGGAGGTTCACGCTCCCCAAGCCCCATGTCGAGATGAGATGCCTTATCCCCAGTCCCAGCCGCTCCGTTTGCGGCTTATTGCGCTCGTTCGCGCGTCTTCAGTTCCATGCTCGCGCCTGAGGCGCAGTTGAGCACCAAGGTGTGCGTCTGCACCTCACCTTTCCTGATGCGAACACCCTCCAGCAGCGATCCCGACGTAACGCCTGTGGCTATGAACACAGCGGCGCCGGACACAAGATCGTTCAAATCGTAACGGCGCTTCAGCTCCTCGATGCCGGCCTGCTGCGCCCGAACGCGCTCCTGATCATTGCGAATAACCAAACGACCCTGGAATTGGCCGCCGACGCACTTCAATGCCGCGGCCGCTAACACGCCCTCAGGTGCGCCACCCGAACCCAAGTACATATCGATGCCAGTCTCAGGCTTGGTGCAATGGATAACTCCGGCGATGTCACCGTCGCCGATCAAAAAAACCTTCGCCCCACTGCCGCGAAGCGACTCGATGATGGCGCCGTGCCGCGGACGATCTAGGACGCACACACCAATCTCACTGGTGGTCACACCCTTGGCCTTTGCTAACGCTTTCACGTTTTGGGCGGCGTCTTCATCGAGGTCGATCACGCCGTCCGGAAACCCCGGACCAATCGCAATCTTGTCCATGTAGGTGTCAGGCGCGTGCAGGAGGCCACCTTTGGGCGCTACAGCGATCACCGACAGCGCGTTTGGCTTTGCTTTGGCAGCTAAAGTGGTGCCCTCTAACGGATCGAGAGCAATGTCGAGTTCGGGTCCCTTCCCACCCCCGACGCTTTCACCCACGAACAGCATCGGCGCATCGTCGCGTTCACCCTCGCCGATGACGACGCGTCCTCTAATCGCAAGTGCATTTAGCGCTGCACGCATAGCATCAACGGCGGCCTGATCGGCTGCACGTTCGTCGCCTCGCCCAACAAGCTTTGCCGCCGCAATGGCGGCATTGATCGGCGCGCGCGCGATCGCCAATGCCAGTTCGTCGGTGATGATATCGCTCATGATCGACCCCACCGCGCGCCTGAATGTTCGACGGGCATCAACAATGGCGGCTCGGCGCAAACGTCCAACGCTTCTATGGCCCTGACCGCCAATTCCATGCGCGGACGTGCACACGTTTGGGTAGTCAGCACAATCGGCACCGCGGGCCCGCCGTGCACGGGCATTTGCAGGAAACTTTCGATTGAGATTTCTTCGTGCGCTAAGCGATCAGAGATCGCAGCCACAACACCCGGACGATCCTGCACCATCAAGCGCAGATAATAGCGTCCGCGCTCGGTCGGGGACCCGCGCGGCGCCTCGGCGAGTTGGGCCAAGGGTTTACCAAACGCGAAACCCGCGCGCCCTTCTGCAAGATCAATCAAATCGGAAGCAACCGAAGCAGCCGTCGGCCCCTCTCCAGCGCCACGCCCAATAAAAGTCAGTTGACCTGATGGTTCGGCGTCCACGACAAGCGCGTTGAGTGACCCGCTCACATTTGCCAGCGGATGATCGTAAGACAGCAATGCGGGGCGCACGTGCATCTCGACGGCGCCATCCGCGAGTGCGCCTTTCGCAATCAGCTTGATTCGATAGCCGAGTTTACCCGCGAGCCTGATATCGGTGAGCGTCACACGCTCAATGCCCTGGATCTGGACGTGACCGTAGTCTGGGCGCGTGCCAAATGCGATAGCCGAAAGAATGGTAAGCTTATGCGCGGCGTCGAAGCCACCAACGTCGGTGGTGGGATCGGCCTCCGCGTAACCCATCGCTTGGGCCTCAGTGAGCACCGCCTCGAACGAACGTCCCGAGTTTTCCATCTCGGTTAGAATGTAGTTGCACGTGCCGTTCAGAATGCCAGCAACGCTGCTTGCACGTGAACCTGCAACACTCTCCTTGAGAGCTTTCACCATTGGCACACCGCCGCCTACGGCAGCCTCGAACAAGAGCTTTGCGCCTGTGCGCTCCGACCGTTCGACCAAGTGCGCGCCGTGAAGCGCAACGAGCGCCTTGTTCGCCGTCACTACGTGCGCACCGCGCGCCAGTGCAGTTTCTACGGCGACCTTCGCGGCGCCATCAGCGCCGCCGATGAGTTCTACAAACACGTCAACACTCGGATCCGCCGCTAGGGCCACCGGATCGTCAAACCAGCGGTAGGGCGTAAGATCGACGCCCCGATCTTGGCCAGCATTCCGCGCGGAAACAGCAACCAGCTGCATCTTCTCATTGAGCCGAGACGCGCCGTCCGCAAATAATTTCACAACGCCGCGTCCAACAGTGCCCAGTCCGGCTATTCCGACGCGAAGCCTTGTCATCGCCTACTCCGCGTCCGCCGCGGCGGCGTTCGACTGCAAGAATTTCTTCAGATTGCGGGCAGCTTGGCGAATGCGCTGCTCGTTCTCGACCAAAGCAATGCGAACGAAGCCATCACCGTACTCGCCGAAGCCCGCGCCCGGCGCGACAGCGATCTCTGCACCTTCCATAAGGCGCTTTGAGAACTCCACCGACCCCATGTGTTTGAACTGCTCAGGCAAAGGCGCCCAAACGAACATTGATGCGCCTGGTTTGGGAAGCGTCCAGCCGGCCTTTGCAAAGCTTTCAAGCAGAATATCCCGGCGCTGCTTGTAGGCGGTGCGCATCTCTTCGACGCAATCTTGCGGGCCATTCAGCGCCGCGGCGGCGGCAACCTGGAGCGGTGTGTAGGCGCCATAATCCAGATATGACTTCACGCGCGCGAGCGCAGCAATCAGGCGTTCATTGCCAAGCGCGAACCCAACCCGAAAACCTGCCATCGAGTAGGTCTTCGAGAGCGTGTTGACCTCCACGGCCACGTCCAACGAACCTGGAACCTGCAGCACTGATGGCGGCGGATCACCCTCAAAATAGATCTCTGAATACGCCATGTCGGAAAGCAGAAACATGTCATGTTTCTTCGCCATCGCGACGGCGTCTTTGTAAAAATCGAGATCAGCCGTCTGGGCGGTCGGGTTGGCGGGATAGCACACAACCATCGCGATCGGCGGCGGCACGGAATGGCGTACGGCGCGATCAATGCCACGGAGATATTGCTCCGGTGAGTGCGCCTCGATCGAGCGGATGACGCCACCGGCCATGATGAAGCCGAATGCATGGATCGGATAGGAAGGATTGGGCGAGATGATCACATCGCCAGGGGCGGTGATCGCTTGCGCGAGATTTGCGAAGCCCTCCTTTGATCCCAGCGTCGATATGATCTGTGTGTCGGGATTCAGCTTCACGCCGAACCGGCGATCATAATAGCCCGCCATGGCTCGGCGCAGGCCCGGGATGCCGCGGGACGCCGAATAGCGGTTTGTGCGTGGCTTTGCGGCTGTCTCGCAAAGTTTGTCGACGATGTGCTGAGGCACCGGAAGGTCCGGATTGCCCATGCCGAAGTCAATGATGTCGACGCCCCGACCACGTAGGCGCGCCTTGAGCTTGTTGACCTCCTCGAAAACGTACGGAGGCAGACGGCGAATTTTGTGGAACTCTGCAGAACTCATTAGCGCACGCGCGTGCGCTTAGTAGGGGTTGTGCGAGTTGCGGGTCGCTTCGATGTCCCGTCGCGCCTCGTCGAGAAACGTCTGGGGATCTTCCGCCACCGCCGGCTCTTGCGCACGCGGGTTGCTCTGAGCCGCCGCGCGAGCTTGCAAAAGATCGGCCTCGACGGCGCGCCAATGTGCTGCAGTCGTGTTGGCGGACGTGCCGCCCTCCGGGACCTCACGCAGGCTCGGGAAACCCTCGGCGTTGGCCCATTCCGGCGTATCACCGCCAGGCGTGTTCACGCAGCCGCCCAGAGCGATCGCCAATGCCGTAAGGACCAGGGCTCCACGCATCGATAGTCTTCCTGGGCGCGATTCCGGCCCTAACTTGTGTTTATACCAGAGCCTGCCTTTGCGCCACCATGCGAAGCGGCATTACAATCGCGCCAATAGGGAGAATCCGATGACGGATACCGAGGGCGCAAAGCCGCCCACAGACGGCGCAGAACCGGTCAAACCGGCGCCGAAGCGGCCACGCAAACGCGCCGCCAAGCCGAAGGCGCAGGCGCAACCGGCGCCCGTTAGTGAGGCGCCACAGCCCGCTGCCAAGGCGCCCGTCCCGACGCCCCCTCCGCTCAACGAGATCATTATGGGGCAGACGGCCGAGAGTCTGGCCGCTCTCTCCGCCAACCTGACCCAAGCGATGACGCGCGCGAACACCGCGATCTCAACCGCATTCGTCGAGCAATCTAAAGAAGCCGCGCATTGGCAACCCGACCCACTCGGCATGCAAGTCGCGCTCAATGACGTCTGGTCGCATCTCGCATCGCAGCCGGAAACTCTGCGCGAAGCACACGCCAACCTTTGGCAACGCTACGCCGACATTTGGCAGAAGCACGCCGCCTACATGCTGACTGGCGCAGCGCCGGATGAGGGCCCAATTCGCGACAAGCGCTTCAAGGACCCCGAGTGGCGATCGAATCCGGCCTTCTCGATGCTACGAGAATCGTATTTGGCGACAGCCGAGTTCATCACCGATCTGGTCAACCGCACGGACGGCGTCGACGAGGCGACCAAGCGCAAGGCGACATTCTACATCAAGCAGGCGGTAGATGCCGCATCGCCTTCAAATTTTCTAATGACAAACCCAGCGGCGCTGCGCGCAATGTTTCAGACGGGCGGAGAGAGCCTGCTTAAGGGTGTCGAAAATCTCGCCGAAGACTTGAAGCGCGGCAAAGGCAACCTTGCCATCTCGCAGACCGATATCAACGCCTATCGCGTTGGAGAAAACGTGGCGACCACACCGGGCAAGGTGGTTTTCCGCAATCGTGTGTTCGAATTGCTTCAATACAATCCCACAACCGAGAAAGTTCACGAAGTTCCGCTGCTGATCTTCCCGCCCTGGATCAACAAATTCTACATCCTCGACCTGCAGCCCAAGAACTCGATGATCAAATGGCTCACCGACAAAGGTCATACCGTATTCTTGGTTTCCTGGGTCAACCCCGCCGCCGATATGGCTGAGGTCGGCTTTGAAGATTATCTTCGCGAAGGCATTTACGAGGCTGTCGAGGCGGTCACGAAAGCCGCTGGCGTCGATCGCATGAACACTGTGGGCTACTGCGTCGGCGGCACGCTGCTGGCGGCAGGCCTCGCGCACATGGCGAAGAAGAACGACAAACGCATCCAGAGCGCGACGTTCTTCGCGAGCCAAGCTGATTTCAAGTTAGCTGGCGAATTGCTGGTCTTCTCCGACGAACAGGGCATAAAGTTTCTCGAAGATAAAATGGATCAAGCTGGCGGCGTGCTCGACGCGCAGACGATGGCTGATACTTTCAATTCGCTGCGGTCAAACGATCTCGTGTGGAACTATGTTGTCGACAACTACTATATCGGCAAGCAACCGCCACCTTTCGACCTTCTCTATTGGAATGCGGATCAAACCCGCATGCCGAAGGCATTGCACCTCTTCTACTTGCGCGCATTCTATCGCGACAACGCGCTCACTGAAGGCAAACTCAAGCTCTTAGGCGAGACACTCTCCCTCAAAGATGTGACGATCCCAATCTTCATGCAAAGCTCAAAGGAAGATCACATCGCACCCGCCGCCAGCGTCTATCGCAGCGCTCTCTCGTTCGGAGGGCCGGTTGAGTACATCATCGCAGGCTCGGGTCACATCGCCGGCGTGATCAATCACCCAGCGGCGAACAAATACCAGTATTGGACTAACGCGAACCTCAAGGGCGCGCTCGAGGATTGGCAGGCGTTCGCTGTTGAGCATCCCGGCTCATGGTGGCCACACTGGGATCAATGGCTCAGCAAGATTAGCGGTCCGGACGTCGACGCCCGTCGACCAGGCGATGGCGAGTTGCAGCCGCTTGGCGACGCACCCGGCGAATACGTCAAGGTCCGCTCAAGCGCATCGTGACAGCAAAGACGCCGCCCGCCGTGCGTCCGCTTGGCTTTGGAGAGCCGCTGCCTCTGCTGCACGCGCGCTCCAATCGCAACGAGCGGTTCGCGCTCGGCTCGATGGCGGGCCGTTTCGTGCTGATCTGTGCGATCAAAGAACCCGGCGCCAAAGAAGCTCAAACCGCGCTTGCTGCTATTTCACACGAGCCCAGCGACGAGAGCACCCACCTTTGCGCGATCTTCACTGACGGCCAGACAAGCGATGCGCTCCAGCGCTTAACGAACGCGCGCCTTGTGTTCAACGACGCCAAGATCGCCGAGACGACGGGCCTGTTTGACAAAATCGCGCCTGCTGGCCGCTGGTTGCTGTTCGATCCGGCGTTGCGCGTCATCGGCATGTGGCGATTAGACGACGCCAAGTCCGCACTCCGCGCATTCAACAACTGCCCAGCGCCCGAACGCTACTATGCTCACTCCAACGCACCGGTGCTAGTTGCACCGAACGTTTTCGAGCCGGATTTCTGCAAACGCCTGATCCAATACTACCGGACGCAAGGGGGCGCAGCTTCGGGTGTTACAAAGCAAGACGCGACTGGCCGGACATTCGTGTCGCTGGATGACGCCTTCAAGCGCCGAAGCGATTGCCTGATCGATGACGCGGCCCTGCGTGAATCGGCCATGCAACGTGTTTACTGGCGCCTCGCGCCAATGATCGAACGCGCCTTCATGTGGCGTCCCACGCGGATGGAACGCTACCTTGTCGCGCGCTACGATGCCGAAAATGGCGGTTTCTTTCGCCCGCACCGCGACAACACGACCAACGGCACGGCACACCGGCGCTTTGCTGTCACGATCAATCTGAACGCTGCTGACTATGAGGGCGGAGACCTGCGCTTCCCCGAATTTGGGCCGCGCATCTATCGCGCGCCAACAGGTGGCGCAGTCGTGTTTTCATGCGCGCTCTTGCACGAAGCAACGCCCGTCACCCGCGGCGAACGCTTTGCCTTCCTGCCATTCCTCTACGATGACGCGTCCGCTAAAGTACGAGAAGCGAACAACAGGTATCTCGACGACACTCTGATGCAGTATCGAGACGCTTAAGGTCCAGGAGAACGCTATGTCGCTTTCACTTTACGAAGTTACCGTCCCGGCATTCGCACAAATTCTGGAGGCGATGGCAGGCGTCTTGAAGAAGGGCGAAGCGCACGCGCTTGAGAAAGGCATGCGGCCTGACGATTGGGTGGGAGCGCGGCTCTTCGCGGACATGGCGCCGCTCAACTTTCAGGTAAAGCAATGCGCTCACCATTCCGTCGGAGCCATCGATGCGACCAAGAAGGGCGTATTCAGTCCCGACCTTACCCCGCCCCCTGAAACGTTCGCCGACTTGCAAACGACCGTCGCTGACGCGCTCGCGACTTTGGCGTCCTATCGCCCCGCCGATATCAACGCCCTCACCGGCAGCGACATGCGCTTTCAGCTAGGCGAGCGCGTCATGCCGTTCACAGCAGAGAATTTCCTGATGTCGTTCTCGCTGCCGAACTTCTACTTCCACGCGACGACGGCGTACGACATCCTCCGCCACAACGGCGTGCCGCTCGGCAAGCGCGATTTCATGGGCAGGCCACGCCTTAAGATATGAGGCGCGACATCAGTTAAGCCCGGCGCTCTCCTCAAGCCCAAGTGCGATGTTCATGTTCTGAACGGCCGCGCCACTGGCCCCTTTGCCAAGATTATCGAGTAGCGCAACGAGAAGCGCCTCTTGGTCGTGGCCGAAAACGAAGAGCTTGAGCTGGTTCGTGCCGTTGAGGACTTCAGGATCTAGCGACTTGAGTGTGGCCGATTCAGCAAGCGGCGTTACGCTCACAAAGCGCTCACCCTTATACGCTTGCGCTAAAACACCATGCACGTCTTCGAGCTTTGAACCGTTGGCGATCGCCGCCAGCGGCAGCGGCACTTCAACGATCATGCCTTTGTAGTAGCGCCCAACGCTCGGCGCGAAGATTGGCGCGCGCGCGAGACCGGCATACTTCTGCATCTCTGGTACGTGCTTGTGCTTTTGGCCCATGGCGTAGATTCGATACGGCACACGCGTAAAGCTCGGATCACTTTCGTTCTCGAACTCGGCGATCATTGATTTGCCGCCGCCGGAATAACCGGAAACAGCGTTCACCGAGAGCGCCCAATCGCGTGGAATAATGCCAGCCTCCACCAGCGGCCGCGTCAGCGCGATGAAACCCGTTGGATAGCAGCCTGGATTAGAAATGCGCTTCGACGCAGCAATCTTTGCGCGCTGATCCTTGCTCATCTCGGCAAAGCCGTACGCCCAGTCGGGGGTCACGCGATACGCAGTTGACGCATCGATCACCTTCACCGCGTCGTTCTCGATGAGCGACACCGCCTCGCGCGCCGCATCATCCGGCAAGCACAAGATCACAGCGTCGACGCTGTTCAACAGCCGCTTGCGCTCGACGGCGTCCTTGCGCTTGGCCGGATCGATAGAGACGAGTTCAATGTCGCGGCGCCTTTCAAGGCGCTCGCGGATCTGCAAGCCAGTCGTGCCAGCCTCGCCATCGATGAAAACGCGCTGAACCATTCCGCACTCCAAAAACAAAACGGGCGCTTCGATCCCGAAGCGCCCGTCCCGTAAGCCATATTCGTGAAGCGATTAGCGCTTCGAGAACTGGAAGCTCCGGCGGGCCTTCTTGCGGCCGTACTTTTTACGCTCAACCACACGGCTGTCGCGGGTCATGAAGCCAGCGTGCTTCAGCGCCGGGCGCAGCGCAGGCTCGTAGTCGGCCAGCGCCTTCGAGATGCCGTGACGCACAGCGCCAGCTTGGCCCGAAAGGCCCGAACCGGTGACGGTCGCGATCACGTCGAACTCGCCTTCACGCTCAGTGACCTTGAACGGTTGGTTGATCATCATGCGCAGAACCGGGCGTGCGAAGTAGGCATCGCTAGTCTTGCCGTTGATGGTGATGTTGCCCTTGCCTGGCTTCACCCAAACGCGGGCGACAGCGTTCTTGCGCTTGCCCGTCGCGTAAGCACGGCCGAATTTGTCGACCTTCTTCTCGCGCGCGATGGCGATGTGCTCCGTGCCGGCGCCCTTCGGGACGCCTGCGAGTTGGCCGAGAGATTCGAGGCCTTGAGTCGTGTCGGTCATGTGTTAGCCGATCCTCGAGTTCTTGCGGTTCTTGGATTTGAAATCGACCGTCACCGGCTTTTGCGCCGCGTGCGGGTGCTCGCTGCCGCCGTAGACATGCAGCTTGCCGAGTTGCTTGCGCGCCAGCGGGCTTTCCTTCGGCATCATGCGCTCAACGGCCTTTTCCAGGACGCGCTCAGGATGCTTGCCTGCAAGCACCTTGCCTGCGACACGCTCTTTGATACCGCCCGGGTGACCCGTGTGACGATAATAGATCTTGTCGGTCAGCTTCTTGCCCGTTAGCGCGACCTTCTCAGCGTTGATCACAACGACATTGTCGCCGGTATCGACGTGAGGGGTGAAATCCGCGCGATGCTTGCCGCGAAGGCGCAGCGCGATGAAAGAAGCGAGGCGGCCGACCACAACGCCCTCGGCATCCACAACGATCCAACCGTTGGTGATTTCCGAAGCCTTGGCCGAGCGCGTCGAAAGGGTGCGCATTGGTAGGGTCCTGACAAAAACGAAGGCGGGCGTTTATTGCAGCGCCAAATCGGCGTCAATAGGGTCTATTTAATTGTTTAAATACAATTAGATACTGTAACGGTATTATAAGGTGCGCGACGCATTACCGCCATGCCGCCCGCGCTGCCGCCAGCGTCGTCATCCACAAGACGGCCGCGCCAGCTTGATGCAGCAAGCCGAGAGACAATGGCGAGGCAGCCAAGACAGTCATGATCCCAAGGCCAGCCTGCAGAAGCGCCGCCAGCCCGACAAGGCCAAGGGTCCAGCGGGCCTCGCCCTGCCCTCTAATCAGGGCAATCGCCGCGAGCGACAGCGCAAAGATGGCGACAACATAGCCAGCCGTTCGATGCAGCAAATGTTGGGTCGCGTGCTCTTCTGTGAGGTTCGGCCAGAACCCTTCCAGCCCAAACGCGCTCGACGGAATCCACTCGCCACCAATCTTGGGCCAGTCGGCGTACGCCATACCGCCGTCGCTTCCGGCGAGCAGAGCGCCGAGCATCACCTGGATGAAGATCAGCGCCATCAAAACAAACGGCGCCCATCGCCAAGTGCCCGGCTGTGTCCGTTGCGCCGGCCAGGCGAATGCGCCCAAAGCGGTCCAAAGCCCAAGTGCAAGAATGAAAAACGCCATCGCCAAATGAATGGCGAGTCTAAAGGGGCTGACATCGAGACGATCGAACAAGCCGCTCGTCACCATCCACCAGCCGATAGCGCCCTGGAGACCACCAAGCGCGAAAAGGACAAGCGTGACGCGGAAACGACCGCGCAAGCGACCAGTGAGAAGGAAGATCAATGCGGGGATCGCAAAGACCAAACCAAGCAATTGGCCAAGGAAGCGATGCCCCCACTCCCACCAATAGATTTGGCGGAATTCAGCAAGCGTCATTCCGTTATTCTGCGCCTGGTATTCCATGGTTTGCTGATAGAGCGCAAACTCCTGGCTCCACGCCGCCTCACCCATAGGCGGCACGAAGTGCTTCATGAAATTCCACTCAGTGATCGAGAGACCACTGTCGGTCAGTCGCGTCGCGCCTCCGACCATGATCATTGCAAACACCAGCACGCAGATGATCAGCAGCCAAATGCCGACCAAACGCTGCCGCGGCGGCCAAATGTCCTCTTCTGACATGCTTGCTTCCGTCCCTTTGCCTCACCCATAGAACTGGCCAAGCGTGACGGAAACGCGGCGCGCCGCCGCGCGGGGAGGCAGGCTCATGGAAATGCGCACCCGCAAAGCGCTCGGATGCTTTCTCTTACTGGGATATGTCGCGATCTACTCGCTACTCGCCGCTTCGCTCGGCGTCGCGCTGTCGCCACTCATCCCCACCTGGGCGCAGCTCGTCTTCTACGCCATCGCCGGCATCGTCTGGATATTTCCGCTCAAGCCACTCTTCGCCTGGATGAACCGAGGCTCATAAAGCAACTGCCCCGGAGCTACGCCCCGGGGCAGCTTTAGCATCATGCTTCTTCAACCTTAGTTGTTGAGCAGGATGGAGAGGACCACGCCCATCCAATTGCGACCAGCAGGACCTCGCCGCGATCATCACGGACATCGTGGTAGCCACGCGGCGGCTGACGCAGACGCTCACGACGCCCAATCGACTTCGCGGCACAACTTTCTTCGTGATCGCCCGCGCCGGAACTTCATGCGCGCTGGCGCGTTTGCACAGGCCCCGAGCTGCACGGGATGAGATCTGTATCAATCTCATGCGGCTGCGAGTTGATGGACGTCATCAGGAGCCGCGGTGCTACAGCAAGCCGATTCAAAGTTACTCGCGCCACCACCGCCAATCGGCGTTCGACGCCACGCACTCTTCTTGGACCTCGACGGCACGCTCGTGGACTTCGCTGCGCATCCGGAGCAGGTCATAGCGAGCGAAGAGCTTCGTCTGCTGCTGGCGAACCTTTCACGAGAAATGAATGGCGCAATTGCGCTGATCACTGGCAGAACCATCGCCAGCGCCGACGCCGTGCTTAATGGAGCCCTTATACATGTCGCCGGAATTCACGGCGCGGAGCGGCGCGTTCTTGGCGCGCCATCGGTCAACGCATCCATCAGCGCGGCTCTCGAGCATGCGCGCGCACTGATCGCCAACGGCGCTCTTCAAGTCGACGTGGAAGACAAAGGCTTAGCTTTGGCGTTTCACTATCGGCGCAAACCAGAATTTGCCGACGCTACCCGCCGCGCCGCCGCTGAGATCGCGCACCGGCATGGCCTCAGCGTCCTCGAAGGCAAGATGGTGGTTGAACTCACGCTTGGACAGCAAACGAAAGCGGATGCGGTGCGAGATTTTATGGCCGCACCGCCCTTCGCTGATCGCGAGCCAATAGCGGTGGGTGATGACATTACCGATGAGGATGCGTTTGGCGCTGTAGCGGCTCTTGGGGGCCAATCCGTTCTTGTCGGCGCGCCACGCGAGACAATTGCCCGCTTCCGGCTAGCGGACACTCAAAGCGTTTTTGACTGGCTCAAATCTGGGCTTGCCTCTTGAGCGGATACGGCGACCTCGATCTCGCGCCGATAGGCAATTGCGCGGCCAGCGCGCTGGTCGACCGCAACGGCGCTTTCGTGTGGGCCTGCGTGCCCCGCGTCGACGGCGACCCCATGTTTTGCGCCCTCCTCAGCGGCGAAGAACCGTCACAGCTGAAGCGCGGCGTTTGGGCGATTGGGCTCATCGATCAAGTCTCGGCAACCCAAAGCTACGAGCGCAACACCCCTATCCTCGTCACAACCCTCACGGATTCGCGCGGCGCTGTGATCGAGATCTCCGATTTTTGCCCCCGTTTCCGTCGTCACCATCGGCCGTACCGGCCGACTGCCTTCGTGCGCTCAGTGCGCCCCCTAAAGGGCTCACCGCGCATTCGTGTGCGACTGCTCCCAGCGACAGATTGGGGTGCGCGCGACGCCGAAGTCACCACAGGCTCGAACCACATTCGCTACCGCGTGCCCGGCATGATGCGACTAACCACAACGGCGCCGGTCTCCCACGTGCTGAATGCTCGTGTGTTCCGCCTGGAAGAAGAACACATTTTCTTTCTCGGGCCGGACGAGCCATTCGACGGCAATCTCCGTGAAGTCGCGCGGATGATGCGTGACAACACGGAACTCTATTGGCGCAATTGGGTGCGCATGCTCGCGACACCACTGGAGTGGCAGGCAGACGTCATTCGCGCGGCAATCACACTAAAACTTTGCGTACACGAGGAAACCGGCGCGATCGTCGCGGCGATGACGACATCGATTCCAGAAGCGCCCAACAGCGGGCGGAATTGGGACTATCGCTATTGCTGGCTTCGCGATGCTTATTACACCGTTCAAGCGCTGAATCGACTTGGCGCAGCCGACATTCTTGAAGGTTATCTCTCCTATCTGCGCAACATCATCGACGCCACGCCCAGCGGACGCATTCAACCACTTTATGGCGTGGGTATGGAGCCAATACTTGCAGAGGCAGAGGTCGATGCTCTTCCCGGTTATCGCGGGATGGGCCCGATCCGCGTCGGCAATCAAGCGCACGAACATCACCAGCACGACGTCTACGGTCAGATCGTACTCTCCACGGCGCAGGCCTTCTACGACGCGCGCCTCTTCCGGCCGGCGGGAGAGGATGACTTTCGGGCGCTCGAAAGCATCGGTGACCGCGCTTACGCTGTTTATACAAAGCCAGATGCGGGACTGTGGGAATTTCGAACGCGCGAGGCCGTCCACACATATTCTGCCGTGATGTGTTGGGCCGCGTGCGATCGCCTAGCCAACGCAGCTCAGCGCCTTGGCTTAGGCGACCGCGCCCTGCATTGGCGCGGGCGCGCTGAAGAAATGCGCAAGACAATCGAGACGCAGGCATGGAACGCCGACCTTGGACGCTACGCCGCAACCTTTGGCGGCAAAGAGATGGACGCAAGCTTGCTTCAGTTGGTCGACACCCGCTTCTTGGCGGCGGACGATCCCCGTTTCACGGCAACTCTAGAGCATCTCGAGAAGGAGCTGCGCCGCGGAGACGTCGTGCTGCGTTATGCAGACAAAGACGATTTCGGACTACCAGAGACAGCCTTCAACTTTTGCACATTCTGGCTGATTGAAGCGCTTTTCCTCGCCGGGCGCCGGGACGAAGCGCGCACGTTGTTCGACCAAATGCTCGCACGCCGAACACGAGCGGGATTGCTATCTGAGGATTGCGATCTCTCAACCGGCGCACCGTGGGGCAACTACCCGCAGACCTATTCGCTTGCTGGTCTCATCAACTGCGCCGTCCTGCTCTCCAATCCGTGGAGCAGCGTACGTTGAGCCGGCTCATTGTTATTTCAAACCGTGTGACACCCCCAGCGCCCGAAGGGGCTGCGAGTCAAGGTGGGCTCGCCATGGCGATATCTGCTGCGCTCCGAGAATATTCCGGAATCTGGTTTGGCTGGAGCGGACAATCCACGCCGGAATTCACCGGCACTCTGAACACGCAGACCGTCAACGGCGTCACTGTCGCCACGATGGACCTCGAAGATCAAGACATCGAAGAATACTACAATGGCTACGCAAATCGCACTCTATGGCCGCTCTTCCACTATCGGATCGATCTTACGCAATACGAGCGATCCTTCGGCGAAGGCTACGCGCGCGTGAATGCACGGTTCGCCGACATGTTGGCGCCACTCATCGAACCAGATGATCTGATTTGGGTGCAGGACTATCATCTCATCCCACTTGGCCGCGAGCTCCGCGCGCGCGGGTTGAAGAATGCGATGGGGTTTTTTTTGCACATCCCATGGCCTGCTCGCGAACTCATCCTGACACTGCCGCGCCACCGCCAATTGGTAGAATCGCTGTTTCACTACGATGTCGTGGGCTTCCACACCGAGGAATGGAAGAACGCGTTTTTGTCCTACGTACTTCACGATGCGAATGGCATGGCGCTGTCGGATGGGCGCGCAACGGCGTTCGGCCGCACCGTGTTGCCGAAGGCATTTCCCATTGGGATCGACGCCCAGGGCTTCGCCGCGCTGGCCGCGGCGCCCGAGGCGCAAGAGAGCTACAAGCGCATCATTGAAAGCAAAGCCCGGCGGAAGATGCTCCTTGGCGTCGATCGGCTCGATTATTCCAAGGGCATTGACGAGCGGCTGCTGGCATTCGAGCGGCTGCTCAGCGAAAGCCCCGATCTGCTGCGCGAAATCTTCTTACTTCAAATATCGACTTACACGCGCAGCGAAGTCGAAGCCTATCAGGACATGATTGCACGCCTTGACGCACTCTCCGGGCGGATCAACGGCGCGTACGCTGAAATGGACTGGATCCCAATCCGTAACGTCCACCGGCTGCATGCGCGCGACGAACTGGCGGGCATCTACAGGGCCGCCGACGTCGCCCTCGTCACTCCACTGCGCGACGGCATGAACCTGGTGGCCAAGGAGTTCATCGCCGCCCAGGACGAGGCAGACCCAGGCGTGCTCGTGCTCTCGCGCTTTGCCGGCGCGGCAGCACAGATGGGGGACGCGCTCATCGTAAATCCGTTCAGCCAGGAGGACGTCGCCGACGCGATGCGACGCGCGCTCAGCATGCCAATTGAAGAACGGCGCAAGCGCTGGCGCACGCTCATGGATGGTGTCGAGCGCGACGACGTCATGGCATGGCGCGACAGTTTCGTCGCAGCACTTAAGGAAGCGCACGCAAGCGGGCAAAAACGCCGCCCAGCCCGCATTGCCGCCGCCCGCTGGGACGGCTAAGAGACCGCTCCCGCGCGAAGCTTAGGTTTCTCGTGGACGGTCGGAGCGTGGCGCAGTCCGGTTAGCGCACTAGTCTGGGGGACTAGGGGTCGTGGGTTCGAATCCCGCCGCTCCGACCAATTTCTTCTTACGGCGCGGCGGCAGCAACGATGATGCGCGCGCGGTTTCGCACTGGGACATCCAAGCCCTCGGCCGTCACTGCCCCGCGGGCGCCAGTGGCCAATAGCTCAAAGCGTGACCGGGGCCATCCAGCGCGGCTGGCGAGATACTCGGCCAGAACTTCTGCACGGCGCACCGAAAGCGCACGCGCCGATTCCTGATTGCCCTCTTCTTGATCGGACAAACCAATGATCCGTACGCCGCTAATATTGCATCCACGAATGTCGCGCGCTTGTAGATCAATAATGCGGCGCGCCTCTTCCGTGAGATCGTTCGACCCTTCGTCGAAATAAATCACGAAGTCGCGCTCGCCGCACGCGGCCGGGTTGAACGCGGGGGCCGGAGCGCCTTCTTCACCGCCGGTGAGCGTCGCGCAGGCGCCGAGCGCTACGAGCGCCATAGCGCCAATCAACGATTTCAACTTCATCCAACCCTCCGAGCGAAACTTCGGTGGGCACAACATAGCGTCACGCGGCAAAGATCAAGCGGTCGAACGCGATCAGGTCTTGGCGCGACCGCGACCGCCCTTTTCCACAAATTCGCGCAACATCTGCGAAGGCCGGAACGTTACCACACGCCGCGGCGTGATCGGCACTTCTTCGCCCGTTTTCGGGTTGCGTCCAACGCGCTGGCGCTTGGCGCGCACGTTAAAGTTACCGAACCGCGACAGCTTCACTGTGTCGCCGTCGACCATCGAGTCTTGCATCATTTCGAGCATGCGCGTGAGAAGCCGGTTCGCGTCCGCGCGTTGCATGTTCGAGCGCTTTGCCAATGCTTCGACGAGATCGGCGCGTGTAACGGTCTTGCCTGTCACCGGAGCCCCCTCCGCGCGCACACCCTATGCGCCCCGGAAAAGCTAGTCGTACCTGATGGTTAGGTCAATTGTTGCGGCGGCGTTCACATTCGAACGAGGGCGGCGCCCCAGGTTAGACCGCCGCCCAGCGCTTCCATTAGCACCAGATCGCCCTTTTTGATGCGCCCGTCACGAGACGCCACATCCAGCGCCAATGGCACGGAGGCCGCAGACGTGTTGCCGTGCAGCGCCACCGTCGACACGACCTTATCCACATCGATGCCGAGCTTTCGAGCGACACCATCAAGAATGCGCTGATTGGCTTGGTGCGGCACGAACCAGTCCACTTCATCCAGCGCGACGCCGGCGCGCGCGCACGCCTCAAGCATCGCCCCAGAAATATGTTCGACCGCCTGGCGGAAAACGGCGTTGCCGATCATCCGCACCTTGCCGACGGATTGGGTCTGTGACGGGCCACCATCGACGTAAAGCAGATCATGCATGCGCCCATCGGTGCGTAGGAACGTCGAGATGACGCCGCGATCGCTCCGCTCCTCGCGCGCTTCAAGCACGACGGCGCCAGCGCCATCGCCGAACAAGACACAGGTGCCTCGGTCTTCCCAATCCATGATGCGCGAGAAGGTCTCGGCCCCGATTACGAGCGCTGCCTTGGCTTGGCCGCGCGCCAAGAAATTGTCAGCCGTCGCCAACGCAAAGATGAAGCCGGAGCACACGGCTTGAAGGTCGAAAGCGGCGCCGTTGACCACCCCCAATTCAGCCTGCACGCGCGCGGCGGTTGCAGGGAATGTAAGGTCAGGCGTTGTCGTTGCGACGATGATTAGGTCGATGTCTTTGGCGTCGCGACCTGCAGATTGGAGGGCTTGGACGCCCGCTCCGCATGCAAGATCGGACGTTCTCTCACCATCAGCCGCGATATGACGTTGCCGGATGCCTGTCCGTTCGACGATCCACTCATCGCTCGTGTCGACGCGCTTGGCCAATTCCGCGTTAGTCAAAATGCGTTGCGGCAAATGCGAGCCAACGCCCGTCAAAACTGATCGGAGCGCCATTAGTCGGCGTTCCCCGCCGATGCAGCGGCCGCAGCATTCGCGTGGGCGAGACGCGCTATGTTTGAAACAATCTCTTCACGGTAATGACTGCGCGCCAGCTTCTCAGCAACACCAATCGCGGCGGCGTATCCGCTCGCGTTCGCACTGCCGTGACTTTTCACGACCAATCCATTGAGGCCGAGAAACAATGCGCCGTTGAACGTTCCCGGATCCATGCGTTTGCGAAGCTTCCTGAGCGCGGGATAGGCGATCAACGCCCCGAGCTGTGCGAGAGGTCCGCTCGTCAGCGATTCACGCAACAACTGGCCGACCAAGCGGGCGGTGCCTTCGCCGGTTTTCAGTGCGATATTGCCGGTAAAACCATCCGTCACGACAACATCGACGGTTCCCTTGGCAATGTCGTCACCTTCGACGAAGCCGTGGAAATTGAGATCAACCCCCGCTTCACGAATGAGCTTCGCCGCATTCCGGATCTCCTCGTGGCCCTTTTGATCCTCGGAACCGACATTCAGCAGACCGACCTTCGGGCGCGCCTCGCCTGAGACCGCTCGTGAAAACGCCTCCCCCATGATCGCAAATTCAACCAGCTGCTCAGCATCTGCTTCGACGTTGGCGCCAACGTCCAGCATGACGGTGTAGCCACCCTTCATGGTTGGCCAACGTGTCGCCAGCGCCGGACGATGGACACCCTCCATCGTGCGCAAGCGGAACATCGCGATCGCCATGTAGGCGCCGGTGTTACCGGCGGAAACAACCGCATGCGCCGCGCCCGTCTCAACCGCCTGCACGGCGTTCCAGAGGCTTGAGCCTTTGCCTTGGCGGAGCGCCTGGCTCGCCTTCACTTCCATGCCAATCATCTTCTCGGCGGGCACCACTTCAGAGGCCGCCTTCGCCGCGTCGTGTTTGTCCATAAGGACACTCAAACGAGCGGCATCGCCGTGAACAAGAAAGCGCACATCCGGGTGCGAGCGCGCAAAAATATCTACGCCCTCAACAACAATGTCCGGCGCGTGATCGCCTCCCATCCCGTCAATGGAAAGAACGAGACCATTCGTCATTTAGCGTGGTTGTCCTGATCGCCTCAGCCGGCTCTGGCCAAGTGGCCGGACCATAGTCCCGCCAAGGCGGAAAGCCAAACTGCCCTGCTCAAAGTGCAGGCCAGCCCTCGGGTGCAAACATGGCCGAAATCGGAGCGTCGGCGTGCGTCCGCGCTGACTTTGAGACGTGCTGCGCAAGTTGCCCAGCGAACGGGTGTGACTCCAGACCCCAAACGTTGCGAGCCAGCGCTACCTCAAGACGCGCATGGTCCTTAAGCGCCGCACCGTAGGCATCGAGACGGCCATAGAAATTGCCCGCAAGCCTGTGCATGCGTTTGGGGACGGCGGTGTCGCTTGTGCCAGCCTCTCGCAAACCAGCGTCAATCAGGCTGAAGAGTCGGTCCGTAAATGCCTGGGCCAATGGTCGGGCGCCTGGCTCCGATTGGAGGCGCAAGATGGTCAAAACCCCATGAAGCGCGATCACCTCAAACCGCCCGTCCATCGTGTCGGGGACCCGGTCCTCCCCGAACAATTCGGGTCTTCGGCTGGCTTGGGTGACAGCCGAAAGCAGCGCCCCGGCGTCCGTCTCTGCTCGCGACCGGTGAAAAGGCCAGATCGGCATGCCTTGCCCTGTGCTCCCCTCTTGCCCGCCCGCCCGGCACGCCGTACCCCGTTTGCCAGTGGGCATGATGCCCAAAAGGGTGACGGATGAAGCGCGGACTTTTGCGTCTTTCGGCGGTGGCTCTCGTTGCTGCGGCTGCGGCAACCTCGGCGTGCGCGCCGACGCAGACCTACAACGGCTTCTTGCCGGACCGCAACAACCAGGAAATCCCTGATCCGCAGGTCGGCGTCGACACGCGCGACACCGTCGTGCAGCGCTTCGGCTCTCCTTCGACGACGGCGGTCTTCGATCAGACCGCTTGGTACTACGTCAGCTCAGTTCAAGAGAGCGTTGCGTTCTATACGCCGCGCATCACCGAACGGCGCGTCATGGTCGTGCGCTTTGATGGCGATACTGTCTCAGGCGTCGAGAAGTATGGTCTCGAACGCGGCCGGCTCGTCGCTTACGATGATCACGAAACGCCAACCCGCGGCCGCGAACTGGGCGTTCTGGAACAATTGCTCGGCAACGTCGGCCGCGCCCCGCCGGTGCAACTTGAAGAGCGCGGCGGCCGACCGAACCAGCGCTAAAGATTTAGAGCGAGAGACAATGAAAAACGCCCCGGCATCACTGCCGGGGCGTTTGCTTTTCAGCTTATCGCTGATCAGCCATTCCAGTGCGCAAGCACCGCAAGCATCAACAAAGCCACGATGTTCGTGATCTTGATCATCGGGTTCACAGCCGGACCAGACGTATCCTTGTAGGGATCGCCGACGGTGTCACCGGTGACGGCAGCCTTATGGGCGTCGGAGCCCTTGCCGCCGTGATGACCTTCTTCGATCAACTTCTTGGCGTTGTCCCAAGCCCCGCCGCCCGAAGTCATCGAGATCGCAACGAAGAGACCCGTCACGATCACGCCAACCAGCAGCGCGCCAACAGCAGCAAGCGCCTGGCTTTGGCCAGCGATGGCCCACACCCCAAAGAACAGCGCGATCGGTGCGAGAACCGGCAGCATCGAGGGAACGATCATTTCCTTGATCGCCGCTTGCGTCAGGATGTCGACTGCCTTGCCGTAGTCCGGCTTAGCAGTGCGTTCCATGATGCCAGGGATCTCGCGGAACTGACGGCGGACTTCTTCAACCACCGCCTGAGCTGCGCGACCAACCGCCGTCATTGACCAGCCACCGAACAGATACGGCAGCAAGCCACCAACGAACAGGCCGACAATCACGTACGGGTTGTTCAGCGAGAAGTCCGGCGCGACGCCGTCGAAGAATCGATACTCCGCAGCGTTGGCCGCATAGTACTTCAGGTCTTCGACATAAGCAGCGAACAGCACCAAGGCGCCAAGACCGGCCGATCCGATCGCGTAGCCCTTCGTGACCGCCTTCGTCGTGTTGCCAACCGCATCGAGCGCATCGGTCGTAACACGTACTTCCTTTGGCAATTCCGCCATTTCGGCGATGCCGCCGGCGTTGTCCGTGACTGGACCAAACGCGTCGAGCGCAACGATGATGCCCGCGACCGAGAGCATGGTCGTGACAGCAATGGCGATACCGAAGAGGCCGGCAAGCGTGAAGCACGCAACGATGCCAGCAACGATGGTGATCGCCGGGAGCGCCGTCGCTTCCATCGAGACCGCAAGACCTTGGATGACGTTCGTGCCGTGGCCCGACTTAGAGGCCTCGGCGACGCTCTTCACAGGACGGAAGCCCGTGCCCGTATAGTATTCCGTGATCCAGACGATCGCGCCTGTAACGAGCAAGCCAACCAGACCGCAGACGACCAGGTCTTGTCCGGTGATCCCGGCAAAGTCCGACGTCGGGCCCAAGCTCGGAGCAATAGCGCCAAAGCCAACCGTCGCCTGAATGGCAAGGAGCAAGCCACCGAACGAGAGAACGCCCGCAACGACGAGGCCCTTGTAGAGAGCGCCCATGATGTTGTTGGACGGGCCGAGCTTTACGAAATACGTGCCGACGATCGAGGCGATGATGGCAAGACCGCCAATCGCGAGCGGCAACATCATGATGGTCGAAACTTCCGTTGCTTCACGGAAAAGGATTGAGCCCAGCACCATCGTCGCAACCGCGGTCACCGCGTAGGTTTCGAACAAGTCGGCGGCCATGCCGGCGCAATCGCCGACGTTGTCACCGACGTTGTCAGCGATCGTCGCTGGGTTACGCGGATCGTCTTCCGGAATGCCAGCTTCGACCTTGCCGACCATATCGCCGCCAACGTCAGCACCCTTCGTGAAGATGCCGCCGCCGAGACGAGCGAAGATCGAAATCAAAGAAGCGCCAAAGCCAAGCGCGACGAGTGAATCGACAACGATGCGGCTGGTCGGCTCAAGGCCGAGCCATTGCGTCAGTACGAGATAGTAGAAGGAAACGCCAAAAAGCGCGCCACCGGCGACGAGCATGCCCGTCACGGCGCCGGCTTTGAACGCCATCTTCAGACCGCCCGCGAGCGAGTGACGTGATGCCTCCGCCGTGCGCACGTTCGCCTGCACCGACACGTTCATGCCGATGAAACCCGCAGCGCCCGAGAGCACCGCACCGATGATGAAGCCCAGTGGGATCTGCCAGTTCTGGAACAGAATCGCCAGAACGATGACGACGCCAACGCCGACGATCGCGATAGTGCGGTATTGACGATTCAGATAGGCGCGCGCGCCTTCTTGAATCGCCGCCGCGATTTCTTTCATCCGGTCAGAGCCGGCGCTGGCCTTGGTGATGGCCTGTGTTTCTAGAAAGCCGTAAATCGCCGCGACGATACCCGCGGCGACCACCAGCCAAAGGATGAGATCATTGCTCATGCTGTGAGGTCCTGGGCGCGCGCCAGAGGGACGGCGCCGGGTTGGGGAATTGGGTTGGCCGCCCCGCGACAGTCCGTCTGCGGAAACGCTTCCCCCTCAGGTGCGCGGCTATCTGCCAAAAGCCGTCAGATTCCGCAATGGCGGGGTAGGCCCAGGGCTTAAATGCCGGAGCCCTGGCTGGAGTAGGTCGCCACAACCGTGATCGGGCCGACCGCATTCTCGCCCAGCGCTTGAATTGCAGCGGCCCGATACACCTCAAGCGCGCGCGGCTCGTTCAAGGCGTTGGAATCGTTGGGGTCCACCAGATCGTTGGCGTGACTGGCGCGCACCAAGGCGTCGCGCAGAAAATGCGCACGTTCGCGTGTGCGCCAAAGATCCACGCCTTGAGCGATCTCGATGCGGATCGAGACAAAAAGATAATTCACCAGCTCCCCGTTCCGGACCACCGGCACAGCAAGGTAGGGCGCGTCCATTGAACGTGACGAGAGCTGCTCGCCCTCCTCGGCGTCGCCCTTGGCTTTGGACTTCGCCGCAGGACCCGACGCGTTCGCCAGCCCCGCCAACAGGGTCGATGCGATCATAGCCGCGGCGATCGCACGGGCGACGGCATGTTGCTTTTTCATTCGGCGGGATCGTCCGCCGCATCGGTTAGCGAGAAGTTACCGGCCAAGCCTGTGGGAATATCCCGTGGCCGCAATGGCAAGAGGTTCGCCCTTACGATTGACGACCGTTACACCTGAACCAGCCTCTACCGCTCCAATACGCGCTAAGCGGAGCGCCTGGCCGACCTCAGCGCTCTCTATGGCGCCGCGTAACTCGGGGGGGGCGGTAAACAGCACGACGTAGTCGTCACCACCCGTGATCAGGTCCCAAACGTTGCCGCCGGTGAACGCCCAACGTTCGGCCGCGATGGACAACGGAACCGCGTTCACTTCAAGCCTCAGCGCTACCCCAGACGCGGCGGCAAGCTTGCCAGCATCAGCCACCAGGCCGTCCGAAATATCCATCGACGCCGACGCAAACTTTGAAACTATGATTGCACTTTCTGGACGCACAAACGGGGCAAGATATGCAGTCATCAGCCATCCGGCTTCTGCGTCGAAATCCTCGCCCGGTAGCTTCAGATAATCCGGCATGTCCCGCGCCAGCGACCGCGAGTCCATCTGCACTTGCATATCGTCACGGCCTTGGCGCAGGCGATCAAGCGTGAGCGCTCCCTTCCGCAATTGCAGACCGAGCCATGCAGAACCAATCTCGCCACCAATCAACCAGACATCTTCGCCAAGTTGAGCATCAGCTCTGGCCGGGACGCGCACGCCCAGAGGCTCGCCAAGCAAAGTCACGGAGATGGTCAACGGCCCGGGCGTAGATGTCGTGTCCCCGCCAATGAGTTCAATACCGAAGAACTTCAGGTCACGTCCGAAGGCTGAAGCAAATTCGGCAATTTGCGACGCCTCGCGAGTATCGCTCCAGGATAAGTTCAATAGCGCAGACGTTGGTTTTGCGCCCTTGGCGACGATGTCTGAAACATTCACACGCAGCGCCTTCATCGCGATCGTTTCGATAGGATCGCCGGCCAGGAAATGCACGCCCTCAACAATAGTGTCCGTTGTTACGACGAACTTCCCAGCTTCGAGCACAGCGACGTCATCTCGCAACGCACGCGCGCTTTCGCTCGTCGCATGCGGCGCGAAAAGATCTCGAATCACGGAGAATTCGTCAGCCGACATGACGACCGCTTATGCGCCTTGTTCGGTCGGACGCAAGTCGCGCGCTGCAGCGTCCAAGGCCGCATTTATGAAGCCCGGCTCAGGCCCCTCGAAGAACGCTTTCGCCACCTCGACGTACTCATCGATAACAACAGCAACCGGAATATCAGTTCGTTGCTCCAACTCTGCAGCACCCGCACGGAGTATCGCGCGCGCAACGGCGTCTATGCGCTCGAGACGCCAACCCTTGCCGAGATGTCTGGCAATTGTCCGATCATACGTCGCCTGACGATCAACTGCCTTCTCGACAAGCAATTTGAACAAGTCGAGATCGCCTTCAGAGTCCGTGTAAGACGCTTCTGTCTGGCGCGGCAGCTTTCCATCTGCGAAGTCTGCAATCACTTCAGCGGTTGTCGCCCCAGATACTTCCATCTGATAGAGCGCCTGCACTGTTCCGAGGCGAGCGATGCTTCGGGATAAATTGTTATGAGCGCTCATTTCACGGCGCCTGCGAAACGGCGCTTAATCGCAATCATTGAAAGCGCCGCCTTCGTTGCTTCACCGCCCTTATCACCACGCGCCGGCTCAGCGCGCACTTCCGCTTGCTCCAGGTTCTCCACGGTCAAGATTCCGTAGCCAATGGCGAGCCCATCGATCGTCGCGAGATCCATCAGAGCACGCGCACTCTCGCCGCAAACATAATCATAGTGACTGGTCTCACCGCGCACGACGCATCCAAGCGCAACGAAGCCATCATAGACATTGGCCTTCGCTGCATGGGCGATAGCCGCCGGGATTTCAAACGCGCCGGGCACGAAGATTCGATCGAGCGTGACCTCAGCCTGCGCCGCGGCCTTTTCTGCCCCCCGCTGCATCATGTCGGCGACGCCTCGATAGTACGGCGACACGACCAACAACAGTTTCGCACCTGGCAACTTGGTCGCCGGCGATTTTTCAGCAACATCTTTCACGACTTGAACTCACGCCAACCGTCAATGGTGAGACCATAGCCGTCCAAGCCAACAAGTTTTTGCGGCGCGCCCAACACCGTCATGCGACCCACACCAAGTTCACGCAAAATCTGCGACCCCAATCCAACGACACGGCGGATGTCATCCGCTTCGAATTCCAATGGCTCGCCGCTCAGACGGCGCGAAATAACATCCGGCACCAGATCGCGCAGAAGCACGACCACTCCGGCGCCTTCTTCTTCGATCTCCGCGACCGCACGATCGATCAAACCAGCGCGGCCGCCATAGCCGCCCATGACATCGGCGGCAAAGTCAATACGATGCACACGAACGAGCGTCGGCTTCTCGGCATTGATGTCGCCTTTGACCAACGCCGCGTGCTCTACACCGTCGAGCTTGTTGCGAAAAACGACGAGCCTGAAGCCCTTGCCGGTGCGCGTGTCGAACGGCGCTTCAGCGACCTGCTCAACCAAGCGCTCATTCACGCGACGATAGGCAATGAGTTCGTCAATGGCGCCGATCTTCAGGTTGTGAAACTGCGCGAACGCGATCAGCTCCGGCAAACGCGCCATGGTGCCGTCATCATTCATGATCTCGCAAATCACAGCGGATGGATTGAGCCCAGCCGCGCGTGAGATGTCGACACTCGCCTCGGTGTGCCCCGCGCGCACCAAAGTGCCGCCATCGCGAGCCGTCAGAGGAAAGACGTGTCCTGGAGAGACGATATCGCGGCGATCCTTTGTAGGATCGATAGCCGTGGCGATGGTCAACGCACGATCATGCGCAGAAATACCGGTTGAGACACCTTCGCGTGCTTCAATCGATACCGTGAACGCCGTCCCCATCCGCGTTTGATTGCGCGGCGTCATTGGATCGAGGCCGAGAGCTTCGGTGCGATCAGGCGTCAGCGCAAGGCAGATGAGGCCTCGTCCAAAGCGCGCCATAAAATTCACCTTGTCGGGCGTCGCGAACTGCGCGGGAATAATGAGATCGCCCTCGTTCTCGCGATCCTCCTCGTCGATTAGAATGAACATGCGGCCTTGGCGCGCTTCTTCAATGATCTCCGCAATTGGGGAGATGGCGCGCTTCAGCTCTTCTACCGGGGACAGCTTGGCCGCCATTACGCATTTCTCCGCGCTTCAACGAGACGAGCGGCATAGCGCGCCATCATATCGGCTTCCAGGTTCACTTTATCGCCAGCCTTGAGTTGCGACAGCGTCGTCACCGCCCAAGTGTGAGGAATAATCAAGACGCCAAAGCCCTCGTTGTCGACTTCGTTCACCGTCAAAGACACTCCCGCAATCGCAATTGAGCCCTTTTGCGCAATGAGATGCGATATCTCGGAGGGAGGGCGAATACGGATCCGCCAAGCTTCACCGTCCCGGCGCACCGAAAGCACCTCACCCAGGCCATCAACGTGTCCCTGCACGATATGGCCGCCGAGCTCATCGCCAATTCGCAGCGATCTTTCCAAGTTGACGCGATCTCCGGGCTTCAACGCGACCATCGTTGTCAGCGCCAAACTCTCGGCCGCCACCTCAACGACGTAGCTCATGCCGTTCTGATGCGCTTCTGTCTCAACGACTGTTAGACACACACCGTCATGTGCGATACTCGCGCCAATCTCGGCACTCGCGTACGGGGCAGCGATCGTTAGGCGCGTCAGGCCAGGCAGCGCCTCCGCCGCCTTCACCTCGCCAAGCGCCGTTATAATGCCAGTGAACATCAAGAAATCCGCTCGTAACTTTCCCAGATGTCGGGTCCCAGTTCACGCAATGCAACGCGGCGGAATGCCGGAGCTGCCGCAAGGCTGCTCAACATCAGCGCCGCTACGCCAGGACGGCCCTCAGACCCAAGCAAAATTGGCGCACGAAACCATTCAAGCCGATCCACCGCTTCCGCGGCGATAAGCGAGGCCGCGAGCTGCCCTCCGCCTTCGCACAGAACGTGGCCGACGCCACGCTCAGCCATCACCGACAGCGCCGCTTCGATATCTATACCCTGCGGCCCACGCGCCACGCCTGCCGTACGAGCGCCCGCGCGTTCAACCACGTCGCGCCGCGTTGTGTCGCCATCGCCAGCGCCAATGACCAGCAAGGTCCCGCGATCGAGCGTGTCGAACAGCTTTCCGGGAGGTTGCAGCGAGAATTCGGTGTCCACGACTATGCGAACGGGTTGGCGCGTTGGCGGCGGAGTCGTGCGGGCCAATAGTTCAGGATCGTCGGCGCGCGCGGTGCCGGAGCCTATCAACACGGCGTCGTGCGCAGCGCGCAGCTTTTGAACCTCCGCACGCGACGCCTCGCCGGTAATCCAGCGGCTCTCGCCGGCCGCCGTCGCAATCCGCCCGTCGAGGGAGGTGGCAAGTTTCAACGTGACGCGTGGGCGGCTCATGTCGCGCCCTTCATGCGCGCGCCCCACCCGCTGGTCCAGAGCGCTCGCCAGCCGCGAGCGGCTAGTCGCCGCCCTTGCGGGTGGGACTCTTCTCCGCCTCTTCGATGAAATCGGCAAAATCCGAGGCTTCGGTGAAGTCCTTGTAGACGGACGCGTAGCGAACGTACGCAACGGAATCCAACCGATGCAGCGCTTCCATCACCATCTCGCCAATGATCTCAGATGGGACTTCGCTCTCGCCTGTACTCTCAAGCTTACGAACGATGCCCGATATCATCTGCTCGATCTGGTCCTGTTCGATGGGGCGCTTCCGCAGCGCGATCGCAAGCGATCGCGCCAGCTTGTCACGATCGAACGGCACCCTCCGTCCGGAGCGCTTCAGTACGACGAGATCGCGCAACTGAACCCGCTCGAACGTGGTGAAGCGCGAGCCGCACTTATCGCACTGACGGCGACGACGAATGGCGGCGCCGTCTTCAGTCGGACGGCTGTCCTTTACTTGGGTGTCTTCGTTCTGACAAAACGGGCAGCGCATTCGGCGAACTCCCTGCGGAGCGCCGAATCAGCGCTGCCGCACGCTCAGTTGTATATCGGGAAGCGCGCCGTGAGTGCCTCGACCTTCGCGGCGACCGCGGCCTCAGCGGCCGAATTGTCGCCATTCGACTTCGCAAACCCGTCCAATGTCTCGCAGATTAGGTCCGCGACTTGGCGGAACTCGGCCGGTCCGAAGCCGCGCGTCGTGCACGCCGGCGATCCCAGGCGAACGCCTGAGGTCACCATCGGCTTTTCCGGATCGTACGGAATACCGTTTTTGTTCGTTGTGATCAGCGCCCTCTCGAGCGTCTGTTCACCCGCTTTGCCGGTCACGCGTTTCGGTCGCAGATCAACGAGCATCAAGTGGCTGTCGGTGCCACCGGACACGACGGCCAAGCCATTCTCCACCAAGCGAGCCGCCAGGGCGCGCGCATTGTCCAACGTTCGCTGTGCGTAGAGCTTGAATTCAGGCTGTAAAGCTTCGCCAAAGCTGACTGCCTTCGCGGCGATCACGTGCATCAGCGGACCACCCTGAAGGCCCGGAAATACTGCCGAATTGATCTTCTTCCCGAGATCCTCGTCGTTTGAGAGGATCATTCCGCCACGTGGCCCGCGAAGCGTTTTGTGCGTGGTCGTGGTGACGACATGCGCATGCGGCAGGGGAGACGGATAGACACCGCCGGCGATCAACCCCGCGTAGTGCGCCATATCGACCATCAAATAAGCGCCGACTGAGTCCGCAATTTCACGGAAGCGCTTGAAATCAATCTGCCGCGAATATGCAGATCCACCTGCGATAATCAGCTTCGGCCGCTCGCGCTCGGCGATCTCAGCCACCTGATCATAGTCAATCAGATGATCGTCTTCGCGCACGCCATAGGCGACAGGATGAAACCATTTGCCCGAAATGTTGACGGGCGAGCCGTGAGTGAGGTGGCCACCACACGCCAGGTCCATTCCGAGAAATTTGTCACCCGGCTGAAGCAGCGCGAAAAACACAGCCTGGTTGGCGTTTGCGCCTGAGTGCGGCTGCACGTTGACGTACTTGCAGTCGAACAAGCGCTTTGCACGCTCTATGGCCAGACGCTCAACTTCATCGACGAATTCACAACCACCGTAATAGCGCCGGCCAGGATAACCTTCGGCGTATTTGTTCGTCAAAACTGAGCCCTGCGCTTGCAGCACCGCGCGCGAGACAATGTTCTCGGACGCAATGAGCTCAATCTGCTTCTGCTGCCGGCCCAACTCTGCCGAGATAGCGGAGAACACGTCCTCATCGACGCGATCCAAGAAAGCTTCAAAAAAGCGGTCGCGTTCGGCGGCGTTTCCGGCGGCCTGGGTCATTCGGCGTTGGTCCACGGGTCTAGGTGTTGGAATCTGTTCCCAACATAGTTCGCTCGCCGCCTGTAAGCAAAATTAGCGTTGTGCTCGCGTAATCAGGAATAAAAACCGTAGAAAATTGACATCGGTCAATAGTTATACTTGTGGGCGACATAATTTGGCGCTTATACGCCAAGAAGCCCTTTGTATTCGTTCAGAAAAGGCTGGTCTATGCGCGATGAAGATGAGCTCGATGTCACCGGAAAGGGTGACGCGATGCGCATGACTACAGACATCGTTGCCGCTTTTGTGGCCAACAACAAAGTGTCTCAAGAAGAGCTGACCGACCTTATTCGCTCGGTTCATCGCACATTGGCAGGCCTCAATGGCGCCGGGGCGGCTCAGAGCGCCGAGCGCCCCAAGCCTGCAGCGGCGATCAACAAGTCCGTGCAGCACGATTACATTATCTGCCTGGAAGACGGCAAAAAGCTGAAAATGCTCAAGCGTTACTTGCGCTCTACTTACAACATGTCGCCCGACGATTACCGCAAGCGCTGGGGACTGCCCGCCGACTATCCGATGGTTGCCCCGGCCTACGCGGCTCGGCGCTCGGAGTTCGCCAAGAAGATAGGTCTAGGCAAAGGCGTTCGTCGCAAGGACGGCTAAACAAGCTTGCCTGGACGGCCATCGCCGCCTTCGCCACCCGCCGCGTCATCCCCGCCTTTGAGCGCCCTCTGCAGCTTGCGGAGCGCCAGATTCCGAACGTCGACGAGAGCAGCGTTCGCGGGCGCCTGCACCACCACCTCAATGCCGCTGGCGACATCAACGGCAGCGACGCGTTGAACGTCCCCGATGCGGGTGATTTCGAAAATGACGTCGCGCTCTTGCGCGCTCACGCGGTCAGATGCACCGGGCACATCGCCCATACGGCTTTGAGCGACGCGACAAGGCGATCCATCAGTTCATCGTCATGGAACGGGCTCGGCGTAATGCGGAGACGCTCAGTCCCGCGCGGCACCGTCGGATAGTTGATCGGCTGCACATAGATGCCGTGTTCCTCAAGGAGGATGTCGGAGATCTTCTTGCAGCGCGCAGCATCGCCGACCAAGACGGGCACAATGTGGGTCGTGCTTTCCGACATCACCGGCAATCCAGCGTCACGAAGCAACGCCTTCAAGCGCTCGGCTCGATCCTGCAGGCGATCGCGCAAATGCGGGCATTCGCGCACGATGCGGACACTTTCAAGCGCTGCGGCGGCAACCGACGGCGCCAAAGACGTCGTGAAAATGAAGCCCGAGGCGGTTGACCTAATGGCGTCAATCGCCGCGGCCGGACCGGTGACATAACCGCCCATCGTGCCGAAGGCCTTTGCGAGCGTGCCTTCAATGAAGTCCACGCGATGCATGACGCCGTCACGTTCAGCGACACCGCCGCCCGTCGGCCCGTAAAGGCCAACACCATGCACTTCGTCCAGATACGTCATCGCGCCGTAAGCTTCGGCGAGATCGCAAATCGCTTCGATCGGCGCGGTATCGCCATCCATTGAGTACACACTCTCAAAGGCGATCAGCTTGGGCGCATCTGCCGGCGCCTCATTCATCAACGCCTCAAGGTGCTGGATATCGTTGTGACGGAAAACCCTGCACTCGCATTTTGCACGCTTAATCCCCTCGATCATCGAGGCGTGGTTCTGAGCGTCCGAAAAGATCCAAAGGTTCGGGAAGAGCTTCGCGAGCGTTGAGAGCGTGGCGTCGTTCGAGACGTAGCCCGACGTAAACAGCAACGCGCCTTCCTTACCGTGGAGCGAGGCAAGCTCTTGCTCGAGGTCTACGTGATAGCTGGTGGTGCCGGAGATGTTTCGCGTCCCGCCTGCACCAGCGCCGACCTTATCGAGCGCCGCATGCGCCGCATCGATGACCTCGGGACTTTGGCCCTGACCGAGATAATCGTTGGAGCACCACACGACGATATCGGCGGTCGTGCCGTCATCGCGCCGGATAGTTGCATGCGGGAAGCGACCGCGTTCGCGCATGATATCTGCGAACACGCGATAGCGGCCCTCATCGCGGATGGTTGCGACGGCGCCTTCGAAGACCTGTTTGTCCTCTTTTCTCACGGTTCAATCCTTCGCCGCGCTCGGGGCGCGCGCATGAGACTTATAGGATGTTTCAGGCGGACAGGGTAACTGAGGCGCTAACGCACATGTAAGTGCCTCAGTTGCGAACGGTTCGCATGACAACATATTCTGGACGTTACCCGGCTTCGCGGCCGCGCCGATTGCGCCAAAACAATTGGATCCGAAGCCTCACTCGAGAAACGCAGCTCGGCCCTGGCGATCTGATCTGGGCCCTCGTCGTTCACGACGGCGCAGAAGACGAAGTCCCGGTTAGCGCCATGCCTGGGACGGCTCGGTTGTCCGTCCGCGCTGCGGCCGGCGCGGCAAAGCGCGCGGCAACGTTGGGAATTCCCGCGATCGCAATCTTCCCGCACATCGATACACGCAAGAAGAATGCGCACGGCAAGGAAGCGCTAAACCCTGACGGCCTCGTCTGCCAGGCCGTCCGCGCCATGAAGGACGCTGCCCCCGACGTCGGCATCATGGTCGACGTTGCGCTCGATCCATTCACCGATCACGGACACGATGGCCTTCTGGAAAATGGCGCGATCGTCAATGACGAGACGGTGAAAGTGCTCGTCGAACAAGCCATCGTCCAAACACGCGCCGGCGCGGACATCGTTGCCCCCTCAGACATGATGGATGGACGCGTGGGCGCCATACGCGCCGGCCTTGACGCCGCCGGCCATCAAGACACGCTCATCATGTCCTACGCCGCAAAGTACGCGTCGGCGTTTTACGGCCCGTATCGCGAGGCGATCGGATCGGGAAAACTGGGGAGCGGCGCGAACGCAAATCCCGGCGACAAGCGCACCTACCAGATGGACTACGCCAATACCGACGAGGCCCTGCGAGAAGTTGCGCTAGACATCGCAGAAGGCGCGGATCTGCTGCTGGTAAAACCCGGCATGCCTTATCTCGACATAGTGGCGCGCGTTAAGGCCGAGTTCGGCCTGCCCACGTACGCGTTCCAGGTCAGTGGTGAGTACGCCATGATCAAGGCAGCCAGTGCAAACGGCTGGCTCGATGAGGAGCGCGCGATCATAGAAAGCCTGAGTGCTTTCAAACGCGCAGGCGCAGATGGGGTGGTCACCTATTTTGCGCCCAAAGCAGCCGCGTTGCTTGGCGCCTAGGCTGCCCGCTGCATGGAGGCTTTGCCGACTGCTTGGCGAACGCCTTCAGCGATCTCTTCGCGGCGAACGCCTTGGTCGGCGCCCAGCGACACCAACTTCACGACGCCGTTGACGCAGACTTCGAGCGAGGCGCGCACCGCTTCCGGACGCAAACCCTTTGCTGATGAAAGCTGCAGCGCAAACGCCGCGCAGGCGCGCATGAGCGGTCCATCGCCGGCGTTCACGGCATAAGCTTGAACCTGCCGTAAGGCGTGCTCACAACCTTCCAGCTTATTGGCATCCACAGCATAAGCCGCAGCGGCGGCGACGAGCGCCTCGACGACAGTCTGCACCGTCTTCGGATCGACTAGCGTATTTGAATTATCTGCCTTGCGTCGCTTCTTCGGAGCGCCCGCCGTCACGATGCCCGCGCGACGGCACGGGCCGACGTAACCTGCAGCGTCAATAAATTCACGCGGCTTGCTGAGCACCTTAGTCACAGTCGCAGTAAGAACTTTCGCCGAGATTGGTTTCCCGATCAGAGCATTGGCGCCTGCGTGACGGCACTCTTCAGCCATCGCCAACGAGAATGCGCCGGACGTAATGAAGATGGCTTGCTTACGGCCTGGAAGCTTGTGATTGCGCCGATACGCACGCGTCCAACCGGCGCCATCAAGCGGCTGCATCTCGAAGGAAGCGATCACGACGTTGGCGTTATAGACCTCAAGGATCTCCAACGCTGCCGCTTGATCGGTGACGACCTTGACCTTCTCGACGCCCGCATTGCGAAGCAGATCGAGAATAATCTGGCCTTCGAACTTGTTCGGTTCGACCACCAGGACGGTCCAGTTCTTCAGTTGCATCAAGCGCTCCGCCCCCAGCGAAGCGCGCACCATAACGGAATGCGATTAAGGGAGATTGAACCCCACGCCGTAGCGTCAGCTACATGTCAGCTGCGCGGCCGCTCGAGCCTTGCGATCAAACTTGAGGTGTCCCAGCGTTTACCACCCATCGCTTGTACGTCTGCGTAGTACGCATCGACCAGCTTGGTTAACTCAAGCTTGCTGCCGTTGCGCTCCGCTTCATCGAGCACAAGGCCAAGATCCTTCCGCATCCAATCGACGGCGAAGCCGAAATCGAAACGGCCTTCGTCCATCGTCTTCCAGCGATTTTCCATCTGCCAACTTTGCGCTGCGCCCTTGGATATCGCGGCAATAACCTTCTCGATGTCGAGATCAGCGCGCTTGCCGAAATGCAGCGCTTCGGCGAGCCCCTGCAGAACGCCGGCAATACAGATTTGGTTGACCATCTTCGCCAACTGCCCCGAACCGGCAGGACCAATCAGGGTCATGTTCGCAGCGTAGGCCGACATAATCGGCTGCGCTTCCGCAAACGATGGTGGATCGCCACCGGCCATCACCGTAAGCCTGCCTGCCTCGGCGCCCGCCTGTCCGCCCGAAACTGGGGCGTCCAGAAAGCCCAGACCTAACTCCTCGGCCTTGGCCGCCAGTTCACGTGCGATTTCCGCAGAGGCGGTCGTGTGATCAACAAAGATCGCACCCTTGCGCATCGTAGACGCTGCAGCGTCGAAAACTTCTCGCAAGTCGCGATCATTGCCCACGCATGAGAACACGATGTCGACACCTTCAGCCGCCTTGGCGACCGAAGTGTATGTGCGGCCCTTATGCTTCTGCGCCCAGTCACGGGCCTTCGCTTCGGTGCGATTGTAGACCGCAACATCATGACCGGCGCGCGCAAGGTGGCCGGCCATCGGCCCACCCATAACACCCAGCCCAATGAATGCGGTCTTCGCCATCAGTCGCTGCTCCCAAGTCTATCTGCGGGGCTAGCAACTTCGCCGTAGCCACCGCGAAAGAATGTCATGCCGGCGCCCGGCCGGACGCGAACGTCCCGCACCTCGCCAATGATGATCAGATGATCACCCACCTTGATCTTATCGTGGGTGCGGCAAGCTAACTGCGCTAGCCCCTCGCGCAGCACGCTCACACCGGCGAGCATTTCGGCCGCATCTGCGGCAACGTCCTGCGTCGCCGCACGCGAATATCGGCGGGCGCTGGCCTCAGCACCCGCACGCAGCACACTCACGCCCCACTCGTCAGCCTCAGCAAACTCGGCATATCGCGCCGAGCGATCGCCGAGACACCACAACAGTAGGCGCGGCGTCAGCGAAACGGAGGTCAGCGAGTTTACGGTCATGCCAGACAGCGCCCCGTTCGCTCCCTGAGCCGTCACCACCGTGACGCCAGTCGTGAAGGCGCCCATGGCGTTCCGGTAGGCTTTTTCGAGCTCGCTCGTCACTGTCACTCCGTTTTGAGATCAACACGATCTTAACGCTGTTCGGCCAATGGTGCGCCCTCTCCGCCAAATGGACGGATCATGGCTTCTGCGACCAATCAACGCCCTATTGTTATCAAGAAGGTCAAGAAAGTCGTCGGTGGTGGTCACCACGGCGGCGCCTGGAAGGTTGCCTACGCCGACTTTGTGACCGCCATGATGGCGTTCTTCCTGCTGATGTGGCTGATCAACACGACAAGCCCTGAACAGCGAAGGGGTATTGCCGAGTTTTTCGCGCCAGCGAGCGTAAGCCGCGTTGCATCCGGCGCGGGCGGCCTGCTGGAAGGCACCAGCTTCGCAGAAGAAGGCGTGCGCCACGGGCACTCAGCCCCCGTCGCCGCCGCGTCAGAGCCCCAATACACATCCAACGCGGATGCCCAGAACGAGGCCGAGCAAAGCACCGGCTCGGGCGGCGAGAACAACCCGAACCAAGACAGCCTTTCACGTGCACGCACGCTGCGGGAGACTGCTGAGTTCTCCCGTGCCGAAGTCGCGATCCGGCAGGCTATGCAAGACATGCCGGATGTGGCCGAACTCTCGCGCAACGTCATCATTGAACAGACCCCGGAAGGTCTGCGCATCCAGATTGTCGATCAGGAAGGGCGCTCAATGTTCAATCCTGGCGACGCCCAGCCCAACGATCGCGCGAGACGCCTCCTTGCAGCAGTATCTACGGCCATCGCGCAATTACCCAATCGCATCACCATTTCCGGCCACACTGACGGTGCGGCGCCTGGACGGCGCTACGCCTCGAACTTCGAGCTTTCCGCAGCGCGCGCCAGCGAAGCACGCCGCATTCTCCAGGCAGAGGGCATTCCGGCAGATCGCATCTATGAAGTCGCGGGACGAGCCGACAGTGAGCCCTTGTTCGCCGACGACCCGACACTGCCAGGAAATCGCCGGATCGCTATTACGCTGCTTCGCGAGGCGCCGCCCCTGCCCGTGGATCACGATCTCTAGCCTATAACTGGCGAGAAATTCGGCTGACGCGCGGATTGGTTCGCGATCCGCGTTTGAGGCGGCTTGCGAAAGTAACAGACCTGTTAGACTGCCGTAGACGGACTCAGTATCCGGGGTGGCGGGACTTCAATGCACAACGGCGACGGAAAGGAAGCCTTCCGGATGTTCGCGATGCGGGCGGCCATTCTGGCTTGCTCGGCAGTTGGCGTCTTCTGGCTCTTCTACATCGTCGATTTCACGATCCATGCGGTCATTGCGGGCAAGGGTGATGCAGGCGCAAACCCGTTCGTCGGCTTCTTCTCGTTTGATCCGCCTAGCGTAAATAACCCCGTCTCTGCGCTTACCGGGATCAACGCCGCCGTCTTCGGTATCGTCATCACCGTTTGCAGCATCATCGTTCAGTTGACTGCTGATCGCTACACCGGCGTCGCCGGTCTCTTTCTGCGCGATCGCACGAACATGATGGTCGCCGGCTATTATGTGGTGACATGCGTGCTCAGCCTTTGGCTATCAGCCTCGCTGCAGCCCGATTACATCCCGCCGATCACGGTGATGCTGGCGCTCTCGCTCACGACAGGCGGCATCGTTTTGATGGTGCCGTACTTCGCTTACGTGTTTTGGTTTCTAGAACCGCAAAACCTTATTGCTCGCATTCGCAAGCAGGCGCTTGAAGTCGCCGGCCGCGGCGCCCTTCTCGTAGACGAACGCCTCTCTTCGGAATCGCAAGTTCAGATCATCGAAGCCCTCGAAGAACTGACCGACATCACGAGCAACTCAATTTCCGGAAAAGACAAAATTATCGCGAGCGCCGCGGTCGATGCGTTGCGTGACATGGCGATTGAGTACATTCGCGTCAAACCAGACGCCGCACACATCTGGTTCACAGTTGGGGACGGAATACGTCTCACGCCAGATTTCGTCGCTATGGACCCAGAGTCGCTGCGCGACCTCGAAGCGCGGCACACTTGGGTAGAATGGAAGGTGCTGCGTCAGTACCTCAGCATCTACAACGAATCTCTTGGGGCGATGCGTGACATCAACTACTTGATCGCCATCGACACACGCTACATCGGTGAAGCCGCAGCCAAAGCACAAGACGAAGAACTCGTCCAACTCGTCTTCCGCTTCATGAACTCATATATCCGCGCAACGCTCAACGCCCGAGACGTGCGCACGACCTACAATGTACTAAACCAGTACCGGAAGCTCGGCGAGTTCATGCTCATGGACGGCCACCACGAGGCTGCGCTCGATTGCGTGAGGCACATAAAATATTACGGCCTCGTCGCCTTTGACATGGACCTGCACTTCGTCACCGAGACGGTAGCTCACGACATGTCGACGCTGGCGCAACTTTCGAACCAAGTTGGATCGACGGCTGAAAAGGAGATCCTGCACGAGTTCCTTGAACTCGATCGACCGCCCTTCGTGCGCGGAACTGACAAAGCACTCATGGGGGTGCGCAAGGCGCAGGTGAAACTTGCCGCCTACTACATCCTCACTGAGCAGGAAGAACGCGCTCGGGCGATTGCAGACGACATGCGCGCCGAACCACTGGATCGGCTGCAGTTGGTCCGACGCCAACTTGAAAATGTGGCGAACAAAGATTTCTGGGAAATCACGGATCGCGGTCGCAACTTCGAATACATGCCACCCAAGCAGCGCGCTTGTTTAGAGACCTACTTCGCATGGCTCGGGATCGACGGCGCCAACGGCAAATCTGCCGCGCCCGAGGAGCCCACCCCTACCAAGGACTAACCTTCCGGGCTGATCATTCTTGACAACCTTGCTAGAAACGCATACCTTGCGATAACAAGGTAGCTTAATGCCAGTCGCCGATGAACAATTCGCAGGGCTCCGGAAGGGCCTCTTGGAGTTCGCGATCCTGACCTTCGTGTCTGGGCGAACCAGCGCCTATGTCGGCGACATTCTGGAGGCGCTCGCGCCAACACCATTCGCGACGCAAGAAGGCACGCTCTACCCCCTCCTCTCAAAGCTCCGGCGCGAGGAGTTCGTCGATTATCAGTGGGTCGAGAGCGGCCAGGGGCCGCCACGGAAATACTACCAACTCACCGACAAAGGCTCGGGCCGCCTCGGCGAGCTGGCGGCCTATTGGCGACATCTCACCTCCACTCTCGAATCTTTGGGGCGATAGAGGACCATGGAACGCGTCGTTACGATCAATTTGAACGGCAACTCGTACCAGCTGGAAGAGCCGGCATACGATGCATTGCGCTCCTACATGACGCGCGCTGAAGCTGCGCTGGGAGCAAATCCCGACAAAGCAGAGATCGTCCGCGATCTCGAGCAGGCCATCGGTGATAAATGCGCCGCACGCCTCTCACCGGGAAAAACAGTTGTCTCAGCGGCTGAGATGACGCGCATCTTGGAAGAGATGGGCCCCGTTGAAGGCGAGGCTGAGGCCGGCGCGCAACAAAGCCAAAGTGGCGCGGCGCCGAACCACGAACCCTATCGTCCAGCACGCCGACTCTATCGGATCTACGATAACGGCGCATGGACAGGCGTCAGCGCCGGCATGGCCGCCTATGCAGGCATCGACGTCGCGTGGGTTCGCATCTTCTGGATCGTGAGCGGTCTCTTCACCGGCGGCTTCACTTGTTTGGTGTACCTGGTGATGATCTTCGCAGTGCCGGTTGCCTCAACGAGTGAAGAGCTCGCTGCAGCGCATGGAGCCCCGTTCAACGCACAGGAGGTCATCGATCGCGCGCGCCACGAGGCAAACCGCTTCGCCGAATCCAGCGCGCGCAGCTGGCGTCGTGAGGAACGGCGTTGGCGTAGGTCGTGGCGTCGCCAAGAGCGCCATTGGGATGCCGGATGGGCTGCGGGCGCAGCTCAAGCCGCGGCGGCGCCCGCTCAACCTGTCGGCTATGTCGAACGCATGTTCGCTGGGCTGTTTGCCTTCGTCTTCTCGATCCTCACCGCCGCGTTGCTGATTGCGTTTCTGATCGCGTTCTTTTCATTACTGAGCAGCGGCTCGGTCATGGGCTGGACACCGCCAGGCGACGTGCCGACTTGGCTGGTGCTCGTCGTCCTCGCCATCGCTTACGCCGCAATCTCCTCGCCTTTCAGCGCGCTGCAACGGACGTCCTACGCAACGCTAAGCGGCCGCCGCACCGGTGGCGCAACCGACGGCCTGGCAACGCTCGCGATTGTTATCCTCGTTGGCGCCTTCGCCTGGGTTTACTCCCCCGAAGCACGCGACTTCATGGAGCAAGGCTACGTCGTCATCCGTGACTTCGTTGCCTATTGGACCAGCCAAGCCTGATCCGACGCTCACAGACTCCATAGCCTGGGCGCGACTTTCGGGTCGCGCCCTCTTTTTTAGCGCGGCGATTCTGCATGCTGTGTCTCAATACGCACGCCGCCCCATTCGCTCCGATCGAGGACGGGCGGGCGCGCGCCAACATAGCGTAACACCAACTTTGACTCCCCTTCCCAGACCAGGTCAGCCCCACGGTCGGAGAGCGTGAAGTCATTGGCGACGACAGTTCCGGCAGGTGCGCCATCGACGCTTTGCAGGGCAAGAGCCGAACGGTCGCGCAGTGTTACGACACTGCGATAAGAACCCATCCCGCACGTCGCACCGTACACCTCCGCGACATAACGTTCGCTCGGGGAGACACGCTCGTGCGTGAGGTCATATTGACAAGGACTGAAAAGAAACGCGGTTGCGATCCAGCCGACGCCAAGTACGCCAATCGCTGCGCAGATCACCGCGCCAATCAGAAATCGGCGCAACAACGGCCTCACCCCCAAGGTCCCCGCTTACTTGGATCACGCGGTGACGGCGCCTGTGGGATCTGCGCTTGAGGCGCCGGGACGCGGCCGCCCGCAAACTTGGATAGCGCTTCAATTCGCTTCGCGATGGGCGGGTGAGTAGCAAACAAGCTCGCGAAATCCGAGTGCGGATTCTCAATAAACATTTCTCGCACTTCGGACGGCGCACTTTCCACGACCGAATTTCCAGAGATCTTCTGCAGCGCCGTAATCATCGCGTCTGGGTTCTTGGTGAGTTCGACGGCGCCAGCGTCAGCCAAGTACTCCCGCCGCCGCGAAAGCGCGAACCGGATCACGATCGCCAGCGCATAAGCGATTGCAATGATCGCGAGCGCCACCACGATGGCAATGATGGCGCCGCCGCCACTGTCACGACTGCTGCCGCTCGACCGCCGCGACGAACCACCACCGCTGGGGACACCCCAGCGCAAGCTCCGAAATGTTATCTCGCCGACAAACGAGAATATCCCGACGAAAATCACCGCGATGATCAGCAAGCGCACGTCGGCATTGCGGATGTGGGTCAACTCATGCGCCAACACCGCTTCCAGCTCTTCATCGTTCAGCGTGTTCATCAATCCGCGTGTGACGGTGATGCAATAGTTTCCCTTATGCAGGCCGGTCGCGAATGCGTTGAGCGCGTCCGTCTCCATGATCCGCAGCGCAGGCATTGTCAGCCCGCGTGAGATGCAGAGGTTCTCAAGCAAATTGTAGAGCTTCGGTTCGGCAATCCGCTCGACTTTGCGTGCGCCCGTCGCTGCATCAATGATGTTTTGATAAAAAGCGTACGCAATCCCGAACCAGAGAATTGCACCGGCGATTGCGTACGGCCACGCCTGCGCGAGTGCGTCTCCGGCCCACATAAAATAGCCGGTCATCGGATCGTTGCCGTAGTACGTGCCCGTCAAGCCGGCGAAGAGCAGAAATAACGCGTACGTCAGCAACAACAAGAGAACTGGAAAACCGGCCATAAGAAGCACGGTCTTCCAGTTGTTGTTCCAGATATGCGTTTGGAGGCCGTAAGCGCCCACGCTTCAGGCCTAATTGAACTTAACCTGCGGAGGCGCCGCATCCATGGATGCGCGGCTCTCTTCGCCAACGTCGAAGAACTCGCGCGGACCGAAACCAAACATTCCGGCGAAAACGACGGCGGGAAACTGTTCGCGGGCGGTGTTGTATTCACCAACAGCGTTGTTGAAGAACCGGCGCGCAGCAGCGAGCTTGTTCTCAATATCCGTGAGCTCGGCTTGGAGTTGCTGGAAGTTCGCGTTGGCCTTGAGGTCCGGATAAGCTTCTGAGAGCGCAATGAGGCGACCGAGCGCTTGACCCAGAATGCCTTCCGCCGCGCCCATCGCTTTGGGGTCGCCTGTACGCTCTGCGCTCACCGCTGAATTTCGCGCCTGGATCACCGCTTCAAGCGTGCCCGCTTCATGCGCCGCGTAGCCCTTCACGGTCTCGACGAGATTCGGGATGAGATCATGGCGTTGCTTCAGCTGCACATCGACATCCGCGAACGCTTGATTGCAGTTCTGCCGAAGCGCGACGAGGCGGTTATAGATGCCAATGAGCAGTACCGCCAAAACGACGATAACGATCAGGACAATAATCAAAGTCATGGAGACCCTTTCCCGGACGAACAGCCTCTATGTAGCGGATGCTTGTTGGTAACGCTATCCAATCACGTCGCTGAAGCGGCCAGAGCGCGAGAAGCCCTTCGGCGCGACCTTGCCGGCGCCGCCGCGCTTGCCGCGGAAGTCCTTCCACTCGGCGACCTGACGGACGCGCCCTGCGCCATCCTCCCACGTGAGCCCCTCGGCCTTATCGAACACCTTCACGTCGGCAAGGCCACGATCGTGGTAGCTCTGCAGCTTGACGCCCTTGCCGCGGTTCATCTCCGGCACTTCGCTGAGCGCGAAGATCAAAAGCTTCTTGCGCTCACCGATGACGGCAACCTGATCGCCGATCACCTTCGCCGCCTGCATCGCGCGCCCGTTGAGCACCTGTTTACCCGAACGCTTCGTCGCCAGCATCTCGCTCTCAGGCACAACAAACCCATAGCCCTCCTGGCTCGCAACCAGACGCTTTGAACCCTCTTCATAAACGAAGAGCGCAACAGCTTGATCGATGTCGGCCATGTCGACAGTCAAGCGAACCGGCTCGCCGTGTCCGCGACCGCCCGGAAGCTTGTGGGCATCAAGCGTAAACGCACGACCATCGGATGCGAACAACAAGAGCTTGTCGGTGGTTTGGCACTGCACGATGTGCTCAGGGCCATCGCCTTCTTTGTATTTGATCTCGCTCATGTCGGCGACGTGGCCTCTGAGCGCTCTGATCCAGCCTTTCTCCGAGAGCACCACTGTCACCGGCTCGCGCGCGACAAACGCCTCGATATCCACGTCCGCGGAGACGGCCGCCGCTTCGCCCAATTCAGTGCGGCGCTTGCCGAACGGCGTCCCCGGACCGAAAAGCTTGCGTGTTTCCTTCAACTCGCCCGCGATCTTGCGCCATTGCTTGCGCGTATCTTCAAGCAAGCCTTGCAACTCCGCCTGCTCGGCGCGCAGCGCAGCGTCCTCGCGGCGGATTTCCATCTCTTCCAACTTGCGCAACTGGCGCAGGCGGGTGTTGAGGATAGCTTCGGCTTGGGTTTCGTTTAGCTTGAAGCGTTGAATGAGTTTCGCCTTCGGATCGTCCTCGTTGCGGATGATACGGATCACCTCATCCAAATTGAGATAGACGATCAAAAGGCCGGCCAAGACGTCCAAGCGCTGCGCGATTTTCTCCAGCCGGAAAGATGTGCGTCGCTGCAACACATCGCGGCGGTGATCCAAAAATGCCCGCAGAACGTCCTTCAGGCTCATCACGCGCGGCGCGCCCTGCGCGTCCAAAACGTTCATATTGAGTGAGATGCGGCTTTCAAGCGCTGTCAGCTTGAATAGGCTCTCCATGAGTATTTCGGGCTCAACCGTCCGAGACTTGGGTTCGAGCACAAGGCGAATATCTTCGGCGCTCTCATCGCGCACATCAGCAAGTAACGGCGCCTTCTTGTTTTCAATGACCGCCGCAAGCGCTTCGACCAGTTTAGACTTCTGGACGAGGTGAGGAATTTCGGTAACGACGATGCGCCACATGCCGCGACCGAGATCTTCGGTTTGCCAACGCGCCCGTACGCGGAAACTGCCACGGCCCGTTTCATAGGCCTCGTGAATCGATTCCGGCGCCTCAACCACGATGCCGCCAGTGGGGAAGTCAGGTCCAGGAATGACCTTCAACAGCTCTGCAGTGCTCGCCTTCGCGTTCTCGATCAGCAGCAAGCAACCGTCGATGAGTTCGGCGAGATTGTGCGGCGGAATGCTCGTCGCCATGCCGACGGCGATCCCCGAAGAACCGTTCGCCAACAGATTCGGAAATGCAGCCGGAAGGACGGCGGGCTCTTCCTTAGAGCCATCATAGCTGGGGCGAAAATCAACGGCATCTTCATCGATGCCTTCGAGCAAGGCCTCGGCGGCCCTTGTCATCCGGCTTTCGGTGTAACGCATCGCTGCGGGGCTATCGCCGTCGATGTTGCCGAAGTTTCCTTGACCGTCGATCAACGGGTAGCGCGAGTTAAAGTCCTGCGCGAGACGCACGAGCGCATCATAGATCGATTGGTCGCCGTGCGGGTGATAGTCACCCATCACATCGCCCACGACCTTTGCGCTCTTACGGAACGCAGCATCAGCGGTGAGGTTCAATCGCTTCATCGCGTAAAGAACGCGGCGATGCACGGGCTTGAGGCCATCGCGCACGTCAGGCAGCGCACGGCTCGTAATCGTGGAGAGCGCATAGGCGAGATAGCGCTTGGCCAGCGCCTCGCCGATCGGCTCATCTACGATACGCCCGCCCTCTTCCGGCGAACGGGTAATGTCGTCAGCCATTCTTGGCTCTCCGAAACGATCACGCAGTTTCTTGCACGCTTAAATCAGAGTCGTCCTGCAAAACCTAAACGCTCTATCAGCCGGCGGCGCGCATCCGGCATTCCCTCGCCTCTTTGATCAAATACGCGACGCTCGAGGAAATATCCGGCCAAGGCAAAGGCGTCAGCAACGTCGCCTGACTTTAGTTCCGCCTCCGGATCAACCAAGAACGGCGCCAGACGCAAGAGCACATCAGCATGCGGAGCGCCTGCCTCGGCCGTCGCCGCACGCCCGGTTCTCGGACTAACCCACGCCAAGCCCCCGGTTTCACCCGTCACAGCGCAACGCGTGAGATCGAGCCCGTAACCCATCGCTGAGAGTAAACCCAATTCAAAGCGTGTGTAGAGCGCGGGCCAAACGTCCGTGTGCGGCATGGCCTCAATCAGCACCATCACCGCGTCGTAGAGTTGAGGATAGGCCTGCCGCTCGGGCGTTGCGGCGCGGATGAGTGTCACAGCGGAAGACAAACCCGTGAGTGCGATTGGGTCATCAAGCAAGCGCGTCGCGTGGGGCTCTACAAGCTCCAGCGGACTGAAAAAACCAAGTTGCTCGGAAAGCCGCGCTTTCCAGCCGACGTGCACCAGATTGCCGGCCTGCAAGATCGGCTGCGATTTGCGCGCCGCATGCACGACACCGCCGTAGCGGCCATGCTCGCGGGAGAATACCTCCGCTACAAGCTTGCCCTCGCCGAGCGGACGCGCGCCCAGCACGATGGCGTCATCGACCCATTCCATCAGGCTTCAAAATCAAGACCGAGCCGCTTGTAGAGCGCGCGCTGCTCAGTCCAGTTTTCATCGACCTTCACGTGCAAGAACAGATGGATGCGCCGCCCAAACGCTTCTTCCATTTCCTTGCGCGCCAGTTCGCCGATCGTCTTAATCGTCGCGCCCTTGGCGCCGATCGCGATTTTGCGCTGGCTTTCTCGCGACACGAAAATCGTCTGCTCGATCTTCGCAGAGCCGTCCTTACGCTCTTCCCAGGTCTCGGTTTCGACCATGAGTTCATAGGGCAATTCTTCATGGAGCCGGAGAAAGGCTTTCTCCCGCGTGATCTCCGCGGCCAGAACACGCTCCGGCGCGTCCATTGTCTGGTCTTCGGGGAAAAGCCATGGCCCCTCGGGCGCGCGCTCAGCCAACGTTCGCGCGATATCGTCGACGCCATCGCCTTTGCGTGCAGCGATCATGAAGACGTCCGTATAAAGCCCCGCTTCGACGAGCTTCGTCGTGATTTCGAGCAATTGCGGCCGCGCCACCGCATCGACCTTGTTGAGCACGAGGATCGAAGCAAGCTCCATCTGCTTCAACTTGGCGGCAATCGAGGCCGTGTCTGAAACGGCATGCGCATCTGCGCCCTTTTCACCGGATGCATGAGCCGCGGCATCCACGACGTGAACGATAGCGTCGGCGCCTTCAAGCGCACTCCAGGCTGCCGCCACCATGGCGCGGTCCAAGCGACGCTTTGGCGCAAACACGCCGGGCGTGTCGATCAGAACCAGTTGGACTTCGTCGCGCATCGCGATGCCGCGCACGAGCGCACGCGTTGTTTGCACCTTTTGAGTCACCGCCGCGACCTTGGAGCCGACAAGTGTGTTCACGAGCGTAGATTTGCCCGCGTTCGGCGCACCCAACACCGCCACCACGGCGCACCGTTGCTCAGTCACGGGCGCCTCGTGCTTTCAAGAAGGCTTCCGCCGCAACGCGCTGTGCTTGGCGCTTTGAGCTACCTTCCCCTCGGATCGGTTCAAACCCTTCCACATGTGCCTCAATAACAAAGTGCGGTGCGTGCTCAGGCCCAGATTGGGCGACCTCTACATAGCGCAAGTGCTTCTTCTTTGCCGCCGCCCATTCCTGCAACGCTGTCTTAGCATCGCGTTGAGCACCCTTGGCATCGACAAACGAGGCGCCCCAAAAGCGGTGGATGAAACTCCGGGCGGTTTCCAGCCCTCCATCTAGGTACAGTGCGGCGATCACGGATTCGCAGATGTCGCCCAGAATGGCTTCCTTCTGCCGGCCGCCATGAGCATCTTCCGCCGGTGAAAGCACAAGCGCGTCACCCAAGCCAGCCGCCCGCGCGGCGCGAGCGCATGCATGCCGGTTCACAAGCGCGTTAAAGCGGGGCGCGAGTTCGCCTTCTTGGTCGCTTTGATGATCGGCCAGCAGCCGCTCAGCCACGCAAAGACCAAGCACCCGATCGCCTAAGAATTCGAGCCGATCATAGTCACGTCTGCGCTTTTGCCCCTCGTGGGCGCTGCCGTGCGTGAGGGCTTCGCGCACGAGACTGCGATTCTTAAAAGCGTAGCCAATCCGCTCTTCGAGCGCGGTGAGCTTGGCCTCATGGTCAGCAGCCGGCCCTTTCATGGGCCGCGCCTCAATTGACTGATTTCAAGAAGCGATCACCGCGGAAGCCCGTGAATAACGTCCACGGACGGAAGATCGACGTCGAGTTGTTGAACGAGACCACCACGAATTGCGCTGGCCCGACGAGATTGTCGTACGGGACGAACCCCACAACAGACGGCACGCGACTGTCAGCGGAGTTGTCGCGATCGTCACCCATCATAAAGTAGTGACCCTCTGGCACTTCAAAGACACGGGTGTTGTCGAGTTCCATCGAGCCGCGGTCGAAAGCGATGTAGCTGACGCCATTCGGCAATGTTTCGCGGTAGGTTTGAATGTGTTCGATGATGCCATGCTCATTCTCGAATGGACGCTCACCAAGCGACTCGCGTTGCACCGACTCGCCGTTGATCGTCAGCACGCCGTTGATCATCTGGATACGATCTCCGGGAAGACCGATCACGCGCTTGATGAAGTCGCGATCCGGCTCGGGTTGCGGGCGGAACACAACAACATCGCCGCGTTGCGGTTCACTGCCGAACAGCCGTCCGTGCGGCAACAAACCTTCAAGCGGAGCAAAAGAGAAACGGCCGTATCCGTAAGACCACTTGGTCACGACGATATAGTCGCCGACTTCGAGCGTCGGTTGCATCGAGCCGGATGGAATACGAAACGGCTGAGCGATGGTGAAACGCAGCACCATGGCAAGCGCCAGCGCGTAGAGGATCGTCTTCACGTTATCCCAGAAGACATCCATCGCGGCCGTCGAAGAACTGGTCGTCGTCATGCTCATGCGTTTCTCGCTAATGACCCTTCGGCCGCCATGGTCGTAGTGACTGGACCGCACCCTCCGCGGCCATGCTTTTCCCCACCGGAGCGGATCATTCTCCGGGTCCGGGCTGAATCGGCGCCAACTCCGCCGAAATGATGACGAAACCGACAGCCAGCGGATAGTCGTCCGTAAGGCTTACGTGGATGTGCGCGACGTGGCCTGGAGGGGTCAATTGTTCCAAGCGTCGCGCCGCCCCACCGGTCAGAACCATGGTTGGCTGGCCGCTGGGAAGGTTCGCAACCCCCATGTCCCGCCAGAAAACACCCCTTCTAATCCCGGTGCCGAGCGCCTTGGACGTCGCTTCCTTGGCTGCAAACCGCTTGGCGTAGGTGGCAGCCCGTTGCTCGGGTCGCCGCTCGGCCCGTGCGCGTTCCTTCTCGGTGTAGATGCGGTTTGTGAACCGCTCTCCGAACCGGCTGAGCGTCTTTTCCACGCGCCGGATATCGATGATGTCCGAACCGATTCCGATGATCATGGCGCGGCCCTTTGAAGATCGACGCGCGCTGCGTCGATGAGCCGGCGCATCTCACTGATCGCTGGCCCCAGGCCAGTAAAGATCGCCTCACCGATCAAGAAGTGACCGATGTTAAGTTCCGCGACTTCCGGAATAGCCGCGATAGCGGAGACCGTACCGTAATCGATGCCGTGACCGGCGTGCACTTCAAGACCAAGCGAAGCGGCCTGGCGCGCGGCCGCGCTAAGCGCCGCGAGAACTCGCCGCGCCTCATCCTCATGCCCATCGCGCGCGGCATCGCAATAAGCGCCCGTGTGCAGTTCAACGACGGCCGCGCCAGTGCGGCTCGCAGCTTCGATCTGCGCCGGATCCGCACCGATGAAAAGCGACACGCGGCTTCCATTGGCGCTGAGCTTCTCAACGAACGGCGCGATCCAGTTATGGCCCGCAGCCACATCGAGCCCGCCTTCTGTGGTTCGTTCTTCACGACGTTCGGGCACTAGGCAAACCGCATGCGGGCGATGGCGCAACGCAATCGCCAACATCTCAGATGTCACCGCCATCTCAAGATTCAGCGGCCGCTCGCGATCGCGCAACATAGCCGCGAGAGTCTCGATATCAGCGTCCGAAATATGCCGCCGATCCTCGCGCAAGTGCGCGGTAATGCCATCGGCCCCCGCTTCGAGCGCGACAACGGCCGCACGCGCAGGATCGGGGTAAGAGACACCTCGCGCATTTCGGATGGTCGCGACGTGATCGATGTTCACGCCAAGCCGCACGCGCGTGCTCATGCAGCTAGACCGCGGCTGCCGGGTTTGATGGCGGGAAGCGCCGCCAGTTCAGGGGGAAGCTTATCGGCGGGATAAGCCGGTGCACTTACGCTCGCGAGCGAAACCAACTTAGCGCCGATGTCGGCTTTGCCGCCTGACCGATCGATCAAACAGGCCGCGCCTACGAGTTCGCCTGCATGGCCGCGTATGGAGTCGAGACATTCGCGCGATGAGAGGCCGGTGGTGACAACATCCTCCACCATGAGCACGCGCTCGCCCGCCTTAATTTCAAAACCGCGGCGGAGCTGGAACACACCGCCCTCGCGTTCAACGAACATCGCACGCGCTTTGAGATGGCGCGCCGTCTCGTAGCCTGGAATGATCGCGCCAACGGCGGGCGACACCACAACGTCGATCTTGCCAAAAGCCGCTTGCGCCTTTTCCGCAAGCGCCCTGCAGAGGCGTTCAGTGCGATCTGGGTCCATGAACACCGCATTCTTTTGAAAGAATACTGGCGAATGAAGTCCTGAAGAGAGGATGAAATGCCCCTCCAGCAAAGCGCCGGCGGCGCGGAATTCGTCGAGAACTTGATCGTGATTCATGGCGGCGATGTAGCATCCGTCGGGGCCATCGAAAACGGCTAACCCTTCACCCGATCCGCCTCTTTCACGGATTTGCTCGCCCGCATGGCGGCGAGAATGTTTACGAGATGGCGGGCGTCCGCGACTTCGATGTCGAAAATCATGTCGAAGAAATCAACGGTGCGCTTGGCGAGCCTGAGATTGAGAATATCGCCCTCGTTCTCGGCGATGATTCCGCACAACTCTGCCAAGACGCCGCGCTTGTTCTCCACCGTCGCGACAATACGGCCTACGGCCAGCGTCTTGTTCAGCGCCGTAGGCGTCCAGGCCAAATCGATCCACTCGCCGCCGCTATCCTCCAGCGAGGCCAACGTTTCGCAGTCGATCGTGTGAATGACGATGCCCTTGCCCGGCGTGTGCACCCCGATAATGCGGTCACCGGGAATAGGCGTGCAACATTCAGCGAAGTGAAGCGCAACACCCGGCGTGAGATCGCCGCCCCTTACATAGAGCTTGGCTTTCTCAAGCTCCATCGGTCGACGGCCCTCGTCCTTGCGGACACGATCTTTCAGTCCCGGGAAAGCCGCAACTGCAACGGCGCTCGCCTTAATCGAACCTTCGCCAACGGCCACGAACAATTCTTCTTCGTCAGGTTTGCCCAGCGTTTCGGCGGCCTTCTGCAGAGCTGTTTCAGCGAGTTCATGACCGTAACGGTGGAGCGCGTGAGCGATCAACTCACGTCCAAGGCGCTCAAATTCATCGCGCTTGGCGTGTTTATCGAGCCGGCGTTGCGCCGCTTTCGCACGGCCGGTCTTCGTCAGCGCTTCATAACCCGGCACTGGCGCCACCCGGTCGCCGGTGAGAATTTCGACGACGTCGCCGTTGCGCAGCACCGTCCGCAGCGGCTTTTCAGCACCATTGATGCGCGCGCCCGTACAACGATCACCGACGCCAGAGTGCACAGCGTAAGCAAAATCGAGCGGCGTTGCGCCTTGCGGCAACGGGATCAGCGCACCCTTCGGCGTGAAGGCAAATACGTGATCCGAGTACATCTCGAGCTTTGCATGCTCGAGAAACTCGCCGGCTTCGCCGCCGTGCTCTGCAATTTCAAGCAACGAGCGCGTCGCTTCGCGTGCATCCAATCCCGCATTCGCTGCGGTCTCTTCGTCAAAACCGTAGGATTCGTTTTTGTAACGCCAGTGCGCCGCAACGCCGTTTTCGGCGATCTGGTCCATGTCTTCGGTACGAATCTGGATTTCAACGCGCACGTTGCCAGGACCAATGACCGTGGTGTGGATCGAGCGATAGCCGTTCGGCTTGGGGTTCGAGATGAAATCTTCCAACTGATCGGGGACGCAGCGCCATGTTTGGTGCACCAGACCCAAAGCGCGATAGCAATCATCGGGGTTGTTCACGATCACACGGAACGCATAGACGTCTGCGAGATCCGAAAACTCGATGCTTTTGCGGCGAAGCTTGCGCCAGATCGAGTAAGCCTGCTTTTCACGACCGTACACGCGCGCGTTGATGCCGGCGAATTCGAAGACTTCCATCACCGTCTGCACGATGATCGCGACGTTGGCGCCCTTTTCCACGCGCAGTTGCGCAAGACGGGCGTTGATCGTCGCTTCCATATCTGTAAACGCTTCGTGGAAAGCGAGCCCTTCAAGCTCGCGCGCCATCTTTTCCATCCCGATGCGGCGCGCGAGAGGACCATAAATCTCAAGCGTCTCAAGCGCGATGCGCCGGCGTTTTTCGGGCTTGGGAATGTGGCTGAGCGTACGCATGTTATGCAGACGGTCCGCCAGCTTCACGATCAAAACGCGCACGTCTCGCGACATCGCAAGGATGAATTTTTGCAGGTTCTGCGCCTGCTTGTTTTCTTCGCTCTGAATTTCAAGCTTCGAAAGCTTGGTTACGCCCTCTACGAGATCGGCAATCTGCTCGCCGAACAGTTTCTGAATTTCGTCGCGCGTCGCGTCTGTATCTTCGATCGTGTCGTGCAAGAGCCCCGCCACAATCGTCGCGGCATCCAGCTTGTATTCGGTAAGGATACCGGCAACCTGAATCGGGTGGGCGAAGTATGGATCGCCAGAGTGGCGCTTCTGGCTCCCGTGCTTGGCAGTCGCATACACGTAAGCGCGGTTGATCAGGTTCTCATCAACCGATGGATCATACCCGCGCATGCGTTCCACCAGCTCGAACTGGCGGAGATAGTTTTTGCGTGGTGGTGCGCCCGCGCCCGCCGCTGGTTGGCTGGCCGGGGTTGTGGCGGCGACTCCGTCACCGCCCGACATGGACCTAGTACCGCTCGTCGCGTTGAGCTTCAGCTTCTTGCTGGAGCGCGCGCAGCACGTCGTCTTCGCTGGTCTCGACCGGAGCGGCGAGCGCCAGACGATCTTGCTCGTCTTCGGCTTGAGCGGCTGGTTGGACGTCTTGGTAGAGCATCACATAACTGTCGCGCAGCTCTTCCGGCGTAATCGCGCCGTCGCCGATTTCACGAAGGGAAACAACCGGATCTTTATCGCGGTCGCGATCCACAAGCGGCTCGGCGCCGGAGGAAATGTTGCGCGCGCGGTGCGCGGCCAGCAGCACCAGCGAAAACCGGTTCGGGATCTTTTCTACGCAATCTTCAACGGTTACGCGAGCCAAGGCGTGCTTCCTCAGGGTCAAAATGGGTCGGAACGAGCCTCAACCTAGTGGGGCTCGCGGTATTTCGCAATGCGAAGGGCGGCCGCAGGTGCGAAATCCTGCCCTCAAGGCGCCGGGATATCTCCCACGCGCTCGTAACGAGACTGGACCGGCAGGGCCCCAAGCAGTGCGGCCGCACGCAGACCTGTCTGCGCGTGCCGCCAATTCGGAGCAACCTCCGTCAAGGGCGCGAGGACAAACGCGCGCTCCGTCATCCGCGGATGCGGCAATATAACACCGCCAAACTCGCCGACATAACGGTCCATCGTGAGGATGTCCAAATCCAGAGTTCGCGCCGCCCAGCGCTCACGACGCTCTCTACCGAACCGCCGCTCGATGATTTCTAACTCACCGTAAAGGTCCGTCGGCGACATGCGGCCAACCCCTAGCTGGACCACAGCGTTGAAATAATCCGGCTGGCCGCTCCCGGCGGGCCATGCCTCCGTTCGCCAAACGCCCGATTGCGATAAGACTCGAAGACCCGCGCCGTTGATCCCGACAAGCGCCGCGCCCAGCAAAGCCGGCCCTTCCAACGCCCCGAAAGGCATGTTTGCCCCGAGCGCGACCAAAGCCGTTGACGCCTCGATTTGACCGCTCACTGGATGGCCCTGCTAAGTTGGATCTCGCAACTCCTGCAATCATGTTCGCTCGAAAGCGCAGCGCTTTGACTACTACGCTCCCCGAAGCGCCGAAAGACTGCCCGCTCTGCCCAAGGCTCGTCGACTACCGCCGCGCAAACCAACTCGCCGAGCCGACATGGTTCAACGGTGCAGCACCCTCGTTCGGCGATGAACAAGCGCGACTTCTCATTGTGGGCCTCGCGCCAGGCCGCGGCGGCGCAAACCGTACCGGCCGCCCCTTCACCGGGGACTATGCCGGCGATTTGCTGTACGGCACGCTTAAGAAACTTGGCCTAGCGGAAGGGGAGTACCGCGCCGATCCCAAAGACGGACTGACGCTAAAAGGCGCGATGATCACCAACGCTGTGCGTTGCGCGCCTCCAGAAAACAAACCGACGCCCGCCGAAATCGCCGTCTGCCGGCCATTCCTCTCGGCACGCATAAAAGCGCTACCGCGCATGCGCGCCATGCTGGCGCTTGGCTCCATCGCACACGAAAGCGTGCTGTGCGCTTACGGCCTGAAGCCCACATTTTCTAAGTTCGGCCACGCCGTCGAGACCGCATTGCCCAGCGGACAAATCCTAGTCTCAAGTTATCATTGCTCGCGCTACAACACGCAGACGCGACGACTGACGACCGAGATGTTCGAGACCGTAATGGCGCGCGCCAAGCAGCTCGCGTTCGCCTAGTCGGCCGCCTCGATCGGCTGCGGCGCCGGCTTTGGCGGCAAGATGTTGTACTCTTGATACTGGCGCGCAATGCCAGGCTCTAGCTCTTCGGCGCGCGCCAAGTCGGCGTCGCCTTCAGCGTGCATGCCTAAAGCTATCCGCGCCAACCCGCGACCGTACATGAAGTGCCCGCGCTCAGGCTCGATCCGCAACGCCGCTTCATAGTCCGCAAGCGAAGCTTCCAATTCCCCACGTTTCAGATGCAACAGCCCCCGACTGTCCAGGACGTTTGCGTCGTTCGGCACAGACATCAAAGATGCATTGCAGTCCGATAGCGCCAAATCCAGATCATCGTTGTTGATGGTGCGCAACCAGCAACGCGAATTCAGGAGATCTGCATCTCCGGGAGTTTCCTGCAAATAGCGATCGAGTTGCTGTATCTGCTCCACATAAGCAGAGGCTCTCTGCTGCACGACCTCCGCGCGATGATCGAGCGCTTGCTGTAATCCCGGCGCAAGCGCCAACGCTTGATCGAAATCTCGAACCGCAAAATCGAAAGCGCCGCGCGCCTGATGGATAATGCCGCGCTGGAGATAAACTTCGGCATTGTTGGCGTCGATGCGCAGAGCGCGGCCAAGATCCGCTAATGCCCGATTATACTGGCCATCTGCGGTCCGCACGGAAGCGCGCGCAACAAACGCAGCCGTCCGGCGCTCATCTGTGGCGCCGTCGAAGTCGATCACGGCGGTGCATTGGCTTACTCGATAAGCCGCTGCGCCGTTTCCGTTGCAGCGCTGCCAAGCAAGTTCAACTGTCTCCGCATTTACCGGCGGCAGGCAACCTGCGACGCAGGCGGCAAGCACGAAGATAATCGCGGCTCTCATCCTTTATCCCGCAACAAGCGCCCTTGCTGACGTTTCCAGTCACGATCCTTGCTGGCCTCGCGTTTGTCATGCGCCTTCTTGCCCTTGGCGAGCGCAATCTTGATTTTGGCAATGCCGCGATCGTTGAAATACAGTTCCAACGGAGCCAACGTTCGGCCCTCACGCTCGACCGCACTGGCGAGCTTTTTCAATTCCCGCGCTCGCACCAGCAATTTTCGCGGTCGGCGTGGCTCATGATTGAATTGTCCCGCAGGCGGATACTCAGGAATGGTCGCGTTAACGAGCCAGAGCTCACCCTTTTCCGTGCTTGCGTAGCTTTCCGCGATGTTGGCGCGACCACCGCGCAACGACTTCACCTCGGTGCCGACAAGTTGGATGCCAGCCTCCATGGTCTCTTCGATCATATAGTCGAACCGCGCACGACGGTTTTCCGCGATCAGCTTGCGCTGGGGATCTGCCTTTTTTGCCATGGCGCTTAGATAAGGCCTGCGTGTGTCATTGCCGAGCGGATCTGTGCTTTGGCCGCGTCGCTGCACGTAACGATCGGCAGACGCACCTCGTCGGTACACAATCCTAGCAGTGAGCAGGCGTACTTCGCTGGCGCTGGCGACGGCTCGCAGAACATTGCCTTATGCAACGGGGCCAACCGATCATCGATAGCGCGCGCTGTGTCGAAGGCGCCCTGCAGCGTCGCATCCTGCATCTGCGCACAGAGCTTCGGCGCTACGTTGGCGGTCACCGAGATGCATCCGCGTCCGCCGTGTGCGTTGAAGCCAAGGGCGCTAGCGTCCTCGCCGGAGAGCTGATTGAACTCCAAACCCGCAAGAGCGCGGTGCTTGGCAACACGCGATAAATCGTTCGAGGCATCCTTGATGCCGACCACGTTGGCGAGTTGAGCAATTCGACCGACGGTTTCCGGCGACATGTCGATCATAGTGCGACCCGGCACGTTGTAGATGTAAATTGGGATATCCACAGCGTCGTTGATTGCCTTGAAGTGCGCAAACAATCCATCAGGGCTTGGCTTGTTGTAGTATGGCGCGACCACAAGCACGGCATCCGCACCCGCCGCCTTCACATGCTTTGCCAATTCGATGGCGTGCGCCGTGTCGTTCGAGCCCGCACCGGCGATCACCGGCACTTTCCCGGCGGCGACTTCGACGCACATTTCCACAACCCGAACGTGCTCTTGCAGGCTTAGCGTTACGCTTTCACCGGTGGTGCCGCAGGGAACAAGGCCGTGGGTTCCCTCCGCAACCTGCCAAGCCACCAGCTTTTGGAACGCCTGTTCATCGACGATTCCGTTGCGAAATGGCGTTATGAGCGCAGGATTCGAGCCGTGAACCATGAACAGCTTCCGTTTGGGGTAGAGTTGGCGCGATTCCTGCCACAGTGTCGGGCGAGGTTAAATAGCGGCCCGCCGACGCTTGTTTGCGGGCCCAAGGTTGTTTCGTTGCGAGGCGGGTGAATGAACCGACCCAGAATGATCCGTGTATGCGCGTTCGCGGCAGCCGCAAGCGCTGTGTTGGTGGCCTCGAGCGCCGTGGGCCAACAGGAGACCGCGCCTGGCCCCGCAAGTGCTCAGGCCACGACCTATGCTCCAGCGGCCCCGATGCCGTCGGGCGCGGAGCGGATGCGCCTGCGTGAGGGACTGGCGGCGGCTCAATCCGGCGACTGGGGGGGCCTAGCTTCGCTTCGCGACAGCGCCACGGACCCGCTGGTGCGCCGCATGCTGCAATGGCGCTGGGCCTCGTCCAACGAGGCGCCGCTCTACTTCGCCGACATTAAACAAGCGCTGGACGAGTTGCAGGGTTGGCCCGCGCGCACGATCATGCGCACGCGCGCCGAGCAGGCGATCTTTGACAGCCGCCTATCTCCGGCCGAACGCATCGCATTCCTCCGCCAGGACGGAGGGCCAATCACGGGCGATGGCCGCATCGCGCTGGCGATGGCCCTGCGTGACGCTGGACAGCGCGCCGAAGCCAACGAGATCGCTCGCGCATCCTGGCGCGAAGATGCGCTGACAAGCACAACGGAAGATCGGGCCCAACAAGAATTCAGCTCAGTCTTCACCCAGGACGATTATGCTGCGCGGGTAAGTGGTCTTCTGTGGCGAGACCAACGCACCGCCGCGCAACGTCTGTTCTCACGCTTGTCGTCAGCCGACCGCGCTTTGGCGCAAGCACGCATTGCCGTGCAGACACGCCAGCGTCGCGGCCTCCAGGCCGCAATCGACGCTGTGCCCGCTTCGCGCCAAGACGATCCGGGCCTCCTCTTTGATCGCGCCCAATATCGCCGCCGGACTGACCAGCCGATCGATGCGATGCAAATGGCTGCGCGCATCGATGCACGTGAAGCGCCGCTTGCAGCGCGCTCCGACATTTTCCGTGAGCGCCGCCTCTACGTGCCCCGCGCCATGCGGGCCGGCAATTACAGTTTGGCCTACCAACTGGTCTCGAACCATGGCCTGACAAGCGGGGAGTCCTTTGCCGACGCCGAATGGCTCTCCGGCTGGCTTAGCCTGCGTTATCTCAACCAACCGCAACGCGCCGCCGAACACTTCTCTCACCTAAGCGAAAACGTGTCTTCGCCGGTCAGCCTGTCGCGCGCGCTCTATTGGCGCGCCGAAGCTCAGCAGGCGCTTGGCAACCGTTCGGAATCGGAACGCCTCTTTAACGAAGCGGCACGCTTTAACTTCACCTATTACGGCCAACTCGCCGCCACGCGGGGCGACCGTAGCGCGCTGCTCTCGCTCCCAGAAACCGCCCAGGTTACTCAGGCTGCTCGTGATCGCTTCGCCAATCGCGAATTGGTGCGCGCGTTGCGCCTCATGGCCGAAGTCGGCGCCCAGCGCGACTTCGAGTCGATCGCATTTTACCTCGACGATACGCTCGATGATCCGATGGAGATGGAACTCCTTTCGCAGCTGGCGCGCGAACAATCCTACCACCGCACGGCGCTTCGCAGCGCGAAGGCAGGGCTCTTCCGAAATGTCGTTGCGGTAAGCTCTGCATATCCGCTGATAGACTTGCCGCCAACGGTGCGGACACAAGGCCGCATCGAGCCCGCCCTGGTGCTCGCCATCATTCGGCAAGAGAGCGAATTCGATGTTGGCGCGATCTCCAGCGCCAACGCTCGCGGGCTCATGCAACTCATTCCCTCAACAGCGCAAGCTCAGGCTAGGCGCGAAGGGATGTCGTTCGAGCGCAGTGCTCTGACCAGCGACGCGCAGTACAACATGACCCTTGGCTCGGCCCATCTCGCGGATCTCGTAGACAGCTTCAACGGCTCGTATGTTCTCGCCATCGCATCCTACAACGCCGGATCGCACCGTGCGCGCGAATGGATTGAAGACTGGGGCGACCCACGCTCACCGTCTGTCGATGTCGTCGACTGGATCGAACTCATTCCGTTCTCAGAAACGCGCAACTACGTCCAGCGCGTCACCGAGAACCTCCAGGTCTACCGCTATCGCCTGGCCGGCCAAGCGACGCCGATCACGCTTGAGCAGGATTTGAAGCGGGGCGGTTAGGCCGCTAGCGCGCGCTCAAAGGTTTCGACATCGACGTTGCCCCCGCTGGCGATGATCGCGACGGTTTGCCCCCGCACGTCCGCGCCGCCTTCAAGCAGAGCCGCCAAAGAGGCAGCGCCCGACGGCTCAAGCACCAGCTTCAGCCGCTGGAACGCGAATTTCATCGCGCGTAGGACAGCCTCATTCGAAACCGCGAACACGCGCTCGAAGCGCTCGCGTGCGATTGCAAAGGGGATCTCGCCCATCTGCTCCGTGAGCAGGCCATCACAGATTGATCGGATGCCGGGTTCGTTGCGTTGGATCACGCCTGTCTCAAGCGTGCGCTGAATGTCGGCATGCCCCTCCGGCTCGACGGCGAACACCCGTGCGTCGGGCAAGGACAGCGCGGTGCCAGTAGACAGTCCGCCTCCGCTGGCCGGCACGAAGACAACGTCAGGCGAAATGAGCGCCGCAATCTCCAAACCGGCAGTCCCCTGCCCCGCCAGCACAAATGGATCGTCGAAAGGTTTGATTAAGGCGAGACCTCCGTCGGCAGCGAGACGTGCGCCAATCTCCTCGCGGCTCTCACCCACACGATCATAGGTCACCACCTTCGCGCCAAGGCTGCGTGTCGTATCAAGCTTTATCTTCGGCGCGTCAGCAGGCATGACGATGGTGGCGGCGATGGCGAATAGCTTAGATGCTGTGGCGACAGCGATGGCGTGATTTCCGGATGAGAACGCGATCACGCCCTTGGCGCGCACTTCTGGCGAAAGCGCCGCAATAGCATTGGTGGCGCCGCGCATCTTGAAGGCGCCGCCGCGTTGAAGGTTCTCGGCCTTCACCCAGACCTTCGCGCCGGTGACCTCATCCAACACATCATTGCGGATAAGGGGGGTCTTCACAGCGATACCCTCAATGCGCTTTGCCGCCGCCTTCACGTCCTCAATTGTCGGTATCATCACGAGCCTCTTGGTTTGGCGCGGCGCGTAGGCGGCGCCGTCAATGGATCATCCGGCCAAGGATGCTTTGGGTAGCGACCGCGCATCTCGCTACGCACAGCCGCGTACGAACCACGCCAGAACCCCGGCAAGTCCTTGGTGGTCTGAACCGGCCGATGTGCAGGGGAAAGCAATCGCAAGCTTAAAGGGACGCGGCCGCCCGCGATCGCCGGGTGTTTGTCTTGACCGAACATTTCTTGAAGGCGCACATCCAAAGCCGGTCCGCCGTCACTTGCATAGTCGATTGAGAGCGACGATCCGGCGGGCGTTTCAAACTTTGCCGGCGCCTCGACATCGAGCCTGCGGCGCTGATCATAGTTGAGGGAGTTTAGCAGCGCGCGCGATACATCCACCGCCTTCAACGTCGACACGCCAACCAACGCCGGACCCAGCCAATCTCCGAGGGAGTTCTGCAACGCCTCATCGCTCCAGTCTGGCCAAGCGCCATCCTCAATGGCGCGCATGAACTGGACTCGGGCGCGCGTCTGGCGCGCAACATCGTCCCAATCAAGCAGCGCCACACCCTGCTCTGCAATCACATCGAGTAAGGCCTGAGTAAGATCCGAGCCTGAAAGCCGCTCTAGCGGCGCTTCAGAAAGCACGAGTTTGCCGAGGCGTCGCACCCGACGCGCGCGCAATGCTCCTGTCGCAGCATCAACACTCGCCGAGGCGCGCGACTCAATCTGCCCGCCAAAAAGATCTTCAACATCGGCAAAATCAATGGGCGCACCGACGATGACCTGCGATCGGCCCGCAGCGCCTGCCATGTCTGCGATCACCGCGAACTGGGCCTTGAGCAGCGGCGAGGTGTCATCAACCATCGCCGCTCGACCGTTGACGAGCGAAAATCCACCTTGTCGAGCTTTGCCGACGCGATCTGGATAGGCCATCGCCAACAATCGCCCCGCATGATCTTCGCGCCCATCTCCACGCGTGCCGCCCGCTAAGCGCGCGATGCGATCCGCAAGGCCGCGAGCACTTTCCGCACGCCGGCCGCGCTCCGTCGCGAAGCGATGTAAGCGATCCCTTAAATCTGTGCTGCGGCCACCTAACCCTTGCTCACTGAGAACCACAGCAATACGCGCCCCCAGCACCGCCTCACCGTCACGCGCCGCGCAGATCACCATATGCGCCAAACGCGCAGGCAGCGGCAACTTTGCGATGGCTTGGCCATGTGGCGTCAACCGATCGTCATCGCTAAGTGCGCCGATGCGTTTTAACAGCGCGATAGCTTCGGCCCATGCTGGCGCCGGCGGCGGGTCCAACCAAGCCAACGTGTTGGGATCGCTTGCACCCCACGCCGCAAGATCAAGCGCGAGCCCGCTTAGATCCGCATCCACGATTTCCGGCCGGTCGAACAATGGGAGCGCGCGCGTTTCCCCCTCGCTCCACATTCTTATGGCGACACCGGGCTCAAGGCGGCCGGCGCGACCCGCGCGCTGGGTAATGGACGCCTGGCTCGCGCGAACGGTCTCCAGACGCGTCAGGCCGAGGGCGGGCTCGAACTTGGGACGGCGCGCAAGCCCACTATCGATGACGATGCGCACGCCTTCGATTGTGAGACTGGTCTCCGCAATCGACGTCGCGAGCACGACTTTTCTTCGCCCTGGTGGCGCAGGTGCAATAGCCGCATCCTGATCGCTTGGACTCATGGCGCCATAGAGCGGGCGAATATCTATGTTCGGATCGCGGATGCTTTCACGCAATCGCTCCGCGGTGCGCTCGATCTCGCGAACACCGGGAAGAAAAATCAGAACAGAACCGGGCTCACTCAACATCGCCGAGCGTGTCGCGGCGGCTACATCGTCCTCCAGTCGCACTTGCCCGTCACGCGGGCGATAGATGTGCCGCACTGGAAACATGCGGCCCTCACTCACGATTACCGGCGCATCACCTAGAAGGGCTGCAACACGCGACGCATCGAGCGTGGCCGACATCACAATGAGCTTCAGATCTGGCCTAAGCGCGCCTTGCGCTTCGCGCGCAAGCACAAGTCCGAAATCGCCCTCAAGACTTCGCTCGTGGAATTCGTCGAACACCACGACCGCGACGCCGCGTAGCTCGGGGTCCTCCAAGATCATGCGTGTGAAGACGCCCTCGGTGACGACCTCAATGCGCGTTTCGCGTCCGATCTTGGAATCGAGCCGCACGCGATAGCCAATCGTTGCGCCAACGGGCTCTCGGCGCTCAAACGCCATGCGGGCGGCTGCGGCGCGCGCTGCGATGCGCCTTGGCGACAAGAGAATGATCTTACCATTCTTCGCCCAAGGCGCGTTCAGCAGCGCTGGCGCGACACGCGTCGTCTTGCCCGCGCCGGGAGGCGCAACCAGCACTGCCTCGCCGCGCGTCTCCAGCGCGGCCAGCAAGTCCGGCAATACATCCTCAACTGGGAGCATGCGCCGGGCTTAACCCAATCGCCTTGTCCATGTCTCGCCGCATTGGCGCGGCAAGGAGGCAGAGGTATAGGCTGGCCGCCTGCGAGCCGGGAGCTGAGAATGCACATGCGGACTATAGGGAAAATGGCGGTTCTGATCACGGTATGCGCGAGTGTCGTGGCCTGCTCAACCGGTCGCACCGCCGACACCCGTCGCGGGGTCACCAGCGCCGCCTCGATCCCATTTCGCGATGTTGGTTTGATGCGCCAGGAGATCCCCCTGGTGCTGCGCAATCTTCAGTATCCGTATGCCACGGCAACGCTAACCGATTGCGCGGCCGTCGCGCGCGAGATCAATCAACTCGACAGCGCACTTGGCCCTGAAAGTTACCAGCCCGGTCCCAATCGCAACATTTGGGATCGCAGTGGCGACTTCGTCGAAGATCAAGCCATCCAGGCCGCCGAGGACACCGCGGAGGATCTCATTCCATTCCGTTCTTGGGTGCGCCGCCTCAGCGGCGCCAATCGCGCGGAGCGGGATGCACTACGCGCAGTCGCCAACGGACAACAGCGTCGCACCTTCCTGCGCGGCTATGGCGCTTCGCTTGGTTGCCCGAGCATCATTCCACCACCGCCGCCCGCACCGCGCCAACGTTAGCCGGCAGCTGACTTCGCTTTGAAGTCGGAAACAAACTGCGTCAATCGCCCTTCGGCGATCGCGTCGCGTAAACGCGCCATCAGAAATTGGTAGTAGGCAACATTGTGCCACGACAGCAGCACTTGGCCGAGCAATTCGCCGGCTTTGAACAAGTGATGCAGATAGGCCTTAGAGTAATCACGGCTCGCGGGACAATCGATGTTCGCATCCAGTGGGCTGCTATCCTCAACGTAACGGGCGTTTGTTATATTGAGCGGGCCCTCGTCCGTCCAAGCTTGCCCGTGGCGTCCTGAGCGCGTCGGAAGCACGCAATCGAACATATCAACGCCGCGGACGACGCTTTCGACGATGTCGATAGGCTTGCCCACGCCCATCAGATAGCGCGGGCGATCCTGCGGAAGCAGCGGCGTCGTAACATCAAGCGTGGCCAACATCGCCTCATGCCCTTCGCCGACTGCAAGCCCGCCGATGGCGTAGCCGTCGAATTTTTCAGCCACGAGCGCTTCTGCGGAAATGCGGCGCAGGGCCGGATCAATGCCGCCCTGAACAATTGCGAACAGATTTTGCTTTTCGCGTTCGCCAAACGCCACCTTGCAGCGCTTTGCCCAACCCAGCGAAAGACGCATCGCCTTTTCGACGTCCTCTCTCGGCGCGGGCAGCGCGGGGCACTCGTCTAACTGCATCACGATATCCGCACCGATCTGATCGGCTTGGATTTGCATGGCGCTCTCTGGGGTCAGACGATGCTGGCTGCCATCCACGTGGCTTCGAAACGTGACCCCGTCGGCATCGAGTTTTCGAAGCTGGGCGAGCGACATCACTTGGTAACCGCCACTATCGGTGAGGATCGGTTTGTCCCATCGCATGAACTTGTGCAGTCCACCCAAGCGGGTCATGCGTTCACCGCCCGGCCGCAACATCAAGTGATAGGTGTTGCCAAGAATAATATCCGCACCCGTCGAAGCGACTTGATCGACTGTCAGGCCTTTGACTGTGCCCGCGGTGCCGACAGGCATGAAGGCGGGGGTGCGGATGTCGCCGCGCGTGGTGCGCAAAACACCTGTTCGCGCGTCACCGTCGCGGGCCTTTATTTCGAACGGAAAATTCATTCGGCCCGCCATAACAGGCTGGCGTCGCCATAGGAATAGAAGCGATAGCCGCTATCGATGGCGTGCTTATACGCCGCCTGCATACGCTCGAAACCGGCGAACGCGGACACCAGCATGAAGAGCGTCGAGCGCGGCAAGTGAAAGTTAGTCCAAAGGCAATCGATCACTCGAAAGCGATAGCCGGGTGCTATGAAGATGTTGGTTCCGCCTGCTTCCGCACGAACCTTGCCATCTTCATCGGCGGCGGATTCCAGCGACCTGAGCGCGGTGGTGCCGATTGCGATAACACGCCGCCCTTCACGCCTGGCCCGGTTGATTGAGGCAGCGGCCTCAAGCGAGATCTCCCGCCACTCCGAATGCATCACGTGCGCTGAAGTATCTTCGACCTTTACAGGCAGGAAGGTTCCTGCGCCGACGTGCAACGTTACGTGCGTGCGTTCGACACCCATCTCGGAGAACTTTGACAAAAGCTCTTGGGTAAAATGCAAACCGGCCGTGGGTGCTGCGACCGCACCATCCCTGGCGGCGTAGATCGTCTGATAGTCAGCGCGGTCCTGATCGTCGGGGGCGCGTTTGCCTGCAATGTACGGCGGCAGCGGTGGCGCGCCAATCTGTGCGATTGCTTGATCAAGCTCCGCTCCACTTCGGTCAAAACGCAGCGTGAGTTCGCCTTCCTCGCTCTTGCCTTCTATGGCCGCGAACAGACCCTCGTCGAAAAAGAGACCATCGCCCTGCTTCAGACGTTTGCCGGGCTTCCCGAGCGCTCGCCACGTGTCAGGTGACATTCGTTCGATCAAATTCAACGAAACATTCACCACCGGACCTTGGGGATCACGGCTTGGCCGGATCGCCTTCAAGGCGGCGGGAATGACACGGGTGTCGTTGAACACCAATAAATCCCCGGCGCGGAACAACGTCGTCGCGTCGCCCACCTTCAAATCCTCGAATGGCCCCGCCTTCGGCACGTGAAGCAGTCGCGCGCTTTCACGCGGCCGCGCCGGGCGAAGCGCGACTAGTTCATCGGGGAGTTCAAAATCGAATAGGTCGACGCGCATCAGTGTTTGACCATGCGCCCCTTGCGCATCTCCTGGAGCTCCCAGCGCATGTTGGCGCGGGCCGTCTCTCCAAGTTCACTTTCAAAGGTGTCTGTCCGGAACGTGCGCACGTGTTCAAGCTGCTTCGCCAGGAAAGCGCCGCGTCCTGCGGCGAATGCCGGGTCCAAGATATGAGGGTATTCGGCGCGAATGCCGCTCGCGTAAGCGCAGTAGACCTCCCATGGGGCGCCCAGGATGGCGATATCCATGTCGAGAAAGAGCGCTTCGTCGCCATCCGCCTCGCCGGCAGCGTGATCCTTGGTCATTTCGATCACATGAGCCACGCGATCGCCAATACCTGAAGGATGAGCCAGCGATGTACGCGCCCATTCGGCGCTCGATGACTCATTGTCGGACCTACCCGGCTCATAGACCGCATCGTGAAACCAGATCGCGTAGCCAACAAGGACAGCATCGCGGATCAACGTTGCACGCCGGTCCGCTTCGTCCAGCAGCCAAGTGAGATGCGACTGACCGTGATAGACCCGCTGCGGCTCATTCCAGGCACGAATGAGCGCCTCGCCAAGCGTATCGACGCCCTCTCCAGCCAGCAAACGCCAGCGTTGGAGAAGGCTCTTCGTCACTCCGCCTTCGCGGAGACGATCTTCCCTGGGTTGCGTGGCGGCTCGCCTTTCGGCAGCGCGTCGACCGCTTCCATGCCTTCGACCACCTGTCCCCAGACCGTGTATTGCTTGTCCAGGAAGCGGGCCTCGTCCAAGCAGATGAAGAACTGGCTATTGGCGGAGTTTGGATCGTTCGTGCGCGCCATCGAGCACACGCCGCGCGCGTGAGGCTCGGCGTTGAACTCCTGCTTCAGGTTCGGCTTGGTTGAACCGCCAGTGCCATTCTTACGTCCGCCGTCACCACCTTGCGCCATGAACCCGTCGATCACGCGATGGAACGGGACGTCATTGTAGAAGCCTTCGTTGGCCAACTCGCCAATGCGCTGGACATGGTTCGGCGCAAGGTCCGGGCGGAACTTGATCTTCACCGTACCCGTGTCGAGTTCGAGCGTCAGGGAATGAAAGGAATTATCGACCACCAGCTTCTCTCTCTGTTCGGATTGCGCGGCACGCGCGCGGGAATTTGGACATCACAGACCGAGAAATCCGCGCGGCGTTCGCGGCGGGTTTCCTCAATCAGATCACGAAACTGCGGACCATCGGAACGCAGCACGTAAATGGGCGCACGCTCGCTCTCCGGCAAATCAGCGGCGACGCGAACGGCGATCATGCGATCTGGATTGGGCGGTGGATTGCCGACTGCGATCTGCATGACGGCCTCTTGGCCCCATACGACACGCCCAAAAATCGTGTAGCGCTTATCGAGTGCGGAGTTCGGCTGACGCATGATGAAGAACTGGCTGTTGCCGGAGTTCGGATTGTCCGATCGCGCCATCGACACAACGCCCTGGCAATGCAGCGCGTTGGCCGAAACTCGCCCATCGTTGGTCACGGCCATTTGCGCGTCCGGTTGCGATTCAATCGGCAACGCCTTGTAGAAGCCTAGTCGCGCACGGCTCTGTTCTGCCGCTTGAATGAACGGCATTTCCGGGCCGCGGCGGAACATGAATTCCTCGCGCAAATCCGGGAGCGACGATGCACCTTCACCAGTGCCCAACGGGTCGCCGGTTTGCGCCATGAAATCATCCACCACCCGGTGGAATGTCAGGCCATCATAGAAACCAAGCCGCGTGAGCGCCTTGATCCGTTCAACGTGGCGCGGTGCAATCTCTGGATAAAGCTCAACGACAATCCGGCCGTGGACCGTATCGATGTAGAGCGTGTTTTCAGGATCAACCTGACGCCAATTGCGCGGGTCCGGCGTCTGAGCGGAAGCCGCATCAAACATGCCCACGAGGCTCAGCGCGATCATCGCCGCAGCCAAAAATTTCCCAAAGCGCAGCATTAAGACACCCCGAACTTGGCCTTCAGTCGTCCTTCTACTTCCTTGGGCACGAAGTGCGCGACGCTTCCTTGCAGTCGCGCGATTTCTTTCACCAGCCGGCTCGCGATCGCTTGGTGCGTCGGATCGGCCATGAGAAAAACCGTTTCGATGGCGGGATTTAGCTTTTGGTTCATCCCCACCATAGCGAATTCGTACTCGAAGTCGGCGACCGCTCTAAGTCCCCGGACGATGATTTGCGCCCCTACGCTTTCGGCGAATGACATCAGCAATGTGTCAAAAGGTTGGATGATGATCTCAGCGCCGCCTTTGATCTTAGCGCACTGCTCCCGGACCATCTCAACCCGCTCCTCCAGGCTAAAGAGCGGCCCCTTGTCTTGATTGATGGCGACGCCAATCACCAGCTTGTCCACCAAGGTCGCGGCGCGACCGATAATATCCACGTGGCCGTTCGTAGGGGGATCGAAGGTCCCCGGATAAAGACCGACGCGGATATTCTTGGTCACTTCCCGCCCCCTTCGCCCTCAGCTTCGCCGCCCTCGCCGGCATCAGCGGCGTCGCCGCCCAGCGCTTCGAGCCGCTCCGCCGCCACAACATGCTCGTCATCGCTGACATTGATCAAGATGACACCCTGTGTGGCGCGGCCCGCGATGCGGATCTGGTCAATCGCTGTTCGGATCAACTGCCCCTTGTCAGTGACCAGCAGCAGCTCCTCCTGATCGAGGACCGGGAAAGACGCCACGATATTCGCAACGCTGGTCAGCTTGTGTGCAATGAGACCTTTACCGCCGCGATTGGTTACCCGGTACTCGTAAGCCGAGGCGCGTTTGCCCAAGCCGTTGGAGGTCACGGTCAGGATGAATTGCTCCTGGGTCTTCAGCCACGCCAAGCGCTCGAACGGCGTTGGCGTGTCGCCATCCGCACCAGGCGCCGTTTCCTCTTGCTCGATCTCGACATCGCCGCGTGCCTGGGCGTCCCACTTGAAGTAATCGCCCACTTCCTTTGACGTCACATCGACATGCCGAAGCACGGCCATGCCAATGACGCTATCGCCTTCCTTCAGATCGACGCCGCGCACACCGGTGGAGTCCCGTCCTTTGAACACGCGCACGTCTGTGGTCCGGAACCGAACGCACATTCCGTTCGCGGTCGTTAGCAAGACGTCATCTTCCTCAGTACAGATCTGGACACCGATAATGCCATCGCCCTCATCGGGCTTCATGGCGATTTTGCCGTTGCGGTTCACTTGAGTGAAGTCGCTGAGCTTGTTACGGCGCACGCCCCCCGAGCGCGTCGCGAACATCACGTCAAACTTGTCCCAATCGCGCTCATCTTCGGGCAGCGCCATCACCGAAGTGATGGTTTCGCCCTGGCCAAGCGGCAGGAGGTTCACAAGCGCACGCCCCTTGGTGCGCGGATCGCCCGCCGGAATGCGCCATGCCTTCATCTTGTAGGCCATGCCTGACGAAGAGAAGAACAAGATCGGCGCGTGGGTGGAGGCCACGAAAACGCGCGTGACGAAATCCTCGTCCTTCATGGCCATACCCGCGCGGCCCTTGCCACCGCGGCGCTGCGTTCGATAAGCGGCCAACGGCGTGCGCTTCACGTATCCGCCATGCGTGACCGTGACCACCATCTCCTCGCGCGGGATGAGCGCCTCATCGTCGATGTCGCCTTCGGATTCAGAAAACGCCGTGCGGCGCGGCACACCGAACGCGGCCTTCACGTCGGTAAGCTCGCCGCGAATGATCTCAAGAATGCGTTCGCGTGACGCCAGAATCGACAGCAATTCTTTGATCTCTTCCGCAATCTCGTTCGCGGCCTTGGCTATATCGTCACGTCCAAGACCAGTCAGACGCGAGAGTTGCAACGCAAGGATTGCGCGCGCCTGCTCATCTGACAGTTGAACCGCGTCGCCTTCAGTTACGATGGTGCGTGGATCGGCGATCAGCGCGATCAACGGCATCATGTCGCCGGCAGGCCAAGCACGCGCCAACATGCGCTCACGCGCCGTTCCCGGATCGGGGCTCTCGCGGATCAGTTTGATGACGTCATCGATGTTGGCCACCGCAATCGCCAGGCCAACGGTCTCGTGGCCCCGCTTGCGCGCCTTCGCCAGACGGAACTTGGTACGGCGTGTGACGACCTGTTCGCGGAATGAGAGGAAGATTTCGAGGATCTTGCGCAAACCCATCTGCTCAGGCTTGCCCTGGTTCAGCGCCAGCATGTTCACGCCGAACGAGGTCTGCAGTGATGAATAGCGATAAAGTTGGTTCAGCACGACATCCGGCACCGCGTCGCGCTTCAGCTCGATCACAAGGCGAACGCCCAGGCGGTTAGATTCATCCCGAACCTCGGCGATGCCCTCAATGCGCTTCTCGCGCACCTGCTCGCCGATCTTCTCGACCATCTCGGACTTGTTCACCTGATAAGGAATTTCAGTGAACACCAGAGCTTCGCGGCCACGAATGGTTTCGTTGTGGTGCTTGGCGCGGATCATTACCGAGCCGCGACCCGTCATCAGCGCCAGACGTGCGCCGGCGCGGCCAAGTATTTCTCCACCCGTCGGAAAGTCCGGCCCTGGCACGATATCAAGCAGATCAAGATCGCTAACGTTCGGGTTATCGATAAGCGCCACCGTCGCATCGATCACTTCCGACAAATTGTGCGGCGGAATGTTCGTCGCCATACCAACGGCGATACCGCCACCGCCATTCACCAAAAGGTTCGGAAACCGCGCCGGCAGAACCGATGGCTCTTGCATCGAGCCGTCGTAATTATCCTGGAAGTCAACTGTGCCTTCGTCGATGTCATCAAGCAGAGCGCGAGCCGGTTTGGCCAGACGCGCTTCCGTATAGCGCATCGACGCCGGCATATCGCCGTCGATCGAACCGAAATTGCCCTGGCCATCAACCAGCGGCAGTCCCATCGAGAAATCTTGCGCGAGGCGCACAAGCGTCATGTAAATCGCTTGATCGCCGTGCGGGTGATAATTGCCCATCACGTCGCCGACAGACTTCGCACTCTTGCGGTGGGCTTTGTCGTGTGTGTTACCCGCTTCATCCATTGCATAAAGGATGCGGCGGTGAACCGGCTTCAGGCCGTCGCGTGCATCAGGCAGCGCGCGCGAGACGATGACGCTCATCGCATAGTCGAGGTACGAGCGCTTCAGCTCGTCTTCGACGCTGATAAGTTGAACACCTTTGGGAAGGTTCGGTCCGCCGTTCTCGGCGGGATCGGACGTGTCTGACACGGGACCCGGTCTAAATTCTAAGGCTCAAAAGGAGCGGTTCTGGGAAGCAGAAAAGGCTAGAAAAAACTGGCCTCGATTCCGTTGCAAACTAACATTGTGACGGCTCAGCCGCAAACCAAGGACAGCTCCATGCGCCCTCTCGCCGCCATCGTTTTTGCAGCCCTGTTGACCGCGTGCGCCAGCACCCCGGACGGGGTGGAGCTTGCCCGCCAACTTCAGCCACGCACAGCTTGGATTGTGGGCGCCGACGGACAAGCAGTGGGCCAAGCAACATTCACGGAGGCGCCTACAGGCGTGTTGATTCATCTCGAATTTTTGGATCGCCGTCTCCCGCCTGGCTGGCACGGCCTGCATTTGCACAATCGCGGCGATTGCAGTGACTTCGCGACCGGCTTCCAGGCATCGGGATCGCACGTGAGCCTCAGCCATCGCGTCCAACACGGGCTGCTCAATCGCCGCGGGCCGGAATCCGGGGATCTCCCCAACATCTTCGCAGCCCCAACCGGCATCCACGGCGCCGAGGTGTTCTCGCCCTACGTCACGCTGCACAGCGCCCGTATCGGCAACCGTCTACCGCTTTTGGATGGAGACGGCGCCGCCTTGCTGATCCATGCGAACGCCGACGACCAAAACACCCAACCAATCGGCAATGCCGGAGCGCGCATCGCGTGCGCTGCGCTTACGCCACTGCCTTAAATCGCCGCTCGGCAATCGCCACCAAAAGCACGCCGCCAATGGTCAGCGCGGCGCCGAACAGAATTTGCGGCGTGATCTGGTTGTGCAGCACGAGCGCCGCAAGCGTGAACGAGATAACCGGCGTCATCAGCAGATAAGGCGTCGTGCGTGACACCTCGTACTTTTGCACGAGCCCGAACAGAAACGCGTTCGCGACGATCGAAGAGATCAGTCCGCCAAAAATCAGTGCCGCCCATACAATCCAATGTGCATGTACAACAGCTTCAATCTGCCCACTCTCAAACAACAGTGATGCGCTTGCCATGCTCGGGACGATCGCCAGCGCGATCCAGGCTTGCGTCGACCACACATCCATTCCGCCTAAGCGACGCACCAAAACAGTGCCAAACCCGTAGGAAATTGAGGCGAGAGACACAAGAGCGAGTGCGCCGCCTTGTGCAAAGACCGCAGGATCGAAGTTCATCGAAGCCGTGCCCAAGAAGGCCACCGCCACCCCGGCCCATCGCAGTGGCGAAACACGTTCTTTGAGCAACAGCGCTGCGAACACCACTGATGCCGGCGCCCAAAGCTGCATCGCGACAACCATCGGCGCGATATCGCTCGCGAGCTTCAGCCCGGTGTATTGAATGCCAAAGTGCACCGGCCCGATGAAGGCCAGCATCGTTAGAAAGGTCGGCAAATTGCCGGCCGGCGGTTGCCGTATGAACCAGACCAAAACGACCAAAACGAACAGGAAGCGCAGCGCCACAGTCAGCATGGGCGGCAGCGCATCAACCGCAATCTTAGCCAAGATATTGTTGACGCCCCAGATGACGGCGATCGAGAGCAACTGGAGGAGGTCCAGCGGAGCAAAGGCGCGCGAATGGGTGGTCACGTCGCGCTCATAGGCGGATTCCTCTGGTAAAGCCCGCTTCGAAGGCCCGCTGCGCCGCAGCTGTCACGAGCTTCACGGCGTTGTGACCGGCATTCCCGCGCAATGCGATGAAGTGGCGGCCGAAAGCGACCAGTGTAACTTGCATTACACCCAGGAACGGGCGCACCACCTATGCCGAAAGTAATAGGCGGGAGCCGATGCAGGCGCAGGCGACGATCGGAGCGGAAGTCGACTACGCCATTGAGGCTGCCTGGGTCCCGCACAACTACGATCCCCGCCAAGATGAGCTGACCTTTGCCTACCTCCCCAGGCAAGCTCAGCGCGCCATTCCCTTTCTCGATCCTAGATTTATCAAGCGCAGCGACGAGTCCCCCGGCATCAAAATCGCCCAGCTCCCCGAACACAAAATTCGCAAAACCGCCGGCCCGCTCCATTTCATCTTTCACACCGGCTTTTGCTGCTCGACATTGCTCACCCGCGCCCTGGACATCCCAGGCGTCTCTATGGGCCTTAAAGAGCCGGCCGTGTTGGCGAGCTTTGCAGAATATTGGTCCAACAGCCGACGCAGCGTCGGCGCGTTCGAAGCGCTCTCAGTGGCGTTGGATTTGTTGTCGCGTCCGCTGGCGCCCGGGGAGACGCAGGTCGTCAAGCCGAGCACCAGCGTCAATCACATCATCCCGCAGATCCTGCACGCACGCCAGGATTGCAAGGCAATCCTTCTCTACTCAAGCCTCGATACATTCTTGCGCGCAATTGCGCGCCGCGGCGTCGAGGGGCGTGTCTATGCACGTCAGATGTACCGCCAATTCGCGCCGGTGAACCCACTCGAAACCGGATACAGCGATGATGATGCGATGTTGTTTTCTGATCTGCAGATCGCAGCTCAAGCTTGGCTCATGCAGATTTCGTTTCTGGAGCAGATCACCAAACGCTTCGGGATCGGTCGGGTCCGTGTGCTCGATGCGGAAACTTTTCTATCCGATCCAGGGGGCGCCCTGACGCAAGTAGGCGCATTCTTCGATTTGGCTCTCACCCTGGATCGAGCACAACAAGTTGCCGCGAGCAGCATCTTTCGTGAGCATGCAAAAGAGCTTGGACGTTCGTTCGACGCCATAGCGCACAAGACTCAGCACGAAGAAGCTGGCGCAGCGCACCGCGAGGAACTTATGATGGCCAAGGATTGGGCGCGAGCGCTAGCAATTCGATGCGACGCGCCGCTGAAGCTCTCAGAATCAATCTTTAGCTAAGCGCCATAACCTTAGCGACGATCTCATAAGCCCGAACTCGGGCGCTATGATCATAGATGTGAGATGCAAGGATGAGCTCGTCCGCGCCAGTTCGCGCGATAAACGCTTCTATGCTGGTCTTGATCGTTGCCTGTGCGCCTATCGCTGAGCATTGCAGAACCTGCTCAAGCTGAGCACGCTCCATGTCCGTCAAACTCTCTTCGAAGGCTGGATTAGGCGGCTGCAACTTACGCGGCTCTCCACGTCGCAAACTTACGAACGCCTGCATCAATGATGTCGCGAGCAGACGTCCCTCGTCGTCCGTCGGCGCTGCAAAAATGTTGAAGCCGAGCATGACGTACGGCTTCTGCAATTGCTCCGAAGGACGAAAGGTAGATCGGTAGATCTCAACCGCGCTCATCATTTGAGCCGGCGCGAAATGCGAAGCGAACGCGAACGGCAGACCGAGCGCCGCCGCGAGCTGGGCCCCAAAAGTCGAAGACCCCAAAATCCAAAGCGGCGTATTGGATCCCTCGCCTGGCACCGACCGCAAGCGTTGCCCAGGCTCACTTGGCCCGAGCAGCGCTTGCAGCTCCAGCACGTCTTGAGGAAAGCGATCCTCGCCGCCAACGAGTGTGCGCCGCAAAGCGCGAGCCGTCAGGCCATCACCACCCGGAGCGCGGCCGAGCCCTAGATCAATACGTCCAGGAAAGAGCGCTTCGAGCGTACCGAATTGTTCAGCGATGATAATCGGCGCGTGGTTCGGCAGCATGATCCCGCCAGCGCCAACACGGATCGTCTTTGTCGCCTGCGCCGCGTTCATGATCGTCAGCGCGGTCGCCGCGCTCGCAATCCCGGGCATCGCGTGGTGTTCCGCCAACCAGAAGCGATGATAGCCGAACCGCTCTGTGTGCTGCGCAAGATCGCGGCTGTTAGCCAATGCTTGTGCAACGTCACCGCCTTCAACGATCGGCGCGAGATCAAGAACTGAGAGAGGAATCATCCAACAGATATGGGCGCTCCTTTCGGAGCGCCCAACCCATCACACACCCATTGTTCTTGTTTAGAACGGGATCTCGTCGTCGAGATCTTGATTGAAGCTCTCGCGCGGGCCGTCGCTGACGCGCTTCTTGCCACTCGATGAACCGAAGCTTTCGCCCGGACCATCATCGTACGAGCGGCCACCGCCATCACCCTTGCCGCCAAGCATCGTGAGTTCGCCGCGATACTTCTGCAGCACAACCTCAGTCGTGTACTTCTCGACGCCGTTCTGTTCGTACTTGCGCGTCTGCAGCGAGCCTTCGATGTAAACCGTCGAGCCCTTCTTCAGATATTGCTCGGCCACCTTGGCGATGTTCTCGTTGAAGATCACAACGCGGTGCCATTCGGTCTTTTCCTTGCGCTCACCACTCTGCTTGTCGCGCCACGTCTCAGACGTCGCGATCGAGAGGTTCACCACCGGATCGCCGTTGTTCAAACGGCGGATTTCCGGGTCCTTGCCCAAATTGCCTACCAAAGTGACTTTGTTGACGCTGCCAGCCATCGCCGACCTCCTGTTTCCTTCGCTTTACTCGATGGTGAGGCATCCGCCGGCGTAAGGGTCCGGACAAATGTTCTCTCTATGTTCTATACGCCGACTCGCCCAATAGGTAAAGGCTCATTAACTGATCGAACCGGTAAGGCGAGCCCGCCGCATCCGAAACTACCCGCCCTTCACATGAGCCCCCAAGACTGCAGCCAAAATATCGTTCGCTAATTGTTCTTGATGTGCCCGCGACTCCAGCTACTAAATATGGTGTCCGCCGGGCTCCTGGCGGTCCCCGAGAAAGAGCAATGACCAACAGAGCGCCCGCCCTGTTCGTCGGCCATGGTTCGCCGATGAACGCGATCGAAGACACGCCCTCGTCCCGCGGCTGGGCCGACATCGCCAAGCGCTTCCCCCAACCGAACGCCATCGTGATGATCTCGGCCCATTGGGTCACCGAAGGCGTGAAGATCACCTCGACCGCAAACCCGCGCACGATCCACGATTTCGGCCGCGGCTTTCCAAAAGCCTTGTTCGAGGTCCAATACCCCGCACCCGGCGATCCCGATCTTGCGCGCGCCATCGCCGAAAAGCTGACAGCCTTCGGCGCCGAACTCGACGATACTTGGGGCCTCGATCACGGCGCGTGGAGCGTCGTGAAGCACATGTATCCGGATGCCGACGTGCCGATCGTTCAAGTTAGCCTCGACATTCGCCGCCCAGCCTCAGAGCATTACGCCATTGCGCAGGCCCTCGCCGATCTCCGCGACGACAACATCCTCGTCATCGGCTCAGGCAATATCGTGCACAATCTGCCTGCCTTCTTCCGCGCGCCCTCGCCTGATCCGCAAGCCTGGGTCGCAACGTATGACAAGCTGATCGTCTCCGGCGTCGCCAACGATCACACCAAGGTCGTCAACTACACCGCACAACCCGATGCCGCGATCGCCGCGCCAGATTGGGAACATTTCATGCCGGTGGTTTACGCGCTTGGTGCGCGACACGACGGCGAAACGCCCTACTTCTTCAATCGCCACTACTATCCCGGAATCTCGATGACCGCTTTCGCGTATGGCTTGCCGCAATGAAGGACGGCCTGACCCATATCCGCATCCGCGGCGCCCGCGAGCACAATCTCAAGGGCGTAAACGTCGATATCCCTCGCAACGAGCTGGTCGTGATCACCGGCCTTAGCGGCAGTGGCAAATCCTCACTCGCGTTCGACACGATCTACGCCGAAGGCCAGCGCCGTTACGTGGAGTCTCTTTCTGCCTACGCGCGTCAGTTCCTAGAGCTGATGCAAAAGCCTGACGTAGACTCCATCGAAGGTCTCTCGCCTGCAATTTCGATCGAGCAGAAAACCACTTCACGCAATCCGCGTTCGACTGTCGGCACCGTCACCGAAATCTACGATTACATGCGCCTGCTTTGGGCGCGCGTCGGCATTCCATATTCACCCGCGACCGGCCAACCGATCGCGGCGATGCAAGTCAGCGAAATGGTCGATCGGATCATGGCGCTGAAGGAAGGCACGCGCTTGTACTTGCTCGCGCCGGTCGTGCGCGACCGCAAGGGCGAATACAAAAAGGAAATGGCTGAGTACCTGAAGAAGGGCTACCAGCGCGCCAAGATCGACGGCGAGTTCTACGAACTCAGCGAACCGCCGACGCTCGACAAAAAGTTCAAGCACGACATCGACATTGTCGTTGATCGCATCGCGGTCAAAGCCGGCATCGAAACTCGCCTCGCGGACTCACTTGAGCAAGCGCTGAAACTCGCCGAAGGCATCGCCTTCGCCGAGATCGCCACAAGCGCGTCCGAAGACGCCACCGGCAAAGCCACGCTGAAGAATAAAGCCGCCAAGCCGGAGCGCCTGATCTTCAGTCAGAAATTTGCCTGCCCTGTTTCGGGCTTCACGATCCCAGAAATCGAGCCGCGCCTCTTCTCGTTCAACAATCCCGCGGGCGCATGTCCCGCTTGCGACGGCTTGGGCGTCCAACTCAAGTTCGACGCCGACATGGTCGTCCCTGACCACGACAAGACGCTGAAAGAAGGCGCGGTGGCGCCTTGGGCGAAAGGGCCTTCACCACTTTACGCGCAGACACTCGAAGCTCTAGCCAAACACTACAAGGCAAAGATCACGGCGCCCTGGAAAGAACTCCCGAAAGAGCTCCGCGCAGCGATCCTTCACGGCACCAAGGATCCTATCAAATTTGTCTACGACGATGGCGTGCGCCGCTACGAGACTACAAAGAATTTCGAAGGCGTGCTCCCGAACCTCGAACGCCGCTGGAAGGAAACCGATTCTGCCTGGGTCCGTGAAGACCTCGAAAAATATCAGAGCGAAGCGCCGTGCCCGGTGTGCGAAGGCAAGCGGCTAAAGCCGGAGGCTCTCGCTGTTAAAGTCGCGATGACCGATATCGCGACGGCGTCGACCATGTCGATCCGCAACGCACGCGATTGGTTTGCAGCGCTCAATGATCAGCTCACGCCCAAGCAGAAAGAGATCGCGGTCCGCATCTTGAAGGAGATCAACGATCGCCTTCGCTTCCTGGTGGACGTCGGACTCGATTATTTGTCCCTAGGCCGCTCATCCGGCACACTCAGCGGTGGCGAAAGCCAGCGCATTCGGCTCGCATCACAGATTGGCTCTGGCCTCACCGGCGTTCTTTACGTGCTGGACGAACCCAGCATCGGCCTGCACCAGCGCGACAACACACGCCTCCTCGAAACACTCGTCCGTCTCCGCGACCTTGGCAATTCTGTCCTGGTCGTTGAGCATGACGAGGAAGCCATTCTCACCGCCGATCACGTCATTGATATGGGCCCTGCCGCCGGCATTCACGGCGGCACGATCATCGCCGAAGGCACGCCGGAGCAGATTCAGAAAAACAAAAACTCGATCACTGGCGATTATCTCACGGGCCGGCGCGAGATCGCCATTCCGGAGAAGCGGCGCTGGGTCAATAAAAAGAGGATGATCGGCGTACGCGGTGCGCGCGGGAACAATCTTCAGAACGTCGACGCCGACATCCCGCTTGGCACGTTTACGTGTGTCACGGGCGTTAGCGGCGGCGGCAAATCCACGCTCGTGATCGAGACAATATACAAAGCCGTTGCTAGAAACTGGCATGGCGCGGGCGATGTGCCCGCCGAACACGATAAGATCGAAGGTCTCGAGCACATCGATAAGATCATCGACATCGATCAATCGCCGATCGGCCGCACACCGCGTTCAAATCCAGCGACCTATACTGGCGCGTTCACGCCAATCCGCGATTGGTACGCTGGGCTCCCTGAATCCAAAGCCCGCGGTTACGGCCCAGGCCGCTTCTCCTTCAACGTCAAAGGCGGCCGCTGCGAAGCGTGCCAAGGCGATGGCGTCATCAAGATCGAGATGCACTTCCTGCCGGACGTCTACGTCACGTGCGATACATGCAAGGGAAAGCGCTACAATCGCGAGACGCTGGAGATACTCTACAAAGGCAAGTCGATCTCCGACGTGCTCGACATGACTGTTGAGGAAGGCGCCAACCTTTTCAACGCAGTGCCAAGCATTCGCGACAAGCTCGAAACTCTAAAGCGCGTCGGCCTCGGCTACGTGCATATCGGCCAACAAGCGACGACCCTTTCGGGCGGTGAAGCACAACGCGTGAAGCTGTCGAAAGAACTGTCCAAACGCGCCACTGGCCGCACACTTTATATTCTCGACGAGCCAACCACCGGACTTCACTTCCAGGACACCAAGAAGCTCTTGGAGGTGCTCCACGAACTCGTCGACAATGGCAACACCGTGCTCGTGATCGAACACAATCTCGATGTCATCAAAACCGCTGATTGGGTCCTGGATCTCGGACCGGAAGGTGGCGACGGTGGCGGGAAAATGGTAGCTGTCGGGACGCCGGAAGACGTCGCCAAGGTCAAAGCCAGCCACACTGGCCGCTATCTCGCCGAAACGCTCAAGCGCCACACAGAGCGCAACACGGCGCAAAAGCCCAAACAGAAGGCCGCTGCCGCCGAAGTCCCCGCACAGAGAGCCACCAAGAAGAAGAAATCAGCATCGGGCTGACGATCCTAAGATGCGGCTTAAGTCTCGTCAGCAATAAACGAGATCTTGCCGTCTTCTTGTGCGGCGAGCGCAGCACGCGCGTTAATGCCGTAGCTCATCACTGCCCAAATCAGCCACAGCAGGGCGTTGACCGCCAAACCGATGGCCATAATGCTCATTCCGGCAACGGAGAAGGTGCGCGCGAAGATGGCGCTCGCTTCTTCGGAATTAGGCTGAGGCCAGGTCTGGAAGATGTGCTGCCAGTCCCCCTGATATTGCAGCAAGAACGAAGCCGCGTACGACACCCCAAAGAGCAACACGAACGGCAAGGTCCAGACCGCGAAAGCACCAAAGAGTTGCCAGAACCGTCCGCGCGTCACTTCCCACGCCTCGAAGAACGAAAACCGGTTGCGCAACACCGATGTCGCTGCTGCGGGACCAAAGCGGATACCCAGAAAAATCAGCGGCGCGTATTGGAGCAACGTCAGCGGCAGCTGCACCGTCAGCTGCCAGTGCATCATGTTCTCTGGCGACGGATTGCTCATCATCGAACCCATCGTCATGAACATGACCGGGATCATCAGCATCGACATCGCCATGGCGATGACAATCTGCACCAGCAGCCAGCACCAATAGACACCCCAAACGCGCCAGACGTCCTTATTGATAGTAATGCCAAACAATCCCGGCGCCTCGCCTCTTATCATCCAGCGCAAACACGCCGCCTCATAAGCCGCGATCAAAATGTAGATCGGGAAAAGGAATAGAAAGATCGACCCGAAGAGCCCGAAAAATTGGCCGACGAATTGGAGTGACTGCTCTTCGCTCATTAACTCGCCTTGAGCGGATTGCGTGAATGTGGTCGCGAACCCACTCAATAATTGCCAGTTCAACGCGACGAAGGCGCCAATAACGAGCGAAATCAGCACGAGAAACACAATCGTCGCCGGCAAAAGGACGATGCGGTCCCGTCGCTTCAGCGTGAAAAATGCGGCGCCTAAAGGCTCAGCCATGATCCAATGCTCCCCTCAAGGCGTCGGCGCGATCTTGCCTTCTTCGAGCGCAGCCTGCGCCGCACGCGCATTTACACCGTACATACCGATGTAGAACGACACGCCGACCAGAGTACCGAGAACCTGCAGCACGCCAAGAACCACCCAATTTTGCGGATTGGAGAGGGATTGGATGTACGATTGCACAATCGCGACCATCGTCTCGCTGAAGCGCGTTGCGTCTCCGCCAGCAGCCACAAGGTCAGGCGCCGCTGGTCCGAGCACAGCAGCGAAGAACACTGCGACGAACGCGATCGATGCAATGAAATAGAAGAGGTAGAGCACAAAGAACGAGCCCAGGAGAGACAGGAAACGACCCTTCGTTACTGTCCATGCTTCGAAGAAGGCAAACTTACGTCGCGCGACGCTGGTCGCCGCCGCGGGCGCAAATCGCACTGCGAAATAGATCATGGTGGCGTATTGGATCACATACACGGCGGGCAAGGCAGTTGCGGTTGCGGCCGCGTTGCCGCCACTGCTGACCGCCAACACGCCTATCACCACCGCCATCAAAACACTCATCACGATTGAAAACGCGATGTTGAGGAGAAACCAAATCCAATAGCTTGACCACACGCGCCAAGTCGGCGCGCCCAGCGAAAGACCCATGAAGCCTTTCGTTTCGCCGTGAACCATCCACCTCAGTGCGCCCGCCTCAAACGCTGCGCAGAGAATGTAAAAAGGAAACATCCAGAGAAGCATGCCGCCAATCAGGCTGAAAAAGCCCGGCGGAATTCCGGCACTCTCGATCGCAGAGGTATCGTTGGTCGCCGCCGCGCCGAGAATTTGGCCGTACCACTCAACCACCGGGCCGATGCTCGTCCAGAACAGCGCAGCAAATGCTCCACACAGCACAATCGCTGCGACGATAAACGCCAAAGTGAGGCGCAACAGGACCCCACTTTGCTCGCGCTTGCGGAAGGCAAAAAACGTCGCGTGAAGCGGCTCAGCCATGTCAGTCCCCCGTTCTGCCCAGGAAGCATGGCGCGGCGTGATGACAAGATCAATCGCGCTTTGGGTTGGACTCGATCATTAAGGTGGGAACGCCGCACGTTCTGTCGCGCACCGTAAAGACGCGCGTCCCAGGTTTCATACCAACGCGAACGTCAGAGACATCGAAGCCCGCCGCCGCTAAACGCTCGCGCTCGTGAACGGCATCGGCAACGCGCCACGACAGCCCCCACAGCTTATCACGGCCATCGCTCAAGGTTTCATCGTGAATGATCTCAACGATGGCGCTACCGCACCGAAAGAACATCAGGCGCCGCCCGACAACTTCGCGATCCAAGCGCATATCGAGGCCCAATCTTGCGCCGTAAAGCGCGGCCGCGCGTTCGGGCTCCGGCGTTCGAATTACAATGTGGTCCAGGCCGCGATGCTGCGCCTCCGATGAAGGAGCCTCGTTACGCTCCAAAAAGAACAAGCGGACGCCATGAGTGCGTTCAGTGCTGACCCGAAAGCTCCTATAACCTGCGCCGATGACAACAGGCTCCGGCGCCAAGCCCACGCGCTCGCATCGCGTGCGCGCGCCATCGACATCGCCGACGGCGAAGACCAAACTCTTGATCCCTTCGCCACCATCATCGATCGCCGCTTGCAGTCGGCTCGCACCCGGCCCGACCGGCGCCATGAGTTCGACCGCGATATTGCTCGTCTTTACGACAGCCAGCGCGACATCATCGTTTGTAGTGACTGATGTGGCCCGTTCGCCCAACAAGGCTTCATACGCGGAAACGCGGTTCGCGATGTCGCTAACGCCCAAGACGACGTGATCAAAGCCAGTGATCAATCGCAGCCGTCCCGGCGTCCCTGAAAGATCACGCGTTCGGGGCCATCACCGACGACTGTGATGCGCAATGCCTCACCGTGCGAGTCTATGAAGGCTCGCCCACCTTCAAGTGGACCACCTTCGCCGCGCGCAACGCGCCAACATTTCGTAGCAGCGCCGCTAGTATCCAACTCGCACAGCGAGTGACCATTGTCGGACGGCTCCAATGTAAAGCGTGTCGAAACTGGGGAACCGACTTGGCGAAATACGAGCCTGGAGCCGGCCAGCACCTCAGGCCGGTTTCGATCCGGCAGCCAGCGCATCGTCGTCGCACCTACATCACGATTGATCCAACAACCGCGGACCTGCTGATCGGGCGGCACATTAGAGGGCGTGCTTGCGCACGCGGCCACGAATAGGAGGCAAGCGACAGCTCTTTTCATGCGGCCGGCAACTCCCCTGCGGCTTCCAGTTCAATCGGCCCCGTCATCAGGACACGGTCGTCGCCGGCACGCCACTCAATCTCCAGTGAACCACCATCGGTGAGGACCTCCACCTTGCGGCCCGTCCGGCCCTGCCGGTGGGCCGCCACCACCGACGCACAAGCGCCAGTGCCACATGCTTTCGTGAGACCGGCCCCGCGTTCCCAGGTTCGCAAGCGGATCTGCTCGGCGGATCGCACCTCGGCGAACCCGACATTCACCCGCTGAGGGAACAGTGCATCATGCTCCACGGCCGGGCCCAAACTTTCGATCGCTACGGCGCGCACGTCATTCACAAAGAAGATCACGTGCGGATTACCCATGCTCAGCGCACCGGGACCAGCCAACCCGCCTGCTTCGAAGTCGAGTTGGGCAGTGTCCATTGCACGCGCTAGGGGCACTTCTTCCCAGCGCAGCAGTGGCGAACCCATATCGACTGTGATCAGGTTCTCGCCGCGGCGCTCGGCGTACACAATACCTGCCGGGGTCTCGATCCTGCGGGACGAAGCGCCGCCTTCTTCCATCAGCAACCAGGCGACGCAACGCGTTGCGTTCCCACAAGCCTCAACCTCGCCGCCATTCGCATTCCATATTCGCATGTAGGCGTCGCCGCGAATGGAACGTTCGACCGCGATGACTTGATCGCAACCCAGCCCAGTCTTTCGATCCGCAATGGCTTGAGCTTGCGCAGTCGAGAGCGGCAGCGACCCACGCGATCGCGCATCGATAATGACGAAGTCGTTGCCACAGCCGTTCATCTTGAAATAGCGCATCACCCCCCATGTAAGGTGTTTTGCGGTTCCGCGCCATGCACGCCCTGCCGCAGCCTCCAAACAACGAGTAGCCCTTTTCCTACCGCGCCCGATCTGGTTGTTTGACTGCGAATCCGGGGACCAGGGGACCTTCATGCGCTTTGCCGCTCTCGCCGCGACTACCCTCGCGGCACTCGTTCTTGCCGCCTGCAGCAGCACCTCAACCACAACCGTCACAGCGAGTTCGCCGACCATGACAGGTGAAGACCCTTATCTTTGGCTTGAAGACATCGAGGGCGATCGCGCTCTGAGCTGGGTGCGCGAACAAAACGCGCGCTCCTTGCCACAGTTGGAAAACGATCCGCGCTTCGGACAATTGCTCACGGACGCAACAGCCCTAGCCAACAGCCGCGACCGTCTTCCGACCGGAGGCATTTTCGAAGGCTACTATTACAACTTCTGGCAGGACGAACAGCACGTGCGGGGCATCTACCGCCGCGCCCGCCTCGACGCGTTCGCGCGCGACGGCAATCCGCAATGGGAAACGGTGCTCGACATTGACGCCATTGCTGCTGCGGAGAATGCCAACTGGGTGTTCAAAGGTATTGATTGTTTAGAAGGCACGACACTCTGCCTCGTCTCGCTCTCCGACGGCGGCAAGGACGCCACTACCTATCGCGAATACGACATCGCCACACGCAGCTTCGTACCCAACGGCTTCGTGCTGCCAGAGGCCAAGTCTGGCGCGACCTGGCTTGACCACAACACGCTCATCGTCGCAACCGACTGGGGCGCTGGCACGATGACGGAGAGTGGCTATCCGTTCGTAGTGAAGCGCTGGACGCGTGGCACACCGTTGTCGTCTGCTACAGAAATCATGCGCGGTGCGGTGACGGATGTCGGCGTGTTCGGTGGCGTGCTGCAGGACACTGACGGTCATCGCGTGCCGATCGCGGTGCAGGCCACGACGTTCTTTGAATCCACGAACTTTCGGCTCGACGGAGCAAGCCCGCAGCGCATCAACCTGCCCCCCAAATCGTCAATCCAGGGCGTCTATCGCGGCTTTCTCATCGCGACATTGCAGGAGGAGTGGCGAGGCCACCCCCAAGGCGCACTCATTGCCTATCCGCTGAGCGAAAGCGGCAGCGAGACCCCGAACGTCACCGTGCTATTCGCACCGAACGCACGCCAGTCGATCGAGGGCGTTTCAATCACGCACGATGCGATCATCGTCGCCGGGTATGAGAATGTGCGCGGTCGCTTGTTGCGCATTGCGCGAAACGGGAACACCTGGGCGACGACCAACATCGCCCTCCCGGAGAACGGCTCGGTCACCATGGCCGGTTCGTCACCAACCGAAAGCCAAGCCTTTGCGGTGTTCGAAGACTTCCTGACCCCCGACACCCTCTATGCGCTCGACCAGAACGCGACACGCGCGCGCGCGCTTCGCTCGTTGCCTGCGCAATTCGATTCATCGCCCTATGTTTCGGAGCAATACGAGGCCGTCAGCGCGGACGGCACGCGAGTGCCATACTTCGTGCTGCGTCGCCGCGACATGCCGTTCAACGGCGAGAACCCGACGCTGCTATATGCTTACGGCGGGTTCCAGGTTTCCTACACGCCGACGTACAGCCCCAATGTCGGCAAACTCTGGCTCGATCGCGGAGGCGTCTACGTTCTCGCCAACATTCGAGGCGGCGGAGAGTTCGGACCTGCCTGGCACCAAGCCGGTCTGCGCACGCACCGCCAAGTCATCTATGACGATTTTTACGCCGTAGAACGCGATCTCGTCGAGCGCCGGATCACCACGCCACGCCGCCTTGGAATCATGGGCGGATCGAACGGCGGTTTGCTCATGGGCGTTATGCTCAATCAGCATCCGGAGATGATCAACGCGGCTGTCGTGCAAGTGCCGCTGCTGGATATGCTCCGCTATGATCAGCTGCTTGCTGGGGCATCCTGGGTTGACGAGTATGGTTCGCCCTCCAATCGCGAGGAACGCGCCTTTCTTGAAACGATCACGCCCTACCAAAATCTGCGGCGGCGCGATGACTTTCCGCTTCCGCTCGTCGTGACCTCAACCAAGGACGACCGCGTCCATCCGGGACATGCCCGCAAGTACGTCGCGCGTTTGCTCGAACTCGGCATGCCAGTGCTCTACTATGAGAATATCGACGGCGGGCACGCGGCAGCGGCGAATCTCAACGAAGCCGCCCGTAGGCGGTCGCTCGAATACACCTACCTCATGCAGCGCCTGATGGATTGACACCTAAGAATGGTCGGGCCGGGGACTTCCGCCCGGCTCACATCCGCGCCGTTCGGCGCCTTGATTTTGCTTAGGCAGACGCGGACAAAAGCTGCAGAGGTAACACTATGAACGTACTGCGCGCCGTAACCGGAATCCTAGGCTTGGCCCTGCTCGGCCTGGTCATCTGGGCCGGCTTCTCCATGCAGGACTTGCACGGCAGCTTCCTCGACCAATTCGGCGTCGTCATCACGCTGCCGTGGGGCATCGCGAGCCTCGCCGATCTTTACATCGGCTTTGTCTTCTTCAGCGTTATTGTCTTTTTGACAGAGCGTTCATGGGTGGTCGCCGCCTTATGGGCGGCGCCGATTTTTATCCTTGGGAATATCTGGTCCGCCGTTTGGCTTATTATTCGCCTGCCGCATCTGGCCAAGCAATTGTCAAAGCCAGATTGGCCCACCTCCTAGAAGAGTTCGCGCAGAACGCCAGCGAGGGTTCGCGCCTCTTCTTCGCGCTGCCCGCCCTCACGCCACGCAACACCGAGCGAGCGGCCGACCATCGGTGTCGCGAACTGGCGGACAGCGACATGGGCGCCCGCCGCCGCGCCCGCTTCGGCGGCAATCTTCGGTAACAACGTCACGCCCATCCCACCGCCGACCATTTGCACCAAAGTGTGCAAACTCGTGGCGCCGACGTCCGTGGAACGCTTGCTGCTCGGCAGGCGACACGCAGCTAACGCGTGATCTCGCAAGCAATGGCCATCTTCGAGCAGCAACACCTCTTCGCTCCGGAGATGCTCCGGCGCCAGGTCATTGCGCTTCGCCAGTGGATGATCCTCCGGGCACAAGAAAAGAAACTCGTCTTCGGCAATCGGCACGCTGGTAATTCCGTGTGCCTCGTAGGGTAACGCGATCAACGCCGCATCGATGGTGCGGGCCCGCAGCGCCTCTACCAACCGGCCCGTCAAATCCTCGCGCAACTGCAAGCGCAACTTTGGAAACTTACGCTTCAACAGCGGCAACGCGCGCGGGAGCAGGAAGGGCGCGATCGTGGGGATGGCGCCCAGGCGAAACACACCAGAGAACGGCTCACCCGCGGTCTGCACCGCACGAACGAGTTCTTCGACCTCGCTGAGCGCACTCGCCGCTCGCTCCGCCGCCTCTTCACCTGCCGGTGTCAGCACCGCCCCCAGCCGGCCACGTTCAACCAGCGTCACGCCAAGCGTGGTCTCAAGATCTTTGATGCCCGCCGATAGCGTCGGCTGCGTCACCCCCACCGCCTCCGCCGCCGCCACGAAGCTTCGCTCTGCACGCAGAGCAGTCAAAAACTGCAGCTGCCGCAAAGTTGGCATCGATGAAGCGGGTAACCGGTCGTCCATAGGTGAATTCTATCGCAGAACTCTTCTGATATTGGGTGTGCGCTTATGGTCGCAACCCGGAACGGCACCCAACAAGAAGCGTTTGTCTAACCAAGCCCCGCTGCGCCGACCCTCCCCCGCATGGCGCAATTTCCTCTTCCCTCCTGCGAGAGGGGAGAGGGCGGGGTGATTTTTTGCATGATTTAGGCTGCCGCGCGTTCCTTGATCGGGACAACCGCGACTTTCAAGGGAACACGAACGACAAACGTCGATCCGACACCGCGCTCGCTGGTCACCGTTACGGCGCCGCCTAGCGCGTGCGCCATCCGCTGAGCGATCGACAGACCAAGCCCCATGCCTCCCTTTTCCCGGGTGGCGGTGCCGTCAAGTTGTGTGAACGCCTTGAACAATTTCGGCATGTCCTCAGGCGCGATTCCGACGCCGGTGTCAGACACCGAAAGCACGAGCGTGTCGGACTCATTGAACTCATGATCCGCCGAAACCGCGATCAGACCTTGAGACGTGAACTTCACTGCGTTCGACAACAAGGATGCAAGACACACCGCAAGCTTGCCGCCATCGGTGTAAGCGCGCTCGGCCTCCTTCGCGACGCGCATGGAGATACGGTTGTTCGCCGCGCGCGCCTCATCCTGAACGGAATGAACCGCTTCTTCGATGAGTTTGCGAACATCAACATCGCGCGCCCGCAAGCCGTCGACGCCAGCGTCCATACTCGAGAAATTCAAGATCTGATCAATGAGGCCAAGCAAATGGCGCGCGGAATTGCTGATGCGCCCGGCGTCATCGGATAGCTCCTCACGACCGTCCGCTTCCAGGTCTTCTTGAATGATCTCCGCATATCCAATCACAGCGTTGAGCGGCGTGCGAAGTTCGTGAGTCATCACGGCCAAGAATTCGGACTTGGCGCGGTTAGCCTCTTCAGCTTCGGCCCGCTTCACTTCCGCTTCGAGCTGACGATCCTTTGCAACCTTGTGCGCAGCGGTCCAACCTGCGACCATCTTGCCATTATTGAGCGCCGAGCGCGTTACGTACGCGAGGAAACCAACGACGCCACAAGCAACGCCGAGCGCGCCTTGGGTCGCGTTGAGAGCGGCCGGATCGAATGGAATAAGCGGCATCGCCATCAGAGCAATCGTTGGCGGAATGGCCGCAAGATACATGAAGCGCGGCGCCTGGAAGGTGAACATCATCACGCTGACCAGCGAACTTGCGGCGATCAGGACGCCTAGCACCCGGCCAGGTCCGCCACCCAGCGCAGCCAACGCAACAGGCATGGCGGCATAAATCGAAATGCTGAAAAGCGTGCCCCAAATGAACAACGCGCCCGCAGTTTTGCGGTCTTCCTGACCGCGCTGTTCGAGATAGGATTTGCCGAGCAGGTAGTCGAAACACATCGACAAACCCAGCACGAGATACCAGCCGAAGCCAGCCGAGGCGTTTTCAAGCACCAGTGCGGCGCCTGTCGCGTAAATCGCGCCAATCGCAAGGCGCCAGCGCAGGCTCTTCACCTGTCCTCTGGCGGCGGCCAGCATTGACGGATCCTGCAGATTAATCACCGGCGCTCCGTACAGCGAGACTCACTCGCCTGTGAAAAATGCGGGAAATACGATTAACCGAAGGTTTGCAGACCCTGCCCCACTCGTTATCTGCCCTTAAGTTTTCTGCGATACCGGTGCGCCCATGAGCGATTTCGATGTGGTGGTGGTCGGCGCGGGCGCTGTGGGCCTCGCGTGCGGCTATCAACTGGCCAAAACCGGCAATAGCGTTCTGGTATTGGAGAGCGCCAACCGCATCGGCGCCGGCGTGTCGTCACGCAATTCCGAGGTCGTGCACGCCGGCTTCTACTATCCCAGCGGTTCTCTGAAAGCGAAGTTCTGCGTCGAGGGCCGGCGCGCGATGTATCAGTTCCTGGCCGATCACAACGTGGCCTTTCAGAAGTGCGGCAAGCTCTTCGTCGCGACGGAAGAAAGCGAAATCCCGCCGATCGAGAAGTACTTCAAGCAAGGGCAGATCAACGGCGTCGAGAACGCGCGATGGATCAGCGGCGCTGAGGCGCGGTTGCTTGAGCCGCAACTTCGATGCGTGCGCGCGGTCGAGTATCTCGAAAGCGGCGTCATGGACGCGCACGGCTACATGGACGCGCTCGAAGGGGAGATAGAGGCCCACCACGGCGCGGTGGTGTTGAATTCGCCGTTTCTGGGGGCTGCGCCGACGTCCGAAGGCTACGACATTCGCGTCGGTGGCGAGAGCCCAACGACAATTAGCGCGCGCAACCTCGTGATCTCCGCGGGCCTCAGCGCTCAAAAGTGCGCCGACGCAATTGAAGGCTTTCCGAAAGATCGGATTCCCAAACAGCACCTCGCCAAGGGCAACTACTTCACCATCAGCATGAAAGCGCCGTTCGCTCGGCTCATCTATCCGCCGCCGGTCCCGGGAGCGCTCGGCACGCACTATCGCCGAGACCTTGGCGGCGCCGCCCGCTTCGGCCCCGACATCGAATGGATCACCGAAGAAAACTACGTCGTCGATCCCAAGCGGGCCGAAGAATTCTACGACGCCATCCGCAAATTCTGGCCAAGCCTACCTGACGGTGCGCTCACCGCCGACTACGCCGGCATTCGCCCGAAGATCCACGCGCAAAACGAACCGCAGCCCGACTTCGTGCTCGACAGCCCCGAACACCATGGAATGGAGGGGCTCATCTGCCTCTTCGGCATCGAAAGCCCCGGCCTGACCTCATCGCTCGCCATTGGCGCAGAGGTGACCCGCCGGTTGGCGGTTTGACGCTTACCGGCTCAAGGGCTAAACACCCGCTCATGCGCCAGCTTTGAGCTGCGCTTTGACCGGCACACGACCCATATTTGGGTCTGGAGGCTGGCGAGGCACCCCGCCCGACGTGATCGTCCGGCGGGGTAAAACTGCTTTTGGCCCACCGGTTTCCGAGGAAATCGGGAAACGCATGACCTGGAGATGCGATGTTTGAAGCCTTAACAGACCGCCTATCAGGCGTTTTTGACAAGCTCACTGGGCGCGGCGCGCTCAGCGAAGCCGATGTCGAAGCCGCTTTGCGCGAAGTGCGTGTGGCGCTGTTGGAGGCCGACGTCGCCTTGCCGGTGGTGAAAGACTTCATCGCCAAGGTGAAGATCGAAGCAGTTGGCGAAAGCGTCATCAAGGCGGTGAAGCCGGGTCAACAGGTTATCAAGATCGTTCACGACCAACTGGTCGCGACGCTTGGAGGCGATGGCCCCCCCGAACCACTCCGCGTCGCTGGCGAGCCGCCAAACGTCATCATGATGGCCGGCCTTCAGGGCTCAGGCAAAACCACCACCACTGCGAAGATTGCCAACCGTCTGACCAAGACGGACCGCAAGCGTGTGCTCATCGCCTCGCTCGACACGCGCCGCCCGGCGGCGATGGAGCAATTGGCCACCCTCGGCAAAAGCATCGGTGTAGACGTACTGCCGATCGTCCCAGGCCAAAGTCCAGAAGAGATCGCCAAGCGCGCACTTCAGCAAGCACGTCTTAGCGGTCACGACGTGCTCATCCTCGACACCGCCGGCCGCACGACGATCGATGAAGAGATGATGTCGGAAGCGGCATCGATCGCGCAGATAGCTAAACCGGGCGAAGTCCTGCTGGTCGCCGACAGCTTAACCGGCCAAGACGCCGTCGAGACTGCACGGCGTTTCCACGAACGTCTGCCGCTCACCGGCTTGGTGCTGACGCGCGCCGATGGCGATGGCCGTGGCGGCGCAGCGCTTTCGATGCGCGCCGTGACCGGCCTTCCAATCAAATTCCTCGGCGCTGGCGAGCGCGCCGATGCGCTTGAGGTCTTCGACGCCCGCCGGATCGCTGGTCGCATTCTTGGCCAAGGCGACATTGTCGGCCTCGTCGAAAAGGCCGTTGAAAATGTCGACCGCGCCGAAGCCGAGAAAATGGCTGCGAAGATGGCCAAGGGCCGCTTCGACTTCGACGATCTCGAGAAGCAATTGAGCCAAGTTCTGCAGATTGGTGGCCTGAAGGGCGTCATGGGCATGCTGCCAGGCGTCCAAAAGATGAAGAACCAGATCTCGGACGCCCAACTCGACGACCGCCAAATCCACCGTCAAATCGGGATCATCCGCTCAATGACCAAGGCCGAGCGGGCAAAGCCCGACCTGATCAACGGCCGCCGCCGCGCGCGCATTGCCAAGGGGTCGGGCGTCGAAGTTGTGGAGGTGAACCGCCTCCTAAAGATGCATCGGAACATGGCCGACATGGCTAAGGCCATGGGCAAGGGCAAAATGCCCTTCGGCATGCCGGGGATGGGCGGACCCAGCCCTGAAGCACTGAAACAACTCGGCTCCGGTAAGGCGTTGCCGGGCCTTAACCCTCAATCTGGGCTTCCAGGGCTTCCTGGTGGCCTCCCGGGACTTCCCGGAAGCAACAAAAAAAGCTAAGAGTTCAAAGGAGAAGCGTAGAAATGTCCCTGAAAATCCGTCTGGCCCGTGGCGGCGCGAAGAAGCGCCCATACTACTCAATCGTGGTGGCCGACAGCCGTAGCCCTCGTGATGGGCGTTTCATCGAGAAAGTTGGAACTTACAACCCTATCTTGAAGTCCGACGACCCGAACCGGGTCAACCTCAAGCTCGAGCGGATTCAAGACTGGATGAAAAAGGGCGCCCTGCCGACGGATCGCGTTGCGCGCTTCCTCGACCAAGCGGGCGTTTTCAAGCGCGAAACCAAGAACAACCCCAATAAAGCCAAGCCCGGCAAGAAGATGACAGAGCGTGCTGAAGCTGAAGCCGCTGCGTCAGCCGCTCCTGCCGAGGCCGCTTCGGAGGCATAAGGAACACCTGTGGCCGAGAAGAAGTCCGCCCTGAGCAAACCGAAGACTGGCGCCAAGGCCGCGCCGGCTGCTGCCAAAAAGGCAGCGCCGGCCCCTCGTCGTGGCGAACCCGCGCCGAAAAAGGCCGCAGCGCCAGTCCCGCCGCCCCCAAAGGCGACGGCCAAGCCCTCGAAGCCCGAGCCAAAGTCCAAGGCGGCCCCGCCGCCCAAGGCTGCGGCCAAGGCAGCGCCAGCCCCAAAGGCAACGCCTAAGGCGCCGGCAGCGAAGCCGCCGGCTAAAGCCCTGCCGAAGGCGGCGGCTAAGCCGGAAAAGAAGGCGGACGTGAAGGCTGCTGCAAAGCCAGCGGCCCCCGCGCCAAAGACCCCCGCCAAGCCCGAGCCGAAGGCAAAGGCGCCGCCGCCGCCAAAGCCAACCAAAGCGGCAAAGCCAGAGCCCGAGCCCAAAAAGCCCGCGAAGGCCGCAAAACCAGCGCCGGAGCCAAAGCCCGCCAAGGCGCCCCCGGTCAAAGCTGAGAAACCAGCGAAGCCGCCCAAGGCCGAAAAGGCGCCGAAGGCTCCCAAGCCGCCGAAGCTCGCGCCTGTCGCAGCTGCGCTCGCCAAGCCGATGCCATCGAAGCCGATGGCGGTCGCTGCTGGCCGCGCTCAGCCGATCACGCGCGCGCCGTTGCCGACGCCTGTGCGCGTTGCGCCGAAACCGTTGACCGCTCCGAAGCCCGTCGCTGAACAGCCCGAAGCGGTTGGCGACCTTAAAGACGTGCCGGCGTTCAAGCCGAAAAGCACGGCCAACAAGGGCATGATCATGGTCGGCGCCATTGCAGGCGCGTTCGGAGTGAAGGGTGAAGTACGTCTGCGCGCCTTCACCGAGAAGAAGGATGGCGTCATCGCCTACGGCCCGCTTTATGACGAAGCCGGCAAAGTTCTGCTGAAGCCAAAGAGCTGGCGTGAACTGAAAGACGGTGTGGCCGTTGTTGCTCCTGAGGTGAAAACCAAGGAGCAAGCTGACGCCATGAAGGGCCAAAAGGTGTTCGTGCCGCGCGCCAATCTGCCTGGCACGGCGAAGGATGAGTTCTACGTCGTCGACCTGCTCGGCTCACGCGCCGAAGCGCTCGATGGCACGGTGCTCGGCGACATCGTCGCGGTGTGGAATTTCGGCGCCGGCGACATCCTTGAATACAAGCCGCCGAACGGTGGCCCGAACGTGCGCGTCACGTTCACCAAGGAAGCGGTGCCGCACGTTGACCTCGCCACCAAGCGCGTCGTGCTCGATCCCCCGGCGCCTGAGCCTATCGAGAAGTAACGCTTCGGGTTACGAAGCGAGGCAATGTTCAGAGCCTCGATCATTACACTTTTCCCGGAAGCATTTCCGGGTGTGCTTGGCGTTTCGCTGATCGGCAAGGCGCTGCGCGATGGTCTGTGGTCGCTCGACACAACGCAACTCCGCGACTTCGGCCAAGGCCCCCATAAGAACGTCGATGACACGCCCTCCGGTGGCGGCGCCGGCATGGTGCTACGCGCCGATGTTGCGGCGGCGGCTATCGACAGTATCGAGCGAATTGATCGGCCGGTGATCTACCTGTCGCCACGCGGCAAGCAGCTTAGCCAAGAGATGGTGCGCGAATGGGCGGCGGGGCCCGGAGTGATACTCTTTTGCGGCCGCTTCGAAGGTTTAGACGAGCGCGTCATTGATGGACGCGGGATGCAAGAGGTCGCTGTTGGCGAAGCGGTGCTCGCCGGCGGCGAGGCAGCCGCAATGGTCCTGCTCGAAGCCTGTGTCCGGCTTATCCCCGGCGTGCTGGGCAACGAGACATCAACGCACGAAGAAAGCTTCAGCGGCGATGGCTTGCTTGAACACCCTCAGTACACACGCCCGCGTGAGTGGGAGGGGCGCACGATTCCCGAAGTGCTGACGTCCGGCGATCACGCGAAGGTCGAAGCTTGGCGCAAATCGGAACGCGAACGCATCACCCGGACGCGGCGCAACGACTAGGGCGCGACCCGATAGCCGTCGTTGGGCCCGATCCAAATGACGCGTTGCGTTTGTTGAGGTTGCGGCACGCCGCCTATCGTGGTGTCAGCGCGAAACCCGTTCCCGTCCGCAGTGAGCGTCAAGCAGCTTTCCTGGTTGAGCATCGGCGCCAGCTGCTCCGTCAAACCTGCACGAATGTCACGGGTATCAGCCTCGCCCGCAGGCGCGCCTTGGATCGTGAACGTGGCGCGCGCAATGTCGGCTGCGGAGAGAGGTCCGCAGATCGCGTTGTTGCGAACGACAACGGGTGAACTGATCCGCATGATCACCACCGGCTCCGGCATGATCAAAACCCACGCTACGTTGTCGATCACGCCATTGGCCGCGAAGGTGTAACCGCCGAGGCTTTGGCAGGTCTTGCTGGCGACATTTGGCTCGTAGCACTGGAGCTGCCCTTGCCGAGCCGGGGCAAGAACGTCCGTTGTCTGCGCGTGCGCCGTCCCTGCCAAGAGCGAGAGGCCAACAACCAATCCCAGCAACGCCGTACGCATACCCGCCTCCTCAGAACTGGAGCGGCCTTACCCGCAAAAGCGCGACGGGCGCTACCTTGCCGCGCATGCAGCAGACGGCCTGCCCCAAGACGGCCAGATTTCGGCGCGAGGAACAGCGCATGCGCCGCATCCTTCTTGCCCTATTCTGCCTAGTGGCCTCACCCGTCGCGGCTCAAACACCTTCGGCCACCCCTGAACTCACCCGCGCCTCGGGCGCTATTGGCGCGATGTGGCGCCCGGTCGAGGGAGCGCTCACCGGAGCATCGATCGCAGCAGCATGCGCGGGCGCTGAGCAAGAAATGCAGGCGCTCGATGCAGCTATGCCGGCCGAGCTCGATGATGAATCGGCTGGCCGCGTGCGCGGCTTGCGCGGGCTCCACGTTATACCCGTCGCCCGGACCCCTGGCGCGGCCTACTTCTTCCCACCCCTCAACATGCCGTGGTTTCACAGCGGCCTCGGCGGGTTCTCGGTCATCAACGAGGCGGAAGGCTTTATAGGCGTCCGCGATGCCGCAGGCCAAGAACTCGCCTTTCAGATTGGCCGAGCGGGTACGCGGCCGATGCTCCGCATCCGCCGGCCGACCGGCGAAATCGTGACCCTTGCCGGCTGCCAACCGATCGCGCCCTTAGAGTAGCCCACTACCCCCTCGACACGGGCGCGGCCTTCCCTTATACGCCCCGCTTTCCGGTTTTCCTGGAGGAGGGTGCGAGCAGTCTCGCGCCCCCTGGTGCGTTTATGAACCTGATCGATACGCTTGAAAAAGAAGAAATCGCCCGCGTCACTAAGGGCAAGACGGTCCCCTCGTTCGATCCGGGCGACACGCTGCGCGTGAACGTGAAGATCAAGGAAGGCGACCGTGAGCGCGTGCAAGCCTATGAAGGCATCTGCATCGCCCGCTCAGGCGGCGGCCTCAACTCCAACTTTACCGTTCGCAAGATCAGCTTCGGCGAAGGCGTTGAGCGCGTGTTTCCGCTGTTCTCGCCGACCGTCGACTCAATCGAAGTCGTCCGTCGCGGTAAAGTTCGTCGCGCCAAGCTGTACTACCTGCGCGATCGCCGCGGTAAGTCAGCACGCATCACCGAACGCGCCGGCGGCGCCCGCGAAGAAGACTTCGTTGGTGAAGCCAGCGACGCTGCAGAATAAGCTGCTTTCGCAGTCTGAATTCGAAAGCCCCGCGATGAACTCGCGGGGCTTTTCATTTGCCTTGGTGTGCTTGACCTCCACGCTCCACACGCTCACCTGACGCATACCCATGAACGCACCGACAAAGCCACCGCGCGCGGATGTCGAGGTCTTGACGCTCGGCTGCCGCCTCAACGCTTACGAAAGTGAAGCTATGCGCGCGCTCGCAAGCGAGGCGGCGCTATCTAACGCTGTGATCGTCAACACCTGCGCCGTCACAGGCGAAGCGGTGCGCCAAGCGCGCCAGACCATTCGCCGCGCGCGTCGCGAACGACCGGACGCGGAAATCATCGTCACGGGGTGCGCGGCGCAAATTGACCCGCAAAGTTTCGCGGCGATGCCTGAAGTCAGCCGCGTTATCGGCAATGCCGAGAAGATGCGCCGAGGCAGCTTTGAGCGCAACCAAGAGCGCGTTTGCGTGTCTGACATCATGTCGGTCCGCGAAACGGCATCGCACCTGATCGACGGTTTCAGTGAACGCACGCGCGCTTACATCCAGGTCCAGAACGGCTGTGATCATCGCTGCACGTTTTGCATCATCCCCTATGGGCGTGGAAATTCGCGCTCTGCGGCGGCGGGCGATGTGGTCGAACAAGTTCGGCGGCTTGCGGACAATGGCGTGCCTGAGGTTGTCCTCACAGGCGTCGATCTCACCTCGTGGGGCGCCGACCTTCCAGGCCAACCGCAACTCGGCGCGCTCGTCGCGCGCATCCTGAAACTTGTGCCGCAATTGCCGATGCTGCGCCTTTCATCGCTCGATGCGATCGAGATGGACGATCAACTGTTTGAACAGGTGACGCAGAACCAACGTGTTGCGCCCTACTTGCATCTGTCGCTCCAACACGGTGACGACCTCATCCTAAAGCGTATGAAGCGTCGTCATTCGCGAGCGCAGGCAATTGAGCTTTGCCAACGCGTGAAAGCGGCGCGTCCAGAGATTGCGCTAGGCGCCGATCTCATCGCGGGCTTTCCGACAGAAACAGAAGCTCACGTAACGAACCTCATCTCCATCGTCGAAGAATGCGGTCTCGCCTACGTCCATGCGTTTCCCTTCAGCGCACGCGAAGGCACGCCCGCCGCCCGCATGCCACAGGTCGATCGGCGTGTTGTGAAAGCGCGCGCGGCGCGTTTGCGCGATGTCGCCACATCAGCCCTGAAGCGCCATTTGGACAATTGGCTCGGACGTCAGGCAACAGGTATCGTCGAGCGAGACGGGTTTGCCCGCCTGCCCGATTTCACGCCTGTACGCTTCACGGGCGGCGGCGACGGCTTTCAACACTTCAATTTCACTGGCCATGACGGCCAACATCTGATCGGCGCGCCTGTATGATCTGGGGTCTGTTCGACAAGAAGAAGAAGCAAGCGCAAGCGACGCCAGAGCAGACCAAGGGTCTGTTTGACGGCTTACGGAAATCGTCTGCAAAGCTCGCCGATAGCTTCACCTCCGTTTTCACCAAGGAAAGGCTCGACGCCTCCGACATCGCCGAGCTTGAAGAGACCTTGATCGCCTCGGACATGGGCGCCGCAGCAGCCGCGCGCATTAGCACCGCGCTCGCCGATCAGCGGTTCAGCAAAGAAAACGGCGCCCTTGAGGCTCGCGAAGCGCTGGCCATCGAAGTCGCACGGATACTGAAGTCACGTGAAGCGACGCTCGACCTCACCGACGGCCCGAAGCCGCGGATCGTCTTGGTCATCGGCGTCAACGGTTCCGGCAAAACGACGACGATCGGCAAGCTTACCAAGAACCTGACAGACGCGGGCGCCAAGGTCGTGATCGGCGCAGCGGACACTTTCCGCGCGGCTGCAATCGAACAGCTCAAGGTCTGGGCAGATCGCGCGGGTGCGAGCTTTGTAGCATCGACGCAGGGCGCTGACGCAGCTGGCGTTGCATTCGAAACCGTTCGGCGCGCGAAGCAAGAGGGAGCCGACGTCGCGCTGATCGATACCGCTGGCCGACTCCAAAACAAGTCGGAGCTCATGGCTGAGTTGGCCAAGATCATTCGCGTGATGCGGAAGGTCGATGAAGACGCACCGCACGAAACACTACTCGTACTGGATGCCACGGTCGGCCAAAACGCACTCTCGCAAGTGGAAAATTTTCGCTCGGTGACAGAAATCACCGGGCTCGTTATGACTAAACTCGATGGCACCGCCAAAGGCGGCGTGCTGGTCGCGCTAGCGCAGCGTCACGCCATCCCGATCCATTTCATCGGCGTCGGAGAAAAGGCAGAGGACCTCCAAACATTTGATGCCCTCACATTCTCGCGGGCCCTCGTCGGATTGAACGCCCAATGACCACTCTACCACCTTGCCCGGCCTGCTCTTCGTCACTCACCTACGAAGATGGCCCGCTGCTCATCTGTCCAGAATGCGCTCACGAATGGACCGCAAGCGAGGCCGAAAGCGCCGAAGCGGCCGAGATCATCCGCGACGCCAATGGCGTTGTGCTGGCCGACGGCGATACCGTGACGCTGATCAAAGACCTTAAGGTCAAAGGCTCGTCGCAAACGTTGAAGGTCGGCACGCGCGTCAAAAACATCCGCCTTGTGGGCGGCGATCACGACATCGACTGTCGCATCGACGGCTTCGGCGCGATGAAACTCAAATCCGAGTTCGTGCGGAAGGCTTAGCCTCCTACACGCACCGGCAAAGGCACATTGCATAGATTGATGCGCCCGACCGGGTCTAAGAACCAGCTCTCACGGCGAAAGCGACGGCTGTCGATCACAGCGCGGAACGTCTCGCTGTCCGTGCGAAGTGTTTCCAGGTTTACGCGTTCGTTCGCTGGCAGCTCTGAGCCAAGACGCACTGAACTGATGGTCGTGCGCTCTGCAGGGGTTTCATAAAATCCAAGCGGCCCCGTCCCGCGCGGCATAACCGACAAGAGCTCCATTCCCTGCAGCACACGGCCAACGGTCGCGATGTTGCGGTCGAGGTGGCGTGGCGCATGCCCGATGACAACGTAAAGCTCAGCGCCGCTGCCGCTTTCCGCTGTATCGCCACGGCCTGCTCCGACCATCCCATAGCAATGCGCCATCCAAGTGCGGGCGCCATTACTCGCGACGGGAAAGCCATGGGCAAAGCCAACTTCGCGCGCGTATGAATCCGGATCAGGCAAACGCGTGATCTCAAAGCCGGCGCGCGGCTGGTCGAACTCCGCCGCGAGCGTGGCTTGACCATCACCCATGGGACGCGGATCGGCTTCGTCGCGGCCCCATTGCACCACGTAGTTCTCCTGGCTGCGCATGATGGCGGCGCCGTCCCAGTAGTGCGCACGCGCGAGAGCCTGAATGTTGGCGGTATGGAGCGGCGTGTAATCGGCGGCGAGTTCGATGATCACGCGCCCGGCCGGCAGCTGCATGTAGAGAAGGTTGTTCTGATCGACCGTACGCCAGTCCGAAGCCGGCGCTTGTTCCAATATCTCGGCCAGTGAACGCACCGGCTGGTCAGGGCCAGGCGATGCAGCCGAACTCGCGCAGGCGGCCAACACACCAAGGCCGACCAAACCCGCCAATCTCGCAAACATCCCCATGCGCCCCTCCTCGTTTTGCCGCGATTTCGCCCGGGAACGCCCTTCGGCGCAAGCCGCTAGTCCGGCGGCCTCATTTCTGCGTATTAGGCCCCATGAGCGAAGAACTAGCGACCACCGGCGCCTCAAAGCCAAAGTCACTCACCGAGAACACCAGCCAGCTTTGGATCGACCTTGGGCCGATCCTGGTCTTCGTGATCACCTACAACGTGCTCTACCGCATCGAGGCGACCAAGGAGAACGCGATCTATGTCGCGACCGGTCTGTTCATCGTCTCGGTGCTGGCTGCTATCGCCTGGTGCAAGCTCAATCGCGGGAAAATACCACCGATCCTGATCGTCACCGGCGTGCTCGTGACCGCGTTTGGCGGACTAACGATCCTCCTGCACGATCCCTCGATCATCCAGCTCAAGTTCACCTTTACGTTTGCATTCTACGCGGCCGCGATCTTGTTTTCGCTGGCGATCGGCCAAAACATTTGGAAGCTCTTCTTCCAGCACATCTTCAATCTGCCGGACCGCATCTGGAAAATTTTGGCCCTACGGTGGGCCGCGTTTTATGTGCTCGTCGCGATCGTCAACGAAGTGCTGCGTTACTACTACAACGAGGCAAATGGCAATTTTGACGTCTGGGTGAACTTACGGACGTTGTTGACCTATCCTGCATTCATCGCGTTCGCGCTCATAAACACGCCGATCGTACTAAAGCATCAGATTGATGACGACAAAGACAAGCCCAGTGAGGCGCCCGGCGCCTGATTGCGCCGATTTCGGGCTGATTTTCGCCTCTATGGCGAACAATGATCGAACGCATGATTGATCGCGCAGATCGCGCAGCTAATCTCCGCCCGGCTTTGGGGCGGCAAACGATGACGCGGTCGACACTGGATTCTGGCGAATCCGACCAGTTCAAGTTGGCAGGCTCGCCCAGCCACTTGCTGCATCGCGCCGAACAACTCGCATCTGAACGCTTCACACAATTGGTCGGCGATACGATTACCCTTCGCCAATTCACGATCCTAGCCGCGATCTCCGAACAGCCGGGCCTAAGTCAAAGCGATCTCGGCCGTATAACCGGCGTCGATCGCTCAACGCTTGCTGACACCATGGCGAAGATGGAGCGCCAGGGGTGGGTCCTGCGTACGCCCTCGACATCTGATGGCCGCGCTTACTCACTACTGCTCGGCCAAGCTGGCGGCACACTCCTGTCGGCCACGACCCAACATGCACGAGCTGCCGACGCGGCCGTTCTGGATTTGCTTACAAAAACCAAGAGCCGAAGCTTTATCGGCACACTCACCAAGATCTCGAAATTGGCGGATGCTGCGTCGGCGAAAGCAGAGCGCGAGCAAAAGAAGTTGGCTAAGCGCAAAGCGCGCGTTGCTGGACAAACAAAACCACGCGGCGGCGGGCGCAAAGCGCGCGGTTAGTTCACAGCCGGCAAGATCACGTCCCGTACGGCTTCGTCGGTGAGAGGCCCACGGTATGCCGCGCGAATGACGCCGTCCGGTCCTATGACGAACGTTTCCGGTACGCCAGTCACGCCGACTTCGAGACCAAAGCGACCCTCAGGATCTTGCCCAACATCCGCAAAAGGATTGCCGAGTTCGTGCAGGAACGCCGCGGAAGTCGCCGGCTGATCTTTGTAAGCGATGCCGACGATCTCCACGCCCTGATTGCGCAGAGCCATCAGCTGCGGATGCTCAACCCGGCACGGTGTGCACCAAGAAGCAAACAGATTGATGACGTAGGTGCGACCTAGGCGTTCCTCATTCGTGAGAGGCGTCTCGCCTTCCAGACGCGCAAGCGCGAAAGCCGGGACCGGTTGGCCGACCATGCCTTCGGTGAAACGTGTGCGTTCGCCCTCTCGGGTCAACAGAAAAACGCTGACGCCGATCAGCGCCAGCAACGCCACGAGCGGCGCGAAAGCGATCAATCTCACTTTCCGTCACCCAACTCGCGAGCGCGCTTCTCCCAGGTCTGCAATCGCGCAACGACAACCACGGTAAGCACCGTCAGTGCGCCTAGCGCGACGGCGTACGCGGGCCAGACGAAATTCCATCCACCTTCAATCATTGACGCGCCTTCTTCAGCTCAGCACTGTTCACGCGGCGCCGGTAAATTGCAGAGCGCATATTCATCAATGTCAGCGCACCAAACAACAGCAAGTAAGCGCCGCCGAGTGTCAGCAACGGCCCAAGCATCTCACCGCTGATCGCCGAACCGCCCGAGCGCATGATGCTGGCCGGTTGGTGCAAGGTGCTCCACCAATCGACTGAGAACTTCACGATTGGCAGGTTGATGGCGCCGACAAGGCACAAGATCGCAGCCAAGCGTGCGGCCTTCTCCTCGTCTTCAATCGAAGACCAAAGCGCGATGTAGCCAAGATACGTCACAAAGAGGACGAGCATAGACGTCATGCGACCGTCCCACTCCCACCACGTCCCCCATGTTGGCGCGCCCCACAATGAGCCGGTAACGAGGCAAACGGCGGCGAACACAGCACCCACGGGCGCCGCAGCGCGCGCAGCGACATCGGCCAGCACATGTCGCCAAACAAGGCCGACAAAGCTCGCGCCCGCCATGAAAGCGTAAGCTCCCATCGACCACCAAGCAGCCGGCACATGCACGTACATGATGCGCACGGTCTCACCCATTTGGTAGTCGGCCGGCGAGTAGAACAGCGCCCAAGGCGCACCGGCCGCGAACAGGATCAAAGCGCCCGCAAACAGCACCGGCGCGGCCCAAGCCGAAAACACCATGAAGCGTGCTGGGTTGGCGAGAAAAGCAAACATATCGGCGCTACCAATCTCGGTTTGGGGGCAAAGGCAATGCGGTCATTCGGCCTGTAACCGCAAGGCTGCAGCTGCCGCGATCGGGCCAAGCGCGGCCCCACCCAAGGCACAACCCGCAAGAATGCTGAGCGCTGCCGACACTTCCTCCCCAGACGCCACCGAGGCGCCGAATATAATCGGCGGCGCAAATAGCGGCAGCACGATCAATGCGAGCAGCACGCCGCCACGTTTTACACTCGCCGTAACGGCCGCGCCCGCAAGACCAACGCCGATGAAAGCTGCCGTGCCCAACGCTAGACTCGCGGCGATGTACCCAAGCCGCTCCACCGGCGCCTGCAAAGCAATCGCCGCAGGAACGCCGGCAAGCGTAATCGGCAAGCCTATCGCCACCCAAAGCGCAGCGCCCTTCGCAAAGCTGATAAGTTCAAGCGGCGCGGGCGACAGCAGCATCTGGTCGAGCGAACCGTCTTCCAGATCCGCCTGAAAGAGACGCTCCAGCGTCGCAAGAATTGAAAGCGCAGCCGCGATCCAAACCAGCGGCGGGCCCGCCGCTTCCAGCAGCGTACGATCCGGCCCCATCGCCAGCGGGACCAACATCGTGGCGCCGAGGAAATATCCCAGCGGCGCGAGCGCCCCGCCACCAGCCCACATCAGCGCGAGTTCACGCCGGAAGGTAACTGCAAAAGCGCTCATCGCGACACACGAAGCGTTTGGCTTGGCGCGGCCCCTAGCGGCTCGTGCACTGCAGCCACGACGATGCCGCCGCCTGCCCGATGCGCACCGATCAATTCGTTGAGCACAGCTTTTCCAGAGTCATCGAGTGCTGCAGCAGGTTCATCGAGCAGCCATACGGGGCGCGGCGCAACGATCAAACGCGCGAGCGCCAATCGGCGCGACTGCCCCTGACTGAGCACGCGCACCGGCAGCGCCATCACCCGGTTGAGGTCCAACGCCTTCGAGACAAAATCTTCACTCGGCGCGCCACCGAACAATCCGGCCCAATAGCTCAAATGCTCTCGTGGGCTCGCTTCGCGCTTCAAGCCGTTCGCATGACCCAGGTAATGAAACGCGAGGGCCGGTTCGTCGACGCCCTCGAATGAAATCCGCCCGCTGATGGGGCGGAGAAACCCGGCCATCGCCCGTAGCAAACTGGTCTTGCCCGAGCCGTTCGATCCCACCACTTCGACGTAGTCGCCCGCATTGGCCGTGAAGCTCAAATCCTGAAACAATAGGTGCCCGCCACGCGAAAGCGCGAGCGCTTCAACGCGGATTATCGGCTTGTCTTGGAAAGGTCCGCGGGCGCTCATAATGCGGCCCCGGTTCTAGAAAGGGTTGCGCGATCCGCCAAGCGCGCGCTTGGTGGACGCAAGGGAGGTGCGGCTATGCGTCAGGTTTGGGTGGGGTTCGTGCTAGCTGTGGCGCTGGCCGCGTGCGGCGCCGAGCAAAGTGTGCCCGTCGCTGAAACTCCCGCTGGCGGCGAGGCCGCCTACGGTGGAATGGCGGACATGGAGCGCATGCAGTCCGAGGAAGCGCCTGCGGCCGCGCCGGCCCCGCCTCCACCGGCTGACGCCATGACGAGTAACACCGCCGCACAAGCGCCGAGTGAGCCCGCGGGACCGGCGCCCGTGCTTTTCCTCGCCTACTCCTACGCAATGAACCTTGAGATCCCTAGCCAGCGCCTAGCCGGCGTGATGGATCGTCACGTTCAGGCGTGCCAAGCGGCGGGCCCACGCGTCTGCCAGTTGATTGGCTCAAGCCGCACTGGCGACCCCGAAAGTCAGATGCAGGGCTACCTTTCGCTGCGCGCGGAGCCGAACTGGCTCAACACATTCAAGGGCGGAATCGCCCAACAGGCCGATGAGGCTGGTGGCCGCATGGTTGGCGAAACCACCAATTCCGAAGACCTGACGCGCCAAATGGTGGACACCGAAGCACGCTTGCGTGCTCAAACTGAACTGCGCAATCGGCTCCAGGAATTGCTGCGCACAAGTCGTGGCCGCCTGTCCGACCTGCTTGAAGTGGAACGCGAACTTGCGCGCGTCCAATCCGAGATCGACGCGGTTCAATCGCAACTCGCGGTGATGCGCACGCGCGTTGCGATGTCCGAACTCACGATCCAATACAGTTCGTCGCCCCGGCCAGTCGGCAGCGATACTTTCGAGCCGCTGCGCCAAGCCTTCGCGAACTTCCTCGGCATCATCGTCGGTGGCTTTGCGGCCATCATCTTGATCATCGCCGGGCTCATTCCGTTCGCGGTTGTGTTGATCCCGCTGGGCTGGCTGCTGCTTCGGTGGCGTAAGAACCGCGGCGGCCGGATTTTCAATCGCCGCGCGGCCGCCCCGCCGCCGCCAAGCGAAAGCTAGATCCGCCCAGGGGCTCTGGGCTGACGACAATTCTCAGCCAGAGCCCGCCGGCGCCATGTGTTGCGAACCGCTCGCAAACATCGCCGCCCGTTGGCGCAGTCGTCAATTGCGCCTTCACAAAACGGCGTTACATAAGCTTTGCCGCGCGACCGGTTTGATTCCGGATTTGGGGCGCTCCCCAACGCGTTTGCATCTCTGAAGCTCCACAAAGCCGGATGCACAAACATGCCATCTCTGAACTCATTTAACGCCCGCACCACAATCAGCGTAGGCGCCAAGACCTTCACCTATTTCGATCTCAAGGCCGCCTCCGCGAACGGCCTGGGCGACATCTCGCGCCTGCCGATCTCGCTGAAAGTGCTGCTGGAGAACCTGCTGCGCACCGAGGACGGCGTCGCCGTGAAGAAGGCCGACATCCTCGCCATGACGTCCTGGCTGGTGAACAAGGGCAAGAACGAAGTCGAAATCGCCTTCAGCCCCGCGCGCGTGCTGATGCAGGATTTCACTGGCGTCCCAGCCGTCGTTGACCTTGCCGCCATGCGCGACGCCGCCGCGAAGCTCGGCGCCAATCCGGAAAAAATCAATCCGCTGGTGCCGGTCGATCTCGTCATCGACCACTCGGTGATGGTCGACCATTTCGGCGGCGCGGGTGCATTCAAACAGAACGTCGAATTGGAATATGAGCGTAACGTCGAACGCTACCAATTCTTGCGCTGGGGTCAGCAAGCGTTTCAAGATTTCCGCGTCGTCCCGCCTGGCACCGGCATCTGCCACCAAGTGAACCTCGAATATCTCGGCCAATCAGTCTGGGTCCGCGACATCGACGGCGAAACCTACGCTTATCCCGACACCGTGGTCGGCACTGACAGCCACACGACCATGATCAATGGTATTGGCGTCCTCGGCTGGGGCGTCGGCGGGATTGAAGCCGAAGCGGCAATGCTCGGCCAATCGATCTCGATGCTGATCCCGGAAGTCATCGGTTTTCGTCTCTCCGGCAAATTGCCGGAAGGCGCCACCGCCACCGACCTTGTGCTCACCGTCACCCAAATGCTGCGAAAGAAGGGCGTTGTCGGCAAGTTCGTAGAATTCTACGGCCCGGGCCTTGCCACCATGAGCGTCGAAGATCGCGCCACCATCGCAAACATGGCTCCAGAATACGGCGCCACCTGTGGCTTCTTCCCGGTCGACGCCAAGACCATCGACTACCTCAAAGCCACGGGCCGCGATCCGGCGCGCGTTGCGTTGGTTGAGGCGTACTGCAAGCAGCAAGGCCTCTGGCTCACGGACGAGGAGCCGGAATTCACCGACACGCTTGAACTCTCACTCGCGGACGTGCGCCCATCGCTTGCCGGCCCCAAGCGTCCGCAGGACCGCGTTGTTCTCGGCGGCGTTGCCGAGGGCTTCACGAAGGTGATGACCGATGAATTCCGCAAGAGCGCGGAATTGAACAAGCGCGCACCGGTCAACGACGCCAATCACGATATTGGACATGGTGATGTCGTGATTGCTGCAATCACCTCATGCACCAACACATCGAACCCCAGCGTGCTGATCGCGGCCGGACTATTGGCGCGAAATGCGGTGGCGAAGGGCCTTGGCACAAAGCCGTGGGTGAAGACCTCGCTTGCGCCTGGCTCACAAGTCGTCACCGACTACTTGGCGAAATCTGGCCTCGGCAAATCGCTGGACGCCCTCGGTTTCAACCTTGTGGGCTATGGCTGCACGACCTGCATCGGCAATTCAGGCCCGCTGCCGCCGGCGATTTCAGCCTCTGTCGCTGAGAACGATCTCGTCGTGGCGTCAGTGCTTTCTGGCAACCGCAACTTCGAAGGGCGCGTGAACCAGGACGTTCGTGCGAACTACCTCGCATCGCCGCCCCTCGTCGTCGCCTACGCACTAGCGGGTTCAGTCTATGCGAACCTCGAGACCGATCCGATCGGCACAGGCAACGATGGCCAGCCCGTTTATCTACGCGACATCTGGCCATCGAATGCCGAGATCGAACAGGTGGTGCGCAACGCCGTCACCAAGGAGATGTTTGACGCGCGCTACGGAAACGTGTTCGCCGGCGATCAACACTGGCAAAACATCAAAGTCGGCGCGGGCCGCACCTATGGCTGGGATGCAAAGTCCACCTACGTACAAAACCCGCCCTACTTTGCCGGCATGAGCATGAGCCCCACGCCGCCGACCGACGTCGTCGAGGCGCGCGTTCTCGGCCTCTTCGGTGACTCGATCACGACAGATCACATCAGCCCGGCTGGCTCGATCAAGAAGGTGAGCCCCGCAGGCGCCTACCTCACCGAGCACGGCGTTGCGCAAGCAGACTTCAACTCCTACGGCGCACGCCGTGGCAACCACGAAGTCATGATGCGCGGCACGTTTGCGAACATCCGCATCAAGAACCAGATGGTCAAAAACGACGATGGTTCGGTGGTCGAAGGTGGCTTCACCATCCACCATCCGTCGGGCGAGCGCATGTTCATCTACGACGCCGCCATGCGCTACAAACAAGAAGGCCGCGAACTCGTGATCTTCGCGGGTAAGGAATACGGCACCGGTTCGTCACGCGATTGGGCCGCCAAGGGCACGACCCTCCTAGGGGTCCGCGCCGTGGTGGCGGAGAGCTTCGAACGTATCCACCGGTCCAATCTGATCGGCATGGGCGTGTTGCCGCTACAATTCCTTGACGGCCAAAGCTGGGCCAGCCTTGGCCTCACCGGCGAGGAAACGGTTTCGATCGCCAACGTCGCCGGTCTCGGCCCCCGCCAGAAGGTGACGCTCAAAATCACCCGCGCAAACGGCAAGACCGAGGACCTGGAGGTCCATTGCCGGATCGACACCGAAAACGAGGTGGAATACCTCCGTAATGGGGGAATTCTCCATTATGTGCTGCGCGGTCTGGCCCGAGGCTAAGCTGAAGCGGCCCCGTCACAACGGTTTGATTCGAACCGAAGCGGCGGGGCCTGCATGGTCGTGCGCATGATCGTCCGGTTCCTCATCGCCCTGGCCGTCGCCGCGGCGGTGAACGCAACGCCTGCGCTTGCCCAGACCCAGGGCCGCCGCGCCGAAACGGTGGTGGAGCTCTACACCAGTCAGGGCTGCACCCAGTGTCCGCGCGCCAACCGCCTGCTGGGCATGTTCTCGCGTGAAGACAATGTGCTCGCACTCACCTTCCCAGTCGGGATTTGGGACTACCTGGGCTGGCACGACACCTTCGCACAACCCGAATTTGCCGAACGCCAGCGCTCCTACTCGCAGACGCTCCGCGTTCGCGGCCGCTTCACGCCACAACTTGTCGTCAACGGCGCGCGAACGATCAGCGCCTCCGATTGGGATGAGGCGCGCGCGATCTATGAAGATCAGCAGCGCGCAGGCTGGCCTGCGTCCGCGCCGGACCTCTCGCTTACCCTGCTCCGCAATGGCCGCGCCCGCGCGACTGTCGGCGCCGGACCTGCCGGCGTCAGCGCGGACGTCTGGATGCTCGCTTACGATCCAGGTCCGCTCACTGTCGTCATCACCGGCGGCGTGAACCGCAACCGTTCAGTGCCGCACTACAACCTGGTGAAATGGATCGAACGCGTCGGCACTTGGAACGGGGCCAGCGTCTGGCACGAGCGCCCACGCTGCCAGCCCGAATGCGCCGTGATCGTGCAAGAGCCCAACGGCGGGCGCATCCTCGCCGCCAGCTACACCCACCGGCCTACCCGCTACTGAGCCTTACTCGGCGCTTGCAATGAGCCTGCTCAGCGGCGGCGCAAACGCTTCCGCTTCCATATCGCTCAGCGCATAAGCCCAATCGGACGCAGGCGTATTCAACGCAACAGCCGCCGCTTCCTGTTCTGGCGCACTGGCGCGCGCCACCAGCTTCACCCACGTATGATTGTCGCTGGCGATCAATTCCGCATCAATGACGATGCCATCGAAGGTCGTAGCGCGCACGCGCGCGCGCGGCGTGCCTTGGATCGCCGGCGCGGTGCGGACATCGATCGGCGCTAGCTGGGTGATGCGTTCCGCCGTGGCAGTGAGTGTCGATTGCGCAAGCGGCGCCAGGGCCGGCGACGCAAGCCGCCACGGCTGATCAGCACCGTCGCGCGCCAAGATGTATGCGCGCCCCTCGGCGGGAATGACCTCAACGCGGGCCAAGTGATCCCCGGTCAGGTTGATCGGCCGCAAATCAAGCCACGAAGCCACGTCTCGCAGCGGTGGCAGATCGCCATCGACCGACCAGGTTTGTTCCTGATCGGGGCGACGGACATAGGTTCCAGCAGTCTCGACGCCGAGAATAAGGTTCACCAAAAGCGCGCCGCGTCCGTCTTCAATCTGAACCAGCACGCCGCGCCCGCCTTGGCGCGGATCGGTAACGCCCAGCCGCTCATGCTTGGAGGCGTCATTCGTCATGCGGCGCACGTAGCGCAGCGCTTCCAGGCCTTCTGTCAGTTGGGCCAAGCGCGACGACAGCACCGGATAGTCGTCGCGATCACGCATCGCCCAGCCCTGTTCGGTCCGCTCAATGCGATAGGTGGCCTCAGCGCTCGTAATGGTGATGCGCTGGGCGCCGCCAATCGTGTCCTCAATGCCTGGAAGAACTGGACCCGCCGCACTTGAGGGGCTCGTGCTGCGCGACTCGATCGCCACCGTGACAGCGGCGGTCGCAACGAGCGCGCCAGCGATCAGAAACAATGTGAGCGAACGCGCTCTGCGGCGTTCTGCAAGGCCAGTCGTCATCGCCCCGCACTCCCGCGCCGTTGACGGCGCCAAAACAGAAACAGCCCCGCACCCGCAATCAGCAGCGGCGCCAGCCAGACATTGATGAAGATAACGAGGGCCTGCAGTCGATCGATATCGCTGCGCAGATCGCGAACCAGCCCGCGCAACTCGGTGCGAATTTGCCCCTCACGCTGCCTGTATTCATCCACCGCCGCCTGCTCTTCAGGCGTGAGCTCTGCGCCAAGATCGCCTGCAAAGAAACCTGAGCCGCGTCCCCGCGCCTGCAATTCCTGCAAGCGCGACTGAGTCTCCTGAAGATCGGCTTCCAACTCGCGCTGGCGGCTTTCGATGCGACGCTGAGCATCGCGCTCCATATCTTCCAACAGCTTCATCGAACGTTGCGCGGGCGCCCGCGAGCGCAGTGACACCAGCGCATCTGACCCACCGAGGACATCAATGGCGTTTAACGCAAACGAGGCGTTGTCCGCAGCAGCGCCGCCGCTTTGCGGATCGACGTAGAAATCATCGGCGAGAAAATCCGTGTCAGCGACGATCACCAGCTGCGCCGGCGTTGCTGACGTGCGCAGCGGCGTGGCCGGCCCTTCTTGTGCAGGCTGTTGCACCGGCGCCGCCGGCGCTTCTGTTGGCGGCGCCTCACGAACAGGCTCTGGCTCAGCCGCAGGCGCACCTTCCGGGAAGGCCGTCGTGAGATTGCCAGAGACACGCAACGCGACGTTTTCCACGCGTCCACCACTCGGCGGCCACATGTTCATAATGTCCATCGGCGTCGGGCGCATCAGCGCTTGCTCCGCAGCCAAACGCATCGTGTGACCGCTCGTGCGCACAAGCGGCACGACGCTGACACCCTCTAGCTCAGTTCGACGCGACAGGCCGCCGGCGAGGCCGAAATTGATTCCGCGGCGCAGCCACGCCGTCATGAGGTCTTCGCTGTCGAGACGCTCGGCAGGCACTTGGAAGAAGAGCGGCTGCGGCGCCTGCCCGGTTTGTCCGGTTGTTGGATCCTGGACCGAAACTGGCAGAGCACCCTCCAGATCAAGCACGACAGTCGGCGCCATCGAGATGCCCCACGCCCCAAGCAATGGCTCAAGCGTCGAGGCCGTCGGCGGCGGCAACACGGGATTGAACGGATCGAAGCCAGTCGAACTCATCGCCGCCTGCATCGACGCAGGATCGAGCGCGATGAACGCGCGGCCGCGCCGCAAGATGAACTGATCGACCGCGTAGAGCTGCTGTGGCGAAAGCGATCCTGGATGAATGATCGCGAGGACGTCTGTGTTCGCCGGGATCTCGGTGAAATTCGGCGCAAGCTTGGTCACCTCGAGCAAGCGGCCCATCTCGGTGGCGAACACAGATTGGCTGCCCGCGCCCGCTGTCGGATCGGCGGACGCAGCCGGGTTCAGCGGCAGCGATGTGATGAGCGCAACGCGCGTACGCTCCGGATTTTCCAGCTCATAGATGAGCCGCGTGAGCTCATATTCTAGAAACGCTTCACGTTGCGGATCGAACAACGGGATCGCGCGCGTATCGTCGATGGCGTTCGCGCCAACGAGGCCGAAATAAATCGGGTCAGCGCCTTCGTACGGACGCACGGCTTGCACGCCAGCTTCTGACGCAGCGTCCTCCGCCTCTGTGAATGGCTCAACGTTCACTTCGGTGAAGCGGACGCGGCCATTTGAACGCGCCTCGAAGGTTTGGAGCATCTCGCGAACGCGCGAAGCGTAGGCCTGCAACTGCGGCACCGGCTGAGCGGCGTCCCGCGAGTAGTAGAGCGTCAGCTGCACCGGCTCGGTGAGTTCGTTCAACGTTTGCTGGGTGCCTTGGCTGATCGAATAGAGATGGCTCTCTGTCAGATCCAGGCGCCAAGAGCGAAACCAAGAATTGGCGATCACGTTCGATGCGACGAACGCAACGAAGAGCGCCAAGGCGGCAAAGAGGGCATAACGGCGTGCACTCATGATCAGCCTCCCCGCCGCGCATCAACCGCAAGCGCGGTGAAGCCCAAACAGAGAGCGATCAGCGACACGAAGTAGAACACCGAACGAAACTCCACGACGCCGCGCTGAGCGGCGTCGAAATGATGCAGGATCGAGAAGCGAGCGATGCCCTCGGCTACGCCGCCACTGACAAACCCGGAGAAGAAATCGAGCACGAGCGGGAGCCCGAGCGCTGTCAGCAGGAACGACACCAGGACGGCCAGAACGAAGGCAACGATCTGCGCCTGCGTCAGAGAGGACATGACAGAGCCAATCGCGATGTAGGCGCCCGCCATTAGCAAACTGCCAAGATAAGCCGTGAAGATCGCCGCATTGTCCGGCGAACCCAAAGCGCTGACCGTGATCCACAGCGGCAAGGTGAGCACCAGCGCAACGCCCGCGATGGTCCATGCGGCCAAGAACTTGCCGAGAACCAGCGACCAAGTCGGCGCTGGAAGCGTCATCAGCAATTCTATCGCGCCGGAACGGCTCTCCTCGGCCCAAAGGCGCATAGAAACCGCCGGCAGGAAAACCATGAAGATCCAAGGGTGGAACGCGAAGAATGGCGTCAGGTCCGCACGGCGCGATTCAAACAACCCACCGATCTGGAACGTGAACAGCCCAATCGAAAATAGAAACACCGCGACGAACACGTAGGCCGTGGGCGTCGTGATGTAGGAGAGCAGCTCGCGCCGATAGACGGCCGCCAAGCTTGCTAAACCCGGACGCTTCTTCATACGCGCTCCTCCCCGCGAGTGAGCGACGCGAAAGCGCGTTCGAGACTGCCGTGCTCTTCCTTCAGCGCGGCCGGCGTCTTGTCCGCAACGATGCGGCCTTGGTCGATCACGATCGCGCGTGTGCAGACCGCCTCCACCTCTTCCAGACTGTGCGTTGAGATGATGAGCCCCCGTTCTTCACCCAAACGCTTGATCAAGTCCCGCACGGCGTGACGCTGGTTCGGATCAAGACCGTCTGTCGGCTCATCGAGAATGAGGAGCATGGGGTCATGCAGCAGAGCGGCCGCCAAACCGACACGGCGTCGGTACCCCTTTGAAAGCGTCTCGATCGGACGATCGATGGTATCGCCCAAGCGAGCATCTTGCGCCGCACGGCGCACAGCGTGACGCGCCGCCTCGCGACTCATGCCGCGCGTTTCGGCGACGAAGCGCAGGAAACTCCAGGGTGTCATCTCGCCGTAAAGCGGCGCACCTTCAGGCAGATAGCCAACGCGCTCCTGGGCGCGGCGGCGATCCTGGGCAACGTCGATATTGAAGATTTTGGCGGCGCCCTCGTCGGGCTCCAGATAGCCGGCGATCATTCGCATCGTTGTCGTCTTGCCGGCCCCGTTAGGACCCAAAAAACCAACGATTTCTCCGACGTCGAGTGCAAAACCAATGCCGTCTACCGCAACGCGCCGGCCAAAGGTTTTGCGCAGACCATCGACCTGCAGCAGCATGTGGATTGGATCCCCGTGCGAAATTGAGCGCCGCTCTTACGGGCGATTTGGCCAAAAGGCCACCGGTTCTTATCCACAGACGTTGCGAATCAGCCGAGGCGATTCCGCGCGGTTCTAGCGCTTTGGTTAAACGCTTTGTGGCGCCTCAAGTCTAAGAAGAGTTCGCGTACGTCTCCACAAAGCCGCCCGTGCAGACTTTCGCGCGCATCGGCGCCTGATCGACGCGAAACGCCATTGGACAAAGGGTTTTCAGAGCCCCAAAGCAGCAAGGCCCGCGATGAACGCGGGCCTTGCGAGAAACTTTGTGGTCGGTCGAAGCGCGCACCCCGGGGGGCTGGGGGGGCTGATGGATACCGGAGTACGAGCCTTTCTCCGACCGACCACGATCATAGGGTCGCGCCGCAATGCGGCGAGGGCAAGCACAAAATCCGGCGAAAAGCGGATGTGCCGCATTTGTAATATTGGTCGCGGTGCGCTTTGCTGAAATCCACGCGCTGTGAATAACATGAGGCATCACGCATGAACGGACGCACGGTGTTTTTCGAGCGTCCAGAACTCGATCGCCTGCTGCGCTTCTATGGGCGCATGGTAGCGGCCGGCGAATGGCGTGACTATGCGCTTGATGCTTTGCCTGATCGCGCCCTCTTCAGTGTCTACCGAAGGACAAGCGAGGCGCCCCTCTTCCAAATCGAAAAGCGCCCCGAAGAAGCGCGAAAGAATGGTGCTTACAGCGTTCGGGCGGTGGACGGCCGCATTCTTCGGCGCGGCCACGAGCTTGAGCGTGTCCTTGCTGTCCTTGAGCCCAAACGAATGCGGGTCGTCGGCGACTAACAAAAACGCCCCGGCCGAAGCCAGGGCGTTTGCCGTACTCACCTGCGAGACGCCGCTTAGTTGCGCGGCGACATCAAGCTCAGGATGAATTGGAACAGGTTGATGAAGTTGATGTAGAGGCTGAGTGCGCCGTATGTCGTAGCAACAGACATCGCACGTTGGTCGCCGCCCAGCTGATAATACATGTGCTTCAGGCGCTGGGTATCGAACGCCACCAAACCTGCAAACACGAGCACGCCGATCACGGAGATCACGAAGCTCATCATGCTGCTTTGGATAAACATGTTCACGATCGATGCGATGATCAGACCGATCACGCCCATGATCAGAAACACGCCAAAGCCCGAAAGGTCGCGTTTCGTTGTGTAGCCCCAAAGGCTAAGGCCGCCGAATGCCGCGGACGTCGTCAAAAACGCCTTGGCTACGATCAGCATCCCGTCGGGAATACGCGCATAATAATAAACGAGCGCGCCCATGCCGACGCCGATAAGCGCGACCACGCTCCAATAGACTAGATTTGCACCTGTCGGTGACGGGTTACGCATCGCGAAGCTGGAAATCAGCAAGATCGCGAGCGGGCCGAACATAACCAAATATGCTTGCGGGCCAGAGAAGATCGCAGCCATCAGCGCCGGCGTTGTGCCGACCACCCAGGCGAGCCCCGCCGTCAGCGCCAAACCTAGCGCCATCTTATTGTAGATGCCGAGCATGAAGGCCCGAAGACCCGCATCGACGGCCATATCCGCTCGGCCGGTCGGTACCGATCGTGCCTGGGCGTGATAATCGGACATTAGATGTAACCTCCTGGTCGCGGAAGAATCCCGCAGCTTGCCTTTGACGAATATGGCGACGCCTTCCCCATGCGGCAAGAAAAAGCGGGGGCGCCACAGAGCGTTGCGCCTCTCCGCCACAGGCCTAGAATTGGGTCGAAAAGTGGCAAGGGAACTTTTCCCCGGCCACCGAGCGTTTCACGTCCGAGGGCCGTTCTGGCGCCATTCGGCGCCGTGGCGGTCGAATCGCGCTAGGAGCGAGCGCGGAGGGTGAGCCGGGGTGGCTGACGAGAACGATCCAAACCAGCCTGGGGACGACCCGCAGGCCGAAACGCCCAAAGAGGGCGATGGCGCAACGCCCCCTGTTGAGGGCGCGGCAAGCGATGCACTGCCGCCGAGCGAGCCATCGCCGGAGGTCAGCGACCCACTCGAAGAGACCTCCCCTATCATCGAGGCCGATGCCGAAGAACCGGCGCCTCCTGAAGAACCACCCGCTCCTGCGGAACTGGCGCTTCCAGAGGAACTGGCGGCGGAAGAACCAACGCCCGACGCATTGATCCATCCATCGCCGGAGGTCAGCGACCCACTCGAAGAGACCTCCCCTATCATCGAGGCCGATGCCGAAGAACCGGCGCCTCCTGAAGAACCACCCGCTCCTGCGGAACTGGCGCTTCCAGAGGAACTGGCGGCGGAAGAACCAACGCCCGACGCATTGATCCATGAGGAATTGTTCGAACACCCGGAGGCGGTCGATCCGCCACCGCCCGAAGAATTGCCCCCTATTCCTGACGACTTGCCAATCGCCGCACGGGACGCCGAGCCCGAAGCGATAGCCAGCGAACCCGCGCCGGTCCAACCGCCGGCGAAGACAAGCGACGAGCTTCCCGCTCAGTATTTCCGCGCCGCAGGCGACCCAGAAGAAGCGCAGGACGAGCCACCTGCAACGCTCTTAGGGCGCATTCAAGAACGCATCGCCACTACAGCGCGTGACGCGCGCACGGTGCTTGAGCCCAAGTGGGTGGCGTTCTACGGCGCGGCGCGCGCGTTCGGCGGCGAGATGTGGAACCGCCTGCGCGGCATCAAGCGTCCGCGCAATGTGCGTGAAGCTGCGGTTTGGAGCGGTTGGGCTGCGGCGGGCGGCGTCGCGCTCATAGTCGCGTTCTTCTTCTTCATCACATGGGATCTGCCGTCCACCGACGATGTATGGGAAGCAACAGGCAGCCAGTCGATCACCTTCCTCGATCGCAACGGCCACGTCATTCTGCGCGAGGGCGCACAGAACGCACCGCCTGTCGATCTCGCATCTTTGCCACCATACGTGGCGCAGGCTTTCGTCGCGATCGAGGATCGCCGCTTTTACGATCACTTTGGGGTTGATGTCGGCGGCATGATGCGAGCCGGCGCGGAAAACTTACGTGCGGGCCGCGTCGTGCAAGGCGGTTCAACCATCACTCAGCAATTAGCGAAGAACCTCTTCCTCACCAATGACCGCACGTGGCGGCGCAAATTCCAGGAAATCGCCATGGCGATTTGGTTGGAAGGCCGCTTCACCAAGGACGAAATTCTCGCACTCTACTTATCGCGCGTGTATTTCGGCGCCGGCGCGTACGGCATCGAAGCGGCTGCGGAGCGTTATTTCGATCGCCCTGCCCGTGAACTGACCCTCCTCCAAGCGGCGATGATCGCAGGCCTGGTGAAAGCGCCTTCCCGATTGAACCCAGCACGTCAGGATATTGCGGCGGCGCGCGATCGCGCCAGCGTTGTCCTCGATGAGATGGTCAATATGGGCTTCATCAGCGCCGCCGAACGCGAAGCGGCGCTGCAGCAGGAACTCACCATCAGCCGGCGTAATCCGGCGGGCGTGCTTTCCTACTATCGCGATTGGATCGATCCGCTGCTGAACGACGTCATCGGGCAACAGCGCGACGACTTTGTCGTTGAAACCACGATCGATATCGCAGCGCAGCGCGCGGGCGATGAAGCCATCAACGGCGTGTTGACCGAGCAAGGCGAAGCGCGCCGCGTGAGCCAAGCCGCATTGGTCGCGATGGACGATGAAGGCGGTGTTCGCGCGCTCGTTGGCGGGCGCGACTACGACCAAAGCCAGTTCAATCGCGCCACTCAGGCGCGGCGCCAGCCCGGCTCATCGTTCAAGTACTTCATCTACCTCGCCGCCATGGAAAATGGCCTAACGCCCTGGAGTGTGCGCGAGGACGCCCCGATTACGATTTACATCGATGGTCAGCCGCCATGGACGCCGGGCAACTACACCAACGAATTCCACGGCCCGACCGAACTCACGCGCGCCTATGCGCTCTCCTACAACATGGTTGCGATCCGTGTTGCGAATGAGGTGGGCGGTCAGAACGTGATCGATGTGGCGCGGCGCCTCGGCGTGCGCTCACCGCTCGCGAACTATCACTCGCTCGCGCTCGGCGCCCAAGAAATCACCCTGATGGAGATGACACAGGCCTACGGCGCCATGGCCTCCGAAGGCTACAACCTCGAAGCTCACGGCATCACCCGCATTCGCCGCGCCAGCAGCAACGAAACCGTTTGGGCGTTCCGGCAAGCTAACCGACACCGCGTGATCGAGGAGCGGCCGCTGCGCTACATGAACTACATGATGCGCCGGGTCGTCGATGCAGGCACGGGCGCCGCGGCTCGCATCTCTGGGCGCCAAGTCGGCGGCAAGACCGGCACCGGCAACGATTATCGCGACGCTTGGTTCATTGGCTATGTGCCAGGATTGGTCGCGGGCGTCTGGGCCGGCAATGACAACTTCACCGAAACCGGCCGCGTCACGGGCGGCTCGCTGCCAACGGAAATCTGGGCGCGCTTCATGCCGACGGCGCTCCGAAACACGCCAGTGCGTGCGCTCGAACTGCCGCGCGAAGAGGACTACGATACCGGCGTCACCGATCCGGAATCTCCAGAACTCACCGCCGTCGGCGCTCCCATCGGCGCAGTCATCGGGGCTCCGCAGCCAGCGCCGCCGGACAACGAAGATCGCTCGCTGGATTTCGGCCCCGAGGGCTAATCTTGCGCCAGATTCGGACCAGCGGACGTGTTTTCCCCCGCTGACAACCTCAGCCTCACAGGCTAAATCCGCTCGGCAAGGGCGACCGTAAACACGGCGTTGGGGGTATCTTCATGCAGCGAATACTTTTCGTTTTGTTGGCGGCTGCGTTCGCGCTGTCGGTTCCAGCATCGGCGCAGCAGCAAGCGCAGCGCGCTCCACTTGATTGGTTCTTGGGCTACGACGCGTTTCGTAGCGCCAGCATGTCGCCGGACGGCCATCACCTCGCGGTGCTCCGTCGCGATGCCGAAGGCGACACGCTTCTCGTCACCGATCTTCAAACCCGTCAAACGCGCGCAATCCAACGCGCACGCGCCGATCAAAGCTTGCAGATCGCGGGCGTGGGCTTTGCGTCAAACACGCGCCTCGTCTTCGTTCTGCAACAGCGCAACCGCGTTGAGTTCACGCGCCGCAGCGCGGTGCGCCGCGCCACCGTCGACGATGGCTTCGAAACCAACACGCGCATCTACGCGTCGAACCTCGACGGCTCGAACCTCATTCCGCTCTACAATCCGGCGGCCCAAGGCTTCGACGCTTACGTCGACGCGAACCTCGTCAGCACGCTTCCGAACGATGACGACAACGTTTTGCTCATTGTTCCGACCCAAGGCGGCGCAGAACTACGCCGCGTGAACGTCAACACCGCGGACGCAACAACTGTCGATCGCGGCACGCTGTTCACGTTCAACTGGGAAGTCGACGTCAACGGCACGCCGGTGCTTCGCCAAGACAGCGTGGGCAACGGTCGCGGCTATGCGTGGCTCCGTCGCGGCCCAGGCCAACGCAACTGGACCGAAATCGCCACCTATCGCGGCGCCGAGGGCGTCAACTCCGCGCCTGCATTCTCGCCGCTGGGCGCGGCAACACAGCCCGGGCAAGTGTTCGTCTCCGCACGCCGCGACGGCAGCGATACGAACGGCCTCTACGTCTATGACGCGAGCACCGGCGAGTACACCCAAACGGTGCAGACCAACGCGTCGTTCGACGTTTCAAACGCCGAGATCGATACAAAGCGCAGCATCATTCAGGCCGCGTGCTGGTGGGGTCAGCGTTGGACGTGCGAGCCCAAAGATCCGGGTTTTGCGGAGCGCTGGAACGCGATCAACCAAGTGCTCGGCGAGAACGTGAACATTTTCGTCGCCGATCAATCCGACGATCAAAATCTGTGGCTGATCCAAACCTTCGGTCCGCAGGATTTAGGCACGTACTATCTCTACAATCACCAGGCCCACTCACTGAACGTCGTGTTCCGTCAGCGTCCCGAAGCCAATGCGGCGTTGCTGCCATCCGAGCGCATCGTGAGCTACACGGTGTCCGACGGCCAGCAGCAATGGGGCTATCTGTGGTTGCCGCCGGGTGTCACCGAACCGCGCAATTTGCCGCTGATCGTCATCCCGCACGGCGGCCCAGAGGCACGTGACGTCTACGGCACAGACTTCATGGCGCATGCCGTTGCGGCCCAAGGCTATGCGGTGTTCCAACCGAACTTCCGCGGTGGCGGCGGCTTCGGACGGAGCTTCGTTGAAGCCGGTCACCGTCAATGGGGCCAACGCATGCAAGCAGACGTTGCCGACGGCACGCGCTACTTGTTCTCGCAAGGCATCGCCGATCCGCAACGCACCTGCATCGCGGGCTGGTCTTATGGCGGCTATGTCGCGTTCACCGCTTCGTTCATGAACACCGACATCTTCAAGTGCTCTGTCGCCGGCGCCGGCGTTTCGGACCTTCGTGCAATGCTGCGCTGGGTGCGGACCGGCTCACGTCGCAACGACGTCAATGGTGGCGGTGGCGGCGGCCAACAATCGCCGTTCTACCAATACTGGGCCGACGCCATCGGCGACCCAAACCGTGACGACGCCGCACTGGATCAATACTCGGCCGCGCAAAACGCAAGCCGTGTCACGATCCCGCTGCTCATCATCCACGGCGATGAAGACAGCACGGTGCCGATCCAGCAGAGCGAGATCATGCAGCGCGCGATGGAGCGCGCCGGCAAGCCGACCCGCTTGATCGTGCTGCAAGACGTCGACCACAACGTGAGCCCGATCCAGGGCGATGCGATGCGCACCGTGCTGACAGAGTCACTCGCGTTCTTCAACGAACACATCGGCCCAGGCGTCCAGCCCAACGGTCAATGAGAGTGACTAGCTAAAGCAAACAAAGGCTCCCCGCTTACCGCGCGGGGAGCCTTTTTCTTTTCTCAAGTTCCCTTCACTATCGCCAAAGAGCGATACGGAGCCGAACATGCAGATGATCAATTCGAAAGCGGGCTATGGCTGGCTCTCTATTGCACTGCATTGGATCGCTGCGCTCGCTATCGTGCTTATGCTGGTCACCGGCTTTCGCGCAGACTTCGCAGGCGAAGCCGGCGATCGAGCGGTGCGATCAATGCTGATGGGTTGGCATATTTCGCTGGGCGCCGCCTTCACGCTGGTGCTCCTCGCCCGCGTCTTCGCCAGCTATGCCCAGCCGCGGCCAACGCCGTTCGAGCAACCACCAGTTCTAAAATTCCTGTCGAGCGCCACTCACCAAATTTTGCTGCTCGCGATCCTAGTCCAAGTTGGTTCCGGCATTCTCGCAGTGTGGTCAGGCGGTCGTGCGATCAATGTCTTCGACGTGGTCTCAATCGCAAGCCCCTTTGCGGAACGCAATCAAGACGCCCATGAGCTCGCTGAATTGCTGCACGCGATCGGCCGTTGGACTATTGTCGGCGCGCTAGCATTGCATATGCTCGGCGCCCTGAAACACGCGATGATCGATCGTGATGGGGTGCTGCGCCGAATGTTGGCCCCAGCGAAGGCTTAGCGCGCCATACCTATAGCGTGGAGCTTACTGCCGTTTTCGTGTAGCCAATCGCGTCCAGTTTCATAATCCGGCATACACTTGTTCACGAGCGCCCAAAAGCGCCGTGAATGGTTCATCTCACGCAAGTGCGCGACCTCGTGCGCCGCAAGATAGTCCAGCACGAAAGGCGGCGCGAGAATGAGCCGCCACGAAAACGAAAGCACGCCGTCAACCGAGCACGAACCCCAGCGCGAGCGCAGTTCCTTCACTTGAATGCGCTCTGGTCGAACCCCGAGCGCGATCGCATGCGTCGCCACGCGATCTATAAGATCGGTACGCGCCTGATCCTTCAAAAATCGCAGCACCCGCGATTCAAACAGCGCCACATCGGGCGCCGGAACAACGAGCCGCGGCAGCAAGTCTTCTTCGATGAACGCGGGTTTGCGTCCGTGCTTGTAGACGAGCTCATGCTCAATGCCGCGCAGTGGCACGAATGAGCCTGGGGCGAGCGAAACACCACGCGGGAGCCGGGACAATTCTTGAGCGATCCAGCCTGCCCGCTCCGTCGCAAACTGCGCCGCGTGCTTCAAATGCCGCTTCGACGGCGCCGTCGCAATCGCCTCCCGGCGCGCAGGATCGATACGAACGGAGACATGGCGCGCGCGCGGGTTCACGATCAGCTTCACCGGCACACGGCGGCCATCGATTGTTTCGATCTCGGTCTGACCCGGCTCGACCTTCTGTCGCGAATCGAAGCGCATGCGCAAGAATCCCACGTCGCGCTTGTTAACGCGACCCGTCGCATGCGTTAGCGTGCGCCAAAGGGTTAGAAGATGGCTATCTATCGAGGCGCGTGTCACTGCGGCGCGGTCCAGTTCCAAATCGATAGCGAAATCACCGACATTTATACCTGTGATTGCTCGCTGTGCGCCAAGAAAAACGCATTGATGACCACCGTCCACGAGGACAGGTTCAAACTGCGAGCCGGCGCTGACCAGCTCACGCTCTATCAGTGGAACACCAAGATCGCGCGCCACTACTTCTGCAGCGTTTGCGGCATTTATCCGTTCCACCGCAAGCGCTCGATGCCCGATCACTACGCCATCAACGTTCGCTGTCTTGCTGATTTCGACGCAAGCGCCATTCCCGTCCGTCAGGCGGAAGGGAAGGCGATGACTTTGGCTGAAGAAAATCAGCCTGGCGGTTGGTCCGGTCCGAAAGCTTAGCTCTCGGCGACGAGCTTCAGCTTTGCGCGCTTGGCATTGCGCGACGCATTTGAGTGAAATGCACGCAGGAACTCGCGCACGCGCGGATAGATTTCCGTGCGGAAGCGACGTCCCGAGAAGACGCCATAATGGCCGACACCCGGCTGGATGTAGTCGCGGCGCATCTGCTCTGGAATGTTGACGCAGATGTCATGCGCAGCCTGCGTTTGGCCGATGCCGGAAATGTCGTCGTTCTCGCCTTCAACGGTGAGCAGCGCCGTCTTGGTGATCTTGCTCGGATCAACCTTGCGACCGCGATGCGTCATCGTCCCGTTGGGCAGGCGATACTCTTGGAAAATTTCGATGAGCGTCTGGATGTAGAACTCTTCGGAGAGATCCATCACGGCGAGATATTCGTCGTAGAATTTGCGGTGCTTCTCAGCCGGCTCGCCATCGCCCTTCACAAGGTTCTCGAAATAGCCTCTGTGCGCATCGACGTGGCTCGAAAGGTTCATGCCCATGAAACTGGCGAGCTGCACGAAGCCCGGATACACGCGCCGGAATGCGCCTGGATAGATCGCCGGCACCGTGTGGATCATATTCGTTTTGAACCAGTCGATGTCGCGCTGTTCGGCGAGCAGGTTTGGCGCCGTCGGCGATTTGCGCGCATCAATGGGCGAACCCATGATCGTCATGGTTGCGGGCGTGCACGGATCATCTTCTTGCGCCATCAGCGAAACCGCGGCGAGCACGGCAGGCCCCGGCTGACAAACAGCGACGACGTGGGTCTGCGGACCAAGCGCGCGCAGCATGCCCATCACATGATCGATGTAATCGTTGAGATCGAAGCGGCCCGCCATCACCGGCACCATGCGCGCATCAACCCAATCGGTGATGTAGACTTCGTGGTCAGGCAAGAATGCGGTCACGGTATCGCGCAGCAATGTCGCGTAGTGGCCAGACATCGGCGCAACAATCAGAACGGTCGGATCGACGCGCTCACCGCGCGCTGCGATGAGCGCTTTCGCGTCGCGTTCGAAGTGAAGCATGCCGCACCACGGCGTCGACCAAGCGCTCTTCGGTGTCACCGCCACCTCGACGCCATTGATGGTGGTCGTCGGCAAATTCCAAACCGGCTTGCTGTAGCGGCGCGTCATGGACTCGAAGAGCTCCGCAGCGGCGGCAGCCGTTCGGCCGGCCTCGGTATCTCCGAGCGGGTTCATCGGTGAGCGCAGCATCGAGGACTGCATGAGGGCCGCGATGCGCAAAGGCGCTACCGACAGATGGCCGAGTTCATATAGCGAATAGAGCATGCAAGCCCTTCTGCTGCGGCGCAGCAACCCATCGGGATAGTGCGCGCGCCCCTATTTCCAACAAGCTAAGACAACTCAATAGGCGAGCCTTTCGCATTGCAGCGCCGGGCTGGCGATATGTCGTAGGTCTTAACCGGTCCCCCAAAACGAGGTCCAAGGAGCCTCGTCGGCTCAGTGTAGTGGAGATGACACCCAGTGCAACGCGCCACCACTTCCCATAATCAGGGAAGGTCCGTCCGTTCAAGGCCAGCGGCAATGCACGCGGCGATTGCTGCAGGGGCTACCGGCGCCATCGGGCTAGCGGGGTCCATTGGATCAGCCCGGTTCATTGTCGGGATAATGGAGACTGTCCGCCAATTGCGATCGAGGACGTAGAGCAAAGACGAATGGTCGACGTTGTACACATCGGCTGGCGCGCCTGGAATTTCGACCTTGCCGTGATGGACTTGGAACGCGCTTGCGGCGGCGTTCACCTGCTCACGCGTACCGCTCAGACCGACGAGCCCCGGTGGAAATCCTTCGGTGCGCGTGTACGCCCCCATCCGCTGCGGCGTGTCTCGCTCGGGATCGACCGTGATGAGTACCGGTTGGACGTCATAACCGCCCGGTTCCGCCAAAGCTTCGGCCAGGGCGTACATGCTCGACGGGCACACATCTGGGCAGTGGGTAAAGCCAAAATAGACCACCGCAGGTTGGCCCACGAAGTCAGCTTGCGTCACACGCGCGCCGTTTGAATCAACCAAATCGATGGCGCCACCCACCGCGTCGGCGTTGCGCAGAATGCAGTCGCGAGGCGCCGCAGCTTGCTTGGCGCCATCTCCATTCGTGCCCACCAGCAGCATGGCGCCCAAGGCCGCCAAGCCCGCGACAGCGACAGCGGGGACAACGGCGCCGGTCAAGTTGCGGCGAGGCGTTTCGACGGGCTCTGGCATTGCAGAAGCTTGGGGCCGCCTGCGCAACGTTATCAACGCGGCGCGACCGCACAGGGGGCGCAATGCCGCAGGCAAAGCTTGAGCCCTGCTGCGAATTTGCGCATGTGGCGTTTAGATGAATTTCGCGCGGACGCCCCTGATCGCAATCGCGACACTTATCGGCCTCGCCGCAGCTGTTGGCCTCTTCGTGCTGCCGCGTATGCAGAACCGGGACGCGCCCTGCGAAGTGCGCGAGTTCGAGACTTCCCGCTTTGTCGTCTGCACCTTCGATGCGCGGCGCCAGGATATGCGGCTCTATTCTCATGCACGCGACGGCGGCTACCTTCGAAGTTTCGAAACGCTCCAGAACGAACTCACAGACCGGGAGATTCACGCCGTTCGCTTCGCCATGAACGCCGGCATGTTCAACGATGCAGGCGCGCCCATCGGCCTTTATGTCGAAGACGGCGAAGAACAAAAATCGATCTCCCTGACCGACGGCCCCGGCAACTTTCACCTAAAACCCAATGGCGTGTTCTGGCAGGGCCAAGACGGCGCGCTGCACATCGACGTTTCCGACGATTATGCGCGTGAGCTTCGTTCGCCTCGCTGGGCGACGCAGTCCGGTCCAATGCTCGTCATCGATGGCCAATTGCATCCACGCTTCGCCGAAGACGGGACCTCGCGCTTCATTCGCAACGGCGTCGGTGTGTTGGACCAACACACAGCATACTTCGTCATCAGTTCGGGGTTTGTATCTTTCGGCCGATTTGCGCGGTTCTTTCGCGACGAACTGCACTGCCGCGACGCGCTTTTCCTCGATGGCGCTGTCTCCAGTATTTGGGCGCCCTCAGTCGGCCGATATGACGACAATCACGATCTTGGCCCGATGGTCGTCATATCCAATCGCCCCCGCACGCGCTGAGCATCATATGAAACTGTATTCTCTCTACGCTTTTTACCCCCTTGAGCGCGACGCCGCGCCCGGCGAATAGAGGCCATGGCTGTCACCGAGTCCCGCGCCCCGGCCCCGATCCCCAGCGTTTGGAGCGCGACAAGCCGCGTTCGGATCAGAACCCTGGTGCTGCTCCGCTGGCTCGCGATTGCCGGCCAAACCGTTGCCGTGCTCTTCGTCCGCTACGGGCTCGAGGTCGATTTTCCCCTCGACTGGGCGCTCGTGGCGATCGGCATTTCAATCGTCGTCAATCTCATTTTGACGCGTCGAAGCCAAGAGCTTGCGCGTGAATGGGAAGCGGCGGCGCAACTTGCTTATGACGCGGTTCAGCTTGCAGTGCTGCTCGCGCTTACGGGCGGCCTTCAAAATCCATTCGTGTTTCTCTTCGTCGCGCCTGTCGCCGTTAGCGCCACCGTTTTGCGGCCAGCTGTTACAGCAATGCTGGCGGCGCTTACCTTTTTCTGTGTCGGCGCAATTTCGGTCTGGCGGCTGCCTCTGCCTTGGCCGGATGACTCGGCCTTCGTCATGCCTCCACTTTACCAGATGGGCATCGCGGCCGCTGTGCTGGTCGGCCTTGGCTTCACGAGCGTTTACGCTTGGCGCGTTGCGGCCGAAGAGGAACGCCTCAACATCGCACTTGCCGCCGTGCAGGCGGTGCTATCGCGCGAACAGACACTCTCGGCATTAGGTGGCCTGGCCGCAGCAGCCGCGCACGAACTCGGCACGCCGCTCGCAACCATTCACCTCGTCGCCAAAGAGATGACGCGCGAATTGAGTCCAGACGATCCACGTTACGAAGATCTCCAATTGCTCGTGACCCAGAGCGAGCGTTGTCGCGGCATCCTTGCGCAACTCTCCGCCAATCGTGAACGCGGCGACGTCATGATCCAGCGTGCGCCGATCCGTTCGCTGCTGGAAGAAGTCACCTCACCGCACGAAGGCTTGGGCGCTGAGATCGTCATTGTGACGGAAGGCGAAGGGGCCCTTGAAGTCCGCCGTATGCCAGAAATCGTTCACGCACTTGGCGGGTTCGTTGAGAACGCGGTTGGGTTCGCCCGCTCGCGCGTCGAGATAGAGGCGCGCTGGACGCGCGATGACGTCGAGATCGTTGTGCGTGACGATGGGCCCGGATTTGCTTCCGCTATCCTCAACCGTCTGGGTGAGCCCTACCTGACAGAGCGCGACGAAGAAGGCATCGCTGGCGGTCTTGGCCTTGGCTTCTTCATTTCTAAAACACTGCTGGAGCGGACCGGCGCGAAGCTGGAGGTTCGCAACCGCCGTCCGCCAAACAGAGGCGCTTTGGTCAAAGCCGTCTGGCCGCGAGCCTCCATCGAAGCGCCCGCGCTTTGAAATCGCAGATAAAGTAGCTAGATAAGACCTAGCTGGAGCCTCGTGAGCTGATGACCACCGAAGCGCCCCTAGAAGGCGAAAAAACTCTCCTCATTCTTGATGACGACGCGGCGTTCCGCACGCGTTTGGCGCGTGCGTTGGAGCAACGCGGCTTTGAGGTGCTTGCCGCATCAAGCGTGGCCGAAGCGAGCGAAATCACGACAAAGACCCCGCCGGCATATGCGGTCCTCGATCTGCGCCTCGAGGACGGCTCGGGCCTCGCGGTCGTTGAAGCACTGAACAAGAGCCGCCCCGACTGTCGCGTCGTGATCCTGACGGGCTATGGCGCCATCGCGACCGCGGTGGCCGCAGTGAAGGCTGGCGCCATCGATTATCTGGCAAAGCCCGCCGATCCCGAAGACATCGTCAAAGCCTTGCTGGCCTCGCCGGATGAAAAACCCGAGCCGCCAGAAAATCCGATGTCGGCAGATCGCATCCGCTGGGAGCATATTCAGCGCGTCTACGAATTGTGCGGTCACAACGTGTCCGAGACCGCCCGACGCCTCAACATGCACCGCCGCACGCTGCAGCGCATTTTGGCCAAGCGCGCACCGCGTTAACGGGCCACGTCGCCAAAGTTATCCACAACCGGAACATGAAGCCTTCGCAAGTCGTCGCGCTTCATCGTTGGCGCATCCGTTTCGATACGATAACGACAATGAGCGCACCCCGCGCACGACATAAGGTTGAGGGACATGTCCAACTGGTTTGCAGACAAGCTCGGGCCCGATCCGCGCTTCAGTGGGCAGAACAAGCCTGGACAGGCCGCCCCCGCGCCACGCGCGCAGGCCGCGCCGCCACAGGCGAAGGCGGCGCCACAACCCGCTCGCGCCCCGGAGCCACAGCGCCAGCAAGCACCCGCACCACAACCCGCGCCAAAGCCAGCCCCGCCACCACAAGAGCCGCCGAAGAAGAAAAAGGGCTGGTTCTAGTAACGGGCTACTTGGCCGCTCGCTTCGGCAGTCTGATGCGTTCAAGAGGCGCAAACAGCAGTCCCAGTGCGACCGTAAGCACGATCGCGGCGATCCACACGACGTAGATGCTGAGCCCCCACTCGCCACCGGCATATGCCGCGAGCGAGTAGGCAAGGCCTTGCCAGAGATAGAGCGAGTAACCAGCACGCATAAACGGCTCCAGCAATGGAGAGGCCGCAAGTGTGTTGAGTTGACCCGCATTGATGAGGCGCCCACAAATGAGCAACACGCCGATCCAAGCACACGAAAACAAGAAGAAGATCGCGTTCGGCGGAAACTTATTGTGCTGCATGTCGATCGTCACACTCGCGGGTAGCAGCCACGCAGCCGCGAACATCCCCGCCAACGCGAACACAAGAACGATGGCGTAATCACCGACGCTCCAGCGCTTAGGCATCGCGGCCAAAGTAAAACCGAAGGCCGCCCAGAATGAGTAGAACACAACGTTCTTAATCAGTTGGTCGTCCAACGGCGCAGGGAACGTGAACTGACCTAGTCCCCAAACCAAAAGGCCCGCACTCACAGCAAGCATCCAAGGCTTCACAAACGCGGGCAAACGCGCGGACGCAAAGACTGGCATGAGCGCGGTGACGAGTAGGAACGGCGCGACAAACCACAGATGCCAACTCAGCATTTTCCAGGTGTGTCCGGCGCCGCGCGTCACGGGATTGAGCCATGACCACAACCGCGCTGCACCCTCGGCGAGGCTGAGTTCACCGTCCCACTTAATGGCGCTCACCAAGACGGCCGCACTCAAAACATAGACTGCGTAGGGCACATAGATGCGAACGCCGCGGCGCAGCAGAAAATCAAAATAGTTCGCCGGTTTGAGACGCCCCTGCTTGGCGCCCTCACCCAGAAAATATGCAGCGCCTGTGATCAGGAAGATCGGCGGCATCTCAAAAAGCAACAACGAGCCTGGGCCGCGCGGCGCCACCCCAAGCCAGAATATGCCGTGGATCACGATAATGACCCACGCCATCAACAATCCACGCGCTACATCAAGGCCAGCGTTGCGACCCGATTCGATTGGGGGCGCAGGCGCGTCGCTCAATAGATCAGGTGCTTTGCGCGTTCAGCGATCCAGGCCTGCTCATCGGGCACGGTTATCGCATCGAGATCGCCAGCGACAGTGTCGGGCTCGTCCACCCATTCACGCAGCAACGGCGATCCGTTGATCACGTCGATCGCAAGTTTGTCGAACACGTATTCGTACGAGAACTCACGCCACAATTCATAGTCAGGATAGAGCCGCCTGATAGCCTTGAAAGCGAGCGCCTGCACTCGCCAAGGCTTGAAGGCCTCGTGATTATAGTGCGCGGGATCTTCGCAGTGAATTTGAACACCGTGGCAGAGTTCGCCCTCCCATTTGTGAAAGGTCGGCTCGAACCAAATCTCTCGCAGCTTACATCCGGCGAGCCACTGCGGCGCGAACCGCTCCATCTCGTTCAACACATCGCGCGCGTTGATGTCGGCTGCGCCGAATATCTCGAGCGGCCGCGTCGTGCCGCGTCCCTCAGATAGCGTGGCGCCTTCCACCATCACCGTGCCGGCATAAGCGCGCGCCATCCAAAGGTTTGGCGCGTTGGGTGAAGGGTTGACCCAGGTACGCTCGCCTAACGGCCAGCCGTAACCGGGCGCGTCGTCGGGCCGATAACCTTCCATCTCAATGACACGATACCTGACGTTGAGTTTGTAGTGCTCGATGAACCAATGACCGAGTTCGCCAAGCGTAAGGCCGTGCCGCATCGGAATCGGGCCGGCGCCCACAAAACTCTCCCAGCCACGGCGCAGCGTTAGCCCTTCAACCGGCCGGCCGGCGGGATTTGGGCGATCCAGAACCCAGACTTCCTTGCCGTCAGCAGCGCAGGCCTCAATCATGTAGAGAAGCGTCGTGATGAACGTGTAGATGCGGCAGCCAAGGTCCTGCAGATCGATCAGGACGACATCGAACGTTGACATCATCTGGCCAGTTGGCCTGCGCTGATCGCCGTAGAGGCTGAACACCGGGATGCCGTGGGCTGGATCGGTGTAGTCACGCGACTCCACCATATTGTCCTGCTTATCGCCCTTCATACCGTGCTGCGGCCCGAACGCAGCCGAGATGTTCACATCGTCCAGCGCCATAAGCGCATCAAGCGAGTGGGTAAGATTGCGCGTCACCGAAGCTGGATGCGCCACTAACGCCACGCGCTTGCCTTTCAACGCCGCACGCAACGACGCATCTTCCAGCAGGCGATCAATGCCGAACTTCATGCCAGCTCCAAAACAAAACCATCTGAGTGATGAAAGTCCGCCTTGCCCGGTGGATGCTTCAACGCCCAGTACGACTTAGCCCCGTCCGTCTCTTCAATGACCGCCGTCAGCGCCAACTGCCAAGGCTCATCGTTGGCCGGCAGATAAATTAGCGCATCGACATCGATATGCGTGGCGTTAGCGCCTGTAATGATCGCGGGCGGCGAGAGCTCCGCCAGCGCCATACCCTCGCGATAATCCGTGAAGTGGTAAGCTGCCCATTTGCTCGAAGGCGACAAATTGAACTCGTAATAACCAGCACCCGGAGCTGCCTCGACGAACGCCTCAAAACACGTCGTCCGCCACAGATCATCGGTCCGCTGGGGCTCAGACGGAGGCGCAAGACTGATGCTCGCGATCCGCCCGGCGACGGTGTAGCGCAACGCTAAAATTCCGGGCTCCGGACGAGCGACGGCGACATCGATCCGATCGACGGCGGCGCTTGGCGTGTCCGAATGGCAAATCAATTGGTGCAGCACGGCGCACGCCTAGCACATCGAGAGTTTAAGAACGCAGTAACGCCCTGCTTCAGAGGCAACGAAACACCCAACTTTATGGGCTTGGCGGGGCGGCTTTCGGCGCAAACAACCAAAACGCTGCAGCGCCGAAGGGCGTCGATGCGCTGAACACCCAGCCATCAAACGCCGAGCCGCTCCATGTCGCGCCGGCGCCGAAAAGCTGCACCGAAACCGGCAGGAACGAGAGCGCATGCGAGGCTGTATCGGCGTAAATTGTTCCGACGCCCAAAGCGATAGCGATGAGCCAAAGCCAACGAGGCTTCAGCCCAGGCCGAAACAGTGCGATCCAAAATGTTACCAGTATGAACAGCGGGAAGATCACCGCCGCCGCGATCACAGCCTGCACCGCCGGAGGCTCCGCCATAAAGTCGAATGTTCGCGCTGCAAGCTCCTGGCGCGACATCACGTTCACATGGAAACCCGAGACCTTCCATGGGTCACGTGCAGCGACGCGATAGAGCGTCGTCTCGGCACGTACAACGTGGCCGGGATATTCGTACTCCCGCACACCCCAAAAGCGATTGCCGTCCGCGCCAGTGGCAATGCGAAACGTCGTGAGGCGCGACGATGTCGCCTGGCCCGTCGGCAACAAAGCCTGAATGCGATCGATCTCGGCTTGCGTCGCCTCGTTGCTCGCGACCAAGCTCGCGATCACTTCAGCATCGCGCCCGTGCGAGACATTGTCGTAGGGCGCGACGAGCGCCGCCATGTCTTCTGGACTTACACCCGGCACATTGCTGAAATCCGGCCTCCAGATCCCTGCCCCCATGACGCCGAGGGTCGCCATACCGCCGATGACGAACACACCCGCCAAGAGTGCGAGACTTGAGCGTCCCCAAGGCATGCACGCTCCTTGTTTTATCGCGAGGAGTATCGAGGAGCCACCGGAAGACCGCAACGACTGCGTTGGTTGAGCCTCCTTGACCGGCAGCGACGCTGCGGCGTAGCAACGGCGACATGTCGACGTCGGCCGCCCTCGTCCAAAACTATTACCGCCCGCTCAATTAGCGGGCCGCGACAGCACGCCCGCCACACAGGCCGGGATGTGCGCTCGACAAAGACACAGCTCCGGCCCCAAAAGTCCGCCAGGAGTTTACCCTTGACCACCGAAGCCAACCTCCAGTCCCCATTCCTCCGCGACGCCGTCGCGCGTGGTCAGTTCCACCAATGCACTGACCTTGAAGGATTGGACAAAGCCGCGCTCGCGGGCGTCACCGGCTATATCGGCTTCGACATGACGGCGCCGTCGCTGCACGTCGGCAACCTCACACAAATCATGTACCTACGCCGCCTTCAGCAGGCAGGCGGCAAGCCGATCGTGCTCCTTGGCGGCGGCACGACGCGGGTCGGCGATCCTTCTGGCAAGGAAGAGATGCGCCAGCTCTTGAGCGAAGAGCAGATCGTCAAGAACACGAACTCCATTCGCGGCACGTTCGAGAAATTTCTGAAATTCGGCGACGGGCCGAGCGACGCAACCCTCGTCGACAATTCCGAGTGGCTCTTAAAGCTCAACTATCTGGAGTTCCTGCGCACGGTTGGCCGCCACATGAGCGTCAACCGCATGCTTTCGATGGACAGCGTGAAGCTGCGGCTTGAGCGCGAGCAGCCAATGAGCTTCATCGAGTTCAACTACATGATCCTACAGGCCTACGACTTCGTAGAGCTGAAGAAGCGCTACAATTGTTCATTGCAGATGGGCGGCTCAGATCAGTGGGGCAACATCGTCAACGGCGTCGAACTCGGCCGTCGCATGGAGAGCTACAACCTCTTCGGCCTCACACAGCCGCTGATCACCACGGCGTCAGGCGCCAAGATGGGAAAAACCGCAGATGGCGCTGTTTGGCTCAACGCCGATATGAAAAGCCCGTACGAATACTGGCAATACTGGCGCAACAGCGAAGACGCCGACGTCGGCCGCTTCTTGAAGATCTTCACCGACTTGCCGCTCCACGAGATAGCGCGCCTCGAAGCGCTTCAAGGCGCTGAGATCAATGACGCAAAGAAAGTGCTCGCAACCGAGGCGACGGCGCTTCTCCACGGTCGTGACGAAGCCAACAAAGCGCAAGAAGCAGCGCGCGCGACATTCGAACAAGGCGCTCGGAGCGACAACCTTCCGACCTTCCCCGTGACGAGCGATGAGCTCGCTCAGGGACTTCGCGTGACCGCGGCGTTCACACGCGCGGAATTGGTCGCGTCGAATGGTGAAGCCAAGCGCCATATCAGCGCAGGCGCGCTCCGCGTGAACGACAACGCAATCTCGGACGAAGCAGCGATGCTCACCAGCGCCGATGTTGTCGACGGCGCGATCAAACTCTCGCTCGGCAAGAAGAAGCACGCGCTGTTGCGCGTAACTTAGGGCAACGCATCCAACAGCGTACCGCCGCCACCCGCTTCTGTCGGCGTGTTCGGGTCGGGTGCGATTGGCGTCGAGCCTGACGGGTTGAACATGTGGGCGCCGCCTGTGTTGCGCGCAGGCGCTTCGGCTTCACGCTGCGGCACGGGCTCGAATATGCGGCGCAAGATGCCCGGCGTCAGCGCAGAGACGGGGTTCACACCCACGCGCGGCTCCGCAGCATGGCCATTGATCGAATAGGTCATCCCGAACACGCCTTCGCCGCGACGTGACACCAACAAGTCGCCGATCACCGGGATGCTGCCAAGCATTGAGAGATTGAGCATTGGTGAGGGGGCGACGACGCCGTCAATATCGAGATTGTCGCGCGTGATATCGTAACTACCAGCCCCGGTGAGCCCCAGCGATGGGCCAGCCATACGACCTTCCGCGAACTGCAGACGATTGTTCGCATACGTCATCTCGGCGTCGAGCGCCAGGAAACCGATGCCGTCGCCGTTGAGCATTTCAGTTAGCCCCGTCAGCGAACCCGCGGACGAAAGAAGTCGCGCCATCGCAGGCAAGCGCACGACCTGGAAGTCGCGCATGCCAACGTTAAAGCGCGCTTGGCTCTGAGCGCCGCCGCGCCAATCGCCATCAGCCGACGCGGCGCCGCCAACGACGTTCTCCGCCCCCGTCAGCGCACGAACCGCAAAGCCCGCATCACCCGCGCGAAAACGCACACGGCTACGCGCGTCGCCGGCGCGCTGGCCTAATGTCAGTGAGAATGACTCTCCTCCCGGGGAACGCCCTTCGGCGGAGAGCGTCATCAAGCCCTCACGCACCGTCGCCACGTGCACGTTTGCGTCCGCCAAGGTCGCGCCACCGCGCATCTTTAGCCGATCGACAATCACACTTGCGCGCATGGCGCCAGAATCGAGCGTTGAGCCTTGTGCAGCTGTTGGCGTGGCCGTCCCGCCTTCGGGCGGCGCCTGCGATCCCATGAAGGGCTCGGCGTTGAACATGGCGCCGCGAATACTCACCACCAGAGCGCCGTCTTGAGCGCGCGCGGCGGTTAAGCGCGCATCGGCGCTGCCTTCGACCACGAGGCGCGGTAGATCGACTTCCATCAGTGTGTTGTCGCGCGCCAACCGCACGCGCCCTTGAGCGAGCAATCCGCCGCCACGGGCGTCGATATCATTGAACGCCAAACCACCATCACTCTGGCGCTGAACAACAAAGCGCGCCGAAGCCGCTTGGCCCGCACGCTTGGTCCAGAAGTCACGCGGCAATTGCACCGCAGCGTTGCGCAGATCAAGATCGATACGCGCATTGTCAACGTCAAAGCCGCGGCCCTGACCGGTAACGGTCACGCCAATGCGCCCTTGCGCATAACGTGCAACCGGATACCCGAGCCGTTCCAAATCATTCGCGTCGAAATCGCCGGAAATTTGATATTCGGACGACGACGCGTCATCCGGACGGCCAATATATTCGGTCCAGCGCACATTCTGGATCGCGGAATCGCCGGCGCGAATGGGGCCGCTCACAGTGACGGCGCGCTGGTCACCGCGCACAGTCAGCTGCCCGTTGCTCAGCGCCACGTTCCGCGTCGACATGTTGCCGGCGAAGTCACGGATTGCACCGTCAACCGTAAACCGCCACGCTTCAAACGGCGCATCGCGCACCATCGGGCGTTGGATCCGCACGTTTACGCTACCACGCCCAGTCGCGCTCGCCGCATCGATCGGCAGTCGCTCACCGAGCGAAATAGGCTCCATGGCGAGCACTTCGAGCAACGGACGCGCATCGCCGTCCACGTGTGCGGAGATCGTCATCATCTGACCATCGGGCTTAAACCGCGGCGCCTCGATGCGGCCGTTGGTGACAGGCATGCCGTGGAAGCGCGCTTCAGGCACCACCATGCTGAAACTGTTGCCGCGCAAAATGCCCGATCCGCGCGCGTGCGTGACCGGCGACATCGTAGAAATGAATTCCATCGACGCACTGTCGACGTTGAAGCGCACGTCGATGGCGTCGTCCTGGAGCGCGCCGTCGATCAGGTCACCAGGCAGGACGTTGATATGAACGGTGGCGTCCGTGACGCGTCCACCAGTGATCGTTCGTGCGAGGTATTCACGCACGCTCTCGCCGAGACCCACCGGCCACATGTGCATGACGGCGCGCGCATCGACGGCGCCTTCAAGCGCGCCATCAAGCTGCACTCCGGTGTGAGCGCTACCATCGACATCAGTCCAATAAAGCCGGCCAGTCCCGTTGAACCTGCCGTCGCCGGCCCGGGCGGTGATCCGGCTGACATTCACGGTGCGCTGCGCCGAAATAATTGAGCCGGCAACCTCCACGTTCGTAATCGCAAGCGGTTCGGCAAACGTGCCAGGCACATCAACACGCATCGAGGGCAGCGAAATGTTGAACGCCGCCGGCTCGTTGGGCGCAGCACGCATGATTGCGGAAACATCACGGACGCGAATATCGCCGCCGATGCGCGTGCGATCTCCCGCCAGCGCGATCTGATCGATTATGAGTTCGTCGCTATCGATATCGTAATGTCCGTGGAGGCGCCCGCCACTGAGACTTAAGCGATCGCCGGCAACATCGGCAGAACCTTCGCCAATGACGACGTCGCCTTCAAAGCGATTGACGCCGGCTTCACGGTCCATGCCCACCGAGATGTTCATGGTGACGGGGGCGTCTAGACCCGCGAATGGTCCGAGCGCCGCTTGTGAGAACAACGCGCGAGGCCGCGCATTCTGCGCGCCGAATTCAATCAGAGCGCTTTGAAAGCGCGTATCAGTTGTGATGCGCAGCGTCGCCGGCGCTATACCTTCGGCGCCCTCCAGCTCAGCGCTTCCAAACAACGCCAATGATCGTCCGCGACGGGCAAGTTCGATGCTCGCCGCATCAGCTGTCCAGCGGCCGCCACCCGATTCATCGATGAGCGTGAGCGCCGCGCCGCGCACCGAGACCTCGCGCAAACTTCCGCCGGCGCCAACCGGTTTGAACGCAGCCTCCATGCTGTCGAGCACGCGCGCAACACGCTCTTCGAGCGTCTCGTTGGTGATAACGGCGGGAATGATGATGTCCGGCGGGGACCCTTCTGGACCGAACGCGATATGCATCGCGCCGTTGGGCCTCCGCGTGAAAGTAATCGCGCCGCCGATAAATTCCGCGCGCGAGACAGAGATGCGCCCGATCAGGAGCGGTAGCACATCGAGCGATATCCGCGCTTCATCCGAGCGCGAAAGCACGCCGCCGCGCCCGTCCTCGACCGTCACCCCAATCGCGCGCAGTTCGAGCGCGCCACGTGGATTCCAGGCCAGCTCCACCCGCTCGATCCCGACCGGCCGGCCAGACCGCGCCTGGCTAAGCTCGGTTTCGATCTGATCGCGCATTGAATTGAGTTCGATGGGGCCCTGGCTGAAGCGCCACCAAGCGACCCCGACACCGATTGCGAGCGCCGCAACCAGTCCAAGTAAAATCTCGACAGCAATGAGCGTCGAGCGGCGTATCATCCGGCGTGCTCCAGCGCCCCGCGCAAGTATCTAGCGCGCTTTAGGAATTTGACGCAAAGCAAAGCCCCAGCCCGATCGCAGCTGGCGACGAACCGAACGGCCCAAGGGCCGCGAGCCTGGAGGTGGCTCCCGATGGCTAAGACGCTCAAACCCGGCGACCCCGCACCCCCTTTTGATCTTCCAACGGCCGGGGGCGGACACGTCAGCTTGGCTAGCCTCAAGGGCAAGCGTGTCATCCTCTACTTCTACCCAAAGGACGACACACCCGGTTGTACCCTGGAAGCCCTAAACTTCACTGAAAAGACGAAGAGTTTCGCAGCCGCCAAGGCGGTCGTGCTTGGCGTTTCGCGCGATAGCGTCGCCAAGCACGATAAATTCGCGGCGAAACATGGGCTCAAGGTGCAATTAGGCGCCGACGAGACCGGTGAGGTCACAGAGGCCTATGGCGTTTGGGGTGAGAAGACCCTCTACGGCCGCAAATTTATGGGGATAGAACGCGCCACTTTTCTCATCGATACGAAGGGAAAGATCGCCCACGTCTGGCGAAAGGTGCGGGTGCCAGGACATGTGGAAGACGTATTGAAAGTGGTTAACGCGATGGACGCGAAATAGCGGCGTAATTTACTGTCTTTAGCAAGATTTGGCGTGCTTTTGGCAGATGAGCGTTAAACAAGCTGAAATTCCTGTAAACGGCAGTGGGTCTCTGTTGCATTTCGGGAGGGTTTCAGGTTGAGATGAACTCTGGCGGGGCAAAACGACAGTTTTGTATTTAGGTTAGTGGGCGGTGGCGGACCATGAGCCAGTTCGGATCGCGGGCACGGTCGTTATTCGATCGAATGTTCCCGGAGCGGCAGATTTATCATCGTAGCGGCGGTACCGTCCGCTACGTGTCTCTTTCACCTGGAAAACAGGCCCTTCTGGCGATGACCGCCGTGGGCTTGGCGGGTTGGTGCGTCTACGCGACCACGAACACCCTGCTCGAAGGTCCTCAAGCGTCAGCTTCGAACGCCGAAGTCGAGCGCGAACGCGCGAAGTACGATCGCTGGCTGAACGAAAGCCGCGCGCAAGCAGCCGCCTCGCAGGCCCTGCTCGAAGAGCGCACGCGCCAATTCGACCGCGCGACCGCTGATTTCGAGAGCCGTCACGAAGTTCTGCGTTCGCTGCTTGAGTACGCCGGCGGCGCTTCGCTTCAAGTCGCCGCGAACCGTCCGATCGAGCGCGACGGCGCGCGCATCATTATGGCCGCTTCGATTGACGAAGCTGAGCCGCGTCAGTCGCGCGCCGTCGCGGCTGAGCCCTATCAAGTCACGACCGTCGGCTTCCGCGCCCGCACCGAAGCGCTCGAAGGCGACCAAGAGCAGACCCTCTCCGAACTTGAGGACAGCGTCGTCGAGCGCAGCGAACAAGTTCGCGGTGTCCTGCGCCTTACCGGCGTATCGATGGCCTCGCTCACGGGTCCAGAAGCAGAGCCCGCCGTCGGCGGTCCGCTCGTTCCGCAAGATTTCGTAGCTTATCTGCGCGACAGCGGTCTGAACCCAGCTTTCGCTGAGCGCGTTGCTCAAGTCGCCGCCCGCGTCACAGAATCGCGCCGCCTCGACGGGATCGCGAATTCGACCCCGCTCGCAGCGCCAGTCGCGGTCGATTACCGCGAAACCTCAGGCTACGGCCAACGCATCGATCCGTTCACGGGCCGCGCTGCGTTCCACTCAGGGCTCGACATGGCCGCGTTCGAACGCGCGCCGGTCGTCGCGACCTCACCAGGCACTGTGGTTTATGCTGGAACTCGTTCCGGATATGGCTACACCGTCGAGATCGACCACGGTCACGGCTTCAAGACCCGTTACGCTCACTTGCGCGACATTCAAGTCGAGCGCGGCGCTCAAGTCGCCATCGGCCAGCGTATCGGATCAATGGGCTCAACTGGTCGTAGCACCGCCACACACTTGCATTATGAGGTGTGGTTCCGCGGCCGGGCGGTTGATCCGGTCAATTTCTTGAGGGCAGGACGGCATGTTCACGAACAAGGGTAATTCTCGTACGGATTCGAACTTGCCTGCTCTTCCTGAACCAACTCAACAGCGTCGCACTGCACCGGCTCGTACTGGCATCGCCTCGATCATCGCCAATGGCGTGAAGATCACGGGCACAATAGATGCTGACGGCGCAGAGCTGCAGGTCGACGGCGAGATTGAAGGCAACGTGCGTGGCGGTTCGCTGACCGTCGGCGACACGGGCATGGTCAAGGGCGACGTCGTTTCCGAAAGCGTGACCGTTCACGGCCGCGTCGAAGGTTCGGTGCGCGCACGCAAGGTCATGCTGGCGCGCAACGCCCACGTCCTCGGCGATATCGTTCACCAGTCCCTCTCGGTTGAGATGGGCGCCGTGTTCGAAGGTCAGTGCCGTTATCTGCAGGATCCGCTGTCGCAGTCAGGCCCCGGCGCCCCTGCCCAGCCGCAAGTGGTTTCACCGCAAGATCGCTCGAACGCGTTCGGTGGCGGCAACTCGGTGTTCGGTGAACCCTCGAACGATGACCGCATGGTCTCGGGCGTGATCGTCACCGGCTCAAACTAATACGTCAGGCAAGACGCTCAAAGGCCCGGCTAACGCCGGGCCTTTTTGCTTGCGAGAGATGCTCAGACGTCGGCCGGGACGATTTCGGCGTATTGCTGTTCGGTGAGCGCCACCGATCCAATCGGCAAGCCACCGCCCTGATCCACGAGCACGCTGAGATAGCGCTTGAAAACCGCTCCTTCGCGATAGAACAACGCGCCGCGCACGCCCTTATCGGTTTCAAGCCGGCAAATGTACCCGCGCACATCGGGGCCATCGGGCCATGCCGTACGCATCGGCGCAAAGCCCAGAATGCGAAAGTTGCTGATCGTCAGCCCCGCCATGTCGCAAAGGGCCTTCGCGGCCCGGAACGGCGGCGAGGCGCGCAGTGTCTCCGCGCGCATGCGATCTGCTTCCATCACCCGCCGCGGAAACAGCGGATTTGACTGCGCAATGCGTTGCAAGTGCGCGGTCATCTCCGCATCAGGCGCGATCTTCACTTTGCGCAGGCTCTTCAGCCAAGTCTTATGACGAGGCGCCAATGGCTCCTTGGCCTCAACGTCGGCAAAGCGTTTGTCCAAATCCTTCAGCGCGGCGTTCGCCGAACGATAGCCGTGCTCTGCTGCAATCTTGCGCGCGACCGGCGGCTTTGAACGCTTCAGCCGCAAGAGCAACGTCAACAATTCCCAATGCGGATCAGCGAGCATGCTCTTGAGACCCGCGCTGGCGCATCGCAACGCCACTTCATCGCCGCCGCGATTTGCGAAGTACTGCGCGTGTCCGCCAACGCTGACCTGGGCAATGTAATCGCGCGCATAGAAACTCCACAAAGCTTCCTGCGCGAACTCACCAGGCAAGAACTGCGCTTGGTTTGTGAGCGCCTCAACCCACGCGTCGGCAGCAGCTACGAGTTGCGCCGGATCACCATGATCCGCCGCGCTCTGGGGCAGCACGATCTCGTCGCACAGCACGCCTTGAAACGTGGTCAAGGGCGAGCCGCCGGTACATTGGACGCGCTGATATTGCACAATCCAAGGAACCGGCTGCTCAATGGCCTCAGCAGGTACTTCCGCAGTTTCGAAACTCATGGGCCCCGCCCAAATGCTAGTCGATGTCCTCGACTTGTTTATCGCCCGCTCCGCTCACACGCGCCGCCAATGACGCGGCCATGAACTGATCCAAATCGCCGTTGAGCACACCTTGCGTATCAGACGTTTCAACACCCGTCCGCAGGTCTTTGACCATCTGATACGGCTGCAAGACGTATGACCGAATCTGCCTACCCCAACCGATTTCGGTCTTGCTGTCTTCCAGTTGCTGCGCCGCCGCTTCGCGCTTCTGCAGCTCCGCCTCATAGAGGCGCGCGCGTAGCATGTCCCAGGCCGCCGCACGGTTCTTGTGCTGTGAACGCTCAGCTTGGCAGGCAACGACGATGCCCGTCGGAATGTGTGTCAAACGCACGGCCGAGTCGGTCTTGTTGATGTGCTGACCGCCTGCACCGGACGCGCGATAGGTATCCGTGCGCACGTCCTTATCCAAAATCTCAACCTCGATCGTGTCGTCGATCTTTGGATAGACCCACACGCTCGCAAACGATGTGTGGCGGCGTGCGTTCGAATCATACGGGCTGATGCGTACGAGACGATGCACGCCAGCCTCGGTCTTTAACCAGCCATATGCGTTCTCGCCATTCACAAGCACAGTGGCGGACTTGATGCCCGCCGTGTCGCCGACTTGCTCCTCAAGCAAATCTGCCTTGAAGCCCCGCGCGCCCGCCCAGCGCAAGTACATGCGCATGAGCATTTCGGTCCAATCCTGACTCTCGGTGCCGCCAGCGCCGGAGTTGAATTCAATATAGGCGTCGTTGCTGTCGGCTTCGCCCGATAGCAGCGCTTCAAGCTCAGCTTTCGCGGCGCGCGCCTGCGCTGCCTTCAACCCGTCTTGGGCCTCGGTGATCAGGCTTTCATCGCCTTCAGCTTCCGCAAGCTCAGCGAGTTCAACGCCATCGCGCAAATCACGTTCAAGCAAGAGAATGGCGTTCATGCCATTCTCCAACTTTGTGCGCTCTCGCATCAGCTTTTGTGCTTTCTCCGGATCGTTCCAAAAATCCGGGCGCTCAGAGAGAGCGGTCAGTTCGTCAAATCGGACTTGGGCGCGATCCCAGTCAAAGACGCCTCCGCAACAAGGCGACGGCGGATTCGATCTGTTCAGCCAACGTGGCGATTTCGGCGCGCATAAGTCTCAAGTCCCTCAGAATCTGAGGAACTTAGATAGGCGAACGAGACGGCGGATAGAAGTGGGAGACTAGTAGAGTCCGCCCAAATCCTCGTCCTGTTGCTGCTGTTGTTGAGGCGCCGTCGCGCGGCCCTCGTTCGGCGTGTCAGTGCCGGATAGCCCAGAGAGCACACGCGGGTCGATCGGATCGCTGCCACCGAAGATGAACGGTGATGAGGTCACGTCACGCGTCGGCTCTGTTCCTGGCCGGAACGCTTCCAAGATCGTTTGCGTGGTCGACGCATTCGGCAGACCGCCCGTCAGATAGTCGACACGCACGAGGCGCGCGCCGGCTGGAATACGAAATGGCGTCGGCGATGAGTTGCGCAGCGCCTCACGCATGAAGTCGCGGAAGATCGGCGCCGAGATACGGCCACCGGTTTCTCCTTCACCCATATCGCGCGGCGTGTCGAAGCCAGCCCACACGCCAACCACCAAATCCGGCGAGAAGCCGATAAACCAGGCGTCCTTGTAATCGTTCGTAGTGCCGGTCTTGCCGCCCAGCGGGAAGCCTAGCGTATTGACGGTCGTCGCGGTGCCGCGTTGCACCACGCCTTCAGCCATCGAGACGATCTGATAGGCGGTGACGGCGTCAAGCACCTGCGCGCGCGTATCAGCCAGGTTCGGCGCGCGTTGCCCCGACCATTCGACGTTACACTGCACACATTCACGCTGATCGCGGCGGAATACCGAGGCGCCGGTGCGATCCTGGATACGGTCGATAAAGATCGGCGAGATTTGGCGTCCACCGTTCACGAACATCCCGTAAGCGGTCGTCATGCGGAGCAGTGTCGTTTCACCGGCGCCAAGCGCCAGAGCAAACACAGCTTGCGTACGATCTCCGTAGACACCGAGACGCCGGCCGTAATCGAGAATGCGTTCGGGGCCCATTTCGTAAGCCACGCGCGCTGTCATTGCGTTGCGCGACATCTCCAAACCGCGACGCAGCGTCGTTGGACCGTAGAATTCTCGCGTGTAGTTTTCCGGCGACCAGTTCGAACCATCGCCTGCTTCGATCGCCAGTGGCGCGTCATCAACGAGCGTGGCTGGCGTCAAACCATAGTCCAGAGCGGCTGCGTAAACGATCGGCTTGAACGAGGAGCCTGGCTGGCGTTGCGCCTGCGTTGCGCGGTTAAGGCCGTTCGCATCATTGAAGGAATAGCCGCCGACCATCGCCAGAACGCGGCCGGTGTGCGGATCCATGGCGACGAGTGCACCCTGAATTTGCGGCACTTGCTTCAAGTTGTAGCGCCCGTTTGCGGCTCGCGTTGCATACACGATCGCGCCGCGACGGAGTGCCCGAGCGCCTTCGCGGCGAGCACCTTGCGCGGCCCATTGGGCGTCATTGTCACCCACACGGCCCGTCTGACCATTCTCATCCGTAAGCGTGATCGCGCCGTTGCCTGTCGCCGTGACCATCGCGCGCAACCAACCAGAGAGCTGGGGTGCTTCGGCGGAGTCCCGCAATTGCGCCTGGACGTCGCCGTCAGCGTCGCCCGTGCTGGTCGGACCGCGCCACTCGTGACGACGATCATACTCCTCAAGACCGCGACGCAGTGACTGCGCGGCCGCCAATTGCAGACGCGTATCGATCGTCGAACGGATCGAGAGACCGCCATCATAGAGCGCATCTTCGCCGTACTGTTCTTGAACCTGACGGCGCACTTCTTCAACGAAGTGAGACGCGGCAATGTACTGATCACCCGCGAGGCGGTTGTGCACTTCGAGGTCCGCGGCGCGCGCTTGCGTGGCCTGCGCCTCGGTGATGTAACCACGCTCCAGCATCCGGCCGATCGCGTAGTTGCGGCGGTCGATTGCGCGTTCGCGATTGCGCGGCAGCTGATAGTTCGCAGGGCCCTTCGGAAGGATTGCGAGATAAGCGGCTTCGGAAACCGTAAGATCGCTGAGCGGCTTGTCGAAATAGTTGAGCGCAGCGGCTGCAACGCCATAAGCGCGGTTGCCCAAATAAATTTGGTTCAAATAGAGTTCGAGAACGCGGTCCTTATCGAGCACGCGTTCGATGCGCTGCGCGACGAGGCCTTCACGCAGTTTCGTCCAGATCGCGCAGAACATGCCACCGATGCCGCCGGAGCATGACGCCGCACGGCCAGTGAGCATGTTGCCCGCGACCTGTTGCGTGATCGTCGAGGCGCCTTGGATGCGGCGCCCTTGAACGATATCGAGCGGAATGCGCAGCACGGCGCGCGCCAAACCCTGATAATCAATGCCCGAGTGCTCGAAGAAGCGCGCGTCTTCAACGGCGACGAACGCGTTCTTCACGTGATCGGGGATTTGTTCGATCGGAACGAACACACGTTGCTCACGTGCGAACTCCGCCACGAGCGCGCCGTCACCGGCGTGCACACGGCTCGTTACAGGCGGCTGGTAATCCTGCAGATCTTCGAGGCTAGGAAGGCCCTGAAGCGCCGCGATCAAGAAGATGATCACTGCGAGAACGCCCGCCGCGACGGCGATACCGAAGCCGATCAGGATTTTGCGCCACGGAATGCCGCCGCCACCGCCGCCGCCACGTGGCTCACGATAGTCGCGACGATCGTAATCGTCGTCGTACTCTTCGTCGTCCCAACCGCGGTCGTATGAACTTGTTCGCGACATTGCGCCCCGCTTCTGCGCGCCAGTGAATGAATCCGCCCGGCCTCGCCCCGTAATGAGGCGCGATTAAGGCCAGGACAGCGTCCGTGACATAGCGGATTTAGCTTAAGATTCGCGCTAAAATTAGTCGGCTGCGGCGTAGACGGCCGGCGGCGCAAAATAGGCGTCGACGGCCTCGGCCATAGCCCCGGCCATGCGCTCGCGAGCGCGCGGGTCGCCCAGGCGGCGCTCGTCCGTGGCGTTGCTCAAAAAGCCGGTTTCAATCAACACCGCCGGAACGTCCGGCGCCAAAAGCACAAACAGCCCCGCATTTCGGTGGGTATTGCGCACAAGGGGTGCGACTTCGCCCAGCTTGGGGATGACAACCTGGGCAAACTGCGCAGACCGGTTCGTCGTTTCGCGCTGGGTGAGATCCACCAGGATGTCCCGTGTGGCGCTGGCGCGCGTATTTCCAAGATCGAGGTCCCAGTTTTGCGAGGCGATCATGCCCTGGGCGCGCATCGCGCCACGGTCTGACAGCGTGTAAACCGATGCGCCCGTCGTCGCCGCATTCGGGCTCGAGTCTGCATGGATGGAAATGAAAAGATCGGCGTGCTGGCCACGCGCGAAATGCACGCGATCTTCCAGCTCCACGAAATTGTCTGCGTCACGCGTGAGCGCCACGCGATAACCGCGCTGCTCCAGCGCATCACGCGCCATCAGCGCGCAGTGGAGAACCACGTCCTTTTCACGCGTGCCGTTGACGCCAATGGCGCCCGGATCGCGGCCACCGTGACCGGCGTCGATAACAATCGTGCGGCGACGTTGATCGCGACCCGCCCGCTGAATCGGCGCCGGCGCGGGCGTGAACGGAGCATTGGCGGCGATATCAAAGCTGATTGCCGCATTGCGACGCCCGCCCAATTCTTGGCGCACGAGGCTCGCCGGCGCTTCAAGATCAAGCACCACGCGCGATGTGCCGTTCGGCTGTTGCGCATAACGATAGCGGCGCACCACACCCGCGCCCGCGCCCTGTCCAGTGGCGCCGCCTGGCATCACCAATTGAGCGTTGGAAATATCGATCACAAACCGCGAGGGGTCGCTCAGAAAGAATGTCCGCGCCTGCGCTGGCCGATCGAGGGCCAGCGTGACCCGGCTGGTGCTCCCGGCCTCTTGAACGATCACGCCACGGATCGACGACGGGACGTCCGCGAATGCGCGGCCGCCCATCGCAACACTGCCCACGGCAGTCGCCCCGAAAAAGGCAAAGGCTCGACGAGTAACGTCCATGAAGATCTGGAAAGTACCAGAGGTGGCTTGCTATCGAGTTGAAAACTTGGGTGAATAGAGCGGTAACTACAGTTTGCGCCCGGTTGGCGCCGCACGCCGACTGTCGCGTCAGCCTTGAGTGAAATTCAACGCCGTGTTCACTCTGCGTCATGCGCGCCTTCATCTTCGCGGCCACGCTCGCCTTCTGCGCCTCGCCCGCGCTCGCACAGGACTATCGGCTGCAGGCCGCCGCCGCGTCAGAGCTGCAGGCCATGTGCGGCGCCGACTCCGGTCAACTCTGGGGCGCAAGTCTTTGCGCGCCCTTGATCGTCGTTGACCAGCAAACGCGCCAGGCTTGGGCGACGCAGCGCGCAGGCGCTTTCACGCTCACGCCCAACGGCGGCTGGGTTGGCGTTTTGCCTGAAGGCGCCCCGATCGCAAACACAACCGTCGACTGGGCGGGAACACGCTGGGTCATGGTTATCGGTCCGTTACCGGAGGACGCGACTTCCCGGCGCGTGCTGGTGGCGCACGAGGCGTGGCACCGCGCGCAATCGTCGATCGGCCTGGCGATGCAGAATGCAAACGCCGCGCACCTTGAAACGGAACGCGGCCGATATCTGATGCGCCTTGAATTGCGCGCGCTTGCGACGGCGATGCTCTCAAATGGACGGGCGCGGCGAAACGCGGCGAAGGATGCGCTGAACTTTCGAATGGCAAGGCTTGCATCGTTCCCGCAAGCGCTTACGAGCGAAGCGAGCTTGGATCGCAACGAGGGACTTGCCTCCTACACAGGCGTGCGCCTGGGCGCAGGTGAACAGGCCCACCTTTTCGCGGCGCGCACACTGGATGACTTCGATCACCACCCAAGCCTCGCGCGGTCTTATGCTTACGCGAGCGGCCCCGCTTACGGCCTGCTGCTGGATGAGTTCGCACCAACTTGGCGAACTTTGCTGGCGACCTGGGCCCCAGCTGACCTACTCGTTAGTCCACTGCGCACCGAACAACTGAACGCACGCCAGTTGCTTCGTCGCGCCGAAAGTTACGGAGGCCCACAAATCCTCATTGAGGAACGCAATCGCGCCGAAACTCAACGTCAGCTCATTGCCGGTTTGCAGACTAGGTTTTCGGGGTCGCGTTTGGAATTGCCGCTTGGCCAAATGCAGTTCGAGTTCGATCCGAACGCTGTGACACCGGTCGAGGGCCTAGGGACGGTCTATCAGACACTGACGCTGAGAGACGTTTGGGGCGAATTCCGAGCCGGCGGCGGCGCTCTTATTTCTCCCGATTTTTCGAGATTGACCGCGTCGCAACCCGGCCAGGACGGGCTCTCGGGGCCCGGCTGGAACCTATCGCTTGCCTCAGGTTACCGCATCAGCGCACCCGATCCGGCGGGCATCGTTCGGCCGGAGCTTATTGCGCCACCGCCAAACGCGGGCCGGCGTTCGGACAATTGATCCTGCGACACCAGCGCTTCCACTCCCTGACAAATCATGCATATGTAGCCACATCGCCGCGTGCGCCGCCGGGACTTATCCCCAGGCCGCCCGGCGCGCTCCCGCCCTGCGGATCGGCGAAATCGGGCCCTGTGGCGCTGCTTTAGCTGCCACGTTCGGACCTAGAGCCCCCGTATCCCAGGCTTGGAGCGTGAGCCGGCGTCTATTCAGACGTCGTCAATTGGAGCCCACTTATGATCCGCACCGCGATCGATCTCAGCGCCGGAGGCCGCCAAGGCCCGGGCCGCGATCGCGCAGGATCACCCACCATGACTTTGCGTCGCCTCGCCGCCCCTGCCCCGGCACATCCCGGAAGACCGGGGGCCCGTGCGCGCGACGCCTACGGAGCCCTTAATGGCCAAGAAAATGTTGATCGACGCCGCGCACCCGGAAGAAACCCGGGTCGCGGTGCTCGACGGAAGCCGCGTTGAAGATTTCGATTTTGAGGTAGCCAGCAGAAAACAACTCAGAGGCAATATCTATCTCGCCAAGGTGACGCGCGTGGAGCCGTCGCTACAGGCTGCCTTTGTGGAGTACGGCGGCAACCGTCACGGCTTCCTCGCCTTCTCTGAAATCCACCCAGACTATTACGCGATCCCGCACGACGATCAGGAAGCGATCAAAGCGGAACTCGCCAAGGCCGAAGAAGAAAGCGAAAACGAAGAAGAAGATGATGAGGCGCGTGATGAACGCCGCCGCCGCATCCTGACGCGCCGCTACAAGATCCAAGAGGTCATCCGCCGTCGCCAGATCATGTTGATCCAGGTGGTCAAGGAAGAGCGCGGCAACAAAGGGGCCGCCCTCACGACCTACCTCTCGCTGGCAGGCCGCTATTGCGTCCTGATGCCGAACACCGGCCGCGGCGGTGGGATCTCGCGCAAAATCACGCAAGCGACCGACCGCAAGCGTTTGAAGAAGATCGCGACCGATCTTGAAGTGCCGCAAGGGCAAGGTCTGATCATCCGCACCGCCGGCGCCAAACGCACCAAAACCGAGATCAAACGAGACTACGAATACCTCTCACGCGCGTGGGAGACGATCCGCGACGAAACCATGAAGTCGGTCGCGCCGGCTCTGATCTACGAAGAAAGCTCGCTCGTTAAGCGCGCGATCCGCGACCTCTACGACAAAGACGTCGATGAAATTCACGTCGATGGCGAGGGCGCGTACAAGGAAGCCAAAGACTTCGTGCGGATGCTCATGCCGAGCCACGCGAAGCGCGTTCATTTGTGGAAAGATTCAACGCCAATCTTCGCCAAGCAAGGCGTCGAAAAGCAGCTTGAATCGATCTACTCGCCGATCGTCCATCTAAAGAGCGGCGGCTACATCGTTATCAACCAAGCCGAAGCGCTCGTCGCCATCGACGTGAACTCCGGCCGCGCAACGCGCGAACGCAATATCGAACAGACCGCGTTCAAGACAAACCTTGAAGCGGCCGACGAAGCGGCTCGCCAGATGCGCCTTCGCGACCTCGCCGGCCTCATCGTGATCGACTTCATCGACATGGAAGAGTCGAAGAACGATCGGGTCGTCGAAAAGCGGATGAAAGACAATCTCCGCTTCGATCGCGCACGCGTTCAGATGGGCAAGATCAGCGGCTTTGGGTTGCTGGAACTCTCGCGCCAGCGTCGTCGCACCGGCGTGCTCGAGGGCACCAGCCACGTCTGTGAACATTGCCAGGGCTCGGGCCGCGTTCGATCGGTCGAAAGCGCCTCGCTTGCTTTGCTGCGTGCACTCGATGAGGCCGCTGCAAAGAAGAAGAACCGTCTGATCGAAGCGCGGACCGCGTCGGATACGGCGATCTACCTTCTCAATGAAAAGCGCGACGCACTCGCGACCATCGAAGAGAACAATCACGTCCGTGTCCGCATCGGCACGTCAGCTGCGATGCACTCCGGCGACTTCGAAATCATCGTCCTCGACGGTGGTTACGAAGAGGACGAAGAAGCCGAGGCCACGCCAGCGCGCGGCCGCAAGCAACAACGCCGCGACGTCGAAATCGAAGCCGAAGAGGCAGACGCCCTGGCCGCCGCCGCCAGCAGCGATGATGAAGTTGAAGACGAGATCGAAGACGGCGCCGAGGACGAAGCGGAAGCAACGCCCCGTGTCGTCGCGGGCGCCGACTCTGACGCCGAAAGCGATGATCGCAAGCGCCGCCGCCGCCGTGGCCGCCGCGGTGGCAAGCGCCGCCGTGAAGGTGAAGACGGTGAAACAGTAGAGACGCGCGGCGAAGATAACAGCGAGACGCCAAAGCCGGCAGCTGCACGTGAAGAACGCGGCGGCCGTAATCGCCGCCGCCGTCGCGGCCGCGGGCGTGGCCGTCGTGTGTATGAGGTCGATGGCGGCGAATGGCTGGATTTCGTCAGCGCCGATCTCAAGCATCTCACGCCCCGCCCTGAGCGTCCTGCCCGCAATGGCGATGCACGACGCGTCGAGACTGCCGCAGGGGTCGGTGAAGACGCGCCAGTGCGTGAGGCCGAGATCATCGTGCATCCCGCGGCCGAGCCGGTCGCTGAAGTCCATCACGAGGCGCCCAGCCCAGTGGTGATGGCGCAAGTAGAACCTGTTGCCGTTGCCGCAACGCCGGACGCACCCGCCTACGAGCCAGACCAAGAGCGCCGTGACAAATTCTTCTCGCGCCTGTCACGTTGGTCGAAGAAGAACTGATGAGGGTTGAGCCGTAAGGCCTTTTTCCCGCCCCAAACCGGCGCTTCAACCGGTTTGGGGGCAGGCATTGGATTCAAGGAGCGGGCATGGCCGCGTCTGTTCTTTCTAGGCTTGGCCGCGGCGCGGCCGGCGCCGTTGCAGCGCTCAGCGCGCTCGCCTTGCTGGCGGGGCAAGAAGCTTCCGCTCAGGCGCTAATCCGCGATGCCGAGATCGAGGACACGCTGCGCGTCTATACCAATCCCTTGCTCGACGCCGCGGGACTGCGCCGCGACGACGTCCGCATCATGATCGTCAACGAAGACAACGTGAACGCATTCGTTGCGGGCGGTCAGAACATCTTCGTCAACACCGGCCTCATCATGCGCGCCGAGACACCGAACGAAATCATCGGCGTGCTCGCGCATGAAACGGGTCACATCTCCGGCGGCCACCTTTCGCGCTCACGCGAAGCGATGAACCAATCCATGGGTCCGATGCTGATCTCGATTGGCCTCGGCGTGCTCGCAATCGCTGCCGGTGCGCCCGACGCGGGCGCCGCGCTCATCGCCGGATCGCAGGGCTTTGCGATGGCGAACTTCGTTCGCTTCACGCAAGTCCAAGAAAGCGCCGCCGACCAAGCGGGCGCGACCTTCCTTGAGCAATCGGGTCAATCAGGCCGGGGCCTGATCTCCTTCTTCGACAGCCAAATCCGCCCGTTTGAATGGCAAACCCGCCGCGCGCCGCCGTGGATGATGACGCACCCATATTCATCGGATCGCGTCGAAGCCTTGCGCCAGCGCGTCGACAGCGGCTCGCATCGAGACGCCGTTGATAGCGACGACAACTTGCGCCGTTTCCGTTTCATGCAAGCAAAATTGATCGGCTTCGTCCGCTCGGAAGGCCAAGTGCTCGCGCGCTATCCGTTGCGCGATACATCTCAGCCAGCCCGATACGCCCGCGCCATCGCCTATTATCGTCAAGCCAAGCTCGATCAGGCTCGCGCAGAACTTGACGTTCTGATCGCCGAAGATCCGCGTAATCCCTACTTCCAGGAGTTGATGGGACAGATCCTGTTCGAGAATGGCCGCGCCGCGGAGTCCATTCCCTATCACCGCCGCTCACTCGAATTCGCACCGAACCAGCCGCTGCTGCAGGTCAACCTAGCGCGGGCGCTCGTTGCCGCAAACGGCCGCGCCGGCACCGAAGAGGCGATCCGTCTGCTGTCCGACGCCGTTCGCCGCGAACCCGACAACGGTTTTGCCTGGCGCGAAATGGCTTCGGCGCGCTTTGAGCGCGGCGAGGAACCTCTGGCCGAACTCGCCTCCGCCGAAGCAAGCTTCACCGTCGGCGACTATGCCAGCGCGCTCAATTTCGCCGAGCGCGCGCGCCGCTCGCTCCCGCGCAACACCGTCGATTATCGCCGCGCCGATGACATAGTGAACTTCGCCGGCAACGAGGTGCGTGAGCGCATGCAACGCACCAGCGGCGGCGGTCGTCGCGGCTGAACTTGCCGGGCCAGCCAAAAGCGGCCATGTCAGCCTACTCAAGCTGGAGCCTGCCGTGATCGCGCGCCTGTTCGTCCTCGCCTGCCTTGCCCTCTTCGCCGCGCCCATCGCGTCAGCGCAGACATTCAACGGTCAGGAACAAGCGGAAATCCGAGCCATTGTGCGCGACTATCTGGTGCGTAATCCGGAGGTGTTGCGTGAAGCGCTCGACGCCCTAGCGGAGCGGAGCTCGGCCGAGCGCTGGCAACAGATCAAAGCCGATCCGCGCGATTTCTCCATCGGCCCAGTTGATGCGCCGGTCACGATCGTAGAGTTCTATGATTACCGCTGCGCCTATTGCCACGCAGCGCTCCAATGGGTGCTCGACGTCTCGCGCACGCGTCGTGATATCCGCATCGTGTTTAAGGAATTGCCGATCCTCAGTGACGCCTCGATGGAGGCGGCGCGGGCGGCGCTCGCTGCGCGTCCACAGGGCCGCTACCTCCAGTTCCACCAGGCTCTGATGAGCCATCCGCTGGATCGCGACATGACAACCTCGGACATCGACGCGATTGCACGCCGCGTCGGCATCGATGTGACGCGCATGCGCCGCGACATGAACAATCCCGAAATCACGGCGATCCTCGAGCAGAACCGCGCTCACGCCATCGACTACAACATCACAGGCACTCCCGGCTTCATCATCAACGGCGAGTTGATACCGGGGTTCAACCAGCCGCTGCTCGAAACGCGCATTCGCGAAGCGGCGCGTGAAGCGCGCGAGCGCCTCACCAGCACGCGCTAAAGCCGCCCAAACGCTGCAGCGGCCACGAGCCGGATCTGACGCGTCAACAGCTGCGGCGCCTCGCGCTTCTTATGAATGGCGTCGAGATAACCGGGCGCAAGCGCGGCATACCCGATGGCGGGAAAGAGCGCGCTATTTAGGGCCGGCTCACTTCGGAGCGCGCGACAGGCCGCCGCCGCGTCTCGAGCGACGCCAGCGGCGTCAGGAGGCAACATATTGCGGCCACGCGCCTTCAAAGCCCCCTCCGCACGCAACAAGCCCACGGCGCCCCAAACCCAGGCGGCCCTGGCGACAAATCCCTCAACGCCATTGTCTCGAAGTGAGCCGCCACAAGCCTCAACGGCCAATCGCATCACACCGCCAGCTGTTGCGTCGACGTAGCGATCAAATGCGGCGCGGGCCTTAAAGGGGTTCGGTTCAAAGTCGCTGCCCCGCGCTTCGATCAGAGCTTCAACGGTCGCAGGCGTGAATGGTGTCTGACGGTTTGCCTCCGCATACGCCGCCAACGCCGGATGCACGCGCGGCAGGTTGCCCTCATGGATTTCCTGCAGCGCACCGCGCCACCATTCCAGGCGGATTGCGCCTAATCCTCGCTCCCGCACCGTGTCGGCCGTACGGGAGATTTCGTAGTTCACGGCGTAGATCGCAATAAGGCGGGTGCGAACCGCGGGCGACGTGAACCGGCTCGCCAACCAGCGATCCTCGTCTACGCGCCGCACCAAGGTGTCGAGTTCCACGTTCACGCACGACTTCTAACGCAAAACGCCCGCGCCATGACAGCGCGGGCGTTTAAACTCTTCGCCTCCGTCCAGTTAGAACAGGGTGCTCGCACCCGTCATGGCGACGAGCATCGGCGCCGAGAGGAAAGTGTTCGTGCGCGAGAACAGCATCGCCGTCTTACCGGCGGCGGCTTTCGCAGCGGCGTCAAGGTTCGGATACTTGTTATCGATGTTGAGGGCCTTTTGCTGGTTCGGCCAGATAATGAACCAGACGTTGAACCACATGATCGTCGCCAGCCACATGCCGATGCCGATCAGGATGTGCTTCGGCACGGCGAACGAAGGATCGTCCGCGAAGCCCAACGTATAGGCCTGCAAAAGATAGCCTTGGTTCCAAGCGAGCAGCAGGCCTGTGATCAGCGTCAGCATCGCGCCCCAGCGAAACCAGTAAAGTGCAACCGGCGCGATCACCTTGGTGACCGCCGGTTTCTGCTCATCCGGAATCTTCGGCATGTTTGGGATTTGCGTGAAGTTGAAATAATAGAGGTGGCCGATCCACATGATGCCAACCAGCACGTGGCCCCAACGCAGAACCGCTTCCCAGAACGCGCCATCGCTGAACGCGTATCCCGCCACGCCCATGGCGAAGTAAATCAAGATCAGCGCCGCGACCGCGAGCGCGGTCCATGCGACGTACTTAAGATTGCTCAAAAACCACGCCATCGGCGCCTCCCCTATTCCGAAGCAGCATTGCCCCGCGCCATCATCCCTGTCGCCGGCTTAGACGGCCGGCCAGGTCGATCACCGAACAGCGGCAGAGCCGGTGCAGCGATGTAGATGGATGAATACGTGGCGATGACGGTTCCGAACAACATACAAATGGCAAACGCCTCCATCGTCGGACCGCCCCAGATATAGAGCGCCGCCGAAGCGAGCAAGACGGTGCCAATGGTCATCAAGGTCCGCGAGAGCGTCTCATTGATCGACAGATCGATCACGTCCGGCGGAGGCATTGTTTTGTATTTGCGAAAATTTTCACGCATTCGGTCGAACACCACGACCGTATCGTTCATGGAATAACCGATGACCGTGAGCAGCGCCGCGATAACAGGCAGCGTGAACTCGATACGAAAGAACGAGAAAATACCGAGCGTCAAAATGGCGTCGTGGAAGAGCGAAAGAACCGCGCCAACGCCGAACTGCAGGTCGAAACGAACCCAAATGTAGCCCATCACCAACAGCATCGCCAAACCAAGCGAAACGAGACTGTTGACAAAGAGCTCACCGGAAACCTTCGGGCCGACCGCCTCGGACGCACCGAACTGAACGCCAGGCACCGCCTCTTCGATTGCGCGACGCGCCGCACGCATGTCTGCGTCACCTTCGGTTTGTTGCGGCGGCAGGCGCACCATGGCGTTATGTGGGTCCGAATAACCTTGAACCTGCACTTCGCCGATATCCAACTGGTGCAACTCTTCACGAAGACGGGCGATATCGATCGGCGCCGATGCGTGGATCTCCATCAGCGTACCGCCGGTGAAGTCGATGCCCAGATTGAATCCGTGCGTCAGCACGCTGCCGAGACGATCGAGCGGCGCACCGGTCGCACGTTCGTAAAGCGCAATCGGGCTCTCCCGATATCCCGCTGAGATCATCGAGCCAAACGACGCCAAAACGAGAACGATCGACGCGAACGAAGCGAAAAAGGCGAAACGCACGAAGCCAAAGTGCGTCTTCTTCGGGATCAATTTGACGAGTGGCCAAACCATTGGTGTGTCTCCGTCAAATTGGAAGCTTTTGGGGCCGCACGAGGCGGAACCAAATCGCGATAAAGAATTGTGTAACGAGCGTTGCGGTGATCACCGACGTGACAACGCCGATCGAGAGCGTCCAAGCAAAGCCTCGAACCGGTCCGTGACCGAACCAGAACAGAATGAGCGCCACGCCAATCTGCGTCACGTGCGAGTCGATGATGGTCACCAACGCACGGGCAAAGCCCGCATCGATAGCCAAGGCCGGACCTCGCCCGTTTGCCTGTTCTTCGCGCATACGCTCGTAGATGAGAACGTTGGCGTCGACGGCCATGCCCATGGTGAGAACCAGACCCGCGATGCCGGGCAAACTCAGCGTCGCGCCCGTAATCGACATGACGCCGATGATCATGGCGATGTTGATCACCAGCGCGAGGCACGCGAGCACGCCGAACATGCCGTAAGCCAGCACCATGAACAGAACGACCGCGATGCCGCCGTAGAGCGTCGCCTTGGTGCCCGCATCAACGGCGTCCTGACCAAGTTCGGCCGTAACCGTACGTTGCTCAATGACTGTCAGCGGCGCCGGCAGCGCGCCCGCACGCAGCATGATCGCAAGATCGTTGGCGCTCTGCGCGGTGAAGTTACCACTGATCTGACCCGAGCCGCCGCAGATCGGTTCATTGATCCGCGGCGCAGTGAGCACCTGGTTGTCGAGCAGAATGGCGAAACGCTGGCCGGTGTTGTCGCGCGTGATGCGACAGAACAGGCGCGTGCCCTCGGAGTCGAGACGGAACGAGAGCACGAACTCGCCGGTTTGCGAATCCGTCGACGGCGTGGCGCTTACGAGGCGCTCGCCTGTGAACCGCGGACGGCGCTCGACCACTTCAGGCTGCGCGCCCATCTCCGGATCAGGCTGCACGAGCATCGTGCCCGGCGGCAGCGCACCGCCCGGCTCGACTTCACGCACCATGTGGAAGGTCATCAAAGCCGTCGTACCGATACGGTCCTTGAGCATCTCCGGATCGGAAACACCCGGCGCCTGGACAACGATACGGTTCTCGCCTTGGCGAACGGGGTTGATTTCGTTCGCGCCAGTGGGGTCGACGCGGCGGCGAATAACTTCAATCGATTGCTGCGCCGCTTGACGGCTCAATTCACGCAGCGAAGCGGGCGTCATGCGCCCTTCAATCGCGCCATCCGCGCCCTCGGTAAAAGCGATAATCTCGTTGCCGTTCGTGGATGAACGCGAAATCGGACGCAGCACTTCAAGCGCGCGGCGCATTTCCGTCGGATCGATCAACCGAACCCGCGCCGCATCCCCAACAACACCTCGGCCGGTGTAGCGGATAGCAGGCTCTGCCTCGCGCAGCGTCGAAGCCATCTGCTCGGCGATGTTATCGAGCTGATTTCGATGCAAGGTCTCAGTATCGACTTCCAGCAGCAGATGCGAACCGCCCTGCAAATCGAGACCGAGGTTGAGCGTCTGGTGCGGCAACCACGTCGGGATGTGTTCACGGACATTCGGCGGCAGCACGTTGGGCATCGCGAACACGAGACCCAAGACGCTGAAAATGATCACGAGGACCACGCGCCAACGCGGTAGCTTGAGCATTGGATATTATTCCGATGTTGCTTTGGAATCGTTCGCGGGCGCCGGCTCGGTTTTCGAGCGGACTTCCGAAATAGCGTGACGCAGGATACGCACATCGACGTTCGGCGCGAGTTCGACGCGCACTTCATCGTCGGCGACGGACTTCACCTTACCGATGAAGCCACCGGAGGTGACGACGATGTCGTTCTTCTTCAGCGCTGCGACCATCTCCATGTGACGCTTACGCGCCTGCTGCTGGGGACGGATCAGCAAGAAATAGAAGACGACGAAAATCAGAATGAGCGGCGCGATCTGCATCAGAAGACCGGTCGTCGGGTCAGCCCCGGCGGCCGTTTGCGCGTATGCGGAAGAGATGAACATTGATCCTCGCTAGGAACGGCATCCCGCCGTTCGGACGATTGGGAAGGATGGGGGTGGAGGCCCCTCTAAGTCGGCCGGGACTATATCGGGAGACCCTGCCATTTCAATGAGGCGTATCCGAACCTTTGCGCCGTTTCGCCGCACTCCTAGCGCTGCGCCCCCATTAACGGCGCCGGATCTAGCACATCGCTTCCCCGGCGCACCTGAAACAGCAGACGCGCGCGCCCATCAGGACGCGCGCCCAGTTCAGCAATCCCCTCTCCGGCGCGCACACGCTGTCCCTCTCGAACAAGCGCCCGCCGGTTATAGGCGTAGGCGGTGACGTAATTGTCGGCGTGGCGCACGAGCACGAGGAAACCCAGCGCCTCTATGTCATCGCCGGCATAAATCACGTCACCATCAGCGGCGGCGGCAACCGACGCACCTTCGCGTCCTGCGATCTCAATTCCATCGAGACGCGTACCGCCCGGCTGAGCGCCAAAGCGCGACACCACCTCGCCGCGCAACGGCCACGAAAAACGACCCGAACCGGAAGGCGCGGACGCGCCAACCCCAATCGGAGCCGGCGTCGCTTCCTGCGCCATCTCACGCGCCATTGCCGGCAAATAGATCCGCTCTCCCGCACCTACGTCGGCAGTCGGCTGCAGGCGATTCAGCAACGCAAGTGAACGCAGGTCAACATTGTAGCGCCTTGCGATGTCGCCGAGATCCTCACCGCGCCGAACCACGTGATAGCGCGGAGGCGGCAACTCAAGCACACGGCCCGCGGCCAATCCATACGGGGGTTCAAGACGGTTCTGATCGATCAGCGCGCGCAGCGGCACCTGATAGCGTGTAGCGATGTCGTAGACGGACTCGTCCCCGCTCACATGATGCGAGCGCGGCAGATTTGCTGGATCGAACGGCTGCACATCACCCGGCTGCAACGCATATGCTGAAAGCGGCGTCCCCTCGCCATCGGCCCAATTGGGTTGCTCCGGCGGCGCTCTTTGCGGCGCCGGCGACGCGCGCTGCTCTTCAAGTCGCGGTGTCGGAGTGCGGCGTTCTATAGGCGCTGGCGTCCTGCGCTCGGCGCGTTGCGGCGCTGGCGCCTCTGCGCGCGCACCGCTGTCGCCATACGAAATAGGCGCCGGGCTAGCCGACGCGCAGGCCCCGGTCAGCAATGCAAGCAAGAGCGCGGCGCGCGTCATCGGCGCAGTTTCCGCCAGAATCAACCCAAGCCTCAACCCGCCCCAGGCGCCTCGCCGAGCCCACGCTCCATGAGATGCAGTTTAATCGGCCCCAGATCTTCACGCTGGCCATTCCGAGACCGAATCAACCGCTGACTCTGCGCATCACCCAGCGGCGCGACGATGACGCCACCCGGCTTCAACTGATTGAGTAATGGCGCCGGAAAGTCCTCCAGCGCAGCGTTTATAACGATCCGATCATACGGCCCATCATCAGCCCAACCGTCGAAACCATCGCCAAGAAAGGCAAAGGTTCGCATCAGACGCGCCGTCCCAAAACGCCCGCGCGCGGCAACGACGAGTTCATTCCATCGATCGATGGAGATCACCTTGCTGGCGACCGAGGAAAGCGCTGCCGCCTGAAAGCCTGAACCCGTTCCAATTTCCAAGATCACGTCATCGGCCTGCGGGCCCAACGCACTGATCACGCGCCCGACCAGCGAGGGTTTGGACATCGTCTGCCCGTGTGCAAGCGGCAGTCCGACATCATCGAGTGCAAGGCCCTGCAGGTGCTCAGGGGCGTAGTGCGTGCGCGGCGTGCGCTCCAAGGCAGACAATGCACGCGCGTCCGTCACGCCAGCTTGGCGCATCTCCAACACGAACCGCATGAGCCGCGCTGGATCCACGTTCAATCAACCTTCGGCGGAGCGCCGCCCAACACACCCTTGAACTTGTGCACCGTCTCCATGTGCGTGAGATCGATATGGAGCGGCGTAACCGAAATCCGTCCGTCGTAAATCGCACGAATGTCGGCGCCCTGCGGCGGGTTCGAGAGCGTGCTGCGAAATCCGAGCCAATAATATGTGCCGCCACGCGGATCGGTCCGCTTGTCAGCATAGACGATGTGATGGTCGCGCCGACCTTGTGTCGTGACTTCAACTTCCTTCACGTCCTGCGGCAGGACGTCGGGAAAATTGATGTTCATCAGCACGTCCTTGGCCCAGCCGTGCTTCAGCAACTGGCCGACGACACCTGGCCCAAAAGTCTCGGCCGTCTCCCACGGGATCTTCGCTTCTTCGCCGCGAAAGCCGCGCGCTTGGCTTAGTGCTATCGCCGGAATGCCAAGCTGCATGCCTTGCATCGCGCCCGCGATCGTTCCCGAGAAAGTCACATCCTCGGCAATGTTCTGACCCCGATTGACGCCCGAAAGCACCAAATCCGGCGCGCTATCCATCAGGTGCTCGATCCCGAGCAACACGCAATCCGTCGGCGTGCCCGTCACCGCAAAACGCTTCTCATCCACCTTGCGAACCCGTATCGGCGCCGAGAGCGTCAGCGCGCGCGACGCGCCAGACTGTTCGTTCTCAGGCGCGATCACCCACACGTCATCACTGAACGTGCGCGCGATCTTCTCCAGGACCGCAAGGCCGGTCGCGTGGATGCCATCGTCATTGGTACAAAGAATGCGCATGGCGTCCGCTTAGCGCGAAACGCCCAGTGCTGTCACTGAACGCTTGACCTTCAGGAGCGGCAGTCGATCGCCCAGATGTCGTAAGTGGGGTGCTCGAGGCCGTTGAGGCCGGGGCTCGATGCAAACATCCAGCCCTCGAACACCTGCCGGCGCTCACTTTCCTCACCCTCGCGCGCGGCGGGATGATCGTAAATCTGCAGGAAGATGCGCACTTCCGGCGTTTCTTCGGGAGCAGCTTTCGAGCAGGAGCGTGCGATCACCTCAAGCGAGCCCACACGCGCCGGGCGGCCAAGCGTCAGCGTGTAATCGCGCGCATGGCCCGTGATCTTATCGAGCCCGCGCACCACTGCGCGCTGCGCAAAGGCCGGGCTTGCGCTGAGAGTAAAAATCACCGCCGCGGCGGCCAGAAAACGCATCATGGAGCAGCTTCCTCTGTGGAGCTCCCAGAGTTCCCCGAGCCCTGAGCAAAACTTGCAAACAACGTAAGCAGATCTATCGAACCCTGAGTGTTCGGAATCTCACCACCGGGCGGCAACGGATCCATGCCAGCCGGCTCGATGGCGACGTATCCGCCGCCAAGCAATCCATCCGTCGCGATGCGCGCCGTCGATTCATCGAGCACTTCGATGCCGTGGTTCACCGAGAAGGTGAGCACCGCGTTATAGGTGGCGGGGTCGAGCGAAACCGCGCGCACGACACCGACCTTCACGCCGGAAATTCGAACGTCTGAGCCGACGCCAACTCCATCAACGCGCTGAAAGCTCGCATGCAAATCGTAGCCGCCGCCGGTGGTGTTCTGGCCCGCCTGCGCCGCAGCAAATGCGAAGAAAACAACAGCAACCGCCGCGACGACAGCGCCTAGAATGGTTTCGCCCCAACGCTCGAAATTCAATTTCACCGGCGATCCCCCGAATCTGGAGACCAAGCCTCGTAATCGGCGGTTGACGCTTGCCTAACGCCGCCGCGCGCCAGCGAACCCTTCGGTCGATACGCCCTCACCGTGCCGGTTAGATTTGGCTGGTGCGGCTTTTCCCAAGCCTGACGCTTCAACGGCGCAATCGTAGGCGGCTCCGCGACCGTGTGGTGCATCCAGCCATGCCAATCGGGCGAAACACGAGACGCTTCAGCGAGGCCATTATAAATCACATAGCGGCGCTTGCGGCCTTCGATCGAGGGCCGCTTCTCTTCAAAGTATTTGTTACCCTGTTCGTCTTCGCCCACGAAAACCCCACGGCGCCAGATATCGAGCCGCGCGCCCACGGTGGCGCCGTTCCACCAGGAAAAAATCGCTTTCAGCATGGGCTTTTGTTTGTCTCCGCAGAGGGCTTTTTGTGGACCACGTCCCGGTCCCGCAGCTTTGGCGGCGCGCAATATGACGAGCGTCGCCCTTTACGTCCAGTGCGGGTGCGAAACAATATCCTGTAGTTATCCCGAGTTGCCACCTACTACATATTGATTGCGAGCCCGGATCAAAGGTAGAGTCGCGCCTGGCTCACGGAGGCTAGCCATGGCTCAAGATCACGACGACGACATCCGCCCGGCCGCGGAAGCGCCAGAGGCGTGGACCGACGCAATGGTTCAGACCGCCCTGGAGGCGGGCATCGCCGTTGAAACGCCCGCTGGCCCAAGCGTGAGCAAGGCCCTTAAGCGCGCCGCCGAACGGATCGGCCTGTGGGCCGAAGATCCCGCGCTTGGCAAGGACGTGCTGAAGCTTCTTGAGCGTGGGCAAGTGACGCTCGACACCCCGTTGATGCGTGCGTCGCTCTCGGCCGGCGCCGAACTCGCTGTTTCCGCGGCGTTGTTGCATTGGCCTGAGCAACGCAGCGAAGAGCTGGAAGCCATCGCACGCGCGCAAACATTGCTCGCTGCCGGCGCGAAGCTCGGCATTGCTGGCGCGCCCTCCGCCGCAGCGCTTGATGCACTGGATGCCGCAGCGCGTGTCGCTGACCCGATTGGGCGCGATGGCCCATCCATTCTTGTCCGGCCAACCGGCGACGCAGCGCTTGAGATCATCGCCGCTGGCGCAGCACGTGCGCGCGCCGGGGCGGCTCTCGCAGCCGGCGCACGCGCTCTCGACGCAGCACTCGCTGATCTCGCCATCGAAGCTGTCCGCAACGGTCTCAACGCCGAACACGGCGGCGTGCAGATTAAAGCCGCGAATGCTCGTCTCACCGGCGCGCCGGATAGCGACATCATCGCAGCGCTTGCGGGCGCGGTCGCGCGCGGCGCGTACACCTCGGCGCTGGACGCCGGGGCCGATCCTACGCACCGCCGCATTGCCATCGCGTCTCCCGAAATTGGCGCGCATGCACTCACCGCCTTCGCCAACGGCGCCATCGATCCAACCGGCGCGGTTCGATCGGAAACGGAAGGCAGCGTCATCGGCGCCAGCATTTCGCTCTCGCGTTTTATGGGCGAGCGCACGTTCGACATCGCCACGTTTGAGGCGGCGATCCGTACGCTCGTCCGTGCGCTTGATGCCGCTCACGGCGGCGCTGGCTCGCCGCGCCGCGCTATCTTGATCCGCCTTGAAGGCCTAGCTGCACTGCTTATGCGCGCCGGCATTGCCTATGACAGCGACGAAGGTCGTGGCCTCGCCGCTAGCGTGACCGCTCTCGCGCACGGCTCGGCGATTTCCGAAAGCGCCGCACTTGCCGCCGCAAAAAGCGCCTATCCCGAGTGGACGCGCGTGAAACGGCAAGAAGAAGCTACTGTCAAAGCGGCGCGCGAAGCAGCCGGTGCACTTAAAGGTCAGATCGCTGAGCACGCGCTCTCGATTTACCGAGCGCTGCCTGGGCCGAAGAATGCGGGCTTGCGCTGCGCCATCACTATCGCGTTTGCAAACGACGCCGCAACGGCGCGCTCAATTGGCGCCACTGCGCCAGGTCTCGCCCCAGCGCAAACCATCGCCGTCTACGGTCAGCGTGACGACGGCGGCTTTGGCCGCCTTCTGAGCGAGGACGTCCGCGGCGCACTCTCAGCTCTCGGCTATGACGGCGAAGAGATCGCAGCAATTGCACAGCACATTGAGGGACGCCGCACGCTTCGCGGCGCCCCAGGCGTCAGCCTTGATCGTCTCGAGAAGCTTGGCCTCACCGAGCCGGCGCTCGACGCAATAGAGGATGCCGCCGCCGATGCGTTCAACATCCGCGCAGTCGTGCATCCACTCGTGATCGGACCGGAAATCTGCGAAGACATCCTCAAACTCCCGCCTGACGTCGCCGCCGGAAAGCGCGGCGATCTGCTGATGACGCTCGGCTTCTCGGAGGAAGAAATCGCCTCCGCCGAAGCCTATTGCCTCGGCGCCAGCGACCTCATCGGCGCGCCGGGCCTCAGGGCCGAGCACGCGGCGATCTTCGGACGCAACATCGCCGTCAGTGCCCAAATCGCGATGGCGGCGGCGGTTGCTCCGTTTGCAAACGCGGCGCTGGACCTCACGTTGGACCTCGCGAACGCCCCGCAACGCACGAATCTGCTCGAGGCAGCTCAGGCCGCTGGCGTCGCGCTGATCGCGATCCAAGCGGAAGCGCCGCCGATTACGCTGACGCTCACACCAATTGAAGATGAGCCGGAGGCGCGCGCAGCTCCACCAGCGGCGGCGCAACCGATCACGACTTCACCGGTCCAGGAAGCCCCAGCGCGCGTAGAGCGCCGCCGCCTGCCTGAACGACGCAAGGGTTACATCCAGAAATCCACAGTCGGGGGCCACAAAGTCTATTTGCACACTGGCGAATATGACGACGGGGAGCTCGGCGAAATCTTCATCGATCTCCATAAGGAAGGTGCGGCGTTCCGCTCATTGATGAACAACTTCGCCATCTCGATTTCGATTGGCCTGCAATATGGAGTGCCGCTCGAGGAATATTGCGACGCCTTCCTCTTCACGCGCTTTGAGCCCGCTGGCGAAGTGAAGGGCAATGAAACCATCCGCCACGCCACGTCGATCCTCGACTACATCTTCCGCGAGCTTGCGGTGTCCTATCTGGGACGCACAGACCTCGCGCAGGTCGATCCGTTCGACGCGCGCGGGGATGGCCTCAGCAAGCGCGCAACCGACGCTGAAAGTGCAGCGCGCCTCATATCGCGTGGCTTCGCACGCGGCGCCTCGCCGGACAATCTGGTGATGCTACGCCCGCGCTCGGTCGTCGAAAGCGCGACGCGCGATCGCAAGGACGCATCCATGGCGCCCGCCAAGCCGCCAGCAACCGGTTATCGCAATGAGCCGTGCGACGCGTGTGGACACTTCACCGTCGAGCACACCGGCAAATGCGCGGCGTGCGGCGCCAAGGGTGAAGCCAGCGGCGGTTAGCGCGTCCGCGTGCTATCACGCCCGCGCTCGAAGCCTGGGATGTCGCCAAAGTCCACCCAGCGCTGCTTGTTCACGTCGTAGACAGAGCGATCGGGCGCGAACTGCTCTGCCGGTTCAAAACATCCGACGGCGATGCCAACGCGTGATGGATCGCGCGAGCCGTGCCAATAAAGGCTCGTCCCGCACGTCGGGCAAAAGAACGTCGTGAACGTGTTGCCGCTATCAGTTGGCCGCGTGTAGGCGCCAGGCTCGCCTACGAAAGAGAGCGCGGCGCGCGGGTAATAGACCCCCATGCCAAACGCCGATCCACTGCGTCGTCTGCAATCATCGCAACTGCAGGCCACGACGGCCTCACGTTCGCCTTCAACCTGCACGCGCAACGCGCCACACCCACATCGTGCTTCAATCATGCGTCTTATGTAGCAGCGCCGCGGGGCGCTTACGAGGACGAGTATCCATACCACAGCACCAACAATACGAGCCGCGCGGCGAACGAGCTTCCCGTCAACGTTGACAGCAAGATCGCAACAAGAGCCGCGGCCGCACCCGTGGCGGAGGCGAGCGTTAGCGTTTCAAGCGATGGGTTCCGCACCAAAGCAGGCAATGCCAACAACGTCGACCACATGGCGCCCGCCAGAATAAAGGCCGCGCGCCGCGCCATCGGCGCGAGGTCAGCCACCTTGGTCAACGAAACCAGTCCACGCGCCTCCGCGCGCCCTGCATGAGCGCTGAGCGCGAACAGCAGCACGAGTAGAGCCACCGGACTCGCGGCGTGCCTGAAGTCCGGTGCAATCGCAGCGACCGCCGCAGCGGCGCAAGCGAGCAACACGAATGCCCGCCCCGATCCGATCAATCGAAACTCGGCAACCAGCAAATTCAACGCGCTCACAACCGCGCGCCGCGCCGGCGGCGCATCCGCAATCGCCCGCGGCGGCGCTCCGGCATTCAGCAAAGCACCCAATCGCCCGGCGAGCACAGCTTTCTTCTTAGACTTATGGGGCGCGTAGATGAGCCCTGCGACCACGACGAGAACCACCGCAATCGCTACCCAGGCCAGACGAGCTTGGAGATATCCCGGCGACAAAAGCCCGGCCATCACATCAAGATCGATCGTACCCGTCGCGAGGAAGCCGCCGCCGATAGAAAAACTATCTGTGCCCGGAGGCGCCCCGTACTTCAACGGCGTGACGAAACCCGCGAAGTCCCACATGTTCGCGGCAAAGCTGGGCTCAGCCTTATCGGTGACTATCGGCGCCGCAATCGATCCGATCCAAACGCAGAAATAAGCAAAGTCTCCGAACCCTGAACGCAAAAGCGGGCGCGCATCGAACAATATCCGCAGAGCGGCAAGACCAACCAGCGCAGGCGCCGCGACCACCCACAAAGCAAAACTCAGTTCGGCGATATTGAGCGCGTCACCCTGCAGCATGAATGTCGCGAGATAGACACCGGCAAGATTGAGCGCCGCTAAAATAGCCAGAAGAACCCCAGCATCCGCCGCGAAGCGACCGAGTGCGATTGAAATGCGCGATCCGGCCGTTACCTCTTCAACCTGCCACGGCTGACGCCGCGTCGTGTTCGATCGCAGATAGAGCCACGCAATCGGCAACACCAACGTCGACACGATGATACCCAGCGACACGCCAAGGAACGGCGAGGTCATCACCGGCAATGCATTGCCGACGGCGATCTTGATGCCGCCACCATCCTCGAACGGCAGCATGTAGCGCGCACCAATCGGCGCCACGAGCAACATCAGCCACAGCGCACGGCTGCGTCCGTACCGCAGCAGCGAGGTGTTCAGCGACGAAAGAGAAATGGCTGCCGCGTTCAACGCACGCCCTCCATCGCCCGCGACGACGCCGTAGCCGCCACGTTGCCGTTTTCCACACGCAGCGTGGCGCGGGCAAACGGGGCAAGTTCATCGGCAAGGTGCGTCGTCACAACGACGATCGCCGTTTTGGCCCGCTCAACGATGAGTGCGCTCAGGCGGCGCGCGGTCTCACCATCCAGCTCCGCCGTTGGTTCATCGAGCGCCAACACCTGCGGATCGCCAAGCAACGCTTGTGCAAAGATGAGCCGGCGGCGCATCCCGCCAGAAAAGCTCGCGATCCGATTGTTGATATCAGCATGCAAGCCGATCGCATCCGTGATGGCGCCGAACTGCTTGTCGGCCGCAGAGAGGCTCAATCCTTTCAGTGACGCGATATGCATCGCAAACTCGCGTGCCGTCAGATCCTCCGGCAGATCAACGGCTTGGGGCGCATAGCCAAGCGTGGCGCGCAAACTTCCGGGGCCGCTTTTTCCGTTCCACAGTATCGCGCCCTTGTTTGGCCGCTCCGCTGTCGCGATTAAACGCAACAGCGTCGATTTTCCTGCCCCGCTCGGCCCCACCAGCAGCGTCAGCCCCGGCTCAAAGGTCAGTGAAATATCTTGAAGCACGCGTTTGCGGCCGTAGGCCTTGCCCACGCCCCTCAACTCAAGCGACGCCATCCTCGTCCTCCGGCCCTTCCGAGCGGGCCTTGGCGCTCAGATGCACGTCAAAGCCGCTCTGGATGCAATCCCTCATCCCATTCAGCACCGGTTCAGGCTTCCTCGTCATCGCGCGCACGCGCGCGAGGCGACTGATTTCGTGCAGCAAAACGCGTACTGAAGCCGCCGTTCAAACGCTGCTCAGGTCAGCGACGTCATGGTCTCACTCGTTCAGGCGTTGGCGAGGGCGCTGTCTCTTGAACCAGGGAGCTTACAACATGAAACGCTTTATGACCGCCGTCGCCGCTGCTGCTTTGTTCGCCACCATGGGCGTCGGCGCAGCTCACGCTCAAAACCGCAGCGTCGTGAACCAATCGGGTTACGCCAACGCCGCCGGCGCCGTGCAAGCCGGTGACCGCAACGGCACAGTGATCAATCAACGCGGCGGCCGCCACTACGCGCGCGGCGTCCAAGAAGGCTACAACAACTTCATGCGCATGGACCAATACGGTACGCGCAACCACGTCACGACGACGCAAGTCGGTCGCGATAACTTCTCAGCAACGGGCCAAGAAGGTCGCAACCTTCGCGCTGACACGATCCAAACGGGCCGCGGCAACGTCGCCGGCGTCGCACAGATCGGCAACGGCAGCCGCGCTGTGACCGACCAGGACGGCGTCAACAACACCTCAGGCATCATCCAGATCGGCAACGGTCAGGACGTCGAGGTCCGCCAACGCGGCGAAGGCAACATCTCGGTAGTGGTCCAAAGCGGCTACAACTGACGGCGATCGTGCGGGAAGGCGCACTCGGCCCTTCCCGCATCTCCCGCTTCAGTTGATGGAGCAGAACAATGTCTAAGAAATCTCTCTCGCTTATCGCGCTCGCAGCCCTGCTCTCGGCTTGCTCGGCTTCAGCGCAAAACGTCGCCTCGGCGGAGCAAATCTCCGAACCTGCGCTCCTGAGCGCGGCGCCGAGCGCTTCGTTCGCCGAACCTGCGTCGGACGCGCCAGCGCCCTACGCAGAAGCCGCTTATGAGGATGCGGCGATCACCTGCGACGTGCGCTCACGGCGCACCGCCAACGGTGTCGTCATTCAGGCGCGCGCTTTCGCGGACCGTGACGTCGACGGAGAATACGATCTTCGCATCGTGAAGACCGGCGGCGGAGGCTCTGCTGAAATCAGCCAAAGCGGCGCCCTTGTGCTCGAAGCGGGCATGGCGGCCACACTCGGCGAAAACGAAATCAGCATGGAGCGTGGTTCGCGCGTGCGCGCAGTTCTCACACTCCGCGACGAAACTGGCGAACTTTGCCAACGTACATTCAGGCTTTGAGATTACGTCATGAAGAGACCATCGCTCACCATTCCGGCATTGGCGCTGTGCTTTGCAGCGCTGCTCGCGGGCGCCGCTAGCGCGCAGGGCATGGGCTCGCGCAACATCTACAATGCGGCCATCGTCAATCAAAGCGGGACAGGTCACGCCGCCGCTGTAGTGCAAGCTGGGCAAGGCAACAGCGCGGCTCTCGGCCAAGCTGGCGCCCGCAACGCCGGCGCCATTACGCAAAATGGCAACAACAACGCCGCCTGCCTCTATCAGCACGGCCGCGACCTCACCGGCTCGATCGACCAGTACGGCGACGGCGCCACCACGGCCTATATTCAGACCCGTAGTGGCTTGCGCCCAGTGCCGATGGCCGTGTGCGTGGCTCAAGTGGCAGGCGCCAATCCGCGTGACATCGCCCTATCGCAACGGACTCGCCCAAGACGCTAGTCTGGCCCGCGTCCTGCGACACCAAGCGCAACACCTTTCGGAGTTGCGCCATTATGAAACGCGCCGCGCTATTTGCTTGCCTTTTGACCTTAACGACGCCCGCCTTCGCACAGGCGCCGTCAGCGACCGGCGGCCCGATCACCAACCAAGCCGAACGAGACGCGATCGCCGCGCGCGTTCGGAGCGGCGCCTCGTGCGCCAATTGCGACCTCTTTCAGATCAGCCTCGCCTATCAATCGGTCGCTGGACGCAACTTCTCCGGCGCACGCATTCGCCAAGCCGACCTCTCACTCGCCACAGCAGATCGCGCCCGCTTCCATGGCGCTAACATGTCGCTGACGAACTTTTTCGGCGCGCGTCTTTCCGGCGCCGATCTCAGCGACACCAATCTCGAAGGCGCGACGCTGGTTGGCGCTTATCTAGGTGGCGCTCGCCTCACCGGCGCTGTCCTTGATGGCGCAAACCTTTCCGGCGCTGAATTGGCCGACGCTGTGGGCGTCACGCAAGCTCAGCTGAATACTGCGTGCGGCGATGCAACGACGACGCTTCCCGCCGGGATGACTATCCCCGCCTGCGGTAACAACCAGTAACAATTCTCGCTTACTGCATGTTCACTGGCGCGAACACTTGAGCGCGCCTACCCCGGCGCCGTGCTGACACATTTCCGCCTCGCCGTGTTCGCGGCAACCGCCCTCGTGGCGGCTTCGGCGAGCCAGGCGTTTGCGTTCTGGCCGTTCGGCGGCGATGCGCGGCTCGATTTATCGCCTGCGTACGCTGGCGTGTGTGAAGACTGCGATCTCTCCGGCCGCATTCTCACCGGCGCCCGCATGACTCACTCGAACTTCAGCCATAGCGATTTTTCCAATGCCGTGCTGACGCGCGCCGACGCATCGCACTCAGAATTCGGCGGCGCCGATTTCACCCAGGCCGATCTCTCACGCGTCCGTCTCATCGATGCGTCGTGCCCACACGCGCGTTTCGACCGCGCACGCTTGGCTCAGGTTGACGCGCGGGGTACGGATTTCACGCGCGCCAATTTCGCTGGCGCAGACGTCACGCGGATGAACTTTGCTGGCGCTGATCTTTCGGGTGCGGATCTGCGCAATGCGCGCGGGCTCACACAAGCGCAGCTGGATCAAGCCTGCGGCGACCGGTGGACGAGAGTTCCTCGTGGGTTGAGCGTTCAATCCTGCAATTAATTGACCTCGATCAAAATTCAATTCCAAAGGCCCGTCACCATCGCTGAAGCGAGGCGACATGCGGTATACAATCTCGGCGCGGGGAAAGCCTCTCGAGGTGCCTATTCTCGCTTTCCTCGCTCGCAACTATTCCACCGTACCTGTCGCCGAGATCGACAGTGTATTCGGGTTCGTCGAGTTTACGACGCTTTATGGCGGCCGAATGTTTTCGCGGCCCGAACTCACGCCTTATGACGTGAACGAATTGTACTATGCCATGATCGGTCTTCGTCTGCCGCTGACCAATCACTACGTAAGCGACCAAGAATACGAAGACGCCAAGCCGTTCCTTGAAAAATACCATCGCGACGGCAATGCAGTGATTGTCACCAACGACACGCTTGCCGTGAACATACGTCGTGATTTTCCGAAGTTTCGGATTGAAGCCAGCGTCATCAAGAACTTGAACAGCTACGGGCGCGCAACCTCCGCTTTGGAGCTGTACGACACCATCGTCCTGCCCATGGAGTTGAACGGCGATAGGGAGTTTCTGAGCGGCCTTCCCTCCAAGGATCGAGTGACCCTATTCGCCAACGCTGGGTGCGCGCTCACCTGCCCGTCGAAGATTTGCTACGTATCAATCTCTAAATACAACAAGTCCTGTAGCGGTGAATTTAAGTGCTCACAACCGCTCAAGCAGCGTGACATGCTCGGCATGATCGACTTCGATCTTGCCCAACTGCAGGAGCTGGGCTTTAACCGCTTCAAGCTTCTGCGAACGCGCCCAGGTGGCCAAACCGGCTATTAGCGCGTCGTCGCCCCGGCGAAGGGCAGTGCAGCTCTTTGCGTTTCGGCGCCTCACCGCAGCGACGCTCGCTCCTCTTCGGGCATCCTCTGAAATTGCGTCAGTTCAGGATCAAGCGCGACCCACGGCGACATTTGCGACACATACGCAGGAGGATCGTCGAGCGTCGGGGCCAGCACCGCGCGAAAATCGGGGCGCGCGTCGTGTTCGGCCCACACCCACGTCCCGCAACCAGAACAACGCGGCGTCCGCACCTTATGACCGCCTTCGCCGTTACGCTCGAAAGTCCGCATCTTGCCAGAAAGGACCTGAAACGCGTCAGCCTTCACCGTGAACGCAGTCGTGAAAGGCGCGCCGCTTAGTTTTTGCACCCGTCACAGTGGCAATGCCCACTCCAGATCGGCGCGGCGTCGCAGCGATAACGCACAGCCTCACAAAGACGCCCGCTCTCGAACGGCGCCGGCATCCGCGCGAGAACCTTGAGGCCAGCACGTAGGCGTTGAAGGTCGATCGCCATGCGCGCCTGCGTTAGCTCTTAGGCGCTTCCGCAAGCCGGATGTGCAGCTCTTTCAGCTGCTTTGGCGTCACTTCGCCCGGTGCGTTCATCATCAAGTCTTGAGCTTGCTGGTTGAACGGAAAGACGATGACTTCACGGATGTTATCGACGCCCGCGAGCAACATGACAATCCGGTCCACACCCGGCGCCGAACCACCATGCGGCGGCGCGCCATAGCGGAACGCGTTCAGCATGCCGCCGAACTTCTCTTCGACCACTTCCTTGCCATACCCGGCGATCTCGAACGCCTTGATCATGATCTCCGGTTTGTGATTCCGGATCGCGCCAGAAGATAGCTCCACGCCGTTGCAGACGATGTCGTATTGGAACGCGGTGATCTTCTCGATCGTGGCGCGATCGTTCACATCGAGCTTCAAGAAGGCTTCGTGATCGAAGTTCGGCATCGAGAACGGGTTGTGCGAGAAGTCGATCTTCTTCTCTTCCTCGCTCCACTCGTACATCGGGAAATCGACGATCCAGCAGAACTTGAACTGATCCTTGTCCGAGAGGTTCAGCTCATCCGCGACCTTGTTGCGGGCTTGGCCAGCGAATTTATAGAACACAGCAGGATCGCCCGCGACGAAGAACGCCGCGTCGCCCACCTTCAGCCCAAGCTGTTCACGAATGGCATTTGCCTTTTCAGGTCCAATGTTCTTCGCGATCGGGCCAGCGCCGCCTTCTTCGCCTTCACGCCAGAAGATGTACCCAAGCCCCGGCTGGCCTTCGCCTTGCGCCCATGAATTCATCTTGTCGCAGAACGCGCGCGAGCCACCAGTCGGCGCGGGAACAGCCCAGACCGCGTTGCCCGCCTTCTCAAGCAAGCGCGCGAAGAGACCAAATCCGCCGCCGCGGAAGTGCTCGCTGACATCCTGCAGCACCAGCGGGTTGCGCAAGTCCGGTTTGTCGGAGCCGTACTTTGAGATCGCCTCTGCATACGGAATGCGCGGGAACTCGTCGGCAGGGGTCACGCGCTTGCCGTTGCCGAATTCCTCGAACACGCCAGCCAACACGGGACCGATCGCGTTGAAGACGTCTTCCTGCGTGACAAAGCTCATCTCGAAATCGAGCTGGTAGAACTCGCCAGGTGAGCGGTCAGCGCGCGCGTCCTCGTCACGGAAGCACGGCGCAATTTGGAAATACTTGTCGAAGCCGGCCACCATCAGCAGCTGCTTGAATTGCTGCGGCGCTTGCGGCAGCGCGTAGAACTTGCCGGGATGCAGACGCGACGGCACCAGAAAGTCGCGCGCGCCTTCGGGGCTCGACGCCGTCAAGATCGGCGTTTGAAATTCCGTGAAGCCCTGATCGATCATGCGGCGGCGCAAGCTTGCGATCACCTGCGAACGCAGCAAGATCGACTTGTGCAGCTTGTCGCGGCGCAAATCGAGGAAGCGATACTTGAGACGGATCTCTTCTGGATAGTCAGGCGCGCCGAACACCGGCAGCGGCAGCTCTTCGGCCGAGCCCAAAACTTCAGCGTCCTCGACCCGCACCTCGATCTCGCCGGTCGGCAATTCAGGGTTCACGGTGTCCTTGGCGCGCTCGATGACCTTGCCGTCGATCCGCACCACCGTTTCCGCGCGCAGACGTTCGAACAGCGGAAACGCCGCCGAGCCCGGATTAATGACCAGCTGCGTGATGCCGTAATGGTCGCGCAAATCGACGAACAACAGCCCGCCCAGATCGCGCTTGCGGTGAACCCAGCCGCCCAGGCGCACATCCTTGCCGGCGTCAGCCGGACGGAGAGCGCCGCAAGTGTGGGAACGGTAAGCGTGCATTGGAAACTCCGGGCCCCGAGTGAGGAAAAGCGGGCGCCATTTCGCGGCGGAAAGCGCATGTTGCGCTGCACCTTGTCAAGGCGCGCCAGCCCCCGGCAAATGAGCGCTGCACAGCTGCAACCCAGAAATCTCAAGCCACAACGGAGCCAGCCATGACCTCAAACCGCAAAGTCCTCATCGCAGCGGCCGCCGCCCTGGCTCTCGGCGCCGGCGCGTACGCCTTTGGCGCGAACGCCCAAACGGCGCCAGGCGAACGGATCGTCGGTTATTCGGTCTATGCGCATTCGCAATACGTGCTGCTCCAACGTGAAGATGGTAGCCTACGTACCTGCTCGCGCGGCCGCGATTCAGTACTGCGCCGTACGCAATGGGAGTGCGAAAGCCAAGGCACGCTGCCACGCTAGATGTGCAACCTCTATTCCATGACCAAATCGCGTGAGGCAGTCGTCGCCTACACACGCGCCATGCGCGACCGCACGGCCAACCAACCGCCGCTGCCGGCGATCTTCCCCGACCAGCTAGCGCCGGTCGTCGGCAATTCGAAAGAAGGTCAGCGCGAGATGGCGATGATGCGCTGGGGCTTTCCGCCTGCCGGCGGCGGCAAGCGCCCCGTCACCAACGTCCGCAATCTCAACTCCAGCTACTGGAAGGGTTGGCTCGACACCCCGCGTTTCCGTTGCGTCGTGCCTGTCACCAGCTTCGTCGAATACACCGAAAGCACGCCCAAGATCGCGCAATGGTTCGCGCTCGGAGAAGACCGGCCTCTCTTCTGCTTTGCCGGTATCTGGCGGCCGTGGTCCGGCGTGCGCGGCAAGGAGGACGGAACGCACCTTTTGTTCGCGATCCTCACGACAGAGGCCAACGAACTCACCAGGCCAATCCACGCCGAAGCCATGCCGGTGATGCTGACCGGCGACGAAATTGACGTCTGGCTCGATGGCTCCACAGAAGACGCGCTGGCTTTGGCTAGACCTTTTCCATCAGATCGGATGAAGATCGTGCTGTCGGGCCCGCGCGAAGATGCGGGAGGGGGAATCAAATGAAATGGCTGGCTGGAATCGCGATCGTGCTCACTGCGCTGGCGGCGCTCTTCTGGTACGCCGTTCTCGACGCCGCCGCCCCCGCTGAAGCGGGCAACATCGTCAATCTCGCCGCCTACCGCGATCTCGTCGCGAACGATGCGCCCGAAACCCTTCCCACCGCAGTGAACATCGAGTTCGTCGGCGAAAGCAAAGCGCCAAGCTTCGCCACCGAAGCCGGTGCTTTCGGCGGCGAACGCACGCTCTCTTACAACTCGTTCCAGATCGTTGCGCCGAGCGGCAACACAATCATTGACGGCGCCGTCGATCGCGACACCCTCAACGATATGTCGCAAGGCAAAGGCAGCTTCGACGAGCAGGCATATGAGCGCGTGCTCACTGCAATGACCCGTTCACCAACGGTGATGATCACGCATGAACATCTCGATCACGTCATGGCGATCGCGCGGCACCCGCATCCAGCTGACATCGCGCGCAACCTCGACCTCACCGCCGCGCAGCTCGCTGGCCTCCCACAACACGCACTGAACGGCCAGCTCGCGCCCGAAATCGCCAGCATCGCACAACTCGACCTCACACAGCCTCAACGCATCGCTCCGGGTGTCGTTGCCGTTGCAATGCCGGGACACTCGCCTGGCACGATCCTGATCTACGCCAAGACTGCGGCCCGCGAATATCTGTTCATCGGCGACATCGCCTGGGTCATGGGCAGCGTCGAGCATCTGCGAGGTCGCCCGCGCTTTATAACCTGGATCATGCCTGGCGTTGATCCGGGCCGGCCCAACGTCCTTAGCCAATTGCGCGCCCTGCACGATATCTCAGCTGCGAACCCCGATCTCGTCCTTATCCCGGCGCACGATGATGCGTATCTGCGGAGCCTGATCGCGAACGGAACGCTGGGCGAAGGTTTCGCTACGAATCAGCCCGCAGCGGCGCCGGAATAATACCGCCTGACGCAGTGTCCGCGCTTGACCACAGGCGCGGCGCGCCGCAACCAGCCTCCATGCGCGTTATCACCAAGACCGCCGACTTGGAGGCGCTGTGCCAGGACATGGCGCAGCAGCCCTTCGTCGCGGTCGATACAGAGTTCATGCGCGAGACGACGTATTGGCCGAAGCTGTGCCTGATCCAGGCCGCTGCGCCGGGCGTGGAAGCCGTGATCGACCCGCTCGCAGAAGGCCTCTCGCTCGCGCCCTTTATGGAATTGATGGCCAACGAGAAAGTCCTGAAGGTCTTTCACGCGGCCCGGCAAGATCTCGAAATCTTCCTCAAAATCGGCGGCAAGCTTCCGCACCCTGTGTTCGACACGCAAATCGCAGCCATGGCGTGCGGTTACGGCGACACCGTCGCCTACGATGCGCTCGTCCAACAAGTGCTGAAGCGGCGGTTGGATAAGTCATCACGCTTCACAGATTGGAGCCGCCGCCCGCTTTCCGACGCCCAGCTCGAATACGCGCTCGCCGACGTCACCCACCTGCGTGACATCTATCCGCGGATGCACGCGAAGCTCGAAAGCGAGGGCCGGCTCTCGTGGCTCGACGAAGAGCATGAGTATCTGCTCGACGCCAATATCTACGACACCACGCCGGAGAAATCCTGGAACCGCCTCAAGCTCCGCAAGACCACGGCTGATTACGTGCTCGGCCTGCAAGTCGCCGCCGCGTGGCGTGAACGCCAAGCGCAGCAGCGCGATGTCCCGCGCGGACGCATTGTCAAAGACGAGGCGCTCTACGAGATCGCCGAACAGCGCCCCAAGAACGCCGCCGATTTCGACCGCATGCGCGCCGTGCCGCGTGGCTTCGGCAATTCGCGCGCAGCTCAAGAACTCATCCAAGCGCTCGATCGCGCCTTCAGCGACCCGAACCGGCCTGTTTACAAGCACGAGCGTCCGCCGCCGGTGCCGCCAGGCCTCGGCCCCACCGTCGAACTCCTAAAGGTGCTGCTCCGTTACGAAGCCGAACGCCACAACGTGGCCCCAAGGCTGATCGCATCCGCGCCTGAAGTCGAAGAAATCGCCGCCGACGACAACGCCAGCGTTGCTGCTTTGAAAGGCTGGCGGCGCGAGGTCTTTGGCGAACGCGCCCTGGCGCTGAAGCACGGCAAACTCGCGCTCAAACTCAAAGACGGAAAAGTCAGCGTCGACGACGTCTAAGCGCGCGCCACCGCAGCCGCGCATGCCGCCTTGAAATCGTATGCTGTCTCGGCCGCGCAATCGGGCCACTTCTTGGTATCGAGCCAATATTGGGCAAGCCCCAACCGCGCACATAATGCCGGGAAGCGCGGATGCTTCCAGATCGGCTCACCGCTCGTACTCACGAACAATTGCAGCGGCGCCTGCGACCGCGCCATGCCGAACGCTTCGTGCTTGTCCGGCGTCAGCTGACGACCCGCATCTAAGGCAGCGTCAAGCGTATCGAACGCCTTCTCGGCGCAGCCATGCCCAGCCGCGAAAATGCACGTCGAAAGCGCCAACGGCTCGTCGCTCGCCGCGATCTCATTGAGGATGCGCTCGCAGGCGGCCTTCCGCTCCGCCGCCGGCATTCGCAACAAGTTCGCGTAATTCTGCAAAACCTCGACATCGCGCTGCGTCGCGCCACGCCGCGGCACATTCTCAGGCTTGGCTAACGCGTCCACCGCGCGCAAATCACCCGCAATGCAGAGCGTGGTCCACATCAAATACCAAATGAACGGCGAATCCGGCCAGCGCGTCCACGCCGCGCTGACGATCTCGCGCGCGGTTTCAATATCGCCGCGCGCACTCAGCATACTGGCGCGCAAACCCTCAACCGCAGGGCCTAGCGGATCAAGCAGACTTGCAATTTCCAAGGCGCGCGCCGCGTCCTTGAGCCGCCCCACGCTATAAAGCCAAGCAGCGCGAGCGACGTGCAGCGAAGGATCATTCGGCGTCCGCTTCAGGGCTTCATTGACGAGCGTGATCTTCTCAGCGTGGTCCGCGAACGCCGGCTTCAACAACGACAGCGCCACCATGGCGTGCGCACAGTCCGCATCGAGCTCTAGCGCCCGGTTGGCCGCCGCAAGCGCGGCATCATGGGCCGGCGTCCCAATGAGGTCGCGGTCGCGCGGCAACAATAGCGCACGCACACTGGCCAAAACCGCCCACGCATCTGCGAAATCGGGCGCAATGGCGACGCACCTTTCGAGCAGAACCGCCGCCTGGTCCTCCTCAATATCACTCATCATCATCCAAATCTGGCGCGCGCGCAGATAAAGGTCATAGGCAGCGGGATCGATTGGATTGGCGACACGATCCGATTGCGCCAAGGAGCGCCGCAACGAACCGGCAACCTTCGCGGCTATCTCATCCTCAAGTGCGAACGCGTCGTTGCGATCGCCCTCGTAGCGCTCGCTCCATAGCACCACGCCGTTCGCCGCCTCAATCAGCTGCACCGACACGCGCATGCGGTCGCCACTGAGCCGCACCGAGCCATCGAGAACATGGCTCGCCTTCAGCTCGGCCGCCGCTTCGCGCTTGCGATCATCGCGAAACTGAAACGCCGAAGTTCGCCCAATGACCTTGATCTTAGATTGGCGCAGCATCGTGGAGATGATCTCGTCGGCAACGCCCTCAGAGAAGTAGTTCATCTCGGCCGCGTAGCTCTCGTTGTCGAAGGGGAGCACTGCCAACACGGGCTCGGGCTTGCGCGCACGCACGCGTTGCGCCGCAATCGCCTCGAGCGTGAAGATATCGATTGTCTCACTCATCTTGTCCAAATGGACTGCGCCCGCCGGATGGAGTCGCTGCGCAAGCTTGCCGCGCACTGCGCGCCGCACATCCATCGAGACGACGACAGCGCCTGGTCGTGCGAGTTGCTGGAGCCGCGCGGCGACGTTGACGCTATGGCCCAGCAGATCGCCGGTCTTGGTGATGAGCACATCGCCGACATGCACGCCGACACGCACGCGCTGGCGTTCAACGCCGCCCCACAGGATTTCAGCTGCGCCTAGCGCTCCGGCTGCCGAAGCAAATTCGAGCATGAAGCCGTCGCCCGCCGTGCTGAAAATGCGGCCGCCATGCCCTTGAACGATCGTATCCAGCACGGTGCGCACGCGCGCGACGAGCGCCAGCGCTTCGATTTCGTCCACTTCGGACATCGCCGAATAGCCCGCGACGTCGATCGACATGATCGCCGCGAGTTTCCGTGGTCCGAGTTCCTCAGTCACAGGGATTTCGCCATGGCTGTCGGCTCATAGCACAGGCGGGCCCACTTGGCCCACTTACGTCATCCAAGGATTAGCTCTCTTTGGGAATATCCTCGAAATAGGGCTCAACGGTCCCGTTGTATTTGATCGTGAGCTGCTTGCCCTTGCGGTCCAGCGTCTTGCCAACGGCCAAGCGGACCCAGCCTTCGCTCACGCAATATTCCTCGCAATTCTTCTTTTCGTTGCCGTTGAAGCGCACGCCAACCCCGCGCGCGAGCACGGCTTCATCGTGGAACGGGCTGTCGGGATCGACAGAAAGGCGATCGGGCGGCGTATTACTCATAGAATTTTGGTCTCCGGTGTCAGGCCCAAAGCGGCGGCGGCGAAATCCAATCGCCGCTGCACCGTCTCGGTAATGAGATGAGCTGCCTTCTTCTTGACCCGAAGCAGGAGCCTGCCGTCAACCGCCTCGACCTCCACTGCGGCCAAAAGAGGCTCGCTGCGGCCAGAAAGGTCAGCTCCAAGCCTCAATGCGGCCCCTAGAGCAGCAGCCGCCGCTTGGCTTTCGTCGTTCAGCAGCCGCATGTAGGCCTCAGCGTGGCGAGGCGGCGCCTTTGTGTAACGGTGGTGGATGGCCGCCGCGAGAAACGCCCGCTCTTCATGGCTAATCGCCGCCAGTGGGGCGCGCAAAATGAGGTCGAACATCACCTCAACGCGCTGATCGGGATGGAGCGGACCGCCGACATCGGCAAGCCGCGCCGCCGCACCCCGCAAAACATCTTCGCGCTTCTTGGCGAACACGTAAGGCTGACCCTCGAACATGGGTGCAATCCACTCTTCGAGCGCCTGCCCGAATGCGCGCGTGCGCGACCAACGTCCTGCCAGCGCCTCGGCTGCGGCAATCAGCGGATGCACAGCGAGCGCCTGCTCGCTCAAATGCTCCATGAGCACGCCTTCGCGAAGCCCAAATGCCGAAAGGATCACTCTGTCGAATTGCCCCGCCTGCATCACGTGCTCAAGCACGGCGGCGGCATAAGGCAATGTCTCCGCACGCTTTGCGGCTGCTTCTTCCAGTTTTTCCAGTGATCGCCGGCTCTGCTTGCGGACAGCGTCGACGACCTTCAAAACTTCCGCTCGGCTCATTTCGTGGTGATGCAGGACGCCGAGCGGATGATTGGTCAGCGCAATATCGATGCGCCCGAGCGCACGCCACGCGCCACCCACGGCATAGAAATCGCCGCCACGCTTATTCAACAACTTGGTGCGCTCGAGCGCGAGCCCGACTTGCTTGCTCACCTTCGCATAGTCGAACTCGTCGTCATCCATCAGCGTGAGCGGGCCCACGGGAAAGGTCTCGCCGCGCCCTACGCCTTTAGGGCCGATTTCGATGAGCTCGAGGCTCGCACCGCCCAAGTCGCCGACCAAGCCTTTCGCGTCCGGCGCGCCTGCAACGACCCCCAACGCTGATAACCGCGCTTCATCTTCGCCGCTCAAGATGCGCAGCTTGATCCCACTCTCGGCTTCCATGCGCGCCGCAAAGTCTTTGCCGTCTTTCGCTTCACGCACGGCCGCAGTGCCAACGGCAAATACATCTTTGATCTGCAGCGCGTCGATCAAGGTCGCGAAGCGGCGGATCGCCCGCAGCGCTTGCCCCACGCCGTCCTTCGAAAGCGCGCCGGTCCGCACACCTTCGCGCCCAAGGCCGGCCATGACCTTCTCATTAAGGATCGGCGTCATGGCGCGGCCGTCGATGCGATAGACGACGAGACGCACGGAATTGGAGCCGACGTCGATGACGGCGGCTTCCTGACCATCGCTGAGCTTGCGCGCGCTCATCGCGCGTCACGCAGTTTAGGAAGTGCGGCGAGCGCCGATGTGATCGAACGCGGCCGGCGCGTCGCCTTTACCCGCGCGCCCGCGCCCCGAAAGGCTCGGGTTGCGCATAAAGTAATTATGCGCGCTGAAGGGTTCGTCAGGCAGCTTCGAGACATCGACCCGTTTGAATACCCCATCCTGGTCCATGTACCAGGACTGCGCCTCATCATTGAGGTTCGCGACCATGATTTGGTCGAGAACTTGCTGATGTACGGTCGGATTTTCAACCGGACAAAGGACCTCAACCCGGCGCTCCAGGTTCCGCGGCATCCAATCGGCGGATGAAATGAAAACCTTGGCGCGCGGATTAGGCAATTTCGAACCGTTGCCGAAACAGACGATGCGAGCGTGCTCCAAAAAGCGCCCCACAATCGATTTTACTCGGATGTTTTCGCTCATCCCGGGAACACCGGCGCGCAAGCAGCAGATGCCGCGCACCACGAGGTCGATTTTCACACCCTCATTTGAGGCGCGGTAAAGCGCATCGATAATTTCAGGGTGCACCAGCGCATTGAGCTTCGCCCAAATGTAGCCGCCACGCCCAGCGCGCGCATGCTCGACTTCATCATCGATCAATTGCAACAGCGTCGTCTTCGAATTGATCGGCGACATCGCTAGCTTTTCGAGCTTCGAGGGCCGCGCATAGCCAGTCACGAAATTGAACAGGCGGTTGGCGTCACGGCCCAGCGCCGGATCACACGTGAACAGCGAGAGGTCGGTGTAGATGCGCGCCGTAATCGGGTGATAATTGCCGGTGCCGAAGTGCGTGTACGTGCGTAGGCCTTCCGGCTCGCGGCGCACGACCAGGCTCACCTTCGCGTGCGTCTTAAAATCGATAAAGCCGTAAACAACCGAGGCGCCGGCGGCCTCCAATTTGCGCGCGACGTGAAGGTTCGTCTCTTCGTCGAAGCGCGCCTTGAGTTCAATAAGCGCAGTGACGTTCTTGCCCGCTTCCGCCGCTGCGACGAGCGCCGCCACGATCGGCGAGTCACGCGAGGTGCGGTAGAGCGTTTGTTTGATTGCAACCACCGCCGGATCGGCCGCCGCCTGGCGCACGAATTGAACGACGGAATCGAATGATTCAAACGGGTGATGGACCAAGATGTCCTTGGCGCGGATCGCCGCGAAGCTATCGCCGCCGAAATCCTTGATCCGCTCCGGGAAGCGCGGCTCGAAGCGGGGAAATTTCAATTCCGGCCGCTCTTCATTGACCAGCGCGGACAGCGCCGCGAGCCCCAGCATCCCGTCAACGATGATGACATCGCGCGCATCGGCTTCGAGTTCGCGCGAGATGAAGGTGCGCAAATCCTCGGGCATTGAGGCTTCGACCTTCAAGCGCACGATGTCGCCAAGACGGCGCTCTTTCAAGCGCGCCTCGAACTCGCGCACGAGATCCTCGGCCTCTTCCTGAATTTCGATGTCGCTATCGCGCACGACGCGGAAGGCGCCCTGGGCCTCGAGGGTGTAACCCGGAAACAGCTCATCCAAGAACAGCGTGATGGTATTCTCAAGCGTAAGAAAACGGCGCTGAGGGCGCTCACCGAGATCGACCTCGGCCTGCGCATGCGCGAGCGTCACGTCGATGAAACGCGCCACCTGGCTCGGCACAGGGATCAGCGCATTGAGCGCGCGGCCATCGCCCTTGCGCTTCAGCTTAAGGGCGATCGCGAATCCGAGGTTCGGAATGAACGGGAACGGGTGCGCTGGATCGACCGCGAGCGGCGTCAGCAACGGAAACACTTCCGCCATAAAAAGCGGCTTCAGATATTGGCGCTCTTGGTCGGTCAGCTCTTCGCGGTCCAGCACCGAGATACCTGCGCCGCGCAGTTCGACCCGCAGCGTACGCCAACGCTCTTGCTGGCGGTCAATCAGCGCCGTTGCGGCAGCATGCACGCGCGCAAGCTGCTCGGTCGCGGTAAGTCCATCATTGCTCAGCACGGTGACGCCAGCCTTCAACTGCTCGTGCAGACCGGCCACGCGCACCATGTAGAATTCATCGAGGTTCGACGCCGAGATGGACAGAAAGCGCAACCGCTCCAGCAGCGGATGATTTTCGTTCTCCGCCTCTTCCAACACGCGCGTGTTGAACGCGAGCCACGAGAGCTCGCGATTGATGAACCGCTTAGGATCTGTGAGCGACGGCGGATTCTGCGCCGTTACACGCGCTTTCTTACGCGGCTTCGCCATCTGTTAACCGTCTCCACCAACCCAGCGCGCCTGCATCTTTTCCAGCGCGCGTTTGGCGATCGCTGTCGTGACAGGCCTTGCCCCGCGCACCAGCTCCTCGTCCAACGCCGCCGCCCAGGCCTGGGCCGCAGCAAAGGTCCTCGGGAGCCGTCGCACGAGGTATTTGGCGGCATCATCGCTCAATTGAATGAATTGTTCGCGACAAACCCGTCGCAAAACGACGTCCATAAGCACTTCGTCGGGCTCACCAAGCTTAGCGACCGGTAAAGATGCAAGCCGAGAGCGCAAATCAGGGGTTTCTACGCGCCACGCGGAGGGTGGCTGGCTCCCAACCAACAAGAGCGCGCCTCCCTGGCTACGGGCCAAATCGAGCACCCGCCAAAGCATGCCCTCATCACGCTCGGCGTCGGCGTCGTCGATGAGGAGGCGCCCATCGCTCTCTCGGAAGATCGACGCCGCATCCTCAGCGTTCGCCAAAGCGGAGATACGGCGCGCGTTCACTTCCAGCGCCCAGGCGAGGGCAAGATGGGTCTTGCCGGAGCCAGAAGGTCCCGAAAGCGCCAGCGCGCCATGCGGCCACGCCCGCCAATCGGTAAGCAGTTTAGCTGCGTCCCGGTTCGCTTCCGCCACCACAAGCTTGTCGGGCGATCGATCGCCCATACGAAACTCAAACAGGCGTGGCTGTTCCATTGACGGGCGATCTACCTCGGCGCAACGCGCAAAGTCGCACCCTGCGCCGTGTCGCCAAGGGCAACACCCCGGCGCTGCAACTCCGCTGTCAGTTGCGAGCGGTCACCCACGAAAGAAAACGAGATGAGAGCGCCCTGCCGGCCAACCGCTTCAATTCGGATCTCCGAGATCAGCGTCTGCGCTGCGCCTTCAAGCGCCTCCTTGATCTGCTCCCACTGCGCTTGGGTTGTATAAAGCGCGGTCGTGTTTATGCGCCCACGTTGGCCGCCGCCCGTCGCAACGCGTGATTTCCAATCGTTCTGAATGCGGGTGCTCGCCTGATCCGCAAGTGACGCCAACGCCGCGCGCAACGCCGCTGGATCTTCACCATTGATGCGAGCGCTCACTTCGCCTCGATCGCGGCGCGCATTGGCATCGATCTCGACCAAGCTCGCCGTCGCCGCGCCGCCTTGTACGCGCAGCGTCGCATAGAGCGCCGATGCAGCGGCGGCGGATTGTGCAAAAGGCTGCGCTGTCGCCCACGCGGGAGCGCCTTGCAGGCCTTCAGGCGCTGTCGCGAGCGGCACAAGCTCGTCGCCGAAGCCGCCCGTCGCCCAAACTTCACGCCAGAGCGCCGTCATTTCTTCTGACGTTCCCGTCACAACCAAAGGCGCGACAAGGACCGGCGCCGTACGCGTGTCGACAACTGTGAGGTTGAACTGCCGAAGCAGTGTCCGCACGCCCGAGGGATCGAAGCGAACGGTGAGGCGGCCGATGTAGCGGGTGCCTGACCGGCGCTCCTGCTCCACGTCCACACTCGAAACCAGCCGATCGAGCGTCGCCGTCTCGACCTGCGGCACACCCCGCGCCGTCAGTTCATCCGGGATGGTCAACCGGCGGACCAGGCGCTCAAACCCTGCCCGCTGCGCCGCCGCCAAACCCGCCTGTTGCGCCGCCGCAGCGTTCGCGGCGGTCTCGTCGACGTGGACACCGGCGACAGCGTAGACATTGTCGCGCCCCTGAGCGCTTGCCGCACCGGGAGCAAACGCGCACAAGGCGGCAAGGAAAACAGCCGCAAACGCTGCCAAAGGCGGAAATTTCATTATTGAACCTCGGTGTCGGGTGACCCTACCCGGCGCGGAATCGCCTATCAATGTGGCGGCTTCTGGACTCATCACGTGACCAATACCCCGGGAACTAACGGACTTACCTATCGCGACGCCGGTGTGGACATCGACGAAGGCGAACGCCTCGTCGATCTCATCAAGCCGGCTGCGAAATCCACAGCGCGGCCAGGCGCTGAGGCCGCTTTGGGCGGATTCGCGGCCGCATTCGACCCGAAAGCGGCTGGTTTCAAGGATCCAATCTTCCTCGCAACGACCGATGGCGTCGGCACAAAGCTGAAAATCGCCATCGAAAGCGGTCGCCACGAGACGGTCGGCATCGACCTGGTGGCCATGTGTGTGAACGACCTCTCGGCCCAGGGCGCTGAGCCGCTGATGTTCTTGGACTATTACGCCACCGGCAAACTCAACGCCGAAGAGGCCGCAAAAGTGGTCCTCGGCATTGCCGAAGGCTGCCGCCAAGCCGGCGCGGCTCTCGCAGGCGGCGAAACAGCCGAAATGCCAGGCATGTACGGCAAGGGCGATTATGACCTCGCCGGCTTTTCTGTTGGCGCCGCCGAGCGGGGCGCGCTGTTGCCGCGCATAGATGAGATGATGATCGGCGACGTTATCGTCGGCATCGCCTCCAGCGGCCCTCACTCGAACGGTTATTCGCTTGTGCGCAAGGTCGTTGAGCGCTCGGGGCTCGCTTGGGACGCGCCAGCGCCGTTCGCGCCGGGCAAGAGCCTGGCCGAAGCGCTGCTGACCCCAACTCGCATCTATGCCAAGGCGCTAAAACCCATCTTCGAGGCCAAGCTCGCCAAAGGCGCCGCACACATCACCGGCGGCGGTTTGGTCGAGAACACGCCGCGCGCGTTGCCTGATCAGCTTGAAGCGGACTTCGACTGGAACGCATGGCAACGCCCTGCCGTGTTCGAATGGCTGCAAGCGACGGGGGGCGTCCCCGAAACCGACATGCGCCGCACGTTCAACCTCGGCATCGGCATGATCCTGATCGTCGATCCCGCAAAGGCCAACGATGTTGTCGCCAAACTCAACGGTGCAGGCGAGCAGGCCTTCAAGATCGGCGTGCTCAAGAGCGCATGAGCAAGAAGCGCGTTGCAGTCCTGATCTCAGGTCGCGGTAGCAACCTTCAAGCGCTGCTGGACGCCGATCAAAGCGCATACGAGGTCGTACTCGTCGTTTCGAACGTACCGGGCGCAGCGGGGCTTGAGCGCGCACGCGCAGCGGGCGTTGAAGCGCTCGAACTCGATCACAAGCCCTACGGAAAGAACCGCGAAGCGTTCGAACGCGATCTCGATGCGCTTCTGGTTCAGCGCAACATTCAGCTCGTCGCCCTCGCCGGATTTATGCGCGTGCTGACCTCCTTTTTCGTTCGCGCGTGGACGGGCCGCCTGGTGAACATTCACCCATCCTTGCTACCGAAATTTCCCGGCACAAAAACGCACGAGCGCGCCCTCGAAGCGGGGGAGACCGAGCACGGCGCAACGGTTCATCTCGTCGTCGATGAGGTGGATGCCGGCGAGATCATCGGTCAAGCATCGATGCCGATCCTCCCTGGCGACACGCCGACAGCATTGGCCGAACGGCTACTGGCTGTTGAGCACAAGCTTTATCCGCGCTGCCTCGCAGCGCTCGCGTCGCGCCTCAACTAGTCGGCGCCTCCGGCGCCGGCCTTCGGCATATGCGCGGCGATCGCGGCAATAGCCGCGGTGAGAGCGGCGAGGTCATCACCGTATCCCAGCACTGGAATAAAGTCGGCGACGACATCCGTCGGAACGATGAGATAGCCGAGTACGGCCACACACAGTCCCTTCACCCACACTGGCGTTTGCGGATCGCGAAGCATGGCGTGAATTTGCCTTGCTGCATCTATGAGTTTGTCGATACCGGCGATCGTACCGAGCTTCGCCTTCAAGGCCTCTTCCGAGTAAGCGCGCGAATGATTCCTCATCGATAGGCTCCAACCTTTGGCGCCTGAATAGTGCGGATTGGAACATCGCGCACGCGCCGAGCGCATGCCCACGGTATCGACTAACCGGCTTGCGCGGTTTGGCGCTGCTCCAGCTCTTCTTCTACCAGTCGCGCTATATCCTTCAGCATCCGCAATTGAGCTGCACTTAAACTGCGCGGCTTACGATCGACAATGCAGAACGCGCCGACGCGGGCGCCATCAGCGGAGTGGAGCGGAATGCCAGCATAGAATCGCACGTGCGGATCGCCAACCACAGCCGGATTCTCAGCGAAGCGATCATCTTGCAGAGCATCGGTTACGACCAACGGCTCACTGTCCAAGATTGCGTGCGAGCAGAACCCAATGTCGCGGGGAGTTTCGCTGAATTCAAAACCCTGGTGCGCCTTGAACCATTGGCGATCCCGATCAACGAGCGTGACCAAGGCAATAGGCGCATTGAGCGCCGCCGCTGCAATGCGAGCGTGCCGGTCAAAACGCTCTTCAGCGCCGGTATCAAGAAGCCCCAAGCGCTGAACCGCCGCGAGCCGTTCTTCTTCGTCTTGCGGCAGCGGCGCTTTGCGCCAACGCAACATTGAACGCATCAGCCACGCCCGCAAACGCGAGCGCGCATATTGGAGGCTGTAGGGTCGCGTCAGCCAATCGGTCACGTCTGCTGCTTCGCCCTTGTCGGCCGGGGCCTGCGCCTGATCCGCGACGATGATGATTGGAATGTCTTTGACATCCTCGCCCGGTAGCGCCCGCAGCTCAGCACAAAGCGCAATGGGGTCAACGTCAGGCAACGCGTACCCAAGAAAGACAAGCGAGGGCCGACCACCCTGCACCGCTTCCTTCAATTGTTCTATCAAGACTTCCGAAACACTTGGAATGCCATCGGCGCGCGCGGCGGCCATCAAGACAGCGCGATCGCTGGGCGGAACACCTGCGATCAGCACCAACTCGTCTGAAACGCTTGTCGCTGGTTCAACCAAGCTTGAGGGCAGGAATGGGCTTGCCTTGTTGGTGTTGGCCGCCCCGCGCAGCGTAATCGCATTACCCTCCGCCGCACCGACAACTTCAAGATCAGCTTCGGCCGCCTTTACGCGCGCACGCGCGGCGACCAACAACTCATCAACCGCATCATCCCCGCGGCTTGGGTCGTGGTGATAGAGCGCAAGCTTTTTCACGTTGCCCGCAATCGCGACATCGACGGCGTATTCGATCGTGCTGTGACCCCAACCGATCTTTTCTGGAAATTCCGCAGCCGTGTACTGCGCGTCGTGGATGACGAGATCGGCGTCGCGGATAAATTCCACATGGGCGGCGTCACCGCCTTCGCCCGCTTCGGGGTGGCCTTCGCCAGCGTGCGCGTCATGCGGCTCGTGATCGGAGGCGTACACAGCGCTCGCGCCGTCGACCTCGACCCGATATCCGACCGTCAGCGCTGGGTGGTTCAGATACTGCGTCGAGATGCGCACATCATCGATGCTGAACGCACCTTCCACAACTTCGTGAAAATGGACCGTGGCTGCAAATGCATTCAGCGCGACAGGAAAATAAGCGTACTCCATCTGCGCGGCGAGCACATCACGCAGCGATTGGCCCAGGCCCCGCGGCCCATAGATGTGCCATTCATTGCCGGCCACAAAGAGCGGCGCGAAAAACGGCAACCCTTGAATATGATCCCAATGCGTATGCGAGATCAGAATGTGCCCCTTAGCGCCCCGGCCTTGATCTATAAGCGCTTTGCCAAGCGCGTTAGCGCCTGTGCCAGCGTCAATGAGGATCGTCACACCTGAATCTGACGTCACCTCTACACAGGAAGTGTTGCCGCCATATCTGAGTGTTGCACCACCTGGCGTAGCGATCGATCCGCGTGTTCCCCAGAAGCGCACCTGCATCGCGTCACTCTCCTGAGTTCGCAGCGCCATTATGCGCCCGTTGTCGTGATCGGCAAGGCAAGACGAATGAACGGCGCGCGCCTATATCTGACGTAGGAGACATGACATGGCTGAACGCGATTACGTCCTCGGTACGCACGACGATGAAATCTACCGACTCGGCTATCAGCACCGCGTGTGGCGGCCTCGTGCTTTAGACGCCTGGGCGCGTGCGAAGATTGGCGACGCCTGCAAGGTCATCGATTTCGGCGCCGGCCCCGGCTTTGCCACCATGGACCTTGCCGAAATGGTTGGCCCCAGCGGCGAAGTGCACGCACTCGAGCGTTCACGACGCTTTCTTGACACGCTGGAAGCACAAGCGAAGGCGCGCGGCTTCACCCAAGTGAAGGCGCATGAGATCGATGTTGTGACGGATGACATTCCCGTCGCCGGAGCAGACGCGGCTTGGGCGCGCTGGATATTCGCCTTCCTTCCCAAGCCGAAGGCGGCGTTACAAAAACTAGTCGACGCCCTAAAGCCGGGCGGCGCGATCGTTTGTCATGAGTATCTCGACTACCAAACCTGGAAGCTCGCACCGCCCGCTCCGAACTTCGAGAAATTTGTGGACGAGGTGTCGGCCAACTGGCGCGCGTCCGGGGGTGAGCCTGACATCGCGCGCCACTTACCTGCGTGGCTTACCGAAATGGGTCTAAAGATCGAAAGCTTGAAACCCTACGTCGACGTCGTCTCGAAAGATGACAATGTCTGGCGCTGGCCAATCGGTTTCTTCGATATCCACATCGACCGCCTGCTCGAACTCAATCGCATCACCCCGCAAATGGCCAAGGACATGCAGGACGAATTCGCGCGCGTCAGTGTGCTGCCCGGCACACTCATGGTGACGCCGCTGGTGCTGGAAATAATTGCGCGCAAATAGCTGGCGGCGCCGCCAACTGCGTCCTAGCTCTAAGAGGCAACCCCTAGAGGAGCGCGTACATGGCAGACAAAAAATCGAGCGGCCCAGCCAAACCAGCTGCCGCGGGCGGCAAAAAGCTTGGCGGCACGGCAGCGCCTCCAGGACAAGTCGGTCAAGCCGGACGTCCGCTCAATCCGAACGCCACCGGAAAAAACAAGAAATAGCACAAACAAAAAGCGCGGCGCCCGAAAGCGCCGCGCTAAACTTTTGCGCCTTAACGCTGGCCTCAGCCGACGATCTCTTGGTCGGCGAAGAAGAACTCGATCTCGCGCGCCGCGTTTTCGAGGCTATCCGAACCGTGGACAGTGTTGGCCTCGATCGATTCAGCGAACTGCTTGCGGATCGTGCCTTCAGCGGCGTTCGCCGGATTGGTGGCGCCCATCACATCGCGATACTTCGCGACGGCGTCTTCACCTTCGAGAGCCTGAACGACGACCGGACCCGAAATCATGAACGTCACGAGATCGCGGAAGAACGGACGTTCCTTGTGAACGGCATAGAAGCCTTCAGCTTGGCCCTCTGAGAGCCAAATGCGCTTTTGCGCGATGATGCGCAGGCCAGCCTTTTCGATGACCGCGTTGACCGCGCCCGTCAGGTTACGCTTCGTCGCGTCTGGTTTAATGATGGACAGGGTGCGTTCGACGGCCATGGCTCGATGGGCTCCGGGTTCAAAATTGCGAGCCGGGTCTATAGCTGCACTGCACCAAGACGCCAAGTGCGTCAGAAGCACCCGATCATGTTTCGTTGGCGTGCGGCTCTGCGCCATTCGCCTGTCGGGCGCGTCAGGAAGCGGTTCGCGGCGCAGTCACCTGCGCCGCGCCCACGATCAATAACATTCAAGCGAGGTAATCACGCCGCTCGCATCGGTGAGCACGTTGAGCCGGTCGGCGCGGAAATCCTGCGTCACTGGCGTGTTCGGCTGGATGATGCGGATGTTGCTGTCGGCCGGGAAACTCGCCGCAGCGATGTTCGTGCCGACCAAGGCTGCATATTGCGCGGCGCCGCAGGCGTCTTGCGCGGTCGCTTCCGCCGGCGTTGTTGCAGCGGTCGCGGCGGGCGCTTCAGTCGTCGCCGGTGTTTCAGCCGGCGGCGTCGTGGTTTGACCGCAAGCAACGAGTGCAAGCGCGGCGCAAAGAGCCATCATCGTTCGCATGGTCGAAACTCCTCAATAGCAATTCAACGACGCGACGTTTCCGTCGGTGTTGGTGGTGATGTTGAGACGGGTCGCGACAAAATCCTGCGTCACCATCGTCTCGGGCGTCACAATGCGCGCGCCGGCCGGCAATGTTGCGAGATCGATCGCACTTGCTGGCGTGCCGATCAGCGCTTGGTGCGCGGCGGCGCCGCACGTGTCTTGCGCCGTTGCTTCAGCCGCGTTGGTTGGCGCCGCCGGCGTTTCGGCGACCGGCGTTTCGATGGTGGCGGGCGGTGTGGTCGTCTGGCCGCACGCGGCAAGCGCCAAGGCGCAGGACGCGATCAAGATGAACTTACGCATTTGCTTCACTCCTTCGCGCGCTCACCCGCAATGCAACCGCGTCACCTTGCCGTCCGCGCCGAGATCGATGTTCAGGCGGTCGGCGCGGTAGTCCATGGTCACGGAACAATCGTGGCAAATCACACGCGCGCTTTCGGGTAACGCGGCCCGATCGATTTCGGCGCCAAGCATGCCTACAAGGCTCTGGTGAGCGGCCATCTGGCAGGTGTCCGGCGGCGGACGATGGATCTGTTCTTGCGTCGAGCGACGCGCGATCGCGTCCATTTCGCGGTACGTGAGATCGCGCTGATAGCCACCGCCGCATGCGGCCAAGCCGATGACAACAATTCCCGCTAAAACCCAGCGCATCATTGCTGCTTCTCCCAACGCCCGCCGGCGCTCTCTTTCCAGTAAGACGCGGTGATGCCCGCATCCTTGGCCTGTTTCCAGCGCGATCGGGCCGATTCCAAGGCGGCAGGATCGCGGCCGTCGAAGATGAGGCAGGCGCGCTCGAAGCTGGAAATATCGCCCGGCTCGGCGTCGTCGACGAGGAAGAGCGCCTGTGCATTGTTGGGGTTGCCGCCTTCGAGCGTCAGCCAGACAGGCTGGCGCTTAGGGTCACCCTCGCGCGCATGCGGAACGAAACTGTCGTCGCGAAACGTCCAGATCGCAGTGTCGAGTTGTTCGAGGCGCTCTGCATTGCCGGCACGCACCAAGGCGCGCCATCCGCGTTGGAGAGATTTCTCCAACAGCGGCGGCAGCGCCCGCTCGAGCTCACTTTTTTCAAGATGGTAGAACCAGAGTTCAGCCATCAGTCCTCGTAGCGATTTTGGATAAGGCGGTTGAGCAAGCGTACGCCGTACCCAGTGGCCCAGGCCGGCGACAACGGATCTTCGTACGGACCTGACTTCCAGGCGGTGCCCGCGATGTCGAGGTGCGCCCAAGGCGTGCCGTCTTTCACGAACCGCTTGATGAATTGCGCCCCGACGATCGAACCGGCAACCGGCTTGCCGGCGATGTTTTTCATGTCTGCGTTTGGGGTGTCGATCAGCTTGTCGTACGCGGCGCTGAGCGGCAGGCGCCAGACCGGCTCGCCTTCAGCTTGACCGGCGGCCGTGATGGCGTGCGCCAGGTCTTCGTCATTGGCGAACATGCCGGCGTTCTCGTGGCCGAGCGCGACGATCACGGCGCCCGTGAGGGTGGCGAGATCGATCAGGACGGAAGGATCGTACTTGTCCTGCGCGTACCATACGGCGTCAGCGAGGATGAGACGGCCTTCGGCGTCGGTGTTGAGCACTTCGATGGTCTGGCCGGACATGGTGTTCACGATGTCGCCGGGGCGCTGGGCGTTGGCGCCCGGCATGTTCTCAACCAGAGCGACGACGCCGACGACATTGGCTTTGGCTTTGCGGAGCGCGATCGCTTTCATGGCGCCAGCGACAGCAGCTGCGCCGCCCATGTCGCCCTTCATCTCATCCATGCCAGCGCCGGGCTTTAGCGAAATGCCGCCAGTGTCGAAGGTGACGCCCTTACCGACGAGCGCGACCGGCTTTGAGCCTTTCGAGCCGCCGTTCCATTTCACCGCAACCAGACGCGCCGGACGTGACGAGCCCTGAGCCACCCCAAGCAGCGCGCCCATGCCGAGACGCTCCATGGCGGCGGGTTCGAGAATTTCGACGTCGCAACCGATCGTCTCGAGATCGCGCAGACGCTCGGCGAAGCTTTCAGGATAGAGAACGTTCGGCGGCTCGCTGACGAGGTCACGGGCAAAGAAGACGCCCTCGACGACGGCGGCGTCCTTTTCGGCGCGAGCCTTGGCGGCGGCGGGGCCATCCATCGAAATCTCAACCGCTGTGAGCGAGGGCTTTTGCTCGGGCTTCAGCTTGGTGCGGTAGGTGTCGAAGCGATAGGCGGCGAGACGCGCGCCCATGGCGGCGTGCGAACCGGCCTCGGCTTTTGAGACGCTCGGCAGAGCGTCAGGCTGCAGCACGAGCTTTTCAGCGCCCGAAGTCAGCACCCGCTTCACGGCGTGCCCGGCCCAGCGCTCGACCGCCATACCGTCAGCTGCGTCGGACTTGCCGACGCCAATCACCAGCACACGCGCGAAATCGACGCCATCCGGCGCCAGGATGTCCGCTACCTGGCCTGCGCCGCCCTTGAAGTTCGCGGCTTTCATTGCTTTGACGATACGACCGCTTGATGCCGTGTCCAGCGCCTTGCCGGCGGCGAGCAATTCGCCCCCGTCAGTCGCCATCACCGCCACAACGTCGCCGCCACCAGCGGTCACAAAACGGATTTCCATGAATTCCCCATGTCGTCGGTTGGGAAAGGGAAGAGGCGCCAGCGCCCGCTTCAACCTTGGTCCGGCGCTGTGGTAGCCATGCCCGAAGCAATTGAAAAGCTGAGTGCGGCGGTTAGTCAGATAGCGGGCGCCCGCACTTGCATCAGGGACGCCCAGGGAACGCGATGAACACGATTTCAGCTTATGTGTTCCGGCAGGCGCTGGGTCCGCTTCTGGCGATCCTTGGCGCGCTGGCCGCGATCGCCATTCTTACCCAAGGCCTCAACCAGCTCGACATCATCGTCACCAATCGGCGCGCCGGTTTCGCGTTCGCCTGGGTTACGATCCTGGCGCTGCCGCAGCTCATCTCGCTCATCCTGCCAATGGCGCTATTTATTGCGGTCGTCTACGCGCTGAACCGGATGCACAGCGAAAGCGAGATCGCAGTGCTCTATGGCGCCGGCGTTTCGCGCCAGCGGCTGGCGCGACCCATTCTGCAACTCGCAGTGCTGGCGGCGATCGTTCACCTCGCGATCAATGTGCTCATTCAGCCATGGTCGTTCGAAGAACGACGAAAGGTCTTTTACGACCTTCGCACAGACATCGCCTCAAGCCTCATCGAAGAAGGCTCGTTCACTTATCCGTCCGAAGATCTCACGCTCTACGCACGCTCGCGCGGCGGCGGCGGCGAACTTCGCGACCTTCTCATCAATGACGGCCGCACCGAGCCTGGCATCACCTACACGGCGCGCGCCGGCGCCATCGTCACCATCGAAGGCGCACCCGCCATCGTTATGCGTGACGGCCAAGTGCAGCGGCAAACGGAGGAAGGCGGGGTCGATGTGCTCGACTTCGACCGGTACGTTCTGAAATTCGATGGCGTCTTCGACGAGCCTGACCTCTTCTTCTTGAAAGCGTCAGATCGAACGCTGTTCGATCTGATCTTCCCGGACCGCACGGCGCACTACGACCAGCAAAACATCGACGAATTCCTCGCCGAAGCGCATGGCCGACTTTCGGCGCCGCTCCTCAACATTGCGCTCGCGCTCATTGCATTGGTGGGCGTTTTAATGGGTGATTTCAGCCGCCGCGGTTATGGGCAACGGATTATGTGGGCCTCGGTTATCGCCCTTGTCGTGCGCCTCGCATCGCTGCTGACACAGGCCGCCGCGGCCGATGAGCCTCAACTCAATTCGCTTCAATACGCGTTGCCGCTCGGCGTCATCGTACTTGCGGGCCTGATGCTCGGCGGCAAGATCACGACCAAGAAACGGCGCGAGATGGGCCCATCGGTTCTGGCGAGGGCGGAAGCATGAGTTTCCTTCTGTCCCGCATGGGCCGCTACATTATCGCCCGCGTGTTTGGCGGCGTACTGATCGCGCTGATCGCCGTGCTCGCCTGCATTCTGCTGATCGATCTGGTTGAGCAGATGCGTACTGTTGGCGCACGCACAGATATCTCACTGCTCGAAGCGCTGCGGCTCACATTGCTGAAGACACCGATGTTGGTGGAGCAGACGTTACCCTTCGTCGTGCTTGCTGGAACGATGATGGCGATCATCGGCTTGAACCGATCGAGCGAGTTGGTGGCGATGCGCGCGTCCGGCGTGTCGGCCTGGCGCTTCCTCACTCCGGCCGCATTCGTTGGGATCATGCTCGGCGTGCTGGCCGTGACCTCGCTCAACCCGCTCGGCGCATACCTCTACCAACAGTTTGAATCCGAAAAGGAGGATGCGCTCTCCGAGCGTCTTTCGGCCACGGGCCAGAATGGCGTTTGGATACGTCAGGGCGACGAGGAGGGTCAGGTCGTCATTCACGCCGATGGCGTCGATCCCAGTGGCACCCGCCTGCAGGGCGCTACCTTCATGTTCTTCGAGGTCCAGCAGGACGCCCTACGGTTCGTCCGCCGGATCGAGGCGGCGAGCGCCGAACTGAAGCCGGGCTTCTGGCAACTCACAGATCTGGTTGAGGCCACCCCAGGCGGGCGCCCAGTGCGTCAGACCCACCTCGCCATCCCGACGACGCTGGACGCGACCGAACTCATCAACAGGTTTGTGAACCCGGCCACGCTCTCATTCTGGGCGCTGCCTTCGTTCATCCGCGAAGCGCGGGAGGCGGGTTTTGCCCCCACACGCTACGAGATGAAGTGGCAGAGCCTCCTGGCCTACCCGCTCCTGCTTGCAACCATGGCAGGACTCGGGGCCGCTTTCTCCCTGCAGTTGCAAAGACTTGGGAATCTCGCCCGCTGGGGCGCGGCTGGCGTCAGCATCGGGCTCTTCCTCTTCTTCTACAGCCAGCTGGCCGGGGCCTTCGCCATGACCCAGTCGGTGCCGGCTGCGGTGGCGGCCTGGAGCGCCCCACTTGCAGGGATGTTCATAGCCCTCGCCCTCGTCGCCTTCGTCGAGGACGGCTAAGCAGCAACAGCCCGTGTGAAACGATTCCCCGTACGGCTTCGGGCGCTAGACGCCTTGCGTGTCAGACGTTTAGGTAAATTCAGGGGGAGTCGCCAAAGGGATGCGAATGAGCCGTTCGGGGGACATGGCCGGCCGGCCGGCCGAACGGACACCGTTCGGTTGGGCCGCACTAGCTGCAGCGCTGGCCATGACGGTCAGCACGTCGGCTATTGCACAGGCGCAAACCACAACCTCCCCGCCTGCACCAGCTGAGCAAAACGCGAACGTCCTGCTCGAAGCGGACGAACTCATTGACGATCAAGAAGCGCACACCATCACCGCGCAAGGCGATGTGCAAATTCGCTACCAAGGCCGCACGATGCGCGCCGACCGCCTCGTCTACAATTTGGAGACAGGCGAGATCCGCGCCATCGGCGACGTGCAGATCGCGCTCGAGGACGGATCGGTTACGTACGCCGAAGAGATTGAGGCCGACGAAGCGATGAATGTCGGCGCCGCGCGCGAATTGCGTGCGCGCATCGGAGATGGCGGAACCTTGGCTGCACGCGCCGCTGTGCGCCGCGGCGAAGGCGAGAGTGAGCTTCGCAACGTCATCTACACAAGCTGCCCGATCTGCACGACCGGCGATCGTCCGCCGACGTGGAGCTTGCGTGCGCGCCGCGCGGTTCAGAACCGCGCAACGCGGACGATTTCCTATCAAGGCGCTGTGCTCGAACTCGCGGGCGTGCCGGTTCTTTATCTGCCGTTTATCGCGCACCCAGATCCGAGCGTCGAGCGCGCCTCCGGCCTGCTGCCACCGAACATCGGTCGTAACCAGCGGCTCGGCACTTTCTACGATCAACCGTATTATTGGGCGATTTCACCGTCGCAGGATTTGACTGCGTCACTGCGCATCCACGGCAACGTAAATCCGCTGATCGGCCTGCAGTATCGCAAAGAATTCTGGTCCGGCGATCTCGAACTCAACACGACGTTCACACAGGAAGAGAACTTCGATTCAGACGGCGACCGTTTGGGCGATGAGAGCCGCTTCCGTTACAGTGTGTTCGGCCAGGGCGCCTTCCGGATCAATGATTACTGGAACTGGGGCTTTGGCATCGAGAACATCTACGACGACGAATATCTGCGTCGTTACGATCTCGATGGCGCCGGTGAGCGCCGCGGCCCCTATATCGGCCAAGACACGCGCCTGATCAGCCAGCTTTACGCGATCGGCCAAGGTATCGATTCATATAGCTCGATCTCGCTCGTGAGCTTCCAGGGCCTTCGCGAGAACGACACTTCGGAATTGCTACCGCTCATTCTCCCGTACGCGGAGTTCGATCGCGTCATCCAAGATTCAGTGCTCGGCGGGCAACTGCGCTTGCAAGCCAACACTGCCGCGTTGTCACGCCGCGACGACGGCGTCGGCCCTTACGTCGGCAACGACGCGCGCGTTTCCGTTTCGGCCACCTGGCGCCGCGATACGATCTTCGGACCGGGCATGGTGTTTAGCCCGTTCGCACAAGCACGCGGCGACCTCTTCCATGTGGAAACGTCGTCCGACAATTACGAGACATTCGGCCGAGGTCTCGGCCTCGCCGGCGCTGAAGTCGCTTGGCCGTTCATGCGTCCAGGTGAAAGCTTCGACCTTGTCCTTGAGCCGGTCGTTATGGCCGCGTGGGCGACGGACGATTCCGACGATCCGCGTATCGTCAACGAAGACAGTCTCGCCTTCGAACTCGACGATTCAAATCTCTTCCGCCCGAACGCGGCGCCCAATTACGATCTCTGGGAGCCCGGCGGGCGGGTGAGCGCAGGCCTTCGCGCCACGGCTCGCGCACGGACCGGCGAAAGCGCCACCGTCATGCTGGGCCGCCGCTGGCGCGACGAACAGGCGCCCGGCTTCACCTCTCAGAACAACCTCGCCGGCGAGGCGTCCGACTGGGTGGCGTCCGGGCAGATCGATCTGGGCAGCGGCTTCGGCGCAGAGACGCGGATGCGCCTGGACGACGAAAGCTTCAAAGTCCAACGCATCGATTTGAGCGTGCGCGGTCAGCTGGGCCGCTTCAGCGCCGTGGGCCGCTACCTCAATGTCGATGAGGCCCTCCTCACCGACCCCGACAACCCGAGTGAAGAAATTAACGCAAGCATCGGGGTCGAATTGGCCCGTGGCTGGCGGATGCAGTTTGGCCTGACGCGCGACCTAGATTCAGACATAAACCTGAGTCAGGACATCCGCGCGATCTATGAGGATGACTGTACTTTCCTCGAAATCGCCTACACCCGCTCGGAAACGCAGCGGGGCACCATCGGCCCCGATGAAGGACTGCAGATCCGGATTGGTCTGCGTTCGCTCGGGGTGTTGGGCGGGAGCTGAGGCGGAGCAGGACGGATTATGAATTTGAAGCACGTAACGGCTGCCGCCGCGCTCGCAGTGGCGATGCTAGGCCTCGCCGCACCAGTGAACGCGCAAAACGCCGAAGGCGTTGCCGCGGTCGTGAACGACAAGGTGATCTCAACCTTCGACGTACGCCAACGCGCGACCATGTTGCTGTTGTTCGCTAACTTGCAGCCGACGCCGGAAATGCTTGAGCGTGCACGCGCCCAGGCGCTTCGTGACCTCGTTGATGAGCAATTGCAGCTCGAAGAGGCCGCGCGCTACGAAGTGACCGTCTCAGGCGACACGATTGACCGCCGGATGACGGAAATGGCGACCCGCGCCGAGACGACGCTCGATGGCCTGACCTCCAATCTCGCCCGCGCCGGCGTCTCCGTCGGCACGCTGCGCACGCAGATCCGCGCCGAAATCGCTTGGCAGCGTCTTATCTCCGGCATGTATGGATCGCGCGTCCGCATTTCCGCCAACGACATTGAAGAGACGCAGCAGCGCATCGCCGCCAACGCGCGCCGTCCCCAATACGAGATGTCCGAAATCTTTCTACCCGCGGACACGCCGCAGGAATTCAACGAAATGGAACAGGGCGCGATGCGTCTGCTTGAGCAGATGCAACAGCGCGCACCGTTCCCGCTCGTTGCGCGTCAGTTCTCGCAGTCACCGTCAGCAGCAGCGGGCGGCGATCTCGGCTGGATCAGCGCCAACGAGCTCGCGCCGGAACTGCGCGCTGTTGCTGAGCGTCTCCAACCTGGCCAGGTATCGCTGCCGGTTCGCACCTCGACCGGCGTCTATCTCATCGCCATGCGCAACCGCCGCGAAGGCATTCCGGATGGTGCAGCATCGATCGTCTCACTGCGCCAAATCTCGGCGCCCGCGTCACGCTCAAATTCACTCGATCGACTCCGCCGGCGTGCGGCCGGTTGCGGCGATCTGGAAGACGACATTCGCGGCATCCAGGGCGCTTCGATTCTCGATCTCGGCCAAACCGTTGAAGCCGACCTTTCGCCGGATATTCGCAGCCGCCTGCAGGGCGTCGCCGTTGGCGGCGGCTCGACCGTCGTGACGAGTGGAGACCAGGCCAATATCGTCATGCTGTGCTCGCGTGAGACTGGCGGCAGCGCCATTCCGGATCGTCAGCAGATCGAAGACCGCCTGCGCGAAGCCGAACTCTCGATGCTCGCCGAACGCTATCTCCGCAATCTGCGGCGCGAAGCGACCATCATCACGCGTCAGTAATGACATGAAGCCGCTCGCCGTTTCGATGGGCGATCCCGCGGGGATCGGCCTCGAACTCGCCGCGCGCGTCTGGGCGGAGCGCCAAGGCGCCCCGCCCTTTTTCTTTGTCGGCGATCCAGATGCGCTATCGCGCGCGAGCGCGCGCCTTGGGCTGGCGGCGCCGAAGTTCCATGTGATCTCCGATCCGGCAAAGCTCGGCGCAGACGCCGGTACGTTCAATGTGCTGCACGTGCCGCTGGCGATGGAAGAAACACCGGGCGAGCCCGATCCGGTCAATGCTGACGCCACCATCGGCGCGATTGAACAAGCGACTGCAGCGGCGCGCGCTGGTCACGCGTGCGGCGTGGTCACACTGCCAATCGCAAAATCGGTGCTGCACACCGCTGACTTCGGCTTTCCGGGCCATACCGAATTCATCGCTCACCTCACCAAGGATGATGCCTGGCCGCAGGCGCGCGGACCGGTGATGATGCTCGCTGGGCCGACGCTGAAAGTAGCGCTTGCAACCATCCACACGCCGCTCGCGCAAGTACCAGCCTCGCTCACACGCGCACGCGTCATCGACGTCGGGCGCATCGTCGGCGAAGCGTTGAGGCGCGACTTCGGCATCGTTGCGCCGCGCATTGGCGTCTGTGGGCTCAATCCGCATGCGGGCGAAGACGGACACATCGGTCGCGAAGAGATCGACATCATTAATCCCGCCATCGCCTCCCTGCGCGCCGAGGGCTGGGCCATCGCCGACGCGAAATCGGCTGACGCACTCTTTCATGATGCAGCACGCGCAACCTACGATGCGGTGATCGCGCTCTATCACGATCAGGGTCTCATCCCGATCAAGACGTTGCACTTCTGGGACGCCGTGAACGTCACGCTCGGTTTGCCGATCGTCCGCACATCGCCCGATCACGGCACCGGCTTCGACATCGCGGGCCAAGGCAAGGCGCGCGCCGACAGCTTCCGCGCGGCGCTGGCGATGGCATGGTCGATGGCTGAACAACGCGCCCGCGCATGAACGCCGACGAACTCCCGACGCTTCGCGATGAACTTGAGGCGCATGGCCTATGGGCCAACAAAGGTTTGGGTCAGCACTTCCTGCTCGATCTCAACATCACCCGCCGCATTGCGCGCAGCGCCGGGGCGATCGCGGGCAAACCAGTCCTCGAAATTGGCCCCGGCCCCGGCGGGCTAACGCGCGCTTTGCTCGAAGCAGGCGCTGATCCGCTCATCGTCATTGAAAAGGATCCGCGCTTTGTGCCGATGCTCGAGCCGCTGAGCGAATGGAGCGGCGGCAAACTGCAGATCGTGCAAGGCGATGCGCTTCAGGTCGACGAAGCCGCGTTGGTTGATGGCCAGCGCGCCTCGGTTGTGTCGAACCTGCCGTACAATGTTGGCACCCCGCTGCTGGTGAAGTGGCTGAAGGCTGGGCCGTGGCGCGGAGACATGACGCTGATGTTCCAGAAGGAAGTCGCGCAACGCATCGTCGCCAAGCCCGGTAGCGATGCCTACGGGCGTCTCGCGGTTCTCGCGCAGGCGCGCTGCGAGGCGCGGCTTGAGTTTACGGTGCCGGCGCGCGCGTTCACGCCGCCGCCGAAGATCGCCTCGGCCATCGTGCGCTTGACGGATCGCGCCGACCCCTACCCGCACCTTGATGCGTTGGAGCGCATTACTGCTGCAGCATTCGGTCAGCGCCGGAAGATGCTGCGCGCTGCTTTACGCTCGCTGTTGCCGGAGCCTGAACCGCTCTTGCACGCGGCGGATATTGCCCCAACCGCGCGCGCCGAGGAGATCGATCAAGCAGGCTTTCGGCGCTTGGCCGATGCATGGCTTACGGCGAAGGCGTAACGGGCGGCGCGCTCCAGGCCGGACCGCTGAACTCGGTCTCGATGATAACCTCAACTGCGTCGCTGACGCCCAAGTTCGTGCCCTCGGGCGGGATGCCGTAGGCCATGCCGAAATCGGAGCGATTGAACGTGCCGTGCGCGGAAAGGCCAATCCGCGCGTTCGGATCGAGCTGCATGCCAGCGTAACCGCCATTGAAGCGCGCCTCCAGCGTCACCGGATGGGTTATCCCATGCAAGGTGAGCTCGCCCGTGATCTGCGCCGTGTTGGCGCCGGTGCGTTCGATGCTGGTGGAGCGGAAGTTGATCTCCCCAAACGCGGCGGCGTTCAGAAATTCAGCGCCACGCATCACGTCGATGAAGCCGGCCGGCGGATTGTCGCTCGCGATCGAACGCGGATCGATTGTGACGTTGATGCTGGAATTTTCCGGCGACGTCACATCGAGGTTGAGGTCTGCATCCCATGTCTCGAACCGCGCAGTGAACTGCGAATAGCCCATGTGGCTGAGCCGCACGATGAGGCTCGAATGCGCCTTGTCCAAGCTGTAAGCGCCAGATGGCGCCGTGTGCTCCACGGCGGGTTCCGGCGCCTCCGGAGGCGCCGTCGGCGCGCCGCACGCGGTGAGGACCAGAGCTAGAACGAAAAGTGAGTGACGCATAATTATGCTCCTGTCCCACAAGGACGTAGCGCCCGGCGCACGACCGACATCTGCCCGCAAGAAAACGTAGCGCTCATCCCGATGGCGTCGAGCATGGGAATGTTGCGCGCACGTCAGAGCATGTCCGCGAATGCGTGCGCGAAGGCGTGGGCGTCGCCGGGCCAGCGTGCCGAAACGTAGGCGCCGTCACGCACGACGAAGCCTGAGCTAAGATCCGCGTCGCTATCGCGCACAGTGCCGGAGGTGCGGGGCTTAATGTGCGGATCGTCAGTCGGGACGTCCTGGAAATCGTCGGGTTTCGCGAGCGCCCGCGTAACCTCCTGCTCGACCGACATAAAGCCGGCGGTTTTGCCCGGCGGGTCGCGATAGGTGCGATAATAGTGCCGATCCCAGAACCGCGTGACACCAGCAATGGCTTGGGCGGCGCCTTCAAGCTTCCAGGTCAGCGCCGTTGTCTTTCGCCCATACAGAACCGAGCGATTTGTATGGGGATCGACGCTCCGGGCCAACACCACGACGCCATGACAAATTGCACCGACGGGCATGTTTTGTGCGAACGCCTCAACGGCGATTTCCTGCAGAACCGGGCTCTCCAAATACTCGCGCATGCCGCGTGCGCGATGGCCACCGGGAAACAACACAGCATCAAACTGAACGGCGTCCAACGCTTCCCACTTCAGTGGCGATTGAAACGCTTCGCTCTGTCGCATCGCAGCGTACGCTGCGCGCGCATCAGCGTTGGCGCGCAGCACGCCCCCGACCAAGATCAGCTTCCGCAGCAAAGGCAGAAAGCCCCAAACGTCGAGCCCCTCGCCCGTCAGCATGAGCTCATCCGCGGCGCCAGCGGCGCCATCGGGCGTTGCGAACACAACTTCATGACCGCGCGCCGTCAGGACATGCCACGGTATGGCCGTTTCGGTAGGATCGAAATCACAACGCGGAATGGGCATCAGAACGCGCGCCATCGGTCACATCATGCCCAGGAACAGCACAGCGTACTTGATCAACAAAATCCAAATAGCCGCGACCGCGCCAAACTGGACCCAACGAGTGGGCCAGATCCAGGCCGCGACGATGGGTATGTAAAAAATCACGGCCTCTAGCGAGACCAACGACTGAAACTGCGCAACGGTCATGTTGATGAGGAAGCCAACGACGAGATAGCTCGCGGCAAGCGGCAGGAATTTGCGCCGGTTCTCGTAGTGATAGGCGCGCAGATCGACATCATCGAGCTTGCCCTCCGGCGCCACCACCCACGCGAAAAGATAAATCGCAATCGCAGCAGCTAGCCACAGTAAGATGTAGCCGAGCGACCAAACCGGCGTGGTTGAGGCCCTTGGCGACCAACATCCGGGCCATGCCGGTCAGCACATGCGCGAGCGCTAACGACACTACCAAGGACAGCAGGACGCTAACGAACTCGAACGTCGTCATGTTGGGTCAGATGCCCTTCCTCAACCGCTCGACGTGCAGCTGCAGCCACATCTGACGGTGGCGCTTCAAGCGCTCAGCAGCCAGTATTTGCTTGATCTGCGCCAAAGTCTGCTCAAGCAGTGCGTTGACCAGCACGTAGTCGTATTCTTCCCAGTGCGAGATCTCATCGAGTGAGCGCGCCATCCGCTTGTTGATGACCTCTTCGGTATCTTCCGCGCGCGTGTGCAGGCGCCGTTCAAGTTCGGCCATCGACGGCGGCAAGATGAAGATGCCGACGACATCCTCCGGTGCGGCGGCGCGGAGTGCGCGAGCACCCTGCCAGTCCACGTCGAACAGAACGTCACGCCCTTGGATCAGCAACGCTTCGACCGGCGCGCGTGGCGTGCCGTAATGATTGCCGAACACCATGGCGTGCTCGAGAAATTCGCCGCGATCGGCCATTTGCTCGAACTCTTCGCGCTCCATGAACTTGTATTCGCGTCCGTCGATTTCGTTTCCGCGCCGCGCCCGCGTCGTCGCCGACACCGAGAGCGCCATGTTGGAATCGTCCTCGATCAGCTTGCGCGCCAAAGTCGATTTACCGGCGCCGGAAGGGCTCGACAGAGCAAACATGAGGCCGCGCCGCGCGACATGCTCATTCAACATTGGCGGCTTGCTCCTTGATCTGATCGACCACGGTTTTGAGATCGAGCCCGATGCGCGTCAGCTCCAAATCGGAAGACTTGGAGCACAGCGTATTGGCCTCACGCGTCAGTTCCTGGCTCAAGAAATCGAGCCTGCGGCCCGCGGGCTCCGGTTTGGTGATGAGGCTCCGCAGCTCGGCCGCATGCGCGCTCAGCCGTTCCAGCTCTTCTTGCACGTCAGCGCGCGTTGCCGCGATCGCCGCTTCTTGCGCCAAACGCTGGGGATCAATCTTCAATTCGGGCGCCAACGATTCCAGCCGCTGGCGGATCCGCTCGAGCGCTGCCGTCGGCGCGGCGGCGGCGCAAGTGCGTGCGGCGCCAATCCCAGTATCGAGTTTATCAGCTGCTTCAGAGAAGATCGCAGCAAGCGAGCGTCCTTCGGCCTGACGCGCCTGCGCCAAGCCATCAAGCGCAGCTTCAAAGCCCGCTATGAGAGCCGCCTCTAATGCCGCGCGCTCCTCATCCGCCTGCACCGCCCCCTCTTCGCTCTGCACGACGCCGCGCACAGCCAGGATGCCGTCCCAGCGAGGCTTTGCGGCGCGGCCTTTGAACTGTTCGCCCGCGGCGATGAGACGTTCGGCCAGCGCGAGATCGATCTTCATTGGCGGCGCGGCAGCTGGGTCCCGCGCCAGCGACAGCGACGCTTGGATAGATCCGCGCTTGAACTTCGCGTTGGTCGCCGCCCGCGCAACCGGCTCGATCGCGTCGAACCCCGGCGGCGTGCGCAGCTTCAGATCGAGCCCGCGGCCGTTGACGCTCTTCAGCTCCCAGATCCAGCGCTGGCCGACATGGTCGCCCTCCGTCCGCGCAAAACCTGTCATTCCAGAAATGGTCATGGGCTCTTTTCGCGTATTTGTGCGCCAAGTGTCACGCGGGCTTTATGCGACTCGCGGACAAGGGGGGCAGTTTTAGCACGCGGAGTTGCCAAAAATGACGCTCGCGACCGCAAGTGAAACAAACTCGCGCGCCCCCGCCCGCCTGGCGCGCGCCGCAAATCTCACACTTGGAATCGAGACGCTGACACTGGCCGCGACCATTGCGCTGTGCTGCGCTTTCTTCACTGCGGGCGGCTTGGAAGTCCTTCTCATCGGCGCTGGCGGCGCACTATTCGGCGCTCAAAACGCAGATCGCGACCGGCGGCTGGAGAGCTTTTTCTCCGGCGCTTTTGCTGGATTGTTTGTCGGGGCGTTCTTTGCGGCTTTCTTTCACGATGGGTTGGCCTTCGCCATGAAGACGCTTGCGCTGACTATCTCTTAGCCCTGGCCGGAACCAATCGCGCCCAACTCACGCCCCCTACGGGAGGCGTTTTTGTTACCGGCCGGCACGCTCGGCCGCGAGGCGCTGCGCCTCGATTTCGCGCCAGCGCACAACGTTTGCTTGGTGCTCAGCCAGCGTCGATGCGAAGACGTGTCCGCCGGTGCCGTCGGCCACGAAGAAGAGCGCATTCGATTCCGCCGGGTGCGCCGCCGCTTCGAGTGCAGCACGACCGGGATTGGCGATTGGCGTCGGCGGCAAGCCGTCGATCCGATAGGTGTTATACCCGGTGTTCATATCGATTTCGCTTTGGCGAATGGTGCGGCGATTACCTTGCGCATCCACCAGACGGCCGTCACGGCAACGATCGGGATGGCGCAAGCAGACGCCGTAAATGATGGTCGGATCCGTCTCCAGCCGCATCGGGCGGCGAAGACGATTGACGAACACCGCCGCAACCAGAGGCCGCTCGGATGCGATGCCTGTTTCGCGCTCAACGATTGCGGCCAGATTGACGAGGTCTTTCGGCGTCGCAAGCGGCAGGTTCGGCGCCCGGCCCGCCCAAATTTCTGTCACAGCTTGATCGTGCGCCTCACGCATTTGCTGGAGCAGCGCCGCACGGGTCATGCCGCGCGCCACGTGATACGTGTCCGGCAGAATTGAGCCTTCGGGCGGCGCCTCGGGCATATCGCCAACGAGCACGTCGCTCTCTTCGATAATGCGCATGACTGCAGCGATGGTGATGCCTTCGGGGAAGGTGATTGCGTGCTGGAGCGCATCACCGCTCGTCATCAGCTGCACAATCTGTTGTGTCGAGGCGTTGGCGGGGATCTCGTACTCGCCTGCCTGCAGCGTCGCGCCGCCTTGAAGGCGCGTGGCGATGCGGAAGATCAGCGCATCGCTGATGAAACCTTCAGCTTCGAGCTTCTCAGCGATGCCCGCACCTGACGCGCCGCGCTCAACAACGAACGTGCGAGCTTCAGCAAACGGACCAGGTCGCGCGATCGCGCTTGTGAAATAGAAAAATGCGAACAGTGCAGCGGCACCAGCGAGCACCGCGATCCAGAACAGGAAAGAGAAAAGTCCGCCGCCGCTTGACCGGCGCGCCGCTGCTCTAGCCATCAGTCCACCGCGGTAAGGATCACAGCGGCATTCGTGCCGCCGAACCCGAACGAATTCGACATCGCTGCCTTCACCGCCTTTTTCTTGGCGGTGTTGGGCGTCAAATCTATGGCGGTCTCAACCGACGGATTTTCAAGATTTAATGTCGGCGGGATCATGCCGTCGCGGATCGCGAGCGCACAGAAAATCGCCTCAACGGCGCCCGCCGCGCCGAGCAAATGCCCGATCGCGGATTTGGTCGATGAAACCGAAAGCTCCGCCGCCGAATTGCCGAACAGGCGCTCAATCGCCTTCAGTTCGATCTCATCACCAAGCGGCGTCGAGGTGCCGTGGGTGTTGAGATAGTCGATCTCGCCGGGGGTCATGCCGGCATTCTTCAGCGCAGCAGACATCGCGCGAAAGCCGCCGTCGCCATCATCAGCTGGCGCCGTGATGTGATAGGCGTCGCCTGACAGGCCATAGCCCTTCACTTCGGCGTAAATCTTCGCACCACGCGCCTTGGCGTGCTCGTACTCTTCAAGAATAACGCAGCCTGCGCCTTCGCCCATGACGAAGCCGTCGCGGTCCTTATCGTATGGACGCGAGGCCTTCTCCGGCGTGTCATTGTAGCCGGTCGACATCGCGCGCAGAGCGCAAAAGCCGGCCATAGCCAGACGACCGACCGTCGCCTCAGCGCCGCCGGCGAGCATCACGTCAGCATCGCCGTATTGGATGAGGCGCGAGGCATCGCCGATCGCGTGCGCGCCAGTTGCACAGGCGGTGACGACGGCGTGATTAGGACCACGGAAGCCATGGCGGATCGAAACTTGGCCCGACGCCAAGTTGATCAACGAGCTTGGAATGAAGAACGGCGAAATCTTACGCGGCCCATCACGCTCCAATTGGATCGCGGTGTTGCCGATGGCCTCGATGCCGCCGATCCCCGAACCGATCAAAACGCCGGTGCGGTTCTTGTCCTCGTCGCTTTCAGGCTTCCAGCCGCTATCGGCCACGGCTTCGTCGGCCGCTGCAATCGCGTAGAGAATGAAATCTTCAATGCGGCGCTGTTCTTTGGCCGACATCACCTTGTCAGGATCGAAAGCGTGCGGATCATCCGCGCCGCCACCGCGTCCATCGACGCGCGGCACAACGCAAGCGATCCGGCACGGAAGGTCTTCGACCTTCACGTGCTCGACCTTGTTTGCGCCAGATTTTCCCGCGAGCAGGCGCTCCCACGTCGCTGGCGCATTCGCAGCCAGCGGCGTGATGAGACCAATGCCTGTGATGACGACGCGCCGCATCAGCGCGACAGGGCCTTAGCCCTGCTTCTCCGAGATGAACTTCACGGCGTCGCCGACGGTCTGAATGTGCTCAGCCGCGTCGTCCGGAATTTCGATGCCGAACTCTTCTTCGAACGCCATGACCAGCTCGACGTTATCCAAGCTGTCCGCGCCCAGATCGTCGATGAAGGAGGCCTTGTCGGTCACCTTCTCCGGCGGGGCTTCGAGATGCTTGATCACGATCGCCTTAACGCGCTCAAAAACTTCCGACATGCACGCCTCGCCAGTACTTAGAAATGGGCTGAAAAATTCGTCACGTCCCTCAAGGACGCTTGTGAGCGGCCTTTTGACCACACGCGGCCCCCGGTGCAAGCGTTTTTCACTGCCGGGGGTGCAGGGCGGCCCCTCAGATCATGGCCATGCCGCCGTTCACATGCAACGTCTGACCCGTCATGTAGCCGGCTTCTTCACTGGCCAGATAGACCGCGGCCGCTGCTACATCAGAACCTTCGCCAAGACGGCCGGAGGGAATTTTCGTCAATAGCGCGGCTTTTTGAGTGTCGTTCAGCACGTCTGTCATCGGCGATGCAATAAAGCCAGGGGCGATGCAATTGGCCGTCACGTTGCGGCTCGCGACTTCGGCGGCGAGCGCCTTGGTGAAACCGATCATGCCGGCTTTCGAAGCCGCATAATTCGCCTGTCCGGGGTTTCCGGTGACGCCTACAACCGAAGTGATGCCGATGATCCGGCCCCAACGATTCTTCATCATGTTCTTCAGCGCCGCGCGCGAGAGGCGGAAATAGCCCTCGAGATTGATCTTCAGAACATTCTGAAAATCATCGTCCTTCATGCGCAGCAGTAGCCCATCTTTGGTGATGCCGGCATTGGCGACGAGGATATCGAGCCGCCCGCCAAGCGCTTGCTCAGCCTGGCCCACAAGCGCATCGACGGCCGCCGTATCCGAGAGATTGCACGGGGTGATGACGTGATCGCCGCCGAGTTCGGCTTTGACCTTCTCAAGCGCTTCGACACGCGTGCCTGATAGCGCAACGCGCGCGCCCTGCGAGGCCAACGCTTTGACAATCGCTCCGCCAATGCCACCCGAAGCGCCCGTCACGAGCGCGGTTTTTCCGCTGAGATTGAACATCATACCCTCTTTCGCCGTGCGGCTTATTCTCCCTGGAGTGCGGCGGCAAGTTTGGTCGCCGTATTCCAGTTTCGCGCCGTGCCTAGCTTTGGCATTTTGAGCTTCGAGACGCCCTGACCGCTTGGAAACTTGATGTAGAGGCAGCCCTCACCCTGCTTCCACTCCTCGCCCGTGAGCGCGCTCTTCGCCATCGCGTCCAGCTCGGCCTTCGAAGCCGGCGCGCGCATGAAGTTCACGACCATGAACGAAGCGCTGGTCTTCGTGAACGCCTTGAAGGGATTGCCCGCGAGGACTGTTTCCAGTTCGCTGAGGTTGCGCACGAACACCTCAGTCTTCAAGCCAAGGCCATCCAAGATCATGGCTTCTAGCTTTGCCTCAAGCTTTGCGCCGGTGAGCTTGGAATTGAGCACCAAATTGCCGCTGGCAAGCAATGTGCGCACTTGTGTAAACCCCGCTGCCTCGCAGAGTTCACGCAGTTCGGACATGATGACCTTGCGATTGCCGAGATTGACACCGCGCAGCATCGCAGCTTGCAGCGGCATCAGATCGTCTTCGCGAAGGCTTCCAGTTCAGCGGGCTCGTTCAACGCAACGGCCTGCGCATCGCGTGCATTGCGCTTGACCATGCCGCTGAGCTGCTTGCCGGCGCCGACTTCGACAAAGCGCTCGATGGCGCCTTCGGTCGACATCCACTCGATGCTTTCGCGCCAACGCACGCGGCCGGTGACCTGTTCAACCAAAAGCTTGCGCACCGTTGCAGGCTCGTTGACCGGGCGCGCCGTAACGTTCGCGACCACCGGCACAATCAGCGGCGCGATCGTCGCTGCGGCCAGCGCTTCAGCCATGACGTCTGCCGCAGGCTGCATCAAAGGCGAGTGAAATGGCGCGGAAACATTGAGTTTGATAGCGCGCGCGCCCTTTTCAGCAGCGTAAGCCAAAGCTGCATCGATGCCGGTTTTCGAGCCGGAAATCACGACGTTGCCGACATTGTTGTCGTTGGCGACGACCACGACCCCGCCGCTTTCGCCGGCTTTGGCGATCTCTTCTGCCAACGCGACATCAACCTTGCCGATCAACGCCGCCATCGCGCCTTCCCCGACCGGCACGGCCGCCTGCATGGCGTTGCCGCGGGTGCGCAGCAGCCTCGCGGCATCAGCAACACTGAGCGCGCCGCTCGCTGCCAGCGCCGAATATTCTCCCAGCGAGTGCCCCGCCACGAACGCCGCTTTCGCAACACCGACGCCGAATTCGCGCTCCAACGCCCGCATCGCCGCCATGCTCACCGCCATCAAAGCGGGTTGGGCGTTCGCGGTCAAAGTAAGCTGATCCTCAGGCCCATTGAAGATGAGGCCGGACAGACTTTCCCCGAGCGCATCATCCACTTCCTGAAACACCTCACGGCTGGCGCCGAAAGCGTCGAAGAGACCCTTGCCCATGCCGGGCGCTTGGCTTCCCTGTCCGGGAAATATGAAGGCTGTGCTCATGGGCGCGGCGTAGAACAAGGCCGCCGCAGCGGCAAGCTTAGGCTCTCAGGCGATGACCCAGCGGATGGTACGGCGCAGACGCCCGCCCGCCGTTGGGGTACCGTCGCTTGTCTCCGGCGCGATACGGAACGCGCGCGATATCTGAAGCGAAGCCGATCCAAAGCCGTAGCCCGGGGGATCTTCCGACACGACCGTGCAATCAAGCCGGCCTTCGTCGACCACAACGCAATCTAGCGTCGCCCGCCCGCCAACGTTCTCCTGCATCGCACGAACCGGGAAGAGTCTCGCAAAGTCCCCAGCGGTGGGCTGCTGGGTCCACCTCAAACCGATCACCAGCGTTCCAGGCGGTGGCGGCGGCGCGGCAGGCGGATCGACGGCGACACCTGGGGGCGGCAACGAAACAGCGGGCGGATCGGCAGCGGCGTTTAGGGTCAAAAACGCTGAAAGGAGGGCTATTAACCCGAGTTGAGCCCACACCAGTCGCAGCATCGATGTCTCCCGTTCCGGCGCCGATATTACCGCTCATCCAGGCCCCCGCCAGCCTTGCCATCCACAGACCCTTGCCGTATAGCCCCCGCCTTCGCGATCCGCGGCCCCGGAGGCATCCGCCATCCGGGGTCCATCGTTTTGGCCGGTCTTCCGCTGGTCAGGGCGCCGCGGGTTCTAACGGAAGAGGAAAAGTATGGCTTTCTACGAGCACGTGTTCATCGCACGTCCCGAGATCTCGCCCCAGCAAGTCGACACGCTGGTCGAAGAACTCACCACCAAGATCAAAGAGTTGGGCGGCAACACCACGAAGACCGAGTACTGGGGTCTGCGTAACCTCACCTACCGCATCAAGAAAAACCGCAAGGGCCACTACGCGCTCATCAACATCGACGCTCCCGCGCCGGTGGTGCACGAGTTCGAGCGTCTGCTCCGCATCAACGAAGACGTGATGCGCTTCAAGACGATCCGCGTTGAAGCTCTCGACGAAGAACCCTCACCGATCCTGGCGCGTCGCGATCGCGACGAACGCCGCCGTTCACGCCGCGAAGGCGGACGTGATGGCGAAGAAGGTCTCGGTGATTTTGACGGCGGCGAGGAATAATCATGGCCCAGAAAATTCAAAAGGGCGCCCCGAAGTTCAACATCTCGAACATTCCGGCCCGTCGCCCGTTTGGTCGCCGGCGTAAGGTTTGCCCGTTCTCGGGCAGCGCCTCGCCGAAGATCGATTACAAGGACGTAAAGCTGCTCCAACGCTACATCAGCGAAAAGGGCAAGATCGTCCCGGCGCGCATCACCGCCGTTTCCGCCAAAAAGCAACGCGAACTCGCGAAAGCCATCAAGCTGGCCCGTGAACTCGCTCTGCTGCCGTTCGCCGTTCAATAAGGAGGCCAGCACCATGCATGTCATCCTGCTTGAACGCGTCGAGAACCTCGGCACCATCGGCGACGAAGTGAAGGTGCGCGACGGCTACGCGCGCAACTTCCTGTTGCCGAACAAGAAGGCGCTCCGCGCCAACGACGCAAACCGCAAGGTTTTCGAAGCCCGCCGCGCCGAACTCGAAGCCCGCAACGCTGAATCGAAAGCGACGGCGGAAAAGGCCTCGAGCAAAATCGACGGCACGTCTTACATCCTCATCCGCTCGGCGGGTGAAGGTGGTCAGCTTTACGGCTCAGTCTCTTCGCGCGACATCGCCGATGAGATCGTCAAGGCTGGCGCGAAAATCGATCGCAACTCGGTCGTTCTCGACAAGCCAATCAAGTCCATAGGCGTTTACGATGTCCGCGTGCGTCTGCACGCTGATGTCTCCGCGACGGTGAAGGTCAACGTTGCGCGTTCGGCTGATGAAGCCGAGCGTCAAGCGAAGGGCGAAAACGTTATCGCTTCGGCTGTTGAAGCCGATCGCGCCGACGAAGCCGCGCAAGCCAAGGAATTGGCTGCGAACGCCTTCGTGGACACCTCACCGCGCGACTAACGCCGGCGACAAAGACACTGGAACGAGGCCCGTTCGTCGCGAGATGAGCGGGCCTTTTCTTTTTGCGCGGCGCCATCGTTTCGATTCTGACTCGCCTCGACGCGTCAACAGTAAAGAGTCGTCACCGACTCATAGAAAACCAGCGTCAAGGTTTCGGCCTGTGAACGATTGCCACGCCGAATCGGCTCATCTTGTCGGCATGCCGAACCAGCCCGCTCTTCCCCTGGCGCAACCGGGCCAACAGCCCGCCCCGCGCAGCGCGCCTCACAACCTCGAGGCCGAGCAAGCATTGCTGGGCGCGATCTTGTTCGACAACGAAACCATGAACCGGATCACCTCGCTGCTGAAAGAGCAGCACTTCTACGATCCTGTTCACGGCCGCATCTTCGCAACCTGCGCTGACATGATCGCGTCAGGTCAGCTCGCTGACGGTCTCACGCTCAAAGAGAAGTTCGCCAGAGACGGCGGCATCAAAGAGATCGGCGGCGCGCTCTATCTGATGAAGCTCTTGGAGAACGCTGCGCCGCTCTCCACCCACGCTCAATCTTACGCCGAGCTCATCTACGATCTGGCGCTGCGCCGCGCGCTCATACGCGTCGGCGGCGAGATCACTAGCCTGGCTGAGAACCCGCCTGACGATAAGGACGCGCGCGACATCATCGAAGAGGCGGAAAAAACGCTCTTCACGCTGGCGGAAGCGGGCACCGCAAACCGCGGCTTCCAAGATTTCAAAACCGCGCTCACCGCCTCCATCAACGTCGCGACCGCCGCCAAGAACCGTGGTTCGGACGTGTCCGGCATCGCCTCAGGCTTCCGCGATCTCGATCATCTGCTGGGCGGCCTTCACGGCTCCGACTTGATGATCCTCGCTGGCCGCCCCTCCATGGGCAAAACCGCTCTGGCGCTGAACATCGCCATGAACGTCGCGCGGCAAAAGCAAAAAGCAGTCGAAGCCGGCGAGGCCGAACATTACGGCGGCACAGTTGGCTTTTTTTCGCTCGAAATGTCCGGCGAACAGCTCGCTACCCGTATTCTTTCAGACTTCGCCGAGATCGAGTCCCACAAGATCCGTCAGGGTAAGATCACAACCGACGAGTACACGCGCCTCGCCGACAGTGCGATGATGCTGCAAACGCTGCCGCTCCACGTCGATGAAACCGGCGGCATCTCGATCGCGCATCTTCACAATCGCGCTCGGCGCCTGAAGCGTTCGCCCTCTGGCCTTGATTTCATCGTTGTAGACTACCTCCAGCTCGTCACGGCCTCCGGCAAAGTCGATGGCCGGGTCCAGGAAGTCAGCCAAATCACGCAGGGGCTAAAGGCGCTTGCCAAGGACTTGAACGTCCCGGTGCTCGCCCTTTCGCAGCTCTCGCGTCAGGTCGAATCCCGCGACGACAAGCGTCCGCAGCTCTCCGACCTTCGCGAATCCGGCTCGATCGAGCAGGACGCCGACATCGTCATGTTCGTCTACCGCGAAGAATATTACCTCAGCCGCGCCGAGCCCGAGCAGAACACTGAGGATTGGATCAAATGGCGCGCAAAACTTGATGGCGTCGCCAACCGCGCCGAACTAATCATCGGCAAGAACCGCCACGGCCCAATTGAAACGGTGCACCTCCATTTCAAAGGACAATTCACCCGCTTCTCCTCCCTCGCCCAAGGCTGAGCCGCCGCGGCTCGCGCGGCTGAAGGTCGATCACGCCGCCATCGTCGAGAACTGGAATTTCTTCCGGAAGCTCGCGCCGGGCGCTGCAGTCGCCGCGGTCGTCAAAGCAGATGGGTACGGATTGGGCGCTGTCGGCGCCGCGCGCGCTTTGGCGCAGGCGGGCGCGCGCGTGTTCTTTACGGCGACGACCCAAGAAGGCGCCAACGTGCGCCGTGCGCTGGGTGAAGGACCGCAAGTCTTCGTCCTCAACGGTCCGAGCAACGACATCGACACCATCGTCGCTAGCAAGCTCACGCCGGTCTTGAACTCACTCGCCCAGATCAAACTTTGGGACCACCGCGCACCCGCCGCCTTGCACATCGACACCGGCATGAACCGGCTTGGCATCGGCCCCGAAGAATTGCCGCACGCCATGAGCGCGCTGAAGGACACATCGATCGCTTTGGTGATGAGCCACCTCGCCTGCGGCTCCGACACCAAGCACGCCTTCAACACAACCCAGCTGCGCCGCTTCATTGACGCGTCAATGCTCTTCCCACGCGCGCCACTCTCTTTGGCCGCGACCGCAGGCGCGCTGATCGGCGCGGATTATCATTTCGATCTCATCCGTCCCGGCATTGGCCTTTACGGGTCCGGCGGACTCGACGCCGACAATCCGAAACTCGCCGCCACCGCAACGATCGAAGCACCGATCCTGCAAGTGCGCGATGCCGAGCCCGGCGAAACATTCGGCTACGGCGCTACCTTCACAGCAACGCAGAAAATGCGCACAGCCACCGTCGCCCTGGGCTACGCGGACGGCTACTTGCGAAGCTTGAGCGGACGCGGCTATGGCGTCTTGGGGGGCGCAAAACGCCCAATCTTAGGGCGTGTGTCGATGGACCTGATCATCCTTGATGTCACTGGCTGCGCCGAAGCACAGCCGGGAACGATGGTCGAATTCCTCGGCCCCAATGCGCCGCTCGACGATATCGCGGCGCTCGCGAACACCGCGCCTTACGAGGTGCTCACCACACTCGCCGGCACAGTTCGCAAGAGCGGAGTGCGCGCGTGATCAATCCATTCGCTCCAATCGGCCGCGGTATTCTCGATATGCTCGCCGCGATCGGCCGCTTCTCGGCCTTTTGTGGCCGCGCTGTCGCTGCTGCGGTTTCGCCGCCGTTCTTCTTCGGCCAATTTCTGCGCCAGTGCATGCAGGTCGGCTACTTTTCGCTGCCAGTTGTGGGCGTCACCGCCGTCTTCATCGGCGCCGCGCTTGCGCTCAACATTTATGTCGGCGGCGCGCGCTTTAACGCCGAGCAGTTCGTCCCGAACATCGTCGTACTCGGCATCACGCGCGAACTTGGCCCCGTGCTTGCGGGCCTGATGCTCGCGGGCCGCGTCAGCGCCGGCATCGCCGCTGAAATCGGCACTATGCGCGTCACAGAACAGATCGACGCGATGACGACGCTCTCGACCGATCCGTTTAAATATCTCATTGCACCCCGCCTGCTCGCCGCGACTGTTACATTGCCGCTGCTTGTGCTGGTCGCCGACATTATCGGCGTCATGGGCGGCTATCTCGTCGCGGTGAACAGCCTCGATTTCAACGGCGCCGCCTATCTGCGCAACACGTTCGAGTTCATGGAACCTCAAGATGTTGGCTTGGGTCTGGTGAAGGCGGCGGTCTTCGGCTTCATCATCGCCGCCGTCGGTTGCTACCAGGGCTTCCGTTCCAGCGGCGGCGCGCTCGGCGTGGGCCGCGCGACGACGAGCGCCGTGGTGGTCGCCATCGTTCTCATTCTCGCGACGAACTATCTCGTCACCGCTTTTTTCGTGGAGTGAGCATGACCGCAAAACTCCAACTCGTCGGCATCAAGAAAAAGCTGCGCGGGCGCCAAGTGCTCGACGGCGTCGATCTCGACGTGAACCAAGGCCGTTCGCTGGTCGTCATCGGTGGCTCGGGACAAGGCAAATCCGTGACGCTTAAGTGCGCGCTTGGACTGATGAGGCCGGACGCCGGTCAAGTGCTGGTCGACGGCGCCGACGTCACCAAGATGCCGGAAGAAATCCGCGCACGCGTAATGCGTAAGTTCGGCATGTTGTTTCAGGGCGGCGCGCTGTTCGACTCGCTGAGCGTCTGGGAAAACATCGCCTTTCGCCTGATCAACGCCGACAACATCGGCCGCAACGAGGCGCGCGAGCGGGCCATCGAAGCGATGCGCAAAGTGCGCCTCGGACCTGAATTCGCGGATGTGCGGCCAACCGAGCTCTCAGGCGGCATGCAAAAGCGCGCCGGCCTCGCACGCGCCATCATTGCAAAGCCGGACATCCTCTTCTTCGATGAACCGACCACCGGCCTCGATCCCATCACCGCCGACGCGATCAATGACCTCATCGTCGAAATGGTGAAGGAACTCGGCTGCGCCGCTGTCTCGATCACGCACGATATGCCGAGCGCGCGCAAAATCGCCGATGAGATCGCCATGCTGCACAATGGCAAGATCGTCTGGCGCGGCCCCACCGCTATGCTCGACACCAGCGGCAATCCGATGGTCGATCAATTCGTGGCCGGCCGCGCCGAGGGGCCGATTCAAGCGGTCGTCTAAAGCGCCAACGCGATCAGAGGTGGCGCTGGATTACTTTGTCGAGCGCTTCTGGCTTCACCGTCGGCGCGTAACGCGCCAGCACTTTGCCATCGCGGCCAATCAGAAACTTTGTGAAATTCCATTTGATCCCGCGACCGAGCAGGCCGCCGCCTTTGGCGCGCGTCAGGTGCTCGTAGAGCGGATGCGCCTTGGGGCCGTTGACGTCGATCTTGGCAAACATCGGGAACGTAACATCATACGTGAGAGAACAGAAATTCTTGATCTCATTCGCGTCGCCCGGCTCCTGCTTGCCGAATTGATTGCAAGGGAAACCCAACACCTCGACGCCCTGCGCCGCGTACTTGCGGTGCAATTCTTCGAGGCCTTTGTACTGATATGTGAAGCCGCATTGGCTCGCCGTATTTACGATGAGCAGCAGTTTGCCGCGATACTCTCCTAGCGAGCGCTCGTTTCCGTCGATGTCACGCGCGGTAAAATCGTAAATGCTGCTCATACATCCCCACTTGTCGTTATCGATGGCGTTGCTTGCGCCCCATTATGCCATGGCGCATGCGTTAGCAGAGCCCGGGCGCTAGTCTCAACAGGAAGGATTCGCTGGAGCCAGAATGGCCAAGTCAGATCACGTCTATACCTGCCAAGCATGCGGGGCGATTTGGGCCAAGTGGGCCGGCAAATGCGAAGCCTGCGGCGAGTGGAACACACTGGTTGAAGAAGCGGCGCGCGCGGTCGTCCCAGGCGCGTTCGCGGCGCCGGTCGCCGGCGCCAAGCGGGGCAAAGGGGTCGAATTCGTAGACCTTGCCGGCGTCGCCGATCCACCGCCCCGTATCGCCACCGGCATCTCCGAGTTCGATCGCGTCTGCGGCGGCGGCTTAGTGCCCGCCTCCGCTATTCTAATCGGCGGCGATCCGGGGGTCGGCAAATCGACTCTGCTCCTACAAGCTGCAGCGTCCTTGGCGCGTGGCGGCGCCTCGGTCGCGTACGTCACCGGCGAGGAAGCCGAAGCGCAAGTGCAAGAACGTGCCCGGCGCCTCAAAGCGGCAGACGCCAATGTCAGCCTCGCTGCCGAAACCGACCTCCGCAAAATCCTCGATGGACTGAAGGCGCTAAAGCCGGACGTCGTCATCGTCGACTCGATCCAGACGCTTTACGCCGATGGCGTCGAAGCAGCGCCAGGCACGGTCGCACAGGTGCGCGCGTGTGCGCATGAATTGGTGCGCTTTGCGAAGAAAAGCGGCGCCGTAGTGATCCTCGTCGGCCACGTCACCAAGGATGGTCAGATTGCCGGACCGCGTGTCGTCGAGCACCTCGTCGACGCCGTGATCTATTTCGAGGGTGAGCGCGGCTTGCCGTTCCGGATTCTGCGCGCCGTCAAAAACCGCTTCGGTCCCACAGACGAGATCGGCGTGTTCGAAATGGTCGAACAAGGCTTGGTGGAAACGCCGAACCCGTCGGCGCTCTTTCTTGGCGACGCCGGCGAGCGACCTTCAGGCGCGGCTGTGTTCGCCGGTGTCGAGGGCTCACGGCCGGTCCTGGTGGAAATCCAAGCATTGGCGGCGCCCACAGCGTACGGCACGCCGAGGCGCGCGGTAGTGGGCTGGGATTCTGCTCGCCTTGCAATGATACTCGCCGTTCTTGAAACGCGTTGCGGGCTCTCGTTCTCTGGCCGCGATGTCTATCTCTCAGTAGCGGGCGGTTTACGCATTACCGAGCCTGCCGCAGATCTCGCGGTCGCCGCCGCGCTCGTCTCAGCACTCGCGGACAAGGCGCTCCCCAAGCACTGCGTCGTGTTTGGCGAAGTCGCGTTGTCAGGCGAAGTGCGCCCTGCGGGACGTAGTGACCTTCGGCTGAAGGAAGCCGCCAAGCTCGGCTTCACCAACGCCTTCGCGCCGCCGCAAAAGAAAAACAGCGCCAGCGGCGGTGTGAAGCTTAAACAGATCGGCCACATCGCCGATCTCGCCGCCGCGATTGGCATAGAGCCAGAATGACTAGCTCGTCAGACAATCCGGACTCTTGCCGCCATTACGGCGCAATTAGTCGACGTAATATGTCGCCATCCCGGCGCCCTGCGGTTGGCCCGCATTGAGCGGCGCCATTGCCTCCGCCCACGCCCTCGCGCACGCGGACGCTTCTGCATCGCTCACGACGCAATCGATGAATGCGCCATAGGCGCTGCGCCACGCATCGAACCCAGCGCGCGTCATGGGCGCGCCGTGTCCGGGGATTACGGTCTGAAATGGCGTCGCCCAGACTTCATCCAACGCCTCCCGCCAACGCTGCGGACATGCCGTCTCGAAGAAGGGCGCAGGAAACGTCACGAGATCGCCAATCACGGCGGTGCGTGTGCGCCGATCGTAGAGCCAGACGTCCGCATCAGTCACAGCTCCGTTCGTGACGCGGACATCGAAACGGCGCCCGCCAATACGCATACGCTGTGAGCGATCAATCAAGACGTCCGGCCGCAGCACGTCGCTTGCGGCCATGGTGCTCAAAAAGATCTGAACCTCTTCGCGCTGCACCGGACTGATTTCGCCGCCCGCCAACATCGTGCGCGCGTCGTCCATATTTCGAACTAAAAAGCCACCCGGCGCGATCACACGATCAACCGCGCTGGTCGTATAGACACGCGCTTCAGGATACGCGGCCTTGAGGCGCCCATTGCCGCTCGAATGATCCAGATGCCAATGCGTGTTGACGATGCCCGCGATCGGCCGCCTCCGCTCACGTGCGTAGGCCAAGATCGCATCGCTGTGCCAAGCATGGCGGCCGGTGTCGACGACGACCGAGCCCTGTGGCGCATCGAAGATAACCGTATTGCCATCAGGCCCTCGCTCGGGCTCGAAGCCGCCTTGCTGCACATGCACACCAGGCGCAACCTCGCGAATAGGCGGAACGACGGGGCTTTGGCTCGCCAGTTGGGCGATCAGCAGCAGGGGCAACAGCATGTCGCGCACCCTCCGCTCATTCGGCGCACGAAACGCTCACAGGTTCGACCAGCCGTCACAACGCTGCGACTGCCCTCTAGCGGCGCGAGGCGCCTTCCCAAGGCCCTGTCAGCCGTTTAATCCAGTTCCCAGGGACGCGCCCAGAAACGGGGCAGCAGGGAGTGGCGGATGGATCTCGGCTTCACTTGGTTCGACTTCGCCGCCTTGGTCGTCCTCGGCTTGTCCGGGGTCATGGCGTTCGCCCGCGGTTTGATCCGCGAAATGTTCTCCGTCATCGCCTTCATCGGCGCGGCTGTAGCTGGCTACTTCTTTTCAGGGATCCTCGCTCCGATTGTGGAGAGCACCACCCCTCTTTCCGGATGGCTTGCAGCGGTTGCCGGTGGCCTGATCGTTTTCCTGGTGGTTTTCGTCGTGATCACCGTGGTGGTCTCTTCGGTGGCCAAACAAGCCCATCAATCAACGGAAATCGGCTCTTTTGACCGCGCTGCAGGCTTGGCGTTCGGCATCCTGCGCGGTGTTCTGGTCGTCTCGCTGCTCGTACTGGTGATCCGCGGCAATACGCCGGAACGTGAAACTCCAGCAAATCCTGCAGAAGACGCCATTCGCGGCGCGCGGACCTATCCTATATACGACAGCGTAGCCAATACGCTTGAGATCATCTTGCCACGGGCCGGCGCGCGCGCCCGTGATATTATCGAACGCAGAGAAGGCGAGTCGGCGCCAATACCGCCGGCAGAGCCAGAAACCCAGGCCCCACCCACCTGAGGACCACATGACCGCCGAGCGCCACTCCCTCCACTTTCAGTCGGCGCCCGGAGACCCGGTCGACAAATGGGAACACGACGATAAGCCCCGCGAAGAGTGCGGCGTGTTCGGCGTGTTCGGCTCAGAAGACGCATCCGTCCTGACAGCGCTCGGCCTCCACGGCCTGCAGCATCGCGGCCAAGAAGGCTGCGGCATCGTCAGCTATGACGGCGCTCAGTTCTATCACGAGCGCTACCTCGGCCTCGTTGGCGAGCACTTTGCGGGCGGCGACGTTCCCAAGCGCATGCCGGGTACATCGGCCATCGGCCACACCCGCTACGCCACCGCAGGCGGCACCATCCTCCGCAACGTCCAGCCGCTCTTCGCCGATCTCGCGTTGGGCGGCTTTGCAGTCGCGCACAACGGCAACCTCACCAACGCCGTCGATCTCCGCGACAGGCTCGTTCAGAACGGCTCGATCTTCCAATCGACCTCCGACACCGAGTGCATTCTGCAGCTGATCGCGAAGTCAAAGAAGCCGCGCGTTGTCGAGCGATTCGTTGAAGCCCTGCACGATATCGAAGGCGCCTACGCGCTCGTCGCGCTCACCGAGAACATGATGATCGGCGCGCGCGATCCGATCGGCATTCGTCCGCTCGTGCTCGGCGAAAGCGCCGGCGCCATGATCCTCGCATCCGAGACCTGCGCGCTCGACATGATCGGCGCCCGCTTCGTGCGTTCCATTGAGCCTGGCGAAATCGTCGTCATTACCCGCGCCAAGGACGGTAAGGTCACCGTCGACAGCCACTTCCCGTTCCCGCGCCGCAAAGCGCGCCCCTGCATTTTCGAGTTCGTTTATTTCTGCCGCCCGGACTCAGTCGTCGAAGGCCGTAGCGTCTACGAAATTCGTAAGCGCATGGGCCGCAGGCTCGCGCAAGAGACCGGCGTCGAAGCGGACGTCATCGTTCCTGTGCCTGACTCAGGCGTTCCCGCCGCGATGGGCTTTGCCGCCGAGAGTGGGGTCCCCTACGAGCTCGGCATCATCCGCAACCACTATGTCGGGCGCACCTTCATTCAGCCGAAGCAGGAAATCCGTGCGCTCGGCGTGCGCCTCAAGCACTCAGCCAATCGCGACGTGATCCGCGGCAAGCGCGTCGTCCTCGTCGACGACTCGATCGTGCGCGGCACCACGTCACGCAAGATCGTTCAGATGGTGCGCGAGGCTGGCGCCAAGGAAATCCACCTCCGCAGCGCCTCACCGCCCATCAAGCACCCTGACTTCTACGGCATCGACATGCCTGCGGTGTCCGAACTGATGGCGGCGCAAATGACGCTGGAGGAAATGCGCAAGTCACTTGAAGTCGACAGTCTCGGCTTTCTCTCTGTCGATGGACTTTACTCGGCGATGGGCGAAACCAAGCGCGATGCGCTCAACCCGCAATTCACCGACCACGCCTTCACCGGCGACTATCCGACCCCGCTGCTCGACTACAATAACGGCCGCACCGGCCGTGAATCGCAGCTGCCGCTGATCACCGAAAATGCCGCGGAATGAGCGGCGCCAATACCAAACGCCTCGCGCTCGTCACGGGCGCGTCGCGCGGCATTGGCCGCGCCGTAGCGCTGGAGCTGGCGCGGCAAAACTGGCGCGTGATCGCGGTCGCCCGTGCGCAGAAGGCGCTTGAAAAGCTCGACGACGACATCCGCGCGCTCGGCGGCGAAGCAACCCTGATCCCGCTTGACCTCCGCGACGGTTCGGCGATCGACCAACTTGCCGCGCCGCTCTTCGAACGCTTCGGCAAGCTCGATGGACTTGCCGCTTGCGCCGGTGCGCTAGGCTCGCTGACACCCGCGCATCAAGCGACGCCCGCGATCATCGACGAGACGATCCAAGTCAATTACCTCGCGAACCAGCGCCTTATTCGCGCGCTACATCCGCTACTGCGCGAGTCCGATGCCGGCCGAGCCGTCTTCCTGACATCCGGCGCCTCAAAAAACCCACGCGCCTATTGGGCGCCCTACGCAGCCTCGAAAGCCGCGCTCGACGCGCTCGTAATCTCGTGGGCAGCGGAAATCGGCAACATCACACCGATGCGCGCCAACCTCTTCAACCCGGGCCCGACGCGCACCTCTATGCGCGCCAAGGCTTTCCCCGGTGAAGATCCGATGACGCTGCCGGCGCCTGAAGAGGTCGCACCGTCGGTCGTTCAGATGCTGCAGCCCAGCTACAACGAGAACGGCGCCTGGGTTCAGTTCGAACGCGCCTCTTAAAGACGCCGTTTGGCGATGATTTATGACGCGATCATCATCGGAGGCGGCGCTGCAGGCCTCTATTGCGCGCTGCATGCCGGACGGCGCGGCAAGCGCGTTCTCATCATCGAACATAACACAGAAGTCGGCGCGAAGATTTTGATCTCAGGCGGCGGCCGGTGCAACTTCACCAATCTCAACGCCGCGCCCGATCGCTTCCTGTCCGCCAATCCGCACTTTGCCCGCTCGGCTCTCGCCCGTCACACACAAGCGGACTTTGTCGGCCTCGTTGAGAAGCACCGCATCGCGTTTTACGAAAAGACGCTCGGTCAGCTCTTTTGCGAGGGACCGCGCTCGTCGCGCAAGGTCGTGCAGATGCTGCTTGATGAGTGCGCCGCGAATGGGGTTGCGATCCGCATTGCTTGCAGCGTCACCAGTATCGAGCGCGCCGAACGCTTCAAGGTCGAAACCACACAAGGCGCCTTTGAAGCCAACGTCCTCATCATCGCCACGGGCGGACTACCAATCCCGAAACTCGGCGCAACTGGCTTTGCCTTCGATGTCGCCAAGAAATTCGGTATCCCGATTGTGGCGACGCGTCCTGCGCTCGTTCCGCTCACGTTCGACGCGGACGATCTTAGCGCTATGCAGCCGCTGAGTGGCGTTTCGACTGAGATCATAGCCTCTCTGGGCAAAGCCGCTTTCCGCGAAGCGGCGCTCGTCACGCATCGCGGCCTATCCGGCCCGGCGATCCTACAAATCTCGTCCTACTGGTCTGATCCATCGCAACAGATCAAAATCGATTGGCTTCCAGGCGTCAAAGACGATGTCTTAGTCGCGATAAAACGCGAACGCCCTTTGATCCTACCTAAAACCGCGCTCGCCATGCGTCTGCCCGAACGGCTCGCAACGGCGCTCGCCGCCGATCAGCCGCCCCGTCCACTCGGAGAGTGGAAGGACGATGCGCTGATTGCCTTTACGCGGAGCAAGCTCAAAGGCGACCTCATCAAAGTCAGCGGCACCGAAGGCTACGCCAAGGCCGAAGTGATGGCTGGCGGCATCGATACCAACGCTTTGTCCCAACAAAGCATGGAAACGCGCGCCGCACCCGGCCTCTTCTTCATCGGCGAAGCGGTCGACGTCACGGGCTGGCTGGGCGGCTACAATTTCCAGTGGGCCTGGTCGAGCGCATGGGCCGCAGCTCAAGCGCTCTGAGGCGCGAACCGCTTCGCTATTAGCGCAATCGGGACGCCGACCAACAAAGTGTGCGTGAAGATCGTCGCCGGAATCAGCCACGGATAACGCGGATCCCAGTGCGGACGAATGTCGCTGAAAGATTCACGTAGGCGCGATGAAATTTCACCGAGGCTGGTAGCGAAGTGTCCGTCGCCGCCCGCCGCCGACAACGGCGCTACGACATAGTTCATAGCCACGTAGAGAACGAGGCCATAGATGAAGCCCCAAAGAATGGCCTTATCCGTCAGCGCACGAAACCGTTGCGCCGCGACTACGTAAACCGCCGCCATCAAAGTCGCGATCAAGAGGTGGGAGGCAATCCCGAGCATGGCGGAGTCCAATCCGCCCGCGCGCGATGCTTCACGTCCAAGCCAGCCGGCAGCCACCGATTGCAGGACTTCCTGCGGCGTCAGGCCATAGCTCATCGGCCCATAGACGATGAAGGCGTAGACGATGTCGAGCGCACCGGCGATCAGCCCGCCAAGCAAGATTCCCCAAAGAATTCGCATCGTTAGCTCCCTCGCTGCGCCGACCTAATCGCGCTCTTCCGCTGCCCGCTAGCGAAATGCGATGGGTTGCGCGATGCTGGGGTCATGATCCGTACTCTCGCTGGCGCTCTGTTCGGCTTAGTACTTTGCCTATCGCCCGCACTCGCGCAGACGCAAGTTGCGCCTGGGCAGGCGAGCGAGTTCTCGCAAACCCATCTCGACGCCTCGCGGCACTATGTGAGCACGCTTCTCCTAGACACCGGCGTACTTTCGGAAGTCTCGCTCGTCGCGTTCAACATCGTGATGCCGACCGTGCGCCAAGCGTTGCGCACATCTGCGTTCTTCGTGTCGCTACCGCCCGAACGGCAACAGGCGATGTTCGACTATCTTACAAACTCGGGCCCGGTTTTGCAGGAAGAAGTTCTTCGCGGCGCGCCACAGCTCGTCGAGCAGTTCGCGCCCCGGTTCGCGGCTTTGTTCAGCGAGGCTGAACTCAACGACATCACGGCCTTCATGCGTACCGCGGTCGGCGGCTCGGCTTTCTTGAAGTACGTCCTCGCGGGCGCGACCCGCGCGCCGCCCGAACTCACCGCAGAGGAAACCTCAGCACTAGAGACGTTCGCTGAGACGCCGGGGGGCATCGCCTTCGGCGCACGCGCGAGTGAACTTGGACCGCTGATGCGCGAACTCGGCTACACCGCGACGTCCGCACCGCATGTCCGAGCCCGGCTGGAGCGCGACATGTGCGAAATCGCCGGACCAGAATGCCCCGACGCTTGGCGCAGCGACCTCTAGTTATTTTTCTTCATCCGCGAAGGGGTTTTTGCCCGCCTTCACGATCAGGCGGATCGGCGCAGCGTGGAGGTCGAAAGCATCACGCAAGCCGTTTACGAGATAGCGCTTGTAACTTTCCGGCATCTCTTCGGCCCGCGACGCGATCAGCACGAATGTCGGCGGACGAGCTTTGATCTGCGTCATGTAACGCGGCTTGATGCGCTTGCCGCCGACAGCAGGCGGCGGGTGGCGTGCGATGGTCGCGTAGAGCCACTCGTTCAAGTCTTTGGTTTTGACCCGCGCCGTCCAGTCTTCGTGCGCGTCTTCAACTGCATGCATCAACCGGTCGAGGCCTACGCCTGATTGCGCAGCGACAGTCACCAGCGGCGCGCCGCGTGCTTGCGGCAGGCTTTCGCGCGCGACCAGTTTCAACTCTTCAAAGTGCGCGCGTGGATCTTCGATCGTGTCCCACTTCGACAAACAGAAAACCAGCGAACGGCCCTCCCGCACCACCAGGTCCGCGATCGAGAGATCCTGCTTCTCGAACGCCTCGTTGGCGTCCATCACCAAGATGCAAATATCGGCGAACTTCAGCGCATGCAGAGAGTCGCCAACAGACATGCGCTCAAGCTTAGCTTGCACTTTGGCGCGCTTGCGCATGCCGGCCGTATCGACGAGGCGGAACTTCTTGCCGCGCCATTCCCAATCAATGGCGATCGAGTCGCGCGTGATCCCCGCTTCCGGCCCCACCAGCAGCCGATCTTCGCCGATCAGCGCATTCACCAGCGTCGATTTCCCCGCGTTCGGGCGGCCAATGATCGCGACATTGATCGGGCGCTGCGGCTTCGGCGCATCCGGATCGGGCGGCGCGCGCTCATGGGCCATGATGGCGGCGTAGAGTTCGGACATGCCTTCGCCGTGCTCGGCCGAGAGCGGAATGGGATCACCCAGCCCAAGCGCATACGCTTCCGTGATGCCGACATCGCCGGCGCGACCTTCGACCTTGTTGGCGGCGAGTACGACGGGCTTATCCGCCCGGCGAAGCAACGCCGCAAACGCCTCATCCATCGGCAACACGCCGGTGCGCGCATCGATGAGAAACAAAATGACGTCAGCATCGCGGATCGCGAATTCGGTTTGCTGACGCATCCGCGCTTCCAACGAAGAATCGGTGGCGTCTTCGAAGCCGGCCGTGTCGATCAGGACAAAGTCGAGATCGCCCAAGCGCCCCTTCGCCTCGCGGCGATCACGCGTGACTCCAGGCGTATCATCAACGATCGCGAGCTTTTTGCCCGCGAGCCTGTTGAAGAGCGTGGACTTGCCGACATTCGGCCGCCCGACGATCGCGAGCTTGATCGTCATGAGCGGCCAGACATCAATGCAGAACGACGAGACGCGCTTCGTCGGTCACGATGTAGATTTGATCGTTGGCGGCGATCGGCGGAATGAACACGGGCTGGCCGACGTCAGTCGACGCCAGCGTCTGTCCGTTCGCCGGCGACACCGCCACCACTTCACCTTCCGAGTTCGCGAGCACGAGACGGCCGCCGATCATAATCGGTCCGGTCCAAGCCACACGGCCCTTACGCTCGCCTTCATTGCGATAGCGGCGCAATTGCTGAACCCAAAAGACGTTGCCGGTGCGGCGGTCGAATGCAGCAAGCTCGCCATCGACGCTGACCGCATAGAGCACGTCGGCCGCAACCCACGGCGTCTGCGTAGACGCGAACGTGCGCGCCCATATGCGTTGACCGCTACGCAGATCGATTGCCGCGAGAAGGCCCGAGTGGCTCGCCGCATAGGCAGCACCACCATCGATGACCGGACGGCCCGCGATATCGTTGATTGCCGAAAGCGAGTTCACGCGGCCAGCGCGCGACAGCGAGTCCGACCACAGACGGCGCCCGTTTGCAGAGAGCAGCGCCACCAGTTCACCAGACGCGAACGGGGCAACGACGGTTTCGCCTTCGACGCCAACGCTGGGGGCCGAGAGAATACGCGCCGGTTCAGCGATGGCCTGATAGGTCCAGCTGACTTCGCCGGTCGCGGCGTCGAAAGCCATCAGTTCGCTGTCGTTGGTGACAGCGTACACGCGGTCGCCAGCAACGGTCGGAGCAGATTGGAACGGAGCGCTCGCTTGGGCGCGCCAAATTTCACTTCCGTTTGACGCATCGAGCGCAACGATGAAGCCAAAGCCGGTCGCCACGTAAACGCGGCCGCCACCGATGGCGACGCCGCCACCACGCGCGACGCGGTCACGTCCTTCGTTCGGGCGCACGCGCTCGTCCCAGAGACGATGACCATCGCGCGCGTCGATTGCGTGGACGCGGTGATCGGCATCAAGGAAAAAGAGCGAGCCGTTCGAAATCACTGGCGGCGCCGCCAGCTTCACACGGCTGTTCGAGCCAGCGCCGAGATTGGCGCGCCAGGCGCGCTCAAGCGTCGCCATTCCGCTCGACTGCGGCGGCGAGTTATCGGCCGTACCACCCGGTTGGGTCCAATCGCTGACGGCGACGGCCGGCGGCACAGTGATGGTGCGTGACGCATATTCCGGGCTCGGGCGCAGATCCTCTTCGGCCGAAAGGATCGACTGGCGACCATCCTGCGGCGCAACCGTTTGAGGCGCCTCGCCCCCGTCAAACGGATTGATCGCATCGCCAATGCGGCTCACGGTCGAGCATGCCGACAGTGCGGCGACCGCCGCCATAATGGCGATAGGACGCAAAGGCTTCATTTTGTCTCTCCTTCGGATGGCGCAGGCGCTGACGCGCCGTCCGCTGGTGTTTCTGGTGTTGCTGGCGCAGGGCCAAGCACGCTCAACGCGATCTGCGCGCGTTGACGCAATGAGTCGGGCGCTTCAAACGCCAGCGTGAGCTGCTCAAGCGTGTCACGCGCAAGTTGTGTCTCGCCAGCTTCCCACGCTTCCACCGCGAGCAATTCCTTCGCGAGATACGAAACGCGCGTATCGGAATCGATCAGCGGCTGAAGCCGCGTGCGCAACGCTGCAAAATCTTGAGTGTCGGCTGCAATGTAAGCAGCGCGGATCTGCGCGCTTTCACGCATGATCTGATCCGGCGCGCTTTCAGCGGCGGAGTCAAAGCCCGCGAGCGCGCCTTCTAGGTCGCCTTGCTGCGCGAGGATGCCCGCATGCTCCATGCGCGCCAGCGTGCGATACGAACGCGGGCCCTCATTCGAGAGACGCTCGAACTCGGCCTTGGCGCCATCGACGTTGCCGGCTTCGACCAAAGCCTGCGCGGCTGCGAATGCATCAGCATGACGGCGCGCAGACGCGACCGTCTGATCGCGCCATACCTGCCAGCCAATCAAGCCGACGATAAAAATTACAAAGACGCCAGCGACGTACGGACCGTACTTGCGCATAAGACCCATCGCGCGGTCTTGGCGCAGGCTCTCGTCCACTTCATTGACAAAGCTATCGGTTTCGTTGGTCACACGCGTTCCTGACCCGTCTGGGCCAGAAAGGCCCGGCCCCCAAAATCGGCGGCAAGCTAGCCGCGCTCGTCGCCCCCGGCAACGCGCGGGCGCCGCGCCTTTCCGCCGCCCAGGGCATAGGTCTCAGCTGCGGCAGGAAAACGGCGGGCGCGGACGTCGGCGGCGTAGTTGGCGGCCGCCTTAGCGATTTCGGCCTTCAGGTTGGCGTACCGGCGGACAAACTTGGGGGTCCAGTCGAAAAGGCCGAGGAGATCGTCGGTCACCAGGATCTGGCCGTCGCACTGGGCCGAAGCGCCAATGCCGATGGTTGGGGCCTTTACAGCGGCGGTTATTTCGGGGGCGAGTGTTTCATCCACACCCTCCACCACAATGGCGAATGCGCCCGCTTCATCCGCCGCCCGGGCTTCGGCCAAGACCTGGGCCCGCTCTTCCTTCGTGCGGCCCTTAGCGCGGAATTTCCCATCGACGTTCACCGCCTGGGGGCGAAGGCCAACGTGGCCCATCACCGGAATACCGCGCTGCACCAAATACGCGATGGTCGCGCCGACATAGACGCCAGCCTCGACCTTCACCGCCTGCGCACCGGTTTCTTTGAGAATACGGGTCGCATTGGCAAACGCCTGCTCGGCGCTCGCTTCGTAAGAGCCGAATGGCATATCGACGACGACCAGCGCACGCTTGGCGCCGCGCATCACCGCTTGCCCGTGCATGATCATCATTTCGAGCGTCACGCCGACCGTATTCGGCATGCCGTGCACGACCATGCCGACGCTGTCGCCCACGAGCAGCACATCGCAGTGCTCATCCAGGATTTCGGCGACAGGCGCGGTGTACGCCGTCAAGCAGACGATCGGATCGCCACCCTTGCGGGCGCGAATGTCGGGCGCGCTTTGCCGGCGGATTGGCGCTTCAACGTGACGGGACATGGGGCCTCGCTTTGTCGCAGCGTCATAGCCTTTGCTGCATTGCGGCGCCAGCACCGAGCCCAGATAAGGGAAAGGCCCATAAGCGAAAGACGGCCCGAACGAGCCGCCTTTGCATGGATTGAGTAAACGCTGGTTAGTCTTGGGTCGACCGATAGGCCACCGCACCACCGGCCAAAGCGGCCGTTACCAGCAGAATTTGCGTCAAGCCCGCACCCATCGATTGGAGGAAGCCTTGGGCAGCCGCGCTCGCGTCCGGCGCTGCGTTTACCGCAGCGTGCATACGCGCCACTTCAAGGCCCGCCGTGGCCATCATCTCTTGGCCGAACACGCCGGCGAATGTGTAGAGGCCCCATGACACCGCGGCGGCGGCAATCGTGATCGCGCCGTACTGCATATAGCCGCGCGCCTTAAGGCTCGCCTCGCGATGCGCGACAGTGTTGGTGACGTTGACCACAAACCCGTCATCTGCGGGTTCGTGCGCCTCCGCGAAGGAGCGCTTCAACAGGGCGTCAAAGTCAGTCATGAGCCTGGGTCCAATAGCCGTCTAAGTTTGTCTGTCCCCCTTAGTACGTGTGATTTCACGGTGCCGAGGGGAAGACCCGTGATGTCGACTATCTCTGCGTGGCTGAGCCCTTCTCCGTGGTTCAGCGTCACACAAAGTCTCTCAGCATCGGACAATCTGGCAAGTGCTCTTTCCAGATCGAGCTTTGCTCCGGCTGCGGCTTCCGGCGTGGAGGCCTCTGACACGAGAGGTGATGCGTCAGTGATCTCCTCAAACACGGCCTTCTGGCGTCGCTTTGCCATCAGGAACGTGGTGACCGCTATTCTCCTAAACCAACCCGGAAAAGCTGCCGGCGTTTCCAAGTCTCTCAATCTATCCCACGCCTTGATGAACGCCTCTTGAGCGAGGTCATCAGCTTCGGCGTGGCTCTGACACATTCGCCGCAGAAGGGCCCGGGCCCAACCCTGCCGGCGCTTGACGAGCTCCCCGAAGGCCGCCTGGTCTTTGGCCTGGGCTGCGATAATCAGCGCAGCTTCTGTGGCCTCCGCCAGATGTGTGAACCCCCGAGACGCCACGGAATATCACTCAGTCGTCCTTCTTCTTCGTGGAATAATCGACGATCGCAAGCAGGATAAACGCGACGCCAAGCGCGCCGAGGATCGCTGCCGGGATCATAAGCTCTTCAATCTCGGCGAAAAAGCTGGCCGCCGCGAAGCCGCCGGCAAGCGAGGTCAGAACAACACCGCTGCCGAGGCTGGAGCGGGCCTTATCCTGAACCTTCTTTTGACCTTCAGTCAGGGTGCGCATAAGGGCAGGATCGAGTTGTTGGCCCTTCTCGAGCGCCTGCGCGATCAGGTGGTGAGCGGATTGGCGGGTCCGTTCCCGCAGGTAGATCGGAACCAGGATAATTGCCGTCAGAAAGGCAAAAAACCCAATAGGAACAAGGATAGCACCATCCATAGCGTAGTCTCCATAGCCCGGGGTCTTTGCCCCTTTTGTAGTCTAGATGCACGGGGCCAGGGCCTTGGATGCAGGCGCTCAGCGGCTCGTTGCAGCCACTAACCGTTGTGTCATGAGCCGGGCAGCCGCCACCAGCGCGAAAATGCCACCTGCGCCTAAGATACCACCCTGGACGCCGTCCCAGTGAACCGCCCCCCAGCCGACCAGCCAGAGCGCCAAAATCGCAGCGGCCGCCGCGATTGCGCCCCACGATAGCATCGCGCGCATCGCCTCAACCTTAAAGCGATCCGCTTCGGCCGCGCGCATCACGGCCAGCGTGAAGCGCGGATCTCGCGCCGGCGCGGCGCTCGCCCCCAACGCGGCGGCGAGGCGAGCATCAGTGGTCATCGTTCGTCTCCAATACGCGCAGCAAGCGTTCGCGCCCGCGCGTCACATGCGATTTCACCGTGCCAAGCGGCAGTTTCAATATCTCTGCAGCTTCGCTGTGAGAAAACCCTTCCCCCAGACATAGCGCAACAGCAGCGCGCTGTTCGTCAGCTAGATCCGCCATCGCGCGCTGCACGGCGATGCGATCCTCCAACGGCGAGCCCTCCTCGCCGCTCTCTTGTTCACTATGCCAATCATGCTCGCGCGCCTGCGCACGGCCATGCGAGCGCTTAGCGTCACGCGCGATGCGAAATCCAATGCCGCACACCCAGGAGCGAAAACTCGATCGGCCTTCGAAACGCGCGAGCTTTCGCCACGCAGTCACGAACGCCTCCTGCGCGAGATCGTCCGCATCCGCCCATTGCCCTGCGAAACGGCGCAAAAACCCACGTACTGGTTGCTGATGCGCGTCTACCAAGGCGGCGTATGCGCGCGAGTCGCCTCGGCGCGCTGCTGCGATGAGACGCGCCTCATCATGCGGACTCATCGTCTTTGCCGCGACTGCCCGGACGCATGATCGCAAGCGCCAAGCAACCCAGCGCCGTAACCGTCATCGTCGCGGCAACCACCAAGAAGGCCACGCGGCTTTCGCCTTCAGCGTTCGCGAACGCAATCCAGAACCCAAAGCCCAAAGCGGTGAAAACAACCACTTCGCTCCACGGCGGCTTCTGACCGCCCTGCCCGAGCTGATCATAAACAATCTGCGGCGGCTCTCGGCCCGCCTCGATCGCAGCCTTGATCACTTCCATAGCCTGCTTGCGGCGATGGTGTTCAAGCCATTGCGCCCATCCTGCGCTGATCATCGAGATCGTCACGGCGCCAAAGATAAAGAACGTGACCATCCATGGGTCCCAGCCGGCACTGATCATCTGCACATCTCCGTTTCGCTGAGTATGCAGCCACCGATCGGCAAATTGGATGCGAATGGAACTTGCCTCCCAATACTTAAGTATATACTTAAGTATTATGTTCAGAGCCGCTGCTCACCTCGATCTCGCGTTTCAGGCGCTGGCTGACCCAAGCCGCCGCGCCATGGTCGACCGCCTGATCCAAGGCCCTGCGACCGTCAGCGAATTAGCCAAGCCGCTCGCGATGTCGCTGCCTGGCGTCATGCAGCATCTCGCGGTGCTCGAAGCGAGCGGACTGGTGGTTTCTGAAAAGCGCGGTCGCAGCCGCACATGCCGGATCGAGCCCAAGGTGCTCAGCCAAGCCGAGCAATGGATCACGGAACGTCGCCTCCTATGGGAACGCCGCTTGGATCGGCTTGGCCAATTTCTCGACGAAACGAAAGACAATTGATGCTCACGCTTTACGGACACCCGATCTCTTCATTCACTTGGAAGGTGCTCACCGCGCTTTACGAAAACGAAACGCCGTTCGAGAGCGTGACTGTCGACCAGAACACCTATGGCGCGTTCATCGCCAAATGGCCGATGGGCAAATTTCCGATCCTGCTCGATAGCGATCGCAACCAGATGATCTCGGAAACAAGCGTGATCATCGAATATCTCGACGCCTACTATCCGGGCCGCACGCCATTCATGCCCAAGGATTTCGACACGGCGCTTGAAGTGCGGCGATGGGATCGAATCTTCGACCACCTCAACGTCACAATGAGTAAGACCGTCGTCGACAACATCCGTCCGGACGGCCAACGCGACCCCTACGGCGTCGAAGAAGCCAAACGCATCATGCGCGGCGTCTATGGCGTCGTCGAAACGCAACTCGCCGATCGAGAATTCATTGTCGGCAAAAGCTTCACATTGGCGGACTGCGCCGCCGCGCCCGCACTTTGGTACAGCGTCCGCAATCTGCCGCTCGACGGCGGTTTGCCGCGCATCGGCGCCTATCTCGATCGCCTGAAAGCGCGCCCATCGTTCGCGCGTGCGTTGCAGGGCTCCGAGCCGCTCTTTCACATGTATCCAGGCGCCTGATCATGACTGCCCTCGCACACGCCACCATCGTTATGGAACGCACCTACGACGCCGCGCCCTCGCGCGTATTCGCCGCATGGTCGAACCTCGAAGCCCGCAAGCGCTGGTCGGCGCCAGCCGAAAGCATACGCATTGAATACGAAGCCGCCGATTTTCGAGAAGGCGGCCGCGATGTCTCGCGCTGCATCGAAGCAGGCAACGCTGATTTCGTCGCGACCGTCATTTATCTCGACATCCGCAAAGATCAGCGCATCGTCTTCGCCGAAGACGTCGTCCACGGAGGGCGACGCGTCTCTGCAGCGCTGATCAGCGTCGAGTTTGGCGCCAAGGGGGCGGCAACGCACCTCGCGCTCACCATGCAGATCGTGTCCTTCGACGGCTCGGGCATGGAAACCGGCTACCAATTCGGTTGGTCAGCCGCGCTCGACAATCTCACCAAAGAATTTGCCTAAGAACCTCAATGACTCAACGCAGCACCACGCACGCCACCTTCGTGATCGAACGCGAGTATCCCCATCCCCCCGCGAAAGTCTTTGCGGCCTACGCCAACCCTCAAAACAAAATCAGATGGTTTGGCGGTCCCGACAATTGAGAAAAATCGAACTATCGCTCCGATTTTCAGGTGGGCGGCAAGGAGAGCATCAGTGGCGGCCCGCCGGGCGGCACGGTGCACCGCTACAACGCGAGCTATTGGGAGATCACCTTCGGCGAACGGATCGTCACCTCTTACGAGATGCATCTCGATGACGTTCGCATCTCAGTCTCGCTCGGCACGACTGAGTTCAAAGCCTCCGCCAAAGGCACGACGCTCATCTACACCGAACAAGGCGTCTATCTTGACGGTTACGATGACGCGGGCCAACGCGAGCAAGGCACGCGCGAACTTCTCGACCAACTCGAAGCCTTCCTGAACGCGTGAGCCAGTCATGACCAACACAACACATGCAAGCTTCGTGATTGAGCGCACTTACTCAGCCTCGCCGCCACGCGTCTTCGCCGCCTGGGCGGACCCAGAAGCTAAGCGCGCATGGTTCGTCGAAGGCGAAGGTTGGGACATCCAATCCTACGCCATCGATTTCCGCGAGGGCGGCGGCGAGACGAGCACATTCCGTTTCATCAAGGGTCAAGAAACATTCGGCGAAGAGACGATCTTCGGAAACCAGACAGTCTTCAACGAGATCGCACCCAACGAACGCATCGTTTTCACCTATGCGATGGATCGCAACGGCAAGCGCTTCAGCATCTCGCCCGTCACCGTCGAACTGAAACCCGCCGGCGCCGGGACGCGCTTCACCTTCACCGAACATGGCGCGTATTTCGAAGGCGCCGATGGTGTGAAAATGCGCGAAGCCGGCTGGCATGAGCTACTACAGAAACTCGCCGATCACCTCGCACGGGCAAACTGACCCGTTCGGGGTGAAAAAATTCCTGCGCTGGTTCATATTGAAGGCGTGACGATAACCATCGAGCTGGGCGAAGACGCCGCCGTTTCCGCGATCTGGCTGACGCCGGCTCAGCCACAAGCCACTTATGTCTTCGCGCATGGCGCCGGCGCTGGCATGGCGCATAAATCCATGACCGCCATCGCCGAAAGTCTCGCCGCGCGCGGCATCGCCACGTTGCGCTACAACTTTCTCTATATGGAGCGCGGATCGAAGCGACCCGACGCGCCTGCGCTCGCCCACAAAGCGGTTCGCGCCGCTGTCGCGAAGGCGCACGACCTTGCACCCAAGTTGCCGCTCTTCGCCGGCGGTAAATCCTTCGGCGGGCGCATGACATCGCAAGCACAAGCCCTTCAGCCGTTGCCGGACGTTCGTGGGCTTATCTTCTTTGGCTTCCCGCTTCACCCCGCGGGCAAACCCAGCGACGAGCGCGCAGCGCACCTGGATGACGTCGCAGTCCCAATGCTCTTTGTGCAAGGCGCGAACGATTCGCTCGCGACGGTCGATCTGCTGAAACCTGTTATCAAGCGCCTAGGAACGCGCGCAACGCTCGCCCTCGTCGAACATGCAGATCATAGCTTCCATGTGCCCGCGAAGAGCGGACGCAAAGATGCGGAGGTGTTGGCGGAAATCTGCGATACCGCGGCGAGTTGGGTGGCGCAGCACGACTAGTCTCGACCTCGATGGAGATGCACCGCTAGGCGAACTGCTTCGCGTAAACCTCAGGCTTAAAACCAACCAACACCTTCCCGCCCACCTCGAGCACCGGTCGTTTGATCATGCTCGGTTGTTCCAGCATCAAGGCAATTGCCTTCTTCTCCGTGAGATCTTCGCGCTGAGCATCGGGCAGTTTACGGAACGTCGTACCGGCGCGATTGAGCAAGATTTCCCAGCTCACACCCCTGGCCCAACGCTCAAGCGTCGCCTTGTCGATGCCTTCGGCTTTGTAATCGTGAAATGCGTACGCAACGTCATGGTCTTCCAACCACGTGCGCGCCTTCTTCATCGTGTCACAGTTCTTGATCCCGTAGATCGTAATCTGCTTGCTCTTGGCCATTGGGGGCTTATGCCAAAGCCAACGGAGGATCGTCCATGGCCGACAAGCTCACATTTTATACGAACCCAATGTCGCGCGGGCGGATCATCCGATGGATGCTGGAAGAAGTCGGCCAACCCTATGAAACAGTCATTCTCGGCTATGGCGCGAGCATGAAGGGGCCGGAATATTTGGCGATCAATCCCATGGGCAAGGTGCCCGCGATCAAGCACGGAAACGCCGTCGTAACGGAAGGCGCCGCCATCTGCGCCTATCTCGCCGACGTCTTCCCCCAAGCGAACCTCGCCCCGGCAAACAACGACGAACGCGCACGCTATTATCGCTGGATGTTCTTCGCCGCAGGGCCAATCGAAGCGGCCGCGAACGCCAAAGCGATGGGATGGGAAGCCCCTGCCGACAAACAAGGCATGCTCGGCTTCGGATCGATGGCGCACGTGCTGGATGCGCTGGAGTTCGCACTTAAGGACACGCCCTACATTGCGGGCGATCGGTTCACGGCAGCGGACGTCTATTTCGGGTCGCACATCATGTGGGGCACTCAATTCGGCACGCTGGAAAAGCGCACAGTGTTCGAGCCCTACATGGCGCGGCTTCACAATCGCCCGGCAGCGGTCCGCGCGCGCGACATCGACGACGCCATCATCGCCGAACAACAAAAGCAACAACAACAATAGGCTCGATCCACATGAAGGACCTGTTTTCTCTCAAAGGCCGCGTTGCGCTGGTCACCGGCGGCTCGCGCGGCATCGGCAAGATGATCGCGGAAGGCTTCCTGCATCAGGGCGCCAAGGTTTACATCTCGGCTCGCAAAGGCGGCGCACTGGAAGAAACCGCCACCGAACTTTCGGCAATCGGCCCCTGCATTCCAATCGTCGTCGACACTTCCGGCGCCGATGGCGCGCAGAAGATGGCGGACGCGTTTCTTGGCTACGAAGATACCCTCGACATTCTCGTCAATAACGCTGGCGCCGCCTGGGGCGCGCCGTTCGATGAATTCCCGGAAAACGGCTGGGACAAGGTCATGGACCTCAACGTCAAGACGCCATTCTTCTTGACGCAGAAACTGCACGAACCTCTAAAGCGCGGCGCCGCAAACGGCCACCTCGCCAAGGTCATCAACATCGTCTCGATCGACGGCGTCTCGGTGAACCAGCAAGAGACCTATTCGTATGCCGCGAGCAAAGCCGGCCTCATTCACCTCACTAAGCGCATGGCGCTGCGGCTCATTCAGGACAACATTGCCGTCAGCGCCATCGCGCCCGGCGCATTCCCGTCCGACATGAACCGCGTCGCCCGCGATCACGGCGACATGGTCTCGCAAGCGATCCCGGCAAAACGCGTCGGCACGAGTGAGGACATGGCGGGCGCTGCGATTTACCTCGCTTCGCGCGCGGGCGATTACGTCGTCGGCTCCACAATCATCGTCGACGGCGGCGTCACCTACGCACGAAGCTGACGAACGTCACTTGCATTTTCGTACTGACTTCGTAGCATGCCCGCACACGGCATGTGAGAGGACGCGCGCCTATGGCGATCTATCTGCTCGGCGGACATCAAACTGATTTTGCGCGCGCATGGTCGCGTGAAGGCTTGGACTTCACCGATATGATGCGCGAGGCGATCGATGGCGCCCTCGCCGCAACCAATCTCGACGCGGGCGACATTGATGCAATCCATGTCGGCAATGCATTCGGCGAACTTTATCGCAACCAGGGCCACCTCGCGGCGATGGTCGCGCAAGTGAAGCCAGAGTTCTACGGCAAGCCGGCCATGCGTCACGAAGCGGCCTGCGCTTCAAGTTCGATAGCGGTGCTCACTGCAACCGCCGAAATCGAAGCTGGCCGTTACGACTGCGTGCTCATTCTTGGCGTTGAAGAAGAAAAGAACCTGCCAGGCGACGAAGCTTCGAAGATCCAGAACGCCGCCTCCTGGCAAGGGCGCGAGGACATCGACTGCCGTTTCATGTGGCCAGCTGTGTTCGGACGCATCGCGCAAGAATACGACGAACGCTACGGCCTCGATCGGCGCTATCTCAATCGCATTTCCGAAATCAATCGCACCAACGCGCTACGCAATCCGTGGGCGCAGACGCGCAAATGGCGCTTCGATCCTGAAGCCTTCACCGACAACGATGAACTGAACCCGATCATCGAGCCCGGCACACGCCGCCAAGATTGCGGTCAGATCACGGATGGCGCTGCCGCCATCATCGTCGCGTCAGATCGCTTCATCGAAAATTACGCTCAGAAACGCGGCGCAAAACCCTCTGACTTTCCGCAGATCACCGGCTGGGGGCACGCCAACGCTGGGATTCGCTTTCTCGACAAGATCGAACGCAGCCGCGGCCAGCAGTACATGTTCCCGCACGTACGCCAGGCCATCGCCGACGCCTGGAAACGTGCAAACATATCCGGCGCCTCGGGGCTCGACGGCATTGAGCTGCACGACTGCTTCACCTCAACTGAATATATGGCGATCGACCATTTCGGTTTCGCCGACCCCGGCGAAAGCTGGCGCGCAATTGAAGACGGCACGATCGCCATGGGCGGTGCTTGTCCGGTCAATGCTTCAGGCGGCTTGATCGGCGTCGGCCACCCCGTCGGCGCAACGGGCGTTCGAATGTTGCTCGATGCTGGACGCCAAGTCACAGGCACAGCGGGCGATTACCAAGTCGAAGGCGCGCGCACTTACCAAACGCTGAACATCGGCGGCTCGCTCGGCACCGTCGTCAGCTTCGTCGTCGCGCGAACTTAAACGTTCACGCGTGGCGCTCGTATCGACACGCCGACTGAACCTTCCGCAATTACGCCGCCACCGGCGCTCGTGACCTCCACCGCGACGACAACGCGCCGCCCGGCGTGAAACAAGACTCGCCCGGTCGCCTCAAGTCGCGACGAGGCAATCGGCGCGGCGCCGAGGAAGCGCGTGTTAAGATCGGTCGTCAGCAACGTCTCGCCAGGCTTCAGCATGGTCATAGCCGCACCGCCGCCCGCAATGTCGGTCAGCCCCGCGATCACGCCGCCATGAACAAGCTGGACGAAGTTCGAATGCCCAACATCCACGTCGCAGCGCACGCGCATAAAGCCGCGATCGACTTCGAGTGGATAGGCTTGCAGTCGATTGAGAAAGCCGCCCGGGCGGGGCATCGCCGCCCACCGTCGGGCAAGCTCCAAGCCATCGACATCGCGATCAAGCTGAAACAGAACTGGATCACCGCTCATTTCGTCAGGCCGTTGAAGCGCGCGATAGCAGCGCGATACTCCCCCTGAAGATCAGTGACGACTTGGGCCACCGTCTCGATGCTGCGCGTGCGTCCAACACCTTGCCCCGCCGCCCAGATATCGCGCCAACGCTTAGCGTTATCGCCGGAATAGTCGCGCGCCGCTGGTCCGCCAAGATTCTCGGGATCACGACCCGCCGCCGCCAAGCTCGGTTTCAACCACGACGCTGGCGTTCCCGTAATCGCCGCCGACACAACCAGATCATCGGCCGTGCAATCGACGATCATCTGCTTGTAATCGTCCTGCGCCCGGCTCTCGACCGTCGCCAGGAAGCGGGTGCCCATGTAAACAAAATCGGCGCCCGCTGCGATCGCGCCGGCAATGCCCGCGCCATCGGCGATGCCGCCGCCGACCGTAATGTAGCCGCCAAAAAACTCGCGCACCGCGGAGATGAAGGCAAACGCAGAGAGGTGGCCAGTGTGTCCGCCCGCGCCGGCGCTAATGCACGCCATGCCATCGACGCCCGCTTCCGCCGCCTTGCGCGCGAGTTTTAAACTCACAACGTCGGCGAACACCAAGCCGCCATAGCTCTTCACCGTCTCCATCACCGGCTTAGGCGAACCCAGCGCAGTGATCACGACCGGCGGTTTGTACTCGGAGACCAATCTCAAATCGTCCGCTAGCCGCGTATTGGTCGAGTGCGTGATCAAGTTGGCGACCCATGGCCCATCTCCGGGCGCGAGCGCGTCCGTGATCTGGCCCATCCATGCTTCGAGTTCTTCGCTCGTGCGGGTGTTGGGGGTCGGAAAGGCTCCAGCGATCCCTGCCTTGCATGCAGCGATTACTAATTCTGGACCACTCACCAGAAACATAGGTGCGCAGAAGACCGGAAGTCTCACCTTTGGAAACGCACTCATCGCTGTTGCGCCAACCTATCGCGCAATTCGCGCTTCAAGACTTTGCCGACGGGATTGCGCGGCAACACGTCAATCGATTCAAGCCGCTCGATCTGCTTGAACACGGCCACCTTCTTCTCTTGCGTAAGATAGCGATTGATCTCGCTCATCTCAGCGCCTTGCCCTGGCTTGAATACGACGAACGCGCAAAGTCGCTCGCCAAGCGCCTGATCCGGCGAACCTACCACCGCGACGTCCGCAATTGCCGGATGCCCCACCAGATGGCCTTCAATTTCCTCGGACGAGATGTTCATCCCGCCGCGAATGATGATGTCCTTAAGGCGGCCAACGAAGCGATAAAACTGAAGCCGATCGCCAGCTAGCTCGAAGAGATCGCCAGTGCGAAACCAGCCATCGGCGTCAAAAGCACGCGCATTGATCTGCGGCGCGCGCCAATAGCCTGAGAAAATTGTGGCGCCCTTCACGCGCAGCTCGCCAGGCTTTCCAGGCTCTGTCACTTCCTGCTCCGTCTCCGGATCCACCAGCCGCGTGAATATCCGGTCATGGAGCTTTGAATCCCATTTGTAGCCCTCGCCGAAGCGCGGGAAATACGCCGCACGCTGCGCCGGGTCTGGCACATCGCGATATGTGCTCGGAAAGGATGCGCCCTCGTTTGAACCGAAGAAATTCGCAATCTGAACGCCATGCTTCTTGTGAAAGGTATCGACCATCCATTCAGACAGCGGCGCCGAACCCGAGCCAATGTTCTGCAGACGCCCGAAATCAACGCCCTCAAGCAGCGCCTCATTCTGAAGCAAAAGGCTCAAGATGGCCGGCGGCGCGACCGTGTAGTCGATCTTCTCATCGCGAATTTGCTTCAAGAACACCTGCAGATCGAAGGGCTGGTGTTGCACCAACTTCCCACCAACCAAAAGCCAACTCACAAACGAGGTCGATATCCCCGCCATATTGACCATGGGAAACGGGTTGAGCAGGTGATCGCCATCCTCGATGTCGCCGGCGTGCACGACGCCTTCGCCCATGATGATCCACTCATTGTGGCTTCGCGGCACACCTTTGGGCTGCGCCTCAGTGCCGGATGTCCAGCAAATCGTAAAAATGTCGTCGGCGGTGACGGGCGCCTCCTGCTCAGCGCGCTGCGCCGCCGCAAGTTCTGATTGCTTCACTTGTGCAAGCAGCGGCTCGATCTGGGTCGCACCGTCCACGGCATCACCCAGCACGAACACATGCTGCAACGCTGGCGCCGTATGCTTGACGCGAACCAGCATCTCGCCATGCGCGTGCTTGCCGATCCGGTTCGCCGTGATCGCCGCCTTCGCATCGATGCTGTTACAGATATAGACCAACTCGTGTTCGCGGTACTGCACCGGCGCTGGGCTCACGATGATGCCGAGCCGCGCACACGCAAGATAGATGGCCGGCAAATCGACGAGGTTTGGCAACTGCACCACCAACGCGTCGTCCTTGCGAAGGCCGTGCGAGGTCAGCACTGCTGTATAGCGACCCACCAAGTCTTCAAGTTGCCACCAACTCAACCGCCTTGGCTCGCGGCCCACAATGTCAGCACAATTGATGGGGTCGACCACCGCCTCACGATCGGTTTTCTCACGCACGTGCTTTTCGAACAGATCGCCGATCCGTACGTCGCCCCACCAACCCTTCTTCTTCAGATCGGCGATCCTCTCGGCCGGAACCACAATCATCGAATTCTTTCCTCTTCAATTTCCACCGCGTTTGCCTCCCGCAGACACAGCGCGCGCACATCGTTTCTCACAATTTTTCCCACCGGATTGCGCGGCAACGCATCCAACAGATAGAGCCGCTTGGGCGTTCGCACCGGGCCCAACGCGTCGCGTACAAATGCGCGTAAAAGAGCCTCATCAGCGCCCTCCGCGACAACGGCTGCTTCAAGGCGCTCGCCCCAAATCTCATCCGCAACGCCGAACGCGCACACTTCGCGCACCGCCGGATGCGCCGTCAGGGCGCGCTCCACTTCGGCCGGGTAAATATTGTAGCCGCCGCTAATGATCATCTCTTTGCTGCGCCCGAGTAGAAAGAGAAAGCCGGCGTCATCGATGCGGCCGATGTCGCCAGTCTTCAGCCAACCCAGATGGCGGCTCGCTGAGGTTTGGTCTGGATCGTCAAGATAGGACGTGTCGGCAAGGTCGCCGCCAACAACAACCTCTCCCTCGCCGCGTTCATGAACGTCGCCATCGGTCGTCATCACCCCAATCGGCGTCCGCGCGAACGCACGCCCAACGGAGGCGCGCAGTTGAGGGTCGCGCATCGATGCCGCATCAAGCGCGGTGATCGTCATAGGCGCCTCGGTTTGCCCATAGACGGTGGAGATCACAGGGCCGAACCGTGAGATGGCTTTTTCAATGGCCGTCGGCGCCATCGGCGCCGCTGAATAGGTGAGATGCCTCAACGCGGGAAAGTCCGCGGACGAGAAGGCAGCGTCACTCATCAACAAATGGATGAGCGTTGGCGGCATGAACGCAACGCTTACGCCCCGCTTCAACTCAGCAATGATCGCCGCACGATCTGGCTGCGCCATCAGCACGTGCGCCCCGCCGGCCGCGAGCACCGGAATTACGTAGTGCGACGAGCCATGCGTCAGCGGCGCGACCGCTAAATTCACATCGTCCGCGCCAAACTGGTAGAAGCTCTGCATCGACAGCATCGCCGCAGCCGCGCTCCGCACGGTCTGCACCACGCCTTTGGGGCGTCCTGTCGAGCCGCCAGTGAACTTGATCGCAAACACGGCGTCAGGATCGCTCGGCAGCGGCGGTAATTCGCCAACGCCATCCTCGTCCAACCAACTCTCCAGACTAGTCACGCCCGCCACACCGCCCACGGCGTCGAGCGAACCTTCGTCACACAACGTCAGCGCAAGCTTCGCGCGCGCTCGCAACTCGTCATTCAAACGCGCGCCATTACGGGGATTGAGCGGCGCCCAAGCGCCGCCTGCCCGCAGAATGGCGAGATAGGCCACCACATGGCGCCAGCTATTGCCCGCGCAGAGGCCGACACGCGCGCCGGGCGTCACACCACGCGCAGCGCGCTCCACGCGCTCAATCAAGTTGCTATGCGTGATGACGAGATCACCGTCGAACAGCGCGGGCCGCCTGCGCTTCGCCCCTTGATTTTCATAAAGCGCGCTGATCGGGTGCATCACGCACGCTCCAGCACGGTGACGACAGTCGCGGCCTCTTCAACACCGAGAAAGCCACCGCCGTTTTCCGCGACCGCCATCCGCGCGCCGCCGACTTGTCTAGCGCCCGCTTCGCCGCGCAATTGTGTGGTCAGTTCGAAAAGCTGCGCGATGCCGGTGGCGCCAACGGGATGTCCCTTCGCCAACAAGCCGCCAGACGGATTGACCGGCGTCCGCCCACCAAGAGCAAAATCGCCAGCGCGCAACCTCGCGCCAACCTCACCCGACGTTGCCAATCCCAAGTTTTCGATCTGCTGCAGCTCGGCATAAGCGGTGGCGTCATGCACCTCCGCCAGGTCGATATCGTCGGCGGAAACACAGGCTGCTTCGTACGCAGCGAGCGCAGTGCGCCGTCCAATATGGTTGGCGTAGTCCTCAGCGGCGCGCTCTGAGGCGCTCCGCAAAACGCAAGCACGCACCCGCACCGCGCGCCGGGAGCCGATCTTCCGCAAGCCAGCCTTGCCGCACACGACAAGCGCGGCAGCGCCATCGCTCACCGGCGCACACATGGCGCGGGTGAACGGGTAGACGACCGGCTTATCCGCAAGCACCTGTTCGAGGGTGAACGGCGTTCGATACTGCGCCAATTCGTTCCTGGCGCCATGAGTATGGTTCTTCACAGCGATACGCGCGAAATCTTCCTGCGCCGTGCCAAAGCGCGTCATGTGCGCACGCGCCTGCGCAGCATAGAGGTCCATGAACAAGCTGCGTCCCGGTCCAGGCGCCTCTCCGCCCATGCGCTCTATATACGCCAGCACCCCTTCGCGGTCGTGGACGTCGGCGCCGCCCGCAAATGCCGCCGCCACACGCTCAGGCTGATCGGGGAACACCATCTTCTCAGCGCCTACGACGAGCGCTACCTGCGCCATGCCGGCGCGTATGGCATTCACCGCCTGTAAGAGGGCAGTCGAACCAGAAGCGCACGCATTCTCTATATTCGCAACTGGCACGCCGGTAATGCCGAGCGGCCGCAGCGCGATCTCGCCGCGCACGGTGTTTTGGCCCTCCAGCATGGGCTGACGCGTGTTCGAGAACCATGCCGCTTCGATTGCGCCAGCTTCGACGCCAGCATCGGCGAGCGCCCCGCGAACCGCTTCCGCTGTTAATGACTTCACGCTGTCATTCAGTCGCTTGCCGAAAGCGGTCATGGCGGCGCCAATGATGTAAACGCCGCTAGTCATGCTAGGCCGCGATTGGACGGCGGCGCTGCACAATCCGGAAGCGCGATGCAACGAATGCGATGTCGGTTAGGCATGCATTGCCGGCTGGGTTGAGCCCGGTGACGTGGTAGTCGCTATAGGCCGCCGCGAAATTGATCCACATCGCGCCCGTCAGGTTGATCGAGAGGTTGGCGCCGGCGCGCTCGTACAATTCGGCCGCATGATCCATGAAGCGTTCATCGCGTGAATAGAGATAGCAGGAAATCGCACCGCGCGACTTTGCGAGGTCCGTCGCTTCTGTTACCGCCGCATGACCATCTTCTGCAGCAACGATGAATAACACCGGCCCAAACCGTTCTTCGGCGTAGAGCGCCTGATGTTCCGGCTCGGCCGCCAGCACCAGCGGCGTCATCGTGCGTGCATTGGGGTACTGCGGATGGTCATAGGGCGCCGCCTCGCGCAGGACTTCGGCGCCATGAATGTCAGCAGCGGCGCGCGTTTCTTGCACCACATCCAGACTGACTTGCCCCTGCACCGCCCCCATGATCGCCGAAGCTTGCGCCGGCGTCGCGGCGATCGCATCGATTTCGGCAACGATCGCCCGCGCCACTTCATCGAACGTCACGCGCCCGTCGTCGGTCGCAATGCCGCCCTTCGGTACGAACACAACCTGCGGGCTGGTGCACATTTGCGCCGAGAAGAGACAAGTCGCCCGCGCAATCGCCCGCGCCGTCTCTGGAAGGTTCGCCGTCGATTCGACGACGATGGAATTTACGCCCGCTGTTTCTGTGAACAGCAACTTGCCTGTCACGGTTCGCTCAAGATGGCCGCCATATCTGGGGCTTCCGGTGAAATCGATGATCTGCACTGCTGGATCATCCACGAACCGGCCCGCAACCGGCGCCGCAAGCGTATCAACTGCTAGCGTCACAAGATTGGGATCGAACCCAAACTCAGCCAACACGCCGCGGCACGCCTCGACCACAATCGCCATCGGCAGCACCGCAATCGGATGCGGTTTCACGATCACGGGATTGCCGGTCGCCAAGCTCGCAAACATCGCCGGATAGGCATTCCACGTCGGGAACGACGCACAACAGATGACGAACCCAATGCCGCGAGGCTGCAGCGTGTAGGTCTTATCCAGCGCCACCTCTTCACCGGCAAAATCGCGATGATACGCAGCACGCGGCGCAACTCCGCGCATCGCCTTTGCGGCGTAAGCCAAAGCTTCGATGCCGCGATCTAAAGCGTTGGGGCCCGATCCGCTAAACGCCTGTGTGTAGCTTTGTCCCGCAACATGCATGACGGCTTGCGCCATCTCGAAATTGCGCTCGTAGAGGCGCACAGCCATTTCGGCGCACAACGCCATCCGCAATTCCGGATCGGCTTTCACCCACGCCGGCATTGCCGCGCTCGCCGCATCGATCAGCGCTTCAGGAGCGCTGACGGGATACGTGATGCCAAGCGCTTCTTGTGTGTAAGGCGAAACCTCCTCGCCCACCCAATCCATCACGCCGGGCTGATCAAGCTCAAAGCGCGCGCCAAGCCTTGCTTCGAATGCCGCCTTTCCGGCTGCCGGCTTCTCAACGCCATGTATCTTCGTGGACGGCGAGTCCTTGAACGGACTCCAACTCCGGCGTGTCTCCACGGCATCGATCGCGAGGGCGATGAGATCCTTGTGGCGTTCGACCAAGGCAAGACGATCCGCGCTCATCTCAGCGCTCCAAACGTTCGACGATCATCGCACTGCCCACGCCCAAAGCGCCCGCCGCCACAACCAAACCAAACCTGCCGCCGCTCGCATCCAACGCGTCGAGCAAAGAGGACAACAAAATCGCGCCCGTCGCGCCCATCGGGTGGCCCTTGGCCATGTGACCGCCACCGACATTCACCTTCGCTGGATCAGGCCTGTGATCGCGCATGAACTTCACGATCGTAACGCCAAACGCCTCCATGAATTCGATCCGGTCGAGATCTCTCAAAGCGAGACGCGCCTTCGCCAGGACACGCTCCATCGCGATAAACCCCGCCGTTAGCGATGCTGCCGGATTGCCTCCAGCTTCAGCCCAAGCCACGATGCGCGCGCGCGGCTTGGCGCCCGCGCCTTCAGCGCCGACAAGTGCGAGCCCTGCGCCATCAGACATCGGCGGCGCGTGCCCCACCGTATGCCGGTGATCGATCGCGCGACCGCCCAGCGCATCACGATACTGATCAGCCAGACCAGCAAACGCGGGCGCCATCGCCGCCAGCGACTCCAGTGTCGTCGCCGGCCGCGCGCACTCTTCGCGTTTGAGCCCGGTCAGCGCTATCCGCGAGGCAACCAGCGCCGTGCCCTCAGCGGCCGCGGTTCGTTGCTGCGATACAAGCGCGGCCCGATCCAACTCATCACGCGTAACGCCAATATCCTCGGCCAGACGATCCGCCGCGAGCGCGACCGGTATGTATCGCGTGCGCCGGTCATAGGAGGCATCGGAATAGTAATCGGCGTTGTCAGCCATGAACGGCACGCGCGACATCATCTCGACGCCGCCCGCAAGCACGCGTGTCGCTTGCCCAGCAGCCACCATCGCCGCCGCTTGGCCAATCGCAGTCAGACCAGAGACGCAATAATTGTTGACGGCGAACGCCGCCGTTTCATCCGGCAAACCTGCATCCAGCTTAGACACCAAAGCAATATTGCCGCCCTGCGCGCCGATCTGACCAACAGCGCCAACGATCAGCGCATCCGGTTTCACCTCGTCGCCACTGCGCTCGCCAATTGCCTCGATCAAGCCGTTGACCAGCTGTTGCGGTTTCAGCGCAGCGAGGCCGCCATCCGGCCTCGCCTTGCCGCGCGGCGTGCGCACAGCATCATAAATGTAAGCCGACATTAGCCGGCCATCTGATCGCCGCGGGCCCAAGTCCCGTGGAAGCCGGCCGGCACGCGCGCCGGAATTTGAACACGCGCGATCGGCCCCGCTTCGAAATTTTGCGCGTCGATCACCTGACACTCAGAAACGCCAGTGTTCTCGTTGGTCGCGAACACGATGACGTAGCCATCATCTTCGCTCTTGGCGTTAATGCGCGGCGCGTAAGCGGGCTCCGAACCAAACAGGCCCGGCTCGAACATGTATTCCTTCGCGTCGCCGGTTTGCAGGTCGTACTTGAAGAGGCCCTTGAACTTCTGGAGCTGATCGGACGACATCGCGACGTGATAGGACCAGCGCGACTTCTTGGCCGCGTAGTCGAGGTTCACGACCGGGAATTCACCGATCCGATCATCGAGAACGCGCTTCTTGCATTCGCCCGTGCGCATGTTCATGCGCCACTCCACCGGCACGGCGTGCAGCGCCAGAATGTTCACCATCGCGGCATACGGCCCGTATTCAGGGTTCGGCGCAAAACCGTTCGGCGTCATCATGCACGCGGTCATGACGACCTCGTCGCCTTCCTCCCACGTATTGATGACGTGATAAATGTAGCAACTATCGGTCTCGAACCATTTGATTTCATCGCCGCGGCCGCGGCGCGGCACGACGCCGAAGCGCGCCGGCTGATCAGCCACCTTGATCTGCCACATGCTGTTGCGCATGCCGCTTTCGCTGAAAATGACCGGTAGATCATGCAGCACGATGTAGTTCTTCGTCAGCCCCATATCGTGCGGCAAGCGCGGACCGGGCAGATCGACCTTTCCGAAATGCACCAATTCGTTTGTCGGGCTCACCGTGCCGAACGTCATCCACGGTTCGTAGAGCGAATAATCGAAGAACACGAACTCGCCGGTATCGGGATCAACTTTCGAGTGCGCCGAGACGTTACGCGGCAGCTTTCCGCCGAACGTCTCGTTGCCGATCGTCTCAAGTGTCCGGGAATTCACCCGCACCGGCGTGCCGGAAATATACCAGAGCGCCATGAGCTGACCGTTGTGAATGATCACATCGGTGTTGGCGGTGTCTTTATAAACTTTATTCTCTCGCGCGCGGTTCGCGGGAAACAGCACACCGCCGGCATCAAGCGTGCCGGCGAGTTCGGCTTTGAAATCGTCGCTTCGGATGTAGCGATTGCGATACTCAGCCTTGCCGTTCTCAAAATAAATGGCGTGCAACATGCCGTCGCCATCGAACCAATGGTGCAACGCTTGCGGCGCATGCACTGGGTTCGGCCCATTGCGATAATAGGCGCCGTGCAAGTCCTTCGGCAGTTCGCCGATCACCTTAAGATCGAGCGCCGTCACTTCCTTTGCGACAGGCTCGTAGATGCCCTGAATGTACGGGTTGAGCAGATTGAGGCCGGTGAGTTCGCCGGTTTCGATGCGCCGCGCATTGCCGTCAGCCATAGGTTTTCTCCGCCCCCGTCTGATTATGTGCCGAGGAGGCTAACATTCATAACTCCGGTAATGCAAGCAAGGGTTTCGGGCACTCTAGGGGCCCGCCTTCGATATCGGCCACGGCACAAATCGCGGCGTGCGCGCCACATAGGCCGCCCAGGCCTCAGGTCGCGTCTTGGCCATGTGCCGCTCCTTATATGGCGCAGCCGACGCGTAGCCCATGAACCAGGTGGCGTAGAGCGGGGCAAACACCGTGAGCCAACCCCAAGGATGGGCCAATGCAAACGCCGAAAATCCCCACCACATGACGGCCTCACCCAAATAATTCGGGTGGCGGACAAAACTCCAAACGCCGGTGTCGAGCAGTTTGCCGCGATTGCTTGGTTCAGCCTTGAAGGCCGCAAGCTGGCGATCGGCAGTGCTTTGAAGAATGAACCCGGCCGACCAGATCGCGCCGCCAAGCACGAGCGGCCACAACGGCGCCGGCGCCGGCGCTACAAATGCAAACGCCAACGGCGCACACCACAACCAGACGGTCACGCCCTGCAACAAATGTATCTGAAAACCGCTCCACCACAGCCATTTCGCGCCAAATCTCTTGCGCCACGATGCGTAAGGTTGGCGCTCGGAGCCGATGTTATGTCCGAACGTCTGCACCGCAAGACGCACCGACCATATCGCGATCGGCGCCAATGCCGCCAGGATCCAAGGATCAAATCCAACCGCCCATGCGCCTACCAGAGCGCCTGCGAAAGCCGAGAGCGAATAGACGATATCCATCACGCCGTGATTGCGCGCCGCCGTACCCCAGAGCCATGCAATCGCAACAGCTCCAAGGACGCCGCCGCCCATCAATAGCCAAACCTGGGTAGCCGCTGCGACCTGTTCTGGACCCCAAATGGCCATTGAAAACGCCACCAGCGGCGCCAATGCCAAGACGATGTGCCAGCTCCGCCCCCGGGGCTCGCGCCGAGCAAATGTCAACCAAATCAGGGCCAGCACGCCCCAGCCGATGGCAACGGGTCCGATCCAACTGGTTCCTAAATGCACCACTCGGAGCCTCACATCACCTTTGCTTGCATAAATGGATTTACATGGTCAGTCTTCTATTGCAAGCCTTGGAACAACAACAACACCTAGGAGGGGAGGCACTCGTGGCCACACATAAGAGGCTCAGTATTTTCGGCGCTTCGCTCGCAGTGATCGCCGCCGCGACGTCGATCGGCGCGGCGCCGGCATTCGCGCAAGACCAAGACGGCGCATCGCTCGAGGAAATCGTCATCACCGCGCAGCGCCGCGAAGAAAGCCTGCAGGACGTTCCGATCGCGATCACTGCGTTCACACAAGAAGACCTTGAGCGCACTGCAGCCGTCGGCATCCAGGATGTCGCCAGCCGCGCGCCGGGCGTCACGCTCACGCAATTCAACATTGGCGAACCACAGCTTTACATCCGCGGCGTCGGCACCACGAGCGACTCCGCCGCAAGCGATCCTTCGATCGGCATATCAATCGACGAAGTCTCGATCGGCCGCGCGGGCGCCAGCTCCCTCGCCTTCCTCGATGTCAATCGCGTTGAAATTCTGCGCGGCCCGCAAGGCACGCTCTACGGCCGCAACGCTTCAGGCGGCGCGCTCAACGTCTACACCAACGCCCCGACGTTCGACACAGGCGGTCACCTCAGCGTGCGCGCCGGCAGCTTCGACATGTACGGCGCCGAAGGCGTCTTCAATCTCGGCCTCGGCGAAAACTCCGCCGCTCGCTTTGCCGCGCAATACAGCACCAATGACGGCTACGCCGAATACGCGCCGACCGGCCAAAGCCTCGAAGGCGGCACGCAATGGGGCGCACGCGCGCAACTGCTCACGGAGGCAGGCGATTGGTCGTTCCTCGCGGGCATCGACTACTCAAACGAAGATATGGACGGGCACGCGCGGATCCCGGTGACGACCGCCGCCACGAACCCTGGCTTCACGGCGCTGATCAACGGCCTGCGCACTGGCCTCGATATTCGTCAGAGCTTCTCGTCGCCGGACAATTACCAGCAACGTGAGAACTACGGTGTCACCTTCCGCGCCGAGCGCGAAGGCCAAGCCTTCAACTTCGTGTCGCTGACCTCCTATCGCAACAACGACTATTCGTGGCGCGACAACCTCGGCGGCTTGCCGTTCCCGGGGTTCCCGCTCGCCGTCGATGACCGCGCGTCGGAAGCGTCCGATCAGATCAGCCAAGAATTCCGAATCGTCTCGCCGGATTCGTCGGCGATCAATTGGGTTGCAGGCGTCTACTTCATGCAGGAAAACGTCGAGCGCGATGAACGTTTCATCGTCCAGGCCGCACTGCCGATCGCGCCGCCTAGCTTCGGCGGCGACACCTCGTTCCTCCAAGACGCGACCAACACCAGCTACGCAGCGTTCGGTCAGATGACCATTCCGTTCGCTGAGGTGTTCGAGTTCACGGCCGGCGTTCGCTGGACGCACGACGATCGCGAGATCCACCAGATCGCGCTCGACAACGACGTCGGCGGCCTCCCGCCGGTCGGCATTCCGCTCGGCCCGACGGGTTCGCCATATAATGTCACGGCGGACGAAAGCTTCGAAGAGCCGACCTGGCGTCTCGCGCTTTCGGTTGAGCCGGTCGATCAGGCCCGCTTCTACGTCAGCTACGATCGCGGCTACAAAGCCGGCTCGTTCGTCAGCGGTGCGCAAAACGCACTGCAGGCAGGCACGCCGATCCGCAGCGAAATCCTCGACAACTACGCCGTCGGCATGAAGACGACCTGGATGGACGGACGTTTCCGGTTCAACGCAGAAGCCTTCCTGCTCGATTACAGCGATCTGCAGGTCTACGAACTTCTCGGCCTCAACCTCGCGACCTCGAACGCAGACGCACAATCGTCGGGCATCGAAATCGAGACCGCGTTCGCTCTGAACGAGAACATCACGATCGGCGGCTCGTATACGCGCCTGCAAGCCCAATACACCTCGAACGCGACGTCAACGGTCGGCACGTTGCTCTATGACGGCCACACGCTGCCACGCTCGCCAGAACACCAGTATAACGCATTCGTCGATGGCGAATGGGATCTCTGGGGCGGAGCGTTCGCGGCGCGCGTCAACTATCAATGGGCGGACGAATTCTACTTCGACCCGTCGAACAACCCGGAAGTTCTCGAAGATGCGCACGGCCTCCTCGGCGCGTTCGCCTCATGGGAATCGCCAAGCGGGCTCACGGTCGCCGTCTACGGCAAGAACCTCACCGACGAAGACTATCGCCTGCACGTCATCAAGAACGTCGGCATCGGCTTCTCAGTGTTCGGACCGCCACAGGAGTTCGGCGTGTCACTCACGCAACGCTTCTAAGACGCGACGTGTTCTCTCCTCGCAACGACTTGCGGGCGCTTCTCAGGGAGCGCCCGCTTTTCTTTGTGGGTTCAGCGAGCGCCCTTGGCCGCGAAGTCCGCGAATGAAGCTTCAGCGCCTGCAAAGCCCGTCGCGCCTTGCATAGCTCGGCCCGCTTCAAGCGCCGCTGGCACATCACTCAGCGCCGCGAACACGGCGCCGTCCCCTTCCATCATTCGCGCGCGCCGAACATAGCCGCCGCCCGCCACCCAGATCTCGCCGTTGGCGTCACATTCAGCACTCGCCAGCCATGTCGCCAGCGGCGCCACGGCTTCGGGCGTCATGCGTGCACCGATCTGTGGCTGCGCCGACATCGTTTCAGCTGTCATCTGCGTCGCCGCGTAGGGCGCGAGCACGTTTACGCCGACGCCATCGCGGCGCAGCTCATGTGAAAGCGTCAGTCCCAAGCCAATCAAAGCGCCCTTGGAAACCGCATACGGGGCGCGCCCGCGCACGCCGTAAAGTCCTGCAGAAGAACCAACAAGCACCACACGCCCCGCGCCAGAAGCGATGACATGCGGCAACGCCGCTTGCAGGATGGCGAGATTGGCGAAGAAATTCGTCTCAAGCACATCTCGAAACGCATCTTCGGTCTGGTTTGAAAAGCGTGCCGCGGGCCCGTTTACACCGGCGTTGAGTACGATCGCGTCGAGCCGGCCCCAAGCCGCCAACGCCATATGCGTCATTGCCTGCGCAGCCCCCGCATCGCGAACATCGTGATCGTCGGCGACCGCATCACCACCTGCAGCCTTGATCTCAGCAACCACCGCATCGGCGGAACTTGGTTCGCCATTGCGGCGGCGATTGTTCACCACCACGCGCGCGCCGCTCACTGCCGCGTGCAACGCGAACGCGCGCCCCAAGCCTTTTCCCGCGCCTGTGATCACCACGACGCGCGCCTCTGATTTTGCTGAAGCACTCATGCGGAGAGGCTAAAGCCGTCACTCCGCTTACACAAGCAACGTTTATGCGCTGTTTGCGATCGCCGCGCGCGCCGGTTCGATGACTTTGAACTCGACGTCCTGTGGCCGCACTTCACCGCCGCACTCAGAGCACGCGGCAATGGCGCGCAAATCGTGCGCATCGCGCTTGTGACGGAGCAAGAGCGGCGGTCCTTCCGGAGCAACGTAATATTTATCGCCCCACTGCATCAGCATCAGCAGCACCGGGTAATAATCGATGCCCTTGCCCGTCAGGCGATACTCATGACGCTTTGGCACGCTGCTATATTCGTGCGTGCGGATCATGCCCTTGCTGATCAGCCACTGCAGGCGCTCCGACAGGATGTTCGTCGCCATCCCGGAATCGCTCAAGATTTCGTCGAACTTGCGCAAACCAGTGAACAGCGCGCGCAGCACCAATCCTGCCCAGCGGTCGCCCATGATCTGCGCGACCTCGTCCATCAACGTCGATGACGGCGGACGGTCGCTCGGTGAGTCACGATGTTGTCGGCGGCGGCTGTACTGCGCCGACATCCAACCAACGCCTGGCCCCGGACTCCATGACATGTCACGCGCATTGATCTCGTCGCCGCACGCCGTGCATGTCGGGGTCGGATCGAACTGCTTGCCGCATTTCTTGTGCGTGAGTTCGACGACGCACTTGGCGTCAGATTCTGCCCAGCGCCGCTCCCAGCGCAGCATCATCAAAGAGGACCAATAAAGATCCTGGCCCTTGCGGGTCATCCGATACTCAAACCGCGGCGGGGCCGAGGAGTACTGCACCTTCACCATCACCTCTGCGGCGACCAACCGCTTCAGGCGGTCGCTTAGCAAAGATTGGCGAAGTCCCGTGCGCGCACGAAATTGGTCGAACTTGCGCGCGCCCAGCCAGCTCGCCTCAAGAATGAGGATCGTCGAGGTGTCGCCGACAACCTCCAATGCCCGCCAAATCGAGCACGTGCGTATGAGCTTGGCGTTTTCTTCCATGGGCTAGGGCAGATTCTAACGCCGCGTCAGCCTGAAACAAGGCCTCACAACCGCCCCTGCCGCATCGTCGCCAAGCGAGTCACAACCTAGCCCTTCGCGTGCTTCTTGAATTCGGGGTGGCGGTAGCAGGTCACGAGGTGGTCGTTGACCATCCCAACCGCCTGCATGAACGCATAAATAATCGTTGGCCCCACGAACTTGAAGCCACGCTTCTTCAGCGCCTTTGACATCGCCTGCGATATATCGGTCTCCGCCGGAATCGGGCCACCAGGCTTCAACCGGTTGAGTATCGGCTCTCCATCCACGAAGTCCCAGAGAAATTCCGAAAAGCCCAGCCCCTCTTTCTCCATCGCAAGATAGGCTTTCGCTGAACTCACCACGCCTTCGATTTTTAGCCGGTTTCGCACGATGCCTTCGTCGGCCATTAGCTTCTCGATCTTCGCCGGCGTGTAGCGCGCGATTTTGACAGGATCGAAGCCGTCGAATGCGCGGCGATAATTCTCACGTTTGCGCAGGATCGTGATCCACGACAGCCCAGCTTGCGCGCCCTCAAGCTGCAACATCTCGAACAGCGCCCGGCCATCGCGTAGCGGCACGCCCCATTCGTGATCGTGATACGCAAGATAGAGCGGATCGCTTCCCGGCCATTTGCACCGAGGCAAATCCGCCTTGCTCGCCTTCTTCGCCGCCATCTCAAGCCCCATCAGCACGCGCTCCCATCAGTAGCGCGATCGCCAGCGTCCTCGTAGATAAACCCAAAGGAGCGTCAACATGAGTTCGGGACCATTGGCCGGCGTGCGCGTGCTCGAGTTTGCGAGCATCGGCCCAGGCCCGTTCTGCGCCATGCTGCTTTCGGACATGGGCGCCGACGTCATCCGCATTGATAGGCCAAGCGGTGTCGCCGGAACCGGGCCGAACGCCGTTCTCCAGCGCGGGCGCCCATCGCTGGTGCTCGACTTGAAGCAACAGCAGGATCAAACCTTCGCCGCGCGCGCCGCGGCCAGCGCCGACGTTCTTATCGAAGGCAATCGCCCAGGCGTCATGGAGCGGCTCGGCCTTGGCCCCGCACCGCTGATGGCCGCCAATCCGGCGCTCATCTACGCGCGCATGACCGGCTACGGCCAAACAGGTCCGCGCGCGCAAGAAGCCGGACACGACATCAACTACCTCGCCATGACCGGCGCGCTCGACGCCATCGGCGATGGCGTTTCACCACCGCGCGCACCGCTCAATCTTCTCGCCGATTTCGGAGGCGGTGCTTTGTACCTCGCGTTCGGCATCGTCTCGGCGCTCTATGAACGCACCCGCTCTGACCAAGGCCAGATCATTGACGCCGCTATCATCGACGGCGCCGCATCACTTATGGGGATGATGGTCGGCGCTACGCGCACAGGCTCACTCGCGCGAGAGCCGAACGCCAACATACTCTCAGGCGGCGCGCCCTTTTACCGAACCTATCGCTGCGCCGACGGCCGCTACATCGCCATCGGCGCCATCGAGCCGCAGTTCTACACGCGCTTCATCGAGGCCATGGAGCTGCAAGCGTTCGCGCACCACAAGCAGCGCGATCCGGGCCACTGGCCACAGATGTGCGCCGCACTCGAAAAGAAGTTCGCGACACGCCCGCTTGAAGATTGGCTCCACCAACTCGCGCCGCTCGATGCCTGCATCAACGCCGTGTTGTCGATGGAAGCGGCATTCACCGATCCGCACCTAACAGCGCGCCAAGTGTTCATTGACGTAGATGGCGCGCCACAGCCAGCGCCAGCCCCACGCCTCTCACGCACGCCCGGCGCCATTCAAGGCGCGATGGCAAAGCCAGGCGAAGGCGGAAGAGACGCCCTAAAGCGCTGGGGCGTCAGTTAGCGCGTTCGAAGATCGCCGCGAGCCCTTGACCGCCGCCGATGCACATCGTCTCCAGACCATAACGGCCATCGCGCCGATGCAACTCACGCACGAGATTCGCAAGGATGCGCCCACCGGTCGCGCCGATCGGATGCCCCAACGAAATGCCCGAGCCATTGACGTTGAGCTTGTCGCGATCGTCCCAGCCCCAGGCCTTCAGCACCGCAAGCACTTGCGGCGCGAACGCCTCATTGAGTTCGATAAGATCGATATCCCTCCAACCCAGCCCTGTGCGTTTGAACAAGCGCTCCACCGCCGGCGCCGGCCCGATGCCCATGCGCGAGGGATCGCAGCCCGCGGCAGCCCAAGAGTGAAACCAGGCCATCGGCTCCAGCTTCAATTCTTTCAACTTATCTTCCGCAACCACCAGACACGCCGCCGCCGCGTCGTTCTGCTGGCTGGCATTGCCCGCGGTGACAACGCCGCCCTTCTCAATCGGCCGAAGGGCGCCGAGCGTCTCCATCGACGCATCCGGGCGAAAGCCCTCATCCTGCGCGAACAGCACCGCATCGCCACGCTTTTGCGGAACAGGCACAGGCACAAGCTCATCGGCGAACTTATTGTCCGCCCAAGCCTGCGTCGCGCGCTTGTGGCTCATCACTGCGTACTCGTCGGCCTGTTCGCGCGTGATCGCGTAGTCCTTCGCGAGGTTTTCCGCCGTCTCGATCATGCCGCTGATCACGCCAAAGCGCGCAATCGGTTGCGACATCACGCGGCCGCGCGAGAGCCGGTCATACATAACGCCCGGTCCCATCCGCACGCCGTTACGCATCTCCGTCGAGTAATGCTCGACGTTGCTCATGCTCTCGACGCCACCCGCGATCACGACATCGGCGGCGCCCGTTTGCACCATCATCGCCGCGTCGATCACCGATTGCAGGCCCGAACCACACCGCCGATCCAATTGATAACCCGGCACGCTCAGTGGCAGATCCGCCGCCAGCGCCGCCCAGCGCGCCACGCATGGCGCTTCGCCGTTCGCATATCCCTGTGCGAACACGACATCGTCGATGCGCCCGGCATCGATGCCGGTTCGCTCCACTAACGCGCGCAACACGACCGCAGCAATCTCGCCGGCAGGCATCGCCGCCAGCGCGCCCTGAAATTTGCCCACCGGCGTACGCAACGGACTTACAATCGCGGCCCTACGCATGTGATCTCCTCCGACGCCACTATTCCCACTCGATCCTGATCAACGAACCAATTTTCCCTATTCCGAGCGGACTTCGCTGACAATCGGGACGTTTCCTGGTTATGTCGGATCGACATCGACCTAAGATGTCGCAACATTCGCAACACATTGCCAAGCTAATCGCTGGCCACCCCATCGGCATCCACGCGCTCGAATCTGTGCAATACCATCGAACGAAATTCAGGGAGCCAAGCCTCTCTGCGCGAGACCCAACATTCGTAGGTGGGGCGAAACTGATTGGGCGCATCCAGTGTGCCGAGATGAACCTCAATTTCACGACGAGCGACCCTCTTCGTTGCTGCATCTCGGCTTCGGACGCCGTGCGTTCGCGCACCGGCAGCGACATTCATCAATGCAGAGTCAGCGGAGTCAGGACAGCAAGCGCCGTGAAGCACAGTTAGCTCCTCGCGAACGCCAACAACGGCCCGATATCACCGCGATCCGCTGCCTGGAGCGCCGCGACATAGGCGCGGCGGGTTTCGGCGATGGCGACGAGATTGGCGCTGCCCCAGGTGAAGCGGGGCTGGCCGAGCTTCTGGATGAGGAGGTCGGCGGCGAGGCGTGAGCAGCGGCCGTTGCCATTGGGAAACGGGTGGATCGCCACAAGCCGATGATGGAAGCGGATTGCAATTTCATCGGGCGGATAAGTCTGGCGCTCGATCCAGAATTTTGTGTCGTCGAGCAGCACACGGAAATCGGGTCCGATCTTCCAAGCTTCGACGCCGATATTACGCGCCGTGGCCCGGAAGTCTCCGGCCCAGCGCCAGACATCGCCATACATGCGCTTATGCAGCGCGCGGATGAAATCCTCGGTGAGCACGTCGTGTCGGGCGCGCGGGTTGAAAGCCCAGCGGTCGCCTTTGTCGATATTGACCTGCTCGGCTTCGTTCAATTCGCGCCGGAGCGTGATGTAGCTCGGAATGAGCCCATCACGCTCCTCTGGCGCCAAAGGCGTATTGGCTTCGTCATCGCCATCGAACAATGGTTCGTTTTGGGGATCATCGCTCATGGCGCATCCCATAAGCGGCGCGGATCGCCGACGAGGATTTCCATGGCGAGGCGTTCGCGCTCGGCTTCGAGGTCGCGCTTGTCGAGCGCCTGGTTCTCAAGCCGCATGGAATGATGCGTGCGCTTGAGCTGCGCATCGGCTTGCGCGCGCGCGCGCGCCTTCAGCATTTCGTCCAGCGGTTCATTCGGCACCAACGCATAAACCAGGGTGCAGTCGAGCCCTTCGGCCACGCGCCGCAATGTGGCGAGCGTGACGGCGTCTTCGGCCTCGTCCTTTTCGATCCGGGCGATGCGGGACTGGCTGACGCCGATCCGCCCGCCGAGCTGGGTAGCAGTCATGCCAAGGGCTTCCCGCATAGCCTTAATCCAGCCGCGTGCGGGGCGCGCGAATTCAGGCATCTTGCGCAAGGGGGCAAGACGCCGTTCAAGTTGCTTGCGGGCAAGGCCCACCGGGGAAACGACAGAACGCATATGTGTTAGACCTTTGGTCAAGGCATAACATATATATTCTTTACCTTTCGTTTCAATAGAATACCTGTATTCTAACGGCGCGATCGGTAAATCATCTATTTCCACCTACTTCAGATAACCGCCGACATGTCGGCTAAAGACGCCGAACCCTCCTGAATCATTCCCACTCGATCGTGCCAGGCGGCTTCGATGTCACGTCGTAGACAACCCGGTTCACACCGCGCACTTCGTTGATGATCCGCGTCGCCGTGCGGCCGAGGAAATCCATCGAGTACGGGAAGAAATCCGCCGTCATCCCGTCCGTGCTCGTCACCGCCCGCAGCGCACACACGCTCTCATACGTGCGGTGATCGCCCATGACGCCGACCGTCTTCACCGGCAGCAACACCGCGAACGCCTGCCAGATCTGATCGTAGAGCCCTGCCTTGCGGATCTCTTCCAGATAGATCGCATCGGCCTGACGAAGCGTGTCGAGTTTCTCGCGCGTGATCTCGCCCGGCACGCGGATCGCAAGCCCCGGCCCCGGGAAGGGATGGCGCCCCACGAACGCATCCGGCAAACCAAGCTCGCGTCCCAGCGCGCGCACTTCATCCTTGAAGAGGTCGCGCAGCGGCTCGACCAGCTTCAGTTTCATATCATCCGGCAAGCCACCGACATTGTGGTGCGACTTGATCGTCACCGAGGGCCCGCCCGTCGCCGACGTCGATTCAATCACGTCGGGATAGAGCGTGCCTTGCGCCAAAAATTCTGCGCCGCCGACCGTTGCCGCCTTGGCGTCGAACACATCGATGAAAAGTTTGCCGATGGTTTTGCGCTTCACTTCCGGATCGGAAACACCCGCCAGCGCCGACAAGAAGAGCTCGCTCTCTTCAGCGTGGATGAGCGGAATGTGATAGTGATCGCGGAAGAGCTTCACCACCTGCTCGCTCTCGCCGAGGCGCATCAGCCCGTGGTCGACATAAACGCACGTCAACTGATCGCCGATCGCTTCGTGGATCAGCACCGCCGCGACGCTTGAATCGACGCCGCCCGAAAGTCCGCAAATCACTTTGCCTTCGCCGACTTGCGCTCGGATGCGCGCGATCGCCTCTTCTTTGAACGCCTTCATCGACCAATCGCCCTTCATGCCGGCGATTTTGTGCGTGAAGTTTTTCAAGAGCTTCGCGCCATCGGGCGTGTGCACTACTTCGGGATGGAACATCGTCGTGTAATAGCGGCGCTTCTCATCGACAGCGATCGCGAACGGCGCGTTCTCGCTCGTCGCCACCACTTCAAAGCCGCTCGCGAGCTTCGTCACACGGTCGCCGTGGCTCATCCAAACCGGATAGCGCCCGCCAACCCCCCAAACCCCCTCGAACAACGGCGATGCTTTTTTGATCTCGACATCGGCGCGTCCGAACTCACGCGCGTGCCCACCTTCGACAACGCCGCCAAGCTGCACCTGCATCGTTTGCTGGCCGTAGCAAATCGCAAGGATAGGCACGTCCATCTTGAACGCTTCTTCGGGCGCCCGCGGGCTCTGGCCCTCCATCACGCTCGCCGGACCACCCGAAAAGATAATCGCCTTCGGTGCGAAGCTCTTCAGCAGCGCGCCGTCGACTTTGTTGAACGGATGAATTTCGCAATAGACGCCGTTTTCGCGCACGCGTCTGGCGATCAGCTGCGTCACTTGCGAGCCGAAGTCGATGATCAGGACGCGTTCGTGGTGGGCGGCGGAGGCAGTAGGTGCGCTGGGCGCTTTGCTCTTATCCATGGCCTGAAATGGAGTGCGCCGCGCGGCCCGTCAATTCGCACAAATGCATACGGCCCGATCATTTGGACCTACGGAAAGCGGCTGAGGCCCGCCACGTCTCTTGCGATCCATTCGCAATGCCCTCCAGCGCGCGTGCGCAATCGCACACCCGCGCCTGATTGTCGGATTGTTTCGGAACGTTAATGTCCAATCACCGCTACGGGGGACAAGCATGGTTTCGTTAGCTTCGGAGATCGATCCGCGTGACCGGCAAAATTCACAGTTCACCGTTGATTGGACACTGGTTGCATGCGCGTTCAGCGCTTTCGCATTTGTCGCGGTCACAGCTGCGGCAATCTACTCAGAGCGGCTCGACCCCTACATCAATTCCCGAACGCAGCTGATCCTACAATACGTCACGTTCGCGATGGCTGCATTGAGTCCAGTAATGATGTGCTGGAGACGCGCCATCGCAGACGGCCAGCTGCCGGCGAAGAACGGAGCGGAGCCCAAATATGAACACGTAAGCGGCTGGAGCGCGATCCTACTTCTATCCGTTATGGCGCTGATCGCGTGGCTCGTCTGGTGGGCCGCCGGCAGCGATGATGCGAACCGCCGGATTCATGCCGAATGGGGAACCTGGATCGTGATCGGATTGACGATCGCATTCGTAAGCGTAGCGGCGGCGCCCCTTTTTCCTCGCGCCGCGCGCCTTCTTGGACTTGAGAAGGGGTTGACGCGCGTCTCATCAGTGCTCAATGCGCCGATCGAATTCGTCGGTGGCATGCTGAGCGCGCTCGATGGGATTCTTGTGTTTGCTGTGTCGAACTCTGTCGGCACCAATCGCGACAACTTCTTTTTGCGTTACGTCATCCTACTCGCAGCGATCTCTGCCTGCGCGGCACTGGGCTATTATTGGCCCGCTCCCTGGGCATTTGTCCCAATTGTTTGGGGCTTCGTCATCGCATTCTCTGTGTCGCGTCGCTGGGCATGGATCGAAGGAGATCGCGAACTCGCTATGCTGAATCCTACGCTCTCTCAGCAACACATTCGAGTTGGCTTCGCTCAAAATCTCAGAGACGAGGCGCTCATTGTGTTTCTCTCCATGTTCTTGCTGGTCCCACTTGCACTGCGCCAAGGCCAGTTATGGGCCGAAGCGAATGAAGTTGCGCTTTTCACCCTGAGCAAGGACGCCGATGTGCATTCACTCGCGATGTGGATCTCATTTTACGGCACGGAGTTGGCGAAGGCAGTCCCATTTGTCGATTGGGCCGAAGTGTACCACGTCGAGGGCGAGGCGCCGGTCGAAGCGGTTGAACCCTTCGCGTTACACGCGGTATTTGCAACCCGCGTTCTCATTGACCTGGTGTTCCTTGCTGCCCTGTTGCAGGCGATCACATCTGCCAGTCGCGATGCCCAGCAGCGCGACCTCTTCTATCGCAAGCGCGCAATCAAACGTCTTGACCCCTTCGTCGAGCCTGAGGCTCTGCGCGGCCTTGTTCGACGCGGTCCCACCGGTGACTGGGAGCGGAACGGCGAGAAGTTCGACGATTTTCCACACTACGACGCCAACAGACTCGTTGAGTTGTCCGTTAGTGCAGACACGCGCATTTGCCGCGCGGCGGACTTCCTTTTGGAACGAGACGGCGTTGGGAATGATCCGCACCATCGCCTCAGCGGGAGCGCCGCGGACAAAGAAACCAAACCGGACGACGTCAGAGAAATTCTGAACGAGATCGAAAATGGCGGCGTTGCGAGAAATATTTACCAACTGGCGCTCGCTAGACGTCGCCTGCTTGCCAAGCGGTCAATGGCCGAGGTCCGTGCTCGCATCGTGAAGATGATCGCCCTGGATCAACAACACTCGATTGAACGCACTGAACGCCTGATCGAGGCCATGGTGGGCGAGTATCGCGAGTCCTACGCGAACGCGCGAAGGATCGCCCTGGACGCACTTGAGCCCGAAACGGGGCGCAACCTTCGGGTGCGGACGGCGATACGACAAGCGGCCGCACATGATGGCGCCCAGGCAATCAGAAAACGTGCAGCAGAAATCCTCGCTCAAAACCCAGAGACCCCTGACTGAGAGCGCCACTGCCTCGCCGCGTCGAAAAAAGCTATGCTCCCCTCCCAACCCGCGCGCATACTTCGCGCTTGCGCATTGCCGCCCGCCCCACAAACCATATTTTAAATGTTCGAAGCCGCTTTGGCTGCGAGCAACAAGTGGCTGCGTGGGATGCTGAACTGCACGCTTCATATTCTCTAGTTCCCAGCGCGCGCACCATGGCTTCGACATTGCCCGATCATGTTCGATGCGTTCGCCGCTGGCCGCGCCGAAGCGCTGTGCGACGCTACGTATATGTCGACGCGATTTGCGCCGGCTGATAGCGGTGAAGGCGGGCTTCCACCTGCGCACGGCAACCGAGGTCCCGGCCTTAAGCCGCATCGCCGCGCGCTGCCGGCGCCGTTCGCGCACGACCAATTGCCGAGAGCGGCGCGCCGATCTCACCTGCAACCAATCCCGCTAGGATCGCCGGCGCGGGCGCCAAGCGCGAAAGCGGCGACATGATCCAGTCGCGCACGAACGCGAACGCATCGCTCTCCGACTGATACGCCGGCGTGAACATCCAGGAAGCCACTTGATAGAGCTGAATATGCAGGAGCCGCAGCCGCTCATACTCACCAAGCGCCGCTTCGAGATTGCTCTGCGTCTCCAACGCATGCGCTAGCGCCAAGGCATCAAGCAACGCCATGTTGGCGCCCTGCCCAAGCTGCGGCGAAGCACAATGCCAAGAATCCCCGACATGCACGCAATCGGGCGAAACTGCCCCGCGCCGCGTACGATGCGCGTAGGTCGCGAAAACCAGATCATCGTGCGAGGCAATCTGTGCGAGCAGCGGCGCTGTCTCCGGCCAAAGCGCCAGCACTTCGCGTTTCCAATCATCGATGGCCGTTGTCCGCCACGCCGCGCGATCAGCATGCTTCAAGCTCCAGAAGAAAGCGGCTTGCGAGCGCGGCTCGCCCTTCAAACGCCCGATCGGCATAACGCCGACCATCTTGCGCGCCTTCACATATCTCTGCTCGAGCGCCGCGCCGTCGAAACTGCCCGCCCAATCCAAGCTCGCCCACAGCGCCCCAAACGGCAGCGGCTGCGGCGCGGCGCCGGAAAGAGGCGAGCGCACGCCAAGCGCGTCGATGATAAGGTCGAACGCAGCGCTCTCTGCTCCATCCGCGAAGATCAGCCGCCCATCTCGCGCCGCAACGATATCGCGCCCGCTCTCAACCTCAGCGCCCGCGGTCAGAGCAGCGTCGTACAAAACCTGAAACAGCGCTCCGCGATGCACGCCCAATCCGCAGGGCGCATGAACACCGCGCGCCGCATAGCGAACATCGAGCACAACGTTCCCGCGCGGCGAAGCTCGCCCCGAGAGCCGCTTGATCGGCGCGCCAAGATCACGGATCGCATCGCCGGCGCCAATCTCATCCAGCACCCGCAAGCCAACCGGCTGCAAAATGATCCCAGATCCCAGCGGCTGCGGTGTTTGGAGCTTATCGAACAGCACGACGCGCGCGCCAAAACGGCGCAAAAAAGTTGCGCACGCAAGCCCAGCGACCCCACATCCAGCGATAGCAATCTCAAGCCGCTTCATATGGTTTCGCGCCGATTAGCCTTAGCCAATATTAGCAACACAACCGAACGACCCGCTAACCGCGATGTGACATGATGCGCCACATGACAAGCCTCGCACCCGTCGCTGCGCCTGTCGCTTCAAACAGTACGCAGGACCAGACCCAGCACAAACCACCGCCCGTCGAATACGGCGCGGCGGTTACGCATCGCGACCTCGTGCGCGAGAAGTTGCGCGTCGATCCTTCGCCGATCGCTCATAAAAAGCGGGCGTCCCAGCAAGCGAAAGCCAACGATCCGCCAGATCATCGCGGCCGTTACATCGATATCGAAGTTTAGGCGCGCTGCAGAACCGCGACGTAGAAGCCGTCACAGCCGGTCTTTCGCGGCGTCATCTGCACGCCGATCGAGCGCTCATAAGCTGGCAAGCCGACGGGCTCCAATCCGACAGGCGTGAACTGCACGTATGATGCGAGGAATGCAGCAACTGCATCCTCATTCTCTTCCGGCAGCACCGAGCAGGTCACGTAGATCAACCGCCCGCCTGCCTTCACCAGCGGCGCGGCCAGCGCCAGCGCCTCCTGTTGCTCCTCAAGCCGCTTGGCCAGAGCATTCGGCCGCAAGCGCCACTTCGAATCTGGACTCCGCCGCCAAGTGCCAGAACCCGTGCACGGCGCATCCACAAAGACGATATCCATGCGGTCACGCAGATCCGCCAACGCATCTTTCGTCCGCATCGGCGCGCGGATCTGAACGTTGCGAACGCCGGCGCGATCAAGCCGCTCCTTCAGTGGCGCAAGGCGGCGGCCATCGATGTCATGCGCAAAGATCTGCCCCTTGTTCTGCATCAGCGCCGCGAGCGCGAGCGTCTTGCCGCCGCCGCCCGCGCAGATGTCAGCGATCTGCATGCCCGGTTGGGCGCCTGAAATGCGCGCCGCGATCTGGCTGCCCTCGTCCTGAACTTCAAACCAGCCGCGCACGAAGCTCTGCTCCGTGGCCCAGGGAAATGTCCGCCCTTGCGACCAGGGAATACGCACGCCATCCGGCGCATGCGGCGTAAATTCCGGCGGGCCTTTGAGCTTCGGGCTCTCAGCCAAGGCGGCAACCAGCTTCTCGCGATCGGTCTTTAGCGTGTTGGCGCGGAGATCGAGCGGCGCAGGCGCTGCGAGCGCCGCACCCTCTTCAGCCCGCGCATCGCCGAATATGCGCGTAAGGCTCGTGTCCAGCCATTCTGGAAAATCACCGCGGACATGCGCGGGCGCATTTGCGATATTGTCACCCGAAAGTGCAGCGCGTTCCGCGTCCGTCATCGGCGCAGGCGCGTGCGGATCATCGGTAAGGCTGTCTTCGATCCATTGCGCGCTTTGGCCGAAGCCCCAGCGCAAGGCGCCCCAAACCCATGCGCGCGGGGTGTCTTCACCCATCCGCCAGGCGCTAGATTGCTTCCAACGCAAAGCGCCGAACACAAGATCGCCAATCTCGGCGCGATCCTTCGACCCCGCAAAGCGGTGCGTCAGCATCCAAGCCTTCACCGCATCGGCGGCAGGCTGGCGCTGGGTTTCGAGCGAAGTCAGAATTTCAATGGCCGCTTGCTGGCGGGCGCCGTTGCGCATCGGGAGAACCCCACAAATCAGAGTGAAGAGGCTTCAACCTCCAATGGATTGGCCGAATACGAGCAAATTGCCGTCAGGCGCAAGCACGCACACCTCTCGCTGGCCGTATTCTTTGTCCGCTGGGCCATGGACACTGCCGGGAGGCATGGCGTCGAGCTTAAGCTTCAGTTCGCGATGCAGCGCCTCGATGTCCTCAACATCGACGTAGTACGCGAAGCGCCGATTGCCCGGAGGCGCGCCGTCGCCGCCCTCATTCTGCAATAGCCGAATGCCCGCACATTCGCGCTGCACGTAAGCGTAGGCCCCAGCACGGAAGTACGTAACGAACCCAAGATCGTTAAAGAAGCTCAGCGCCGCCTCGATGTCAGGCACATGGATGAAGGGCGTAATCCGAATGAAATTACCGCTCATCGTGAGCACTCCTTAGAGGCCTCGGGTTAGATACCGCACCGTCTTGGCGTTGCCGAGCAATGCCCAGCCGACCTCTTCAAAACCCATGCGGGCATGAAATGCGTCGGATCCAGGGTTGGGCGGATCGACGTTCACCTCGCACGCAACGAGCGAGTGTCCATCTCGGCGAGCGCGCTCGAACAGGTGCTCATAAAGCGCGCGCGCATGACCGGCCTTTCGCACGTTCGGATCAACGACGATGCGGTCCACATAAGCAAACTGCGGATAACGCTCTTTGAACCATAAGAAGTTCGGGCTGTCGTAGGCGCCGTCCTGATCGAAGGTGATGAGATAGCCGCCTTGCCCATCAATCACTGTCGTTTGGTACGAAGCATCGCGCATCGCCCTCAACTTCTCAGCGTCGAGTTTACCGGTCTCGCGTTCGTGGCGGGCGCTCAGTGCGAGCACCCAATCGAAATCAGAATCGGCTAACGGCCTGACGCTCACGAGCCGAGCGGGTAGTTCGGCGCCTCACGTGTGATCGAGACGTCGTGCACGTGGCTTTCGCGCAAGCCCGCGCTCGTGATTTTCACGAACTTAGCCTTCTCACGCATCTCTTTGAGGTTCGCGGCGCCAACATAGCCCATCGAAGCGCGCAGGCCGCCGATGAGTTGATGGATGATGTTGCCGACCGGCCCCTTGAACGGCACGCGGCCTTCGATGCCTTCCGGCACCAGCTTCATCTGGTCGGTAACTTCCTTTTGGAAATAACGATCCGCCGAACCGCGCGCCATGGCGCCGAGCGAACCCATGCCGCGATAACTCTTGTAAGAACGGCCCTGGAAGAGATGGACTTCGCCAGGCGCTTCCTCCGAACCCGCGAGCAGCGACCCGATCATCGCAGCTTCCGCGCCGCCAGCCAGCGCCTTCGCGAGATCACCCGAGAACTTGATGCCGCCATCGGCGACCACTGGCACGTCGGCTTTGCGCGCAGCGCTAGCTGCATCCATCACCGCGGTGAGCTGCGGAACGCCGACGCCCGCGACGATGCGTGTCGTGCAGATTGAGCCCGGGCCGATACCAACCTTCACGCCGTCCGCACCCGCATCAATAAGCGCTTTTGCGCCATCGGCGGTGGCGACATTGCCGGCGATGATTTGGGTCTTGTTAGATTCACGCTTCACGCGGTTCACCGCCGCAAGCACCGAACTCGAATGGCCGTGCGCGGTGTCGATGACCACGACGTCAACGCCCGCTTCAATCAGCGCTAGCGAACGTTCATAGCCTGCATCGCCAATGGTGGACGCGGCGCCAACAAGCAGGCGGCCACGCTCGTCCTTGGCGCGGTTCGGGAAGGCCTGCGCCTTTTCGAAATCCTTCACGGTGATAAGCCCCGTCACGCGGTTCGTGTCGTCCACCACGATCACCCGCTCGATGCGGTTCTTGTGAAGCAGTTTCTTGGCTTCGCCCTCGTTCACGCCTTCGCGGACAGTGACGAGATTATCTTTCGTCATCAGCTCGGAGACACGCTGATTCATATCGGCGAAGCGCATGTCGCGATTGGTGAGGATGCCGACGAGCTTGCGGCTATCGCGATCGACAACCGGGAACCCCGAGATGCGCCGCGCTTCCTTGATAAGAATGATTTCGCCGACCGTTTGATCTGGGTGGATCGTGATCGGATCGATCACCATGCCGCTCTCGAACTTTTTGACCATCCTCACTTGGTCAGCCTGTTCGGCGGGCGTCATGTTGCGGTGAATGACGCCGAGGCCGCCCGCTTGCGCCATTGCGATCGCGAGGCGCGCTTCCGTCACCGTATCCATCGCGGCGGAGATGAGCGGGATGTTGAGGGTGATGCCGCGCGTTAGCCGGGTCGCGGTATTTACGTCAGCCGGCAGCACATCCGACGGGCCTGGTTCAAGAAGCACGTCGTCAAAGGTCAAAGCTTCACGGATTTCCATGTTCGGCTGGTAGAGATTCTCGCCTGCTTTGTCCAGACTGCCGCCCGGATAGGAGCTTTCCATGGTGCAGGTCGCCCTTGAAACAGTCACGCCGCAAGTGCTCGCGGCGGTCACGGACCGCGTGCAAATCAAGGACATCCCAACCGCCTGGGAGCCCGCGCTTTATCAGGTGAAGGCGTTCCTTGCCGAGCGCACGGACCTGGGCGGCGAGGGCCGGCAGGTCTTTGTCTACCACCACCCGACGCAGCGTGATCAGCCGATGGAAATCGACTTCGGGATCGAAGTGCCAAAGCCTTTCGAGCCAGCAGGCGCCGTGAAATGCGTGTCGACGCCAGAGGGACGTGTCGCCAGCGCAACCCATATCGGGTCACTCAAAACGCTTCCGCAAACGCACATGGCGATCCACCAATGGTGCGCCGCCAACGGCCACGGCATCGGTGGCTTTTCGTGGGAAACTTACGAATGGGGCGATGGCCCAGATCCGATCAAAACCGAAGTGCGCTACCTGCTGCGCTAGGCTTTCCGCCCCATCGCCACGACATAGACTTCCGAGCTCTCCGCCCTGCTTGCAGGCGGCTTGGCGTGCTTTACGGTGGCGAAGCCTTGCTTCAGGCGGGTGAGCAGAGCGGTGTCGAGGCCGCCCTGAAACGCTTTCGTCACAAAAGTACCGCCAGGAGCAAGATGCGCGAGTGCGAAATCGGCGGCGGCGTCTGCGAGTGCGCCGGTGCGGATTTGATCGGTACGCGCGTGACCGGTGGTGTTGGCGGCCATATCGGAGAGCACGAGGTCGGGCCGACCACCCAATGCATCCATTACGATGGCTGGCGTTTTGTCGTCGAGCAGATCGAGTTCAAAGAAGATCGCGCCGGGCAGCGGTTCAATCGGCAAGAGATCGACACCGACAACGGCGCTAGCGCCGCGTTGAACGACGACTTGCGCCCAGCCGCCTGGGGCCGCGCCAAGATCGATCACGCGCATGCCGCGCTTCAGGAAATGGAACTCGTCGTTGAGCTCGATAAGCTTATAGGCGGCGCGCGCGCGATAGCCGTCAGCGCGTGCTTTCGCGACGTACGGATCGTTCAGGTGGCGCTTCATCCAGTTGCGCGAGCTTTCGTCGAGCTTCTTGTTTTTAACGCGCGTGAACATTTGGCGTTCGCCGCCGGCGCCGCTTTTCGGCTTACCAGTCCAGCGGCGCTTTGGGGGATCTTCCTCGCTCACGGCCGCGCTCCATGCTGCGCCATCAGCCTCATCAATACACCCTCGCGGAGGCCCCGGTCAGCCACGCGAATGCGTTCGGCCGGCCAAACGCGAAGCACCGCATCGAAGATCGCACCGCCAATGACCACGAGATCGGCGCGATCCTTGCCGATGCACGCGTTCCCGGCGCGCTGTTCGCGCGTTTGCGAGAGCAACTTGGCGATAGTGGCCCGGCAATCGGCGGCGTCGAACCACATGCCATCGACCCGGGCGCGATTGTAGCGCGGAAGATCGAGATAAACGCCGGCGAGCGAGGTGACGGTGCCGGAGGTGCCGATAATGTGGCCGCGCCCCTCAGCGAAAGCTTGGCGCAGATGCTGCGCTTTTCCGACTTGCGCAATCGTATCAGCGAGGCGCGTCACCAGCGCTTCGTACCAGGCTTGCTTACCGGCGCCCTCGGGCTCCTGCTCGTCCTCCGCAAGCGTAACGACGCCGATTGGGCAAGTGCCCCAAGAAATGATCGGCGGCGTCAGCCCCGCATCCAGCACCGCGCTGGGCGACACCCAGGAAATCTCCGTCGAGCCGCCGCCGATATCGACGATCATCGCGTGTTCGGCTTCGCGCTCAAGCAAGCTTGCGCAGCCGAGCACGGAAAGGCGCGCCTCTTCTTCAGCGGAGATGATTTCGAATTTGAGCCCGAGATCTTTCTCGACGCGGTTCAAAAACATCTGACCGTTCGACGCGGCGCGGCACGCTTGCGTGGCGACACAGCCAACGACCAACGGCTCGCGCGCTTCGATACGCTGCGCGCACGCGGCGAGCGCCTGATACGCGCGCGCCATAGCGCCTTCGCTCAACCTGCCAGTATGCGCAAGGCCTTCGCCAAGGCGCACAATGCGCGAAAATCCATCGACAACTTTCCAGCTGCCGTCAGCGTTCCGTTGCGCCATCAGTAGGCGGCAATTGTTGGTGCCCAGGTCCAGCGCCGCAAAAATCGGCGGGCGCTGACGCGGGCCAGAGCGCACGTCGCTTCGCGACGCCGGCGCCCGCCCATCATTATTCATCCTAAATTCATCCAGCGGAGCCGTACGGCTCTGCAAAATTGCGAGTTCGCCGCGATGCTAGCGATTTTGCGACCCGAGCACACCCACCATTTGCCCGCTTTCCGCCCCGTTCCGGCGAATCCGCGGTCCCTAAGACACATATCCGTGTCCACTTGGGGGGAGTGTGGGATCAATCCTTGTGAGCGGCGTTATCGCTACATACCTTACCTCAGCGAGAGGAAAGAAGGAGGAAGAGGAGGAGAAAATGCAGGAAGCCAAATTCTCCATAGGCCAAGTTGTGAAGCACAAGCTGTTTCCATTCCGCGGCGTCGTATTCGACGTCGACCCGGAGTTCTCGAACACCGAGGAGTGGATGCAAGCAATTCCCGAGCCCGTGCGGCCGGATCGCAAGCAACCGTTCTATCACCTCTTCGCAGAGAATTCTGATAGCCATTACGTCGCCTATGTCTCGGAACAGAACCTGATCCCTGACGACAGCGGCGATCCCGTAGAGCACCCGTCAATCGATCTCTTGTTCGATGAAACGGACGACGGCGAATATAAGCTGCGCCCGGAAGCGCTGAACTAAAGCGCGGGCTGCAAAGTGAGGTTGGATCGGCGGTCGAAGCGATGCGGCCGCCGATTTGCTTTAGGTGCGCTGGAAAGGATAAAAATCGCCGCCGAGCGGCAGGATGCGCGTCAGCTCATCAAGAGCTGTTTGAATTTCGCCGACGAGTGCAGGATCGCCGAGATCCGCGGGCGCAAGTTCTTCTCGGTAATGCTTCTTGATCCAGGTTTCGAGGCTAGCGGCGAGCGCATCGTTCAAGAAGAAGCTCGGCGTCGCGGCGGCGCGTTCCTGAGGCGTAAGCACGACGCGAAGACGCAAGCATGCCGGCCCGCCGCCATTGCGCATACTCTCGCGGACTTCGACATACTCCACCTGCCCGATGGCGGCGCGAGGACGGGAGATCATCTCGGCGACATAAGCGGCCGTCTTGTTGTTTTCGCGCACCTCGGTGGGCGCTATCAGGGTGAGAGAGTTTGCGCCCGGCGCGTGCACAAGCTGCGAATTGAAAAGGTATGACGTGATCGCGTCATCCAGGCCAACGCGAGCGCGCGGAACTTCGACGAAGACCGGCTCGAAACCCTGGGCCTTGGCGCGCACTTCTGCATAGAGCGCGTCTTTGTCCGCAAAGGCGTCCTCGTGATGAAACAGAACATGCTCGTGCGCAACGGCGACGACATCATTGTGAAAGGCGCCGGCGTCGATGGCTTTTGGAGCCTGGCGCGTGAAAATGGTGCGGCCGAAATCGAGCGTGTGGCTGCGCGCGACGCAGGTGCAAGCTTCCAGCGTTTGACGAGCGGGAAAACCGGCCTTGGTTTCGCTGGCCCTGCGGCCATAGACGAAGATCTCGACGCCTGGCGCGCCGGCGCTTGCAGCCATGCGCATATGATTGGCCGCGCCTTCATCCGACAAGGCATCGTGAGCGAGTAAAGCCGGATGCACTGCAAAGCGCGCTTGATCCGAAAACAAGCGGCGCAACGTGCGTTCGGTTTGCTCGGCTTCGAGCACGCGGTGAAGCATGGTTTGGAGGTTCGCCACGGTCGCGTGCAGGCGGCGGTCCAAGCAATCAGCGCTTGGCGAAATGGTCGCGGCGTTGGCGGCCCACATGGCGGAAGCCGCGAGCGCGGCGCGCGCGATGGTGGGTTCGCTCTTCCACGCATGCGCCCACACTTCGCCGTCCGTGCCAGTAAAACCCAGCGAGCGCAGCCATTTAACGTTCGGCCGTTCGTGCGGCGGCAGCACCCCTTGGCTCAAGCCAAGCGCGCGGAGGCGCTGCATCTTGGCGAGGCCTTGAAGCGCCGCATCGCGCGGGCGCGCAATCATGTTGGCGTTGCGCGCGGAGGCGAGATTGCCTTCGGAGAGACCAGCGTAATTATGCGTCGGCCCGATGAGACCGTCGAAATTGACCTCTTCAGCAACCTCGCCGGTCATTGCGGCAAACCGGGCGCGGCGATCGGCGCGGCTTTTTCGGCAAGCTGTGTCGCCACCGGGAAAGCGACGTAGTCAGCGGCGTAGTATGCGCTTGGGCGAAGCGAGCCAGAAAGACCGGGGCCACCGAACGGCATCGCGCCAGAGGCGCCGGTGGTGGGGCGGTTCCAGTTGAGGATGCCAGCGCGCATTTCGTTTTTCACGCGCGCCCACAGCGCAGCGTCATCACTGATGAGACCGCCGGCGAGGCCAAAGCGTGTGGCGTTGGCCAGATCAAGCGCATGATCGAAATCGGGCGCGCGATAAACTTGCAGAACAGGGCCGAAGAGTTCTTCGTCCGGCGGCGTGAGGCCGGTGACATCTATGATGGCCGGATGAACGTAAGCGCCATCGCGCTTCACCGGCACCACCGACTTGGCGCCCATCGCGAGAAGGCCCTGTTCGAATTTCACGGCGCGCTCGGCGGAATGAGCGTTCACCAGCGGACCGAGGAAGGCTTCCGGCGTTTGCGTTGCGGGGCCGACGGCGATTTTGGGGGCCAATTCGGCGAGCGCGGCTAATATGGCGTCGCCGTCACCACCTTGCGGCACGATGAGGCGCCGCGCGCACGAGCAACGTTGACCACTGGTGGCGAAGGCCGAATGCACGATGAGGTTGGCTGCAGCTTTTGCGTCAACGGGCGGCCAAACGATGAGCGGGTTGTTGCCACCGAGTTCGAGGGCGAGGATCACGTCCGGGCGACCGGCGAACTTCTTATGGATGAGTGCGCCGGTGTGGGCGGAGCCAGTGAAGAGCACGCCATTGAGGCCGTGCGAATCCAGCAATGCAGCGCCCGTTTCACGCGCGCCTTGAAGCAACGCCAGCACGCCAGCGGGTAGCCCCGCAGCGTCCCAAGCTTCGACCATCAAGGCCGCAACGCCAGGCGTCAGTTCGCTTGGCTTGAACAGAACGCAATTGCCAGCGAGTAGCGCGGGCACGATGTGGCCGTTCGGCAAATGGCCGGGAAAGTTGAACGGCCCGAACACGGCGAGCACGCCGTGCGCGTGGTGCGAAAGCGTCATCGCGCCGAACGCGGCCTTCTCCTCGCGTTGGCCCGCACGTTCAGCTTGGGCGCGGATCGAAATCTCGATCTTGCCAATCATCGCTTGGACTTCGCCCTTAGCGTCCCAAGCGACCTTGCCCATTTCGCGGCTAATCGTACGGGCGATCTCGTCGCCGCGCTTTTCGATCTGTTTGGCGAACGCGCGCACGATCGCGATGCGTTCATCGACAGGACGGCGCGACCACGCGGGGAACGCCAAACGCGCCGCTGCCATCGCTTCAGCGACATCGTCCTCGCTGGCGGCGTGACCTTCCCAGACCTTGTCGCCGGTCGCGGGATCGTAGGAGGCGAAGGCTTCGCCGTGACCCTTGTGCCAAGCACCGCCGATATAGAGTTCAGTTCGCATTGTCGGTCCAAACCAGGATGTCTGCGCCGGCTTCAAGCTTGAGTGCGCGAAGCACGGAGGGGTCCACGCGCGCGACGTCGCCCGACACCACGGCGTGCGCCGACACGCAGCGATAATTTTGGATGTTCGCCACCGCAATCAAGGCCCGCTTGGCGCCTGCGAGCTGGGCGGCCGGTTCGATTTTGAGACGCTTGGACTCGCGCAAGGTGCGGATCTGATCGCGCGGGACGCTCATCAATGGTCCGCCGTCGAAGATGTCGACGACATTGGAGAAGGTGAAGCCTTCCCATTCGAGCAGGCGTTGCGCGCCCTCGCCGTCCTTGTGACACTTGCCGACGACGTCACGCGCCTCTTGCGGCAGCAGGTCTACGTAGATTGGATGCTGCGGCATGAGATCGAGGATGAATTGGTTGTCGGTGATGGCGCTCAGCTTATCGGCTTCTGCGAAGTCCATTTTGAAGAAGTGGCGGCCCACTGCTTCCCAGAACGGCGAGATGCCATCGGGCGAAACGACGCCGCGGAGCTCAGAGACTACTTGCGGCCGGAAACGCTCCGGCGCCGTCGCCATCAGCATGTAGCGGTTCTGCGCAAGCGCGCGGCCGATGCCGGCGGCGCGGTGCTCTGGGCGCACGAAAAGCGAGCCGACTTCGCTGCAGCCGGTGAAATCATTGACGCCGATAAGCACGCGCATATCGAAGCGGCGATTGACGGCAACCGACGACTGCGCCTCGGTGAACATGCGGAAATTGAAGAATGGCGGCGTCTCACCGATGGTGGACTTCACACCGCAGCATCCTGCCAGCGCGCCCGTTTCGATGTGTTCGAGCGCCATGAAATAACGCTCGGCGCCGGCGGTGGTGGTCCACGAAGCGAAGCTTTCTTGCGAGAGCGCGAGCTTTGCCGCCATCGCTTTGTCGTCGAGCATCAGGCTTGTGAAGCCTGCGCCGGCGATCTCGCGCAATTTCTTGAAGTCTTCGAGATCGGCGGGGCCGGCCGCGCGAATGACGTACGCTGGAGCACTCACGAGCGCAGGCTCCGCACGTCAAATAGGCCGCGATCGAGACCGGCGAGAAGCAGGAACGAAAGCTTTGCGCGTTCGGCGAAGCTTGAGATCAAGGCGAACTCCTGGTCGCTGTGGAGACCGCCGCCGCAGGGGCCGAGCGTGTCGATGTTGGGGCACCCGGCCGCTGCGAGGTTATTGCCCTCGCAGACGCCGCCTGAGGGTTGGAATTTGAGATCGAGGCCGAGTGCGGCGCCGGCTTGGCGCGTCCACGACACGAGCGTGCGCTGCTGATCATTCAACGGCTTGGGCGGACGCGTGAAGCCACCGTGCAGATGCGCTTCGATGCCATCGTGAGCGCCGACATCGCGGGCGATGCGAGCGACTTCGGCTTCAGCCCAGACCGCGGCTTCAGCGTCGGGTACACGCACGTTGAAGCGCAGCACCGCACGCTCGGGCACCACATTGACGGCGCTGCCGCCATCGATGGCGCCAACGTTGAACGTCACGCCGTCACGCTTGCCATTGAGCTTGTTGAGCGCGAGCGCCGCTTCGGCTGCCGCGAGCACGGCGCTGCGGCCATCGTTGAATGCGCGACCTACATGCGCGGCGCGGCCTTTAACGGCGAGATGGAAATTGGCGGAGCCTTTGCGGGCGTCAACAAGCGCGCCGTCGGCCATGGCCGGTTCGTAGGTCAGGCCGACATGCGCGCGTGCGCCAAGTTCGGCCAGGAGCGGCGCGCTGCCCATCGAGCCGATCTCCTCGTCAGGGCTGAGCAGCACTTCGTAACCAATGCGCTTGTCGCCTGGCAGCGCCTCAAACGCCTTGAGCGCGGCGAACATGACGTTGATGCCGCCTTTCATGTCGGCAACGCCCGGACCGCGCAGAACCTCGCCCTCACGCCATGGCGTCTGAAATGCGTGCGCGGCCGGGAAGACAGTGTCGTAATGCCCGGTGAGCGCAACTTGGATCGGCGCATCTGGACGAACGCGAACACGGATGGAAGCGCCATGGTGAACGTCAATGACCTCGCCGTCGGGACGCACCCGCTTCGACGGCGTGAGATCGACAACCTCTGGCGGCGCGGGAAGCTCAGACACTGTGTCGAGTAGCGTCACGCGCATGGCGGCAAGGCCAGGCAATTCGAACGAGCCGGAATTGATCGCCGACCAGCTTTCGGTGCGTGCGACAAGGCTCTCGCGCTCGCCATCGAGACGCTCAAGCAGGGCCTCGACATCGGCGCCCCATGCGGAACGCGATGCGGCGGCTAAACTCTCTGCGGACATGAGGCCGGGGTACCCGAGGGGCGCCCTGAGGTCCACCCCGCTCGCCATCGGAAAGCAAACCACGAAGGCGACGGGCCCGGCTTTTGGCCGGGCCCGCGCTTAGTTTTCTTGGCTCTATCGAGCAGCGATTAGCGGAAGCTGATCGTCACCGCGGTGCGGCGGTTCAGAGGCTCACGCACGCCGTCGCGCGTTGCACGGGCAAGATCGCTCTCGCCGCGGGCTTGGCTTTGGATCGAGCCGGCGGCGATGCCACGCGCCACGAGGGCGTCGCGGACCACCGAAGCGCGACGCTCCGACAGGCCTTGGTTGTAGGTCGGTGAACCCGACGTATCGGTGTGGCCAACGACGACAACGCCGCCAACGTTGCACTGACGTGCGCGGTTGACTGCTGCATCGATGGTTTCCAGCGCCGCTTGGTTGAGGTTCGAGCGATCCCACTCGAAATACACAACGAATTCCGACGTCGGGCACGCGACCGGCTGTTGAACAGGCGGTTGCACCGGCGGCTGAACCACTGGCGGTTGAACAACAGGCGGAGCGGCGGGGGCAGCGAATTGATAACGCAGACCAACCGTCAGAGCTTGATGCTCGTAATCAGACTCAGTCGTGAACGGGCTCGCGCCGTGCGTGACGTCAGCTTCGGCGCTGTCAGCGACGAAGTAGCGATATCCGACGTCGAGGTCCCATTGCTCGCCTAGGCCGACCGCGAAGCCGACGAGGCCTTGATAGGCCAGGACGGTGTCTTCACCATCAACGCTGAAGGTCGGCGGCGGGACGTGGTCGTTCGCACCTTGATTGATGCGCGCGGCGCCAACACCGATCCCGATGTATGGCTCAAGGGCGCCACCACGGTTGAAATCATAGAATAGGTTGGCCATTGCCGACCAAGCATGAACGTCGCCACCGGCGTCGATCGCACCAGTCGGTTCAATTTGGTTGAAGCGGTGACCGAGTTCACCTTCCAAACGGAAGCCGTTTGAGAAGGCGTAGCCGAGACCTAGGTGCTGCGACCAATCGTGCTCAAGCACAGAGTCGCCCCAATTGTAGGCGCCAGTGTCGGTGCCGAGATCAATCTCACCATCGAACGACCAACCCACGTCACCACGGCCATACCAACCTTCTGTGGCGTTCGCGACACCGGTCCCGCCCGCCGCCAACAACGCCGCCAGCGCCAACGCGCGCTTCAATTTTGAACTCATCTTCATCCCCTAAGTGAACTTACCCCACGACCCGCGTCCGCTGGATCGCCTTGCCCCAGCACCCTACCCGTGTTTCGCGCCTGGCGATAACCACTTTTTCGCCGCAACCGGCTCAAACCCGCCCAAAAGCAACGGGCCCGGCTTTTGGCCGGGCCCGCGCTCAGTTTTAGCTCTATCGAGCAGCGATTAGCGGAAGCTGATCGTCACCGCGGTGCGGCGGTTCAGAGGCTCACGCACGCCGTCGCGCGTTGCACGGGCAAGATCGCTCTCGCCGCGGGCTTGCGCTTGGACCGAGCCGGCGGCGATGCCACGCGCCACGAGGGCGTCGCGGACCACCGAAGCGCGACGCTCCGACAGGCCTTGGTTGTAGGTCGGTGAACCCGACGTATCGGTGTGGCCAACGACGACAACGCCGCCAACGTTGCACTGACGTGCGCGGTTGACTGCTGCATCGATGGTTTCCAACGCCGCTTGGTTGAGGTTCGAGCGATCCCACTCGAAGTACACAACGAATTCCGACGTCGGGCACGCAGCAGCCACTGGTGGCGGCGGCGGCGGCGGCGGCGGAGCCGGTGGCGGCGGCGGCGGCGGCGGCGGAGCCGGCGCTGCGAATTGGTAACGGAGACCAACGGTCAGAGCTTGGTGCTCGTAGTCAGCGTCCGTCGTGTACGGCGTCACAACAGTCGACGACCCAATGGTGGTGTCGCTGCCATCGCCTTCAGCACCTTCGGCGATGAAGTAACGATAGCCGATATCGAGATCCCATTGCTCGCCCAGGCCGACCGCAAAGCCGATAAGACCTTGGTAGGCCAGAACGGTGTCTTCGCCTTCAGCGTAGTTGAGCGACGAGTGATCGTTGACGTTGTAGTTCAAGCGCGCGGCGCCAACACCGACGCCGATATAAGGCTCGAGTTTGCCACCACGGTTGAAGTCATAGAACAGATTGGCCATCGCCGACCACGCGTGGACGTCGCCACCCGCGTCGATCGTGTCAGTCGGTTCAATTTGGTTGAAGCGGTGACCGAGTTCGCCTTCCAAACGGAAACCGTTCGAGAAAGCATAGCCCATGCCGAGGTGCTGCGACCAATCGTGCTCGAGCACCGAATCGCCGAACTCGTAATTGGCGTAGTCGTCGTTGACATCGATCTCGCCATCGAATGACCAGCCGATATCGCCACGGCCATACCAGCCTTCAGTAGCGTTGGCGACGCCAGCGGCGCCTGCCATCAATGCCGCAAGCGCGACAGTCTTGGTGATGCGCGATTTCATTTTCACCCCTCTCAAAGGATCCCCTGCGCTCGCAACGCAGACTTCGCGCAGTGCGCGCTTTGCGACCCGGTGCGGAAGCCCTCCAACTTGGCGTTGACGCCCAGTTTTCAGTCCCCCGTCCGCGGACGTTAATACTGGTTCTGGCGCCCCGGTAAACGGAAGTCCATCCGGCAGAGGGCCTCCGGGGAATTTTTCTGATGGTGCGTTGATTTTGTGCCGCTCATTGCGCTGCGGCAACAAAACTTGGGGATTTCCCCAAAGAAATGGGGCCGCGCCCCTCCCGACGCGGCCCCGTCCCCTCACGCCCCTGCGCGTGTCCTCAAAGGTCTCCGAAGACCCGAGAACATTCCCCCGCCAAAAACTCGAGGAGGCTGGGAGCATTGTTCAGCGAGAGACTTTCGGCCAGCGCCATCGGCGCCTTTCAGAGCCATTTCCGCCCCTTTGTGGCCTGCTCGTCACAGGGGTGTGACCGGTGAGGAGCCGGAACCTCCACCCAGACCCCGAGTTGGCTTCCAGAACACCCCTCGGAGGAGCCAAATAATGCCGGAAATCAAAGACAGAGACCCCTATGCCCCGCCGCCGATGCATCATGACCGCAGCGGTGCGGTACTTAGAGTGACGCTGCTCGCTGCCATGCTTGGCGCTGCGGGTCTTGGCTATGCGTGGATGTCATCGCAGCCGCGAACCGCGCTCGTTCCGCAGGCAACTCAAGACCAGCAGGTGGCGGACGCCGGCTATCGAATGTCCCCTGAAGGTCCAGTTGAAGGTCCAGTCGCTTCACCAGAACAGACGCCAGCCGCGAACTCTGGACTTGCGACGCCAACGGACCAGACGCCAACTGGGCAAGATTAGTTACCGCGAGCGGTTCGACCTCCCTGATCATGAGGTTCGAAGCCTACCCCAGCAGGGACCGGCCTCACTTTCGTGCAGCATCGCCGCTCCTTGGGTCGGCATGCTAGCACTGCACGATGCTCTCGGCCCCTCTTTCCCTCGGCGAACTGATCGATCGGCTGACAATCCTTGAGATCAAGGCTCGGCGCATTGCGTCACCGACGAAGCGCGCGAAAGTGCGGCGCGAGTTAGAGGGCTTGCGAAAAATAGCGTCGCCTTACGAGACCATGGCGGCGCTCATTGTGCTGAAGCGGCGGTTGCGAGCGGTGAACTCGGTGCTGTGGTCGCTTGAAGAAGCGTCGCGCCAGCGCCTTCGGCGCGCACCTAATGCACCGGGCAAGGCCGCAGCGTTGCTGACACGCATCGCGCGCGGCAATGACTTGAGGCATCGGATCAAACAACGCATTAGCCGCTTGGCCAAGGGCGGCCTAGTTGAGCAAAAATCCTACTATTCCTGAAGCGCTGCATGCACGTCGACAATGACGCTTTGCCAATCGCCGAAGCGGGGTTGGCGAAAAAGACACATGTTTGGATACCATGGCGTGTCGGCGCGATCGCGCAGCCAACGCCAATCGGCGCGGAACGGCAACATCAACAACACCGGTTTGCCGAGCGCACCCGCCAGATGTGCAACGCCAGTATCGACGCTCACAACAAGGTCGAGCGTATCGATCAATGCGGCAAGATCGGCGAAGTCGGCGATCGCGCCACCTAGTTGAAGGACCTGGCGCGCCTGAGCGACGGCGCTATCTTCCATCTGCAGGCTGATGAACTCGGCATCCACGCGCAAAAGTTGCTCTAGCGCGACGTCATCAAGACTCCGCCATTTTTGCATCGCGTGGCGCGTGATGCCAGACCAAGCAACGCCAATGCGACGGCGCTGCGCGATACCCAACGTTTCGCGCCAGCGCGCCGCACGTTCGGCCTCCGCTTTGAGATAGGGGATCGGAGCGGGGATAGTTTCGATACGAACGTCGAGCGCGCCGACCAGACTTGCGAGCGGAATGTGATAGTCTGCGGCGGGCGCCGGTTCGCTTGCTGAGACGAATTCACCGACGCCGTCCAGACTTTGCATCAAACCGCGTGTTTGTGCGCGTTCTTGAAGAATCACATTGGCGCCACGTGCGGCGAGACTGGGGACGAAGCGGCAAAACTGGAAGAGATCGCCAAAACCCTGCTCGCCTTGAACCAGGATGGTTTTGCCCTCAAGCGGCTCACCGCGCCAACGCGGCGCCGATGAAGTCGCAGTGACGCGCCGGTTGATGGCGTGACGCACTTCGTAAAGCGCCAAGCCAGCCTCAAAATCGCCGCCGCCGAGCAATAGATCGCTTTGCGCATAGATCGCGGCGGCATCGCGCGGAGCGCGCGTCAGCACGTTCTTGTAGGCAAGTAATGCTTCGTCATGCCGATTGGCGGCGCTTAAAGTGTAGGCGCGCCGGCTGAGCAGTTCGGGACGATCGGGGGAGCGTGTGAGCGCTGCATCGATGTCGGCCAGAGCGTCGTCAAAGCGTCCAATATTAGCGAGCGCCGGCGCGCGCGCGCCGCGGATGGTGAGATTGTTCGGCGAAAGCTCCAGCGCAGCATCGTAAGCCTCCACAGCTTGTGGCCATAGCTCCAGCAAGGCAAGCGCGGCGCCACGGTGATAGTGGGCGTCGGCGTTACGTGGATCGATGCCGCATGCGCGCGCGGCGGCGCTGAGCGCCTCTTCAGTTTGACCAAGTTGCAAGAAAGATGCGGCGCGGCGGGCGTGAACATCAGCGCGATGCTGATAGGTTTGCTCCAATGCGGCGAGCGCTGCTTCATGTCGCCCGAGCGCCGCGAACGCAACGCCCTGCATGAGCAGCACTTCGGGATCGCCGGGCCGAAGCTTGAGGACATCGAGGCAGGCTTCAATGCACGGCTCGTGGCGACCAAGCGTGAACAAGACGACAGCGCGATTGAAAGCGATCTCTGCGTCAGAGGGCGAAACATGATGAGCGCGATCAAAGTAGGCTGCCGCGCCTTGGAGATCGCCTTTGGCGTGATGGATCGTCGCCATGAGATGAAGCGCGTCGCAGTCTTCAGGCGCGCGCCGCAAGATCTCCGACACCATTTCCTCGGCGCCTGCGAGATCGCCGCGCCGAAACACATCGAAGACTTCGACGACGCTTTTCACCGCCTGACCACGTCGGAACTGGCTATGTCATTGGCGCTCACTGCGAGCGGCGGGAATACGCAATAGGCGTTCACTGGCGCGCGCTGGAGGGCGACATTGATCATGCCATCAAGCGTGTAAGGCTTCAGTGTCCGGTTTTGACCGAACATGAAGATATCCCTAGCGCCGCTAAGCGGAAAGCAGAGCTTCAGCAGCTTCGCCGCTCCCTGTGGAGAGAGAGCGTAGGCGAGCGTACCCCAGGCTTGAAAACAGAGAAGCGGAGTTGGCGCAGGCGCGGGCGTTCGGGCGAAGGCGTCGAAATAGTCGACGGTGCGCTTGGCGCTGTCGTCAAACTGCAGCAGCGTCTTTAGGCCATCCCGCGCCTCCACCGCGACGATGGCGTTGGTGTTGTAGCCGAAAAAGAAAATGTCCCAGTCGGCCGGGATCTGTGAGAGCGCGCTGATGGCTTGCACGGCGAAATCGGCGCGCAAACAAGCATCATCCTCGCAGATAAACGCGGGCTCGAGCGCGGCGGCGACTTTTAGCCAGAGCCCATGGTGTGAAAGCGCATTACCAAGCGCACCAGCACTGAATTGCTCAGTGTCAGGTTCGATCAGCCTGCGGTTGGCAAGGTCTTCCCGATCGAGGCTAGCGCCTATGACGGCGTCGACGAATGCAGCCTCCACACCGGGCCGCTCGTTCCAGGCAGCGAACTGCGCGCGGCGGTCGGTGCGCGCCGGCAAGTTGATCACATGCAAAAGCATCGGGGCCCTCTGTGCCACGCCGCGCGCCTCCGGCAAGCCCGTTCCCGCATCCAAAAGCGGCAGAAGCCGCTTTGTGAGCGCTTGCGGCGTGGCGGATGATGAGGATCACGGCCTCCCCAGTTGATGCAACCACGCAACAAACCCCTCTTCACGATTGGCGCCTGTTTGATGCGCGCGCGAGGCGGATTTCAAACCCCATCGCGATCGCTAGGCTTTGTGTTCGCCGAGGTTGGATCATGGCTAATTGGAGCCGTAGCTCGCGACCAGCGCCTCAGAAATTGCGCGCACGTGCCCCCAGCGAATGACATCAAAATAGATGTTCGACTGTACCCGTTGCTCGCCGAAGCGCTCGTAGAGGGGTGTTTCACAAGGCGTCTGCAAAAGCGTCTGCAACGCCGGCGGCTCGCGAAAGCTCTCACGCGCGAATGCATGATTGCCCTCAACCGCTTCGATATCGGTCGCATCGCCTGCTATATCGGCGATGGCAGCCGCTGCCGCTCGCTTCGACATCGCCTCGGCTTTATTCAACCTGAGTGTTGCTACTGCGCGTTGCCTTGACACGCCCGGCGCCATCTCGTCCGGCACAACCGGATAGTCGAAAAACGCAATCGGGCGACGCAATACCGCGCTCGCGCGCGCGGTCGCTAGCCTAGCCATGAGATGCGTCAGATCGTGAGCCACGTTGTAGAATTGCCAAGCGTCGGCAACGACCAGGTCAACCTCGCGTCCGGCCAAATCGTCCGCAAGTTCGCAAGTCCATCGTTCGAATGGCGCGACTGCGCCATTCAGAAGACACTTGTAAAGATCACGATCCCAGATGCCGCCCCACCCGGACATCGTTCCGCCGACTGAACTGATCAAGTCTTCGCTGGCCTGGCGCCTGCTGGTCTCCGCACTCGAGCGCGATCCCTGTGTCAACACGTAGGTGTGGGCTCGCGTTTGCGAAAGCCATTGCAAGACGCGTATCTCATGAGCGGGATGCGCAACAACGAGCGCTGCTCTACGCTCGGGGCTGGCCATCCATACTGGGGATGGCGTTTCCGCGCTCCGATCGTCATGGTCGCGCTCGAACGAGGCCGTCACTTGAATTCCCCGCTCCGCATTCTCATCACGACACTTGAACTCGATACGCGCCGCGGCGTCCAGAATGTATCCCGCGATTTGGCGGTTGGACTCCGCGACGCAGGCCATGACCCCGTTATCTATACGCGAAAATCTGGCTCCGTCGCAGCCGACCTACGGGCTACGGGATTTCAGGTCGAAACCAACGTGCAAGCGCTCGACGGACCGTTCGACGTTATCCACGGCCACCATCTAGTGGCGTGCTCGCCAGCGCTCGCTAGGTATCCTTATACGCCGGCCGTGTTCGTCTGCCACGACAATGTGAGCTGGTTTGACGCCGCCCCCCGCTTACCAAGCATCCGACGCCACGCTGCTGTCAGCGAATCTTTAGTTGACCGCGTCGCATTCGACGCCGGTGTCGATCGCTCGTCGGTTGCGCTCATTCTCAATGGCGTGGACACGGCGCGATTTGCTCCAGGCCCGGCGCCGCCAACAAAACCCGCACGCGCGCTCGCGTTCGCCAAGAACGAAGACCACATCGCCGTTATTCGCGAGGCCTGCGCTCACCGTAAGATCGCCGTCGACTTCGTGGGCGCCGCCACCGGCGTCAATCTAGAAGATCCATCGAAAGTACTGCCGACCTACGATTTGGTGTTCGCGTCCGCTCTCTCAGCACTTGAGGCGATGTCGTGCGTACGGCCTGTAATCGTGTGCGACGGACGCGGTATGGCTGGTATGGTCGACCGCAAGCGCTACGAGGCATGGCGGCCACAGAACTTCGGTCTCGCGATACTGAACGCGCCACTCAGCGTAGATCGCGCCCTTGCCGAAATTGACCGCTTCGACGTCACGGAATCGCAGCACGTAGGTGAACGCGTGCGGCAAGAGGCGCAGATCGCGCCTTGGATCTCACGCTACATCACACTCTATCGCGAGGCTATTGAAGCTCCTCCTCCGTCGCCCGATGCAGCGCCACTTCAATGGGCGCAGCATCTAGAGAGGTGGACACCGCGCGCGGTGGAGCACTGGAGCTGGACCGACGATCGCCAGACGCTGACAAACGAAATTCGTCGCCTGCGCGCCGGCGCAGAGGTATTGCCGGTTGGCGATCGCCTAGCATTTGGCAAAGAGGGCGCCGCCACGCGCTTCATTGAGCCCGCGGGGTTCGAGCCGCAACACGATGGCGCCGTGTGGACGTCGGCACGTTTCGCCAGTCTACGGTTTCGGCCCGGTCCGATCAAAGTCGGTTACGCACTGACACTTGAGTATGCCGTTTGCTTGCCCGACGTCGGCTTCACGTTAGAGATCACGGCGCTGCAAAACGGCGTGGAAGTCGATCGATGGATCGAGACTGGTTTTCAAGGTTGGACGGAGCGGAGTCACGAGGTCCTACTTCCTGCAGAGCTCTCTCACCCAGTCGCAACCTGGCTGTCGTTTTGTTTCGCGCAAAAAGCCGGCGCGCCACCTGCCCATGCTCCCGCCTTCAGCCCGCGCGCGCTGACCTTCCGTCCGGACGTTCGCGCCGATCGGCAGCACCGCGCGCACAAGTGAGCGAACCGTCCAGCCGACCACCAATCGTCCGCAGAACGCGCCCCTGCCGCAGCGCACACGACCTCACCCACGCTTCCAACGCGCAACCGCTTCAGAGCGGCCCTTAAGGCGGAATATCGAGTGCGCCGACATAGGTAAGTGATGAAACCAATTGCGCCGGATCGGGCGGCGCCAACACATGGTAGCGCGATTGAGCAGATCCCATGGAGGGTTCAGATAGCGCCTCAGCCGCCCTCGCCAGGCGGTTTGGTGTTTTCGCCCGTACCCCTGCTGTGCCCGGGCGCCTCTGGCAGGCGTCGCCGCGGGCCAAAAATCCTAATAAAAGCAAGAGTGAGCCCGGCGGGATTCGAACCCGCGACCCTCTGATTAAAAGTCAGATGCTCTACCGACTGAGCTACGGGCTCTCGCGAACGGGCGCACTTAAGCTGATGCCCCGCCTCACGCAACCTGCACCATGAAGAAAGCGGCCGTCAGGCCGCTTTCGCCGCAGCGAGGGCGCCCGCAACCGCAGCGCGCCAGCCACTCCGCAAGCGATCGCGCTCCGCGGCAGCCATGTTAGGCGTCCAACGCGCGCTGGTTGCGGCGCCCGCCCCATCAAGCGACGCAATGAGACCCGCGCCGGATGCGGCGAGCTTAGCCGCGCCCAATGCCGTGACTTCCTGGAATTGCGGACGTGCAACTTCAACCTCGCAGACGTCAGCAAGAAACTGCATAGCCCAGGCGTTTGCGGTGAGACCGCCGTCGATCAGCAACGACTCAATCTTCGGGGCGCCATCGGCGCGAAGCGCATCGAGCAGATCCGCGGTTTGGTACGCAACGGCTTCGAGCCCTGCGCGCACCAGGTGATCCAGTTGCGAGTCGCGCGTAAGGCCGATGATCGTGCCTCGCGCTTCGGCGTTCCACTGCGGCGCGCCGAGCCCCGCGAACGCCGGCACAAGATAAACGCCGCCATTGTCAGCCAAGCGCGAGGCGATCGCTTCTGAATCGGCGGAGGACTTGATCAGCTTCAGTCCGTCGCGCAGCCATTGCATCGTAGCGCCAGCCGAGAAGATCGAACCTTCAAGAGCGTACGCGAAAGTCCCGCCCGCCTGATAGCCGACGGTGCCAAGCAAACGGTTTTTCGATTTGGGCGGCGAAGCGCCCATGTTCATGACCAAGAATGCACCGGTGCCGAACGTGCACTTGGCCATGCCAGGCTTCAAACAACCGTGGCCGACGAGCGCGGCTTGCTGATCGCCAGCCATGCCGTGGATGGGAATAGCGCGCCCGAAGTGCTGCGCGTCGGCGTCGCCGAAATGCGCATCGCAAGCGGCTGTCTTTGGCAGAACAGCGCGCGGCACGTTGAAGAGCGCGCACATCTCGTCGTTCCAATCGCGGGTGTTGAAATCGTAGAGCAGCGTGCGCGAGGCGTTGGTGACGTCCGAGACATGAGATTTGCCATTGGTGAGGCGCCAGACGAGAAAGGTCTCCATCGTACCAAAGGCAAGCTCGCCCTCCTCGGCGCGCGCCCGCAGAGCGGGATCGCGATCCAATATCCAGGCGATCTTGGTGGCGGAGAAGTAAGGATCGAGCAGCAGGCCCGTTGCGTCCTGCACCTTCTTTTCGTGGCCGGCTTCACGGAGCGCGGCGCAGACGTCAGAAGTACGCCGATCCTGCCAGACGATGGCCTTGTGAACCGCCGCGCCGGTCTTGCGATCCCAGACGACAGTGGTTTCGCGTTGATTGGTGATGCCGATGGCGGCGATGTGAGCCACGCCGCCTGCCTTTTCAATCGCCTCGCGGCAGACCTTTAAGGTCGCGGCCCAAATTTCCTCAGCGTCGTGCTCGACCCAACCTGGTTGCGGATAGTGCTGCTGAAGCTCGACCTGCGCTGTGGCAAGCGGCGCGAAACTGAGATCGAACACGATCGCGCGTGTCGATGTCGTGCCTTGGTCGATGGCGAGGATGTACTGGCTCATGGGAGGGCACAAAAGAGCGGCGAGGCGCCAAGGTCAACCGATGACCGCGGGCGGGGGGGCAAGAAGTCATCGGAGTTTGGCGCCTTCCCTATGCGAAACCGCCGGGCGCTAGGCGCCTTGGGTCTCCACAGTCTCGAACGCGGCGCCGAATGCGGCCGAGGCAGCTCGCACGCGAATAACTGGTGACTGAGATCTGCAGCGTTTCAGCAGCTGGCGTTGCCGCGCGCTCGGCTTGGCCCAATGCGCGTTTGAACGCGAGCGGCGTTGCCGGATCAGCGGCGATGTCGCTCGCCGCTTCCACAATGGCCGCATAGGCGTGCACCAAGGCGTAAGGGCGTTTGTTCGATCGTCTGAGCCGCAGTGATCGAGTTTTGGATGCGTGATGCGCCGAGCTGAAGCCAGGCGCTGGCCGAAGTGATGGTCAGCGCGCACGCAAGGGCGAGCGCGCGCAAGGGATGGCGCATGGTTTATTTCCTCATACGATGGGGTGCGGGCGCGCGTGCGACCGATAGCGACGCCGATCAAGCCGAGCGTAACGACAAGATCGACAAGCGAACTGGCGATATTCTGGGCGGCGCCGTCAGGGAGAGCGACGCCGAGGCGATCGGCGGCGGTCATGGCTATAACGTCAGCGCTGCGCAGCGTGAGCGATTGGATCGCTGCCTTTTCGAGTATGGATATTGGCGTGGTCATGAAGCTCCTCGTGAAGTTCGAGAAGCCTATGAGCGGCGATGCGCGGTCGGATTGAATTGGTCCGCCAGCCCTCACGCGCCTTGAAAACCAAGGCGCATGCGAGCTAAGGCTGCAGGATTAGCGTGCGGTCAGTCCGCGCTTGGCTTCGTCATATTCGCGCTTCAAGCGTGCCACGAGGTCAGCGGTTGGCAGGACGTCGTGGACAGAGCCAACGCCTTGGCCAGCGCCCCAGATGTCCTTCCAGGCTTTCGCCTTCGAACCTTCGCCGCCGCCAAAGCTCATTTTGGAGGCATCGCTTTGTTCGAGGTTTGTCGGATCGAGGCCGGCATTGACGATCGAGCCTTTGAGATAATTGCCCAACACGCCGGTAAAGAGGTTCGAATAGACGATGTCGCCGGCGGATGAATCCACGATCATCTGCTTATAGGCGGCAGGCGCATTCGCTTCGGTGGTCGCGATGAAGGCTGAGCCCATATAGGCGAGGTCGGCGCCAAGCGCTTGCGCCGCGAGAATGCCGCGCCCGGTGGCAATAGCGCCCGAGAGCAACAGCGGGCCATCGAAGAATTCGCGAATCTCGCTGATCAGCGCAAACGGCGAAAGGCTGCCGGCGTGACCACCCGCGCCCGCGCATACCGCGATAAGACCGTCAGCGCCCTTTTCGAGCGCCTTCTTGGCGAAGGTGACGTTGATGATGTCGTGCAGCACGATGCCACCGTACGAATGGATCGCGTCGTTCACATCCGCGCGGGCGCCGAGTGAAGTGATCACGATCGGCACTTTGTGCTTCACGCACGCGGCGACGTCATGATCGAGGCGCGCGTTGGTTTTGTGGACGATCTGGTTGACCGCGAACGGCGCCGCTGGCGCGTCCGGGTTTGCCTCGTCATAGGCGGCAAGTTCATCCTTGATGCGGAAGAGCCAATCATCGAGCGCGGCCTCCGGACGCGCGTTCAGCGCCGGGAATGAGCCCACGATCCCCGCTTTACACTGCGCGATGACCAATTCTGGGTTGGCGATGATGAATTGTGGGGCGCCCACAGCTGGGAGACGCAACTTGTCGAACAGAGGCGGCAGAGCCATGATTTTCTCCGGTTGCCATCAGGCGTAGCGTGCGTTCAAAAGCGCGTCGATGCCTTACATGGCGTCAAGCGGAGCGGAAATGTCTGAGCAGACCTTGGCACTGGGCGAAAACGCCGACGAGGCGGATTGGCGGGCCCTGGTTGAGCAAGGGCTAAAGGGCGCGAGCTGGGACCGCTTGGTCGGCAAAACCGCCGACGGCATCCCGCTTGAGCCGCTTTACCGCGAAGCCGACATCGCCACCGCGAGCGACATTTCAGGCGCGCCGGGCGCTGCCCCCTTCGTACGCGGTGCAAGAAGCGGTGGCTGGCTCGTGCGGCAGAGCTTTTCGCATCCGGACATCGAACGGACGAACCACGAAATCCTGGCTGACCTCGAAGGCGGCGTCGGCGCGATCGAACTGGTCATTGATCCAGCCGGCAAACGCGGTGTTGCGATCAAGAACGCCGCCGACCTCGATGCGGCTTTGACGAGCGTCATCCTAGAAGCAGCTCCCGTTTCGCTGGATGGCGGCGGCGAACGTGCAGCGATGCTGCTGCGCGACAAGCTCAAAGGCGTCGCGGCGCGCGGCACGGCCTTCAATCTTGATCCTATGGGCGCGCAACTGCAGACGGGCGCCGATCAAAGTGAGGCCGCCCTCGCCGCTTATCTCTTCACCGCGCAAACCGCGCGCGATCTGCCAGTTGCACGCTGCCTCCGCGTCGATGCGCGCATCGTGCACGAGGCCGGCGCCAGCGAGGCGCAAGAGATTGCTTATGCGCTTCACAGCGCCATCGCCTATCTGCTCGGACTTGCAACGCGCGCGCTCAGCATCGGTGACTGCGCGCGCGCGATTGGGTTTGCCGTTGCAGTCGGCCCTGATGCACTCGTTGAAGCGGCGAAGCTTCGTGCACTGCGACTCTGCTGGGCGCGCGTGCTGGAAGCTTCAGGAGCTGCGCCCGCTGATCGCGCTGCCTACATCCACGCTTTCACCTCACGCCGGATGATGACCCGTTACGACGCTTGGACGAACATCCTGCGGGTCAGCACGGCGGCGTTTGCAGCGGCGATCGGCGGCGCGGACGAGATAACCACTTACCCGCTGACCGATGCACTTGGACGGCCGAGCGCATTTGCGCGGCGCGTCGCGCGCAATACGCAGCATGTCTTGGCGGAAGAATGTCGCTTGGGGCACGTCGCGGACCCGGCGGGCGGAGCCTGGTTCGTGGAGAAACTCACGCGCGATCTGGCCGAGCGCGCTTGGGCTCTTATGCAACAAATGCAGACGCATGCAGAGCCGCTTGAGCTTCTGCAGAACTGGGTAAGTGAAACGCGCGAACGGCGGCGCACCGCGATTGCCACGCGCCGGGAGACGATCACCGGCGTCACCGACTTTCCACTGCTCGACGCAAAGCTCCCCGACTTTGAAGCGATGGCGCCCTCGAACGCAGCAGGCGGCTTCGCACCGATCCGGCTAGCCGAGCCATTTGAAGCCTTGCGCGACAAGACTGACGCTTCAGCGCGTGTGTTCTTCGCCAACATCGGATCGCAGGCTGAATTCTCGCCGCGCGCGCAGTGGACGCGGGGCTTGTTCGCAGCAGGCGGCGTGGCGAGCGTCGGCGCGGAGGACGCGTACGATGGGAGCGATGCGCTGATCGGCGCCTTCCACGCGTCGGGCGCGCGAGTTGCGGTCCTCGCCGGCACGGATGCGCACTATGCCGAGTGCGCGGCTGAGACAGCCCGCAGCTTGAAAGCGACAGGCGCCGATTGGGTGCTGCTGGCGGGCAAACCTGGAGAGCACGAAGCAGACTTGCGCGCAGCCGGCGTCGATCAATTCGTGTTCGCCGGTCAGAATGCGCTGAAAGAACTGGAGACGCTGCACACCGCATTGGGGGTGAAGCCATGACCAAACGCATCAGGCTAGCTCAGATCGACCGCCTGATCGAGGTTCTCGACAACACGCGTTTTGGGCCACCGCCGCGCGCTGAGATCGAGACACCGCGCGCCGCTTACATCAGCGCCCGGTGCGTAGAGGAACGCGCGCGCGTGATCTACGGGTGCGCGACTATCATCCTGATCATCGGGTGGGTCGTGTACGCGTTCACGATCGGATCGCTCGACTTTCCCGATTGGTTCAACCCCACCATGCTGGGGTTGCTCACCATCCATCTCGTCGCGCTCAGCCTTTTCACATTCCTCTTGCCGGTACTCCGGCGCAGAGAACGCGTGGCCTTCCTGCTCGAATACTTTGAGAGGGTCCTTACGAGCGTCGACGAACCCCTCGCACGCAAGACCGCGCCGCCTGTCGTTCTCCATGCCATCGAGGTGCTGGAGCGCGCCTCCAGTCCAGCCGAGCTAGGCCAATCCTATGCGCGGGACGAAAAATGGAGCGGCAGGGTTCACGGCTGGGATTTAGACGGCGTCTACGTCGCATTTTTGTGGGCGTTAGCAGTGGTGGTCGGCGTTTCGGGCGACCAGTTCGGCCTGCCCGACTTTTTGCGCGGTATCATTATCGGCGGCGCCGGCGTGGCCGCCTTCTATCAACTTAACCGATCGCGCGAAGAGCGCGGCATCAGGCAGCGCGCTGAAGATGCGCTTGGCCGCTGGCGCCATCTCGTGCCGAAGCTGCGCGAGTTGCCGTCGTGACCGGAGAAAGCGCGCGCACCATCATTCTTCGTCCAGCGGTTTTAGCGCTCCTTGCCACCGGCGCATTGATCGCCGCGGCATTGTTGGCGGCGGCATTGTTCGCGGCGGCCGGCGGGTGGTGGACGCCTTGGGCGGCGCGCTACATTCAAGGCGTCGACGTCTCGCACCACCAGGGCGCTATCGATTGGCGCACCCTCGCCGCGGACAAGGTCGCGTTCGCCTACATCAAGGCGACCGAAGGCGCCGACCATGTCGACACGCGCTTTGCCTATAACTGGCGCGAAGCGGATGCGGCGGGCTTGCCGCGCGGCGCCTATCACTTCTTCACGCTCTGCCAGCCGGGCGCACGACAGGCATCGAACTTCATTGCGATCGTACCGCGTGTTGAAGGCGCATTGCCGCCTGCCGTGGACCTCGAACACATGGGTCCGTGCCGCGAAGGGCCGACCATGCCGAACGTCATCGCCGAGGCGCGCGTCTTCATGGATCGCGTCGAGGCGTATTATGGCGCGCGACCGATCATCTATACCACACGCGAATTCCACGATGCGCACCTGGCCGAACTACGCGGCGAGCGCTTCTGGATCCGCTCCATCGGCACGCCGCCGAGTTTTCGCGAACGCGATTGGATCATCTGGCAGCACCACAACCGCGGACATCGCCGAGGCGTAGAAGGCCCCATCGATCTCAACGCGTTCCGGGGTGATGCGGCGGCGCTGGCGGCGTTCGCGGCCGGAGCGTCATCGTTATGATCGCACGCTACTCATCGGATGATGTTCGCGCCGGGATCGACACACTGGATCGCGGCGAACCCGACCAAGCGCGCGGTGGATGGGGCGAACCGTACGATCGCCTGCATGATGCATTGCTCGATGCGCGCAAAACGCGGCGCTACTGCGCCATCCCCGCCATGCTGATCGCGGCGGCATTGGTCATTTTATTTCATGGCCGCGTTTGGGATTTCGAGGACATTCGCAATTTGTTCGTGATCGAACTTGGCGCCGTGCTGCTTTTGAACTTCCTACTGACCAAGGTTTTTCCTGTGCTTGCGCGCGAGGACCGGGTGCAGACGTTGCTCCGCTATTACGGCGCCCAAGATGTGCCGCACGAAGAAGAGGCTATCCAGTGACGCTGCCCGATTTCTCCAGCCTCGCGCTCGAGGCGAACGTTGCGACAGCTGCCCCGCCAAACGGCGAACCCTGGCTGACGCCGGAAGGCATTGCGGTGAAGACCGCCTACACCGCCGCCGATCGCGCGGGACTGGACTTCGTCGACGGCTTTCCTGGAATGGCGCCGTTTGGACGCGGGCCGTATCCGACCATGTACGTGCAGCAGCCGTGGACGATCCGGCAATATGCAGGCTTCTCGACGGCTGAAGATTCCAACGCCTTCTATCGCCGCAATCTCGCAGGCGGACAAAAAGGCCTCTCCGTCGCCTTCGATCTCGCTACGCACCGTGGCTACGATTCCGACCACCTGCGCGTCGTCGGCGACGTTGGTATGGCCGGCGTGGCGATCGATTCTATCTACGACATGCGCACGCTGTTCAGCGGCATCCCGCTGGATCAGATGAGCGTGTCTATGACCATGAACGGCGCAGTGTTGCCGATCATGGCGCTCTATATCGTCGCCGGCGAAGAGCAGAACGTCCCGCATGCCAAGCTCAGCGGCACGATTCAGAACGACATCCTCAAAGAATTCATGGTGCGGAACACGTTCATTTATCCGCCCAAGCCTTCGATGCGGATCGTCGGCGATATCTTTGCCTACACCGCCGCCGAGATGCCGAAGTTCAACTCGATCTCGATCAGCGGCTATCATATGCAGGAAGCCGGCGCGACGGCGGACCTGGAGCTCGGCTACACGCTGGCGGACGGCGTCGAATATATTCGCGCAGGCATCGCCGGCGGATTGGATGTCGACAAATTCGCGCCGCGCCTCTCCTTCTTCTGGGCGATCGGCATGAACCCGTTCATGGAAATCGCAAAGATGCGCGCGGCGCGGCTTTTGTGGGCGAAGCTGGTTGGGCAATTCGGCGCGTCGGACAAATCGCGCGCGCTGCGCACGCACTGCCAAACCTCCGGCTGGTCGCTCACTGCCCAAGACGTTTACAACAACGCGGTGCGCACCTGCGTTGAAGCGATGGCCGCCGCCTATGGCGGCGCCCAATCTCTGCACACGAACTCGCTCGACGAAGCATTGGCGCTGCCAACCGACTTCTCCGCCCGCATCGCCCGCAACACACAGATCCTGCTGCAGAGCGAAGGCGGCGTCACCCGCCCTGCCGACCCATGGGGCGGCTCCTATTATGTCGAGCGCCTCACCGCCGATCTCGCGGCCAAGGCATGGGCGCATATCGAGGAGGTCGAAAAGCTCGGCGGCATGGCGCAGGCGATCGATCAGGGCTTGCCGAAGGCGCGCATCGAAGAGGCCGCGGCGCGTACGCAGGCCCGCATCGACACCGGACACCAAACCATCGTCGGCGTGAATAAATTCAAGCTAGACGAGCCGGAAGATATTCCGGTGCTGAAGGTCGATAACGCCAAGGTGCGTGCGATGCAGCTTGAAAAGCTGACGCGCTTGAAGGCTGAGCGCTCGCAAGCTGAAGTCAACGCAGCGCTGGGAGCGCTTGAGAACGCGGCGCGCGGCAAAGGCAATCTCTTAGAGCTTGCAGTGAACGCCGCGCGCGCAAAGGCCACCGTTGGCGAGATGTCATCGGCGTTGGAGCGCGCATTCAATCGCCACCAGCCGCCGATCCGCCTAGTGACGGGCGTGTTCTCGCGCGAGGCTGGCAGCGATGTCGCTGTTGAGCGCGCGCGCCAGAGCGTGGCCGCGTTCCAGGAAGCCGAGGGCAAGCGCCCGCGCATTCTCGTCGCCAAGATGGGCCAGGATGGTCACGATCGGGGACAGAAGGTGGTCGCCAGCGCATTCTCTGACATCGGCTTCGACGTTGAAATCGGCCCGCTATTTGCGACACCCGAGGAAGTCGCAGACCAGGCCATCGAGAAAGGCGTGCACGTGGTCGGCGTGTCGTCGCTAGCGGCCGGCCATCTGACGCTGACGCCGGCTTTGCGCTCAGCCCTGCTTGAACGCGGTCGCGGCGATATCATGATCGTCGTCGGCGGTGTCATCCCGCCGGAAGACGTACCGACGTTGAAGGAGATGGGCGCCGCGGCCGTCTATCCTCCCGGCGGCGTCATCGCCGAGATCGCGCAGGATCTGCTGAGCGCGTTGAACGAAAAGCTAGGCTACGCGCAGCCGGCTCGGAAGGCGGAGTGACCGTGAAGCTTGATGTCGTTCAACTCGGACTTCTCGCCCTCTGCGCGATCCTCGCCATCGCCTACGGTGCGATTGGATCGAGCCTTTACGAAGGCGCTCCGCCTTATCTGGCCGGCACGATCTTCAAAGCGTCAAGCATCATCATTCTGGGCATCATCGCGCTCATCGCACGCTCGCGTCTGCTGGCGACGGGGCTCTTGTTCGGCGCACTTGGCGATGCATTGCTGGCGTGGAGCCCGGATACGTTTCTCTATGGCGCGTTCGCGTTTCTCATCGGGCACCTTTTTTACATCACGCTCTTTCTCCGCGCCGGCATCGGCGTCGGCGCAGCACTGAAGCAGCCGTCGCGGCTACTCGGCGCCATCGCGCTCATTGCAGCGTGCTTTGTGATGACCTCCTTGCTCGTTCCGCGCGTCAACCCGATGTTCGCACCGCTCGCGGTCTATACCGGCGTGCTCACCTTGATGGCGCTTTGCTCTTTCACACTGCCGAGCTCACGCTGGCTGGTGATGGCAGGCGCGGTGCTCTTCTTCATCTCCGACGGCTTCGTCGCCTGGAACATGTTCCACCTCGCCCCCGATCCGGCGCTCGCCTATTGGCGCAGCTTCGCTGGCTGGATGATCTATTGGGCCGGACAAGCGGCGATTTGCTACGGCGCGCTCGGCCTCCACCGCGCGCCGCGCGTGGTATGAGCGGCGACATCAACCGCAGCGCCATCTTCACCGAGATCTGGCGCAAACACATCTGGCCGGGCCAATCGCGCTCTGGCCCAGGTTCAGGCCTCGCCCGCACGGCGCCGCTACGCGCCGCGCTCGAAGCATTTCTCGAACGCGAGCAGCCGCATCTCTTCTACGACGCCCCGTGTGGCGATTTCCTCTGGATGCAGCACGTCAAACTGCCAGCGCATACGCATTTCCTCGCCGCCGATATCGTCGCGCCAATGATCGAAGAGCTGCGAGGCCGCTACACCACGCCGACCCGCACCTTTCGCGTCGCCGATATCGTCATCGATACGCCGCCACCATGCGACGTCTGGCTCTGCCGCGAATCTCTCTTCCATCTTACGCTCACCGACGCACAAGCCGTCGTCAATCATTGGCGCGCCTCGACGATACCGCTTTTCCTCGCCACGACCTCGCCGACGATCGCACACAACCAAGACATCGCCACCGGCGCATGGCGCCCGCTCAATCTGGAACTGGCGCCATTCAATCTCGGCCCGCCGTCAGAGATGCTTCCCGATGGCGCACCAACGGATCCGCACAAATGCATTGGCGTGTGGCGTCGCTAGTGCGCTAGATCGCCCCCATGGCCGATCTCACTGCCGCCCGCGAAACGCTTCAGCGCGTGTTCGGCCATGACGATTTTCGCGGGCTGCAGTCGGACGTCATCGCCGAAGTGCTCGATGGCCGCGATGTGATGGCCGTGCTGCCGACAGGCGGCGGCAAGAGCTTCTGCTATCAGATCCCGGCGATACTGCGCCCCGGCGTCGGGCTCGTCGTGTCGCCGCTGATTGCGTTGATGCAGGATCAGGTGGCGGCCTTGCGCGCGGCCGGCGTCGCAGCGGCACGGTTGGATTCGACACTGGATCGCGATGCGCGTCGCGAGTGGCTTAGCGCTGCGCGCGAAGGCAAACTCGATCTTCTGTACGTTTCGCCGGAAGGCCTCTTCGCAAACGGCTTCCTCGATTTTCTTGAGCAATGTCCGATCGCGCTGATCGCGATCGATGAGGCGCACTGCGTTAGCCAATGGGGCCACGATTTCAGGCCGGACTACCGCGCCCTTGGGCAATTGGCGGATCGCTTTGCTAGCGTCCCGCGTATGGCGGTCACGGCGACTGCAGACCTAAAGACGCAGGCGGATATTCGCACACAGCTGCGACTCGAAAACGCCAAGAGCTTCATCGCTTCGTTCGATCGACCGAACCTCGTGCTCGCTGCCGAGCGCAAAGGCCCTAAACCACAGGATCGAATTTCAGATCTCGTGCGCGCGAGGCGGGGGAAGTCCGGCATCATCTATGCCGCGACACGCGACAACGTGGAAAAGACCGCAGCGAACCTTGCGGCTCAGAATATTCCGGCGCTCGCCTACCACGCAGGGCTGGATGCAAAGCTGCGCGCGGATCGTCAACATCGCTTTCAGGAAGAAGACGATGTGGTGATGGTCGCGACCATCGCATTCGGCATGGGCGTTGATAAGCCCGACGTGCGCTATGTGATCCACGCGGATTCACCCAAGAGCATTGAAGCCTATTGGCAAGAGGTCGGGCGCGGCGGACGCGACGGCGACACCGCCGAAGGGGTTTGCATCTACAGCGCCGCCGATTTGCGCCGCGCCATCATGTTTGCGAACCAATCGAGCGCGGCCGAACAAGTGAAAGCGGTGCAGATCAAGAAAGCACGCCAGCTTTTCGCCTTCCTCGACGGCTTGACCTGCAGGCGCGGTGGTGTGCGGCGCTATTTCGGCGAGGAGAATGTCGAGCCGTGCGGGGTTTGCGATATCTGCACCGATCCGCCCCAATCCATCGACGCAACGGAGATGGCGGCAAAGGCAATTTCCGCGGTGATGCGGATGGAGCAGCGCTTTGGCCGTGGGCGCGTCGTCAGCCATCTCATCGGCAAGGCAAGCGACAGCTTGGATGAACAATTCTCGACGCGCTCAACCTTCGGCATTGGCGCGGATCAACATGAGAGCGTGTGGCGCAACGTGATCGAACATCTCTTGTTCGAGGGGGTGCTGAGCGAGGGAGATGGAGAGCGCCCGACACTATCGATCGGAGATGATGAAGCCGTGCGCGCAATCTTCCGCAAGGAACGGCAGGTGCGCATCCGAGAAGCCGCAAAGCCGGAGCGGCGCAGCAAGGCGGGCCGCGAAAGCAAGGCGGCGGCCAAAGCCGGCTTTATCGGCGCCGATGCGAAATTGTTCGAGGCGCTGAAGGGCTGGCGCCGGGAAACCGCGAGCGCGAACGGCGTGCCGCCGTACGTCATCTTCCACGACGCAACGCTGGCGGCGATGGTGCAAGCCAAACCCTCGGACTTGGCCGGGCTCGGACGCGTGTCCGGCATCGGCGAAGCGAAGCTCAAGAAATACGGCGCCGAAGTGCTCGCGGTGCTGATCGCGGGCTGTTGAGGGCTAAGCGTCTTCGCTTTCGAGCGCGCGGCGTGCGGCAGCGGGACCGTGCGCTGCGAGCTCAGCCGCCTGCTCGACCCATTCTTCCTCGCCGATGCGCCCCTGCAGACGCAGATATTGATCGACCCAAGCGACGTTCTCGGTGTTCCAGGCCGCGATCTGATCGAAGTGGAAGACACCAAGCGAATACATCGTCGTTTGCTGCAGCAGGCTGACGCCTTCGATCAAAGTCAGATCGTCAGGCGCCCCGTTGCGCGCGGCAGGCAGAACCGGCGGCTTTGCGCGGCGGCTGATGGGTGCGGTCCGGACCGGCGTCTCTGGCGCTTGCTCGGTCGTTGCCGCAACGGGAGCAACAATCATTTGCACCGGACGCTGTTCGAGATGACGCACGCGCGCTTCAAGGTAGCGGGCACGCCACTTCCAGCGATCGGGATCCTGCCCAGCTTCGATAACCGGCGCGGGTTCGGCGGCAGGCTTCGACTCTTGAAGGTGCGCCACGCGGCGCTCGAGATACAGCAAACGCCAACGCAGAAGCATATCGACGTCGGCATTGGCGGCGAACGGTTCTGGCTCTGCCACCGCCGGCGCCTCGGGCGCTTCCGGCGCGGCCCGCAGCGCCCGTACTTCGTCCTCAAGATAAGCCGCACGAGCCGACGCTTCGCGCGCGGCCCATTCATGCACGGGCGGCGCTTCTGGCGAACCGTCCACAAGCGATTGCACCGCAGGCGCCGCCGGAGCTTGCGCCAGCGACTCCAGATATTTCACGCGCTGCTCGAAATAGCGCAGGCGCCATTCTTGAAGGACGATCTTCTCGTCCTCCACCGGTTCGGCGGGCACAGGCTCAACTTCGACATCGACCGTGCGCTCGCGTTCAATTTCCCCAGCGCGCAAGCGCGCCAATTCTTGCGCGTCGAGATCATTTAGAGCACCACCGCGTTGGAGCGCGGCCATTTCACTTGAGAGTTCATCGCTGCGCGAGCGTGCGGTTTCGAGCGCGCGCTCAAGCTCAGCGATACGGCCGTCGCGGATTTCGAGCAGACGCTGGGTCGGTGCGGCATCCAACTCCACTTCGCGATCCACCGGGCCATCGCCAGTAAAGCGGATGAGATCACGAACAAGGTGCTCACGCTCACGACGAGCGGCTTCTTCAACCGGCGCGGCGAGTTGCGAGGCAAACGCCCAGCCGGCAAGCGCCATGAAGGCTGCAACCAGCAAGAGCCAAGGCGCCAATTGTCCAATGAGGTAGATCATCTCATCCGCTCACATAGAACTCAATGCGCCGGTTCGCGGCTTGCCCCGTCGGGGTGGTGTTGCTTGAGCGCGGACGATCCGGGCCGTAGCCGTGAGCGCTAAGACGTGCGCGCGCAACGCCCTGTCCCGCAAGATAGGACGCGACCGCATCGGCGCGGCGCCGCGACAATTCCATGTTCATCGCGCGATCGCCGGTATTGTCGGTGTGACCCGCGACTTCGATCGAGAAACGATCGCAGCGCAATGCAACGGACGCCAAAGCATTGAGGACACCGCGGCTCGCAGGGGCGAGCGCTGCCGAGCCCTCATCGAAGGTGACGACGTTGCGCTCCATCAAGCGATCGAAGGCGCGCTCACAAGTCTCCGCATCGCCAGCGTTGAGATCGAGACCTTGCAGTTCGGGATGATCGACGTCGAGGCCATCGATGGTGACGGCAAGACGCGACCGGAATGGCGCGGGCGGCTCTTCCAGAGCCCGGCGCACGGCGTCGACACCGGACTGCCCGCCATCGCCGATGACGACGATCTGCGCATCGATGATACGCGCCTCGCCGGTGCTGAGACTGGCGACGGCGCGAACGGCGCGCTCGGCCATATCGGCAAACAAGGGCGAAGCGGCGCCGCCGGCGACGTGCATGTCGTCAACGGCTTCGACGTTTGGGAAAACCTGCGCTGCTGTCGTCATCAACACGGTGCGTGTGTTTTCACTTGGCACGGCGCCGCCAAGGACGACGCGTGAGCCATCGCGACGAACGCTCCAGGCGAATGGACGCTCAAAGGCGCCGACGCGCAGGCCGGCTGTGTTGACGCTGGTGACGCCGCCGGACCACATGCCGCCACCGCCAACCGCAGTCAGAGCCACACGGCGCGCCGCAACGATATCGGCTTCTTCTTCGACAATCCCGCGCAACAGCACGCGCTGGCCATTCATGGCGACATCAAGCCCCGGAAAGCCCTCGGCGGAGAGCGCGGTGGTGACCCGCGCCTTCAGTACATCCGGCAGGCGCCACACAGCTCCATTGTGCGGACCGAGCATGCCCAGCAGCGCCGCAATTGCCGCGCCGCCAAGTCCGGTGAGCAGCATGACGCGACGGCGCGCGGCAGGATCGCCGAGCGAGATCACGATACACGCGCCCGGCGCACTTGCGCTTCTGTAAGTGCGGCGCGCAATTGTTCGGTTTCCCGGATATCTGCCTCTCGGCGTTGCGCCGCGAGCATGACATAAGCGCGCCAGCCAATAGCGAAGCCAATGAGCGCCGCTACGGCGTACAGGATCACCTCGGAGACGATAAGGCCGATCATTTTTCCCGCGCTACGCGCAACACTTCGCGCTTTAACGCCCTTCTAATGCCCAGCGAACTAAGCGAAAACCGGAAAACCCCTGAGGGCGAACGCCGTTAACATGGCCCACCACATATCCAGCGCGTCCAATCCGCAGATCAAGACGCTGAAAAGCCTGCACCTGAAAAAAGGGCGCGCTGAGACCGGCTTGTTCCTCGCCGAGGGCGCACGTTTGGCGGTCGAGGCCGCCGATCTTGGCGTCTGGCCGGAGATTTTGGTGTTCTCCCCAGCGGCGCGCGAACGAGAGCATGTTCGCGCATTGATCGAACAGGCAGAGGCGCGGCGCGTCCGCACCATCGAAACCAGCGAAAGCATTCTCGCTCAGATCAGCAAACGCGATAATCCACAGACGGTGCTCGGCGCCTACAAGCAACGGCTGACGCCGCTCGATCAGATCAGCGGGGATACCATCGTCGCACTCGAAGCAATCCGCGACCCTGGAAATCTCGGCACGATCATGCGCACCGCGGATTCTACCGGCGCTGGCGGCGTCATCCTGATTGGCGAAAGCTGCGATCCGTTTTCTGTCGAGGCCGTGCGCGCCAGCATGGGCTCGCTGTTTGCGATGAAACTTGCGCGCGCTTCGTTCGAAGAGCTCCTGCGCTTCAAGCAAGAGCGCGGCGCGCGTATGATGGGGCTGTCACTGAAGGGCGCCGCTTTCGATTCAGATCGGCCAGCGCCGGCGCGCGCAATCGTGCTCATGGGCAATGAACAATCAGGATTGGCGCCGCATATGGAAGCGGCGTGCGACCTCCTCGTGAAACTGCCCATGCGCGGGCGGGCGGACAGTTTGAACCTTGCGATCGCAACGGGCGTGATGCTCTACGATCTCTGGCGGAGACGCGGATATGACGGCGCACGCGCCTGAGCTCTTGATTGCCGACGATTGGCGCGACTATCGCCTGCTGGATTCCGGCAATGGCGGCAAGCTCGAGCAAGTCGGCCCGTACCGGTTCGTTCGTCCGGAGCCGCAGGCGCTGTGGGCGCCTGTGCGTCCCGCCGCCGATTGGGACAGCGCAGATGCGGTTTTCGCTGGCTCTTCCGGCGATGATGAAGATGCAGGCCGCTGGCGCTTCAATCGCGAACTGCCACAAAGCTGGACGTTGACGTGGGATGATCTGGCGTTCGTGTCACGACCGACGCCGTTTCGGCATTTAGCGTTTTTTCCAGAGCACTCGGTGCACTGGCGTTATGCGCGCGAATACCTGAAGGCGCATCGCGGCCCGCAGCCCGAAGTGCTGAACTTGTTCGGCTATACGGGCCTTGCGTCGCTGGTTTGCGCCAAGGCCGGCGCGAAGGTCACGCACGTTGATGCTTCGAAGAAGGCGATCGGCTTTGCGCGCGACAATCAGCAGGCCGCCGGTCTTGGCGATGCACCGATCCGCTGGATCTGCGATGATGCGCTGACGTTCGTGAAGCGCGAGATCAGACGCGGGCGCCGCTACGACGGCGTCATCCTCGATCCGCCGAAGTTCGGGCGCGGGCCGGATGGAGAAACCTGGCGCCTCGAAACCGATCTGCCGGAACTGCTCGACGCGTGTCAAACGCTGCTACGCTCCGATCCAAACGATCGCGCCAGCGTCAAGGGCTTCATGATCGCCACCGTGTACGCCGTGCGGCTTTCTTATTTGGCGCTCGCGCAGACTGCGCAGCAAATGTTTAGCGGTGGCGACTGGCAAGCGGGCGAAATGTGCCTGCCGCACGATGGGCGCAGCGAGCTTCTGCCAACGGCGATCTTTGCGCGTTGGCGCTCTCAGTGAAAATTGCGCCCTTTCGGCATTACGTTCGCGGCTTGTGAGACATCGAGATTGATGCGCACGTTGCGCGGATGGCCGGCTTGGCGGGGGTCTTCGTAGGTCCCTTTGCGCGGCTCATCGGTGGGGCCGCTTGCATCAAGGCGCTCACCCGAAGCTGACAACTTGGCAAGGAGCGGTGTGTAATCGTGCACACGTTCTGCGATGACGTGGATCACGCCGCTTTCGCTTTGCACCGGACCATCGATGGCGACCAGACGTCCGCCCAGAACTTCGCGGCGATATTGCTCAAACAATTTGGGCCACACGACGATGTTGGCAATGCCTGTCTCATCCTCCAACGTCATGAAGATGACGCCGGACGCTGTGCCGGGCCGTTGGCGCACCAACACTAGGCCCGCAACGCGCACGCGATCGCCATTGCGTATTTGCGTGAGGTCTTCGGATTTAATCACCCGCCGCGCCGCAAGCTCATCGCGCAACATAGCGGCGGGGTGCGCCTTCAAAGATAGGCCAATGGTTCGATAATCTTCGACGATGTGCTCACCCAAGGCCATCGACGGCAAATCAAAGTCGGGCTCGCGGGTACGATCGGCGCCGCACTCGAACAAAGGCAAATCTTCCTGACCACCAACGCGATTTAAGCCACGCGCCGCCCAAAGCGCATCGCGCCGGTCCAGCCCCAACGAGCGGAAGCCATCAAGATCAGCCAAGCGCTCGATCGTTGACGGTGGCAAACCGCTGCGCAGCCACACATCGCGTACGGAATCATAACCGACGCCGCGATTGGCGACGAGCTGGCGCATCTCCGCTTCCTTCAGCCCTTGCGCTTGGCGATACCCCAAGCGCATCGCATGGGTGGAGCGAATATCGCCGGCCATATCGCTATGGCGCACGTGCAGACGCTTTGCGGCCTCCGGACCCTGCTCAAGGATATTGTCCCACATCGAATGGTTCACATCGATAGGACGGACCTCAACACCGTGATCGATCGCGTCACGTACGATCTGCGCGGGCGCGTAGAACCCCATCGGTTGTGCGTTCAGCAAAGCCGCCGCGAAGACATCGGGGTAGTAACACTTCAGCCACGACGATGCATAAACCAGAAGCGCGAAACTGGCGGCATGGCTTTCAGGAAATCCGTATTCGCCAAAGCCCTCGATCTGCGCGAATGACGCCTCGGCAAAGGCGTTATCGTATCCATTGGCGATCATGCCGTTGATGAACTTGTCCTTCAACGAACCGATCGTGCCGACGCGTTTGAAGGTCGCCATTGCGCGGCGGAGCTTATCGGCTTCCGAAGGCGTAAAACCAGCAGCCGTGATCGCGATCTGCATGGCTTGCTCTTGGAACAGCGGCACACCGAGGGTCCGCTTCAGCACTTCCCACAATTCAGGCTTCGGCGCGCTTGCCTTTTCCAGACCTTGGCGGCGTTTCAGGTAAGGATGCACCATGCCGCCCTGAATCGGACCAGGCCGCACAATCGCGACTTCAATAACGAGGTCGTAGAAATCTTTCGGCTGCAATCGCGGCAGCATCGACATCTGCGCCCGGCTTTCGACCTGGAAGACGCCGACTGAATCCGCGCGATGCAGCATTTTATAGACGCGCTCATCATCGGCGTAGCTTGAATCCAGCTTCACCATCTCTGCGCCTGGATAATGCTTCTCGCAAAGATCGAACGCCTTCTTGAGGCAGGTGAGCATGCCGAGGCCCAAAACATCGACCTTAAGAATGCCGAGATCCTCTAGGTCGTCCTTGTTCCACTCGACGACGGTTCGATCCTCCATCGCCGCATTTTGCACAGGCACCACATCGTGGAGCTTCTCGCGTGTAATGACAAAACCGCCGACATGCTGCGAGAGATGGCGCGGAAAGCCCTGCAACTCATTCGACAGCGTCACGCATTGCATGAGCTTGACGTCGTTCACATCCAGGCCCTGCTCTAGCAGATCCTTCTTTTCGACGCCGCGCGACCACCAGTGCAACGTTTTCGCCAGACTTGAGATGCGATCTTCAGAATACCCGAAGACTTTTGCGACCTCGCGGATCGCGCTGCGGCCGCGATAGCAAATCAAGGTCGCCGCCAGCCCCGCGCGGTCACGGCCATATTTTTTGTAAATGTATTGAATGACCTCCTCGCGCCGCTCGTGTTCGAAATCGACATCGATATCTGGCGGCTCGCCGCGTTCTTCCGAAACAAAGCGCTCAAAAAGCAAAGTGCTCTTAGCTGGGTTCACGGAGGTGATGCCGAGGCAATAGCAGATGGTCGAGTTCGCGGCGGACCCACGTCCTTGGCACAGGATGGGATCAACCTTGTTGCCGTCTTTATCGCGGCCCGAGCGCGCAAATGTCACGATGTCCGCGACGGTGAGAAAATACGGCGCGTACTTGATGCGCCCGACGATATCCAACTCACGCTTCAGAGCGGCGGAGACGATTTCCGGAATGCCCTCGGGATAGCGCACATGCGCGCCTTCCCAGGCTAGCGCCTCAAGCGCTTGCTGTGGATCGGAATAACCATCGGCGGTTTCCTCGGGGTATTCGTAGCGCAAATGCTCCATCGAAAAGCTGACGCCCTCCAAAAAACGGAGGCTTTCCGCCACGGCCTCAGGCGCTTCACGAAAAATGCGGGCGATCTCTTGCGGCGGCTTCAGCTGGCGCTCGGCATTCTTGGCGAGCAAAGCGCCCGCATCGCTGAGCTTTTTCTTCTCCCGGATACAGCTCACAACATCGAGCAATGCACGGCGCTCGCCGCGATGAACGAGCGGTTCAGTCGTCGCCAGCAAGCGCGCGCCCGTTTGCGCGGCGAGTTGCTTCAAGCGGCGAATGCGGCGGCGATCTTCACCGTTGAACTGGAACGGCGCGGCGAGCCAAACTTCCCCCGCCGCAGCCTTTATCTGCTGCAGATAAGAGCCAAGCGCGTATGGCTCATCACCCAGCGCAAACGCCGGAATAAGAATAGTCTGCAGCCCGGTTGCGTGTGCCAGATAGTCAGCGAAATCCAACCAGCACTCGCCTTTAGGCGCGCGACGATTACCGATTGTGAGCAGCCTCGTGAGGTTGGCGTACGCAGCGCGATCTTTGGGATAGACGACAAGATCAGGCGTTCCATCTCGAAACACCAAACGCGATCCGACAATAGTGCGAAGCTCGCCCTTGCCTTCCTGGCGCAGCGATTTTGCCTTCACATGCGCACGCACCACACCCGCCAGCGTATTGCGATCGGCAACACCGATCCCAACCAAGCCAAGCGCCAGCGCCTGCTCCACCATCTCTTCAGGGTGCGAGCCTGAGCGCAGGAACGAGAAGTTCGTCGTTACGCAAAGCTCTGCAAAGCCGCTCATGCGAACAGCCCGTGCACGAACCAGCGCGGGATAGCCTCGCTCTCACCGTAGAGGCCTTCGCGATAAAGCCAGTAACGGCGCCCATGCCTATCCTCGACGCGATAATAATCTCGCGTCATTTCGTGGCGCTGCCAGTCGCCGGAAATGCGCTCTGGTCCCTCCGCACGCACCACATCGCGCATCACGCGCCGCCAACGAAACCGGATCGGGGGGCCATCAGGCACGCTCGCCATGACTTCGATGATCTGAGCTGGTGAAAATAAACGCACCGGACGGCGCAGCACGCCGTCAGCCGGCGGCCGGACGGCCTTCATGTCATCAGACTTGCCAAGCGCCGCGCGCCAGCCTGAAGCGCGCTCTGGCGCGTGTTCGTCATGCAGATTCGGCCGGACAACGCGCTTGGCCCCCAGCCTCGAACTTAGAATGTCGATGATGCCGCCGATCTGCTCGGAACTGGCCGCGGCCTCTTCAACCGAAACCAGAGTGCGTGCGCGCTCCTCGATGGGCGCCAAGCGCACAACATCGAGCCGGGCCGCTTCAAAGCCGAACTGCGCATCGAAATTTTCAGCGGCGATGCTTAGCTTCTCACGGAAGAGCCGCATCAACGGCTTCACCTCGCGCAACGGCCGGCTGACATTCACTGCAACCACCCGGTCGCGTCCATCGACACCGAACAGCACCAATTCCGCATAGACAATGCCGGCGCCGCGGCGTTCCAGTTTCTCAGCGGCGTCACCGCACAAATCTTCGGTCACCTGCAAAATGACGTCCAAAGTGAAGATCGGTTCGAGAAACCGGCGCAACGCAAACACCATTGGCGCCGGACGCCGCGGCGTCAGGACTTCGGCCGCACGTCCAAGCGCCTGATCGAGACGCAGCATCGCCCGCTCGCCAGCGCGTGCTGTGAACGAAGAACGCGGCGCAGCGGCGATCTGGCTTACGGTCTTTAGCCCCAATCGCCGCATCAGCGCGCTGGCATCACCATCAAGACGCAAGGCTTCGATTGGAAGCGCGGCGAGACTTTTGGCGTCATCGTCAATCGGCGCACGCATTTTTCTATGACGTGCAAACGCCCAAGCCGCGCCCGGCGTTGAAGCAATCGCAGCACGGGCGCCGAAGCCTTGCGCACGCAACCGCGTCACGATTTCAGCGCGGAGACTTTCCTCGCCGTCAAAAAGATGCGCGCAACCGCTAATGTCGAGAAACAAACCCTCCGGCGGATCGAGAACCACGATCGGAGTAAAGCGCTCACACCAGGCGGCGATATTATCGAGCGCGCGTGCATCCTCTTCCGGTTCAGCTTCCACTGCCTCCAACGTGGGCTGCATGGCGCGGGCATCCGCCAGCGACATAGCGAGATTGAGCCCAAGCTTGCTTGCGCGTGCATCAACGCCCTTAAGCTGAAAGGCGCCTTTCTCTTTGGCATAGACTGCAAACGGGCGATCGTCAGAGGGCGCGCGACCCGCGCGGATTAGGCGATCCGTGCTGATGTGCGGGAGATAAAGCGCAAGCCATCGGGTGTCGCTCATGCTTGGCGCGCTTGTGCATGAAACACCGCGACATGCTTTTCTTGGACGCGTTCCACAAAGCTGCGCTCATGGGCGTTCCAATCCAAAGTAAAAGCTGAACCAGCCTGCCCGCTGCGATTGCGTGTGAGTTCGGCGCGAAACGCCGGCGGCCCTAATTCATCGGCCGCTGCGTTGCTTTCAGCCGCCGCGATACGCCAACGTGTCCATGCCGCGCTGGGGCCGCTCGCAGGCATAAGCAAAAGGCACCGCGAACGATGGCGCTCGGCAAACAACAACAAACGCCGGCTGGCTTTGAGATCGAGCGGCTTGCCTTGTCCGCCCAAAGCGCAAATCACGATCGCGCCTGTCGCGGCCAAGGCTTGCTCGGCCGCCCACAGCGCATCTTCGCGTTTCTTGGCGCGCGCCACGATCAGACGATCAAGCGCCAGACCATATTGAGCAAGACCCACAGGATAGGGCGCGCCCTCTTCTGCGAAGGCGGCGTCCTCGCCAGCCCAAAAGACGCCGGCAGGCCCCGCCCAACTGGCGGCCAGCGCTAACGTGAAGCCTAAAGCCGCTGCTTCGAAGCCAGCCCCCGCTGGCCCAATCTCGTGCAAGGGCTGACCCGCCATAGCAACAGCCATCCCGGCAAAGCCAGGTTCACGGACCTGCTCTTTGAGCACCGAAAAGGAGGCTGGACGCGGACTCATGTTCTCTATATGTTCTACACTTCCGAGTTCCCCCCCGGCAAGGCGGTAGCGGAATGAAATTGGAGCCGATGCAGATGTTCGCTTACGCCCTGTTCGAGACCGCTATCGGCCGCTGCGCGCTCGCCTGGGGACCGCGCGGCGTCATCGGCGTGCAATTGCCCGAGCGCAGTCCAGAGGCGACGCGGATCCGGCTGATGCGGCTTTGCCCTAACGCCGAGGAACTCGATCCGCCAAAGCAGATCGCGCGCGCCATCGAAGATATTTCGGCGCTGCTGCGTGGTGAGAAGAAGTCGCTGCGTGCGGTGCAGTTGGACCTTTCGCGTGTACCAGCATTCAACGCGCGCGTTTACGAAACCACACGCGCCATTCCGCCCGGCGCCACGCGCACCTATGGCGAAATCGCGCGCGCCATCGGCCAACCTGACGGTGCGCGCGCCGTGGGCCAAGCGTTGGGCCGCAACCCGTTTGCCATCGTCGTGCCATGCCACCGCGTCGTCGGGGCTGACGATAAGCTCGTCGGTTTCAGCGCCAATGGCGGCATCAAGACCAAACTCAAGATGCTGAAGATCGAAGGCTGGCGCGAAAACGAGCCAAGCCTGTTCGACGAACTAGCTTAACGGCGCTTGAGCGGCGGCAGGGCAGCACGGCTTATTTGCACACCAAAACCACGTGGAAATACGCTAAGGTGTTCTGCGTTGCGCCTGTTCCTGAATGCGGGGATACGCATCCAGGCCAGAAAAGCACCCGATGACGTCACCTCAGATCACAGTCTCTGCCCTTGCACGCGCGCTCGAAAAGCGCGGCTATGAAACGTTAACGCCAGTCCAATCAGCCATCTTGGCTCGGGAACTGCGCGATGCGGACCTCATGGTTTCCGCGCAAACGGGCTCAGGAAAGACAGTTGCGTTCGGACTCGCACTGGCTGCAACGTTGCTCGGCAAGGAAGACCGGTTCGAAAAAGCACGCGATCCGCTGGCGCTCATCATCGCGCCGACGCGCGAATTGGCGATGCAGGTGAAAGCGGAAATCCAATGGCTCTACGCTGAAGCTGGCGGCGTTGTTGCTTCTTGCGTCGGCGGCATGGACGCGCGCGATGAACGGCGCGCGCTGGATCGCGGCGCACACATTGTCGTCGGCACGCCGGGCCGTTTGGTTGACCACCTCCACCGTGGCTCACTGGTGCTCAATAGCTTGAAAGCCGTCGTGCTCGACGAAGCTGACGAGATGTTGAATTTGGGCTTCCGCGAGGAACTCGAAACCATTCTCGACACCGCACCCGCAGAGCGCCGCACGCTCATGTTCTCGGCGACGATGCCGCGCGCGATCGCAACGCTTGCTGGCAAGTATCAGCGCGACGCCCAGCGGGTGAACACGATCAGCACCGCCAAGCAGCACAGCGACATCGAATATCTTGCGCTCACCACCGGCGCGCACGATGTCGAAAACGCCATCTTCAACGTGCTGCGTTACCACGACGCCGCAAACGCGCTTGTCTTTTGCGGCACGCGCGCGGCGGTCACCCACCTGCAGAGCCGCTTCAGCAACCGCGGGTTTTCGGTTGTCGCGTTATCGGGCGAACTCAGCCAGAAAGAGCGCACCCACGCCTTACAAGCCTTGCGCGATCACCGCGCCAATGTTTGCATTGCAACGGACGTCGCGGCGCGCGGGCTCGATCTGCCCGATCTTGATCTCGTCATCCACGCAGATTTGCCGAAGAACCCCGAAGCGCTCCTGCATCGCAGCGGCCGCACCGGACGCGCCGGACGCAAAGGCACCAGCGTTCTCGTTGTGCCCTATCCGGCGCGCCGGCGCACAGAGCGCCTGCTCCGCGACGCCAAGATTGAAGCGCATTGGAGCGAGCCGCCGTCCGCCGACGATGTGAAACGCCGCGACGATCAGCGCCTAATTGAAGCCCCCGTCTTCAATGAACCGATCAACGATAGCGAACGCGGCATCATCTCAGCGCTCTTGGAGCGCCACGATGTCGATCAGATCGCGGCGGCGTTTGCGCGACTCTATCGCAAAGGCCAACCGGCGCCCGAGGATTTGATGGCGCCGCCGGCGGGCGCTCATCCGGCTAGGCCTGAGCCACGCCCGCAAGGCTTTGAGCAAAGCGCTTGGATCACGCTTACGGTCGGTTACGCGCAGAAGGCGGAGCCGCGCTGGCTCATCCCCATGCTGTGCAAAGCCGGCGGGATTACCAAGCGCGACATCGGGACCATCCGCATTGAAGACCGCGTCACGCACGTCGAGCTGAACGCGGCTGTTGCAGAGGGCTTTTTCACGCACCTTGATGCGGGCGGACGGCTTGAGAAGAACATCATCGCGATGCCCATGCGCGAGCAAGAGCAGGCGCGCCCGCAACGCAGCGAACGGCCACAACGCCAGGAGCGTTTTGAGCGCCAAGAACGGCCTCAACGTCCAGAGCGCAAGCAACACCAAGAACGTCCAGAGCGTCAGGAGCGTCAGGAGCGTCAGGAGCGTCAGGAGCGCCCGGCCGCCGTGCGCCCCGGCCGCAAAGAGCGTCAGCAAGCCCAGGCCAAACGGCACGGCAAACCACCCGCCGGCAAGCATCCGGCCGGCGGCAAGCCGCATAAAACCAAAAAGACTTGGCATCCCGCCGACTGATCGGCGTCAGCGTCCCGTCGGCAAATCCTTGAACGCCACGCCCTTATCGACGCGGACGTCCTGCGGCAGACCGAGCACGCGTTCAGCGATGATGTTCTTCAAGATTTCATCGGTGCCGCCGGCAATACGCAGACCCGGCGCGAACATGTAGCTTTGGTGGAAAGCGCCTTCGAGCGTGGCGAGTTCGGGGTCGTTGATGATGCCGTAGTGATCTTCCGCCTCGATCGCCGTATTGGCGATGTCCATCATCTGGTTAGCGTTGATCACCTTGCCGATCGAACTCTCAGGCCCTGGCGTTTGGCCTTTTGAGAGCGCTGTCATGGTGCGGAACTTGGCGAGCTTGTAGCCTTCGGCGCGCACGATCCAATCGGCGAGCTTCTGACGGAAACTCTCGTCCTGAATGAGCATGCCATCGCCGGACGGTGAATTGATGCCCTTGGCGAAATCGAAAATCTCTTTGTAGTCGGGGCCGTATGAGCCGCCGACGGCGAGGCGTTCGTTCATCAACGTCACCAGCGCCACGTTCCAGCCCATGCCGGGATCGCCGAGGCGCCATGAATCTGGGATGCGCACATCGGTGAAGTAGACTTCGTTGAACTCACGACCGCCTGACGCCTGGTGGATCGGGCGAACCTCAACACCCTTCTGCTTCATGTCGACGATGAACATCGTCAGCCCCTTGTGCTTCTCAACGTCCGGGTTGGTGCGCACGAGCAAAATGCCGAAGTCGGAGAATTGCGCGCCCGTGGTCCAAACCTTCTGGCCATTGATGATCCAGTCGTCGCCATCGCGCACGGCTTTGGTCTTACCGGCGGCGACGTCAGAGCCTGCGGCCGGCTCGGAGAAGAGCTGGCACCAGATCTCATCGCCGCGCAGTGCTTTGGCGACGTAGCGGTCCTTGGTGGCTTCGTCCGAGAAGGCGATCACGGTCGGCACGCACATGCCAAGGCCGATCGAGAACGGTTGTGAAGGCGCGTCGAACTTTGCTTCTTCCTGATTGAAGATCACCGAATAAATCGGCGGCAGGCCGCGCCCGCCTTGTTCTTTCGCCCAGGTGATGCCGGCAAAGCCAGCTTCGGCCTTCTTGCGCTGATAGTCCTTGGCCGCCTTCAAGAACTCGCCGGGTTTCAGCTTGCGCACCAGACGCTCAGCGTCGGCGCTCTTGGGCTGCACATTTGCTTCCAAGAATGCGCGCGCTTCGGCGCGAAACTTGGCTTCTTCGGGCGTGTCGTTGAAATCCATAATGCGCTCCGATCAAATCTCTAAAGTCATGCGGCCGCGCGTAGGCAGCGCTGACCATTCAACCGCCAGCCGATCGATCTCCGACCGGATGGCGACAATTGCTTCTTCCGTCAGTGTGATTGGCGTTGTGCCGCGCGCGTCACAGGTCGTGTGAAACAGATCGATCACTTCGGATGCAGGCGGGCGCCCGCTCCAACTATCGGCCTGCATCGTTTCAACCAAACGCTCCACCGCTTCGCTTTCAGCCTCACGGGCCATTACAAAGCCCACGCCTTCGCCACCAGCCGCGCGGCGAATGAAGCCACGCATCTCCAGCACACGTTCAATGGCGTAGTGGAACATGTCGTGCGGGATTGGTGGTTGCTTCGGGCACGCGATCTCCTCAAGCGCGCCGCCACGTTCGACGAACATGGCGTCGTACTTGCCGTCCCGCTTTTCGAAGATCACACGCGACATCACGCTGCGTTTCGCTGCTCAAGCCGCTTTACCAGCTTCTCTTTCCACACAGCCGGGCTCCCCGCTTGCAAGGCGAGCAGTTTGGCGCGGCGGAAGAAGAGGTGGCAATCGACCTCCCAGGTGAATCCCATGCCGCCATGGGTCTGGATGTTTTCCTTCGAGCAGAAATAGTACGCATCGCTGGCCGCCGCACGCGACGCCGCGGCCGCGAACGGCAGCTCCGCCGCTTCGGTCGAAAGCGCCCACGCGCCATAATAAGCGTTAGAGCGCGCAACCTCGATGCCGACATACATGTCAGCAAGCTTGTGCTTGATCGCTTGGAACGAGCCGATCGGGCGCGAAAAGGCGTAGCGGTTCTTCGCGTAATCAATCGCCATTTCGAGGCACGCTTGGCTGCCGCCAATCTGCTCGAACGCGATCAGCACTGCGGCTCGATCGAGCACCGCCTCGGCCAATTCCCAGCCTTGACCCGCTGCACCAAGGCGCTCGGCCTTGGCGCCTTTAAACTCGAGCTTGGCGTGACCACGCGTCGGATCGAGCGTCTTCAGCGTCGTGCGCGTCACACCCGGCTGATTGAGATCAACGAGCACGAGCGAGATGGCGCCGCCTTCTTTGGCGACGACAACGGCATGAGTGGCGCAATCGCCGTCGGTCACCGGAATTTTCACGCCAGTCAGCGTCGAGCCATCGAACTTCGCGCTGATGCTCGAAGCTGAGGCCGCGCCGGGGCCTTCACTCACTGCAAAGCAGCCGATGGTTTCACCACCTGCGACTTTCGATAGGTGCGACGATTTTTGCGCGTCACTACCGGCGAGCATCAACGCTTCGGCGAAGAAATAGACCGTCGACGAGAACGGGATCGGCGCAACGGCGCGCCCGATCTCTTCGGCCAACACGCAGAGCTCAAGTCGGCCAAGGCCTAAGCCGCCATGTTCTTCTGGGATCGCAACGCCGAGCCAACCCATCTCTGCGACGCCGCGCCAAAGCGCTTCATCATAGGATTTCGCGTCATCATTGAGGACACCGCGCACCACTTTGATCGCGGACTTATCAGCCAGAAACTTACGCGCTTGGTCTTTGAGCGCCTTCTGGTCGTCAGAAAAATCGAAATTCACCCCGTTCCTCCCGGGTTATGGTTGCCGCCATCCTAACGCGCGCGCTGGAAAACGCGAAAGAGTGTCTTGGCGTCAACGTCTGTTCACGAAGGCTCAACGGCACTGCGCTAGAGTACGCCCTCAAATTTGGGGTGAGTAGTCTCATGGCGAAGGCGGTCTTCCATAAGGGCCAGCGCGTCTACGTAAAGCCGGTGGCGACGTGGGCCACGGTCGAGAACGTAAATCCGCAATGGGTCAAGGGCGTCGAAGAGCCCCTGCGCGTCACCTACGACGCCGGCCTCGGCCGTGACTTTCAGGCGCACGAACTCGCTGCCGAAGAAAAGGACCCGCACAAGCCGGACCTGATTGAGACGGAAAACTGGCGCATCCTGCGCGCCGTCAACCGGCTTTCTCAAGATGCGCGCGATCCGCGCCATCCTTATCCGGGCACCTATCCGGTCGTCGTCACCGACGAAAAGGATTGGGGCGGCTGGCGCGTGCCGATGGCTGAGTACGACCGCGATCCGCAACGCGTCGAGCACCAGTCGCGCGTGTTCGCAAACGCACTCCGCCTTATGCGGGTTGCACGAGAGCTCATCGAGTTCTCGCAAGATTACCCGCACGAAACGCCGGGCCAAATGATGGACCTGGCGCAGCAGGCGGAAATGGTATTGGCGGCGATCTATCACGAGCCGGCGCCGAACCTCGCCTCACCTGTCGCGGCTGAATAAGACACATTGATTTTCACGAGCGTGCGGCTCATGTCAGGCCTTCCCTGGAGGCCTGAATGCGCGACGCTGAGAACGTCACTGTCCGTCTGTCCGACTACCAACCGCCGGACTATTTGATCGACGAAATCGCGCTGGTGTTCTCGTTGGAACCCAAGGCGACGATTGTCGCCGCGCGCAGTCATGTACGTCGCAGCGGCGCGAGCACAAGCCCACTCGTTCTCAACGGCGAGCGGCTGGAACTACAGAGCATCGCCATCGACGGCGCGGCGCTCGCCTCAGATCAATTCAGCATCGAGCCCGGCCGCCTGATCATTCACAGTCCGCCTGCCTCGTTCCTTCTTGATGTCGTGACGCGGATTTCACCCGCGACCAACACGCACCTTGAGGGCCTCTACATGTCTGGCGGCCGCTTCTGCACACAGTGCGAAGCAGAAGGCTTCCGTTCGATCACCTACTATCTCGATCGCCCGGACGTCATGGCGCGGTTTGCCGTGCGCCTCGAAGCTGACAAGGCCTCCTACCCGACCCTGCTCTCAAACGGAAATTTAGCCGAGAGCGGCGACCTCCCAGATGGACGGCACTTCGCGGTCTGGGTCGATCCACACCCCAAGCCCGCTTATCTGTTTGCACTCTGCGCCGGAAAGTACGAATCGATCCACGATCAGTTCGTGACGCAGAGCGGGCGCAAGGTCGCGCTCGGCATTTACGTCGATCCGGGAGACACCCCGCGCGCCGGATACGCCATGGACTCGTTGAAGCGCGCGATGAAATGGGACGAAGAAGCCTTCAAGCGCGAATACGATCTCGACGTATTCAACATCGTCGCCGTCCGCGACTTCAATTTCGGCGCGATGGAGAACAAGGGCCTCAACATCTTCAATTCGTCGCTGATCCTCGCTGACGCAGATACAGCAACCGATGCAGACTTCGAAGCCATCGAAGCCGTGGTTGGGCACGAATATTTCCATAACTGGACCGGCAACCGCATCACATGCCGTGACTGGTTCCAGCTCTGTTTGAAAGAAGGCCTCACAGTCTATCGCGAGCAAGAGTTTAGCGCCGATCAGCGTTCACGTCCCGTGCAGCGTATTAAAGACGTGAAGCGCCTACGCGCACGTCAGTTCGGCGAGGATGCAGGCCCTCTCGCCCACGCGGTGCGACCGTCGAGCTATCAGAAGATCGACAATTTCTACACCGCGACCGTCTACGAAAAAGGCGGCGAAGTCATTCGCATGCTAAAGCGCATTCTGGGTGAAGACGCGTTCACACGCGGCATGCAGCTCTATTTCGAAAGTCGTGACGGCACCGCCTCAACGATTGAGGACTTTATCGGATGCTTTGAAGAAGCCTCAGGGCGCAAGCTCGATAGCTTCATGCGTTGGTACGAACAAGCTGGCACGCCGGCGCTGAAAGTACGGGGCGACTACGACGCTTCAGCCCGCACCTATCGATTGCACGTGTCGCAGCGTCTCTCCGCGACACCTGGCCAGCCGCATAAACTGCCGGCGCCGATCCCTCTGCAAATCGGCTTCATCAGTCCGGACGGGGCAATCATCGCATCGAAGGTCGAAGGCGATAACCTTTCACGCACCGAACATCGCGCCGTACTCGAAGACACCGAGGCGACGTTCGAGTTCAGCGACGTGCTGGAAAAGCCGATCGTGTCAGTGGTGCGCGGCTTCTCCGCCCCGGTGACACTGGACGACGACCTGACGCCGGAGGCGCGTCTGGCCCAGATGGCGCACGATCCTGATCCATTCACACGCTGGGAAGCGGGCCAAACGCTCGCCCGCTCGATCATGCTTGGCGAAGGCGGCGCATCAGTCTCCGAACTCACAATGGCGCTCGGGCGCGAGCTTGATCGGGCGCAGGAAGATCCGGCGTTCGCGGCGCTGGCGTTGCGCTTGCCCGATCTCAACGAACTTATTCTGTCTTCAAGCTCACCCGACCCGGACAAGCTCTTCCAGTCTCGTGAGAGCTTGCGCCGCGCCATCGCCACAGCGTTGCGCGATCGGCTGGAAGGGATCGCCAAAACAAGGGGCGAAACGCCGTTCTCGCCAAGCGCTGAAGCCGCCGGCCGCCGCGCGCTGAAGAGCGCCGCACTCGACCTCCTCGCAGCGCTCGGTCCGAGCCAGACGCTCACCGACGCATACGACAACGCGCAAAGCATGACCGAAGCAGTCGCAGCGTTGGATGCTCTTGGCGCGTCCGAGAGCCCCGCCTTCGATGAAGCGCTCGCCAAATTCTACGACCGCTGGAAAGCGAACCCGCTCGTCATCGACAAATGGTTCGCGGCGCAAGCCTCTTCACCGCGCCATGACGTTCTCGCCCGCGTTGAACGCCTGCGTGCACACGCTGAGTTCAATCTGAAGAACCCAAATCGCGTGCGCTCGCTCGCCGCGGCCTTCGCAATGCGCAATCCGCGCGCCTTCCACAGCGCCAACGGCGACGGCTACCGCTTCCTCGCATCGCTCGCGGAAACCATCGATCCGCTGAACCCGGCGCTTGCTGCACGGCTCTTGACTCCGTTCGAATCATGGAAGCGATTCGATGCGCAGAGACAGAGTCACGCGCGCACTGCGCTGGAACATCTCGCTTCGCTTCCGCAACTATCGAAGAATACGCGGGAAATGGTCGAACGCACGCTCGCCTAATGGTCAACGACTGAGACAAATAGGCCGCCTGCAGAAACGTAGAGCAGGTTATCCAGCGCGCGCATCGACATAGCGTTTACCGAGCCGTTACAATTCAGACTCTTCAGGATTCCGAACGGCGATTCGGGGCGGCCGGGGAATACTTGTGTCGGATGAGAATGCTTACGAAGCACCGAGCGGTGCTGCGCCATACAAGGCCAACAAGCCGTTCATCGCGCTTGTCCTGGTCTTTGTAACTGCGTTCTTCGCAGCGATCGCGGCGCAAATCCGTTCCCATCACGACGACGCGGCAAGCACGATCATCGCGGCGCAATCGTCCGCCGCGGGCCTCATCGCCGAGCGCGTGAACGCAAACCTTGCAATCGCGATGGGTGCGAGCGCCGGCGTCACAGATCTTGCGCGCTCCGGTGGCGCAGCACCCTCCGCAATCGCCAACGCCGCCGCCTCGGCGCGCCCCGCTGTCGCCGCCGCGATCGTTAACCGGGCCGGCGGCATCGAAGCCATCACCGATCCTGCCCAAGCAGCGCTCGTCACAGCCGCGATGCAAAGCGCGAACGCTGCTGAAGTTTGGGTAGGCGCGCCAGCGCGCGGCGAGCTGGCGACAGCACCAGTCATCGTTCGCAACGTCGGCGACCGCGCCATCGTCACGGTCATCGATCCAGCCCGCCTGCTCCCTGAGCTCGACGAACATGCGCGCGTGCTCATCGCTTCTGCGGATGGCTCCATCCTCTATGCATCGCCCGCCATGCAAGAGGCTGGCGCTCGTGCACAACAACAAGTGCTCGCCGCGGCCCGTGCGGGCGATGACGGCGCGCTCATTCGTGATGGCAACGACCGCACCTGGGTGGCGGCAGAATCCACCGCTCAGATCGGCGATCTGGATGTCATGGCCGCGGCCCCGGCGCCGGGCGCGCTCGATCTCTGGCTTGCGGCGTTCTTGCGCTTCGCCTTGGTCGCGGCGGCCCCCTTGGCCGCGATGGCTGTGCTTTATCTTCTCATGCGCCAAAACGCGCAGCGCGCCCGGTTGGCCGAAGCTGAAGCTGAGCGCGCCGAGACGCACTTTCAAATCGCTGCCGACGGCGCAAAGGTCGGCGTGCTCGAATGGCGCCCGGCCGCGGATGAGGTCCAACTGTCCGAGCGGGCCGCGCGCTTGCTTGGGGCGCCGCGAGACGTGCTTGGGTTGCGAGACTTGCTGGAACTGATCGTCGCCGAAGATCGCTTCGGCGTTGAAGAAGAATTCCGGCGCGCGCGTCAATCGGGCCTGCTCGACGCGCGCTTCCGCGTGACGCGCGGTGGCGGCCTTGCATGGATCGAAGCCCGCGGCACAGCGGTTGAGGATTCCAGCGGCCGCAGCGAGACGCGTGTTTTTGGCACCGTGATCGACGCAACGCAGCGCCACGAAGCTGAAGCACGCGTGTCGCGGCTTGAGCAGCAATTGCGCGCCGCCATCGACAATTTCTCCGGCCCGTTCGCGCTATGGGACGCGCGCAAGCGCCTGCTGCTCTGGAACCAGAGTTTTGCGCGCGCCTTCGGCCTCGGCCCGGACATTCTGCGCATGCGCGCGTCTTACGAGGCCGTCGCGGCGGCCGCGACCTCGAGCATCCGCCGCGAAAAAAACGACCCCACCAACCCCGACGTCCGCGTAATCGAACTGACGACCGGCGAATGGCTGCACGTGGTCGAGCGCCGCGCTGGCGATGGCGGGCTCATCACCGTCGGCGTCGACATCACGCCGCTAAAGCGCAAAGAAGAAGAGCTGGCCAAGAACGAGCGGCGCCTCTCCGACGCGCTGAGCCGCGCTGAGACGCAGGAATACCGGATCAAAGCGTTGGCGCGCGAAGCGCACGAAGAGCGTCAAAAGGCCGAAGAGGCCAGCCGCGCCAAGTCAACATTCCTTGCCAACATGAGCCACGAACTGCGGACGCCGCTGAACGCCGTCATCGGCTTTTCGGAGATCATGGCCAAGGAGCTCTTCGGGCCGTTGGCGAACCCGCAGTACAAGCAATATTCGAGCGACATCTACGACAGCGGCAACCACCTGCTCGATCTGATCAACGACATCCTCGACATGGCGAAAATCGAAGCGAACAAACTGACGCTCACGCCGCGTCCGCTCGATCCAATGGTCGCGATCGAACAAGCCGTGCGTCTCACCAAGCGCAAGGCCGAGGACAAAGGCCTCTCGATTGTCGTCGATGCCGAAGATCTACCGGAGATCGAGGCCGACCACCGCGCCGTGAAGCAGATCCTACTCAACCTGCTCTCAAACGCCGTGAAGTTTACCGATCAGGGCGCGATCATGGTGCACGCGCGCGACAACCAGCACGGCCTGACGCTGCGCGTCGTCGATACCGGCTGCGGCATCCCTCCTGAACACTTGCCGCGCCTGGCGCGTCCGTTCGAACAGGTGGAACAAGAGCTCACGCGCAACAATCACGGCACCGGCCTTGGCCTTGCGCTCACCAAGTCACTCACGGAAATGCACGGCGGCAAGCTGGCGATCCAAAGCGAAGTGGGCCGCGGCACCATCGTAACGGTGACACTGCCACGCACGTTCGGCGGTCAGCGCGAGTTGGAAGCAACGGCCGCCGAGTAAGCGCTCAGGGCTGCGGGTCTTGCTGGCGAAGCCGTTCTTGGCGGCGTTCGCGCCAACGCTCACGACGCTCTTGGCGCCGCTCCTGAAATTCCTGCCGCTGCTCGGGGCTCAGTCTTTCAGGCGCGATTGCGCCCTCCGCTTGCGCCGGCGCCATCGCGCCCTCTCGACGAGCAGGCGCCGCACTACGCAGCGCCGCAAGCACATCGCGCCGCTGCTCTGGCGTGAGTTCGCCGAAGGCCTCGATCACATCATTCTGAAAAACACCGACCACTGCTTGGTCAGCGGCGCGCACGCGCTCAAACGCTGCGCGCACACGCGGCGCGTCAAACGGCTCTGTTTCAGCCGCGGCAAAGGCGTCGCGGCGCGCTTGTGTTGCGGCCTGACGCGCCTCGCGTGTCTGCGTCAAGCTGTCGGCAAGCTGTTCGCGCATGACGGCGCGCGTCTCCGGCGGCAGCGCCCCTAAGAAGGCGCGCGGGCCCGGCATGCGATCAACGATCGCCTGCTGGCCAGCTTCACGCTCAAGCCTGACGCCGGCGCTCCACGCACCCGCCACGGCGCCGACAACCAGCAAGTTCACAGCCACGGAAACAAAAAGCAGCGTGCGCCAGGGGAAACGAGACTCACTCATCCTTCATCCTCGAACGCCATCGGCGCTTCAAACGCCATGGTGAAATACGTGTCGTCTTCGCTTGGGATTGGCGCCAGGAGCCCACCGCCATAGCCCAGCAGCACGCCAAAGACCGCGCAGGCCGCAAGTGCAAACATCGCTCGCCGATCGAACGCAGGAGGTTGAGCGCGCGGCGCTGACGCTAAAATGCGCGCGGTGAGATCCGGCGACACCGGCGCCTCATGACGGCCCGCGTCCAACAGCAGATCGAGTTCATGCGCGTCAGCGACAAGCGTCGCCGCCTCTGCATCCTCAGCGACGAATGCGCTAGCCGACGCCCGCACACCGGCGGGCCAACGCCGGAAATCGGCGCCGTAGGCGTCTAGCAATTCGGCGAACCGCTGCCGGTCCATGATCTCTTCCTTCCTCGTCACGGCGCGCCCTCTGCACCGCCCATCAAATCCTGCGCGACATCCGCCAAAGCGGCCTTCAGCGCACGCCTGCCGCGCGACAGAAGTGACTCAAGAGCTTCAACGCTGATCTCGAGTATTTCCGCCGCGGCAATGTTGCTCATTTCGTCGAAGTGCACCAACGCGATGGCTGCGCGCTGGCGTTCCGGCAGTGCAGCCAATGCGCCATTCACCTTCGCGGCGCGCTGGCGCGCCAACCACTCCTCGCTGGCGAGCGGGCGGGGGTCGGCCACCATCACCCCCGCGTCTGGATCGGTCTTTTCGCGGCGGCGGCGAAGGCGATCATAACAAAGGTTGATCGCGACCCGGTGCATCCAGGTTTCGAACTTTGCCTGCCCCGGCTTCCAGCGCGGCGCCTCGCGCCACACGCGCAGAAAAACCTCCTGCGCCACATCTTCCGCTTCAGCGCCGTCGTTCAGCATCCGGCGCGCAACGCCGACCATCTTCGGCAAATGCCGGCGCACGAGTGCTTCCGCGGCCCGGGCGTCACCCGCCCCCGCGTTCCGGACGAGCTCGGCGTCCGGATCGATCATACCGCCTCAGCTCTCAATCACGCTCCATTGGCGTAAGCGCCTCAATCCCTAAACGGCTTTGCCCGCCTATTCCGTCGCTGCCGCTTCAACTATCTGCAGAAAGTCTGCGCGAACCGCCGCCTGCGTGGCGCGGAGCATGGTTTCAAGATCATCAGCCCCCGAAACACCCGCCAATCCGGCCAGTCGCCCGACCAGCGGTCGCGGTGCGCCTTCCAAGGTAAAGTCACCGACAGCACAAATGCGCAGCGTCTGTTGCAACGAACTCAGCAATCGCCAGGCATCGGTGAGCCGCGCCCTTGTCTCGTCTGGCAGCGCACCGGCTGCCGCGAGCTTCGCCAGCGCCTCGCCGGTATTGGCGTCAATCACGCCCTCATCGGCGCTCACGAGTTGAAGCGCCTGGGCGGCAAATTCAATGTCGACGAACCCGCCCGGGGCCAATTTCAAATCCCATGGGCTGCGGCTCGGACGTTCGCGATCCATGCGCGCGCGCATGTCGGCGACATCCGCGAGCGTCTTCACTCTGTCACGCGGGCGCGCGATTGCAGCGCGTGCGGTCGACCGCACGCGATCGGCCAGCGCTTGATCACCGGCGACGGACCGCACACGCGTCAGCGCTTGCATCTCCCATGTCCACGCCTCTTCCGCGTAGTAGCGCTCGAAAGACGACAGTCGCACCGCAACCGGCCCCTTCGATCCCGAAGGCCGCAGCTTGGTGTCGATGTCATAAAGCGCGCCCTCTTCGGTCGGCGCCGAGAGTGCGCTAATCAGGCGTTGCGTGAGGCGCGTGTAAAAATCGGACGGCGATCCGTTCGCTGCCGGCGCATCATAGACCAGCATCAAATCAAGATCAGAGTCTTCCGCCAGCTCGCGTCCACCGAACTTACCAAGCGCCAGCACCGTAAAACTACCTGGTTGCGGTCCGTGCTGACGCTCCATTTCCTCTAAGGCCACGTCAGCCATTGCGATCACGCAGGTTTCAGCGAGTTCAGCGTAAGCGGCGCCAGCCTGCTCCGCAGTCGCGGACTGTTCGAGGATCTGCACCGCGATGCGGAACGCCTCTTCGCGGTGAAAGCGCCGGGCGCTGTTGATCTTACCTTCGAATGAATCCGCGTCGTTCACCCGCTCGCGAAGTTCAGCAAGCCGGGACCCCGGCGCATCTTGCCCAAGCGGGATCGCAAACCGCGGCTCGATCAGAGCATCAAGCAATGCCGGCCGCCGCGCAAGCTTATCGCCAAGCTTGGGCGCCAGTGAAAGCACGCGCGCAATGAGATCCAGGAATTTCGGTCGCGCTTCGAGAAGCGCAAGTACCTGCACGCCCGCCGAGAGCGACCCGAAGAAGGCGGAGAAACGCGCAAAGCTCTGATCTGCATCGCCAGCGTTGGAAAACGCGCGCAGCAACCTGGGTGTCAATCTCGTCAGCAATTCGCGCGCCCGCTCCGAGCGCATGGCGCGTACACGGCCGTGGTGCCAACCCCGGATCGTCTGGCTGACCGTCGCCGGATCAGAAAAGCCTAGTTTGGCGATCGTGTTGAGCGTTTCGGGCTGATCTTCAACGCCCGTAAAGATCAAACTGCCCATCGGATCGGCCAAGCTCTGCTTGGCGCCGAACAATTGGTGATCGATATCGGAGACGATCCGTCGCCGCTGGATCAAAGCCGCATCGAACTTTTGCAGCGTTTCAAACCCAGCAAGCGCCGCGACCCGCGCACGCGTATCCGGATCGCCGGGCACACGATGGGTCTGCGCGTCTTCAAGCATTTGGATGCGATGTTCGACCTCACGGAAGAACACATAAGATTCCTGCATTGCGGCGCAGGCCTCGCGCGATATCGCGCCAGCGTCCGCCAACACATCGAGCGCTTCCAGAGTCCGGGGCGACCGCAACTTACGATTTCGCCCGCCCAACACGAGCTGCTGCGTCTGCGCGAAGAGCTCGATGTCTCTGATGCCGCCACGACCGAGCTTCACATCAAAGACGGGGTCACCCAGTTCGGCGCTCTTATGGGCGGAGAGAATTTGGCGTTTTATAGAGTGCACGTCTTCGACGGCGGCAAAATCCAGATGTTTGCGCCAGATGAACGGCACGAGCGAGTCAAGGAACTCGCCTCCGGCGATCCGGTCACCCGCCGCCGCGCGCGCTTTGATAAAGGCCGCGCGCTCCCAGTTCTGACCCAGCGTTTGATAATAGTGTTCGGCCGACGCGATCGACACCGCAACCGGCGTCGAGCCAGGATCGGGCCGCAGGCGCAGATCCGTGCGGAAGACATAACCATCCGCTGTCACTTCTTCGAGCGTACGCACGAGTGGCGCAACCAAACGCACAGCAGCCACGCGCGGCTCACGCGCGCCCGCTTCCGCCAGCTTCTGAGCATCAAAGAAGACCGAAAAATCGATATCACTGGAATAGTTGAGCTCACCGGCGCCCATCTTGCCCATGGCGATGAGCGATACGCCCGGCGCCGCGCTGATCTCGCTATCGAACGCGCCAGCGACGATGTCGCCGCGCTTTGCGCTCTCGGCTGCAGCGACAGATATCGCCGCCCGCAAAGAAGCATCCGCGAACTTCGTCAGCGCTTCCGTGACCTGCATCAGGGGCCATGCGCCCGAGAGATCGGCGAGAGCTGACGCAAGCTGCGCGCCATCCTTGGCGCGGCGCAAGATTACCATCGCTTCTTCGATCGGTGGCGGCGCAACGGCGATTGCGTCGGCGGCGGCAATTGCCTCATGTAAAATACGTTCGGCCCAAGCTTCATTCGGCGATGAGAGCAAATCTGGCCGTCGCTCCATCAGGCGGCGCAGGTGGGGCGCGTGCGATGCGGCGGCAGAAGAAGCTTGTTGCCAAACCGTGCCCACGAACGCGTCCGGTCCGTGTTCGCTGGCGAGCGCGGCGCGGACATTGTGCATCACGAATTCGCCATTGCGGGCAACACGAGGACAGCGCCGAGCCCCTTGCGCTCGCCTTGCCCGCCAAGACCATCACGCAAGTGCAGCCCGCCCTTGTGCAGACGCGCGACCGCAGCAACCAGACTAAGCCCAAGGCCAGCGCCCGGCGTGGAACGCGCACTTTCCAGACGTACAAAACGATCGAGCACACGGTCTCGATCTTCGGGAGCGATACCGGGCCCATCGTCCGACACCGCGATCTCGATGCGCCCATCAACCCGGCGCACTGCGCGCACCTCAACTCGTCCGTTCTGGTATGTGTACTTCAACGCGTTCTCGATGAGGTTCGAGACCGCTTGAGTGAAAAGGCCGGGCTCGCCAAAAATATAGAGACCGTCTTCCACTTCGCCCTTCAGAGCGCGCTGCTCATCCTCTGCGGCTGGTTCATAGAAATCGACCAGTTCGCGCAAAATGGCGGTCGCGTTCACGCGCTCAAAACGCCAAGTGACGTTGCCCTCTACGCGCGCGAGCTTCAGCACAGCAGCGAAGGTGTCGAGCACACTGTCGGCCTCTTCGAGCGCAATACGCAGCGCCTCGCGGTCTGCATCCACGTTCGGCGGGTTTTCGAGCGCCGCCTCGAGCTTCTGGCGAAAGCGGGTCAGCGGTGAGCGCAAATCATGCGCGATCGCATCGCCCGCCGTACGCGACACCTGCATGAGGTGCTGCAAACGATCCAGCATGGCGTTGATGGCGATGGCCAGGGTGTCGAATTCGTCGTTCTCGCCGCGCACCGGTGCGCGGCTCGTGATGTCGCCGCTCATCACCTCGGCCGCAGTCGCCGCCAAAGCCTCGACGCGCCGGGACGCCAGCCATGATCCGATGAGGCCGCTCGCAATCGAGAGCACGACACCGAACAACGCCACCGTCCACAGTGCACTGGTGATACGCCCCGAGATCAGCGCGCTATCTCCAAGATCGCGCGCCACCAACAAGATCGGCCCGTTCAGCAAGCGGCCAACTTGCCCACGCGCCCGGCCTCGCACGGCGTTTCCGTCTTCGTCCAAACGCTCGAAGTTGAAGTCGACCCGCTCGGCGGCGGCCGTCGGCATGGAGGGCAATTGTTGGAAGTCGCCAGTGATCACCGTGCCGTTGCTTTCAGCCAGCACGTAGAGCAGCGGGCCTTGGCGCGCGGCGCGCTCCACGACCTCCTGGTTCAAACGGCGAATGCCGCCCTCGCCGTAGGCACGGTCGAGGGCGGCATATTCCTGATCGGCTAGCAGATCAGAGTCGGCGTTGAGCTGTCCTACGGTCGCGAAATAGACGTAGCCCAGCAACGCGATGACGAACACGAGCACGATGCCGGCTTGCGCAAGCGCGAGCCGGAACGTTGTCGTCCGAAGGAGCGAGAGGCTTGGCCTCATGCCTCCAGTCGATAACCTGATCCTCGCACCGTGTGCAGAAGGGACTGCGCAAAATCACGATCGATTTTCGAGCGCAGGCGGGAAATGTGCACGTCGATGACGTTCGTCTGAGGATCGAAATGATAATCCCAGACGTTCTCGAGCAGCATCTTGCGCGTCACCGTCTGTCCGGAGTGGCGCATGAGATATTCGAGCAGGCGAAATTCCCGCGGCTGCAGGTCGAGTTTCTTGCCACCGCGCCGTACGGTGCGGGCCAGCAGATCCATTTCAAGATCGCCGACCGCGAGTTTGGTTTGCGGCTCGCGATCGCGGCCGTTCCAAAGCGCCCGAACCCGCGCCAGCAACTCACGCGTCGAAAACGGCTTACCGAGGTAATCGTTCGCGCCGGCGTTGAGGCCTTCAATGCGGTGATCTTCGTCGTGCAGCGCCGATAGGATCAGCACCGGTGTTGAGACGCCTTGGTCGCGCAGCTCACGCACGACCGAAACGCCCAACTTCTTTGGCAACATGCGATCGAGAACGATCACATCATAACCGCCGCCTGAAGCCATCGACTGGCCCAGTTCACCGTCGCCCGCGACTTCAACCTCGTGGTCGTCTGCGCTGAGCGACGCTTTCAAGTTTGCGGCCATCTCAGCGTCGTCCTCAACCAGGAGAACCCTCATACTGTCCCTCCTCATTGCCCACCCACATCGACGGCAACGAAGCCGCGACCCGCACGATTGCTCACTTGCAAAAGCAGCGGGCGATTGGCGCGACGCGCCGCATCGACCGCGGCGGTCAACTCAGCGGCGGTGCGGATCGCTCGGCCACCGGCCTGCATGATAACGTCACCAGGACGAATGCCCTTTTGGGCCGCATCGCTAGTCGGCTCGACCGTCGTGATCACAAGGCCGTTTTCGTTGGCCCGCAGCGAAAGACGCGTGCGGTCTTCAGCCGTCAGCGGACGCACTGAGACGCCAAGCGAGCTTTGAGCGACGCCGCCTTGTTGCTCTTGCTCCGGTTCCGGCGTCGCATTCGGCGCTGGGTTCGTTGAGGCGAGCGTCTGCTCGGACGGACGTTCGCCGAGGCGCAGGTTCAGCGTCTGGCGCCGGCCGTTGCGCAGGATTTCTACGCGGGAATTGGCGCCGATCGCGGTGGCGCCCACGCGTTGCGTCAAATCACGACTGTTCTCGATTTGCTGACCATTGAAGGTGAGGATCACATCGCCCTGCTGGAGGCCGGCGCGCGCAGCCGGACCATCCGGCGTCACGCTCGCGATCAGCGCACCGCGTGCTTCTTCAAGACCCAGGCTGCTGGCGATGTCGGCGTCGAGCGGTTGGATGGAGACGCCGATCCAGCCACGCGTAACGCGGCCACTATTGATAATCTGCTGAACGATTGCACTGGCTGTGTTGGCCGGAATGGCGAAGCCGATACCGACGTTGCCACCGGTTGGCGAGAAGATGGCGCTGTTCACGCCGATCACATTGCCGGCGAGATCAAAGGTCGGACCACCCGAGTTGCCGCGATTGATCGGCGCGTCGATCTGCATGTAATCGACGTAAGCCGATGAACCCGCATCGGTGCGGCCCATAGCCGAGACGATGCCGGCCGTCGCGGTGCCATCGAGACCGAACGGATTGCCGACAGCCACGACCCAATCGCCAACGCGCACGTGGCGTGCGTCATCGAACGTCACATACGGGAAGCGGCCGCCGCCGCGCACGCGAAGGACGGCGATGTCGGTGGCTTCGTCCGAGCCGACGATGTCGGCGGGAATGTCACGGCCATCGCTGGTGCGGATCGTGATCTCTTCGGCGCCTTCAACAACGTGATGGTTCGTCACGATGGTGCCATCCTGGCCGATGAAGAAGCCCGAGCCCAGCGAAGTCGGGGCCGGACCTTGGCGCCCGTTCGGACGGCCACGGAAAAATTCCTCAAATCCGGGCGGCAGGCCCTCAAGCGAAGGCTGCTGCACGGCGTCTGGGCGCTGGCGAACAGTGACGGAAACAACCGCAGGGCGCACGCGCTCGATCAAGTCGGCGAAGCTGCCCGGTGCGCCGTGCGGGGGGGCGACGGCGGTTGGATTGATCTCTTGAGCGGTGGCCGAGAGCAGCGTCGGGGCCGCGAACCCGGCGAACAGCGCCAAGGCGGCGCCGCCGGCCATCAAGGTGCGGCGGAGGTACTTCATCGAAACGACTTCAGTCATGAGTTTTGAACCCTTGGGAGGACGCTGCAATTGGAGGCTTAGCCCAGCTACGTTTCAAGCCCTAGTTAGGCGCCATCACTTGCCGGTTAAGCGGCGTTTGGGGCGAAGTTGCGATGGATTGGGGCCGAACCCGGCGGCTTTTTTAGGACATTCAGCAACTTGCGCGACGAACGGCCCGGTTCGCACGACCTTTTATCGTTCACCATCTTCTGGGGTGAAATCCACCGCCGCGGCGGTTCGTCTCCGCCGTCCAGCCAAGACCGCAACGAGGCCCGCGCCGCCCAGGAGCAGCGGAGCGGCCCAAAGCGCCCAGGTCCGGGCGTCAAACGGCGGGCGGAACAGGACGAAGTCGCCGTAGCGCCGCCGGAAGAAATTCCGGATCTCCTCATCGCTATCCCCAGCCGCGATCCGCTCACGCACCAGCGCACGCATATCGGCGGCAATGTCAGCTGTGGATTGAGCGATCGGCTCATTCTCGCACTGAACGCAGCGGATCTCTTGGTCTAGCGATTGCGCCCGCGTCTCGTGGGCAGGATCGCCCAAAGCGGAGGGCCCAACGGCGGCAAGAAGCACCGTGACGAGACTCATGCCGGCGCACTCCGCTTGCGCGCAAGCGAGACCAAGCTCAGCCCCCCGCCAATCGCCATCATCAACACGCCGATGAAAATGAACTGCACCAGCGGATTATGATAGAGACGCACCGTCCAGGCGCCATTGCCACCGCGAACCTCTTCGCCAAGGGCCACGTAAATATCGCCGTCAAAACCGCTCAAAATGCCAACCTCGGACGTTGGCATCGGCGATGTCGAGAAATAGCGTCGCTCGGCTGAAACCGCCCGTGACTCTCCGTTGCTCTGATCGACACGGAAGTTCGCGCGCGTCGCCGAATAGTTCGGGCCTTCGATGCCGCCGACTTCAAGCAGCGAAATCCGCCTGCCCGCGAAGGCGACGCCCTCGCCGGGCGCTAGCGCCACCGCGCGTTCAATGCGGAAGGCCGTCTCCGCAACAGCGCCGAGTGTCAGCACGCCGGCGCCGATGTGCGCCAAACTCATCGACCAAACCGCAAGTGGCAGGAGCGCGATCTTCGCTGAGAGTTTGCCGGTCCCACGCTGCAAGCGCACCCAAAGATAGATGAAACCGCCCGCGACGAGCCACACGGCCAGCATCAATCCTAGCGCCGGCACAGCCCGCCACTGGGTTAGCACCAGCGCCGCAACAAGCGTGATCAGCGCCAAGATCGCTGCCGGTGCGAGCTTCAAAAGCGCTGCGCGCATGTCGCCGACCCGCCACGTCAGCATCGGCCCGAGCGGCAACAGCAAGAACAACACCGCCAGCAACGGCGCGACCGTCGCATTGAAGAAAGGCGGACCCACGGAAATCAGCCCGCCGCCGAATGCCTCGACGAGCAACGGATAAAGCGTGCCGATCAGCACAACGCCCGCCGCGACGGCCAGTCCGAAATTATTCCACACCAGCATGCTCTCGCGGCTCACCGCCGCGAAACCAGACGGCTGCGCCAGTTTCGGCGCGCGCCATGCGTAAAGTCCAAATCCCGAACCCAGCGCAACTGCGAGCAGGATCAGCACTGCAATCCCGCGCTGCGGATCAACGGCGAACGCATGCACCGATGTCAGAACGCCGGAGCGCACAAGGAAGGTTCCAAGCAGCGCCAAGCCGAAGCCCATAATCGCAAGAAGAATGGTCCAGCTGGCGAGCGACCCGCGCCGCTCTGTGACGATGGCCGAGTGAACAAGCGCCGCCGCCACCAACCACGGCATGAAGCTCGCGTTTTCGACCGGGTCCCAGAACCACCAGCCACCCCAACCCAGTTCGTAGTATGCCCAATACGAGCCGAGACAGATGCCAAGCGTTAGACATGTCCACGCGATCAGCGTCCACGGGCGCAAGGCGCGCGCCCAAGCTTGATCCGCGCGTCCCTCAAGCAAGGCCGCGAGCGCCAAAGAGAACGGCACACTCATGCCAACATATCCAAGATAGAGCAGCGGCGGATGCACCGCGAGCGCCGGATCTTGCAACAGCGGATTGAGACCGCTTCCAATCATCGGCGCCGGGTCGAGACGCGCGAATGGATTGGAGAGGAACAACGTGTAGATCAGCGCGCCCGCCGTCACCAATCCTTGCACGCCAATAGTGCGCGCCCAAAGCCCGAGCGATTGCTTGCCCCGCAAAGTCGCGAAGATCGCGCCAAACGTGGCCGACACCAAGCACCACAGCAGCATCGAGCCTTCGTGGTTTCCCCACGTACCGGCAATTTTATAAATCATCGGTTTGTCGATGTGCGAGTTGGCCGCGACAACAGCGACTGTGAAGTCTGACTGCACGAACAGCGTCATCAGCAAGCCGAAAGCCAACGCGCATGTCAGCGCAGTTGCCTGCGAGATCGCCGCAGCCGCGGCCGCGCGCGCTTCACTTTGCGCAAACAGCAGCCCCAGGGCGCCTTGCGCCAAAGACAATGCAAGCGCCAGCGCAGCGGCGAACGCGCCGATCTCCGCGATCATGGCGAACCCTGCCCCTTCCATTCGCCGCGCTCCTTCAGAGCCTCGGCGACTTCACGCGGCATGTAGTTTTCATCGTGCTTGGCGAGCACGCGATCGGCGTGGAACGCTTCACCCGGCATCCACTCGCCCTCACACACAACGCCCTGACCTTCGCGGAAGAGATCAGGCAGCAAGCCTTCGTAACGCACCTGCACTTCGGTTGCGCCGTCGGTCACCGAGAACGTCGTTACGTGCGCGTCGGTATGAACCGTGCCTTCAACGACAAGGCCGCCGAGGCGTATCCGCTGCCCCGCCTCAGCTTTCGTCGAAAGTTCCGACGGCGCCACGAAGTACACAACCGAGTCGCGCAGTCCCGCGAACGTCAGCGTCGCGGCCAACACCAACACGGCGCCCGCCACGCCGATGATCATCAAACGCTGATCGCGCCTACGCATGCTCATGGCGGTTGCCCCGATGCAAAGCGCCGCGCCATCTCGCGACGTGGGTCGTCCTGTCCCATTCGGGCCAACGCTTCACCCCACATACGTTGCGCCTCCGCATCGCGCCCGCCTTCCATCGCCGCCATCGCACGATAAACCCAAGGCGCCGGCTCGTTCGTCACCGTCGTCGCCTGCTCAAGGAACGCCAACGCCTCCGGCGTGTAAGTTCCCTCGGAGCCGGCCACCGCACGCGCCAAACCGATCAACGCATCTGCCGAGCGTGGCTCGCGCCGCAACGCCGCATCAAATGCGCGCGCCGCTTCTTGTGGGCGATTGGCGCGCAGATAAATTTCGCCGCTCGCAAGATAAGGCCAAGGATCGCGCGGGTTCGCTCGCGCATCCTCCGCGAGCACAGCGAGCCAGTCTTGCATGTTGTAGGTCTCAGGCGGCCGCTGCCGCAGCGCTTCCAGCCGCGAGGCATAGGCGCCACCGGGCAGATCCGGCCGGCCGTTCACAAGATAGACCGTGAGCGCGATCACACTCGTCGCGGCCAGCGTGAGCAAAACCGTGCGCCCGGTTTTTGCATCGCCGCCCGCACGACGCGCGGCGCGCAGCGCCCAAAACGCTGAAAAGGCCGCCAACAGAGCGCCGACAAGAACGACAATTAAGGGCGTCAACACGGAGACGAGGCCTAGCGCGGTTCGAGCTGCGATGAAACCGGCGCGGACGCCGCAGGCTCAATCAGTCGCCGGCAATCTGAGCCTAGCTTTCAGGCCACCGAGTTGACCCCGCTCAAAGATCAACTCGCCCGCGTACAATTCTACAGTTTCCTGTAAAATCGAGAGCCCGAGCCCCTGGCCAGGCGCCGCTTCATCCAAGCGTGCGCCACGTTCCATTGCTCGGGCGATTTCCGCATCCGAAAGGCCCGGCCCATCGTCCTCCACGACGATTTCGAACAAGCCTTTCGAGTCGAACGCCGGCAACAGCCGGACGATTACTTGGCTCGCGCCATACTTGCAGGCGTTATCGATCAGATTGGCGGCCATCTCCAGTAAGTCTTCGCGCTCGCCGCGGAAGGTCACGTCGGTCTCGGCCTCGATCGAAATGTCCATCGCTTTGGTGGAGTCGTACTTCTGCTCCATCATGAAAACGAGGTCTTCGAGGTTCTGCAGCACTGGCGTGCGGTAGGCGATTGTAGCGCCAGCGCTCGCTTCCGCGCGCGCCGCAACGCGAGCACGGCGAAGCTGTCGCTCCACGAAGGCTTCCATCTCTTCGATAGACTGCTTCATCACCGCATCTTCGCCGCCGCTGGCGGCAGCGTTCTTCAACACCGCGATCGGTGTTTTCAGCGCATGCGCGAGATTGCCCACGTGACGCCGCGCGCGCTCGACCACCTCACGATTGTGATCAACCAGCGCATTGAGTTCATCCGTGACCGGCTGAATTTCCGCCGGATAATCGCCGTCGAGCCGGTCGGCATCGCCGCGCCGAACAGCTGCAATATCGCGCTGCAATTCATGCAATGGCTCAAGCCCGATCCGAACCTGCAGCACCGAAACCGCCGCAACCATCAGGGCGCAGAAAATGACGAACACCGCGAACGCCCAGCCCACCAAATTCGCGGCGGGCGCCAAGATTGCCGCCGTCGCAACGCCAACGACGAAAACGTAGCGTCCCTCGACCTCTGGAATAGCCTCCAACCGCGTCACAATCCGCAGATCGCCGCCATCGGGGCCATTGATGCTGAAATAGCGCGCGCCATCTCCCGGACGCGCCGCAGCGATCTCGCGCAACACATTTGGCGGCAACCGGATTTCTGCATCCACAAGCGAGGGCGAAATCGTCTGCGTCTGCAATCGCCCGTCGCCGCGCACGAGCGCGATCTGAAAATATCGCCCGCTGAGCGGCTGCAGATAGCGCGGGTCATAAGGCAGATCGCGCAGGATCAATTCGTCGCTCAAACCCGGCCCGGCATTGCCGATGAGATCGTCTGCAACGCTTTCAATTTCTGGATCGATCAGCAGACGTAACAACTGCGCATTGAATTGCGCATGCGCAATCCAGCCCATGAGCACGAGCCCAAACACACTGACAACGGCGATGGTCAGAAGGCGGGCGGCAAGCGAGTGGCGTATGGCCGCCCGGAAGCGCTGAATGATGCTTCCGGCAGAAGCCGTCACTGCGCGTCCGCGGGGTCGATCAACCGATAGCCCAGGCCCTTTTCGGTGATGATCCGGGCCGTGCCGATCTTGCGGCGTAGAATGCCGATGAACACTTCGATCGTGTTCGAGTCACGCTCGTGGTCCTGGCTGTAAATCTTCTCCGTCAGCTCCGTGCGTGACACGATGCGGCCGGCGTGGTGCATCAAATAGTCCAGCACCTTGTACTGATACGCCGTCAGCTTCACCGGCGCGCCATTTACGGTCACCTGGCCCGTCGCCGAGTTTAGACGCAAATCGCCAACTTCCAGCACCGACGATTGGTGATCGGTTTGGCGGCGCACGTTCGCACGTACACGCGCCAGCAATTCCGCCATGTGGAACGGCTTTGTGACATAGTCATTGGCCCCAAGATCGAGCCCTTCGACCTTCTCGCTCCAGCGGTCACGCGCCGAGAGAATAAGGACAGGCATCGTCTTGCCCTCCTTACGCCAGGCCTTCAGCACCGAAAGCCCATCCACCTTCGGCAAGCCCAGATCGAGGATCACCAGATCGTAAGGCTCAGTCTCGCCGAGAAACTGACCTTCTTCGCCGTCGGCGGCGCTATCGATTGTATAGCCAGCGTCGGTGAGCGCGGATGCAAGCTGCTCGCGCAAGTTCTTATCGTCTTCGACCACCAACACGCGCATTCGTCGTTCCGTCCTTAGCGAGTGGCGCTGACGCGAATATCGCGTATCTGCCCATCAGGCATGCGCCACCGGACGACATAGACGGGGCTGCCGCCCTGCTCAAGGCGATGCGAGACGTACTCGCCGCCGTATTGAGCCCGGAGTTCTTCAACGACTTCGCGCAATGGGCGAAGGTCCTGTTGACCGCCGCCGCGATATTGGGCGGGCATCGTCCAGGCAGGTTGAGGGGCCTCCGCGCGCGGACGCGGCTGTGCGCTAACACTCGTCGGCGCTGCGAACGCACTAGCCGCGAGAACCGCGGAGAGGAGAGCAAACTTGGCCCACATGACGATTTTGGAATACGCGCGTCGCTCTGAATGGGCGCTGAATGCAGCGTCCGCTTTGCCTTAACTATTCGGCCTCGGCGGGGTGTAGTCCCGTTTCGGCCACTTTTTGACAAACTTACGCAAGTCTTCGTCCGTGGCTTCGGGGAGCATAACCTGAAGGCGCACGAATTGATCGCCCTGTCCGGCGACACCCTTGCCCTTCAAACGCAACACTTTTCCAGTGTTGGAACCGGCTGGAATGGTGAGCGAGACGTTCCCGCCCGGAGTCGGCGCTTGAATGCGCGCGCCTTCCACAGCCTCCGTCAGCGAGATGTTCAAGTCCATGTGAACGTCTTGGCCTTCGCGGCGGAAAAACGCGTGCGGACGCACTTTGAGTTCGACCAAGGCATCGCCTGCCGGGCCGCCTTGCACACCCGCGCCGCCCTGATTCTTGAGCCGCAGCACCTGCCCCGTTTCAACGCCAGCCGGAATTGCAACGTCCAACGTGCGCCCTTCAGCGAGCGAAATCCGTCGCTTCGCGCCATTGATGGCGTCAAGGAAATCGATGTCGAGGGTAAAGCGAATGTCGCGCCCGCGCATGCGCGAATAGGTACGCGCACCGCCAAACCCTGGCCCGAACAGGTCCGAGAAGATATCGCCAAGATCAAACGGATCGCCCGCGCCTGCGGCCCCGCCACTGGGACCAGGTCCAGCCCCCGCGCCCGCATGCGCGCGCGCGCTTTGCCTTGGTCCACGCGCATTGAACGCCATGCGCTCGTTGCCATCCGCATCAATCTCACCGCGATCAAAGCGCTGCTTCGTCAACGGATCGGAGAGAAGGTTGAAAGCGGCAGTCGATTGCTTGAACCGCTCTTCAGCGGCTTTGTCGCCAGGGCGCACATCGGGGTGCAACTCCTTCGCGAGATTTCGATAGGCGCGCCGAATGTCGTCCGCACTAGCGGTCCGGCTGACGCCGAGGGAGGCGTATGGATCCCAGCTCAAGGTGTCAGCACGCTCCAACTTCGGGAGATGACCCGCGCGCCGCCCGGACATCGGAATCAGCGCTTTCAGCCATTCTGGCCTCCCCGACTATAATGTTATGGTTAACTCCGTGTTCAACCCTGTGGCGCCGCTTTCACCCAGTTGCGCGACACGGAAGTGCAACGACCCAGGCAAAGAGCCAAAATCGGCCGTTTGTGCGGCCGCTATATATATAAAGGTGGGGACAGAGGTCGTTTCGCTGCGGACCACACACCCTCCCCCGAGCACTTCAAGCAGGTAACTTTCCCCCGGCGCCCCCCAAAGGCGGCTCGCCAGCAGCCCAAGAAGAATCGCCGCCCAAACGCGCGCACCGCACCCAACTCACGGGCCACATCGCCCGAACGCCTCGCACCGCGCGCACATGAGCCGGCGCCCATGGCCGCGCCGACACGTGCGGCAACGCTATATCCACCGCTTCTGCGCGAACGCTGGAAGCTTGCGCTCCCGAGGGCGGCACAACAACGTGAAGAGCTTCCTGCCACTCATGCGCACCGATGTTCATGCGCGCCAACCGCTGATCAAATTTTACAATCCGCGCGCCCACCGGATGGCTCGCCCATTGCGTGGGCTGAGACTTGGCGTCCACGCAACAGCGTTCGCAACTCGTCGATTCTCAAGCTCTACAAACGCGCACGACGCCGCCTGCACCAACTCCCACTCCCCCCAATGGCCATTGCAGTTCTCCCATGATCGCCGGCGCACTCACGCTTGCGCGCTTCGACTGCAAGGCGCCCGCGTAAACTTCAGGCGAGCCGGTCCACAGCGACGCGAATACGCCCGCCAATGGCCGCCCCTCCGCTTCGTCCCCAGGCAAAGGCGGCAAATCCAGAATTGCAAACGCTGGTGCTGGCGCGGGATTGGAAAACGGCGGCGCGCTGGGCTCGGCGGCGCCAAGCAACGCACCATCGCTCTCGTGCGCGACGCAACTCCAGCCGGCGTGTTTCGCCGTCCTCAATGCGCACGATCACGAACGCACTCGGACCGAACATCACCTTGTCGTCCAGCTCAAATCCTAATTCATACGAACTGAGATCAGACTGTAGCGTCTCGCTCCCAGCGCGCCATTCAGCCAGCACGCGCTGGCCATCGAATGCCGCAACGTCCAACTCGGCCTTCACCAGTGCCGAAAGGGCTTTTGCGAGCCGCTCGCCCTCTTGCGCCTTGCCCGCACGTCAGCTCGGCCAGCGCCTGATCCAGGATGCCGCGAAACGCCGTTTCGGTCCTCAAAGGCGGCTCCCTTCTTCAAATCCCAGATCTCGACCGTGCCGGAACTCTACCGTCTCGCCGTCTCGGTCGGATTGATTTTGCAACAGAGCTTGATACTTCGATGTTTTCCGCTGCAGCGATATGGATACGCAGGATGCCTATCCGCGTTCCCCCTGGCCAGAATTCGGCCATACCTCTATTGGACACCCCCTCGCGGAGACTCTCTTGTCCGACAATAACCGGCCCGATTTTCGCAGCCGCATCGACTGGGCGAAGATGCGCGCGGCCGCCGCGCAGCAGCAGCTCAACCAGATGTTGGGCGAACGCTTCACCTGGCGCAAAGCCGCGAGCATTGCCGCAGGCTTCGTGCTGGTCTGCGTCGTGTCGCTATGGCTCTGGATTTATTGGGGTCTACCGCGCGTGCCGGACGCCGACACGCTCTGGTCGCTGAACCGCCAAGAGTCGGTGATGTTCGTTGACCGTGACGGAGAAATCCTCGGCGTCCGCGGCCCGTACTACGCCAATCGCGCGCACCTCTCCGAATTGCCCGATTACGTCCCGCAAGCATTCCTCGCCATCGAAGATCGGCGCTTCTACGAACACGAAGGTGTTGACCGCATCGGCGTCCTGCGCGCCGTCCTCGCTAACCTGCGCGCCGGCGAAACCGTGCAGGGCGGCTCGACGCTCACGCAGCAGCTCGCACGCAACCTCTTCCTCACGCCGCGCCAGACTGTGAACCGCAAGCTGCGCGAGATGGTCTTGGCCTCGCGCATTGAGCGGCGCCTGACCAAGGACGAGATTCTCGAACTCTATCTCAACCGCGTCTATCTCGGGGATCAGGCTTACGGCGTTGACGCCGCCGCCCGCCGTTTCTTCGGCAAACCCGCCACCGAACTCACACTCGCCGAAGCCGCAATGCTCGCGGGCCTGCCGAAGGCGCCATCACGTTCAGCGCCGACCGAAAGCCTCGAACGCGCCACGGCGCGTCAGCACGTCGTTCTCGCCGCCATGGTCGAGGCTGGCTACATCACCGGCGAACAACGCGACGAAGCCATCGCGCAACGCATTCGCGTTGTCGAACGTCCCAACGCCGAACGGGCAATGGGCTACGCATTCGACATGGCCGTTGAGCAAGCGCGCGCCGTTGTCGGCCGCGACACGCCGGACTTGGTCATTCACATGACCATCGACCGCGAAGTCCAACAATCAGCCGCGGACTCCATTCGCCGCCGCCTCGGCAACCGCGCCTTTGGCCGCCGTCCGCTGCAAGCCGCCTACGTTGCGCTCGATCGCGACGGCGGTGTCCGCGCCCTCGTCGGCGGCACTGACTACAACACCTCCAAGTTCAACCGCGTCACCCAAGCGCGCCGCCAGCCGGGCTCGACGTTCAAAACCTTCGTCTACACAGCCGCCCTCGAATCCGGCCTCGACACAGAGGATGTCCGTTACGACGAGCCGATCGTTATCGACGGCTGGCGTCCGCGCAATTACGATGAAGGCTATCGCGGCGCTGTCACGCTGCGCACGGCCTTCGCGCTTTCGATCAACACGGTCGCGGCGGAAGTCGCCAACGAAGTCGGCCCAGCCCGCGTTGCCGACGTCGCCCGCCGCCTCGGCATCGCCAACATGCCGGAGCGCAACGCGTTCGTGCCGCCGTCCATCGCGCTCGGCTCAATCGAGACCACGCTCTGGGACATGACCACCGCCTTCGCCACCTACATGGACGACGGCATGCGTGTTGATCCGCACATCGTTGCGCGCATCACCAATTCAGCGGGCCGCGAAATCTACGTTCGCCCGCCCTACAATCCCGCCCGCGTCCTCGACGCCGAAGTCGCAACCCGCATGACCAGCATGATGGGCGCAGTCGTCCTGCGCGGCACCGGCACTGGCGCACGCATTGGCGATCGCGACATCGCCGGCAAAACCGGCACCAGCTCCGATTGGCGCGACGCTTGGTTTGTTGGCTATAGCCGCGACTTCACGGCAGGCGTTTGGGTGGGGCACGACGATTTTACCTCGATGGGCCGCACCACGGGCGGCACGCTGCCCGCGCAAATTTGGGCCGACACCATGCGCGTTGCGCACCAAGGCATCGAGAACCACCCGCTGCCAGGCATCGAACAGCCAGCCTACACGCCGGCTCAAGTTGAAATGGCCAGCTTCTTCGATGAACTCGCGAACGCTTTCGGCAACAACGAAGGCGGCGATAACGATCGCGGTTTCCCGGATCTCGGCGACATCTTCAACTAAATGTCCGCCCTCGCGCACGTAAAGAACCTCAGACTGACGCTCGGCCAAGCGCCGCTGTTCGACGGCGCAGAATTCGTGCTGCACAAAGGCGAGCGCGCGGCCTTCGTCGGCGCGAACGGCGCCGGCAAGTCAACTTTGATGCGCATGATGGCCGGCCTCACCGATCCGGACGGCGGCGAGATCGTCTATCAATCCGGCACGTCCATCGCATTCGCACCGCAGGAAACCAGCTTCGACGGGTTCGCGACGCTGCGCGACTACGCCCAATCGCCATCGGTCGCGCGCATCGGCAGCGCCGCGACTGCGCCGGCCTACGCCGCCGACGCAGCGCTTGAGCAATTCGGCTTGGACCCCGAGCGCACGCCGCAAGGTCTCTCCGGCGGCGAAGCGCGCCGCGCCTCGCTTGCACGCGCCCTTGCCGCCGACGCCGACATTCTGCTCCTCGATGAGCCGACCAACCACCTCGACATTACCGCCATCGAACAATTGGAGCGCACTGTCGCCAGCCAGCGCGGCGCCTGTCTCATCATCAGTCACGACCGCCGCTTCCTCGAACGCGTGTCGACCGCCACGCTTTGGCTGCGCCAGCGCCGCCTGCTGAAACTCAACCGCGGATACGCCGCCTTCGAAGACTGGGCTGACGCCGTCGAGGAAGAAGACGCGCGCAATCTCTCGCGCCTCGAAACACAGCTGAAAGCCGAAGAGCATTGGCTGCGCCGCGGCGTCACCGCCCGCCGCTCCCGCAACGAAGGCCGCCGCCGCAAGCTCCTCGCCATGCGCGCCGAACGTCGCCACATCAAAGAACTTAGCGCATCGCCAACCGCCGGCATCACCGCCGAGCGCGGCAATGAATCGGCGCGCCTCGTCATCGACGCCAAGGCGATTTCAAAAACCTATGGCGAGCGTCCCATCATCGCCAACCTCACGCTCCGCATCACGCGCGGCGATCGTGTCGGCGTTGTCGGCGCCAATGGCAGCGGCAAAACCACGTTGCTCGAGCTGCTATTGAAGCGACGTGAACCAGACGCCGGCGCGATCCGGCTCGGTGAAAACCTCGCTATCGCCTACGTCGATCAACGCCGCGACATCATCGATCCCACCGTAACGCTCAAAGACGCACTGACCCCCGCCGGCGGCGATCAGGTCATCGTCCGCGGCGTCGCGCGCCACGTTGCTTCCTACGCTAAAGAGTTTCTGTTCACCGCTGAACAACTTCGCCAGCCCGTGTCAGCGCTCTCGGGCGGTGAGCGCAATCGCCTGGCGCTCGCGATTGCACTTGCAAAGCCAGCCAACCTTCTCGTGCTCGACGAACCGACCAACGATCTCGACATGGATACGCTGGACGCACTCGAAGAGATGCTCGCCAGCTATGACGGCACCGTCCTCATCGTCAGCCACGACCGCGCCTTCCTCGACGGCGTCGCGACCCAGATCATCGGCCCGCTCGGCAACGGCAAATGGGTAGAGACCCCTGGCGGCTGGGCCGATTTCGAGCGCGAGCACGGCCAAGCCATCAATCCACGCCCAGCGCCCAAGAAAGCCAGCGCCGAAAAGCCCCAAGCGGCAACGCTCAAAAAGCAAACCAAGCTCAGCTACAAAGATGAACGCCGCGCCGGCGAACTCGACGTGCTGATGCCGAAACTCGCCGCCGAAATCGAAGCTCTCGAAGCCAAACTCGCCGCGCCCGACGCTTTCAACGCGCCCAATTTCGCCGCCTCCGCCGCCCGTCTTGAGGCTGCGCGCGCCGAGCACCAGAGCGCAGAGATGGAATGGCTCGACATCGAACTCCGGCGCGAGGCGCTCAGCGCCCAGGAGTGAATCACTTGTTAACCAAAACACGCGCAGCGTGCGTTTATGCGCTATCTCGCCTCAGTCGCCGTTCTCGCCATCGCCCAAATCGGCGCCGCCTGGGCGTTGGCTGATAACAACGTCGCCCGGCCCGGAGGCACGTACGCCTCACTCGAAGCTGAGACCGCAACCGATTGCGAGCGGCTTTGCACCGACGACACCCTTTGCATGGCGTGGAGCTTCCACGCCAACAGCTGCGAATTCAAGGCCATCGTACCCGCCGCAACTCCGCAGGAAGGCATAATTTCCGGCGTCAGCGCGCGTGCGCCGGCCTCCATGCGCGCAAGGTTTGAGCCCGTTCCGGCGGCGACACCCACTGCGCTCATTGCTGAAGAACACGAAGCTCTCGAAACACCGGTCGCCGCCGGCCGCCCAGAAGATGAGATTTCCCTGGCGCTTCTTGGCGGCCCCGTCGCCGAGCAGGAGCTGCGTTCTCGCCTCGGAAACTGACGTTACAGGTAAGGTTTGTTTACGACCCCGCATTAATTTCCGGCGCATTCAGGAGATCTCTCGGCCATGTCTAACGCGCGGTTTGCGAAGCTTGTCGATCTGGCGCGCACGACCGACAGCAACCAGCGTCGCGAATTGCTGCGGGAAGTCACAGATCTTTTCTTCGAAACATCAGGCAGCCGCAATACGCGCGAAAGCGCGCTGTTCGACGACGTCTTGCAACTCGTCGCAGCCGAAATGCAGGACTCGGTCCTGGCCGAACTCTCCGAGCTCTTTGCCGATGCCAAAGACGCCCCCGTCGGCCTCATGCGCGATCTGGCTAACCATTCGTTCGAGATCGCGGGCCCTGTCCTGAGGCGCAGCCGCGCGCTCGACGAGCAAACTCTGCTCCAGATCGTCACCTACCAGAGTCAACCGCACATCAAGGCCGTCGCTCAGCGCGAGGACGTCACAGAATCCGTCTCGGACGCCATCGTGAAGTTCGGCGACGACAACGCTCTCGACGCGCTCATCCGCAACGACGGCGCCAAGATTTCACGCACCAGCATGGAAGCCGCCGTCGATCGCGCGCGCCGCAATACGCTGCTGCACGAAGGCGTCGTAAAGCGCTCGGACCTGCCGCTTGATCTCCTCAACGAGATGTATTTCGTCGTCGAGAACACCCTTCGCGATCAAATCATGAAGCGCAACGCCTCGGTCGATCCCGCGACGTTGGACGCAGCGCTCTCAAAAGCCCGCGCCCGCATGAGCCAAACCGCCGGCGACATGTCCGCCGAAGCCAAGAACGCGATGGCGTTCATTCAAGCCAAGAAGAACAGCGGCGAACTCCACGCCCGCTTGCTGGTTTCGCTCTATCGCGAAGCCAAGCAGACCCACTTCCTCTACGGCCTTGCAGAGATCACCAATCTCGAGCCGGAAACGGTCGCCGATCTGATCGAGCGCCGCGACATTGACGGCCTCGCCATGATCTGTCGCGCAGCCGGCATCGAACGTCCGCTCTTCGTCACGCTGGCTGTGCTCTCTTGCGGCGGCGATGAAGCCATGCAGCGCGCCGAAGAGTTCGGCCGCATGTACAACAACGTTCCAGTCGAAGCCGCCCAACGCGCGATGCGCTTCTTCAAGGTTCGCAAGAGCGCCGCGATCGCCGCTTGAGCCTTGCCTGCCGGCATAGGCGGCGCATAGTCGCCCATGCCTACCCCATCCGGTGCTGAGCTCGCATGCCCATTTCTGCTGACAGGCGACTTCGACCGTCAAAACGCTTTTACGAAGCGTTCGGCTTGGAGAAGGTGTTTCGTACGATTAAGCGGCGCGTTCCTTGGTGTCGCTGAACCTGATCTTTGGATTCTTCTCCTGCACGTAGCCGATTTCCCATGAGCTCTTGCCCAAGAACACCGGCGCGTTGTCGACATCCTCAGCCATCTGCGAGGCGGATCGTTCGATAAACGCCTCCAGATCCGCGCGCGTCTCCGCACTGATCCAACGCGCAGCCTGATAGGGCGAAGTCTCGAAGATCACTTCCAGTCCGTATTCTGCCTTCATACGCTCATCGAGCACCTCGAACTGCAGCTGACCAACCGCGCCAACCACCAGATCGCCGCCGTGCACAGGCTTGAACACCTGTGTCACGCCTTCCTCGCCCAGCGACTCCAGCGCCTTGCGCAAATGCTTCTGCTTCAGCGGATCTTTCACCCGCACGCGCTTCAAAATTTCCGGCGCAAAATTCGGGATGCCCTGGAAAACCACATCACCCGATTGCGAGAGCGAGTCGCCGACCCGCAACCCGCCATGGCTCGGGATGCCAATCACATCGCCGGGGAATGCTTCTTGCGCAATCTCACGATCCTGCGCCATGAACATCATCGGATTGTGGACGTTGAAGCCTTTGCCCGCCGCCGTCTTCAAGGTCATGCCGCGCTGAAACTTGCCCGATGAAATACGGAAGAAGCCAACCCGGTCGCGGTGTTTGGGATCCATATTCGCTTGGATCTTGAAGATGAAGCCGCTGACGTCATTGCGCCCCGGCGTCACTTCAGTCTCTTGGCCTTTCACCTTCGCCTTCAGCGGCCGCGGCGGCGGCGCATTCGCACCGAGTCCCGCCAGCAGCTCCAGCACGCCGTAACGGCGCAGCGCTGAACCGAAAAACACCGGCGTCAAATGGCCTTCGCGGAACGCCGTCAGATCAAACTTAGGCAAGCCATCGCGCGCAAGTTCCGCCGTCTCTTCAAGCTCGGCCCGCACATCATCGCGCACGCCCGCTAGAAAGCCCTCGCTGCCGCGCTTCTGGCGCGCCTCGATCGCAAAGCCTTCTTCGCCATGCTCCAAGCGACGGAACGGCACGAACTCATCCGTCGTAAGATCGAGCATCCCGGCAAAGCGCTGACCCGAAGCGGCCGGCCAATACATCGGCGCGGTGTCCATCGCCAGCTTCGAATGGATCTCATCCAGCAGCTCGAATGGATCGAGCGCTTCACGGTCCATCTTGTTGATGAACGTCGTGATCGGAATGTCCCGGAGACGGCAAACCTCGAACAGCTTCAACGTCTGCGGCTCGATGCCCTTCGCCGCGTCCAGCACCATGATGGCCGAGTCCGCCGCCGTCAGCGTCCGATACGTATCTTCCGAGAAGTCTTCGTGACCTGGTGTGTCCAAAAGATTGAACACCATGCCGTCGTGCTCGAACATCATCACCGAACTCGACACCGAGATGCCGCGTTCGCGCTCGATCTTCATCCAGTCCGATGTCGTCCGCCGCGCCTGCCCGCGCGCAGCAACTTCGCCGGCCAAGTGGATTGCGCCGCCGGCCAGAAGCAGGCTTTCCGTCAGCGTGGTTTTGCCCGCGTCAGGGTGCGAGATGATCGCGAACGTGCGGCGGCGGGCGGCCTCGGTGGCGGGGTCGGCGGACATTAGGTCTCGTTAAAAAGCGAAGCGGCGCGTTTACGCCCTGGCGCCCGCACGGGCAACACCGGGGCGCGCAGGCCTACATTGCCGCGCCAGAATCCACCGGCTCCTGCAGAAAATGGCGCCCCTGGCGGTCCTCGATCTCGATGACCCAGAGGTCCGGATCGCCCTGGCGGCGCTTGCGGACATACTCATCCACGTCGCTCTCGAGGTCCCCCAGCGAGCCCGCCGATAGATCCAGCCAAATCCGTTCGCCATCGCCATTGCGCGCCGGCCCATAAAGCCGCGCTTTCCGATCCAAGGTCGCAACCTTCACCAGCACGGCGCCCGCATCGGGGTCACCCTTATGGACGACCCCCGCGAACGCACCGGCAATCTCCGCCCGTCGGATCAGCGCGCTCGCCCAGAAATCTGTCTTAAGCTCTTCCATGACCGCCGTTCATCAGAACGAAAGAACCTTAGTTTAACCTCTCCAGCTCGCATGCGCTTTCTTTTCCTTGCACTCGCCCTGGTTTCGGGAACGGCTTCGGTTGCCTCAGCCACCGAACCGAACGCGCGCACTGCGTTCGTCGAACGCCGCGGCCTCCTGGAAGCTGACGCGCAGTGCCGCCTCTTCACACCTGAAATACGCTCAGCGCTAGGCGTCGGCCTCGCGCAAGCACGCGGCGCCCTGCTGCGTTCGGGCTGGACCAGCGCCAATGTCCGCGAACTCGAAGACGCCGCCGTCAGCGCCGCACGCGGCCGCTCCTGCGGCGACCAGCGCACCGCAACGGCAGCCGCTGACGCACGCCGCGCCTTTTCCTCCTGGATCAATGTCGGCGCCATGGACTTTCCCGGCTGGGGTCGTTCCTGGCGCGCGCGCCGCGCCGTCGACACCAGCGGTTGGCGGCTCAGCCAAGTCATCGACGCGCCGCTCGTTGCCAATTTCGGCGTCCGTCAGCGCGGCGAACTCCAGCGCCTGACGCTCGCGATCCCGGTCGCACGCAACGAAACCGGCCCCGCATCGGCACAGCTCATTCTCCGCGACAGCGCGCGCGTCGCCGTCCGCGAAGTGGCGCTAACGCAGCGCATTTCGCAGGGCTTGGAGGCCGGCCTGCCCGCGCCGGGAACCTCGCTCACCATTCCATCGACGCGCACCACCGAGCGCGTCGACAATCAGCAATTCGTCGTCTTCACCTTCCCGGACACGGCCTTTCGCGATCTCGTCACGCTCGATCCGCGCGAAACCGTCGAAATCCGCCTGCAAAGCGGCCGTTCTTCGCAACGTCTGCTCGTTGAAGTTGGCGACGTCGCCGCCGCACGCGCGTTCTTGACCATCCGCCGCTAGGCGGCCAGCACCGGCAGCGTCAGCCGCACAAGCGCGCCGCCACCTGGCGCTTCGTGAAAACTCAATTCGCCGCCATGCAGCGTCGCAAGCGCGCGCACAAGCGACAATCCAAGCCCTGTCCCTTCCGCACGCGCGCCCCCCGAACCGCGCTCGTAAGCGTGCCCAAGCGTCGCCCGCTCCGCCTCCGGAATTCCCGGTCCGTTATCGATCGTATCGAGTTGCAGCGCGCCGTTCACGACAGCCACCTGCACCATCACGCGCCCGCCCTCGGGCGTGAACTTGATGGCGTTACCGACCGTATTGATCAGCATTCGCTTCAGCGCGCGATCGTCCGCCATCACATTCAGCGCCGTATCCGGCGTCAGCATCCCAAGCGCGATCTGCTTTTTATCGGCGCTATCGATCGAAACGCGCACGACGTCTTCGATAACGGTGCGCACGTCGAACGCACCCAGCTGCAACTCGTATTTGCCGGCATCGATGCGCGACAAATCCAGAAGGTCGTTCACCAGGCCCAAGAGATGCGCGCCGCTCTTGCGAATGAGCCCCGCATACTCAACGTAGCGCGCGCCGACTTCGCCGAAAATCTGGCGCTCAATCATTTCTGAAAAACCGAGGATGTGCGTGAGCGGCGTCCGCAACTCATGCGACACCTCGGCAATGCGATGGCTCATCGCCCGCTCCCGGCTCTCAGCACGCTGGGCAAATCCCAGCAGCCACATCGACAGTCCCAGCGAAAGCAGAGTCAGCAACACCGGAAACGGTCCCAGCGCGCCACCGCCTCCCATCGGAAACACTAAGCCTGCCGCGGCGTACCCAAGCACCGCACCGACACCCGCGATCCGGGTCCAGCGCCCCAGCGTCCGCGCCAGCGCCACCGGCACGAGTAGTCCCGCCGCCACCGGCGAGCCCCAGCCGCCAGTTCCCGCGACCAGACCCAAAACCGTCACCAGCCACACCAAAACGAGACCAAGCGCCGCCCAACGCAGCCCGGTCCAAGGCAACAAGACGAATCCAACCAGCGCCGGCGCTAACGCTAATGCGGCCGCAGCCGCCACGTCCCGCTGCTCTCCACCGCCAAAAACAGCGCCAGCCGCCGCCACAACGATCCCGGCGGCCCAAATCCAGCCCGCCCATGACAGCGTCGCTGCCATTGGCGCTGCTTTTGCACCTGGCGTTACGGCCTGTTGTGTTGACACTTAAACGTCGCTCGCGAGTAAAAGACTTCTTAACGCGCCGGGGGAGAGAGTGCCCGTTCTGAGTCGTGCTCGGAAGCGGACTCACCAAACTAGGATCAGGAGCAGAAGCCGATGCGAAGCATTGCGGTCTGGACCACAACCGCGGTCGTCGCCCTTCTCGGCGCCGGCGCCGCGAACGCTCAAACGCCGCCCGCCACGGAAGCGGCGGCAACGAGCTCAGGCGATCTGCAAACAGCAGTCACCGCCTACGCCGCCTATCAAAGCGACGTCACAGAATTGCGTTCCTCAACCATGCGGGACGCGGCAGGCCTCGAAACCGCACTTGATCGCGTCGGACGCCACAACCGCGATGCACTGACGCGCGGCTGGGTCGCTTACGGCGCCAACACCGCCGCCCAATCGCCGGCCTTCGTCCAAGGCGTCCGCGACGCTGCAGCCTATTACGGCCGCGACGCCGTCATCTGGGCAGTCTCGGTCGATCCGTCCTACGCACGCGGTCTCCGCGGCGGCCAGGAAGCAACCAACATGTTGCTCGCCTCCGCCAACGCCGACAGCGCCCGCATCATCAGCGTCGCCGATCGCTACCAGGAAATGGCTTACTCGCTGCAAAGCCAGCGCTGGGCCAACGCCGTTGCCCCGCAACAAGCCGCTCGCGTCCAACGCATTCGTACGCTTGGCCGTGACGGTGCGCCGTCGAACGCGGTTCCAACCGAAGTCGCGCCACGCCTTGCTGTGACGCCGCTCAGCCTCTCGCCCTCAAGCGATCCGTCCGTCTACGGCGGCCGCCGCTTCTGGGACGCCGTTCGCGGCGGTCAGCAAGTGGTGGAAGTCTCTTCAACGCCAGCAGCCGCCTCGTGGCGCGTCAACGCCTCGCGCGGTGAAGCTCTCGATCGCATGGCCGCCGTCGCCGCGCTGCAAGCGCTCGACGCCGTCGACGCCAACCAAAGCGCCGTGACCCGCCTCATCGCCGATCCGCGTTCACGCGATTGCTTCGAGATGGCCCAGCTGCAGCTCTATCAATGCATGTCGGCCGCGCGCTTCCGCTATGAGAACGCGTTCTGCCTCGGCCAACACGGCCTCCGGGACATCGGCACCTGCATTGGCGCCGTCGCTCAGCCGGACACCACCGCCATGACGCCGGCCCCCGGCAGCCACGGCGGCGGTCGTGACTGACCTTGCCCAGATGCGCCGCAGGGCGCATTTGAAGCCCATGGCCAGCATCGATCAAACGATCGAAGAACTTGCAGACGATTTCGCGCTCCTCCCTGACTGGGAGGAGCGCATTTCGCATGTGATCGAGCTTGCGCGTGCACTTGAACCTTTGAACGATGACGAGCGCACCGATGACAACCGTGTGCGTGGCTGCGTCAGCCGCGTCTGGCTCGTCAGCGAACGCCACGCCGAAACACCGGAAAAGCTCTTCTTTCGGGGCGATTCCGACGCACATCTGGTGCGCGGTGAAATCGCCATGCTGCTCCGCATCTTCTCGGGCCGCACGCCGGAGGAGATTCTTTCAGTTGATCCCAAAGCTGTCTTCGAACGCCTCGGCCTTCAGGACGCGCTGACCATGCAGCGCTCCAACGGCCTCTTCTCGATGATGAGCCGCATCCAGCACCAAGCCCGCGCCGCCACCTAAAGATCAGCAGCGAGCTGCGCCAAGCCAAGCTCTAGCGCCACCTTACGCCACTGCATCGGCCACCCCTCAAGCCCGTTCCAGCGCGTCAAGTCCTTCCTCGTACAAACACACGCGCTCAACCACACGCCGCGGCGGCGCGGCCAAACGCGCCAATGCATCAGCGACACCCCCTCGCCAATCGCATCGCCGCGCCATTGCCAATTCCTGTGGGATCGACGCGCCGCGCGTCGATCCCATCGGCCGCCATCCAATCGGATCCACGCACCACCCCGATTTCGCCCGCGCCAAAATCAGCGCGCAGCATGCCCGCCGCACCGCGCTCCTCCGCGCTAAGCCACACTTGGCCTTTCGGCCCGCGCAACGCCGCGAGCCGCCGCATCGGTCGCAGCCGCGCCCTCTGCGCGTTTGAAAAACACGCTCATCCCACCACGCCGATTTTGTCCGGGCCGACCGTCCATGCAGACAGCATGCGTACGGCCCCATCAGAGATGAAGGGTAGATTTTTCCTAATTATAGGATTTTCCTCAACCGCCTTTGCGGGTCTGCCCAAGGCCCATGCGCTTGGCGAGGTTCGAGCGCTCCTTGGCGTAATTCGGCGCGACCATCGGATAATCGTGCGGCAGGCTCCATTTGGTCCGGTATTCCTCCGGCGTCATGGCATAGCGCGTGCGCAAATGGCGCTTCAGGGATTTGAACTTTTTCCCGTCCTCCAGACAGATAATGTAATCGGCCGTCACCGATTTTTTGATCGAAACAGCAGGTTCGAGCACGGATTCCGCCGCCACGGCGGTCACGCCGGAAACCTCCAGCAGCGCGCTATGCACGGTACGGATCAGCGCAGGCAGCTCCTGCGCCTGAACCGGGTTGGCCGAAACGTAAGCGGCCGCGATTTCCGCGGCCATGCGCACCAAGTCGCGCTGGTTGTCCATCGCCTAATCACTGATCTGCAAGTGAAGCTCAGATACTGTATGAGTATAGTTTCAGTTCTTGCAAGTGAAAAGCGAGCGCAAATATTGAATGTGTGTTCACTGTAACAGAAAGACGAAGGTCGAATCCGAAACTCGCCTAGACCAGATAGATGATTACGAGCGAACGAAAAGCATCGCCAAAACCACGGCCCCGATGCAGGCGAACGTGACCGCGGCGCTCGATCCCGCGTAGGGCCGGTCACACGCGTTCGCCAGCGCCTCGAGCGAGCGCCCGGCCGCATGCGAAGCGCGCCGCGTCCAGTCTTGCCAAGCGCCGTAGACGCGCAGCGCCAACACCCCGGCCCACTGCCCGGCCTCGGCAAGCGGTCCGCGGTACAGCGCGTCGATATCGAGCAATCGCACCCGCTCGTCGCGCGGTGCAGCGCGCGCGAGCCGCAACAACAAGAACACGACGCCGGCGCCACCGAGCAATTGCAATTGCGGCGTCACCCGATCGAGCACGAATGGCTGGAACGAAATTTCCGCCGGCATCAGATCGAACAACCAACGCGGCGCGAGGCCAACAGCAAGACACAAGAACAGCGCCAACCCTGCGCCGAGCAATTTCGAGAATGGCGCCTCCAAAATCGGCTTCACTTCGCTCGTCGGTGTGAATGCCGCGAGCGACGCGCGCACAAGCAACGACACAAACAACACCGCCGGCGCCGCCCAGATGATCGTCCAGAGCCAGCGCAGATCCCACTGCGCCGCCGCGTCCAGAGATGCAGCTTGCGACGCAAACATCACCATCCCGGGCGCCGCCGAGACCGCGAGCCCGGCAAGCACAAGCAGAAACGCCGTAATCGGCATCGTCCGGCCCCTGCCGGCGAGCTGCGAAACATTGACGTTGCCGCGCCGCTCCAAAACACCGCCCAGCAAAAGTTGGAACGCCAGGAACGAAAGGATGGTCGCGAACGCGTGCCCTTCCGCCGCCGCCAACGCCAGCGGCGTACCGATGCCGATCAGCGCAGTGCACAAGCCCGTTTGCATGGTGACGCCATACGCAGCAGCGCGCCGCAGATCGTCCTCGGCCGCCGCGTAGAACGCGCCGATCAACATCATCGCGCCACCGACCCAAATCAGCATCGGCTCGGATGGGAACATGCGCGCAAGCGCATAAACGCCGATCATCGTCGTGAACACCGAGAGCGCCCCCGCGCCCGTCGACGAGGCGTGCGAGACGACGTCCTTCAGCCACACATGCGCGAGCGGCGCGCCAACGCGGATCATCAGCGCTGCAAAGATGAACGCGCCGCCGATCGATGTAATGTCCAAGCGCGCAACGACAGCCGCCTGCGAACCCACCGAAATGTGAAAAGCAACGCCAACGAGAAAGAGCAAACCTTCAAGGCCGCTCCAAATCAGCAGCCGCGCGCCCGAACGTCCCGCGCCTTCAAGGGGCGAAGCGAACACCACCCACGATCCCGCAAGCCCGCCAAGCGTCAGCGTCGCCACAAAGCTGATGAGGTCGCCCACGAACAGCGCCGAAACCGCGCTTCCCGCCAGCAACAATATCGCCGCGTCCTCATAGCGATTGCGCCGCGCGCCGGAATAAATCCCGATCGCGATCAGCGCGATCAACAAGGCGATGCCGAAGATGCGATTGAGTTCATCGAGATTGAGCAGCACGACGGGCAATCCCATCTGCGCCATCGTCGCCGCCGCGCCGAACTCGTAATCGAGCAACAGCCAGAACGAGATCAGCGCCGCCGCCACGATCACCAGCGACCGCAGCGTCCGCGGCGTCGCCAAAATCAGCAGCGCCGCAATGATCGGCACAAATCCCGGATTAAGCGTGAGGATCATCAGCGTGCTCCTCTTCGAATTTCCGGCGCCGCCCGAGCGCGAACCGCGCGGCCTGCGTCGCCAACAACACGAACAGCACGGCCGTCGCGCCAACTGCAGCAGCCGATCCCGGCTGATCGCCTATCCAGAACTTCACACGCGCGCCGGCGCCGAGGTCAAAACCCAAGCCGATCAGCAGCGCGGTAGCGCAGAACACCCACAACAAGCCGGTGACGCCACTGCGCGGTGGAGGCGGCGCTTTGCTCATGGCGACCCCGGCGTCCAGATTGGCGATAGAAACATCGCGAGCGGATCGGCCAGCACCAGCAACGACAACGTCGCCGCCGCAGCGAGGATCACCGGCGCCGCCAGCAGGATCGATGCGCCGTCAGGCCGCTTGAACGCGTCCGTCGGCGCGCGCGCAGCAAGGGCATTCGCCGCGAGCGGTCCCAAGTGAATGAATGTCAAAATCGCAGCGACGCTCGCAAGTCCCGCCGCCCAAACCAAGCCCGATCCAGCCGCCGCCGCAATCAGCCAGAGCTTTGCCCAAGCGCCAGCGAACGGCGGCATGCCGATCATACTCGCCGACGCGATCGCAAAGCCCGCGAACGTCCACGGCATCACCCGCCCAAGGCCGGCATAGTCCGCAACCTTCGTGCGCCCGGTGATCGCCGCCGTCGTGCCTGCCGCCATCAGCAAAGTTGCCGCCGCGCACGCCAGCGCCACAATCTGCAACGCCGCCGCAAACAAACCGGCCGCCGCGTATTGTCCCGGCAACAATGCCAGCAACGCGCCCATCACCACAGCCAGCGATTGCGCCATCACCGAGTAGGCAAGCCGCTCGCGAATATCCTGCTTCGAAAGTGCGATCACCGCCGCGCCGATCATGCCGATGCCAACGAGAACGATCAGCGCCTGCGCGGCCAGCACCGCCTCCGCCATCGCGGTGCCGAACACGAACGTCACCACTTTCAAAATCCCGATACCGCCTGCGGGCAAAACCGCGAGCGCTTGGATCGCGACCAGCGCCGGAAACGGCCCGGTGCTCGATGCCGGCAGCCACCGGTGCATCGGCGGTATCGCCGCCATGGCGATGCCCAGAACGAACAACACCAGCAAGGCATTCGCCGTGAACGCATCGACGCGTCCGGCCAACACCCCGCCCGCCTGGAAATCCAACGCGCCCGCAATCGCGTAGGTCCAGATCATCGCCGGCAGGAAGAGCCCGATCGAACTTGCAAGCAGCGTCGCCAAAAACGCGCGTGCAGCGGGCCGTGCTTCTTCATCGCCGCGATGCGCAACCAGCGGGAACGCTGCCAATGACAACGCTTGGTAAGCAACGAAAAAGCTGAAGAGGTTTGCCGAGAACGCCACAGCCGTGACGCCCGACATCGCCAAAGCGATAAACGCAAGCAGCCGAGCCGGCGCCTTCTCTTGTTTGGCTCGCACGATCCCCGCAGCATGAACCGCGTGCAAAACGCCAAGTCCGGTCAGCACCACCGCCATCATCGCCCCCAGCGGGTCGATCGCGAAGGCAAGATCCACGTTGGGCAAAGGCCGCGCCAACACAATGCGCGCCGTCTCTCCGTGCGCGACAGCGTTCGCCAGATAGATCGCGCATCCGCCAGTGAAGAGCGAGAACAAGATGTGGATCAGGTCGCGCAAACCCGGCGGCTTCTGCACGAGCATGATGAGCGCCGCCTGCACCAGTGGCGCACCCAAAATACAGAAGAGAGCGATCTCAACCGTCACGGTGAAATCCCTCCGAGCATCAGCGATGCGGAGGCCGCCGCGCGCAGCAACCCACCCGGCGCCAGGCCCCATCCAATCGCGGCGATCGCCGCAATCAACGCAGGCGCCAGCGTCACGCGCCACACGCCGCCCTCGCCCGCATAGGCGGCATTGGCGCGCCGGAAGTACATGCGCTCGATCAAACGGCCGCCGTAAAACACGCCTGCAAGCGAGGCGATGATCACAAGACCCGCCGCCCACCACCAACCTGCGCCGACACCAGCCTCAACCAACCGCCATCGCCCCAGAAATCCGATCGTCAGCGGCGCGCCCATCAAACTCAGCGCGCCCGCCGTGATCGCCGCGCTCGCCAATGGCGCCCGCTGCGCATAGCCATCGAGCATCGCCAACGTCTGCACGCGTCCCGCCGATGCGCCGCCATAGAGCGCCAACGCCGCCGCCGCGAACGCCACCAGCTGCACCATCGACGCTGCAAAGCCCGCAGGCGAGCCCAGCGCCAAACTCAGCAACACGCACCCTGCTTGGGAAACACCCGCATACGCGGTCAGCCGCAATAAATTGCGCGCCCCAACCGCCTGCACGGAGCCAACCACAACACTCACGCCCCCGATGGCCGCAAGCGCCGCCTGAATGCCTTCGCCAATCTCCGGCGCAACCATGACGTAGCCCGCCAGCCGCGACATCACCGCAAGCGCGCCCACAATGCCAAGCGCCCCAACACCGAACGTCACCATCGATGTCGAGCGCCCAAGCGCCGCGGCCCCCCACGCGTGAAGTGGCGCAACACCTGCCTTCACAGCGAGGCCCAAGATCATCAGTCCGGCCCCTGCGCCTGCGAGCCCTGGCATCCGAATATGCGCGAGCGTCAAGGCTTCCATCGACGATGTGCCCGCCGCGCGCGCAAACAACCCCGCGCCAAGCAGCATCAAGGCAAAGCCAATCCCGCCGAGGCTGAGCATCCGCAGAGCGCCGTTAAGCGCTGCTCGATCACGACCGGCGTTGGTCGCAACCACGCCGACAGCCGCGAGCCACGCCGTTTCAACCGCCGCGATGATCGAGCCCAAATCGCCCGCCAATAATGCGCCGGTCCAGCCCGCGTTGGCGCCAAGCATCAGCGCCAGCGACAATGGCGCAGCCGCGCCGCCGCCATCCTTCAGCGTAGCGCCCACCGCCCAGATCGCGAACGCGGCGACAACCGCCAATAGCGCCGCCGCAAACGCGCCGATACCGTCGACATGAAGCATCACGCCCACAACTGCGATCGGCTGCACACCCGCGAGCGCGCGCACTGCAAAATCAACCGCCACCAACGCGCCTGCGCTCGCCACCAGCGCCGCGACGATCCAGCTCAACCGCGCCGGCCCGCTCACCAGCATCAGCGCCGCGCCAATCAAAGGCGCCAAGATCATGAACAAGGGCGCGTGTTCGCGTGCGAGTTCGAGATAAGCGGCGCTCATGACGCACGATCCTGCGCGTCGTCGTCAGCATCCGCCGCATCGATCTCCACCGCGTCGATGGCGCTGTAAGCCTCCTGCAAACGCACCACTAACGCCGCGCCGATAGCTGTCTGCGCAAACAACACGGCGACGCCAACAATCAACGCGCCATCAGAGGCGCCAAGCGCCGCCAAGCCCCCGATCGCGCCAAAGCCAGCGATCAGCAATCCCGCAAGGCGCTTAATCGCGTTACTCAACAACAACACCGCGGCTGCGCCGATCATCACCAGCGCCACGGCACAAGCGGCCAAGATCGGTTCCAGCGAGAATGCGGTGGGGCCAATCACAGTTCACCGTCCCGCAAAGTCGGCGCACGCCCGAACAACACCTGCAGCACTAGAGCGCTCGCGCCAATCGTCGCCGCGAAAGCGCCCGCCTCCATTGCTTGGCTCGCATACGCAAAGCCCGGCAGTCCCGCGCTCGCGCCGGTTGCGACCACTCCAAGCGCCAAGGTCAGCCGTGCCAACGGCGTTGGATACGCTGCACGCGCCGCCGCCGCGCCGAACGTCAACGCGTGCAGCAACAGCATCAACCCAAACGCCAGACCCGCGACGAAGCCGACGCCGCCGCCCGCCGCCGCGCCCGAAAGCAAAGCCAGAGCGAACAGCGCGATGAGCGGCGCAAAGAAGCGCGCCGCCGCCGCGACGATGACATGGGCGCCGAGCTTCATGCGTCGCTCTCGCGACGCCGCATCAACGCACCGCGCTCGCCATAGCCGAGCATGCCCGCGCACGCCACGCCCGCCACCAGCACGATCGGCGCAAGCCAAAAACTCAAGCCGCCAAGTTCGCCACTGATCGTCACTGGCGGCGCCCGCAGCAATTCCGCCAACGGCCACCACACAGCGCTCGTTGCAATCGCCGCGCAGAGTAGGCTCACCCAAGGCAAGCGCCGTAGGCCACCTTTCGTCGTGCGCGCGCTCAACGACATCGCCGCCATCAGCAAAACCGGCGCCCACGCCGCCGCGAACAACGCTAACGCCAATCCGCCTTGGCCCGAGCGCAACAGCAAAACCGCCGCCGCCACCGCGACACCCGCCGTCAGCAAATGCATGCAAGTCACAAACAACGAACGCGCTGCGAGCGCGCCAATCGAAGACGCAATCGCCACGCCCATCAGCGCGAGCGCCAACCATGGAAGCGCGGCGATCATGGCGGTGTGCTCTTATGCGTCGCGCCTGGCCGCGGCGCAGCGTAACGCCCCGCAATCGGCGCAAGACCGGCCGCATGCGCCGCCTGCGCCACCAAATGCGTAAGCGTCGGCCCAAGCGCCATCAACAACGCCGCGAGCAACAGCAAGCGAACCGCAATGGCCCAATCCGGCGCGGCAATTGCGAGCCCAATCACCACAATCACCGAACCAACCACATCAGCGACATTCGCCGCATGCAAGCGCGTGTAGAGATCAGGAAAACGCAGCAAGCCCAGTGATCCACCCGCAATCAGCAACAAGCCGGCAGCGACGACAATGCCGGACACGCCCAGCTGCAAGAATTCAAGCACAGCGCCCGCGTCCATTAGAGGTCCTCCGCGCGCGCCAACGGCGCCTGGAAGGTCCGCAGACGGAAGAATTTCAACACCGCGACATTCGCCACCATGCTTGCCAGCACGAACGCGAGCGCAGCGTCAACGAACACGGCGCGCCCGGCAATGACACCGCCCGCCGCCACGATAATCGCGATCTTAATGATCACGCCGTTTGCCGCGAGCGTGCGATCATAGAGCGTAGGCCCAACGAAAAGCCGCACCACGCACAGCAACAACGCTATGCCAACGCCGATAGCCGCCGCGAGCGCCGTCATGCGCGCCCTCCGCCGACGACATGTTCTTCTAATCGTCCAAGATCGGCGGGATCGATCGCGTCTTCATTGAGAACGTGCACCAGCATGCCGTCCGCATCGGTCTCGACCACTGCCATGCCCGGCGTTGCACTGATCATGTTCGCGAACGATGCGCGCTCGGCGGAGCGATTGGCCCGCGAACGTACGCGCACCAACGCTGGCTTCATCGTCACGTCAGCAGAAAGCGCAGCGCGCAACGTCGCCAGCGAGCCACGCGCCACAGCGCCTGCACGCGCCGCACTCAGCGCCAGCAAACGCGGCGCACGCGCGAACGCACTGCTCGCGCCGCCGAACCGCATCGCAACCAGCACGCACACGAAGCTCGCGCTCACCGCGAAAACCCAATCCTGTGGAGAACTCGCGCGCTGCGTGGCCAACATCCACAAGACGGCCAAGCCAGCCAGCATTGCTGCGGCGTGAAGCATTTGTTCGCCTCCCCGCGCCGCCAATCGCGCGACGCCAAGGCTTAAACCCGCCGTTTTGGATTCGCCAGATTTAACCGGCGTGCAAACTCAGCCGTTGCGGCTGAACAACAGCGCGGCGTTGCGCCGCGCCAACGACAATTCGAGCACTTCGTTGCCGTAAGTTTGATGTTCAATTCCCGCCGCATCGGCGGTGAACGACCAATTCCAATACCGCAACACAGTCTGCGCCTTCGCTGTCGCAAGTGTGTCAAACACATAGACGGCGCGACCGAGCGGATTGTCAGGCGAATCCGGATCGCCGCCAGGGCGCCGCAGCGCTTTCCACAGCCCGATCATCAGCGGCCGCTTCAAACCAACAGCTTTGCAGAACACGCCGATCGCTTCACCGCCCGCGTCGGCAAACACTTGCGCCGCGGTTGTAGGCTTCACGCCCGCCAAATGCGCGATCTCGTGGATAAGTCCGCGCTCAAGTCCCCCTTCGGCGGCGGCGAGCGCGCCCTCAAGTGACTTATACGGACTCTGCGCGGCGGCGGCGCGATTGCGCTGGCGCCGTTCGATAACTTGCAGCGTCTTGCGGGTATCTGCGTCGGCCCAGCCCTCAGCCGCCGCAAGCTTGAACACTTCGCCGAGCTCTTGGATCAAAACCTGGCGATCGACCGCGAAACGACGCAGGATTTGCAAGCGCGGCTGGTGCGCTGCCCACCAGAACAAAACCAGAGCCTGCGTCGGCCGCAATTCCGTGCGCGGAACGAGCAGCGCCGGCAGCGCGGGCGCCTGTCGCGATTTTGCGACAACAATATCCACGCCCTGTGTCGAGAGCCGCGCCGTCTGGTTGCGCAGCACCGCCTCGATCGTGACCGCATCGCCCGTCTGCAACAGAGCATCGGTGATCGGCTCACCCAATCCGCGCCGCTTGGCGATCGCCAGCCAGTGCGAGGAAGTCCCCGCACGCACGGTCGCTATGAGATCGGAATCGTCAAAGCCGACGCCGTTCTCGAGCAAATCTCCCGCAACGCTGATTTCGTCGCGCGCCAGGTAACGCAACAATGCCTTCGGCGCGTCCTGCACCCGGATCAGCCCGTGCGCGCAGCGCCGCCGCAGATCGACATTGGTGGTTCGCAACAACCCGACCAGAATGTCCGCCGCCAGTTGCCGCTCATAAGCAGGTAGGCGCGTTTCCGGCCACGAAACGATCTCACACAGGCGCTGCACTAGCGCGAGCCGCGCCTTGGGGGCGTGCGGCTCGGTCAACTCCAGCGGCGGCGGAGGATCAGAGAACTCCGCCCGTGGTTGATTCGGTAGCGCCATCGAAGCAAGCGAGCACGCGCTGCGTTAAGCTCGCGTCAACGACCTGCAGACTGGACCCGCCCCGGTGCGGCGACTATGGCAAATGCCATGGAGCCAGAGGCAGGCCAGGGACGCAAACCCGGTTTCGGCATCGTGTCCGAGCTCAACCTCTATTATGCGCTCGTCGGCTGCTACTTCTTTGCCTTCGGGATGCAGTTCGTTCTGTTCCCCTCGCTCGTCGCCTTTGTGCTGACGGCAACCCCAGCCGGCATCGGCCTTGCCCAATCGGCGCTCTCAGCGCCAATGTTTTGCCTGCTGCTGTTTGGCGGTTTGCTGGCCGAACGCGTGCGCGCCGGCCCGATGCTCGCAAAGCTCAATCTCGCCTTCGCCTTCATGAGCGTTGCGTTGGCCGGTGTCGTCGCATCAGGCGGCCTCACTTATGAGCGGCTCATTGCTTACGCGATTATCGTCGGCTGTTGCGCGGCCTTCATGATGCCGGTCCGCGACGCGGCCTTGAACGGCATCGTCGGGCGCGAAGCCGAACTCGGCAAACATACCCCAATCGCCACCGCCGCCGCCGTCACCACCGCCGTGCAAATCGGCGCGCAAATCGCCGGCATTCTCGTTGCCCGTTTCGCAGGCTCGAACCCCGCGCCATACATTGCCCTCCAGGCCCTGGCGCTCTCCATCGGCGCTGCGATCTGCCTCGGCCTGCAAGCCCCCAAGCCACACGGCCACGAGCGCAGCGTCCAAGGCGCGCTGCGCGATCTCCGCGACGGCCTCGTCTATTCCTTCAAAGATCCAGTCATGTCGCCGATGCTTATCTCGGCGGCGTATGTCGGCGTCTTCGTCATTGGCTCGTTCCAGGTTCTGTTTCCGCTCATCGTGCGCGAGGCCTATGGCGGCGATGCACGCACACAAGCGAGCCAGCTCGGCGCGCTCTTCGCCTTCTTCTGGGGCGCCTCGTTCGTTTCAGCCGTCATTCTAAGCCGTCTGAAGCCATTGTTGCGGCCTGGCCGCGCGCTCATCGCCTCACACCTCATCGGCGCCGCGACGCTGTTCACCTTCGGCTTTCACAAGCCCTTCGCGCTCTTTGCGCTCATCGTCGTGTTGTGGGGATTTGCAGCGGGCGTGGCGATCTCGACCAGCCGTACGATCGTGCAAAGCGCCGCCGGCCAGCGTTATCTTGGCCGCGTGCTCGCTGTCTATTCGATGGGGTTCATGGGCGGGGCGCCGATCGGCTCGGCTCTGGTCGGCTTCGCGGCCGGCGAATTCGGCCCGAGAGCCGCAGCGTTTGCGCCAGCCCTTGGGCTGGCGCTCGCTGCTTTGGCTTTAGCTGTGTTCACGCCGTTATGGCGTTACGCACCAACGCAGATCAGTGATCAGGACGCGTAAGCGTGCCGCCACGTTCACGACGGCCCGAGCTTGCGCCGCCGCGTGCGTTGTACTCGGTGTTCTCAGCCGCAAAGCGTTCGATCGTCGAGTTCGTTTCCGTCAATCCGCCATTGTAGGCGCCAACCGCCGTTTGCGCCTGAGTTTGCAGCGCTTGCGCGGCAGCTTGGCAGGCGGCGAGTTCAGTGGTGCGCGTCGTGCGCCATGCTTCAAACGCCGCACGCGCATCGCGCATTTCGTTATTGCTGGCGGTTGCGCCATCAGGGATCGACGGCGCTGCAGTGAATGCGCATTGCGTAGGTGCAGACGTCGTCTGGGCGAAGGCCGGCGCCGCCAGCAGAGCAAACGCGGCGGTCGCGCCGAGCAGAACTTTCATCGTAATTTTCTCCAGTCCAGATGGCGTGTCTTTATCCCTCAGCGCCGGGATTTGCGAGCCAATCACGGCCAAAATGCGGTGATTGGCCTCGCATTTCCCCCCAACGTTTAGTCTAGCTCGAACGGAACTCGCATCCGGTAGCGGCCTTGCACCGCCTGCCCGTCACGCATCGCCGGGACCATTCGGTGATCTTGCGCAATCCGCAGCGCAGCCTCACCAAACCCCCAATTTGTAGGCGTTTCGGCAACAACCGCGCAATTCAGCGCGCCGTTCGTATCGACGAGGCAGTCCAGAACCACCAGCCCCGAGATGTCGCGCGCCAGCGCCCGGCGCGGATAATACGACGCCAGGCTTTGCGGCCGGCGCAGCCATCGCGGATTTGTGATCTCCGTCGGACCAACCGGCGGCCCGAAGTCAAACACAACATCGGTCGTCGTCTCGGTCTGTGGCGGCGGATCGGCGACAGCCATATCCGTCTCCTGCGCCGGCGCGGTTGGCGGCGGCGCCTGCGGGCGTGCGATCGGCGGCGGCGCCTCAGGCGCCGCTTCCTGGAAAACCGGGATCACGAATGGACTGTCTGCGCCTTGCGTCTGCAACGAGATCGTCACGCTAAACGCAGCAAACACAGCAAGTCCGATAAACACCGCTGACGCCGCAACCGACGTCGCACGCATTCCGAGTGATTGAGTCATACGCGCCTCCCTGCATTGAACCGGTCTTGGCGCCGGTTGAGAGAAGCATGTGCCCGTTCGATCCGTGCCGATATTCACAGCCACGAGATCGCAATCACGCTTGCGCGATCATCCCGCGGGCGAAAACGGCACAACCATGCGATAGCGCCCGCGTGCAGGCGCTCCGTTTTGGGTTGCGGGCCGCATCACGTGTCCCGCAGCGATCCGCAAGGCTGCGTCGCCAAATCCCTGCCCCTCAGGCGTTTCAGACACGACGACACAAACCATTCGCCCGTCCGTATCGACATCACATTGCAGCACCACTTCACCGCCAACGCCCCGCATGAATGCTTGGCGCGGATAGAAGCGCTCGGGATTGCGTGGCCGCTCGATCCAAACCGGATTGGTGATCACCACCGGTTCACTTGGCGCAACCGCGGGCGCGATGGACGGCCCACTCTCCGTTTGCAATTCATCAGTGCGCGGCGGCTGACGCGGTTGCTCCGGCGGCGGCGCGCGCGGCGCTTGCGGCGCGGGCGCCATCTCACTCACCACCGCAACATACGGCCCATCATGCGGCGGCCACAGTGGCGCGTAGCGAAGCGCGGCAATTCCAAACAACACCAGCGCCGCCACGCCAACAGCGGCGCAAAACGACACAAGCCGCACGACCCTTAGGGATCGCGCGGCTTGCTCTGACGTCGTGATTACGCCGTCGTTCACTGTGCTGTCCTGTCAGCGCTGCCGCCAACCGGACAGCGGCTTTACTAGTCTGGCAACTGCCAACGGATCGTACGCCGAATGCGACCACCCGAAGTCGCCGTCCCGTCGCGCGTCGCCGGAGCGATACGGAAGTGACGCGACACGCGCATCGTCGCTTCGCCGAAGCCGTAACCTGGCGGGTCTTCCGACGTAACCGTGCAGTTCAAGCGGCCGTCCGCGTTGACGATACATTCGATCGTCGCGCGACCTTCCACTTCCCGCTCCTGCGCGCGCTCTGGATAGTAGCGCGAGAAGTCGCGAGCGTCCGGCTGTTCCAGCCACACCGGGTTGGTGATGACTGAAGGTGTCGGCGGCGCCGGTGGCGGGTCGACCGCAACCGGAATTGGGGTTGGCGTCGGCGGCGCCGAAAGATCCGGCGGCGGAACGCGCTGCTCTGGTGGCGGCGGTGGCGGCGGGCGATCCGGCGGAGGCGGAGGTGGAGGCGGCTTTTCCTCCTCCTCGATCTCAACCTTCACCGCGTCCGGATCTTCGAAAAGATCCGTGATCGCGCTGAAACGCTGCGTGACGGCCATATAAACCAGCGCAAGACAGATCGTCGCTGCGAGGCCGAGCGATATGAGGCGAAGACCAACCATCGTCTTATCCCTCACTCGCTAGTTCAGCGAAGATACCGACTTTCACGAAGCCCTCTTCCTGTAGCCGGCTCATGACGTCGACAACGTTGCCGTAAGCCGTGCTTTGATCAGCGCGCACGAAAATCCGTGCTTCCGCGTAAATCTGCTGCGTTTCCAAGGCAGGATTGTTGCGAATAGCGTGGGAAAGCGTGGCATCGCCAAGTTGTGATAGCTGAACGGTCTCTTCGTCCACGTAGAGCGCGAGCCCCGCCGGCGTTTCGCGGATGCCGACGACTGTCGGGTTCAAACCCTGGAGTCGGATCGGAACCGGATTTGGCGGCGGCAGGTCGACGCGAATATCGACGGTCGGGATCGGCGCTGTGACCATGAAGATGATCAAGAGCACGAGCAGAATGTCGATGAACGGGATGACGTTCGGTTCTGAAACTGGGCCGTCTTTCGACCCACCTACTTTAGCACCCATGACCTACCTCCGCCGATCTTCGGCGACGAGGCCGATTTTGGTAAAGCCACGGTTCTGCAGTTGGTTCATGACCCGCACGACTTCACGATAAGCGAGGTCGCCGTCGGCCCGAATATAGATGCGCTGATCGAGCACCTCGTATTCGTCGTTCGCGATGAGCGGCGAATTTTCGCGCACTGCGTCGTACGTACGATCACCGAGCGAGTTCAAATCCACCGCGTCGTTCATCACGAACACACCGTCATTGTTCACCGAAATCCAAGTCGGACGCGGTGGCCGTTGTGACGGCATGATCCGAGCGTCAGGCATCGAGACTTCGATGTCCACGCTCGAGATTGGGGCGGCGATCATGAAGATGATCAGCAGCACGAGCATGATGTCGATGAACGGGATCACGTTAGGATCCGCATTCACGTCCAATCCGCCGCGCTTTCCGCCGCCAGAAGATAACTTACCCGCCATTGGGGTTGTCCTCCAATGTTAGGTTCCTCAGCCGGCGCGACGATCCATATCGCGCGAAACGAGCGCGATGAATTCTGACGCGAAGTCGTCCAGCTTCGTGGCCTGCTTGGAGATTTGCTTGGCGGCGAAGTTGTAGATGAGAACGGCCGGGATAGCGGCGGCGAGACCAGCGGCGGTGGCAAGCAGAGCGCCGGCGATACCAGGCGCGACGACCGCGAGCGACGTGGTTTGCGTCTTAGCGATACCGACGAACGCGACCATGATGCCCCAGACCGTGCCGAACAGACCGATGAACGGTGCGTTCGCGCCGATCGACGCGAGGAAGGTCATCGAAGAACCCAGGTCTTCAAGGTGCTCGTTCTGACGTGTGGCCATCGCCGATTGAACGCGCTGCATCGTGTGGTCACGGGCGTCGCGCATCGTGTAGAGGCCGAGGTCTTGCGTGCGGCGCACTTCCGCCATGCCGGCGTCGAACATCGACTTGATGCCCGAGTTCGGGAGCTTGCGAACGATAGCTTCGGCTTCTTCAACCGAGTTGGCCTTGCGGAACGAAGACAGGAAGTCCTTCGTTTGGCTCGAGGCCTTACGCATGACGTAGATTTTTTCGAAGAGCAGGGCGACGGCGTAGATCGCGCACAGGCCGAGGATCACCATGACGCCCATTTCGACGCCGTTCAGGTGCTGCACCAGCTCGATCATCGAGACTTCTTGCTGACCTGCAGCTTCAGCCGCGGCGTCTTGGCCCGCAGCTTGAGCGGCGGCGCGTTCTGCTTCCGTCAACGTCGGAGCGGCGGTCGTGGTGGCGGGCGTGGCGCCTGCCGGAGCGGTAGTTTGCTGCGTGAACATCAGCAGCGAATTCATCAACGTCATGGTCTGCCCTTTGTGCCTGCCCTGAATTTTGCTTTGGCTAAACCGTCGCGCTCCTGCGTGCGCGCGGGTTCACCGCGAAGAGGATATTTTCTGCGTAATTGCGGTGATTGAGTGCGCTCTGGTTCAATCCTGTGCCGAACCTGAACTCGCATCCTCCCACCAAGCGCCACCAGGGCCGCCGCAATCTGCGGTCTTCTCTCCCTGCGTCTGCCGACGCCTGCGCCTAAATTTTCGGAAAGTGTGCTCTTGTCAACGTCTCCCACGCAGTGGGCGATCTTCACAGACCGCCCATCCCCCAGACCCGCCCTGATGCCGAACAGGCGTCAGACCCGCAATCAAAACTTTCGTGATCGTCATGAAGTTCCGCAGTGGTGGGTGCAATGCCATGCATCAGCGGGTAGAAGGACTGGAATCCCAGTGATTTCAGGACCATCCAATGGCAATGGCCGCAACAGAACTTGAGGCGCTGCTCCGCGAAGCCCTCCCCGACGCCGAAATCCAGATCCAAGACCTCGCTGGGGACGGCGATCATTATAAAGCGACCATCCGGTCGGCGGCTTTTGCGGGCAAATCCCGGGTCGCCCAGCACCAGATGGTTTACGCCGCCCTCAAGGGCCGGATGGGTGGCGAGCTCCATGCGCTCGCCCTCGACACCGCCCCCAAGACCTAAGCTTGATGCCAAGCCCGCCGCCCACTACCTGCGGGCCTAGGAGTTCGAATGTCCGACGCGATTGAAACCATCCGCAGCACCATCGGCGCCCATGACGTCGTGCTGTTCATGAAGGGCACCTCGGAGCAACCGCAATGCGGCTTCTCCAACATGGTCGTGCGCATCCTCGATCACCTCGGCGTCGAGTATCACGACGTGAACGTCCTTGCTGACGAAGACATCCGCCAAGGGGTGAAGGACTTCGCCAACTGGCCGACGATCCCCCAACTCTACGTGAAGGGCGAGTTCGTCGGCGGCTGCGACATCGTCCGCGAGATGTTCCAGACCGGCGAACTCAAAACCCTGCTCGACGAAAAGGGCGTGGCAGTCGCCGCTTAAGGCGTCCGCGCCTGACGTCCCTCGCCAATGTGTTGGTTGAGGAAGGTCTCCATCTCCACCAACAGCTCGCGCACATTGCGCGTCGTCCACCCATTCCAAGGGTGATAAACGTGGCCGTCCACCTGAATGTACCGCGAGTTCTTGCCCGCGCGCTGCAACGCCTCGTGCATCCGCTCCGATTGCGACGCCAACGTCACGGTGTCTTCTTCGCCGTGCACGAGCAGGATTGGGATCGTGATCTGATCCACCTGGCGGCGCGGTGACGCTGCAATGAGTTGATCGCGGTTCTCGCTCGGATCGCCAACGCGCTCTTGATCGTAGGCATAAAGCGCCGAACGCCGCCCCGCGTCGGACCGCGACGTCTCGAGCAATTCCGGCAGATCGGAAACGCCCGCGATCGAGATCGCGCACTTGTAGAGATCAGGCGTCAGCGCCGCCCCTGCCAAAGCCGCGTAGCCGCCGTACGAAATCCCCGCGATGCAAATGCGGTCCTGCGCCGCGACGCCGCTCGTGATCAGATGCTGGACGCCGTCGGTGATGTCGTTCTGCATCACGCCGCCCCATTGGCGGAAACCGGCTTGCGCGAACGAACGGCCAGAGCCCTCAGAGCCACGGAAGTTCGGCTGAAACACCGCATAGCCGCGGCTCACCAAGAACTGCACCACCCGATCGAAGCCGTATGAATCGCGCGCCTGCGGCCCGCCATGCGGCCAGATCACAGTCGCGAAAGGTCCCTCGCCGCTTGGCGTCGTCAGATAGCCCCACAGCGCCACGCCATCGCGCGAGGTGTAATTGACCACCCGTGAGTCCGCGAGCGAAGCGCGCGGCAAGTTCGGGAAGCGCTGCCCGATCGGCGTCATGCTCGCGCCGGCGACGTCATAGACATAATAGGTGGTCGGCACTGACGGCCCGTCAGCTGTGATGAGCCAGGACTGTCCGTTCGCCGAAACACTGCTCAACGAAAAGTCGGCGCGATTGTCGAAATAGCGCGTCAGCCCTGCAAAGTGGCGCTGCATGCGCGGGTCTGTCGCCCGGCACTGATAACGCTGCGTCTCCGCGCACGCATAGATCATGGAATTGTCGGCGGGATTGATACCGATCACCGCTGCGTCCGTATCCGGCTGCGAGAAGATCGGCGCACCGAGTTCACCGGTGCTGGTGTCGTAAAGATAGATCGCCTGAAACTCTTCGCCCGCGGCACGCGCCGCGACATAAACTTGCGATGGTCCCGGCCCCGCCGCGAACGGGCTGAAATCTCGGTTCTGCGACCCCTGCCCACGCCGCACCTCGTGCGCCACCGTCCAGCGCCCGCCAGCGCCCGGCCGCCGGTAATAGCGATAGCCCGAGCCATATGGCAGAGCATCGATGCGCATGATCGCGCGGCCGTCGCGGTTCACGAGCATATCGACGGTTTCCCACGCTGCATCCTCAACCGCCGACGTGCGCCCGCTATTGACGTTCACACGATAGAGCGTGAACCCGGCGCTTCCCCACGTGCCCATCAGCACGTTCTCAGGATCGCCCTCCAGCGGATCGATCAAGCTGACAGACAGCGTCTCAAGCGCCAGTCGGCTATTCTCGAACAGCTGCGTCAAGTTCGAACCATCGCGATTGACACCGTAGATCCGCGTCACATCGGTCTCGCCCGCATCTTCGCGCTGACGCGTGCCGAGCCCCGTCGAAACTTCCTGAATGCGCTGACGAACCCAGAACAGCAGGCGGTTGTCGTTCTTCCAGGCAACGCCTTCCAAGAACAGCGAGCGATCGCGCCGCGCCACTTGGATCGCTTGCGCCTGGCGCGTGCGCCAATTGATGATGACGAGCGCCTCGCCGTCCTCAACGTTCTGGATCGCGGCGACATAATTGCCGTCCGGCGAAATCTGAGCATCGCTCATTGATCCGGCGGAGGCAAATTCAGCGGCGCTCGGCGCCTGTTGTGCGCTCACCGGCGACGCCATCAGAAAAGCCGCCAAGGCGGCCATCAAAATCCGAACCATCTCGCGCTCCCCCGAGAGCCAATCCTGCTCTCCTTGCGAAGCACGCGATAGCCACCCGGTAAAGCCCCCTGCGTCAGTGGCCCGATGTGCAAATGATCACAATTCTAGGCCGCCTTTGGCTCCGGCCGCGCCGTCACCGCGAGCTTCAGCTTCGTGCGCGCACCATTGCGCAGCACATCAAGTTCAACTGAGCGCCCGATGCGATCGCGCGTCAGTAATTTGTGAATGGCGTCCACCGAAGCCGTCGCCTCGCCATCCAGCGACAAGATGAGATCGCCTTCCTCAAGCCCCGCCGCTTCGCCGGGCCCGCCGCTCGATACCGCAACAACCAGCACGCCGCTCTCGCTACTCAGTCCCAAGCGCCGCACCAAGGCCCGTGACAGCCCCTGCGTTTGGCCGCCAATGCCAAGCCAGCCGCGCGCCACGCGCCCATCGCGCATCAGATCGGGAATGATCAGCTTCGCCGTGCTGCTCGGCACCGCAAAGCAAATGCCCTGCGCTCCGCCGATGATCGCCGTATTGATCCCAACCACGGCGCCGCGCGCATCAACCAGCGCGCCACCGGAATTGCCGGGGTTCAACGCCGCATCCGTCTGGATCACATCCTCGATCAAGCGCCCGCTATCGCCGCGCAACGTCCGCCGTAGCGCCGACACGACACCTACGGTCACAGTTGCCTGCAAACCAAGTGGATTGCCGATCGCGATCGAAAGTTCGCCGACGCGCAAAGCTTCCGAGTCGCCCAACTCCGCTGGGCGGTGGCCTTTGCTATGCAAACGCAGCAGGGCCAGATCGGTATCGGGGTCGGTCCCGACGATTTCGGCCTTCGTCACGCTGCCATCATGCAAAATGCCTTCGAGCGAACCTGCCCCGCGCACGACGTGATTGTTCGTCAACGCATAGCCATCGGGCGAAATGATCACGCCGGAGCCTGCACCGTCATAAAGCCCGCGCGAGCGGCTTGTACGCCGCACGCCGATAACAGCAGGGCCGATATCTTCGACCACTCGAATGATTGTTTCAGAAAAGGCGTCTCTGGGGCCGCGTTGCGGCGGCGCCGAGACAAACGAGCTCTTGCGACCAAACATGCGGCGAAAGGTAAGAACGCACAGCTCCCTTGGCTAGCCCCGCTTCCTCCGGCGCATCGCTTGCCCTACATCCCGCTCAATGCCTCTTCCGCCTCAATCCGCAAAATCACCCGCGCGAGGGTTCAATCTCTTCACCTGGCTACGGAATTCGTTCCTCGCCGGCGTCGCTCTGGTGCTGCCGTTCGTCGTCACAGCGTGGCTGATCTGGATGGTGGTCACCTTCATCGACACGCGCGTCGAGCCGCTCGTTCCAGAACACCTCAATGTGCTGACGCGCTTTCCGGGCGGCGGCCTGCTGCTAGCCGTCGCGGCGTTGACGCTGATCGGCGCGCTTGCCGGCAATCTCGTTGGCCGATGGATCGTCAACACTGCCGATAGCGGCATCGCCAACCTGCCTCTCGTGCGCACCATTTATGGCGGCGCCAAGCAAGTGTTCAAACAGGTCGCCGCGCCCGAGCGGACGTCGTTCCAACAAGCCGTGCTCGTGGAATTTCCGCAGCCCGGCTCCTACGCGATCGGCTTCATCACCAACGAAAACACCGCCGAAGTCGTTCACGACATCGGCGAAGACCTCGTCGCGGTCTATGTGCCGCAAGCGCCGATCCCAACGTCGGGCTTTCTGCTCTACCTGCCGCGCAACGAACTAAAGTTGCTCTCCATTCCACCGGAGGGAGCGCTAAAGCGCGTCATCTCCCTCGGCATCATTCGCAAAGAAGACGACATCACCGGCAAGTAGCATCGCTACTCGATCTTGAAATCGCCCGGCTTCCAATCCGGCTTTGGATATTGCGGCGCCAAATCTTCCAAGGCCTTGCGCACGGTTGCGGCGATGATCGCATTGCGTTGCCACTTGCGATCCGCCGGCACCACGCGCCACGGCGCGTGCGCGGTCGAGCAGCGATCCAGCGCGACCTCATACGCCTTCTGATAATCGTCCCAGAGCTTGCGATCTTCGAGATCGGCGGCGTTGAACTTCCAGTTCTTCTCCGCATCGTCCAGCCGCGCCTGCAAACGCTCGCGCTGTTCATCGCGCGAAATGTTGAGCATGAACTTCAGCACCGTCGTTCCGGTGTCGTTCAGATGCGCCTCGAACGCGTTGATCTGCTCATAGCGCTGCTCCACAACAGCGGCGGGCGCCAGATTACGCACCTTCACCACCAGCACGTCTTCGTACTGCGAGCGGTTGAACACGCCGATCACGCCCTTCTTCGGCGTCGCCATGTGAATGCGCCAAAGAAAATCATGCGCCAGCTCTTCATCGCTCGGCTTGCCGAACGGCGTCACCTGAACGCCAAGCGGCCCACAACGATTGAACACCGCGCGCACCGTGCCGTCTTTGCCGGACGTATCGATCCCTTGCAGGATCACCAGCAAAGCACGTTTGCGCTCGGCCCACAGTGCATCCTGCAGCGCGTCGATGGCTTTCGCGTTTTCCTTGGTCGCTTCTTCTGCAGCTTCGCGATCGTCGAAGATGTCGTCGGCGTTGGTCGCGCGTTTGCGTAGGTTCGATTTGGCGCCCGGCGTCACCAGCACGCTGTCGTCGATCTGCTTTGTGAGTTTCACCATCCGGCGAGCATACAAAGAAAAAGGCCCACCGCGAGGGTGGGCCTTTGAACTTCGCCAGGAAAGCGAACTTACGACGCGTAGTATTCGACGACGAGGTTAGGTTCCATTTGCACCGGATACGGCACGTCCGAGAGTTGCGGAACGCGCGCGTAGCGGCAGGTCATGCCCTTCGCGTCGACTTCGAGATAGTCCGGTGTCTCACGCTCGCCGCTGGCCAGCGCTTCGAGAACGATCGCCATCGACTTCGAACGATCACGGATCTCGAGGACGTCGCCAACCTTCACGAGGTAGGAAGCGATCGTCACGCGACGGCCGTTCACCTTCACGTGGCCGTGGTTCACGAACTGACGCGCCGAGAAAACGGTCGGCGTGAACTTCGCGCGATACACAACCGCATCGAGACGGCTCTCGAGCAGACCGATGAGGTTTTCAGCCGTGTTGCCCTTCCGGCGCGCGGCTTCTTCGTAGGTCTTGCGGAACTGCTTTTCGGTGATGTTGCCGTAGTAGAGGCGCAGCTTCTGCTTCGCGACCAATTGCAGGCCGAAGTCGGAGGTCTTGCCCTTGCGGCGCTGGCCGTGTTGGCCCGGGCCGTACTGGCGCTTGTTGACTGGTGATTTCGGACGGCCCCAGAGGTTCTGGCCGAAACGGCGGTCCGACTTGTATTTAGCTTGAATACGCTTCGTCATGCGCTGTGAGCGCCTTCTTCTTCTGACGGGGCCCGGCGAGCTCAAAACGAGATCGCGACTGCCCTGGCGGTTCGCCCGTCACCCAGTATGTCCCTGCCCCGAAACGAAGTCCGGCGCGGGAAAGCGGGGCTTTTGGTCGACCAACGTCCCAAAGTCAACCTGAGCAGCTAGGGATTTGGCTACACTGGCCGCGGCACAATCTCGTCGAACACGATCTTCCAATCGTCGCCCTGGTGCTGCCAGACACGGGCCAGATAGCCCTCGCGCCGGCCCTCGCCCTCCGGCCAGGACGTCCGGCCAAGCACAAAAACCATGTCGCCGGCCGGCGCCGCCTCGATCCGCAGGGGCTCGTCGACCGCGTCTAGCGCCGTCGCCTGAGCCAGCGTGGTCGCGGCCTCAACCCCGATAGCCGCCGGATGACCCGGCCGGTTCAGCCGGACATCCTCAGCCAAACGCCACAGCAATTGCGAACGCGGTTCAGGCCGGGCAATCGCAATGCCACGCTCCAATGCGCCCACCTCCCTCACTGCAGCTTCGGCGGATCCCACGCCCCGCGGCGCGACCGCCAGGTTCGGAATACGCGCGTCGGCAGCCACTGGCGGACCAGGATCGCGCACCCCGGTTCCAGCGTCGAAGATCCACTTCCAACCGCCATCTGGCTGGCGGCGCCAAACCGTGAAGTAGTGTCCCGCAATTCCCTCACGCCCGCGAAACAGAAATGGCCCCGTTGTGAAGCCAAAATCGCCACCACTCGAAATCCCGGCATAAGCAGGACGCCAATCCAACGTCGTCTCGCCGTCGCCCGCAATCTGCGCGAGCTGTTCGTGCGCATTCACCGGATCAGGACTCAAAGTGATCGCATCCGGCGCTGCGTAGCTGCGAAACGCCGCCACCCATCCGCGCTCTGCAGCATCCGCCGCGAACGCGCGCTCGGCCGCCACCACGGGCGCTGCACTTTGCCCCACCACAGCCTGGGGCGCCGTCGCACACCCGACCAACGCCAACACCGCCAAAACAAGAACTCTCATGGCAAACACCAGTCTTGCGCCGCCCTCAGCGGTCAACCGCGCTTGCGACCACCAAAGCCGGGCCCGCGATTAGCAGCCCAAATGGCCGCGTTTAACCAATCCTCAAGCGGAGATGAGCAGAGCTTTACTCTGGAGGATGTCCGCCAGTGCCGGTCGTGATGCGTCATAACGAGTCGTTGGAGCTAAACTTGGCCGAATACCTCGGCTCGGTGACGTACGGCGAACTCAAAGCCGTCGCCGAGTTTCTGGCCGCCAACCCGTCCTTCCTGAAACGCGATTGCTTGAGCGTCGCCTATCCCGGCTGCGACTTCGACAGCATCGACCTCGCCGCGCTCGACGAACTCTTCGGCGGCTACGCGCAACTCTACGCACCGATCAATTTTCAGATCATCCGCCGCTCGGCCTGGGTCTGCCTCAGCCCCGCCGCGCAACGTTACATCGACTACTGGATCGTCGGGCGCGACGCGCGCGGCGCCATGTCGACGACGCTCCGCCAATTCCCAACGCACGAAGAAGCCGGCGATTGGCTGGTGCTCAGCGAAGCGGAAACACTCGCCCTTCAGACGCGCGCCGGCTTCGACGTCGTCGTCCGTTTCGAAGACAAGCCGCCGGCCGTGGCAGCACACGCACGCTAGTGCTTCGCCACAACGAAAAGCTTGAGCTGAGCCGTGTCGAATACTCGGGCGCCGTTCGCGCCCAGGATCTGCACGATCACGCCGCCTACAACGCCGCCCATCCAGTCTGGCTCGGCTTTGACTGCATCAGCGTCATCCATGCCGACATCGATGTCACCGGCATTTCGCTCAACAATCTCTACCGCGTTTCAATGCCCATCGCGAACTGTTCGCGCCGCTTAGCCCGCGTCGCTATCGAGATCGTACTGGCTCTGCAGATAATTCTGCAGGCCCATCTGTTCCAAATTTAAAAGCTGGGTTTCCAGGAAGTCGATGTGCTCTTCGGTATCGTCGAGCAGCTCGATCAGCAGATCGCGCGTGACATAATCTTGCTTCGTCTCGCAAAGCGCGATTCCTTCCTTGATCGCGGCGTGGCCGGTCTTCTCGGCGTTCAAATCCGCCTGCAACCGCTCCGGCGCCGCTTCACCGATTTGCAGCTTGTTCAAGTTCTGCAGGTTCGGAAAACCTTCGATGAGCAGGATCCGCTTAATGATGCGGTCCGCATGCTTCATCTCTTCGATGGATTCTTCGTACGTCTTTTTGGCGAGCTTGCCGTAGCCATCGCTCTGGTACATCCGCGCATGCAGGAAGTACTGGTTTATCGACGTCAGCTCGTTGGTCAGAATCTGATTGAGCTTCTTGATGACGTCCGCATCGCCCTTCATCGCGCTTACTCCGCTGCGACGAGGCTCCGCTTACCGCAAGCCATTCCGCCGCTAGAAATGCCCTCGGCGATCTCTGGCAGACAGCGACCGCAACAAGGCTCGCAGCCATGATGGGCGAGCACCGCTTCCGGACCCTGCGCACCTGCAGCGATGGCCTCATCGACCTCGTTGCGAGTCACACCGTTACAGTTGCAGACGTACATCCCGCACTTCTCTGTGAGCAAAGACATTTCCGGCGACTGCGAACCAGACGCAAAGAATTCATACCCTCTCGCGACCGCTCCTGCAAGTCATTCGCAGCATTTATAGTGCCTCATCGGCGCCCCTAGCGGTTTGATTTTGGTCAATTTGCCTGCGCGGACGGGACGTTAACCCAGCACCTTCGCCATGGCCGCGAGCCCGGCTTCCATCGAGGCTGTCTGCGTGCCGGCCATTGCGTCGGGCAGGAAGTCCACCGTCCAGACGAACCGGCAGCCATCGCCGTCTTCAAGCACCTGCGCCGTAGCGCTGTAGTGCTGGATCCTCGGGTGATCGAGGATGGCGTAAACCAAGCGCCGCTCGGCATCGTCAGAGCTCACCAGCCACTCACGGACTTCCGTGCCGTTCGCAAACATCACCATTCGCGCGCCGGACGGCTCCATCTTCGTCGCCGTCACGAAGCCCGGCGCCATCTCGTGCACCGCCTCGAATCTGCGCAGCAGCGCCCAGACCTCATCCGCCAAACGCGCGCTCCGAAACTGTTTTCTGACCGTCGCCATGAGCATCTCCTCTGACGCGCATCTGGCCAGAACCGGACACGTCTGTCTCGCCGTTTCCGGACCGCTTCATGTTCACAAGCGCCGCCGGTCAAGCTGGCGGGCAATCCGCGCTTCGAGCCGGCTGGTCGCATCGAGCAAACGCTGCGCCGTAGATTCGTTCACCGCCGCGACATGGGCACGCCAGGTCAATTGCGTCACCACAGGGGCCCACGACGGCGCGCTGGGCGCATTCGCAAGCATGAGGCTTTGAGGCTGAAACAACGGCCCCGCATAAACTTCATCGCGAAACGCACCTGTCGTACGCCCGCGCTCAAGGAGCGCCATTCCCATCAATTGATCGTCCCACGCGCGCGCCGGAAGCCCTGAGTTCCGCATAAATGGGACGAACGCCTCATCAACAAAGTAAATGTTGTTCTTGTCAATCACCGCCTCGAGCCGGCGCGTGTAGAAAAAGTACGAAATGATCTCGGCGCGCAACGCCGCGTCGGAAATGATCTCGAGATTGCCGGAGCTTTGAAGGTCAACGAACGTCGGGCTTTCCGTTCTCAATGTCCGGCGCTGGGTGAGCGCTGACAGCGCCACACCGATCCTACGGCTGCGTTCGGCAGTTCTGTCGTTCTCGATCAAATAGAAGACTTTGCCAGCAAGCCGTCCTTGAAACTGCTCGAACTCAATCTGATCGCGCACCTCCCCTTCAATGCGCTGCAAATCCCCCCGCAACTGCGAGAGGTACGCCGACTCCGCTCTCCGGCTTGCCGCCGCCTCGTTCCAATTGCTGACCTGAATACCCAAAAACACGCCGAGCACGACGATCAGAAAATCGATCCCGATCGCGGTCCATTCCTGCTTGCGCAGATGCGCGATGATGCGGCGGAGGATCATGGCGCGCCAATGTCCGCGTTGATCGCGGCCACGGCATTCGCCGCGCTCTCACGGGCGCGCGGATACTCCTGCTGCGCAAAGATGTTCTGCCCAATCCAGAATCTGAGGTCGTCCGCGATCTGATCGTCGGCGCGAATGGCCCGGAGGACGGACGCTGTATCGACGCTCGCGAGCTCAGCCGCGCAATCCGAACTCATGAATTCGATCTCGGCGTCGACGATGAAACAATCACCCCACAGCACCTCGGCCGCCTCCGGGCTGAGATGCCGGCGCAAACGTTCCCGATAGGCCGGCGCCGTCAGGTTTATGGGGTTCCACCCCGCCAGATAGATGTAAAAACGCCGGACAGCGGCGCGCGTATCGTCGTCAGTGGGAAAACCCCTGCGCTCGTTCTCGGCGTACTTGCCCGTTTGAAAGCCGGTGCCCCAGAGCTGCGAGGCGTGAAAGAAATCAATCAGCAACTCGCCGCAACGCGTGCTGCACGGCTCGCCACTTTCCAGCCACGCCAAAGCGCTCCGGCCACCCTCCACCGAGCGATCGGTATAGGTGACGAGATGCTCCAGCATCCGGTCATTCTCGACGATCTCGTCGCGCAACTGCGCCAGATAAACACTCTCCTGAGCACGCAACGCCCGCGCCTCATTCCAATTGCCGAGTTGGATACCCACGAACACACCGATTACGACGATCACAAAATCGATCCCGATCGCCGTCCATTCCTGCTTGCGCAGATGCTCCATGACGCGACGGAGGATCATGGCGTAGAGCCCGATCTCGGGAGCGTGACGTTCATGCCGGTGGTTGCGTTCAGATCGTCGATAAAGGGCTGAAACTGCGTTGTGTCCACGCAGGCGCCATAGGTTGCGACAGTGTTGGCGATGAAGTCTGCGATGTCCCCATCTGTTGACGATGTGAAGCGAAAAAACCGCCGCTCATTCTGAAAATCGAAAGCCATGATGGCTTCCCGCGCTTGGCGCGCGTGGACCGTCATGATCCCTTCCATCGAGGCGAGCCGACTTAGCGTCGCGTACGCCTCACGCCGTTGCGCCGCGTCAAACGGGCCCGACATCGACAAATGCGAGAGCTCACCCGCGAGATCGAACGCCGCGTCCTGCCGTTCTCGAAAACCCTCCGTTGCCACGAAAACTGCGCTTATTTGGATGAAGCGTTGCCGGTCCATGTCGATTGCGGCGTCGCCGGCGAGCAGCGAGCGCCATGTTGCGTCGGACCAGGGCCGGCGCGGCGAGCGCAGGACACGTGGAAGCACCATATGCTCGCTGTTCCGGTTGATGCTCTCAGGAATCTCCGCGGCCCAATAGCCATCGGAGCGCTGAAGCCGATCGGCAAGCGCCCGGAAACGCTCGCGTCTGCAGGGCTCGACGGCGAGGCGCTCGCTGGCGTGGAGATACAGCATGACCATATCGACCTCGACCGCGTCGATGGCCTCGCGCGTGGCGCGGGCGCGGTTGGCGCTGGTGATGAGCTCCTGGGCGATAAGGGTGATGCTCAAACCGATGACGATGATCGCGACTTCGAAGCCAAAGCGCTTCCACCCCTTAAGATCGCCGATCTGACGAAAGAAGCGCATTCGATCTCCCCCGCCAGCATCTAGCCGCAAGCGCGCGCGACTGACAACGATCGGCCTGGAGACTTGGGAAAAGTCCGGCCCTGCGCTAAGAGCCCGCCTCAATGTCCGCAAAAGCCCCCACCATCGGCGTCGTTTCACTCGGCTGCCCCAAAGCCCTCGTCGACAGCGAGCGCATCATCACGCGCCTGCGCTCCGAAGGCTATCAGCTCAGCGGCTCCTACGAAGGCGCCGACCTTGTCGTCGTGAATACGTGCGGCTTCCTCGATAGCGCCAAAGCCGAAAGCCTCGACGCCATCGGCGAAGCCATTGCCGAGAACGGCAAAGTCATCGTCACCGGCTGCCTCGGCAAAGAAGAAAACCTGATCCGCCAAGCGCACCCGAAAGTGCTGGAGATCACCGGCCCGCACCAATACGAGGCCGTCGTCGGCGCCGTGCACACGCATCTGCCGCAGCTGCACGATCCCAAAATCGATCTCGTGCCCGAAGGCGGCTTCCGCCTCACGCCGCGCCACTACGCGTATCTGAAGATCTCCGAAGGCTGCAATAATCGCTGTACCTTCTGCATCATCCCATCGATCCGCGGCGACCTCGTCTCGCGCCGCGCCAACGCCGTGCTGAAAGAGGCCGAAGGCTTGGTCAAAGCCGGCGTCAAAGAACTGCTGGTCATCTCGCAGGACACGTCGGCCTACGGCGTTGACCTCAAATATGCCGAGAGCAAATGGAAGGACCGCATGGTCCGCGCCAAATTCTACGACCTCTGCAAAGAGCTCGGCGACTTGGGCGCATGGGTGCGCCTCCACTACGTCTATCCCTATCCGCACGTCGACGAAGTCGTCGCTCTGATGGCCGAAGGCAAAGTACTGCCCTACCTCGACATCCCGTTCCAGCACGCCTCACCAAACGTGCTGAAGGCCATGCGCCGCCCCGCGAACCAGGACAAAGTCCTGGATCGCATCAAGGCGTGGCGCAAAATCTGCCCTGACCTCACCATCCGTTCGAGCTTCATCGTCGGCTTCCCCGGTGAAACCGAAGACGATTTCGAAACCCTGCTCGATTTCATCGAAGAAGCCGAAATCGATCGCGCCGGCGTGTTCAAATACGAAAACGTCGACGGCGCGCCCTCACGCGATCTCCCCGGCCACATCGATCAAGACGACGTCGATGAGCGCTACGATCGCTTCATGGAAGCGCAGACCGCGCTCGCCCACCAGCGCCTCCAATCCATGATCGGCAAAACCGTCGACGCGATCTGCGACGGCTGGGACGAAGACGCCGAAGCCTACGCCTTCCGCACCAAGGCCGACGCACCCGAAATCGACGGGGTCACCTATGTCGATAGCGACGACGAAATCGCCGAAGGCACGATCTGCCAGCTCGAAATCCTCGGCGGCGAGGGCCACGAAATGGTCGGCGCGCTAAAGGACTAAACCTCCCTTGCAATCTGCGCCGTAATCGAAATTCCCTTTTGACTTAGCGCCGCGTCCGTGGACTCTGCTATCCTCCTTGGGGGAGGCGACATGAAACAGATTGCATCCATCGGCTTATGTTTGGCCCTAGCCGTCAGCGCGCTCGCGACCAAGGCGATGGCGCAAACGCTCGCAAACCGCCCTGCTCTCGATTTCACCGGCGCCCCGAGCCCAACCGGCGAAGACCCAGTCTTCTCACGCTCCGTCGCTGCGCGCTTTGCCGGCGTGCCGCTCGCCCAAGTGCTGACCGACATTCGCGCCCAAGGCTTCGAGTGCGCCTCTGACTATTGCACGCGCACCGTCATGGAAGACGCCTGCGCCAATGCGTGGACCATCGACATCGCCGCCGATCACACGCTGAGCGGGCGCCACTCACGCCTCTGCATGGGCGCGGCGGAAGACGAGTGAGTTCAGCCATGTCCAAATCGTTCATCGCCGCGCTCTGCGCGCTCATGCTCAGCGCCTGCGCAAGCACCAGCGCACCGGCGCAAGCCACGGCATCGCCCGCCGCTACGATCACGCTCTTCGAAGGCGGCTGCTATTACATGAGCAGCTGCACGACTTACGAGATCACCGTGCAAGCCAACGGCGCCTACAGTCTCAACGCACAGAGCAACGCACGCACCCAAGGCCTCAGCGAAGGTCAACTCGGCGCCGAAGCCTTCGCCGCAGCCGAACGCGCCCTCGCCGCAGCGAACTTCGCCTCGCTGCCCGAGACCATGAACGGCTCAAACCGCAGCGTGTGGGATCCAGATGTCTATCCGTGCATGAACCACGCGCCCGGCGCACGCATCACACGCCGCACCGGCGATGGCGCCGTAAAGGCGGTCTATTGGGATCAAGGCTGCCGCTCAGCGGAGATGAGTGCGCTCATCGATCAACTCCGCGCCGCCTTCCACTACGATCATCTAGTCCGCCCGGAGTAGCAGCGCACAGCAAGCCGGCGCATGCCCTCGAATGTTCGATCATAGCGGCGCCCACGCTTCTTCTCGGCATCATTGGCGCATCGTGCGGTGTGGCGATCTTTCGTCTCTTGAATGCGAAGCTCTAACGCACACGCGAAAAGGCGTTTCGTCGGCCGTTGCCGAGATAAAACCATTCAAAATCATTTGGACCGAAGTCACCGATCTCGGACACGCGCGGGCGTCCTTCAAGAGGCACGAATACAATGTAGTGTTTTGCTGGATCGACGTTGTCCGTCAGGCCGGGCGGTGGCGCATCGCCGGCGAACACCATCCATCTTTCCGCAGGCTGATCGTCGCCATCATAGCTGCTCACCGATGAGCCGTCCGCATTGAGCGTGAGCATCTCCCGCTCCTCGTAAACGGAACGCCAGACGCCCACGAACTGCTGAGCGAAGGCATCGATGTCGCGTTCGTTCAGGTTCGCCGCCGCCGATCCCGCCTCCACTGGCGATATCGCCTCCGCAGGTGAATCCGTTCGTGCATTTTCAGGCGCGTCCGAGCTGCACGCGACGACGACAAATCCGAAAAATGCTAGCAGCGGCATGAGCAAGATGCGCTTCGACAAAGACTTACCCTGCGGGTTTGAAACGGACACAACCGGCCAAATCTGACTGCGCCTTACTTCCGCACCTTCGGCTCGCCGAGCGTCATGAAGATCACAGGGCCTTCAGTCGGCGCCCGATAGACGCCGTGCGAGCCATTTACCTTCATCGCCAGCGCGGTCATGTGCCAAGCGCCCTTCTCGTCCATGCGCAACCAGCGCTGCGTCAGCTCGTCGATGCCGTGCTTGTCGCCAAACCAGCGCGTGCGCTCGGCATCATTGCGCAGACGCTGCACAACCATCGGGTGATCCCAGGCCCAGCGGAAAATCTCCGTACGCGGATTCCAAGCGCCAATGATCTGCACCGGCGCTGTGACCATCGCGCCGTCCTTACGCTCGAACTGAATGATGCCGGCGTTCTGATCGACGACCCAAGGCGCTGTATCAAGCTTCAGCTTCCGTGAAAGCCAACGCTGCCGGTTCAGAAGATCGATCCAGCTTTCTGCAAAGAAGCGATCGACATCGACCTCTTCTCCGCCCCACGGCACCAGCGCGCCGACAGGCGCACGCGGTTCAGCCGTTCGCGCGGACGCTTTGCGCTTCGTTTTGAGCATGCGCTCCCGTTGATCCCCAGCGCCCCAAGCCGTTTGTGGATAAGAGCAATTCCCCCAGCGCGGGTAAAGTCATTTCGACATGGGGGTCCTCAGCAAGCCCGCCCTAGGCCCCTTCGTCGCCCTTTTTGCGTCCGCCGCGCCCGATCGTGAGCGCTTTGATCACGCCGCGCATGGTCTGCGCCTCCTGCTGGGTCAACCGCGCGCGCATGAACATCGACCGCAGATTGCGTTTCATCAGCGGCGCCTTGTCCATCGGATGAAAGAAGCGCCCGTGCTCGAGCTCAGCTTCCAAATGCGCGAACAGGCCGTCGAGTTCTTCCTGCGTCGCTGGCGGGTTGTCGCCCTGAAACCAGACCGGTGCGTCGGTCTCCTGGCGCGCCTCAGCATAAGCGTAAGCAAAAACCGCCACCGCGTTCGCAAGGTTCAACGACGCAAATCCTGGGTTGACCGGCAGCGTCAAGATCGCATCGGCGCGCGCCACTTCGTCAGTCTCCATACCCGAAGCCTCGGGCCCAAACATCACAACCGGACGTTCCCCGGCCGCGATCGCCGCGCGCAGTTTTGAAGCGGCCTCGCGCGGCCCCCAAACTGGCTTCTCCAAACCCCGCGGCCGCGCCGTCGCCGCCAAGACCAAAGTCGCGTCGGAAAGCGCCTCCTCAACCGACCACTCGACCCGAGCCGCCTTCAGCACGGTGTCGGCGCCGACCGCCACTTGCTCAGCCTTCGGGTTCGGCCAACGATCCCGCGGCGCCACCAGCCGCAGCGACACCAGCCCGAAATTCAAGAGCACCCGCGCCACCGCGCCGATATTCTCCCCCATCTGTGGCCGCAGCAGACACACAGCCGGCCATGTCTCCTCGATTGGAGGGGGCATATTGCGCGCGCGCGTCATTGGGTTGGGCAAGGCCAGGGCATATCGGCAAACTCATTCAGCATCAGGCGGTGCGCCGCAAGCGCCCGCGACCAGAGACCGCCTCCGGGCGCTGTTTGCGCGCCGCTCCCAAGCTGCTACCACCCGCCCAAATCCCCGAACGCGAAAGGTGAGTAACGATGGCGAAGATCAAGGTCGACAATCCGGTCGTCGATATGGACGGCGATGAGATGACCCGGATCATCTGGGCGCTGATCAAAGAACGCCTGATCCACCCCTATCTCGACCTCGACATCAAATATTACGATCTGGGCGTTGAGGCGCGCGACGCCACCAACGACCAAATCACCATCGACGCCGCCAACGCCACCAAGCAATACGGCGTCGCCGTGAAGTGCGCGACGATCACACCCGACGAAGCGCGCGTGAAGGAATTCGGCCTCAAGGAAATGTGGAAGAGCCCGAACGGCACCATCCGCAACATCCTCGGCGGCGTCATCTTCCGCGAACCGATCATCATGAAGAACGTGCCGCGCCTGGTGCCGGGCTGGACGCAACCGATCGTCGTCGGCCGTCACGCGTTCGGCGACCAATACCGCGCCACCGATTTCAAATTCCCGGGCAAGGGCACGCTCACCATCAAGTTTGTCGGCGAAGACGGCACAACGATCGAGAAGGAAGTGTTCAAGGCGCCGGGCCCGGGCGTCACCATGGCGATGTACAACCTCGATGACAGCATCAAGGACTTCGCCCGCGCCTCGTTCAATTACGGCTTGCTGAAGAACTACCCGGTCTATCTCTCGACCAAGAACACGATCCTCAAAGCCTATGACGGCCGCTTCAAGGATATCTTCCAAGAGATCTTCGACGCCGAATTCAAAGCCGAGTTCAACAAGCGCAAGCTCACCTACGAACACCGCCTGATCGACGACATGGTCGCCTCGGCGCTGAAATGGTCCGGCGGCTACGTGTGGGCGTGCAAGAACTACGATGGCGACGTCCAATCCGACACCGTCGCGCAAGGCTTCGGTTCACTCGGCCTGATGACATCGGTGCTGATCACGCCAGACGGCAAGACCATGGAAGCGGAGGCCGCGCACGGCACCGTGACGCGCCACTATCGCCAGCACCAGAAGGGCGAACCGACCTCAACCAACTCAGTCGCGTCGATTTTTGCCTGGACGCGCGGCCTCGCCCATCGCGGCAAGCTCGATAACAACCAGAAGCTCATCGACTACGCGCTGCTTCTGGAAAAAATCACCATCGACACAGTCGAATCCGGCCAGATGACCAAGGACCTCGCCGTCCTCGTCGGCGACAAGCAAACTTGGCTCACCACCGAAGGCTTCCTCGACGCGGTCGGCGACAACCTCGACAAGGCGATGACCAAGGCCTGATATGAGAAAGCGCCGCTCCTCGCTGTCAGGCAGCTGGAGCGGCGCTTATCGCTACCCGAACGGCGGACACGAGACCGTCTTCAACGCGCAGATCGAGGAAACCGGCGGCGCGTTCATCGGCGCAACCCAAGAGCCTAACGAATTCCTCGACACCACTGACAGCATTCTTCACGGCGAGATCGACGGCTTCCGCGAAGGCGCTTCGATCAGCTTCACCAAATTCTACAATCACGGCCAAAAAGGCGCGCGCCACTCGATCCGCTATCAAGGCTCGATCGACGCTAATTTAACGCGCATCGAAGGACGCTGGATCGTCAGCAACGACTGGGCCGGGACATTCTTCATGACCCGTGACGATCTCGGCGAAGAAGAAGCCGTCGAACGCGAAGTCGAAATCCCAATCGAGAACCGCAAATGATCATTCGTGAAGCCCGCGCCACTGACCGCACGCAATGGGACGACCTCTGGGCCGGCTATCTCACCTTCTATGAATCAAGCCTGGCGCCGGAAGTAACCGACAGCACTTGGCGGCGCCTGCTCGATCCCAACGAGCCGATGCAAGCGCTCGTCGCCGAGGATGAAACGGGCGCGCTCCTCGGCTTCACGCACGTCGTCTTCCATCGCGGCACATGGTCGATAGGCGATTTCTGCTATCTCGAAGACCTCTTCGTCGCGCCCAATGCGCGCAAGCACGGCGTCGCCCGTGCGCTCATCGAAGCCGTCTACGCGCTCGCCGATCAGCGCGGCGCCGCCCGCGTCTATTGGCTAACCCACGAGAGCAACCTCACCGCGCGCAAACTCTACGACCAAGTCGCGCAAAACCGCGGCTTCATCCAATACCGGCGCTAGTCCACTGCCAGAATTACGCTGAGCCTGTCGAAGCGCGACGCACGCACAGGTCTATTCCTTAAACGCCGGCGTCGGTCGCCACGGATAAGGCTGCGGCATGTCCGTCGACACCTTGTCCGGATAAGCCGGCACGCGCTTTTCAAGAAACGACGTCACGCCCTCTTTCGCATCGCCCGCACGTCCGCGCGCGACCATCAAGCGGCTCTCCAACCGGTGCGCTTCCATCGGATGCGAGGCATCGAGCATATCGAGCAGCATCCGTCGCGACAGCGCCACCGAGACCGGCGATGTGTTGTCGGCAATCTCGCGCGCCAAGGCATGCGCCGCCGGCAGCAGATCGTCAGGTTTATAAAGCGAGCGCACCAGCCCACGCTCCTTAGCTTCCTCGCTCGAAAACACGCGCCCCGTCATCACCCATTCGAGCGCCGTCGAAACACCAACCAGCCGTGGCAGGAAGTACGACGACAACGTCTCCGGCACGATGCCGCGCTTGGCGAAGACGAAACCCATCTTCGCGCCTTCAACCGCAAGCCGCACATCCATCGGCAGCGTCATCGTCGCGCCGACGCCGACCGCCGGGCCATTGATCGCCGCGATCACCGGCTTTTTGCTTTCATAGATGCGCAAGCCAACCCGGCCGCCGCCATCGCGGACGCGATCTTCCTCAAATTCAACGCCCCGGCCCGCGAGGCGCTTTTCATAGTTGAACGTATCGCCCGCGCTCGCGAGATCGGCGCCCGCGCAGAACGCCCGCCCCTCGCCGGTGACGATCACCGCCCGCACGCTGTCATCGGCGTCGGTCACGTCGAACGCCGCGATCATCTCATGCATCATCAGCTCGTTGAACGCGTTCATCCGGTCAGGCCGGTGAAGCGTCAGCGTGGCGACCCCATTCGCGATATCGAGTTTGATGGCTTCGTAGTTGGACATCGGTGCGGCTCCGCAATGAACGTCTAGCTAGCGCTCAGAGCCGCAACAACTCAACCTCTGCCGCTTGGTAAGGGTCGAGCTTGTAGACCATGTGGTGGTGGATCGCGACCAGCTGACCCGCGCCCCAATCTTCGATGATTTCAGCATCGTCGCGCTCGCGCGCCTGCCATTGCGAGCCGTCTTCACAGATCAGCACTTTGCCGCGCGCCAGCACAGCATCGATCATCGACACCGCCCCCGACTGCGCTCCGGCGCCTAATCCGACTCGGAACACCGAGAGAATCGCGTCACGCTGCTGCTGCGAGAGTCGGCCCCAGTCGAGCCGATCGAAAAGCTCTGGCCCAAGAAACGCGGCCAGTGAATCGTTATGCGTCATATCGGTCGTCCCCACTCCCGAATCGAGTCGACCAAGAACAGTTGATTCGGTTTCCGAGACGTTACTGACTCGAACCGATTACCTTGAGCTGACGCATCGTAAGCAAAACCGAAATTGCAAAACCGCTCGCCACGGCAAGCAACTCTATTGAGCTGGTGCCGAACGCAAACGCCACCACGATAGACTGCAACCAAAGAACGAGACGGAGCAAACCAAGCCAAGGACTTCCCCAACGGCTTCCGAACGTTCCCCACTCGTCATCGAACAAATCCGGCTTTCGTGCTTCACGCCGAAACGCCTCCCCGACGCGAGTTCGCGTCTCGTTTCCTTTGCGGTCAAAAACCAGCGCGAGAAACAGGCAGAGCGCGATTGCAGCGGCTAGTCCCGCGACGACGATCATAACTCCCGGCGCGACCACCTCTTTCGCAAAAATCGTGATCAGCACAACGATGGCGACGGCCGTAGCGGCGGCGCACCCAAAAGTCTCAACCCAATCAACTTTCATTGCGCTTCTCTAGGGCGCTAGAGCGCCGAAGCTCGGCTTGGGCTGTTGCTTGAACGCGAACGCGACCATCGCGAGACCAATGAGCGGTCCGATCAATCCGACAAGCCCGCCCTCGACACCCAGGATCTTAAGGGCGGAGACACCGATCCGCTTCACAGCGCCAGCCGCCAGATAAAGTCGCGATCGGCAACGCGGCCAACCATGAATTTATGTTCGCCGACATGCTCAAAACCGTAGCGTTTGTAGAACGCCTGCGCGCGCGTGTTGTTTTCCCAGACGCTGAGAAACATCACCCGCGCGCCCTTGCCGCGCGCCCACGACAGCGCCTCGTCCATCAAGGTCTTTGCAACGCCGGTGCCTTTGGTCGATGTATCGACATAGAGCCGATGCAGTTCGAGGGCATCGCTTGCGTCGACCTCCATGTCGACCTCGCCCATCTTGCAATAGCCGACGATGTCATCGCCGCGCAGCGCCAAGCGGTAGCGCGAGGCCGGATCGGCGATCTCAGCGCCAATCACCGGCGCGCGATACTTGGCCTCGACGTACGCGGCGAGATCTTCCGGCGGATAAAGGTGACCGAACGTCTCGGTGAACGAAAGCTCAGCGAACGCAGCGAGCGCGTGTGCATCCGCCGCTGTCGCGTCGCGATAGACGATCTCGCTCACGCCGCCAGCGCGCCTTGAAGCGCCGCGCGAATGGCTTCAAGCGCCTTCGCGGCTTCGCCGCCGTTCGGCCCGCCGCCTTGCGCCATATCCGGGCGCCCGCCGCCGCCTTGACCACCGACGGCCGCAACGCCCGCTTTCACCAGATCGACAGCGTTGACCTTGCCTTTAAGATCGTCGGTCACGCCGATCGCCAGCGCCGCCTTGCCGTCTTCAACACCGACATACGCCACGACGCCCGAACCGATCGACTTTTTGCCTTCATCGACAAGCCCGCGCAGCTCCTTCGCCGGCACGCCCTCAAGCACGCGCGCCAACACCGAAACACCAGCAACGCTCTCCGGGCCCGCTGGGGCGCTTTGGCCGCCGCCGCCGCCCGCCAGCGCGAGTTTCTTTTTGGTGTCGGCCAATTCGCGCTCGAGCCTGCGCCGCTCATCGGCAAGCTGCGACACGCGCTCGGTAACTTCGGCCAACGGCGCCTTGATGTTCGACGCGATCGCCTTCGCCAGACCCGCTTGCGCTTTCAGATGCGCCAGCGCCGCCGCGCCCGTCGCGCCTTCGATACGGCGCACGCCCGAAGCAACCCCACCTTCGCCGGTGATTGCGAACACGGCGATATCGCCGGTGCGCTTCACGTGCGTGCCGCCGCACAACTCAACCGAATAGGCTTTGCCGGTATGGCTGAGAGCATCGCCTAGGCGAAGCACGCGCACGGTGTCGCCGTACTTTTCGCCGAACAGCGCCAGCGCGCCTTCTTCGATCGCCTTCGCGGGCGCCATTTCCTTGATCACGCCTTCGGTGTTCTGGCGGATCACCGCGTTCACTTCATCTTCGACACGAGAGATTTCGTCAGCCGTCATCGCCTGGCCGTGGCTGAAGTCGAAGCGGAAGTAATCCGCCTCAACCAGCGAGCCTTTCTGCGACACGTGCGGCCCCAGAACGTTGCGCAACGCCGCGTGCAGCAAGTGCGTCGCCGAGTGGTTCGAACGAATTTTCGCACGTCGCTCGTGATCGATCTCGAGCGCGGCCTTGTCGCCAACCTTCACTGCGCCCTTCACCAAGCGCCCGACATGCGCATGCAGCGCACCGACCTGCTTTTGCGTGTCCTCAACGACAAACTCGGCCCCGCTGGCGAACTTGATAACGCCCTGGTCGCCCGATTGGCCGCCGCTCTCGGCGTAGAATGGCGTGCTATCGAACACGAGCGCGCCTGTCGCGCCCTCGTGCAATTCATGCTGCTCAGCGCCGCCTGAGACGATCGCCGTCACCGCGCCATCGCCGGCTTCGGCGCCATAACCCAAGAACGCGTTGCCTTTGGTGCGTTCGAGGATCGAGTGCCAGATAGCTGGATTGTCGGCGCCGTCAGCGCCCTTCCAACTTGCCGCGCCCTGATCGCGCTGCTCCTGCATCGCCGCATCATATTGCGCGACGTCCACTTCAAGCGAACGCCCGCGCAGGATGTCTTGCGTCAGATCGAGCGGGAAGCCGAACGTGTCGTAGAGCTTGAACGCGGTACGACCCGAAAGCTTCTGGCCGCCCTTCAAGCCGCCGATCTCTTCTTCGAGCAACTTCAGACCGTTCGCCAACGTGCGACGGAAGCGCTCTTCCTCCTCACGCAATTGCGCTTCGATGACAGGCTGCGCGCGCTTCAGCTCCGGATACGCATCACCCATCTCGGCGATCAGCGTCGGCGCCAAGCGGTGCATCAACGGTTCTTTCGCACCCAGGATATGCGCGTGGCGCATGGCGCGGCGCATGATCCGGCGCAGCACATAGCCACGGCCTTCGTTCGACGGCGAAACGCCGTCCGCGATCAAGAAACACGACGAGCGCAGGTGATCGGCGATCACGTTGTGGCTCGGCGCGCGTTCGCCTTCGGCTTTGGTCTTGGTCAGTTCTTCCGACGCCGCAATCAGCGTCTTGAAGAGATCTGTCTCGAACACTGAGTCCACGCCCTGCATCACACAGGCAATGCGCTCAAGGCCCATGCCGGTATCGATCGAGGGCTTCGGCAATTTCTCGCGCGAACGCCCGTCCGAAAATTGCTCGTATTGCATGAACACGAGATTCCAGAACTCAAGAAAGCGATCGCCGTCTTGCTCGGGCGAACCCGGCGGGCCGCCCCAAATGTGATCGCCGCGGTCGATGAAGATTTCCGAACACGGGCCACACGGCCCCGTATCGCCCATCGACCAAAAATTGTCGGCGGTCGCGATGCGGATGATCTTGTCGTCGTTTAGGCCCGCGATCTTCTTCCAGAGCGCCGCCGCCTCATCGTCGTCATGATAGACGGTGACCAGGAGCTTGCTCTTCGCCAGCCCCATGTCCTTGGTGATCAGCGTCCAGGCCGCTTCGATTGCGCCGTCCTTGAAGTAATCGCCGAACGAGAAGTTGCCGAGCATCTCGAAGAATGTGAGGTGGCGCGCCGTGTAGCCGACATTGTCGAGATCGTTGTGCTTGCCGCCGGCGCGGACGCACTTCTGACTCGTCGCGGCGCGCGGATATGGCGGCTTGGCCGCGCCGGTGAAATAGTTCTTGAACTGTACCATGCCGGCATTGGTGAAGAGCAGCGTTGGGTCATCCTGCGGTACGAGCGAGGACGAACCCGGCAGCTCATGCTGGCGCGAGCCGAAGAAATCGAGAAATTGCCCACGGATGTCGTTGACGCTGTTCATGCCACTCAAGCCAAATCGAAGTTCCGGCTTGGTATAGGTAGTGGGCGCGTCAACGCCAAGCGCCAGACCCGCGCAGGCGCCTTGCGATTACGTCAAGGCGCCGCAATCACGGCGGTATCGTCAGTGCGCCGTCCGCTGAGAGCGGAAAGTACGGATTCCAGGCAACTTCCCAAAGGTGCCCATCAGGATCTGAAAAATACCCGGAGCGCCCGCCCCAGCTTGCGTCGTGGCCAAGCTTGGCGACCGAACCACCGGCGGCGACCGCCTCCGCGATCACCTCATCAACTTGATGCTTCTCACGCACATTGTGCGCGATGGCGATGCCGCGAAACCCACTGCCTTCCGCCGAGACCTCAGCGTCACAAGCCAAGCTCTCAAGCGGAAACAGGCAAAGCGCCACCGCACCTGCCTGCATGAACACGACTTGATCGCCGCCTTGCGACGACGCGCTGAAACCCAGTTTGGAGTAAAACGCCTTCGACCGGGTCAGATCACCAACACCGATCGTGATCAGAGAAACGCGCGGCTCCATCGCCACTCTCCTAGGCAATCCGCCGGCCGGCCCGAAACGCGCCAGGGCATGGGGTCGGGTCGGCTAAACGTCCCGAACCGGCCAGCGAAACCTATTTCTCATTCGCCGTCGTCGGCGTCCTTAGCTTCTTCGTCGCTCGGCGGTGAATACATCGCATCCGCAACCGCCGCTGACTTGCCACGGATCTTGTCTTCAATCTCAATCGCCACGGCCTTGTTCTCTTTCAGGAACCGACGCGCCGCTTCCTTGCCTTGGCCTATCTTCTGAGACCCATAGGCGTACCAAGCGCCAGATTTATCGATGATGCCGGCCTTAACGCCGAGCTCGATCAACTCGCCGGTCTTCGAGATGCCTTCGCCGTAAATGATGTCGAACTGCACCTGCTTGAACGGCGGCGCGACCTTGTTCTTCACCACCTTCACGCGGGTCTCAGAACCCACGACTTCGTCACGTTCCTTGATCTGACCAGTGCGGCGAATGTCGAGGCGAACCGACGCGTAGAACTTCAGCGCGTTGCCACCGGTCGTGGTTTCCGGATTGCCGTACATCACGCCGATCTTCATGCGAATCTGGTTGATGAAGATCACCAGCGTCTTCGACTTGTTGATGGAAGCGGTGAGCTTGCGCAACGCCTGGCTCATCAGACGCGCCTGCAAGCCCGGCAGGCTATCGCCCATCTCGCCTTCGATTTCCGCGCGCGGCGTCAGCGCCGCAACCGAGTCAACCACCAGAACATCGATAGCGCCGGAGCGTACAAGCGTGTCGGTGATTTCCAACGCCTGCTCGCCCGTATCTGGTTGCGAGACCAGCAGATCATCGAGATCGACGCCCAGCTTGCGCGCATAGATCGGGTCGAGCGCGTGTTCGGCGTCGACGAACGCGCAGACGCCACCGCTCTTTTGCGCTTCGGCGATGCAGTGCAGCGCCAGCGTCGTCTTGCCTGAAGATTCCGGGCCGTAAATTTCAACGATGCGGCCTTTGGGAAGGCCGCCAATGCCAAGCGCGATATCGAGCGAGAGCGAGCCCGTGGAGATCGCCTCGATCTCCATCGCCGGCTTTTCGCCAAGGCGCATCACCGAGCCTTTGCCGAACGCCTGATCGATCTGCTTCAGCGCGGCAGAGAGGGCCTTTTGCTTGTCCGTTTCCACCGCTTCCTCAACAAGCTTCAGCTTCGATGCCATCTCTCACGCCCTCCATTTGGCCTCGAGTCCAGCTCTAAAGGCCATCAGCCAACCCATACGCCGCTGCAGAATCGTTTGTACCGCGTTTGTTCTTGGAACACAAGCAGAACATCCGGCAGTTTGAACGCCGCTTCGAGGCCTCTCATGGGGGGATTCGCCGCCGGGTGGGTTAAGGCGGAGGCCTTCTGATCGCGCTTGTTTCGCGCCGGCCGCGCACGCGTTAAGTAATTTCGAGTGAGAAACGGAGAGGATCGTCTGATGGCTCAGTCCTTGGCGCCCATTCCACCGCGCGGCGACGTTCCGGCCACGTTGGAATCCGTCAGCTCCTTCCGTGTGAAGACGGCCGCGCTCTCGCGCCCGGCTGGGCCAATCCAAAAGCCGGATCCGAACATGGTGCTGGTCACCGCCCCCGATGGCGGCGTGGTCGTCTATCCGCCCAGCGAGAAGCTCGCGATCCTCGCTGCGCGTAGACTCCCGAGGATCAATCGCTAGCGCCGATATGAAGCCGCGCGACAAGCTGCTGGCAGGGCTTGGCCTCGGCGCGACTGCTTTGCTCTGCGCCTACACCGCGCACTTCATCTATGCGATCGTCGTCGCAGTCTTTTTCACGGTCAGCCCTGAGGCTCAGTCACAAGGCAATTGGTGGCTGGCCAACGGCCTCAGCACCAGCATCGAAACTGCACTGGGCGATGACGCGCCCGCTACGCTTGCAAACAATTGCTCGCCGCCAATGGAAGGTCTTGCGCCGGCGCCGGAGTGCATATTTGTACGCGGCGCAAGCGGCGGCCCAGGATGCAAGATCAGCGCGTGCTGGCCGTTATCACCGAGACCTCACGCCAATCGTGCCTCTACATCGGCTCGGGCAGCGGCTTTCGAACCGTTCCCGGCGCCGTTCGCCTGCACCTGATTGGCGCCTACAGGCGCGCACGGCCCCTCTCACAATCTGCGTGATTGTCGAGGAAGCGGACCAATACCGGCTCGCCTTTGCAATCCGCCACGGCGAGTACATACGCGACCGTTGGTGCGAAAACGTCTGGGCCCTGCGACCAGCAGATCGCTAAGCAAACGCCCGCACGTCGCCGAACTTGCCTGCGTTGAAATCGGTGACTGCCTGACGCAGCTCCGCTTGCGTGTTCATCACGAACGGTCCGTACCACGCCACCGGTTCATCGATCGGCTCGCCGCTCAAGATCAGCACTTTCGCGTCGCTTTGCGCCTCAAGCTCAATCGCGCCACCTTCACGCTCAAAGATCGCAAACTGCGCCTCGCGCGCGACATCGTCACCATTGAGCTTCACCGCCCCGCTCTGCACCAGCACAGCCAACGTATACCCTTCCGGCACGTCGAACGAAGCCTTGGCGCCTGCGCTCAAACGTACGTCCCAAATGTTGATCGGCGTGAACGTCCGCGCCGACCCTCGCGCACCCGCATACTCGCCCGCGATCACACGCACACGTCCCGCACCATGCGCCAACTCAACCTGCGGAATCTCACCATCCATCAAAGTCTGATACCCCGGCGGGCCCATCTTGTCCTTCGCCGGCAGGTTCACCCAAAGCTGCACCATTTCCATCGTGCCGCCGTTCTTCGTGAACGCCGCCGAATGAAACTCCTCATGGAGAATGCCGGACGCCGCCGTCATCCATTGCACATCGCCCGGCCCGATGTGGCCGCCATTGCCAGTACTATCGCGGTGATCGACTTCGCCAGAATAGACGATTGTCACCGTCTCGAAGCCGCGATGGGGGTGCACGCCGACACCGCGCTTTTGCGGCGCGGGCGCGAACGCGGTCGGCGGCGCATAGTCCAGCAGAATGAACGGCGACAGCAGCGCGCCGTGGGTCTGCGGCGAGAACATCGAACGCACCGGAAAGCCATCGCCCACCCAGTGCGGGCGCGGTGCGTGCTGAACAATGACCAGCTTTCTCATGGCGTGAACCTCTCACGCCAGAAATATGCGCCCCACGCCCCAGCGCAATAAGGCACATGGATGAGACTGCTTAAGCCGTCGCGCTCAGCCAAGCCGCGCATGCCTGGCGCGCCTCCGCGTCGGTCTGCGCCAGCGGGCAGACCTCTGCCATCCGCGTCCGCAACCGCACCAGCACGGCCGCACCATCGTTGCGAGCAGCCCACGTCCGCAGCGCCGTCTCAAGCCGCGCGAACCGCATCCGCGTGCGCTGATGATAACTGTCCGGGCTTGTCGCTAATTCATCAATGATCGCATCTACCGCGCGCTCAACCTGCGCGGCGTCCTCAGGTGCAAACCGCGTGACACCGATCGCGTAATTTGCGCCCCATTGCACACGCGAAGCGGGACCGACAGATGTTTCGAAGCCTTGCCGCAACCAATCCAGCGCGCGCGCTTTGTCACCGCGCTCTTCAGCCAGATCCGCCAAGATCGGCATATAATAAAAGGGTGTCGCGCTGCGCTCAAGTTCTGCAACCAAGAGCCGTTCAGCACCGGCGGCGTCTCCAACATCGTCCAGCAATCCCGCCGCCACATAGATCGCTGACTGGCGCTCAAACGGCGTCTCGGCGGCTTCATCCACCCATGCCGCACGCGCGCGTACTTTCGTCACCAGAGCCGCCGGGAATGGCTCATCTTCACCAATAGCTGCTCGTGCGATTTCGATTTCAGCGTTGATCGTCGAAACACGATCGCTGATCGGCAAATTCTCCACCGCATAGAGCTGATCCAGCGCCCCCACCAAGGAGGCCTGCAACTGCCCGCGCGCGTTATCGCCTAAGCGCGCCGTGAGTTCGGCCCCGTCCTCAATCAGCACATCCCGATTGGCGCGCACTTCACCAGCGTTTGCGAGCACCGCCTCCAGCACGCTCTGCAGTTGCGTCCGTTGCGAACCGGTGAGCGCCACGTCCTGATCCGCTAAAGCAAGTGACAGCAATTGGAAGCGCCGCGCCAAAGCCGGCGTGGGGGCATTCGCCGCCAGTCTCTGCAAGACGCCAGCACGCTCCGCTTCCGGCACAATGCGATCGGTGTCGACCTCCCAGCCATAGCCGGAAACCAACGTCCAGTCCTCCGCGCTCAATCGCTGCGGCTGCGCCTGCGCTCGCACGATCAGGTCCGCGACACTGCTCTGACTTCTGCGCGCCGCCGCCAAGGCTTGCGCAATCTCCTGAGGATCACCACCACCCGAAAGCCGCGTGATCTCAGTGCGATCAGTGCGCAAAATGATCAAAGTCGGATAGCCTTGGATAGCAAACTGCTCACCCCAGAGCTGTGCGCCGCGCGAGTCCCCATCTAAATAAACTGGAACGAAGTCCTGCGTCTGGCGCACGAACGCCGCGTCCTGAAACAGCGTCGCCTTCAAACGATTGCATGGCGGGCACCATACAGCGCCCCAGTACAGCAATACCGGCTTGCCGGTTTGGGCAGCCTCCTGCAGCGCTTCTTCGACATCGCCGTGACGCCAAGCAATTTCCGTCGGCGCTTGCGGCGTGCACGACGCGACATGCATCAGGCCAAACACTGAGAGAGCAAGCAAGACAGAGCGCATGCGTCGAGTCTAACAGCCACCCGCGCCACGCTTAACTTCACTCTGACATTAGCAAAACTAAACCCGGGCGACCACGCCGCTCCACGCAGCCAACGCGCGCGCCAATATTTCAGCGTGATCAAACGCCAACTCCGGCAACGCTGACAACGAATGCCAGCGCGCGTCTGCAGCGTCATCAGCTCCGCCGACGTCCGCCGCGCCATCGGCCACGCCCCAAAACGTCAGCGACAAAGAGCGCTGCCGTGGATCGCGATCGACCGCATCGAAATAGTGCAAGAACTGGAGATCAACGCCGCGAAGGCCCGTCTCTTCCGCCAACTCTCTGTGCGCGCCATCCACGCAGCTTTCGTCGATCTCTACGAAGCCGCCCGGCAGCGCCCACTTGCCCGCATAGGGCGCGCCGCCGCGCTGGATCAGCAACACCGACGGCGCGTCGCCACCGCGAAACACAACCGCATCCACCGTCACAGCGATCTGCGGATACTTATAAGTGTAGGACATCGCGCCCCTAAGCCGCCGCAAGCAGCTCCTTCACGCGCCCAACCAGCTGCTCCATCGTCACCGGCTTGGACATGTAGTGCACCGGATAGTTCTCCAGCATGTCGCTGAAACTTTCAGGCGCGTAGCCGGAAAGGAAGAGAACCTTGGCGTTGCCGATCATCGCCGGATCGGCTTCCTGCAGCATCTCTGGGCCGGTCATGATCGGCATCGAGACGTCAGAAATGATGATGTCGAACGCACCCGGCTTGGCGCTCATGATGTCGAGCGCTTCTTGTCCATCGCCCGCCTCTTCGACTTCATACCCACACTCTTTCAAGTTGCGGACGGTCGCGCGGCGCACCGGCACAAGATCTTCGACGAACAGGATCTTGCCACGCCCCGACACATCCTTCGGCTGCGGCGCGATCAGTGCGCGTTCCTTCGCGGCGATCTCGTCGAGCTCCTCCTGGGTCGGGGTGTATTCCGGCAGGAAGATGCGGAACGTCGTGCCGACGCCAACCTTCGACGTGAAGAAGATGTAGCCGCCCGATTGCTTGATGATGCCGTAACTGGTCGCCAACCCAAGACCGGTGCCTTTGCCCGCTTCCTTGGTCGAGTGATACGGGCGGAAGATCTTCGCCGCGTGCTCCGGCTTAATGCCCCCGCCTGTGTCTTCGACTTCAATCATCACGTACTTGCCGTCTTCCATCGGCGTGTGGCCCATGGCGCGCGCGGCCGTCGCTTCGATCACCGACGTCCGGATCATCAATTTGCCATCGCGCGCGATCGGCGAGCCCTTCGGCGTCATCGCGTCGCGCGCGTTGGTGGCAAGGTTCACGATCACGCGCTCAAGCTGGGTCTTGTCGACCTTCACGTACGGCAGATCGCGGCCGTGACGGATTTCAGTCTGCACTGCCGCACCCATGACGCGGCGGATCAACTCCTGCTTGGAACCAAGGAAGTCGCCCACATCGAACACTTCGCGCGCGAACGTCTGCTGACGCGCATAAGCGCGTAGCATTTCAGAAAGCTCCTTTGCGGTCGTGGCGTGGTCGGAAATTTCCTTCAGCATCGGATAATCGGCGTCGCCAACCGGGTGGCGGCGCAGCAGATACGAGCACGTCTGCATCACCACCGTCAGCAGATTGTTGAAGTCGTGCGCAACGCCGGCGGCAAGTTCGCCGATTTCACGCATCTTTTCCGACTGCGCCAGACGCGTCTCCAGCTCACGCTGCTGGCTGACGTTGGTGATGTAGGCCAATGCGCGTCCATCGGCGCCGCGCGCCAATTGCACGTGCACGGCTGTCGGCGGCGCCGTCGCCAACTGAATTTCAATCGGATCGTTCATCGCCTGGCGCAAACGATGCGCCAACGCCGCCGGACCTTCCGACGCATCGAACAGGTCAACGAACGCCGCGCTCGGTGTCGAGCGGCCTTGCGTCATTTCCATCAGCGAAGCGTTTGAATCCAGCACCGCCGCCGAACCTGGATCGATGCCATCCAACACCGCGACGCCGAACGGCGCCTGCGCAAAGACGCCATCGGCGCTCGACGTATCAACGCTGCGCGCCGCCACGGTGCCTTCCGGCGATTCCGCATCGGAGAAGAACACCAGACCACGCACCGCGCCGTCGATGTCATCCATCGGCACGAAGCTCAGCACGCTCGCTTGCGTCTCTTGGCCGTCAATGCCCTTCAGCGTCACCTTGGCGCGCGAAGGGCCAAAGCCGCGACGATCGCGGCGGATCAAGCGGCTCGCGTCCTCCTTGATCATGTCTTTGACACGCAGCAATTGCGGATCATCGCCCAGGCCAAGCACAGCCCGCAACGAGCGGTTCATGTAGATCAGCTGGCCATCGGCCTTCGCGGCAAAGAAGCCCACTGGCGAGTCATCCAGGAAGAGCTGGCGCCCGTCATCGGCGCCTTCGCCCTGCTCAGCCGCACCAAGCTCGCGCAACCGCCACAGCACGTGTCCACCCGGGATCGGACCCACGCACGCTTCATAACGCGCATGCTTGCCGGTGATCGCCGCCGTCGCCGGCAATTCTTCGCGCCGCGTTTGGCCAAGCTGCGCCGCCTTCGACAAACGGAACATCGGCGCCGACAGCATCGGGTCCGCGCCGAACAGGCGGCTCATCATCGGCGGACGATCGCTCTCGCCCAAAATGCCCGCAGCTTCCGCGATCTCAAGATAGCCGTGGTTCGCCCTCAGCGGTGAGAGGTGCGCATCGGTAATGAGCGCCGCTTCATCGAGCGCCGAGACGAATGCAAACTCATCGCGTCCGCCCAGCAGCGAGTTCGCCGCGATCGCGCCGCGCTCGGGAAATGCGCCAACCCGGCGCCCGGCGCCGCGCGACATCCAGAAGAACAACACCAAGCCCGCAGCCGCAAGCAGGATCAGCAACACGGCGCCGGCCTGCCCCACCGCTTGGCCCGCCGTCAGCGCGACGCCTGCCGCGCCCAGTCCTACGGCGACCGAGAACCAGAACAGGATTTGAAGCGGATCAAGCCGCCCGCCGCTGCGCGGCGCCGGGGATTGGGTTTCGTCGGTCATTTGAACGCCAATTGACCCCGATTCGCCCTTGCGAGCACGGTCGCCACTCATGGGAAATCCATCCGCCATCGGGCTTCTCCGCTCATAAACTGCTGCGACGGCGGCCGCGCCGCCGGGCCAGACGCATGACAAAGCCAATGACCTTCGCCACAGCCTCGTAATGTTCCTTTGGAATTGGTTGATCCAACTCGGCCGTGGCGAACAATGCCCGCGCCAAGGGTGGATCTTCCACAATCGGAATGTCGTGCTCGTTCGCGACTTCCCGAATTCGTAACGCCACCGCATCGACGCCCATCGCCAGACAAATCGGCGCAGGCGTAGTGATCGGATCGTATTTCAGCGCCACCGCGTAGTGAGTCGGGTTCGTAATGATCACGCTCGCCTGCGGCACGTTCTGCATCATGCGCTGGCGTGAGCGCTGCATGCGAATCTGGCGCAGCTTCGCCTTGACCATCGGATCACCGTCTTGTTGGCGGTGTTCTTCCTTGATCTCGCGCGGGCTCATGCGCTGGCGCTTCATGTAGGACTGGCGCGTGAATACGTAATCCAGAACCGCGATCATCGCCGACGCACTCGTCAGTGCGATCAGCATGGCGACGACGCGATCTTGCACGTAAGGCAACAGCGCCGCGACATCGAGCAGCGGCATGTTTTCCAGCGTCGAGTCCTTCGGCCACAGCGCCCACAACATCACGCCGCCGACAACACCGAGCTTCGCGAGAGACTTGAGGAACGAAGCGCCAGCGGCTTTGCCGAAAACGCGCTTGAAGCCCTCCATCGGATTGAGCTTATCAAGCTTGGGCGTGAGCTTGTCGGCGGTGAATGTCGCCTTGTCTTGCAGGTAACGCGAAGCAACGCCGGCGCCCGCCAGCGCAAGGCACGCAAGCCCGAAGATCGCCAGCAGCTTCAGTCCGATCTGACCAAGGATCGCTTCAAGCGCGCCAGGCTGCGTCGAGAACTGATCGGGCATCGACAGGAAGCCGATGAACGCGTGCGCCATTTGCGACGCGATCGGCCCCGCCATGAACGAGACGATCGCGGTCAGCGCAACCAGCGAAAGCGCAGTGCTGACTTCGGGCGTGTAGATGATGTCGCCCTTTTCGCGCGCCTGCTCGAGTTTTCGCGGTGTCGGCTCTTCTGTTTTATCGTCGTCATCTGCCGCCATGCGCTACCTCAGCCACGTGGCGTAGCGCTCGAGACTGTCGAGCCAGATCAACATGCCGGTGGAAAGTCCGAGCGCGAACACGACGAGCCCGCCCATCATCTGCAGCGGCAACGCGACGAAAAACACCTGAATTTGCGGAATCAAACGCGAGAGCACGCCCATGCCGACGCGGAAGATCATGCCCGCCACAAGCAATGGCACGGCAATCTGAAAGCCAACACGGAAAGCCGTGGATGTCGCTTCGAGCGCCAATTCGGCAGCATCGCCCACGGGCGGCTGCGAGCCGATCGCGATCACTTGGTACGACCCGGCGACGCCCTGCAAAAACATGTGGTGCAAGCCCGTCGCGAAAATCAGCGCAACGCCCATCACACCCAAGAACACCGAGACGAGTTGACCCGAACCGGTCGCTGTCGGGTCGGCGGTCTGCGCGAACGAAATGCCAAGCTCCAGACCGACAATCTGCCCTGCCGTCGCGAGCGCCGAGACCAGCATCCGCGCCGCGCCGCCGAGTAACAGTCCGATCAGCACTTCGGCGCCAACCTGGAAAGCCATACCGAGCGCCGTGTTCGAAGGCTCCGGCACATTGTTCGCCAGCGCCGGCCCGAGGCTGATCGCCATCGCCAGAGCAAAGCCCAGGCGCACCCGCGCCGGCACCGCCGGTTCGCCAACGCCAGGCAGCAACATGAGCATCGCCCCGATGCGCCCGAACAGCAGCGCCGTCGCCCAAATCTCAACGCCGTAGAGCGTGAGGTTCATCAGAACGCCGCGATGCGTTCGAAGATGGTGTTGGTGAAGCCGCCGAGCAGGCCGCCCATGATCGGCAAGAAGAGCAAGATCGCGAAAAAGATCGCCAAGATCTTCGGCACGAACACCAAAGTCTGCTCCTGGATCTGCGTCAGCGTCTGCAGCAGCGAGACCACGAGGCCGACAACCAGTCCCACAATCATGGGGCCTGCGGCCACCAGAACCGTGATCCAGATTGCGTCCCGGCCAAAGTCGAGAACTTCCGCGCCAGACATGCCGCCTCCGTCGAGCCCGGCAAATTCTGCCGACCTTCGCTCTGAGGTCGACCCAACGTGGTTAATGCGAGGTTTCGATGGGCGTTAAGGCTTTGAAACATGAGGGCAGTGTAATTTCGCACCACAAAGCGTGCTCACGCGGCAACACTCCAAACGAGTTTGCTCAAAGGGCATCCAAAATGCCGATTCCACATCATCTTGGATTCAGACGTGCATGAAACGATGAGCCGGAACGAAGCTCACGACACGTCAGAGGGAACGAGTACTGCCGTAGGGGGCAAACATGCTGAACGCGATTTCTAACTTCTTCAGGGGCCTGTTCGGCCGCAAGGCCGACAACTTCAAAGACCTGCTGATGGCCGATCTTGGCATCGAGCGCTAAGCGCTCGATCGCCCCGGCCAGACAAGTTTAGTCCACCCTACCCGCCCGGCGGCGCGCCGGCGCTGAAGCTTTCGATCAAGCTGCCGGCCACCAAGCGCCAGCCATCGACCAGCACGAAGAAGATCAGCTTAAACGGCAAGCTCACCGTCACTGGCGGCATCATCATCATCCCCATCGCCATGAGCAGTGAAGCGACCACAAGGTCGATGATCACGAAGGGGATAAACAGCATGAAGCCGATCTCGAACGATCGCCTGAGCTCCGAAATCATGAACGCGGGCGCCATGATCCGCAGCGGCGTTTCCTCGGCGCTGGCCGGCGGCGTTTCGAGCCGCGCCATGTCGATGAAGAGCGCCAGATCGTCTTCGCGGGTCTGGCTTGCCATGAACGTTTTGAGCGGCGCGACGATGCGCGGAAACGCCTCGTCTAGCGGCATTTCCTCGGTCATGACCGGGCCGATGCCGGCCTGGTAGGCGTCGTTCCACACCGGCTGCATAACAAATGCGGTCAAGAACAGCGAGAGCGACACGATCACCACGTTTGGCGGCGCCTGCTGTAGGCCGATGGCGGTGCGGAGCAAGGAGAGCACGACGACGATGCGGACGAAGCTGGTCGTCATGATAATGATCGAAGGTGCAAGCGAGAGCACCGTGATCAAAGCGGCGAGCTGGAGAACCCGCGAGGTCAGCCCATCGCCGGTGCCGAGATTGATCGCCAACGTCGGATCAGTTGCCGCCGCATAGGCGACGCCTGCCCCCACCGACATCGAAAGCGCCAGCGACGCGCCGAAGACAATCGCGGCCTTGCCCCAGCCGCACTCCCAGGTGAGCTTCTTTTTGCTCTTGCGGGCTTGGCTCACGTCGTCGTCTCCACAGGTGGGGCTTGCTTGGCCGCCATGTCCCCCACCACCACATCGCCGGCGGGTCCAAGCAGCAGCACGTGTTCGCGATCATCGACGCGCACGATCACCATGCGGCGGCGGGTATCGATGAGGAGCGTTTCGGTGATCCGCATGCGTTTCAGCGCCGGGCCGCCGGGCTGAAGCATGCCGAGCCGCCGCGCGGCATAGGCCGCACCAACGATCAGCGCCAAAGTTGCAACAAGCGCAAACAGCGCCCGCGCCCAATCCAACAGATCCACCAACGCCTCCGTTCTGGAGCTTCCGCGTCTGTGGCTGGGCCGGTTTGGTAAACGAGACCTTAATTTGCGCGCCCGAAATTAAGTCGCGCTTAACCATACCGGGCTCCACTAGGCAAAGTTTGCAGCCCCCGAGTCGGGGAAAGAGTCAGATCCCGTGGACCTCGCCAACACGCCTTTCTTCGGATTACTTCGCGCGCGGCTCGATAATCTCAGCGAGCGCCAGCGGCTGATCTCGGAAAACATCGCCAACGCCTCGACGCCCGGCTACCGGCCGCGCGATGTCGACACCAGCGGCTTCGAGCGCATGGTTGCGGCCGCATCGAGCGGACACGGCGGCGTCACCATAGCGCGAACCAACGCGGGCCACATGTCGCCGAACGGCGCCGGCTCTGGCGGCGCAAACATCATCACCCGCGACGACAGCGAAACCACGATCGACGGCAACGCAGTCGTGCTCGAAGAGCAGATGGCGCGCGCCGCACAAACGCGGATGGATTTCGAGACCGGCATCGCGCTCTACCAAAAGGGCCTTGAGCTCGTGCGCCTCGCGGCGCGTGCGCCGGGGAGATAATTAGATGACAGACATCAACGCCGCCATCAGCGCCGCCGCATCCGGCATGCGCGCACAAACAGTGCGCATGCGGATCGCGGCCGAGAACGTCGCCAACGCCAACTCATCGGGCACGAACCCGAACGAGGAACCTTTCCGGCGCCGCATTCCACTGCTTGAGAGCACCACGCTCACAACTGGCGCGCGCGGCGTTGAAGTGGAAGGCACGGTCTATGACATGACCGCGTTCCGTGAGGAATATAACCCCTCCCACCCGGCCGCGGATGAGCGCGGCTATGTGCGGCTGCCGAATGTCGACACGCTCGTTGAGATGATGGACATGCGCGAAGCGACGCGGGCGTACGAAGCGAATTTGAACATGATTGAATCGGCCCGCACGATGACCTCGCGCGCGCTCGATCTTCTGCGGAGATAAGTAGATGGCGATCGATCCAGTCTCAGCCGCGCGGGCCTATCAGCAAGCCGCGCAAGCGATGCAGAGCGGCGGCGCGACCGGCGGCGACGCCGTCGATTTCGGCGGCCTCGTCCAAGAAGCGATCCGCCAAGCCGGCGCAGGCGCGAGCGTTGCCGAACAGCAAGGCCTCGCTGTCGCCAGCGGTCAGGGCGACATCGTCGATGTCGTCACCGCAATCGCCGCTGCAGAAACCCAATTGCAGACCGTGATCGCCGTGCGCGACCAGGTGATCTCCGCCTATCAAGAAATTCTGCGGATGCCGATTTAGGTATTGGGTTTGGGGGATTAGCGATTGGGTGCGCCAATCCCCAATCCCTCAACCCCAATCCCGGCAAGCAACATTTGTTGCGCGCTCCGGGAACTTCGCTCGCTAGCTGACGTTTGGCCGACATCAGTTTGCTGGACGGAGAATTCCCATGCTCGGCTGGGCAATTGGTTTCTTTATCGCGGCTTTGGTTGCCGCTGTTTTCGGTTTCGGCGGCATCGCCACCGCATTCACCGGCATCGCGATCATTCTGTTTTGGGTGTTTCTCGCCCTCTTCGTTCTTTCGCTGGTCTTCAACACGTTCGGCGGCGCGCATACGGTTGGCCATGGCGCCAGCGGCCGCACGGCGGCGAGGGTTGCGCTGATCGGCGGCGTGGCGCTGCTGGTTTATGCCTGGGTCGATAACGACATGTCGGCTGAGCGCGTAGGCGCCTCGATCGATCGCACGGGCGTGCAATTGGCCGAAGGCGCGAGCGATGCGATTTCCGAAGGCGCGGACCGCGCCAGCACGCTCGTTGCCGATGCGTCGACTGAAATTCGCAACGACGCCTCCGACGGCCTCGATGAGGCGTCAGGCAACGTCGACCCCAACCGCAACAACTAAAAGCTTTTCCCCGTACCTCTCTCGGCCCGAGCCTCGCTCGGGCCGTTTTGCTTGCGCGCGCGCATGTGGCGCCGCGTTTGGAACAGCCTCATGCTGAACTTATCGAAGCATTCTGGATTCCCCGTCGCCCTCGCCCCAAGAGACTAGCCGGTAAAGACGGCGGCGCAAACCCGCAGCTTAAGTCGTCCAGCGGCTGACATCGCCGTCGCCTGCAATAAGCGCGAGGCCGTAAGCGATAGAGACGAGTTGATCGCCGGTTTCGATCTTGGCCGCGCCGAAGCGGCTTTCGAACTGGGCGCGGACGGCGGGAACAAAAGATGAGCCGCCGGTGAGGAACACGCGGTCGATGCCGGTTTCGGTGATGCCGGCTTCGGCCAAGGCGCGATCGACGGTGGCGCCGATATCTTCGAGCTCAGGCGCGATCCACTTTTCGAACTCGCTGCGTTTGATCTTGCGCTCGATATCGACGCCGGCGACGTGCAGGGAAAGCGTGCCTTCATCGGCGCTGGAGAGTTGCATCTTCGCGGCGGAGACGGCGCGGTTCATGGCGTAGCCGGCGTCAGCGTCGAGGAAGGCGATGAAGGCGCGGATGCGATCTGGATCGAGGCTGGAGCGCACGAGCTGTTGCAGATCGCGATAGTCGCGGCTGTGGCGCATGATCGAAAGCTCGTTCCAGCGGCTGAACTTGGTGAAGTAGCCGTTGGGCACAGGGAGGATTTTGTCCCAGCTCTTGTATTCGCTGCCCTTGCCGAAGGCGCGGGCGACCACGTTGTCGATGATGCGATAGTCGAAGGCGTCGCCGGCTATGCCGACGCCGGTGTGGGAGAGCGGTTTGTAGTCGAGACCGTTCGGTCCGCGCGAGAAGCGCACGACGGAGAAGTCGCTGGTGCCGCCGCCGAAATCCGCAACGAGGATGGTGGCTTCGCTGTTGAGGCGCTGGGCGAAGAAGTACGCGGCCGCGACCGGCTCGTAGACGTGGTGGATTTCTTCAAAGCCGACAGCGCGGAGCGCGGCTTCGTAACGTGCGCGGGCGAGCGCTTCGTCGGGCGCGGCGCCTGCGAACTTCACCGGCCGACCAATGACGATGCGCTTTGGAAATTCGGCGCCGGCATGCGCGCGCACTTGGCGGAGAAAGCTTGCGAGCAGGTCCTCGAACTTGAGGCGGCGGTTGAAAATGAGCGTGTCGGAAAAGAGCGGGCTGGCGGCGAAGGTTTTGAACGATTGGATGAAGCGGCAATCGCCTGCGAGTTCGAGGAATTGATCCACCGCCCATGGCCCGGCTTCTACATTGGTGCGGTTGGAGGTTTCGTCCTGGGTTTGCCAGAAGCACAGCACCGAGCGGAACGCGTCGAAGGCTTCGCCGGCGTGAGCGAAATGCATCGCTTCGGCCGCGTCCTCTGCATTGATCATGGTTGCGACGGTGTTGGTGGTGCCGAAGTCGAGGCCGATGGATTGGGTCATGCCGCGCCTCCCGCACCCGCCGGAAATCGCGGGGGCGCGTTGGTGGTGCCAGGCGGCCGCGGAGTCAAGACGCGCGTTGGGCGCTGAATCGAAAACGCCGCCGTCGCGCACGGGGCGGACGGCGGCGCCATGGTCGGAACGAAAAGGCGCGTTACTTCTTCGCGGCTTTTTTATCGTCCTTGTTCTGCTTGGGTTTGCGCTTTTCCTTGTTCGACTTCATCTGACCTTTGGCCATGAGAATCCTCCGTCGGCTGAACGCGGCGAGGATCGCACATTTGCGCGTGTGAGCAAGTGAATGGCGCGGCGCGAGTTTGTGGGGCCCGGGCTCGATGCGCCGCATAGCCCCGGGTGCGTGCGCGAACTCAAGCGCGCTGTTCGTTGACGCCGCGGCCGAGGGCGAGCAGCGCGGCGTTGGCGATGGCGTCGGCGTCGAGACCGGCGGCGGCGTACATGGCTTCCGGCTTGTCCTGGTCCTGGAAGATGTCGGGCAGCGTCAGTGTGCGGATCTTGAGGCCGCGATCGAGCAAACCGTCGGCGGCGAGGAAATGCAGCACAAAAGCGCCGAAGCCACCGATCGAGCCCTCCTCGATGGTGAGCAGCACTTCGTGCTCGCGCGCCAGGCGCCGGATGAGGTCTTCGTCGAGCGGCTTGGCAAAGCGGGCGTCGGCGAGCGTGGTCGAAAGCCCCATGGCGCCTAGTTTGTCGGCCGCCTTGTCGGCTTCGCTCATTCGGGCGCCGAAGTTCAGCAACGCAACGGAGGCGCCTTCACGGAGGATGCGGCCCTTGCCGATCTCGAGCGGGACGGCGGCGTCGGCCTGCATGACGCCTTCAGCGTCGCCGCGCGGATAGCGAACGGCGCTCGGGCGATCGTCGATCGCGGCGCAGGTGGCTACCATGCGCGAAAGATCGTTGCCGTCGGCTGCGGCCATGATGATGAAGCCCGGCAGCGCGCCGAGATAGCCGACATCGAAAGAGCCTGCGTGCGTCGGGCCATCGGCGCCGACGAGCCCAGCCCGATCGATCGCGAAGCGCACCGGCAACTTTTGAATGGCGACGTCGTGGACGACCTGATCGTAGCCGCGCTGCAGGAATGTCGAATAAATGGTGCAGAACGGCTTCATGCCGTCGGCGGCAAGGCCCGCCGCGAATGTCACCGCGTGCTGTTCGGCGATGCCGACATCGAAGGTGCGCTCGGGAAATTTCGAACCAAAGAGATCAAGGCCGGTGCCCGAAGGCATGGCTGCGGTGATCGCGACGATCTTGTCGTCCTTCTCGGCTTCGCGAACCAGCGCCTGGGCGAACACTTTAGTGTAGCTCGGCGCCGACGCGCCCTTGCTTTGCTCGCCGGTGACGACGTTGAATTTGGTGACGCCGTGATATTTATCGGCGGCGTTTTCCGCCGGCGCGTAGCCCTTGCCCTTCTTGGTGACGACGTGGATCAGCACCGGGCGATCATCAATCTCCTTGGCGTTGGCGAGCACGCGGCGCAGCACGTCGATGTCGTGACCGTCGAACGGGCCGAGATAGTGAAAGCCAAGCTCTTCAAAGAAAGTGCCGCCGGTGACGAGCGTGCGCGCGTATTCTTCGACCTTCTTGCCGACGTCGTGGACGGTTTCGCCGAGCGCCGAGGCGACATTCTTGGCGGTCTTGCGAATGCGGCGATAGGTTTTGGTGGCGGCCAGACGCGCCAGATAAGTCGACATGCCGCCAACCGGAGGCGCAATCGACATATCGTTGTCGTTCAAGATCACGATTAGCCGCTTGGTGGTCTCGGCCGCGTTGTTCATGGCTTCGTACGCCATGCCCGCCGACATCGAGCCGTCGCCGATCACGGCGATGACGTTGGAGGTCTCGCCGCGTTTATCGCGCGCAACGGCAAAGCCAAGCCCGGCGCTGATCGAGGTCGAGGCGTGCGCGGCGCCGAAGGGATCGTATTCGCTCTCGGCGCGCTTGGTGAAACCGGAAAGGCCGTTGCCCTGGCGCAGCGTGCGGATGCGGTCGCGGCGGCCGGTCAGGATTTTGTGCGGGTAAGCTTGGTGGCCGACGTCCCAGATGACTTTGTCGGTCGGCGTGTTGAAGACGTAGTGGAGCGCGACGGTGAGTTCGACGACGCCGAGGCCGGCGCCGAGGTGGCCGCCGGTTTGGCTGACGGCGCTGATCATTTCGGCGCGGAGTTCCTCACAGACCTGGGCAAGCTGGCTGCCCTCAAGCTTCCGGAGATCGGCCGGGAGCTTGATCTGGTCGAGAAGCGGGGTGTTCGGAAGCGCCATGGGTCCTCGGCCGGTTGATCTAAATCAAACCTACCCGCGATCCGGTTTAGAGGCGATGCCCGCACGGTGTCAGGAACAAGGAATTCCCGCCGCTTTTCGTGCGTCAGGAGGGCGCAGGTTAAGGCTGGCCTTGCTCAGCGCGGGTGACTGGCGAATGCGTTGCAAAACCGGTCTCAATTGGGCTCACCCTTATGGACCGGCCCTGTCGAGCCGTTGCAGCCGCTAAAACGACAGCACCAGCCCTTCCCGCGGCGGAATTTCGCCGGCTGCGAGCCGCGCCCAAGTGGCCTGGATAGCGTCAGCGCCGCTGATGCGGCGCACGTCCACGAAAGCATGCGATGCGGGATAGAATTTGCGCAGATCCGTCTGCATCGCGGCGCCCAATTGCGGATCCGCCTTGAGACGCGCGGCGGCGTAAGTCGGCACGAAGAAGAACTCAGGCGCCGGGCCCGGCAAAGGCTCGCTCGGCGGCGCGCGCGTGGCTTCCCAATCAGTGACGCCGATAATGATGCTGCGCTTCAAGCCATAACTCAACGCGGTGTGTACGGCGGCGGTGAGCTCGCGACGGCCGAGAAAATCAACGAACGTCGATGGTGCGTGGACTTTGAGCGCCGGCGCATCGCTGTAGAGCACCGTACGATGATAGAGGCCGCTTTCACGCACATAGGCTTCATTGCCTGGAGATGTTATGCCGATGACTTCGACGCCGCCCAGATTGCGCAATTGATGCGCGGTGGCGAGCGCGGTTTTTGACGACGCGCTTGAGAGCACGACGCTGCGCGTTTGAGTTTGCGTCACGCAATCGGCGGCCCACCAGCCAGTGCCGTAGAGCGGGCGGAAGAGAGTCTGCTCCGGCTCAAAGCGCGCGTCGTAGCCGGGATCGGCGGTGATGTCGGTGTAAATATTGTAGAGCACGGCTTTTGCGGCGCGGTGCGGCGCAGCATCAATGAAGCCGGTTGCGGTTTTCTTTGGGACGACGTCCAGCGTCTCGGCGAGCGGGTAATAGCCATAATAGCGCGCGCCTACCGCGATCTCGGGCGCGTTGCTTTCGATGACGGTGGCGAAACCCCAGACCGGCACTTTGCCGAAGCCTTCAGGCGCCGGGAAGAAATCCCAATAGCCAAGCATGCCCTCGCCCATCGCCGCGTAGGTGATGTTGTTCGAGGTCAGCGCGAAGAGATCGAGCTTGAGGCGCGCGGCGCCATCGGCGAGTGGAGCGAGCGTTACATCCACGAGCTTGGTATCGCGCAGATCGCGCCTGCTGATGTGAAGTTCGTGCATAGTCTTAGTCCCTCTTCGCATGGCGTACGTGTTTGCGGGCGCGGCGTCGATGCCGACTTTGGGGAATTAGGAGCGCACGACGCTGGCGATGACGCGATTGGTTTGCTGCACGTTCATCGCGCCGAAGGCGGCCGCTGGCGCACCGTTCGCGTCAAACACGAAAAGCCGCGGCAAGCTCAGTTGCAGCGCATCGCCGCCGAAGGCGTGATACGTCGCCATATCGGCGCGGAGCTGCAGATAGTTCGGGCGCGCTTGGCGGAGGAAGCGCTGCACGCCCTCTTCGTTGGCGACCAGTTCGACATTGAGGCCGATCATGTTCAGCCGTTCGGGCGCGTAGCGATGGCGGATTGTTGAGAGATAACCCGCCTCATCGACGCAAGGCGCGCACCACGACGCCCAAAAGCTGATGACGGTAGGACCCGGATTGAGATGCGCGCCGAGTGTGGTTTCGGCGCCGGCGAAAGTTTCCAGTGGAAGATCCGAAAGGGTATCGAGAGCAGGCGGCAACGGTACGCCGCTGGCTTCCCCAAAAGCTGGCGTGGCGGCTGCAAGGCCCGCGATAAGAAACGCACGGCGCTGGAACATTTCTTCTCCTGAGATCGCAGGCTAGCGCGCCGCGAATGCGACGAACAGCAGCTGTGAGCAAATGGCCGAGCTTGTGCGGGGCGGGTCGATCTTTAGTCTGCGAGGGCTGAATTTCATGAGGGTGGCTTAATGAAGATCGCTTCGCTGGCGCAGGCACTGGGTATTTCGTTGGCGCTGACGGCGTGTGCATCGCCGGGGCCGACTGCGCCGACAGCGCCGCAACAAACCGCGACAGCGGCCGATCCCTATCTCTGGCTCGAAGATGTTGAAGGCGAGCGCGCCTTGGCGTGGGTGCATCAACAGAACGATCGCTCGCTGCCGGTGCTGGAAAACGATCCGCGCTATGCGGCGCGGCTTGAGGCGGCGCTGGAAGTTGCACAGAGCCGTGACCGGTTGCCACTCGGCCAAGTGCGCGGCGGCTATCTCTATAATTTCTGGCAGGACCCAGACCATGTGCGCGGAATCTGGCGGCGCGCGCGGCTCGATGGTTACGCAGCCAACAATCCGCGCTGGGAAACGGTGCTCGATATCGATGCGCTGGCGCGTGAGGAGAACGCGAACTGGGTCTATCAGAGCGCCGACTGCGATCCGTCCGGCGTGCGCTGCATGGTCTCGCTTTCGAATGGCGGCCTCGACGCTTCGACCGATCGCGAATTTGACCTGCAGACGCGCCGCTTCGTTGAGGGCGGCTTTGTCGTGCCGGAGGCCAAGTCCAACATTGGCTGGTTGGATCGCGACACGCTGCTCGTCGCCACCAATTGGGGCGAAGGTTCGCTGACTGAGTCCGGCTATCCCTACGTGCTGAAGGCTTGGCGCCGGGGCACGCCGCTTTCGAGCGCGACGGAAATCCTGCGCGGCGAAGCGAGCGACGTTTCGATTGCAGTCGCGACATTCGAGGACGAGAGCAACGACCACATCGCGATCGCGGTCGAGGGCGAGACGTTCTTTGAAACGGTGTTTTCGCTGATCACGCCGCAAGGTCCGCAACGGCTGACGCTGCCGCGCAAATCTTCGATCCGCGACTTCTCGCATGACCGCCTGATCGTCACCATCGAACAGGAATGGACAATTGGCGGGCGCACCTATCCAAACGGTTCACTGTTGGCGATCCCGCTGGCGACGGCGACGTCGGCAACGCCGGCGATCGAGGTGATCTTCTCACCGAACGCACGCCAATCGATCGAAGAGGTGCAAGCCACGCGCGATGCGGTGCTGGTTGCGGGCTTCGACAATGTCCGAGGACGTCTGCAGCGCTTCACGTTCGCCAACGGCCAGTGGACCGGCGCACAGATCGAGGTGCCGCCAACCGGCGTGGTGCACATCGCCGGTGCGTCCACCAGTGACACGCGTGCATTCGCGACGTTCGAGGACTTTCTGACGCCATCGACGCTCTATGCGCTGAACGGCGCCCGGATGCGTTCGGTGCGATCGTTGCCGGCCCAGTTCGACGCCTCGCCCTACGTGACCGAGCAGTTCGAAGCGACGAGCGCGGACGGCACGCGCGTGCCCTATTTCGTGGTGCGCCGGCGCGATATGCAGATGAACGGGCAGAACCCGACGCTGCTCTACGCCTATGGCGGCTTCCAGCTTTCACAGGTGCCGACATACAACGCCTTCATTGGCCGGCTCTGGCTCGATCAAGGCGGCACGTATGTGCTCGCGAACATTCGTGGCGGCGGCGAGTTCGGCCCGGCTTGGCACGATGCGGGCCTGCTGACGAACCGCCAGCGCATCTATGACGATTTCTACGCGGTCGAACGCGATTTGGTGGATCGCAACATCACCTCGCCGCGCAGGCTCGGGATTTCCGGCCGCTCGAATGGCGGCTTGCTGATGGGTGTGATGCTCAACCAGCATCCGGAAATGGTGCACGCCGCGATCATCGGTTCGCCGCTGCTCGATATGCTGCGTTATGACCAATTGCTGGCAGGCGCTTCATGGGTGGGCGAATACGGTTCGCCGAACATTCCCGAGCAACGCGCGTTCCTGGAAACGATCACGCCCTACCAGAACCTGCGCGCACGGCCGGACTTCCCGACCGTGTTCATCTACACATCGACGAAAGATGACCGCGTTCACCCAGGCCATGCTCGCAAGTACGGCGCGCGCTTGGACGAGCTGGGCATTCGCTATCTCTATTACGAAAACACCGACGGCGGTCACCAAGCCAACGCCAACCTGCGCGAAGCCGCGCGCCGGCGGACGCTCGAGTACATGTATCTAACGCAGCGCCTCATCGATTAAGCGCCCTTCGACAAACAAAAGGGGGCGCCCCACCAGCGTCAGCCTGAGCCGGTCGAAGGCCAAAGCCGCTAGTACCGGCGATCGACGATGAAATCGACGGCGTCGAGCAGGATGCGGGCGCGCGAGCCGAAAACGCTAAGGTGGGCCTTGGCCTGATTGGCGAGCATGTTGATGCGGTCGCGCGTGGCGTCGGCGCCGAGCACGGTGACGAAGTTGACCTTGCCGCGCGCTTTGTCCTTGCCGACGGCTTTGCCGGTGTCGCGCACGACGCCTTCTGCATCCAGGAGGTCATCGCGCATCTGGAAAGCGAGCCCGACATCGTGGGCGTAGCGTGAGAGTGCGGTTTTTTCCGCTTCAGATGCGCCGCCGATCAGCGCGCCGGCGTCGACAGCGAAATTGATCAGCGCGCCGGTCTTTTGACGGTTCATGCGCGTCACGGCGATGAGATCCGAGCCGATATCGGCGCCGGCCATGTCGGCGGCCTGCCCAGCCACCATGCCCTGTGCGCCCGAGGCTTTAGCGAGCCCCGAGATCAACTTGCAGCGCATTTGCGGATCGGAGTGTGTGGCGGGTTCGGCCATGAGTTCGAAGGCGAAGGTCAGCAGCGCGTCACCGGCGAGAATGGCGGTGGCTTCGTCATACTGGCGGTGCAGCGTCGGGCGGCCACGGCGCAGATCGTCGTCGTCCATCGCCGGGAGATCGTCATGTGCAAGGCTGTAGGCGTGGACACATTCGATGGCGCAGGCGGCGCGCAGAAGTGAGCCCTCGTCAGCGTCGAAGATGCGGCCGGCCTCGATTGTGAAGAAAGGGCGCAGGCGCTTGCCGCCTCCGAGCGCGGCGTAACGGATTGCCCCAATGAGGCGCACCTCACTGCCCTGCTCAGCCGGGAGCAGATTCTCGAGAGCCAAGTTCACCCGCTCTGCGGTTTCTTTGATACGCGCTTCAATTTGAGACATGGGCGCTTCCCCTAACAGAGCATCCGCCCGGCGCAAGCACTCCCAGAGGTTGTATCAGCCCTCACCCTTTATGTAGACACAGTAACAGGGCAGGATAGAGCCAATGGGGGAGCAGAAAGCGCCCGGTGCGGTCTTTGCAGGACGGCGCCGGGGTTTTAGGTCCCTCGTGGTCAAGAGTGGGGAATTTGCATGCCGTCTGTGGTGATTATCCACGCCGCGGAAGACACGCTGCCGGCCAGAGCCCTGGCCGAAAAGCTACGCCAGGCTCAGCTTCAAGTCGTTCTCGAAAAGTCGCCGGGCGAAGAGCTTCGCAACGCGATCAAGGGCGCGCCGGTGACGATCGCTTTATGGTCGCCGCGCTCGTCGCAAAGCGCAGAGCTTGCTGAAGAAGCAAAGTTCGCACGCGGCAAGACCACGGTTTACCACGCACTGATGCAGAGCGCGCAGGCGCCTGAGGCGTTCCGCGGCGATCGCGCCGTGAACCTCACCGGTTGGCGCGGCGAAGATGAATTCCCGGCTTGGCGCGAGCTTGCCAAGCTGATCACCGATAAGGCCGGCGTTGCGCCGTTGCCGCCGCCGGCGCCGAAGCCGCCGTCAGGATTTTTCCAGCCTGGCCGTGCGCCAGAAGGCGTCGCCCAGCCGCAAGCCGGCGGCGCGCGTCAGCAAGCGCCGCAACCGCAACAACAGGCGCGCCAGCAGGCGCAACCTCAACAGCGCGCCGCGCCGCAACAGCGTCCGCCCGCGCCACAACCTCAGCGCAGCATTCCCCAGCACGAGCCGGAGCCCAAGAAGGGCGGCGGCATGCTGGTGATCGCGGCGGTTGTTGTTGTGCTGGTCGCGGGCCTTGGCGGCGGCGGCTGGTGGTACATGAACCAGAACAGCGCCTCCTCCACATCAGCGGCGTGGGATGCGGTTTCGCGCGATGACGCCGATGCGCTTCGTCAGTTCATCGATGGCGATCCGGGCCAATATCGTCAGGACGCCGAACAGGCGCTCGCGGCGCTTGAGGAGCGTCAGTATGCGGCTGCAACGCAAACCGACACGATCGAAGCTTACGAAGCGTTCTTGAACGACTTCCCGGACAGCCAGCACGCAACGCGCACCAGCGGCCGCATCGCCGAATTGCGCTTGGCGCAGCCGCCAGCTGAAACAACGACCGAAGAAGTGCCGCTTGGCCCGGAAACAAACCCGGACTTGCTGCCGCCTGGCGTGCCGGCAACCACCGCCCCGGCGCCGGATACGACGGGCGGCCCGCAACAAATCACGCCGCCTTCGGAAGAAGCGACGCCGCCGGCTGACCTGCCGACGAACTGATTTGGATTTGATCCAAGATTGAAAGGCGCGGAGCGATCCGCGCCTTTTTTCTTTGCGCGCATTACCGCATAGTGCGCGGCGGGGATGGATCGCTTTCTCATCTACGCGCCCAATTGGGTAAAGAATTGCGCGGCAATCTTGCTTGTCGTGCTGTTTGCGACGGCATTTGGCGTCTCGGCGCACGCCCTCGTCACCGGTGAAAACCGCGACCTTATTGCGCCCGCCTTCTCTGCGGCCCAGGCCGCTGGCGTTGGCATCATCATTCTCGGCGTCATCTCATTCACCGAACGCGACGCCTCTCCCAAAGCACTGCTTGCCAAGTCAAAGGGCTGGCTGCTGCACACCCTGAAAGGCGCGCTCGAACGGGTCACGCTGGACGGCCGCAGGCTATCGGTGGACATCACCGAAACGCCGGAAGACATCTTCATCAAGTATCGGGTGCGCGATCCGCGGACACCGGCCGACGCGCTGGAGATGCACGTCTTTTTAAACGTGAAGCGTCTCTGGGTTTATTACCTCTTCCCATCGAGCGGCGGCGATGACGCCGAGCGCGTTGCACAAGCGGTGCAAGTCACATTCGAAGGCGCCAAAGGCGCCGGATATGAGTGGACCCAAGTCAAACACCCAGCGCGCGTTGAATACCATCTGAGCGCGCCCATCGATGCCGATTTTCTGATGAAGCCGACCGAGCAGCTTTATTGGGCGCAAGACATCGCTTCGATGACGCGCAGCCTGATCGCGTCGGCTCAGAAAAATCGAATGCCGCTGACGCTCGCGCCGGCGCAAGCATAACGCCGCACAATTAAAAAGAGCGCGGATTGCGCCGCGCTCTTCAACTCACATTTAGAAATGCGATCAGTACATCCGGCCGCCTTGCAGCGCGGGACGATCGACATTGAGCAACACGACATTGCCATTGCGATCCGGGAAGCCGAGGCAAAGCACTTCCGACATGAACTTGCCGATTTGCTTCGGCTCAAAGTTGACCACTGCCGCGACACGGCGGCCAAGCAGCTCGCCGATGTCGTAATTCGAAGTGACCTGCGCGCTCGACTTCTTGATGCCGAGCGGATCGCCGAAATCGATCCACAACTGATAGGCAGCCTTCTTGGCCTCCTCGAAGACCTTCACATCGACAATGGTGCCGAGGCGAATGTCGACCTTCATGAAGTCGTCGAAGGAAATGATCGGCTGGCGCGCATTGCTTTGCGGGTCGTCGGCCATTGGCGTTACTCTCTCCCTATGACCCGATCTTTGCGGGTTCAATGCGCGGGCCTTCAGGACCCATCACGATTTGATCAACTTCGAGCTGCGCGTCTTTCAGCTGGCTCTCGCAGCGCGCCTTGAGGGCCGCGCCGCGCTTATAGATACGAATCGAATCCGCCAACGGCACGTCGCCTCGCTCCAAATGGGAGACGATTTTTTCCAACTCATTCAAGGAGTCCTCGAACGAGAGGCTGGCGGGGTCTTTTTGATCCGTCGTCATGGCTTCCAAGGTATGTGGTGACAGGGGCTTAGGGAATAGGCAGCGGGGCCTAGGTCTGCCCGTTCACTTCAATTTCTCGTAGCGGCGATAGCTCCAGTGGCTGTCGCCCCCGTCCTCGACTTCGCGCCAGCCCTGGGCGCGCAGGATCGGGCGCATCATACGGTTGAACCAGCCGTGGGCGCACAGCAGCACGTTCTGCCCCCGCAGCGCTTGTGCGGTAAGCGTGGCGACCGCCGCCTCGGCGCGGGTTTCCGCTTCGAGCCGCGTCTCGCCGTCTTCGTGGCGTCCGAACCACCAGGCGACGCGCGCCCAGACACCCCAAGCGCGCGGGCTACGCCGGCCCCAAACAGGCGGCGGCGGCAACGGCGCTTCGATGAAAATTGGATCGGTGATGATCTGGCGGCCACCCGCCACCATCTCGGCAGTGTGGATCGCGCGCGGCAAAGTCGATGCGTAGATGATGTCGCTGGCTTGCGCGTGCGCCACCAGTTTTTCGGGCGGCTTCTCATCGGGATGCAAGCGCGCGAGATCGTAACCCGCCCACCAATCGCGATAGCCGTGATGATCGATCCGCACTGAGCGATCGGCGTGCGGTTTGCCGTGCCGCGCGATGACAATGCTGCCAACCCGCACGGCTGAACGGCGATCTAGCGTCTCGTTGGGCGCCATGGTCGTCGTCATTCTGACCCTTCGCGCGAAGCTGACGCCCCCTCCCCTTGAGCGGGTCTTAGTCGCGCTGGAGCGCTGCCAAATATGCCGCGGCGGATCCGGCGAGCGCGGCTAAATCGTAGCCGCCCTCCAGAGTCGAAACAAGCTTACCCTTGCAGTGACGTAATGCGAGTTCCTTGAGCCGCTGCCCCACCCAGGCGAAATCCTCAGTTTCTAGTTCCAGTTGCGCGAGTGGATCGGCCTTGTGAGCATCGAAACCGGCGGAAACCAAGATCAATTCGGGTGCGAATGCATCGAGCGCGGGGAGCACGCGTTCTTCCATTGCGCGGCGCCATGCGCTGCTACCGGCGCCTGCGGGCAACGGCGCGTTGACGACGTTACCGTCAACGCCGGTGTCATTACGCGCGCCCGTTCCGGGATAAAGCGGCGCTTGGTGCGTGGACGCAAACATAAGCCGCGGCTCCCCTTCAGCGACAGTCTGCGTGCCGTTGCCGTGATGCACATCGAAATCGACGACAGCGACGCGCGAGAGGCCGTGCGCTTCTAAAGCGTGCAGCGCGCCGATGGCGACGTTGTTGAAAACGCAAAAGCCCATCGGCGAAATTGGTTCGGCGTGGTGTCCCGGCGGACGCACGGCGCAGAACGCCATGTCGGCTTCGCCGCTCATCACGGCATCGACAGCGCCAACGCAGGCGCCGGCGGCGCGGTAGATCGCTTCACGCGAACCGCTGGAGATATAGGTGTCGGGATCGAGCCGCACGCGCGCGCCGGAGGTTTCGGCGAACGCAGGCTCCAAGGCGTCGATGTAATTGCGCGGATGCACGCGCGCGATGGCGTCGCGATCGGCCATCGGCGCTTCGCGTCGATCGAACGCGACCTCCTCCAGCGCGTCGAGCACCGCCTGCAAGCGGCCAGGATGTTCGGCGTGCCCAGGCGGCGGTTCGTGACGGAGCATAGAGGGGTGCGTGAAGAGCAGCATGGGGCAGATGTAGCGCATGCCGGCCCACAAAACAGCAAGGGCGCAGCTGACTGCCGCGCCCTCACGTTCGCTTGGGGAAACGAGTTAGCGGCTGCGGCGGCCGCCCCGATCATCGCCACCGTTATCACCGCCGCTGCGGTGGTTGCTGCTGTGATGACTGCCGCTGCCACAATCGTCGTCGCTCCTGGTGCGGAGGACCTCGCCCGAGCTGCGGTGGACATCGAGTTCGACACACGCACCGGCGCTGTTGAGCGCCTTGACCTCGTAGCGGCCGTCATCACGCTCAATTTCCAAGACGCGGAAACCCTGCGCCGTCAGGCGGCCTTCGACTTGGCTCAGCGACAGTTCAGGCTGGCTTGCTACTGATTGAGCGGAGGCCGGTGCGGCCAACGCAAAAGCGGCCATGGCCGCGGCGGCGATCGCAAACGGTCGCGAATTGGTGAGCATGTGACTTTCCCTCTGGTTAGGCCGGACATCCGGCGTTGACCGAGATGGTCGCACAGGCTTGCTGACGCGCCGCAGGCGCGAAGCGTCAGCGTGGCGTCAGTTGGCGCGCGCCATGACGGGGGATAGATGTCCTGGAAGCACTTCATCGCGACGATCGGGGCGGTTCTCGCCCTCGCCGCGATCGCCTCAACGGCGATGGCTGACCGGGGCCGTGGCCGCCACGGCGATCATGATGAAGCGCTTACGGCCGTCGAGACGCGTCAAGCGCTTCCCCTTACGCGCATATTCCAAATCGCGCGAACGGCGGTGCCGGGTGAGATCGTCGAAGTTGAACTTGATCGCGAGCATGGACGGCTGATCTATGAGGTCGAAGTACTGACCAGTTCGGGACGGGTGCGCAAAGTCGAGATCGACGCGCGCACTGGCGACGTGCTGGAAGTTGAAGACGAGGATTGATGCGCGCGCTGCTGGTCGAGGACGACGGCGACATCGCTGAAGATGTTGCACGCGCGCTGACCGGCGCAGGCTATCTCGTTGAGCACGCGACGGATGGCGAAAGCGCCTGGTTCCTGGGCGATACCGAAGATTTCGCGGTTGTGGTTCTAGATCTAGGCTTGCCGCGCCTCGACGGGCTCTCGGTGCTGAAACGCTGGCGCGCAGCTGGCCGCACCTTTCCGGTGCTGATCCTTTCTGCGCGCAGCGCCTGGACCGAAAAGGTCGATGGCATCGACGCGGGCGCTGATGATTATCTCGCCAAGCCTTTCGAGATCGGCGAACTCCTTGCGCGGGTGCGCGCGTTGGTGAGGCGCGCGGGCGGGCATGCAACGCCGTTGGTCACCATCGGCCGATTAACGCTCGATACGACGCGGATGAGCGTTTCCGTCGATGGCGCGCCGCAGAAAATTTCAACACTCGAATACCGGCTGCTGGACTATCTGGCCCATCAAAACGGGCGCACGGTCTCGGCCGGGGAATTGGCCGAACACCTGCATGGCGCTGAAGGGGCCGCCGATGCGAACGCGATCGAGGCGCTGATTGCACGTTTGCGGCGAAAGATTGGGCGCGACGTCATCGAGACGCGGCGCGGCTTTGGCTATCTGCTGAGCGGCGCGTGATGCAACGTTCGCTGCGGCTCCGATTGTTGGCCGGCGGCGCAGTGGCGATTTTCGCCGCGCTGGCGATCGCGTGGATCGTCATGGGTTTCCTGTTCGAGCGTCATGCGCAAAGGCAGATCGAGGCTGATCTGACGGCGCGCGGCGTTGCAATCGTCGCGACGCTTTACACCGAGCCCAGCGGCGCGACGGCGATTGACCCATTGCCCAGCGATCCGCGCTTCAATGCGCCCGCAAGCGGATTTTATTGGCAAGTCACCGGTGACAGCGTGCTGCTACGCTCTCGTTCGCTTTGGGACGAAACGCTGACGCTGCCCCACCCGGCCGGAACGGCAGCTTGGACAAGCGGTCAGATCAACGGACCATTCGATCAGCAGCTCGTCTATGTGACGCGGCGCGTGCAGCTCGACCCACAAAGCACGCCGCTGACAGTCACGGTTGGCGCCGATCGCGTTGCCGTGGTGACGGCGCGTGAAGCGTTCAGCCGGGACCTTTCACTGTTCCTGGGCTTGCTGTGGCTGGTGCTTTCGCTGGCGGCGTGGGCGCAAGTTGAGTTGGGCCTGCGGCCGCTTGAAGATGTACGCGCGGCGCTGACGGGCATGCGCAAGCAGGCCTCGGCGCGTCTGGCCGAGAGCGACTACCCAACAGAAGCCGCCCCCCTCGCCAACGCAATCAACGAATTGGCGACGACGCGGGAAAACGATCTTGAGCAGGCGCGCAGGCGCGCGGCTGATCTTGCACATTCGCTGAAGACGCCGCTGGCGGCGCTTGCCGCGCAAAGCCGGCGTGCGCGCGAAGCCGGCGCGAGCGATGCGGCCGACGGCTTGGATCGGGCGATCGTAGCGGCCAACCGCGCCGTGGAGCGCGAGCTGGCGCGCACGCGTGCAGCCGCCTCCGCAGGCGGCGACGCCAACGCCCAGGCTGTGATCGGAAAGTTGCTGCAAGTCATCGAACGCACCGAAAATGGCGCGCGGCTCACGATCGAAAACGCGGTGAGCGCAGAACCAATGCCGGTCAGCGAAGATGTGCTGATGGAGATGGCGGGGCCGCTCCTGGAGAATGCGGCGAAATTTGCGCGCCAGCGCATTTTGGTCAGCGGCGGCGGCGCGCGGCTTTCCATCGAGGATGACGGCCCCGGCATGAGCAAAGCGGATGCCGCGGACGCCCTCTCGCGCGGCAAGAGGCTCGATGAAGCCAGCGAAGGACATGGGCTCGGCTTGGCGATTGCCCACGAATTGGCGCAAGCGAGCGGCGCGGCGATGACACTTGGCGCAAGCGCGCTGGGCGGCCTCAAAGTCGAATTGGCGTGGCGAAAATAGAGAAAGGCCGCGGAGGGGGAGCAACCTTCCGCGGCCTTCTTTGTGACCACACCAGATTTAATCGCGGGGAGCTTACGCGATCATCAGGGCGGCTTGGTTCACCGTTGCGAACGCGACCGGGGCGAACACTGCGCACGCGGCCAAGACGAAATAAAACTTGCTCATCTCTCTTCTCTTTTGTGGTTCAGTTGAGTTGGCGGCTTAGGCCACCATCTGCGCGGCTTGGTTCAGCGTTGCGAACGCGATCGGGGCCAGCAGCAGGGCTGAAAGAAGAAGGCTGTAAAACTTGGTCATTGTTCCTGCTCCATCTCTACGAGGCCGTTGCCTCGCTGCGATGAGGAGAAGGTAGCGAACCGTTTGCCTTATCGATGTGACGGAGGTCACGGGGATACGCGCGCACCTTTTGATCATGTCCGAAGGCGGCGAGCCCGGCGCCAGCGGCGGCTGTAAGGCGGCTACGCCCAAACCGCGGGCCAACCGGAGCAGAACCCAAATGGACTCGACGCACGCGCTTCATCGCATTCGAAATGCGCTGGCGGTGATTGCCCTCATCTCCGCCCTGCCCGCCGTCGCCACCGCAACCGAACCGCCTCCGTCGGCGCGCTGCAGTGCGGCTGAGTACCGCCAGTTCGATTTCTGGATCGGCGAGTGGGACACATTCGAGATGGACGCCCCGAACGGTTCCTCGATCGCGCGTGCGGAGATAAGTCCGATCGTTGACGGCTGTGCGCTGCACGAGCGGTACCAACAGTCAGATGGTCTCGTCGGCGACAGCCTCCTCAGCTTCGATCCGGTTCGCCGGCAGTGGCAACAAACTTGGATCACCAACCGCGGCTCGAACATGGTGTTGTGGGGAGAGCTACGTGACGGCGCACTCGTGCTCGAGGGCGAAGCGCACCTGCACGATGGCGCCATGATCTTGCAACGCATCACCTGGCGAACAGAAGGCGATGCGGTCCGAGAGACGGCGGTGCTGTCCACGAATGGAGGCGAAAGCTGGGAGCCTACCTTCGACGTCCTCTTCCGCAAGCGCGAGGCGCAGGCGGATGATCCGGCGGCTCGCTGACGCTTGGCTGGAGATGTCTGCTCCTGATCCAAGGCAGCCCTTGGCGGTGAACGCGTTGACGCCGTGGCGTCAGTCCCAATAAGTCCGATCACGATGTTCTTGATCGCGCTGACGGTCCCATTGCTTGTCGTCGGCGCGGCAATGGCGCTTTTGACGCTCGCATCGCCGCGAATTAGCGCAGGTTGCTTTCTTAGTTTCATCTCGCTCGCCATCGCCTTGCTGACCTTGTTCGGAGTGATGATGATGGAGTGCTTTCCCATTGGGGGCGTCACCTGCCCAACCGACAACGAGCGGCGCGTCGTTCTATTGAGCATCGGCGTCGAAACCTTAGTGGCCAACGCGGCGATGTGGATCGCGGTCGCAAGCAAGGGCGCGCGATCTGACGAGCGAGGACGTTGCTGATCGACCGAACCGACGGCCTCCCATCTGGCCAAGGCGGCCCCTCGAATGGACGCCGGGCCGGCGCTCACTCACAGCCGCAACCCGCTATTCGCCCCTGCGGGCGGACCATTTGCAGCAAAGGCGTTGCCGGACGGGGTGGGGCTGACGCTAAAAGGGCCCTCAATTCTGAGGATTAGCTTGATGAAGTTCCGTGCGTTCGTGCTCGCTTTGGCGCTTGTGGCCGCCGCTCCCGCCGCGCAGGCGCAGCGCCAGTGGTTCGAGGGCGATCCAACGCCGCTACGTTACGAGATCGCGGTGACGCCGAACGCCGAGTCGGCGACATTCACCGGCGATGCTGTGATCACGATTGAGACCAGCACGCCGCTGACGCGCGTGACCATGAACCAGCTCGATCTCACCGTGCAGCGCGCCACCATCGACAACGCAACCGCGCGAGCCGAGTTGAACAACGAGACGCAAACATTGACGCTGACGCCGCGCCGCGCGCTGGCGCCGGGACGTCACACTATCCACGTCGCCTATGCAGGCAAGATTTACGACGACGCCTACGGCCTCTTCCGGGTCGAGTATCAGGACAACGGCCAGACCAAGCGCGCAATGGCGACGCAGTTCGAACCGGGCGATGCGCGCCGCTTCGCGCCGATGTGGGATCAACCGAACCGGCGCGCCGTGTTCTCACTCACCGTCACGGCGCCTGCCAATCAGTTCGTGGTCGGCAACATGCCGGCCGAGCGCACGACCAGGCTTTCAGGCAACCTGGTGCGTACGCGCTTTGCCGATACGCCCTCGATGTCGAGCTATTTGCTGTTCCTGGCGGTCGGCGATTTCGAACGGGTGACGCGCAACGTGAACGGGGTTGAGCTTGGCGTGGTGATGCGCCGCGGCGAAGCGGATCGTGCCGGAGCGGCGCTGGAAGCGGGCGAGCAATCGCTGAACTATTACACTGAGTATTTCGGCATCCCCTACCCGTTGCCGAAGCTGGACATGGTCGCGGTGCCGGGCGCCGGCGGCTTTGCGGCGATGGAGAATTGGGGCGCCATTCTCTATTTCGATCAATTCCTACTGGTGGACGCGGATTCCACTGAATCCGAGCGGCAGAACATTTTCGGCAATGTCGCGCACGAAGTGGCGCATCAATGGTTCGGCAATCTCGTCACCATGAATTGGTGGGACGATCTTTGGCTGAACGAAGGCTTCGCCTCGTGGATGACGGCGAAAGCGATCGAGCGCATTCACCCGGATTGGAATCCGTGGATGGGTCAGCTGACCGGCGGCACCGATACGGCGATGTCGCTCGATGCGCGCCAAGGCACCCACCCGGTGGTTCAGCATGTCGACACGATCGACGAGGCCAATCTCGCCTTCGATACCATCACCTATGAGAAGGGCCTGGCCGTCATTCGGATGATGGAGGCTTATGTCGGCGAGGAAGATTTCCGCACCGGCGTGCGCAACTATATCAATAGCCACCGCTACGGGAACGCACGCACGGAAGATCTGTGGGCCGCCGTGCAAGCAGCGTCCGGGCAGCCGGTGCTGGATATCGCGCGCAGCTTCACCAACCAGCCGGGCTTTCCATTGCTGACCGTGAGCGCGCCTGATTGCCGGACGGCGCAGGGGCCGCGTGTCAGCTTCACGCAGCGCCGGTTCGCGACCGACGAAGCCTCGCGCACCAATGAACGATGGGAGATTCCAGTTGTGGTGCGGCGCTTGGGCGAAGAACCGCAACGCACGGTGCTGGCCGACGATGGAACGGTCCAGCACTTCAATGTCGGCACGCCTTGCCGCCCTTATATCGTCAATGCAGGGCAGAGCGGCTTTTTCCGCGTGCTCTACGATCAAAGCAATTTCGCTCAGCTGACGGCGCATTTCCAGGAACTGGAGCGCGTCGATCAGCTTGGCATTCTGCTGGATTACTGGGCCTTCGGCCGCAGCGGCGATGCGCCGTTTGCGAACTATCTCGATCTCGTCAACGCCCTGCCCGCCGACGCAGATCCGCTGATTGTCATGGACACCGCCAACGCCATGAGCTCACTCGCCGGCTACGCCGAAGGGCGCCCCAACGAGCGCGCCATCAACGCGTATGCGCGGGCCACGCTGCGGCCGTTCTTCGAACGGGTCGGCTGGGAGGCGCGTCCGGGCGAAACCTCGAACCAGATGCTGATGCGCGCGAGCCTGATCACCACGCTCGGCAATTTGGGTGAGCCGTCAGTGGTCGAAGAGGCGCGCCGTCGCGTGCACGCGGCGCAGACCAATCCGGCGGCATTGCCGGGCGCGATCCGCACAGCAACACGCGGCGTCTATGCCCGCAATGCAAACGAGGCCGATTACGCGGCCTTGGTTGCGCAAGCGCGGGCGACGACGGACTTCGTCGAGCAGCGGCGTCTGTGGCGCGCCGTGGCGAGCGTGCAAGATTCAGCGCTGGCGCAACGCACGTTGGCGCTCACTTTGGGCGATGAGATTCCCCGCCTGATCCGCACCACGGTGCTCTCGGATGTGGCCTCGAACCATCCGCGGCTCGGCTGGGATTTCCTGGTCGCCAACCGCGCGGCAATCGAGACGATGCTGGATCCGCTGACGCGGCTCGAGTTTCCGACAAACATCGCCGCCTATAGCTCGGATCCGGGCATGATCGCCGAACTTGATCGCTACGCCGCAAACTTCCCGGAAGGCGCACGCGAAAGCGTGCTGGCGGCGCAAGCGCGCATCCGCCTGCAAGCCGAGACGATCCGAGATCGCATGCCGGCAGTCGAAGCCTGGGTTGCCCAGCACGCAACTGCAGGCGCGGGAAGAGGACGCTAGAAGGCCCGCGTCTGCTTCGACAGGCTCAGCATGACGCTACTTAAAGGTCGTCACCCTGAGCCCGTCGAAGGGCGACGGCGCCTTAGCGTTGCAAGAACTTCGAAAACGCGGCGGCGGCTTCGGGAGAGCGGAGGCGCTCGGCGAAGATTTCGCCCTCTTCGCGCATGCGCGCCATCAACGCCTCGCGGTCGCGCATAAGCTTCTTGGTATGGCGCATGGATTGCGCCGGCTTTGACGCAAGCGCTTGCGCTGCGGCGCGGGCGCGCGGCTGCACTTCGCCTGACGGCAACGCCGCGTTCGCGAGGCCCCAGGCGGCGGCGTCCTTTCCAAGCAGCGGCTCACCCAAACCGAAAAGCGCAAACGCGCGCGTGTGACCGAGACGATCGACCATAGTCATGCTCGATGCGTTCTCGGGCACGACGCCTAGATCAATGAACGGCACAGTCAGGCGTGCATCTTCAGCGACGTAAACCAGATCGCACTGGAAGAGCATGGTGGTGCCGACACCAACGGCATGTCCCTGCACGGCGGCGACCACCGGCTTTTCGGCCTTGATCATCTCTTCGAGGAAGCGACCGACATGGCGCGGGCCATCGAAGGCGCCTGCCGATTGCGCGGCGAAGTCTTTGATGTCGTTGCCGGCTGAGAAGAAGTCGCCCACCGAAGTGAAAAGAACGACGCGGATATCGTCATTGCTTTCCGCTTCGATGATGGCGTCGGCCATGGCGCCGTACATGGCGTTGGTGATGGCGTTCTTTTTCTCGGGCCTGTTGAAACGGATTTCGAGAACAGCGCCGTCGCGGCTGATTTTGATGTGGTCTTCGCTCACGCGCGTTCCTCCTTGAGATCAATCATATGCTGAAGCCAACGGGCGACAATCGCCTGCTCGTCGGCGCTGAAGCCGCGTGTGGCGGCGCTGTTCATGCGCTGGGCGCGCTCAACCGCCTTGGCGCGTAGAGAGCAGCCACGCGCTGTCAGAGTTAAAAGGACGGCGCGGCGATCGTTGGGATCAATCTGGCGCTCGATGAGCGCCGCCTGCTCCAGACGCTGCACAAGAACCGAGGCCGCGCTTTGGGCCAGACCTAGAGCTTCGCTGATGGCGTTGACGCTTGAGCCGCCATCGGCGGGGATCGTGAACAACGCGCCAGCTTGCGCCGAGGTGAGATTGAGATCGCCAAGCCCGTCATCGGCCAGGCCCTGCGCCGCGCGGGCGGCGCGCGCGAGCAAATGCAGGAACCGGGGCTTCGCCATGACGCCAGCATAGCCCTTTAAATTACATCGTCAACGATATATCTAGCGCGATGCATTTCCGCCGCGTCAGTTCTTCATTCGGTAGCCGGTCTTGAAAATCCACCACACGGCGGAAAGGCAGACCACAAGGAAGACCGAGATGGCGCCGAGGCTGAGGCCGATATTCACATCCGCCGCCTGCTCACCGAAGAAGGCCCAGCGGAAGCCGCTGATGAGATAAACAACCGGATTGAACAGCGTCACCGTGCGCCAGGGCTCAGGCAGCATGTCGATCGAATAGAATGTGCCGCCGAGGAATGTGAGCGGCGTCAAGATCAGCATCGGGACGATCTGCAGCTTCTCAAAGCCATCTGCGAGGACGCCGAGAATGAAGCCAAACAAGCAGAACGACACCGCCGTCAGCACCAGGAAGAGCAGCATCGCCGGCCAGTTCTGCACTTCGTAGGGCACGAAGATGCGCGCGGTGGCGAGAATGACGAGACCGATAATGACGGACTTCGTCGCCGCCGCGCCGACATAGCCGCACACGGCCTCGAACGCGGAAACCGGCGCTGACAAGAGCTCGTAAATCGTCCCCGCCCAACGCGGCATGTAAATGCCGAACGATGCGTTGGAGACGCTCTCGGTCAGGATCGAGAGCATGATCAGGCCGGGAACGATGAACTCGCCATAGCTGACGCCGCCGATCTCGACCATGCGCGAGCCGATCGCGGAGCCGAAGACGATGAAATAGAGCGAGGTCGAAAGCACCGGCGAGAACAGGCTCTGCCCGAGCGTGCGAAACCAGCGCGCCATTTCGAAACGATAGATGGCTTGGATGCCGTGCGCGTTCATTTGGAGTGCACCAGAGAAACAAAGATGTCTTCGAGCGAGGATTGCTCGGTGTGGAGGTCTTTGAAGTCGATGCCGAGTTCGCCGATGCGCTTCAGGAAATTCGGGATGCCGGTGTCTTCGGCCTGGCCATCGAAGCTGTAGATGAGCTGGCGGCCTTCATTGGCGAGTTCGACATTGTAGCCGTTCAATCCCTCGGGCACGCGCTCGATCGGGCCGGCCAAATCCAGCAGCAGCTGCTTCTTACCGAGCTTGCGCATCAGCGTCGCCTTCTCCTCCACCAGGATGAGTTCGCCCTTGCTGATGACGCCGACGCGATCGGCCATCTCTTCGGCTTCTTCGATGTAGTGGGTGGTAAGAATGATGGTGACGCCGCTTTTGCGCAGGCCACGGACCATCTCCCACATGTCGCGGCGCAGCTCGACATCGACACCGGCGCTGGGCTCATCGAGGAACAGGATTTTCGGCTCGTGGCTCAGCGCCTTGGCGATCATGACGCGGCGCTTCATACCGCCGGAGAGTTCCATTATCTTTGCGTTGCGCTTTTCCCAGAGCGAAAGATCGCGCAGCACTTTTTCGATGTAGGTCGGGTTTGGCTCGAAGCCAAAGAGCCCCCGGCTGAACGTCACCGTATCGATGACGCGCTCGAATGCATCGGTGTGGAGTTCCTGCGGCACGAGGCCGATCTTTCTGCGCGCCTCTTTGTAGTCGCGAATGATGTCGTTGCCGTCGGCGACGATCGTGCCTGTCGAGAGGTTCACGATCCCGCACGTCATGTTAATGAGCGTGGTCTTGCCGGCGCCGTTCGGACCGAGAAGCGCGAAAATTTCGCCCTTCATGATATCGAGCGACAATGGCTTCAGCGCCTGGACGCCGGACTTATACGTCTTACTGACGTCTTTGATCGAAATAATCGGCTGCACGGACGACTCGGGGCTCGTTGTCTCGGAGGCGCCCACATAGGCGCGCGAACAAGATTGGGCTAGTGGCGTTTCGATATTCCGCAGAGCGATTGAGGAAATGCGCCGCAACAAGCCCTATGTTTCGTAAGACGATGCAGCCGGCACAAATCCTACACCCCCGCCCCGAGGGTCTCTATTGCCCGAAGGCGGACCTCTACGTGGACCCGACGCGTCCGGTTGCACGCGCACTGATTACGCACGGCCACTCCGATCATGCGCGCGCGGGTCATGGCGCGGTGCTCGCAACGGCGGAAACGCTGGCGATCATGGGCGCGCGGATCGGGCCGGACTTTGCGGGCTCGACGCAGAGCTTGCGGTACGGCGAGCGTGTCGAGATTGGCGGCGTGACGTTTTCGCTGCACCCGGCCGGGCACGTGCTGGGCTCAGCGCAGGCGTTGGCCGAATGCGGCGGTACGCGCGTCGTGGTGAGCGGCGATTACAAGCGCCAACCTGACCCGACCTGCGCGCCGTTTGAGGTTGTGCCGTGCGATGTCTTCATCACCGAAGCGACGTTCGCACTGCCGGTGTTCACGCATCCAAGCGCCGAGCATGAAGTGCGCAAGCTGCTGGCGTCAGTGGCGATGTTTCCAGAGCGCGCGCATGTCGTCGGCGCCTATGCGCTCGGCAAGGCCCAGCGCGTGATGGCCGAACTGGTGCGCTGCGGTTGGGATAAGCCGGTGTACGCACATGGCGCCCTCCTGGAAGTGACGAAGCTCTATCAGGCGCATGGCGTGGAGCTTGGCGACATCCGGCCGGTTGAGACGGCGCCGAAGAGTTTCTATGCAGACGCAATCGTGCTGGGAACGCCGAGCGCGCTGCAGACGCCCTGGGTGCGGCGCTTTCCCGATCCGGTGACATGCTTTGCGTCAGGCTGGATGCGGATACGCGCGAGAGCGCGCCAACGCGGCGTCGAGCTTCCACTGGTGATCTCCGATCACGCCGATTGGTGCGATCTCCAGCGCACGATTGTGGACACCGGCGCGGGCGAGATCTGGATCACGCACGGTGAAGCAGACGCATTGGCGCACTGGTGCGAAGGTGAAGGCCTGAAAGCGAAGGCGCTGCATCTGGTCGGCTACGGCGATGAGGAAAATGAGGGCGCTGCGGCTTGAACCGTGTCGCAGCCCTCCTCGATCGCTTGGCTTATGAGCCGCGCCGCTTGGGCAAGCTTGCGCTGCTCGAAGCCTACTTCCGCGACACACCCGATCCGGATCGCGGCTGGGCGCTCGCGGCAATGACCGGCGCGCTGACGTTCAAGAACGCGAAGGCAGGTCTCATTCGCAATCTGGCTGCGGAGAAAACCGATCCTTTCCTGTTTGGTCTTTCGTACGATTTCGTCGGCGACCTGGCAGAGACGGTCGCGCTGATGTGGCCGGCGGATGCGGCGCGCGCCAACGCGCAGCTGACAATCACGGACGTGGTCGAAGGCCTGAAGACGACGGCAAAGGAAAAGCTGCCCGAAATAGTCGCCAATTGGCTGGATCGCCTGGACGAGAACGGACGCTGGGCGCTTCTAAAGCTGATCACCGGCGCATTGCGGATTGGTGTTTCGGCGCGGCTGGCGCGCACAGCTTTGGCGAGGCTCGGCGGCAAGGCGCCGGACGAGATCGAGGATGCCTGGCACGCGGACGCGCCGCCCTATCTCCACCTCTTCGCATGGCTTGAAGGCCGCGCTGAGGCGCCGAGCGTGGCGACGACGGTGCGCTTTTATTCGCCCATGCTCTCGCATCCGATCGAGGCGGATGAGTTTGCATCGCTCGACGCAGCGGCGTTCGTGGCCGAATGGAAGTGGGACGGCATCCGTGTCCAAGCCGCGGCCGGCAAGGATGCAAACGGCGCGCGGGTGGCGCGGCTCTACTCGCGCACCGGCGAAGATATCTCAGGCGCGTTTCCCGATCTGGTGGCGGGCTTCGATTTCGATGCGGTGCTTGACGGCGAATTGCTGATCCGGCGCGGCGGCGCCGTGCAGGACTTCAACACGCTCCAGCAGCGGCTCAACCGCAAAAGCGTCAATGCCAAGCTCATGGCCGAGTTTCCGGCCTTCATCCGTGTCTATGATCTGTTAGCGCTAGGCGAAGAAGATTTGCGCACGCTGACGTTCGACGAACGACGCGCCGCGCTCGTAGCCTTCGTGCGCGCGCATCCTTTGGCGCCGATCGATCTGTCCGAGATGATCGCCTTCGACACCTGGGTAGACCTCAGCGCCGCGCGCGCCGATCCCAAACATGGCGGCGCTGGCGTCGATGCCGAGGCGGTCGAAGGCGTGATGATCAAAAGGCGCGATGCGCCTTACCTCGCAGGTCGGCCGAAGGGCTATTGGTTCAAATGGAAGCGCGATCCGATGGTGATCGACGCGGTGCTGATGTACGCGCAGCGCGGCGCGGGCAAACGCAGCTCGTTCTACTCCGATTACACGTTCGGCGTCTGGACCGAGGCGGGAGAACTAACGCCGGTGGGCAAAGCCTATTTCGGCTTCACCGACGAAGAGCTGATCGAACTCGATAAGTTCGTGCGCGGCCATACCGAAAACCGCTTCGGGCCGGTGCGCGAGGTTACGCACACGAAAGCCAAAGGGCTGGTGCTGGAGGTTGCCTTCGAAGGATTGCAGCGTTCGACCCGCCATAAGAGCGGCGTCGCCATGCGGTTCCCCCGGATTTCACGGATCAGGTGGGACAAGCGCCCCAGCGATGCCGACACCTTGGAGGCGCTGGAGAAGCTCTTGGCCGAGGCGCCGGCGCAGGTGAGCTAGGGTTCATCGCTTTTCGACCAATCCGATGGCGCCTTTCGCGCGTAAAGAGCGTTCAGGTGTCAGGAGACCTTCATGCGACGGATGATTGCGGCCCTCGCTGCCTTCGCGCTGCTTGGCGTGTCCACCGCCTCGGCGAGCCCGGAGGTGAACCGCGCGCTACCCAATGCCGAGCGCGTCGGCCAAGCGAGCTACAGCATGCTCTCAGTGCGGCTCTTTAATGCCGAATTGTTCGCGGATGGTGGTTCGTTCTCGTGGGAACGCCCGTTCGCGCTCTCGATCACCTATGACCGCTCAGCCCAAGCGAACATGCTGATCAATCGCTCAATCAATGAGATGAGTTCGCGCGGCGCGGGCAATGCGCGTGCGCTGGCGCCGCTGCGCACGCAATTGGAACGTTGCTTCACCACCGTCTCGCGCGGCGATCGCTTTACCGGCGTCAGCACATCTTCGGACACGGCGGTATTCTATCTCAACGGCGCTCAACGTTGCGAAGTGCGTTGGCCGAACTTCCGCCGCCACTTCTTTGGGATATGGCTTGCAGGCCGCGATGGCGCCGCAGCGCGGCTCAGCGCGCAATTGCGCGGCGAGGCCTAGCCCGGCAGTTGCGCCTTATCGCGGATGAATTGTGACAAGAGCCACTTCTCACCGCGCGTCGGCGGATCGCCCGCGTGCAAAGTGACTTCATCAGGCGCGCCATCGTCACCGACATTGCGCCAAAAGATGGCGTCGCCGGCTTTGCCGCGAAGCTTCTTGCCAAGCGTCAGGAAGTGGGTTTCGCCGCCTTCGTAGTCGTCGTTCAAATAAATGAGGAACGTATACGGGCGCTGGCCGCGCTGGCGGATCTCGGCGCTGAAATCGAGGCTGATGTAATCGGCGTGCTCACCGAAGGTTTGACCGGCCTCGTAGCGAAATACCGAAGTGCGCTCGAAATTGCGGACATCAACGCCGATCGTGTTGGCGATGCGCTGGCGTAGCAGGATCGTCGGCATGTCGAGATCGGAGAGCTTGAACGAGCCTGCGCTATTGGTGCGGCTCGCATCCTGGATCGGCTGGCCGGTGCTTGGATCATAGACCAGCGATTGCTCCTGCAGCGGGCGGCCACGTTCGATCAGCCAGTTGCAAAGCGCCTCATCGATGAAGGCATCCGACATGGTGATCCGCGGGCGCGTGTGCACGTCTCGTATGGGGCGTGACGCGATCCAGGCGTCGACATCCTTATAGGTCCCGATCAAGTCGACTTGCGGCGTGGCTTGCGGCGCGCCGGCTTCGTCAGCAATCGAGAGCAACTCGAACGCCTGCGGGATGTCGATGTCGCAGCCATAGCCGATGCCGGTCGCATAGGCCTCGAACAGGCGCGCTTGCGGATCGCCCGCATCGGCGGCGGCGACGATCGCCGCATAGGCTTGCGCAATATCAATGGCGCGATCCGCCTCGATGGCGGCGCGCACCTGTTGAAATCGCGCGATCGCCTCGCTCAAGCCTTCGGGCCCATGGTGACACCCGGCGGCAGCGGCGTGTTTTCCGGCACGAAGAAGTCCGGCATCAGCGGCTTCGTCGGATCGATGCGATACTTATCGAAATCGCGCTCGCCTTCGGCATAGAGCAGCACATCATCGATGAAGAAGTTGCCGGTGCATTCCCGCGACGGCTTGTTGAAGATCGCATAGGCGGCGTCAGCCATAATGTCGACGGTGCGGCAGTGGCGCATGCCCTCTTCGCCCGCCAGCGCAAATTCGATGGCGGCGGTGGCGATGCCGGTGCGCGGCCAAAGCGCATTGAAGGCGATGCCGTCGTCCTTGAACTCTTCGGCCATGCCGAGCACGCACATGCTCATGCCGTACTTCGCCATCGTGTAAGCGACGTGATTGCCGAACCAGCGCGGGCTCATATCGAGCGGCGGCGACAGCATCAGCACGTGCGGGTTCGAGGCTTGCTTCAAATACGGCAAGCACGTGCGCGAGGTGATGAAGGTGCCGCGCGCGTTGACCTGGTTCATCAGATCGAAGCGGCGGATGTCGGTTTGCAGCGTGCCGGTGAGTTGGATGGCGCTCGCATTGTTGACACAGATATCGATGCCGCCGAAGCGCTCGACCGCGGCCTCCACCGCAGATTTGACGCTATCAGGCTCGCGCACATCGACGACGACGGGCAACGCCTTGCCGCCCGCCTTCTCAACTTCTTCCGCAGCCGAATAGATCGTGCCTGGAAGCTTCTTGTGCGGCTCGGCGGTCTTGGCTGCGATCACAATGTTCGCGCCGTCGCGCGCTGCCCGAAGACCGATCGCCAAACCGATGCCGCGGCTGGCGCCGGTAATGAAGAGAGTTTTGCCACGCAAGCTCATGAAAATTACCTCGTTTCCGCCACAATAGGCGGTTCCGCCGCGCAATCAAACGTGAGCGCCTATCTGCACTCTTGACTGTAACCCGGAGAAGGAGAAATTCCGGACCTGAGGGCAAGGTTTGGAGGACTACCGGATGCGCACGATCGCGCTTGCCGCCATTTTTGGCGTCGGACTTCTGGCGGGCGGCGTCGCCGCAGCGGACCCATATAACGACCCAGCTGGACGGTTCACCGTCAACACGCCGGCTGGCTGGCGCATTCAACCGCGCAACGCCACTGGCCAATCCGTCGTGCTCGCGTTCAACGCGACCAACGACTGCTATTTCTTTGGCGTTCCAAACCCGGCCACCGCCAACTCTTCACCGGAGGCTGTGCACAACACGCAGACGCCGTTGACGCCGGAAGCGTGGGCGACGGCCGGCACGCCGGTGCGCGACTTCTTCGACGGCGCAGCGCCGACGGTCGTTTCGCAAAGCGTCGACACGAGCGGCTTCTGGCCGGTGCAGCGCGCTGAACTGCGCGGCCCGAGCAAGACCGCATATGCAGCGATCCTGACCCGTCCGGGCCTGGAAATTCGAGCGTTCTGCTCAGGCGCGAGTTCGGCTTCCGCTTATGACTCGATCTTCGCGAGCCTCGGCCACCCGAACGATGCGGCTTGGCAACAAGCGGCTCAAGAGGCTGGCGCGGCTCGCGCGGCGCGTGAAGCGGCTGCCCCGCCGGCAGCGGCTCAAGGTCAAGCGACGACCGAAGAAGCTCAGCCCGAGGAACGCCGTCAGCGCCGGAACCGCGATCCGTCGCGCCGCGATTAACGCCCCGGCTACTTGCGTAAACGCTTGGTTATCCTCGCGTTTACGCGCAATTCACGACGATGGCTCAAACCATTGAGTCATGAACGGACAAATCCACCGAACCCTTGCAGCGCCCTCATCAGGCGCTGCAAGCCGTTTCAGCGCTGATCGCGGCCTCGTCGCCGCGCTGGCCGCTGGCGTGATCGGCGCCGTTTCTCTTCTTTCTCCGCCACTCGCGATTTTGGGCCTCGCGCTGCTTGCCGCGCGCGTGCTGCTGAGCGGCGAAGCTGTTCGCATCGATTGGTTCGCATTGCTCGGCCCGGCGTTCGCGGCGTTCGTCGTTGGCGTGTTTGTCGGACTACCGGGTGCGATCGGCACCTTGTTCGTCTGGCGCCTGTTTGCCGACACCCGCTGGAGCGTTGGCGAAGCAACGCGTCTCGCGGCAGCCGCGGGCCGTCCCGCCGAAACCAATTTCAAGGCGCTCGCACACGCATGGATGACGCCGCTCTACGGCTTGATGCTGGTTGCCTACACCGCGCCGCACATGATTGCGGGCCTGCCGCTCGATCTGCCGCACGTGCCGATTTGGCTGGTGATCGGCATGGGCGTGCTCGCTGCCGGCGCCGTGTTCGACTGGGGCCTGCAACGCGCAGCCGATTGGCGCTTGGGTGAACTCGCCGCCGCGCCCGCCACGCATCTGCTCACGCACCACATTCTGTTTGTGGCCGCGTTTGGCTTGATGATCGATGTGACGGCGGGCGTTGTTATGCTGATGGCGTGGCGCTTGGCGCACGCCGCCCCGCTGCGTCAGAGCTTCACGGCGGTTCCGTAAGCCAGCACTTCCGTAGCCTGGCCCTGTCCGGCGTCCGTCGTTTCAAAGCGCACACCAATCACAGCGTCAGCACCAAGCGATTGCGCATGCTGAACCATGCGATCCAGCGCTTGCTCGCGGCTCTCGGCCAGCAGCTTGGTGTATTCGTGGATCTCGCCACCGACGATCATGCGAAGACCCGCGACGATGTCGCGACCGATAAAGCGCGAACGCACAACGTTGCCACGCACCAGACCAAGGTGCTGCGTGATGTTGCGGCCGGTGACGTCGAAAGTGGTTGAGATGATCATGTGCGTGCGCCTCCTCCACTCGACATAGCGATATCCTTGCGCTCGCAAAAGTGGTGCGCCGGCCGAGATTCGAACTCGCGCTGAACGGATTTTAAGTCCGCTGCCCCTTCCTCTGGGCTACCGGCGCGCGAAGAAATGGTGCTCTGAGCTGGACTTGAACCAGCACTGGACGGTTTCTGAGACCGCTGCCTCTGCCATTGGGCTACCAGAGCAATGGTGCGGAAGGCGGGACTCGAACCCGCAACACACGGCCTCTCGAACCGCTGCCTCTACCGTTGGGCTACTTCCACGAGATTGGCGGAGCCGGCAGGATTCGAACCTGACGACACCCGTTCGAGTGCTACGGATTAGCAATCCGCTGCCTTACCGCTCGGCCACGGCTCCACGATCTCGCGCGCAAGAAAATTGGCGGAGGGTGATGGAGTCGAACCATCGACACCAAAGCGTCGGCCCGGTTTTCGAGACCGGTTGCACTCCACAGCGCGCCCCCCTCCGAACGTGTGAGAGCGAGCGATCTTCCGCGCGCAGGCGTACGAATACGCTGCGCGATCTGTTGCGATTAGATTTTGGAAATTGCGCTCGCATCGGCCGCGCGCACGCGGCCGCTCACGTCAGATAGATGACGCGGTACTAAGTCGTAGTAAGTGCAATCGCATCGTTTTCATGGTGCGCAAGATGTATCATCTACGCTGACACGGCGCAAAGTATTTGTTTGGTTAGTGTTCGCGTTCAGCGTTCAACATCGCGATAGCGCTTCTCTTCGGCGCCGCCACTTTGATCGGCGATCACTTGGCCGATCATCCAGATGCCGCCGATCAGCATCAATACAAAACCGACGACTGTGGTGAGGCCGAGCGCGATCGCGGCAAAGATGCCGCCCACCACGAGCGCTGGATCGCCACCGGAAATCAGCGCGCCGATCAGAGCGCCGACGCCCAAGAAATACGCGAGCGCGCAAAGCCCGGCGCCAGTGCAGAACACGATCATCGAATTCGATGACCGATGCTCAGGGTTACGGGAGTCAGGCGGGCTCATAGCGGGCGACACCTTCGCTATCGAGGACGCGGCGCGCAAGCCCGCGACCGATGAGACAATTGGCATGCGCGATGGCCTCGCCCGTCGCCATCCCCATGAGATCGGGACCGATCTTTCTGGCAAACAACGCACCGAAGAGGTCGATGGCGCGCCGCGGCTCCTTGCGGATGCGGTCAAGCACGCGCGCGAGCGCCTTCTCGTGCCCGTCGATCAAGTTTTGCAGGCGTTCATGCAGGCCACGGAACGGCTCATTGTGCGCGGGCAGCACCAGCACATCGTTCGGCATCACCTCGAGCAGCTTCTTGCAGCTGTTAATCCAATCCGCGAGCGGATCGCCGTCAGGCTCGGTTGGAAACACCGAGACATTGGAGCTGATCTTCGGCAGCACCTGATCGCCGGAAATGAAGAGCTTCAGGTCTTCCTGCCACAAGCACACGTGCTCGGGGCAATGGCCATTGCCGGTGACGACGCGCCATAGCCGGCCATTGATCTCGATCGTCTCGCCATCTTCCATGCGCCGGTACGCGTCCGGCATTTTCGAGACAGCTTTGCCAAAGCCGCCGAAGCGCACTTTGTAACTATCGAGCAAATCCTCATCCCAGCCGGCTTCGCGATAGAACGTGACGCCCTCTTCCGGCGCCTCGCGGCCCGTATCGGCGACGAGCATGCGACCCGTGATGTATTCGAGCCGACTCATCCAAAGCGTGGCGTTGAACTTCCGGCAGATCCAACCGGCAAGGCCCATGTGATCGGGATGCATGTGCGTGCAGATCACGCGCTTTACCGGTTTGCCGCCGAGCTTCGCTTCAAAGATCGCGCGCCAGTGCTCACGCGTCTCTTCCATCGCGACGCCGGTGTCGACGATGGTCCAGCCATCGCCGTCTTCGAGCAGCCACAGATTGATCCATTTGAGCGCGAACGGCAGCGGCATGCGCACCCAGTGCACACCAGGCGCAATCTCACGCGCGACGCCCGCCTCGGGCGGCTCACCCAGGGGATAAACCAGCAGCGGCTTTACCCGCTCGGGTGCGACGTCATCTTCGAGGCCATCCATAGACATGGCGACAGGTTAGCCCGGGTAAGGTCGCGGTGGCGAGGGGTTGCCTTAGGCGAACTCACCCAGCTTCAGCGCTCCCGCCCCCACCTTCACCTCCGCCAAGCGCGATGGCGCGCGAGCGAGAACGGTGGCGGCGTAAAAATCGAACAGCTTCTTGCGCTCGGGATCGTGTGCGCGGTGGACGCCGCGCGCGAGCAACAGCCCGCCGATCACCTCGCCCGCGAGCGCCAGATACGCCGTCGCCCCGGCCAGCGCATCGTCGCGGCTCGCTGTGAGCATATAATGGGTTGCTTCCTTCAAGGCGTCAGAGGGCTTTGCGAATACGCCGCCGTGCTTGTGTGCTTCGTCGATGAAATGCCCCATCGCCTCGCCGCGATCGCCCAAGAGTTTGCGGCCGTATAGATCGATGGCTTGGATACCGTTGGTGCCTTCGTAGATCGGGGCGATGCGCGCATCACGGTAGAATTGCGCCGCGCCACCCTCCTCGACGAACCCCATTCCGCCGTGAATCTGAACACCGAGGCTTGTGACTTCGACGCCAACATCCGTGCCCCACGCTTTCGCGATGGGGGTCAGCAGATCTTCGACGCGCTTGTTGCCGGAATCGGCTGCGACCGCCGTTGCGTAACAGATGGCGCGGCCCGCTTGGATCTTGGCCTTCATCGTCATAAGCATGCGCCGCACATCGGGATGATCGATAATCAGCGCGCCGCCCTGGCGCCGCTCCTTTGCGTAGCTCAGCGCTTTTTGATATGCCGCCTCGGCGACCGAAACGCCTTCCATGCCGACGTTGAGCCGCGCGGCATTCATCATCGTGAACATCGCTGCAAGGCCGCGGTTCTCGGCGCCGATGAGCCAGCCCGTCGCACCGTCATAGGCCATGGTGCAAGTCGGCGAAGCGTGGATGCCCATCTTCTCTTCGAGGCCGATGCAGCGCACGGCGTTGCGTGAGCCGTCCTCGTCGCGAAATTTCGGCACGATGAAGAGTGAGATGCCCTTGGAGCCCGCCGGCGCGCTTTCGATGCGCGCCAGCACCAAGTGGATGATGTTGTCTGCGAGATCGTGCTCGCCCCAAGTGATGAAAATCTTCTGGCCGGTGATGGCGTAAGAACCATCCGCTTGCGGCACGGCCTTGGTGGTGAGCACGCCAAGATCGGAGCCGGCCTGCGGCTCGGTGAGGTTCATGGTGCCGGACCATTCACCGGAGATGAGCTTTTCAAGATAGAGCAGCTTTTGATCGGCGGCGCCGTGCTGTTCGATCGCCTCGATGGCGCCGAGCGTCAACATCGGCAGCAAGCCAAAGCTCATATTGGCGCTGTGGACAGTTTCCATGACCGCGAGCGCAAGCGCGCGCGGCAAACCTTGGCCGCCATACGCTGGGTCAGCCGCCAAGCCTTGCCAGCCGCCCTGCTTGAACGCGTTGTAAGCTTCTTGAAAGCCGGGAGCGGCGGTGACATTGCCATCTTTCAGACTTACGCCGGCGCGATCACCGCTCCGGTTGAGCGGCGCCAGGGTTTCTTCGGCAAGCGACCCTGCGCCCTCAAGGATCGCGATCAGGGTGTCTTCGTCGAGGTCCTGATAACGCGGCCGCAGCGACCAGAAGTCGGCACATGCTTCGAGTGCGAAGCGCATGTCGGCGATGGGTGCGGTGTACGGCATGCAAAGTCTCCCTGGCGGCGCACCATAGCCGGTGTTGTTCGTCGCGCGAGGCTTCTTGTGGTCGCGGTGTGGACTAGATTGCTAGGGACTGGAGGATCCGCGGATGCGCCCACTTGTGTTGATCTTTGTTCTTGCACTCAGCGCCTGCGCGAGCACGCCGGGTGCGGAGAACCAGCCGCCGCCGTTCACCGCGCCCACCCAGCAGCAAGTCGCCGCGACGCCCGCGACCTACCCGATCGCGATCGATCTTCCGGCGGGCGCCTACCAACTCGATCCCCGGCACGCGAGCGTCATCTTCCGCATTCGTCACGAGGGCCTGTCGTGGTTCACGGCGCGCTTCGACACCAAAGACGCGAGCCTTACGCTTGATCCGGCCGACCCCACGCGCTCACAACTGCGCGCCACGATCGAGACGGTGAGCGTCAACACCGGCGTGCTGAACGCGCAGGGCGAACGGGCCTTTGATCGCAGCATCGCGCGTGCGCTCGGCGCTGAAGCCACCCCGGCGATCACATTCGTCTCGACATCTATCGAACGCACCGGCGAACACACAGGGCGCATCACCGGCGATCTCACCATGAACGGTCAGACCCACCCGATGACGCTTGAAGCGACGTTCGACGGCAGCGCTGTCGATCCATTGCGGCGCGGAGCGACCGTGCTCGGCTTTTCGGCCCACGGCTCGATCAACCGCAGCGACTGGGGCGTCACCGAATGGCGCGCCTTCACCGGCGATGAAGTCCAAATCGTCATCGAAGCCGAATTGGTGCGCTCCTAGTCCTGCGCGTCTGGTTACCGGCGTGTGCCTTGTAGCCAGGGCCGCCGTTCGTACTACATAGGCCGTTCCAGCGAGGGAGAACCCTGAATGAGACTTTTGATCGCCGCCGCCGCCGCTTTGACGCTGGCCGCGTGCAACCAGCCCGCCGAAACGCCGGCCACCACCGAGGCGCCCGCGCCGGAAGTGAATGCGCCGTCCGGCGAGTATGCGATCGATGCGAACCACACGACGGTGACGGTTCGCGCCCAGCACTTTGGCCTCGCCTATTACACGCTGCGCTTCAACAACGTGTCGGGCGCGCTGAACTTCAACGCCGAGAGCCCGGCGCAATCGACGATCAACGCAACCGTCGATGTGACCTCGCTCGACACGCCCTATAGCGGCAATCGCGACTTCGACGCCGAGTTGCAGAATTCGTCCTGGCTCGACTCCACCGGCTTTGCGACCGCAACCTTTACCTCGACCTCAGCCGAACAGACCGGCCCGAACACGGCCCGCGTCACCGGCGATCTCACCATCCGTGGCCAAACTCATCCGGCGACGTTCGAAGTCACCTATGACGGCAGCCACTCGCCGCACCCGATGGGCATGCAAGTTTCGTCGATCGGCTTTTCGGCGCGCACGACGATCCAACGTTCGCAATACGGCATCAGCGAACTGCTTGCCTCAGCGCCAGGCGCCAATGACGGCGTTGCCGATCAAGTTGAGATCATCATCGAAGCCGAGTTCCAGCGCCCGATCGAAAGCGCGCCGGTTCCTGGCCCGACGACACGCGAGCCGGTCAACTAATGGCCGTCTCTGCTCAACGGTACAGCGCGGTCGCGATCGTCCTTCACTGGGCGATCGCGGCAGCGATCATCTTCCTGCTGCCGCTGGGCTTCTGGATGCATGGACGCGCGGAGGATGGCGACGTTAGCGCCGAAGTCTTCCGCGCCTACCAATTGCATAAATCGATTGGCCTCACCGTGCTGTGGCTTAGCCTCGTGCGCTTGGGCTGGCGTTTGCTCAATCCGCCGCCGCACATGCCCGAACATATGCCGGGCTGGGAGCGCTTCGTCGCCGTTGCGACCCACTGGGCCTTCTATGGACTGATGATCGGCCTGCCGCTTACGGGCTGGCTCTACGTATCCACTGGCTGGTCGATCCATGACCAAGCGCCGCTGCCGGTGGCGACGCACTATTTCGGCCTCTTCCAAGTGCCGGCGCTGTTCGGACTGAACCAAGCTGACATCGGCCTACGCGAGACCGCCGCCAATGGCGCGTTCACAGCGCACTATCTTTTGGCTTACGCCGCGATCGGCCTTGCCGTGCTGCACGTGCTGGCGGCGCTTAAGCATCACCTCTTCGATAAGGACGAAGTGCTGGCGCACATGGTCCCGGGTTTGCGCGCACCGTTCGAACAGGAAGCGCCGCCGAAGAACACGACGCGGCTCGCGATCCTAGGCTTGGGGCTGGCTGTCATACTGGTCGCGCTCACTGCGGCGAGCTTGCATCTGCTGAGCGGTGGCTCGGCCGCGACCGGCCCGCAGGCAAATTCTTCGTTTGAAGTGGTCGAAAGTCAGACGACGACGCCAACCGCGCCGCCCACAACGACCGAAGCTCCGGCGCAAACACCGCTCGCGCCGCAAGCGCCGGCGCAAGGTCAGGCTTCATCGTGGCGCGTGGACGCGGCTCGCAGTTCCATCGCCTTCGGCTTCTCGATGGATGATGGTTCGGGCAACAGCTCGCGCCTCGACGGGCGCTTTGCACGCTGGCGCGCCGACATCCGCTTTGATCCGAACGATCTTGAGAACTCGGCGGTCGCGGTGACGATCGAAACCAACTCTGCCAGCGACGGGGTCGCCTCACACGATGCCTACATGCGCGAACCCGGCTGGTTCGACAGCGCCGCTCAACCCACCGCCACCTTCCGCTCGACCAGCTTCCGCCAGCAGGCCAATGGCTACGAAGCGCGAGGCGAGCTGACGATCAAGGGCCGCACGCGCAACGTGACGCTGCCCTTCACCCTGATCATCGATGGCGCCACCGCCGTGATGAACGGCACGGTCGCGATCGATCGGGAGGATTTCGACCTCGGCAAGGACGTCGAAGGCGCCGAGATGATTTCGCGCACCGTCGACGTCACTATCCGTGTTCAGGCCACGCGCGCGCCATGAACGTGGCGCGGGGAGCCGAAGTGTTGCGTGCGGGCGGCCTGGTCGTCTTCCCAACGGAGACCGTCTACGGCGTCGGCGCTGACGCCACCAACCCACGAGCGGTCGCGCGCATCTTCGCCGCCAAGGGCCGCCCACAGTTCAATCCGCTGATCAGCCACGTGCTCGGGCTCAGCGATGCGGAGGGGCACGGCGTACTGCATCCAACGGCGCGGGCGCTGATCGAAAAGTTCTGGCCAGGACCGTTGACGATCGTCGTGCCGCGCCGGGCCGATAGCCCGGTAGCCGAGCTTGCGTGTGCGGGCTTGGCGACGATTGCGCTGCGCTCGCCGTCGCATCCGCTTGCGCGCGATTTGCTCGCGGCGTTCGGCGGACCGGTGGTCGCGCCCAGCGCCAATCGTTCGGGTCATGTGAGCGCTACGACGGCGGCGCATGCGGCCGCCGATCTCGCAGACGCGGTCGATCTCATTCTCGATGGCGGCGCATCCGAGGTTGGGTTGGAGTCCACCATCGTCGCGATCGACGCCGAAGGCCGCGCCACGCTCTTGCGTCCAGGCGCCATCGGGCGTGCCGAGCTTGAGGCCGTGTGCGGCCCGCTCGCAACGCCCGCCTCGGAGACGATCGCCGCACCCGGCATGATGGAGAGCCACTACGCGCCGCGCGCGCGCATCATCCTCGATGCCGCGACGCCGCCCGTGGGCGCGGCCTATCTCGCCTTCGGCGCTGAAGCGCCCGCCGGAGGCCTCACGCTCTCCGCCAGCGGCGATCTCACCGAGGCCGCGGCCAATCTCTACGCTCACCTGCGCGCCCTCGACGCCACCGGCGCCGACACAATCGCCATCGCGCCCATTCCGGGCGGCGGACTTGCCGAGGCTATCCGCGACCGTCTCGCCCGGGCCGCCGCACCGCGATAGGTTCGCAACCATGTCCGACCTCGCAAACCAGATCGCCGCCCGTATCGGGGCCAAGAATGTCGTCATCGACGCTGATCTTCTGGCCCCACACCTCAATGAATGGCGCGGCAGATATAGTGGCAAGACGCCCTTCGCCGCTTTTCCGGCCACAACCGAGGAGGCGGCGGACATCGTGAAGCTCTGCGTCGCTGCAGGCGCAAAGATCACGACGCAAGGCGGCAATACCGGGCTCGTGGGCGGTCAGATCCCGGACGGCGAAGTCCTCATTTCACTCAAGCGCATGAACCAGATCCGCGAGATCGATGCTGGCAACGACTCGCTCACTGCCGAGGCCGGCGTGGTGCTCGCGACGGTGCAGAGCGCCGCCGCCGAATCGAATCGCCTGTTCCCACTGAGTCTCGCCGCAGAGCACAGCGCCACCATCGGCGGACTCGTCTCAACCAACGCAGGCGGTGTGCATGTGCTGCGATACGGCATGATGCGCGACCTCGTGCTCGGCATCGAAGCGGTGCTGCCAGATGGTCGCATCTTCTCCGGCCTCAAGGGTCTGCGGAAAGACAACACCGGCTACGATTTGAAACAGCTCTTCATCGGCGCCGAGGGCACGCTCGGCATCGTCACCGCCGCCTGCCTCAAACTTTACCCACAGCCGGCGGCGCGCGAGGTGGTGATGCTCGCGGTCCCGTCAGCGGCGCACGCGCTGGCCCTGCTGCATCAGATGAAGGCGGCGACGGGCGCGGTCTCGGCGTTCGAGGTGATGAACCGGTTGAGCGTCGAGGTCACGGTCAAGAACGTGCCCAGCGTGCGCGATCCATTGGCCGGCGCTGGGGCGCTCGCAGTGCTCATCGAGTTCGAAGCGGCGCACGCCGAAGGGCTCCGCGAGGCGATCGAAAGCGCGCTCGGCGCGGCGCTGGAAGCAGGTGAAGCCGAAACCGCGCTCATTGCAGAAAACGCAAGCCAGGCGCGGGATTTCTGGGCTTTGCGTGAGAGCATTTCGGCCGGCCACAAGCCTGAAGGCGTGCAGGTCAGTCACGATATCAGCGTGCCGGTTTCAAAGACGCCGGAGTATCTCGCGAAGGCCAATGCGGCCATGCAAGCGCGATGCCCCGGCGTGCGCATCGTCGCCTTCGGTCACATGGGCGACGGCAATTTCCACTACACAGCGATGCAGCCTCTCGGCGCCGATCCGGCCTCGTTCCCTGGCGCCGCGCTGACGCAGATCGTCTATGAGGTCGCCACCTCTCTCGGCGGTTCGATCTCGGCTGAACACGGCATCGGAATCACGCGCCGCGGAGACCTCGCACGCTTCAAAGATCGCGAATCGTTGGCGCTGATGCGCACGCTGAAGCACGCGATTGATCCGATGAACGTGATGAACCCACGCACGATGTTTGAGTGATGCACGCATCGAAACGATGCATGTCGATCATGATCAACGAATGCGAATCACGCGCGCGATTCTGTTGCAGATTCAGCGCGCAAAATTTTTTCACTGGCTAATGTGCTTGCAACAGATTAATTGACGACGTACTGCGGCTGCGTTGCCGTAACTAACGAAGGAGCCAGGGCATGGCTAAGAAAGCAAAGAAGGCGACCAAGAAGGTCGCGAAGAAGGCGAAGGCCAAGAAGGCCGCGAAGAAGACGACAGTGAAGAAGGCGAAGGCGCCGAAGAAGACTGCCAAGAAGAAGGCAGCGAAGAAGGCGAAGCGCCGGTAAGGCCACGCCTGAGTGTCTCCTCGGTTGAGACGCTCACCAGAGCTAAGGACGAATGTCCAAGAGAAGCGCGTCGCGAAAGCGGCGCGCTTCTTCGTTATGGGCGCACGGCAGCGCCACATGGTTCCAAATTTTCCATTTTGTTTCAGAACGCTGCGGCGCGAGGCGAGAGTGCGCCGCGTGGCGCGCAAAATCGCGCCGCGCACGCCCCTCGAGCACACGTTTGAGCGTCTTCAACGATCGTTTCGGGGATCGCACGGCGTTGGCGCGGCGCATTGAGCGCGCTCAACCCGCGCCTCAACGCTGAGCGAGACATTTCGCGGGACAATCGAGGCCCTACGCCGCCATGAACTAGATCAAATTCCGTTTCGGAGGCCGTCCATGGACGAGACGCAGCACAAAAGACCCGTCCCCGCCGCCGGCGTGATCTGCTTTCGCGGCGATGACGTGCTGCTGATCCGTCGAGGCGCGCCGCCGCGCGAAGGCGAGTGGTCGTTGCCGGGCGGGCGGATCGAGTGGGGCGAGCGCGCAGCAGACGCGGCGCTGCGTGAGTTGCGCGAAGAGACAGGTTGCGAAGGCGAGATCGTCGGGCTGGTCGATGTCGTCGATGGGCTCTTGGGCGAGCGGCACTACCTATTGGTCGACTACGCGGTCAGGTGGACATCTGGCGTCCCGACCGCCGGTGATGATGCGCGCGAGGCCCGCTTCGCGGCGCCGGCGGAGCTAGCGGGGCTTGGCCTTTGGAGTGAGACGTTGCGGGTGATTGAAGCGGCGCGCGCACTTATGCGCTAGCGGCGCTCTCGACGACCGGCTCCTTTGGTTTGGGATCACGGAGCACGTCGCCAACATCATAAGCCATCTTGATCAGGGCCAGGACGAGGATGCCGCCAAGCGGCTGATTGAGCAGCAAGAGCACGAATCCGCCGAAGATAATCGTGACGTGAAGCACGATAATGCGGGGATACGGCGCGCCCATCAGATCAAGGACCGTCGTGCGTCTCAGCTCCCCGCGCACCAGGTAGAGAATGAACTGAACCACCTGCCAAGCGACGATCGAGGCAAAGCCAATCAGCAGATTGGTCTGCGCCGCGAACTGCGCGCGTACGCCCGCGCCAAGGTCGAGGATGGTGTCGCCGTTCAGATTGCCGCCGAACATCGCCATGACGAAGACGCCATGGCCAAAGCAGAACAGGCCGTAGTGGAAGGTGAAGAAGCCGCCAAGAAAGAGCGCGCCGATCCAGCTCACACCGCCCGTCACGGCCGCATTGGCGATCATGCTTAAGAGCGTGCGAACGCCCACGACCAGGTTCTCTAGCCAGTAAAGAACGATGAGCGCAAAGGCGCTCCAGCTCCAAAACAGCACCCCAACGACCGGAATAAGGTTAAGGCACACTGCCGCGACGAGCGGCCAAGTCCTTGAACGATCAAAGGGAACTTTTGGTTCGCTCATGCGCTTCGGTACCAGGGTGCGAGTTCGCCGCAGGGGCTTGCGTGCGCGCGAACGTAACCGATCTCAGATACAGAAAGGCAAGGAGTGTATCTCATGGCGAAGGACAGAATGACTCGCGCCGCCGAGCTTGCTGAAGAAGCACGCGACCGGGCGGAAGAGGCTTACGAAGCAGCGCACGCCGCCATCGAGGACGGCCTCGACGACGCGCATCGCTATCTGCGCCGCCAATGGAAAGAGCGTCCGCTCGCGGTCACCGGCACGGCGCTTGGCGTCGGCCTGCTCATCGGGCTGCTCCTGGGGAATCGCCGCTAATGTTCGATCGCGCCATGGCGGCCGTTGTCGCGACTGCGGCCGCAGCTGCGGCCGTGGTGATGGTCGTCTTCGCTTTGGGCTTTGCGCTCTATGCGCTGATCGAGCCGAACATCGGCCCGGCGGCGGCGGCGGCCATGGTCGCGCTGGCGGCGGCGCTGGTTGTGGCCCTGTTCGCACTCGTGGCGGCGCTGCGTAGGCGCAAGCATGAGCGGGAAGCTGCGATCGCGCAGGCGCAATTGATGAACGACCTGCCATTGGGCCTCGGCGACATCGCGCGCGAACGGCCCTTGATGGCGCTCGCGGTCACCGCAGTCGGCGGGCTCTTGGCCGCGCGCCACCCAACACTGGTGCGCGACATCATCCATATCGTCGCCCGCTTCGGTCGAAGCTGATCGTCACAGCCTAAACGTTGCGTCAGGGTGCTGCGGCGCCCCCTCGCCTTTACAGGCGCTGCTCCGGCGGCGAAGCTCGCGCAAAATAGGCGGGAGTGAACATGCGGCTCGTAGCGGCCGCCGCGATTGCGGCGATTGTCATCACAGGTACGGCGGAAGCGAAGACGTGGCGGATCCGCCCCGGCGCCGATGCCGAGCAGCGCCTGCAGACCGCGCTGATCGAAGCGCGTCCCGGCGACACGGTCCAACTTGGGCACGGCCGCTTTGAACTGTCGAACAGCCTCTCGCTCGACGTCGACCGCGTCACCATTCGCGGCGATGGCCACGAGCGCTCGATCCTTTCCTTCAACAATCAACGCCGCGGCGCCGAAGGCCTGCTGATCACCTCGGACAACGTGACCCTGCGCGGCTTTGCGGTTGAGAACGCACGCGGCGACGCCATCAAGGCGCGCGATTGCAACGGCATCACCATCCGCGAAGTCCGCGTAGAGTGGACGGGCGGGCCGAGCGCCAATAACGGCGCCTACGGGCTCTATCCGGTAAATTGCGACAACGTGCTGATCGAGCGCTCAATCGCGCGCGGCGCCTCCGACGCCGGCATTTATGTCGGCCAATCGCGCAACATCATCGTCCGCGAAAACCTGGCCGAGTTGAACGTCGCCGGCATCGAGATCGAGAACAGCTTCAACGCCGACGTGTTCGAGAATGTCGCGACACGCAACACCGGCGGCATCCTCGTCTTCGATCTTCCAGGACTACCGCAACAGGGTGGTCACTCGATCCGCGTGTTCGATAATCACATCCACGGCAACAACACGCCGAACTTCGCACCCGCCGGCAATATCGTCGCCGGCGTGCCGACCGGGACCGGCGTGCTGATCATGGCCAACACCAACGTGCACGTCTTCAATAACGAGATCGGCGACAACGGCACGGTCAATGTGCTGATCAGCGCCTATCGCGAAAGCTTCCAGGACGCGAACTACAACCCACTCGCACGCGACATCGTCATCCGTGACAACGAGTTCGGAAACACCGGCTATGCCCCGGCAGGCGATCTCGCCGCGCTCAGCCAATTGGGCGTGCCGATCCCTGACGTGCTCTGGGATGGCGCGACGGTCTACTCGCGTGTCGGCACGCCGCGCACCGAGCAGGTCCGCATCGTCGTCAACGACAACACCTCGACCCGCACCGGAACGGGTAGTTTCCTTTCACTCGGCATGGCCGTGGCCGGTTCGCCGTTGACGGAAGCCGCGCCGGACCCGACGGCGCCGCCGCTGGTCGAGATCGCCGAGCCTGAGCGCGTGAGACTGCGGAACTAAAGATGCGCAGGCCTCTCTTTGCTGCGCTTGCGCTGATCGTGCTGGCCGCGGCCAGCGCGACGGCGCAGGACGCACCTTCGGTGAACACCGCCGCGATCGGCGCCGAGCGGCCGCCGGAACGGCTCTCCGACTATCGCTTCTTCCGTGACGCGGGCGCGCACACGCCCAACGCACGCGTGACGCCATACGATCTCAACACGCCGCTCTATTCCGATGGCGCGCTGAAGTTTCGCTATGTCTACGTGCCGCCGGGAACGCAGGCTCAGTATCGCGACGAAGGCGTTTTCGAGTTTCCGGTCGGCACCGTCCTCATCAAGACCTTCGCCTTCGCCGCCGACATGCGTCAGCCGGCAGAGAATGTCCGCTTCCTTGAGACGCGGCTCCTCATTCGCCGCGCCGACGGCTGGGTCGCGTATCCCTACGTCTGGAACGAAGCGCAGACCGAAGCACGGCTCTCGGCGATTGGCGCAACGCTGCCTGTCAGCTTCACCAACGAAGAAGGCCAAGCCATCGCACTCGATTGGGCGGTCCCGAACCGCAATCAATGCAAAGGCTGCCACGATCTCGCTGGCGCGCTAACGCCAATTGGGCCGAGTGCGCGGAATTTGAATCGTGCTGAACAAGGCGAAGCCTTCTCGCCGTGGGATGGCCCGCACATCCCACGTTCGCAGCCAGCTTCCATCAACCAAATCGATGCCTGGGCAGAGAGCGGCCTGCTCGCAGGCACCCAACGCGGCGCCGAGGCGCCAAGCGTTCCGCGCGCATTCGACCCAGCCAGCGGCTCGCTCGAGCTGCGCGCCCGCGCTTATCTCGATGTGAATTGCGCGCACTGCCATAATCCACAAGGGCCGGCGCATACGTCGGGGCTCGATCTGCGCTGGAGTCAGCATGAGCCGATCGCTTGGGGCGTGAACAAGAGGCCGGTCGCGGCTGGGCGCGGCTCGGCAGGCTTCGAGTTCGCCATCGATCCCGGCCACCCGGAGCGTTCCATCCTGCTTTATCGGCTGCGCGCCACTGATCCCGGCGTGATGATGCCCGAGACCGGCCGCCAACTGGTCGATGAACGCGGCGCGGCGCTGATCGAAGAATGGATCGCGCACATGGACGCGCAGGGCCGCGTTCAACCGTGACAACCGATGACGCGCCGCTCGCGGACATCATCGAGCTGATCAAAGGCCACACCGGCGCAAAATCGGTGACAGCCGCAACGCGGCTCTACGCCGATCTCGGCATGACCGGCGACGGCGCTGACGGATTTTTACGGGCCTTTGCGGCTAAGTACGGCGTCGATCTCAGCGGCGTGGTCTGGCTTCGCTACTTCGACGAGGAGCCGACGACGAATGATCTGATGGAGCCGGCAATCACGTTGGCGGCTTCCGTGCTCAGCCCGTCTTTCGCCCTGCGCTGGCAAGCGGCGCGGAATGCGGAGCGCGAGATCACGATTGCGCATCTGGCAGACGTGGCGCGCGCCAAGGTTTGGATACATCCCGGCGAGGCGTTCAAGCACGATCGGCGGACTTCACCGCTGGTGCTCGTGTTCTCCGCCATGAGCGTACTGGTGATGGCGTTCTTCGTGCTGCTGGGCGGAGTGGTCGCATACGCGTTTCTCGCCGGTGAACTGGGCGAGAAAAACGTCGTCGTCCTCGTTGGCATATTCAGCGTGAGCCTGCTGCCGCTCTATTTCGCCTTCGCCAGCTGGCGCGCGATCGAGCGCAAGCTGGCGTCGGCGGATGGCGGTTAGTGCGGCAGGTGGATGTTGATCATGCCGGCTGCGATCGCGGCGTGCACAGCGAGCGCCATCAGCACCAGCGAGCCCAGCATGAAGATCAGGAAGCGCAACAGGATGAAGTTCACCGTCGCCTGCACCAGTGAGTGCACGATACGGATGACGACGTAGAGCCAGGCAAGCCCAATATTGATCGCTTGATCGCCCTGTCCGAGGAATTGCAGCGAGAACGCGATCGCGTAGAACAGCGTCGGCTGTTCCATCAGGTGATTGTAGTTGTTGGCGACGTTGGCGCTGGGCAGCGCTTCCATCTGCGCCTTGCTCGCTTCGCCCGGCTTAACCTTCGCCTTCGACATCGCCGGGATGCGCGTGGCGTAGAGCCAGATCAGCATGATGAGCGACCAGATCACCAATGCAACGACCGGCGCAATCATTCCGTGTTCGTACATATTATCCTCCCCGTCAGGCGATCATCCGCCGGGTTCCCATGCGCCGCAACCCTCCCGCGACGAGAGCGCACTTGGCGCATGGCGCGCCCGCCCCTAGTTTCGCGCCGGTTTTTACGGGGGACAGAATGAGCCGGGACGAACAGCCGAGACATCGCACCAACTTTCTGGAGGCGATCATCGAATGGCTGATCTACACGAGCCGCTGGCTGATGGCGCCGGTCTATCTCGGCCTGATCGTGGCGCTCGGCATCCTGATCATCACCTTCTTCCGCGAACTTTACCTGCAAGTCCCGCAAGTGCTGACGATGGACGAGACGGACATCATCCTGCTCGTGCTGACGCTGGTCGATCTCTCGCTCGCCGGCAATCTGGTGCTGATCATTCTCTTCTCAGGCTACGAGAATTTCGTCTCGAAGATGGAAATGGCGCACAAGGATCGCGACCGCCCCGAATGGATGGGCACGATCGATTTCAGCGGCCTCAAGATCAAACTCATCGCCTCAATCGTCGCGATCAGCGGCATTCACTTGCTGAAGATCTTCATGAACCTCTCGAACTACACCGAGACGCAACTCATGTGGTACACGATCATCCACCTCGTGTTCATCCTCTCGGGCGTCTGCATCGCCGCGATGGACTGGCTCGAAGAAAAGTCCCACGAAGTCCACGCGCGCTACAAAAGCGGGCATTAGAAGGCTGGCAATCGCGAGGCAGGATGAAGCTTTGGCCAACGCCAACCTTCGCGCCTAACTCCCCCGCCGGCCATCACCAACTGGATCGCTTGGATCGTTGTCGGTGAGGCCCGATTGTCCGCGGCGGCCACCGCGACCGTAGCCGGCACGATCGGCGTATGATCCAGAATCGTTGTCTGTGAATCCGGTGCCGCCGCCATTGCCGCGGCCGCGTCCGACTGGATCGGCGTATTCGCCGGAATCGTTGTCGGTCATGCCGGTGCGGCCGCCGCGGCCACGTCCGGCGGGATCGGCGTACGTGCCGCTATCATTGTCGGTGACGCCGCTTGAGCCGCGGCCGCGCCCTGCGGGGTCCGCGTACGGGCCGCTGTCATTATCGGTGAGTCCGGCTTGTCCGCCACGACCACGCCCTGCTGGGTCTGCGTACGGGCCGGTGTCTGCGTCTGAAGCGCCGCTGCGGCCATAACCGGCGCGATCGGCGTAAGGGCCGTTATCGGCGTCAGTGCGGCCCGTGTAATAGGTGTTGCCGCCAGTAGCTGTGGCGCAGCCCGTGAGCGATGCGAGCGATCCGCCGACAACCGCAGCGCCAAGCACGCGGCCCATGAACGAACGGCGGTTCAGTGGCTTCTTGTCCGACATAGCGCGTCTCCCCTACGCATTCTGACGAGCGGTCATGCTAGTGAGAATTGGGAATCGCGCAAGCGCGCGGATGGGGCGGTGATGAGTTCGACAGAGCAGATTGTCATTGCCCCGGATTCAGCGCGCCCGGCGCCGTCGAGCGGGCTTGTCTCGGACATCACGCGCTGGGTTTGCGGTGCGTTCCTCACGCTCTGCGGCTGGACGCTACGCGGTGATTTTCCCGGCATCGACAAAGCCGTGCTCATCGCTGCGCCGCACACGTCCAATTGGGATGGCGTCTACATGCTGGCGACGGCGGGCTTTTATCGGGTGAAGCTGCGCTGGATGGGCAAGAAGAGTTTGACGCAAGGCCCGTTCGGCGGCGTCGTCAAATGGTTGGGATGCGTGCCGATCGATCGCTCCGCCGCCAATGATGTGGTGCGCGAGATGACCGATGCATTCGCCAGCGAGCAGCGCATGATCTTGGCGATCCCGCCCGAAGGCACGCGCAGCGCCACGCGCGAATGGAAGACCGGTTTTTATCACATCGCACGCGCCGCTGACGTGCCGCTGATCTTGAGCGTGCTCGATTACGGCACGAAGACAATCAGCCTCGCGGCCATCATCCGACCGAAGGACGATTACGAATCCGATCTAAAGATCATCCAAAGCTATTACGCGCACGCCCAGGGCAGGCACGCTGGCAAGTTCCAGATTACGCGTTGACGCGGGCGCGCTCTGCCGCGCGCGAGATCGCGTCCGCAACTGCATCGTAAAGCGCCGGCGGCAGATCGTGGCCCATACCCGGGATGATGCGAAGTTCCGCGCCGAAGATCGAAGCGGCGAGGTCCTTGCCGCCTTCCACCGGCACCAAGGGATCGGAATCGCCGTGGAGAACAACGACCGGCGCCTTGATGCTCCCCAGCTTGGAGCGGCGATCGCCATTGGCGACGACGGCTGCGAGTTGACGCGCCACGCCTTGCGGCTCGTAGGAGCGCAACACGTCGGAGCGCAGACGCTCGCGCACGATCTTCTCATCAAACGGATAGCCGGGGCTGCCAATGGTGCGGGCGTTGATCAGCATCTGATCGAGATAAGCCTCGATATCCTTGTTGGGATCGCCTGCGCGCGTCGTAAGCACTGCCATGGCTTCGGGCTTTGCCGGCGGCAGCGAAGGATTGCCGGTGCTGGTGAAAACCGCGGTGAACGAAAGCACCCGCTCAGGATAATCAGCGGCGACAAGCTGGCCAATCATGCCGCCCATCGAAGCGCCAGCGATGTGCGCGCGCTTGACGCCCAGGAAATCCAGAACGCCAACCGCATCGGCGGCCATGTCATCGAGCGTGTACGGAATATCTGGCTTTTGACCCTGCATGCGCGCGGCAACGACGCTCTCGACCGTGGGCAGGCCGCTGAACTTCTGTGACAGACCAACGTCGCGATTGTCGAAACGGATAACGCGGAAGCCGCGTGCGACCAGTTTTTGATAAAGGCCCGGCGGCCAGCGCGTCATCTGCGCACCGAGCCCCATGATCAGCAGCAGCGGCTCAGCATCATCGGCGCCGTGCACTTCATATTCGATATTGATGCCGTTGATCTGCGCCTGAGCCATCTGCCGGTTCCTCGCCTGCTTTCGCCTCACTCTAGGGTGCATCACCCCGCGCGCAAGAAACTGACGTCGCGGCGCCCTATTCCTCAGGCGCCAATTGGAACGTGACCGGCACGCGTATCGGCACGCTATCGACGGGGACACCATTGAGGCTGGCCGGCGTCACCGTCGCCGCCGCCATCACCCGCAGCGCAACCTCACCGTGACCTAAGCTACGCGGCGTCTCTTCGACGATATGGCAATCGGAAAAACGTCCGGTCAGGCGCGTAAGGCACTCGACCATCACGCGCCCAGCAGTGAAACCTTCAGGGATGCCGAAATAAGTATACGCCTCATCGAAGACGTGCTGCCCCTGCACCGCGACATCGGTCGGCCGAACATCGTGCAGCGGAATAGTTGGCAACGGGCTGATCGGCGCGACGCCCGTTTCGAGCGCGGGCTGAGAGACGACGCCGTTACGCGAGAAGTATCCTCGAACGCCGGCGTCGAGCGCGAGCGCTCCTTGAGCTAATTCCATCCCACGCTGCCGGTCGCTGGCAATGCCGTTATCGATGAGAGCGAGGCCCAAACCGTATTGCGCTTCGGGATCGTTGGGCGCTTGACGCAAAATCTCGCTGAACTGGGCGTTCGCATCGTCGAACCGCGCCTCACGCAAGGCGATGAGCCCGGCGTACTGGCGCATGAGGAGCGAGTCCGGCACAAGCGCGAGATAGAGATCGCACGCCGCGCCGTCGGCTCGCCACTCCGCTAAGCTCGCAACACAGCCTTGGCGCGCTTGGAACTGCGGATTTGCGCGCGAGCTCGCCGGCCCTTCGGACTCGCCCGCAAAGATTACGAAAAGCGCGATGACGCCGACGACGATCGAGGCGCGAACCACCCATCCGAAGATCGCCAACGGCCGCATCCAGAAGTGGATGCGCTTGCGCCACCAATCCGTCGCCTCGTAATCCAGATCGTCATACGCGTACGGCACCTTGTCGTCGATGTAGTCAAGGAAGCGGCGCACCAGATAGAGGCGCGGCAGCGAGAGCACCCGCGAAAGCCAATTGCGCTCCTTCAGCGGCCGCGTCGTTTCTCTGTAAGCGTCGTAAAATTCGTGACGACGTCCCTTCACCCGCGCGATGAAAGCATCTGACGTCGCTTCCTGCGCGAGAGATTCGCGGAACGACTGCATGCCGGCGCCGAGATCGCCAATGCGGTTTTGTCCGTCCCAGCCGAAATGCTTGAAGGCGTGATCGATCAGCGCCGCGCCGCCGCCATAACGGCGCACGAGATTGGCAATCCACATTTCGGTGTCGGCATGGACATCGAGGCGCTCCATCGCCGGACTGGTGACGACCGCCTGAAAAGCTGCTTGCACCTCCCAAGGAGATTTCTGCGCCGCAACCGCCTCTTCGAGCGTCTGCTTTAGTGCACGGTGCTGATCGAGTTCCGGATCCAGCTCAACGGCAGGTTCTGGGATAGGCGCGCGCGACTGGCGGGGCGCACTTGAGGGCGCTGCCTCATTATCGAGATATTCTTCGTCATCAAAGGCCGCGTCGGCGGCATCCATTTCCGCGTAGCGCGCTTTCCAGCGCACCTGTTCGATTGCGCGTTCGTAGGCGTTGCGAAGCCGCTTGAAGCCTTCGGCGTCATCTTCCGGATTTGTCGTCTTCAAACGCTCGGCGTAAGCGCGGCGGATGTCCGCCTCGCTGTCGGTCTGAGGAATGCCGAGGTGACGCCAAATCTCGGCGCTCATAGAAAGGTTTCGCCCTCTAGCCGGTCGAGGATCAGGCTAAGCTCGGCGCGTGCGGTTTCGCACATTCGCGGGTCCTGGCGCTCAAGCACCTCTTCGAACTGGCTGATCAGACGGCCCACGTAATCGCGTTGTTCGCCGATGCGATCTTCGTAGCAGCGTCCGGCGCGCGCGAGCGTGGCGCGGATAGCGTCGGTATCGCGCGGATGCACTTTGAGCTTCGCAAGCTCTTTGCGGCGCGCCTCGACCTCAGCCTCGCTGAGCCCCTCGCGGTCGACGATGACGAGCTGCTGACGCGCACCCGTTTCCGGCACGAAGAGATCGACTTCGAGAATGCCGTTGATGTCGTAACTGAAGCGGCAAGTGATCGGCGTATGGCCAGCTTTAGCACGCGGCACAGGAATGGTGACGTCACCTAGAAAAACGTTGTCTTTCACCCAGCGCGACTCGCCCTGGTAGATTGGAAACTTCACCGCCGGCTGATTATCGACCAGCGTCGAGAAGGTCTCCTCGCGGCTTGCGGGCACTACGCAATTGCGTTCGAGAATCGGCGTGAACAAGCCTTCGACAATGCGTCCGCCCGCGTGCTTCTCGGCCGAGGCCACACCCAGCGTGTAAGGGCAGACATCGGTGAGCACGACTTCGCGAAGATCGGCGGAACGCGCCTTCAGCGCAGCTTGCACCGCCGCCCCGCGCGCCACCGCTTCGTCGGGATTGACCGACGCAGACGGAAAGCGCCCAAACATCCGCGTGACTGCTTTGCGCACCAGCGGCATCCGCGTCGCGCCGCCAACAAGAATGATCTCATCCAGCGCCTCGAAGGCGATGTTACTGTCCCGCAGCGAGCGCAATACAGGATCGCGGAGGCGCGTCAGCAGCTTTTCACACTCGGTCTCGAACGCATCGGCCGTGACGTCGAAACGGTAGTCTTTATTCTTCCAAACAAAGGAAAATTCGGCCGAAGCGCTGTCGGACAACAAGCGCCGCGTACGCTCGGACGCCTCGCGCAAGCGCTGGTAGAAGGCGTTATCGTCCCGCATGGCGCGGCCGATATCCTTCTCGAACTTGCGCCGCGCCAGCTCGATGATGACTTCGTTGAAATCCTCGCCACCGAGCCGGTTATCCCCGGCGGTCGCGCGCACCTCGATGACGCCTTCGAAGATTTCAAGGATCGACACATCGAAGGTGCCGCCGCCAAGGTCGAAGACGAGAAACTTGGTCTGCTTGTCGCGCTGATGCAGTCCGTAGGCGAGCGCCGCCGCAGTCGGCTCATTGATCAGCCGCTCGACCTTCAGCCCGGCCAGCGCGCCCGCGCGGCGCGTCGCCTTGCGTTGCTTATCGTTGAAATAGGCAGGAACGGTGACAACCGCCTCTTCCACCGTTTCACCGAGGTAAGCTTCAGCATCCGCCTTCAAGCTTTTCAGCATCAGCGCCGACAATTCTTCCGGGCTGAAGACCATCTTGCCGAGCTGAGTCTTGTGGCTTGTGCCCATGTAGCGCTTGAACGCAGTGACCGTGTGTTGCGGATGCGTGGATTGACGCTCGCGCGCAGCGAGGCCGGTCAGAACTTTGTCATCATCGATGCTGATGGCCGATGGCGTAAGCACTTGGCCCAAACTGTTCGGGATCATCTCGACCGCGCCATTGCGGAAAATCGCCGTGGCGCAATTGGTCGTTCCCAAGTCAATTCCGATAATCACGCCCGCTCCCCCAACGGTCCGTCGCCACTCCGTTGTCATATCAGCGTAAAACGCTAGAAACGGAGTGGATTAGACAAGGCCGAAACAATGGCGGGGAAACTCTTTCGAGACAAGCGCGGCCACCCGCGCCTGCGGCGCTAGGGAACGGCGATGTCGGTTGGGTTCGGCATTTTCGTCGTCATCATGCTCATCCGATGGGTGCTGCCGTCGGTCTGGGGCTTCTTCACCAATTCAACCGGCAATGCCTTCGGTTCCGAATGGCAGCGGCGGGGCCGCGTCCTCGGACATTTCGGGCCGGACCCGCGTTCGTTCAAAGGCCGCGCCGGACGCCGGGAATGGTGGCTCACCATGCTCGGCAACACGCTCGCCAGCGCAATTGTCGGCGCCGTGCCGACGATCGGCACGCTGCTGACACTGCCATGGATCATCGCCACGCTTGCGACAAACGCACGGCGCCTGCACGATCTTTCAATGTCGGCATGGTTGCAGCTCATCCCGATGGCGTTCGGGTTGGCGATTGCGGTCTTCTATTTTTATCTCGGTGGACCCGACAATCCGCCCGAGCCGAGCTGGGTACTCGCCTCACCCGCCGGCCTCTTCACGATCGCGAGCGCAGTGACGGCGTTCGTTTATCTCGCCTTCTATGTGTGGATCGGATTTGTGCCCGGCCGCAAAGGATCGAACGTGTTCGGCGAAGCTGATCCAGCTTGAAACTACATACGCTCCGGCACGTCCATGCCGAGAAGATCGAGCGTCAGCGTGAGCTGCTTCAAGGTCGCGGCGGCAAGCGCCAGACGCGAGGCGCGCACATCGCCTTCCGACGGCAAAATCGGGCAATGCGAATAAAAACCCGAGAAAGTTTGCGCCAGATTGTAGGCGTGCTCGGCCAGGAAGTGCGGCGCCTTCTTGTCGTAAGCAGCGCGCAGCGCACCGTCGAACGCATCGAGCGCCAGCGCCAACGAGCGCTCGGCGTCATGCTCGATCGCGATCGCGCCTGCTCTCATTTGCGCCTCTTCGGCTTTGCGCAGAATGCTCTTGATCCGCACTGCCTGATAGAGAAGGTAAGGCCCAGTCTTGCCTTCGAAGCTCATGAAGCGATCGAGGTCGAAAATGTAGGACGTACCGCGAAAGTTTGAGAGATCAGCAAACTTGATGGCCGCGATAGCCACCTTGTGGGCGACATCCTCGAACTCGTCGGCGGAGAAGTCAGCGCCGATTTCGTTTTCCTTCAGCCGCGCGCGCGCTTTTTCTTCGGCTTGACCGATGAGGTCCTGCAGTTTCAGCACGCCACCGGCGCGGGTTTTGAACGGCGTCCCATCTGGACCGTTCATGGTGCCGAAGCCAATGTGCTCCAGCTGATCGCGTTGTGCGTACCCAGCTTTAGCGGCGGCGCGATAAACCTGCTCGAAGTGATCGGCTTGGCGCTGGTCGACGCAATAAAGAATGAGATCGGGCTTTTGATCGCGCATGCGCTGCACGATCGTTGCCAGATCGGTGGTGCCGTACATGGCCGAGCCTTCGGACGACACCACGAGGAGCGGGTCCGGGCTTTCGACCTCAACGACCGTGCCGTCGTCGCGCTTTTTCTTCTTTGTCTCGCCGGGATTAGCGACGCGAAGAATGCGCGCGCCCTGGTCGTCCTCCAGCAGGCTCTTTTTATCGAGGTCCTCAACCATCTCCGGGATCAGCGGATCGGCATCGCTCTCGCCGAGCCAGAGATCGAAATCGACGCCAAGCGACGCAAAATCGCGCTTTTGCGCTGCCATCGAAACATCATGCATCGCTTTCCAGATGGTGCGGTGAAGCTCACTGCCGCCTTGCAATGCGGCAGTCGCTTTGCGCGCGCGGTCGCGCACGCCGATGTCACCCTCCTTCACGCGCTTGGCGTAAGCGGGATATATGGCTTCGAGTTGCTCAAGCGTCAGCGCTTTCAAGCGCGCATCGAGCTTGGCTTGATCGTCGAAGCCGCCAAGTTCGTCTTCGAGCGCAGTGATGACGAGGCCCATCTGGAAGCCCCAATCACCGAAGTGCGCATCGCCCCACACTTCATCGCCGCGGAAGCGATAGATGCGCTTCACGCTCTCGCCGATGATCGAAGCGCGCAAGTGGCCGACATGCATCCCCTTGGCCACATTCGGCCCACCGTAATCGACGACGACGCGGCGCTTGTGCTCAACCAGATTGGCGCCCGCGCGATCATCGTTGGCAACGAACTGCGCGCGCTTAGCCAAGGCGTCGGCGGTGACTTTGAAGTTCAAAAAACCCGGCCCAGCGATCGTAGGCGCCGGCGAAAGCTCGGTTGCGCTCCAATCCGCCGCCACCGCCTGGGCCACCTCTTGCGGTTTCTTCCCCGCAGCCTTCGCCACCGCGAGCGCGCCATTGGCTTGGAATTCGCCGAGATCGGGGCGATCGGAACGGCGCACGTCTGCGTGCTTGGAATCAAGTCCGAGCTTAGCGAACACAGCTGCGTTCGCCGCGGTAAATGCGCTGGCGAGATCTTTCATGGTGGCGCGATGCATATAGGGAGCCGGAGCGCGATGCTAGCCGACGGCGCGCTCCCAGCACTCGTCAGTGACGCGTTTTAAGGCCGGAGCGCGCCCGCCGTGGAAGGCCTCCCCCATGTCGTTGGGCGCGCCGATCATGACATAGCTAGCATTTCGAATGTCCAACGCCGTCTGCTGGGTCAAAGCCAGGCGCCCCACGAGATGCACACCGCTGCGCGTTTTCGGCATGCGAAGAATGCGTTCGCCATTCTCGCCGAGAATGAGCGCCAAAGGCCGATCAAGCTCTCCTGTGGGCAGACCGTCCCAAGCGTCAAAGCGGAACACGAGTTCACGCGCGGCGCGGATGCATTCGATCTGGACGATCAGTTCGCTCGCCCGCCCCTGCCTTGACTCGCCGCGAAGCTCAGCGCTCTCCCCGCGCTCGGAGGTGGCCGGCAAATATATCTATTGGTCGTCACGACCGAGCTCAGCTTGAGCCGAACCCATAAAGCAGGACAGAAACGCGGCGATCAGCCCGCCGCGGAGCATTACTGCCCCGGCGCCTGGGTGTCGCCGGCGTCGATGCGGAAGCGGCGGCCGTCGCGGTTGAACTGGAGCTGTTCTGGCGTCAGTTCGAAGCCGACCAGTATCTCGAAGTTCTCACCCGAAGTATCGGCCGTCGCGCGCGGGATTTCGATGTGCTCGATGCGCTCGCGATGCGTGACCACCTGCTCGCCGTGCGGGAAGCGAACGTCGACGTCGAAATAGACCTTCTCGATCGGGGCACGGCCACGGCGGGTGACAGCAACCCAATAGCGATAGGTCTGGCGATCGCTCGTCGCGGCCGGGCCACGGCCAAACGCCATCTCGATTTCCATGTTCATGGCGATCGGATTGGAGTCGACATAGCGGCAGAGGCCGCGCACGCCCTGCATTTCACCGGTGAATTCGATATTGGCGTAACGCTGGTTGTTCGGCTGAGCGAACTTCACCACGCGCGCTGTATCGTAAAGCACGCCCATCAGCGGGCACGGGCCAACGTTCGGGCGCGCATCGTTGCCGATCATACGGTCAAAGACGTTCGGCGCGCGTTGCGCGTCGGCCTGCGCCTCTTCGTTCACGCCGCCTGGCAGTTCCACCGTCGGCGTTTCGCGATTGCCGGCGCAGGCGCTCAGCGCGAGGACAGCCGAAAGCATCAATGCGTGCGCGAGCTTCATTCAGGTCCTCGTGTCGCCTTCAAAGGGCCGTGCGGCGGCGGCCGCATGTCTCACCCCGCCCTGAAGGCAAATGGCAGGTCGCCGTGATAGCTTTGTGGCAGGACGCCCGCAACTGAGCCGGGCGCCTAGCCCATGAAGTTTCACCACCGAGCCGATGACCACACCGGAAAAACCCCAAATATCAGTCCTGTTGGCCGCCCCACGGGGGTTTTGCGCCGGGGTCGACCGGGCCATCCAGATCGTTGAACAGGCGATCCGAAAGTGGGGCGCGCCGGTTTATGTCCGCCACGAGATTGTCCACAACCGCCACGTGGTCGAACGGCTCGAGGCGCTGGGGGCGGTATTCGTCGAGGAGCTGGACGACTGCCCCACCGACAGGCCGGTGATTTTCTCCGCTCACGGCGTGCCCAAGGCGGTGCCGGCCGAGGCGCGGGCGCGCGAGATGATCTACGTCGACGCCACCTGCCCGCTGGTGTCGAAAGTCCACGTCGAGGCGCAGCGTCATTTCGATGAAGCGCGCGAGATCGTGCTGATCGGCCATGCGGGACACCCTGAAGTGATCGGCACCATGGGTCAGTTGCCGCCAGGCGCGATCACGCTGCTGGAAACCGTAGCGGACGCCGAAACCTTCACACCGCGCGATCCATCGAAATTGTCATTCGTGACGCAGACAACACTTTCGGTGGACGACACCGCCGAGATGGTCGGCGTGCTGCAACGCCGCTTTCCCGGCATCGCAGCGCCGCACAAGGAAGACATCTGCTATGCAACAACCAATCGCCAAGACGCCGTCAAAGCAATGGGCGAGAGCGCCGATCTGGTTTTGGTCATCGGCTCGCCGAAAAGTTCAAACTCGGTGCGGCTAGTAGAAGTGGCGAAACGCGCAGGCGCACGTGATGCGCGCCTCGTAGGCTCCGCCGATGAAGTGGATTGGGCCTGGTTCGACGGCGTCAGCAGCGTTGGCGTGACAGCCGGCGCGAGTGCGCCAGAAGATTTGGTCGAAGCACTGATCGCGGCCATTGCAGCGCGATTTGACGCGCGCGTCGAAGAAGTGCGCGTGACCAAAGAAGACGTCGTGTTCAAGCTGCCGCGGGTTTTGGCGGAGTGATTGTACGGCGCAAACACCTCTGCTCCTCTCGGCAAGGACGAGGAGGAGCGTGAGCCAACACCCAATCCCCGTCTTGCTTTACGAGATCATCCAAGATCTTCGCGCACGGCATCGGGAACGTGCGCCGCTGATCGGCGTCGCAGGCGCACAAGGTTCAGGCAAGAGCTATCATTGCCGTCTGCTGGCGATGGCGAACCAGCCGCGCTACGCGCACTTTTCGCTGGATGATGTCTACCGCTCGCGCACCTATCGCGAAGAGTTGGCGACAGAGACACATCCGCTCTTCATCACCCGCGGCCCGCCAGGCACGCATGATCTTGAATTGGCGTCGCAAACGATCGAGCGCATCCGGCGCGCGGATCCGAGCGTCCGCCTGCCCCGCTTCGACAAGCTAAAGGACGACATCGTTCCGGCAAACGACTGGCCGCCCTTTCCTGGACCAGCGGAGGCCATCATTTTCGATGGCTGGTGCCTCGGCGCCGATTCGCTCGACGCCGCCAGCCTCGATGCGCTCGTGAATGCACTTGAGCGCAACGAGGATGTCACCGGCGTCTGGCGCGAGACAGTCGCGTACGAATTACGCGCCAACTATCAGCCTTTCTTCCTCACGTTCGACGCACTGGTTTACCTGCAAGCGCCCTCCTGGGAAATCGTGCGGACATGGCGCGGCCAGCAGGAGGAAGCGGCGCGGGGACGGCCATTAACGCCAGAAGAAAATGCGGCGCTGGATCGCTTCGTCATGCATTACGAGCGGATCACACGCGCCATGCTCGATGGACGCCATCGCGCGAAATGGATTGTGCATCTCGACGAAGCGCGAAACGTTACACGGATCGAAGAACGCTGATCTATGGCCGTCTACACAACCCTGTCCGATAGCGATGTCGCCGCGCTCATGGCGCAGTACGACATTGGCAATGCTGTGACCTGCGAGGGCATCGCCGAGGGCGTCGAGAACACCAACTACAAACTGACGACGCCGCAGGGCCGCTTCATCCTCACGTTGTTCGAAAAACGCGTCTCCGAAACAGACCTGCCGTTCTTCATGGGCGTGATGGAACGGCTGGCGGCGCGGCGGTTTCCGGCGCCAATGCCGATTGCGGCGCGCAGCGGCTCACACCTCGTGCGCGTGGCCGGCAAGCCCGCGGCGATTGTCTCGTTTCTCGACGGCGTTTGGCCGCGCGTGTGGAATGGCGCCCATTGCGCGGCGATTGGCGATGCGTTGGCGCGCATGCATGTGGCGCTGGATGGTTTCGAGCAGACGCGCGCGAATAGGCTCAGCATCGATGGCTGGGAAACGCTGATCAAACCGCGCCTCAGCGAGGCTGAAGCTCTGCGGCCAGGATTGGCGGCCGAGGTGGCGCGCGATCTTGCGGAAGTGCGCGCGGCTTGGCCGAGCCAGCTCCCGCGCGGCGCCATTCATGCCGATCTCTTTCCGGACAACGCCTTCTTCGTCGGCGACCAGCTCAGCGGCGTCATCGACTTCTATTTCGCCTGCACCGATTTGCTCGCTTACGATTTAGCGGCGTGCCTGAACGCGTGGTGCTTCGATGGCGTCCGCTACGATTTGGAACGCGGACGAGCGATGATCCAAGCCTACGCCAACGTGCGCCCACTCAGCGCCGGCGAACGCGCTGCCCTGCCGGTGCTGGCGCGCGGCGCGGCGCTGCGCTTCTTCGCGACACGCCTCACCGATTGGAGCACGACGCCAGAGGGCGCGACCGTGACGCCGAAGGATCCGCTGGAGTATGCGGACAAGTTGAGGTTCCATCGCCAAGCGCAGCGAGCGGCCGACTATGGCGCCTAGCATTCAGTCACCTACTCGATCACAGCATACTAACTCAGCGTCTGGGACATGGTTCATTGCGCGATTTGCGACGATCCTTCCCGCTGGCTTGATCGCACTAGTCGTGACCAAGTTGGACAGCGAACGTGGTCAATCCCTATCAGTCTATCTGATGACAGGCGCTGTCGCGGCGATCGCAGGCGCTAGCGTCGGGCTTGCTGCCGTGCTCGTCGCCACGTCACCAGCAAAGATTGTCGTTTTATTTGCTGCGGCTCTCATCGGCGCATTTCAAGGCGCGGCCGTCGTTTGGTTCATCGTCGGACCAGACCTTGCCCTTCCACCAGCTTGGAGCAATGATCCAAAAACTCGGGACGAGCGCGAAGACGGAACACCGAATCCGCCTACAGCCGCGCCATGAGCAATACGGTGGACATTTGGACGGACGGCGCGTGCAGCGGAAACCCCGGTCCGGGCGGCTGGGGCGCGATCTTGCATTATGCCGGCGTTGAGAAAGAGCTCTCAGGCGCCGAGGCCGCGACCACCAACAACCGCATGGAGCTGATGGCGGCGATCCAGGCGCTCGACGCATTGAAGCGGTCGAGCAAAGTGCGGCTGCACACCGATTCCAAATACGTGATGGATGGCGTCACAAAATGGATCCACGGCTGGAAGAAGAACGGCTGGAAAACAGCCGACAAGAAGCCCGTGAAGAACGAAGACCTCTGGAAGCGGCTCGATGAAGCCAATGCGCGTCACGAAGTGACCTGGAAATGGGTCAAGGGCCACGCCGACAACGAGATGAACAATCGCGCCGACGAACTGGCGCGCAACGCGATCGGTACGCTGAAGAGCTAGCCCGCCGCTTTCCACATCCAACGAGCGTCAGCCTGAGCCTCTCGAAGGCGGAGCGGGCCACCCGCGTCTTTGGGATTGCATCACGCCGACGGCGCGCGCAGCGTTCTTCCATGCGCCTCGTCCTCTTCTTCGCCGCCCTGCTCTTCGCGCCCGCCGCTTTCGCGCAGGACGTTTCCGATCTTCGCTGGCTCCGCGGCTGCTGGCAGACAGAGCCGCCACGCGAGGCGGAAAGCGGCGCGACATTCACGGAAGTGTGGATCGCGCCCGAAGCGCCGATCATCCTTGGCTACGATTATCACGAGGGCGAAGGCGAGATTCAGGGCTGGTCGCAGATGCGCATCGAGTCCAATGGCGCGCCCGAACTTGTCGATATGCCGCTCGGCTCGTTTCCAATCCGCTATCGGCTGATGGACGAAGAGGTCGACAACCACGTGAGCTTCCAAAATCTCGAGCACGATTTCCCGCAGCGGATCGAATATCGGCGCGAAGGCAATCGTCTCTATCGTCGCATCTCCAATGGCGGCGTGGATGCGCAAGAATTCATCTTCCACCGCATCCGCTGCCCCGCTAGCTTGCGGCCATGACGACGCGCAGACATGTGCTGGAGTGGCTCGCCGCAGCGCCCGTGCTGAGCGCGTGCAGCGGCGGCGGCGCAGATTTGCCCGATCCCGCCGCGGCCTGGCGCGATCCTGGCGCAGCTGAAGCCGATGTGCGCCGCTTTGCGTTGGCGCATGCGATCCTGGCCCCGAACCCACACAACACGCAGCCATGGCTGGTCGATCTCGACGATGGCGACGCCATCACACTCTATTGCGATCTCGACCGGCGCCTGCCCTTCACCGATCCGCTCGATCGTCAGATCACTATCGGCTGCGGCTGCTTTCTCGAACTCTATCGCATGGCTGCGGGGATGGGCGGCTATTGGCCGACGATTGAATTCTTCCCCGAAGGCGAGCCAACGCCGCGCTTGGATACGCGCCCCATCGCGCGCGTCACGCTCGGCCCGCAACAGCAACAACCCAATGGTTATCCAACGAGCGCGCAAATCACCCGCCGCCGCACAAATCGCAAACCCTTCGAAGCGCGCGTGCCGGATGCGACGATGCTCGATGAACTGGTCAACGCAGTCGTCGGCATGGGCGAGGAATATACCGGCGCCATGTTCTGGACGAACGAGGCCGCGCGCGTCGCGCAGGCGCGCGATCTTGTATGGCGCGCCTGGGACCGCGAGTTGCGCACCGAAGGCGCAGCGGCCGAGACCTATGAATGGCTGCGCTTTGGGCGCGAGGAGATCGCCCGCCATCTCGATGGCTTGAGCATCGATGCGCCTGGCATCGGCATCTTCCGCATACTCGGCCAACTCGATCGCGAAGAGCTGATCGATCCGAACTCAGAGGCCAACAAAACCGCCGCGCGCGATTGGCGCGAACTGGCGATGACTTCGCCGGCGTTTGTCTGGCTTACCTCCAACGGCGATACGCCGGGCGCCCGACTGAATGCGGGCCGCGCCTATGCGCGTTTTGCGCTAGCGGCGTCCGATGCGGGGCTGGCGATCCATCCGTGGAGCCAAGCGCTGCAGGAATACCAGGAAATGGCCGACCTCTACGCCGAGATGCGCACGTTCCTTGCGCCGCCCGAAGGCGACACCGTGCAGATGCTGGTGCGGATTGGCTACGGCCAGGATGTGCCGCCATCGCCGCGACGCGGCGTCGACGCTATTCTCAGGCCGCCTTCACCTTAAGCGTCGCGCCATCGACAGCGTCGATCACCACGGTTTGCCCAGGCGTCAGCGCATCTTCGCTGACGGCGCGCCAAATCGTGTCGGCGATTTTCACTGAGCCTGTGCCGTTCGCGAAAACCGTGATCACCCCGCGCGTGCCGATCAACGTCTTGGAACGTTCATTGAGGCCCTCGGCATTGTTCTCCGAACGCCAGCGTTGAACGATCGGGCGCCCGAACGCGGTCAGCACGATCACGAGCACCGCAAAAATCGCGATGTCGGCAACCCAGTTGCTGAAACCGGCAAGCGAGATCAGCGCAGTCAGGAACGCGGCAACCGCGGGCCAGAGCAGATACGTCGTGCCCGACGCCATCTCAGCGATGAGCAAGATAAGGCCAAAGACCAGCCAGTGCTGCGGGCCGAGGCTCGTCAGGAAGGTGATCAGCGTGTCCATGCGCTCAATGTAGCGATGCTAGGCAGATTACGCGAGGGCTTAGCGCGGCGCCGGCGTTGGGGCGCGCGGCGCCGTCCAGGGGCCGCCGGCCCCGGCCTCGCCCTGCGCGTTTAGAGCGCGCAGTCCCTCAACCAAGCCGGCAATGCCGGACAGGTCCGCCGGAATAATGACGGTTCGCTGCTGGTTCGAGGTGGCGAGTTTGCCGAAGGCTTCGACGTATTTGAGGCCCAGGAAGTAACGGATCGCGTTCACGTCGCCCTTGCCAATGGCTTGAGAGACCATGTCGGTTGCTTTTGCTTCGGCTTCCGCTTCCCGTTCACGGGCTTCGGAGTCGCGGAACGCGGCTTCGCGGCGGCCTTCAGCTTCAAGGATCGCCGATTGCTTGGCGCCTTCAGCGCGCAACACGGCGGCTTGCTTGTCGCCTTCGGCTTCCAGAATTTGTGCGCGGCGTTCACGCTCTGCCTTCATCTGCCGCGCCATCGCTTGCGTGAGGTCGGCCGGCGGCTGCAGGTCTTTGATTTCGACGCGCATCACCTTGGTGCCCCACGCATGGGTAGCGCCGTCGATGACGGTCAAAAGGCGCGCATTGATCGAGTCGCGCTGCGAGAGCACTTCGTCGAGATCCATCGAGCCGACAACGGTACGCACGTTGGTCAAGCAGAGGTTCAACACCGCGAGGCGATAATTCTCGACTTCGTACGCGGCCTTGGCGGCGTCCATAACTTGAATGAAGACGATGGCGTCAACCGAGACCACCGCGTTGTCCTTGGTGATCACGTCTTGGCGCGGCACATCCAGCACCGCTTCCATCATCGACATGCGCTTGCCGATACGATCAACGAAAGGAACAAGAAAAGCGATGCCAGGACGCAGCGTCATCGTGTAACGGCCGAAGCGCTCGACAGTGACTTGGAAGCCTTGCGGCACAACCTTGATTGCGCTGAAGGCCAACACCAGGGCCATCACGGCAAAAATGATTACAACCGTCATCGCGTCTCTCTCCGGCCGCTTCTGCGGCGTTGATGCGTTCTCGCGCGGGTAAGCTGCGTTAAGCTCAGCCTAACTGAGCAAGCAAGTATTCCGCGCTGGAAACTTTGTATTCACCAGCTTCTTCAACGTGTAGCTGAGATACCACCCCATCCTTGACGATCATTGAATATCGCTTCGATCGCGCGCCCATTCCGAATTTTGAAAAGTCGGCGTCGAGGCCGGTGGCCTTTGCGAAATCCGCGGAGCCGTCCGAAAGCATGAGGATTTGGTCAACGACGTTTTGATCCTTCGCCCATGCACCCATGACGAAGTGATCGTTCACAGCCGTGCAAGCGACAGTGTCAATGCCTTTGGCTTTGAACTCGGCAAGGTGTTCACGAAAGCTTGGCAAATGGCGCGCCGAGCACGTCGGCGTAAAAGCCCCAGGCACGGCAAAGAGCGCCACCGTCTTGCCGGCAAAGACGTCGCCGGTGCGCATCTGCTTCATGCCCTCGCTGCCTGGAACATTGAACTGCACATCCGGCAGCCGATCACCGACTTTAATCATTGGGAGCTCCCTCAATTTCAGGGGTTTATGTAGGTGAGCCAAGCTCCAGATGCGAGCGCCCTCTTGCGCGAAAGCGACGGGCGCGGGACCATTGGCCCATGAGCGACACGCTGACGGGCAAATTATTGGTGGCGATGCCGGGTATCGGTGACCCGCGCTTTGACCGCACCGTCATCATGATGTGCGCGCACGATGCAGAACACGCGATGGGCGTCGTCATCAACAAGCAAAAGGAAGATCTGACACTGGACGAAGTGTTGGGTCATTTGGGGCTGACGGTCGGTGAGGAAGCGGCCGAGCGACTGGTGCTCGATGGCGGACCGGTGCGGCCAGATCGCGGCTACGTGCTGCACTCGGAAGATTTCGAAGCCGGTGACGCCACGCAGAGCGTCGCGCCGGGCGTGCGACTCACGGCGACGCGCGATGTGCTGGAAGCCGTTGCAAGCGATCATGCGCCGGCAAGCTACGTGCTGGCGCTTGGATGCGCAGGCTGGGACGCGGGCCAGCTTGAAGATGAAATCCGCCACAACGCTTGGCTCGTCGTCGACTTCGACAAGGCGATCGTTTTCGACGCAACGCTCGATGACAAATGGGCGCGCGCAATAAAAACACTGGGTCTTGATCCCTCGCAATTGAGCCAAGCCGCCGGAAACGCGTAAGTCCGGATACGCAATCTCGCACGCATTGCAGGTTTATTTTTTCGACACGCTCTTGTCGCGCCTCCGCGTGCGACCCATGTCGCCTTCCCGCGCCGCACCGGTGCGGGTTTTGTACAAAAGGACATGCATGAGCAAATCCCCGCTTTTCGCTTACATTCTGCTTGATCGTTCTGGCTCTATGGAGGGTTGCCGCGACACAACAATCGACGCGTTCAATGAATACGTCATGGGACTGCGGCGGTCCGCTGAAGTTGACGCGCGCGTCACGCTGACGATTTTCGACTCCGGCAGCATCGATACGCTGCAGCAAGCCGAACCCGCGAAAAGCTCTCTTGAACTGAACCGCCACAACTACGTGCCGCGCGCATCCACGCCGCTTCTGGACGCGATCGGCCACGCCGTTGCCGACATCGACAAAGTCGAGCTGCGGCCAAACGAGAAAGTCGGCCTGGTGATCCTCACCGACGGCCACGAAAACGCCAGCACGGAGCACACCAAGGATACGATCCGCAAGCTGCTGACCGACCGCCAAGATAACAAAGGTTGGCTCGTCACCTTTCTCGGCGCCGATATCGATGCGTTCGCCGAAGCCGGCGCTATCGGCATCAAAGGCGGCAACTATCTTGCGCTGAAAAAGGCGAAGCTGCGCGAATCCATGGGCCACGCCTACGCATCGCAGGCGCGCTACGTCCAATCGGGCGATTTCGATACGGCTGCGTTCCGCGACGACGAACGCAAAGACGTCAACGACGACACGCCGAAGAGCTAAATCACTGCGCGGCGCTCCACACGAGGGGCGCCGCGCGCCTTACGCGCGCTTCCTCAGCACACGCTCCGTCGAGGCTGGATACTTCACCAGCGCCGCAGCAGGCCGGACCGGGCGCCGTTCAAGATTGCCGCCGCAATTGGGACACGCCCCTTTGAGCGCGCCATCCGCACAATCGGCGCAGAATGTACATTCAAAGCTGCACATGCGTGCGTCCGAACTGTCCGGCGGCAGGTTGCGATCACAAACTTCGCAATTGGGTCGAAGCTGCAGCATCACGCGCCTCCAACCATGCGCTCGATCGCTTCACGCCGCTGCTGAGCAAAACCAGAGAAGAGCTGCTTCACAGCAGCGACGGTTTTCTCCTCCGCGATTTCCGGGCGCCCGCTATTGAACGGCGGCGCCGGCGCATATTCGATGGCGAGCTGGATCATCTTCGCGACATCGTCACCTGCAAGTTCCGCCGCGATCGTCAGCGCGATATCGATGCCGGCAGTGACACCGCCGCCAGTGATGACATTGCCATCGCGCACAACGCGTGCGTCGTCCGGCACAGCGCCAAAGTTTGAAAGCAATTCGCGATAGGCCCAATGGCTGCCCGCGCGCTTGCCCGCGAGCAGTCCCGCCGCCGCCAGAATAAGCGAGCCGGTGCAGACTGATGTCAGATACTTCGCGCTTTCACCGAGGCGCTTCACTTCAGCCATAAAATCCGGATCAAGCATCGCATCGGTTTGACCAGGACCGCCCGGGATCATGATCATGTCGGCGCGATCAACATCGGCAAGCTTGATGAGATCGGCGAACGTAAGCCCCATCTCGGTCTTGAGCGCACCGCCATCTTTCGAGGCGATGACGGTCTCCACGCCAGGCACGCGCGCAAGAACCTCGTAAGGCCCCGTGAAGTCGAGCTGCGTCAGACGCGGGTAGAGGATGAAAACGATACGGAACGGCTGCGCCATCGGGTGGCCTCCATTGACAAGCGCATACTGGCGCTGGAAGGCTTTGGCGGAAATGTCAAAGAAGCCTCCTTTTCAGCCAAAGCCGCGCGACGTGCTGATCGTGCTGTTTCCGGGCTTTCAGATCATCGATGCAGCCGGCCCCATCGGCGCGTTCGAGATTGCGGCCCGCTACGCGCCGGGCGCTTACACGATACGAACGGCGGCGCCGGCAGCAGGATTAGCACCCTCATCATCGGGCGTGCCGATGCCAGCGGAAGCGCTGAGCGGCCGCGCCAAGGTAGACACGTTCATCGTCGTCGGCGGTAACGGCACTGGCGATGCGATGCGCGATGCGAACTTCATCCGCGCCATCAGCAAAGCGCCAGCGCGTGCACGGCGAGTAGCGAGCGTTTGCTCCGGCGCTTTCCTGCTGGCGCAAGCGGGATTGCTCAAAGGCAAGCGCGCGACAACACATTGGCGGCGCGCAGCGCAATTGGCGCAGATGTTTCCGGACGTGCGCGTCGAAGCTGATTGCATCCACATCAAGGATGGGGCGGTGTGGACCTCCGCCGGCGTAACCGCGGGCATCGACCTTGCGCTAGCGATGATCGCCGAAGATCTCGGTGAAGATCTTGCAGCAGACGTCGCGCGCGAGATGGTGGTGTACGCTAAACGCCCCGGCGGTCAGGCGCAGCACTCCGCTTTGCTTGAACTCGACAGCGCCGCCTCGCGCTTTGCGCCTCTCAATGCCTGGATGCGCGAGCACTTGGCGGAAGATCTCTCCGTCGAGCGCTTGGCGGCGCAAGCGGCGATGAGCCCACGAAACTTCGCGCGCGCCTACGCCACGGAAACCGGCGTCACGCCCGCTAAAGCTGTCGAGCGTCTGCGCGCGGAAACAGCACGCACGGCATTGGCTCAAGGCGGCGCCATCCAAGAGATCGCACGCCGCACCGGCTTCGGCGATCCCGAACGCATGCGGCGCGCTTTCATGCGCCTCTACGGCGCCCCACCCGCCGCAATGCGCCGGACGCTACGGCGCGCTTGACGCAAGCGATGTTCAGGCAGACGAACGCTGCCCATGGCTGAACCGCAAAAAACAATCTTCGTCACTGGCGCAGGCTCCGGTATCGGACGCGCCACCGCTCAACTCTTCGCCCAGCGCGGCTGGTTCGTCGGCCTGTTCGACGTCAACGCAAAGGGGCTCGAAGAAACGGCGGCGTCATTGCCTGAAGGCCAGCGGCTCTCAATGGAGTTCGACGTGCGCGATCGCGCAGGCTGGGCGCGCGCCGTCGAAACGTTCGGCCAAGCCACCAATCGGCGCATGCACGTGCTGTTCAACAATGCCGGCGTCGGCAGAGGCGGCCCGATCGACGAAATGCCCGGCGACGACATCGATCTCGTGCTCGATGTAAACTTGAAAGGCGTAATCAACGGTGTGAACGCGGCGCTGCCTTTGCTGCGCGAAACGCCGGGCGCGCGCATCGTCAATACAGCCTCTGTCGCCGGCATATTCGGCGCGCCGAATATGGCGGTCTATTGCGCGACCAAGTTCGGCGTGCGCGGCCTCACTGAATCGCTCGATATCGAATTTTCGAAGTACGGCGTGCGTGTCGTGAGCTTGATGCCGTGGTTCGTTGACACTGCAATCCTCGACGGATTGCCCGCAGGCTCAAACCAAGGCTCGAACCGGCGCATCCGCGACGCGCTGACGGAAAACAAAACGCCGATCTATCCGGTGAGCATGGCCGCAGAGCGCGCGTGGGACGCCGCTCATGGCAGCGACGTGCACTACATGGTCGGCCAAGCTGCCGAGCGCGCACGTTTCTTCGCCCGGTTCTTCCCCGGCGCGATGCGCAATCAAATCAAGAAGCAATTCTCCAGCGAGGGCTAAGCCCCGCGCCGGTTCAGGTCGCGACTTCGCGCGGCTCGATCGCGGTGTTGGCGGCGCTCGTGTCGGCCGGAGCGTCGGTCGCGCCCGGCGCTGGCGCCGCCTCGTCCGTCACCGTGCCTTGGACGCCATCAACCGCAACGCCATCCGTTTCCGGGATCAGCTCGTCAGCGGCCGTGCCGCTGCGACGTGAACCCATCGCGCCACGACGGCGGGCCAGAGCTTCCTGGTAGTAGGCGCGCTCAGAGCGGTTCGGGAAGCGATAAAAGACGTGGCTTTCGATCGAGGTGGTTTCGACCAGGCCAGAATTCCAAACCGGGTTCACAGCATGGGTGTGATAGTGGGTGGCGCCCTGCGTGATCGGGCGCGTGTAGCCTGACATCACAGCTGTCGCGACGCGCTGAGCGCGATCCCAGGCGCGGCCACGCGGACGATGGTTCAGCGAACCGTCGCAGGTGAACGTGAACTGGCACCCGGTCGAACGGTGCGAGCCCTGATAGACGACGCCGCAAATCGAGTTCGGGTACGCGCCCGAGCGAACGCGGTTCATGATGACTTCGGCAACCGCGATCTGGCCGCGTTGGCTCTCGCCGCGCGCTTCGTAATAGATCGCCTGGGACAAGCAGTCTTGCTGACGTGCATCGATCTGCGGTTCGGCAGGAACGGCTCGCTCTTGAGCGGGTTGGTTAGGCGTCGGGCCACGCAGAACCGCTTGCACCATCATGGCGCGAGCGTCGGGGCTCTCGAACAACGTGGCTTGGCCGCGCGCGCGCAGGCCATCGTTGGTGCGGAAGGACGTGAGTTGAACGTGAGCGGCCGGATCGGACGTCAGCAGTTCTTGCTCGAACTGCGCGGCGAACGCGGTCGAGGTTGCGGCCCACTCGGCGCCGTCCCGTTGCTCAGCAGCACGATGCGAGATCACAGGCATCGCGACTGCTGCAGCCGCTAAGCACATGATCGTCGCTGCGCCCTGACGCACGGCCAGAGGGTTCCGTTCGATCTCTACCATTAGCTGGGTCCGAATCTCGCCCGCAAGAATAGTCAGTCGACGCCAGAACAACGACAAATGCATTAAGCCCCGCTTAATCGTGTGCAGTTTTGGCACAAACGAAAGCCAAATATTCCGCAACAGCCCAGTTCGTTTCGCCTGAGGAATATTGTAACCTCGGGCTCCGGGGGGATACAGGACCCGCGCGCGAGGGGCGATTGACTTTTTGTTCATAGTCTCGCCTCCCGTCTCAACTGGCCTACTTCTGGGGCTCGGTGCGTCCATCAGGTCACGCCGAGAAAGCCCAAAGTGGACAAAGTCTTGCGAGGCTCGTGCCAGTTCACCAACGAGGCGAATAAGACCGCGACGGCCGGTCGCGGCCGCCGCAGCGGGGTTCCCTGGGGTAATTTGCGGTGTGGGGTAACCGTCAGCCTTTTCTGGCGAGCGCCGCTTGCGCCGCCGCCAGGCGCGCGATCGGGACCCGGTAGGGCGAGCAAGAGACATAATCGAGCCCTGCTCGCTCGAAGAAGGCGATCGAGGCGGGGTCGCCTCCGTGCTCTCCGCATATGCCAAGTTTGAGCCCCTGCCTGGTGGCTCGCCCCCGTTCGCAGGCGAGCCGGACCAGCTCCCCAACGCCATCGGCATCAATGGAGACGAACGGATCGCTCGTTAACACTTGGCGCTCGACATAGGTTCCGAGGAACCGCCCGGCGTCGTCGCGGGAAACGCCCAGGGTCGCTTGGGTGAGATCGTTTGTACCAAACGAGAAGAACTCGGCCAGCTCGGCGATCTCGCCGGCCCGCAGCGCGGCGCGCGGCAACTCGATCATCGTGCCGACCAGGTAATCAAGCTTACGCCCCCGCTTGCCGAACACCTCGCCCGCAATGGCGTCGATGCGGCCCTTCAAGATCTCAAGCTCTTTCTTGGTGATCGCGAACGGGATCATGATCTCCGGGATCGGCGCTGCGCCCTGCTCGGCCACATCGCACGCGGCCTCGAAAACCGCGCGCGCCTGCATGTCGTAGATTTCCGGGAAAACGATCGCCAGCCGGCAGCCGCGGAAGCCGAGCATCGGATTGCTCTCGGCCAATGCTTTGACCCGCGACGACAACCAATCGGCCGTGACGCCCAGCGACGGCGCAACTTCGGCGATGTCCTCTTCCGAGTGCGGCAAGAACTCATGCAGCGGCGGATCGAGGAAGCGAATGGTGACCGGCCGTCCGCCCATCGCCTTGAAGATGGCGACGAAGTCCGCCCGCTGGTGCGGGAAGAGTTCATCGAGCGCCTTGATGCGCGCGCCTTGCGTTTCCGCCACGATCATCTTGCGAACGGACGCGATGCGTTGCGCGTCGAAGAACATGTGCTCGGTGCGGCAAAGGCCGATGCCTTCGGCGCCGAACTTCACCGCAACGTCCGCATCGTGCGGCGTGTCGGCATTGGTGCGTACTTTGAGGCGGCGCGCAGCGTCCGCCCATGTCATCACCGTTGCGAAATCGCCGGTAAGTTCGGGTTCGACCATTTGCGCCGCGCCAAACAGCACATGACCGGCTGAACCGTCGACGGTGATGGTCTCGCCCCTTTTGACAACGCGTCCGCCGGCGGTGAACTCACCAGCTTTCATGTTGATGCGAATATCGCCGGCGCCGGAAACGCACGGCCGGCCCATGCCGCGCGCCACAACAGCGGCGTGACTGGTCATGCCGCCGCGCGCAGTGACGATGGCCTGCGATGCGTGCATGCCATGAATGTCTTCAGGGCTCGTCTCTTCGCGAACCAGGATGACCTTCTGACGATCAGCGGCGAGGCGCTCAGCTTCGTCCGGGTCGAACACTACGATGCCGACAGCCGCGCCCGGCGACGCCGGCAAACCACGGCAGATGATGTCACGCGTGTACCCGTCCGCGATCGTCGGGTGCAGCAATTGATCGAGCGCGGCGGCGTCAACGCGCAGCACAGCCTCATCGGTGGTGATCAGCCCCTCGCCCACCATATCGACCGCGATCTTCAACGCCGCCTTCGCGGTGCGCTTCCCGTTGCGAGTTTGCAGCATGTAGAGCTTGTCGCGCTCGACCGTGAACTCAAGGTCCTGCATGTCGCGATAGTGCGCTTCGAGCTTTTGATAGACGGCGACGAGTTCGGCGAACACCGCAGGCATCGCCTCTTCGAGTGACTCGCCCGTTTCCTTCATCTCCAGCCGCGCCGCTTTCGTCAGCGCGCGCGGCGTGCGAATGCCGGCGACAACATCCTCGCCTTGAGCATTGATCAGGAATTCGCCGTAAAACTTCTTCGCGCCGGTCGAAGGATCGCGCGTGAACGCAACGCCGGTCGCGGACGTCTCGCCCATATTGCCGAACACCATTGCCTGCACGTTGACGGCAGTGCCCCAGCTTTCGGGAATGTTGTTGTGCTTGCGATAGAAGATCGCCCGATCGTTCATCCAGCTTGCGAACACGGCGCCGACAGCGCCCCAAAGCTGATCCTTCGGATCGGACGGGAACGGCTTGCCAAGCTGACGCTCCACGGCGCGCTTGTATTCCTTCACGACCGCTTTCCAATCCTCAGCCGTCATCTCGGTGTCGGATGAATAGCCCTGCAGATCTTTCTGCGAGCCCAGAATTTCTTCGAACTCACCATGCTCCAGCTCAAGCACGACGTCCGAGTACATTTGAATGAAGCGCCGATAGCTATCGTATGCGAAGCGCGCATCGCCCGAGAGCTTCGCCAAACCCTCAACCGTCTCATCGTTGAGACCAAGGTTCAGCACCGTATCCATCATGCCCGGCATCGAGGCGCGCGAGCCCGAGCGCACCGAAACCAGCAGCGGATTGGAAGCATCGCCGAAGCCCTTGCCGGCCTTCTTCTCAAGAACGGCCATCGCCGCATCAACCTGCGCGGCAAGTTCCGCAGGATAGGTGCGCTTGTTCTCATAGAACTCGGTGCAGACTTCGGTGGTGATCGTGAAGCCTGGCGGCACAGGCAGCCCAAGCTTCGACATTTCCGCGAGGTTCGCGCCCTTGCCGCCAAGCAGCGCCTTCATCGACGCATCGCCCGCGCTCTCACCGCCGCCGAACCCGTAAACCCACTGCTTCTGCGCCATTCCGCTCTAGCCCTTCCGCCCGCTCCTCCTCGATTGAGGAGCTGTCATCGCGAAGCGATAACTGAGGAGGTGAGGCCAATGGTTTTGAAGGCGGAGCCTCCAAGGCTCTTCCGTCACCACCGAGCGCGCACCTCCTCCGCCGCTTCGCGGCGCCTCCTCCATCGAGGAGGAGGCGGTGCAATCAGCCTTCGATCTTGGAAAAATCCGCGACCTGAGACAGCGCCTCACGTAACCGCGAGAGCAGCAAAAGTCTATTGCGCCGCAGCATCGGGTCTTCGGCATTGACCATGACTTTATCGAAGAACGCATCGACCGGCGCGCGAAGCCCGCTCAGCGCCTTCATCGCCGCAGCGAAGTCTTCTTTTTCCACCGCCGCGCGCGCCGCAGGCAACGCTTTTTCGAGCGCATCAAAGAGCGCCTTCTCGGCAGGCTCGGCGAGCTTGGATGCATCGACTTGGCCCTTGGCCTCCTCGGCGCTCCACTTCCCCTTCTTCTCTTCCGCCGCAAGAATGTTCGCCGCGCGCTTGTAGCCCGCGAGAAGGTTCGCGCCGTCTTCGGTTTTCAGGAATGCGTCGAGTGCTTCAACGCGCGCGACAATGCGAACGAGATCGTCGTCGCCGAGCGCAAAGACGGCGTCGACGAGATCGTGGCGCTTGCCCTGATCGCGGAAGTAGATCTTGAGGCGTTCCGCCAAGAAGAACACAACGTCGCTGGCGATGTCCTGCGGATCCACGTCGTGGGATTGTGTGAACCGATCCGCCGCTTCTCTCGCGATCGACACGAAGCGCAACCTTGTGTTGTTCGCCAATATCGTTCGAAGGATACCGAGCCCAGCGCGGCGGAGCGCGTAAGGATCGCTGGATCCGGTGGGCCGCTCATCGATCGCCCAGAAACTCGCGAGCGTGTCTAACTTGTCGGCAAGCGCAAGCGTCACCGCCACCTTATCGGTCGGCACGCGATCATTCGGCCCAAGTGGCCGGTAGTGATCTTCGATCGCGGCGGCGACGCTTTCGTGGTTGCCTTTGGTCAGCGCGGAAAGTTGGCGGCCGACCTGCCCTTGCAACTCGGGGAATTCGCCGACGGTTTCCGTCACCAGATCCATTTTGCAGAGGTTCGCCGCTTCGGCGACGAGCTTTTTGTCAGCGCCCGTGACGGCGCAAAGCCCTTCAGCCAGCGCCTTCACGCGCTCAACCTTATCCCACACACTGCCGAGCCTTTGATGAAAGACGATCTTCTGCAGCTTGGCCTTGCGCTCGTCAGTAAAGAGCGGCGTCGCCGTATCAACGCTCCAGAAAAACCGCGCATCGCTCAGCCGCGCAGAAAGCACGCGCGCGTTGCCCGCCGCAATTGCTTTGCCGCCATCCTTCGCTTCGACGTTCGCCACCACGATAAAATGCGGCGCAAGCCCGCCCTTCTTGGGATCGCGCACGGCGAAATACTTTTGGTGCGTCCGCATCGAGAGACGGATCACTTCACCGGGTAGATTGAGGAAATCCTTGTCCATATCGCCGAGCAGCACCACAGGCCACTCAACCAGGCCCGCGACCTCTTCGAGCAAGCCGATATCTTCAACCAGCTCCAGCCCCTTCGCGGCGCAGAGCTTTTTGGCTTGTTCGAGGATGATCGTCTTGCGCTCGTCGCGCTCGATCAGAACTTTCGCGCCGCGCAGTTTGGATGCGTGATCGGCGGCGCTCGTCACCGGCATAGCTTCCGGCGCATGGAAGCGATGACCCCACGTCACAGCTTCGCTGCCGACGCCTTCAAGCGCGATCTTCACGGCCTTGCCGTCGAACACGCAGCAAATGTTGTGCAGCGGGCGCACCCATTGCAGGTCGCTCGATTGCGAGCGCATCGATTTCGGCCACGGAAACGCGCGGATGATCTCCGGAATAATCTCCTGCACGATCTCCGCCGTCGCCCGCCCCGCGCGCTCAATCTTCGCGACGTAGAACGAGCCCTTCTTGTCCTCAACGATCTCTGCTTGATCGATCGAGGTCAGCCCCGCGCCTTTGAGGAAGCCGTGGATCGCCTGATCGGGCGAACCCACACGCGGGCCTTTGCGCTCGTCATTCACGTCCGCCGCTTTCGCCGGCAGATCATCTATGAACAATCCAATGCGCCGAGGCGCTGAGAACGTCTTGATCGCCTTTGCGTCCAGACCAGCCGCCTTCAGCTTCTCGCCAAAGAGCTTCGCCAAATCCTCTTCCGCACGCTTCTGCATGCGCGCCGGAATTTCTTCGGAGAAAAGTTCGATAAGAAGTTGAGGCATTAGCGTTGCCCCTCTTCCCAAGCGCCCGCACAGCCCTTCGCCAAGTCACGCACCCGCGCGATGAAACTCTGCCGCTCAGTCGGCGACACCACGCCGCGCGCGTCGAGTAAGTTGAACAGATGCGATGCCTTCAGCGTGTAATCGAACGCCGGCAGCACGTTGCCTTCCTTCAGCAGGCGCGCAGCCGTGGCTTCCGCGTCGCCGAACCAGCGCAGCACCATCTCAGGATCGCTGAGTTCGAAATTGTAGCGAGATTGCTGCTTCTCGTTTTCGAGAAAGATGTCGCCGTACGTCACCGGGTATTCGCTATCGGGATCGTTGAACGGCAGATCGTAAACCCGATCTACGCCGAAGACGTACATCGCGAGGCGCTCAAGCCCGTACGTCAGTTCGCCACTCACCGGGCGCACATCCAAGCCGCCGACTTGCTGGAAGTACGTGTACTGCGACACCTCCATTCCATCGCACCAAACTTCCCAGCCCAAGCCCCAGGCGCCGACGGTCGGGTTCTCCCAATCGTCTTCGACGAAACGAATGTCGTGCAGCAACGGGTCGATGCCGATGCGCGCGAGCGAGTTGAGGTAAAGCTCCTGCAAGTTCGGCGGGTTCGGCTTCAAGATCACCTGAAACTGATAATAGTGCTGTAGCCGGTTTGGGTTCTCGCCGTAGCGCCCATCCTTCGGCCGCCGCGAGGGCTGTACATACGCCGCGCGCCACGGCTTCGGCCCGAGCGAACGCAGCGTCGTGGCCGGGTGCAGCGTGCCGGCGCCGACCTGTTCGTCGTATGGCTGCAGAATGGCGCAACCCTGCTCGGCCCAGTAATTCTGGAGCGTCAGGATCACATCCTGAAAACAGCGGGGCGGCTTGTGGGTAGTCATGAGGCGGACGCGTACCGGCGCCCGCCCCCGCTTTCAAGCGGAATGCCCCGTCTTTTCAGTTACTGCACACGTTCGACGCGAACGCCGCGGGCGCGCAATTGCGCGATGAGGCCATCGGGGCCGTAAAGGTGGCCCGAGCCCACCGCGACGAAGTCCACGCCGGCGCCGTCAAGCTCTCGGGAGAGCACCTCCATCCAAGCGTTGTTCCGGTCGACGTAAAGCAGCCGGTACACATTCGGATAGGTCGTGCGCACTTCGGTGACCGTGAGCGCTTCAATCTCCGCAATGTCGCCGCGATCCCAAGCCGCCGAGACGCCGTTGACGAGTTCAACGCCCTCGTCGGCGCTTTCGATCGCCTGACGCAGCATATCGACCTGCGCCTCCTCACCCCAATTCGCGAACAGAGCCACCTGCTGCTCCGGCGTTTCGAATGAGCGCAGGGTTTTATCGCGCTCTCGCGCCCACGCGACGACAGCGCGATCAACCCCGGCTTGAGGATCGTATCCGGCCTGAATAATCGGCACGACCGAAAGCGTGAGCGCGGCCATCCATGGGCGCATCCGGTCGAGCGCTTGCGGCGGAATGCCGAGGCGCTGCGTCAGGGCGCCCAGATGTTCGCGATCTTCCTCGCTCAAATGAGAAGAGAGCGGAGCACCTGCAGATAAACCCAAGCGCATCGCTTCCGCTTGCCCGCGCGCTTCGGCGGCGGGATCGAGATCGACCTCTGTCCACACCTCCTGGGCATCCGCGAGCGCCGCTTCGACATGCGGACCACCCCAAGCATCGTTGGCGCGGCGCATGTGAATGGCGCCGTACACATAAAGCGTGGAGTCAGCGTCGCGCGCGACGAACAGCGCGGGCGCCGCGCCAGTGGCGTCATTCGTCGCTTGCGATGTGGCGCAGGCAGCAACAAAACCCAGAGCAAACGTAGCAAGGAAGATGCGTGCAATAGACATAAGTGCTCCTTCGCGCGGCGGCGCGTTTGAATTTTATGCGTGCGTCTCGGGTTAGCGCAGGAAATCCGCGACAGCGGCTTGGAACGGCGCCGGCTGGTCGAACATGATGAAGTGGTAGCTGCCGTCGACGCGGACGAAGTTCACATGCGGCGCCGATGCGTACTGGCCGCGATAGAGGCCATCAATCACCCCCTCTGGCCCCATCGCCGGATCGTACGCATAGACGACCGTGATCGGCGCGGTGACGTTCGCGACCTCTGCGCGCATATCCGTGGTCATCACCTCGTACATCGCTTGCGCGAAAGTGGCGCGATCGGAGGCGACGCTCCAGGCAACGACTTCGGCGCGCCGCGCTTCGGTTTTCACCAACCGGCCAACACCGGCGGTTTGCTGGGCGGTGAACGCAGTGTCATCGGCCGCGGCCACCGCATCGCGCATGGCGCGCGCTTGCGGCTCGACATTCGCCGCCGTGACGTGGGGACCGAACATGGCGCTGAAGAACGGCAACGAGTCCACGATCATCAGGCGGCCCACATCGCCCGGATGCTGGCGCGCAAGCGTCAGCCCGGCAAAACCACCCATCGAATGGCCGATGATCGCCGGTTGCTGCAGGTGATTGGCCTCGATGTAGCGCGCGAGTTCATCAACGACGGGCCCGATCACCTGGCCCGCTGACGCGCCAAGCGGCTGGCCGGCAAAGCCGTTGATCTGCACCAGATGCAAGCGGTGCGTGGCCGCCAGCGCGTCCGCTTGCGCTGCCCAAACATCGCGGCTCGATCCCAAGCCCGGAATGAAGATCACGTCCGGCCCTTGGCCGCGCACCTCAACGCTGAAGCGGCTTGGTGTGAAGGTTTGCGCCTGGCTCGGCGCCGGGGCGGCGCTGAGCACCAACGCCGCGAGCGATCCGATCATGAGCTTTCGGGTGACTTCAAACATGACTTCTCCTTCGGCGCTGGCGGCGCCTAAAACTTGCACGAGACGTTCTTGGGCGACGGCGCGGCGAGCGCGGCCTATTCGGCAGCTTGCGCGATATCGTCGTCGCTGAAGATGTGTTCGATCGGCAAGCCAAAGACCTTGGCGATCTTGAAAGCGAGCGGCAGCGATGGATCGTACTTGCCGGTCTCGATCGCATTCACGCTTTGACGCGAGACATCGAGCTTGTCAGCAAGATCCGCCTGGCTCCAATTGCGCTCGGCGCGCAGGACCTTGAGGCGATTTCTCATTTGCACCTCAGGTGCAGAATGACTGAGGCAATGCTCCAGACAATGCAAAGCGCGGGCATAACGAACATCAGCGAGATGTCGGGGAAACCGGCCAGATCTTCCAACTGACCGTAAGCCAAGGTCGCGAAGGCGGTGACAGCCGCCGCGATTAGCACGGCCTCGCTTTGAAGACGGCGCTCGAACTCGTCGGTGGCGCGCATGTAACGGAGCTGCACGCTCAGCATCAGCAAGGCCGGCGCAATTGGCGCGAACGCAAGCAATGCGGCGACCCATTGCGGCATCTCGAAATGCTCGATGGCGTAGCTCGATGCGAAAATCGCCGCGACATAGACGATGCCTACGCCAAGCATCTCGCGAAAGAGCCGTACAGCCGCGCGATCTCTGGCGCGCTCGGTTCCAGCGGTCATGGTCGCCTCCCTCACTTGTACTTCATGCGGACAAAGCAGAGCGCGACGCCCCACGAACCGATCAGGATCGGCAGCACCCAGATCAGCGGCAGATGCGGAAAGCCCGCCCACTCCTCCAGGAAGCCGTAGGTGAAGCAGCCAAAGCCGGTGACGCCTGCGGCGATCATCACCGCTTCGCTTTGAATGCGGCGCTGGAATTCATCGACGCCGTTCACGAACGTGATGTACGCGCGCAACATCAAAAGCGCCGGAAAGATCGGCACGATCGCCGCGACCACGATGACCCAATGCGGCAGGTCCATGCGCGTCGCGAACGCTCCCGCGAACACGACGATCGAATACAAAACACCCGCCGTGAGCATCTCGCGCGCGTAGCGCTTGGCGACCGGCGTCAACTTATCGGGCACAGGCTCGGCCATGTGTCTCTCTCTCCTCAAAATTCGAAGCTGATGGCGAGCGCGTCGTAACGCACGCCGATCGAGGGACCGTCGGCGTTGAGCGCCACGTTCACCTCAAAACGCTGGCTCGGGCGCTGCGCCGACGCTGAATGAGAATTGCCGCTGGTAGCGACACAGATGGCCACCACGATCGCGACGACCACGCCCAAACTCCAACGACCCCGCATCACACCCTCCATCAAGCGACCTTGTCTGCTTGTAAGGGTTACTTGACATACCAGCTCATCCTTGTCAAGCGTCATTGTCAAAAAGACCGCTGACCTTGACGTTTGCTCCACGCAACGAATCCGGACCATCCTGCGACCATGGGAATTTGCGGGATCGACGAGGCGGGGCGCGGACCCTGGGCGGGGCCGGTGGTGGCCGCAGCCGTCATCCTGCCGGCCAAGAAGCGCCCCAAGGGCCTCGCGGATTCCAAGCAATTGAGCGCCGAGGCGCGCGATGAACTCGCGCTCGCGATCCGGGCCTGCGCCGTCGTTGGCGTCGGTATCGCAAGCCCCGAAGAGATCGATCAGATCAACATCCTCCAGGCCACATATCTTGCAATGCGCCGCGCCTTTGATGGCCTTTCAGAGCGTCCGGTCGCTGCGCTCATCGATGGCAATTCAGCGCCGGAGCTGCCGTGCCCGATCGAGATGATCATCGACGGCGACGCCTATGTCGCCTCCATCTCCGCCGCCTCGATCATCGCCAAAGTCGAGCGAGATCGAATGATGGTTGAGTTTTGCGCGCAATATCCCGGTTACGCCTTCGCCAAGCACAAAGGCTACGGGACGCCCGAGCACCAGAAGGCGCTGGCAGAACTCGGCCCCTGCCCAATCCACCGGCGCAGCTTCAAGCCAGTTCGCGAAGCGGCCGGCATTATCGCGGCATAACGTAAAGCGGCGTTTACAAGCCCGATCTCGACCCTATGTTCCAGCGATGACTGGGGACGCCACCAAACAACAGCGCGCGGATATTTCCGCGCCCGCCATCTGGCTTATCTGCCTGGCGCTCTATGCATTGTTTATGTTCTTCGCGTTCACGCAGCCTAGCGTGCTTAAGGGCGAACTGGGTCTGCTCGAAAACACACAGACCGCGATCCTGATCGTCGCGCTCGCGCTCGCCGTTCGCCTCGCTTTTCAGAACAGCGAAAAATGGCTGCGCTGGTGGCTGGTTCTGATCAGCGTCGGCGTTCTTTATCTGCTCACCGAAGAGACAAGCTGGGGCCAGCACTATTTCGGCTGGGAGATGCATGGCTTCTTCGAGATCTTCAACGATCAGGGCGAAAACAACATCCACAATTCAGGCGGCGGCTGGCTCGATCAGAAGCCGCGCGCGATTTTGTTGTTCGGCATGATCCTCGGCACGATCGTGCATCCGCTCATGAAGCGCTATCGCAATGGGCGCGGCCTGTTCGACAATCCCTGGTGGCTGGCGCCGACGCTCGTCTGCCTCGGGCCGGTGATCTTCTCGCAGATCGGCGCCATCCCTGAGCGGATCGACGACCTCAACATGTTCAGCTTCTCGGCGCAGGCTTTCACCGGCGGCTATCGCTCGAGCGAGATGGAGGAAGTCTATATGTACCTCTTCTTTGTCGCCTACCTGCTCTCGCTTGGGCATCGCCTGAAGCTGCACAAAGCGCAGGCGCCGGCGGCCACCTGAAAAATAAACATGGTTAACGGCTGCGAACTCTTGATTCGCGGACTCCGTCAAGCGAGATTCCCCCCTTCTCGGGGGACCAATGGCGCGCCACTTCAAAGACAAGATCATCGAAGGCGATTGCATCGAAGAGATGCGCAAGCTGGCTGATGGCAGCGTTGATCTCGTTTTCGCTGACCCACCCTATTTCATGCAGCTTGGCGGCGCGCTGACGCGCCCAGACCAATCAAGTGTCGATGGCGTCGACGATGAATGGGACAAATTCGAAGATTTCGCCGCCTACGACAACTTCACGCGCGCATGGCTAGCCGAAGCGCGCCGCGCGCTGAAGCCGAACGGCGCGATCTGGGTGATCGGCTCGTATCACAACATCTTCCGGCTCGGCGCCGCCATGCAGGACATGGGCTTTTGGATTCTGAACGACATCGTCTGGCGCAAAACCAATCCGATGCCGAACTTCAAAGGCACCCGCTTCACCAACGCCCACGAGACGCTGATCTGGGCCGCGCGTTCCAAGGAAGCCAAGTACACGTTCCACTATGATGCGCTGAAAATGCTCAATGACGAGCTGCAGATGCGCTCGGATTGGACGCTGCCGATCTGCACCGGCGGCGAGCGCCTGAAAAACCGCGAAGGCCGAAAACTGCACTCGACGCAAAAGCCTGAAGCGCTGCTGCACCGCGTCGTTCTGGCCACCACCAAGCCAGGCGAAGTCATCCTCGACCCCTTCTTCGGCACCGGCACGTCAGGCGCGGCCGCGAAGCGACTGGGGCGCCACTACATCGGCATCGAACGAGAAGCCGAGTACGCCGAAGGCGCTCGCGCGCGGTTGAAGAAAATTAAACCGGTCTCGATCGAAGATTTGGAAGTGACCAAATCCAAGAAAGAGGAGCCGCGCGTGCCATTCGGCCAAGTCATCGAAGCCGGCTTCATTCATCCCGGCGCCTGGCTGGTGGCGCCCAACGGCAAACGCGCACGCGTTCGCGCCGACGGCTCGCTGGCCCTGGGCGATGCGACCGGCTCGATCCACCGCATCGGCGCCCTCGCTTCGGATGCGCCCGCCTGCAACGGCTGGACGTTCTGGAACCTGGAAACCAAGCAAGGTCCGAAATCGATCGACCTCTTCCGGCGCGAAATCCGCCGCCAAATGGCGATGGCGCCGGCGCTCTAGGATCTTGGCGGGGCGCATTTTATTGACCCCTCGCCGCGCTGTGGCACAAAGCGGACGTCATGGCGGACAAGCAAGAGCTCCTGAACGTCGAAGTGGCGTTGGCGAAGGCCGAGTTGATGGCTGCGCTCAGCGATGCAACGCGCGCGCGCTTAGCCAAGCAAGGCACACCCTGCACGGTTGAGCCCGGCAAGCTCCTCTTCGCCAAGGGCGACAAGGGCGATGCGCTTTACGTCTTGCTCGAAGGCGAAGTCGAAGTGCGCTCCTCGACCGAAGCCGGCAAAGACGTGCGCATGGCCTCGCTGAAGCCACCGGCGTTGATCGGCGAAATGGCCGTGCTCGACGGCGGCGTGCGCTCGGCCGATATCGCCGCCATCCGCAAATCGCGTTTCCTCCGCATCCATCGCGATCAAGCACTTGCTGCGCTGGAATCCGAACCGAAAGCGCTTCTAAAGCTGCTCGCCGAAATGAGCCGGCGCCTGCGCAGCGCCGATGCCGCCATCGAAGACGCGCACACGCTCGACCTCGGCGGCCGCTTGGCTTTACGCATCCTCGAAGAAGCCGGCGACAGCACCAGCGTGACCTTGACCCAAACGGAGATCGCACGCCGCATCGGCGCCAGCCGCGAGAAGGTCAATCGCAAGCTGCACGAATGGGTGGACGAAGGCTGGATCAGCATGGGCCGCTCCGGGATCAAGATCCTCGCGCGCGATCAGCTCAAAGCGCTGATCAAGGAAGCACGGGCGCATTGAGCGTGCAGTCACGCCGTACCTTCGTCGGCTCCGCGTCCGCATCGCCGAGCGCGCCGCTGCCGAAGGCTATCTGCAATTTCTCTACACGCTGCAGGCGCAAGAGATCATCGCACGCCAATATTACCGCCCGTTCGACGCCGGCGTGCTGCAACGCAACGCAAGCCGCTTCCCGAGCGTGCCGCTGGTGACGGTGGAAGGCGTGTTCCAAAGCCGGCAAGACGCTTACGAAACCCCTCTCCGCGATGGCGGCGTCTTCGACCAAATCCACACCGCGTCCGCCGCAACTGCCGCAACGCAGCCTGCACCATAGTTCGCGCGCGACACTAGCGCGCTTGCGCCTGCTGCCCCGATAGCGTTACCGCGCCCCTACAGAATTGGGGATTTGACGCATGATCGAACGGCGCACTTTGTTGGCCGCAACGCTCGCCGCACCGGCTCTCTCGGCCTGCGCGACGGCCGACATCCGCTCGTCGCTACCGCCGCTGCCGCACGATCCGCACTCATACGCCAAGCCGGATGAAGCGCGCGTGCTCAACGTGTCGCTCGATCTCAAAGTCGATTTCGAACGCAAGATCCTCGCAGGCGCCTGCACGCTCTCGATCGCGGCGCGCCAAGACGCACGCGAAATCGTGCTCGACGTAAAGGGTCTCAACATCGGCATCGTCAGCGGCAACGGCCAGTCCCTGCCCTTCACCATCGGCGCCAACGACGCCGAACGCGGCGCACCGATGACGATCCAGCTCAACGGCGCGCGCGAGATCACCATCATCTACGAGACCTCGCCCGACGCCGACGCGCTGCAATGGCTGACGCCGGAGCAAACCGCGAGCGGCAAGCCGTTCCTGTTCAGCCAAGGTCAATCGATCCTGACGCGCACCTGGGCGCCGACGCAGGACAGCCCCGGCATTCGCCAAACCTACGACGTGCGCCTTGTCGTCCCGCAAGATCTCGTCGCGGTGATGAGCGCCGAAATGCTGACGCCGAACGGCGAGCCGGCCGAAGGCGGCCACGCCTTCCGCTTCCGCATGCGCCATCCTGTGCCGATCTATCTCATGTCGATCGGCGTCGGCGATCTGGTGTTCGGCGCTGTCGGCCCGCGCACGGGCGTGTGGACCGAGCCGTCAGTGCTTGAGCGCGGCCTCTACGAATGCGCCGACATGGAAGCGATGGTGCGCACGGCTGAAGCCCTCTATGGGCCCTATCGCTGGGGCCGCTACGACGTGCTGATCCTGCCGCCCTCATTCCCCTTCGGCGGCATGGAAAATCCCCGCCTCACCTTCCTCACACCAACCTTCCTCGCGGGCGATCGCTCGCTGGTGTCGCTGATCGCGCACGAACTCGCGCACTCATGGTCGGGCAATCTCGTCACCAACGCGGTGTGGGCCGATAGCTGGCTCAACGAAGGCTTCACCAGCTATTTTGAAGGCCGCATCACCGAAGCCCTCTACGGCGAAGAACGCGCCAACATGGCGCGCGTGCTGGATTGGGCAGGCATCCAGGAAGCCATCGCGACGATCCCGGCCAACTCGCAGCGCCTCCATCTCATTGGCGAACGCGGCGCCGACGAAAGCAACAGCGCCATCGTCTACGACAAAGGCGCACTCTTTCTGCGCACCGTCGAGCGCATCGTCGGCCGCACGCGCTTTGACGCCTATCTGCGCTCATACTTCGATCGCTACGCCTTCCAACCGATGACGACGCAGAAATTCCTCGCCGATTTCCGCGAACGCGCCGTGCGCGGCGATGCGGCCTTGGAGCAGGAGCTGCAACTCGATGCCTGGGCTTACGAGCCCGGCCTGCCGTCCAACGCTCAAGCGCCGCACTCCGACGCATTCGACCGCGTCGACGCAGCCGTTGCCGCGTTCAATGACGGCGGCGCACCCGATGCGGCCGCCTGGGAAGGTTGGGTTACGCAGGAGCGCCAACGCTTCCTGCAAACACTGCCGCGCCAATTGCCGCGCGCACGTTTGGACACGCTCGAAAGCGCCCTCCATCTCAATGGCGTTGGCAACAACGAAGTTCTCTTCAATTGGCTCGAACTGGTCGTGAACAACCAATACGATCCGGGCGTGCAATCGCTGACGCACTTCCTGACCAGCCAAGGCCGCGGCAAGTTCGTGCGTCCGCTCTACCGGGCGCTGATGGCCAAAGGCGATTGGGGCCGCCCGATCGCGCGCCGCATCTATGCTCAGGCGCGCGCCATGTATCACCCCATCGTCGCCAACGCCCTCGACCGCATCGTTACGGGTTAACGCACTCCGCCTTCGACAAACTCAGGCTGACGCCGTTTGGCACCAGCGTTGGAAGAAGCGTCACGCTGAGCCTGTCGAAGCGCGACGCCGCTGGCGCGTGACCACCGTCACTGCCGGCTGCGCAACGCGCGCCTAACTTCTCCTCATCGAACACGGGGAGACGAACATGGCCGCCACCATCACAACCAAGTTTGCAAGCCTGGCCCTGGCCGCAGCTTTTCTCCTTCCTGGCGCGTTGGCCGCACTGAATCAGGCTGCACAGATCGTCGCCTAAGAGCCCTAAGCGGCGATCACTCAAGCAAGGACACGGAGATGCTCCCCTCCGTGTCCTTCGCTTTTTTGCGTCACGGCTTCCAGGGCGTAAGACGCGGCAGCCAGCGCGGCACGTTTGCGAAATAGGCTTCGTATTCGTCAGGGAACGCACGGCGCAGTCGTGGCTCCTCGCGATAGATGACGAACAATGTGAACGCGAAGGCGATGCTGATGCCATACGCAATCAAAGCGGCGCAGGCGAACCACAGCGCCTGTCCGAAGATCAGCCCCAGCACCGCGACGTACATGGGGTTGCGCACGCGCGCATACGCGCCGGTGACGACCAGCTTGTTCGTCGGCGCCAGCGGCGCCGGCGTTCCGAGCCCCCTCACCGCAAAGCGCACGAAGCACTCGATCAGCAACGCCAGAGACAGCACAATCAAAATAGCGCCGGCAATCGAATAGCCGGAACTGGCGCCTTCACCGACGCGCCACTTGGTAATCAGCCAAGGAACGAGACCCGCAACCGTTCCCGGCGCGATCACCAGAAACGCCGCTGAACCGACCAGGGCGTGGTTGCGGTCCATCTCGTTCACGCTTTCGCCGACGCCGCATCGCGGCGCGCCATACTCTCGGCCGACCATTCGGCCTTCATATCGTAGAACACATCAAACGCGCGCTGACCCTCAGGCAGACGCACCCACGGCACTTTGCTCTTGGTGAAAATATGCGCGTCCGGCGCGATCGCGTGCGGGGCATCCAGCGCCGCCACGCGCACAAATCGCAAATACGGACGCCGCCCGTAATCGCTCCACACTGCGACTTCGCATTTGGGGCAGCGATACACATCGTGCCCGCGCCCGCTCGGGCTGGGCATCTCAACCTTCTGCAAATCGCCGCGCAACATTTCGATGCGCGCGGTTTCGATCAGCGCATTAATCGCGAACGCGCCACCGGTTTGCTTCTGACAATCCAGGCAATGGCAGCAATGGGTGAACATAGGACGCGACGCGAGCTTGAAGCGCACCGCGCCGCACGAGCATCCACCTTCAAAAGTTTCGCTCATGAGCGCTTCTCTCCCGCTTTCGCCGCCTTCTTGAACACAGTCGGCAGCGCGCTGACATCGCCCCACCAGCCATCGTTCGGCGGCGCGATCTCAGCTTTATATACATCCAACGTCAGCGCGAAGTGCGTGAAAACGTGCTCGACCGCGCCCGCTTTCTTCCATGCGCCCGCGACCGGCGCATGCTTCAGCGCTTCAGCGCGCGTCCACTTCTTGTCGCGCCATTCGGTTGTCGGCAGCGCCGCCATGCCGCCGAGCAACCCCTTGTCGGGGCGGCGCACCAGCCAGAGCTCGCCGTCTCGCTCGATCCGAAACACCGCGCCATATCGGCGCGGACGCTCCGCCTTCGCCGCGCGGCGCGGATACGTCTCCGGCGCACCGCTCGCATACGCTGCGCAATCATTCGCCCACGGACACGTCTCGCACCGGGGCGAACGCGGCGTGCACACCGTCGCGCCCAAATCCATCAAAGCCTGCGCCCAATCGCCCGGCCGATCCACCGTCACCAATTCGCCCGCAAGCGCGCGAAGCTCGCGCTTCGCATGCGGCAACGGCGTATCGACCGCGCGGAGCCGCGCAATCACGCGCTCCACATTACCATCGACGACATTGGTCGCTCCATCGAACGAGATCGCGGCTATCGCCGCCGCCGTGTACGGGCCGACGCCGGGAAGCTCTCGCCAAGCCGCCTCGCTTTGCGGCACGCCATTGACAGCCATCTTTTGAGCAGCGGCGTGGAGATTGCGGGCGCGCGAGTAATAGCCAAGCCCCGCCCAGGCCCCGAGCACGTCATCGCGAGGCGCCGCCGCCAGCGCGCCAACATCCGGCCAACGCTCCAAGAATCGGGTGAAATACGGAGCCACCGCAGCCACCGTCGTCTGCTGAAGCATGATCTCGGAGAGCCAAACACGGTAAGGATCGGGGCGGCCTTGACGCAGCCTCCAGGGCAGATCGCGCCCCTCGCGATCATACCATTTTAGCAATGATTTCCGCAACTTATCCCGAGTTGCCGGCCCCTTATCCCCAGGCCTAGGTCGTTTTTGAGCAAGCGCGGGCATGGGGCGTCTTTACCCTTTGTTCATGGCTTTACGATTCGCTCAACGGTCTATGTCACTGCGCGACCGCTTCCGTGCGGCCGAGGAAATGGTCCTCGCCCCCAAGCCCGCCGGCCCCACCGAGGCCGATGCGGCCTTGGCGCTGTCTGCGAAGCGCGGCCGCATGACCGTGGCCGCTCCGCCAAGCGCCAACAAGGCCCTGGCTGCGGTGCTGAAGCCGCTTTTGAAAGATACCGGCCTCGGCCTGGGTGAACTGAAGCGTCGCTGGCGCGACATTGCCGGCGAGAGCTTCTCCCGCGCCACCCCCGTAAAACTGGCCGCCGGAACGCTCACCATCCATGTTCCCAGCGCCCTCGCCCCGTTCCTGCAGCAGCAAACCCCGCTGCTGATTGAGCGGCTGCGCACTGCAGGGGCCAAAGTGAAGGCCATTCGCGTCGATCATCGCGCTCCGGCCAAAACCGCCGTTGAGCCGCCGAACGTCCGCCCCCTTCAAAAGCCGCTCAGCAGCGCCGAAGAGGCCGCCCTGGCGCAAACGCTTGACCCTGCCTGCGACCCTGGCCTGAGATCGGCCCTATTGCGCCTCGGCCGCGCGGTGAAGCAGGGCTAGAGGTTTCCACGGCCTCGAAAAAACTCTATGCCTCCCGGCCGATCTGGAGGTTTTGCATGCTCGTTATTGGACGCCGGAATTTGCTCTTGGGCGGCGGCGCAATTGCCGCTCTAGCTGTTGCCGGCTGCAACGGTTCTGGTGGCGGCGCGGCCGCCGGCCTCACCCCCGACGACATGGCGATCGGCAACCCAGAATCCGGCGTCACCTTGATCGAATACGGCTCCTCAATGTGCAGCCACTGCCGCGAGTTTGAAGAAGCCGTCTTCGATCAGCTCAAGACCAACTACATCGACACCGGCAAGATCCACTTCGTCTTCCGCGAAGTGCTGGCGCCAGTCGATCCGCAACGCGTGATCCCCACCATCGCACTCGCCGAGTACCAACTCGCACGCTGCAATAACGCCTCGCCCGAGCAGTACTTCAGCCGCCTCGGCGTTCTGTTCGAACAACAACCGGCGATGTTCCAAGCCGGCTCGCGCCAAGGCATCGAAGCCAAGCTCATTGAGATCGGCGCTGCCGCTGGCCTCTCGCGCGAACAAGTTCTCGCTTGCGTCGCCGATCCTGCTGGCGCCGAGCGCATGCAACGCCTGGGCGAACTCGCAAGCCGCGACAACGTCTCGGGCACGCCGATGTTCTTCCTGAACGGCGAGAACATCCCATCGGAGCGCTTCTCGGGCGTCATCCGCGATCCAGTGACGGGCCAAGAGCGCGCCGGCTTCGATTTCGCCAAGGTCGCCGAAGTGCTCGACGCAGCAATCGCGGCGCGCGCCGGCGGCTAACGGAGAGGGCGCGGCTTCCGTGCACATCACAGAGCTGCGCCTCCTTGGCTTCAAAAGCTTCGTCGATCCGGCGCGTGCGCCGATCGAACATGGGCTGACGGGCGTCGTCGGTCCGAACGGCTGCGGTAAATCAAATCTACTCGAAGCGGTGCGCTGGGTCATGGGCGCGACCAGCGCCAAGTCCATGCGCGCCGCCGACATGGACGATGTGATCTTCTCCGGCACCGCTGGGCGTCCGGCGCGTGAACACGGCGAAGTCACTATCGTTCTTTCCAACGCGCGCGGACGCGCACCGGCGCCGTTTCAGAACGAAGATATTCTCGAAATCACGCGCCGCATCCGCCGCGGCCTTGGCTCGACCTACAAAATCAACGGCAAGGAAGTCCGCGCCAAGGACGTTCAATTGCTGTTCGCGGACGCCGCGACCGGCGCCAACTCGCCTGCCCTCGTGCGGCAAGGTCAGATCAACGAGCTCATCTCCGCCAAGGCGCAAAACCGGCGACGCATTCTCGAAGATGCAGCCGGCATCGCAGGCCTGCACGCACGCCGTCACGAAGCGGACCTGAAGCTAAAAGCCGCTGAGACCAATCTCACCCGGCTCGATGAAGTCTTGGCCGAGATCGAAAGCCAAGCCGCGAGCCTGAAAAAGCAAGCACGCCAAGCTGAGCGCTACCGTGGCCTGGCCCAGACGTTGCGCGAGACCGAAGCACTCTTGCTGCATCGCCGCTGGACTGAAGCGCGCGAGCGCGAAGCCGAAGCGCAAGCGCATTTGCGTGAAGCCGAGCGCGCCGTCGCGCAGGCAGGCGCCGAAGCTAGCGCCGCCGAACGCAGCGCCGGCGAAGTGCGCGAGGGACTTGGTCCGCTGCGCGAACAAGAAATGATCGCCGCCGCCGTTTTGCGCCGTCTCGAAGGCGTGCGCGTCGGCCTGGAGCGCGATCTGGCCGAAGCGCAAAGCGTCATCGAACGTTGCGATCGGGACGCCGGGCGCAATCGCGAAGAAAACGAGCGACTTGAAGCGCTGAAGCAAGACGCCCACGCATCCTTGGCCCGGCTGACGGAAGAGGCAGCAACGCTCGGCGCTGGCGATGGCGAAAAATCGCAGGCGGTTTTGAAAGCAGCGCAGGACGCAGAAGCCGTTGCTGTCGCCGCCCGCTCGAAAGCCGAAACAGAACTTGAAACTCTCGCCGCCGCCGCCGCGGCCGCCAAGGCCCGCACGCAGGCCCTCGCTGCCGCCGCCGATGGCGCGCGCGGACGCGTTGCACGTCTCGAAGAACGCAAGCGCGCGCTCGACGCGCAAATCAAGGCCCTGCCCGCCGGCGCCGACATTGAAGCGCGCGCCGCCGCGGCCAAAGCCACCGCCGACAAAGCGCACGCAGAAAGCGCAAAGCTCCGTGCCGAACTCGTTGAAGCAGAAGCTGCGCTGAAGCGCGCTGAAACTGCCGACGAAGCCGCATGGACGCCGCACCGAGCCGCCGAAAAGGCGCTGCAAGAGCTCGACGCCGAAGTCCGCGCGCTCGACAAGCTCGCGCCGCCCGACGCCGCAAAATTTCCACCCGTACTGGCTTCGATCGATGTGGAGCCAGGCTACGAACGCGCACTCGCCGCCGCGCTCGGCGATGACATCGACGCATCGACCAGCGCCGAAGCGCCAGCGCGCTGGGCCGGCGCCGACACTCCAACCCCCAATTTGCCCGCGAACGCGCAATCGCTGACGCGGTTCGTGAAAGCGCCGCCGCAACTCGCCGCACGCCTGACGCTGATCGGTGTCGTCGAAGCAAAAGACGGCGCAGCGTTGGCGAAGTCATTGCCGCCAGGCGGGCGCCTTGTGTCACGCGAAGGCGATCTGTGGCGCTGGGACGGTTTCGTTCGCCGCGCAGACGCGCCGCAACCAGCCGCGGTGCGCCTCGAACACAAAAACCGTCTCGCAGCGGCGCGCAACGAACTCAAAACCGCCGAGGCGCACGCCGCAAAGACTAAAGCGGCTTTGGAGGCCGCCAAAGCCGAGCGCCAAGCTCTCGACGCGAAAGCCCGCACGCTGCGCGCGGAAGCACCAAAACTCGCCGCCGCCGAGGCCAACGCACTTCGCGAAGCAGAACGCCTTGAAGCAGAACGCGTCCGCATCGCCGAGCGCGCCGCTGATCTCAACACCCAAGCGCAAACGCTCGACACTGAAGCCGCCGACGCGCGCGCTGCTCTCGGCGCAGCGCAAGGCGCAACTGGCGATGCACCGGCTAAGGTTGACGAAGCCGCCATCGCCGCCGCACGCGCCAGCGTCGACGCTGCCCGTCAAGCCGCCGCTGAAGCCGCCGCCCTCACCCAGAGCATCGTGCGCGACAAAGCCCAGCGCGACGCTCGCCGCAAAGCCGTCGACGCCGAGACGATGCAATGGCGCGCGCGCATCGATAGCTCCGAAGCCCGCCTGAAGACGCTCTCCAAAGAACTCGATGAAATCGAAAAGCGCCGCGACGCCGCCAAGGCCGCGCCGCAAACCGCAGCCGCAAAGCTCGAAGCTTTGATGGAAGAAGCCGGCACGGCCGAGCAACGCCGCGTCGAAGCCAGCGATCGTGTCGCTGAAGCTGAAACCGCCGCGCGCGTCGCCGGCGATCGCGCCCGCTCGCTCGAGCAAGCGCACGCCGATGCACGCGAACGCCGGGCAAGCGCCGAAGCGCACGCCCAAGGCAACACCGCTCGCGTCGCTGACATCGCCGCCCAAGCGCAAGAACAAGCTGGCGTGACCCCGGACAAACTGGCCGACCTCGCAGGCGCCCTATTGAACAGCGCATTCGGCACAGCGCCGATCAGCGAAGTCGAACGCCGCTTGGAGCGTCTAAAAGCCGAGCGCGAAGCCGCGGGCCCCGTGAACCTCCGCGCCCAAGAAGAATTGCAGGACGCGCAGGAACGCATCGACACTCTGGCGCGCGAGAAGGAGGACGTCGCCCAAGCCGTCGCCAAACTTCGCCGCGCCATCACCACGCTGAACAACGAAGGCCGCCAACGTCTGCTGCGTGCATTTGAGGAAGTCGACGCGCACTTCGCTCAACTCTTCGCCACCCTGTTCGAAGGCGGGCGCGCAAATCTCAAACTCACCGAGAGCGATGATCCGCTCGAGGCCGGGCTCGAGATTTTCGCCGAACCGCCGGGCAAAAGGCTCACTAATCTTTCGCTGCTCTCAGGCGGTGAACAGGCGCTCACCGCGACCGCGCTCATCTTTGCGGTGTTCCTCGCCAACCCCGCTCCGCTCTGCGTGCTGGATGAAGTCGATGCGCCGCTCGACGACGCCAACGTCGATCGCTTCTGCCGCATGTTGGAAGAAATGAAGCGCCTCACGACAACGCGCTTCATCGTCATCACCCACAATCCGGTGACGATGTCCCGCATGGACCGCCTCTACGGCGTCACCATGCAGGAACAAGGCGTTTCACAACTCGTCAGCGTCGATCTCGGCCGCGCCCAAGCGTTGGCGGCCGAGTAAAGCTCAGCGCGCGCGCGGCTTGCGCTTGGCTGGCGCATCATCGCTCTCAAACATCGGATTTGCGTCGTACTGACCCGCGAACGGTGCATCGACGAGGTAATCCGGAAGACGCGCGCTCTGCGCCTTCTCGTTCGAAATGGCGATGATCTGCTGTTCTTTCGTCATCGCACGCAGCTTGTCGGCGTCGATATCGCCGATCAGCTCGGCGCTCTCCTTCGCCATCAGATGGTTGGCGACGCCGAACAGTTGGAAGGCGCCGGCATTGTTGAAGATCGTGCGCCAATCTTTTGGGTAGAGCCGCTGCAGCTGCGACAAATCCTGGAAGAACGGCCAGACCTGCAAGCCATAACCGCGCAACAGCGTCATCGACTGACGCAGCGGCCCAAACTCACCAAGCTGCGCGCACTCATCGAGCAGGAACAGCGTCGAACGCTTCGGGCGCCGCTTACGACCCATGACCGTGAGCATCAGCGCGCCAACCCAAAGACGCAGCAGCGCGCCATGGCTTTCCAGTTTGTCCGGCGGAATGACGATATAGATCGTCATCGGATCGCCGCGGCGCACCGCATCGAGGCTGATCGTCGACTTCGACAGCGAACGCAGCGCCGAATCCGAGTTCACAACCTTCAAATAGCTCTGCGCCGTCGAAAGAATGCCCGAGCGGGTTTGCTCGGTGATCGGCAGGAAGCTCGAGATGTTTTGCTTCGAGAGCCGGTTCAGGTTCTCGTGGCCTTCGATCAGCGCCGCGAGATTATAAACCGCGTCGTCGCTCATCAGGATTTCGCGGACCTTGCCGAAATGGCGCTCGGCCTTCGGCGCGGTTTCGGCCACGGCGGCGATCACGCCGGCCATGAGCGAGCGTCCCCAATTGTCCCAGAAGGGTTCCTTGTGGAAGCCGACATCACCCGCCAGCAGCGAGGCAAGCATTTCCGCATCGGCGTCCAGCAGCGCGCCAGGACGATTGAAGAGGTCAAAGGGGTTCAGCGCATCTGTACGCTTCGACACGGCGCCGAACGGATCCAGCAGGCGGACTTCCTGGCCCATCTCCTTCCGGCGGCGCGCCGTCGTGTGCCAGGTCTCGCCCTTGGGATCGATGACGATCACCGAGCCTTCGAAGCGCAGCAGGTTCGGAATGATGACGCCGCGCCCTTTACCGGCGCCGGTTGGGGCGATGGTAAGCAGGTGCCGGTCCTCGCCGAACACGATCGGGACTTCACCCAGGATCTCGGTTGGGGTCTGGGGAGCGCCAAAGCCGATCGGGGCCTTGTCGCCATGGTCCGACTTCCAGCCGAGCAACAGGTCCATGACCTCAGGACGCAATCCCTGCCCCGAAGCCTCGGTTGGCTTCTTCTTGGGACGGGTCGTGCGCGGCCTAGCCATGAAACCTCCTTCGCGGTCGCACTGAGAGGCAACCGTGAATCAAAAGTAACCATCAAAGTGGGCCGGACCGTCGCCGGAATGGGGCGGAGTTCGCCTCATTGGTGAAGAGCCGGCAGGGAGGCTTCTCTCCCCGTCCGCCGCTACTCCACCCTGAAAATAATCCCCGCGCAACGCCTTGACGCTGTGCGGGGCGAAACTACCCGAAAAAGTGACCCACCAACCCGCGAGGACTGGTGGGTGATTGTTTTTATTCGGTTTTTATCAGTGTACGTCGCCCATCCACTTTTTCAGGAAGGGCGAGATGGCCAGCAGCACCACGCCAGCGGCGATGCCCCAGATGCCAACCTGCGTGAACGTATCGACGTAGGATTGGAGCTGCCCGCCGAGGTCGACGACCTGACCAGCGACCGTCTCCGACGACGTCTGTTGCGCGATGATCGCCGCAAGGATGTGCGCCAGTGATGACGACAAGAACCACACGCCCATCATCAAACCAACGACGCGCGCAGCCGAGAGCTTCGTGATCATCGACAGACCGACCGGCGACAAGAAGAGCTCGCCCGTCGTGTGCAGCAGATAGAGCAGCGCCAGGAAGATCAGCGGCACTTGGAAGTCGTCGCCCGCAAACTGCGCGCCGAAGACAAGAACGAAGAAGCCGAGGCCAACCTGGATCAGGCCGAGCGCGAACTTCACCGGCGTTGACGGCTCAAGCTTGCGCTTTGCCAGCCATATCCACATCGCACTGAACGGCAGCGCCAAGAGGACGATGAAGCCGGCGTTGAAGCTCTGCGTCTGCGCCGCCGTCATGGTGACGCCAGGCACGATGGTGAGGTCGGTATTGCGTTCCGCGAACAGCGAGAGCGACGAACCGGCCTGCTCGAACAGCATCCAGAAGACGACGCTGAAGAACACCAGGATCAGAGCCGCAAGCATCTTGGTGCGCTCGACGCCTTTGAACCCAACCAGCGCAAAGCCGAACACCAATAGGAACAGAGCCGGCACAAGGATCGGCAGCGCCTGCTCCATCAGTTCGGTCTGCTGAACCAGCAGCCAAGCCGGGATCACCGCGATCAGACCCAAAATCCAGAACAGACCTTCAAAGCCAGCCGAAAGCGGCTTTGGCGGATCGGCTTTGCCCTTCAGGTGCTTTTGACCCATCAGGTACTGGATAAGGCCCAACGTCATGCCGACGCCTGCAGCGCCGAAACCGTAAGCCCAGCCGTAAGTCTGGCCGAGCCAGCCGCAGATCAGCGTCGCGAAGAAGGCGCCGAGATTGATGCCCATGTAGAAGATGGTGAAGCCACCGTCGCGGCGCGGATCGTTCTCGCCATAGAGCGAGCCGACCGTCGTCGAGATGTTGGCCTTCAAGAAACCGACGCCGATAATGATGAGCGCCAGCGACAGATAGAGGATCTGTTCAAACGGGATTTCGATGCCGCCAATGTTGGCGACGTCAGGCCTCGTGCTGAGCGTGTAGTCGGCTGTCGCGACCGAAGCCGGGATGTTGCCCGCAGCGCCCTCAACGGTCATCGCTTCCGGCGAGAAGCTCACTGGCAAACGCGCCTCGTCCGTCACGAGGAAGAGTTCACGGTTATCGCCGCGGCCTTCCGACACGATGTCGTAGGTCGCGCCTTGGAACGTGATCTCCTGAACCGTGCCCCGGCCTTCGAACGCCATGCCGAAGTGACCAAGCACCAGGAACACGGCGCCGATCGTCACCGCCTTACGCTATCCGAGGAAGCGGTCAGCCAAAACGCCGCCGATCACGGGGATCAGGTACACGAGCGCGGCATACGCGCCGTAGAGGCCTTGAGCTTTGTTGTCGGAGAACAGGAAATGCTGCGTGAGATAGATCACGAGCAGCGCGCGCATCCCGTAGAAGGAAAAGCGCTCCCACATCTCGGTGAAGAACAAAGTGACGAGGCCACGTGGGTGACCCATGAACGTCTTTTCGTCGGAGCCTGGCGCTCCGGCGGTCGCATCAGTCATACTTCTCAATCCCCTAGGGGCGCGCCCTCGCGCACCGCCTCCCTAAACTAGGGGACAGACAAGCCTTGCGATGACGCTGGCGTCAAGCGCGCAGCGCTGGGCGGAGGTCTGGAGCGAGGACCCACCAGAAGGTCTGGCCGGGATTGGAATCGAGCCAAAAGCCCAATCGGCGCAGCGTCCGGATCGAGGCGATGTTGCTACTATCGCAGCCCGCCAAGATTGTCTCGGCTCCGGCGTCTTCGAACAACCAGTCGATCACCCCGTTTACCGCTTCGGTAGCGTAACCTTGCCGGCGGCGGCTTTTCGCAACGCCATAACCGATCTCGAATTCGCTTTGAGAGCGTGTCGATGGCTCAAAGCGAACATCGCCAATCACCATGCCTTCTTGGCGATGAATGGCGATGGCGCGGGTCGGCGCTGGCGCGGAACCCACCATCGAGATGGACCGCGCCACGAGCCCGAGGCTTGCCGCACACCAATCAGCAGGCGCATCCGCGCCGATGACATTTGCGAAAGCATTCTGCCCGGAGCGCGCAGCGTCAGCCATCTCCGGCGTGACCGGTTCCAGGCGAAGGCGCGCTGTGTAGAGCGGATGATCGAGCACGTTCATGAGTAGCGGGAACACCTTTGCCTGCCAGCTGAGCATCAGCAAAGAGAAACCCGCAGTATACGCTTCATTTCGCACTGGCTCGCCTCTCACGGCGTTTTTGCAATGCACACAAAAAAGCGGCGCATGCGCAATTTCACCACGTGCGCGTGCATTTGGCTTGCCTCGCATTCTCCGCGCGGACGAAGCAGCATACCGGTTCAGGCGAGTGCCTTAAGCTGGACTGCCCTCCGCGTCCGGCTGCTGCACAGGCGTCGCCGCATAATTTGCAGCGCGCGCACTCATCTCAGCCAGAAATTTCTTCTTCGCCGCGCGATAACGCATGCGCTCAGTGATGCGATCCCATGTGCGGCAGAGCCACCACCACACTGGATAGGTCAAGAACGCGAACATAACCGCGAGCCACACCGAGCCCGTGCCACCATGACCACCGCGCGTCTCGAAATTCGAGATCAGCCAAAAGATCACCGCAACGCCAAGTGCAAGCACCGCAGCTTTCCATAGCGGGCCGAAGAAGGGCTTATGTCCAAGATAAGTGCGCAACCCGCTTTCGAATTCGCCGCGCTCGCCGCTCGACACATTAAACAGCACGATATTGTAAGGCCCGCGATCAGCTTTGCCTTTGCCCTGCCCGCGCACGACCACCACGCGCTGCGTTTCACGGACACCAAGCTCGGTATCTTCGAAATCGTACTTCTGCTCTTTGCCGTCCGTGAGCTTCACGAAAAGCCGCATCCGGTTGGTGATGTGCCCTGGTTCGACGTGACGCCGGTCCGCGCCTTCGATCACCACGGTTTCCGAAGTGAGCTGCACATCGATCACATCCCCAGCGGCCACCATCAGCTTGTCCGGCATATGTCCCCTCCGCGAAAGCGGCGCGATGGAGCGCCCTGACGCGCTTGGGGTCAAGGGGAGCGCTTGCGCCCAGCGCCTGAGCGCGGCAGCAAGGACACGAAATGCCCGAACCGCGCCTGTTGATAGATCAAGACCTGCACGCCGGCGCCGAGATCGCACTCGACGAAGCTCAGGCGCGCCATGTCGGCACGGTGCTGCGTTTGGATGTCGGGGGGCATCTTCGCCCCTTCAACGCCCGCGACGGTGAATGGCGCGCGCGCGTCACCGTTCGTGAAAAGCGCGCCATGCGCGTGGTGCTGGAAGCGCAGTTGCGCCAAGCGCAGCCATCGCCGGATCTCGACTTGTTGTTTGCGCCCGTAAAGCGCCACGCAACCGATCTCATTGTGGAAAAAGCCACCGAACTCGGCGCCCGCCGCATCAAGCCGGTCGTGACACGGCGCACCATCGCTGAAACCGTCCGCGTCGATCGCCTCGAAAGCATCGCACGTGAGGCCGCTGAACAAACCGAACGTTTCGATGCGCCGGAGATTTTTGAAGCAACGCCATTGCCGAAGGCGCTCGACGGCTGGGACGCATCGCGTCCTTTGATCTACGCCGACGAAGCTGGCGATGAAGCGGACAAAGCCTGGGGCGGCGCCGCCGGCCGCGCGCGTCCAATCGCCGAGGCGCTTCAGCCCCTAAGCCCCTCTTTGAAAGGAGAGGAAAAGCTCGCATTGCTGATTGGCCCCGAAGGCGGCTTCACGCCCGAGGAGCGGCGCATGCTGCGCGCGCTGCCGTACGTCGTTCCGGTCTCGCTTGGACCACGCATCCTGCGCGCCGAAACGGCGGTGATCGCTGCGTTAAGCGTAATTCAGTCGGTCTGGGGCGACTGGCGCGAGGCGTAACCGCTTGCGGTTCAACGACGAAGCCTTACATGCGCGCCATAAGAGCCAGTGCCCGGGAGGAAAGCTTGGCCGACGTTACAGAGAAGTCTCCCGTGGTTACGGGCTTTGCGGACCTTGTCGCTCATTTGGAGAAAGGTCCCCGTCCCGATCGCAGCACGTGGCGCATCGGCACCGAACACGAGAAGTTCGCCTTCTATCGCGATACGCTGAAGCCAGTCCCCTATGAGGGTCAGAACGGCATCGGCGCGTTGCTGAACCGGCTCGCCGATCGCTACGGCTGGGAGCGCGTGTTCGAGGGCGAGAACGTCATCGCTCTGAAGCAAGGCCTGGCGTCGATCTCGCTCGAGCCCGGCGGCCAGTTCGAACTCTCCGGCGCACCACTCGAGCACTTGCACCAAACCTGCGCCGAAACCGGCTCACACCTGTCGCAATTGCGCGACGTCTGCAGCGACATGAACATCGCGTTCCTGGGCCTCGGCTTTCAGCCGCTCTGGGCGCTCGATGACATCCCGATCATGCCCAAGGGCCGCTACGGGATCATGCGGAACTACATGCAAAAGGTTGGCCGTCTCGGCCGTCAGATGATGTTCCGCTCCTGCACGGTGCAAACCAATCTCGACTTCGCCTCCGAAGCCGACATGGTCAAAAAATTCCGCGTCGGCCTCGCGCTGCAACCGATCGCCACCGCACTCTTCGCCGCTTCACCCTTCGCCGAAGGCCGCTTGAACGGCTTCCTTTCGTATCGCGGCCATGTCTGGACCGACACGGACCCCGATCGCACCGGCATGCTGCCGTTCGTGTTCGAACAAGGCATGGGCTTTGAGCGCTACGCTGAGTACGCACTCGATGTGCCGATGTACTTCGTCTATCGCGACGGCAAATACATCGACGCCTCAGGTCAAAGCTTCCGCAAATTCATGGAAGGCAAGCTTCCTGCGCTGCCCGGCGAATTGCCGACGGTGAAGGATTGGGAAGATCACCTGACGACGATTTTCCCTGAAGTGCGCTTGAAGACCTACCTCGAAATGCGCGGCGCCGACGCCGGTCCCTGGTCGCGCCTCTGCGCGCTGCCCGCATTCTGGGCCGGCATCTATTATGACGATGCAGCGCTCGAAGCGGCGTGGTCATTGGTGAAGAGCTGGACGGCAGAAGATCGCGAGTCGCTACGCCGCGGCGTTCCCGTCATGGGCCTGCGCGCACCCATTCGCGGCAACAAAGCCCAAGATATCGCGCAAGCGGCGCTCGCCATCGCACGCCAAGGCCTCAAGTCACGCGCCTGCACCGACAACGCCGGTCAAGATGAAACCCACTTCCTCGCCGAACTGGACGACATCGCCGCCAGCGGCATCACCCCAGCCGAGCGCCTGATCGAACGCTACAAAACCGAATGGGGCGGCGAGGTGAAGCGCGTCTTCGAGGCTTGCGCTTATTAAGCAGCAGCATTGAGACCCGCGCCAGAGGTGGCGTCACCCTAGGCTTGTCGAAGGGCGACGCCACACTCCGTCGTTAACTTACGCAGCCTCATCCGTCAGCACATCGCCACGGCTCATCGCATTAAGCTTTGCGTAAAGCCCGTGCGCGCTGATCAGTTCGGCGTGCTTGCCTTGCTCGACGATGCGGCCCTCGTTGAACACCAGGATGCGATCGGCCTCGCGAATGGTTGAGAGCCGGTGCGCAATCACGATCGTGGTGCGCCCCTCTTTCAACTCCGCCATCGCCGCCTGCACCTCGCGCTCGGTCGCTACGTCCAAAGAAGACGTTGCTTCATCGAGGATCAGGATCGGCGCATTCGCCAGGAACGCCCGCGCCAACGCAACGCGCTGACGCTCGCCGCCAGAGAGCTTCACGCCGCGCTCACCCACTTCCGTGTCGTAGCCCGCCGGCAGCTTCTCGATGAAATCGTGCGCGTGCGCCCGCTTAGCCGCATCGATGATCTCGTCCATCGAAGCGCCGGGGCGTGCGTAAGAAATGTTCTCGCGCAACGAGCGGTGAAACAGCGCCGGATCCTGCGGCACGAGCGCGATACTCTGCCGGAGGCTGGCCTGCGTCACCTCACGCACGTCCTGGCCATCGATGCGAATAGCGCCCGCATCGACATCATAGAGACGCTGCACGAGCTTCACGAACGTCGACTTGCCCGAGCCCGTCGGCCCGACAAGCGCTACGGTCTCACCCGCCGCGATCTCCAGCGAAAAGCCGCTATAGAGCGCATCGGCTGCATTTTTATAGCCGAACGTCACCGCATCGAAGGCAATGCGTCCCTCCACTGGATGAAACGCTTTTGCATGCGCGCGATCGACAACCTCCGCACACTGCGCCGCGTAGGCGACAACATCCTCGATATCGGCGATGCCCTTCTGCAGATTCTGCACGTTCTCGCCCAGCGTACGCAGATAACTGGACACCAGCATGAACGAGGTGATCGCAAAAACGGCGTCGCCCGCCGTCGCGCGACCCTTGCTCCATTCTAGCAGCACCAGACCCAGCAATCCCGCCTGCAGCAACCAAAGCAGCAAGTTCTGAATCACCCACGCATTGGTGAAACGCGACCAGGTGAAGTTCGCCTCTTTGGTCCAAACCTGCACCACGCCATCAAAGCGCGCCTGCTCACGCGCTTCCGCACCGAAGGCCTTCACGGTCGCGTTCGAGGCAACGGCGTCCGCAAGCGCGGCGCCGATAGCCGTGTCAGCCTTGATGTAGCGCTTCAGCGGCTCGGCCACGTAAAAGCGGCTCGAGAGGTACGCCACCGCCACGAAGGTCAGGATCGTCAGCCCCGTGAACATGCCGATGATTGGCCATTGCAGGAATGTCAGCACGGTCACGCCGATCAGCACGCCGATGGCGGGGATCATGAACCACACCAACGTGTCCGAGATCGTGTCGTAGGCGTTCATCGCCCGCGATACGCGCCGCACCGTCGCGCCGGCGAAATTGTCGGCATGCCAATCGGCTGAGAAACGCTGCACGTCACGAAAGCCGTCCGTGACGATGCGCTCCATGTTCTTGGACGAGAACGGGATATGGAACCGCACCCCAGTGTTGCGCGCCATGTAAAATACGAACGCCAACAGAATAAGCACGCCATAGCCCCACGCCGCCGCACGCTCGCCAGCCGCCGATGGGCCTGCCGTCAACGCGTCGACCATGTTCTTCGATGCGAACGGCATCGAGAGATCGGCCACGATTGCGAGGCCGAACAATAATGCCACCATCGCCAGCTTTCCCGGCTGGCTTGACCAATGCTTCCACATGAACGCGATCACCTGGCGCAAGCTTGCTTTGCGTTGGCCGTCTTCGCGCTGGTCGTCGTTATCGTATGCGTCGCTCATTTGAGTACCGAAGATGAATCGCCGCCGCGCGCACGCGGGCTAGCGAAACTGAGATGGGAACGAAGTGCTGGAAGCGAAGCGCTGAAAACGCAAAATCACCCGCAACACGGCTCGGCGAACTGGTTTGCCCATGTGCGACTGCGAAAACCCGCAATCGGTTTCGGGATTTGAAGCCGGGAGGGCTAGCGCTCTCTCAAGGCTCGACGGCGACCGTTCGCAGCGCCGTATTTATTTAAAGCGGGGGTTCATTCTGCAGCTCCGAAGGACGGCTCACATAGCCTCTGTGTCGCCTTGCGTAAAGGCGATGCGGCGCGCAATACGCGCGTGTGAACGAATTGAAACCCGCCGATGCGTTGAATCAACATTGGACCGATGCGTTGCCGCGCGCATGGAAACCCTTCGCGCAGCTCTCTCGCCTCGATCGTCCTATTGGCTGGCAATTGCTGCTGTTGCCCTGCTTCATGGGCATGGCCGTAGCGCGCACAGGCTTCGGCTTTTACTGGGAAGACGCGTATTTTACGCTCGCCTTCATCCTCGGCGCCATCGCCATGCGCGGCGCAGGCTGCACCTATAACGACATCCTCGACAAGGACATCGACGTGCAAGTCGAGCGCACGCGCCTGCGCCCATTGCCCTCCGGCGCAATATCCACCAAGGCCGCTTGGATCTGGCTGCTGGGCCAATGCCTCGTCGGACTCATCGCTTTGTTGATGCTGCCGCCGCTGGCGCAGATCGTCTCGCTGATCGCCATTCCGCTGGTCGCGCTTTACCCGCTGATGAAGCGCATCACCTGGTGGCCGCAAGCATGGCTCGGCATCGTCTTTTCGTGGGGCGCGCTGGTCGGCGCCGCGGCCTCCACGTACGAAACCGGCATTGTCCCGCAGGAGGCCTTCGCGCTCTATGCCGGCTGCATCCTGTGGACCATCGCCTACGACACGATCTACGCACTCCAGGATCGCGAAGACGACGCCCTCGTCGGCGTGCGCTCCACCGCGCGCCTCTTCGCCGACAAATGGCGCACCTGGACCAGCGCGTTCTATGTCGGCGCACTGATCCTCTGGGCGGCGGCGGGCGCAATGTCGGGCGCCGGCCTTTGGGTCGCCGCGCCGCTCAGCCTCATCGGCGCGCTAATGATCTGGCCGATGCTCGCCGGCGTTGACGACAAACGTCCGGAAACGGCGCTTGCCGGCTTCAAATTCAACGCCATCATCGGCGCGGCCGTCTTAGTGGCGTTTGCGCTTGAACCCATCTGGCGCACCATAAGGCCATCGCTGGGAGTGTGACGTGGGTGAAGCGGAAGAACATCTCAGCGCAGTGTGCAAACGCTTCGCCCGCGTGATCCCCAAGCACGAGCCTTACCCAACCACGTTCGAGAAGAAAAAAGATCCGTATCGCTCGCTGGTGCGCTCGGTCGTCTACCAACAGCTCTCCGGCAAGGCCGCAGGCACCATTCACGGCCGCATGATCGCGCTCTTCCCGAATAAAGATCACCCAGATCCAGAAGACCTGATCGAAGCCTCGCCGGAATTGCTGCGCACAGCTGGGCTCTCGCGCCAGAAGATCGCCGCCATCAAAGATGTCGCGCAAAAGCGCCTCGAGGGAATCATTCCCGAAGCGCGCAAACTCTCGCGCATGGGCAACGAAGAGATCATCCAGCGCCTCACCGCCGCGCGCGGCGTCGGCCGTTGGACGGTCGAGATGTATCTCATGTTCACGCTCGGCCGCCCTGACGTGCTGCCGATCGATGATCTTGGCGTGCGCAAAGGCGCCGAAAAGCTCTACCGCCGCCAGTTCACACCCAAGACGTTAGGCGCCTACGGCGAACGCTGGGCCCCGTTCCGCAGCGCCGCCGCCTGGCACCTCTGGCGCTTCATCGACACGCAGACACCGGAGCAGAGCAAGCTTTAGCTCCCTCCGTCATCGTGGGCGCGCCACAGGATGACGTCTGAGTGGACTTCTGGTGAATCTGCCGGCGTCTCCGTCCGCTCATTCATCCCATAATCGCGCACCACCTCCGCAACACGCAGCCGATAATCCCGAAACACGCCGCCTCTTCCCACCCGCTGCGCCAATCGATGCGCATCAACATTGCGCCAGCGCTTCACCGCCTCTTCATCGCGCCAGAATGAAAGCGACAGCACTCGCCCATCATCATTCAAACTCTGGAACCGCTCGATCGAAACAAACCCATCGATCTCATCTAGCAACAATCGCAGCTCTGCAGCGATACGGAAATAGGCGTCGCGATCCGCAGGTTCGACCTCAAAGATCACCGCGATCATCGCGAACAGATTTTCAAAAACGTCCGATCCTCGCGCAGGATGAATCGCTCGGCTTTCGCGAACTCATAATTCACCCGTCCCGCCGGATCAGCCGCTAACCGCGCCCGATAGTCCTCGTACGCCGCCAAATTCTGTATGTTGTACAATCCGTACGCCAACGTAGCGGAACCCTCGTGCGGCGCGAAATAGCCGATCAAGTCAGCCCCGCAGCGGGGAATTGCCTCTCCCCACACGCGCGCATACCGCTCGAATTGCGTCTTTTTGAATGGATCGATTTCGTAACGAATACAGCATGTCAGCATAGCAGGGCTCCTTCCCCGCCAGCCCTAGCGGATTGCTGGCGCCTCATGGTTCGATTATGATCGAACCATCCCTATATGAGCTTTTGATGAGAGACGGACCCAATATAGCAGCTATCGCCGCAATGGTCGGCGATCCCGCCCGCGCCAACATGCTGACGGCGCTTTTGAACGGCGACGCTTACACAGCAAGCGAACTTTCGCTTGAAGCCGGCGTCACCAAACAAACCGCAAGCTCACATCTTTCAAAACTCGTCGATGGCGGTCTGGTCGCCGTCGAAGCGCAAGGCCGCCATCGCTACTACCGCTTGGCCGACGCCGACGTTGCAGGATTGCTCGAAACCTTGATGGGCGTCGCCGCGCGCGCCAAAGCGCTGCGCACGCGCCCAGGTCCGAAAGAACCGCAGATGCGCCACGCGCGCGTTTGCTATGATCACCTCGCCGGCGATCTCGGCGTCGGCCTCTTCGACGCTTTCAAAAAGAACAAATGGATTTTGCCCGGCCCGGAAAAAACATTCGCGCTGACGAAACTCGGCCGCATCAAGGTGCAGACCTTCGGCGTCGACATCGAAGATCTTGAGCAAGGCGCGCGCCCCCTATGCCGTGCTTGCCTCGATTGGAGCGTGCGCCGCCACCACCTCGCGGGCGCACTCGGCGCCGCCATCCTCGATGAAATCCTCGAGCGCGGTTGGGCGACGCAAAAGCGCGGCAGCCGCGTGCTGGAATTCACGCGCATCGGCGAAGCGGGCTTACGCCGCGTCTTCGCCTTCCAGGAAACGCCGCCGCCGATCTAGGCCTTGCGCATACCGCACGTGTTGAAGCCCAGCACCGCATAGAGCGGGCAAAACCCGACCAGGCCCGTCAGCAGCGGCACAAGGCCCACATAGCCCCACGGCGTCTGTGGTCCCACAACTGTCAACGACAGAAGGCCGATCCCAACGACAACGCGCAGCATCCGATCCAGCCCGCCTTCATTCGCTTTCATGATCCTGCTCCACAAAACGTAGCCCGATCATCTGCCGTCGCGCGGAGCGCGCCTTGATCTCGATCACATTTGCCAGCCGCAATGGTGAAATCGGGATCGGCGTACGCTAGAAGGGCTCATGCCTGCAGTCACCCGCATCGATCCCAAAGATGTGTTCACGCCCGAGGAATGGGCGCGCTTTTCCAAGCGCTCCACCTGGCTGGGCTTGGTGTGCGTCGCCAGCGCCTGGGGGCTCATCTTCGCCGCCGGCGCCATGTTCGTGCTCTGGCCGAACCCACTGACCTACATTTTAGCCGTCATGCTCATCGGCGCCCGCCAACTCGGCCTCGCCATTTTGATGCACGACGCCGCGCACGGCGCGTTGCATTCAAATTTGAAGATCAACGATTGGGTCGGCGAATGGCTGTGCGCTGCGCCTGTCGGCGCGCGACTCAAGTCCTATCGCGACTATCACCTAAAGCATCATCGCTTCACCGAACAACCCGAAGATCCCGATCGCTCGCTCTCTGCACCCTTCCCGATCACGCGCGCCTCACTGTGGCGCAAAGTCGCGCGCGATCTCACCGGGCGAACCTTCCTCAAACAGCGCACCGCGCAGATTTTCGGGAATCGCAAACCCGGCGAAGTGGTGAACTCCAGCAACGGTCGCTTCTTGCTTACCAATGCGCTGCTGCTCATAAGCCTTTCGGCAGCAGGCTATTGGTGGGCGTACTTCGCGCTCTGGATCGTGCCGATGGCGACATGGCTGCCCTTGGTCACGCGCCTGCGCAACATTGCCGAACACGCGTGCGTAAAAACTGCGGAAGACCCGTTCACGCACGCACGCACAACCCTCGCCAATATTTTCGAACGCCTCTTCATCGCGCCCTATTGGGTCCACTTCCACGGCGAGCACCACGTCTTCATGCACGCGCCCTGCTATCGCCTGGAAAGCCTGCACCGATCGCTGATGGAAAAAGGCTACTGGTCCCGCATGCACATCGCGCCGAGCTATTTCAGCGTCCTGGGCGAAGCGACGAATAAGCCGATCGCGCAGCCAGCTTGATCTGCGACATCCCCGCCTTCATTCGCCAGAACACGCGCGTGCTGGCGCCGAGCCATGTGCCGGAGCTGCAGCTGTATCTCGCCGACGACGCCGTAAGCTTATGGCAACTCACCGAGGAACAACTCGGCGAACTCGGCCTGCCGCCGCCGTTCTGGGCGTTCGCGTGGGCGGGCGGCCAAGCGCTCGCGCGCTATGTGCTGGATCACCCCGAAACCGTGCGCGACAAAAGCGTGATGGATGTCGCGTCCGGCTCCGGCCTCGTCGCCATCGCCGCGATGAAAGCCGGCGCCACATCAACGCTGGCGATCGACATCGACGCCTTCGCCTCACACGCCGCCATCCTCAACGCTGAACTCAACAACGTCAGCGTGGAAACCAGCGGCGCCGATCCCGTCGGCAAACCAACGGGCGCCGAAGTCATCCTCGTTGGCGATCTCTTCTACGATCGCGATCTCGCGCCGCGCGTGCTGGCCTGGCTGATCGAACAACAAACTGCCGGCAAAACCGTCCTCATCGGCGACCCCGGCCGCACTTATCTTCCGCGCGACAAACTCGAACAAATCGCCGCCTACGACATCCCGGTGACGCGCGCGCTCGAAGACGCAGAAGTGAAACGCGCTGCAGTGTGGAAGCTGCGCTAAGCGCGCTTCAGCACGCCCGAGGCTAACACCGGGATCAGGTACGCAACCAGCAGCCCGGTGTTTGATATGGCGTTTAACCAAAAGCCCGTGGAGATCGAAATCGCGCTGTCGATCACAAACCAAGCGAACAGCGCAACGCTGAGCGCCCGCCACTGACTGACGCCGATCGACGGCGTCCTCACGAGCGCGAGCATCGTGAGCCCCCAGCCGATCGTCAGCGCCCCCTGCAATCCGAGGCCGAACCTGACGGCGGGATGAGCGTACACATCAGCGGTCGCAGGATCGCCGCTAAACAAGATGAACAGCGCACGCGCTGGCGCATCTATGCCCGGGATGGCGCCCGCCGCCAGCAGCGCCCCAAACGCCACCACGGCCCAACACCAAACGATGATCCAAACTCGCCAAGCGCCTGTCATAGAAATTCTCCCTTGTGTAGGAGAATTGAGCGGACATCGCGCGTTGCGCAATTACCTCAGAGGTTATGGACACGCCTCACAGGGCGCGAGGATACAAATCACATGACGACCCTGCATCCTTCGACGGCTGGCTTCGGCGCGGCTTTACAGCACTACAGAAGCGCGAGGCGCTTGAGCCAACTGGAACTCGCATTGGCTTGCGACGTGTCTGCCAAGCACGTTTCATTTCTAGAGTCGGGGCGCGCCCAGCCCAGCAGAGAAATGGTTGCACGATTGGGCGCGGGGCTACTCTTGCCGCTCGGCGCGCGCAACAAACTACTGCAAGCAGCAGGGTTTGCGCCAATCTTTCCAACCTCGCCGATGAACTCAGTTGCAGTTGAGCCGTTTCGCGAGATCTTAAACGAAATGATCGCCAAGCATGCGCCCAATCCGGCCATGGTCGTTGATCGCCACTGGACTGTACAAGAAGCAAACAACAGTTCGCGTACGTTATTGGACGCGCTTCAAGGCGATGGCTCCGAAACCAATATTGTTAGACTTCTGACCTCGGGCCCACAGGTCGCAACGGTGATCGCCAATTTGCCCGAAGTATTGTCCGAACTTATGTCCCGCGTGCAGCTTGAGGCGCTCGAAGCAGGCGATGACCAAGATTTCCAGGAACTTATCGCACTCTTAGAGCGCGCCACCGCGCGATATCCGCGCGCGGCGGCAACCACTGGGCAACCCATCCTCCCACTCGTCGTCAACTACGGCGATCGGCAATTGCGCTTTGTCACTGCGATTGCGCACTTCGGCTCAAGTGAGGACGTTAACGTCCGCGATCTGCGGCTCGAACTTTTGTTTCCTGCCGATGCTGAAACGCGCGCCGCGATCGCGGACTGGGGCTGACGCCCTACTCCATCGGACACACAGCCATCCGCTCTTCTTCCGGCACGCGCGACTTTGCGTCATCGCACACCGCGCCCCAGAGCCGCTGCACTTCCGCGCCCAACGCATCGCTGCGCGACTGAATCTCTTCCAGCGTCGGCTCAACCGTCTCGGGCTCTGAAATCCAAACCGGCTCGTACGCTGAGCCGCACGCGACTTCAGTGAACAGCCCCTTCGAGCACAGTTGCGAGCGTTGAATATTGTAGCTCCAAACCGCTTCACGCAGACGGCGCGCCAGATCGCGCTGCGAGGTCACTTCAGGCTGAATAGAGCCAGGCCGCTCAGCGCTCTGATCATTCACTTGGCTCAGCATCGCGCCGTACCGGCCGATCTCGATGTTTAATGTCGAAGGATCGGGGCCAGCGGGACCTGTTGGAACTTCCGCTTGCTCGCCCGTCTGTCCGCACGCGGCCAAGGCCAACGCCAACACGATCGCACGCAATTTCATGAACACGCCTCCACGCGCGCGACCTTAGCGGCGCTGCGCGATGCGTGTCGTTTTGTTTTTTGTAATTTTAGTCTTGAAGCACCGGCGCGAGCGCGTTGTAGCCGGCCGCGAAATCGTAGTCGTAATCTTCAACCTTGCGGAACAAGGCTATCGCGGCGGCCGCCAGGCCAGTGCCTGTTGCCGCCGCGAACATCGCCCATGCGACGCCTGAGATGAAACCCGCGTCGATCAAAACCACCCAACCCTGCCTTCGAGGCATTCTTTGTTGGGCAGATAATGCCTAGTCCCGATGAACACGCGGTTTCTGAAAGCAAAACAAAAGGTTGAAATGACGATTGCCCGCGGACTAGAGCAATCGCGAGGGAGAACACCGGATGCTGCGTCTTGAGATTGCCGCGCTTTATGCAGGCGTAAATATTCTCATCCTGCTCGTACTCGCAGTTTTAGTGGTGGCCGGCCGCCGCAAACACAAGATCACGTTGGGCGACGGCGGAAACGAGGTTTTCGGGCGCGCTGTCCGGGCCCACGCCAACGCCGCCGAGTACATCCCAGGCGCCCTCGTCGGCATCGTTTTGCTCGCGCTTTTCGACCCCGCGACGCCGGTTTGGCTGCTGCACGCCTCAGGAATTTCTTTGACCCTCGGAAGAATTTTGCACGGCTGGGGCCTCACCACCGGCACGCTCAACGCTGGGCGCATGTTCGGCATGGTCCTGACCTGGACCTCTTACGCCCTCATCGGCGGCGGACTCCTGTGGGCAGGTCTCGCGCAACAGCTTTGAGTATTTGAATACCGCAGTTCAGCGATTGCCCCGGCCCCCATGCAAGCCCATGTTGGACGCATGGCCTTCGACACTGATTCACACGCCGCACTCGCGGCCCTGATCGATTACGCAAAACAAGCTGGCGCAGATGGTTCGGAGGCTTCGCTGGCAGTCCGCGAGAGCATTTCGGCCGAGGTCCGCATGGGCGAGCTCGAAGGCATGGAGCGCGAAGAAGCCCGCTCAGTGGCGCTCCGCGCTTTCATCGGCAAGCAGCAAGCGTCCGCCTCCTCGACCGACCTTTCGGCCAAAGGTCTAAAAGACCTTGCCGAGCGCACCGTCGCCATGGCCAAAGCCGCGCCCGAGGACAAATTCGCCGGCCTCCTGGACGCACGCTTCCACGCCAAAGGCCCCGCACCGGACCTCGAACAATCCGACACCGCGCGCCCGACGCCGGATCAGTTGCTTGATCTTGCTAAACGCTGCGAAGCCGCATCGCTCGCCATCCCAGGCATCGCCAACTCAGGCGGCGGCGGCGCCTCAAGTGAACACTCGACGTTCGTTCACATGACCTCGAACGGCTTCGAAGGTTATGAAAGCGGCACCTCGTTCAGCCTCGGCACCCAGCCTGTGGCTGAGAAGGACGACGAAATGGAGCGCGACTACGAATGGCGCACCAAACGCTTCTTCGCCGATCTCCCATCGCCTGAAGAAATCGGCCGCATCGCAGGTGAGCGCACGGCCCGGCGCATAGGCGCGCGCAAGATCGCCAGCCAAAGGGCGCCGGTGATCTTCGAGAACCGCCTCGCCGGGCGCATCATCTCACCGCTCTTTTCGGCCATCTCCGGGGCCGCCGTCGCGCGCGGCGTTTCCTTTCTCAAAGACAAGATGGGTCAACGCATCTTCGCCGAGGGCTTCCGCATTCACGAAGACCCATTCGTGAAGCGCCTGCCTGGCAGCCACTGGTTTGACGGCGAAGGCAGCGCAGTCAAACCAGCCACGTTAATCGACGACGGCGTGCTGACGATGTGGCTGCTGAACTCATCAGCCGCACGCCAGCTCAATCTCGAACCCAACGGTCACGCCACCGCCGGTCACGGCGGCCCGCCCGGAATTGGCACTTCGAACTTGTTCGTGAAGCCCGGCGCTGAAGACCTCGCCACCATGATGAAGAATTGCGGCAAAGGCCTCTTTGTCACCGACATGTTCTCACCCTCGCTCAACCCGAACACCGCCGATTGGTCGGTCGGTGTCGCCGGCTATTGGTTCGAGAACGGCGAGATCGCGCATCCGGTGAGCGAGATCACCGTGGCGGGCAATCTGCTCGACATCTTCAAACGCCTGCGAACCGGCTCCGACGTCGACAATCGCGGCTCCCTAGAAATCTCAAGCTTGATCGTGGATGACCTTGCAATCGGCGGCGTCTGAACTCGAACTGCTGGAGACGAACGTTCGCGAAGCCGGCGCTCTTGCGCGTGAACTTTCGCAGAAGCCGCTCGAGATCCAGTCCAAAGGCGAACTTGGCCCTGTAACGAACGTCGACAAGACGATCGACGCGATGCTTGAGCTTCGCCTGCTCTCCAAACGCCCCGATTACGGCTGGCTCTCCGAAGAAACGCCAGACAAGCCCGAGCAGCGCATCAACAAAGAGCGCACCTTCATGCTCGATCCGATCGACGGCACCGCGGCGCTGATCGCCAAGGTGCCGCAATGGACGATCAGCGTCGGCATCCTCGAAGGCAACCGCCCCTATGCGGGCGTCATCTACAATCCGATGACCGATGAGATGTTCACCGGCGTCATCGGTCACGGCGCCTGGCTGAATGGCCGTCCGATGAAGGTCAGCGAAACCGCCCGCCTCGAAGGCGCGCGCATGATCGCCCAGAAAAGCCGCTTCGCGGAAAAACGCTGGGCCGCGCTCTGGCCGAAAATGGACACCATCGAGCGCCAGTCCATCGCCTATCGCATGGGGCTAGTCGCCGCCGGCATGGGCGACGCCACACTCCTCTTCGGCTGGAAGCACGAATGGGACGTCGCCGGCGGCGCCGCCATCATTGAAGCGGCAGGCGGCCAAGTCACCGATTTCTGGGGCGATCCGCTTCGGTTCAACAACGAGAACCCGCGCGTGCCCGGCGTCGTAGCCGCTGGCGCGGGCCTGCACCCTTTGCTAATCGAGCGCACGAAAACCCTGCCCGATCCGCGTGAGCAGGCCACCGGCTAAAGGCACATGAGCGAACAACCACGCCAACTCCTCCACCTCGTTATCGGCGGCGAGATGAAGGATCTTGATCGCCCAGAATTCATCGATCTCAAGGCCGTCGATTTCGTCGGCGCCTATCCGAACTATCGCACCGCTTACGACGCCTGGAAGGGCGCGGCGCAACGCACGATCGATAACGCACGCATGCGCTACTTCATCATCCACGCGCACCGCCTGCTCGATCCAGGGACCGACCCTGAAGGCGAGATGTGATCTGAGATGAAAGCTGGCGCTGTCCTCTCGCGGCTGTGGCGCCAGTATATACTGCGCTACAAAATGGACCTGCTGGCGCTCGCGCCCGTGCTGGTGCTCGTCGCCGGCGCATCGGCGTCCTACGCCTGGATCCTCAAATTCGCGACCGACAGCATTCAGTCGCGCGATCTCACGCTGATCTCACTCATTCCGATCGCGGTCATCGTCATCGTCGGATTGCGCGCCGCCGGCATGTGGGGTCAGGCTGTGATGACCCAGGCGCTGGCGCTCAAGATCTTGCGCGATCTGCAAAGCGCAATGTTCGCGAAGTTGATGAGCGTCGATTTCGCCCGCTTCGCGCGCGAGGATGTCGGCCGCCTCGTCTCGCGCTTCACCAACGACATCACCATTGTCGGCTACGCCCTGGTGCGCGCTGCGCAAACCTCGCTCCGCGACAGCCTCACCCTGATCGGCTCGATCGCGATGATGTTCTACCTCGATTGGGTGTTGGCGGGCGTCGTCATCGGCGTCTTCGCGCTCGCCGCCCGCCCGCTCGGCGCCATCGCCAAGCGCGCCCGCAAACAAACGAGCATCGCCCAAGAGCAGATCGGCCACGTCACGGCCCTGCTCAACGAAATCTTCGGCGCTTCGCGTTTCGTCAAAACCTACAGCCTCGAACGGCGCGAGACGGAGCGCGCCAATCGCGCCTTCGAAGAACAACGCCGCCTCGGCATGAAACTCGCGCACAACCGCGCGCGCAGCGAGCCTTTGCTCGAAATCCTCGGCGGCGTCGCACTTGCCGGCGTGCTTTATCTCGCTGGCGTTCGCATCGCCGCCGGCCACATGACGCTCGGCGATCTCTTCGGCATGATCGGCGCCGTCGGTGTCGCAACGCCGGCGGCGCGTTCGATCAGCGGCTTCAACACAATGCTGAACGAAGCGCTCGCCGCCGTGACGCGCATCTTCACGCTGATCGACGAACCGGAGACCATCAACGATAAGCCGGGCGCAAAGGCGCTGGCCGTCAAAGAGGGCCGCATCGAATTTTCCGACGTCGGCTTCAGCTACGGCGAAGCGCCGGCGGTTGAGAATGTCAGCTTCACGGTTGAGCCTGGCGAGACTGTCGCGCTCGTCGGCCCCTCAGGCTCCGGCAAGTCGACCATCTTCAATCTCCTGCCGCGCCTTTACGACGTCACCCACGGCGCGGTTCGCATTGACGGCCAGGACGTGCGCGACGTCACCGTCGTCTCGCTCCGCAGCTCGATCTCGCTCGTGGCGCAAGAAGCGGCGCTCTTCAACGACACCATCCGCAACAACATCGCACTCGGCCGCGCCAGCGCGACCTATGCGGAAATCGAGGAGGCCGCACGCAACGCCGCCGCTCACGATTTCATCATGGCGCTGCCCAACGGCTACGACACCGCGGCGGGCGAGCGCGGCGGTAATCTCTCGGGCGGCGAGCGCCAACGCATCGCCCTTGCGCGCGCATTTCTCCGCGACGCGCCGATCCTTCTTCTGGACGAAGCCACCAGCGCCCTCGATGCGGCCAGCGAAGCCCAAGTGCAGGACGCGCTGAAGCGTCTCTCCAAGGGCCGCACTGTGCTTGTGATTGCGCACCGCCTCGCCACCGTGCGCGATGCGGATCGCATCCTGGCGCTTGAAAATGGCCGCATCGTCGAAGTCGGCCGCCACGACGAACTCGTGGCCAAGGGCGGGCTCTATGCCCGGCTCTCGCGTCTGCAATTCCAAAGCACGGAACAAGCGAGCTAACTGTTCTCGCTGAGTTAAATTTGGCGTCACCTCGAGCTTGCCGAAGGATGACGACAACGGATCGGAACAGATCAAAGAGGCGCGGGTTAGCAACGCCAAGGGGCGGGAGCAATCAGGAGCTTCAACAGATCATGTCCCGCTCATTGCATTTCGCCATCGCTTCCGCCGTCGCCCTCGCGTGCGCCGCTCCGGCCATCGCCCAGACCCAACCCGAAGAGCGCCTCGTCACCTACGGCGATCTCAACGTAAACAGCGCCGCCGGCGCCGACGCCCTCATTCGCCGCATCAACAATGCATCCGAGCAAGTGTGCGGCGTGAACGACGGCCGAACCAACGCCCGCCAAGCCATCATCAATCGAAACTGCGAGGCCGACGCGACCGCCAACGGCGTCAGCGACACCGGCAATCGCGTGGTGATCGCACGCTATCACGGCACAGGTTACGCCGTGATCGATGAAGGCGACGGCTATTACGATCCGCGCCTCGATCCGGCGGCGTCGAGCTACGACGCCCGTCTCGATCCCTATTCGCCCTATTACAATCCGTCAGTGCAATAAGCCCAGAGGTGCCGGCTCCAAACGAGCCGTCACTTATTCATCGAGCACCGCGCGCACTTTGCGTGCGAGATCATCGATCGAATACGGCTTCAGCAACAACCGCGCGTGGGCATCGACAACGCCGTTATGAACGATGGCGTTCTGCGTGTAGCCGGTCGTATAGAGCACCTTCAGCTCTGGGTAGCGCGCCTTGGCCTCATCCGAAAGCTTCCGGCCGCTCATCCCCGGCATCACGATATCAGTGAACAACAAGGTCACGGCAGGCTTCGCTTCAAGCTTGAGCAATGCCTCTTCGCCGCTCGATGCGTGCACCACCGTGTAGCCAAGCTCGCGTAGCGACGCGACGCTGAGATTGCGCACCCGTTCTTCGTCCTCAACGACGAGAACGATGGTCGCCGCATCGCCCATCGGCAAATCTTTGCTCTCGGTCCGAACGACCTGATCTTCGCTCTCTTCCATCTGCGTACGCGGAAGATAGAACTTCACCGTCGTGCCGACGCCAACTTCCGAATAAATCGCGACGTGACCGCCGCTCTGCTTCAAGAAGCCGTGCACGTGCGCGAGGCCAAGCCCCGTGCCCTTGCCAACTTCCTTGGTCGTGTAGAACGGCTCAAACACACGTGCGCGCACTTCGGGAGACATGCCGCCGCCTGTGTCGGTGATCGCGATCATCACATGTTGGCCGGGCGTCACCTCGGCATTCGCCGCCGCATAGGCCTCGTCGAGGAACACATTGGACGTCTCGATCGTGAGCTTGCCGCCTTCCGGCATCGCATCGCGCGCATTCACGCACGCATTGAGAATCGCGTTTTCCAGTTCGCTCTGGTCAGCATGCGAGCGCCACGCGCCGCCGCCCAGCACAATCTCAAGCGAAATGCTCTCACCCAGCGTCCGGCGCAGAAGATCGGACATGCCAGCGATGACGCGATTGACGTCCAGCACTTGCGGCTGCAGCGGCTGGCGACGCGCAAAGGCAAGCAAACGGTTGGTCAGCGTCGCCGCGCGCCGCGCGCCATCCATGGCCGCATCGGCAAAGCGCGCGATATCGGTGTCGCCCCGCGCCAAGCGGCGCTGCGCCAATTGCAGCGAGCTGATGATGACGGCGAGCATATTGTTGAAGTCGTGCGCCACCCCGCCCGTAAGCTGGCCGATCGCTTCCATCTTTTGCATCTGGCGGACTTTCTCTTCCGCCTGCTCACGCGCGCCCATCTCTTGCAGCACACGCTCATGCGCCGAACGCGCCTCGTCGCGCGAAACACGCAATTCCGACATCGCGTTGCGCACCGTAACAACGAGCAGGGCCGCCACGCCAAGCAATAGCAAGCCTGCGATGATAATGACGAACCGCAGACGCGTCGCGCCGCGATCAACGGCCGCCATCGCTTCGATCACGCCCGCCTGCTCGCGCGCTTCGGCCGCTGCGATCAGCGCACGGAATTCATCCATGACAAGCTTGCCGCGTCCGTCTCGCACGCGCGCCATCGCCAGATTCCCGCGCCCCTCACGGCGCAGGTCGATCGTTGTTTGCAGTTCTTCGAGTTTGGAACTCACCAACTCACGCATGCGCCGCGCTTCGGCGACCCGCTCAGGATTTTGCCCCGCGTACGTCTCGATATTTGCGATCTCACGCTCGATATCGCTACGGCCCGCGAAGTACGGATCGAGATAATTCTCGTTGCCTGTCAGCAGATAGCCGCGCTGGCCGGTTTCGGCGTCCTGCACACCGCGCATCAGCAAACGCAAACTTGAGCGCTGCGCCAAGGATTGACGCACATCTGCATTGAGCTGGGTTGTTTGTTCAGTCTGCCACAGCGCCGCGACAACAGTGATAACCAGTAGCAAAAGTGCTGCACTAAGCGCGGCGACATACGTCGCGGCCGCCGGTAGCTGGCGCCCAAGCACGTTCACTGTCACTTCGCCGCCTCGGGTAACCTACGTTACGCTTGTTCCTGACTTCCCAGGTTCCCGCAATGGGCTTCACTCACTCGCGGCGCAAAACCTTATCGACCAAAATATTCGCCCACCATTGTCCGGTGAACGCCGCTTTCACGCGCTCCAGGTCGTAGTCCTGGTTAACCCAATCCAGGAAAGGCTTGCCGCTCTCCTTCGTCTCTTCGAGATAAGTCTCAAAAAAGAAGTCGATCATTCCTGTCTTGCCCTGCTTCACGTGCAGGTATTTGAGCGACAGTTGTTCCACCGCTTCGCTGATCGGCAGACCCATCTTAAAGTGTTTGAACAGCACAGCCGCGACGCCCGCGCGGTCCGCGCCGGATTTGCAGTGCAGGAGCGCCGGATATTCGATCGACTCGAAAATCTGCTTGCAGCGATGGATCGCCTCGACGCTCGGCGGCTCACGTGAGCGCAAGCGCAGATCGATCAGGGTAATGCCGTGCTTGTCGCAGGCTTCCTTCTCGAGCGCGTAATAGCCGGTGTCGGATTTGCCGCGCGCGTTGATGATCGTTTTGAAGCCGGCCTGCGCGTAGCGGGCGATGTGCTCCGGCGACGGCTGGTTCGAGCGCGCCATGACGCCCGGTTCGATCCAATGGAAATTCTGATAGAGGTTCCGCAGGAAGCCGTGGTCCGCCCAAATCAGGTCGTGCTCCGCCGCCCGGCGCCCATCCGGCGTCGAGAGGTCAAAAGCGGGGAATTTGGTCGGATTGGACATCGGAGTTCTGTGCAGGGCTCGCTTCGGCTTCTGGCGCGGTACGGGGGACGCCCCCTATAAGGGGCTCACCCGCGCTGCGGAAGCGGTCGCGGTCGGCCTCCAACAGGTTCAATAGTGAAGTCCCTACTCGGCAATCCGGTAATCCAGTTCATCCTGGGCAGCTTGATCGGCGGCTACATGCTGTTGGTGGGCGTCACCACGCGCTGGACCCGGGTGAACCAAGCCGTGATGGAGCCGTTCTGGCGTCCCAATGGCGGCAAGCTCATCGGCTGCATCTGGCACGGCCGCTTTTCGCTCATTCACAAGATGTGGACCTTCGGTCCCGGTATTCCGAGGGCCAAAATGCTGATCTCGCACTCTCGCGAAGGCGGCATCGTCTCGCACACGGCCAGGGTCGTGGGCGCCCAAGTCATTCGCGGCTCCGAAGCCAAGAAAGGCAAAGCCAAAGGCGGCGTCGAAGCCATGCGCCAGATGGCCCGCCACATCGACGGCGGCGGCGTCATCGCCATGACGCCCGACGGCCCACGCGGCCCGCGCATGCGCGTCAAGCGCGGGCCCGTTCAATTGGCCAAACTCGCCAACGCCCCGTTGGTCGCCGTCACCTGGGCCAGCAACAACCGCATCGTCTTCGACAAAAGCTGGGACCATTTCGTGCTGCCGCTGCCCTTCGGCAAAGGCGCGCTCGTCTGGGGCAACCCCATAGCGCCGCCGCCGATGGACGCCAGCGACGCCGACATCGAAGCCGTGCGCTTGGCGCTCGAAGCCGAGATGAACCGCATCGCCGCCGAAGCCGATCGCATCGCCGGCGTCCCGCCAATCCAACCCGCTCCGCCACGCGGCGAAGCGCTGGTGGAAGCCGCAGAAACGGCGCCAACTTCGTGAGCTTTTCGCCCGTCCTTATTTTCTATCGCGCCGCAAGTTCGGCGCTCGGCGCGTTGGCGGGCCTTTACCTCAACGACCGCGCCAAGCGCAGCAAGGAAGATCCAGCCCGCCTCGGCGAACGCTTCGGCCGCTACACCCAAGCGCGCCCGCAAGGCGCCCTTGTTTGGCTCCACGCAGCAAGCGTCGGCGAAAGCGGCGTCGCACTCGCGCTGATCGAAGCGCTCGGCGCGCGCAACGCGAACCTTTCCTTCATACTCAGCACCGGCACGCGCACCTCAGCCGAACTCGTCGCGCGCCGCGCGCCCATCCGCACCACTCACATCTACGCACCGCTCGATCGCGCCGATTGCGTGCGTCGCTTCCTCGATCATTGGCGCCCTGACGTTGGCGTGTTCGTGGAAAGCGAGCTTTGGCCCAATCTCATTCTCGAAGCCGAAGCGCGCGGCGTGAAATTGGCGCTGGTCAACGCCCGCATGAGCCCACGCACGCTGCGCCGCTGGACCAATTGGCGCACCGCCGGGCGCCGCTTGGTCGGCGCATTCTCATACGTCTCCGCCGCCGACGCCCGCACCAGGGACGCGCTCACCGCGCTGCGGCCGGCGCCGATCGGCGCAAGCGGCAATCTAAAGCTCGCCGCGCCCGCCCCGCGTGTTGATGCAACCGCACGCGCCGCACTCGCCGCAGAGATCGGCGCACGCCCCATCTGGCTCGCTGCATCCACGCACCAGGGCGAGGACGAAATCGTGCTCGCCGCCCACGACATTCTGCGCCGCGATTTCGCTGACGCGCTCCTCATCATTGCTCCGCGCCACCCTGAACGCGGCGCCGATATCGCGCGCCTCGCCGGCGGTGCGCCTCTGCGCTCCAAAGGCGCCTCTCCAGGCGCAGCGTCGGTCTATGTTGCCGATACGCTCGGCGAACTCGGCACGCTTTACGATCTTGCGCCCGTCTCGCTCGTCGCCGGCAGCTTGCTGCCGCAGCTCAAGGGCCACAACCCGATCGAACCCGCGCGGCTCGCCTGCGCGATCATCACCGGGCCCTACGTCGAAAGCTTCCAGGACCTGTTCGACACCATGATCGCCGCCGGCGGCGCAACCTGCGTGCAGGATGCGCAAACGCTCGCCGCCGAGATCGCCCGCCTCTGGCGCGATGAAGCAGCGCGCGCCCAACAACTCGACGCCGCCCTCAACGCAACCACCCAAGGCGCCGACGCGTTTGAACGCACCGTCAGCGCCATCATTGCGCTTGTCCCATCAGCCTCAGCACAGCAAAGCACGGCCAATGCGTCCGCCTGAGTTCTGGAAAGACAAAGATCAGATCGAAAGCCGTGACGCGGCCGTGGTCCTGCGCGCGCTGCTGACGCCGGTGTCGTGGGCGTACGCCGCCGTCGCGGCACACCGCATGCGCACAACGATCTCGCGCCACGTGCCGGCGCCGGTCATTTGCATAGGCAACCTCACCGTCGGCGGCGCAGGCAAAACACCGATCAGCCGCGCCATCCGCGCCAGGCTCGGCCCCAACGCGCACACGCTCTCACGCGGCTATGGCGGCCGCGCCGTCGGTCCCTTGCGCGTCACGCCGGACATGGAAGCGATCGAAGTCGGTGACGAGCCGCTGCTTCACGCCCGCGACGGCGCAGCCTGGGTCTCGCGCGATCGCTACGCCGGCGCACTCGCCGCCGTGCAAGCCGGCGCCCACGTCATCTTGATGGATGACGGCTTCCAAAATCCGTCCCTCGCCAAAGACCTCTGCATCGTCGCCGTCGATCCCGCTTACGGCGTCGGCAACGGCCAAGTGTTTCCGGCTGGCCCGCTGCGCGAACGCCTGCGCGATGGCCTCGCGCGCGCCGACGCCATCGTCATGCTCCATAACACCTGGAGCGCCGACATTCCCGAGCACCCCGACTGGCTCGCCGACTTTGCAAAACCCATACTGCAAGCCTCAGTGTCCCCGATCGGCGAAGCGCCAAGCGGCCCGCTCATCGCATTCGCCGGCCTCGCCCGGCCGGAAAAATTCTTCGACACGCTCGAAGCGGTCGGCGCGAAGGTCGAGGACATGGTGCCCTTCAGCGACCACCATCCCTATTCCGAGGACGACATGCGCCTCCTGGCGCAAATGGCCGAACAGCGCGGCGCCCAATTGATCACCACCGAGAAGGACGCCGCCCGTCTGTCGCCGGCATGGCGCGCGCGTGTGGCCGTGCTGCCAGTTGCGGCGCGATTTGCGGACGAAGCAGCGTTGGACGCCTTGCTTGCGCCGATCCAATCGCGGATTACGGCACTGCATGGCGAAGCCTAAGCCGAACAGTTTTGGATTTCAGGTCGAGGCCTTGGCCTGGAACGCCTATGTCGGCGCGCTCGGCGCGCTCGGCCTTGAGCGCGCGTCACGCTGGGGCGGCGCCATCGTGCCGGCGATCGCGCCGATCAACAGCGCCTGGAAAACCGCCATCCGCAATATCCGCATGGCGTTCCCCAACGAGAACGACGCCTTCCACAACGAGGTTCGCAAAGAGACGTTCGTCGAACTCGGCCGCATGACCGGCGAGTTTCCGCATATGCCGGAATATTTGGCCAAGTATCGCAGCGGCGAAGTCGAGTTTCACGGCAAGGAGATCATCGAAGCCACGCGCGGCAAAGGCGCGGTGTTCATCGGCGGCCACTTCTCGAACTGGGAGATCACCTCGCTCTGCCTCGCCCAGGTCGATCCAGATTCCCACTTCACCTACCGGCCCGCCAACAACCCGATCATCGACAAATACATCGTCGATACACGTGCTCAGTTCGGCCTGACGCTGCAAGCGGCAAAGGGCAAGGAAGGCGGCATGGGTTTGCTGCGCTCATTGAAGCGCGGGCGCAGCATCGCGCTGATGAACGACCAAAAATACAATGCCGGACTTTCCGTCCCGTTCTTCGGGCACAATTGCATGACCGCCGACGGCCCAACCCGCCTCGCGCTCAAATTCAAAGTGCCGCTCATTCCGATCACCGGCCGGCGCGTCGCAGGCACACGCTTCATCGCCACCGCCTATCCAGCCATCATGCTCAACTATGACGACCCCGACAACGAGCAAACCGTGTTCGACGGTGTCAAACGGGTGAATGAATTCATGGAAGCCCGCGTCCGCGATGCACCGGGCCAATGGTTTTGGTCGCACCGCCGCTGGCCGAAAAGCGCGTGGGTCGAAGCAGGCGTGATGTGAACGTCATCCCGTACCACCGCTTTGAGATCACTTCGCGCCTCAAGCGCGACGACGCCTTGGCAGCGATAGCGGCACATGTAGAGAAGCGGCAATTGTTCAACTGGAGATGGCCGAGTTCGTCAAACGACGAGCGCTTCAGCGGCGAGGTTACCATCGACGGCTTTTCCATCACGCGCATCCTGGGCTATCGCAACTCGTTCGCGCCGGTCACACACGGCGAGGTCCATGATGCAGGCAGTTTCTCGCGCATCGTCATCACCATGCGGCCCTTCATCGCGGTGCTGATCTTCTGCGCGTTCTTTACGACGCTCGCGCTTGCGTCACTGGCCGCCAGCGTGGTCCCCGGCATACTCTTGCTACTGTTTTTGTATGCCCTGGTGATGGGCGGCTTTTGGCTCGAAACGAACAAGCAAGAACAGACATTACGAAAAATCTTTCAGGCGATGTGAGCATCGCAGCGCGGGGTTCCTCGACGAAGCCGCACGCGCTAGAACCACGAACGGAGGGTCGGACATGTGGCGCGCACTTTTGGCGGCTTCGCTCTTGGCGGGCTGTTCAACCATAAACACTGTCGAACAACGCCTAGGCCTCGAAGATCGCCCGCCTGCGCCGGACACCGCGCTCGAAGCGGTTATGTCGGCCGCGCCGCGCACATGCCCGAACGGGCGCACCTTGGAAGGCGCCAATCATGAAGCCTTCGGCCCCCAGCACGGCGTGGTCGGAACCGATATCGCCTTCACACCGCTCGCCAGCGATCCAACACGCGCCGTGCGTCTGCGCCGGCTTGTTGTCGAGCCCGGCGGCGTCATCGCCTGGCACGCGCACGATCAGATCCAAGGCATGGCGCTCTTGGTGTCAGGCGAGATGACCGAAATCCGCAACACCTGCCTCGATCCGATCCGCTATCGCGCCGGTGACGTCGCCATGGAAGACGCAGCCACCCAACACGGCTGGCGCAATGACGGCGATGTTCCCGCCGTCGTCCTCGTTTCGCACGTCGTCGTCCGAAACTAGTTCGCGCTCAGCAACTCCCGCCGCGCCTCGGCCAAGCCAGCGATCGCCACGCTTGGATCGAGTTGCTGCGTGTTGCGCAGCTTCATGCGCCAGCACAGGTGCGGCCCGGTCGCGCGGCCGCTTGAGCCGACAGCGCCGATCACTTGGCCCTGCTCAACCGTATCGCCGGCGTGCACATCAAGGCGGCTCATGTGCAGATACATCGTGATGAGGCCTTGGCCGTGATCGATGAACACGAGCCCGCCTTCATAGTGCATGTCGGATTCGGCCAGCGTCACCACGCCCGCCGCAGGCGCGCGGATCGGCGTCCCCGTTGGCGCCGCAATGTCATAGCCGAAATGCGGCGTTGACGGGGTGCCGTTCAGAACCCGCTGATTGCCCCACGTGCCAGAAACGCGTCCGCCTTCAACCGGCAGAATGAACCCATCGAGGAAGCCTTCGATGTTCGCTGTGCTCTGAAAGCCCGCTTGCTTCAACACCGCTTCACGCTGGATGCGCGCCAGCACCGCCGGATCAGTCGGCGTCACCGTTTGCTGCGGCAAGCCATCGACGCGCTGAATATCAAACTCGCGCGGCGCGATATCGACACTCTGCGTTGCGCTCTCGCCACCGGCGCGCGCTTGGATTTGCGCTGTCGGTCCGTGTTCACGCGTGAAGCCGACAACGACCCAACCATCGGCATCGGCCGCACCGCTCTCGGCGCCGTCCAGATAGATCGCCGCGTTCGGCATCGTACGGCAAAGCGCGATGCCGCCTTGGGTGAAGGCGCCTGCGCAAGAGATCGCCATCGCGGCGGGCGCGGGCGGCGCAACAGGCCCCGCAACTTCAATCGGATGCCCAACCGCAGCCGGCGCCTGTTCGGGTGCAGCCGGCGCTTCAGCTGCAGCGCACGCCGCAACCAAAAGCGCGATCGCACCAAAGAGCGCCCTCACGATTTCTTCTCCGCATGCGTCTGCTTCCAGCGCGCGGTCGCTTCGGCGGGGCCGCGATACGCCTCTTGCAAATCCACGCTCCAATAGCGCAACGCGTCGAGCGTGATCGGCTCGCCAGTCACGGCGCAGCGCACATGCGTGCCCTGGCGCAAAATGGTGATTTCGTTGTCGCCATAATGGACCTTAGCTTCGGGTCCGCCGGGATCGTGCTTATTCATACGAGTCTCTTAGCGCGCGCCCGCCTCACAACCAAGCCGCATAACCCATTGCCTAGAGGTCAAACCGGCACAAGGCGGCTTAGAACAGCGAGCCCTGATCGCCGCCCGGCTTGCCTTTGCCCCGCGGCTTTGACGAACCATCGCCCGCCGGATCGATCACCGCCTTTTTCTGTTCGTCCGCGAAGGTGAGGTTCACCACATCGCCGGCGTTCAGATCCTTGGCCGCGCGCACCAAAGAGCCATCGTCGCGCTGCACCATCACAAACCCGCGCTGCAGAACGCTCTTGTGCGAGAGCGATTCCAGCATGCGTGTCGCGCCCTCAAGATGCTTCTTGTGCGAATCCAAAGTCCGCTTGATCGCCGGCTGCAACCGCGCCGACGTGCGCGCCAGGTGCTCGCGGCGGCGCACGATGTCCTGGCCCAGCGCCTCCGGCCGCAACCGCGCCGCGACCCGATCCAGCTTCGACTGCGCCGCGCGCGTGTTCGACACCAGCGCCGCATTCAGCCTCTCAGCGGCGCGGTCGTAACGCTGCTGCGGAATCTGAAACAACATTTCCAAACGCGGCAACTTCGCCGCCGCCGCGCGCAGTTCCGTGCGCCGCCGCTCCAGCCCGCGCACAAGGCCATTCTTCAACCGGCCATCCGCACTGGTGACGCGCTCGATCAATTCGGCACGCACCGGCACTGCTTTTTCCGCCGCCGCCGTCGGCGTTGGCGCGCGATGATCCGAAGCATAATCGATCAATGTCGTATCGGTTTCGTGGCCGACAGCGCTGATCAGCGGAATATCGCTCGCCGCCGCCGCGCGCACGACAATCTCTTCATTGAACGCCCATAGGTCTTCGATCGAGCCGCCGCCGCGCGCCACGATCAACACGTCCGGCCGGTTCGCGCCTTCGATCGCATTGAAGCCCTTAATCGCGCGCGCCACTTGCCCCGCCGCTTCCGGCCCCTGCACCAGAACCGGCCACACGATCACGCGGCACGGAAAGCGTTCGCGTAAGCGATGCAGAATATCGCGGATCACCGCGCCGGTCGGCGAGGTCACGACGCCAATCGTGCGCGGCAGATACGGGATCGCCTTCTTACGCTCACGCGCAAACAATCCCTCGCCCTGCAGCTTGGCTTTCAGCTTCTCCAATTGCGCCAGCAGCGCACCGACGCCGGCCGGCGCCATGCGTTCGCAGATCAGCTGATATTGCGAGCGCCCCGGATAGGTCGAAAGCCGCCCCTCTGCGACAACCTCCAATCCCTCCTCCGGCTTGAACGACAGCTGCTGCACGTTCGCCTTCCACATCACCGTGGAGATCGTCGCGCCCTCGTCCTTCAGATCGACATAGAGGTGGCCGGATTTCGCGATCAGCACGCGGCCGAGTTCGCCACGCACGCGAACGCGGTCGAAGGTCGTCTCCATTGTCCGCTTCACCGCCTGCGCAAGTTCGCTGACGGAAAGCTCGGGCAAATTGGATTGGGCGGTAACGGCCGCAGCGTCTGACATCACTTTCATATAAGCCGACTCGCCCCGGCCCGCGCCTGGTGGTTAAACAGTTCCAGGCTTGGGGAGGCCGGGGGATTTTCGCATGGCGTTCGACGCCAACGACCTGTCGCCACACGAGCATTTCGTGGTGGATCGGACCAGCGCTGGGGAAATCGCGGATTTCAGCGCCATGGGCGGCCCCGGCGGGGCCAAACCTGCCGTTCGGGCAGGTTTCCTCCGCAAGCTTCTCCTTCGCCTCGACGCCAGCTGGGCCATCCGCACGCCAGGCGTCCGCATCAAAGGCGCGCGCATCGAGGGCGTTCTCGACCTTACCGATTGTTCAGGCGAAGGCCTGCCCGCGCTCTCGCTGACCGAATGCGAAATCCCGGAACTGGTCGATCTCAGCCACGCGCGTCTCGCCCGGCTCTCGCTCAATGGAAGCCGCCTCACGCGTCTCATCGCTGTCGAAGTTCAGATCGATGGCGAACTCGATCTCTGCGACGTCGCGCCCATCGAAGCTGGCGGACGCGAAACCTTCACCGCCAAACTGCGCGGCGCTCGCATAGACGGCGACGTGCTCGCGCGCGGCGCAAAATTCGCACGCCCCGCTGACAGCAAGGACGACGCGCTCAACCTCCAAGGCGCCGAGATCGAAGGCAACGTCTTCCTGCGCGAAGGCTTCGACGCATTCGGCCCCGTCACGCTCTACGGCGCGCGCATCAAAGGCTCTCTTGATTGCAGCGGCGGCGCCTTCCTCAATCGCAGCGACGACGCTTCCGCCTCCGCGCTGATTGCCGAGACCGCACGCATCGAAGGCGATGCGTTACTGCGCGCTCAGTTCAAAGCCGAAGGCGAAGTCTGGTTCATGGGCGCCACGATCAGCGGCAACCTCGATATCAGCGAAGCCTCGTTCCGGAACGAATTCGGCTACGCGCTGATGCTCGCCAACGCCGAGATCGAAGGCCAGCTGAAGGGCGATGGCGTCAAGATCGCCGGCCAGCTCACGCTGCAAAACACCAGCATCGCGCACAATCTCGATCTCCGCGGCGCCGAGATCGTGCATCGCAGCACACCGCGCGGCGAAACCTTCGGCCGCGCCGTCGATGCCGCCAGCGTCCGCGTTGAAGGCGGCGCCTTGCTGCAAGGCGCCAACATCAAGGGCGAACTCTTCCTCGCCGACGCGCGCATTTCCGGCTACCTCGCGTTCGGCGGCGGCCGCTACATCAACCCCGGCCAATGGGCCATCCGGGCGCCCAACGCCCGCGTCGGCAGCAATCTCACCTTCACGCTTCCCGAAAACGGCTTTGCGCCGCACGGCCAAAAAACCGTCGTCGAAGGCGGCTGCAAACTCGCGCGCGTTCGCATCGGCGGCAAACTCGCTTGGTCGGCTTTTGAGTTGCGCGGCCCCGGCCCCGATCGCGCCAAGGGCGGGGTCTTTTCTTTCACCGACGCCAACGTCGACGGCGCCATCGAAGCCGCCGCGCTCACCACGCAACAAGAAACCTTGATCGACGCCTCCGGCGCCTCATGCGCCGCTTTGGACGACGACGTAAAAACCGGTTGGGGCGCCGAGACCGTGCGTCTCGGCCTCGATGGTTTCGCCTATGGCCGCATCGACAGCCAAAGCGAACACTGGCGCACGCGCCTTGCGTGGCTGAAGCGCTCGCGCCGCGAGGGCGAGAAGTTCTCACCACAGCCTTTCACCCACGCCGCCGCCACCTACGCACGCATGGGCCGGCGCGAAGATGCGCGCCGCATTCAATTGGCGCAGCACGATCTGCACACACTCTCCGGCGCCGCCGGACCTTTCACCTGGGCGCTCTCGTCACTGTTCGGCATGATCGCCGGCTATGGCCTTGCGCCGATCCGCGTCGTCCGCGCGCTCGTCATCTTCCTCGCGCTCGGCGTCTTCGGCGTGCTGGCGATGAACGAACAAGGCGCGCTGGTGACGCCGCAAGGCCGCGCTTGCAACGGCGCCGTCGAGCCGACGCTCTACGCCCTCGATGTCGCCCTGCCGGTCATTGATCTTGGCCAAGAAGGGCGCTGCGCGCCGGGTCGCACCGCGCGTGCCGAGCTTCCGCAAGGCATGGCCGTCTCCGAGACCAACGATTGGCGCCTGTTCGAAGGCGTTGCGCTCTGGCGCTGGGCGCATGCGCTTTACGCCATGCTCGGCGCCATCCTCACGGGCCTCGCGATCGTCACCTTCTCCGGCATCATGAAGCCGAAGGACGAGTAAGGCTGGTACGCGTTCGCCCAGCGGTCCATAACTTAGCTCATGACTGATCTGCGCGTTCTCGGCGTCGCTGGAAGCTTGCGCCTTGGCTCACTCAATCGCGCTTTGTTGCGCGCAGCAGTGAAACTTGCCCCCGCAGACATGAGCATCGACACATTCGATCTCGCCGACGTCCCGCTCTATAACGGCGATGTCGAAGCAGCAGGCGACCCACCCGGCGTCGCTGCGTTCAAAAACGCCATCCGCGCCGCTGACGCAGTCCTCCTCGTGACACCGGAATACAATCACGGGGTTTCCGGCGTGATGAAGAACGCCGTCGATTGGGCCTCGCGCCCCGCGCACGATGCGGCGCTCAACGGCAAGCCAGTTGGCATCATCGGCGCCTCACCGGGGCAAGTCGGAACCGCGCGTGGCCAAAGCCAATTGCGCCAAGCCTTCGAGTTCACAAACTCGTTCTGCATGCCGCAACCGGAAATTCTCGTCTTCCGCGCCCACGAAAAGTTCGACGCCGCCGGCGAACTCACAGACGCCAAGACCGCCGAATATCTCACCAAATATCTCGAAGCACTCCGCGCCTGGACGCTGCGCTTCAAATGACATTCACCGGCGCCGGACACGTCACCGCCAGCCTCGAACGCGCAGCCGAGCGCGCCGGCGATCTCACCGGCGATATCTACAAGCGCCTGTTCAGCGACTTTCCCGAAACCGAACCGCTGTTTGTGATGGACAAAAACGGCGCCGTGCGCGGCAACATGCTCTCGCACGCCTTCAACTCCATTCTCGATTTCATCGGCGAGCGCCGCTACGCGCACAATTTCATCGCCAGCGAAATCGTCACCCACGTCGCCTACGAAGTGCCGCCCGACGCCTTCGCTTTCTTCTTCACCGTCATGCGCGACGAGATCCGCGCCGCCTGCGGCCCACACTGGACGCCCGAGATGGACGAAGCCTGGCAGCGTCTCTTGGGTGAACTCGAACGCTACGTCTCCCGCCCCACCCACGTCGCGCCTTGACCTGGCGCTGAGCCATTTGCTCGCAGGCGCCGTCCATATCCTGCGCCGCCGCAAGCATGTGCGATTCTCGCTCACACACGCACTCTGGATGTGGAGCATTCTGGCTGTGGTGATGGGCAATTGGGCCGCCGATTGGCAATTGCGCTCGCTCACCCAATGGCCCGCCTGGACCGTGCTCTGGCTGATCACCAGTAAGGTCGCGTGATACGTGCTCTGCGTCTTCGTGACGCCCGAGTTCAACGCCAACCAAGAAAAGATAGATCTCGTCGCCTTCCACGCACGCGAAGGCCGCAACTATCTTTGGGCGATGATGGCCTTCTGCTTCGTAGCTCTCGCCTTCAACTTCACGTTCTCCGGGTTCTACGGGTCTTGGGTGCGCGACTCCATTATTACGATCACCGGGGGCGGCTTGACGATGGCGGCCATCTTCTTCCAAGCGCGGTGGGTGCAAATAGGCGCGGCTGCCTGTTTCGCGGCGCTGGCGACATATTTTCTGATCGCAGCGAGCACTCTTGGCACGGCTTAGGTCGCGCACGCTTGACCAAGCGGGCGTACGGTCCCAATCCCAGCTTCATGAAGATTCTGATCGTCGGCTCCGGTGGGCGCGAGCACGCCCTGGGCTGGAAGCTCCAGCAAAGCCCGCTCGTTTCGGAAGTGATTTCCGCGCCGGGCAATCCCGGCCTCGCGGCCATCGGCCGGACCGTCGCCATCAAAGCTGAAGACGCACGCGAACTCGCCGCCTTTGCCTTGCGCGAACAGATCGGCCTCGTCGTCATCGGTCCGGAAGCCGCCGCTGCTGCGGGCCTCGCCGACGCGCTAAAGCAAGTCGCCATTCCCTGCTTTGGTCCCAGCAAAGCCGCCGCCCAGCTCGAAGCCTCGAAGGCTTTCATGAAAGAGTTCTGCGTGCGCCACGGCGTGCCGACCGCGGAATACAAAGTCTTCGACGAGGCCATCCGCGCCAAAGCCTATCTCGGCGACCGCGAGGCGCCGTTCGTCATCAAGGCCGACGGTCTCGCAGCCGGCAAAGGCGTCGTCATCGCCGAAACCCGCCGCGAAGCCGACGCCGCGATCGACGAAATCCTGTTCATGCGCAAATTCGGCACCGCCGGCCAACGCATCGTCATCGAGGATTTTCTTCCAGGCGAGGAAGCCAGCTTCTTTGCCATCTGCGATGGCGAGACGGCGATTCCGATGGTCGCCGCGCAAGATCACAAACGCGCATACGATGGCGACAAGGGCCCCAACACCGGCGGCATGGGCGCCTATTCGCCCGCGCCGATCTTCACCGATAAAGTTCGCGATCAAACCATGGAGCAAATCATCCTGCCGACGCTGCGCGGGATGAAGGCCGAGGGCAATCCGTTCGTCGGCGTGCTGTTCGCGGGTCTGATGATTACGCCCGCCGGGCCAAAGCTCATCGAGTTCAACGTCCGCTTCGGCGACCCCGAATGCCAAACCATGATGCGCCGCCTCACCAGCGATTTCGCACCCGTTCTACTCGCCGCCGCGAAGGGCGAACTTGCAGCAGCGCCGCCGCTTGAATGGGATGCGCGTCCAGCCGTCACTGTCGTCTATGCAGCGCAAGGCTATCCTGACGAACCGCTGAAAGGCTCAGTCATTCGCGGCGTGCCGCAAGCTGACACCGTGCCGGATGTCGTCGTCTTCCATGCCGGCACGCGCATGGATTCCGACGGCCTGCTACGCGCCGATGGCGGCCGCGTTCTTAACGTCACCGCCACCGGCGCCACGCTGCAAGACGCCGTCAACAGCGCCTATGCCGGCGTCAACCGGATCGACTGGCCCGGCGGCTTCTGCCGCCGCGACATCGCGTGGCGGGCGCTGACTTAACGCGCCGATGGGCCGCTATCACGGTCACGCTCCGCGTGCCCAGGATGGCGCCTCAAACTGCCCCCGAATGACGGAGCGACACCCGCTATCCCCTCGCCATACCAGCGTGTATTCCTACGGCATGACTGAGCCAGCCGAAGACCCGCACGAAAACTTCAAAGGCACCAAGCCCGTCGAAGAGCGCCACCGCTTGGATGACGTCGCGCTCGATGCGTGGCTGAAGGCAAACGTCGAAGGCTATGCCGGCCCGCTGACAATCAATCAGTTCAAGGGCGGTCAATCCAACCCGACCTACCAACTCGTCACGCCGACGCGAAAATACGTGCTGCGCAAAAAGCCCGGCGGCAAATTGCTGCCCTCCGCGCACGCCGTTGACCGCGAGTTCCGCGTCATGTCGGCGCTTTATCCAACGGGCTTTCCCGTCGCCAAGCAATATGCGCTCTGCACCGACGACAGCGTTCTCGGCGCCATGTTCTACATCATGGAAATGGTCGAAGGCCGCGTGCTCTGGAACGGCGCGCTGCCGGAGATGAACAAGCAAGATCGCCGCGCCACCTACGAAAACAAAATCGCAACCCTCGCAAAGCTGCACAACACCGATCACGAAAAGATCGGCCTCGGCGATTACGGCAAGCCCGGAAATTATTTCGGCCGCCAGATCGATCGCTGGTCCAAGCAATACAAACTCAGCGAAACCGAAAGCATCGACGAGATGAACCGTCTCATCGAATGGCTGCCGCAAACCATTCCCGCGGGCGAACGCACCGGCATCGTCCACGGCGATTATCGCCTCGACAATATGGTGCTGCACGAAAGCGAGCCGCGCGTCATCGCCGTGCTCGATTGGGAGCTTTCAACGCTTGGCGATCCGCTCGGCGATTTCACCTATTATCTGATGAACTGGGTGATGCCGCACGATGGCCGCTCAGGTCTCGGCGGCGTCGATCTTGAGCCACTCGGCATTCCAACGCTCGCAGAAACCGTAAAGCTCTATTGCGATCAAACCGGCCGCGACGGCATTCCTGAGCTCGATTGGTATTTCTCCTACAACGCCTTCCGCCTCGCCTGCATTCTGCAAGGCATCGCCGGGCGCGTGCGTGACGGCACCGCCGCCAGCGCACACGCGACGCAAATGATCCAGCGCATCCGTCCGCTCGCCGCCGCATCGTTCCACTACGCCCAAAAAGCCGGCCTCAAGTGAACGAACGCCAGCGCGACCTCTTCCTTTGGGTGTGGTCGCGCCGGCGCGCGCCAGGCCAAGCCGCGATCTCATTGCGCGGCGCCATTATCGGCGTGCTCGGCGGCGTTCTCTTCACATTGATGCTGATCGGCGACATCGGCGCCGATCGCGGCAGCTATACCGGCGTCTCGGCGCTACTGCCGCTGCTGGAGCGCGGCGCAAAGCTTCTCTTCCTTTCGGTCGGCGCCTTTGGCGCGCTCGGCTTCATCGGCGCCAACCGCGTCTACGCCGCTCAGGAGGCGCAATACCAAGCCATCCTCCAAACCGGCGCCTGCGTACCGGACCAAAAGCCAATCATGCAGATGAGCGATCGCGGCCCCGCCATCGCCGTTGGCATCGCCGTAGCTGTGATCATTGGCTTTATCCTCTTCGTCGCGATCACGCTGGGTTAGCGACGAAAAGCAGGCGTAATAGGTTGACGCCGCATGCCCCCAAGACGGATCAAAACCGCCTCATCTCGGAGGATTTTCATGTTGCAGCGCGCAATCACGTTCGCAGGGGCGCTCGCCGCTCTGGCTTTGCTGGCAGGCTCAAGTTTCGCACAGGAAGCCGCCGCGCCGCGCGTCGCCAGCATCGTTCATGCCGGGCGCCTTCTCGCTGACGCCTCAACCGGCCGCGTGCTGACCGAGCAATCGATCCTCGTCGGCGCCGACGGCAACATCATCTCCATCGAACCCGGTTACGTGACGCGCGACGGCGCGACCGTCATCGATCAACGCGACCGCTTCGTGCTCGCCGGCCTCATCGACAGCCACGTTCACCTCACCAGCGAGCTCGGCCCCGACCAGATCATCGAAGAAGTCACTCTCACCGCTTCGGACGCTGCTCTGCGCGGCGCTGAGAACGCGCGCACCACGTTGATGGCCGGCTTCACAACCGTCGCCGATCTCGGCGCACCGAACGATTCCATCTTCGCGCTGCGCCGCGCCATCGCCGAGCGCCGCATCCCCGGTCCGCGCATCATCGCGGCAGGTTCAGCCGTGACGCCCGACGGCGGCCACGCCGACGCCAACGGCTTTGCGCCCGACATCCTCAACGTCATGCGCAGCCCCTCGGCTTGCTCTGGCGCTGACGCCTGCCGCCGCGCTGTACGCCGCCAAATCCAAGCCGGCGCCGATGTCATCAAGATCACGGCAACCGGCGGCGTGCTCTCGAACACCGCCGCAGGCGTCGAGCAGCAATTCAGCGACGCGGAACTGCAAGCCATCGTCGAAGCCGCGCACGCCATGGGCCGCCGCGTCACCGCGCACGCGCACGGCGCCGGCGGCATCAACGCCGCGCTCCGGGCCGGTGTCGATTCCATCGAACACGGCTCCTACACCGACGATGAATCCATTCGCCTGCTCCGCCGCACTCGCGCCTATCTGGTGCCCACCATTCTTGCCGGCGTCACAGTCGAAGAACTCGCCGCACAAGGCGGCGTGCTGACGCCGAACCAAGCCGCAAAGGCGCGCGAAGTCGGCTCACGCATGCGCCAATCGATCATCCGCGCGCGCCGCGCCGGCGTGAACGTCGCCTTCGGCACCGATAGCGGCGTCTCGCGTCACGGCGTCAACGCCCGCGAATTCCAATTCCTCGTCGAAGGCGGCTACACGCCAATGCAAGCCATCGCCATCGCCACCGTCAACGCCGCCGACCACCTCCAGCTCAACGGCGTCGCCGGCCGCATCGCACCCGGCTACGCCGCCGACATCATCGCCGTCGACGGCGACCCAACCCAGGACGTCACCACGCTGATGCATGTCGGCTTCGTCATGGCCCGTGGCGCGGTAGCGAAGGACGAGTAGGCGCACGCTTCCCGGATGCAGCCCCGGCGAAGGCCGGGGTGCGATCAGGGCGCCCAGAAGTCCGGAAACGTGGCTGGTGTTTTATCCAGCGAACCACGCTAATGAGCCCCCATGCTTCGCGTAATCGCAAAAGGTGGGTCGGAAGTCGCGTGCGCGGACGGCGCTGCGCTTTGGTACGATCTGGAATCGCCTGACGAAGGCGAAGAGCGCGACGTCGAAGTCTCGCTCGGCATCGACGTGCCAACGCCGGCCGAGCGCGCCGCCTTCGAAGAATCCGCGCGCTATTACGAAGAGGGCGAAGCGCTCCACCTTACCGCAACCCTGCTCGGGCGCCGCGACGAGGGCCTGCTGGTCTCCGGCGCCGTCACCTTCATCCTCGCCAAGGGCAAGCTCGTTACCGTCCGTCAGGTGCGCCCGCGCGCGTTCGAAATTGGCCAAGGCCGCGCTTCAGCGCGCATCGGCTCAGCCCAGAACGGCGCCGATGTGATGCTGGCGCTCATCGAAGGCGCCGCCGAGCGGCTCGCCGATCTGCTCGCCGAAGCCAAGCGCGACGCCAACGCGCTGTCGCTCAACGTCTTCGCCACCGAAGGCGCGCCCGATCTCGAACATTCCCTGCGCGAACTTGGCCGCATCGGCGCGCTCGCGGCGCTCTCGCACGACTCGCTCTCAAGCATGCAGCGCCTGCTGGTTTACGCGCGCGCCGCCAAGGGCAAACACAATCTCGACGCCGCGCGCTTGGCCGCCTTGGCGCGCGATGTGAACGAACTCGAGCGCATCGCCGAAAACATGCAGCCGCGTCTTTCCTTCCTGCAGGACGCGTTGCTCGGCCTCATCAACGCCTCGCAAACCAACGTCCTCAAAGCACTCTCGCTCGCCACCATCGCCTTCGTGCCGCCGACGCTCATCGCCTCGATCTTCGGCATGAATTTCGACGCCATGACATGGTTTCGCCAGCCCTGGGGTCCGTGGGTTGGCGTTGCGATGATGATTGCCGCGCCGGCCATCTTGTTCGGCATCGCCAAATGGCGCCGCTGGTTTTAAGCCGGAACATCCTCTCCCTGGCCACGTTCGCGAGCTAAGGAGAATCCTCATGATGAAATTTGCTCTTGCAGCCGGCGCTGCCCTGATGTTGTGCGCGTGTGGCACGCAAATGGGTGACCGCCTCGCCTCTGGCGCTGCCATCGGTGCAGGCACAGGCGCAGTCTTCGGCGGCATCGGCGCAGTCCCCGGCGCTATCATCGGCGCCGGCGTCGGCGCCTTTACACCTCCCGAGCGAGTGAATCTTGGCGAGCCCGTCTGGGACGACGCCACGCGCGATCGCTACGACGAGCAAGGCAATCCACGCTAACCCAGCCCATCTGGGACAAACGATTGCGCCCAGCGGCGTCCGCGCTTAGAGCATCGCGCGGGCGCCCGTCTGTTCTGCGGGAGTGCCCGAGGACAGATCATGGCTGCGTTGGAATTTACCCGTCGCTACGCGATGGCGCATCGCCTGTTGGCGACCCAAAGCCCCAAATGCGCGATCCCGCATGGGCACAATGAGTTCGTGACCGTGCGTCTCGATCCGATCACCACCTTCAAATTTACAGACACAAATTCCGCAGCGCCCTTCGAGCTCGCAAAGAAGCGCTGGCATCAATGGATCGACGATCACGTCGATCACGCGCTGCACCTCGGCGAAAGCGATCCGCTAATCGGCTATTTCCGCGAGAACGAACCGGCTCTGCTGAAGCAGATCATGACCTTCCAAGGCGATCCCACCACCGAAGCGCTCGCCGCCTGCTTCTTCCTGAAACTCAGCGCTTTCATCGCCGATGACAAACTCCCCTTCACCGTCCGCGAAGTGCGCATCGAAGAAACGCCGACCAACACCGTCATCATCACACGCGAAACCTTCGACCCCGCCACAAACGGCCTGCGCCCCAGCGCCTGGCCCCACCGCGCCGACATGAGCATCAACGATTTTTGACTTGGCGCGGCGCTGGCTCAGTGCGCAGCTTGAGCAGCGTCCGAGCTTGTCGTGCGCAGGTAGTCGACAATCTCCGGCGCCATCGACCAGGAAATCCCCGGAGAAGGCATCGTGGTGCCGGGCATGTTGCCGTTCGGATCTGACATAAACGAGCGCAGCGCATCTTCAGTCCAAACCCGATCCGCATGAGACAGCGCCGGCGAATAATGGAAGCCCTCGGCGCTCCCCATGTCGCGCCCGACCACGCCGTTCAGCGGCGGCCCCGTGCCGATCTCTCCAGTGACACTGTGACAGGACGCGCAAGAGATCTGAAAGTACTGCCGGCCGCGCTCCACTCTTGAGCCGCTCGCCGCGAACAATTCCTCCGGCAACGGTGCGGCGAGATTGGAATATCCACGGACCACAAAAGATCGCGGCGCATCGGCGTGCCGCTCGGCGTTGCGTACAAAAATGATGCGCCCGGAATCGGTCAGTATGGCGTTACGCCCATCCTGGAGCCCAACAATATCGCGGAGCCGCTCGCGCCCAAGCAGGCGGCGACTGAGGTCAACCGGCTCGACGTATGCGATACGATCGCCATTGGTCGCAACATGAAACAACGTGCCTGCGCGTAGCGAGATCAAGAACAAATCGTTCTCGCTCCAGTTTGGAAACTCACGCGCGTCCGGCTGAACCAGATTGCTGATCCCGATAGACGGAACGAATGCAAAAGCCGGACGCGTGTAGCCCGAGTGTCCGCCGGGGTGAGGATCTGTCGGCCAAACGCTTCTTGGGAAGCCATAATTCACGCCATAGCTCACCAGGGGCCAGCCGTAATTGGCGCCCTCGCGGACAAAGTTGATCTCATCGCCGCCTTGCGGGCCGTGCTCGGTCGAAAAAATGCGGCCATCGCGCATCGCCACGAGCCCTTGCGGATTGCGCATGCCCATGGCGTAGATCCGCGTTTGCAAAGACAGCAGATCGACTTGGATGATTTTGCCGAGATCCCAATCGGGATCCATGGCCGCACGCTGCGTTGAATTGAAACCGTCAAACTGATGATCGCCGACACTGACGAGCAAGGTGTTCTGATCGGTCAGGATCATACGCCCGCCCGCTTCGGTACCTTGAAAGCGCCAGCCGTGATCTTTGTCCGGGATGCAGCCCGGCCGCGCCACGAAAACATCCTCCCAGCCGCGCTGCGAGACGACCAACTCAGCGCCCGTCTGCTCCAAGACCGTGCGCACAATCTTGAACTGGTAGCAGCCCACGGCCTCGAAGCGGCTCAAACTGACGTAGAGCTCCCAGCTTCCCTCCCCGCGCTGGCGCGCGAGCAGATCATGCACCCTGAATTCTGTCGCCATGAACAACGGATCGTCGCTCAAGGGCGTATCGCGAATAGCCGCCACATTCGTCGGCGCCTGCAGCGGCAGTGGGCGCAAAACGTTATCGGCGCCCAGGTAACCAAAACGCCCCAGCGGCGAGGAAAACACGAGGCTATCGCCCAACACCGCCAACGCGCCGCCCCGCGCACCCGGCGCATGAATGCGAATGCTCGCCCATTCGATAGTGTGCTGATTTAGGTCAACGGGGCGCCACACAGCCTCCTGCACGTCCGGCGCGCGAAACCCTAACGCATGCGACGCGGCGGCAAATCGCTGCTCAACATCAAATCTGCGCGCGAGCCGATCAGGCAGCTCATCGCGTTCAGCAATCACGCCTGCACTCACGCCAAAGGCGAAAACGGCGCCAACGGCGACCAACAAGGCGCCGAGTTTTAGAACCAGCGATCGAACAGGATGCCCGCGAGGTGCAATTGTCTTTTCAGCCACGCGCGACGCGCGAAGCGTGGCGCGAAACGGTCCCGCCAATCGCGCGCGTGTCATCAGCTTGTGCAGAGCAGTCCTAATCAAAACGTGGCCCCGAGACGCGCACTGTACACAAGCAATGCTGCGAAAGAGGCGTGCTACAATCGTGCCAAAAGAAGCATCATGACGCTTTGAAACCGCACGTCTCCACCCTTCGCCCGCACCGCAGGCAGAAGGTGTCAGCTAAGCTCTCGCCCAGAGTGCGGCTGACGCAGAACCAACCAAGCCGCCATCGAACCAAGTAAAGCGCCAGCAAGCTGAGCGGCGATAAACAGCGGCGTATCCTCGGGCCGTATGCCGGCGAACGTATCGCTCATAGCGCGGGCGATGGTGATGGCCGGGTTCGCGAACGAGGTGGAGGCCGTCCACCAATAGCCCGCAGCAATCGTAAGCGCGACCGCGGCGGGCACAGCGCTCACTCGCGCCCGCGAAACGAGCAAAATCGCAAGCACCAGCGCAAACGTCGCGACACCCTCGGAGAGCCCCTGCGCCAATCCGCTGCGTTCGTGCGATCCCGTTTGCAAGAGCGGCAGCTCGAACATGGCGTGAGCGAGAAGCGCGCCAAGGATGCAACCGCAAATCTGAGCGATGACATAAAACACGGCCTCCGATGGCTCGATCGATCGCCGCAGCGCCATCACCAACGTGACGGCAGGATTGAAATGCGCGCCGGAAATCGGCCCCAGCGCAGTGATGAGCACGTAGAGGATCGCGGCGGTTGCGCCGGTGTTGGCAAGCAACGCCACGGCCTCGTTTCCATCGGCCAGGCGCACAGCAAGAATGCCCGAGCCGATGACGACACCCGTTAACAGCAGCGAGCCCAGGCTTTCGGCAAACAGCCGTCGCGCCAGGCTCAAGCGACTTCGCCGCTCTGATCGCTCCGCCCGCCAATCGCATCAAGACGCGATTGCAGCGAAAGCCGATCCAAGCTTTCGAACGGTAGATTGACGAAGATCGAGATGCGGTTTTGCAGCGCGCCATAAGTGTTGGCGAAGGCGCGCGCGATATCGACCTGCGATCCGGTGGCGGCGGCAGGATCGGGCAAGCCCCAATGGGCCGTCATCGGTTGACCCGGCCAGATTGGGCACACTTCACCCGCCGCGTTGTCGCAAACGGTGAACACGAAATCGAGCGGGGGCGAATCCGGCTTCGCGAACGCGTCCCAGCTTTTCGAACGGAAACCGCTGGTGTCGTAGTTCAGCCGCTTCAGCAGCGCGAGAGTTTCGGGGTGCACCTCGCCTTTCGGCATCGAGCCCGCCGAATAGGCGACAAACTTGCCTGCGCCGGTGCGATTGAGGATCGCTTCGGCGAGAACCGAACGGGCAGAGTTTCCTGTGCAAAGAAACAGCACATTGTAAAGGCGATGAGCGCTCACGTGACGGAATCCAGCGCACGCGGGCCGCAGCATGACGTCGCCGCTGGCTTGGTCGCAGCGTCCGATTCCGGCGCCGCCCCTTCAGAGCCGCCGCCATACGTGGTTGACTCGCCCGTGGTGTAGAAAGTTTCCCACGCCACGCCTTGCGGATCGTTGATCCAAGACTTTTCGGACTTGGCATAGCAGCACGTCGTCTGTCCTTCTTCGAACACGGGCGCATCCGCAGCTTCAAGGCGCGCATAGACTTCCGCGAGTTCGTCCTTGTTCTCCGCCTGAATGCCGAGATGGCGAACCCCTGTCGACTCGGCTGGGCGCACGGAGATCGCGAAGTTCACGCGCGGATCGTCAAGCATCCACTTGGCGTAGTCGTTCTTCGTCACCGTGGGCGCGGCGGCAAACAGCTGCGAATAGAACTGGATCGAGCGGTTGAGGTCGTTGACGCCGACATGCACATGCAAGCGTTTCATGAGGCCTTCCTTTTCTTCGGGGAGGAAACGGAAGCGCAGCTTGCGCCGCCGCAGCAATTTTCAGTCATGAAGCCGATGAGGCCGTTCATAGTGTCGAAATTGGCGGAATAGATCAGCGAACGGCTTTCGCGGCGCTGCATAATCAGTTCGGCGCGCGTGAGATGCGCCAAGTGAAACGAAAGCGACGACGCGGGACTGCCGAGCTTGTCGGCGATCTCTCCCGCCGGCATGCCCAAAGGCCCCGCCTGCACCAGCAGCCGGAAAATCCCCAAGCGGTGCTCGTTCGACAGCGCCCCCAAAGCCTCAAGCGCGTCCGCCGCAGCAAACCTCATTTTCATATTTCCAGAATAATCGAAACATAAGACACGTCAAGTGGCAGCGTTCGCCCTCCTCCCGCATGAGGTGTCCGCGAAGTCAAAAGCTACGCCTTTCGCACACCGCGCCGCTTCGTGGGGGATTGCGCCGATCCGCTGCTCACGGCTCACATCTATGCGGCCGCGCTCAGCGCGCATAAGCCGCCCCCATCAACACCAGCTAGCGCGCCCCAAGCCGCGCGCATCGAAGGTCCCGCCGCCGCGCCACGCGCCCCGGCGCGCTGACGCATGCTAGAATCACCCGACTCGAACATCGGAGCCCGCATGCCGTCGTTTCTGACCTCGCCCCAGATTGCACCGATCCTGATGCTGATCGCCTCGAACGTGTTCATGACGTTCGCCTGGTATGGGCACCTCAAGTTCAAATCGACGCCGCTGCTGATCGTGATCGTGATCTCGTGGGGCATCGCCTTCGTTGAATATTGCCTCGCCGTGCCCGCCAACCGCTTCGGTTCGGCCGCCTACTCGACCGCCGAGCTCAAGACGATGCAGGAAGTGATCACGCTCGTGGTGTTCGTGCTCTTTTCAACGCTTTATCTGCGCGAGCAACTGACCTGGAACCATTTCATCGGCTTCACGCTCATCGCCGCCGGCGCCGCGTTCGTATTCCTGAGCAAGCCCGTCTAAAGCGCAAACCACGCCAGCCACGGCATCGCGATCGCAAACGCCATGGCAATTTCAACGCCCATGCTCATGCGGTTGAAAGGCGTATCGGCGCCGTCGCGCCAGATAGAGACGCCGCGCCCAAAAGCAGCGCCTGCCCAACCCGCCGCAATCGCCGCGCTCGCGCCCGTCGCCGTGACGCCGACGACGTAAGCGCCGCTGCGAAAATAGAGCAACGTGAACAGAAGCGCGACGATGTGCAGGCCAAGAAACACCCCGCCATAAGTGGCGCGAAACTCGGCCTGCCCGCCGCCTTGCTCGTCAGCCTTAAGGCGCACGAACTTCGCCGCCCAAGCGGGGTCGATCAGCGCACGCACGCCGAGCCCTACGCCGACCAGCAAAGCCAGCGCACTCAACCCCCAAGCAAAACCCATTAGCGCATGCCGGGCAGGCTCACGCCCTCGGTCTTCGCGCGCTTGCCGGTCCAGCCGTATTTCGCGAGTTCATTGAGCGCGATGGTGCGCGCGTGAACTTCGTCCGGGCCGTCCGCCAAACGCAGCGTGCGGATGCCGGCGTACGATTTCGCCAAGCCGAAATCCTGGCAAACGCCCGCGCCGCCATGCGCCTGGATCGCATCGTCGATCACCTTCAGCGCCATACGCGGCGCCGCAAGCTTGATCATCGCGATCTCGTTCTTCGCAACCTTGTTGCCCGCGACATCCATCATGTACGCAGCCTTCAGGCACAGGAGCCGGTTCATCTCGATCTCAGTGCGCGCCTCGGCAATGCGTTGCTCCCAGACCGAATGCTCGGCAATCGTCTTGCCGAAGGCGACCCGCGTCGTGATCCGCTTGCACAGCGCCTCAAGCGCCGCTTCCGCCGCGCCGATCGTGCGCATGCAGTGGTGGATGCGGCCTGGACCTAAACGGCCCTGCGCGATCTCAAAGCCACGGCCTTCGCCCAGCAGCAAATTCGAAGCCGGAACGCGCACGTCCTTCAACTCGATTTCCATATGGCCGTGCGGTGCGTCGTCATAGCCGAACACGTAGAGCGGCCGCAGGATGTTTACGCCCTTCGCATCCAGCGGCACCAGAATCTGGCTCTGCTGGCTGTGCTTGGGATTGTCCGGATTGGTCTTGCCCATCAGGATCGCGACCTTGCAGCGCGGATCGCCCGCGCCCGACGACCACCACTTGCGGCCGTTGATCACATACTCATCACCGTCGCGCTTGATCTCGCACTGAATGTTGGTCGCGTCCGATGAAGCCACCGCAGGCTCGGTCATCAGGAACGCCGAACGGATCTCGCCGTTCATCAGCGGCTTCAGCCACTGATCCTTTTGCTCGCGCGTGCCGTAGCGCTCGAACACTTCCATGTTGCCGGTGTCCGGCGCAGAGCAATTGAACACCTCCGAGGCGAACCCGACCCGGCCCATGATCTCAGCCAGCGGCGCATATTCGAGGTTCGTCAGCGTCTCGCCTTCGAACTGGAACGTGTCATCGACCTTCGGATGCCCGCTCGACGGCGGCATGAAGAAATTCCACAGGCCTTCCTTCTTCGCCTTGACCTTCAAGTCCTCGACGACCTGGATGACCTTCCAGCGGCTGCCCTCTTTCTGCTGGGCCTCATAGGTCGGCACCGCCGGGACGATGTGATCGTCCATGAACTTGCTGACACGGCCGATCCACTCTTTGGCTTTGGGTGAGTGTTCAAAATGCATGAGAGACCTCCGGCGTGCTGGCGACGTATTTGCAGGCACGCTAAAGCCGTGGCGTGACGGGGGCAATGCGCTGGATGGACCTTGCCGCTAGGATATTGGAGCGGGGCCGGGTGCGGCTGGAGCCGTTCGAGGAGCGCCACCGCGACGCCCTGGCGGCGGTCGCGAACGCCGACACTGAGCTATTCCATCACATACCCTTCCCGATCGCGACTATGGGCTACGGCGCCTGGTTCGATGTGCTGCGAAAAGATCAGGCCGCCGGCCGCTCGATCCCACATGCGGTGTTCGCGGATGACCAGATCATCGGCCAGAGCTGCTATCTCAACATTCGCCCGCGCGACGCCGGCGTCGAGATCGGCTCGACCTGGTACGCGCGCGCCGCCCAAGGTTCGTTCGTGAACCCAAGCGCAAAGCTCCTGCTCATCGGAAATGCCTTCGACCAGGGCGCCGAACGCATTGAACTCAAAACCGACGCCCTCAACGCCCACTCGCGCGCCGCCATGCTAAAAATGGGCGCGCAATTCGAAGGCATTCACCGCAAACACATGCGCCGCGCCGACGGCGCCCTGCGCGACACAGCCTGGTTCTCGGTGATCCGCGAAGACTGGTCCACTGTGCGCGCTGGATTGGAAGCGCGTCTTGGATAAAGGGGCGCAATGGACTTCTGCTCGCGACGCTGGGTTGGTCTATACTATTCACCAACACGATCCGATGGCGCGTTGAAAGCCACGCGCGCGGCGTGTACCAATGCGCTGACGCGAGCGCCGTGTTGCACGGCTACCGGGGCGCTCCCCGCCGCGCCGCTCTCCAACTCTCACAAAGGAGGCGCGCGTGATCTGGCTCGCTAACGCTCACAACGCAGGAGGCTGTGCATGACACACGTTCTCTTGCTCATCCTTGTACTCATCACCGCAACGGTATCCGGTGTTTTCGGTATGGCCGGCGGGCTCATGTTGATGGGCGGCCTGACGCTCGCCATGCCAGTCTCCGCCGCGATGGTCACGCACGGGGCGGTGCAATTTGTCTCCAACGGATGGCGCGCGCTTCTACATCGCGCGCACATCGATTGGCGCACCATCGTGATGTACGGCATCGGCTCAGCACTAGCCGCGGGCGTGCTCGCATCCGTCACCTACGAGCCGACCAAAGCCTGGGTCTACTTGATGCTGGGCCTCGTCCCGGGCCTTGCTTGGCTGCCCAAGGGCCAATTCCATCTCGATGCAGCAAAGCCCGTTCATGCCGTGGCCTGCGGACTGTTCGTGACCGACCTCAATGTGATCGCTGGCGTTTCAGGCCCGCTGCTCGACGTCTTCTTCGTGCGCACCAATCTTTCGCGCCACGCCATAGTCGCCACCAAAGCCGCAACCCAAGCCTTCAGTCACACGGTGAAGATGATCTTCTACGGCGTGCCGTTGATCACCGCTGTTGAAACCGGACTGCCGCCTTTGTGGTTCTTCCTCGTCGCCGCACCACTCGCCATGATCGGCGCATGGCTAGGCGGTAAGGTGCTCGACCGCATGAGCGACGTGAACTTCCTCAATTACACGCGCTGGATCGTAACAGCGCTTGGCGTCATCTACCTGATCCAAGCCTTCGCACTCTTCGCGACCGCCAGCTAGTCAACGCTTCCCGGACGCAGCCCGGCGAAGGCTGGGGTGCGAACCGGGATCCAAGCCAGCTGAAAATCCATCCTACACCTCCGCCGCTGAGCGTTAACGCACGGGCATGTTCAAACATCCCCGCCCTCACTCACCGCCGCGCCCACTTCTACGTCGAGCAAATCCGACGGTTTGCACTCAAGCACTTCGCAAATCTTCGCCAGCGTCTCGAAGCGCACGCCCTTCACCTTGCCGGTGCGCAAAAGCGAAAGGTTCGCTTCAGTGATGCCCACGCGCTCGGCCAAGTCTTTCGACTTCATCTTGCGGCGCGCAAGCATCACATCGAGGGTGACGACGATCCGCAGCATCACACGATCTCATCGTTCTCGGCCTTCAGTGAAGCCACCGCCGCGTCGAGAACGCCGCCGATCATCATGACGGAAGCAGAAAATACCATCAGCGCGATATCGAGTGGATCGAAGCGCCATGCGAACGGCGCCCCGCCCAGCAAAGCGATCGCGAGCGGGCCGACAAGTAGCTTCAAGAAGAACGCCACAAGCGCACATGTGCCTGCGAGTTGGAATGCGGCGCTCGCTTTTTCCGAGACGAACCGGCCGTCATGATACTCGACGAGCACGGGTTGGAGCATCGCCACCGCAACTGCTGCGGCTACAGCCGGCGCGTAACTCAGCAGCTTGATCAGGACGGCGGACAGCGGGCCAACCTCAACGGCCCAAGGCGCCGGTTCAAACGTTACAAGGTACACCTCACCGATCAACGGCAGCCCGATCGCCGCTGCGAGCATGGGCATCAGAACCGCGCCCATCACACGCATCTGCCCCGCTTGCGCCCGCGCTTTTTGAACTCGGATTTCTACATTGCTCATCAGACAATCTCGTCGTTCTCTTCTTTGATACGTGCGGCCGCCTCAAGCACGCGCCCGAGCACCATCACGAATGCCGCAAAGGCGATGAGCCCCAAATCGAAGGGTTCAAGCTGCCAAACGAAACCGCGAACATCGTCCGAGCGCGTGATCCAGCCGAAGATCGTCGGCGAGATCGTGACCTTGAACGCCATCGCCCACAGCGCTGACTCCGCCGCTTTGCGCACGCCGGCGCTCGCCTTCAGCGTGAAGAATTGGCCCTTGCCGTACTCTTCCAGAACTTTGCTAAGTTCGATCAGTGCGCCAGCCAGCATGAAGCTCGGCAGCGCCAGCACGACAAACGAACCCACGGCGTTGAAGAGATTGAGCGCGCCGCGCCAATCTGGGGTCGCCTCCCGGCTCCGCAGCACTTCGGCGGCAGGCAGCGCCACGTCACGAGCCGCGGCGGCGAGAACAATCATGATCGCTGCGACCACCGCGAACGTGGCGGCGGCGCCTGCGAGCTTCTGGGCGCGCTCCAATGGCGCGACGGCGGCTTCGGTCATTTCTGGAATTCTCCAGCCCTCAAGTAAGACGATAATCAATTATCGTTTGACAATAATTTTGTCAAGAGGGCGCTCAGGATGGTTAAGACCCTGGCAACCACCAAGCTGGCCCCATGGAGAACTAGAGATTCGGGACGGCAAATAATGCCTATCATCACGCACATTCTGCTCTACGCGGCCTACGCCATGGTCTCGCTGACCGTCGGGCTGGCGCTGAACCAGGTCGGTGGCGAAGAATTGGGCTCGTCGATCCTGGGCGGCATCGCGCTCTTCTCAGCCTGCGCCGTCACCCATGCCGGCATCTCCGCCAGCAGCGCGGCGGGCCGCGTCAACCAGGCCGAAAAGAAAATCAAAGTCGACATGGACCGCCTGCGCACTGCGCATCGCGAGGTCGCCGCCGACATCGACGCCGTGCAAACCCGTCTTGACCAAATGGAAACGCAGATCGCGTTCGGCACAGCGCCGGCGCACTCGCAACTGGCGCCGCCGATCGCCAACAACGGATCGATCGAACTCAAGCTGATCGATCAAATCGTCGACAAGCTCGGCGCCGCCATGGATGCGCGCCTCGGCACGCTGCAGAGCGCTGGCAATATCACGCCCATCAATCCAACGGCTGCACGCGGGCCCATCGATCAAGTGCGCGAAGCACTGATGGAAAACCGCGTCGAGTTGCATCTGCAACCGATCGTGCAATTGCCGCAGAGAAAGACCGCCTTCTACGAGGGCTTCACGCGCCTCAAGGATGCAAGCGGCCGCTTGATCCTGCCGACGGAATTCATCCCCGCTGCCGAGCAAGCTGGACTGATGGGCACGATCGACAACGTGCTGCTGTTCCGCTGCGTGCAGATCGTCCGCAAGCTGATGAAGCAAGACCGCCGCATCGGCATCTTCTGCAATCTCTCGCCGGCCGCCTTGGCCGACGAAAACTTCTTCCCGCAATTTCTCGATTTCATGCGCGAGAACCGCGACCTCGCCGGAAGCGTGATCTTCGAAATTCCCCAAGACGCCTACGAAAACCGCACCTCCATCGAGGCGCGCGCCATGGGCAAGCTGGTTGACCTCGGCTTCCGCTTCTCGATTGACCGCGTCAGCAACACCGAGATCGACCTTCCCGATCTTGAGCGTTCCGGCGTGCGCTACGTGAAGGTCGCAGCTGGCTTGCTCACCGATCAAATCCTGCGCCAAGGCATGCGTCCGCGCTCGGCGATCACGCGCGAGATCGCGGCGACTGACATAGCGGCCGTTTTCCAGCGTTATGGTATCGATCTCATCGCTGAGCGCATCGAGTCGGAGGACACAGTGCTCGAAGTGCTCGATCTCGACGTGCCGTTCGGCCAAGGCCACCTTTTTGGCGCGCCGCGCGCCATCAAAGAGAGCCTCATGGAAGAAACCGCGCCGCCGCGTGAATTCTACCTGAAGCAAACCGGCCGCGTCGGCTAAGCGCGCTTGCGCGGCGGACGAAGTTTGTCCACCTAGCCGCAATGACGAAACTCATCGCCATCACGGGCGGCTCGGGAGCCGGTAAAACCACCGTTGCGCGCGCGCTTGCCAAGCGCCTCGGCGCCGGCGCTGTCGTGATCGCAGAAGACGATTATTATCTTTGCTCCTCGAAGGTCGCTGACTTCGATCCCGCTACTTACAATTTCGATACGCCTGCCGCGAAAGAACACGGCCTGCTGCGCGAGCACCTTGCGCTCGCCAAGAGCGGCGCAGCTTTCGATAAACCGGTCTACGATCTCGTCACGCACACGCGCATGCCTAAGCTCGAGCGCATCGTTCATGCCGACTACGTGATCGTCGAAGGCTTGCATCTGCTCACGACGCCGGACCTTGGCGACATTTTCGACGTCAAAGTCTTCATGCACGCCGACGAAGCTCTCCGTCTCGGTCGCCGCATGATCCGTGACGTTGAATCGCGCGGCCGCACCCCGCACTCGGTGATGGCGCAATTCTTCAACCATGTCCGCGCCATGCACGATGCGCATGTTGAGCCTCAGCGTGCACGGGCCGATATCGTCATCGTCTGCCCCTTTGAAGCCGGACCTGATCATGCGGACGCCAGCGCCGCCCAAATCGCGGAGCACCTGACGTGACCCTGCCTATCGACACTATCGACGACATTGCGGATCGCTACGACGCCGTCCTCTGCGACGTGTGGGGCGTGCTGCACAATGGCCGCACCGCCTATCCTAGCGCGTGCGCCGCGCTGCGGCGCCTCAAGCGTGCAGGCAAGCACGTCATTCTCATCACCAACGTGCCAAAGCCGCGCGGCCCAATCCCTGACCAGCTTGATCGCGCCGGCGTGCCGCGCGACGCCTGGGACGCAATCGTGACTTCGGGCGACGCCATCCGCGCCGAACTTGCAACACGCGCACCAGGGCCAATGTTCAAGATCGGCCCCGACGATTACGACCGCACGCTTTGGGAGGGCCTGAACCTCACCCAAGCACCGATCAGTAAAGCGGCGTTCTTAGCCATCTCGGGCCTCAACCGTGATGATGAAACTCCGGCCGACTACGCCGAGCTGTTGCGCGAGGCCAAGGCCCACAACCTCGATCTCATCTGCGCCAACCCCGACATCGTCGTACAATTCGGCGACCGTATGATCTGGTGCGCCGGCGCCGTCGCGCGCGATTACGAAGCTATCGGCGGCAAAGTCATCATGGCGGGCAAGCCTTATCCGCCGATCTACGATCTGGCCCGCAAAGAACTGGCCGAGATCGCGGGACGCATTGTCGATCCCGCGCGCATCCTTTGCATCGGCGACGGCGTCGTCACCGACATCATCGGCGCCAACGCGCAAGGCCTGGACGTGCTCTTCATCGCCGCTGGTATTCATGGCGAAGGCCTGCAGACCAACGGCAAGCTCGATCCGGCGAAGGTCGATGCGGCGCTTGCCCAAGAGAAGGCGCGCGCCACTTACGTCATGGCGGCGCTGGCTTAATAGGTTCGCACGCCGAAATCGTCGAACTGCTCGCCGATATGGCTGTCGAAGTCGCGCGCGAGGTTCATGTCTTGCGTGCCCTGGTTGTCACCGCTGCGGCGGCGCGCAACACCGCGTCCGAACAACGCAATTGGATTGCCGGACTCGACCGCCAGCGCCGCATCGAATGAGGTTTTTGCATCGGCCCATTGGCCCTCTCGCAATTGCAGGACGCCACGGCAGAGCTGGCCTTCGACATAATTCGGATTGGCCGTCACCGCGGCATCGGCATCCTGACGCGCGCGGTCGTACTGGCGTTCCTGATTGAGATCGAGCCAGCAGCGACCGGCGCGCGCCTCAGCCAGATTGCCATCGGCGCGGATCGCCTGATCGAAATCGTTGGCCGCGCCGTCGAGATCGCCCAAACGCTGCTTCGCCCGCGCACGGCCCGCCAACGCGGGCGCCGAACGCGGTTCGTGGTCAAGCGCGGTGTTGAACAAAGTGATGGCCTCCGAGAACTCACCGCGGCGAAGCAGGATTTGCCCCAGCAATTCATGCGCCCGCCCGGACTGATCAAGCTCGATCGCACGGCGCAACGCAGGCTCGGCCGCATCGAGCTGGCCGCTCGCCAGCAGAATGCGCCCACGGCCCAACAACGCTGCCGGGTTCGCACCGTCCAACTCGATCGCGGACGCATAATCGCGCAGCGCCGCTGTGACATCTCCCGCTTCATCGTTGGCGTCGCCACGCGTGCTCAGCGCGATCGAACGCTGCTCTGGCGTCAACGCTGCGTTCTGCGCGGCCACGGTGCACGCTTCGATCTTCGCTTCAGCCTCGGTTGCGCTGAGGCAGCGGGCTGAATCGTCAACGACCTCAGGAGGATCGCACGCCGCCAGCGCCAGCGCTGAAAACACACCTGCCAGCCAGACCTTGCGCATGCGCGCCCCTCCTCAAGTCACCTGGACCGCCCCGCGGGGGCGCGCCTAGACTGCCTCAAATAGCAGGGAGACGTCGATGGCCAATTTGTTCAATCTCACGGGCAAGAGCGCTATCGTCACGGGCTCCTCGCGCGGCATAGGCAAGCAGATCGCCTACCGCCTCGCCGAACACGGCGCGAACGTCGTCATCTCCTCACGGAAGCAAGACGCCTGCGATGCGGCGACGGCTGAGATCAATGAGAAGGTTGGCCGCAAAGCCGCCATCGCCATCGCCTGCAACATCGCCGCGAAAGAGGCGCTGCAGAACCTCGTCGACGAAACCAATCGCGCGTTCGGCAAGATCGACATCTGCGTCTGCAACGCCGCCTCGAACCCGTATTTCGGGCCAATGAGCGGCATCAGCGACGATCAGTTCATGAAGATCCTGCAGAACAACATCATCTCCAATCACTGGCTGATCAACATGTGCGCCCCCCAAATGCGCGAGCGCAAGGATGGGGCTGTGATCATCATTTCGTCGGTCGGTGGATTGAAGGGCTCGCCGGTTATCGGCGCGTATGACATCTCCAAAGCCGCCGACATGCAGCTGGCGCGCAATCTGGCCGTTGAGTTTGGTGCGGACAATGTGCGGGTGAATACGATCGCGCCGGGCCTGGTGCAGACGGATTTCGCCAAGGCGCTTTGGGAGAATCCAGAAATCTTGAAAGCCTCGACCTCGCGCGCGGCCTTGAAGCGCATCGGTCAGCCTGACGAGATCGCTGGCATGGCTGTCCTGCTCGCATCGCAAGCAGGCGCATTCGTAACCGGTCAGACGATCATCATCGATGGCGGCGTGATGGCCGCTTAGAACGCGCCAATCACGGGGACGAGCGTCGATTTCAGCGCTTGAGCGCTGAACGGCTTCACGATGAAGGTGGACGCGCCTTGTGCTTCAGCGCCTTCGGAATTGTCGTTGGCGACCATCACGAAGGGCGTCTTTGCAATGCGCTCTTCAGCGCGAACGCGTTGAAGAAATTCCACGCCAGTCATCGGGCTCATGTGCGAGTCGGAGATCACCAGCGCATATTCCTTGTTACGCATCTTGGCCAAGGCGGCCGCGCCGTCATTTGCTTCGTCGATATTGGTGAAGCCGAGTTGGCGGAGCAGGTTTCGCATGATGCGGATCATCGTGTTGTAGTCGTCCACGATCAAAATCGGCATCGTCATTGAAACGGACATTGGCGCCAGCCTTTCCCAAGCAACCGGCGCTTGTTATTTGCTGGAGGCGCCACACCACCGGACCAGGGTGCGATGGCCCGGCGGTGAGACGTTTCCGGCTCTTGTGCGCCGTGTCGTGGGAACACTGGTAGCAAAGAGCTGAGAATTTTCGGTAAAACAGCACTTAAGTATGAATGAACGCGAGCGTTCCGCGGGCTCTTGCGCTTAGAGTTTGGCAACGCATCGAACTGCAATTGGCCCAAACGCGAAAGACTTTGTGAACCAATGCCGACTTTGGGGCCTTCCTCAACAATTCCTAACGATGCGCGCGGCGCGGCGATTGCGCTCGGCAAATTCGACGGCGTACATGCAGGCCACCAAGCTGTGATCGCGAGCGCGCACCAAGCTGCGGAGAGTCTGGGCGTCCCTCTCGGCGTTGCGGTGTTCGAGCCCCACCCCTTCCGCTTTTTCAATCCAAGCGCACCGCCCTTTCGTTTGCAGAACGCCAGCCAACGCGTTCGCGCTTTGAGTGAACTTGGCGTCGACGACGTTTTCGAACTTGGCTTCGATGCCGAACTTGCCGCGTTAAGCGACCGTGAATTCGCTAAGCTGGTCCTGCGCGATCTGCTCGGCGTCGCACACGTCAGCGTCGGCGCGGACTTCCGGTTCGGCAAAGGCCGTTGCGGCGATGTCGAAAGCCTGACGCGTCTTGGGGCGGAGTTTGGCTTCAGCGTCGATGCGATCCAGCCGATCGGCGGCGCGCAGAAGATTTCATCCACTCATATCCGCGCGGCACTCGAACGCGGGGATATGGACGCCGTCACCGACGCGCTGACGCGCCCATGGGCTATCGAGGGCGAGGTCCTGCAAGGCTTTCAACGTGGGCGCACCTTGGGCTTTGCGACCGCGAACGTGGCGCTTGGCGAATATGCCCGTCCGCGCCTTGGCGTATATGCCGTGCGTGTCGATGTCGGTGACGATGTGCTCTTGCCGGGCGTCGCTAGCGTCGGCGTGAACCCGACTGTCGGCGCACTGCCCGAGCCGCTGCTGGAAGCACACCTCTTCGATTTCAGCGGCGACCTTTACGGCCAGACGATCGAGGTCGAACTCATTGCTTTTCTCCGCGACGAAGCGAAGTTTGATAGCCTCGGCGAACTCAAGCGCCAGATGACCCAAGATGTCATCGACGCGCGCCGCGCGCTAATCGGTTCTTAGGCGGGCTTCGCCGTCGCCTTCACTTCCGCCTCGCCGGACAGGACGATCTTGTCGCCGACCCGGCACTCGCACTTCAACTTTACGCGGCGACCGCGCTCGACCAATTCCAACACTTCGATCGTCGTCTCGACTGTGTCGCCGATCATCACTGGCGCGCGAAAGCTCAAATTCTGTGAGATATAGATCGAACCAGGCCCCGGCAGACGGGTTGCGATCAGCGCCGACACGAAGCTTGCGGTGAAAATCCCGTGCGCGATACAACCGCCGAACGGCGTCGTTGCAGCATAGGCTTCATCGAGGTGGATCGGATTGTGATCGCCGCTGATCTCGGCGAACGCCGCGACCTTCTCCTTGGTGACCTGATTGCGCGAGGATTCGCGCATGCTGACGCTGAGATCTTCGAAATAGAGGGTTTGAAATTCTGACATGGGGTTCCGTTAGCGCCGAGCTTTGAAAAAGTCCTTGAGCAATGTCGCCGCAGCGTCCGCCTCAACGCCAGCGGTCACACTGGGTTTCCAATGGCATTGCGGATGATCCCACACCCGCGCGCCCTGCGCGACGCCGCCGCTTTTGGGATCGCTCGCGCCATACACAACCCGGGCAATGCGCGCATGGCTGATCGCGCCGGCGCACATCGCGCAAGGCTCCAGCGTGACGTAGAGTGTAAGATTGGGCCGGAGGCGATAATTCCCGGTGACTTCAGCGGCGCGCCGCAGCGCCACGATCTCGGCGTGGGCTGTGGGATCGTTGAGGCCAATCGGGCCATTGGCGGCGCTGGCGATAGTTTCGCCCGTTGCTTCATCGACGATAACGCACCCCACCGGTGTTTCGCCCTGATCCGCCGCCGCTTGCGCTAGAGCGAGCGCCGTTCTCATGTGATCCGCATCGCTCATGGGCGGCGCAATTCGAGCAGATCCGCGACCGCTTCGCCCTTCGCCAATGTCTCGAACGTGCCAGGCACGATGGCGGCCAGATATTGCTGGCGGGCCTCATCGTCGCTGTGGTGCATTCGCGTTTCCATCGCCTTCTTCCAAGTGTCTTCGTCCGGCCATTGCGCGTAGGCGACAAACACCCCTTCGCCCATCTTATGCAGGCGCGAACCCCAGCCGCCGAATTCCGCGGCGATCCGCTCGGTGCCGCGACGCCAACCAGCCTCGAATTGCGCCTCGAGCCCTGGTACCACCTGCCAACGGTAAATCACTGCGAACATGGCCAACCCTACTGATCCCCCTTCTAGCCCGGAAGCTGAGCGCATTGCGAAGTTCCTCGCGCGCGCGGGCGTGTGTTCGCGCCGGGATGCCGAGCGGCTGATCGCCGAAGGGCGCGTGAAACTCAATGGCAAGGTGTTGGATACGCCGGCTGTGAAAGTCACCGCAGCCGATAAGGTTGTCGTAGATGGCCGCCCGATCGGCGCGGCCGAGCCTTCGCGCATGTGGCGCTATCACAAGCCCTCCGGCCTCGTGACCACCCACCGCGATCCGGCCGGACGCGCCACGGTTTTTGAAAATCTTCCACCCGACATGCCGCGCGTGATTTCGGTTGGCCGCCTCGATCTCACATCGGAAGGGTTGCTGTTGCTCACCAATGACGGCGAACTCGCGCGCAGGCTCGAACTGCCGGCCAACGGTTGGCTCCGCCGTTATCGCGCGCGCGCCTATGGTCGCGTGGCGCAGGAGGAACTCGACACGCTGAAGAACGGCATCACCGTTGACGGCGTCCGATACGGATCGATCGACGCCAAGCTGGAACGCGGCGGCGGCGCCAATTCGTGGATCACGGTCAGCATTACCGAAGGCAAGAACCGCGAAGTGCGCCGCGTGCTCGACGCGCTAGGCCTCAAGGTGAACCGCTTGATCCGGACCTCCTACGGCCCATTTCAGCTTGGCACACTGCAGCCAGGGGCCGTCGAAGAAATCCCGCGCAAGGTGCTCAAGGAGCAACTCGGCAAAGACGCCTTTTAAGCGTGACCGCCGAGGAAGCTCGGAATTGCGGGTATGTATTGCGGCAGGAAGTTGTGACCATCTTCCCAGATCATCCGCGTGCCCGCGAACAAGATGATGATGACGCCGACGACAGCGATCCAGCGATACTTGTCGATAACGCGGGCGATGATGGATGCGGCGACGCCCATCAGGATCACCGATAGGATCAAGCCGAACCACATGATCACTTCGTTATGGCGCGACACGGCAGCCACCGCGAGAACGTTATCGAGCGACATCGAGACGTCAGCGATAACGATGGTCAGCAAAGCGCTGGCGAAGGTCTTGGGCGTCTTGCCATGAGAGGCGATGACTTCAGCCGCATGCTCACCCGCCACAGGATCGCCGACTTGGATCGGGCGATGCGCTTGCAAATCTGACCACATGCGCCATGCCACCCAGAACAGCAGCAAGCCGCCGACGAGCAGCAGGCCCTGAATGTTCAAGAGGTGAAGCGTGACGCTGGCGAAGGCGATACGCAGCACCAGGGCGATGACGATGCCCCAGAAGATCGCGCGGCGTTGCTGAACGGCGGGCAGCGCCGCGGCGGCGAGGCCGACGGCGACGGCGTTGTCGCCCGCCAGCGCGAGATCGATCAAAATGACCTGAAACAGCGCCGCGAAATTTGCGACTGCGTGATCAGGATTGAATACGTCGGCAATGCTGGCGATCAATCCTTCCACGGCGGCGGCGCTCCTATTCCCCGATCCACAGTGGGGAAGCCCTTCTCCCCGAACGCTGACGTTAAGGTCAAGCGCTTGGCGACGGGCCGTTAGCGCGACATATGGCGCTGGACCGGATAAGTGAAGGATCGCAATGCGGATCGTTGGAGGCCAATACAAGGGACGCGCGATCACAGCGCCGGCTGGACGCGACACCCGCCCCACGTCCGACAGGGCGCGCGAAAGCCTGTTCAATGTTCTGGCGCATGCCGATTGGTCGCCTGGGCTGGAAGGACGCCGGGTGCTCGATCTCTTCGCTGGCTCGGGCGCGCTGGGTCTTGAGGCCATGTCGCGCGGAGCCGTTTTTGCGCTCTTTGTCGAAACCGATTCCGCGGCGCGCGGCGCCATCCGGGACAATATCGAGGCGCTTGGCCTTTTCGGAAACACGCGCATCCATCGGCGCGACGCGACCGACCTTGGCCCCAAGCCCGCGGGCCTGGGCGAACCATTCGATCTTGTATTCCTCGACCCGCCCTACGGCAAAGGACTCGGCGAACGCGCGCTCGCGGCGTTGCGTGAAGGCAGCTGGATGACGCCGGATGCGCTCATCATCTTGGAAGTCGGCGCCGACGAGACGCCAATCCTACCAGCCTATGAAACGCTCGACGAACGCAGCTATGGCGCCGCGAAGCTGATCTTCCTGAAGCTGCTCGCCTAGTTTGCGCGATGCGGCGGCCCGGAAATGCCGACCGCACGGCGCAACGCATCAGCCTGCATCAAACGGCCATCGCGCATCACGACGACAACATTGCGCAGATCGCCGATGTTGCGGCCAGGATCGCCCTCGACCAGCACGAGGTCAGCAGCCTTTCCGACGCGTATAGAACCGGTTTCTTCGCCGACGCCGAAGAGTTGCGCCGGGACGATGGTTGCGGTCGCCAACGCATCCGCGGGTGAGAAACCGGCCTGCACGTAAAGCTCAAGCTCGCGAACCAGTTCAAGTCCGCTGCCATCCGTGCCCGCCACGATTGTCACGCGGCGGCGATGAAGCTCACTGACCAGGTTCATCAAGGCTTGCTGAGAACGCCGCATCTGTTCGCGCGAAACTTCCTCGGTAGTCGCGAAACTTGCGGCTCTGAAGCCACGCTCCACCGCCGGCGGCATCGTTCCCATGAACGGCGCGTAGGCCGGGGCAATCTCGCCCATTTCGGGGACGTACCCCCCCTCGAAGATCGAGATCGTCGGATCGACGGCGACATGGCGGCGCGCCAGCTCATCGAGATAGGCGCGCATTTCAGGCGAGCGCAAATTCACGTCAGCCGCATAACGCGCGGTGCCGTAGAAGCGCGGCAAGCCGTTTGAGTTTTGCACCACATCATCGGGCATCGCCTGCATCATGACGAAGTTGATGTGGGTGATTTCATTGTAACCGGCGCGGATCGCCTCAAGCGGGCGCATGCCGTGCGGAATGTGGCCTTGCACGTGCAGGCTAAGGCGATGCGCTTCGGCGGCAATCGGCGCGACAAGCGAGGGCTCCAAAGTGCCATAGAGCTTCACGCCGAAATAGCCGGCCTCGTGGGCATGGTGTACGGCCGCCATGCCTTCTTCAACATTGCGTGCCACGGTCGCCATCTGCGCGGTATTGGGGCCTTCGCCATCGATGAGCAGCGAGGCGATAATGCGCGGGCCGAGCAGTGCGCCCTCATTGATGCGCGCGCGGCGCGCCATCAGGTCAGCGTCGCGGTTGCCTGGATCGCGGATGTTGGTGATGCCCTGGGAGAGCAGCAATGGACCTGCATCATCGCTGCTGAAGTGCTGGTGGCTATCCCACAGGCCCGGCGTCAGCGTGCGGCCCTCGCCTGAGATCACTTGCGCACCGGCTGGGGCGCGAACACTGCGGCCGCCAACAGCTGTGATGCGGCCATCGACGACGACGACGTTTTGGTTGTTGCGGAAGCGTCGCGCTTCGGCGTCAAAGATACGGACGTTCTGAAAATAGACCGGCGTCGTCGTGCGCGGTCCAACGTCCCGCACCAGAGCGGTGGCGCGGCCGGAGAGGGCTTCGTCCTGCGCGGCGCTCAGTTCATTGGCGACGCCCTCCCAGCCGACCGGGATATAAGACAGAAAGCCTGCGTAGGCGAAGAAGCGATCACCATCGTACCAAACCGGAAACGGCGAGAGACCGAAGCCGACGATCGCGTAGGCGGTGAGGGTCTTGGTTTCGCGGCCGTTGGACACGCTGCGCGTCGCCAGCTGCACCAGCTCGGCGCGGCCTGACGGCAAGAGTTGAATGGCGTGATCCGGACGCGAGCGCAGGTAATCGATGAGCGCGATAGTGCTGTCGAGCGTGCCGCCGAAGGATGCGTAGAACGCGCCCGCCGGAAGCGCCGCGCCGCCACTGTCGACGGGCGAAAGGAATTGGTAGGCGCCATCGGCAACGCGGAAGGTTTCGGCGGCGTCGCCCGACGGGGTGGTCCCGCGCACAGTGAGGCTCTGCAACACGCCATCGGCGCCAAGGCGCATCTGCTGATCGACCTCAGTGACGAAGCCGCGAAGCAAGATACTGTCGCGCGACCAGCGGACCCCGTCGGCGCTCCAACGCTGCGAGGTGCCGTGCCGGCCCGCTGTCGAGATAATCGCCCAGGTTTCCGCGTTGACGGGCGCTTGGGCCAGGCCAGCGGCGGCGTCACTCTGGGCGCGGCTTGGCGGCGCGATGGCAAAGCAGAACAACGCAACCAAAGTTGCCACGAAACGCTTCATGGTTCCCCTCCATCCGCTCCGTGGGCGGCGATCAGTTTAGTTACGGCGTCGGTGTCACTTCCGGGCGGACGACGATGGCGCGCTGGCGCAATTGCGGCGCGAGCTGAACATCGTTGCGCAGGTTGGTGCGGAACTGGCGTTGGCAGCGCTGCAGCAATTCTTCATCCGGCGCGGCGACATCATGCTGCTCCTGCGCTTGGCGCAGACGCTCGCATGCTTCGCGTGTGCGGCCCGAACGATCTAGCGCGCGAACGAGTTGTTGCGCGTCGGCTTGGATGACTTCAGCGGCGGCTGAGTCCGGCGCAGCTTGCGCCACCTGCTCGCGCGCAGTGTAGGCCTGCGAGAAGCGCGCGCTGGCGGCGGTGAAGTCACCGCGCTGTTCGGCGATCTGACCAAGCTCGGACGCGACCGGCGCACGCAGCTCCGGCGATGTCAGTTGCGGCAGCGCCAGTTGCAGCTGTTGCTCGGCGGCGGCGGTGTCGCCGCTGTTTTGTGCGGCAACGCCTTCGGACACTTGCGCGGCTGCGGTCGCTTCGGCACTGCGGTTCACGCGCTCATAGGAACGCGAGAGCATGCGCCACACGGCCGGATCGCGGGTGCGGAGGCTGGTGGCTTGTTCCAGGGCGCGTTGGCCCAACGGATTGTTGTTCACTTCGCCGACCGAACCGCAGAGCAGATAGATGTCCTCGCGCAGCGGATCGTCCGGATGCTCGTTGGCGTAGGTCCACAATGTCTGCATGGCCGCATCACGCGTGCCTTCTTGCGACATTTGCGCGACCGCAAGGCGCACTTGCGCATCCGGGTGCGCGGCCAGCGCAGTGAAGGCGGCGCGATAAGCTTCACGGGCGGTCGCGTCGAACGAGGCTTCGCTGACAGCGCCATCGGCGGTCATACTCGCACTTGGCGCCTCAGCGGACGGAGCTGGTTGCGCGCCATCGACACGCGCCTCCTGGGTTTCGCCGAGGGCGCCCGATTCCAGAATTTGCGCGAGCTGGATCGCCTGCTCCGGGGTGAGCTGACCTTCAGCCAGCAAGCGCAGCAATTCGGCGCGCAGATCCGGCGGCGGCGGATCGGGGCGCACGAAATCGTTCACCACCCAGGCAATGCCCGCGATCAGCGCGATAACGGTGAGCAAGGAAACAACGCGAATGCGCGTGCCCAAACGGCGGCGGCGGCGCTCGATCTCGTTGGTGTTGACGGCGCGACCGGAAAGCTTGGCGCTCAGCACTTCAACGAGTAGCTGCATTTGCGGTGCGTTGGCGCCGCCATTCCAGCGAGTAAAATCTTCAGCCTGAAAAGCGCCAAAGCCGAGCGGGATCTGCACTTGATCCAACATGACCGGCACCAGGCGGCCTTCGTCGCGGGCGCGACCGGCTTCATCGCGGACGAACGTTGAGTTGGCGGAACTCTGCGTCCAGACGACGATGACCGCCTTTGCGTCCTTCAGCTCTTTTTCGATGATGGCGGTGTAGTCCTGACCCGCTGCAAGCGAGCGATCCCACCACACGTTGAAGCCGCGCTCCTGAAGCGCCTCGGCAAGTGGACGAACACGCGCACGATCTTCGCTCGCGTAAGAAATAAAGATGTCCGCCATCCACGCACCCTCGGTCGCCGGCGCATTTTCGCACCGGCCTTATGTGTCCCAGGTCCGTATTAGGCGCTTGAGATCAGGACGGGAAGATGACCGCGGTCACGGAAGCGTGGGTTTCGGAATTTTCCTTGTGTATGCCAGGGCTTATGACGGGCGACCGGGATGACGATTTCTGGACGCCCTCTAGCGCTGCAAGCGTTGGTGCAGGGCGCGAACGTCCATGAGGGCGGCGGTGGCGCACCAGGGGTAGGCTTCGCACGAGAACACGCCCGCCGCGACGGCAGGATCACCCCCGATCAGCGCGGCGGCTTCCTCGACGCTTTGCGTATTCAAGATGAAGATGCCGCGATACTCGCGCTCGTTCGGACCCAATCGTCCTGCAACGACGAGTGAGCCCCGCTGCGCGAGGCGCCGAATATTGGCCATGCGCACGAGGAAGAGACGCTCGCGTTCGGCGTCGGAGAGATCAGTGCTGGGGCCGGTCGTCAGGATCGCGAGCACGCGCTCATCGGCGCCGAGGCGCTGCGCGAGCGCTGATCAAACGATTGGCTCTGCGCTGGGTTCGCAGTGCTGGCGCAGGAGATCAGAGCCAAGCAGGGGGCGAATATCATCAAGCCACGCATGTGCATCCCTCTGCGACCAAGACTAGCACGTGCGCGCGGCGTGCATCAGAACGTGCATCTCGTCGATCTTGGCGTGAAGATAGAGTGCGCCGTCCGGCGCCACGCTTGGCCCCTCGACGAAACCGATGATAGCGGCGATGCGCGCCGGAACTCCAAAGGCGCTCGTCACATCGGCGCGGGTCGCGACCATGATTTCGAGCGCCGGCGGCGCCAGAAAATGCGGTGTGAGGCGCGTGAAATAGAGTTCGAGTTCATTACTCGATGTTGCAGGCGCGTATTCGAGCGCCCTGCTCGTATTGATGCTGGCGAACCAAAAATCGAATTCTCGCGCGCGGCGCCATCCGTCGCGCGTGCGAACAGCCAGGCGGAGGTCTGACGCGCGTGGAATAGGCGCGGCCCAGCGCGTATCGGCGATATAAAGGCGGCGCCCGTCGGCGCTGATTTCCGCGTCCATGTTGAAGAGCGGCCAGCGCCCAGGCGTGAGCGCGTGATTGAGCACTGGAGAGTCCACGGCAGCGCCGGCCCAATGACCCGTCCAGATCGCGGCGGCGCGACCGTTGGCGATACGCGGTGAGATGTAAGCAAAGGTCCCGTCGCGCGCGAGCGATGGAACGCCGTCTAGTTCTGCAGAATTCGCACCGGCGACTGGCCCCCGGTAGCGAAAATGCGTGTCATCGATCCGGCTGGCCCAGAACATATCGGTCTGGTCGGACGGGCCGTTGCGATTGTTGAAGAACAGCGTCTCGCCGTCACGGCTAATGAACGGCTCCATCGCGTGGCCGGAATAGCCAGCTATCTGCACAGGCTGCGGCGGGCCAAAGCAAAGGGCGAGCGCAAGTGCGGGTAAGAATGAAAGCGCCATGGCCGGAGCTTAGCACGGCGATGCTAGCGCGCGAGCAGCGCGTCCAGACGCTCGGCGATGACTTCCATACCGCGCGTGTTGGGATGCCAGGGTGCTTGCGTGCCGGCGTTATCGCGCGGCAGGCCAGTGCTCCAGGGGTCGGCGTCACATGGCGTGTGGTTGCGCGAAGCTTCGTCGATACGGAAAACCTCAGCGCCATTGGCTTCGCCAGCGCGCGCGGTAACTTCAGCAAGGCGCGCGGCGACGACGCGCAGTTCAGCGGCTTCAACCTCTGAGAGGCGTGAGTTGGCGCACTGAACTTGAGGAACCAAAGTCACGTATTGGATGAAGATGACGCGCGCTTCGGGGGCGCGGCTTTTGATTTGGCGTGTGGCCTCACCGAGATTGCGCTCGAGCGTTTCGAAAGCATCGGAAGCGATTGGAAACGGCGCCGCCGGGCACGGCACGGAGAAGGTCGCAACGCGAATGGTCTCGTCCGGATCGCAGCTCGCCTGCGTGAGGTTGCCGGCATAGGCGACATCGTTGCCACCGATCGTGATGGTGACTAGGCGTGTATCAGCGGTGATCGCGTCGATCTGAGCTGGGAGTTCATTCCAAGCGTTCAGAAGATGCGTCGACGTCGCGCCGCCGCAACTGACATCCGTGAGCGCAAGGTTGCGGCGCGCGGCGAGCAGATGGGCGTAGTTCACCTGGCTTTGATAGCAGCGCGCCGGGCTTGCCTCGGGCGCAGGACCGGCGCCGGAGCCCGCTGCGAAGGAGCTGCCCATGTTCACGTAGCGCGCGCCTTCATTCAGCGCCGGCGGATGGGCGCAGGCGGAGACCGAAAAAGCAACGGCGGCGATGAGGGCGAGGCGCATTCTGCTAGCTAACGGGCACGGCTGGGCCGTTGCAAACTGTACGCGCACGCTCCGTAAATTCCGCTGGTAGATCAACGGCGCCTGGCGGCAAGACCCAACGCACGGTGCGCCGAATTACGTGGTTCGGGTCAGAGCGGATTTCCGCGTAAGAGCTTTCCGACATCCGGAACTCGCGTGATGCAGCGATCGAGCTCTCACCAAAACCGTATCCAGCCGGCCATTCGAGCGGCGATGTGCAATTTAAAGTGCGATCAGATCTGACGGTACAACACACAACGGCGGCGCCCTGAACACCCTCGTCGACTGCGCGCTGCGGATAATTACGCGCGAAGGTATAACCATCTGGCCGCGCCTCCCAGGTATAGGTGGGCGTGGCCTGCGTTTCCTGCGCGAAGGCAGCAGTGACGGCCAACGTTGCCACCATGGCGCAGGCCACAAAATACTTCATGGCCCAGCCTAGCGAACTTAGCGCTCGATGAACAGCGCAGCGGGGTGTTCAAGCAGGCCCTTCACGCGCTGGATAAAGGCGGCGGCGTCATAGCCATCGACGACGCGGTGATCGAAGGACGATGAGAGATTCATCATCTTGCGGACCACGATCTGGCCATTCTTAACCACAGGACGCTCGACGAGCTTGTTGACGCCGATGATCGCGACTTCCGGGTGATTGATCACCGGCGTCGTCACGATGCCGCCAAGGGCGCCGAGCGAGGTGATGGTGATGGTCGAGCCCGAGAGTTCGTCCTTGCCGGCGCTGTTGTTCCGCACGGCGGCGGCAAGGCGCGCGACTTCGATAGCGCTATCCCAGACATCGCGCGCTTCGACATGGCGCACGACCGGCACAATGAGGCCGTTATCTGTTTGTGTTGCGATGCCGATATCGACGTTCTCGTGGCGATAAACGACGCCGTTCTCGTCATCATAGCGGGCGTTGATCTGCGGGAAATCCGGCAGAGCCAGCACCAATGCGCGCATCAGGAACGGAAGCATGGTGAGCTTCGGCTGATCATTGCGCTTGGTAGCGTTGAGGTGCGCGCGAAGTTCTTCAAGCTCGGTGAGATCGGCTTCTTCGACGTAGGCGAAATGCGGGATGCGGCGCTTGGCGTCCTGCATCTTCTCCGCGATCTTGCGGCGAAGCCCGATGACCTTCACCGGCTCGATGCCGTTCTTCTCCGCGAGCGCCGAGCCTGTGCGGCGAGCGCCTACGGCGGGCACGAGCACAGCGTCGAGATCTTCGTGAGTGATGCGGCCATCGGGGCCGGTGCCGCGCACTTGGCCAAGATCAATGCCGAGCTTTTGCGCGCGCGCACGAACGGCGGGCGACGCTTGCGCTTGGCTCCACTCACGCACAGAGGCTTCGCGCGGCTCGGGCTTGGCCACGGCTTGCGCAGGCTTTGGCTTGGGCGCGGCGCTTGAGGGCATCGCAGCGGCGGGTACTGCCGTCGCTTTGGGCGCTGCGCCTTGCATGGCGGCCTGCACTTCGTCTTCGGACCAGGTCGCGCCAGCGGGCGCTTTGATTTTGGGCTTGGGCGCCGGCTGTGCTGGAGGCGCAGGTGGCGGGGCCTTTGCTTGCGGTGGTGGCGGCGGCGGCGCGGGCGCGGCTTCTTCTTCGCCCTCACCCTGCACTTCGAACACGACGATCGCGCCGCCAACGGGGGCCATATCGCCGGGTTCACCGTTGAGCGAAATGATCTTGCCCGCCACCGGCGCCGTCATTTCGACAGTCGCCTTATCGGTCATCACATCGACGAGCGGCGCGTCTTCTTTGACGACGTCGCCAACACGCACGTGCCAGGCGACGATCTCGGCCTCAGCTGTGCCTTCACCAACGTCAGGGAGTTTGAAAACGAATTGGCCCATGGGCGCGTCAGGCCTCCATCACGCGGCGCATCGCTTTGATGATGCGCGGCGGCGTCGGGAAATACTCCCATTCAAGGGAGTGCGGATATGGCGTGTCGTAACCGGTCACGCGCTGAATCGGCGCTTCGAGTTTGTAGAAGCAGCGCTCCTGGATCATAGCGCTGAGTTCGGCGCCGTAACCGGACGTGCGCGTGGCTTCGTGCACGATCACGCAGCGGCCGGTTTTGGAGATCGAGGCTTCGATGGTTTCGTTGTCGACTGGCACCAGCGTACGCAGATCGATGACCTCAGCATCAATGCCGGCTTCTTCAGCGGCGGCGAGCGCGACGTGCACCATGGTGCCGTAAGCGAGCACGGTGACGGCCTCGCCCTCGCGGACGATGTTCGCCTTGCCGAGCGGGATTTTATAATAGCCCTCGGGCACTTCGCTGGCGGCGTGCTTCGACCACGGCGAGACTTGCCGATCGTGGAAGCCGTCGAACGGGCCGTTATAGATGCGCTTCGGCTCCATGAAGATGACCGGATCATCTTCTTCGATGCACGAAATCAGCAGGCCTTTGGCGTCGTACGGCGTTGACGGGATCACCGTCTTCAGACCGGCGACGTGTGTGAATAGAGCTTCCGGCGATTGGCTGTGGGTTTGGCCGCCGCGAATGCCGCCGCCGTAGGGCATGCGCACGGTGAGCGGCGCGGTGAAGTCACCGGCGGAGCGATAGCGCAGGCGCGCGGCTTCGGAGACGAGCTGATCGTAAGCCGGGTACATGTAATCGGCGAACTGGATCTCGATCACCGGACGCAAGCCATAAGCGGCCATGCCGATGGCGACGCCGGCGATGCCGTTCTCGTTGATCGGCGCGTCAAAGCAGCGTTTGGCGCCGTACTTCTTCTGCAGATGCTCGGTGACTTTGAAGACGCCGCCGAAATAGCCGACGTCCTCACCGAAGGTGAGCACGTTCGGATCGCGCTCCATCATGTTGTCGAGCGCTGAGTTCAGCGCCTGGATCATGGTCATGCTGGCCATGGCTTACGCTTCCCCCTGTTCGTCGCGCTGCTCACGCAGGTGCCACGGCATATCTTTATAGACGTCCTCGAACATGCTTTCGCGAGTGTGTGCGGCGCCCGGGCCAAGCACGCCGACTTTCTCGGCCTCGCGGCCGACGGCGCGCACGGTTTCGATCGCTTCTTCCTGCGCGGCGCGATGTTGCTCTTCCGACCACTCGCCGAGCGAGACCAAGTGATCGCGCAGACGTTCGATGGGATCGCCGAGGGGCCATTGGCGCGCTTCATCGGCTGGGCGATAGCGCGAGGGATCATCCGAGGTTGAGTGCGGGCCGGCGCGATAGCTGAAGAGCTCGATCATCGTCGGACCGAGATTGGCGCGTGCGCGCTCGGCGGCCCATTGCGTCGCTGCATAGACGGCGAGGAAGTCGTTTCCGTCGACGCGGAGCGGCGGAATGCCATAGCCCACGGCACGCGCGGCGAAGGTGGTGTTCTCACCGCCGGCAATGCCTTGGAACGATGATATCGCCCACTGGTTGTTGACGACATTGATGATAACCGGCGCGCGATAAACGTTCGCGAACGTCATCGCTGCGTGAAAATCGCCTTCGGCGGTTGAACCTTCGCCAAGCCAAGCGGCGGCGATGCGACCATCGTTTGAATAGGCGGACGCCATCGCCCAACCCACGGCTTGCGGCACCTGCGTGGCGAGGTTGCCGGAGATGGTGAAGAAGCCGTCCTTCTTCGATGAATACATAACCGGCAGCTGGCGGCCCTTCATCGGATCGCGCGCGTTCGAATAGATCTGGTGCATCATGTCGACGAGCGGATAGCCGCGCGCGATCAGAATGCCCTGCTGACGATAGGATGGGAAACACATGTCATCCGGCGCCAGCGCCATAGCTTGCGCAATCGAAATGGCCTCTTCACCGAGCGACTGCATATAGAACGAGGTTTTGCCCTGACGCTGAGCACGGTGCATGCGCTCGTCGTAAGCACGCAGCAGCAGCATGTTCTTCAAGCCACGGCGAAGATCATCGGCGGAAATGTGCGGTGTCCATGGACCTAGCGCATTGCCTTCCATGTCGAGCACGCGGATGAGGCCGTAGGCGAAGTCGCGCATCTCAACGGCGCTCTCGTCGATGTCCGGCTTCGGCGTGGCGCCGGGCTCAGGGAACGACCAGCCGCTGAAATCGGGCTTGTCGCCCGGGCGCGCTCGCGGCGCGGGGATATGCAGATCGAGCGCGTTCGACTTGCGGCTACTCATATCGTCCATCACCCTTTTCTCGCGGCGGCTAGTTTATCGCGGACGATACGGTCAGCGGCCTGGTGCGGCGTCAGGTTCTCGCTCTTGGCGGTTTCCAGCACCCGCAGCAAGCGGGGCGCAATCGCGCGCACGCGCGCTTCGACCACGTCGGAGGCTTCACCCAGATACTCAGCCGAGACGTTGATGATGCCGCCAGCGTTGACGACATAATCCGGCGCATAGGTGATGCCGCGTTCGACGAGGCGCGCGCCATCGGCCTCGGTGGCCAATTGGTTGTTGGCGGCGCCGCAGACGATCGGCGCGGCCAGTTCCGGGATGGTCTTGGCGTTGAGGCCGGCGCCGAGCGCGCATGGCGAGAAAAGATCGGCGCTGACCGCGTGGATCTGATCCACAGGCGCGATCTCGACACCGAAGGCTTCGGCGCGCTGGAGATTGACCTTGTTCACGTCGGCGACGACTAGCTTTGCGCCCTCGCCAGACAAGAGCTTGCAGAGGTTGAAGCCAACATTGCCGACGCCCTGCACAGCAATTGTACGCCCCTGCACAGAGCCGCCCAGCAATGCCTTGATCGAAACGAACGTGCCGAGCGCGGTCATCGGTGAAGGATCGCCGCCGGCTTGGCCGTGCTCCTTCGGAATGCCGGCCACATGGGAGGTCGCGCCGGCGATGGCGCGCATATCGGCAACGGAGGCGCCGACATCTTCCGCAGTGATGTACTTGCCGCCGAGTTTCTCAACGGCCGCGCCGAACGAGCGGAAGGCTTCGACGCGATCGGTGTTGATGCGATAGATCACGGCCTTGCCGCCGCCGAGCGGCAGATCGGCCATCGCGTTCTTGTAGGTCATACCGCGCGAGAGGCGCAGCGCGTCCGTCAATGCATCATCGGCGCTGTCGTAATCCCAAATGCGGCAACCGCCCGCGGCTGGGCCGAGGGCGGTGTTGTGCACAGCGATCACGCCGGCGAAGCCTTGGGCTTCGCCGCCTACGAAGACGACATCCTCGTGACCATCGAAAGATGCATTCTGCTTTGGGTCCATCATTGGATCGGTTCATCCAGCAAGAGTTGACGGGCGAAGCGGCCTGGGGGTGAGCCGAAGGCCAAGACACCATCGTGATAGGTTTTGAGATTGAACGCAGCGCCGGCTCGTTGACGGGCGGCCGTGCGCGTTTCGAGGTGCTCCTGGAAGCCGACGAAGTAAGTCGAGAGCTGCGTCACCGAAAGCTGTGCGCGGCGCCATTTGCCCGCCGCTTCGCGCTCTTCCTGGAACGCGGTCTGCGTGAGGAACGTCATCATCTCTTCTTGCGTCATGCCGTCGACGTGGATGGCTTGATCGATGATGGCGTTGGTGATGGTGCGCAGCTGCACTTTGAGTTGGCTCAAGCGATAAAGCGGATCGTTAGCGCGGAAGCCGCTCTCGATCATCATCTCTTCGGCGTACACCGCCCAGCCTTCAACGAATGAGCCCGAGCCCAACACGGCGCGCAGCGTCGAGGGGTAACGGTTCGAGTGGAAGATCTGCACGTAGTGGCCAGGCATGGCTTCGTGCACGGCGATGTCGAGAGTCGCGCGGTTGTTGTACTCGCGCAGGAATGAGACGGCCTGTTCTTCGGTCCAATCGTCCGGGATCGGCGAGACGGCGTAGAAAGTATCGAGGTGGCGCTCAAGCGGGCCCGGCGAGTCACAATAGGCGACGGCAAAGCCACGTTGGAATTCCGGCATCAAGATCACGCGAACCGGGCCCTCAGGCAGCGTGATGAGATCGTGCTGCTGGACGTGGCGGCGCGCTTCTTCGGTGGCGGCGGTGGCGATCTCGACGAGCTGATCGCGTGCGGGACGATCGGCGGCGGCGAGATCGAGCGCGGCGCGGATCGCGGCTTGCTGCTGTTCGGCGGTTGGGCTGTCAGGCGTGGCAGGCGCATTGGCCTGACCAGCGAGCGCGAGCTTGGCGACGCGGTACATTTCCTGGCGCACGCTGACGACGGCGGCTTCGGCGCGCTGGCGAATGTCTTGGCGCGAGAGCGTCGAGAGCAATGTGTAGCCAAGTTGCGTGTCGAACACCTCGGCGCCGGCGCGAAAATCGGCCTGTGCGGCTGGAACGAGCGTGCCCGTGATCCAAGCTTGGTGCTCATCGACGGCGGCGTTGAAGGCTTCGATGGCGCGTTCGAGACGGCGTTGCTTCGAGGCCGAGAGCACGCCCTTGTTTGGTTCGATCATGCCGGTGACGATCGACTTCAAGCCGGGATTTTGCGCGGCGTAGGTGGCGGCATGCGGCACCGGCACGCGGGCGGGTTGCAGCTCTGCGCGGGTTTGACGGAGTAGCGCCGGGATTTTTTCGAGGCGATAGATCGCGCTTTCCATGCGCTGCGGCATCGGCGCGAATTCGCGCGCCATCAGGCCGTAAAGCGCCCCGCCCGCGAGCGATTGATAGCCGAGCGGATTCCAAGCCCAGGTTTGCCAAGTTTCGGTTTGCCAAATTTGCGCGCGCAGCGAATTGGCGAGCAGTTCGTAATCGACTTGGTTGGCGCGCGAGAGCTGGGCCCTGTCGATGGCTTCGAGTTGGCGCAACGTGTCCTGCGTGAAGCGGAGTGCGGCGTTGCGGCCAGCGGCGCTGACGTCATCGATGTTACGATCGAAGCGGTGATCGCCAATAGTGGTGGCGGAGACTGGCGAGTAGCGCATCGAGCGATCAAGCCAACGGCGGCCCAATGCTTCGAACATGCGATCGGCGCGGCTTGGCGTTTGCGCGAACGCATCGGCGCCAACGAGCGGGACAAGCAATGTTGATCCGAGTGCGAGAACGACCCGGCGGCGCGATGTTTTCATGTGGACGCTTCGCTCCTCAGCAGCGATTGCAGAGCGCACCGGCGGCGCGCCCAGCCTTGATTTGCCGCGGAAAATACCCAGGCGCGGATTCTTGGCAACAATCGGCTTATAATCGGAAATTCGTTGCCGGTTGAGTTACCAAAAAGGGTGCAAATAACCCTTGTTGTTTCAAAATTAGGTAAATTGTTGCTGCCGCAGTGCAGCAATTCGCTTTAGCTGATCTGACGCCAGGAATAATCAGCGCCGATCCGGCCAAAGGCGCGGTCCCAGGCGGCGCGGACTTCATCTTCGGTAACGTTGTGATCGCGCCCGTGGGCGACAAAGTAGACGTCGAACGAAACGCCCTGCGCGGCCGGACCAAACTGACGTTCAACAACATCGCCAAGCTGATCTTCGGCGCCTGCATAGATGCTGTAGAGCGGCGAGTTCTGGCGCATGTCAGACACCAAGATGAGACGGCGATGCTGAACCGCGGCGTTGAAATCATCGCTGCCGAGCCAGCGATGCACGTACTCAACGATGGGGCTGGTCGCAGCTTCTGATGGCTCGCGCACGTCTTCGACGATGCGCTCGGCAGCGCCTACGAAACGCTGTTCGAAATCGCGCATGGTGTAGCGGCGGCCGCGATAGAGATCAGACCAGAACGTCGGCTCGCCCGGATTGCACACCGAAAAAAGCGGATGCACCGATTGTTGCGCGTCAAGCGAGACGATCGAGAATTTCTCGTACTTATCGGTGTCGCGCTGGGCATTCTCGACAAGTTGCGTGAGCGCTGCGCCCATGGCCTGGGTCCATCGATCGGTGCGGTCGACGATAACGACCGTGTGACCCGCGAGCGGGCGATCGGTTGGGCAAAGAGTGGCCGCGTCCAGTTCAGCCGGACGCATCACCCAGACTGAAAGGCTGAGCAACAGGATGGTGAACAGCACGCCGGCTGTGAAACCGGCATAGCGGCGGTTGGCCTCGCGATCGCGGCGCATCTATCGAGATCTCCGGCGATGACGGAATGAGACGGCCTCAGCGGGCGCCTCTTCGTCTTCTTCAGGTTCAGCGACTTCGAGCGTGACGGGCGCAGCGCGTTTTGAGTTAGCGAACTCTCCGCGCACAGCGATGGTGGCGTTGTTCTCGATATTCTTCAGGAACGGCGTCAGCTCGTCGTCGTAGAAGGAGTGATATTCCGCCTCGAGTTGCGCGCGCGCGCCGGCCAATTGGCTCTTGCACGCGGTGATGTTCGAAGTTGCACGGCTGAAAGCGGTGGTCAGCGTTTCGATGATTTCGGCTGATGAAGGCGGCTCTGCGTCATCGAAGGCGTCGCGATCGAAGTAAGCGGGCGCGCGGGTTTCGCGAGCTTCGCGATTTGCGTCGCGATAGATTTCGATGGCGTCGCGGCCTTCAGCCAGGATTTCAGCGGCGGTGAAATCCCAGATGGCGGCGTTGTCCTGCGTCCGCGCGATGGCCTGACGCAGCGCCCCAACGGCGGACGCGCTAGTGACGTTGATCTGGTTCAGCGCCTGATCGGCGTCGGCCTTCGCTTCGTCGATATCGCTGGAGAGACGTTGGGCGATGTCTTGAGTGCGCTCACGCGCTTCTTCCATACGGCGGTGGCGCGGGCCGTAACCCGGATAGGGATCATCCCAATTGGCGCCGCGATGGATGGCGAAGATGCCGATCAATAGCGCGATGACAAACAGAAGCAGAGATTCAAGCTGCTGGAACGGCTGGAACGGTTGGGTCATCACCGAGGTGAGGATGTTGTCCGGCGCCGGCGCGTCGAGTGAGCTATGAGACAGCGCATAGCGATAGTGCGCGATATAGAAAGCAAAAAGCAGCAGAAGCGAGTTGCCGACGACAAGCGCAGGCACGGCCCAAATACGATGCCTGCTTCCGCGGCCATCGGCGCCGCGATAATTGAGATAGCGCCAGGGGCCCGCGCCAATAAGCGAACCGGTGAGCACGACAAGCACTGAAATCATCAGCGCCGTCGTCCAACCCTGGACGAGACCGCCGGGGCTCGCCTGCCCGATCATCCAGCCGTTCGCCGCGACCTCGACAACGAAGAGCAGCGCCAACCAGAAGACCTTGCGCCAAAAGACGTTGTCGTAGCATGGCTCGGTTTCGGTGAGCTCGTGCTGGATGCGGAAAGCGCGATAGTCGCGATAAGAACGCGCGAAATCGATTTGCGCCGCGTTGAGTTCGAGGCCAAGCGCCGCTTGCGCACGCGCTTTACGGGCGCGGAAATTGGTGAGGATGGTCTGCGGCTCGCTGGCGAGCGTTTCGAGATCTTGCGGCAGCGTCGTGAAGTCCTGCCCTGACCCGACGCCCAAAATCTCGTTCGATTTTTGCGAGATGGCGCCTTCGATGCGGCTCACGACCATCGCTTCGACAGCGGAGAGCCTCGTATTTTCGGAAGCGGGAATATTCTTGGCGCCGTCAGCGGCGCCTCGATCACTGAGTTTCAGATCAGCGTCAAGTTGGTCAGCGGTAAGCTTAGGAATGGCGCCCTCCATTCGCGTATTAGGTGCAGCGCCTGTGAACACATATGCGCGGGGGCGAGTTCCAAGCTTGAGGTAGGGCGGTTTTTGGGCATTGACTGCATTGAAGAATTTCAATGCAGCAATGTAGCGCTTGACGACCCATAGCTCCATAGTTATGAATTAACCCATAGCCAACGGGTTATGAGTTTATGGAAACGGCGCACGACACCCTGTTCAGGACGCTCGCGGACCCAACGCGGCGGGCGATCTTCGAACGGCTTTGCCGAGAGGGCGAACAGACTGTCGGCGCGCTCACATCGCATGCGGGCGTTTCACAACCGGCGGTGTCCAAACACCTCAGCGTGCTGAAGCAAGCGGGACTCGTGCGCGATCGGCACGAAGGCCGGCAGACCCACTACACCGCACAACTCAACGCACTGGCGCCGCTTATCGATTGGACGAGCCAAATGGCAGGCTTCTGGGAAGGCCGATTTGATGCGCTCGAAGATTTGCTCAAGAGGATGGATCAATGACCGAGAAACGCGCCGTCGTTGTCGAGCGTGAGTTCGCCTATCCGCCGGAAAAGCTCTGGCGTGCGCTAACCCAGCCGCATCTCATAGAAGATTGGCTGATGAAGAACGACTTCAAGCCGGATGTCGGCCACCGCTTCAATCTGCGCGGTGATTGGGGCGGCGCGTTGGATTGCGAAGTGCTTGAGGTCGAGCCGCCGCACACCCTAGCCTACACTTGGAACTTCGCGCACGAGGATGCGGCGTATCAGTTGGAAAGCACGGTGACATTCACGCTGACGCCAACGAGCGCCGGCACGCACCTGCGGATGGAACAATCGGGCTTCCGCCCGGATCAGAAGCAAGCCTTCGGCGGGGCGCATGCGGGCTGGAAGCAGTTCTTCGACAAGCTGGACAACGTGCTGCCACGCGCCTGAGGCGCCGTGAAAGGATGACGCTCATGAGCAAGGTTATGCGGCAATTTCATCGCTGGGTGTCGGCACTGTTCGTACTCACGGTGATCGCGACCAGCATTGCGCTCGCGCAGGAGGAGCCGATCATGTGGATGTCCTACGTGCCGCTGCTGCCTTTAGCTTTGCTGGCGATCACCGGGATCTATCTCTTCGTGTTGCCGTATGTCGCGAAGGCGCGGCGGAGTTAGGATCGTGGCGAAGAAGCCAGCAAAGAAGGCAGCGCCGAAGCTGCTGAACTGTGGCGACCCGCAGATCGCCAATGGCCATGGCTATGCGCCGGCGCCGGCGTACATCGCAGCGATGCCGGATTGGACACGCGCGATTGACCGCAAGGTCGATCAGTTGATCACGCGTGCGGTCCCGAAGGTGAAGAAGGCGGTGAAATACGATTCGCCGCTCTATGGCTTGGATGGCAAGACCTGGTTCGTGAGCATGCACGTTTTTGCGCGCCACCTGAAAGTCGCCTTCTTCAAGGGCGCACTACTCGATCCGGCGTCGCCGGGCGCATCGAAGCAAAAGCACGTCCGTTATCTCGATATCCACCAGGATGACGAGATCGACGAGGCGCAGATCGTGGCTTGGGTCAAACAGGCAAACAAATTGCCGGGTGAGAAATTGCAATGGCCAAATCGATGACGACCAAAGTCGCGAACCTCTCGCCGTCGAAGCAGATCGACGCGCGGATCAAGGACTTGGGCGACTGGCGCGGCGATGTGTTGGCGCGCGTGCGCGCGCTGATCCATCAAGCCGAGCCGAAAGTGGAAGAAACTTGGATGTGGCGCGGCGTGCCGGTGTGGGAACGGGACGGCATCATCTGCACGGGCGAGAGTTATAAGAGCTACATCAAGCTCACATTCGCCAAGGGGGCGGCGCTCGATGATCCAGCCGGGCTCTTCAATGCGAGCCTCGACGGCAATGCGCGGCGAGCGATCAACATTCACGAAGGCGACAAGGTCAACGAAAAGGCCTTCAAAACGCTGATCCGCGCGGGGGCCGCACTCAACGCGTCACGGCCCGCGAAGAAGAGTTCCAAGAAGAGCTAGAGGCGCAACGTATCGAGGTCGAGTTCTCTGGCGTATTCATCCATCAAAAACTCCGATTGCGTCACGAAGTGCGCTACAGCCTCTTCGGACTCTGGGAAGTCCAAAATTTCGCGCAGCCGCGCGGCCATCTCGGTATTGCCAAGGTGCGCCTCGACCGCGCTGAGTTCGCTGAGCGCTGCGCGCAACAGCTGCTTTGAAGGCAAAGCTAAGCTCTGGCGCACGGCGCGGAGCAAGGCATCTTTCGCGGCGCTCAAATCACCGGTGCGATGATGCGCGTGGGAGAGCCCCGCGAGCGCTTGCGCGCCGAGGCGGGCGTCTCCGGTTTCCTCGGCGATCTGGATGGCCTCGGTGCAGCAGCGCTCGGCTTCAGCCGCATCGCCGAGACGCAAATAGACCGATCCAAGCCTCGGCAGGATGGCCCCACGTGCTTGCGGATTGAAGAGCTGGGTCTCGATTGCCAGCGCTCCCACGAAGTTATGACGCGCGTCTTCTAGGCGACCCTCTTTTGCGGCGATGTCGCCGGCAAGGCCGTGCGCCTGCATCAAGCCGTTGAGATCACCGCGCGCGCGATAACGCCCATAAAGCGCTTCAACGGCAGCGCGCGCAGCGGGCAGATCGCCCTCCTGGACACTCAAAAATGCGAGAGACAAGGCGGAGAACTGAGAGCCGGAATAGTCATGCTCGGCTTCGCGGAGCGAGAGTGCGCGCAGATAATGCTCGCGCGCCAAGTTCGCATGGCCGCGAATATGGGCGATGTTGCCGAGAGCCTGTTCGGCGTGGGCGATCGTCACCGCTCGGGTCGATTGGCTGAGCGCCGCTTCGGCCAGCGCTTGGGCCTCCTCCAATTGCCCCTGATGCACGAGGCAGTTGGCGCGCATGGCGTCGAGATAGAGCCTAGGCTCACCTTCTGGGGCAAAGGCGGCGAACAGTGTAGCGCCTTTACGGAACGAGGCGCGCATCACCATCGCGTAAAAGAGATGCTCGCCGACGCGCCAGATCCAATCATCGCCGCTGCGCAGCGCGAACGCCCAGGCGCGCTTGATGTTGGACATTTCAGAGTGGATGGCGTGCAGGCGCGCACTTTGGTCCAGAATGCGGCCAGCACGCTCGAGCACCAGCAAGAAGAAGTCCGCGTGACGCTGGTGCGCACGCTCGGCATCGTTGTTGCGCTCGAGGTGGCGGCGTGCGTGCTCTCCAACCAGCGAATGAAGCCGGAAGCGGTTCTCGCCAGCGCGCTCGATCAAATTGCGATCATCGAGCGCCTTCAAGACACCGGCGGAGGCCAACGCTACGGACGCCGCAGCATCGCTGTCGAAGCCGCCTTCGAACACCGAGAGGTTCGCGAGCGCCTGATGATGCGGGCGGTCGAGATCGCGAATGCTTTCTTCGATGGCGGCGATGAGTTGCTGGCGCGGATCGGGAATATCGGAGAGGTTGCCGGCGCTCGCATCGCTTAGGCGCTCGACGATCGCTGCAAGACTGAGGACCCGACACCAAGGCGCCGCCAGTTGCAAGCCAAGCGGAGAACCCGCCAGCGCTTCGCAGAGTTGACGGAAGGCGCCGGCGTTGCTCGCATCGAGCGTAAAGCCGGCGTCGGAGCGCTTTGCTTCGTGAGCAAAGAAAATCGCGGCGGGGCTTTGGATCGCACTCGCATCATCCCCGGCGCCGTGATCCAGCCCGCCGAGGCGATAGACGCGCTCCGCTGACACTTCGAGAGGCGCTCGCGCCGCCGACAACACCTGCAAATCCGGGCACGCGCTTAAGAGGCGTTCGATGGCGCCATCGGCGAACGCGGCCCGGTCGGGATCATCGAGGACGATCAAACATTTCTTTGTGCGCAGATAGCCGGTCAGCTGCTTTTCGTGACCGGCGGCGCCGTGGAATGGAAACTCCATCGCACGTGCAAGCGCAGCGACCGCGCCTTCAGCGGCTGACAGGTTTTGAATGAAATAGACGCGTCTGTGGGCGGCGACCGTCTGCGCTGCTTCGATAACCAGACGCGACTTTCCCGCGCCAGGATGACCTGTGACGGTCACGATGCGCGCGCCACGCAACAACGCTTCAACGTCAGCAAGCTCGGCGACGCGCCCGAACAAAGGTGAGTTTTGGGTGGGGATCGTCGCGTTATAGGCGGCGAGCGAACGCAGCGGCGGAAAAGTTTGGCGGTCCATCGAAGGATGGACCAGGCTCAGCAATGGAAGCGGCTCTTCGAGCCCGCGCAGATGACAGGCGCCGAGATCGGTGAAGCTCACGCCGGCGGGCTCGGCGTAATAGCGCTTGGCCTCTTGGCTGACGACGATTTGGCCCGCAGAAGCAGCGCCTACGATGCGGAACGCGCGATTGATTGCGGCTTGCTCGTTGGCGCCTGAATCGGCCGCATGGACGCCAACACGGGCAGAGAGGCCGCCGATCGAGCGCCAGTCCTGCGCCTGCAGCTGCAGTTGGATGTTGAGCGCGGCTTGCAACGGATTGCCGTTGGCGAACACCGCAAAGACGCCGTCACCAACGTGATCGCGCACCTCTCCGCCCGCACGCGAGGCGCAAGCGCGAACGATCTTGCGATAGCGGCGCAGAGCGGCGTCCATAGCGTCGGGCCTTTTTTCCCAGCGCGGCATGCTGCCGTCGATATCGACGAACAGGTAGCCCCTGCACTTGGAATTCCGCCCGCCGCGCATGCGCCTTTAGCCCCCGCCCATAAGCTCGATCTTAGCTCGATATGTAGGTTACGAGTTGACCGCTGCGCCCCACCAGCTCTGAGCGCAGCCGCTCGATATTTGGGATCAGCAAGCGGCGGCGCGCCAAGCGCTTCACGACGCCCTCTTCTTCCAGATCGCCAATTTCGCGCGTCACCGCTTCGCGGCGTGACCCAATGGCAGCAGCCATCATGGCGTGCGTCGGCGCCTCTTCGATCAACAGACCATCGTCAGTCTTCTCGCCGCGACGAGACAAGCGCACCAGTTCGGCGCAGACGCGAAGACGCGTATCCAGAGCGGCAAGCTCGTAGAACCTATCAGTAAGGTCGACGACCAGCTGCGCCAGAGACACTGACACCGAGATCGCGCAGAGCGGATGCCGCTTCAGGAGTTCGGAAAATTCGGCTTGCGAACACACGCCTAACACGGCGTCGGTTTCTGCGATCACGGCGACCGAGCGCGGAAAGCCGGCGAGCGCTGCGATCTCACCAAAATGATCGCCAGCGCCGATGTTGCGGATAACGACTTCTTTGCCGGCAGGCGTTGAAACGCTGACCTTCAACGCACCGGAAATAACGAAATAAACCTGCGCTTCGGTGGCCAAATGCGCGATCACGGTGTCGCCGGAAGCAACGGATGACCAACCGATTTTGCCCGCGAAATCTTCGCGATCAGCTTCGCTAAGCGACGCCAGAAGGCGCACGCTCGACAGATTTTCTCCGGTGCCTTTAAACGCCACGCCGTTCTCCTGCCCGGGGCGCGGCTGCATGGACAATGTCGACGCGCGACGGGCCTCTGATGTGTGTAATTACACATAGCGGTAGTAACCCTCAGCATGCTTCCCTGTCGAGGGGAGCCGGATGCAAGAGTCAGTTACCAATCCAGGACTTGAATGCTGGCGGCATGCTGGCGTTGGCGCACTCTCTTGGCACGCCGCTCTCAAGCAAAGCGCGCAAATGCTTGGCGCGCAGGCAATCGCGTTTGGCGCGGTTGGCGGCGCTGGTGGAACACGCCTGATCGGCGTTTATCCGAGCAACGAGGCCGCGATCGCACAGAGTTTCACAGGCGACGGGCAGTTCGATGCTGAAAGCGGCCATCTGCGATCAGAGGTTGCGACGGCGACCTTGTATGACGAATGCGTGACGATCTGGGTCGTCGCTCTATTGGAGCGCGAGGAGACATCGCATTTGCTGCGCGATATCGCTCAGGCGGCGGCGCAAGCGGCTGTTCGCGCTGCGCGGCTTGCTGCGCCGTCAGGCGATCTCAGCGAGAACGAGATGCGCCTTGCGCGCGACGTTCTGCACGACAGCGCACAACACACGCTTCACTGAACTTTAGCTCAGCACCAATCCGCCGCAGACATTCATCGCCTGACCGGTGACGCCTCTGGCTTGGTCCGAGGCGAGATAGGCGACCATGTGCGCCACCTCTTCGGGATCGAGCAGACGGCGTTGCGCATTCTTAGCGACGGCGACGCGGCGAAAATCTTCGCGGCCCATCTTTGCGGCCGGCGCGAGATGATCGGTTATCGCATCCATCATCGGGGTATCGATCGGACCGGGACAAATCGCGTTCGCTGTGACGCCGTGCTTTTCGAGGATGCCGAGTTCGAGTGCGAGTGTTTTGGTGAGCCCAATGACGCCATGCTTCGATGCAGCGTAATCACCGTTCAATGCGGCGGGCAATTTGCCGGAAGCCGATGAGAGCGTGATGATGCGGCCCACATCGCGCGCGAGCATCCCTGGTAAGAACGCCTTGATACAGTAGAACGTCGCATTGAGGTTCACTTCCAACGTGTCGCGCCATTCCTCGGCGGAGGTTTGGGTCAGCAACTTGCGCGCGCCCATGACGCCGGCGCAGGTGACGAGTATGTCGGCCCTGCCGAATTGCGCATCGACGTCACGGGCGAGAGCGTTGACAGCCTCGATATCAGTGACGTCGACGACCTTGGCGACGCCGGTGCGGCCAAGCGAGGCGACTTCACGCGCCACGGTTTCAGCTTGAGCGGCCACATTCGAGACGACGACGATGTCAGCGCCTTCGTTGGCGAGCGTGAGGCAGGTCGCGCGGCCGATGCCGGTTCCGCCGCCAGTGACGACCGCGACTTTGCCGGCAAATCGCGTCACTGTCCGACACCGAGTTGCAGCAGAATGGCGCGCGGGTCGGTGTATGGCCGCTCGCTGACGATCTTGTCGGAGTTTGGTGCGAACTCGAAGGTTGCGGCCATACGGACGCTGATGCGCTTGCCTGTTGGCGCCACCTCGCCCGCGGGCGTCTTCAGCGGACCAAGGTGCGTGCCCAACAGATTGAACTCGACCATGGCGACATCGCCGTCGCCGACGACGACATGCAAGATTTCATTACCGAGATCGGGGAACGCGCTGCGCGAGGTGCGGAAGTAGTGCATCACCTCATCGCGTCCGTCGAAGATGCCGATCGGGTGCGGCGAACCGGGACGCGGCATCTGAAATTCGTAGCGCGGATGCGCGAAGGTCGCGAGCACGTCCTCCCACGCACCTTCATTCTCAAGACGCATGTGATCACGCACAGTCTTTTCGCGTGCGGCTTTGAGATCGCTCATGTCTGTTCTTTCCGTTTGGAGTTGGCGCTATCTGGCTTCGCGAATGGGATCGGCGCCGTCCCAATCCTTGGCGACGTTGCGGATGTATTCGAAGAGCTTGCCCTTTTGGCCGCTGATGTCGGAAATCTCCAGCATCGCTCCCGGGTGCGGCGTCGCGATGTCGAAGTACGCAAAGCGTCCCTGCTCGCCGCCGATGGCGCCCTCGTGACCGATTGGATGGCCTTTAGCTAAGAGACTGTCGTAAAGCGTTTGATAGTCATTCGACCAAAAGGCGATGTGCTGGAGGCCTTCGTTCCCGGCTTCGAGAAAATCGCGATACAAAGACGGCGCATCGTTACGCTGCTGGATGAGCTCGATCTGGAAATCGCCTGAATTCGCGAGCGCGACGCTCATCTGCATGTCTGAATGGGCGCCGCGATAGCGGAAATAGTCGGTCTTGACCCGATCAACATAGAACCACGGCCCGACACCGAGAACGTTGATCCAATGATCCATGGCGGCGCGAATATCGCGCACGACGTAACCGTTCTGACGCACAGGCCCTAGAAGCCGGCTCATCATTTGCTCCCTTAGCGCCTCTCGCGGGCGTTCAATGTAAGCGCATAGTACATCATCCTTGGCGGCGCTCCTACGAACTCGACACGAGCTTGGGCTTCTCAGGCGCTACACTGACGACGTGGCTCTTTGGACCCGAGGTGGTCGCCGCGCTTTGGATCGCGCTCTCGCTCACGCTCGCACGCGGCAAACTCTTCGAGGCGGCGCGAACATCAGACGCCTGCGCGCCGGATATCTTCATTTCCTATAAGCGCGAGGAACGGCCACGCGTCGAAGCGATCGCAGAGGCGTTGCGCGCGCTGAAATCAACGTCTGGTTCGACGCGCGGCTAACCTCCGGCAAAGCCTTCGATGCCGGGATCAACCAGCAAGTGCGCGCCGCCAAGGCCGTGCTGGCGTGCTGGTCACCCGGGGCGGCTGCATCCGAATGGGTGCGCGCGGAGGCGACGATCGGACGCCAACGCAACGCACCTTGCGCGTGCGTTCTCGAAACGTGCGAACTGACGCCGCCCTTCAACCTGGTGCACGCCGAAGATCTCAGATCGGGTGCGTTGACGGGTGAAAACAGAGCCCGGGTGAAGCTCGTAGACCAACTCGGCGCGCTCACGGGCCGTCCGGGCATCGGCGAATATCTCAGCGCCGACGCCGCCGGCGTCAAAGTCTGGCCCGTGAGCGCACCCAAACGATCCATTGGTCGCTTGAGGCGCGCGCTCGCCATCACGGATTGAGCGTATAGCCCTGCTGTTGAAGCAGCGCGTGCGCTGTCATCGCCGAGAGCGCGAGTCTGACGTTGGGCAGCAAGTCGCTTGAAGCGACCTCGTAGTGCGCTGCCGATTGGCCGCAGACATAAATGTCCACGTGATGGGCGATGAGATCGGCGATGAGCGCTGCGTTGGCGTTCTCTTCACCTGGACGCGGATGCAAGCTCACATCGCGCGTCGCCGAGCCGCGCACCACGACCGCGATGCGGATATTCGAAGGCCGGACGCCGGCGCGTGCATGCATATTGAGAAAACGCGCGGCAGATTCGATGCCGCGGTTCACCGCCCCGGGCTCGGCGCCTTCGGAAACATCGAACACGACCTTAAATCGCGTGTGCGCCGCAATCGGCACAGCGCCTTCAACGTCTGCGACCGGGCCGTAATCGGCAATGACGGGTCCGGTTGTGAAGCGAGACTCTTCAGCGTGCGCGACGGGCGCCAAGAGCAGTGCGGCCCAAAATATCGTCGATCGGAGCGAAATCATGCTTGCATCTCCAGGTTTGGATCGTGCCTTGGATAATTATCTGCGCCCTTGCGCTTCGCGCGCGGCATTGATCTCCGGCCAGGGGCCAAAGGTGTGCTGCTCTTGTGAAAACTCATCGCTGTAAGGCGGGAACGGCGCATCGACCGGCTTTCGCGTGCGATCCGGATAATCGCGATCCAGTCCGCGGCGCTCCGGCCGTGGCTGCACATTGATGTAGGCCGCGACATCAAACGCGTCTTGCTCGGTCAGCTGCGGCGCTTCGTGCGTCACGCCAAATGGCATGTTGGCGCGGATGAAATTCGCCGCCGTGATGATACGATGCATGCCTGCGCCGGTATTGAAACTGTCGGGCCCCCAAAGCGGCGGATAGGCGTAGCCGCCGCCCTCTGCGTTGCGCAGCCCTTGGCCATCAGCGCCGTGGCAAGCGACGCAATTGGCGCGGTAGACCGATGCGCCGCGCACGGGATCGGCGGCGCGGTTCATCAGCGGCGCCGGCGGCGCACCTCTTCCTTCCATTTCGGCTGGCGCCGCTTCGCTTAGAAACTCGATGTAGGCGATGATGGCTCTCATCTCGCGTGAATCTTCCGGGAGCGCGCGCCCGTTCATGCTGCGCTCGAAGCAACCGTTTATGCGCTGAGCAAGACTCTGCATCGCATTCTCGCGCGCCATATCGCGCGGATAGGCGCCCGCAACGCCGATAAGCGAAAGCCCATAACGCCGACGCCCACCATCGAGATGGCAAGACCCGCACGCCAGATTGTTGCCCGCGTAGCGAAGATCAGGATTGGCGACATGAGGCCCGGCCACCTCGTAGGTGCGCCGGATGAGGGCCTCACCGTAAAGCACCTCTTGCTTACGCGGGCCGTCCGCCAGTTGCGACGGATCTGGCTGCGGCCAAACTTCGCCAGCCGCGGACGTTGTGTTGCTCGCAGGCGCCGCCCTTCCGCATGCGGCCGCCATCAGCGCCAGTGCGGCGGCAATAAGCCTAAACGAAAAGCGATGCGCCATTTTCACACCAGCCCCAGCCTAACCTCTCGCAGCGCGAGGCGCGCCCCAAACCTCAAGGTGATTGCGCCGCTCGACCCGCCGCGTGGTGCGAAGGGCGAGCAGCTCATCCAGCCCAACATCAGCAAGCAGCGTCATGATCGCCGCTCGCGCAGCTGGCGCGGCTTGATCGAATGCGTCTTGAATTTTCTGCAAAAGATAGAGCCGATACGGCATCACGCCGACTTTGACGGCATGGCCGCGCCAAACGAATTCCGCCCGGCCGATAACGCGATCCTGGGTGCGCTCCATTCCGCTTGTTCCGGCCTCAAGGTCTGGCCGCTCCGCCAGCCAAGCATTTGTGAACGCGACGTACGCGCGCACTTCTGGAAGATAATCCTCGCCGATGAAACGCAGGATATCTTTGAGGCTCTCCGGTATCGCATCATCTGCGAAGAGTTCGGGCTGAGGATTGTTGTACTCGCCTGCGTCCTGATCCGGCGCGTTCATGCGCTCGGTCCAGCGCCAAACACGAAACGCGGTTTGCTTCATCAACGCAGAAGGATAGGGATCGCGCGCGAGGTGCGCGTAGAGCGGCGCGATAAGGCCCCAATCGCCAATGGTCGGACGTCCGCCAAGCAAATATGGCGCTTGCACAAGATGCGCATCGAACAAGCGCAAGAATTCCAGATACGAAGCTTCAACGCTCGGGATCGTCGCTTCCGTCACGCCGAAGCTCGCCATGGCTTTACGCATGCGCACGCTGGCCATATCGAAGACACTGGCCTGCATGTCTTGCGGCGCAAATGGCGGGGCAAGCGCCGCCGGGAAATCGCGCTCTAAAAAAGCGCGGTTGTGGGCGTCGAAATTCCAGCGGTAGTGCATCGCTGGCCGCAGGAGCCCCTCACCGCCGAAGAACTCAAAAATGTGCGCGACAACTTTATGGATCGGCGTTTGCGGATAGGCGGGAAAGCGCGTCGCGCCCTTGGCTTCGAAGTGCGCAATGATGTCCGCGCCATCCTGCACGAGCTCACCATCGGGCGCCTCAAGTACGGGGATGATCCACCGGCCGATACGGGGGATGATCTCTTGATGAAAACCCGCTTGTCCGGGCGAGCGGTTCTCGAACGCAATGCCCTGCTTGATAAGATAGCTGCGCGCTTTGCCGGTGTAGAGCGAGCCGGGCGTACCGTAGAGTTGATAGGTCATAGACAAGCCCGAGAGTCGCCGTGTGCGAACGGCGAACTCTAGGGCTTCATTTGAGCGCGGCCAAGCAAGAGTGAAATCTCACCCCTACGGCCCGAAGATGAAATCGGCGATCTGCGCTGCGTTGAAGCGCGAAAATCCGCTCGTATCGGAAGGCATGCTCGATGGCGCCGTCGAGCGCTCCCATCGCTCCCAAACACCGGCCACGGCATCGACTGCAACGCGCCCGTGCGAAACATAAAACTCGCACCGTCATCAGGCCGATCAGACCCGACGCGCTCGGCGTCTGGTGACTCCAACAGCGAGAGGCGAGCGTGTCGCATTGGCATGGACGGATCACTCCTAGCGCGACAACGCCATGTCACGCTCGATCGTTGCGTTCGAACAGGACGCGCTCAGCACGGCCCACGAATTTGTATCGACCCCACCCTCTCGAAAGACCGCCGGACGCGGCAAATGACGATGCGGCGAGCAGGAGCCCGATCGCGCGCAGCGTTTCAGCTACCCGAAAACAGACCGACGCAACGCGTCAACACCGCGCCCGAGCGTGAAATCCGGGCGAGGCCAAACGGCTCAAAAATGTCTGCGAAAACAATGGCGCGCCCGAAGAGATTCGAACTCCTGACCCCCAGATTCGTAGTCTGGTGCTCTATCCAGCTGAGCTACGGGCGCGAAGGCGCGGTGCATAGCGTCAGGTTGCGGCGCTGGCAAGGCTGACCTGGAGCCTAAAGGTCGCGCCAGGCCTTATGACGGCCCAGCGGGGCGGCGGCATGGACGCCCCGGACGATTGCGCGGGCGAGGCAGTCGGCGGCGAGCGCGCCCAGCCGGGCGATGGTCAGCGCCCGTGGTTCGCCGGTCTCGCGGGCGCCTGTGGATAAGGCAAAGACAACATCGCCATCGAAAGGCGCGAAGACGGGACGGATCGCCCGCGCGACCCCGGCGCTCGCCATCTGCGCAATACGCTTGGCTTCAGCGGGCGTGAGCGCTGCATCGGTGGCGACGCACGCGATCGTCGTATTGGCGCGCGGCTGCGGATTGAACTTCGCGCCACCCCAATCTTCAGCGTCGAACTTTTCGCCGGTTGGTGCGACAGCGCCGAACTCGCCGTCGATTTCGAACGGATGCGCCCAGAACGCGCGCGCGTTCGGCATTGTGGTGGAGCCCCAGCAATTGACGCAAGCGAGTGCGCCGATCGTATAGCCATCTTGGGTGACAATGCTGGCGCTGCCCTGCCCGCCTTTGAGCGCACCGGCGACGGCGCCAAGGCCGGCGCCGGCGTTGCCAAGCGGCGTCGCTTTGGCGCGCGCTGCGTATGCTTGCCGGCCAAGTGCGTTGTAGGGCGGCGCATCGTTCCAGGATTTATCGCCGCCATTGGCGAGATCGTAGAGGATGGCGGCAGGGATCACAGGCGAACGCGGCACGCCGGGCAAATCAATAAGGGCAAAGCCTCTGCCTTCGGCGCCCATCGCCGCCGCAACCCCATCCGCTGCGGCAAGCCCGTAGACGGAACCGCCGCTCAGCACGAGTGCGTCAATTGCGTCGACGAGATTTTCGGGAGCGAGCGCGTCAGTTTCGCGTGTGCCTGGACCGCCGCCGCGGACGTCGACGGCGCATACCGCACGCGCATCCGGAACGATCACCGTAACGCCAGTCAGAGCCCGCGCGTCTTCGGCGCAACCTATGGACAAACCAGCCACATCACTCAATGAATTGGTTGGGCCGGGACGCGCCATGGCGTGCTCTTTCGCGTTAGAATTACGCCGTCGTAGGAAGCGTCCTGATGTTTGACAAGCAATCGTTGAAACGCATCGCCACGCCGCTGATCGCGTTACTGCTGGTCGCGTGCGCATCGGGATCGATGCCGGGCGTGTCGCAACAAGGCGCGCCGCGCGGTGAAGCCATGGTAGCCGCAGCCAACCCGCATGCTGTCGAGGCAGCGCAAGAGATTTTGCGCGCGGGCGGCAGCGCCGTTGACGCTGCAATCGCGGCGGAGCTGGTGCTTGGTTTGGTGGAGCCGCAATCGTCCGGCATCGGCGGCGGCGGCTTCATGCTTCACTACAACGCCGCCGACGAAGCTATCAGCGGCTATGACGGGCGCGAGATCGCGCCGGCCGGTGCGCGGCCCGACATGTTCTTGGACGCGCGCGGACGGCCGATGCCATTCCTCGACGCGCAAGCAAGCGGGCGATCGATCGGTACGCCATTGCTAATCTCGATGCTGAAGCTCGCGCACGAGGATCACGGCCGGTTGCCGTGGGCGCGCCTGTTTCAACCGGCCATTCGATTGGCCGAAGAAGGCTTCGCGATTTCACCGCGGCTTGCGGGCTTCATCGCCTATTCGGGCGGCGCCGGCGGACGCTTGCGCGCGGATTTTGCGGCGCGCGCTTATTTTTTCGATCGCCAGGGCAACCCACTCCAGGTGGGCGACATCCTGCGCAATCTTGACTATGCGGCGACATTGCGCGCAATTGCCGAACAAGGGCCGAGCGCGCTGAGCCAAGGGCCGATTGCGGACGGCATCGTAGCAACGGCACGACGCAATCCGCGTGGCGGCTCGCTGGCATTGAGCGATCTGAGCGCCGCGCAGGCGCGCCGGTTTGAGCCTGTGTGCGGCCCCTATCGCGTTTATCGCGTGTGCTCCACGAACGCACCAGCTTCGGGCAATGCGCTGATCGCCATTCTCGGGCTCTACGAGCGCGCGCGGCCGCGACCAGAAGGCGTCAACAGCGCTGATGATTGGGCGGCGTTCCTTTGGGCAAGCCGCCTCTCCTTCGCGGACCGCGATTATTACATGGCCGACGATAGCCTTGTGCCAGTGCCGACGTTGGACTTGATCAATCCGGACTATCTCAATGCCCGCGCGCTGTTGATCGATGTTGCGCATGCGCCCGAACAAACACCACCAGGCGCACCGCCAGGACACCCGGATCTCTACGACCGTTGGGGGCGCGATCTTGGCGAAGACACCGGCACCACGCACATCGCGATCGTCGACGGCTGGGGCAATGCAGTCTCGCTGACGGCGACGGTTGAGAGCCTCTTCGGTTCGCAGCGCATGACCAACGGCTTCCTCCTCAACAACCAGCTGACCGACTTTTCGTTCACGCCAACCTTAAACGGGCGCCCGGTCGCCAATGCTGTTGCGCCAGGCAAACGCCCGCGTTCATCTATGACGCCGGTGATCGTCACCGACCGTGACGGCGATTTGGAATTGGTTGTCGGCTCGCCCGGTGGCTCGTCAATCATCGCGTACACAGCGCGCACGACGATCGGCATTCTTGATTGGGGCCTGCCGGTGCAGGACGCGATCAATGTCGGCAACGCCACGGCGCGCACGGAAACAGTCGCGGCGGAAATCACGCGCTTTCCCGCAGGCATCGCCGATGCGTTGACGGCGCGCGGCTGGCAGTTGCAGCAAACGAGCCTTGGTGAAGTCAGCGGTTTGCACGCGATCCGCGTTACGCCGCGCGGCCTCGAAGGTGGCGCCGATCCGCGGCGCGAAGGCGTTGTAGGCCGTGTTTCACCCGAGCAAAGCGCAATGCCGTCGCGCTAGCGCGGAGTGAATATCTCGTCGACCCTGCCGATCAAATTGTCGAACGGTATGTATCCGATCACGCTGGGGACGCGGCTGTCAGCTGAGTTGTCGCGATCATCGCCCATCGCGAAATAGTGCCCGGCGGGAACGACGAAGACCTGCGTATCATCAAGCTCGGACACGCCGCGATCGAGGGTGAGATAACTCACGCCATTCGGTAGCGTTTCGCGGAAGACTTGCGCTTGAAACTCGCTCCCTTCGGCGCCGAAGGTTTGCTCGCCAAGCGATTGCCTTGCTACTGGACTTCCATTGATGTTGAGCACGCCGCCGATCATTTGAATTCGATCACCGGGAAGGCCGACGATGCGCTTGACGAAATCTCGGTCCGGCTCAGGCGTTGGCCGGAAGACTGCGATATCGCCCCGTTCCGGAACGTGCGCGCGCCAACGCCCGCTTGGGGCCAGACTTTCAAACGGCGCGATGGAAAAGCGACTGTAGCCGTAGCTCCATTTGGCGACGAGCACATAATCACCGACGTTCAAAGTTGGCTGCATCGCGCCGGAAGGAATGCGGAACGGATGTATGGTTGTGAAGCGTAACGCCATCGCAAGTGCGGCCGTCACCAGAAGTGGAACGAGCCATATCGCGAGGTAGCCGAGCAGACGAACGGGCCCCGCTTTCTCAACCTGCTGACGCTTGGCGACGAAGACCCAAACCCAGATCGCGGCGACGACGCTGATCACCACGCCCACAAGATCGACGAACGAAAAGCCGTTGGGATTGAAGAATGCCAAGGGGAAAGTGTGAGTCATCAAAACGTACGCGGCGAACCCAAGTCCGCTTGCGACGCCGCTCGCTACGCTAAAAACCGCCATCCAGATCGCGGCGCGGGTTCGGCGGGCGTAGAACAGCCCAACGCCTAGCCCCAGAAATGTCAGCAACGCCGCAATCCAGGGGCGCACGCGACGCGTGTCGGCCTGTGCTTCTTCGCTCATGTTGGCCTCCCCGATCTTGGTAGCAGCAATCGCGCCTTCGCGCTAAGCGGCCGGGAGCGTGATGCGAAAAGTGGTGCCTTCGGCGCCGGTGCGAGTAAGTTCGAGTTCGCCGCCCATGGCGCGGGTAAGTTCGCGCGCGATGGCAAGGCCAAGTCCGGTGCCACCCGCTTCGGGCGCCGCCGAGACGAAGGGTTCAAACAAGCGGGCGCGGAGGTTTTCACGCACGCCCGGGCCGTGATCGATCACTTCGATTTCACAGCGTCCATCAACGCGCAGGGCCCGTACGACGAGCAATTTATCGCGGCGCGTATGGTCCTTCATCGCTTGCGCAGCATTGCGAAGAAGGTTGCCTAGAATGCGATGCAGATGATCGGCGTCAGCTACGCAAGCGAGCCCCGCTTCGATATCTTCTTTATAGTCGACCCCGGCAAAACCGATGAGGGATTCCGCCGCCGCTTCCTCTGCGGCCTCGTTGACATCGACTTTCTGCAGCTTCGGCGGGTCCTCATCGGCGCGGCCGTATTTTAGCGTCGATGCCGCAAGGCCTGCTGCGCGATCGATCGTGCGCTCAAGACGCGGGGCCAATTGGCGGACGGCTGGATCTTCCGATTGCGCCAAACGGTCGGCGACCAATTGGGCGGTCGAGAGCATGTTGCGTAGATCGTGACCGATGCGCGCAACTGCAGCGCCCAAAGCGGCCAGGCGCTCGTTTTGGCGCAATGCGTTGCGCACCTGCTCGGCCATATCAGCGGCGGCGCGCTGGGCGCGGCCAATTTCGTCGCTGCGTTGACTACGTGGAAATGCAATCGAGACGTCTTCCGGCTTATCGCGAAAGCGTTCGATGGCTTCCGTCAGATCGCGCATCGGACGCACGAAGGCGGCGCTTAGGGCAAAATAGATGAGCGCGGCCGCGGCCATCAAAATGAGCATCGAGACGCGCGCGAAACGCTCGGCAAAATGCTCCACCGCTTCCTTCAACGGTGCTTCATTTAGAACGATCTCGACGAATTCGCCGCTTTCGAAGCGCGGGCGCGAAAGGACGCGAAGCACGCGTCCCGGCGGCGCGAAGAATGTCTCCAGAGCCCACTTGAAGCGCTGCCAACCCGACGCGCGCGTATAATCGTAGAGCACCAGCACTTCGTTGTTGGCGGCGTTCGGGTCTTCGAGCAGCAAGATGCGCTCGCCCTCGCGCTGGATGGCGACGCGCTGAACTTGGGCGTTCTCAAGCAGATCGTATTCGAGCGTGTCGGTGATGTTGAGGTCGGGCGAAACTTCGAGCGCGATCGCGGCGATCTGCGCGAGATTGATGCGCTCACGCAGCCAAGCTTCGTGGAAACCCGCCAGAGCGGGCGCAAACACGAAAATCTCGCCGGCGATCACGGCCAGGGCGGTCAGCCCCAGCAGCCGGCCCGCCAAGCTATCGACGAACTCGCGAGCGCGCCGCCATGGGCCGCTCTGGCGGGCGGTATCGTCGGGGAGACTCATGCCCCCAATGCCCTAGCGCAGACTGCGGGTTTTTGTCAGGCGGGTCCCGTTTCGGAACCGAACCGAGAATTCATGCGGCCGGCGGGGCTGAAGGGCCTAGGCTGTGAACATCGTCGGCATGGGGCACTTTCCACAGGCAGCCGGCGGCTGAGAGAGACTTGAACTCCCGCCCCTCCCAAGGAAGGAGCCTCTCTATGCAATCTCGAACCGGGCCGCCAAAATGGCGGTCGATCATGTTTTTGGGCGCTCTTTGGGCGATGGCGATCGTGTTTCTGATCGCGAGGGCATTTGTCCCAGTCTGATCGCCTTGACGCTTCAAAGGGGCTGGGGTAATCCCCGCCCCTTCGTTTTCCGGCCCACCAGGGCCCATTAAGTATTGAGGCGTCGTCGTGAGCACCAAGCGGACCTACCAGCCGAGCCGGCTCGTTCGTAAGCGTCGCCATGGCTTCCGCGCCCGTATGGCCACCAAGGGTGGTCAAAAGGTGCTGTCGCGCCGCCGCGCCAAGGGCCGCAAGAAGCTCTCGGCCTAAGCGCCCCTGCCGGGCTACAAGTCCGGCCCAATGACCTCCGGCCCGTCCCTGCAACACCTGACCAAGCGCGCGCAATTTTTGTTTGTGCGGGCTGGCTTTCGTGCGTCCCGTCCAGGGGTGCTGGTAGAGGCGCGCCGCCGCGAGGAGGCCGGCGCTATCGGGGTTGGCTTTACAGCGTCAAAGAAGGTCGGCGGGGCGGTCGAGCGAAACCGCGCCAAACGTCGCCTTCGGGAGGCGGCTCGTCGCCTTCTGCCAGAACATGGGCTTGCCGGGGTCGATTACGTCCTGGTGGCGCGGCAACAGACCCCATCTGCGCCTTGGCCCGCCTTGCTTGACGATCTTGGAAACGCGCTGATAAGGCTCCGCGCCGATCTGGAAGGCGCGAAACGCGCTAAAGCTCCCAAAAAATCAACCGAAAGCGACTGAACTCCGATGCAGAATCCTGGCGGCGGCGCTCCCAACGAGACGCGCAACGTGATCCTCGCCATCGTGCTCGCGGTCGGCATCTGGGGCGGCTTTGAGTTCTTCTATAACGGCCCAGCGCGCGAACGCCTGCAGGCGGAGCAGCGCGCGCAGGCCGAGCAGCTGCAGCAGCAAGCGGCTACGCAGAGCGGCGCTAGCGAAGCTTCGGGTGAAGGCGCCGCACCAAACGCAATCGTCGCGCGCGACGAAGCACTGACCACCTCAGCAGCCACGCGCATCGCCATCGACACGCAGGAAGTCGACGGTTCGATCTCGCTGCAAGGCGCGCGCATCGACGATCTCAATCTGCGCCAGTACCGCCAGACGATCGATCCGGCGAGCCCTGAAGTTACAGTGCTTGCGCCGATCAACACGCAATTCGGCCACGACGCCTTCTTCGGTTGGGAAGTTCAATCGGGCGAAACCACGTCGACGCTCTCGGATTCGCGCAGCCAGTGGACGGCGCCGCAAGGCTCGCGCCTGACGCCATCGACGCCGGTGATCATCAACTTCGACGCCGGCGACGGGCGCAGCATCGAGCGCACGATCTCGATCGATGAGCACTTCATGTTCACGATCACCGACGTGGTGCGCAACACCAGCGGCGCGCCGCTGCAGGTTCGCCCGTTCGGCACGGTGCGCCGCGATGGCCTGCCCGAGCACTACAAGAACTTGCCGATCGTGCACCAAGGTTTGATCGGCGCCTTCGGCCCGAACAACAACCTCCACCAAACGCGCTTTAGCGATGCCGACAAGCACGCGCGTGACCGCGTGCGCGGCCGCGTTGGCGAGGACGAGCGCATTCAAGAAGCGCAAGGCGCGGGCGGCTGGTTCGGCATCACCGAGCACTACTGGCTTGCCGCGATCATTCCCGATCAGAACGAGCGCGTTTCAACCTATTTCGACAGCCGCACCGAGGATGGCCGCAACGATTATCGCGCCGCCTATCGTGGCCAATGGCGCGAACTGCCGGCCGGCGGCGAAGTCACCTACACGCAGCGCTTCTTTGCCGGTGCGAAGCGCTACGAATTGCTGCGCTCGTATCAGCGCGGCGACGACACCGCCCGCGGCCAGGCCATCCCGCGTTTTGATGACGCCATCGACTGGGGCAATTTCTGGTTCCTGACCCGTCCGTTCTTCGCGATGCTGCACTGGTTTGGCCAGCTCTTCGCCGGCTGGGGCATCGTCTTCAATTTCGGCCTCGCGATCCTGGCGTCGACCGTCGTGATCAAGGCGCTCATGTTCCCGCTCGTCTATTCGTCCTTCAAGTCGATGGCGAAGATGCGCGGCTTGCAGCCAAAGATGAAGGAAGTTCAGGAGCGCTACGCCGCCGATAAGCAGCGTCAGCAGCAGGAAATCTTGAAGCTCTACCAGACTGAGAAAATCAATCCGGTCGCCGGCTGCTTGCCGATCCTGATGCAGATCCCAGTGTTCTTTGCGCTCTACAAAACACTGACCGTCACGATTGAGATGCGGCACGAGCCTTTTGTCGGCTGGGTGCACGACCTCTCAGCGCAAGACCCGACATCGATCTTCAACCTGTTCGGCCTCATTCCGTGGGCGCCGCCTGCGATCTTGATGATTGGCCTGTGGCCGATCTTCTACGGCCTATCGATGTTGGCGCTGCAATCGCTGTCGCCGCCGCCGACCGATCCAGTACAAGCGCAGATTTTCCGCTTCCTGCCGATCGTGTTTACGGTGATGTTCGCCGCCTTCCCGGCAGGCCTTGTCATCTATTGGACCTGGTCGAACTCGCTCTCGATCCTACAGCAATACGTCATTATGCGCAGGCAGGGCGTCGAGACCCAATTGGACACGTTCTTGGCCAAACGCTTCGGGCCCAAAGCCGCGAGTTGATCGGGGATGACGCCCGAGGAAGAAGCCGAACGCATCGAGATTGGGCGCCTGCTTTTTGCCGGGCCAATCGAGTTCGAGCGTGGCGTTGCTGGCATGGAGCACCTGCCGGAAGCGAACGTGCCGGAGATTGCGTTTGCGGGGCGCTCGAACGTCGGCAAGTCTTCGCTGATCAACAAGCTCACCGGGCGCAACAAACTCGCGCGCGCCTCGACCGAGCCTGGACGCACGCGCGAACTCAACTTCTTCCGCATGGGCGACAAGCTGCGGCTCGTGGACTTGCCGGGTTACGGCTACGCCAAGGCGCCGAAGAACGAGATCGGCCGCTGGACCACGCTGACGCGCGACTATCTCCGCGGCCGCGTCAGCCTAAAGCGCGTCATCCTCCTCATCGACGGACGTCACGGCCTGAAACCGGATGACAAGGATGTCATGGACGCGCTCGACAAAGCTGCGGTCACATATCAGCTGGTGCTGACCAAGGCGGACAAAGTAAAGCCGACGGAAATTGCAGCAACAGCTGCCGCAACGCGCGCCGCGATCGCCATACGCCCGGCCGCGCACCCTGAAATCATCGCAACCTCAAGCGAAACTGGCCTGGGGATCGAGCGGTTGCGGGCTGAAATCGCGGCCTTGGCGTAAGCGGCGGAACCGCTTAGGAAATCGCAGGTGAGCAAGCTTCCCCCCAAAGATCGCCAGGCTGCGCTGGAAGAAGGTTTGACCGCGGCGAAGACGCTCGCGGAGGCCCTGCCCTATATCCAAATCTACGATCGCGAGATCGTGTTGGTGAAATATGGCGGCCACGCGATGGGCGACAACGAAACCGCCCGCAAATTCGCCGCAGACGTCGTTCTTTTGAAGCTGGTGGGCTTGCATCCTGTCGTCGTGCACGGCGGCGGACCGCAGATCAGCCGCATGCTCGACCGGGCAGGCGTGAAATCGCAATTCGTGGACGGGCTGCGCGTGACCGATGCCGAGACAATGGAAGTCGCGGAGATGGTGCTATCGGGCAGCGTCAACAAAGAGCTCGCGCACCTGATCACCGCCGCGGGACGCGAAGCGGACGTGCGCGGTGTTGGTCTCTCCGGCAAAGACGCGCGACTGATCACTTGTGAGAAAGCCATTCGCACGCGCAAAGACCCCGACAGCATGATCGAACAAGTTGTCGATCTGGGCTTCGTGGGTGAGCCGGTCGATGTCGATCCGACTTTGATCCAAGCGCTTATCAATGCGCCGGAAGATTACATTCCAGTGGTTGCGCCAATTGGCGTCGCAGAAGACGGCAAGACCTACAACATCAATGCCGACACAGCCGCAGGCGCGATTGCCAAGGCGCTCTCGGCAAAACGCTTCCTGCTGCTCTCCGATATTCCGGGTGTGCTCGATCAGAACGGCGACCTCATCCGTGAAATGTCAGTTGCGGACGCGCGCAAGCTGATCGATACGGGCGTCGCCACCGGCGGCATGATCCCGAAACTTGAAACCTGCATCGCCGCCCTCGATCAAGGCGTCGAAGCTGCTGTCATTCTCGACGGGCGCACGCCGCACGTCCTGCTCATGGAATTGTTCACCGAACATGGCGCTGGCACGCTTATTCACTAAAGGCGGCGCGCTCGTCGCTTTGGCCGCCGTCGCTTCGCTGGCGGCGCTGGCTTTCGCCGGCAATGCGCTGGCGCAGCAGCAAGAGCGCGCGCCGAACGGCTGGCAGATCTGCAACGAGACGACGTACGTCCTCGAGGCCGCCACAGCGCGCCCCGATGGACGTTCAATCCAGGTGCAGGGCTGGACGCGTCTGCGTCCAGGCGAGTGCCGCGTGGCCGTTGGCGCCCCCCTGGCGCGCGGTACGCACTATCTCTACGCCCGCACCTCTTCCGCGCATCGTGGCGGACGTCAGCAATGGACCGGTGACGCCGTGCTTTGCGTCGATCCTTCCCGGCAATTCCAAATAGAGAACCCCCCGCGCTGCACCGACAGCTACGAAGGCCGTCGCTTCCGCCGCGTTCAGATCAACAAGCGCGACAGCTGGCGGACGTCATTCTCAGAAGCGAGCCAGTACTCGCAAGGCCGAGCGCGCCAACTTGGCTTGCAGCGTTTGCTTGAAGACGCCGGCTATGACGTGCGCGAAGGTCGCCGCGGCGCCGATCCACGCCGGATCGCCAGCGCCATTGCTCAGTTCCGCACGACGGCGCGCCTACAGCCGAATGCAACGCAGGATCAATTGATCGATGCGCTCGAAACAGCGGCGCGCCGCCGTGCCGGCCAAGTTGGGCTGACGCTTTGCAACCGCACGCGCGGGCGCGTGTGGACGGCGATTGCACGTCGTCGCGGTGAAGGCTGGGAAAGCCGCGGCTGGTGGGCTCTGGCCCCCGGCGGTTGTGTGCGCACCATCGACGAAGTGCTGATCCAGGAAGTCTATTACGTTCACGCCTCGCTCGATTCACCGAACGGCCCGCGTTATCTCGCGGCCGGTGGCGAAGCGTTCTGCACAAGCCCTGCGCGCTTTGCGATTTTGGGCCGCGAACAGTGCGAAGGCCGCTACTACCAAACGACACTGTTCACGCGTATCGGCGCGCGCAATCGCGATGGCTTGGTGGTCGATTTCGAGGAGCGCGATTTCCTCGAGGCTGGCGTGATGCCACGTCAGCTGACGCCAGCCGCTGGCGATGACGTTGATCGCGCTCCGGCGACACCAGCGCGACGCGGCCTCGATCCGCCAAGCGCGCCGACGCAGAGCCGCGAAGAATGAGTTTCGCGGGCATCCGCACTTGGGTGTTCGATCTCGACAACACACTTTATCCGGCTCGCGCGCTCTACGATGAGATTGGCGAGCGGATGACGCGCTACATCATGCGCGCCACCAAACTCGACACCGCCGGCGCGCTCGAGATTCGCGAACGCTATTTCCATCAATATGGCGCAACGGTCGTTGGGCTGATGCGTCACCATGGGATCGACGCACGCGACTTCCTTTTGGATGTGCACGAGGCGGATCATTCGGTGCTGGAGCCGGACGCAGAGCTGCGCGAAATGATCGACCGCCTGCCGGGGCGCCGGATCATCTTCACCAATGGCGGCGGCGGTCACGCCGAGCGCGTACTTAACAGCCTGCAACTCGACGGCTTGTTCGACACCGTGTTCGATATCGAGACGGCGGAGCTCACGCCCAAACCACAACGCGCCTGCTACGAGCGGCTGCTGGCGCATTGCGATATCGACGCGCGCGGCGCGATCCTCATTGAAGACACGCTCCACAATCTGGAGCCAGCGCACGATCTGGGGTTCGCGACGGCGCTCGTTGGCGTCGTTCACCCAAACCCGCGCCCGCCCTATCTCGATCACTGGGCGCCGGACGTGAAAGCGCTTCTGCGCTTGGCTTTGGGCGCTGAAACGCGCTAGCTCAAGCGTATGAGCAGTGACCTTGCCCCGCAAATTGAAGCCGCTTGGGAACGGCGCGATGAGCTTTCGCCAAAGAGCAAAGGCGCTGACGTCGAAGCCATTGAAGCAGCGCTCGACTTGCTAGACAGCGGCCAAGCGCGCGTTGCAACTCGTGGCGCGGACGGCGCCTGGGAAACGCACCAGTGGCTTAAGAAGGCCGTGCTGCTTTCTTTCCGCATCAGCGCCAACCAGTTGATCGGCGCAGCGGGCGGCAACGGCGATCCCTCGCCCGGCCCCTATTGGGACAAGGTGCCTTCCAAGTTCTTGGGCTGGAGCGATACCGCATTTGAAAAAGCCGGCTTTCGCGCCGTGCCCGGCGCCGTCGCGCGACGCGGCAGCTTCGTTGGCCGGAACGTGGTGCTGATGCCGTCGTTCGTGAACATTGGCGCTTACGTCGATGAAGGCACGATGGTCGACACTTGGGCGACCGTTGGCTCGTGCGCGCAGATCGGCAAGAACGTGCACATTTCGGGCGGCGCAGGCATTGGCGGCGTTCTTGAGCCGCTACAGGCGAACCCGACGATCATCGAAGATGGATGCTTCATCGGCGCGCGCTCGGAAGTGGCCGAGGGCGTGATCGTGCGCGAAGGCGCGGTGTTGGCAATGGGCACCTTCATCAGCCAATCGACCAAAATCATCGACCGCGCCACTGGCGAACAATACCGCGGCGAAGTGCCGGCCTATTCGGTCGTGGTGCCGGGTGCGCTACCCGATCCAAAGGGTGGACCGAGCCTCGCGTGCGTCGTGATCGTCAAACGGGTTGACGCTCAGACGCGCGCGAAAACTGGCGTGAACGAATTGCTTCGCGACTGATTAGCGGCCGGCGCGAAGTTCGACGCTGATCGTCGATCCGTCGGTGGCGCTTTGGGTCCATGTGTCGCCAACGTTCTTATCGGTGGCGATGGTCGTGCACTGGGGCGCTGCGCCGCTCGGTGGGATGAGGCAGAGCTGATCGCCTTCCGCCGTATAGCGCCCAGCCATTTGCGAGCCGCCCGGCGCAACAGCCGTGAACGTGCCGTCGGCGTTGAAATGGTATTGGGCCTGCGAGCCGTTGGCGTAGGTGACGACAATCGTGTTGCCGTACGTGTTCTGCATCGTGTCCGCGAACGCGGGGCCAGCGATAAGCGCGGCGCCCAGGGCCAGTGCGACGGCAAACTTCTTCATGCGGCTTCCTCCATTTATTCTTATGAGGCCACTATGCCGGTACGGCTTTGCCGATGGCAACAGGCTTGCCGTAGCTGAGCCGGCGCCAGACCCATTCAAGCGGCCCCATACTGAAACGCGACAGCCAAAGCGGCGACCAGATGAGCTGCAGCACCCAGATGCCGGCGACAATGGCGACCAAGCCTTCGCGGCTGACTTCGCCATAAAGACCAAGCCCACGGCCGCCATAAAAGATGGCCGTCATGATCACGCTCTGCGAAATGTAATTCGTGAACGCCATCTGGCCTACGGGCGCGAGAGCATTGGTGAGAAAGCCTAAGACATTCAGCTTCACACACAGGATCAGCAAGCTTGCGTACATGAGCGTGATCAGGATCGAGAGCGCAGGATTGAGCATGGCGCCGCGTGAGTTCATATGGATGAAGTCGAAACCGGCCGCGTAGTTTAACTGCGCCTGGTAAGCGACAGCAGCGAGCGCAGCAGCGCCAACGCCAATCACGATCAGATAAGCCCAGACCGGCGTATTGCCGCTGAAGAAGCCCCATTTAAACAAGGCAAGGCCGATCATCATGACCGCGATCGAACGCGGCACGGTATTGGACAATTCGTAGGGCACGAAATCCGACCATGCTGTGAAGTTCGCGGCGAGCGACTGCACGAACGTGCCGCTGAAATTGCTGACGGTAGCGTTGAGGACATCAAGCGGCGGCGACCACATCTCTGTCCGCATCTCCTCCAACACCTCGGCCGGCGCCATGCCGATGGCGGCCCCCGCCAAGAAACCAAAGGCGGCGAGCAACACATAAACAGTAGAGCCGACAATCATCAGCGTGCGTGGCTTCCAGGAGCGCGCAAGCATCACGATGAAACCCGAAACGGCATAAACCAGCAGAATGTCGCCAAACCAGATCGCTGCGCCGTGAACGATCCCGAACAGGAGCATCCAGCCAAGACGCCGGCGCAACACCTTGCCGCGACCCTTATCGCTGCGTTCTGCGCCAACCAGAAAGATGCTGACGCCGAAGAGCAGCGAAAACAGGGTAATGAACTTGGCTTCGAAGAAGACGTGCGGCACGAACCACGACCAAGCGTTGCTTGGATCGATGGCGAGCGGCGCCAATGAAGGGTTCATCGCCGTCTGCCACGGCGCGGCGAAAAACGGCGCGTTGACCGCTAGGATGCCTAGGATCGCCAAGCCACGGAGGACGTCCAGGGTTTTGATCCGCCGCGAGGCCTCAACTGGCGCGATCTCGACCTGCGCAACGTCGTTCATCGGCGTTCCCCTCTTTTGCCAAGGCGCACACGCAGCTAGGCAGTGTGCATGGACACTCGAACTCTTACCGATCCAGTCATCCTCGCCCAAGCCTTAATGCGACGGCCGTCCGTTACGCCCGACGAAGCGGGCGTCATGGATCTCGCGCAGCAAACGCTGGAAGCGCTAGGGTTCCGGGTAAAGCGTTACAAGTTCGGCCTGGTCGACAATCTCTACGCGCGCATCGGCGATGCAGCGCCGAATTTTTGCTTCGCGGGCCATCTCGATGTGGTGCCGCCCGGCGAAGGCTGGGCGAGCGATCCGTTCGCGGCCGATATTCGCGACGGCCTATTGTTCGGCCGTGGCGCGACCGACATGAAGACCGCCATCGCGGCAATGATCAGCGCGACCGAAAACTTCCTGCGCGCCGGCGCGCCCAAGGGCTCGATCTCGTTCTTGTTGACCTGCGACGAGGAGGGCCCCGCTGTTGACGGCACAAAGCGCGTGCTTGAGGCGCTCGCGGCGGATGGCGAAAAGATAGATCACTGCCTCGTCGGCGAGCCGACGAGTGAAGACCGTGTTGGCGACGTCATCAAGAACGGCCGCCGAGGCAGCTTGAACGTGGTCCTGACCATGGACGGCAAACAGGGCCATGTCGCTTACCCCCACCGCGCGCGCAATCCGGTGACGCCGCTCATCGAAACGCTCGCGGCCTTGAAGGCGCGCAAATTGGACGATGGCGCACCGGGGTTTGATCCATCGAACTTGGAAGTCACCAGCGTCGATGTCGGCAATCCCGCGCACAACGTGATCCCGCAACGGGCGATGGCAAAGCTCAACATTCGCTTCAACACCAACCACACCGCCGAGACATTGCTGGCGTGGATCGATGAAACCGCGAACACGGCGGCGGAACGTGCGGGCGCGAAATACTCGCGGACGATCAGCTCGCAGAGTCTGGCATTCTATACCGACCCGGGGCCCTTCACCGATCTGCTGCGCGCCTCGGTGAAAGAGGCGTTCGGCGTCGATGCGGCGCTGACCACAACTGGCGGCACATCAGACGCCCGCTTCTTCCGGCTCTACTGCCAAGTGGCTGAACTCGGATTGCGGAACGAAACTGCCCACATGGTCGACGAGCATTGCGCGGTCGAAGAGGTGCGCAAGCTCGCGCAATGCTATGAAGCGGTGCTGAAGCGCTACTTCGCGTAATCGACGCGAGTGAGGCACAGACCGTCAGACGGCGCGACCGGGCCACAATGAACGCGATCCTTGGCGGCAAGCGCGGCGGCGACATCGTCCGGCGTCATCTTGCCGAGGCCGACTTCCACTAACGTGCCAACCATCGAGCGCACTTGCCGGTGCAAGAAGCTCTGCGCGACGAACGTGAACTCAACCTTCTCGCCGCGCCGTTCAGCGCTCGCCTGGTCCAAGGTTTTTATCGGGCTCTTTGCCTGGCAGCGACCATCGCGAAAGGTCGTGAAATCGTGTCTGCCGATCAACGCAGCGCCAGCGCGATTCATGGCGGCGATGTCGAGTTCGAGGCCGATGCGCCAAGCATGGCCGCGATCCAGGGCGAGCGGCGCGCGGCGATTTGCGATGGTGTAGGTATAGTGCCGGCGCACCGCGTCGAAACGGGCGTGAAACTCAGCGTCCGCGATTTCCGCTTGCAGCACCGCGATCGGATGTGGCCGCAAGTGTGCGTTGATGGCTTCGGAAAGTTTGAACGCCTCAAAGGGCTTTTCGATATCGACGTGCGCGACCTGCCCTGTGGCGTGTACGCCTGAATCGGTGCGCCCAGCGCCAATCACATCGCTGCGTGCGCCCGTGAGCTTTTCGACAGCATCCTCAAGCGCGCCCTGCACGCTCGGTGCATCGGGCAAACGCTGCCACCCCTGAAATGGGCCGCCATCATATTCGATCGTAAGTTTGTAGCGCATCGCGCCCTTATGAGCGCCGATACTCGAGCATCGGGCAGGCGCGCGAGTCACCTGCGCCAGGTGCGCCGCCAGTGACGCCGAGAATTTTCATCGACGCGTCGCCAGGTGCTGAAGGCTCCCAGACGACGACGTAGGCCGGCGTGCCTTCGGTGCAGAGACCAGGTGAACCTGCCGCATCGCTCACGCGGTAGACCAACACTTGTGGCTCCTCGACGGCGATGTTGAGCAGCGCGCGCAATGTCTGGCCGCCAACTTGCGTCGCGGGAGAGATTGCACCGGTGACGGCGGCATTGACGCTGAGGCCGTTGCCGCCGCGCAGCGACAGACGCTCTTGGATATCTGCGTCCGCAGCGTCCGGAAGTTCTTGTGTGACCGACACCGTGAGTTCAGCCGAAACCGCGCGCGCCGCGTCATTGGCGGCGGCGAAGACCCGAGACGGCTCACTCTCCGGCGCTGGCGCGTCGAGCTGCGGGCCGGCGTCGGCGGCGTCCGGCGTGGAGGCTTGCTGGTTACAGCCGGCCAGAGCCAGCGCCAAAGCAACCAAGGCGACACGTACGATCATGCAAATCCCTCTCGCGCGTTACTTAGCCGCCGCGAGGGTCCAGCTCAAGCAAGCCGCGCGCCTGCGGGAACCGGTTGACCACGCAAAAAGGCGTCTGCGGCAAGCGGGCCACGGCCTTCGCGCTGAACTGTGAGCAAACGCACGGCGCCCTCGCCGCAAGCGATCAAAAGATTGTCGTCCAGCGCCTCGCCGGGCGCACCGCTTCCCTGGCCGAGCCGGGAAAGCAGGACTTTGGTGCGTACGCCCTCAAGCTCGAACCAAGCACCGGGCGATGGGGATAGGCCGCGGATGGCACAGTCGATTTCCCGCGCGGGCCGGCTCCAATCGATGCGCGCCTCAGCTGGCGTGATCTTGTGCGCGTAGGTGACGCCCAGCTTCGATTGCGGCGTCTCCGTGACAGCGCCGCGCTCAAGCTTAGCGAGCGTGTCGCGCATCAGCGGCGCCCCCAACGCAGCAAGACGGTCGTGCAGGGTCTGCGTCGTGTCATCGAAGGCGATCGGCGTTTCGGCGGTTGCGAGAACCGCGCCGGTATCCAGCCCCTCTTCCATGCGCATGACCTGAACGCCGGTAACGTTGTCACCCGCCATGATCGCGCGCTGTATGGGCGCCGCGCCGCGCCAGCGAGGCAGCAAGGAGCCATGCAGGTTGAGCGCACCGCGCTTTGGTGCGTCCAGGATCGCTTTAGGAAGGATGAGGCCGTAGGCGACAACGATCGCAATATCCAGGTTGAGCGCGGCGAACGCTTCTTGCTCCGGCGGCCTCTTCAGACTCTTTGGTGTGCGCACTTCCAAACCGCGTGCGAGCGCAAATTCGTGAACCGGTGTTTGGCGCTCTTTCTTGCCTCGTCCCGCTGGACGCGGCGGCTGCGAATAAACGCACGCGATCTCATGCCCCGCCTCGATCAACGCCTGCAGCGTCGGCAGTGCAAAGGCGGGCGAACCCATGAAAGCGAGGCGAAGCGTCACCAGCGCGACATGCCTGATTTTACGCTGTTTACGCAACCCAAAGCGGGAACCGCGCTGCTGCAGTTCCCGCTTTCGCTCCATGACTGCCGACGCCTGCCCGACCACACCTGCGCCAGCGACTGATCCATGGTCGCTTTCGCCCTCGCAATGGTGGTGCGTGTTGCAAGGCGTCACCGCGACGGCGGAGCGTGCAAATCTCGCACTGATCTCGGCAGGCGTTGCGTTCTTTGGATTGGCGGCGGTGATACCCGGCATCGCAGCCGTTGTGGCGTTCGTTGGGCTCTTCGGCGATCCCGCCTGGATTGGCGACCAGATCCGCGCGCTGGGCGGCGTCGCGCCGGACGCCGTTGTCGCAATCATTCACGAGCAAATAACGCGGTTACTTTCTCAAAGCAGCGACAGCTTGGCTTGGGGCGCCCTGTTCAATTTGGTGCTGGCGCTTTGGAGCGCGCTGCAAGGCACGCGCTGGGTGTTGATGGCGCTGACTGCGGTGAACCGGCGCGCCGAAAAAAAGACGGACCTTAGGGCGCTACATCGCGGCGGACATGTTCCCGCTGTACGGACTTGGCCTTAGCGTCTTTGCGATCATCTTGATGGGCGAAGCGCCGGTGGCGCTGGCCTTCATCAATGTCGATAGCGGTGCTGAAGTGCTGCTGCTGGCGCTACGCTGGCCGGTGCTGGGCGGCGCGGCCGTTGCGGTGACGCTGATCCTCTATCGTTGGGGTCCACGGCGGCGGCGCCCGCCTTGACGCTGGCTGTGGCTTGGCGCGATCATCACGCCGCTGCTGTGGCTGTTAGCTTCGAGCGCGCTCACGTTTGCGCTGCGAGAGTTTCCCGGGTTTGGCGCAGCTTATGGCTCGCTCGCGAGCGTGGTGGCGTTGCTGCTTTGGCTTTACGTGACGGGCTTTCGTGTTCTTGCTCGGCGGCGCGCTCAACGCAGATCTGAAATTTTTCGCTCAGGGGAAACCGGCAGCGCCAGTTTCCCCTGACGAAACGATCGAGCCGCGCACAGCTTCAGACGGCGGCCCAAAGCAAGTGACGGCGCGCGAGCTCAGCAGACCATGCCGGTTTCGCGCTGCATGCCCGTGAGGAACGTGCGGAGCGCTTCGGCGAGCTCGCACGCAGCGGCATGCGCTTCGGCGCGTTCGCCTTCCGGAAGCGCATCAAGCAGCTCACGGCAGACGTCAGCGTGCTCAACGTCGGCGTATTCGTGGACCTGAAAGAACTTCAACGCGCTCTCTTCGGTCACGTCATAGCGGGCGACCAAACCTTCGATCTTCGTCTTGGCGATCGCCGGCAGCTGGCTCTCATAAGCATAGAGCGCGCCGAGGCCGGATGCGTACGACTTGCGCGACAGATTGCGGAAGGCGTCGATCAGAACTTGCGTTTCAGCGTTCACGCGAACAGCGCGGACTTCAGATTCATCAGCGCCCATGCCGGCGGCGAAATCGAGCCACAGCTTTGCGTGATCGTCCTTGCCTTCGCCGAGGCCTTCTTCTTCAGCGAGGTTCTCAGCCAGAAGACGGCGCCCTTGCGCGCTCGGGCAATTGGCATGCACGGCGCTGACCGCGCGCGGGAACGCTTCGACGTGGTGGAAGTACTGGCGCGAATACGCGCGCAGCGCGTCCTTCGTCAGCGTGCCTTCTTCCCAGGCTTGATAGAAAGGATGCGACAGCATCGAACGCGCAGCAATCGCCGCGTCGATGGCCGCCGATGTGCAGACATAACCGCCAAACGCTTCAGTCATGGAGACCCCCGGGGAAGAGGCGCGAGAAGCGCGCCGATCTAATCGGGGCGGAGAATAGAGTTTTTGACGGGTCGCGAAAGGCCCGGGCGGCGAAAAACCGCGCTTTTAGAGGCGGTGCTCCTTGTTGTCCTCGGCGGCCTTGCGGGCCTTCTTCAGCTTGCTCAGCGCCTTCTCTTTTTTGAGGCGCGACAAGTGGTCGATGAACAATACGCCTTCGAGATGATCCATTTCGTGTTGAATGCAAACGGCAAAAAGCCCCTCGCAGTCTTCTTCGATCTGCTTGCCGCTATAGTCCAAGTAACGAAGCTTCACGCGCGCCGGACGCTCGACGTCATCGTAGATATCCGGAACCGACAGACAGCCCTCCTCGTACGGCGCCATGTCCTCGGACTTCCACAAGATTTCCGGGTTGACGAAATAGCGCGGGGCCTTGGGTTGGCCCTCGGGCGAAAGGTCCATCACGATGACCCTGAGCGGCTCACCAACCTGAATGGCGGCAAGGCCGATGCCCGGGGCGTCGTACATCGTCTCCAACATGTCATCCATGAGCGCACGAAGTTCATCCGTGACCGGACCTTCGACAGGGACAGACTTCTGCTTCAAGCGCGGATCGGGCGCGATCAGGATGGGACGAATTGCCATGGCGGTTGAGGTATGGAGGACCGGTCGCCGCGTCAAGCAAACGCACCGGCGGGCGTCAGTCAAAACCTAGTAAACAACGGGTATTTCCGGTGGCGACGCCCGCTCGCCGGTCGCGGCGTTGCGAGTGCGCCGACAACCGGTAAAGCGCGCCATGGGCCGCGCACTGATCGCTCCGGAGAATTCGCTTTGGCGCAACGTTGCGGGCGCTTCTTGCGAATATGAGCCATGAGCTGCGTACGCCGCTCAACGCCATCATCGGCTACACTGAATTATTGCTGGAAGACGCGGTCGCGGACGGGCGCGATCACCAGGTTGAGGATCACGAGAACGTTCTGCGCCAGGCGCGCAGCTTGCTCCACCTCATCAACGAAGTGCTCGATCTGTCGAAAATTGAAGCGGGCAAACTTGGCGTAGAGATCGAAGAATTTCACATCGGCGCGATTGTGTTCAGCGCTATCGCCGACGTGCGCCCCACCGCTACGGCCAACGGCACTGAACTCGTCCTCGACATTGGCGAGGGCGATATGGTGCTGAGATCAGACCCCTATCGCCTGAGCCAATGCCTGCGCAACTTGCTCTCGAACGCGGTTAAGTTCACCGCCGATGGCCGGGTGACGGTTCGCGTGCGCCGCCAAGAGACGGCCGACGGCTCGTTCATCCACGTCGAAGTGGTTGACACGGGGATCGGCATGTCGCCGGATCAGCTGGCGCGCGCCGTGACGCCGTTTGAGCAGGGCGATGGCTCAATCACGCGCAAATACGGCGGCGCCGGCCTTGGGCTAACGATCACACAACAGATCGCGCGTCTGCTCGGCGGCGATATCAAGATCGCCTCCGCGCTCAATCAAAGCACGACAGCAACGCTGACGCTAAACGCCAATCTCGGTCGGCTAAGCGCGGTCGCCTAAAAGCTGGATCAGCGGGCTCATCGCCGCTAGAGCCTCAGCATGAACTATCCAACGCTTTATCGCGTATCCGGCGTCGCGGCGATCGCCGGCGGCCTGCTTCGCGTTACTTCATCGATTCCGATCACTCAGGACGCGGTGACACTGGAGTGGCTCTATACGGGCATCGATATTCTGCTGCTGCTTGGCCTCATCGGCATTTATCTCGCGCGCGCCGAGCGCTTGGGCTTCTTGGGCCTTTCAAGTTTTGGCGTTGCTGTGGCGTCACTTTCGTTCATCGGCGGACCAGATGCCGACCCGTTCGGCTTTAGCACCTATGAGCAAGGCGCAGCAGCGCTAGCGATTGCTTTGGTGGGACTGAGCATGGCGTGGGTGCGCGCGGGTGAACGGCCTCTGGCGCCGCCGATTTGCTGGTTTTCGAGCGTCATCATCGCGGGCGTGCTGAACTATGTCCCGCCACTCAGCGCGTACGGGTTGCCTGCGGCAGGTGCTTTATTCGGATTAGGATTTGCGTTAGCGGGCTGGTCTCTGGTGCAAGCGCGGACTTAGCGCAGCACGCGGCGATCGAAGATCGCCCGCTCATCCTGGCGTGGACGCTCGCCACTATTACGGACGCGCAAAGCCGGTTGACGCTCGTTCTGAGCAACAAGATCGCTCGACGCATCTGACGCATTGCCCGGCTCCATGCCGGGAATCTCGACGGCAACGATCTCGCCGTCGGCGTTGCGCTCTACCGCCGACACGCGGCCGATCACCGTGCCGTCGTCACCGCGAACCTCAACGTCTTGCGCCGAATGCGGAAACGGCTCAGCCGCGGCCAGGCCGGGCAAACCAATCGCTAGGGCAAACACCAGGGTACGCAGCATCACGGTTCCGCCCTTCGGGCGGCCTCTTGTTGTGGTTGGACAGGGAGGAAACGCACTTGCGCCGCACCCGTTCCCAGTTGCTTACGGGTAAGCGAGAGGCGATATGAGACGCGCAGGCAGGCGGCGGACGGCCGCCCCGCCAACCCGGTCAGATCCGGAAGGAAGCAGCCGTAACGGGTTGCGTACGGGTCGCTGTCCTGTCTGCACTTTCCCCTAACGCGCGAATTTAGGCCGCCTCAGCCGGGGCCGACTGGGTCATGTCGAGCGGCAGATAGAGGGTGAAGGTCGAGCCGTGGCCGAGCTTGCTCGACACCTGAACGTCGCCGCCCATAGCCTGCGCGAGGCGGCGGGTGATGACGAGCCCCAACCCCGCCCCATCGTGAGCGCGCGTCTTGGTATTATCGATCTGCATGAACGGCCTGAACAGTCGCGCTTGGTGTTCGGCGCTGATACCGGGGCCGGTGTCTTTCACTGAGATTGCGACGCCGCGCTGGCGTCCAATACGGCACCAGCGCATGTCGAGTGCGATGACGCCGTTCTGCGTGAACTTGGCAGCATTAGAAAGCAGGTTAAGCACGCACTGGCGCACACGCGTCTCGTCGGCGGTCATGACGCTAAGTCCAGGCGCCAGAGTGACCTGACACGTGGTGCGGTTCTTGGCGGCGGTGGGTTTCACCGTATCCATCGCGCCGCGCAACAACGCGCCTATATCGAACGCGGCTGGCTTAAGATCGAGCTTACCGGATTCAATGCGCGACAGATCAAGGATCTCGTTGATCAGCGTCAGCAAGTGTGTGGCCGAGTTGCGAATCTTGGCGAGATCGCCGACGCTGCTTGAGGTGTCGCCGCTATCGAGATCTTCCTCGATGATTTCAGAATAGCCGATGACGGCGTTGAGCGGCGTCCGTAATTCGTGGCTCATATTGGCCAAGAACATGGATTTTGCCTTGTTCGCGGCCTGCGCGCGCTTGGTGGCGACGGCGAGTTGGGCGGTGCGTTCCTCGACACGTCGCTCAAGATCTTCAGCCGCCTCCTCCGCTTTGAGGCGCGCGCCGATGATGTCGCCAAAACTACGTGCGCCACCCCGTGCGGCGACGATGGCGTTGAGCCCCATAATCCCGGCCATGAGCGCAAGGATGATCGCGTCGACGCCGGTCGTCAGAGTGTAAGCATTGAGGATCAGGCCAACGATGACGAATGGCACGGTGTAGAAAATCATCGTCCGCGTCATGACGTGGAGCGTGGCGCAAACGAGCGCGGCGCCGGCGCAAAACAGCAGCCCGACGACCGGCGCTGGTTGTGGCGCGAACGCCAAAGCGACATAGGGCGCGATGTAGGCTGCGGTAATAGCGCCCAGCGTCACCATGTGATGCTTCACAGCTTGCTGGAGACCAGCATCGTCCAGGTTTTCGGCGTTCGCGGCCAAGCGATTGAAGGCAGCTTGCGCCCGGAAATCGATGATGACCCCGACCAAGGCGCCGAGGCTACAGAGCGCCCACCACCAGCCGGGGACCAAAAAACCCACGAGAATTGGCGTGAGCGCGACGGAAGCGTACCGAGTGGGGCCGTGACGGGTCCAAGCAACTTCGGCAAATCGCCGGATCGTCATGATCCAGACGCCGCGCAAGGGAGCTGCTGTGCTCATGGGCTCTGGTCCACGTCCTGCTCGTGAGTTCCTTGTCGTAACTGGAGGGTGGTAAACGGGCGACAAACGGGGCGGCGCCCGGGGGTCGTAATTCGCGCCGAAAGCCTTAGGTTTCCCTGGTGAGCGAATCCCAATCCCCAGGTCTTTTCGGAGAAGATACGACCGGCCCCGGCTATGTCGTTCTGGCGCGTAAATACCGCCCGAGGACCTTCGAGGATCTCATCGGCCAGGAAGCGATGGTCCGCACCATCGCGAATTCGTTCGCATTGGGCCGGATCCCGCACGCGACGATGCTCACCGGTGTTCGAGGGGTCGGCAAGACGACGACGGCCCGCCTGCTCGCTCGCGCGCTCAACTACAAGCGCGGCGACATCGATCACCCGAGCATCGAACTCGATCCGCCGGGCGAGCATTGCCAGGCGATCATGGAAAGTCGCCATCCCGACGTGTTCGAGATGGACGCGGCCTCGCGCACCGGCATCAACGACATTCGTGAAATCCTGGACAGCGTTCGCTACGCGCCGGTGATGGCGCGCTATAAAATCTACATCATCGACGAAGTGCACATGCTCTCGACACAGGCCTTCAACGGCCTGCTGAAGACGCTGGAAGAGCCGCCACCGCACGTGAAGTTCATGTTCGCGACGACGGAAATCCGGAAAGTGCCGGTAACGGTGCTCTCACGCTGCCAACGCTTCGACCTAAAGCGCATCGATAGCGAGCGGCTTGCAACGCACCTTGGAAACATCTGCGCCAAGGAAGGCGTGAAGGTTGACGCTGACGGCTTGGCGCTGATCGCGCGCGCAGCGGAAGGCTCGGCGCGAGACGGCTTGTCGTTGCTCGATCAGGCTTTGGTCCAGAAGCCGGGTGAAAACGTCACTGCCGCTGATGTCCGGGAAATGCTCGGTCTCGCCGATCGCGGGCGGGTGCTCGATCTCTTCGAAGCAATCGCCAAGGGCGATGCGAAGACCGCGATCAATGAAGCACGTTCGCAATACGATAGCGGCGCGGACCCAACCTTGATCCTGCGCGATCTCCTGGACATCGGCCACGAGGCGGCGCGCGCGCAGGCTTTGGGCGCAGACGCGCGGATCATCGGTGGCGCCGACTGGGTTGCGCGCGTGCGGGGGCTGGCAGGCAAGGTCTCGCCTGCTCAACTCTCGCGGCTGTGGCAGATGCTGCTGAAGGCGCTCGAAGAGGCCGGCAAGGCGCCCGACCCCATCGCGGCCGTCGAGATGGCGATGGTGCGCCTCTGCGCCGCGCAGTCGCTGCCACCGCCTGAAGATGCAGCGCGCATGTTGCGCGACGGGCCGTCTTGGACCGCCAACGCCTCGCCCGCAGGTAGCGCACCAGCTTCCGACAAGAATGCGCCGATGAACAGCGCGCGTGCTTCAACGAAAGCCGCCAGCGAGACGCCAGCGGCCCAAGAGAAGCATGCGCCAGCGCCTGAGACACCATTCGCGACGTTCGATGAAGTGATGGAGCGCATTAAATTCGAGAACGACGTTGAACTCGAAGTGGCGCTAGATCGCTTGAAGGTCGTGCGTTTTGCGCCGCACGGCGAGCTGATCTACGTGGCGAGCCCAGACCACCCGCGCGACATGGTCCGGCGGCTGAAATCCTTCCTCGAAGAGCACACGCCGTTCGAGTGGACGATCCGTTCGACGACAGAAGCTACCGCGCCGGTCGAGAGCCTCGCCGACAAACGCCTGCGTGAACAAGAACGCCAGATGGCTGAGCTGAAGAAACATCCGTTCGTGGCGCAAGCGATGAAGCTCTTCCCGGGTTCAGAGATCGCCAAGGTGACGAACCCAGTGGATGAGAACGGCGGCGGCGGCGATGTTGTGCCGATGCCCGCGCCGAATGCGCCGCAAAAGCCGGCGCGCAAGAAGGAAGGGACTTAAGATGAGGTTTTGGCGATGAAAGATATCTCCCAGATCATGCGCCAGGCCCAGCAGATGCAGGCCAAGATCAACGAGGCGCAGAAGAAGCTGGAGGCGATGGAGGTCGAAGGCTCGTCCGGCGGCGGCATGGTGAAGCTACGCATCAGCGGCAAGAATGTGCTGCTGAGCATCAACATCGACCCCTCGCTCATGGCGGCGGACGAACGCGAAATTCTGGAAGATCTGATCAAGGCTGCGCACGACGACGCGCGACGCAAGCTTGAAGACACACAGAACGAAGAGATGAAAGGCTTGAGCGGCGGCCTGGGCATCCTGCCCGGCTTCAAGATGCCGTTCTGAGGCCGAAGTCGCATGAATCGACGCTCGCTCTTACTTGGCGCCGCCGCACTCGGCGCGTGCAGCACGATGCCGGGTTCGATTTCCCTGCGATCCTTAGCTCACTTACCACCACACCTGCACGGCGCTTTGGCTTCGCATCGCGCAAAGGCCGCATCGCGCGCGGCATGGATGGGGATCTTGTCGTGCTGAACGGCGACCCAAGCGCGGACATCGGTGCGCTCTCGCGGGTTCGCCAGACGAAACGCGGCCGCGTTGTCACCTTTGGCGCCCGGGTCTCCACATAATGCGATCCAAAGCCATCACAGCCGCGCCCGAGATCGAGGCGCTCATCTCTTTGCTCGCGAAGGTGCCGGGCCTCGGTCCGCGTTCAGCGCGGCGCGCGGCGCTGCAGCTATTGAAGCGCAAAGATCAGCTCATGGCTCCGCTCGCGGCGGCGCTTGCTGTTGCAGCGGAAAAGGTGCGCGCGTGCTCGAATTGCGGCGCACTCGACACTCAAGATCCCTGCATGCTGTGCGCAGCCATCGATCGCGACGATGGCCTCATTTGCGTTGTTGCAGAAGTTGGCGATGTCTGGGCCTTGGAGCGCGCAGGCGCCTTTAAGGGTAGGTATCACGTACTGGGCGGGACGCTCTCGGCGCTCGATGGCGTTCGGCCGGACGATCTTCGCATCGCGAAATTGCTCGAACGCGCGAGCGGGCCGGACGTACGCGAAGTCATCCTTGCACTGTCGGCGACGGTCGACGGCCAAACGACGGCGCATTATTTGGCCGAGCGCCTGCAGCCGCTCAGCGTAACTGTAAGCAGACTTTCACACGGCGTGCCCGTCGGCGGCGAACTTGACCTCCTGGATGACGGCACTTTGTTTGCTGCATTGCAAAGTCGCCGCCCCTCCTGAGCCAGTATCATCCGTGTGCCGTTGACGCGATTGATTGCGGCCCGCAGGTTGGCGGCGAGACGGAGGTTGGGACAATGGGTTTTCTGGATCGTTTTTCGCCGCAACTATTGAGCGCGCTGCGCATCGTGAGCGCTTTGCTCTTTATTGCGCACGGCACAACCAAGCTCCTTGGATTTCCGGCGACCGAAATGTTTGCGGTGGCGCCCGAGCCGATGACTTTGATGTGGTTTGGGGGAATTCTTGAAGCTGGCGGCGGCGCGTTGTTGCTGCTGGGTCTGTTCACGCGACCAGTTGCATTTGTGCTCTCCGGCATGATGGCGGTCGCGTATTGGATGTTCCACGCGCCCGCATCGTTCTACCCGGTGCAGAACGGCGGCGATGCCGCAATCTTGTACTGCTTCGTCTTCCTTTATATCGCCGCCGCAGGCGGGGGTCCGCTCAGCGTCGATGCGATGATCGGCAAGAAAAAGTAAGCGCTATTCGCGGTGCCGCTCGAGGCACTGCGTTCGCGCGCGCGTGATGCGCGGGTCCATCAGGCCGGTTTCACGAAAGCGCGCGAGCGCGGCTTCGTATTCGTCATACGTCACCGTGCGCGTGATCTTATCCCACGTGCATGTGCAAACGGCGCTCTCCGGTGGGCATGACATCGAAAAGCGTTCTTGCGCGCTTTGCGGATACGGGTTGGGCGCGCTTTCACCGCCGCACGCCGCCAACATCAGTGCGCCCATCAAGGCAGCGATCGTCAGACGCATCGCCTTACTCCTTGCCCGGCAAATCTTGCCGCGCGACAGTGCCAGTATGCACAAACAGCGTTAAGATTGAACGGCGCGAACGTCGTTAAAACGTCAGGGCGCCGGAACCGGATCTTCTGCACTGGGCGCACTCTCGGTTGCGAGACTTGCATTGCAGGCTTCAACGTAACCGTTGATCTGCGCGGTCATCGGATGATCCTCGCGCTGAGGTCCAGGAAGGCGCTCAAGCGCCGCAAAATCGTCCGGCGGGATGTCCGCTTCGATGCGATCCCAAGTGCAGCCGCAGAGCGCGTTGGATGCGCCTTGGATTTCGCACGCGGTCATGAAGTTACGCTCGACATCGGGTGTGTACGCGACGGGTTGTTGTGTGCACGCGGCGAGCACCAGAGCAGTAAGGGCAACCACAATCCGCATCCTGATGCTCCGAGTTTGGGTAGGACCCAATTAGCGCCAGTTGGCCTGCACTTCCAAGACTATCAATGTGCGAATTATCACCTTGCCGCAGCCCCCATTCTCATCGCTTGGACCTTGAGCAAACAAAATGGAACCGATAGCGAAATGATAAGGTGGCGTGGGGAGACGCTGCCCGCATAACAGGGGGAGTCCAATGAAGAAGAAGCTCGCACTTGCGGCGATGACGATGCTGGGCGGCATGGTGGCGACACCAGCGCTCGCGCAGGACAACGACACGTCCGGATTCTACGCCGGCGCCGGCATCAATCTCTATTTCATCGACAAAGACGATGCGGCCGACGGCATGGGCATCGAGTTTGAAGATCAACCGTCACCGGGCGCATTCGTCGGCCGCGTTGGCTACGCGTTCAACGAATACTTCGCTGTGGAAGTCGAAGCCGGCATCGGCGGCGCGGATTCCGAATTCGAAGGCCCCGGCATCGAGGGCGACATCGGCGCTGAAAGCCCCGCTGCGGCGCACATCGTCGTATCGTACCCGTTCGGCAGCGGCAGTGGTTACATCCTAGGCCGTGCCGGATACAGCACGGTCACGATCGAACGTGAGATGAACGGCATCGACTACGAAGACCTCGAACTCAGCGGCGCATCGTTCGGTGTTGGCGCGGGCATCCGCGCTGGTCAGTGGGACTTCCGCGGCGAGTACAATGTGCTGTCGGGCGGCGACGCGAACTCGGGCGTGCTCGGCTTCTTCGCGCTGCGCCACTTCTAAGTTCGTTGATGAGGGTGGCGCGTTCGCGTCACCCTCAGTTGACGCCCTCTTCGAGCACCCGGCGCCCGATGACCATGGCCTGAATTTCGCCCGCGCCTTCGAAAATGTTGAGAATGCGCGCATCGGCCAGAACACGACTGATGGGGTATTCGACCGCAAAGCCGTTGCCGCCATGGATTTGCAGAGCATTGTCGGCCGCAGCCCATGCAACACGCGCCGCCAGCAATTTCGCCATACCCGCTTCGAGATCGCAGCGTTTGCCGCTGTCTTTGCGGCGCGCCGCAAAATACGTGATCTGACGCGCCGCCATCAGTTCAGCGGCGATCATCACCAGCTTGTTCGACACACGCGGGAAGTGGAAAATCTCCTGCCCGAACTGCTTGCGGTCGATGGCGTACTTCAATCCGAGTTCAAGCGCGCTTTGCGCAACACCAACGGCGCGCGCCGCGGTTTGGATGCGCGCGCTTTCAAACGTCGCCATCAGCTGCTTGAAGCCTTGCCCTTCAACGCCGCCAAGCAGATTTGCGGCAGGCACTTTAAAGCCATCGAAGCCGATCTCGTATTCCTTCATGCCGCGATAGCCGATCACCTCAATTGCGCCGCCGGACATGCCGGGCGTCGGAAACGGAACCGTATCATCGCCGCGCTGCTTCGGCGCCAGCAACATTGAAAGACCATTGAAGCCGGTGGTGTTCGGATCGGTGCGCACCAGCAGCGTCATCACATCGGCCCGCGCCGCATGCGTGATCCAGGTCTTGTTGCCGGTCACGATATAGGCGTCGCCCTCTTTCACAGCGCGCGTGCGCAGCGAGCCCAGATCGCTGCCAGTGTTCGGTTCAGTAAAAACCGCGGTCGGCAGAATTTCTGCGCTGGCGATTTTCGGCAGCCACTCGGCCTTCTGAGCTTCAGTGCCGCCAATCATGATGAGTTCGGCGGCAATCTCGCTGCGCGTCCCGAGCGAGCCTGTCCCGATCCAGGCGCGCGAGAGCTCTTCCGAGACGACGCACATGGACGTCTTGCCGAGCCCCGACCCGCCAAATTCTTCAGGGATGGTGAGACCGAAGACGCCGAGCGCGCCCATCTCTTCGACGATCTCGATTGGTATGAGTTCATCGTTGCAATGCCACTCGTGCGCATGCGGGACGATCTTGTCGTCCGCGAAGCTGCGGAACTGATCGCGGATCATTTCAAAGTCCGCGTCGAGATTGGTGTTCTCGAAGGTCGCGCGGCCTTGGCTTTCGTGGAGAAGCGCAGCGAGGCGCGTTTTATCGGATTGCGTGACGCGCATGGTCACAGCGGGCGCGTCGATGCCGAAATCCGCAGGTCGGATGGTCTCGACTTGCGTCATCGGCACGCCGCCGGCGAGCTGCGCGGTGTATTCAGCGACAAGCACCTTCGCGAGCAATTGCTCGGTTTCACCGAATTTGCCCGCCTCACTCAAAGCGCGGGCCCAATCACTCACTTCACGCAACGTTTCAGCGTAGGTCGCGACCCAGGCCAGACCGTGGACAACGTGCTGCTCGCGATCGAGCGCGACGCGGTCGATCTTGCCTTCCCTGGTGACAAGCGGACGAACGGCGGCTTTTGCCGCGTCGGTGTAGCGCCCGGCAGCGGCGGCAGCGGTTTCCAGTTGCGTTATCAGCTCAGCGCTCATGCAATCCCTCGCGAGTCGGGGCACTAAACCGGCTTTCTCGCAGTTGCGAAAGGGGCGACGCGACGCCAACCGGCCCTGTGCCGCACCCTGGGAGCGAAACGAATGCAGCACGGGAGCGGCGGAGGCGAAGTCCTCACCCAAGCCCTGGTTTTCCTGGGCGCGACCTGCGTGCTCATCCCGGCCCTCAAGAAGGCGCGGATCAGCGCCGTCATGGGTTTCCTGATCATCGGCGTCGCCATGGGACCGCAAGTGCTTGGGCGGCTGGCGCAGAGCTGGCCGTGGCTTAGCGCGTTCGAGTTTGAGCAAAGCGAGCCGACATTGCTGCTGGCGGAACTCGGGGTCGTCTTCTTGCTGTTCGTGATCGGACTTGAAGTGTCGCTGGAGCGCTTGTGGTCGCTGCGGCGCTACGTGTTCGGACTTGGCTTGGCGCAAGTCGTGCTCTCGGCCGCTGCGATCACGGGCGTCGCGATGATGTTTGGCAACAACTTCACAATTGCAGCTGTTATCGGGCTTGCCTTTGCGCTCTCCTCTACTGCGCTGGTGCTGCAACTCCTGCGAGAGCGCGGGCAAATCACGACGCCTGTTGGGCGCGCGAGTTTTTCAATCCTGCTGATGCAAGACCTCATGGTCGTGCCGATCTTGTTCTTGGTCGCGGCATTAAGCCCTGGCGCCGGCGCCTTCGGCGATCAGATCGGCATCGCACTCGCGACGGCGCTCTTTTCGCTTGCTGCCATCATCGTCACCGGCCGCTTGTTGTTGCGCCCGCTGTTTAGGTGGGTGGCGGCGGCGGACAGTCGCGAGATATTTATCGCGGCGGCGTTCTTGGCCGTCATCGGCATGGCCGGCGCGGCGCAGATGGTGGGGCTTTCGGCGGCGCTTGGCGCGTTTCTGGCAGGGCTGCTTCTGGCGGAAACCGAGTTTCGCCATCAGATCGAAGCCGACCTTGAGCCTTTCAAGGATCTCCTGCTTGGCCTCTTCTTCGTGACGATCGGCATGCAGATCGACGTCTCGTTGTTGCTCCGCGAGCCGCTACTGATCCTCGTCGGTCTTATAGGCCTCTTTTTAGTGAAAGGTCTCATTATCGCGTCGCTGGCGCGTGTGTTCGAGATAACGTGGCGGCGTGCGCTGCAGATGGGCCTGTTGCTAGGGCAAGCGGGCGAATTTGCTTTCGTCGTGATTGCCGCCGCGCGCGCCGGCGGGGCCATTCCGGCTGACACCGCCGCTTACATGCTCATTGTCACCGCGCTTTCGATTTTCGTGACGCCGATCGTCGCGAGCTTAGGCGCGCGACTTGCCAATCGCATTGCCGGTCCTGGCCCAAGCGCGCCTCCGGACGATGCCTCCACCGAGAACGGTCACGTTGTGATCGCCGGCTTTGGGCGCGTTGGCGCGACTTTGGCCGACATTCTGAACGCCCAGGAAATCCCGCACGTCGGCATCGAAGGCGATGCAACCACAGTGGCGCAACTCCGCAATGAAGGCCGGCCGGTTTATTTTGGCGATGCGACCAGCGCGAAAGTGTTGGAGAGCGTCGGCGCGTCGAACGCCGCCGCGATTGTCGTCACCATCAACGATGCCGAGGCGGTTGAACGCATCGTGGTGGAGGCGCGGCGCGCCTGGCCTCACATTCCGGTGTATGCGCGGGCTCGCGACGGCGAACATGCGCGGCGCCTTCATGCGGCCGGCGCAGCGCTCGCCAGTCCGGACTCGATTGAGGCGGCGCTGCAACTGGGCGAAGCATTGCTCAATGGCGTCGGTGTGCCCGACGAAATCTCACGCCGCATCATCGCCGAGCGCCGCGACGAGGAAGTCGCCAAAGCGCTCTACAGATCGGGCTAAACCACCGCGCCAAACATTGCGCCGGCGACAGCGGTAATCACCATCGCGACCGCGCCCCAGAACACCACGCGCACAGTCGCCTTCCATGGATTGGCGCCGGCCATGCGCGCGCTCCAAACGCCAAGGAATGCCAGAAAAACGAGCGACGCCGCGGGTGAAGCCCACCCAAGCACCGACAGCGGGGCAAAAGCCGCTACCAAAAGCGGCAATGCGGCGCCTGCTGCAAACGATGCGGCGGACGCGGCAGCAGCCTGGACAGGACGCGCGCGCAATTCATGGACAATGCCAAGTTCATCGCGCGCGTGCGCGGTGAGCGCATCCTTCGCCGTCATTTGCACGGCGACCTGACGCGCCAACTCAGGCTCGACCCCACGACCGATATAAATGTTCGTGAGTTCTTCGAGTTCAAGTTCCGGCGTCTCGGCGAGTTCGCGCTTCTCACGCGCGAGGTCAGCGCTTTCAGTGTCCGCCTGGGAACTCACCGACACATATTCCCCGGCCGCCATCGACATGGCGCCGGCAACCAGCCCCGCGATACCAGCGAGCAGGACGTCACTTCGCCCAGCCGAAGCCGCCGCTACGCCGGCAATCAAACTCGCCGTCGAGACGATGCCATCGTTCGCGCCGAGCACGGCAGCGCGAAGCCAGCCGATACGGTCGGTCAAATGATACTCGCTATGGATTCGCGCCATGCCGGTGTCCGTTCGTGATCTGTGTTGCACCGCTATACGCGCGCCTTCTTGTCGTCACCACCTCAGCTGATAAAGAGCGGCCAGGAGAGAATGAGTATGCTTCGCACTAAGCGCTTCATCGCCGTCGCTGTCGCCGTGCTGGGCCTCGCTGCCTGCTCGCAGCCTCAAGAAGCACCCGACACGGAAACGACCATAGCTGCAGAGACGCCAGTTGTTGTGATTGCAACGCCCGCTTCTGGCGCGCGCGTCACGAGCCCGCTTGTGGTCGAAGGTACGGCGCCTGGCGATTGGTATTTCGAGGCGCAGTTTGCCGGCCAGTTGCGCGGCGCCGATGGCGCGGTGCTCGCGCAGGCGCCAGCGCGCGCTCAAGAAGACTGGATGACCGAGGCGCCGGTGCCGTATCGCGCTGAGTTCACGTTCGCCGTCACGCAGGACACACCCGCGACAATCGTTCTGCAAGAAGACATGCCCGCCGATAACGCGCATCCGCGCGAAGTGACTATTCCGGTGGTGCTGACGCCCGCGGGGTAATCAGCTCATCCAGCGAAGGGTCGTCGGCTCGATTGGATTCATGAAGTCGCGCTGCTCTTCGCGGCTCTTGGTCCATTCGCGCTTGAGCTTCAGGTACCACTTGGCCTGAACGTCGATGTCCTCGATCCAGAGCATCGTCGGTTTGTATTCAAGTCCCGTATTTTGCAGATCGACCATACGGCCGTCTTGATCGAGAAACTCACGGCCGGCAGGGATCAGGATCGGCTTCATCACGTCGAGAAGCGGCGCGTTCTTCCAATAGGTTACTTGCGTGATGCGCGTGGAGTTCTCGTTCTCCGGGGTGAGGAAGGTCAGCGTAAAGAGACGCGACTTCTCGTTCTCCACTACTTCCCAGCGGAAACCAGGCAGCATGAACGAGATTTCGGTGGTCACGTTGCCGCCGAAAAGCATGCGATAGGCCAATGAATTGCCGCTCGGTGCGTGACGCTCGATGGCCCAGCCGCGCTCACGTGGCACGAACCGCTTTTGCTTAAGCTTCTTGCCGGCGCTCGGCGGACGCCACCACCATTGATTGTGAACATACGGAACGTGCGCAGGGTCCATGAGACCGACCACAGCGTTGTCCATGCTCGCGGCGAAGATGCGATGGATCACGAATTTCGGTTCGACGAAATCACCGAGATCAAAGTCCGGCGGCGGCGGCGGCTCGTCTGCAAAGCGCGGATCAGATGAAACGAAGGCCAGCACGACGCCATTGGCTTCGTGCACAGGGAATCGCCGGACACGAATACGATTGACCTCGTAAGGCTGGCCATCCACCAAGGATGGGATTTGCTTGCAGACGCCGTCCTGCGTGCCAAAGCGCCAACCGTGATACGGGCACTCCACCGTTTGAACGCCGTCCGTGGCGCATACGCGGCCGGCGGACAGCGGCACCGCGCGATGGGGACAGATATCGCGCAAAGCGAACGCCGCGCCATTCTCGTCACGGCCAAGCAAAACGGGCTCGCCGAGAATCTCGCGCCGGAACATCTTTCCGCGCTTTAACTCCCGCGATGTCGCGGCGAAGTACCAGAGGTCTCGAAGCAGCTCGCTCATTGGTGTGCGAGATACAGGATCGCGGGGATCGCGACAAAGCCTAGCGCTGCGGATGCGACAATGCCGCCCGCGCAGAGCGCCGCAAACAAGGCCCGGCGACGCCGCATCTCGGGCGGACGCGCCTTATTCATCGCTCCACCGGCGAAAAAGATGAGCCCCAGCGTGCCCCCAACGATGCCGGCGACCGCCAGCATGAAGAGCAAGGTCTGCGCGAGAAAAACCAACCTATTGCGCGACTATGGTGACGCGGAAGGTCTGGTTCGGCGCAGCGCTCGCATCTTCCCAAGGACGGCGCTGCTCCATGATGATGTCGCCCGATCCTGCGGCCGTCGCCGCGAACATCGTGACCTCCCAATGGTTGCCACCGACGAAGCCTGGTTGGCTCTGTGCTTCGGTCGTGTTGCCGGAGGTTTCGCCCGCGCGCGTCACGAAAGCCGGCACCTGCGCCGGCGCCCAGACATATCCCGCCGTCGGCACGCCAACGAGTTCGATTGCAAACCGCTGATCGACCGCAACGTTGACGATCTGACCGTTCTGCTCGGCGGTGATGTGAACGGTGACATCATTCGGCGTCGGCGCGGCGACGCCGCCATTGTTGTTGGCCACCGGCGCCACCTCTTCTTTTGCTTCTTGCGCGGGCGTGCATGCAGCGAGCGCGATTGCCGCCGCGACCAAGACTGACCGGATCATTGCATCGCTCCTGCTTCCATGAGGCCAATATAGAATCTGATTGTGCGTTCGAGATTGTCGAAGCTGAGATGCTCGTCGATGCCATGAATGCCCGCGAGATCCTCGTCGCTGAACATCATCGGCTGGAAACGATAAACGTTCTCAGAGACATCCGAATAGTGCCGCGAATCCGTACCCGCCAGCACGAGACCGGGGGCAACGGGTGCGTCCGGCATGACGCGATGCGAGAGCGCGGCGAGCAAGGCGTAACTTGTGCTGGTTGTGCTTGAGACCCCCGTCGCATCGCGCGGCGGCTCCGCCCAATCGACATCTACGCCTTCCATATCCGCCACTTCGGCTCGCGCGCGGGTGAGAATGTTGGCGGCGGTGTCGCGTGGATGGAAGCGATAATTGATCATCGCCGTGGCTTCCGCCGGCAGCACGTTCGGACGCACGCCGCCATTGATCATCGTAGGCGCAACCGTGGTGCCCATAAGAGCGCGCGCGGTTCGATTTTCGGACATGCGTGCGCGCAGCAACGGCGCAAACAACCATTCGTTGGAGACCGCCATACGATTGGTGAGCGAAATCTCCGGCGACAGAGCCCGCATCATTTCAATGGCCGGCCCGCCTTCTAAACGCTGCTCGATCGGCATGTCGTGGATGCGGACGACGGCTTCGGAGACGAGCGAAACCGCGGTTTCCGGCGGCGGCATGGAGGAGTGTCCCGGCTGACCCACAGCATGCACGCGCATCGTTCCAAAGCCGCGCTCAGCGATGCCTATCATCGAAGCCGGACCGCCCGTGAGCGGATGCTCCATGATTGCAGCCATGCCCTCATCGAGGACAAACCAAGCGCGGACGCCGCGCTCACCGAGGATGCGTGCAATCTGCACAGCGCCATCGTCGCCGCCGATCTCTTCATCGTGCCCGAAGGCGAAGATGATTGTGCGCACCGGGCGCTTGCCTTGCGCTGCGAGATATTCAGCAGCCTCCAAGAGAGAAACGAGCGAGCCTTTATCGTCGACGGCGCCGCGCCCCCACACGACATCGTCGCGGATAACACCGGCGAACGGATCGACTGACCATGCTTCGCGCGTGTCATCCGGCACGGGCACAACGTCCTGGTGCGCGAGCAGCAACATTGGCGGCTGCGCGGGGTCACTGCCTTCCCAGGTATAGACAACACTCAAATCGCTGACCGTCTCGCGGCGCGTGGCGGCGTTGAAGGCAGGATAATTCGTGATGATCCATTGCTGGAAATCGGTGAATGGCGTGCGGTCTTCGCCCTCTTCAACGAGTGAGACGGTGCGAAAACGAATGGCCTGAGAAAGCCGCGCAGCGGCAGCGGCGACATCGATTGTGTAGGTTGAGGTGTCAGGGACTTCCACGCTCGCGGGCGGCGGCGGCGCAGTGAACGACATCGTGCGGTAGCCGACAAATCCGGCCAACGCGACAAGCACGAGCGCAAAGCCCGCAAGTATCAGACGCACCATCGTTACTTCCCCCGTGGCGCATCTTGCCCGCGCCGCTTGGCCGGATTGGAGCGCCGCGCCACGGCAAGGTCAATTGCACACAGACGCCTTGGCGGGGGTTGCGCCGCGTCAATGTCGGGGTCTGAGGCTATCGGGACACGCGCGCCGATCAGGCCGGGCGCTACTCTTCGGCGGGCGCTTCCACCTTGGCGGGCGCTGCCTTCTTTTTCACGGCAGCCTTGCGTACGGGCGGCTTACGCACCGGCGCTCTTGCCTTCCGTTCAGCAAGCTCAGCGTCGATGAGCGGCATCAGGCGCTCGGCTTCGGCGCGTTGCGCCGTTGAGCCGGTTTGCGCCAGCCGTCGCACGTTGTCGTGCAACGTCCCGAGTTCCTTGTCGGTATACCCAGCGATGCGCTCATCGATCGCCATAGCTTTAGTCGACCTTCAGATTCGTGGCTGACTCGCGGCCCTGACGGTCCTTTTCGAGTTCGAACGAAACCTTTTGGCCGTCATTGAGGCCACGCAGGCCGGCGCGCTCAACAGCGGAAATGTGGACGAACACGTCCTTGCCGCCGCCTTCCGGTGCGATGAAGCCGAAGCCTTTGGTGGTATTGAAGAATTTAACTGTGCCTGATGCCATTGACCGTCTCCTGAGGGTCGGACCGTCTGCCCAGGAACACCCCGGCAGACTCGAACTCGAAGGAAAACGTCAGGAAATCCGGCGCGGAAGCGAGGGACAAAGCGTAACGCGACGAAGAACGATAACACCCATGTAGGCGCTTCTTGCTCAAATAGCGAGCAGAAACGCTAGGTCATTTCGCGCCATCAGGGCCGGACTATCGGGCTTTTTCGTCAAAACCAGATCAGCTTCGTGAGCCGCTGAGTTCCAGCACATCCTCAAACGTGCGCAGACCACTTCGTTGCGCGTTGACGAGCACGGCCATGTTGCCCGGCTGGTGCCTGTTATCGAGCATCTTTTCGTGCGCATCCGGGATTTTGTCCCAGGGCAACACCTCCGACATCGCCGGATCGATGCGGCGATCGATGACGAGCTGGTTGGCTTGGCTGGCGTGATAAAGGTGCGCGAAGTGTGACCCCTGCACGCGCTTTTGGTGCATCCACAGATAGCGCGCATCCATGGTGAGATTATAGCCCGTGGTGCCGGCGCAGATCACGACCATGCCGCCGCGCTTCACGATGCGCACCGAGACCGGGAACGTCGATTCACCCGGGTGCTCGAATACGATGTCGGGATCTTTGCCGCCCGTGATGGCGCGCACGGCTTTGCCGAACTTGCCCACTTCCTTCATGTATTCTGCAAAGCCCTCGCCATTCACTTTCGGCAGCTGACCCCAACAATCGAACTCTTTGCGGTTGAGCACGGCCTTCGCGCCCATCGACAGAACATAATCTTTCTTGTCGTCGTCAGAGACGACGCCGATCGCGTGCGCGCCAGAGACGGCGCAGAGCTGAACAGCGAACACACCAAGACCGCCCGAAGCGCCCCAGACGAGCACGTTTTGACCCGGACGGAGCACGTTCGGACGCCAACCGAACAGCATGCGGTAAGCGGTGGCGAGCGTCAGCGTGTAGCAAGCCGCCTCTTCCCAAGTGAGGTGCTGCGGACGCGGCATCAGCTGACGCGCTTGCACTTTGCAGAATTGCGCGAACGAGCCGTCGGTCGTCTCGTAGCCCCAGATCTTCTGCGTCGGCGAGAACATCGGATCACCGCCGTTGCACTCTTCATCGTCGCCGTCGTCCTGGTTGCAATGGATGACGACCTCATCGCCTGGCTTCCAGCGCTTCACTTTCGAGCCAACAGCCCAAACGATGCCGGACGCATCCGAGCCCGCCACATGGTAGGGCTGCTTGTGCACGTCGAGCACACTCATCGGCTCACCGAGTGCGGCCCAAACGCCGTTATAGTTCACGCCAGCGGCCATCACGAGGACGAGCACTTCGTCTTCGCCCACGGTCGGCACCGGCACCTGCTCAAGTTGCATGGCCGAAAGCGGGCGCCCATGGCGCTCCTTGCGGATCGCCCAAGCCCACATCTTTTCCGGCACGTGATAGGCGGGCGGGATCTCCCCAATGCCGTAAATGTCCTTCACCGCCTTGAGATTGGGTTGAGTCATGACGCCGGCCCTATGATTTTGCTGCGGCGCACAATGAGGCGGTTTTCAGGCTAGCGTCAATGGGCGCTTGAACGGATGGCGCAGCGGAACACGCCCTGTTACCCACCCCGCAGCGGAGCCAAACATGAAGCAAGTCTACGCCCCGGCGAATTTGGCCGAAGCGCACATGCTGGCGCACATGCTTGAGCAAAACGGCGTGGCGGCTCATGTTCACGGCGAAGCGCTCCTGGGCGGTGTCGGCGAATTGCCGGCAGGCGGACTCTTGCAACTCATGGTCGCCAAAGACGACTACGACCGCGCCCGCGCTCTGATCGCAGAATGGGAACGCTCCAGCGCATCGCCGGCCGATGAAACCACACGCAAGCCGCGCGCGCCTATTTGGATGGGGCTCATCGTCTTTGTGATCGGCGTTGGCGGTGGATGGATGCTCAAGACCGCCGCCGAACAGAGCGTGCTGCCGATTACGTCAGATGAAGTACGCAGCGATGTGAACAACGATGGATCGGATGATACGATCTATTCTTATCGGATCGGCGCAACTTATCCATTCAAAGGCGTGTTCGATCTCAACTTCGACGGAACGATGGACGCGACGGAGCGCTACAATGCATCGGGCGTAACGATAACGCGCGACGCCGATGAGAACGGCGACGGCTTCGTGGAGAGCCACACAACTTACACCGACGCCAATCCGATCCGCACCAGCATTGATCGCAATCGCGACGGCTTGCCTGACATCCAAGTCCACTTCCGCAACGGCGTCGTGAGCCACGAAGAAATTCGCGAACTCTCAGGCGGAGGTGTTGTGCGCGTGAACTATTACGCGAACTTTCTGCTCAATCGCTCCGAAAGCGATCTCGACGGCGACGGATTTGCCGAAACCGTCCGCACGTACAATGAAGCGGGCGAAATCACGTCAACCCAAACGCGGTCGCAAAACTAGCAAGCGGCCAAACGAAAACGGCCCCGGTTTCCCGGGGCCGTTCGTTGACTTCTTGCCGAAGCACTTATTTTTCGTCGTCTTCCGGACGGTGAGCGCGGCGGCGCGAGCGGCGCGGCGCTTCCGGGGCCGCAACCGGCGGCTGCTCTTGGACGAACGGCGCAGGCGCCGGCGCCACTGGGGTCATCGGAACGACCACCGCAGCGATCGGCTCTGGACCGTTCGGGCACGGCGTGCCGGCCTGCTCCATCGCAGCGCGAACATCGTCGTCAACGCACATCAGGGCGGTCGCGGCGCGGTGATAGCCTAGCGCAACCAGCTGACGCGAGTTCTTCAGACGCTGGCAGTTGCTATCGCGCCAGGTGGTGCCGACCGAGATGCCGAAGCTAACGGCTTGGGCGCCGAGCGAGCTCGAACCCATGCAGGTGTCTTCACCCGACACGAGCGGCGCAGCGTACGCGGTGTTGACCGGAGCGCGCTCGTTATAGGTGTTCACGTTCACTTCTTGGCTCGAATTGTTCGAGCTGGAAGTGTCGTTGTTCACCGACTGGCTTTGCGCCTGCGAGTTCGTCGAACTCGAGTTGTTGTTGCCGTTATTATTGCCGTTGTCGTTGCCGTTGTTGTTACCGTTGTTGTTGCCGTTGTCGTTGCCATTGTTGTTGCCGTTGTTATCGGCGCTGGAGGTTCCGCCCGTCGCGGTGCTGGAGCCGCCAGTGGCGACGCTGGAGCCGCCAGTGGCGACGCTCGAACCGCCAGTTGCGGTGCTCGAGTTATCGGCGCTGTTGGTGTTGGTGTTGGTGGCCGTGCCGCCAGCGCCGCCTTGGCCGCCCGCACCGCCCTGACCACCTTGACCGCCCTCACCGCCGCCGCCGCCTTGCGCGTAGCTCGAGTTGTTGGCGTTGTTGGTATTGGTGTTAGTGGCGTTGCCGCCGGCGCCGCCGGTCGCGTTACCACCTGCGCCACCAGTCGCGTTGCCGCCGGTCGCATTGCCGCCGGTTGCGTTGCCGCCGGTTGCGGTGTTCGTGTTGGTGTTTGTGCTGGTGGAGTCGCCGCCGCTCGCGTTGCCGCCAGTTGCGGTGTTCGTGTTCGTGTTGGTGTTTGTGCTGGTGGAGTTGCCGCCAGCGCCGCCTTGGGCCCACGCGCCGCTGCTGCTGTCGATGCTGGCGTCGATGTCCACAGAAGCGCCACCGTTATTGGTGCTGCTGCCGTGGTTGCCGCCGCCATTGTTGCTGTGATTGCCACCGCTATTGCCGCCGTGGTCGTGGTCGTTGTCGTTGTTACCGGCGAACGCCGCAGGCGCGAGCGCGAGCGCACTCACGACAGCAAAAGCCGCCACTATTTTTTTCATACGCACGTCTGGTCTCCTGGACTGTCCGCCAAGTCCAGGACATGCAGTCAGCACGCCGCCTGAGCTGGCGCGGAACGGCACGCAATGTCATTTGGCGCGCGAGCGGCGCACGGGCGACTATCCAGCCAAGCGGCGTCCGGGCGTGCCATTTTGGCCAGCGGCCATCAGGGGGCTAGCGGCCCCGCGTTTTGCAATGCAGCATAGACGGCAGATGGCGACTCCCTTTCAGCACCCAGCCGATCCGCCGTGGATTTTCCGCACCTATGCAGGGCACTCGACGCCTGCGGAGTCGAACAAGCTTTATCGGGCGAACCTCGCCAAAGGACAGACTGGGCTCTCCGTGGCATTCGATCTGCCAACCCAGACCGGTTACGATAGCGACCACATTCTCGCGCGAGGCGAAGTCGGCAAGGTCGGCGTGCCGGTCGGCCATCTGGGCGACATGCGCGCGCTGTTCGACGCAATCCCGCTCGAACAGATGAACACGTCAATGACGATCAACGCGCCGGCGGCGTGGTTGCTGGCGCTCTATGTCGCGCTTGCCGAAGAACAAGGCGCTGATCGCAAGAAGCTGACCGGCACCACGCAGAACGACATCCTCAAAGAATATCTTTCACGCGGCACATACATCTTCCCGCCCGCGCCGAGCCTTAAGCTCACCGCGGATACGATAGCCTGGAGCCTCGACGCGATTCCGAAATGGAACGCGATGAACGTGTGCTCGTACCATTTGCAGGAAGCGGGCGCGACGCCAGAGCAAGAACTTGCTTTCGCGCTCGCTGCCGCAATTGCGGTGCTGGATGAAGTGAAAGCGCGCGGCGAAGTCGCGCCTGATCGCTTTGCGGCCGTGTTCTCGCGCATATCGTTCTTTGTGAACGCGGGTATGCGCTTCATCACCGAGCTTTCGAAAATGCGCGCATTCGTCCAGCTCTGGGATGAGATCGGCCGCGAGCGCTACGGCGTGGACGACGAGAAGGCCCGGCGCTTCCGCTATGGCGTACAGGTCAACTCGCTGGGATTGACCGAACAACAAGCCGAAAACAACGTCTATCGCATCTTGCTGGAAACACTGGCGGTGACGCTCTCGAAAGATGCGCGGGCGCGCGCAGTGCAATTGCCGGCATGGAATGAGGCGCTCGGCCTGCCGCGCCCGTGGGATCAGCAATGGTCGCTGCGCATGCAGCAGGTGCTGGCTTACGAGACGGACTTGCTCGAATTCGAAGACATCTTCGATGGATCGAAGGTGATAGAAGCGAAGGTTGCGCAATTGGTCGAGGGCGCGCGCGCCGAATTGGCCAGGCTTGAAGCAAGCGGCGGCGCGGTAGCGAACGTCGACTACATGAAGGCGGCCTTAGTGGACTCCAATCGCCGCCGCATCGAACAAATCGAAGCCGGCGGCCAGAAGGTCATCGGCGTCAACGCCTTCACCGAGGGCGAGCCCTCACCGCTCGAAGCTGGCGAGAAGAATATTCAGGTCGTCGATCTCGCGGCCGAAGCCGAACAGATCGCGCGATTGAAAGCGTGGCGCGGCGCGCGCAATGGCGTTGGCGCCGAAACGGCGCTGGCGCAGCTGGAAGCGGATGCACGCGCCAACAAGAATGTGATGCCTGCTTCCATCGCTGCGGCGAAAGCGGGCGCGACCACAGGCGAATGGGCAGCGACCCTACGGCGCGTCTACGGCGAGTATCGCGGACCGACCGGCGTTGCGCTTGTGATCGAAAGCGCCAGCGAGGACGTTGAAATCGTCAAGCAGGACGTCGCCGCGCTCAGCGAGAAGCTCGGCCGCCAACTCACGTTCCTGGTCGGCAAGCCAGGACTCGATGGCCACTCCAACGGCGCCGAACAAATCGCGGCGCGGGCGCGCGCCGTCGGCATGGACGCGATCTACGAAGGCATTCGCCTGACGCCGGCCGAAATCGTGACCGCCGCCAAAGAGAAGAAGGCGCACGCTGTGGGCCTCTCCATCCTCTCCGGCTCGCATCTCGATCTTGTGCAAGAAGTCGTGCGCCTGATGCGCGCTGAGGGGCTTGAGAATGTGCCTCTCATTGTTGGCGGCATCATCCCGCCGGTGGACGCACTGGCGCTGAAGCAGATGGGCGTCGCCGGCGTCTACACCCCCAAAGACTTCAAAATCACCGGCATCATGAGCGATGTCGTGAAATTGGTCGCCGCGCGTGCGTGAGCCAAAGGCGATGGCGCCTGCTCGCATCAAGTGGGCGCTGGAGCTTTTGCAGATTGAGAAATCCAGCAATGTATTCGAGATCGGCTGCGGCAGCGGCATCGCGGCGCAACGTATTTGCCCGGTGCTGGGGCGCGGCAGCTATCTCGGCATTGATCGCTCACCTGCCGCGATCAAGGCGTCAATCGCGCGCAACGCAAACTACGTGAAAGCCGGCCGGGCGTTCTTCATAGAAAACACGTTCAACGCGGAAGATCGCGAACCCGCACTATTTGATCGCATTCTCGCGGTGAACGTCAACGCGTTTTGGAGCGGTGACGGCGCCGAGGTGATCGACGTGCGCCGGCTCATGCATAGGCAAAGCCTGTTCGCGCAAGTCTATGAGCCGCCGGAAGCGGCGCAGCGCGCCAAGATCGCACGCATCCTGAAGAAGCGCTTGGCGCCGCATTTTTCGAACGTGACGACGAAGTTGCACACAATAGCCGGCGTCGCGCTGCTTGGCGTCGTCGCCACCGGCGAAAGTCCCAAGCCGGCATGAGCTCAAGTCCAACCGCCGCCGACATCGACCGGGCCACGATCGTGTCTTGGCCGGCGGCGGTCACGGAAGATCGAAACGGCTGGATTTGCCTTGCTGCGGGCGGCGTAACCGGACGGGTCAATGCCGCCTGGCCGCTGGATTGGCGCGGCGGCGATCTTGATGCAGGGATCGACGACATCGAGGCTTGGTATGTCGCACGCAACTTGCCGCCGCGCTTCAAGATCACCGAAGGCGCGTGCGAGCCTAGCAACCTTTCCGCGCGCTTGGCCGAACGTGGCTATGAGTGCGTCATGCCCACGTTGGTGATGACGGCGCCCGTTTGCGCGATCTCCCCACAAGAAGACGTCAAGCTCTACACGGCGTTGCCGCCAGCCTTCGATGCGGTGATCCGCGAGACGTCAAAGGACGACGCAGAATACGATGAGCGCCTCAGCATCGCGCTCCGCGCTCCACAGCCGGCGGTCTTTGCCGTGATCGAGCACGAGGGCCGCCCGGTGGCGATCGGCATGTCCGCCGCCGCAGGCGAGCTCGCGGGCGTCTTCCTCATGCGCACGGCGCCGGAAGCGCGACGTCGGGGTTTAGCGCGCCGCATCTTCCGCGCACTGATGGCGCGCTGCTCCGAATGGAAGGTGCAGACCGCGTTTCTGCAGGTTGAAGATAACAACGCCAATGCGATCGGGCTCTATGAAAGCGAAGGCTTCACACGTCTCACAAGCTATAGCTTCTGGCGCAAGCCTTAGCGCACCGAATGGATGAAGCGCGTCATGGCGCTAGCGCCAACGAGCGGAGCGAGGAACGGCACAAGCGAGCACGCGAGGCCGATCATAAATACCGAACTGCCAAAACGCTTCCGAAGCGCGACGGCGTCTTGATAGCTCATGTGTCGCGCCGCGGTGATCGTTGCGTACTCGCGGCCCATCAAAAAGCCGTTCAACACGTAGAACGTGAAGGCGTTGACCACCGGTATAAAATAGAGCGGGATCACTAGCAGGTTGAGCGCGAGCGCCGGCAACGCAATGCGCAGCCCGTTCAAGATGCCTTGCTCTATCGGCACGCCCTTCGACGTCGGGGCGCCGACCTTCTTCTCGATGCGCTCGGCGGCGATGTCGAATAACGCGCCACCGACCACCATGGAGATCGCAGGAGAAAGTGCGATCGCAAGTACGATAACGGCGACGCTCGCAACGAATGAACCGGCCATGGAAATGTAGCCAAGCCAGCCGCCGCTATCGGGAATGAGCGGCACCAGGTACGTCAACCCTGCGCGCGCCGCGAAGACCGTAATCGTGCCGGCGACAACGAGGTTAATCAGCGCCAGCCAGGTCAGACGGCCAAAGATGACGTCCTTCAAGCCACCGAGGATAGCTGTCATTGCACGTGTCACGTCAGCTCCTCCGCCGCTTCCGGCTTGACGGCAGATAATTCGCTTCTAACCCTCGCGCCAGTGGGAGTTCCGGATGGGCGATCGTCGTTGGCTCAATGAAGGTGTGGAATGGGCGAAGACGCTTGGGGCCGCGTTCGTCGCGTACCTGGCGTTCACCACGGTGGCGTTCGCACAATACCGGATCCCGTCCGAAAGCATGGTGCCGCACATTGAAGTCGGCGACCGCGTTACTGTTTCCAAGTTCGCGTACGGCTACAGCCGCTTTTCGTTGCCTTTCGACATCGGCCTTGCGTTGCCGCGCGCCGAGCACCGCTTGTTCGAACAGATGCCGCAACGTGGCGATGTCGTCGTGTTCATTCATCCGGTGACCAACGCGGTGATGATCAAGCGCGCGATCGGGTTGCCGGGTGATGTCATCGAAATGCGCGATGGCGTGTTGCTGATAGATGGCCGCGCTGTCGAGACGACAGAGCCGCATTTGCTCATGCGCCAAGTTCATCCGCGTGGGCGCGAGTGGGCTGAGCGCTACAACGAAACGCTGCCCGGGGGCGTTACGCATGCCGTGCACAACCTCACCAGCGGCGCGCCGCTGGACAATTTCGGGCCTTACACGGTGCCGGCAGGGCACATCTTTTTCATGGGCGACAATCGCGACAACTCACTCGATAGCCGCTGGAGCGGCATGGGTCCGGTGCCGATTGAAAATCTAATAGGCCGCGCTGAGATCATTTACGCCACGGCGATTTCGTCATGCGGACGCGATCACACGGTTGCGTGTCCGATGGATCGCTGGATGCGGCCGCTGCACTACTGACGGCTGCGCTGCACTGCGAAAATACCAGCAAGAACTAGCGCTGCGCCGAACAATGCGGTCGCGCTCAACGCTTCGTCGAACAATATCCACGAGAGCGCCGCCGCAACGAGCGGCTGCATCCACAACAGCACCGTCGATACGACAATCGGTAGGCGTCCAACGCCGTAGGCGATGAGCCCCTGCCCGCCGACTTGCACCCAAAGCCCAAGTCCAATCACCAAGGCCCAGCCGAACCAGGTTTGCGGCAACAGCACTTCACCCAGCGCAAGACTCATCGCGCCCGCCACACATGCGGCGGCGAGCGTGGCCCAGAACATCACGGCGCCAACGCTCACGGTTTTGCCCATCGCCCGCACGACCATCAGGTAGCCGGCGTAGAACACCGCGCCGAGCAGAGAGAGCAAATCCCCAAGCCAGCCGTGTTCGGCCGCGGCGGGTCCGCTGCCGGACTGCGCGCGCGCCAAGGCAAGCGTGACAGCGCCCACCAGGGCCACCGCGCCGCCCGCCAAGATCGCCGGACTGAGGCGCTCCTTCAGCCATAACCAGCCGAACAAGGCGGCAAAAACCGGGGTAAGGTTCACTAGAAGGGTGGCGTTGGTAATGGTGGTGAGATTGAGCGCCACCGCCCAAAGTGAAATCTCAAGGCCAAACAGCGCGCCGCCGAGCACAAGCCAGAGAGTCTGGGTCCGGGAGGGAATCGGTCGGCTCATCGCCGCCCAGACCGCGAGAATCGGCAGCGCAAATAAGAATCGCCAGAAGTTGGTGGCGTTCGGACCCACCTCGGAGAGCCGAATGGCGATCGGCGCGAGCCCGATCAAGGACGCACCCGTTAACGCCGCCAGCGCCGCTTTTCCCCGCCCGTCATGTCCGCTCATTTGCCTGAAAAACGCCGGATTTCGTTAAGGTGCAAGGCCATTTTGACGGTATGAAAATGCCGTCATTCTGAACCTCTTGCGTTAACGAACGAAGCGCTTCCTGACTGTGTGTTCACAGATTCGACACGCGAAAATTGGCTGCGGGGCCGCTTCGCCATTGACCTCGAATTAACCGGTGGCATCACTACATATAGGTACGGTTCGGCGTCACCCCACAAGGTTATGTGGTTTGGGCCAGAGCCGAGTCGAGTTAACACAGACCTAAATTCGGGGGCGCGAACATGCAGGCACGGGCGGAAAAAGCGGGGGTTCACCGCATGGGCGAGATCCATCGCGGCAAACCCAAACCCCTGCGCCCGCTCAAGGTCGTCGAGAAGGTCGTTACGGATCCGAGCCGCGATGCGCTACTGACGGAGTTCGGCAAGACGACGCTCACCGATCGCTATCTGCTTCCCGGCGAGTCCTATCAGGACATGTTCGCGCGCGTTGCAACGGCGTTCGCCGATGACATCGGCCACGCGCAACGCATCTACGATTACATCTCGAAGCTCTGGTTCATGCCGGCGACGCCGGTGCTCTCGAACGGCGGCGCCGAGCGCGGCCTGCCGATCTCGTGCTTCTTGAATGCTGTCGGTGACTCACTCGACGGCATCATGGACACCTGGAACGAGAACGTGTGGCTCGCCTCCAACGGCGGCGGCATCGGCACTTATTGGGGCGGCGTTCGTTCCATCGGCGAAAAGGTCGGTCAGAACGGTCAGACGTCCGGCATCATTCCGTTCATTCGCGTGATGGACTCGCTGACGCTCGCAATCAGCCAAGGTTCGCTGCGCCGCGGTTCAGCTGCGGTTTACTTGGACATCCACCACCCAGAAATCGAGGAATTCCTCGAAATCCGGAAGCCGGCTGGCGACTTCAACCGCAAGAGCTTGAACCTGCACCACGGGCTCAACCTCACCGACGAATTCATGATCGCTGTGCGTGACGATCTTCCGTTCGCGCTGCGCTCACCAAAGAACCAAGAGCCACTGAAGCACGTGAATGCGCGCAAGCTCTGGCAGAAGATCCTCGAACTGCGCCTGCAAACGGGCGAGCCCTACATCGTCTTCTCGGACACCGTGAACAAATCGATGCCGGCGCACCAGAAGAAGCTGGGCCTCAAGGTTCGCCAATCGAACTTGTGCTCGGAAATCATGCTGCACACCGGCATGGATCATAACGGCCGCGAGCGCACCGCCGTCTGCTGCCTCTCATCCCTGAACGCGGAGACGTTCTTGGAGTGGGAGAAGGAAGAAGGCTTCATGGAAGATATCTTCCGTTTCCTGGACAACGTGCTGCAAGACTTCATCGAGCGGGCGCCCCCGGAAATGGAACGCGCGGTCTATGCTGCTATGCGCGAACGCTCGGTCGGCTTGGGCCTCATGGGCTTCCACTCCTTCCTGCAGCGCCAAGGCGTGTCGATGGAATCGGCAATGGCGAAGGTCTGGAACAACAAGATCTTCCGTCACATCCGCCGCGGCGCAGACGCATCTTCGGTGAAGCTCGCTCAAGAACGCGGCGCTTGCCCGGATGCGGCCGAGAACAACGTCATGGCGCGCTTCTCGCACAAGCTCGCGATTGCACCGACGGCGTCGATCTCGATCATTTGCGGCGGCACCTCGGCCGGCATCGAACCGATCCCGGCAAACATCTACACCCACAAGACGCTCTCGGGATCATTCGCGGTGAAGAACCCCTATCTTGAGCAATTGCTCGAAGAGAAGGGAAAGAACACGGAAGCTGTCTGGTCCTCGATCCTGAAGAACGAAGGCTCGGTCCAGCATCTCGATTGCTTGAGCGAGGACGAAAAGAACATCTTCAAGACAGCATTCGAAATCGATCAACGCTGGATCGTGGAACTCGCCGCCGATCGCACGCCGCTGATCTGCCAAGCGCAGTCGCTGAACATCTTCATCCCGGGTGATGTCGATAAGTGGGATCTCCACATGCTTCACTGGATGGCGTGGGAGCGCGGCGTGAAGAGCCTCTACTACTGCCGCTCGAAGTCAGTGCAGCGCGCGGGCTTTGCCGGCGACGAAGGCAAAGCCGAAGGCGCAATCGAAGCGCCGACGATGCCAGCTGAAAAGACCGATTACGAAGAATGCTTGGCGTGCCAATAGCGCGCTGATCTGGTTGGACAGGAATAACTGGGCGCTGAGAGCAATCTCAGCGCCCTTCTCTTATGGCTGGTAGCTGGCCTGACGCACGGCACGCGCTGACGGCGGCTCGAAACCGGCATGCCCGACCTGCACTGGCGGCTCAAAGAGGCGCTCCTGGTCAATGGGCGCCGCATCTTCCAAGCCGATCGCTTCAACCGAGGCGTGGGTAAGGCTTACGCCGCCCGTATCGACAACATGAACCTTAGGCTGAGGCGCGGTTGTGAAGCTTTGCGCCGCCGTGATCAAAAGCGATCCAGCCGTCAGCGTCACCACGGCGAATACCAAAGCCGCGTGTGCGCGTTTATCACACGTGCGGCGTAGCCTGCGAAAGTCACGGCGCGGCGAAGGCGCGCCAAACTTGGTCTGAATGACTTCATCTTGAACGGGTTTCAGCGGCCCTGCTGGCGCCGGCAGCGCCAACATCTGAAGCGGAGCATCAGCGAACTCGGCGTCATCGTGGATTGGCCGTGAAGGCAGCGCGATCACGCGCGGACGCGCTGGCGCGGTCACGTCGGCCGCAACCTCGAACAGTCTCTCAAGACCGATTGCGCCAATTCCATCCCAAGCTGAGAGATCTACGGCGGGGGCGCGCGCGACATCTTCGCCGCGCGGCAAAGCCGCCAAGCTGGCAACGACCGCGCCGCCGCGTTCCAGCGCCCGCTCGGCAGCTTCCTGGAACGCTTCTGAACGCGCCGCGGCGCGCGACCAAACAATAACGCACAGCGCTGCGCTGCTCGCGTTTCCGCTAATTTGATAGCCGGCCTCATCAAAGGCCTCTGCCAGCGCTTCTAGGTCGCTCGCGTCCTCACGGACGAACACAAAAGCCACGCCCACCATGACGCGCCCCACTTTTTTGCCAGCCAAACTGGTCGGGATAAGAATGCAGGTCGCGGCATCAGCTGCGCCTACGCGACAATAACCGGGAAGGCGAAATTCAGTTCCGTCCCGCGCCAGGAGATTTTTCTCAAAGCGCACAAGCGGCGCGCAAATCGCCGCCATCCCCCTGCTGCGCGCAGCTTTCTGGGCGACCGGTATCACTCGAACACCGAGATCTGATTTTCACATTCATCCCTAACTCAAGAACGCGGTGCGCATCTTTGCGTTGGGGAGACATGATGAAGCTGGCCGCCTCCGCAATCGCCACAGCCTTCTCGCTGGTGATGCTTGGCGGCTCCGCTGTCGCAACGATGCGCAGCGAAGAAGCCCAACCACAAATCACGCGCATCGAGCAGACGGCGCCGCATGAGCGCATGCGCTTCGCGCCAATGCGCCATTCAATATGAACACCTTTCTCTCGACCGGCAGCCAGCGGCCATGGAATGCGAGCACGCCAACTGGGTGGCGCAGCGTTGGGGTGTACGGGTGATGCAGAAGACTGGCGCTGGACTCGTCGAGCCCATTGCAGCTGCTGAAGGCCGACGCGTGCTTTTTATGCTGCTCTAGGGTCGCATCGCATCAAAGACCGCCTTGTGACGCGCAATGATGCGGGCGATGCGCTCTGGGTCAGGCTCAAGCGACCACTCACCATGCTCGAAGGTCCCACCAAGCACGATGCCGTCGCGCCGCCCGAACATGTACCCGTCATTCCCGATCGTGTTGTAATTCACTTCAGGCTGCGGAAGCAGGATCGCCAGCTGTCCACGCACCGGCTCAAGCTCGGTGTCTCCGAACAAGCGCCCGGCGCCGAGGCCGGTGCAGTTGAAGACAGTTTGCTCCGGCAATGCGCGCACCTGCGCGACGTCGGCAAATTCGCGAACGACGATCTCCCCGCCAGCCTGCCGCACATCAAGCTCCATGCGTCGCAGGTAGAGCGGCGTTTCGATCATCATCGTATCGAACTGCCGCACGAACGGACGCGGGAAGTTGTGCTCATCGAAAGCCAAATCACGCTGGTTCACCACTAGGCGATGCATGAGTTCATCTTCGCCTGCGGGGTAATCGGTGATTGGCGTGTTGGAGAGATTGTAGTTCGTCTCCCACGCAACGCCGTAATTGTCGCCGACGAGGGACTGGTAACGGCGGAACGCAAAGCTGGCGGCGGCAAAGTGCTGCTCAAGAAACGCGGGCGTCACGTGGTCAGAACGGAACACCGAAGCCGGCCACCATTGCGCGCCAGCGACGTTCGACGTGGTGTTGGGCGGCAAATCCTTCGCATAAATGCGCACGCGCGCGCCGCGCTCTTGCAACAAGCGCGCGGTCGCCAACCCCACAGCTCCGCATCCCAGCACGGCGACATCCGGCTTCGAGGCGTCGTAGCCGAGATCCACCGCAAGCTTGGCCGTACCCCAAGACAGAGTTATGCCGCCGCCGCCGTGCCCGTAATTATGCACGAGCACTTTGTCCCCTAGCGCCTCGCGCTCGACGCGAAAACCGCTCGGCCGAAATGGACGCAAACCAACATCGATCCGGATCACCCGCTCGGGCGACGCCATCACAGGCGCCAGACGCACGGGACCCGTTCCAGGTGCAATCCGCAGATCGCGCATCAACCCGCCGCCGAGGCCGCGCGCCGTCGCGCACGAAGACGCCATGCCGGCGGCGCCAATCGCCAACAATGTTCGTCGTGAATGCATGATGTTATCTTATCCCCTCAGGCATCATGAGAATGCAGGCAGCGGCGGTGTCAATGCCGCCTTGCTGCTCGAGCGATTCCGCGCCAAATGGCGAGCATGCACGGGCACCACGGACACGCGCACGATCACAGCCACGATCACGCTCATCACCACCCGGCGCCCTCCGGAAAACGTTATACCATCGCAATTGCGCTGAATTTGGGCTTTGTCCTGATCGAGGCGACGGCGGGGGTCGTCGCGAATTCCACGGCGCTGCTTTCCGATGCAACGCACAACCTCTCAGATGTGCTTGGGCTCGCACTGGCGGGCGGCGCAGCGTGGCTCGCGAAGCAGCGATCGGGAGAGCAAAGAACCTACGGCTACTCCAAAGCCACCGTGCTCGCGGCCTTGGCGAACGCGCTCGTACTCATGGTCGCGTGCGGCGGGTTGCTCTGGGAAGCTTCGACGCGGCTTTTCGCGCCCGAACCGACGCAACCGCTTTTCATCATGGCCGTCGCTGCGGCCGGTGTCATCATCAACGGCGCGACGGCGATGCTGTTTATGGCCGGGCGCAAAGAGGATGTGAACGTGCGCGGGGCGTACATGCACATGCTCGCCGACGCGGGGGTTTCGGCCGCCGTCATCGTAGCTGGCGCGCTGATCTATTTCACGGACCTCAATTGGATCGATCCGGCGATTTCCGTTGCGGTGGTGCTGTTGATCTTATGGGGCACGTGGGGTTTGTTGCGAGAATCGCTCGATCTGTCGCTCGACGCCGCACCGGCTCACATCGATGTCGCAAAGGTGCGCGCCTATCTCGCGGCGCAACCAGGGGTCACCGCCGTCCACGATCTTCACGTCTGGGCGATGGGGGCCACGAAACCTGCGCTGACGGCTCATCTCGTGCGTCCGGAGGGAAGCGACGATGCGTTCCTCGCCCAAGTATCCGACGGCATCACACACACGTTCGGAATTTCGCACGTGACGCTACAAGTCGAACGCGCGCAGCGCGACGACTGCGAGCATTGCTAGCGTTCAGACCACGTTTTGAGGAGTTGGTGCGCAATCGCGAATGACGGCGGCGCCCAACACTCTGGATGCTTGGCCGCGATCAGCAGCTTCGCCTCCTCGCGGGTGAACCAGCGCCCGCTTTCGAGTTCGGTGGTGTCGACGGTTTCCTTATCGTCTTCGACCTCGCACAGGACGCCGATCATCAACGAGTGCGGGAACGGCCAAGGCTGCGTGGAGTGCATCTCCACTTCCTTCACCTTGAGACCGGCCTCTTCCAAGGTTTCGCGCGCCACCGCCTCTTCGATCGCTTCGCCAGGCTCGATAAAGCCCGCGAGCGCTGAGTGCATGCCGCGAGGCCAGGGCTTCTGACGGCCAAGGAAGCACTTGTCGCCGAATGTCGGCACCATGATGCACACAGGGTCGACGCGCGGATAATGTTCGGCGGCGCAGGCGTCGCATTTGCGCACCCAGCCACCTTCAACGACACGCGATGGCGTGCCGCAATTGGCGCAGAAGCGATTGCGGCCATGCCATTCGAACAAGGCGCGCGCCGTGCCGACGATGGGGAGTTTGTCATATTCCAGGCGCGGCGCTGCTGGACGCAGTTCTTCGAAAAAGCCGAGATCACCAAGCTCAGCGGGATCGCCGATTTCACAAGCGAAGTTCGGATCGCCGTTCTTATCAATGCCCAAAAAGATCAGCGGCAAATTCTTGTCCGCGTACAACTCGTAGACGTGTGTCGCGAGCCAACGCAGAAAGAGCTTGCCGCCGCTTTCATAGAGATATGGCCGTCCCTTGTTGAACGGCAGCAGGAGCGCCTGATCGTCCGCAAGCGCCTTCTTCAGCCACGCCTCGTCCTTGCGGTTGAGACTGGCGCGATCGAGCGGCGAGCGCGTGAACGCGTTCGGATTGTGTGGAAGCAGCAAGAGATGCGCCTTAATTGGCCGGCTTCACAAGACGCAGCGCGAATTGGTCGGTGTGGCCGCGAATGTCGCTTTCGAACACACGCTCCGTGCGGTTGTCGGCAGGGTTACGCAGGACATCGGTTTCTTCTTGCAGCACGAAACCTGCAGCCGTGAGTTCGCGAATGACTTGTCCACGATCGATGCGGTGCAGAGATTCTGTGACGCCAACCGGGCTGCCGTCGACCGCCGCGTGATCGATGATCACCAGGACGCCGCCGGGCTTCAATGCCGCGAACATCTGCCGGTTCAGCGCCGGCACGTCGATGTTGAGCTGAGGCAGGAAGAAGTCGTGATAGATTTGCGAAATGAAGATCGCATCGAGCGGCTCATCGATCGTCCAGCCCTGATAGCCGGCGGTGAGGTGCGTGATGTTAGTGTAGGCCGGCGCCACTGCCGCCATCGGGCGCGGACGCTCCGCAGTGCCCGGGCGATCAACGGCGTAAACACGGCCGGCGTCACCGGCGGCGACAGCGAACAGACGCGAGTAATAACCACCGCCCGGGCCGATATCGGCGACGCGCCAACCGGGCTGCACGCCGGAGAACGCCAGGATCTCAGCCGGATGACGCAGGGCATCGCGGATGGTGTCCGCTTCGGGACGGCGCGGATCCGTGACGGCGGCAACGATTTGGGGCGAGGTCGCGGTTGGGAGCGCGGGCGCAGCCATCATCAGGCCAGGCACAGCGCCACCGGCGCAAGCGCCGATGAAGAGCGCAACTCCAAGTCCAGCCAGCAATTTCCGCATGTCGTTCTCCCAGATCTGGCGGGCGGTTTAGCCCAGTCTGGGCGTCTTTGTCTCCCGCTTCGCGGTGAAGTGAACGATTGGAAACCGCTTGGCGTTACACTGGGCGGCCATGATTCCCGTGACGCCCTCCCTCGCACTCGACGAGCGCGACCTTGAAGAACGCTTCATCCGCGCCTCCGGGCCGGGCGGACAGAACGTCAACAAGGTATCGACCGCCGTCGAACTGCGCTTCAACATGAACGGCTTCACTGAGATGCCAGAGGACGTGCGTGCGCGTCTGGAGCGGTTGGCTGGACGGCGCCTCACGCTCGATGGCGAGATCGTTATCCGCGCCGACGAACATCGCACACAAGATCGCAACCGCGCCGAAGCGCAAGCGCGCCTCGTTGCACTCATTGGGCAAGCGACGCACAGGCCGAAAGCTCGCAAGGCGACGAAGGTCTCGAAGGCGCAGAAGTTAAAGCGCCTCGAAGGCAAGGCAAAGCGCGGCAGCGTTAAAGCCAACCGCGCTCGCCCCCGCCACGACGATTGAGTTGACGCTTATTCCGGCTTGCGGAAGCGCATCATGAATTGATCGGTGTGTCCGCGGATCGCCGGATCGAACACGCCAGCGGTGTGCGGATCGGCGCCATTACGCAGCACATCGCTTTCGCCGTCAAAGACAAAGCCCGCTGCTTCAACTTCCGCACGTACGACAGCCGGATCGATGCGGTGCAACGCCGTTTCCGCGTCGGTCTCGATCGCCGCGCCGGCGTTGGCGGCGTGGTCGATGATCACGTAGACGCCGCCGGGGCGCAGTGCCGCGAATGCGGTGGCGTTCATCCGGGCGCGATCACCGAGATTGTAAGCAACGAGCGGCATGTCATGATAGTTCTGTGCCGTGAACACGACGTCGAGCGGCTCAGGATACGCCAGCGCGTCGTAGGGCGTGCGCGCCATCACCGCGTTCGGATATTGCGCCGCCACCTCAAGAACCGGCGTTTCGTACTCACCAGCCACGCCATCAGGGCGGATGGTTGGAAAGAGCCGCCCCTGCTCACCAACGGCGACAGCAAACAAGCGCGTAAAATAGCCACCGCCTGGGAAAATCTCGCCGACCTTGTCACCCTCCTCGATGCCAGCAAAGGCCAGCGTCTCAGCCGGATGACGCGCCGCATCGCGCTCAACATCGGTGGCGGGGCGCCGCGCATCGGCGACGGCAGCTACGATATTCGCCGCATCCGGCGACACCGCGACTTGCGCCGGAGGTGGGGTTTCTTGCGGCGCAGGCGGCGTGCAGGCGCCAAGCGCAAGCGCCGCCGCGGCGGCAAAAAATAGATGTTTCATCGAGCGTCTCCCTCTGCTGGGCCTTTAGCGCGACGGAAGGTTCGCTTCATCCAGAACGCGACGAGTGGCGTTTAACGCGCGCGCTTTGCCGATTGCGGCGGCGGCATGAGCTCAAGTTGCTCCGGCGGCGCAAGCGCACGAGGGGCGCTCTCGATTTGCGGCGCCGCTGCAATCTCGATCCCGGCATCGCCGGCGCCGAGTTCCTTGAACTTGCGCGCTTGCGGCAACACGCGGCTTTCAACCGAACCCACGAGCTCGTTGTAGCTCTTCACCGATTTTTCGATGCTGTCGCCGACCTTGGTCATCTTATCGACCATGATCGCCATGCGCGCGTGCATTTCGCGACCGAGTTCGGCGATCTTCTGCGTGTTCTTGGCGCTATCTTCCTGACGCCAGCCATAAGCAATCGACTTCGCGAGCGCGACCATAGTCGTCGGCGTTGTGAGGATCACCTTCTGCGCAAACGCATCGTCGAAGAGATTCGGATCGCGCTCCGCGGCGGCCGCCAGGAAATTCTCGCCCGGCACAAACAACACCACGAACTCAGCGGTGTCCGGCACGTGCTTTTGATATTCCTTGGATGAGAGATTTTTCACGTGGGCCTTGAGTTCGGCCAAGTGCTTCTTCAAGTGCAGTTCGCGCGCGGCCTCGTCGGTCGCTTCAACGGCATCGAGATAACCCGAGAGCGCCACCTTCGAATCCACAACGATGCAGCGGCCGCCCGGCAGATTAATCACCACGTCCGGCCGCAAACGCGCACCTTCGCCGTCCGTGGTTGAGAATTGCTCCTTGAAATCGACATGCGCCGACAAGCCGGAAAGCTCGAGCACGTTGCGCAACGTCTGCTCACCCCAGCGCCCACGCATCTTGGGCGAGGCGCGCAGCGCCGTGAGCAGGTTTTGGGTCGTCTTGTTGGTTGAACCGACAGCGTCGACGATCTGGCGAACCTGTTCGCCCATTGCCGATTTATCCTGGATGCGCGCCTTATCGAGCGCGTCGACAGTGGCGGCGAGCTTGGTCAATTGCTCCTGCGCTGGCGCGAGCACTTCCTTCACCCCGCCCTGAGCGGCTTGCTTGTGTTTTTCAAAGGTCTCGTTGGCGAGCGACATGAATGTCGCCTGTGACGCCTCCAGCGCTTTTGAAGCCAACGCCAAGAAGCGCGCCTCCTCCGACTCTGAGCGCTCGCTCTTGGAGGCCAGCGCCGCCGCCAATTCGGCTGTCAGCCGCGTGTTCTCCTCGCGGAGCACTTTCAACTCGGCCAGGGCGCGGTCTCGCTCAGCCTTTATGAGCTCGGCGCCGCCGGCCAGGGCTTGGGCCTGCATCGCCCGCCACGCAAAAAAGGCGGCCGCGCCAATAGCGGCCAGCGCCAGCAAAAGAGGAAGTGATTCGATCATTTCGGAAGCCTAGCAGTCCGCCGGCCCCGACCACATGCCCTGCCAATATAGGCTTGATTTGGCGCATGGCGGAACCCCGGGTGCGGGCGTAGGCTTTGGGGATGGATCTGTTTGCTTATCTCATCCCCATCGGCCTGGCGGTCGTGTTCCTGACGCTTCTGTTCGGGATTTATACGCTGTTCCGCGGCGGCGATTTCAGCCGCTCCTGGTCGAACAAGGCCATGCGCTTCCGGGTTCTGGCGCAGTTCGTGGTGATCTTGCTCTTGGTTGGCGCGCTGTGGTGGAAACAGAGCCATGGTTAGGCTCGACAAGATCGTCACCAAGGCAGGTGACGGCGGCAAAACGCGTTTGGCTACCGGCGAGCAAGTTTCAAAGGCCAGTGCCCGCGTTGAGGCGTACGGAGCCGTTGACGAGGCCAATTCGGCCATCGGTGTCGCCCGCTTGCACACGACTGCGGACCCAATCCTCGATCCGATTTTGGAACGACTACAAAACGATCTCTTCGACCTCGGCGCCGATCTCGCGACGCCAGACTCGCCGGAGCTGAAGTTTGAGCCGCTCCGCATTCAGGAGAGCCAGGTTCTGCGGCTTGAGGCGGAAATCGATAAGCTCAACGAAAAACTCTCGCCGCTGGCATCATTCATTTTGCCCGGCGGTTCGCCAGCGGCGGCCCATCTGCACCTAGCGCGCGCGATCGCACGGCGCGCCGAACGCGCCGTTGTCGCGCTCGCGGACGCTGAGCCAATTTCAGCTGAAGCCGTGAAGTTCGCGAACCGGCTTTCGGACTTGTTGTTCGTAGCGGCGCGCTACGCCAACGATGAAGGCAAAGCCGATCTGCTTTGGACGCCCGGCGCAAACCGCTAATGCGCGGCGCCATCCATCACATCGACCTCACAGTCAAAGATGCGGACGCCTCGCGCCCCTTCTATGAAAGCGTGCTGGGCTTCATGGGCTATCGTTTGTCGGGCTTCATTTCCGATCTCAATGACGCACCGCCCAACGGCTATGATTTCGATCTCCAAGACGGCGATGCGTTTTGCTCGATCGGCATTTTAAGCTCGCGTGGCGAGAATGCAGAACGCGAGCACGATCGCTACAGCCCAGGCCTCCACCACATCGCCTGGAACGCCTCAAGCCGCGCCGATGTCGACGCCATGTACGCGCATCTGTTGAGCATCGGCGCGACCATACTCGATCCACCGGCGGCCTATCCGAAATACGGCCCGACCTACTACGCGGTGTTCTTTGCTGATCCCGACGGCCTGAAGCTCGAATACGTGCACAAGCCGTGACGCAAACAGCCCGCGCTTTCGCGCGGGCCGCCAATGGGTATGGACCAAACTTAGTTCGGCTTCTTCATCGCGTCCTTGGCATCGCCAAGAGCTTCGCGGGCTTGGCCCTTCGCCGTGTCGATCTTGCCTTTGGCTTCGAGCGATGCATCGCCCGTTGCTTTGCCGACGCCTTCCTTCACAGCGCCGGAGACTTTGTCAGCGGCGCCTTTGACGTGTTCATTGTCCATGAATTCTATCTCCTTGGAATGGAGACAGAACGCAGAACAAGCGTCATCGTTCCAGATCAGGTGATGTATTGCGCACCGTTCATGGTGAGCGTCGAGCCGGTCATGAAACCCGATCCGTCGGACGCGAGGAACGACACTGTGCTGGCAATTTCTTCGGCTTTGCCGAGGCGGCCAACGGGAATTGTCGCGATGATTTTCTTCAGCACGTCTTCGGGAACCGCAGCGACCATGTCGGTATCGATGTAGCCCGGGCAAACGCAATTCACGGTGATACCCTTGCTGGCGCCTTCCTGCGCGAGCGCTTTCGTGAACCCAATCATGCCGGCTTTCGCGGCAGAATAGTTCACCTGACCAGCCTGACCCTTTTGGCCGTTGATCGAGCTTATGTTGATGATGCGACCCCAGCCACGCGTGCGCATCCCTTCGATGACCTGACGGGTCATGTTAAAGCAAGAATCCATGTTCACGCGGATCACTTCAGACCATTGCTCATGGCTCATCTTATGGAAGAAGCCGTCACGCGTGATGCCGGCATTGTTCACCAGCACATCGATCGGGCCGAGTTGTTCCTCGACCGCCTTCGCCGCCTTCACACAATCGTCGAAGTTTCCGACGTTGCCCTTCACGACCATGATGCCGAGTTCTTTGGCGGCGGCATCGGCAGCGGCGTCGTTGCCGGAATAGCCTGCGGCGACCTTCATCCCGTCCGCCTTGAGACGCGCTGAAATGGCCTTGCCGATCCCTCGGGTGCCACCGGTTACAAAAGCCACGCGCGTCATGAAGTCCTCCCAGTTTCGTCTGATGCGAAATCTCTGAGGTCACATTGCGCGACTTGTTGGCCCTGTCCATACGCGCGAGGCCGCTTTCGATGGGGGGAGCGGGTTTGCTACAAGCCGTGGCGAATGAAGCGCGTTGTCATCCTCTACGCCCTGGGCCTGGCCGCCGGCGCCTTCCTGCTGCAATGGCTCCAGTACAATTATCTCGTCCGCGCCTTCCCGAGCGAAATCTATATTGGCCTCATCGCCGCCGCCTTCGCCGGACTGGGCGTCTGGGCTGGCATGCGGCTGGCGCGACGGCCGAACCCCGCGACATTTGAAAAGAACACTGCAGCTATAGCTTCGCTTGGAATCACGCCCCGTGAGCAAGAGGTGCTGGCGCTGCTGGCGGCCGGCAAATCCAACAAGGAGATCGCGTCCAAGCTCGGCGTCTCGCCCAATACGGTGAAGACGCAAATCGCCAGCCTTTATCAAAAGCTCGAAGTGCAGCGCCGCACCCAAGCCGTGCAAAAGGCGCGCGAACTGGCGCTTATCCCCTGACTTGCCCCGCCAAACGGCCGATCTGGACGATTTGGTCCTTTCGGGTGATGGAATTTGCCGCCGTAACGCGGGCTAGCTGCGCCCATCACGCAGCAAAGGAGCTCGTTTCATGTTCGTAATCGCACTCAGGTACGGCGCCATCTCCGGCGCGATCGTCATCGCCGTCATCATCACAGGCATGTTCTACGCCGAGGGTCAGGGCCACGGACACGCCACCTCCTCTGTGTGGTTCGGCTACCTCGTCATGATCCTGGCGCTGTCGACGATCTTCTTGGCCATCCGCGAGTACCGGAACAAAAGCCTCGGCGGCGTGATCAAATTCTTCCCCGCATTCGGCGTCGGCCTGCTCGTCGCCGCGATTGCAGGCATGGTGTACGTCGCCGCCTGGGAAACCTTTCTCCAGGTGAGCCACTACCCGTTCATGGAGAACTACACCGCCGCGATGGTCCAAGCGCAGCGAGACGCGGGCGTCAGTGGCGCTGAACTCGACGCGTTCATCGCGGAGATGGACAAGGCCAAAGCTGCCTACGCCAACCCGCTCTATCGCCTGCCGATGACGTTTATCGAAATTTTCCCAGTCGGCGTCCTGATCGCGCTCATATCCGCAGCGATACTGCGCAATCCCAAAGTGCTGCCAGCGCGGGGCTAATTCGGGAGAACGGCGCAGCTACTGGCGGCGCCGTTCGCCTTTCACTTGAGCTGCGAGCGCCTCGCCTCTCGGCCTCCATTGCAAGTGGGGGAGCGAGGCAATGTTAGTTGGCGTCTTTGTGCCCAGGGCCACCATTGTGGGGCAACGCACGATCGGTAAGGGCGCGGCGCTTCTGGCGATTCTGATCGTGGTCGGGATGATCCACGCGTTTCTTGTTGCGGTTTTTTCGGCCATAGCAGCGGCGCTGGTGACTATCGGTTTGCTTGTCGCCTCCACCGCCTTGGGCTGGAACGCCAATTTCAAACCGCGATCGTTGTTCAACGTGCAGGCCAACGCATTCATGGCAATGACGGTCGTGACGTGGCTCTTGGACTTGCTACTGCACTCGTATTTCTCGGCGCCAACGATGATCGTCGCACTCGATCAACACTCGATCAACAAAGGTGCGATCCCTATTGCGCCGGATATTCCGGAAATACCTCAAACGCTTTGATCCAACCAATATCGGATTATTACCACTATGCAGTCGCCGCCGCGCCCAGCGGCGGATAGTTGCGTTACCTGCTGCAGAATATCCCTGGTCTATTTGCATTCGCTTGGGTGCTAGGCAGCGGTGAGCCCGACGCGTTCCAAGATCGGATTGCAGCGAATATCGATCTGCCCAAATCCGGGGGCCGCTTCGCCGCTAGCGCCAGCGCACATCTCGCGCACAATAAACTGAAACGGCTGGCGATCGTCAGCGTGATCAGCGCCGGCGCCGCGCTCGCAGTGGCGCTCCCCATTTCGTCCAGATAATGCTCGGCCTGCGCACCCTGGCGCACTAGCGCTCCACGCAGACCGCAATGCCCATGCCGCCGCCGATGCAGAGTGTGGCGAGGCCTTTGCTCTTGCCGCGGCGTTGCAGCTCGTGAAGCAGTGTTGTCAGCACGCGCGCGCCGGAGGCGCCGATTGGGTGGCCGATCGCGATCGCGCCGCCATTGACGTTCACGATGTCCGGATCCCAGCCCATATCCTTATTCACAGCGCAGGCTTGCGCGGCGAAGGCCTCGTTGGCCTCAACCAGATCGAGATCGCCGACTTTCCAGCCTGCCTTTTCCAATGCCGCTTTCGAAGACGGGATCGGGCCGACGCCCATGATCGTCGGGTCCACGCCGCGCGACGCCCACGACGCTATGCGCGCCATCGGCGTCAGACCGCGCTTCGCGGCTTCCGCGGCCGTCATAAGCACAAGCGCCGCCGCGCCATCGTTCAAACCGGACGCATTGGCTGCCGTAACCGTGCCGTCCTTCTTGAAGGCTGCACGCAACTTTGCGGCGCCTTCAACGCTGGCGTCGTGTTTGATGTACTCGTCGGCCTCGATGATCGTATCGCCTTTGCGGCCCGCGACAGTCACGGCGACGATCTCTTCCTTGAACTTGCCGGCCTTCTGCGCCGCGCTCGCCTTCTGTTGGCTGAACGTTGCGAACTGATCTTGTTGCTCGCGCGTGATCTGCCACTTCTCGGCAACGTTCTCGGCGGTGATGCCCATGTGATAATGATTGAAGACGTCGGTCAGACCGTCCTTGATCATCGTGTCGCTGAATGAAAGATCGCCCATCTTCTGGCCTGCGCGAAGATGCGCGGCGTGCGGCGAGAGCGACATGTTCTCCTGACCGCCCGCAACAACGACTGTCGCGTCGCCGGCCTTCAGTTGTTGGTAGCCCACCACGACAGCGCGCAGGCCTGAACCACACACTTGGTTGAGCGACCAAGCCGGGCTCTCATCCGCCACCCCCGCCGCGCGCGACGCTTGCCGCGCCGGATTCATGCCCTGATTGGCGGTGAGCACCTGCCCGAGCACCACTTCCGACACGTCTTTAGGATCGACTTTTGCGCGCTGCAGCGCTGCGCCAATGGCAACCTTTCCAAGCTCGTGCGCGGGCACTGCAGCAAAAGCGCCGTTGAACGATCCAACAGCTGTGCGGGCGGCGGAAACGATGACGATGTCGGTCATGGGCTGCAGGCTCCTGGAGCGCGAAGGCATTGGACAGAAACGAAGTCTTAGTCCCTCCTATCGCACATGCAGCGCGCGAAATCCAAGCCGCGCTACCGCCTCCGGCAGGCGAATTCAGCGTCTTTGTCTTGCATTGCGGCGAAGGAAGCGAGAACTTGCAAACCAAAGCTCGCGTTCGCGGGCGCCAAAAATCAAAGGCGTTAGCGCTTGTGCGCGGACCGCCAAACCAAGAGGGACACGCACGTGGCGGATTCAAGTGGCCCGGCAGCGGGGCAAGCCGGTGGCGCTGAGGCTCAACAAGGCGAGCCGATCGTCATCAAGAAGTACGCCAACCGGCGCCTCTACAACACCGGCGAGAGCAAGTACGTCACGCTCGACGACCTCTCCGAGATGGTTCGCGCGAACACCGATTTTATCGTGCTCGACGCCAAGAGTGGCGAAGACATCACCCGCTCAGTGTTGACCCAGATCATCTTCGAACAAGAGAGCAAAGGTCAGAGCATGTTGCCGGTGCAGTTCCTGCGCCGCCTCATTCGCTTCTACGGCGACCAGATGCAGGGCTTCCTTCCCCCCTATCTCGAGATGAGCATGGAAAGCTTCTCGAAGGCGCAAGAGCAGATGCGCGAGAACATGTCGCGCACGTTTGGCGCCGCAACGCCGATGGCCGCGTTCGAAGAGCAAACGCAACGTAACATGGCGCTGTTTCAGCAGGCCATGAAGGTCTGGGCGCCGTTCGCCGCCGGTTCCGTGCCCGGAATGCCGGGCATGACGCCGCCAAAGGCAAATGCGGCCGACGAGGAAGACAAGGACGAGCAACTCGCTGAACTGCGCCGCCAGATGGAAGCGATGCAAAAGCAGCTCGACCTGATGGCAAAGCGCTAATCGCAACCAACAGCGTGGGTCATTCGAACAAGATTGGGTTCAGGTTGGCGGCTTTGCCGACATCTCACACCAGATAGTGCGCGTGCAGCAGATTGTGCCTGACTGGCGTCACTTCGCCGAAGGCGCAATCTATGGCAATCCGATGATCGCGGACATTCAAGCCAGCAAAATCGTGAAGGCTGACGACATGGTCGATGCTATGGTCTCTGAGCTCGAAAGGCAGCTCGGCTCAGCGTCGGCAAGACTGCCGCTTGAAGCGACAGTCTACACAGCGCGCTGAGCCTGCTGCGTTAGCGCCGCGACACGGTAACGCGAAGGAACGTCGCCGGAATACTAGCGGCGTCCGTGCGACCGCTCTTGTTCTGCGCTTCAAACAACGCCTCAAGTTCGGCGCACAGATCATCGGCTTTGCCGTTCTTCTCTGCGGCTTCAAACGCATTCATCGTCGGTCCGTAGAAGGTGCGGAACTCATTGACGAACGCCTTTGGCGGGCCGGCGAAATTGAATATGTAGGTCTGGCGTTCGCATTTAATGTCTTCGGGCAAAACACCCGCTGCGCCAAACCGCTCCGTGACGTTCGCGTCTAGCCCCCACGTCACGGGACTGACGAAGCCTTCCGGCGGCGGCGGCGTGTATGCAGCACTGATCTTCAAAATCTGCGCCACCAACGTCGGATCGCCGGGGATCCAATTGCCCATCACGATGCGCCCACCGGGCTTTGTAACGCGCACCATTTCCTTGGCGACATCGAAGGGCTTTGGCGCAAACATCGCGCCGAAAATCGAAACCAGCAGATCGAATGATTTGTCGGAAATGCCTTCCAAGTTGCAGGCGTCGCCTTCTTGGAAGCGGAGATTGGAAAGCCCCGCCGCCTTGGCGCGCGCATTGCCCGCTGCGACGAGATTGGCGGCGATATCGACGCCAAGCACGTCAGCGCCGCGCCGCGCCGATGGCAAAGCCGTGGTGCCGTCGCCACAGCCTAGATCAAGCACTTTCATCCCGGGTTTGACGCCGAGACTTTCAATAAGCTCATCGCCGCTTTCACGCATGGTCGCAGCCAGACGGGTGAAGTCGCCTTTTTCCCAGAGCGCCTTATTCGGATTCATGTCGCACCTCTCTCGTGACCGACTTTCAGCACTTACGAACCCTGGCTGGCGTGCCCCGCGTCACAAGGCATCAATTCCAGATCGGCGGCTTACGTTGCCCCCAAGGCATTTCCTTCTCGAGTTGCCCAGCGAGCCTGAACAGCGTCGCCTCATCGGCGTAGCGCGCGGTGAACATCATACCAATCGGCAAGCCGCTTGCGCTGTGATGCAGCGGTAGCGACATCGAGGGTTGGCCGGTCATGTTGAACGGCGGCGTGAAGCCGAAAGTTTGCGCCTGACGGCGATCGAACTCTTTGAGATCATCCATCAACGTATCGAGGAAATCGACGCGCGGCACATTTGTACCGAGTACTGGCGTCAGCCAAACATCCCAGGTCTCGAACTTCTGCAGAATTTGCCGGTTCATGATGCGCAATTGCTGCCAACCCCAGCCAGCATCCTGCGCCGTAAGCTTCTTGCCGGCCTCGTAACCACGGCGCGCCAAGCCTTCGAGTTCATCATCGCCCGGCTCGCGGCCTTTTACTTCAATCCACCGTTTGATGCTCGCCGAGAAGTTCGCGGCGGAGACAAAGCCCTGTGCGCGATAGAGCTGGCGATAGTCGATGCCTAGTCCTTCTTCGTGCACGTCGTGACCTAAGCCGCCTAAAGTCTCGGCGGTTTGCTCCAAGGCTGCGCGGATTTCTGGATCAATCGGCTTGCCGCTCGGCGTCTCGCTCGAAAACGCGATCTTGAGTTTGCCAGGCGCGCGCGTGACCTCTTCAAGATACGGGCGCTCTTTGGCGGGATATGCGAACGGGCTCGCCGGCTCTGGATACCCGGTCGCATCCAACATCGCGGCGCTGTCGCGCACGCTGCGCGAGACGACGTGATCGACGCTAAATCCGATCGCTCGATCGGTGTCGTGCTGACCGTTCGGATTGCGGTCGCGCGTAACCTTAAGCCCAACCAGACCGCAGCAGGCCGCCGGAATGCGAATGGAGCCCAAGCCGTCACTGGCGTGCGCCAAAGGCACAATCCCCGCGGCGACGGCGGACGCGGCCCCGCCTGAGGAGCCACCAGAAATGTGATCCGGATTCCAGGGATTGCGGCAGGGGCCGAGCAACGCCGAGGTCGTCACGCCGGGAATGCCAAACTCCGGCGTGTTGGTTTTACCCGCCAGCACAACGCCCGACGCGCGGTAGCGTTTTGTGAGTTCACTATCTTCGGTGTCAGCCGCAACTTGCGCGAACCGGCTGGCGCTGGTGCGCGGCCAGTTCTTAACGCGGACGCCGAGATCCTTGATCAGAAACGGCACGCCCTTGAATGGCCCGTCCGGCAATGCGCCTGCCGCAATGGCGCGCGCCTCATCGTAGGCGGTGTGAACGACGGCGTTGAGTTTGGGATTGTGACGCTCGATCCGCTCAATCGCGGCCTCAAGAAGCTCGCCAGGCGTGACGTCCCGGTTGCGAACGAGTTCAGCCAGTCCGAGCCCATCATAATCCGCAAAGTCCCGCATCCGCGCCTCCATCTTGGCTAACGCTAGCGGTTAATTTCGGTTTGGCACGTGAAATGCAGAATTCGCGAGCATGAGCGCCACCCGCCCCGCGCCCGCCCTGGACGCCGACTTCGAAGAAGTCGGTGATCAACGGCGGACGGAACGCCGCGCCCGCGATCGCAGAGCGCCGCGCATGACGCTCGACCCCATGTTTGCCGCCACGCTTGTCAACCAAATCGCTCGTCGCGAAGAAGCGCCCGCATCTGGTTACGGCAGCCCATGGCGCGGCCCGCGCACCGGCATCATCGTAAACGTGCGCGCTTAACTCTAGCCGACAGCTTTTTTCTTCGACGCTTCAAACTCGGCGAGCCAGGTATCGATCGCGTCTAGCCGCGCCTCAATACTCTGGATCCGATCGCCAGTGTCGGCGCCCGGCGCTGACTCACGCACAGCGACGCCGCTGCGGATCGTTACTTCAAGCAGATCGGTCTCGAGCACGCGCGCGAACTCAGCGAGCTCTTCGGCTGACGGCGAACGCTCATTGCTGAAGATGCGATGCAATTCACCACGCTCGATGCCGGTCGCCACCGCCAGCCCGATGCGGTCCGTGCCGCGCGCAGCCAAGCGTTGATCGAACCAGTCCGCATCGAAGAAAAGCGCCATTCGTCACCCAAGCTCAAGCGAACCATAGCCCGGCGCCGAACCTGCAGGTGGGCGTCGAGCTATGAGCGCATTCATCATCCCCCGATTCGGCCGTTGGCTCGACTTCACCATCGCTTTGGCCTTGGGAATGTGGTGCCTGTGAACGAAATAAAAGGCGGCGAGGTATCCCCCGCCGCCTCTCGTTAAATGACACTTTGCTGAATTAGTGCTGACCCGCGAACTCCACGTCGCGGCGGGCCGAGATAATCGTAACCACAACGCCGGCCAGGACATCCAGCAGCGCCATAACCAGGATCACGAAGAACGTGCTGGTCGCGAATGCCGGATGCAGCAGAAATTCGACCAGGCAGATGATGAACACCAGCATCGACAGTGCGTGATTGAAAATCGCCGCGGTGCCGGTCGAGGTTGATTTCAAAAGCTCGATGAACAGCAAGATTAGCGCGAGCAATACGAGCACGTCGCCGAAGGCGATCGTCCATTCCGCACCAGAAGCCATCGGCATGCGGATCCACGCATCCTGCAAATGCTGACGAACCATCGCGCCGTCGCCATTATTGGCCGCCGTCGCGCCGAATGCCCAGATGTTGTACGTCAAGACCGGGATCAGGATCAGCGGAAAGACGTTGAAAATGGCCCCCATGGGACTCCCCTGCTGTTGCGTGCGAGACCGACGCCCCCGCGTCGCCGCTGTTTGTAAAGCTAGTCGTTCACCCGGGTCGACGCGATCGTTCATAATTCGTCCGCTCCCCCTGGCAAACGCGCCCGGCTTCTCAGCCACATAACGCCCCAGAGGTCCGTCATGTTCGCGGCCAATCTGCCGAGATTCGTGTATTTCGAGCTACCGACGCTCCGTTGTCGATGATTAACCTCCAAAAACTCGACTGCATAGCCTTCACGCAGCATCAGTGCGGCCATGAAACGGTGCATGTGATCGAAGTACGGGAGGCGCAAAAAAGCTTCGCGTTTGAATACTTTGACACCTGAACCGCTATCGATTGCATTGTCCTTGAGGGCGGCGCGGCGGATCGAATTGGCGATCTGAGACGCAGTTCGCTTGCTCCAATTGTCCTGCCGCTTGAGGCGGTTTCCTGCTACCATCCCCAAATCCGACGGCGCTTGGGGGCGCGTGAGCTTGGCCAGAAGTTTTGGCAAATCGGCAGGATCGTTTTGGCCATCGCCATCCAGAGTGCCCACAACCGGCGCACGCGCCGCAATGACACCGGTGCGTACGGCTCGGCTTTGGCCAGCGTTGCTGCGATGGCCAAGCAAGCGCAGCGCGGGCAATTCCGCTTTAAGCGCAGCAAGCTCAGCACGTGTGCCGTCACGGCTGGCGTCATCCACGAAAATCATTTCGTAGCTGCGTCCATCGAGGACTGCCGCGATCTCGCGCGCGAGGTTTGCGGCGTTACCCTCCTCGTTCATCACGGGAACGACCACGCTAAATTCGATACTCTCGGCCAAAAGGCGTCCCCGGCGCTTGAAAAGGCGGGGTCTCTTAGCCGCTCCTGGGCCATGAGGCGAGTAGGCGCACCCGCCAGGGCTGCAAAGCGTCACACTGATCGGCCAAAATGGCGATGTCCGCATGACTTCTCCTGTTTCTCCCGCCCTGTTTGACCAGTTCGCCCGTGGCTGGCGCGGCTATGTGCTGATTGCGCTCATCGCGCTGACATCCGGCCTCATTGGCGCGGCGCGCGTACCAGTCACCGACATCGACGAAGCGCGCTTCGCGCAAGCGACGCGGCAGATGGTCGAGAGTGACGATTACATTCGCATTCGGGTTCAAGACGCCGAACGCAATCGCAAGCCTGTCGGCATCTACTGGCTGCAGGCCGCTTCCGTGAATGCGATGCGCCCGTTCGTCGATCGACTAAACACGATCTGGCCCTATCGATTGCCTTCGGCGCTCGGACTGATGCTCGCGAGCTTGGCGACGCTGTGGGCCGGGACAAACTTGTTCGGCGCGCGCACGGGGTTTGTCGGCGCCGCGATCTTCGCTGTCGGCTTGCTCGCCGGCGTCGAGGGTATGCTCGCAAAGACCGACGCGGTGATGACCGGCTTCATCACGCTCGCGTTCGCTTCGCTCATACAATTGCGAACCGGCACGAAGCGTCCACGCCTTGTCGCGTTGCTCTTCTGGGCAGCGATCGGCTGCGGGATCATGATCAAAGGGCCATTGCCACCGCTCGCCGCCGGCATGACGCTCGCCGCACTCGCTTTCTGGGAAAAGCGCGCAAACTGGATGAAGCCGCTCGCGTTTTGGCCGGGGCCGCTGCTCGCGCTGGCAATCACGCTCCCATGGGCGATCTCAATCGGCGTCGTCACTGAAGGGCGCTTCTATTCCGAACTCTTATTGCGCGAGATCGGACCAAAGCTCGTTTCAGGCGGCGATCACCGTCACGGCGGCATTCCGGGCTACCATTTGCTCTGGCTGCCGCTCCTCATCTTCCCCGCCACGTACGCTTTGCCCGCAGCGTTGCGCTTGGGCTGGAGCGCCATTCGCGCACCGCGCCAAGACAATGCGCACGCGCCCTTCCGCTTCCTCATTGCTTGGGCCGTTCCGATTTTCGCGTTCTTCGAACTGATGCCGGCAAAGCTCATCCACTATACGTTGCCCGCCTATCCAGCGATCGCGCTGATGTGTGCGGCGGGACTCTTCGCCATGCGCGGCAAACGCTGGCGAACAACGCATCCTGCGGGCTTGGTCGCATTCGGCGTGTTCGGGGCGCTGATCGTGGCGCTGATGGCCGTCGTCTCGACGTTCATGCCGGGCTATCTGGCAGATGCCGGCGTACGCCGCGCTGTCGCTACCGCGCTGATCGGCGCAGGCACGCTCGCGGCCGCAATCGCCGGTCTCATCATGCTCCGACGCCCTACCGCGCGCGCGGCGATACTTGTCGCTTGCGCGCTGGTGCTTTCGTTCAGCTTACGTGGCCGCCTTCTCCCGGAAGCGCGCTCACTTTTCGTCAGCAACGAAGCCGCCGCCACGATGACACGCGCACGCCTGATGCCGCGCGAAGATCAGAACTTCTGGATCGTCGGGTACGAACAACCAAGCATCATCTTCATGACGCGCACCTGGGTGCATCTGGTTGAAATCGAAGATCTTGCTGAAACGCCGATCGCAGCCGGTGACGGCGTGATGCTCGAGGGGCGCGTACTCGAACAGGCGCAAACAGTGCTTCGTGCACAAGGCTTGGAATTTGAAGCGGCGGATCAGCCGGCGCAAGGCATGGCGATCGGACGCGGCGAATACATGACGCTCAACATTGGCCGCGTGCACGAGGCCGCTAGCGACGCGCCGGCGGGCGCCCGGCAATCAAATCCTTAAGCGCCAACAGCGTCGCCAGCGCCGGCCCAGCGACGCGCGCGAAGGCTTTTTCAATCGGCGTCTCGGCGCTCTTCACCGCAAACCTGGTCAGCCCCTGCACCTTCCGGCTCTTGCGCGCCTGCGCATATTCGAACTGCACGCCTGAAGCATCGGGCTGAAAAAGGACGCTACCGCCAGCAAGCGCCGCGCGGCGGCAAAGGTCGAGGTCGGCATAGTCGGTGTCGAATTGCTCATCGAAACCGTTAAGTTCGTTGAAATCGCCACGCGGGATAAGCATGAGCGCACCGGAAACGGCGCCAACCTTCGCCGCATCATCCCCCTTGCGCAGTGGGCGCGCCGGCCACTCCACCGCAACGGCGATGGCCGAGAACGTGTTCAGAGCACCCGTACGCGCGGCTTGGCGTTCGCGCCCTTCAAGATCAAGCAAACGCCCGCCAACGATCCAAGGCTGCTGGGCGCCGCCGCCAGCGGCCGCGAGACGGGCAACCGCGCCGCGCTGCAACACAACGTCCGCATTCAAAAACAAGAGCCAGCGCCCGCGCGCTTCGGCGGCGCCGACATTACCCGCAGCAGCCAAACTCAAACTCGGATCGGCCCGCACGACGCGAACGTCACGGCGGTCCGCTTCAAACGCCCGCAATGTCGATGAAATGTTTTCGGGGTTGTCGTGATCGACGACGATAAGCTCGTCGATCCAGTCTTCCGCCAACGCGCTGCGCAAACACAGATCGAGCGGCGCACGACCGGACGAATTGGCGCGAACCTTATGTGCGACGACGATGGCCGATACACGCGGCTCTAACGTAGCAGACGTCGACCGTGCGCGTGATGGATGCCTATCCAACGCCTTCTCCGCCCCCAATACCCACAGCTATCCTGGATGGTGGCGGCGGCGTCTGTAAAGACGCCAGGAGACTGCAATCCAGAGGAGCGCTCATTACGCCCTGAGATCGGGAGCGACGCGCCCGGCTGCAAGTTACCCAGCGCCGCACTGCAAATCCTGGCATTTTCGCAAAAATCGACCGCGCTCAGATAGGTCTAGTGCAAACCTCGTTCGCACGTGCGGCAAAGCTTAGGCCATAGGTAGCGGCCACATTTTACAGCGAATTGTTCGCGATCGAGCCCAGCCTTCGGACCCTCTGGTCGTCCAGGGCGAGAAGCTCATGACCATGCTGGGCCAAATCGTGAGCGGCCTCGAGGAGCCCGAAACCATTCTCCCAACGGCGCGCGAGCTGGCCGTGCGTCACGTTTCGTACGGTGTCGAGGCGCATCACTACGCCATGGTCGGCACGGCCCTGATGCGGACGCTGCGCCACGAGCTTGGCGCCCACTTCACGCCAGAAGCTCGCCAGAAGCTCGCGCCGCTTGGGCGGTCGCCCACCAGATGCTGTCGGATGTTATGCGCGAGGCGGCTTACGGCGCCCCGCGCACAGTCTAATCAGCGCAGCAAATCGGGCGGCGTAGCTTCCGCCACCAACGTCTCCTGCGCACTCACAAGCGACATCATGTGCTGCTCTTGGCTGCCGAAGCGCCGGATAGCAACGGTGCGATCTTCCGCTTCCTTCTTACCGACCACCGCAATCACCGGAACCTTCGCAAGCGAGTGTTCGCGGATCTTGTAGCCGACCTTCTCGTTGCGGAGATCGAGTTCGACGCGCAGCCCCGCCTGGCGAAGCGTCTTGGCGACATCTTCGGCATAGGCGTTCGCATCTGACGTGATGGTCGCGACAACCACCTGAACCGGCGCCAACCACATCGGAAACGCGCCAGCGCAGTTTTCGATCAGGATGCCGATGAAGCGTTCGAGCGATCCGAGGATCGCACGGTGCAGCATCACCGGGCGGTGCTTTTGCCCGTCCTCAGCCACGTATTCTGCATCGAGCCGATCCGGCAGCTGATAGTCGAGCTGGATCGTGCCAATCGTCCATTCGCGGCCAATGGCGTCCTTCACCGAGAAGTCGAGCTTGGGCGCATAAAATGCGCCGTCACCTTCAGCGATCACCGGTTCGACGCCGGCGGCACGCGCGGCGTTGAGCATCTGCGCTTCGGCTTTGTCCCAAAACTCGTCCGAACCCACGCGCATCTCAGGGCGCGTTGCGAGCGCGATCTTGTCGCTCGACATGCCGAAATCGGCATGGATGGATTTGGCGAGCTGGATGAAGCGCGTCGTCTCTTCTTCGATCTGGTCCTCGCGGCAGAAGATGTGCGCATCGTCCTGCGTGAACGCGCGCACGCGCATCAGGCCATGCAACGAACCTGACGGCTCATAGCGGTGGCAAGCGCCAAACTCCGCCATCCGCAGCGGCAGATCGCGATATGACTTCTGACCGAACTTGAAGATCTGCACGTGCCCGGGACAGTTCATCGGCTTCAGCGAAAGCGTCTCGCCCTCGACCGTCTCGCAGACGAACATGTTCGGACGGTACTTGTCCCAGTGCCCTGACTTTTCCCAGAACACCCGATCAAGCACCTGCGGCGTGCGCACCTCGACATAGCCCGCAGCTTCCAGACGGCGGCGCATGTAGGCTTCGATCGTGCGCCACAGCGTGAGGCCCTTTTCGTGCCAGAACACCATGCCGCGCCCCTCTTCCTGCATATGGAAGAGGTCCATCTGACGTCCGAGTTTGCGGTGATCACGCTTTTCAGCTTCTTCGAGACGCAGCAGATGCTCCTCGAGCTGTTTCTCGTCAGCCCAAGCCGTGCCGTAGATGCGCTGCAGCTGCTGGTTTTTCTGATCGCCGCGCCAGTAGGCGCCGGCGAGCTTCATCAGCTTGAAGGCCTTGCCGAGCTTACCCGTCGAGGGCAGGTGCGGGCCGCGACAAAGATCGCCCCACTTGTCGCCGTGGCTGTAGATCGTGATCGCATCGCCGGGCTTGATCACTTCATCGATGGTCTCGGCTTTGTAGATCTCGCCCAGCGCTTTGAAGTGCGCGATCGCGGCCTCCTTTTCCCAGACCTTTCGAATGATCGGCAGGTCCGCGTCGACGATCTCGCGCATCCGCTTTTCGATCTTGGCGAAGTCCTCCGTTGAGAACGGCTCATCACGCGCGAAATCGTAATAGAAGCCATCTTCCGTCACGGGGCCGAAGGTAACTTGTGTGCCGGGAAAGAGCTCTTGCACGGCTTGCGCAAGAACGTGCGCCGCATCGTGGCGCAAAACTTCGAGGCCATCTGCGCTATCGCGCATGACCAGCTCAAACTTGCCGCCGCCCTCAAGCGGACGCGTCAAATCCCACCAGGCGCCGTCGATCTTCGCGGCCACGACCTTCTTGGCCAATGATTTTGAAATGCCCTCTGCGACAGCAAGCGGCGTTACGCCATCGTCGTAACTGCGCTCGGCGCCATCGGGAAACTTAAGTGAAATGCTCATGACTTGCTCTTATCGAGTTCAATAGCTTCTGGCGGCGCACGATAGCCGCCCTTCCAATCGCCATATCGCCAAGGCCGCCACCACGAGTTCTTCTTGATCTCGCTCGGCGCCGGATCCCAGCCATGCCCGCCCCAGGGCGAACAACGGCAAAGACGTGCACCCGCCATCCAACTGCCGGCCCAGGCGCCATGCATGCGAACGGAGTCCGCGGCATAAGACGAACAGGTCGGCCGGTAGCGGCACGCATTGCCGATCAACGGCGAAAGCGTCCACTTATACAGCTGGATAAGGCCAAGAAGGCCCCGCGCAGGAATGCTCGGCGACATGACAACTACAGCGATTTGTTGGTTCTGGACCGGGGCCAAGCGCAGCCGCTGCGGCGCGCCCGATCTCGCGCCGCCGGCTTTAGTAGGTAGTCGTCGTGAGGAAACGCCGGTTCATGACGCTTGTTATAAGCGCTTCGGCGGTTTGGCTCAACCCTGGCCGGATGCCCGATCGACACGGCGGCACTGCACGATCGTGAACGCGCCCCAGCACTCCAAGTACGCGGCGCCCGGCATATCGAGCGTGTATTTCGAGGCGAGGTAAAGCGTCTCATAGCGCCCCTGACCCGCCATCATGCCAGTGACGAAATCGACGACGCCATCGAGCGAGATGCCGGTTTGCGCCTGCACCTCGCCCGTCTCTTCTTGCGTCTGCGTTTGCAGGAAGGCTTGCGCTGCTTCCTCATGCGCATCGCGCACCGGCACGGTGAAATACGCAGCGGCGCCGATGATGATCAGGAGGAGAAGCAGGCGCATCTTTTAGCCACCCGTACGCGTGTCAGCGGCGCGGTTGCATTGCACTTGCGTGAATGCGCCCCAGCAGGTCACGACCGGCTGATTGTCCAGCGTCACATTGTACTTCGCGGCGACATAGTAGTTGTCGTAGGCGCGATCGCCGGCAAGCGTCGTCGCGACGCTCTCAAAACCTTCGCTTACGCTCTGCGGATCGCTCAGCACCGCATTTGCCGCTTCACGCATCACAGCCTCTTCCGGCCGGGTGAAGTAGCCGGCGACGCCAGCGATAATCAAAAGCAGCACAATCCATTTCATACTTGCGTCCTCCCAGGGCTCCCCAAGCGACTGAAGCTAGCTGCTATTTGCGCCGCCCGGAAGCCGATCAGGTCGCTTTGCGACGCTTCGGAACCGCAGGCGGCGCGAAAGCGGCCGAGAGTTTCTTCGGCGCCACGGCCCGCCAGCTTTCATCTAGATAATCGATCAGCTTTGGCATGGGCGGCTTCGCCTTGGCGGTGAAACGGAAGGTGATCCAGCCGGCGCGGCCAAGGCCATACTCGGTGCGCTGCGCACCTTTGACCGCAAGCGCCTCATCGTTGCGGAACGGCAGCTTCATCGAAGCCGACCAGCCGCCCTTTTCGTCCTCGCCCATGAACAAGAAGGCCTTCTTGCCAGCGACTTTGAAAGCGTTGTGACCCCACGGGAAGTCCTCAACCGTTTCGGGAAACGCGAGGGCGGCCTTGCGCAATTCCTTCGCCAACGCGTGCTTTAGTTTTACCGTGGCGCTCATGGCTGCGCGCCCATGCAATGGCGATTGTTCACTGCGCTCACGATTTCAGCATTGATCTGGACAATAATGACATCGAAGCATGACGCGAACGCGTGCAGCGCGCTGCTACATTCGCTCATCGTCGCGCTATGGTGACATTGAAAATCCTGCGCTGTGAGATCGGCGATGAGCGCCGCCGGCAATTCATGCGGCTCGTAGCGGCTCGCAACATAGCCTTGCGCATCAATCAATAAGGCTGTCGTCGAAAAAGGTTCGCGCGGAGCCGGAGCGCTGGCGCACGCAGCGAGCGCTGCAACCAACACCAAACCGCGGATCACGTGACCTTCTTCTGGGCTTGATCCAGCGCTTCAACGGCGGCGTCAAAGGCCAACATCGTCGAGGCATGACGTGCAGGATAGTCGCGAACGCCCTCAAGGTGACGCAGCTCCCAAAAGCGTCCAACCGGCGGCGGTCCTTCGCCCTTGAGCATGGCGCGCAATGCGTCGCGCGCATCTTTGATCTCTTTCGGCGTTGCGCCAATGGCATGCATGGCGAGCACGCCTGTCGCCGCTTGACCGAGCGCGCAGGCCTTAGGGTGCACCGCGATCCGGTTCACGACGCCATCCTGCAAGCCGAGTTCAACGGTCACCACCGAGCCGCAAACGCGGCTGACCTTCGTCGCCGCCCCATCGGGCGCATCAACGCGACCCACGTGGGGGATATCGGCGGCCAATTCCATGATCCGCGGGTGGTAGAGGTCGTCCATTCGCCCTTATGTGGCCTTCCTTCGCGGGCAAGCAACGGGCAAAATCATCCGGTTGGAGCCGCCTATGTTGAGACGCACCCTGTTGATCAGCGCGCTTGGTGCTTGGCCAGCGACGGCGTTCGCACAGGCAGAGCAACCGGCCGCGCCGCGCGCGCAAACACCTGCTGGCCGGCCCGCGCCAATCACGCCCCAGAACGCGCTCGAATATGCGTTCGTGTCAGCGCTCACCAACGAGAATATGCGCCCCATCTTTCGGCGCTATCTGATGGAGACTCACGTCGCGCTCGCGCTCTCAGCGGCCGGTGAAGATTCGCCGCCGCGTGAGCTGCGCGTCCGCGAGGGATTCACAGCTGGGGCGATTTTCACCAGCGAACAGCGCCTAACCGATGCGCTCGGCGCGAATGCGCCGCACATCATGATCAATGGTCGCGCAGCTTTGACGCGGCTCGTCGGCAAGAATGTCGTGATCAATCCGGGCTACGTGCCGATGCTGACGCTCGAGCCCACCGACGTCGCGGCTTATTTGATGACGCCGGGCGAAGCCTCAGCCGGGCCCACCCAATAGGCCATCGCTGCCGCAGCGGCGATCATAAAGCCCACGCGTGCGCGCAAGGCGCCCATCGCCGCTCGTATCGAACAAATGGACCTGCCACGTGTGCGTGCAGCCGTTCGCGGTCGTTGTCTTGCGGCAGACTTGCGCCGGCGGATCGCCGCGATTGCCTTCGGCGCGCGGCGGCGCCGCTGTGCAATTAAAATCGTTCCTGCGCAAATCACCGGACACCGAAGCAATCTGCAAACCAGCGCCGTAGCGGCTCGTAACGCCCTGCTGGAATGTTTCGAGCGTCGCAGCTTCAGAGGCATTGCGCCAATCACCCAGGTTCACGGGCGTCGCCGGAATCGTCGCGGGGCCCGCCGGTTCCGTGACGCCGCCCGGCAGCGTGGCGCAGGCGCCCAAAAGCAGCGCGAGGCTAACGGTGATCGTGCGTGCGTACTTCATATCCCTCACCTATTCGCGCCGAGGCACATCTGCTCGAACCCGGCCACAGGTTCGCGCGCGCCGCGCTCGAGCACAACATACCAGTCAAACGCACATTGGCGCTCCATGATTTCGATGCGACAGTCGAGCCGGCGCTCGTCTTCACAAGCAAAGCCGTTGGCCTCCAGGCTGGCGCGGAGTTCGGCGTTGGTCTGGCCGGCAAAGCGTTGGCGGATCTGGGTCTGGAAGGCGGGCGCATAGACGCCCGGATCGGCCTGGCGCCATTGGCCGAAATCGATGCCGCCACGGGCTGGGCCCTCGGGCGGCGCTGACAGCGCTCTCTCGGTCGGCGGCGGCAATGCTTGCCCACGTTGGACCGGAAACGGCGAGGCCTCGCTTGCCGGCTCGCCACCACCGCCACCCGTGGCGCAGGCGCCCAAGAGCGCAACCATTGCAATCACCAATACCCGCATGCGTGTGTCCTTGATCCCGCGTCCGGGTGCTTAGTCGGGCGAGCGGGCATCTTCAAGGCGGCTCACCCCAACGCGCGCCGCGCCCATGCTAAGAGCGGCTAATGACACCAAAGAACGAAAAGCGCGCGCCAACGCGGGCGGAGGGCAAGTGCCTGTGCGGCGCAGTCGTGGTGGCGATTACCGCGCCCGCGCAATGGGCCTGGCACGACCACTCTGCGTCTACGCGCCGCGCACACGGCGCCGCTTACGCGACCTATGTCGGCTCCTGGGCAAGCCGGTTCCGCTTCCTGCAAGGCGAGGACAATCTCACGCGCTACGAAGACAAAGAACGCGGCGGCGTACGCAGCTTTTGCTCGACTTGCGGCTCGCCCGTTACGTTCCAGCGCAACAAGCAGAACATCAATATTCCACGCGCGCTGTTCTCAAGCGGCGTCGGACGCGAACCGCGCTACCACATCGCCATCGATGAGATGCAGGAATGGACCTATCTCGGCGAAAAGCTTGGGCCGTTAAAGGGCTATCCCGGCGTCGTTTGGACCGGCGCCAAAAAGAAGCGCGCGTGACGATCTATCGCGTCATACGATCCGCCGCCAACCAACAGGCGTGAAAACCTGAAGGCACGCGGATCGGCACTTCGAGCTGGGCGACCGGGCCATCACCAATGGCTCTCGCATCGAAAATATCGAGCGTTTCGCGGTTGAGTTTTTCGTTCCACTGGAACGCTACGACATAGCCGTCATCCTCCGCCACATAATCGTCCGCTGCCGCGAACCATGGCTCGGAATAGTAGCTGTGCGCTGGACTGTCCGACCATGCGCCCAAGCTTTCGCCGGTATCGAGGTCGCACTTGCGCACGCCGTACCATTGCAGCGTCCGCGTCTCGGAGTGATCGACGAAGTAACCAAAGCGCGTGCGCCGGCCCGAGAGGCGGCTGTTATAGGTCGGGAATTCGATGTTCCGATCCGCATCGAGCATCTCTTCGCTGGTTTGCCCAGTGCGCATATTCATGCGCCATACCCAAAGCCGCGCGTGCATCACCAGTTCGGCGACATCGCGCGCGGTGCGGACAGCATCGATTTCACCGTTCTGATCGAGGACAGGCATGTAGCGGCAGCCGCTCATGACCACCCAATCACCTTCCTCCCAAGCGTTGACCACGTGATAGATGAAGCACGGTGAGAATTCGAACCAACGGATCGAGTCTGCCGCGCCGTAGCGTGGAATGACGCCCAGCCGCGCCGGCAATGAAGGGTCGAATTTGACCTTGTGACGCCCAAGCGCAAAAGCGCTCTCCTCATACAACATCGGCAGATCGTGGAGGATCGAGTAGTGCTCGGTGATCGCCATATCGTGCGGCAGACGTGCGCCGGGCAAATCGATCGGCACGAAGTGCTTCAGCTTCCGGTCGGGCCCGACGACTCCGTAATGCATGTACGGCGCCTCAGCGCCGTAGTCGAAAAACATGAGCTCATCGGTCAATTCATCGACTTTGGCGTGCGCGGAAATGGCGCCGCCGCTTGCCAATACGCCGGGGCATTTGCCCTTGGTCTCGAGTGTGACGGGGTCGATTTCGTAGGCGTCGCCGGAGAGGTACCAAAGCGCCAGAACCCGCCCACCCTGCGCGACCAAATCGGTGTTCGCTGTGTCCTTCAGCGGCTTATCCGAGCCCTTGCGCGTCTCGCGCACGCCGACATGAAGACTTCTGCCGGCAGCGTCCTCGTTCTTCCACGCGTCGGTGCGGACCCAGCGATTGCGGTAGGTGACTTCGCCATTCTCGAAGCGCGCTGCGTGGATCATGCCGTCGCCATCGAACGGATGATATCGGCCTGTCGGTTCGAAGCGGATGTTAGGCCCGGCGCGCAAATAGACGCCGTTCAGATCGGCAGGCACCTTGCCCGACAGCACTTTCAGCTTTTGCGGGCCGAACTCGCCGCCGAGCGGTGCGAAATTGTTCATGAGCCCAGGGCCGTACGCATCGCCGTAGGGCGCCAAGCTGTCTTCAAACACTGCCAGCTGGGTCATGCCGATCCTCCTTGTCCATCACTTGCGTAACCGGACTGAATGAATCGGCCTTGATCGAGATCAATAGCGACGCTGGCCGCGATTAAATCTGCGCCACGCGGCCCATGAACAGCTTCGTGCCCGTCGGCTTGTGGCGGAGCACGATGAAGAACGGGTGATCCGCCTTGAACTCGATAGGCGGCGCTTCCGGCTGCGGCATGGCTGACGTCGCGCGCATGTCGATGGCAGTAACAGCGGCCGCTTCGGTGCCCTCTTCGTCGATCGCGAGGAAGGTCTTGTGAATGACAGCGCTGATCGCGAGCTGCTCTTGATCTGTAACGCCACTAAAATCCGCAGCGTCACTGAACGGGAGGCGCAATCCCAAAGCCTGGAGCTGCGGCGACAATTCATAGTCCGTGCGCATCTCAACCTTTGGCAACGTGACGTCGAGACGCGCGCGTTCAGCTGCATCAAGATCAACAAGCCAACGATCGAGCGTTGAGCCCATAAGATGCCGCTCAAACGCGGCAAGCCCATCGCGGGCCCGCGGCAAAAACAACGCCAGCGAGAACGCGCCATCGTCGTACAGGAACTCGGCCGCCTGAAAGCCTTCGCCTTCATAGTACGGCGTACGCATGACTTTATGCATCAAACGCGCGCGCTGCGTCGCGCCGCTTTCAGCGAAGAAATCTCCATCGCGTGTGGAGTTGGCGGAGAATTGCTGCTGCCACTTGCCTTTGAAATAGACGGCGTTGGTGAGCACCAAGCGACGCGCTGGATCCGGCTCAGTGAGAATTTCGGGGATGCGATCGCGCGTTTCGAGCGCAGCCCATGCATTGATCGTGCGCAATGCTGCGGCCTGGTTCGCGATGAATGGCACCGCTTCGATGGTGGCGCCAAGCTGTTCGCGGATCGTGCGCGCGTAGGCGGCGTTGAGATTCATCGTGCGCTCCACCCAGGCAGCGTTGGCGGTGGTGAACTCGCTGCGTCCAGTCTGTGTCGCCAGCGCATCGCGCAGCGCACGCGTCCGCGCAACTTGCGCCGCCACGTTGGCGTCAAAGCCGAAGGTTGCAGTCATCTCCGCCGCCGTCTGCCCACGCGCGCCCGGATAGAGCAGCGCGAACGCCGAAAGCACGCTGTAAGGCGAGACAAACTGATTGCCGCCTGGAGCAGCGAGCGCGCGATAGAGGCCAAGATCGAAAGCGTCAGGCAATGGCGTCATGATTGGCGCCGGCGTTGGATCGACACTGGGAGGCGGCGACGCACGATCCAGAGGTGCGCCCGCGCCAGCGCAGCCGGACACTGCCGCAGCCGCAGCAGATAAAAGTAACGCGCGACGGTGCATGCCATAATCTCCTGCCCTTGCCCTGCGATCATGCGGACAGGTTGGGCGAAGAGATGGCGGAATGCGCTCGCTTGCGATAGGCTGGCGCGGGGTGACGCGATGTTTCCGGCAAGCACAAATGATCAATATCGCGGCGCCGCCGCCTCAGCATGGTTTCTGGCGCTGCTCGCTGTCGGCTCGATCGTGCCGGGCTGCATTCATTACTTTTTGCCCGACGGCGGCGCGGAGGTCATCGCCGGCCTCGACCTCGGCGCATCGCGTTCGCTCGTGATCGGCGTGTTTGCATGGATGGGTGCAACGCAAATTGCCTACGGCCTCGCGCAACTCGCCATCGCGCTGCGCTACCGGCCGCTCGTGCCATTATTTCTGCTGCTCGCGCTCACCGAACGCACGCTTGCTGCGATCGCCGGCTGGATCACCAAAGCCGCCGGCGCCGCGCACCACCCGCCCGAACATTATGCGGTGGTCGTGCTTGCACCGATCATTCTAATCTTCTTGGTGCTGTCGCTCCGCCGGACCTAGCCCTTGCGCCGCCAAGTGCTGCCACTGGCGCTATCCATGACTTCGACCCCGCGCGATGCGAGATCGTCACGTAATTTGTCGGACAACGCATAATCCTTGGCGGCGCGCGCAGCGACACGCTCGGCAACCAAGCGGTCTATCTCGGCGGCTTCTTCGCCGAAGCTCGCGCGGAACCACGTCTCGGCATCGCCCTGCAGAACGCCAAACATCTTTGCCGCCGCCAAAAGCTCGCCCTTCGCTTTTGCCATATCAGCGGGTTTCTTGGCGATGTTCGCCGCGGTCGCCAGCACTGAAAGCTCGGCGATCGCCGCCGGCGTGTTCAGATCATCCGCCAGCGCCTCGATGATTGCAGCAGGCGCTTCTACGTCTGCGGCCTCCACATCTTTCAGGCGCAGCACTGCGCCATAGAGACGATCCAAGCTCGCTTGCGACTGCTTCAACAAATCGTCCGACCAATCGAGCGGGGCCTTGTAGTGTGCGCTGAGCAGCGCCCAGCGGATCGTCTCACCCTGCCAACCCTGCTCCAGCAGTTCACGCGGCGTGATGATGTTGCCAATGGACTTGGACATCTTTTCCTTGTCCATCGTCAGGAAGCCGTTGTGCATCCAGACGCGCGCCAAGGCATGACCATGCGCGGACTCGCTTTGCGCGATTTCGTTTTCGTGGTGCGGAAAGATGAGATCGATGCCGCCGCCGTGAATATCGATCGGCGAACCCAACCCCTCCTCGATCATGGCCGAGCACTCGATGTGCCAGCCGGGGCGTCCTGCGCCAAATGGCGCCTCCCAGGAAGGCTCACCCGGCTTCACGCTTTTCCAAAGCGCAAAGTCAGACGCCGATCGCTTGTCGTCCTCGCCCTCGACGCGCGCCCCGGCTTTGAGATCATCTTGCGCGCGACCCGAAAGCTTGCCGTAATCCTCGTCAGCCGCGACCGAGAAATAGACACCGCTCGGCACGACGTACGCGGCGCCATTGGCGATCAATTTCTCAATCACCGCGATCATGGCCGGCACGTTCTCGGTCGCGCGCGGACGCAAGCTCGGCGTCAGCACATTGAGCGCGCCCATGTCAGCTTCGTATTGATCTTCAACCGCACGCGTAATGTCGCAAATCGGCACCCCGCGCTCGATCGAGGCGGTGATGATCTTGTCGTCGATGTCAGTGTAGTTGCGCGCGTAGATGACGGCGCTCTCGCCATAGACGTGCCGCAGCAGGCGAAAGAGCGTGTCGAATACGACCGGCGGGCGCGCATTACCGATGTGCGCCACGTTATAAACGGTAGGTCCGCAGACATACATGGTCACCCGCCTTGGATCGGTCGGGGCAAACGGCTCTTTTCGCCGCGTCAACGTGTTGGTGAGCTGGATATTCATGCGGGGTGGGTTCTAGCGGGAGCTTGTGCTACACTCCATATCCGTCGTGGGGTGCATTGTGGCCCCATTGCCTGAGGGTGAATCTTCGGGCGGGCGTTAAGTCCGGGTGTCCGGTTGGTGCGTATATGCACTCGGAACCCTCCCGGCTCGACCTCCGTCCCTCAGACTTAAGGACACTGCCCCCGTAATGAGTGAGATTCTAAAGTGGCGCTCGCCTGAAGAGGCTGAGCAAAAGCGGCCCTCGCGCGAAGCGGCGATGGAGGCTGTGCGTACGCTGATCGCCTGGGCCGGCGACGACCCCGAGCGCGAAGGCCTGAAGGACACCCCAAAGCGCGTCGTTGACGCCTACCGCGAGTGGTTCAAAGGCTATGACGAATGCCCGGCCGACGAACTCAACCGCGTGTTCGAAGATGTCAGCGGCTATGACGACATGGTCATGCTGAAGAAGATCGACGTGGAGAGCCATTGCGAGCACCACATCGCGCCGTTCCTCGGCAAGGCTTACGTCGCCTATCTGCCGACGGACGCCGTGGTCGGCATCTCCAAAATCGCGCGCGTCGTCGAAATTTTCGCCAAGCGCCTGCAGACCCAAGAAACGATGACCTCGCAGATCGCGCAATCGATCGAAGAGACGTTGAAGCCGCGTGGCGTTGCCGTGCTGATCGACGCTGAGCACCAGTGCATGAGCACGCGGGGCGTCCATCATAAGGACGTCACGACGGTGACCACCCAATTCACCGGCGCTTTCAAGGATGACGCCGAACTGCGCAATCGCTTCTTGAAGCTCGCCGGCTACGGCTGAACTTTGGCGCCAATTGAATGAAAGGGCGCGGCGCAAGTCGCGCCCTTTTTGTTGAACTAGATGTCGGCGGCGACACGCTGAGCATTTGGCGCGCGCTTGGGTTGGCCGGCATCGAACGCCGCCGCACTCATCCGTTCGGGCTTATGCACCAAGGTCGTCAGCACAAAGCTCAGCAACATCAGCAGGTACCAAGCGCCCATCTTCTCGATCGGAACGATGTGCCAGCCATCGCGCTGGCTTGGATAGACCCATGCCGCGGCAAAGGTGCCCGCGTTCTCTGCAAACCAGATGAATAGCGCGACCAACAGCAGGCCCACAACCATCGGCATCCGGCGCGGCGTTCGATCGGGGGAAAACACGAACCAGGCGCGACCAAAGATGAGCGCCGAAAACGCAAACAGCCCGAGCCGAATATCGATCGTGTAGTGGTGGCTGAAAAAGTTGATGTAGGCGAGCAGCGCGAGAAGCCAGGTCGTCCAGAGTGGCGGATAGTTGATGTATTTGATCTCGAACAGGCGTGTCGCGCGCGCAATGTATGAGCCGACGCAGGCATACATGAAGCCGGAGAAAAGCGGCACACCGCCGATGCGCAGGAAATTATCTTCCGGATAGCTCCACGAACCGTGTGCGGTTTTGAATATCTCCATGATCGTGCCGACGACGTGGAAGATCAAAATGACAATCGCCTCTTCCCAACGCTCAAGCTTGGTTGCGAGCAACAAGCCCTGGATAGTGACAGCGGCGAGCACGAGAAAATCGTAGCGCGCGATCGGCGCGTCATCGGGCCAAAGCAGGTGCGTGCCGACCAGCAACACAATCATCGCGCCGCCGAACAGGCACGCCCACGCCTGGCGCAGCCCGAACAGCAAAAACTCATAGGCCCAGCCGCGCCACTTGGATTTTTCGGCCCAGGGTCGCGCCCAGGCGTCGAAGGCCTCGACCCGGCCCTTGATTTTATCCTTGAGACTGCGGGACTCACTCATGGGCCGGACGCTAACCGCTTTCCAAGCGCCGGTAATCCCGCGTAGACGGGGCAGAATGAAGGTCGCGGTCGTCGGACTTGGCATTGCGGGGCTGAGCATGTGTGCTCGGCTGGCGCTCGCCGGGCATGAGGTGACCGGGTTCGAGCAATTCGACCCCATGCACGAGCGCGGCTCCTCGCATGGCGACACCAGAATTATGCGGCTGACGCCTGGCGAAGGCGAAATTTATGTCGCCCTCGCGCGCCGCGCCGCACCGGCTTGGCGCACCTGGGAAGGCCTTGCCGATCAACCCCTGATCGAATGGACAAGTGGCCTGATGGCGGGTCCACGCGGTTCGCCGTTCGTCGAAGCGTGCCAGCGCCTAAGCCGCAAGCCCGCGGCGCTGCTGCGCGGCGATGCGATCCACGCCATGACGCGTGGCTACATCGCGATGCCCTACGAATGGCAGGTCTTCAGGCAGGAGGATGCCGGCGTCGTCGGCGCAGACGCAGCGCGCATGTTTCTATTGAAGCAAGCGCCGCGCTGGGGCGCGCGGCTCATCCACAAAGCGAAAATCGAGGCGCCGATCGAGGGGCTTACGCTGAAGATCAACGGCGAAACACGAAACTTCGACGCCATCATCGTTGCCTCGGGCGCATGGGGCGGAAGATTGCTGCCGGAATTTGCCGGTAAGCTGGCGGTGCGGCGGCGTGTGGTCGCTTGGTTCGAAACTGAATCGCCAAAAATGCTGCCGGTGATTTGCATCGACGATGATGTCGGCACGTTTGGCATGCCTGCGCCGCGCGGGCTTTATAAGATTGGCCTCCACTCCGTGGGCGGTGCAACCGACCCAGACGACGTGCGCGAACCCGATGCAAGCGATGGGGCATTGTTGAGCGAGCACGCCGCACCGCTTCTGCCGAAGCACAACCCAAAGCCCGTGCGCATGCAACGTTGCCTCTACACCGTGACGCCGGATGAGAACTTCCTGATCGCACAGAGCGCCGCACACGAACGAGTGCTCATGTTCTCCGCCTGCTCCGGACACGGGTTCAAATACGCGCCGATATTCGGAGAGCTTGCGCAAGAATGGCTGATGGGTTCCCCTTCGCCAGAACTCACCGCATTGATGAATCCTGGCCTAAATGTAAATCGATTGGGCGCGCCAAAGACCTAATGCGCCACATTGTGGTCGCATCCGGTCACGAGACTCGGGTGCATGAACGCAGAGCAATTCATCTCCACCGCCGACGCACTGCGCGATAGCGCATTGCGCTCAGGCGCCGACGTGAACGCGTCCAACTACCTCGTCCACGCCGCTTTGTTGCGTGCGTTGCGTGAGCAAGCCTTCGAGCAGCTCGCGCCAGATGTACTCGCGCGCGAGATCGAGCGCGAACGGCGCAAGCTCAGCTAGCTCTAGGCTTCCGTTATTGGGCCGATGCCAGGGCCAGGCTCGGGCGCCACCGTGTACGCAGCGACGCGCGTCGTCTCATATTCTTTCGACAGAATATTCGACACCGAGAAAAACTCCGCAATCGCCGCTTCGCGCGTGAGCGTCAGCAGCAGGAAGCCACGATGTAGCGGGTCGGTGTATTTCACGTGCGGATTGCGCGCGCGGACGCCGCCGGCGAAATCGATGCCGAATGGCGCGAAATATTCGCCATCGCCCGGCGAGGTGATCGACGTCGTTCCGAACTCAACCCCGATCCGGCCTTGTTCATCGTTGAGCTCATTGGCCCACGCCGTGTGCGTATCACCTGTCAGCACAATCGCATTGCCCTGCGCCGCGCGCAGCGACGCATAAACGCGCGAGCGCGCCGTCGGGTATCCGTCCCAGGAATCCGTGTTGAGTGGAAACGGAAACCGCGTGAGCTTCAGTTGCTGCTTCACACCCGGCAACAAACGCTCCAGCGCATCCGCAAGCGGCGCCGGCGTTGCCGAAAGATCAGGCGCGTTGAGCGGCGCCATAAGGATCTGATTGCCGAGCACCTGCCAGGTCGCACCGCCGCGCACGGACGTATGCAGCTCATCAGCAAGCCATTGCTCTTGCGCCGCGCCCATCAGCTGACGATCCGGCGCGCTCAACAATTGATTAAGCGCCGGCACGTCTGGCGCGATGTAAAAGCCCGCCGGCAAATCCTTGGGCTCAGTCACCAAACTCTGCGCGCGCCGCCAATCCAGAACGGGGCGCGTCTCACCGCCCACGACCTCATAAATGCGCGGCAAACGCTGCATTACCGGCACATCAGGCTCACCATCGCGGATCGCGACGGGCGCTGCCGGATTGGTGAAGTTCCAGCGCTGCAATTCGATCGGCAGCTGCGTGTTGTAATCAAAAGGCTCAGTCCGCGCGAGCAGACGCGTCTCCACCATGATCAGCGAGGCGAGCGTACCGTACTTGAACGAGCGATTGATCGCCTCAAACGCCGCGCCCGGCTCAGGGTCGCGGATCGGCATCCACTCATAATAGGCCTGCAACGCCGCCTGCTTGCGGTTCGCCCACTGGCCCTCGCCCTGATTGTGATTTTCAGCGCCTGTGGCGAACGAGTTGTTGGCGGTTTCGTGGTCGTCCCAAACCACGATCCACGGCGCGATCGCGTGCGCTGCTTGCAGCTCCGTTTGAGTTTTGTACTGCGCATGACGGGCGCGATAATCGCCAAGGCGAATGCACTCCACTTCAGGCGAGGGAATACGGCCAAGGCGCGTCGCGACGTCGCCGCCATAACCGGCAAGGCCGTACTCGTAGATGTAATCGCCCAGATGCACGACCGCGTCGATGTCATCGCGCTCAGCCAGCGCCTCGTAAGCATTGAAGAAGCCGTGCGGGAACGACGCGCACGAAACCACCGCGAACTTCACCTGATCGAGATCGCCTTGCGGAAGCGTGCGGGTCTTGCCGATCGCGCTCTCGGCAGATCCTGCGCGGAAGCCGTAGAAGTACGGCGCACCGGGACGAAGCCCGGTGACGTCGGCTTTCACCGTGTAATCACGCGCTTCATTGGTCTCGACGATGCCGGTTTTCACAACATCGGTGAGTTCGCGATTGCGCGCCACAATCCAGCGAACCGGCACCGATCCCGGGTTTTCGGGCGACACCCGCGTCCAGATAATGACCTTGTTGGCGGTTGGATCGCCCGAGGCGACGCCGTGGCTAAACGCTACCGCGCCCTCGTAAGCAGGCGTCTCGACGTTTTGCGCGCAAGCAGCGACAGCGCCCGTTGCAGCAGCCAGCGCTCCGCGGCGCGTCAATCCCCGTATCGCCATAGCGTCCTCCCGCGCCTCTTTTGAACCCTCGGCCCGACTCCCACAACCGTCATTCCGGGCGCGCTTGCGCGATGGCGACCCCGAGGGCAAACGCACCAGCCTTATGGCGCCCTGCCTTCTGGGTTCTCGCTGCGCGGGCTCTGGAATGACGCAGCGGGATGAAGTCGCTAGTGAGGCCCTTGTGGAAGACGACGTTGAACCGAGCACTGAAGGTGAAGTGCGTGACGCGGTAGCGCCCGCAGGCGCGGGCGAGCGCGTGGATGCTTGGCTGGCGAAGCTATGGCCGGACCTTTCGCGCTCACGCGTGCAGGGCCTCATCGGCGCAGGCAAGCTCACCGTCGACGGCGCGCTCGTAACCCACTCAAAGGATAAGCCCCGCGAGGGCGCCCGTTACGAACTGACATTGCCGCCGCCCGAGCCCGCAGCGCCCCTGCCCGAAAAGCTGCCGCTCAACATCGTCTTCGAGGACGAGCACTTGATCGTGGTGGACAAGGCGAGCGGCATGGCCATGCACCCGGCGCCCGGATCGATGCGCGGCACGATGGTCAATGCCTTACTGGCGCATTGCGAAGACTCGCTCTCCGGCATTGGCGGCGTCGCGCGGCCAGGCATCGTCCACCGCATCGACAAAGACACCACCGGTCTTGTCGTGGTCGCCAAACACGACGCAGCGCATACAGGCCTCGCTAAACTCTTCGCCAAGCACGACCTTGAGCGCGTCTATTATGCCGTGACGCGCGGCGCGCCGACCGAGCGGAGCGCACGCATCGAAAACAAGCTCGTCCGCTCAAGCGAAGATCGGCGCAAATACGTCGTCGCGCGCAATCCAGAGACTGAAGCAGGCAAAACCGCAATCACCGATTATTGGACCGTGGAAAGCTACGGGCAGCAAAGCGGCGCTTCGGTCGGGCGTGCGGCAGCTGCGCTCTTGGAGTGCCGGTTGCACACAGGCCGCACTCACCAAATTCGCGCGCATCTGGCGCATCTTGGCTGCCCGCTCATCGGCGATCCGCTCTATGGCAAGCAGCGCGCCTTCAAGGCCGACGGACCCTTCGCCGAAGAAGCTGCTGTTGCAGTAGCGGCGTTCCCACGTCAGGCGTTGCACGCGGCGGTTCTCGGCTTCAAGCATCCCATTAGCGGCGAGACATTGCGCTTCGAGAGCGAACTCCCAGGCGACATGACGGAGTTGCTCGCGGTTCTGCGCAAACTCTAAGTTCCAGCAGGGAACATGTCATCTGCGTCTCGTGCGCCACAGCGAAGCGAAGTAGCTTTCCGGCGCTGCAAGAACGGGCGGAACTTCATGTCAACACTTCCCAACGCTGACCGCGTGCTCACGACCGTGGGCGGGCTCGCGCTGTTCGCGCTCAACGAGGTGCGAATGTTCCGCTCACTGCCGCGCGCGCCCGATCCGGGCAATGGCCAGACCCATGCGGCGACCATCCAGATCATGGATGCTGCAGCCCCGATTTATTTAAGCTTGGTTGATTTGACCGTGCGCTGGGGCCTCGCCGCACTCGTGGTCGCCCTCTCCCTTTGGGCCCTCGCCGAAACGTTTGGGAAACAGCCGCAGACGGCAAATTGACCCTTGAACCCCAAGGCCTTGGGGCCATCTACAAACGTTCCGGGCGCTGATTCTAGCAGTTGATTTCGTTTCGCTTGCCGAATCAGTGCGTTCTCTTTATGTTCTATCACTAATAATTGCCTACCGCCGGCCACGGCGTGGGCTTGAATGGCTCCCTATATAAGGGGTCACAGCGGCAACCCGATTGCGCTCTCGCACGTACTAGAGAGGCAACCAGACTTCCCGCCTTAGGAGGGGTCCTAATACTCGATGGCATCTACCGCGCTCACACTTGCACTCAGCCCGGAGCAAGGGCTGCAACGGTATCTCTCAGAGATCCGCAAGTTTCCGATGCTCACCAAAGAAAACGAATTCATGCTGGCAAAGAGCTGGCAGGAGCACGGCGACACCCAAGCCGCGCACCAGTTGGTCACGTCCCACCTCCGCCTCGTGGCGAAGATCGCCATGGGCTATCGCGGCTACGGCCTGCCGATCGGAGAAGTCATCTCCGAAGGCAATGTCGGCCTTATGCAGGCTGTGAAGAAGTTCGACCCAGATAAGGGTTTCCGCCTCGCGACGTACGCGATGTGGTGGATCCGCGCGTCGATCCAGGAATACATCCTGCGCTCATGGTCGCTCGTAAAGATGGGCACCACCGCCGCACAGAAGAAGCTGTTCTTCAACCTCCGCCGCATGAAGGGCGAGATGGCCGCGCTTGAGGAAGGCGATCTCCGTCCCGAACATGTCGCGACCATCGCCCACAAACTGGCGGTGACGGAAGAGGAAGTCATTTCCATGAACCGCCGCATGAGCGGCGGCGGCGACGCCTCACTCAACGCGCCCATCGGCGGCGCCAGCGGTGAAGGCGATAGCGAATGGATGGACTGGCTCGCCGACGATTCAGTCGAAGGCACACAGGAAACGCGCCTCGCCGAGAACGAAGAGTTCAGCGAACGCATGACGCTTCTCCAAGAGGCCATGGGTGAGTTGAACGAACGCGAACGCCACATCATCCAAGAGCGCCGCTTGAAGGATGAGCCTGCAACGTTGGAAGAGCTTTCAGTGCAGTACGGCGTCAGCCGCGAGCGCGTGCGTCAGATCGAAGTGCGCGCGTTTGAGAAGCTGCAGAAGGCGATGAAGAAACAAGCCGGCTCGCGCGGCCTGCTGACAGACGCAACCGCCTAACGCAAACAACGGCCCTGCCCTGGGCTATCGCCGCGGCGTTCTCACGAACGTCGCGGCGAACTTTTTTGCGCGGCGCGCGTTGCAGACGAATTCCGGGCGCTCGCCCGAGCTCAGCGTCGAGGCCGACGACGCGGCAGGGCAAGGGGGCGTTGCAGCAGTGCTCGCTGCGCTGGTTGCGCCGATCGCCGGCCTATTGCCGTTTGTGGATCTAGGCCTCGCAGAGGACGCCAACTGCGCCGCGCTACTCGCCGATCGCAACACGACACGGCGCGAAGGTTGAATCGGCCAGTGTTGGCCGCGCTTGGCGGCCAACAACTTCGCGACATTCCAGATTTAGCCGAACCCCGGCGCCGCGCCTACGCCAAGTGGCCCACGCACCAGTCCCATTAGAACGTTGAGGATGACGCCGGCGATGATGGCGACCACAATAATGCTCAGGAAGTACCCGATCCGCTTGTCCTCAGGCGTCTTCATCATCTTCGGCAGGCCGACATAGATGAGATAGAGCGAGTAAAGCCCTACGATGCCGAGCATCGCAATCGGCGGGAAAATCGCGAACACGCCGGCAAGAAAGCCTGCGGTCGATCCATAGGCAGCGAGCTTGTGCGCCTGCCCCATATTTTGCTGTGAGCCGAATGTAGGCGCCAGCGCATTGGCGATAAACGCCATCACGAACACGCCAACGAGCCCCATAACGACCTGCATCACCGCAGTCACGGCGCCGGTCACCATTGGCACGCGATATGTCGTGCCGAACAGATTCAAGCCGAACACGGACATGCCGATAAAGCCGCAGATCGCGCCCAACACCGCAAGCGGCAGCACATAGCCCATGTAGATCTTGTTCACGTCCGCGGGTTCCGCGTCGATCTTGTCCCACTCCGCCTGAGGCGTGAGCAGGATGTTCTTCACACGCTCAACGAGCCCGGCTGTAGCGGCGCTTGATGGATCAAATGTCATCACGCTCTCCCTGTGGCTGACTCGCCCATGCTAGGAGCGCCGGGAGACCTCTCAAACTCAAATCGCGCGCCGAGAGGTGGGAACTCAGCGGCCGTACATGGTTTCGAGACGCGGAAGGCCGATGGTTTCGATAGCGGCACGCGCCTGATCCATCGTGACGCGCCCTTCAGCAATCATGACTACGCCTCGGCCGATCACAACATAGCGCGCGGATTGGGCGCCAACCTCTTCAGCGTAAAACCGCCCATCGATCGATTGCGTGCGCGCATAGCCGCCTTCATTTGGGCCATCCGGCTTGATCGCTAGCAACGTTGCAAACGCGGCCGGATCGACATCGTTGCTGAACTGAATGATTGCGAGCAAGAGCGCCGCGCCTTCGGTGCGATAGACGGCATCGGCGCGGGAGACGCCGCCGCGTTGCGCGTACGTCACCGATTGACGTGCAAAGCCGCTCGGCAATGTATCTGGAAACTGCTCTTCAAGCCGCGCCGCATCGATGAGGAGCATCGTGGCGTTGGCTTGCGAGAGACGGCTGATCGCGTCTTCAGCCGCGGACGTTATAGGCAGGGCCGGTGGCGGCGGTGGCGGCGCAACAGTTTCGATCGCGTCGCTCAACGCATCTCGCCCAGTATTGATAAGCGGTCCCACGAACGTCGCGAAAGCCGCGACAACGACAATCGCAACACCCACGATCGAGAGCGTGAAACGCGGTACGTTATTTTCTGGATCCGACACCGGCATAACGGGCTGAACGCCCAGCGCGAGCAAGACAAACGCGTAGATGACGCCAGCACCCACGACCACGCCGGTGATAGGCGGCGCGATTGCAGCGAGCCCAGCGACCAAGATCGGAGTCGACGCGTACGCCGCAAGTTGCCCAGCGCGCCCACTGTTTGCTTCAGCGCCGAAGCGTGGCGCCACCATATTGATGGCCCAGCCGGCGATCCGCACGCAGAGCACGGCAAAAACGACATAAAGCGCCGCTGACACGGCCTTCCACACCAAGGCGGCGTTGATCTCAAAAACGCCTGCATAAAGCACGCTCGCAACAAACCCGGCGACGGCGCCGATGACGGCGAGCGGCAACACATAAGAGCCGATGAGCGGGAGGGGCTCTTCGCCGGCGATACGCCGCCACTCCGAAACCGGACGGATCAAGATGTCGCGCGCCCGCGCCATCAAGCCCGACCGTTCACCCGTATAGAGCGCGTCTGTGGTCATGAGCGCCTCCCACGCCTCATGCTAGGCGGTGAAGGCGCAGAGGCAAGCCTTTAAGCTACGCAGCTCGCCAACGAGAAGAGCACGATGGCCGCTACGAGCGCAGCAACAGTAACGCTCGCCGCGTAGCTCAACGCGCGGTCCTCCGGCGACTTCATCAAGATCGGCAGCCCGCGATGCATGATGTAAACCATCGCTGCGAGCGCGAAGAGCGAGATCCACCAGAGCGGCGGCCAGAGCGAGAACACGCCAGACAGAAACGACGGCGTCAGCGAATAGGCAGCGATCTTTTGAGCGTTGAGCTCGTTACGATCGCCATCGAACGTATCGGCCAGCACATTGACCAGAACGCCAAGAAAATAAACGAGCCCGATGCTCACGACCCAGGTGACGACGGCGCGCACGAGCGCCTCACCCGGCTCGATCGTCAGCAAACGATTAAAGAGCGCCGAGCCGATCAAATCGCAAACAGGCGGGATCGCCGCGAGCGGCGCGACATAGCCGATCAAGATACGCGGGATCGTCGTCTCTTCGGCCTTGATCTGCTCCCATTCCTTTTTCGGCTCGCGCAGCAAGCCGTAAGCACGTGAGAGAATGAACTCAGACTTCCGCAGCGCCTGCTCGGCGCGCGCACGCGCTTCTTCGACGTTGAAGCGATGGCCCTTGGGCGGCGTGTTTTCGTTGTCAGCCGACATCGATTTCTCCTCGGGCATCCTATCGCCGGTTCGCCATGCGCGCCACGCTTTCGCGTCCCAAGCGCCTATGCCTTGAACGGGTCGCGCATCAGGATGACGTCATCGCGTTCCGGGCTAGTGGACACGATCGCCGCCGGGCAACCGATCAGCTCTTCGATGCGGCGGATGTACTTGATGGCGTTTGCCGGCAAATCCTTCGACGTGCGCACGCCCTGCGTGGTCGATTTCCAACCCTCGAGCGTTTCGTAGATCGGCGTGACGGCAGCTTGATCTTTCAAACTGGCCGGCAAATAATCGATCACCTTATCGCCGAGCTTGTAGCCGGTGCAGATTTTGATCTCATCGAAGCCATCGAGCACATCGAGCTTTGTAAGCGCGATGCCATCGATGCCCGAGAGCGCGATCGATTGGCGCACGAGAACGGAATCGAACCAGCCACAGCGGCGCGCGCGGCCGGTATTGGTGCCGACTTCGCGACCGACTTCGCCGAGGCGTTTGCCGTTTTCGTCATTCAACTCAGTCGGGAACGGACCTGCGCCGACGCGCGTCGTGTACGCTTTCACCAGTCCCAGCACATAGCTGATCTTACGCGGGCCAACGCCCGAGCCTGCCGAAGCCTGTCCAGCTGCAACGTTAGACGAGGTCACGAACGGATAGGTGCCGTGATCGACGTCGAGCAGCATACCCTGGGCGCCTTCGAACAAGACACGCTTTGAATCTTCGAACGCGGCATTGAGCACACGCCAAGCCGGTTGTGCATATTGCAAAACCTTTGGCGCGATCTCGGCCAATTGCTTCTTCAGCGCCGTCACATCGATCTCGGGCAGATCGAGGCCCTTGCGCAGCGCGTTGTGGTGCGCGGTCAGACGCTCGATTTTCCAGCTGATCGCTTCTGGGTCTGCGAGATCGGCAACACGTATTGCACGGCGGCCAACCTTGTCCTCGTAGGCGGGGCCGATACCGCGCTTTGTAGTGCCGATCGAAGCGACGCCAGCCTGCGCTTCGCGCGCGGCGTCGAGATCACGGTGGAACGGCAAAATCAGCGCGGCCTGATCCGACAGCACCAGCATCTTCGGGCTGATCTTCACACCCTGCGCTTCGATCTTCTCGATCTCGCTCGCCAGCGCCCAAGGATCGACGACAACGCCATTGCCGATGATCGACAGTTTACCCTGCACGACACCAGAAGGCAGCAGCGCCAGCTTGTAGGTGGTGTTTCCGACAACGAGCGTATGGCCCGCATTGTGGCCGCCCTGGAAGCGCACAACGACGTCCGCACGGTTGCACAACCAGTCAACGATCTTGCCTTTGCCCTCGTCGCCCCACTGGGCTCCGACGACGACTACGCCAGCCATTACACGCGCTCCTTAGAAGTGCGTTGCGTGTCCGCTTCGGCAGCGTCCGTCAAGTCAAGCTTGGGGTGGCGAATCAGCCGGAGGCGCCTCAGGCGCGGGCGGACTCGCAACTGGCGCCGCCGGACGCCACGGATCGAACTCCGCCGGCGGCCAATCGGGGCCAATCGCGGCGCTGGTGCGCACATGGGCGTCGGTTGAGTCGCGATGGATCAATTGCGCCGCGCCGAGCGCCTCCCCGGTGCGATAGAGGATATCCAGAAGCTCCCTGTCCTTGATGTCGAGCTTACGCAGCTGTTCGACCTGCTTGGGCTTCATCTCATGGCCGAGCAGGCTCTCGATATGCTCAGGCCGGCGCTCATCTGCTTCAGCGACTTCCAGACGCGCATCGTAACGCTGGTAGGTCAGCACCGGCTTTGACGTCAGCAATTGCGTCGCGGTCTGCATCCGCACTTCCGAATTCACGTACCAAGGAAAGCGTGGGTTCGAGAGCATTTGCAGCGTCGTGATCTGCTGTTGACAGATATCGTGGTTGTAGCCTTCGAGCGCGGCCATCACCTTACTGGAATAAGCGAGCTTGCGGAAATCACCGATCGACTTGGCGCTTGAGCGACGCTTGCGATTGCGCTTCTCGAAGCGCTTGCGGACATAGCCCGTACCGACTGACCAGATCAGCAACTTATCTTCACCGGTCGCCCAGTTGAATCCGAACGCAGGCTCCGTCACGGTGAGCAGCAATTGCAGCGCCGGATTGTTGTTGGGGCTGACACCGCCATCGAAGAAGTGCGCGTAGCCCGAAACGTTGCCGCGCTTATCGCGCGTCAGCGGCACGCGCACATCGGCAAAATATGTCGGCGCGGCAGCGGACGATTGAACCAGATCGCGCAGATAGAAATCCGAGTTGGCGATGCCATCGCTTCCAGACTTGGCATCGAAATAGCACCAGTCCGGGTTGTTCACGAGAATCCAGGCCGAGCCGCTATCGATGCGTTTGGCGTGAATAGCGAGGCCCGTCTGCAAGTCCTCTGAGTTCAGCATGCGGTCGCCGAGATATTCGTTCAGCGCTTGCGTCAGCGCCTTGTTCTTGAACGCCGGGATCAAAACACGCAGCGGCCCCGGCACTTGCGGACGCTCGAAAATCGCAGGCAACAGCTTGAAATAGAGATCAACGACTTCGCTTACGCGCCATCCCAGCGCCAGCGTCGTCGCTATAATGGCGCCGGTGGAGGTTCCACCAATGAGATCGAAATAGTGCGAGAGGCGGAATTTGTCGCCCTGCCCGCTGCGCTCAGCGAGGCGCCGCTCAAGCTGCGCGAGAACCCCAAGGCTCAGCAGTCCGCGTGAGCCGCCGCCATCCAACGCCAAAACACGCTTCGGACCTGGCCTTTGAAACCTTTCGCGCAAATGAGCGCCCATGAGCGTCCCCCTTCTGGAGCACTTCCGTCAGCGGCGCAGCGCCGCCCTTGTTCAGCCGCCGAGCTGATAGCCGATACGGATGCCGAGCTGATCGACGCCCTGATTGTGCCCGCTGCCGATAATTTGGCCATGGCTCAGGTGCTCGAAAAAGATCTGCCCCTCCCATGGACCTTGAAAGTCATGCGTGAGGCCGATCGATGTGCGGAAAAGATCTTCCGAACCAAGCAGCAAATGTTGTTCGGAGAACGCCGTGTTCTCCGGCGTGCCTGGCGTGTACGGATTTTCTGTCTCGCCGTCGTGGATAACGTAACCAAGACCCGGCTCGATCGCCCAGTTCTCGGCGAACTCCCAGCGCCATTCGAGACCGAAGCCGGCAAAGCTCGTGTCACCGGCCGTGTTGACCGAGGCCATGATGTAGGGCTGCGGCGCGCCGGCCCAATTCAGAAAATCCGGCGAGTCAAACGAGACCTGAAACTCGACGTTCGGTCCGTCTTCCTTGTCCGCGTTCTTGCAATCGGTGACGCAGATATTGTGCTGCATCACGCCGACGTGGATTTCATCGATGCCTGCATGGGCTTGCGGCGCGAGCGCCATCATCGCGCCAAAAGCAGCAACCCCAGCACCCGTCACCCGCATGGTCGTCCCCTGAATTTGAGGCGCCAACCTAGCCCGGGCGCGCCTCATTAGGGAAGCGCTCAGTCCTGCGCTGTGTCGGGGTCGAAACGGTAGAGAAAGCGCAACCCGACGTAATCGAGCCCTTGATTTCGGCCTTCATCGAGAATTTGGCCGTGGCTCATGTGCTCCCAATACAGCTGCATGGCGGCTCGATCACCGAACTCGCGCTCCAGCGCAAATGTCGTCCGGAACAAGTCGCGGGAACCTAGCAGCTGATTGTCCGCCTCGAACGCAATACCTTCGGGCGAGCCTTCCGGATACGGGTTATCGATCTCACCGTCGTGGATGATGTAGCCAAAGCCCGGCTCAAACGCCCACCCGTCCGCCAATTCCCAGCGCCACAGAACGCCGACGCCGCCAAAGTTCACGCCGTCATCTTCAGTCGCGATCGAGCCAAAAAAGTACGGGCGCGGCGAACCGATTATGTTGAGAAAGTCGGGCGAATTGGAAACGAACTCAAGCTCGACATTCGCGCCCTCATGCTTGCCCTCAACGATCTCGCCGTGATCGTCGCGGATGTTGCCGACCGCGCCGACGCGAACTTCTTCAATCTCCGCATGTGCAGGCATCGTCATGACCGCGATCGCCAAGAGCAGCGTCGAGCCAAGCACCTTCAATTTCATGCGTTTCCCCTCGCGGCCGCTATTCCCGGCTACGAGCGACAACGCGTATCCGCGCCTACAGTTCCAGCGAGGCTAGAACCGCAGCAACTTTGCGTAGCGAACCTGCGGCAGCGCCTTGAGCTTGGCCATGTCTGGATCGGACAAGGGCTGGTCGACGCCAACCAGCGCGATCGCCTCAGCGCCCGCTGCTTCGCGTCCCAGATGGAACGTCGCAATGTTGATTTGCGCATCGCCGAGCAAAGTACCAAGCGCGCCGATAAAGCCCGGCTTATCGGAATTGTTGATGTAGAGCGTGTTGGCCTGGAAAGGCGCCTCCAGCGCCATCCCCTTCACTTCGACAATCCGCGGTTGCCCGGCAATGACTGCGCCGGCAAGCGTGCGCCAGCCGCCGCCCGTCTTTACCTTGATCCGAATGAGACTGTCATAAGTCGGCGACGTCTCGCGCGTGCTCTCAGTCAGCGCCGCACCGCGCTCTTTCATCAGAGCCGGCGCAGAGACGACATTTACGTCCTGCAACAGTGGCCGCAACACACCGGCAAGCGCAGCCGCCGTCAACGGCTTCATGTTCAATTTGGTGACATCGCCTTCGTATTCGATTTCCACTTCTTCCAGGCCCTCATCGACGATCTGGCCCGCAAACGCGCCGAGCTTCTCAGCTAGCGCCGCAAACGGCTTCAGGCGCGGCGCTTCTTCCGCGGTGATCGAGGGCATGTTGAGCGCGTTGGTGACGGCGCCCGTCAGCAGATAATCGCTCATCTGCTCGGCCACCTGCAGCGCTACGTTTTCTTGCGCTTCATTGGTGGAGGCGCCCAGATGCGGCGTTGCGATGAAGTTCGGCGCTCCGAAGAGCACGTTCTCCTTCGCCGGCTCGACCGTAAATACGTCGAAGCCTGCAGCGGCGACGTGCTCGCTTTCGAGCGCCTCGCGAAGAGCCGCCTCATCGACCAATCCGCCACGCGCCGCGTTGACGATGATGATACCCGGTTTGGTCATCGCCAGCGCTTCGCGCGAGAGAATGTTCTTGGTCTTATCGGTCATTGGCACATGCAGCGAGATCACATCAGCGCGCGGCAGCAACTCTTCCAGCTCTACCTTCTCCACGCCGAGCTGTACGGCGCGCTCTGCGCTGAGAAATGGATCATAGGCTATGACCTTCATCTTCAAGCCAAGCGCGCGATCCGCAACAATTGAACCGATATTGCCGCAACCAATGAGGCCGAGCGTCTTTGCGTAGAGCTCGCGGCCCATGAAGCGATTTTTTTCCCACTTGCCGGCTTGGGTCGATGCATCCGCGACGGCGATCTGACGCGCCGCTGCGAACATGAGCGCAATCGCGTGCTCCGCCGTGGTTATCGAATTGCCGAACGGGGTATTCATCACCACGATGCCTTTGGCGGTCGCGGCCGGTATATCGACATTGTCGACGCCGATGCCTGCGCGCCCGATGACCTTCAGATTCTTCGCGGCAGCGATGATGTCCGGCTTCACTTTGGTCGCCGAACGGATGGCTAGACCATCGTAATTGCCGATGACCTCCTTCAACTTCGCCGCGTCAGGGCCAAGCTGCGGCTGGAAATCGACTTCGATCCCGCGCGTCTTGAAAATATTGACGGCGGCTTCGCTGAGTTCGTCGCTGATGAGGACTTTTGGCATTGTGATCTTCCTATCTCTTCCCCCGCTTGCGGGGGAAGTGGATCGCGCGAAGCGCTAGACCTTGAGGGCAGCCCCGCCCCCTCAGTCAGCTTCGCTGACAGCTCCCCCGCATGCGAGGGAGCAAACGGACTAGGCGGCTTTGGTTTCGAGTTCGGCGACGAGCGTCGCAAACGCCCATTCGATCCATGGCGTCAACGCGGCGACATCCGAGGCGTCAATGGTCGCGCCGCACCAGATCCGAAGCCCTGGAGGCGCCGAGCGATAGGAAGCCGCATCGAACGCAACGCCCTCCTTCTCCAACAGCGAGGCGAGCTTCTTGGCGAACTCAGCTTGCGCATCTTCGCTCAACGCAGCAACGCGCGGATCGACCACTTTGAGACACACGCTGGTGTTCGAACGCGTTGCCGGATCAATGGCGAGGAAATCGATCCACGCCGTCTTCGCCGCCCAATCGGCCAGAACTTTGGTGTTTGCGTCGGCGCGCGCTTGCAGCGCCGCCAGCCCGCCAAGCGCTTCGGCCCATTTCAGCGCGTCGATGTAATCTTCCGTGGCGAGCAAAGAAGGCGTGTTGATCGTCGAGCCTTCGAATATCTCAAGGTCGACTTTGCCTTTCTTGGTCAAGCGGAAGATCTTGGGGATGGGCCGGTCGGGTGTGAAGCTCTCAAGCCGCGCAATCGCACGCGGGCTCAAGATCAGCATGCCGTGCGCGGCCTCGCCGCCCAGCACTTTCTGCCACGAAAACGTCGTCACATCGCACTTCGACCAATCGATCGCCTGCGCGAAAACAGCGCTCGTCGCATCGTTGATGGTGATGCCTTCGCGATCTGCCGCGATCCAATCGAAATTCGGCACGCGCACGCCGGACGTCGTGCCGTTCTGCGTGAAGATGATGTCCGCGTCCTTGCGCGCCAGCTCGAGCTTCGGCAGCGCGCCGTATCCGGCGCCATGCACCTTCGCATCGAGCTTCAGCTGCTTGGCGTCGGTCACCCATTCTTCGCCAAAGCTCTCCCAGGCGAAAATATCAACCGGTCGCGCGCCAAGCATCGACCACATCGCCATCTCGACAGCGCCTGTGTCCGAGGCCGGAACGATCGCAATCTTGTGCGTGTCCGGCACGCCCAAAATGGCGCGCGTGCGATCAATTGCTTCTTTGAGCTTGGCTTTGCCGGGCTTTGCGCGGTGCGAACGACCCAGCGTCGCGTCCTTCAACGCGTCAGTGCTCCAGCCCGGACGTTTTTTTGTGGGACCCGACGAAAAGCGGGGATCAGCCGGGCGCACTGCCGGCTTAGCGGTACCTGTCATCAACTTATCTCCCATCCTTACAGATGAGCGTCCGCCGTTGGGAGCGGATGGCCCACTTACGGACGTGCGCCGCTTCGCACGCAAAGTCCACTGCGGCGCATTGAGTGACCGCAGTGTCGGGAAATGGCGGAGCTGGGACCCGGCCGCGAACCCCCGCGTCAGGTTGGGGGGAGAGACTCTCGAGGGTCCGCGGCGCCGGTTTGCTAGGCTCGCAGGGGAAAGTGAGGGAGCGAGCCGATCACCAGACCACTATCGACGCGCCGGCGCGCACCGACCTGCCCCGAACCTTGACGCTCGCTGCACTCGCAGCAGCCTTGACTGTCATCTCCCCAGCGCTCGCAGGAACAGGGACTGCCCCGCCCACGCCCGCGTCACGGCAAGCACAGATCACCCATCACGGCACACCGGCGCAAACCCGAGGCGTGAGTGATCTTTATCGGCGCGCGCAACGCAAACTGACTGACATCCACATGTACAGCGGCGCCGTCGACGGCTCGCGCAACACCGCATTCGTTGTTTCACTTGAGCGCTTTCAACGCGCGCACAACATCCGCGCCAGCAGACGTTTGAACTCCGAGACTAGAGCGGCGCTCGCAATCTACTCGCCCCCACAGACCTTTTTCTCCGCCCTAAACTTCGCCGCCGCCTGTCACAACGATCCGTGGCGGCGGCGGCTCTTCATTTTCTGGGGGCGCTGGATGTGAGGTGGGTGAAGAAAGCTGCTCACTCGCCGGTTCAAGGCCAAGGATCAACGGCTCTTCAAAAATCGCCGGCAATTGCTTCACGGTGCGGGCGCGGCGCTTCTTACGCTTCGGCGCCTCGGGATGGTCATCCACGCGATTGTGCAAGCGCGCCAAAGCCGGATCGAGCTCACCGCGCAGATACACCGAAACCTGCCCCAGCAATCGCACACTGGAGAGCGTCTGGATGGCGCGCATGAAACCGCCGCGCCGCGATGCCTGGAAACCGACAACGCTCTCAAGATCGAAGCGGTCGCACCAATACGGCGCAAGATCGGCAAACGACGAACCCGTCACCGGATCTTCGTCGATGCCGACGCCAGGGCAGAAGAAGCGTGAAACGAAATCGTAAGGCTGGCCCTCATCGGCCGGCGCCGTCACCCCAATCATGCCTTGGCGCGGGCCGCGCACAGCGACATTCAACGCCGCGAAATCCGGCTTCAGATTGCGAAGCGTCGCTTCATCCTCAACCACGACGTTGGCGTATTCGCCAATGAACGCGTCGACGACCTCAACACCACCGAGCGCGGCGCTGATGTTGTCGTCCGGCGTCCACGGCGTCCGCTGACGGCGCGGCAGATCGAGCGTGTAGCCTTCTGGCGTGCTCCGCACGATCAAGGCGCCGGCGTGCGTGTCGAACACCACGACTTCCAGTCCAGGATCGATCTCGCTCAGCAGCATCGCGCCGGCCGCCAGCGTCGCGTGCCCGCAAAGCGGCACCTCCGTCGCTGGCGTGAACCAGCGCAGTTGGTAATTGCCCTTGAGCCCTGTCGGCACAACGAACGCGGTTTCGCTCAGCTTGTTTTCGGTAGCGATGGCCTGCAGCACAGCATCCGGCAGCCAGCGATCCAGCGGCACCACGGCGGCCGGGTTGCCGGTGAACAGACGGTCCGTGAAGGCGTGCACGATCCAGATTTTCATCGTGTCCAGCTATGGCTGCTCGAACGCGCGCGCGCCAGCATCTGCGCGGTTAAGGGTGAGCAGCGTTCGCCTTCTAGGCGAGCTTGCACGGCCAGTTGTGGCCCAGCGGCTGGTGCCCTTGGCCAAAACCAGGCGCGTTGCGGATTGCCTCCATCAGGTAGGCGCGCGCCTTCTCCACCGCCGGCTCGATCAAATCACCCTTTGAGACGTATGTTGCGATCGCAGATGCAAGCGTGCACCCGGTGCCGTGCGTCGCCATGGTGTCGATGCGCGGGCTTTCGAATACCCGATACCCGTCGCGCGTCAGCAGAACGTCTCGCACGGTCGAGCCATGGATGTGCCCGCCCTTCACGAGGCCCGACCACGCGCCGAGGCGATTGACGACGATATCCGCGGCATCCATCTGCCCATCGAGATCGTGAACGCCAACGCCGGTAAGCGCCTCGGCTTCAGGTGCATTCGGCGTCGCGATCAACGCGATCGGCATCAGCTCGTTGCGAATGATCTCTACCGCATCTTCTTCCAGCAGCGATGCGCCGCCTTTCGCGATCATCACCGGATCAAGAATGACCGGCACGCCGTCGCCAACCGCATACCAAGCCTCGACCACCGCACGGACGTGATCGACTGATCCCATCATGCCGATCTTCCACGCATCTGCGCCAAGATCACCCATCACCGCCTCGATCTGCGCACACACGATCTCCGGCGGAACGGCGTGAACCCCGGTGACACCGAGCGTATTCTGCACCGTAATCGCAGTGACGGCGGTCATCGCGTAACCGCCGAGGGCCGACACGGTCTTGATGTCCGCCTGAATACCGGCCCCACCGCCGGAGTCAGAACCAGCGATGATCAGCACGCGGCCTTTGGGTTTGTCGCTCATGCGCCCCAATAAGCTAGGCTAGTGTCGCGCGCCACACTTTCAGCGCCTGCACCGTCTCGGCGATATCGTGCACCCGCACCATGGCGGCGCCATTTTGCACGGCGATCAACGCTGCAGCAACCGAACCGCCGAGGCGATCATTTCCCGCGTCCTTGGCGCGCTCATCGATCGCGGCGATGAAGCGCTTGCGCGACGCACCAATCACAACCGGGCGGCCTGTTTCTTCGGCGATGCGCCCAGTATTGTTGAGCAGCGCCAGATTGTGCTCGAGTGTTTTGCCAAAGCCGAGACCGGGATCGACCCAGATATCTTCAAGGCCCTTTGCTTCGGCCGCTGCGACGCGTTGCTTCAAAAACGCAATCACCTCAGCGACGACATCCTGATAGCGCGGCTCATTCTGCATCGTGCGCGGCTCACCCTGCATGTGCATGAGGATGACCGGCCGGCGCAGCGCCGCCGCAGTTTCCAGCGCGCCGGGCGCTTGCAAGGCGGCAACGTCGTTCCACACCGATGCGCCGGCCTGCAACGCGGCCATCGCCACGGAAGGCTTCATGGTGTCGATCGAGATCGGCGCCTTGGTCGCGGCCCGGAGCGCCGCGATCACAGGCACCACGCGGGCGATCTCTTCCCCGTCTTCGACCGGCGCGGCGCCGGGCCGGGTGGACTCGCCGCCAATGTCGATGATGTCGGCGCCGGCTTCCAGCATGGCCAGCGCGTGCGGCGCCGCTGCCTGCTCATGCAAGCCACCGTCCGAGAAGGAATCCGGCGTCACGTTCAGGACGCCCATAACATAAGGGCCACCGGCGATCTTTGCGGGTGGCATCGTGAAACTGTTCATGGGCGGCGCGGATGACAAAGCAAACCTCCTGGCGCAAGCTTGACGCGCAGTTGCCTACGCGCGCACTTGTCGCGCTCACGAACGCATTAGCCGCGAAGATCAAGCGGTTGGCGCACAAGCGCAATGCGAAACGATCGGATCGCAGGGCAGTTACGCAAAAATGGACAATTGGCGTCTCAAATTCGAGCCCGTCATCACGCCGGTCTTCCGTACCTTCTGGCGCTTCAGCCGCGCCGCAACGCTGGGCGTGCGCGGCGTCGCCTGCGATGCCGAAGGCCGCGTGCTGCTGGTGAAGCACACCTACCTTCGCGGCTGGCACCTTCCTGGCGGCGGCGTCGAACATGGCGAGACCGCGCCTTACGCAATCGCGCGCGAGATGGAAGAGGAAGGCGGCATCGAGCCCACCGAACCGCCGGTGATCTTCGCGCTCTACTCCAACCACGCCAACTTCGCCGGCGACCATATCGGGCTCTATCGCATCGGCGCCTGGAAGCCGTGCCCGCCGCGCGCCGCCAACGAAATCTCCGAGCGCGGTTTTTTCGATCCGGCAAGCCCGCCGGAAGGAACCACCAAAGCGACCCTTCGCCGCTTAGCTGAGGTGTTTCGCGGCGCCCCGCCCAGCGCCACTTGGTAGCCGCGCTTGCCCGGCTATGGCGCGGTCCCTATGTTGCCGCCGCACTAAACGAAGGCTCTTCCTGCAATGATGAAATGTGATGCGGCTTGGCTGGGCGCGACGCTGGCGCGTCTCGATCCGCAGGACATTTCGCCCGCGCTCAATCTCGGCTCCTCCACAAAAGAGTATCGCGAGAAAGAGCAGCCTTACGTCAATGAACTGGTATTTGGGCCGCTCGAAGCGCGCGGTGTGAAAGTGATCCACTCGGATCTGAAGGCCGCCGAGGGCGTCGATATCGCCGGTGACATTTTCAACGACGAGGATCTCGCCAAGATTCTCGCGACCAAGCCGAAGTCCGTCATCTGCACCCACATGTACGAACACGTGGTCGACCGCGATGAACTCACGCGGCGCATTTTGAAGATGATCCCCGAGGGCGGGATGTTCTTCATCACCGTGCCGTCAAGCTATCACCAGCATAACGATCCGATCGACACGATGTTTCGCCCGTCGCCGGACGAGCTTGCGTCTATGTTCCAAGGCCAAGAGATCGTCGATAAGCAGGAACTCATCGGCGAGACCTATTGGGTCCACATCAAGAAGCGGCCGGTTACGCTCTTCTTCCGCCACTTCTTGCGCTTCTGGTTTCCGTTTTTCGGCTGGCGCCAATGGAAGCGCTCGATGCGCAAACTCTATTGGCTCTTCAACCATTACAAAGTGGCGGCCATCGCCGGCCGCAAGGTGACCGCCTGATGCGCTATCTGCACACCATGATCCGCGTTGGCGATCTCGATGCCGCGCTCGATTTCTTCTGCGCCAAACTCGGCCTCGTCGAAATGAATCGCTTCGACAATGAGGGCGGACGCTTCACGCTGGTCTTCTTGGCCGCCCCGGACGACGTCGAACTCGCGCGCGACCGCAAAGCGCCCCTGGTGGAACTCACCTACAATTGGGACGAGCACGAATATGGCGGCGGTCGCAATTTCGGCCACCTCGCCTATCGCGTGAAGGATATCTACGCGCTCTGCCAGAAGCTCATGGACAAAGGCGTCACCATCAATCGTCCGCCGCGTGACGGACACATGGCGTTCGTGCGCTCGCCGGACGGCATTTCGATCGAGCTCTTGCAAGAAGGTGATCGACTGCCGCCGCAGGAGCCGTGGGCATCGATGCAGAACACCGGGGCCTGGTAATGCAAAGGCCGCGCTCCTTTCGGAACGCGGCCCACTTGCATCGCAAAGCGTTTGCTTAGTTCGACGTCAGTTCCGAGACGTGCAGCACAGCAGCCGGATAATCGCCTTCCGCGTAGCTGCCGACCCACACGTCATACTGTCCCGAAACCGGGGTCGTAAACGTGATCGACGGGTTCAGTCCTTCGTTGCCGCCATCGTCATCGCAAACCCAGTTGCCGGCCGCGTCGTTGATCACGAGCGTGGTGTCGGCGTCAGACTGCGCTGAGAAGATCAGCGGCAGACCAGCTTCGCCGGCCGTGAAGTTCACGCGATAATCCGGCGCGCGCGAGATAGAACCAACGCAACCGGGAATTTGGTAGGCGTTGTATTCACCACCCGCGGTCACGTTTACCGTGTGCGGGTCAGGCTGGAAGCCCGAGACAAGATCAACCACGCCATAGTTCGGGTTGAGCGTGAAGTCCGGCAGATCTTGCGGCACCGCATCGGCTGGGCCCGCAATTTCCGAAATGTAGAGCTGCGCCGGCGCCAGATCGGACGAACCGAAGCGGCCAACCCAGATTTGGTAGCGGCCATTGCGCGGCGCTTCCCAGCTGATCACCGGGTTCAGATTGTCGCCGCTATCATCGTCGCACATCCATTGGCCGTTTGGACCTTTGACGACGAGCGTGGTGTCATCTTCAGCGACGACGCCGATATAAAGAGGCAGTTCGCCACGGCGGAAGTTCAGCGTGAAGCTTGGCCGTTCGGCGATGAAGCCACGGCAATTGTCGCTGACGGTCGACACATCAATCGGACCACCAGCATTCACAGTTGTGACATGCGGATCAGGCGTGAAGCCTGAGCGCAGCGTGACTTGGCCGAACGTGCCTTGAGCGCTGGAGTTGATGCGCTGCGCGTAAGCCGGCGTCGTCATAAGTGCCACTGCCGCCGCGGCGGTCAGTATGCGTCCGAGTGATGTCATGTGTTTCCCCGTTTCGAGCTCTCTCGCGACGCGCACTCTTCTCCCGCGCAAACATGAACGCAAGCGCAGACCTAGAGGAAACAAGGCATTTTCAAGGTATTTTATTACCGCCGGCCGAACAGCTTTTCGATGTCAGCAAGCTTTAACTCGACATAAGTCGGTCGCCCGTGATTGCACTGGCCGGAAAACGGCGTCGCTTCCATTTGGCGCAGCAACGAATTCATCTCATCGCCGGTCAGCCGGCGTCCTGCGCGCACCGAACCGCGGCACGCCATCGATGAACACACTTCTTCGAGACGCTCTTTCAGAGCGTGCGCCTCGCCCAGCTCAGCGATGTCATCCGCTAAGTCTTTGAGCATTCCCGCCGCATCGACATGCCCAAGCAGGGCCGGCGTTTCGCGCACAAGAATGGCCCCCGGACCAAACGGCTCGATGACAAGGCCAAGCTGCGCCAATTCTTCAGCACGAGCGCCCAATGCATCCGCTTCGCTTGGATCAAGCTCGACAACTTCCGGAATAAGCAAACCCTGCCGGCGCACGCCGCCATTGGCGAGCATTTGCTTCATGCGTTCATATACGAGGCGTTCGTGGGCGGCGTGTTGATCGACGATGACGATGCCATCTTCGGTTTGCGCGACGATGTAAGTCTCGTGAATCTGCGCGCGCGCTGCGCCAAGCGGAAAGAAGCGCGCATCCTCGGGATCCTGATTGGTCGCCGTTTGGATTGCGGCCTCGAGATCCACCCGCGAAATCGCAGCCGCGAAGCCTGCCGGCGCTTCCTCGACGCGTCCGCTCGGCATCATGAAGTCGCCGCTCGCCAGGCGCTCTTCTGCAACCGCCCATGCCTGCGCTGCGGGCCGCAAGAATGGTTGCGGCGCTTCGTACGCGCGCACGGCGCCTAAGGCAGATTGTGCGGTTGTTGTCGAAGCACGATGGCCAGCGCCCGCAAGCGCGTGACTCAGCGCGCCCACGATAAGCCCCCGCACCAAAGCGGCATCGCGAAAACGCACTTCGGTCTTGGCCGGATGCACGTTCACGTCGACTTCATCCGGCGGCAAATCAAGGAACAACGCCGCCACCGGGTGGCGATCGCGCGCCAGCAAATCCTGATACGCCGCACGCACCGCGCCAACGATGAGCTTATCCTTCACCGGCCGGCCATTGACGAATAGGTGCTGGTGCTCGCGCGTGCCGCGATGGAACGTCGGCAAGCCGGCAAACCCGGAGAGACGCACAGTGTCACGCGTCTGATCGAGCAAAATACAATTCGGCGCGAAGTCCGCACCGAGGATCGCCGCGAGCCGCGAACGGCGCCCTTCATTTTCAGGATCGTTTTCCGCAGCGAGGCGCAGCGACATCCGGCCATCATGCTCTAGCGAGAACGCCACATCCGGGCGCGCCATCGCCAAGCGCTTCACAACATCCGACACCGCCATCATCTCAGCGCGTTCGGACTTCATGAACTTCAGCCGCGCCGGTGTCGCAAAGAAGAGATCGCGCACCTCTACCCGCGTACCGCTCTCGCTCAGCGTCGCCCACGCAGCCGGCTTCACAGCCTCCAGCGCGCCGCCCTCGACATTAATCGCCCAGGTATCGGCGACGCCGCGCGCCTTCGATGTAATCTCAAGCCGCGCTACGGCGCCGATGGAAGGCAACGCCTCGCCGCGAAATCCCATCGTGTGAATATTCAGAAGATCGACGTCACCCGCCGAACTTGCAGTTAACTTCGAGGTCGCGTGCCGCTCCACCGCCAGCGGCAGCTCATCGCGCGGGATGCCGCTGCCATCGTCCTCAATCGAAATCAGCCCAAGGCCGCCGCGTCCAATGCGAACGACTATGCGGCGCGCGCCAGCATCAAGCGCGTTCTCGACCAATTCCTTCACCGCGGCGGCGGGCCGCTCAATTACCTCGCCGGCGGCGATGCGGTTTACGGCTTCGGGAGGGAGGCGGCGGATGGGCATGAGATTCGGGCCAAGGCTAGCATATGGGACGCGCCTTCTCCCCCAGCTACGACAGCGCTAGGTTGAGCCATGGCCGAACAAAAAAAGCCCAATGCGGCGCAGATCGCCTCCCCTTCGTTTCGCCTCGCGGCGCTGGACGAGGCTTTCCTGCTGGGCGAATCCATGCGCGGCGTCCGGTTTCTGCTCGAATACGAGAAAGCCGAGCAAATCTTGAAAGCACGGCGGATCAAATCCACCATCGTCGTCTTTGGCGGCGCGCGCATTGTGGAAAGCGGCGGCTCAGAGCAACACGCGCTCTGGTACAAGGAGGCGCGTGCGTTCGGCCGCCTCGCATCTGAACGCGGCGGCGCAACCAGCGACAATGGCGGCGATCATTTCAACGTCATCACAACCGGCGGCGGGCCCGGCGCGATGGAAGCCGTCAATCGCGGCGCGCGCGACGTGAACGCGCCATCGATCGGCTTCAACATTCGTTTGCCCCACGAACAAGAGCCCAACGCCTACACAACACCGGAGCTCACCTTCAACTTCCACTACTTCGCCATGCGCAAGATGCACCTTGCCATGCGCGCCAACGCGCTCGTCATTTTTCCAGGCGGCTTCGGCACGCTCGACGAAATGTTCGAGATCCTAACGCTTCGACAAACGCGCAAAGCACCGCTCATTCCCGTCGTACTTTTCGACGAAGCCTATTGGCGTTCGGTGATCAATTTCGACAAGCTCGTCGAACATGGCGCCATCGACGCCGCCGATCTCACACTCTTCCGCTACGCCGATACGGCGGAAGCCACCTGGGACGCGCTCGTTGAACAGGGCCTTGGCAAAGCCCACGACAACAGCGCCCCGGACGTGGTCCAGAAGGACATCTAAGCTTGGCGGGATCGCCCCTGCTCAATGTCACTTCCGCCTCTCACGCCTCAGCACGGGCGTCCTCTACCTAAGATCACTCTCACCAAGAGAGCGAACCGAAGAGGAAGAAGTCGTGAAAAAGTACGTTATCGAGCGTCAGATTCCCGGTGTCGACAAGATGGGCGCAAGCGACCTGTCTGGCGCCGCGAAAACCTCAAACACCGCGCTGGCCCAACTCGCACCGAAGGTGCAATGGGTCCATTCTTACCTCGCCCAGGACAAGACCTTCTGCATCTATCTGGCCGAGAATGAAGACGCGATCCGCGAACACGCGCGCATCAGCGGCTTCCCGGCCAACAAGATCACCGAGGTCACGGGCATGATCGACCCCACCACGGCGCGGGGCTGATAGCGTTTGGCTACGTTAAGGCCTAAGGTGACCCCATGAGCGAATTCGAAGTGCTCAACGTTACGGTCATCCTGTTGGACGATGGCTACGCGTCCACGGCGCTCATGCCGATTGAAGTCTTTCACTCGGCAGGAGCACTGTGGCGCGAGCTGCGCGGCGAAGCGCCTGAACCGCGCTTTCGCGTCACCACCGCATCGATCGACGGCAAACCCGTGCGTAGCCCGTACGCCGGACTCAGCATGTCGCCGGAAACCAAGATTGCGGCGATCGATCGGACCGACATCGCGATCATCCCGACATCGGGCCTCTGCTTCAATGAGAAACTGATCGAAAATAGCGCCCTGCTGCCCTGGCTGCAGAAGCAACACGCGCACGGCGCCTATCTCGCCGGCGTGTGCATGGGCGCAGCTTACCTTGCCGAAGCGGGACTGCTCGATAGCCGCCAAGCCACAACTCACTGGGCAATAGCGGACGCATTCCGCCAGCGTTGGCCCAATGTCGATTGGCGACCCGACATGTTCGTCACTGAAGACGCACGACTGCTCTGCAGCGGCGGCCTGACAGCCGCGGCTGACGTCAGCCTCTATCTCGTCGAGAAGCTCTGCGGGCATGAAGTTGCAGTTCAAACCGCGAAGTCACTACTGCTAACGATGCCGCGCACGCACCAATGCGGTTACGCCGTGCTGCCGTTCTCACCGGCGCACGACGATGATCGCGTTAAAGCCGCAGAGCACTTCATTCAAGCCAATTTCAAGATCCCGCTCACCACCGAAGGTATCGCCAGCCACGTAGCGATGAGTTCACGCACGCTCATTCGCCGCTTCAAAGCCGCGACCGGCCGCCTTCCCGGCGCGTATTTGCAAGCCGTCCGCATCGAAGCGGCAAAGTCGATGCTTGAGAGCGACGACGCGCCCATTCAAGCCGTCGCATCGTCAGTCGGATACGACGATGCTGCGCATTTTCGCGAGCTCTTCAAACGCTCGAGCGGCATGACGCCGGCTGAGTATCGCGCGCACTTCGCCGAGCTTCGCGTGCGCCAAATGGAACAGACAGCACTCGCAAATCGCTGATGCGCGCGGGCCACACACGACCCTCGCCACACTTTTTCCGCGTGACAACGCCGCAAATCACATGATACACGCGCGCGCCTTTCGGAGACGCATCGTGAAAACGTTGAACATCATCACCAGCAACCCAATGCTCGTCGCATATCGCGGCGCGCAGGAGGATATGCGCGCGTGGAGGAGTTCGGCTTTCTGACGTCTTCGGACAACGGAGCATGAAAACCCCTCCAAGGCGCGGCTTGGAGGGGTTTTTCGTATGTGCGCGTTGCACGCTCCAGGCCGCTAGGAAACGTTGAAAACAAAGGAGAACCGGCCATGTCCGGTTACGAAGAAATTCAAGGCGCGACTGCGCCGATCAAGGCTTGGATCAATGGCGTGCCGGTTGAGCACGCTGCGCAAAACCAATTGCGCAACGTCGCTATGCTGCCGTTCATCCATAGCCACATCGCTGTCATGCCGGACGTCCACTTCGGCATCGGCGCAACCGTTGGCTCGGTGATTCCGACCAAGGGCGCAATCATTCCAGCCGCTGTCGGTGTCGACATCGGCTGCGGGATGATGGCTGTGCGCACGACGCTGACGGCAAACGATTTGCCGGATTCGCTCGCGCGTCTGCGCGGCGCGATTGAACGCAACGTGCCGCACGGCAACGGGCCGAACGGAAATCACCGCGATACACCCTCTTCGGTGGAGACGTCCTACCGCGACTCCGGCCTCGACGACCGCTACCGCGCGATCATCGACAAGCACCCGAAGGCCTCTGCAAAAGCGCAAACCTCGCAGCTCGCCACCCTCGGCGGCGGAAACCACTTCATCGAGATCTGCCTCGACGAAGAGGACCGCGTCTGGGTGATGCTGCACTCGGGCTCGCGCGGCTCCGGCAACGCGATCGGGAAGTACTTTATCGAGCGTGCGAAGGAAGAACTCCTGCGCCGCGAACTGGGCTACCACATGCCTGACAAGGACCTCGCCTTCTTCATGGAAGGCGAAGACTTGTTCGACGACTACGTGGCGGCGGTCGGCTGGGCGCAAGACTACGCGCGCACCAACCGCGAGGTGATGATGGAGCGCACCCTGCGTGCGCTGCGTGACAACCTGCCGAAATTCAAGCTCGAGAAGCACGCTGTGAACTGCCACCACAATTACGTGGCGCGTGAACGGCACTTCGGCGCCGATGTTTGGGTGACGCGCAAAGGCGCGGTGCGCGCTGGACATGGCGAGCTTGGCATCATTCCCGGTTCGATGGGCGCCAAGTCGTTCATTGTGTGCGGAAAGGGTAACGCGGATTCGTTCTGCACGTGCTCGCACGGCGCAGGACGCGCGATGTCCCGCACCGAAGCTAAGAAGCGCTTCACGCTGGCCGATCACCGCGCCGCAACCGAGGGCGTGGAATGCCGCAAGGACGCAGGCGTGATCGACGAAACGCCGATGGCCTACAAGGACATCGACGCCGTCATGGCCGCACAGTCGGACCTGATCGATGTGGTGCACACACTGCGCCAGGTCGTGTGCGTGAAGGGCTGACGCGAGACGCGCGAAACACACGCTTCCCGGCCGAGTGAACCCGCATCGCAAGATGCGAGCAAACGCAGCGCCAGGACCCAGGGGACGACCAAGCGCCTTGCGCTTGCCGCTGGGCCCCAGATCGCACTCCAGCTTTCGCCGGGGCCGCGTCCGGGAAGCGTGAACTTCGGCGCCGTGGTCCATGGGTGAAGATGCTGCACTGGCGATGCGGTGAGGCGGCTTCCAGTCCCGCCGGCGCCGCCATGGTGCCCGTTCGTCTAATTGGTAGGACGCCGGAGTTTGGTTCCGGAAATCCTCGTTCGAATCGAGGACGGGCAACCAGGTTTAAGAAGGAAATGCTGACAGGTGGGCGAGCGGTCGAAGCCACGAGACTCATAATCTCGTTTGCAAAAGCACACGTTGGTTCAAATCCAACCCTGTCGACCATTCTTCTTGTTGCAAAGCAGACCGACCTTCACTATGTTGTACAACATCATGTTTCGACCGACCCCCTCCCTTCGAGAGACTGGCTAGCGCTCATGCGGCGCTAGCGCACGTCTGGGCGTAGCTCAGTCAGCGCAGAGCGCCTGCCTTGGGAGCAGGAGGCCGTTGGTTCAAATCCAGCCGCCCAGACCATCCTTTCAAAGCAACATGAGCGCCCGTCTGCACACGGCGCCTTCGTCTATGGGTTAGGATTCTGCGCTTTCAATGCGGGCAAACGGGTTCGAGTCCCGTCGGCGCTAGCAGCTAGGCCTTCACTTGCTCGGCATGAAATACGCGCAGCATGTCCATCGCCACTTCACGCGCGTGTCCCGGCGGCTTGCCAACAAGCTCAGCAAGCGCATGGCCAAACAGGCCGGCGCCCATCGCGAGCGTTACGCTGATCATGACCAAGTCTAGAGCTTGCGCCGGATCGACATCGCCAAACGAAGCACGCCGGATCACGACGCTTTGCACTGCATCGCGTATGTGCGTCATGCGCCGCCACTCGCCGGTCAATTCGAGCCACGCCGCTAGCCGCGCCGCGCCACGCCGTTCGAACACTTCGAACAGCGCGTGAAAAACCGCCTCCTGCTGATCCTCGCGCCCACCGCCCTGATCGGCGATCGCCAACACCTCGGCGACCAACTGGCTGACCATCCGCTCCATCAGCGCCGCGTGCAGCTCATCGATCGAGCCGAAATGATGGATGACGCTAGCGTTCGCGACACTGGCCGCAGTCGCCACATCCGCCAACTTCAGCGCCAGCGGCCCCCGCTCCACCAGCAATGCCTCGGCGGCCGCCAAGATATTCGCCCGCGCGTCTTCGGGGGCGCGGCGCACCCGAACCTTACCAGCTTTTCTTATTGACATTTTTGTCAGTAGAACCCAAATCCAAGCGTAAGGCAACCCTATACGCGAGTTCCTCCCCATGACCGCTCAGCTGACCGCCCAAATGACCGCACACGAAAAGACGACCCCCGCTGAAGTGAAAATCCCGCCGCGCGACATTCGCTTCGACTTCCAAGGCGCAAAAGCACGCCACTGGCTGAGCGGCGATCCAGTCGGCACTGCGGTTTTCAATGCGCTCTCACTCACCTTCCCGGACGGCGAACGCATGTTCATCGACGCGGTGCGCGCTTATCGCGATCGCGTTGACGGAAAGCTGGCAGAGGAAGTGAAGGGCTTCATCGCCCAGGAATCGATACACTCGCGCGAGCACCACACGCTCAATCAGTTGCTCGACCGCGACTTCTATCCGGTGGCTGAAATCGAAGCCGGCATCAAGGAACGCGTTGGCATCGCACGCTCACGCGGCCCGATGCGTATGCTGCTTTCAACGATCGCGCTCGAACACATCACCTCAATGATGGCCGACATTCACGCCGCCAACCAACAATTGTTCGATGGCGCTCCGGCCGGCATCGAGCGCATGTGGCGCTGGCATGCGATGGAAGAGACCGAGCACAAAGCTGTCGCGTTCGACGTCTTCATGGTCGCGACCAAAGATTGGACGCCGTTCCAACGCTATTTCCGCCGCTGCATGGTGATGGCGATTATCGGCATCATGTTCCCGCGCAACATCGCAGCCTATGCTGCGCGCTTACTCGAAGCCGACGGTTACTCGAAGAAAGACGCACTGAAGGCGGTCAATCGCTTCTTGTGGACTGAGCCAGGCATTTTCGGCCGCGGCGGGAAGCTCTTCTTCTCGTGGTTCCGCCCAGGCTTCCATCCATGGGACCACGACAACCGCGCCCTCGTCACCACGTGGCGCAAGGAATTCGACGCGGATATCGCGCCCGCGCACGCGTAATACTGCGCCCGGCGCGCACCCCGGCTAAAGGCCGGGGCTGCGTCCGGGACCGATGCTCAGAACCCGAGCAGGCTCGCGTAGCGATCACGGTGGAAGCTGGCGCCGCCGTAAAGCGCCTCAGCGACGCGCGCGCGCTTCAAGTAAAGCCCAGCGTCGTGCTCGTCGGTCATGCCGATGCCGCCGTGGAGTTGCACCATCTCGTTGGACGCGAGGTGCACCGTCTCGGATGCGCGCGCCTTCGCAAGGCTTGCATACTCCGCAATGTTGTTGGAGTTGCGATCCAGCGCATCGAGCGCCGCCAGCACACATGAGCGTGTTAGCTCCAGATCGGTAAAGAGCTTCGCCGCGCGATGTTGCAACGCCTGGAAGCCGCCGATGACCTGACCGAACTGGCGCCGCGTCTTGAGATACTCGCTCGTAATCTCGAACGCCTCGCTCGCCTGCCCCACCATTTCGGCCGCAAGGCCGATACGTGCGCGATCCAGGATCGCATCGATTACATCGGCGCCGCCGTTCATTTTCTGGGCCGCCACGCCCTCGAATTTGAGATCGGCCGCGCCGCGGCTATCGGCAGTGATCAACTCACGGCGCGTTAGCCCAGCCGCATCACTCTTCACGAGATAAAGCGCATCCGCGCCCGCCACGATGATGAGATCGGCGATGTGACCGTCGGCGACATATTTCTTCTCGCCCGTCAGCTTGCCGCCGTCGAACTTCATTTTGGACTTCGTCGGCGCATGGTGTGCGCCTTCGTCGATCGCGATCGTCGCCGTCACCTCACCGGCGGCGATCTTCGGCAGCCACTCCTGCTTCTGCGCATCCGTGCCGGCGAGCAACAACGCGCTCGCGCCGGCCAAGGCACTCGAGTGCAGAGGCGAAGCCACCAACGTGCGCCCGCCTTCTTCGAGCACGGCGCCCAGCGCGACATAACCCAAACCGACGCCGCCGAACTCTTCCGGGATAATCACCCCGGCCCAGCCCATCGCCGCCATCTCGCGCCACAAATCCGGATCGCGACCGTTCTTCTTCTCATCGCGTTGCTTGCGAAGACGCGTCACCGGCGCCTGCTCGCGGAAGAAATCGCGCGCCGCATCTTTCAGCATGCGCTGTTCGTCATTCAGGGTGAACGTCATTGCGTGTCTCTCAATCCAAGCACGCGCTTGGCGACAACGTTGAGATTGATTTCGGTGGTGCCGCCTTCGATCGAATTGCCTTTCGAACGCAGCCAACCGCGCGTCGTCGCCAGATCATCAGCCGAGAAACCCTCGCCCGCCCAACCGAGCGCACGATTGCCCGCCGCTTCCACCATCAGCTCGCAGCGATCCTGGTTCAGCGTCGCGCCTGCGACTTTGAACATCGAGGCCATATGGCTGACATTGCCGCCAGCCTTCGCCTCTTCGGTCGCCCGCTGCACGGAGAGCGCGTAGGCCCGTTCCGTCATCTTGTGCGCCGCGATCCGCGCTCTGAGATCTCGATCCTCAAGCGCGCCGCCTTCGAGGCCGACATGCTTCTTCGCCAGATCAACCACATCAACGCGCGTGTTCGAGCCAAAGCCGGAAATATTGGTGCGCTCGTACATCAACAAGCGCTTGGCGATTTCCCAGCCGCCATTAAGCCGCCCGACCATCTGATGCTTCGGCACTTTGACGTCGGTGAAGAAGGTTTCGCAAAACGGCGACGAGCCCGAGATCAACTTGATCGGCCGCGTCTCGACGCCTTTCGTCGTCATGTCGATCAGAACGAATGAGATGCCCTCGTGCTTCACGCTGGTATCGGTGCGCACCAAGCAAAAGCACCAGTCTGCGTAATTTGCGTACGAGGTCCAAACCTTCTGGCCGTTGATCAGCCAGTGATCGCCCTTGTCTTCGCATTTGGTTTGCAGGCCGGCGAGATCACTGCCCGCGCCCGGTTCGGAATAGCCCTGACACCAGCGGATCTCTCCGCGCACGATTTTCGGCAGGTGTTCTTTCTTCTGCTCTTCGTTCGCGTACTCCAAGAGCACCGGCCCGAGCATCCAGATGCCGAAGGAAAACAGTGGCTGCCGCGCGTTGATGCGCTTCAGCTCACTCTGCAGCACCCGGTTTTCATCCGCGCTTAAACCACCGCCGCCATACTCGGCTGGCCAAGTCGGCGCCGTCCAGCCTTTCGCGCCCATGCGCTCGAGCCAGAGCTTTGCTTCAGGATTTTTGAATTCGTAGTTTTTGCCGCCCCAGACAGCATCGTCTTCGCCCGTCATCGGCGTGCGCATCGAAGGGGGGCAATTTTCTTCCAGCCAAGCTCGCGTCTCGGTCCGGAACGTTTCCAGGTCTTTTGTCATCGCGCGTTTCCTCGCGCGCGAGTTAGCACCATACAGCGGTGTACGTCACTATTCCGTTCCGTCAGCTTCAGCGGCGCCTGTCGAAGGCAGCGCGCGCAGACTAATTGCCGCCCGAGGCTTGCAAGCCTTCCGGCTGGCCCACCACCACGAACGTGTAAGCGTCCGGATTGAACAGGCGGCGCACAACCCGGTTCACGTCCTCCAGCGTCACAGCGCGGATAAGGTCGTTACGGTGGTTGATGTAATCAATGTCGCGGCCGGCGGCTTGGTAGCCGTGTACGACGCCCGCGATCTTCACGTTGCTGTCGAGATCGAGTGCGAACGAGCCCGTGAGATACGTGATCGCGTCATTTACTTCAGCCTGCGTGGCGCCATCGCGGTAGAGCCGAGCCATCTCTGCGCGCGTCACCTCGATGGCCTCACGCACATCGCCGTTTTCAGTCTGCGCCGAACCGCGAATGATCGCCGAATGCTCACGCACCGAAGGTCCGGTGCCGATGCCATAGACCAGCCCGCGCTGCTCGCGCACCTGATCCATCAGGCGCGACGAAAACCCGCCGCCGCCCAAAATATAGTTCGCCACGGCCAGCGGGATCCAATCTGGATCTTCATCCTGGATGCCCGGCCCGGCGAACAGCACGAGGCTTTGCGGTTGCGGCAGCGTCCGAACGATCAGCGGCGTCGGCGCCGAAAGCGTGACGTCCGCCGGCTCAGGCGGACGCGCCCCTGCCGGCAGCGCGCCAAAAATCGTGTCGACGGCGCGCGCCGCATCTTCAGAGCTGATGTCGCCAACGATGGTGATCTGCAGCGTCGCCCGATTGAACAGCGCCGTGTGCCGCTCCTGCAGCGCCGCCCGATTGATCGCATCGACGCTCTCGCGCGAGGTCCGCCGCGCGTATGGGTGGCCCGCGTAGAGCGCCTGATCCAGCGCCAAGTTCGCGAGATAGCTCGGATTGGTCTCACGCGTGCGCAGGCCAACAAGCATCTGCCGCTTGATGCGCGCCAGCGGCTCGGCATCGAAGCGCGGCTCATAAAGCGCCATTCGCGCCATCTCGAACGCCGCATCGCGATTTTCACTCAGCGTCGTCAAGCTCATGCCAACGCCGTCCCAGCTCGCGCCGAAACTCAGCGACATATTCAAATCTTGCAGCCGCTCTTTGAAGGCATTGGCGTTCATCGCGCCCGAACCTTCAGTCAGCATATCGGTCATCACGCCAGTGACGCCAACCGCGCCCACCGGCTCGATCGCCGATCCGCCGCGCCAGAACGCACGCAGCACGACCATCGGCACGGTCGAGTCGGACACCAGCCAGGCCTCGATGCCGCTCGGCGAGACGATGCGCTGAACGTTGACATCATGGCGCGAAGCCGCGCTCTCGGTCTGGGTTTGCGCCAAGGCCGGCGCCATCGGCGCGCACGCCAGCGCTACGGCAAGTGCAAAGACCCTCATTGGGCCTGCTCCGGCACCAGCCAGCCCGTCACCGAGGCATTGAGATCAAGCGTCTGGCGCACCATCGCCACTGCCTCATCGCGCGTGACGGCTTCGATATCCCTCGCCCAATTCACGACGTCATCGATGCTTTCGCCCTGCGCCAGCGACGAGCCGTAAATGTTTGCCAGACTTTCCTGGCTGTCGCGCGAATAGATCGCGTTTGCCGCCAGCGAGTTCTTCGCGCGGGTAAGCTCATCTTCCGTCGGTCCATCGCGCAGGAATTCGGCGATCACCGCGTCCACCGCCGCCTCCACCTGCTCAAGCGTCACGCCCTCGGCCGGCGTCGCCCACACCGAAGCGCTGCCTCCGCCTAGTCCGGACGAACTCGCGCTTGCGCCCGCGCTCACGGCGATACGCTGATCTTCGACCAGCGCGCGATAGAGGCGGCTCGTTTCCGAACCACCCAGAATTTCCATGCCGACATCCAGCGCATGCGCTTGGCGTCCAGTGTCGACGCCATAGCTGATCGCGCGATAGAGCCGCGAGAACGAAGGCTGACGCACCTTCTCATCGCTATGCGTCACGCGCATCGGGCCGACATTCGGCGGATCGGTAACCCACGTGCGCGCCGGCAGATCACGCGTCGGCCGCAAGCGCCCGTAATAGCGATCCGCCAGCGGTCGCAACTCCGCCGCATCGACATCGCCGGCGACAACTAGGATCGCATTATTCGGCGCGTACCAGGTGCGATAGAATTGCAGCGCGGTTTGGCGATCCAGCGATTGAATCTCGTGCAGCCAGCCGATCACCGGCGTGCCGTACGGATGATGCGGCCACAGCATCGCGCGCATCCGCTCGCCCAGCACCGCGCCTGGGTTGTTATCGACACGCTGACGGCGCTCTTCGACAATCACATCACGCTCGGACGCGAACGTCTCGTCCGAGAATTGCAGATTGCGCATGCGATCCGCTTCCATGCGCATCACAAGCTCTAGCCGGTCGCGCGCGATGCGCTCGTAATAGGCGGTGTAGTCCCAGTTGGTGAAGGCGTTGTCCTCGCCGCCATTGCGCGCGACGGTGCGCGAGAACTCACCCGGTGCGATCTGACGCGTGCCCTTGAACATCAGATGCTCAAAGAAGTGCGCGATGCCCGAATAGCCGCGCGGCTCGTCGGCGGCGCCAACACGATACCAAACCATATGCGTCACCACCGGCGCGCGCCGGTCGGTGATCACAACGACTTGTAGTCCGTTGCGGAGCGTGAAGGTTTCAGGCCGTACGAATTCGCGCGCCTGTGCTGAAGCCGTAAGCGCCAGCAACGCCAGACATGCTGCGAAGAAACGCTGACCCAGCCCGCCGAGCAAAGGGCTCAGGTGCCCGGAAGCTTAAAGCCGCCGCGATCGCGCTCGATCACGACTTGCCCACCGCCCGTCGCGCGGCGGATCGCTTCTTGGTCTTCGAGGCGGCGCTGCTCTTCTTCAGCGTTGAGCGGCGCGGCTGCCGGAGCGGCAGAACCACCGAACGAAAGCAGACGGTTCACGAAGCCTTCGTTGCGGCGAACGACACCCTGAGATTCGTAATCGATCTGCTCGCGAATGTTGTCGTCAGCAGTCGCGGCGCCAGCGGCGGTGATGAACGCGCGCTCGCCTTGGCTCGCGGCTTGACCAACGTTGTCGCCGAACAGCGCAGCGCGCGCTTCGCTCGCGGGATCGCTCTCACCAGGACGAGCCTCACCCGGACGCGGCGGACGCAGATTGTAATCTGGCGGAAGCGTGAGCGGCGCGTGCGTCATCACGCGGAACTCATCTGGAGCAGAACGCGAAGCGCCGATGGCGCGCGAAACGCCCGCGCAGCCGCTGGCCGCCGTGGCCGCAGCAAGCACCACCATCAGTGCGATTGGTTTGGACAACGTCCGCCTCCCTCAAATCTCTTGGCCCGGTTCTAGACGAGCCACGCCGTTCCCGCCAAGCCGGACTGCAGCAAAGATGCCTCGCCCCGCAGTTTGTCCGTTATGGGGCGAATCCGCCCGAATTCTCAGCCGCCTGAGCCGCCCGTTCCGCCGTTACCGCGCTTGAACCGGGCCTTGATTTGGCTCCAGCCGGTGCCCTTTCCGGGCTCCGTTTCGGCAAAGAACACCATATCGATGGCCAGCAGGATCGCCCCGCAGGTGATCGCGGCATCGGCCACGTTGAACACCCAGGGGAAGAAATTCCCGTTCATGCTGAAGTCGAGAAAGTCCGCCACGGCGCCGAAACGAATGCGATCAATGACGTTCCCGAGCGCCCCGCCAATGACCAGACCCAGCGCGATCGCGGTCGGTTTCCGCACCGCCGTACGCAGCCACCACAGGAAAACGCCCGAAATACCCAGCTGCATCGCCACCAGCGCCCAGCGCCCGAGATCGTCCTGGGCGCGGCCAAGGCCAAAGCTGAACCCACGGTTCCACACCATCTGAAGATCGAAGATCGGGCTGATCTCGATGAAGCGGCAATTGATGCCCGCCTCCAGGCAGCCCGGCGGGCTGAACGCGCCCGGCCCAAGGATGAGCCATTTGGCGATCTGGTCGGCGACGAAAATGACGCCGGCGATAATAAGGCCGAGACGGAGCATGCCGGGCTTATGGACACGTCCACGCCCCCCGATCAACCCGCAGCCGCCGCGGCGCTTTGGTTTTGCCTGGGTTCCGGCGCACAAAAGCGCCCATGCGCTTTGTTGCCCTCGCCGCTGCTATCTGCCTTTGGGCCGGCGCCGCTCATGCGGACGAACCGCTGCATCAGGCTCTGCAGGCCTACGCACTCTACCAGACCGACATCACCGCGATGCTCGACGCCGACATTCCGGACGCCGCCGCGCTCGACGCTGCGCTCAATCGCGCCGCGCGCCACGATCCTGAACGGCTTACGCAAGGCTGGCTGGCTTATGGCGCGCTCGCGGCCGCGCAGTCGCCCGCATGGGTCAACGGCGTGCGCAGCCGCGTTCGTTCCGCCGGTCGCCCCGCCGTATTGCGTCAACTTCGTCGCGACATGAGCTACGCACGCCGCCGCCCCCCCGGCGCCGAAGAAGCAACACAACTCGTGCTGAGCGCCATGGCAGGCGACAACGCGCGCATGAACGCGATCGCCATTCGCTTCGAGGGCCTCGGCAATGCCGGCGACACTTCGACATGGACGCGCCGCACTGATGCGCGCGAAGCCACGTTGCACGCGCCAACAACCCGCACGCTCGCGCCGGAGGTTCTCGCGCGCCTCAGGCCCACACCGCTCACCGCAGCGCCGCTCACCGAGCCCGGCGCTTTCGGCGGTGCGCGTTTTTGGGATGCGCTGGGCAATCGCACGTCACCGGCGCCGCCCCCATTGCCGTGGCGGCTCATCGCGGCGCACAGCGCCAGCCTCGACCGCATGTTTACGTTGGCGGCATTGATGGTTGTTGGCGCCAGCGAAAGTGAAACCGAGCGCGTCACAACTGCCTTTAGCGATGCGCCCATCCAGCAATGCCTTGCCATGCAGCAGCTAGAATTGCGCCAATGCGCCTCCGTCACCCGGACACCAAACGAAGACGCCTTCTGCATCGCCGAGCACGGCTACCGCGCACCAAGCCGCTGCTTGCAAATTGCGGCGCCCGCATAAGGTTAGCGTCAGTTTAGGTGACCACAGTTTAACTGCGCTTGGCGCCCGCAGACTTAACCAGACTCACGCAAGATACGCGTATGCGGGATCTAGCTTTAGCCGTGGCGGCGGCTGTTTGCATGTGCCCTGCGTTCGCTCATGCGGACGAGGTGCATGATGCACTCGAAGCCTACGCCCTCTATCAAACCGATGTCAGCGCACTATTGAGCGCTAATATCGAAGGCGCACGTGATGTGGACGCGGCGCTGACACGTCTATCGCGGCACGATCCCGATCGCGTCGCGCGCGGCTGGATCGCGTACGGCGCGCTCACCGCTGCGCAATCGCCGGCCTTCGCCGAAGGCGTTGAGCGCGATCTCCGCCGCAATGGCCGCGCCCCGGTCCTGAACAACCTTCGCACCGATCTCTATTACGCACGCCGCGAGCCTGCTGGCGCCGCACAAGCCGTTCAGCTCATACTCGGCGCCGCCAACGCAGACAGCGCCCGCATCGACCTTGCAGGCGATCGCTACAATCGCTTCGCCCACTCCTCCGGCGCGCCACGCGCACGGGGCGGCGATGGCGAACTCGAACGCAGCGTGCGCCTCTCGCCCACCATGCGCCAACGCCTACGCGTCACCGCCGTCTCGGCGCGGCCAATGAGTGAGATCGACGATTTCGGCGGACGCGGCTTTTGGGATTCGCTTTCCGGCCGTGAAGCCACAACCGCCCGTTCACGCGGCGGACGCGAAGAGCGCGACTACGCCTCCGTCACCGACCACATGCTGACCATCGCCGCCATCGTCGTCGCCGACGCTACCGGCAGCGAGCGCCGCCGCATCGCCAGCCTGCTCAGTGAGCCACTGACGCAGCAATGCATGACCATGCAGCGCCTGCAGCTACGCCAGTGCCTCTCGGTCTCGGTCGATGGCAGCGAGCGCGCCTACTGCCTCGCCCACCACGGCCTATCCGGCCCCGGCGATTGCTTTGCCAACGTTGTCCGCTAAGCGCGCGCCGCGTCCCAGGCTGCTACAGCCTCGGCATCGCGCGGTGTGATATCTGGATAACGCGGATCGGCCGTCGCTGGATCGAAATACTTCCACGACCGCGCGCACTTCACGCCCTGCGCTCTCTCGATCACGACCGCAACGCCCTTCACATCCGCCAAGCGGAACGCATCCGCTGGCCCTTCGCCTTCGACGATAGCGATGCCGCTGGTGATGCAAAGCTCGGCGAAGTCCACGGCCTGCAACGCTGCGCGCAAGCCCTCGTCAGCGACGAACACGCGCGGCGCGGCTTCAAGCGCAGCGCCAATCACCTTATCGCGCCGCGCCACTTCCAGCGCACCCGTGACAACCGCCCGCGCCTCGCGCAACTTCGCCACTTCCTCGCCGGCGAACGAATCCTGCCACGCGTCCGGCGTTTGCGGGAACGTCCGCAGGTGCACTGACACTTGCTCGGGGAAACGCGTCAGCCAAGCCTCTTCCGCCGTAAACGGCATGATCGGCGCAAGCCACGCCGTGAGGCGCGAGAAGGTCTCGTCCAGCACGGTGCGACAGGCGCGGCGGCGCAACGAGTTCGGCGCGTCGCAATAGAGCGCGTCCTTGCGGACATCGACGTAGAAGGCCGATAGATCGACGTTGCAGAACTCAACGATTGCCGAAAGCGCCCCGCGCCACTGATAGGTCTCGTAGCCCTTACGCACTGCGACATCAACTTCATGCAGACGATGCAGCAGCCAACGCTCAAGCAGCGGCAGGTCATGATTGAGCGGCACACGCTCGCTCTTATCGAAATCGCGCAGCGCGCCGAGGCAGTAGCGCAGCGTATTGCGGAGCTTGCGATACATCTCGCCGGACTGATCAATCATGACCTTACCGAGACGCAGATCGTCGCCGTATTCGGCCGACGCGATCAACAGGCGCAGGATCTCGATGCCATTCTGCTCGGCGATCTTCTGCGGCTCGATCGTGTTGCCGATGGACTTGGACATCTTCATGCCCTTCTCGTCCATCGTAAAGCCGTGCGTGATCACCTCGTCGTACGGCGCCTTGCCGCGCGTCGCGCAGCTTTCCAGCAGCGACGAGTGAAACCAGCCACGGTGCTGGTCCGAGCCCTCGAGATAGATCGTGCTCACCGGGCTCACGAACGAAGGCCGCGTCGGCGCCTCTGGATTTCCGACCACGAATGCATGCGTCGAACCAGAGTCGAACCAAACGTCCAAAATGTCCTCGACCTTCTCGTACTCATCGGCCTTGTGCCTGGCGCCCAGGAAATCCTGCGCAGGCGTCGCCCACCACACGTCAGCGCCGCCTTCTTTCATCGCCGCAAAGATACGTGCGTCGACTTCATCGTCTTGCAGGATCGAGCCATCGCTCTTCTTCACGAAGATCGGCAGTGGCACGCCCCACGCGCGCTGACGCGACACCAGCCAGTCCGGCCGATCCTCAATCATGCCGCGGATGCGGTTGTAGTCCTTCGTTTCGCCGGTGCGCTTTTGCCCCCAATCGACGCGATCGATTTCATCGAGCGCGATCTGGCGCAGCGTCTTGCCATCGCGATACGGCTTATCAAGCGCGATGAACCATTGCGGCGTGTTGCGGAAGATGAGCGGCGCCTTGGAGCGCCATGAGTGCGGATACGAGTGCTTCAACTGCCCGCGCGCCAGCAACGCACCGACTTCGATCAGCTTATCCATTACCGCCTTGTTCGCGGGACCGTCCTTGCCGAGGTTCTTGCCTTCAAGCTGGATCACTTCCAGCCCCTCAAACATCGGCGCTTCTTTCGTGTAGCGTCCCTCTTCGTCGACCGTGAACGGAATGCCTTCCTGTCCAAAGTTCGCCGTCCAGATCACAAAGTCATCCGCACCATGGCTCGGCGCCGTGTGCACGAAACCGGTGCCTGCATCGTCAGTAACGTGATCACCATCGAGCAGCGGAACGTCGAAATCATAGCCGTGACCGCGGAACGGATGCGCCAGCACAAGATCGCGCGGATCGACATCGGTTACACGCTTCCATGATGCCGCTTTGGCAGACCGAAGCACTTCCTCCGCGAGCTTGTCCGCGAGGACGAGCTTATCTCCACCGTTCACCCACGGCTCAAATGCCAGCCCCTGCTCGACGGACTCGACCTCGTAGAGCCCGTAGCTGATCGACGCGGAGAATGAGACGGCGCGGTTTCCTGGGATTGTCCAAGGCGTTGTCGTCCAGATGACGACGGTCGCACCGACGAGACTTGGCCAAGCTTCATTCAGCTCTGCCGCCGCCCTGCCCAGAGCGCTCGCCCTACCAAGATCAAGCGACCTCCCGTCATCCTGTGGCGCGACCAAGTTTCGATTCAATCCGACGATCGGAAACTTCACCCAGATCGTCGGGCTCGTTTTCTCCTGATACTCCACCTCAGCTTCCGCCAGCGAAGTCCGTTCCACCGGGCTCCACATCACGGGCTTCGAGCCGCGATACACAAGCCCCGTCCGCACCACGCGCAGAAATTCGCGCGCGATCGCAGCTTCGGCTTCGAAGCTCATCGTCGTGTAATATTTGTCCCAATCCGCTTCGATGCCGAGCCGGCGAAACTCATCGCGCTGCAGCGGGATCCATTTGTCTGCGTACTCACGGCACGCACGGCGAAACTCGACCGCCGGCACCTCAGATTTCTTCCGCCCTTGCTTGCGGAAGTCTTCCTCGACCTTCCACTCGATTGGCAGGCCGTGGCAGTCCCAGCCCGGCACATAATCGCAATCGAAGCCGGCCATCTGCTTCGTCCGCACGACGAAGTCTTTCAGGATTTTGTTTTCCGCGTGCCCGATATGGATCGGCCCGTTCGCGTAAGGAGGGCCATCGTGAAACACGACCTTCGGCCGCGCCGCTGCTTGCTTGCGCAGCACATGATAGAGGCCGATCTCGGCCCAATGCTTCACACGCTCGGGCTCCTTCTTCGGCAGCCCCGCGCGCAGCGGAAAGGGATCGCCCGGAAGGTCGGGCAGAAAAACGGTCTCGCGGTAATCGCGACCAGCAGGCGCATCGGCCATGAGGTCTATTCTCCAGTGAAGCGAATGTGATGTAGCCGTTCCCGGTCCCGCGGAGCACCGATTTTTCGGGCTCAACGTGGGCCGGGCCTCAAATTCGGAGGCTCGCTATGGGGGAACGGCGGTTCACGGTCACGTGTTGGGCTGTATCACCACGCCCCGCGGAACGCCACATGCATTGCCCCCAAGAAATATTGATTGCGGCGTTCCAGAGGTCTACATGCCCCGCCTTCGCCTTCCTGTGAAACTTGCACGCCAAACCATGACAACCGCCCACGATTTCAGCTTCGCTAAGCTCGACGAGCCGGGCGAGATCAAGCTTGCCGACTATGCCGGCAAAGCCGTGCTGATCGTAAACGTGGCGAGCGCCTGCGGCTTCACCTCGCAATACCGCGATCTTGAGTCGCTCTACGAAGCGAAGGTCGCCAAAGGCCTCATCATCATCGGCGTGCCCTGCAACGATTTCGGTCACCAGGAGCCAGCGGGCGAAAAAGAAATCCGCGAGTTCTGCGACACGACCTATCACGTCACCTTCCCGATGACGTCGAAGGCCGAGATCACCTCGCGCGAACGGCGCCACCCGTTCTACCAATGGGTCGCCGAAGAGCTTGGCGAAAGCGCACTACCGCGCTGGAACTTCCACAAATACCTGATCGGCAAGAACGGCGAATTGGTCGGCGCTTACGGCTCAAAAACCGCGCCGCTCTCACCCGACATGCTCGAAGCCATCAAAGGCGCGATCTGCGCCGCCTAGTTCGCCAAGCGCGACGTCACCGCTCAATGCGCCATCGCCGCATCATCGAGCTTAGGCGCTGGTCCCATACCGATTTTCGGGCGCGGCCTTAGCAGCAGCATCGCAAACGCCGACAGGCTGATCACCACCGCCAGCATCAAGAACTGGTCGTTGAAGGTCATCACCAGCGCTTCGCGATCCAGCAACGCCGCATACCGCATCATCGCCTGCCGCTCAGGATCGGCCGCGCCGGCTTGTTCGAGATACGCCTGCGCCCCAGCAATCATTCCGGCGACATGCGGGTTGTTCAGATCTGCGGCGCTGTAAAGCTCCTGGCGATGCAGCGCGAATGAATGCGCCTGCACGGTCGCGAGCGCGGCAATACCGAACGCACCGCCGAGATTGCGCATCGTGTTGAACAATCCCGCGCCCGAGTGAACCAATTGCGGCGGCAGCGATTGCAGCGCCGGTTGCATCACCGACGAGAACGTACACATAAGGCCCATCGCGCGCACCACCTGCGGCCACATCATATCGTAGAAGCCGGCTTCCGCCGTTAAGTGCGCCTGCATCCAGCAACTCAACGCGATCAACAACAGGCCGATAAAGCCGAGCGGGCGTGTATCCGCCATCGTTCGGCCAAGCCGGCCAATGAGCGGCGCCGCACAAAACATCACAAGCCCCTGCACGAACATTGTGTGCCCGATCTGGAGCGCGCTATAGCCGCGCACTGATCCCAAAAAGAGCGGCGTTAGAAACACAGAGCTGAACAGCGCCAAACCGATCACAAAGCCAAGGCAGGCGCCAATTGCAAAAGTCGGCGTCTTAAACGGTCGCAGATCCACAATCGGTGTCTCCGCCCGAAACGCTCGAAAGAAGAAAAGCACCGCGCCTAAGAACGATACCACCGCCCAGGCACTCACTTCGTTCGATGCAAACCAATCGTTCGAGGGGCCCTCCTCAAGCGTGTATTCCGCGGCGCCAAGGAAGGCGGCCAATCCTAGCAAGCCCAGCAAATCGATCTTCTTCAACAACGAGAATTGCGGCTTGTCGAGCGACCGCATGGTGTTCCAGATGATCAGCGTGATCAGCAAGCCCGGCGCGACGTTCACCCAGAACAGCGCCCGCCAGCCAAGCGACTCCGCCACCATGCCGCCAATCGTCGGCCCCAGCGACGGCGCGAGCGTGATCACCATCCCCATCATCGCGCCAGTCATCGGCTGCAAACGCGGCGGGAACGCAAGATAGAGCGTCGCCATAACGGTCGGGATCATCGCGGCGCCGGAAAAACCCTGCAGCGCGCGGAAGATGATCAGCGAGTTGATGTCCCACGCGAATGCGCAAAGCAGGCTCATCAACGAGAACGCCAACGCTGAGATACAGAACAGCAAGCGCGTGCCGAGCGCGCGCCCCAAAAAGCCCGAAAGCGGAATGCCGATGACTTCCGCGATCAGGTAAGAGGTCTGCACCCAGCTGATTTCATCGCGGCTGGCGCTGACGCCAGCTTGAATCGAGCCAAGCGCGCTCGCGACGATCTGGATATCCAGGATCGCCATGAACTGACCGACAACCATGGCGATAAAACCGATCCAAATATGGAGCGGCGGAGAATCGCCAGGCTTCGCCGCCGGTGCGGCGTCGCTCATCTGCGCGTGTCCACCGTGACGCTGGCCGATAGCCCCGGCCGCAGGAGCTCAAGCCCCTCTTGCCCCGCTTCAAGCCGGATACGCACCGGCACGCGCTGCACGATCTTCGTGAAGTTGCCGGTCGCGGTGTCGGTCGGAATGATCGAGAACTCGCTACCACTGGCTGGCGCAAGCGAATCTACCGTGCCACGCAAACGCAAATTGTGGGCGATATCGGGACGGATCGTCACCGCCTGACCAGGACGAAAATTCTCGATCTGCGTCTCTTTGAAGTTCGCAACCACGTAAACCGATTGCAGCGGCACCACCGACATCAACGGCGCGCCGACGCGCACCAATTGCCCAAGTTGCACTTGGCGGTCGCCGACAACGCCGTCGATCGGCGCGCGAATAGTCGTGCGCTCAAGATCGAGCTCAGCTTGTGCAAGTTGTGCTTGCGCCGCCTGCACGCCCGCTTCTGCTGCAGCTGCGCCGCCGCCAGCTTGCCGCGCCTGGATCTCCAATTGCTGCATCCGCGCCGGCGAAAGCAAACCACGCTCCGCCAATGGCCGATAACGCGCGACATCGGCGGACGCGAGCGCGCGGCCCGCTTGTTGCGCCGAACGCGCGCCTTGTGCTTCCGCCAATGCAGCGCGCGCGGCGGCTAGGTTCGATTGATAGTCGCTCGGATCGATCTCGACGAGCACGTCGCCAGCGTGGACGCTTTGGTTCTCCGCAACCGGGATTGCGCGCACGTAACCTTGAACCTGCGGCGAGATCAGCGAGATGTCAGCGCGCACGTAAGCGTTGTCGGTCGACACCATGTGACGCCCGACGAAAAACCAATTGCCGCCCCACAGGGCCACAAGAACAAAAAGAATGGCGCCGCCGACGATCATCAGCCTGCGGCGGCCTAAGGGTGAACTAGCCATAGCGCGCACCTTAGCGGTTGCGCGCGCGGCATCGACCCGAAAACCGGCGTCGTCTGGCATGGGAGAAACAATAGATAGCCTGGACCCCAAAGCGGCCCAGGCTGAACGTAACCACCACTACGCAGCCTTCAAGGCGCCGGATGGCACATAGCACTAGGCCATACGACATAGGCCCTGACGCTTGCGCGACACCCGAGTGTGCTTATCCTCACACTTGCGTGAGGTAATCCAGAAATGGGAATGGCTGCCATAAACACCCAGGATTCGGACGGACGGCCCCCGGATCGTGGCGTCGCGCGACGGCAGGCCTTTCTCGAAGCCGCACGCGAAGTCTTCCTTGAGCACGGTTACGAGGCGACCAGCGTCAACGACGTCGTTCGCCTGGCAGGCGGTTCGCTCGCCACCCTCTATGCTCAGTTCGGCAACAAGGAAGGCCTCTTCCTGGCCTTCATGCAAGACCAGCACGACCGGTTCGTCCGGGAAATGCGACCAACGGAGCCCGTCGGCGATCTGCCGCTGCCCGAAGCGCTGCAAGTCATCGGCGAACACTTCCTGCGCCGCCTACTGCAACGCGACAGCGTCGCCTTCTACCGCGTCATGGTCTCTGAAGGCCGCAAGGTCCCCAAGCACCTCCTCCACTACTTCTCGGTGGGCGGCGCGGGCCAAGTCCACGACGAGCTGGTTTCACAGCTCACCAAAGCCGGTATCAGCGAGGCTGATGCCCACGAAAGCATGTTCTATTTCATCGAGTTGCTGCGCAGCCGGCACCATTTTCAGGCTGCGGCTAACGTCGACTACGTCGTCTCCGATGAAGAGCTCAAAGAACACGTCGCGCGCGCGGTTCGCTTCTTGCTCAACGGCCTCAAGCTCACCTGAGCCCCCCCTCTCAAGGGTTCAGACAAGATTCAGCTTCGGTTCAGGCGTTCCCCGCCATCGTCATGGCTGCGAGGATTGCGCATGCGCGCACACGGGAGCCTCAACATGAAAAAAGCCCTCATCGCGGCAGCTGTCGCCTTGAGCGCGACAGCTTGGGTGGCGACACCAGCTTACGCTCAACGGGGCGAACACGCCCGAGATCGCGATGGTGATGGCGAAGGCCGTGGCGATCGTGGCAGAGAAGATCGTGGTAGCCGCGGTGATCGCGGCGAAGACCGCGGAGATCGTGGTGATCGCGGTCGCAACGACGGCGGCAACGCCGGTCGTCGCGGCCCGCCGCCTCAAGTCGCGCCACCACCGCAAGCGCCGCCAAGCCAACCGGCAACGACCGACCGCGGACGCGGCGGCCAGTGGGATGGACGCGGACGCGGCGGCGACAACAACGGTGGCCAATGGGACAGCCGCAATGGTCGCGGTGGCAACGACGGTGCTGGCGCCGGTGGCCGCGGCGGCAACAATAACGGCGGCCAATGGGATGGCCGAAACGGTCGCGGTGGCAATGACGGCGCTGGCGCCGGTGGCCGCGGCGGCAACAACGGCAGTCAATGGGACGGTCGCGGTGGTCGCGGCGGCGATAACAATGGCCGTGGCGATTGGAATGGCCGTGATCGCGGCGGCAACGACGGCCGTGGCGATTGGAACGGACGCGATCGCGGCGGCAACGATGGCCGTGGCGATTGGAACGGACGCGATCGCGGCGGCAACGATGGCCGTGGCGATTGGAACGGACGCGATCGCGGCGGCAACGACGGCCGTGGCGATTGGAACGGACGCGATCGCGGCGGCAACGACGGCCGTGGCGATTGGAACGGACGCGATCGCGGCGGCAACGATGGCCGTGGCGATTGGAACGGACGCAATCGTGGCGGTGACCGTGGCAACTGGAACGGTGGCCGCGGCGGCGGACGCGATTTCTCGCACAACGATTGGGATCGCGGTCGCGACGGCCGTTCCGATCGCGATCGCTACAATCGCTGGCGCTCAAATCACCGCGATTGGGATCGCCCGCGCTACAATGACTGGCGCAGCGTTCGTCACGGCTTCTACTTCGACCGTGGCTATTCGCTGATCTTCAGCGGCTTCTTCGGCCACAACTACTATTGGTACAACTATGACGGCGGATGGCGTCGCCCGTATCGCGATTGGCGCGTCGGCTACATTCTTCCGTACGACATCTGGTGGGATCCGATCCCGTACGATCTCTACTACCGGCTGCCGCCTGCCCCTTATGGCTGCCGTTATATCCTGGTGGACCGCGACATCCTGCTCATCGTCGTTTCCACCGGCCTCGTCCTAGACGCGATGTATTACTACTAACGCGCGTCACCGGAGGGACAGATCGAGCCGCCTCGTTCACACGAGGCGGCTCTTTTGTTGTCAGCGTTCGGCACGCTGGTCATACGCTGCGAGCATTTCGCGCGCGCGTTCGGATTCGTAGAGCGTGAAATAGCCGTCGCCGTTTACATCGAGCTCCATGAAGCGTCGCGCGGCGCAATTTTCAAACTCGGTCGCATCGATGCGCCGGCTAAAATCACGGTCGCACGACATCACCGGTTCAAGCTCCACGCCCAACATGATCTGCGGACGTCCGCCGCCCGGCGGGCCGCCACGATCATCGCCAGGCGGATGTCCACGCCGTTCTCCGCCACGCGGCCCGCGCGGCCCCACCGCATTTGGCGGCGCACCATTCGAAGCCAGGATCGGCGCCGTGCGCGCGTTCAACATTTCCGGCGCCTGCTCACGCCAGAGCGCGGTCGATTCAACCGACGTCACGCCGCGATCGTGGTTGGCGTCGAGCACGTTGGCGAAGAACATCATCGCCTCGTTGACAAACTCGTCGCGGCTGATGCGCTGATCTCCATCGACGTCAGCGTGGGCGAGCCAAAGCTCGATCGGCGCGCGGCGGCTCTCTCGCGTAGCGCGGAACGGTTGGCCCATCGGGCTTACGAACACCGGCCCGCTTGGCAAAGTTCGTTGTGGCGGCGGCGTTTGCGCGTAAGCGGACGTAGCGAACGTAAACGCGGCGGCGGCCGCCAGCGCGTGCGATGTGTGCATGAAAACTACTCCCTCGAACGAGCCGGGAGCTTGAGCGCGCAGTTTTGTCTGGCGTTTGCCCTTCGCATTTCCGGGTGGCGCCAAATCGTGTCAGCGCGGGCTCAGTTCATCGTCACGCGCCACGCCGGCCACGCCACAACTTGCAGCGCCGGTCCGGGCGGCGAAGGCGGCTCGCCAATGGGCGGCTCCGGCCTCTCAACCGGCGGCTGCGTTGGCGGCTCAGGGCCGTCAGGTTCAGGTTGGTTGGGACCAGGACGTCTCATCGCGCAGTGAACGCACGACGCGCCCGTTCGGCGCCCTCATCCAAAGAACATATCCCAGATCAACCGTCCCGGCGTAATCGCGGTAAGCCCGGCAATCACGAGGCCAATGTAAAGCCCGGTCATCGCGCGCGCGTGCGACATCACTTTCACCCGCGCCAGCCACAACGCCACCGGCGCGCCAATCAACGTCATCAGTGAGAAGATGTGGATCGGGCTGAACTCGCCATGGCGCATATCGCGAATGAAGAACGTCGCGACCGCGGTCGAAAACATCGCGCCTGACCAGATCCAGCCAAAGAGACGATGCGCGCCCGTCCCTTTCGGCAGCACGAACTGCACCGGACCCAACACTAGCGATACCGCCACCGTCACGACGTGGAATTGCACCAGTAAGCTCTGCCGCAGCAGCGGCGACAGATCGAACTTCAGCGTCTCAGGCATCGCAAAGCGCCACACGCCCGGCGTCATCGCGAACACCGCAGCCACCACCGCAAAGCACCCGGCCGTCACCCACCAGCCCGTGCGCCGCGCGCTCGCATCCTTAAAACGCTCTGTCTCAGTCATCGCCGCCTCCCGGCCTCGTTTGGCCGATCTACTTTTATATTCAAAGTACTCTGCAGCGACAATGCGAAAAGCAAGCCTGCTGACCGCCCGGTCGGGTTGACGGGGCGCGCACGCACCCCTAAATGCGCAACGTTAGCAACCGGCAGCCTTGAGTGCCAAGACCTGCCGGCCTGCTAAAAAGGTATTTAAAACAAGGGAGTATACCAGTGGCGAGCTTTCGTCCCCTGCACGATCGCGTGCTCGTGAAGCGCGTGAAGGAAGAAGAAAAGACCCGTGGCGGGATCATCATCCCGGAGACCGCCCAAGAGAAGCCGCAAGAAGGCGAAGTCGTCGCCGTCGGGCCGGGTGCCCGCGATGAAGACGGCGAGCGCATCGAACTCGACGTGAAAGTCGGCGACCGCATCCTGTTCGGCAAGTGGTCGGGCACGGAAGTGAAGGTCGATGGCGAAGAACTCCTAATCATGAAGGAGTCCGACATCATGGGCGTCATCGAAGAGAAGAAGTCGAAGAAGAAGGACGCGGCCTAAGCGCCAGCCGTCCGCTTCGCATCATCCGTTTAGTCAAAAAGGTTAGCTCATAATGGCTGCTAAGATCGTCAATTTCGGCGCCGATGCCCGCGAGCGCATGCTCCAAGGCGTCGACATCCTCGCCAACGCCGTGAAGGTCACGCTCGGTCCGAAGGGCCGCAACGTCGTGATCGAAAAGTCCTTCGGCGCGCCGCGCACCACCAAGGACGGCGTCACCGTCGCGAAGGAAATTGAACTCGAAGATAAGTTCATGAACATGGGCGCTCAGCTCATTCGTGAAGTTGCCTCGAAAACCAACGACGAAGCCGGCGACGGCACCACCACCGCCACGGTTCTCGCTCAAGCCATCGTTCGCGAAGGCATGAAGGCCGTCGCTTCGGGCCGTAACCCGATGGACCTGCGCCGCGGCATCGACAAAGCCGTCGTCGCCGTCGTCGAAGACCTGAAGAGCCGCGCCCGCAAGGTGAAGGGTTCGGAAGAGATCGCCCAAGTCGGCACCATCTCGGCCAACGGCGACACCGACATCGGCAAGTTCCTGGCCGACGCCATGGCGAAGGTTGGCAACGAAGGCGTCATCACGGTTGAAGAAGCCAAGTCCCTCGAGACCGAACTCGAAGTCGTCGAAGGCATGCAGTTCGACCGCGGCTACTTGAGCCCGTACTTCATCACCAACGCCGACAAGATGGAAGCAACGCTCGAGGATCCGATGATCCTCCTGTTCGAAAAGAAGCTCTCATCGCTGCAGCCGATGCTGCCGGTTCTCGAAGCCGTCGTTCAATCGCAACGCCCGCTGCTCATCATTGCTGAAGACGTCGAAGGCGAAGCCCTCGCCACGCTCGTCGTCAACAAGCTGCGCGGTGGCCTGAAGGTCGCCGCCGTGAAGGCGCCGGGCTTCGGCGATCGCCGCAAGGCCATGCTGGAAGACCTCGCCATCCTCACGGGCGGCCAAGTCATCAGCGAAGACCTCGGCATCAAGCTTGAGAACGTCACCCTCGACATGCTCGGCAAGGCCAAGAAGGTCGTCGTGAAGAAGGACGACACGACCGTCGTCGACGGCGCCGGCGCCAAGAAGGACATCGAGGCCCGCGTCGGTCAGATCCGCAAGCAGATCGAAGACACCACGTCGGACTACGACAAGGAAAAGCTGCAAGAACGCCTGGCGAAGCTCGCCGGCGGCGTTGCGGTGATCAAGGTCGGCGGCGCGACGGAAGTCGAAGTGAAGGAACGCAAGGACCGCGTTGATGACGCGCTGAACGCCACCCGCGCTGCGGTGGAAGAAGGCATCGTCCCCGGCGGCGGCACGGCGCTTCTGCGCTCGGCCTTCAAGCTCTCGATCAAGGGCGACAACGAAGACCAAAACGTCGGCATCACCATCGTGAAGAAGGCGCTGGAAGCCCCGATCCGTCAGATCGTCGAGAACGCCGGCGTTGAAGGCTCGATCGTGGTCGGCAAGCTGCGCGACAACAAGGACGACAACTTCGGCTTCAACGCGCAAACCGAAGAATACGTCGACCTCGTGAAGGCCGGCATCATCGATCCGGTGAAGGTCGTCCGCACGGCGCTGCAAGACGCAGCCTCGGTCGCTGGTCTCGTGATCACGACGGAAGCGGCGATCGCCGAAGCCCCGAAGAAGGAATCCGGCGGCGGCGGCATGCCTGGCGGCGGCATGGGCGGCATGGGCGGCATGGATTTCTAACGCGCCACAGCACGTTACCCCGGATGGCGACACATCGCCATTCCGGGGTCCATGCAGAACCAAGCAAGAAAACGGAAACGGCGGAGCACAGGCTCCGCCGTTTTTGTTTGCGCGGCTTGCCGCGGCGCAGCCGAGGTCTATCCTCCGTAACGGAAGGGATGAAGCCATGAGCTACGCTGTCGGCCCCGGCGATCTTGTTCTTTGCGTCAACGCCGCCCCCAACCACGTCACCGGCGAAGCCGTGCCGCTCGTCGCCGGCGAGGCTTATCGCGTCCTAGCTGTGATGGACTTCGCTTGCCCGTGCGGCCGCTCGGATGCGCTGCTCGATGTCGGCGTCGACTTCGCGTGGTGTCAGACCCGCTTCCGCCTTCTGCCGAAACCAAAATTCGAAGCCAAACCGCGCCGCCTCTCCATCCCAAAAGTGAAGGAAACGGTGCGCTAGCCTCGTTCGGGCGCGGCGCGTTTTTGTACAGCCTGCAATTTGTTGTATCCCAGCCTCATAACTCCATTCGAATTCTTCATGGGCGTCTACGGCTTGCTGCTCGGTATCAGGTTGGCGGAGCTATTGCTCAAGTCCGGCCGCCTCATCCGCGCGCGCACGCTCCCCCCAAAAAAAATCGGCCTCCTGACACCGACGCTCAGCGCACTCGTCTTCCTTCAGATCGTCACATCGCAGATCGACGCCTGAATACGCCCGCAGCATCTGCGCATCGACTTGATCAACATGGCGTTTCCGATCGTCATCGGCATCGCCTATTTCCTCGTCGCCGTCACAGTCGTGCCGCACGACCACACGAATGGCAAAACCTGGACGATTACTTCTTCGCCCGCCGCAACTGGACGCTCGGTCAGATCCTCGTGATTTTCGTCCTCACGCTTTGCCTCGAAATCGCAAACATCACGAGCTTGATCGAGAGCGAGAGCGAGAGCTGGGACAGCTTGATGCGATATCTCGCGCTCAACACTGTCGCGTTGGCGATGATCGCAATCGCTCTGCTCGCCAAGCATCCCCGCATCGTGCGCGTCGCGAGGTTGGGCTAAATTACGATGCTGAGTTATGTCTACTCGGCGCTATTGCAGGTCCCGGGGCTTTCCTGAGCACGCGCCAGCTTCAGCGCCCGCCCACGCGCTGCGCCCAACAAGACGCGCGCATATAGTTTGTGGAACGGCAGCATCGCGTTGAACGCAAAGCCGAGCGCGCGACTTGAACCGGCGCCCACAGGCACAACCGCGCTGCCAAAATACAAGCGGGTTCCATCGGCTATCGGCTCGACCATCAGCCAAGAGCTTGTATGGCCGAGATAGTCGCAAACCAGCAGCTGATCATGCGCCCGCGCTTCAACGGTCCAGGCCGCAAACCTCTCCGACTCGCCTCGCGCAAGCCGCCGCGCATCGTCATCGCTCGAAGGCTTGGAGAGCGCCCAGGTGAGCACGAACCGCTCACACTTGAACGCCGCGCTGGTGTAAAACGCTTCAACGAACGCGGCGAACGAAACGCTCGCGGCGACATCGGTTGCGAAGCAATCGGTATAAGCACGCTTGGCGACGTATTGGCGAAGCAATGCTTCTCCGGGCAGATCACACGACACGATCAAGGACACGCCAGAAGGCGTCGTCCTGCCTCATCGCCATGGCAATGACGCGTTTTACCGCGCCAGCTTTGTCTGCCGTCTTGTTGCTTTGGCGGCTTCTAGGAGCGCCCTCTACGACCCTCGGCGCGCGCCGCCGCCGGTCTATCCCACAGTCCTGCCGCCCGTTCACAATTGACGCGTTGAATTTCCACGCCCACCCCTCCGATTCCGTCCGGCACGCGCATCGCCCGCGCCACAAAATGGCCCAGGCTGAGCATTGTCTGGTTTATCTGTATTTCGAGATCATCAGCGACCGCGAGTCTTCAGTGGCGTAGCACAGCCGCGCGCTCCGTTTTCGCTTGTTCGCGCGCGTCCACCCCGCCAAATTCACACCATGGTTGGACACAGCGGCGCAAAGCACTGGTGGGAACGCGACACCACGCCGGGCTTCATTCTCGTCACGGCAACGATCGTTTCGTTCCTGTTGTTGAATAGCGCCTATGGCGAATACATCCATCATCTGCTGGAGAGCCAGATCAACGGGCTTTCCGTCGGCATCGGCGAAGGCGCGCATCCACTCAATCTGCACGTCATCATCAACGATGCGCTGATGGTGATCTTCTTTCTCTATGTCGGCCTCGAACTAAAACGCGAAACCGTCGAGGGTCCTTTCAAAAATCCGCGCGAAGCGGCTTTGCCGATGGCCGGCGCACTCGGCGGCATGATCGCGCCCGCGCTAATTTTCGTGGCCTTCAACGCGCACGAACCGGCTTACCTCCGTGGCTGGGCCATTCCGGCCGCAACCGACATCGCCTTTGCCATCGGCGTTCTCTCGCTCCTCGGCCCGCGCGTGCCGGGGGGCTTGCGCCTCTTCCTTCTGGCGCTCGCCATCATCGACGATCTCGGCGCCATTCTCGTCATCGCATTTTTCTACTCCACTCATCTGGTCGGCTGGGCGCTTGGCGGCGCTGCCGTCGCGTTTGGGGTCATGCTGCTGATGAACCGCGCCGGCGTGAAATCGCTACAGCCCTATTGGCTGCTCGGCCTCGCGCTCTGGGGCTTCATGCTGATCTCCGGCGTTCACGCCACCATCGCCGGCGTGCTCACCGCCATGACCGTCCCGATGCGCGATAAGAACGGCGGCTCACCACTCATCACCGCCGAGCATGCGCTCAAGAACTGGGTTCAGTTCGCGATCATGCCGATCTTCGCGCTCGTCAATGCAGGCGTCGCGCTTCATGGCGCAGGCGTTGTAACACTGGTTCACTCGATCACGCTTGGCGTCGCACTCGGTCTCGTCTTCGGCAAGCCGCTCGGCATCATGCTCGCGTCGTACCTTGCGTGCGCCGTGTTGAAACAACGCGCGCCTGGCACGACGCTGCAAATGCTTGGCGTCACCATGCTCGCAGGCATCGGCTTCACGATGAGTTTGTTCGTCGGCAATCTCGCCTTCGGTTCAGGCGATCTCGCAACGCCGGTAAGATTTGGCGTTCTCGGCGGCTCTTTTGTATCCGCGGTGCTAGGCCTCGCCGTGCTTTCAATCGCGTGCAGCAAATCATCCGCGATAGTTTCAAGCGAACTCAGCGCCGAAGAAGAACTCGCCGAACAGCACGGCGTCCTCGAAGACATCGACGCTCCACGCCCGCCGAAAGCCTGAATCAAAAACGGCCGCACCGTTCCCCGATGCGGCCGCTTCACGTCGCTTTTTTAGAGGGCGTCTCCTCCCCGAAACGCGACCGCCCGCGACGCCGACGATCGCGGCGAAATTGAGCCGCGCCGAGCGCGCGGTCAAGGACTGTCACATTTGATCCGCGTTAGAATCGCGCCGCGCTCCTAACGGGCGAGCATTTGCTGCACTGCGGCAACGAGTTGAGCGCGCGGAGCTTGCTGCTGAACTTGCTCGCGCGCCTTAGCGTAAGCTTCGCGATCTTCACCAAGACCCGCGGCGATTTTCGCGCCCAGCTTCAAATCCTTCAGTGTGACCACACCTTTGGCGAGCTCATCGCCGCCTTGGATAATGGCGATCGGCGCTGCGCGTTTGTCCGCGTATTTCAACTGCGCCTTCATGCCGGCGGCGCCCAGATAGGTCTCGGCCCGGACGCCCGCGCGCCGGAGCTCATCGGCCATCGCCAGCGCATCCGCGACGCGCTCTTGATCCATCACCAGCACCAAGACCGGGCCATCGCTTTGCGCCGCTTGTTTCGATTGAAGCGCAGCCGCGAGACGCGACACGCCGATTGAGAAACCCGTCGCCGGAATGCGTTCACCACGAAAGCGCGCAACGAGATCATCATAGCGGCCACCGCCGCCGATCGAACCGAACACACCGTCGCCACCGATCAACTGCCCTTCGAACACAGCGCCAGTGTAGTATTCGAGGCCCCGCACAATCGTCGGATCGATTTGCGCTTGGGCTTCGCTGACATTCAGCGCCGAGAGCGCTGCATCGATCGCGCGCAATTCCGCGATCGCCGCTTCGCCGCCGATTTCAGCCAAGCGATTTAGAACTTCAGCACGCGTGCCTTTGCCTGCGCCCACAAGATCCAGCACCGCCTTGGCCTGCGCCGCATCAAGGCCAGCGCCTTTGGTAAAATCCCCGGATTCATCCTTGCGGCCAGCGCCAAGCAAAGCCTCAACGCCCTTGACGCCGAGACGATCGAACTTGTCGATCGCACGCAAAACCACGAGCCGCGTCGAATAGGCGTCGGCCGCGACGCCGATCTTTTCGAGCACCGCGTCCAGCAATTTGCGCGTCGAGAATTTGATCTGAAACTGACCATCCGCGAGGCCGACGGCGCTGTAGGCAGCGCACGCCATCGCGATCATCTCCGCATCAGCCGCAGGCGAAGCGGATCCAACAGTATCGGCATCGCACTGCCAGAACTCACGGAAGCGCCCCGGCCCCGGCTTTTCATTGCGCCACACCGGCCCCGCGGCCCAACGGCGATAGGGTTTGGGAAGCGCATCGAAGTTCTCAGCCACGAAGCGCGCCAGAGGGGCGGTCAGGTCATAGCGAAGTGCGACCCATTCTTCGTCGTCCTCGAACGCGAACACGCCCTCGTTCGGCCGATCCTGGTCGGGCAGGAATTTGCCGAGCGCGTCGGCGTACTCAAACGCAGGCGTCTCCAGCGGCTCGAAGCCCCAATCTTCGTAAACTTTCGAGACCCGCGAGATCAGTTGCCGCTCAACCGCCAAATCGGCGCCACGTCGATCCGGCAGCCCCCGCGCGCGGCGGGGTTTGGGACGGGGAGCGGCTGGTTCGGTCATGAGGTGGGGATTAGGGGATCGGACCGCCCTCCCGCAAGCCGTCGCCGACCCAGGGGAGCGGCGCCGGACTTGCTCGCCTCGCAGGCGAAGAGGTCCAATCAATGCTTACCTGTCTCGCTTTGGTGCTGGCTGTCGGCGCCACCGAACTTCCGTCCCTGGCCGCCGAGGTCGAGTCTGAAGCTCGCACGCTGAGCGCCCAGACCGAGATCACGGCGGAATTCCTGGCCGGCATTGAGGACTTCTCGGTCGACGCCGAGAGCCTTTCGGCCTCACTCCGCCAGCTTGGCGTCGAGCAAGACCTGCCCTGCATCTTCCACGGCATCGCCGAAGACGCCCGCGTCCGCGCGACTGAGCTGCAAGCGGCCGATACGCCGGCTGCACGCGAAACTGCGTTCACCAATCTGCGCGTTCTGCTGGATGACGCCATCCTGATCGCGCCGATGGCGGCTACGGCAGCGGCGGATCGGGCGGTGGCGGCAACGGAGTAACCCGGCGCCGCTTTTGCTCTCCACGCCTTCGCCCGCCGCGTAGGAACCGCAAGATGCTCACTTGTCTCGCTTTGGTCGCGTTCAACGCCGCAAGCCTTGGCGACATCCCAAAGATGACCAGCGACATCGAAACCGAAGCGCGCGCGCTGGCGGCGGTAAGCACATTCTCACCCGACCTCAGCACCCGCATCGAAGGCCTTTCAACCGAAGCTGAGGCGCTCGCCGCTTCGCTTCATCGCGCCGGCGTTGGCCAAGACATGCCGTGCATCTTCCAGGGCATCGCCAACGATGCGCGCGAACGCGCCGCTGAATTCAGCAACGCCGATACTCAGCAAGAGCAAGATGCTGCGCTGATGAACCTTCGCGTTCTGATGGACGACGTCGCGATGCTTGCACCGCTTGCGGCAGCGGCCGCCGCGGACCGCGCCGATGAACGTCACATCGCCGAACGCTAGATCTTAAGCGGCGTACTTAACGCTACATCCGTATGGCGTTGTCTGCGCAATTTGCACCGGGCGCCCAGCATCCAGATCCGCCCAGGCCGCGCGCACATAATTGGTGGCGCCCTCGAGGGTTTCGGGGCGAGCCGAAGCGCGATCGTCGATTGCGCCCTGATAAATGATCTGCCCTTCGCCGTTGATCATCACCATTTGCGGCGTACTCAGCGCCCCATAAGCACGCCCCATGACGCCATCACCGTCAAGCAAGGTCGCAGTCACCGTCGCTTGATCGGCTTGCACGCGCGCGAGCGCGCCGGGGCCATCAAGATGACCCTGCTGACCAGGGGCTGACGAAATCACCTGCAACCAGGTCCAGCCACGTTGCGCGGCCTCACGCTGCACGGCCTGCATGTTGCCGGTCTCGTAGTGCTTGCGCACATATGGGCAACCTTCGTTGGTCCATTCGAGAATGACATTTTGACCAGCGAACTCAGCCAAGGTCCGGACCGCGCCCGTTGCATCCGTGACGGAGAACGCCGGCGCCTGCGCGCCTGAAGCGACATGCTGCAAATCAGCGGGCGGACCGCCACAGGCGGCAAGCGTCACGAGAGCTGCGCCGCCCAACAACACATCGCGCTTCGAAAGCACGCTTACTCTCCCTCGATCGTTTGCAGCATGAGCGTTTCACTCAGCACTTGCGGCAGCACGACAGGCTCACCGCCATCCCCCGGATAGTAGAGATAGAGCGGCACGCCCGCGCGTCCATGCGCGGCGAGTTCGGCTGCGATCGCTTCATCGCGATTGGTCCAATCGCCGACGAGATAAGCTGTTTGCGTATCCGCGAAAGCTTGCGCCACACCGGGTCGCGTTAACGCCGCAGCTTCATTGACTTTGCAGGTCACGCACCATGCCGCCGTGAAATTCACAAACACAGCGCGACCTTCGCCCTGTAGTTCTGAAACGCGCGCAGCGCTCCACGGTTCGGAAGCTAGAACCTCCTGCGTTTCGACGCCGACCAACGGCCGCCAGACGAACGCGCCTGTGACGGCGAGTGCAACGACGCCAATCGCGAGCCAGGCTCGTCCCCAACGCGATGCAACAATGAAAAACCCAATCGCCACCGCCAGCCAAAGCAATGCGGCGACACCGTCGGCGCCGGTTTGCGCGGCGAGCACCCAAACGAGCCATACGGCAGCGCCGAACATTGGGAACGCCAACACGTTCTTGGCGCGCTCCATCCAGGCGCCGGGTTTTGGAATGAGGCGCTGGAGCCCCGGCGCGAAGTGTAAAATCGTGAGCGGCAGCGCAAAGCCCAAACCCAACGCCGCGAAGATCACCAGAGTCGTCAAAGCCGATTGCGTGAGCGCCGCGCCGATAGCGCCGGCCATGAACGGCGCCGTGCAAGGCGTTGCCGCAACGACGGCAAGTGCGCCGGTGAAGAATGCGCCTGCATCTCCCCCGCGCGCCGCCAGAGCGGAGCCGACATTTTGAGCGCCGGCGCCGAATGCAAACACACTAAGCAGATTGAGGCCGATGACGAAAAAGAGCAGCGCCAACAAGCTGGTCATCCAAGGCGCTTGAAGTTGAAAGCCCCAACCGACCGCCTCACCTGCGCCGCGCAGTGCAATCAACACGCCCGCAAGCGCAAGGAAGGTCACCATCACGCCAGCGAAGTAGAGGACGCCATGACGGCGCGCTTCACCGTTCTGGACTCCCCCCGCGAAGGCGAGAGCCTTCACAGAAAGCACCGGCAACACGCACGGCATGATGTTGAGGATCAAGCCGCCGAGGAACGCAAAGCCCATGGCGGCGAGCAATGCGAGACCGGTAAGATTTTCCGCGACCGGCGCCGACGCGCCAGCACCGCCTTCGAGTTCGCCAAGCGTGTAATCATCCGACATCGGCGCGGCGTCTTCATCCGTGCCCGCAATCGGTTGGCCAGGTTGAGCTTCAATCTCGATACCGCGACGCACCCATGCGCCCGCTTCCTGCATCTCGTAGACGACCAAACCTGCTAGTGGCGCCTCACCCAACGGATTGAGATCCGGCGTCAGCGAAAAGCTTGCACCGCTCGGGCCAACCCGCACGTGCTGCGCTTGGGCCGCTTTGACCACACCGCGTTCAAACGGAAAGAAGCGCACGTTGCGGATCGCGTCCGCATTCGACAGCGAAACCGTGAGGCGCGCGGGCGAGCCCACCGAAATGACGGCGTTCACGCCTTCTTGACGTGCGGGGATATTCGCGACGGCTTCGGCAATACGCGGCGCCCATTGGGGGTCGTCGCGGCCCTGTGCAGCGACAGGCAAGGTAAGCGTCAGCGTTGCATCTTCCGGGATGCAGATGTCGGCGCAGACCAACCAGTACGCCGCCGCCGTCAGCGTCACTGTCGAGCCCGGCCGCGCATTCGCGGGCACAGTGATCGCAATCGGGAAAAGGACCTCGCCCTCGTAGCCGTAGTTCACGAGCATCGCGTACGGCACAGCTTCGGGCGCAGGCCACTGGATCGCGCCAGCGCTCCAGCCAGCGGGCAACGTCCAAGTCAGCGAGGTCGGCTCGCCGCTATCGCCGGGATTGCGCCAATAGGTGTGCCACCCCTCGTTGATGGTCTCGCGGAGGGCGATGGTGAAAGTCTCACCTGGGGCAACCGCGGCACGCGAGGAGTGGAGGCCGGCATCCACCTGGCGCGCACCAGGCAATGGCTGCGCCGATGCTGGCGTTAAAACAAAGAGGCTGAGGAGGAAAACCGCCAGCGCGACAAAACGGACCATGTCTACGCGCATACAGACTCCGCCAAGCAAGGCCAATGCGGCCCGCTCGCACAATGGGGTTTCGTGCGCCCACACGCCATGGTTACGCGACGGACAAAGAAAAACGCCCCTCCTTGCGGGAGGGGCGTTTGTAACTTCGCTTCGTTCGCCGCTTAGCGGAGCGGGGTCGAGGCCTGGATGCGCGCCGCGCGGCTCAGGATCTTCGGCCACAGGCCGAGCGAGAGCAGGTGTGCGTGCATAACAGCCGTGACGCCCTTGTCGCGCAGCTCGAGGTACGTGTCCTTCGGCAGCGCGTTGAGCTTCGATTCCGAAATACGGAGGTATTCGCCAAGCTTGGTCGGCTCGTCCGGCGTGCCATCAGCCTTCGCGCGCGGCAGAGCGAGCGGGGTGGCTTCGAACAGGCCGTGCTGATCCATCAGCTTCACGAATTCCTGCGTGCGCTTTCCGAGCATGTCGAACTCGCGGCAGAACTGGATCGCCTCTTGGGTGTAACGCGAGGGCTTATCGCCTTCGAAAAACGGCAGCTCCGGCGTCGATGAAAGCATCTTCGCTGAGCGATCGATGCAAACGAGCACGCGGTCATCGCCGCCCTTTTGCTGATCTTGGCCATTGGCGAGGATCGGCAAGAACGGATAGCGGCGCGCGAACGCTGGCAGATAAACTTCCGGGTCAAGCGAACCATCGGCGCCGAGGAACACGTTCATGCCCGGACGCAGGCCCATCACCGCGAGCGGCGTCTTCGACTGCGTATCGAAAATGATCGGGTAGCAAACCGCGGCGAGTCCGAACTCATCCACAGTGAGCGGCACAAGGTGCGTGTCCGCGAGAAACGCGAACGGATTACTGACCTGGCTCACACCCAACTTGCCGTGCTTCTCGACAGAAAGCGGCTCGAGTTGGTTGTAAAAAAGGATTTTGCCCAGCGTTTGCTGGCCGCCTTGGGCGGTCGTCATGGTCGTCTCCGCGAGTTCCCTACCACTAGGGGGCTGTCCAAACCACGAATGCGCGGTTTCCGCAACACGTTAGCGCAAATGAACTGCGCCGGACGGTCTTTTATCAGTCGCGGCGCATGCTATGCCCGCCCCGCGCCTTACCGCGGCGCAAGATGGCGGTTTGGGGGAATAATGAAGCCGATCCGTTGGGCATTCGCCTTGGCGCTGGGACTTTCGCTCGCAGTGGGCGCCTGCGGGCCTCGCCAGACCCAGCCGATGACGGCTTTCGAGGGAAAGCTCGCCGATTGGGCGCGCGAAATCCTCGCCGATAGCCCCGAAACCGCATCGCAAACCGGCGTGCAAGAAGATGCCGCGGGCGGCGTCTACGCCGATCGCCTCGACGATCGCTCTGCCATCGCAGTTGAAGCGCGCCGAAGCGCTGCGTTGCGCCGCTACGCGGAACTTCGCGCGCTGGATGTAAACGCACTGAGCCCGGAAGATCGCCTGACCTATGACGTGCTGCGCGATCAATTCGCCAACGCGGCAGGCGGCGCGCAATTCGCCTATGGCGATTTCGGTCCGCTCTCCGGCGCGCGTCCTTACGTACTCAATCAAATGGACAGCGCGTTCATCACGCTACCCTCTTTCCTTGATGATCGCCATGCAGTCACCGACACGGCCTCTGCTGAAGCTTATCTGCGCCGCTTGCGCGCGGTTGCGGACGCGATCGACCAAGAGACCGAACGCGCACGCGCCGATGGCGAGCTTGGCGTGCGGCCGCCAGGATTCATTCTCGATACCGTCGCAGGCATGCTCGAAGGCGTTCTGCGCGATCCACCCGTTTCGCAAATCTACATCACCAGCTTCCGCCGCAAGCTCGACGAAATGGCGGCGCGTGAACAGAACGCTGAACGGCGCGCCGTCATCGAGCGCGACAATCAGGTCTTGCTGGCGCGCGCGGAGGCCATCGTTCGTGAGCACGTGCTGCCGGCGCACCAACGGGCGCTCGCCTTCGTGCGCTCGGAGCGCGGACGCGCGAGCGATGCGCCGGGTGTTTCAAACTTGCCGCGCGGCAACGAGTTTTACGCAGCGACGTTGAAGATTGAGACGACGACCGAGCTGACGCCGGATCAGATCCACACGATCGGTCGCAACCGGGTGAATGAACTCAATCGCGAGCTCGACATCGCTTTGCGGCGCCTTGGGCTCACCGAGGGACCGGTGGGACAGCGTCTCGCACAGCTCACGGCCGATCCGCGCTACCAATACGAAGATAGCGACGCCGGGCGCGCGCAATTGATCAACGATGTGCAGGCGCGCGTGAACCGCGTGATGGAACGGGCGCCGCAATGGTTCGGCCGTTTGCCGCAATCTCCGCTCGAAGTGCGGCGCGTACCAGTGTTCGCGGAAGCGGGTTCGCCGGGGGCCTACTACAATCCGCCCTCGCTCGATGGCGCCCAGCCGGGCGTCTACTACATCAACATGCGCAGCCTCGCGGAAATGACGCGCATCGACCTGCCGACGCAGGATTTTCACGAGGCTGTCCCGGGCCACCACTTCCAGATCGCGCTGGCGCAAGAGCTGACGGACACGCCGCTGCTGCGCCGCCTCGTATCGTTCAACGCCTACTCTGAAGGCTGGGCGCTTTACGCTGAAGAGCTTGCCGACGAGCAGGGCTTCCATGATGGCGACCCTGCCGGGCGCATTGGCTATTTGCGTTGGCAGCTCTGGCGCGCGGTGCGCCTGGTTGTCGATACGGGCCTCCATGCGAAGAGCTGGTCGCGCCAGCAGGCCATCGACTACGTGGCGCAGACCACGGGCGATTTGCCGGGCGTCATCGCGACTGAAGTCGATCGCTACATCGTCTGGCCGGGACAAGCCTGCGGGTATGAGCTCGGCCGCCGGGAAATCGCGCGCTTGCGCGAAGAGGCGCGCAATGAACTAGGCGCTGACTTCGATCTTCGCGGCTTCCACGACGCGGTGCTCCTCAGCGGTGAAGTGCCGCTGAGCGTGCTCGACACGCTGGTGCACAATTGGATCCCAGAGCAACGCCGCCTCGCAGAACGTGAGCGCCGCCGCCGCTAAGCCAGGGCCCTAGAGGCGTTTTGCACACAAGCGCGTGAAGCACGCGCGTGTGTACGGAAAACGCCGCGCGCCTGCCTCACCTTGGTCGCGATCGGAGCGCCCGATCTTACCGTCAACACGACCGTGTCCGGGCGGTTTCGGGAGGGAAAACGTCATGCTGCGCAACACTCGGCGCGCGGGCTTGTTAGCTTGCGCGATACTGCTCACTGCGTGCGCGTCTCAGTCCGCGCCAACATCTGATCAAGCTCAAGAATCCGTCGTCATCACAGGCAATCGGGTCGAAGCCGAACAGAATGCGCCGCTTGCGCCGCCGCCGCCTTTAGCGCGCGTCGACGACGGGCGTGCGCGGGCCGCTATTGGCGGGGTGGTTTCACCTTACGCGCAAACGGCGCCGCAACCGATGCCGGGCGACGTCGACCGTGAAAATTACGAGAACGTCGACACAAACCCGATCCACATGGTTTCGGCCGATCCGGTTTCAACATTTTCTATCGATGTCGACACGGCGTCATATTCCAACGTGCGCCGCTTGTTGAACAGCGGTCGGCTGCCGCCGCAGGACGCGGTGCGCACCGAAGAGCTGATCAACTATTTTCGTTATGATTATCCGCTGCCGCAGACGCGCCAACAACCCTTCTCCACCAACGTGACGGTCGCGCCCTCGCCTTGGGCTGAGGGCCGCCAGATCGTGCATATCGGCTTGCAAGGCTACAACATCGTGCCGCGCGAGCGCCCGCCGCTCAATCTCACGCTGCTGCTAGATGTGTCAGGCTCGATGAGCGACGCGAACAAGCTGCCGCTTGTCATCCAGAGCATGCGTATGCTGGTCGAGCAGATGAACGCACGCGACCGCGTGTCCATCGTTGTTTACGCCGGCGCAGCCGGTGCGGTGCTTGAACCGACGCCTGGCAATGAACGCGGACGCATTATCGCGGCGTTGGAAAACCTGCATGCGGGCGGCTCAACGGCAGGCGGCGAAGGCTTGCGTCTCGCCTACGCGCTGGCCGAACAGAACTTCAACCCCAACTCGGTCAATCGCGTGATCATCGCCACTGACGGCGACTTCAACGTCGGCATCAACAACCCGCAAGAGTTGGAAGACTTTGTCGAACGCAAGCGTGACACCGGCGTTTATCTCTCGGTTCTCGGCTTCGGCGGCGGCAATTACAACGACGCGCTGATGCAGCGCTTGGCGCAAAACGGCAACGGCGTCGCCGCCTACATCGACACACTGAACGAAGCGCGCCGCGTGTTGCGTGACGAAATGGCCTCGAACATGTTCACGATCGCCAACGACGTGAAGATCCAAGTCGAGTTCAACCCGGCGCGCGTCGCTGAGTATCGCTTGATCGGCTACGAAACCCGGATGTTGAACCGCGAGGACTTCAACAACGATCGGGTCGACGCCGGTGAAATCGGCTCGGGCCACGCCGTCACCGCGATCTATGAGATCGTGCCTGTCGGCGGGCGCACGTTCAACGACCCGCTGCGCTATCAGGATGAACGCACCGCGCCCAGCACAGCAAGCGAGATTGCCTTCCTGCGCATTCGCTACAAACTGCCGGGCCAAGATACCTCACGCCTGATCGAGCGCCCGATCACCGATCGCGACGCCGTGCGAGATATCGCGCAAGCGCCCGAATCGACGCGCTGGGCGACGGCCGTTGCAGGCTATGGCCAGTTGCTGCGCCACGATCAGTTCATGCGCCAAGGCTACGGCTATGACGACGTGATCAACCTGGCGCAGGGCGCACGTGGACGCGACGAATTCGGCTGGCGCGCCGAGTTCATCCAACTTGCCCGCTCCGCCGAAAGCGCCGCCGCACTCCCAACCGCCCAAAACGCACCGCGCGGCGGACGGAACTAGACGCGCCTTTCCCCTCCCCTCGGGGAGGGGAAAGTCTCTGCCATCACGCGGCCCAGACGAGGCGTACGACGCCTTCTTCGGCGGTCTCGGTGAGTTCGGCGTCGAAGAACGGACCGTTCATTGACGGGCGCAGCGCCTCGGCGAGATCTGCTTCGACGTATTCGCGCGCGTCGCGCTCGTCATGCTGATGGATGAGGATGTGGGTTGCGCCGAGGAGCTGGGCTTCCGGCCATTGCTCGTGGCTGGCCAAGCGCTTTGCCAGATTGCCGGTCCGGGAGAGGAAGAGCGGCGTCCAGCCGCGGCCGCCAGGCCCCGGACGCGCGAAGCAATAAACGGCAGGCGCGACAGCGAATTGCTCGTGCGGGCGATGCACGCTGAAACGATGCAAGCGACCTGAAATTCCACGGAAAATTGCTTCGGTCATCGGACGCCCCCGTTCAATAGATTACTTCGTTCGCTGTATGTTCCAGTTTGATACGCGACTCATATGTTCTTGTAAAGTTCTATTGCGAGGCCGATCTCAAATTCGCGTGCTGGGGCCCCCATCTTTCCGTCGAACGCGCACCCTGCAATCATGAAATCAAATGGCTCACGCCCACAATCACACTGCCCAGATCGCTGAAGCTGAAAAACGTTGCGCCGACGCTGGCGAAAGCTTCACGCCGTTGCGCCGCCGCGTTCTTGAGCTTCTGCTTGAGCAACATGGTCCAGCGAAAGCGTACGATCTCTTGCCGCTGATCGATGCCGACAAATCGGCAAAGCCACCGACGGTGTATCGCGCGCTCGATTTTCTCGTGCGGATGGGCCTCGCGCATCGCATCGAAAGTTTGAACGCGTTCATGGCGTGCGAAGTCGGCGCCTGCGAGCGGTCGACCATCTTTCTAATCTGCGAGAAGTGCGGTGGAGCCGAAGAATTCGATGCCGGCCACGCACTCATCGACCTTGCGGATGCGGCCAAGAAAGACGGCTTTTCCATTCGCCGCACCATGATCGAAGCCAGCGGACTTTGTGCGCAGTGCCAGCAAGCAGCGTGAGCTATCCAACGCCCCTGCCCACGCCGCTTTATCAGGGCAGCGTCAACACCTGGGAGTGTGACGACGGCGGCCATCTAAATATCCGCTTCCATATGGAGCGCGCCTTTACCGGGCTTGCGCATATGGCGCGCGCGCTTGAGCTGCCGCATGCGTTCACCGAGAACGCCGGCTCGACCTTGATCGCGCAAGAAGCGCATGTGCGATTCATCAAGGAAGCGCGGCCTGGTGCGCCATTGATCATGCATGGCGGCGTCGTCGAGATGGGGGAAAGCGACGCAACCTTGTGCTTCGACATGCGCCATCACGATGGCGCGCCGGGCACGGCGTTCACCTTCAAGGTGCGGCACGTGGAAACGCGCGGTTTGCGGAGCTTTCCATGGTCGGCGCGCTCACGTGATGCAGCCAAGAAACTGAAGTGCAAATTGCCAGAGCACGCCAAGCCTCGCTCAATCGACGTTAACCAGCCAATCGCAGATGCATCGCTGGCGAACGCGGCGACGATTGGGGTTCAACGTATCGGTGGCGCGTTGGTTTATCCCGATCAGTGCGATCCGCTCGGACGTTTGCGCGGCGAGCACTTCGTTGGCCGCATTTCCGATAGCGTGCCGAATTTGCTGGCCCCGTGGCGCCAAGCGGCGGCGAGCGATGGGGTGCAGCCCGCGGGCGCCGTGGTCGAAGGCCGCTTTGTATTCCGCAAGTTTCCGCGCGCGGGTGAGCTTATCGAAGTTCACTCCGGCATCGCCGAAATCGGCGAGAAGACGCTGCGCATCGTCCACTGGCTGCTTGATCCGGAGTCCGGCATTGCGTGGGCCAGCATGGAAGCAGTGGCGCTGACGTTCGACGTCAACACGCGCAAAGCGCTCACGCCGAGCCCGGAGGCGCGTGGGCGGGTTTCAAAACTCGTGGCGCCTGGCTTGCGCCCTTAGTGCGCGGTTTCAGCCGCGATGCGTGCGGCGATGTCGCCGAGCATACGCTGCAATGTCACGGCATCGTACCAACGACCAGCCGCCATAACGCCTTGCGGCGCACGCAACGTGCTTAGATCTGCTTCAGGATCGCGGTCGAGCAAGAGCAGGTCAGCACGGGCGCCGGGTTCGATGCGGCCGAATACGCCCTGCTCGTTCAAGAAATTCGCGGACCCTTCAGTGTCGGCGCGCAATATATCCGTTGGCGTCAACCCCGCATCAAGATGCAGCGCAAACTCATCGTGCAATGAGTAGCCGGGATAGATGAAGGGCTGCGGCGCATCTGTGCCGAAGAGCAGAGGCGCACCGGCTTCATGCAGTGCGCGAACGACTTCAAGACGCGCAGCGTGGGCAAGTTGCACGACGGCCCAAGTTTCAGCCGGATCGCGCTCAGCGGCTTCGTCGGCCTGGATGGCGCGCCAGTGCGCGCGCAGACGCGGCGTTGCGTAGCGATAGAGCGGCTCGGCTTGCGCGGCTTGCATGTCGGCAAAGGCGCGGCGCGCCCCGATTGCCGTGATCAGAGTTGAATCGTTCCACACGCCGCTTGCGGCAACTTCGCGAACGACGGGCGCGACGCGGCTAGCGTCCATCTCTGCCCAGCGCTGCTCGTCCCAAGAGCTTTGCGAGGCGGGCGCCAAGGCGCGGTCAAAGCCGGTGAGATGCTCAACGCTATCGATACCCAGCGCCAAAACATCACTGAGCGACATCGAGAACGGTACGTGCGCATAAACCTGCATCTGCCGCGCACGCGCCTCCTCGACGCCGGCGACAAAGGCCTCACGCGATAGATTTTCATAGAGTTTCACACCGACATGTTCGGAATTGTCCAATTCGGCGATGCGCCGCCGCATGTCGTCGGCAGAGCGGGTCGCGCGCGGATTTTCCCAATCGGCCTGCGGCCCATCGATGATTGGCGTGCTGGAATAAATGCGAGGCCCGGGGCGCGTACCCGCGTCGATTTCAGCTGCCAGCACAATTGTTTCCGCACGGTCGGACATGTTGCGGACTGTGGTGACGCCATTGGCGAGAAACAGCACGCCGTCGTCGGGCATGAAGATGTGCACATGCATGTCAACCAGGCCCGGCGCCAACACACGGCCTCCGCCATCTACCTCATGCGATCCCCAAGGGATGAAAACCTCGCCCATATCCCCGACTTCGAGGATGCGATCGTCGCGAACGAGAACGGTCTGATTTTCGCGATGAGGTTCACCGTAGGCGGTGATAAGCGTTACACCGACGAACGCGGTGAGAGGGCGCGCCCCTTCAGCAAGGCTGGCGCATGCGGCGATCAAAAGCGCTGGGATCGCGAAGCAAAGGCGCGCGATCCGCAGCATGGCTATTGCACCAGCGCATCGTGGTACTTGCGCCCCTGACGCGCCATCAAAGCGGCGCTTTCAATGGCAGCGCGGGCGCGATCCGGGCGCTCCATGGGCAGCATGTGGCTGGCGCCTTCAACGGTGGCGACGCGTGCATCGGCTTTGATCGCAGCGACACGGTGCATAGCCGCTTCAGAGATGGTGGAGCCCTTCTCGGCGCGCAAAAGCACAAGCGGATCGGTGACCTTCCGCAGAGCGCCCCAAGGATCGTGGCGCTGGGCGGTGTAGGTAGCGGCTTCGAACGCAGGCGCGCAGGCGAGTTTGAATCCACCGGCGCCATCTTCGACCAAGCCATCGGCGACATAATCGGCGATCACTTCGGCGGGGAAGGTCTTGAAGATGCCGCGGCCGGTCAAACCGACAAGCGCCTCTTCGCGGCTGGCGAATTGGTTGCGCCGCGCCGCTGCGCCACGCGCCAACGGCATCGTCATGCGCTGCAATTGCGGCCCGAACGGCAGTTGCGAACCCGCGTACGCAGCGGCCGGCAAGATCACCGGCTCCAATAAGGCAAGGCCGTTCACGAGATCGGTGCGGACGCCTGCGGTCAAAAGGCTGATCGTGGCGCCCATCGAATGGCCCGCGAGCGTGACCGGCGCGGTGAAGTGCTCCAGCACAGCGATGAGATCGTCGCGGTGACGCTTCCAGGATGTGTAGCTGAAAAGCTTGTGCGGCAGCGTTGTGAGGCCGTGGCCGCGCGCATCGAGCGCCAAGACATGAAAGCGCTCGCCGAGCGGCTCAAGCAATACGCGATAGGTGCGCGCGTTAAAGCCGGTGGCGTGAATGAACACGATATCCGGCGTTGCGGTTTGAGCGCCGAAAGCGATGCCGGCCATGCGTCCGCCCGGAACCTCGAACGAGACGCGGCGGAAAGTTTCTGGTGCTGAACTCACGGCGCGGACCATGGCGAGGAAAGTGTTAAGGTCAAGCAGCCTAGCCGAACACGCGGCGCAAGATATCCGTCGTTCGCCGCCATGGGTCGCGACGAATGGCGCGCTCTTCTTCGGCGATATAGTGGAAGCAGCCGTCGAGCGCCTTGGTGGTCGAAAAATCGATGACCTCACGGCGCAAGTCCGTGGTCATGCTGGACAAGCCGACCTGGCGGAGCGCCGAACGCATAATCGTAAACGCACCGGAGTCGGTGAGCGCGCGCGTCATTGGCGGCTTCAGCAAGGTGGTGAGCCGGCGCTCGGTGCTGCCGCGCAGATAGCGCGTGGCGCTATCGTCACCGCCGCGCACGATATCGATTGCGTCGGCGATCGTGATGTTGCGCACGGCCGTGTTAAAGAGCCCCGCCGCTTGCGGCATCACGGACTCGGCTGCGTGGTTCAAATTTTCCTGGAGCTGATCGAGCGGCGCCGACATGCCCATGCGGCCCAAGGTTCGCTGCGACTGCCCCAGCAAGCCCGGCAACGGGATTCGCACTTGCGGGTTTCCCCAAAAGCCGTTGGGCTGCGCCAGACGATTGGTGGCGTTCATGGAAGCGAGCGAAAGCGCGTCCTTGATGCCGCGGCTTGCATCGCCCTGCGTCAACCCGTCGAGCAAGGGGCGCTGCGCGAAGGCGGGCGTGGCCGCCAGCAAAGCCGCTACAAACACGCGCCGATCCAGGTGATTCTTCATGACGCCAGTCTAGCGCAGCCGCTTTCGCGGACCGAATGGACGCTGGATCGTCACATTCGGTCGTAAACTGTCAGCCGAGCCGTCCTGACAAACGCTGGCAAACCGGCCATTATCAAGGCGATGACGCTTTCTGACCTGATCCCGAAACTCCACTACCCCACCCGGCTTGAAAAGCTGGTCGATGGCTGGGTGCATGGCGTGGCGCTGATGCTGTTCACGTTCGCGGTGGGCGCCGCGCTCGGGCTGGCGATCTGGCAAGGCGGCCTGCCGATGGCGAGCGCGGTTGCGGTCTACGCTGTTTGCGTGATGACCATGATCGGCTGCTCGATGGCCTACAATTTGGCGGAGAACCATAAGCGCAAGAGCTTGCTCCGACGCTTCGACCACGCGGCGATCTTTCTCATGATTGCGGGCACGTACACGCCGTTCACCGCCATTCGCTTCGACGGCGCCTGGGCGATCTCGATGACGACGATCATCTGGGCGCTGGCGATTGTCGGCGCTGCGGGCAAACTCTTCCTGCCATCGATCGGCAAAAAGATTTGGATCGTTTTCTATGTCGCCATGGGCTGGCTCGTAGTCGCCGCAATGAGGCCAATGATCGAAGACGTGCCGCTCGCGGGCGTCATTCTGCTCGCAGTTGGCGGACTGCTCTACACGATCGGCATCCCGTTCTATGTTTGGGAAAGGCTGCCGTTCCGCCGCGCCATCTGGCATGGCTTCGTGATGACTGCCGCGGGTGTGCATTACGCGGCCGTGCTGACGGGCGTTGTGTTCGCATAAAGAGGCCCGCATGAGATTAGCGGGAAAACGTGCGATCGTGGTTGGCGCCGGGCAGACGCCGGGCGACACGATTGGAAACGGGCGTGCGATCGCGACATTGTTTGCACGCGAAGGCGCGCAGGTGCTTTGCACAGATCGCATCGGTGAGCGCGCTGAAGCCACGGCGAACGAAATCGGCGGCGCAGCGTTCGAGGCTGATATTACGAGCGCTGATGCTTGCGCGGCAATTGTTGCCGAAGCGCATACTCGCTTTGGCGGCGTAGATATTCTGATCAACAATGTCGGCATTGGCGGCGGCGGCGACGGCCCGGCGCATGTGGCGGACGAAGCCGCATTCGACCGCATCATGAGTGTGAACCTCAAAGGCGCGTGGCTGACGGTCAAGGCCGCGACGCCGGCTTTGCGCGAAGCCAAAGGCGCGATCGTCAACATCTCATCGCTCGCCTCTCTCGCAGGCTCAGGCATGATTGCGTACGAGGTCTCGAAAGCCGCGCTGAACCGGCTGACGGTTTCGGTGGCGCTGGCGAACGCCAAGCACGGACTGCGTTGCAACGCCATCCTGCCGGGCTTGATGGATACGCCGATGGCGATTTCCGGCCACAGCCAAGACGGACGCATTGACGTTGAGGCTTTGCGCGCCAAGCGCGCAGCCCAAGTGCCCCTGAATGCGCAAATGGGCGATGCGTGGGATACCGCAAACGCTGCGCTTTTCCTTGCGTCAGACGAAGCGAAATACATCACCGGCGTGCTGTTGCCGGTCGATGGCGGCATGTCGGCGCGGGTGGGCTAGCCTCTGAAGCGATGACGCTGTAGCGCGCCCGTGCTAGCCAACGCTCAGGGAGCCCACGCCATGACCGAACTCACCTGCTTCAAGCTCAGCATCGAGAACAATGTCGCGCACATTCAGTTGAGCCGGCCGGAGGCGTTCAACGCCATGCCGCGCCCATTCTGGAATGAGCTGCCGGTTCTCGTGAACGACATCAGCGACAACGCCAAGGCGCGCGCGATTGTCATCTCCTCCACCGGCAAGCATTTCACCGCCGGCATGGACATTTCCGTGTTCACCGATGGCGATGGCGTCAGCGCCAGCGGCGGCGATGCATACGCACGCGCCGAGGCCTTCCGCCAATTCGTGCTGAAGCTGCAGGACAGCTTCAATTGCTTGGACAATGCGCGTATGCCGGTGATCGCGGCGATCCAAGGCGGCTGTATTGGCGCAGGCGTCGATATGACCAGCGCCTGCGATATTCGCTATTGCACCGAAGACGCGTTCTTCCAGATCGCCGAGATCAACATCGGCATGACGGCAGACGTGGGAACTTTTCCGCGTTTGTGCAAACTCATTCCGGAAGGCTGGGTGCGGGAACTTGCGTATGCGGGCCGGCGATTGCCCGCGCAAAAAGCTAAGGAAATCGGGCTGGTGAACGACGTCTTTGCAACCCAGGAAGCAATGGTTTCGCACGTCCTGGAGCTCGCGAAAGAAATCGCAAGCAAAGCGCCAGTCGCAGTTGCCGGCTCAAAAAGAATGATCAATCACGCGCGCGACCACTCCATTGCGGATGGCCTCGATTATATTGCGACATGGCAGGCTGGCATGTTCTCGCCGCCACACATGATGGAAGCATTCGCCGCGAAAGCGCAGAAACGCACACCTGTATTTCCTGATCTCGCACCTCTCAGAAAGGAGATGTGAGATTTGTAAAGTTTGAAGACGCCGCTCGGTACGGGTCTACGGCGACAATAGCCGCATCCTTAAGCCGTTTATGGCTGCCAACGATTGATGTAGAGGTGGCGGATGGACATCCGCTTCATCTCCCCAGGCCCCAACCCGCCGCATGAGGTCAACGCGTTCATTGAGATCCCGCAAGGCGGGCTCCCGGTGAAATACGAACTCGACCAAAAGTCCGGCGCTCTGTTCGTCGACCGCTTCTTGCACACCTCAATGCTCTATCCGAGCAATTACGGCTTCATCCCGAACACCCTCGGCGATGACGGCGATCCGCTGGACATTCTGGTGGTGACGCCGATGCCGGTGGTTGCTGGTTGCGTCATTCGCTCGCGCCCGGTTGGCGTGCTGCTGATGAGCGACGAAAAAGGCGTCGACGAGAAGATTCTGGCGGTGCCGGTCGATGCGCTAAATCCGTTCTATAAGGACGTGAAGACGCACGAAGACTTGCCGCCGCTACTGGTTGCGCAGATCGCGCACTTTTTCCGTCATTACAAAGACCTTGAGCCGGGCAAGCAAGCCAGTGTCGGCGAATGGGCGACGCTTGAGGTCGCGCATGAGCGCATCAACCTGTCGATCAAGCGCAAGAAATGAGCGCGTCCGAGATTACGGCGCGCCTCGTTGACGCGCTTACCAATGCAGCGACACAGGAAGCGGGAGGTGCAACGGCGCTGGTGTCGGTCACGGTCGATGTGCTGGGCGGCGGTGAAGCTGGGTCAGCCAGGGCGACGTTGGTGCGCAAAACGCGGACGCTCGTGTTCATGAGCGCGGAGCTCCGCACCAGCGCCGGCGAACGCATCGCGACTGCGAGCTCAGTGCACAAGTTGACGACCTAGATGTTGCAAACCGCAGGCATCAAACCACTGAAATGTTGCTCGAGCGCGATTGCCGCATTGCTCTTAACCGCGACGATATCCGCAGCCCAAACGCCGCCGCCGACACCGGTTCTCCCTTGCGACAGCAACGCGATCATGGGCTCGCGGTCGCCGCCTGCTCGATCATTCGCAACGCTGACCGGCGCCACCAGGGCCACAGCTCGGCAAACCACTGTTTCACTCTCGTCGACAAACGGCGTGACCCACTATTTTGTGGACGGCGCACAAGTCCAGCTTGCGCAATTGGGAGAGACAGCAGCCCAAGCATGGCTGGCCAACACTCCTGGCGGTTCAATTGAACAATGCTGGAGCGGGACAGCCCCCGGCGCCTATATGATTGCCGGGCGCGAAACATCGCTCTGCAGGATTGCCATCAGTGCGGACGAAGACGTCTCGTATGGCCGCTTCGCATCCGCACGTGACGCGTTACGTGAGGCCGGATTTATCACCTTGGCGCTGCTCACTCCCGATCAAACCAGGGTGGTGCGGGACGATCACTTGCCGCTCAATCCCCTGCCCATTGTTTTGCAAGGCATAAGCCCAACAACCGTCCGCATCGCGATGCCACCCGACGCGACCGAACCGGTCATCACGATTGCAAACGGCCAGGATTGGGTAACCACGACCTTTCCGCCACTGCGAGATGACTTGACGCTTCAAGTGGCGCGCAACAATCCTGCACTCACTGCCGAGGAGCTATACACGACAGCCAGAATTTGCGTTCGGCCATACAGCAACGTTTCCTACGGCGACGTTATGCGCGTGCTGACGTCCATACGCGACCTAGGGTTCGCTCGCGCGGGGCTGTACTCTGAAGCGGTCGTCGCCGTCGATGTTCAAGGGCGCCAGATTTACTAAACCCGCGGCGCGATCCAGCGCATTTCCACGAGCGTCGCTTCGTGCAGCAAATCTGGCTCGATCTCATCGAACGAGCCTGCGGGGCTGGCCCCTTCGGGCAAACGATAAACGCGCCAGAAGCGGCCGTCCTCAGCTGTTGAGCACGCAAAGCCAGGCATGTTGTCGATCAATTCAGTCGCGCAGAAGCTCACCTCTTCTGGTGGCGCAATGGCAAACTTGGATTGACCGGGAATTTCGCCGGCATCGCTGCGCGCCTGAGATGAGCGCGTAACAATCGAATGCGCATGCTGACCATCAGCCGCCGGGAGGATGCGGAACACCTCCTCATCACCCGCGGAAAGCGTGATCGCCTTGAAAGGCTCGCCTTCAACCTGATCGTCCACTTCCGCGACAATGAAATTCGGCGCAGCGAGGCGCACAGCGTCGACGTTCATCGCCACCGCACTAGAGATGCCCGCCGCGCTGGCGGCGCCGATCATGGTGTTGGTCTGAGGCGCCGCGACCACCGGGTACGCCTCTGTGGTCTCGCGTTGTTGCGCCTCTTGCCCGCAAGCCGCGAGCGCAAGCGTCGCAACAACGATCAAAAACCTCATGCGAACACCTCGAAGAGACCCGCAGCGCCCATGCCGCCGCCGATGCACATCGTGACGACCGCGTGCTTGGCCTTGCGGCGCTTGCCTTCGAGCAGAACGTGACCAACGAGACGCGCGCCGGTCATGCCGAACGGGTGGCCGATGGCGATGGAGCCGCCATTGACGTTGTACTTTTCCGGATCGATGCCGAGGCGATCACGCGAATAGAGGCATTGCGACGCGAAAGCTTCGTTGAGCTCCCAAAGATCGATGTCATCGACTTTGAGGCCTTGGCGTTCGAGCAGACGCGGTACGGCGAACACCGGGCCAATGCCCATTTCATCAGGCTCACAACCGGCAACAGCGAAACCCTTGAACAAGCCCAGCGGCTCAAGCCCGCGCTTTTCAGCTTCCTTTTCATCCATCAGGACGACAGCAGCAGCGCCATCCGAAAGCTGGCTCGCATTGCCGGCGGTGACGAAATTGCCCGGACCACGCACCGGCTGCAGCGAGGCCAAGCCTTCAAGGGTGGTGTCAGCGCGATTGCACTCGTCTTTCGTGACGGTGTAATCGACGAAGCTCTCCTCTTTCGTCTCCTTGTTGACGACTTTCATCTTGGTCGCCATCGGCACGATCTCATCGTTGAAGATGCCCGAGGCTTGTGCGGCGGCGATGCGTTGCTGCGAGCGCAGCGAATATTCGTCCTGATAATCGCGAGCAACATTGTAGCGCTTTGCCACGATGTCGGCGGTTTCGATCATCGCCATCCAAAGCTCGGGCTTGGTCTTCATCAGCTCTTCTTCGGTGACGCGATAGCGGTTGGCCTGACCGCTCATCTGCACCAGCGAGATCGATTCAACGCCGCCGCCGACAGCGGCCTTGGCGCCTTCGTTCATGATGTAGTGCGAAGCTTGCGCGATCGCTTGGAGGCCCGAAGAACAGAAGCGGTTCACGGTCGTGCCCGAACTCGTCACCGGCAGGCCGGCGCGGATCAGCGAAAGACGGGCGATGTTCGTACCAGTCGCGCCTTCGGGGGCGCCGCAGCCGATCACGACATCTTCAATCTCGGCGGGGTCGATCTTGGAGCGCGCCACAGCGTGCTTGATCGCATGGCCCGTCATGGTGGCGCCGTGCGTATCGTTGAAACCGCCCCGGCCTGACTTGGCGAGGCCCGTGCGGGCGTAAGAAACGATAACTGCGCGGCCCATCAGGCTCCTCCTCAACTTTGTTGCACGCACACTAATCGCCGCGATGCGCGCGTCAAAGCGCGTATCGCGGCGTCAGCGTCATAATAGCCGCCGTTACGAGATGGCGTTGTTGTTCACGAGCCCGCCGGTGGGCGCCGGCTCAGGCGGTTGCGCCACCGGCGCTGAGGACGCGACCCCGCCCTGCTGGAAGATACCGCGCCCGCGATCCTGGATCCACTTGGCTATATCTTCCGAGAGCACGCCGGCCACGATGCCAACCAGAGATACCGTGAACGGGTTGAGCGTGGAGGATGTCGTCGCCTGTTGCACCGAGGATGCGATTGAGAAGCCGGCAATGGCGGCGTTGGCGAGCACATAGAAGGCAAGCGCAGCGCACATGCCGAAAATCAGACGCACGACAATCTCGGCCATCGTCACCGGGACGGGGCGGTTGAGATAAGCCGGGAATAGATAAAGCAGCGAGCCAAGTGCGCCCATGAGCAGCACGAGGACAGTAGAGAGCAGCGCCGGGTGGCCCTGGGCGAGGAACGCGCTCGCACCCAGCGGGCTCATGGATCGCAGCGCGTAAGCTTCACCGCGAACGCGCTGATAATGTTCGTAATCCGGCACGACCGTTTGCTGGAGTGCGAAGACGCGTCGATTGGCTTCGGCGACCTGACCGCTCACCAAACGCTGGCGCGACACCAAAGCCGAACGTTCGGCGCTGCGGTCGTCGAGCGCTTCTTCTTGTGACGCCAATTGCTGAACCTGAACGCTCAAATTGGCGATGCCCTGCTGATCAGCGGGCGGCAGGCCAGGGCGCGAGGCGAGCGAAGTGATACGCTGCGAGAGGCCCTGGGCGCTCATATCAGCAGCTGAGCTTTCGGCGGTTTGAACACTGGCGCGGGTTTCGATGTCAGCGATGGCGCCAACCATTGCGGCGCGTGCTTCGTTGGTGCTGGCCTGAGCACTCTGCACTTGGCCATCCAGCGACGCGATCTGCTGATCGATTTCCAAGAGTTCGCCGCGCGGACCGGCGCTCTCCGCTTCCAGTTGTTGAATTTGACGGTCGGCGGCGTCGAGTTGGGCGAAGGAGATAAGACCGTTGGTCGATGGCGAGATCTGCGCCACGCCGAACTGGAAGTCGCGCGAGCTAAACACCAGCGCGCTCATGCCGAGCACGGCCACCATCGCCACCGCGAGCACTACGCCAACGGAAAACTTGTAGATCGTCATCGCGAAACGTCCCCTTGTTGTCGTTTCGACGCGCTCGCCCCCGCACGCGTCCCGCCTCAGCCTATTCTAGCCCATCCACGGCGCGCTGGTTGGGCTTTTTTAAACATGTTGGAGCCGCCGACCTGAGCTGTAGCTGACGTTACGTAACAATTATTCAATGAATATTTTCTCATTCCTTCAATTTTCTCTTGTCAGCAATCAGCGAACCATTCATAGAGGCCCAGCGCTCCTCCCCAAGCAGCGCGACCAGTCCAGGAGTAGGTCCAATGTCCGCCATTCGTTCGATTATCGCCGCTGCCGTGATCAGCGCTGCTTTCGCCGCCCCCGCTTTCGCGCGCGAAGTTTACACCATCCGTCTCGCCGCGCCGGTCGCGCAGCAAACGCGCATCATCGCGCTCAACACGATCTGGGATTGCGAAGGCGACACCTGCCTTGCGCGCGCTGACCACGGCGCCAACGTCCGCTCGTGCCGCCAATTCGTGCGCCAAGCCGACGGCCTGCGCATTGCCTCGTACGGCACCGCCAGCCAACAACTGAACGCCGACGAAATCGCGCGCTGCAACGGCGAAACCTATCAAGCGTCGAACGGCCAAGCCGGACAATAATCGACCGCTTCATAGCGATTGAGTTTGAGAACCGCCGGTCAGCAATGGCCGGCGGTTTTTCTACGCGCGGCCGCGCAGGTCTTCGCGCCATGGATGCGCGCCGCATGGCGCAAGCGTCAGCGCCTGAACCGCTGGATCATCGGCAATGCGCATGCGCGCTGAGCCGGTGCGGCCATCGATGATGCTGTGCGTGAGCGGCGCGAGGCTGCCATCTGGCTGACGCGCCAACACAAGCACGCCGTGCGCGCCAGCGACACGCGCACCACCCGTCACCTGCGGCAATTGGTAAATGATGCGAACACGAAACGTTTCGCCGCCGCTTTCCAATTTGTAACGTGGATGATCGAACAGAGTTTGAGTCTCGTCTTCGTAGACGAGCTGGATCTCATCCGCCTCGAAACGCACGCCGACACCCGCAGCACATGCAGCCGGCCCGGCGCTCCATAAACCCGCCAATTCGGCAGGCGGGTTCGGCGGCCCAGCACATGCCGAGCCCAGGAAGCACAGGGAAAGGAGCGCCGTTGCGCGCTGCATCAAACATGTGAGCTACGCTGGTATGGTTGATGCTGTCTGAACGTCGCTAAAGACTCGCCAAAACCCATCAGGCGCCCCATGTCACGGCTAATCTCATGGACATGCCGGTTCCCGCCCCCTCCGCCGATCGACACGGCGCATCCGAAGATCGCGGGCGACCCGCATCGGAGCTGCTTGAGGATTTGATCCAGGCGTTTCCGGGCGAAAGCGTCAGCGTTGGCGAACTGATCGACCGGCTCGATTCACGTGCGCACGGCATGCTGTTGCTGGTGCTGGCCTTGCCGATGTGCGTGCCGAACGTGCCCGGTATCTCGACGATTTTCGGCGTGCTGATGCTGGCGCCTGCGCTGCAAATGGTGTTTGGCTCGCGCCGCTTGCTCGTGCCAAAGCCGGTGCGCGACTGGCAGGTCGACTGCAGCGCACTGCGCCGCACATTCAATCTCGCCATCCCGTCGCTGAAGCGCGTTGAGTATCTCATCCGGCCGCGTTGGTCGCGGCTGACGCGGTTTCCGGTGACGATCGTCGTCGGGCTGCAAACGCTACTGATGGCGCTGGTGCTGATCTTGCCGATCCCGTTCGCAAACTGGCCGCCAGGCATGACCGTCGCGATGACGTCACTGGCGCTGCTGCAGCGCGACGGCCTGCTGATGCTGCTGACGATCCCGGCGGCAATCGCTTCGGTGGCTTCCGTTTATCTCGGCACGCGTGTTGGCCTTGCCGTGATCGACAACGCCATCCAGTGGATCAGCGGCTTGCTTACCTAAGCGGCGAATTAGCAGCTATTGCGGATGAGCCAACCGAGCTGTGCGCCGCTGCGGTCGGTTGCGGCTTCGACGGTCCGGCAATTGCGCGCCGCAGGGCGAGATCCACCAGGCTGAAACTCAGGCTCGCCTTCGCCATTACGCCGATCATCATCGGACAACGGTTCATATACGGACACCGCACCGCCGGTGACGATGCACTCGCGGCGCGAGCCATTAGCTTCGCGCACGCGGACAAGCACTTCACCTTCATCCAACGCCGACGCGAAGGTAACGCGCGCGGGACGCGAGCTTGCGCGCTCGGTGCAGGTGTTGATCGCGGGCATCAATTCGGGAAGCAGCGAAGCCCAAGTTGGGCGCTCACCTTCAACGACGCCGCGCCGCGCGCAACCTTGGTAGGCAACGCCTTCAAACAGGACGTGCGCGGTGTACGGCAGTTCGACGCCGCTTGCGGTGCAGGCCTGCTGCGAAATCGTGATGGTGACGGGCCCTGCAACAACGCGCATGCCGTGCTCGCGATAGTCGCGCTCGCCAGGGATGCCGCCATCTTCGCCGAGACCCGGACGCGCGAACTGCGCGTAGTCGTTGAGCAGCGTGAGCTCCCAAGCGCCTTCGGCGTTGCCGAGCGCATCAAGACCGCCAGAAGCCTGAAATTCGCCTTCGTAGGCCGCGCGCTGCTCGGCGCTCGCTGGTGCGCCAAGCGCCGCCAATGTTTCGGCGGCGATTTCGGCTTCACGCTCGGCGTTTGTTGGTGTGGACGGCCCCTCTTCGCCGGCCGGCGCTTGGCGCTGGCAAGCTGACAAAGCTGCGGCGCTCAAGAAGAGCCCAACCAACGCACCGCGGAACAAGCTCCGCATAGGCATTCCCCCATCTGGCTCTGCCATCCGGATGGATGTCAGCACCCTCATGGGGGTTAGTATAGCCCCATGCAGCGTGATTCCGGCGCCCCACTGTGGGAGTTTTTCGCGGGTGGCGGCCTGGCCCGCTTGGGCCTCGAGCCCGATTTCGCCTGCGCTTTCGCAAATGACATCGACCGAACCAAGGCCGCGGCCTACCGCGCCGCATTCCCGCCGGGCGATGACATGCACGAAGGCGACATCTGGAAGCTCACGCCATCGAAGCTTCCGGGCAAGGCTGCTTTGGCGTGGGCCTCATTCCCGTGTCAGGATCTTTCGCTCGCGGGCGCACGCAGAGGTTTGGCCGCCCCGCGCTCCGGCGCCTTCTGGGGTTTCCACGCGCTGATCGAAAAGCTTGAGCACGAAGGGCGCGCACCCGATGTGCTGGCGCTGGAAAACGTCAGCGGACTTTTGAGTTCGCATGGCGGCGCTGACTTCACAGCGCTGCTGCATGCGCTCGATGATCTAGGATACCGCGCCGGCGCGCTGGAGATCGACGCGGCGATGTTCACGCCGCAATCGCGGCCGCGGCTATTCATCATCGCAGCGCGTAGTCCGCCGCCGCATCTTGTTGCGTCCGGACCGAGCGAACCATTTCATGGGCAAGCTTTGCGCAATCTCGTCGCGCGTCTGCCGGACAGTATGCGCAAGCATTATGTTTGGTGGCGGCTCAACACGCCGCCGAAGCGCAACACGCGCCTCGCCGATCTGCTCGATGACCACAGCGACGCCTGGAACAGCGCCGAGCAAACAGCAAAGCTGGTGTCGCAAATGAGCGAACTGCAGCGCAGCCGGCTCGAAGCACTGCAAGAGAGCGGCAGACGCGAAGTTGGCGCTGTTTTCCGCCGTATCCGCATCGAACACGGCGAGCGCGTGCAACGCGCGGAAGCGCGATTTGACGGGCTTGCCGGATGCTTGCGGACGCCAACCGGCGGCTCGAGTCGGCAGCTTCTACTGTTCGTCGAGGGCAAGAGTTTGCGCTCGCGATTGATCTCACCGCGTGAAGCGGCGCGCTTGATGGGCGTGCCCGAGCACTATCCACTCCCAAGCGGACAGACTGCCGCGCTTCATCTTGTGGGTGATGCGGTCTGCGTTCCGGTTGTGCGCTGGCTTTCACAAAATCTGCTGAGCCCGCTCGCGGGAGCGGCGGCGGCGCGTAAGAGCGCCTAGTGCGCGCCGACGTCTTCGATCCGGAAAAACGATCCGCGGTGATGCGCGCGGTGAAATCGCGCGATACGGCGCCCGAACGGGCCGTGCGTGCTGCGGTGCGCGAGGCTGGTTACGCTAGACGCTATCGATTGAACGGCGCTGCGCTGCCAGGCAAACCGGACCTGGTGTTCGGCGCGATGGCTAAGGTCGTGTTCGTGCACGGTTGCTTCTGGCACGGCCACGACTGCAAGCGCGGCGCGCGCCAACCCAAGGACAATGCAGCGTATTGGCGCGCAAAGATCGAGCGCAACCTCGCGCGCGATCGCGCTTCGCTGAAGAGGCTGAAACGGGAGGGGTGGTCAGCGCTGGTGATCTGGGAGTGCGAGATCCGCAATCGGGCTGCGCTGGCGCGCAAGCTCGCGACGTTTCTGGGCTAGCGGCTCTCTTCCGGCTTTGCCGGAGCGGCGCTTGGACGGCGCAAGAACACACGCTGGCGGCCCAGCTTTTCGCGCGCCGCAGCCATCAGCGCCGCCAGGGAGGCTGCGCCGATCAGCCTTATCTCAGGTGGGTCGGCCTCGATTTCGGGCTCGTCTAGCAAGGTTGCGATCGTGCGCATGGCGCGCCCTTAGTTGCAAATCACTCGCAATAGCAAAACACGAGTGCAAATTTCCGTCAAGCGGCCGGCTCTAGGCGGCTGAAGTTGAGCGCCTAGCCGCGATCGGCACATCGAGTGCGAAAGAGAAGACCGACCCCTCGCCCAATTCGCTTTTGGCCGAGAGCTTGCCGCCCATCAGCCGCACGAGGCGCATCGAGATGGCGAGCCCGAGCCCCGGGCCTTCCCCTTCGGCGCAGAGACGCTCGCGCCCAAAGATGAGCGCAAGCTGCGAGCGCGACATGCCTGCGCCTGTATCGGCAACGATGAAACTCAAACGAACGACTGCAGCATCAACCGGCTGCGCGCTCATCCGTACGCGCACGCCGCCATGTGTTGTGTAGCGGATCGCGTTCGCGAGAAGATTGAACAACACTTGGCGCACGCGCGCCGCATCCATCTCAAGCAAGGCGGGCGTTGCAGGATCGACATCGACGAAAAGCTCAAGACTCTTATCTTGAGCCGCGGCCTTGAAGGCGCTGACGACGCCGCGCAGCACGTCGCGCGGATCCGCAGGCTTTGCCTCGATCCGCACCTGACCGTTTTCGAGCTGATCGAGATCGGAAAGATCGTTGAGCACAAGGCGAAGAACCTCGCTCGCTTGAACGATGGTGGCGATATGAGCGCGCGCGCCCGGCGATTGCGCGGCACGGCGCAGGTGCTCGGCAGCGCCTGACAACGCTGTCATTGGCGTGCGTAATTCGTCATTCATTCGCTGAATCATGCCGCTTTTCGCTGCGGCGGCTGCAGCGGCGGTCTGCCGTTCACGTACAACAGCAGCCTCCGCCTCAAGTTGTGCGGCGTCAGAAGCGAGTAAGCTTTTCCAAAGATTGACGCCAAAAGCGAGCAGCAACAGCCCGCCCATCAATGGCATCAGATCCAACGGATTGGTGGCGCCATTGGCCACATATTCCCCAACCGGCAATCCTAAGAGAAACGCAATCGTTGGCCCCGCCCCTGCAATGGAAAGCGGCACAGATGAACGCAACGTCGCGGCGGCGTTCGCAAGTCCGCCAAAGATATAGATGATCGCCAGCGTCTCACCTGGCACGTAGGGCGAGAACCACAGCATCGCAGCGACGATGTTGCCGTAGACGCTTTGCACGATGGTCCAGATGAGTAGGCGCGGTGTGCGCGCCGGCGGATCACCGGCGCGGCACGCTTTCAGCAAGCGCTGAAATATCCAGCGATCCAAAAACAGGATGGGTATGAGCCCGACCCACCAAAGCACCGGCGTGGCGGCGCCAACAATGGAAGTGGCGACTGCAGCGACAATCCCGCAAGCGCCGAGCCGCAGCCACGTGTTGGCGATCCGCGCACGCGCGACGTTCGCCAAGGCGCGTGCGCGCTTGGCGCTATCTGGCAGGGAGGACGCGGAAGTCACCAAAGCAGGCAAGATTGTGTCAAATCGCCCCTGAACTTTGGTTAATGGCCGACTTGGAGTTGAGCCCGGACTGGAAAACGCGTTCAAAAGCGGCGCCCCCCAGGGAGACATTCATGCGCCTATTTGCGATCGCCGCGTTTGCCGTTGGCCTGTTGATGACGCCGGCGGCCCGGGCCGAAGTAACCGCCGCCTCTGCTTCCAGCTTCACGATCTCGGCCGAGACCGAGGTTTCCAGCTCACCGGCTGAGGTTTGGCGTCACTTGGTGCGGGTCGAGCGCTGGTGGAGTTCGGCGCACACCTATTCCGGCGACGCCTCGCGCCTCCGATTGGACGCCCGCGCCGGGGGATGTTGGTGCGAACGCTGGGGCAACGGCCAATCGGTTGAGCACATGCGCGTGGTTATGGTGATGGAGCGTGACGGCGTGCGGACTTTGCGCGCCATTGGCGGTCTGGGCCCGCTTCAGGGTATCGGCGCGAACGGCGTTCTGACCTTTACCGTCGCACCACTCCCCAATGGGACGAAAATCTCGATAACTTATAGCGTCTCCGGCGATCCCAGCCTCAACCTCGGGGCCATCGCCGCGCCTGTGGAAAACGTATTGATGGAACAATTTGGGCGCTTAAGTCGCTATAGTGCATCGGGATCCCCCGACTGAGTTCCGCGTTCAGCGCGCGCTCATTTTACCGGCGCCAAGTTCCGATCCGGAACGGGCCTTAGGGCGCGCCCGCATAGTTGATTTTTTGGAGGGCTAATAATGATCCGCAAAACAGCAATCGCTTTGGCAGCAATGATGGCGGTGGTCGGTTGCACGACCGTCGATCCGGTCACGGGTGAACGCGAAGCAAATCGCACCGCGAACGGCGCCATTATCGGCGCGATCGTCGGCGCAGGCGCCGGCACGCTCGCCGGCGGCGATGATCGTCGCAACGCAGCCATCGGTGGCGTCATTGGCGCGCTCGCTGGCGGCGCCATCGGCAACTACATGGATCGCACGTATCAAAACCTGCGCGAGCGTCTTGCCGGCACAGGTGTTGGCGTTGAGCGCATCAACCAGGAAAAGATCCTGCTGATCTTCCCGGCGGACCTTACCTTCGACCTCAACCGTGACTCGGTGAAGAGCCAGTTCCTGCCCGTGCTGAACAACACCGGCAGCATCCTGCGCGAGTACGAGCAAACGACGGTTGACGTGTACGGCTTCGCCGATTGCACCGGCGCCGATGCGTACAACCAAGACCTGTCGGAGCGCCGCGCAAACAACGTCGCTTCGGTGCTCGCGTCGAACGGCGTCATCCGTCAGCGCATTATCACGCAAGGCTTCGGCGAAACGCGCCCGGTCACGCAGCCGTGCTCGGCCGCCGCGAACCGCCGCGTCGAAGTGACGATCAGCGCCTTCACCGGCCGTTGATCCTCTGATCTGAACGACAGAACGCCGTCGCGGTCACACGCGGCGGCGTTTTTCGTTGTGCGAAAAGCAGCGCCACGATTAGCTTCTAGCCGTTGGAGGGCGCCGATGGTGAGAGTGTTGGTAACGTGCGCGGTGTCGGCCGCCTTGCTGTGCACGACGGCAGCCGCACAAGTTCCGGCCGCGGTGGAAACAACAGCGGCTTCTTCTCCGGCCACCTGCCCCGATCTGCCGCCCGCGCCGGACATCTCCAACGCCAGCACATCGCAACAGCGCATGACGAGCGCGAACACCGCGTATGGCGCTTGGCTCGATCAGGCGCGGCAGATCCTTGAATGCCATCGCACGAACTATAATTCGGTGGTTGAACGCATGAATATCGTCAACACCGATTGGAATACCCAGATCGACGCCTATTGCAGCCGGGGCAACGTGCGTTGCGAACCCACGCAGCGCGAACAGTCCGCGCAACCGATGCCCCAATGATTGGAGACTTCCGATGCGCGCATTGATCTTCGTTGCGGCGCTCGCCGCCTGCTCACCGCAAACCGAGACCCCGGCCACGACTGCGGAGGCGCCCGCGACCACGACAACGCAATCGGCGCTTGAGCAAATGCCGACTTGGGAAACGGCGCGCGCAGCTGGTGTCGATTTGCGCGCCATCGGCCAGGAGCCGGGCTGGATCGTCGACATCTACACGCAAGGCCGCATCGTTGCGTTACTCGACTACGGCCAAACGCATCTAGAATTTCCGCTTCCAGAGCCCACCGCTCCCACGGAAGACGCGACGCGATTTGAAACGCAAGCTGACGGCCACGCGCTTTCGATCACCTATCGCCGCTTGCCGTGCCAAGACGCAATGAGCGGCGAGTCTTATCCGGCGACGGTGGAAGTCATTTTCGACGGCCGTACGCTCAATGGATGCGGGCGAAGCGTCTAAGGTCATCCAAGATGGGTCTGCTGAGATGTTTCACCGATCGATGGCGCTGGGCCAATGCCATCGTGCTCGCTAACGCTCATCGCTTGGAAGAAGCGCTCCACACAGCGCGTGGCGTGCGCGATGAGTTTAAACTGCGGATGGAGTGGGCGACTTTCGAAGTGCAACAACTTGCCCTTCTCCAGTGGGGCAGTGAAACAAGCGACACCCCAAACCGCTTCGTTCTGAAACACAGCTACCCGTCGCCGCTGAGGTGAGCTTTCGGTTGAGGCGCAAATACCCAACTACGATCCATCCCAGCTGGGATTCAAAATCGCCTTTTCATCCCAACAATCGCATTACATGGCGCAAAGCTTCGGCCGCCCCAAAGCCCAACGTGGCTCCACATCTCGACGTTACCTAAAGGGCGGCTCGTCGAAGGCGCGGAGTTTACGCGAGTGGAGGCGATCGCGATTTTGCTTGAGCAGCGCGATGGTTTCGAGGCCGATGCGCAAGTGCGCGCCCACAGCGCTATCGTAAAAGCGATCCGCAACTCCGGGCAGCTTGATTTCGCCGTGCGCGGGCTTGTCGGAAATGCAGAGCAGCACACCGTATGGCACGCGCAGGCGAAAGCCTTGCGTTGCGATACACGCGCTTTCCATATCGACAGCGACTGCGCGCGATTGCGAGAGCAGCTGGCGCTCTTGATTGTAGTTCAACTCCCAGTTGCGATCGGCGTAGGACACCACGGTGCCAGTGCGCAGACGCCGGCGGAGATCCTCTTTGTCGCCCGCAACCGATGTCGCCGCTTGCTGGAGCGCGATTTGCACTTCAGCAATCGCCGGGATCGGCACTTCGAGCGGGACGCGATCATCGAGAATTTTATCGCGCCGCAGATAGGCGTGGGCGAGCACGTAATCACCGATGCGTTGGGTATGCCGCAATCCGCCGCAATGGCCAATCATCAGCCAACAATGCGGTCGCAGCACCGCGAAGTGATCGGTGATGGTTTTTGCATTGGATGGCCCGACACCGATGTTCACCAGCGTCACGCCGTCATTGTCCGGCGTCGCCAAATGATAAGCCGGCATCTGATACTTGCGCCACGGCGCGGCCAGCGCTTTTGCCTCGGCGTCGGGATCGCCAGCTTCGATGCGCACGCCGCCCGGACAGGACAACGCCCAGCCTTTGGGTCCGTTTCTTACGCCCTCCGCCGCCCAGCGGATGAATTCATCGACGTAACGCTGGTAGTTCGTGAACAATATCCACGGCTGCACATCGCCATAGGGCGCGCCAGTATAGTGCTCGATGCGCTTCAATGAGTAATCGGTGCGCGGCGCATCGAAGAGCGCGAGCGGACGCGAGCCGTCGAGACGTTCGAGCCGCAAACCATCGACCACGGCGTCGCCAACTTGGGTCAAGCGCGGGCTTGGAAAGTAACGCGCCAATTCTTCGGCCGGCACGTTCTCAAAAGCAGCCGCACCGGCGGCGTCGAGCACGAACGAGTACGGAATTTCGCTGTCACTGACGCGCACGCTGAGCTCGGCGCCGTAATCGTCGACGAGCAACTGCAATTGTTCGAGCAGATAGCGGCGGAAATATTTGGGCTGTGTGATCGAGACCGCGTACTCGCCCGGCCATGTGAGCTGACCATAGGCGCGCGCCAGACGCGGCGCGGGCGCATCCGGCAGATAGGTGACGCGCAATTCTGGGTAGCGAAAGAGCGCGCGCTCTTCGATGGTCGGCGGCACGCCCTCTTCCGCATAGCGGCGGATGGCGGCGATCAGCGCCGTGACGGCGCGATTGTGCAGAAATTCTAGCCGGTCGACGGCTTCAGTCGGCGTTTTGATATCTTCCATCGCGGGAGTGTCCCGCGCCCGCGCCTCGCGTCAAGAGGTGACGATCAGGCTACGCGCGGGATCGGGTCAACAAGACGCGAACGGCGGTAGGCGTTATGCGTCATGCGGATTTGATTCTGAAACAAGAAGCCGAGCGGCGCGTCGTACTTGTACGCGGACTCGACCATGATGACGCTCGAGCCGACTGTCATCATTCTGCTATCAAGCGCCACTGTCGTGCCGGCTTGGCGCGCCGACATGCCGCCATGTCCTTCGCTCCACATCACACGCGCGGTCGAGGCATTGACGATGCTGATGCTGGAAATGCGCATTTCCATGGCAGCGGACGAGTCCGGATACATCAAAACATCGAGCGCTTGCCACATGCTGGAGAGCTCGGCGTTGGATATTTCTGTATCGCGCGCGACGACGTCGGCCAAGGACGATGCCGCGTTCTGCGCACGCTTGTTGGCGCCCATGACATCGACGAGATCCACCGAACCAAGCAGCAGCGGCACCATCAGCAACGGCGCGATGATCGCAAATTCAAGCGCAGCGACGCCTTCGTTGGCGCGCGCGAATTGGCGGAGACGTTGAATCACCTTCATCAGAACGGCTCGTTGCGGAACATCATGGTGGCGACGAGGATACGCTCACCACCGGAAATGTTTTGAAAGACGGGTTCGAACAGCGGCGTCATGACGTGCCAGCGGTAATACGCGCGAACGACGACGATGTCCGAGGAGGCGCCAGGCTGATAGCCCATGCCGGCGCCGGAGAATTGATTGTTCTGGATCGGGTTCTGGGCGTTGTTGCCGGCGTCAACGAAAGAGTCGAAGCGGCGGACATCGAGGAACAGATTTCCGTCGCAGCCCATCACGATGAAATTGTTGAGCTCGTTGCAGAGCTGCGTCTTGATCTGCGCCTCGGTGACGCCGCCGTTCTGAGCTTGGCCCGTGCGGATCTGGCGCGACGTTTCTGAGACGGCAAAATCGAGACTGGTCTGCGCGAAGCCGATCATCGCGACTTCAGCCAAACCGAATGTCAGCAAGAAGAACGGCATGAGCACGAGCGCGAACTCAACGGCCGCCGAGCCACGACGCGCACGCGCGAAGCGCTTAAACGGCCTCAATCTGAGTAGTGCGCGCGCGAACATACCGCCTCCGGAAGCGGAATTTACGCACAGATTGGCTGATTTTCCGTCAAACGAGACGGTAAAGCCCGATTAATGACGCGCCGCGGTAGCGCTCGACGCGCGCGACGTGATCTGGTCATTGACGGCTTGCGATTGCTCGCCATCGCCAATGTCAGGACGCGGACGGCAGAGCGGCGTGCACTCGAGACGAGCGGTCTCAACACCGCGCGTGATCATAACGACATCGGTCTCGTCCGGCGTGACGACGACGCGGCCTGAATAGAGCACGCGGCCGTTTTGCCCGACGACGACAAGATTGGTCGAACCATAGGAGCGGCCCGTCACGAACAAGAACATGTCGTTCTGAACGGTGACGCCGGCGATGGACGGATTGCCGATCGCGACGCCTTCAGCGGGTTCGGACAACCGAATCGGGAAGGCCTGGTCGAGCGCCACGCGCACGTCGCGCGCCGATGCGGGCGCGGCGAACATGAAAAGAGCGGCGGCAGCAGCTACGAGCGGACGCAGAACGCGCATTGGCGTTTCCTTCTATATCTCTGCTTATACTGGCTACGCGCCAATGGTTTCGGGATCGCTAAGAAGTGCGCGCGTACACAAGAGATGACAAACGCGCACACGCTTCAAAAATCACCACTGTTGTTAAGTTTTTCGAAACCAACCTTTGGGGCCGAGTTTTTAACTTCGCTCCCGTAATGTCTGCGAGCGTCTGGGAAGGGTGTCGGGTGCGACGCTTGACCGGGCCGGTGAAAAAGCACTCGACAAACGGAGCTAGTAATATGTTGAAGCGTTTCCTGAAGAACGAAGACGGCGCGACCGCGATCGAATACGGCCTCATCGCCGCTCTGATCGGCGTCGCCATCATTCTCGCCGTGACGGCGGTTGGTGACGGCCTGAACGCGACGTTCAACGAAGTCGCCGACTCTCTCGGCAGCTAATTTCTAAACGTGACGGGCGCGCCTCCCCTCGGGGGGGCGCGCCTTGAGCGTCTTTGTTTTCCCTCTCAAAACGCCGCCCCTCGGGCGGCGTTTTTTGTTTTTAACAATTCCTTGAGTCGGCGCGCAGCACAGTCATTTCGCAATGTTCGAAATGATCGCCCTCCCAATCTTCGCCGGACTAGTCATTTACGCGGCGCTGTCCGACATGGCGCGGCTCATCATTCCGAACTGGATTTCCATCGCCCTCGCCGCGATCTTTCCGATCGTCGCGATGTTCATGGGCGCTTCGCTTCTCGATGTTGGCCTGCACATCGTTTTCGGCCTCGGCGTTCTGGCCGTCGGCTTCGTTCTCTTCCAATTCAACATCATCGGCGGCGGCGATGCGAAGCTGCTGGCTGCGGTGTCGATCTGGACCGGCCTCACTGCCTTCACGCCCTTCATTCTCTGGACGGCGATCGCTGGCGGCCTGATGGCGTTGACGCTGTTAACCGCTCGTCAACTTATTCCCGCCGGCACGTATCCGGCGTTCGTCGAGCATCTTCTGAAAAAGCAAAACGGCATCCCCTATGGCGTGGCCATCATGGTCGGCGCGCTCATGGCGATTCCATCCCTTCCATACCTGTCAAGCCCGTTAACCCTGAATTAGCCACAACAATGGTCTGTTCGGCAGGGTGCTTCGGGAATTAACGCGCGGGAGTTTTATACATGTCAGCGCGTCAGCTGATCGTCCTGGTGATCGCCGCAATCGCGGCCGTGGGCGCTCTTGTTCTTATCCGTGGCATGGGCTCGCGTCAGGCCGAGCAAACGGCTGCGGAGTCCGAGCAGATCGTCGGTCAGCAAGTGCTGGTCGCTGCGCGCGACATTCCGCAGGGCGCGGCTTTGGCGCCGAGCGATCTCGCGGTCGCCCTCTTCCCGAGCAATTCAGTTTCGCCAAGCTTCGTTCAGCTTGAGCAACAACCCTCTGCGCAAGCCGATTTCGTCGGCGGCGTGACGCGTCGTCCGTTCGTGCAGGGCGAGCCGATCGTCACCAGCGCTGTCGTGCAGCCTGACAATCACGGCTTCCTCGCCGCTCAGCTCGAACCAGGCTTCCGCGCCGTTGCGATCGAGATTGAAGCTGTGACGGCCGCCGGCGGCTTCATCCAGCCGAACGACCACGTCGACGTCATCATGACCGCGCGCATCAACAGCCGCGAAGGCGGCGGCGAGCAAGTGCGTAGCGATATCGTTCTGCGCGACGTCCGCGTTTTGGCGCTGGGCGACCGCACCAACACGCAAACTTCGGGCGAAGCCCCTGAGATCGTCGAAGCCGGCGTCGCCGTGCTCGAACTGTCCGCAGAAGACGCGCGCGTTCTCGCGCTGGCGGATGAGATGGGAACGATCAGCCTCGCGCTTCGCGGCGTGCAAGCTGAAACGGTCGGCATGAGCGCGCCCAATACCGGGCGTCAAATGAGCCAGCAATCAGGCGCCATTCGCGTTCACGCGTACGGCGTCGTGTCCGGGGACAATTAATGAGCGCCGGGAAGTCATTTCGCGTTTCACTCGCCACTGCCCTTTCTGCGGCCGTGGCGATCACGCCGACTTACGCAGCCGCGCAAGTTGAGCCGCCAGATGCGCAAACGGTGCGTATCAACAATGGTGGCGGCTCGCGTTCGGCGTCTTTGGTTCTGCCGTTCGGCAAATCGGCGATCATCGATCTCCCCGCCGATGCGCGCGACATTCTAATCTCGAACCCGGCCATCGCTGATGCAACGGTGCGCACTGCGCGCCGCGCCTACGTGATCGGCCGTCAGCTCGGCCAAACCAACATTTTCTTCTTCGACGCCAATGGCCGACAAATCGCCAACGTCGAAATTCGCGTCGAGCCGGATGTCACGCCGCTCAACGACATTCTCCGCCGTCAATCCGCCGATAGCCAGGTTACGGCTGAAGCAATGAACGGTTCGATCGTGCTTTCAGGTACGGCGCGCAGCGCAGGCGAAGCCGACCGCGCACGCCAACTGGCCGCGCAATTCCTGCAAACCTCAGGTGCAAGCGGCAGCGCTGGCGCTGCAGGCGCCGGCACGGACCGCATCGTCAACCTCATCCAAGTGCAAGGCAGCGAGCAAGTGCTCGTGCGCGTGCGCGTCGTTGAAATGAGCCGCTCGCTTGTTCGTCAGCTTGGCATCAACGCCAACTACGACGAGATGATCAACCAGCTTATCGGCGAAGATGACTTCCTTAACCTCGCCACCGCCAACGGCTTTTCGGTGAACGGCGCCCTGCTCGGCGGCCTCTCCGCGACCGGCGGCGTCGCCAGCAACATCTTGCGCCCCGACAGCTTGGCTTATCCGGGCGCGACGGTTGATCCAAACATCGGCACCGGCTCAGCCGGCGTCGGCGGTTACGAGTTTGACCCGACGACTGGCCAAGAAACTTGGGGCCCGGCTCACGTTGAGCGCGCGCGCAGCACCGATGCGACGATTGAAGCGTTCGAACGCGCGGGCCTCCTCCGCGTTCTCGCTGAACCGAACCTCACCGCAATCTCCGGCGAAGCAGCGCGCTTCCTCGCGGGCGGCGAATTCCCGGTGCCGGTGAACAGCGATGATGGTCAGATCTCGGTCGAGTTCAAGCCATTCGGCGTCGGCCTTGCGTTCACGCCAGTCGTTATGTCTGGCGGCAACATCTCGCTAAAGATCGCGACGGAAGTCAGCGAGCTCACCAGCGAAGGCGCGATTTCGACCGGCGACACGCCGGTTCGCAACGCCGACGGCACGACGACGGTTATCCGCGGCATCACCATCCCCGCGCTGCAAGTTCGTCGCGCTGAAACGACGGTTGAAATGTCCTCGGGCAGCTCGATCGTGATGGCGGGCCTCATTCAAGAGCGCACTCGTCACGCCGTTGAAGGCGTACCCGGCATGATGAACACGCCGGTTCTGGGATCGCTCTTCCGCTCACGCGACTTCATGAACAGCGAAACTGAACTCGTGATCATCGTGACGCCGTACCTCGTGCGTCCGACGGCGGCGGGCAATCTTCGCACGCCAGCTGATGGCTTCATGAACCCGAGCGAAGGCGAGAGCCTGCTCACGGGCCGATTGAACCATCTCTATCGCCCCTCGCGCGCTGAATCCGGCGCGCAACAACAAAGCCTGCAAGGCCCGCACGGCCACGTGATCGAATGAGGCATGTCATGAAATCCCGCTTGCCCCTTCTCCTGCTTGGCGTCAGTGCACTGACGGCTTGCGCCGGCATTCCTCATCCGGAGATCGACAGCGCACCGATCGCATCGTCTGCGGATCGGCATCAGCCGACCGCGCAAGCTGCAATCCAACGCATCGAGCTTGCCGCCGCGCCCGGTCAACTTGAACTCGCAGACAGTGAGCGCGCGCAACTGCGCGCTTTCGCCAGCGATTACCTGCGTTACGGCCATGGCCCGCTCGTGCTGGAGACGCCCTCGGGCGGTGCAAATTCCGACGCCGCCTCCATTCTGGCCGCAGATGCGCGTCGCACGCTCGCTGAAGCCGGTGTCTCCTACGCGGCAATCGCGGGTTCAACGCGTGACGCCGGCGGCGAAGCAATGCCGATCCTGGTGAGCTTCAACCGCTTCGAAGCGCAAGCGCCGGAATGCGCTCCGCTCTACGAGCAGGACCTTGCGCACCAGAGCAACAATCAGCCTTGGGCAAGCTTTGGCTGCGCCACCAACTTCAATCTCGCGGCGATGGTCGAAGATCCAGCGGATCTCACACGTCCGCGCGACATGGCCGCTCGTGATTCAGGACGCCGTGACACCGTCATGGATGCCTATCGCGAGGGCGATCAAACACACGCGGAGCGCAGCAACGACGAGCGCATCGCGATCAGCAACGCGGTGCAATAGGGCTTGAGCAACATGAGCAACCCAGATCCCGCCTGGAGCCTCGGCTCGGACGACGATTTTGTTCTTGAGGACGACGATACGTTCGGCCTTGGCGAAATCGAAAGCGGCGACTTGCCGCCGTTCGACGATTCACCCTCGCTGATGCCCGCAAACGAGACCTCGCCGCCGCCACACGTAGACGGTGACGATGCGTTCGGCCTCAGCGCGCCGGCGACCATCGCGCATGCAGCGGCGGCGATGCCGATCATGCCGCGCGAAGACACGCGCGTCACCGAACAACCGGTGCCGCGCATCACTATCCACGCCGTCTGCGACCGCCACGAGATCGCCGACATCATCGCCGGCATTTCAGCGGATCGCCGCATGGCGCGCGCCGAGATCTCGGTTGAGAGCGGCGGCATCGAAGCCGCCGTCACGCGCTTTGCAAGCCAAGCCAGCCCGAACCTGCTCATCATCGATACGCTGATGCAGGGGCAGCAGATGCTGCATAATCTCGATCGCCTCGCGCAGGTGATCGAGGAAGGCACCAAGGTCGTCATCATCGGCGCAGTCAACGATATCGCCCTCTTCCGCGAGCTGATGGCGCGCGGCGTGAGCGAATACATCGTGCCGCCGATGCAGCCGCTCGATCTCATTCGCACGGTGTGCGGCCTCTATGTGAACCCGGACAAACCGTTCGCGGGGCGCGTCATCTCGGTGATCGGCGCACGTGGCGGCATCGGCGCTTCGACGATTGCGCACAATCTGGCCTGGTCGATCGCGGAACGTCAGGAATCGAGCGCAACGCTGCTCGACCTAGACCTCTCCTTCGGCACTGCCGCGCTCGACTTCAACCAAGACCCGCCGCAATCGATCGCCGACGCATTGATGGCGCCGGATCGCGTTGACGACGTGTTCCTCGAGCGCGTCACCACCAAGCAAACCCAGCGCCTGCAGATGCTCACCGCACCGGCGACGCTGGAGCGCGAATTCGAACTCGATCCGCAATCTTACGAGATGGTGATCGAGCGCGTGCGCCGCACAAGCCCGTTCGTGGTGCTGGATCTGCCGCACGTGTGGACCTCATGGGTGAAGCACACGCTGCTTTCGGCTGACGATGCAATCATCGTCGCGGGTCCGGATTTGGCGTCGCTGCGCAACACCAAGAACATCATCGATCTGCTGCGCTCGATGCGCCCGTACGACTCCCCGCCCGCGGTGGTGCTGTCGATGACCGGCGTGCCGAAGCGTCCAGAAATTCCGTTCAAGGATTTTGCGGAAGCGCTGGGCGCAGAGCCTGTCGCGGTCATTCCGTTCGATCCGCAACTGTTTGGTATGGCCGCCAATAACGGTCAGATGGTTGGCGAAGTCGCTGCGCAGTCGAAGACTGCGATCGCGCTCGACGCCCTTGCTGCAACTCTGACAGGGCGCAAGCCGGTCGAGGCGAAGAAATCGTCTCTCACCGACAAGATCCCGTTCCTGAAGCGCTAGGGGCTTGAATGTTCGGTAAGCGAGGCACTGGCGAGGCTCCAAGCGCTGCGCCGACGGCGCCTGTCGCCGCGCCACCGACTGCACGCGTGCAAGCGGCGAGTGCACCGCGTCCGGCAAGCGCCGCGCCGCAACCTGCCGCGCGTCCGGCTGGCCCCACGCCCGCAGCGCCGCGTCCTGCTGCGCCGCCGCCGCGCGCTGCAGCGCCGAGCGTAAGCAGCCCGACGCCGCGCACGCCTGATCCATCAGAGAACCCGGAATATCGCTCGGAGGCCTATTACCGGGTCAAATCGACGATCTTCAACGCGCTGATCGAAACCATCGACCTGACGCAATTGGCGCAGCTCGATCCGGAAAGCGCGCGCGATGAAATTCGCGACATCGTCGCGGAAATCATCTCGATCAAGAACGTCGTTATGTCGATCGCCGAGCAGGAAGCCCTGCTCGATGACATCTGCAACGACGTGCTGGGGTACGGCCCGCTTGAGCCTCTTCTAGCTCGCGACGACATCGCTGACGTCATGGTCAACGGCGCCGGCGCGGTGTTCATCGAAGTCGGCGGCAAGATCTCGAAGACCGGCATCCGCTTCCGTGACAACGGCCAGCTGATGAACATCTGCCAGCGCATCGTCAGCCAAGTCGGCCGCCGCGTTGATGAAAGCTCTCCGATTTGCGACGCGCGCTTGCCGGACGGTTCGCGTGTCAACGTCATCGTGCCGCCGCTGGCGATCGATGGCCCGACGCTCACCATTCGTAAGTTCAAAAAAGACAAGCTGAAGCTCTCCAACCTGGTTGAGTTCGGCTCGATCTCACCTGCCGGCGCGAAGATCCTGCAGATCATCGGCGCTTGCCGCTGCAACGTGCTGATCTCCGGCGGTACAGGTTCCGGCAAGACGACTTTGCTCAACACGCTGACCGCGTTCATCGATCCGACTGAGCGCGTCATCACCTGCGAAGACGCGGCCGAACTGCAATTGCAACAACCGCACGTGGTGCGTCTCGAAACCCGTCCACCGAACCTTGAAGGCTCAGGCCAGGTCACGATGCGCGACCTCGTCAAGAACTGCCTGCGCATGCGTCCCGAGCGGATCATCGTCGGCGAAGTCCGGGGCAGCGAGGCGTTTGACTTGCTGCAAGCCATGAACACCGGCCACGACGGCTCGATGGGCACGCTGCACGCCAACACGCCGCGCGAAGCCCTCTCCCGTCTTGAATCGATGATCACGATGGGCGGCTTCTCGCTGCCCGCGAAAACCATCCGCGAAATCATCGTCGCCGCCGTCGACGTCGTCATTCAGGCCCAGCGTCTGCGCGACGGTTCGCGCCGCATCACGCAAATCACTGAAGTGCTCGGCCTCGAAGGCGATACGATCATCACCCAAGATCTGCTCGTCTACGAAATCCAGGGCGAAGATCAAAATGGCCGCATCAATGGCCGCCACAAAGGCACGGGCGTTGGCCGTCCGCGGTTTTGGGAGCGCGCACGTTACTTCGGCCTGGAAAAAGAACTCGCTCAAGCGCTCGATGAGTCGGAGGCCGGCTAGTGGATCCCGCATTGATTGTTGCAGTGCTCGCCTTCGTCGCCATCGGCGGCGTCGGCATCGTGCTGACCTCTAACAATCAACCGGCTGCGGCGGGAAAGCGCGTCAAAGCCGTCGCGGCGTCGAAGACCGTGGACCGGCGCAAGCAAGCGACGGAAATCGCCGCGCTGAAGCGCCGCCAATCGACTGCCGAAGCGCTGAAAGAACTCTCGAACAACGAAAAGCAATCGCGCAAGCGCCGCTTTTCGGTGAAGGGCCAGATCGCACAAGCGGGCCTCAACATCACGCCGGTTCACTTCTGGGCGGCCGCTGCAGGCGCGGGCCTTGTGCTCGGGCTCATCGGCCTCATCGTTCAGGGTCCCATCGGCGCCGCGATGGGCTTCTTCATCGGTTTTCTCGGCCTGCCGCGCTGGTTCCTTGGCGCGCTTGTCGCGGGACGTCAGAAGAAGTTCTCGAACCAGCTTGCCGACGCCATCGACATCATCGTTCGTGGTGTGAAGTCCGGCCTGCCGCTCAACCAGTGCATGCGCATCATCGCGAGCGAAAGTCCCGAGCCGCTGCGCACGGAATTCCAGTCCTTGGTCGACGCCGGCGCCATGGGCGTGCCGATCGATCAAAGCCTGCAGCGCATGTACGATCGCATGCCGCTGCCGGAAGTGAACTTCTTCGCCATTGTTCTCGTCATTCAGCAGAAGACGGGGGGCAACCTCTCTGAATCGCTAGGCAACCTCTCCAACGTGCTGCGTGCGCGCAAGCTCATGAAGGAGAAGGTGAAAGCGCTGTCGTCTGAAGCAAAGGCCTCAGCCATGATCATCGGCTCGCTGCCGATCGTCGTCATGTGCATGGTCTACTTCACGCGGCCTTCGTACATCATGATCTTGTTCAATGAACCGGTGGGGCACCTGATCTTGCTCGGCGCCGCGACGATGATGTCGATGGGCATCTTCGTCATGAACAAGATGGTCAACTTCAAGTTCTGAGGGCCAAGACATGAATCTCGTCGATACCCTCACCGACCCGCTGCTGATTGCAGGCGTTCTCGCCGCCGGCGCGTGCTTTGCGACCATCGTCACCATCGCCGCGCCCTCGCTGGCCGAAGACAAGCTTGGCTCTCGCCTAAAGGAAGTCGCCAAGAAGCGCGAAGAACTGCGCAAGCGTTCACGCGCTGAGCTCGCCAAGGGCGCAGGCTCTCTGCAGCACAAGGACGCCAACTCGTTCGCCAAGAGCCTCGTCGATAAGCTGAACCTGCAAAAAGCGCTGGCGGACGATACGCTGACGGAAAAGCTCATCCGCGCCGGCCTTCGCGGCCACGCCGCGCAGACGATGTTCTACTTCTATCGCGCCGCGCTGCCGATCGGCTTCGGCTTGGCCGCCCTCGCCTATGTCGTGTTCATGGGACACGATCTCAGTTTTCAGATGAAGCTTGTCGCGGTCGTCGGCGGCGTCGCTGCCGGCTTCTATGCGCCGAACATCTATCTGCAAAACCTCGCTGACACGCGCCGCGGCAAAATCATGGCCGCGTTCCCGGACAGTTTGGACATGATGCTGATCTGCGTTGAGTCCGGCATGTCGATCGAAATGGCGCTGCAACGCGTAGGCCAAGAAATCGCAACGGCGTCGGTTGAGCTCGCCGAAGAGTTTGCGCTCACAACCGCCGAGCTCTCCTATCTGCCTGAGCGCCGCATGGCTTACGAGAACCTCGCGCGCCGCACCAACCATCCGGGCGTTAAGGGCGTCGCCATGGCGCTGACGCAAGCCGAGAAGTACGGCACGCCCGTTGGCCAAGCACTGCGCGTTATGGCCAAGGAAAACCGCGATCTGCGTTTGGCTGAAGCAGAGAAGAAAGCGGCCTCACTGCCCCCGAAGCTCACCGTGCCAATGATCGTATTCTTCCTGCCGGTGCTGTTCGCAGTCATCATCGGCCCGGCGCTGATCCAAGTCAGCGCGATGATGAACGGCCACTAAGCCGCTCAGCCTCAAGTACGCGTCTGAATTCTATTCAATCATAAACGGCGCCGCTGCGCCCTAGCGGCCGCGGCCCATATCGTTCCAGCGGCGCGGGTCGCTGAGCAAGCCGCGCAGGTACTGGATGTTTTGCGCCGCTTGCGCCGGAGACAGATCGACACGCTCGATCTGCTCAGCCTCATCGAAGCGCCCCTGCAGCGCCAGAGAGATCGCCAGGTTCTGACGTGCTTCTGCGGGCGCGCCCGGTTGCTGCACCGCTTGGCGCAAGATCGGCTCGGCGTCGGCGGGCTCCCCCGCCATCAAGTGCGAGACGCCCAGATTGGTGAGGATGCGCGGATTGTTCGGCTGCAGCGCCAAAGCTTCGGTGTAGGCGCGGCGCGCTTCATCGAACCGTCCAAGCTGGTCCAAAGCCGCGCCCAACGCCGAGCGAATGCGCCAATTGTCAGGTTCACCAGCCGCCACCAAAGCCAACGGACGCAGCGCCTGCTGGGGGCGTCCGAGTGTGATCTGTGAATATCCGAACGTCGTCAGCAATTGGCGATCTTCAGGGAAGCGGCTGAGCGCTTCGGCGGCGATCTGCGCAGCCCGATCCGTGCGACCACCTTTGCGCAAGGCTTCCGAGAAACGCTGCGCCGCTTCGATGTCGTTCGGGAACGTCTGGTATTCGCCGGCCCAGAAGGCCATTTGAGTGAGCGCGTCTTCGCGCGACACTTGCTCGCGTGCCCGCCGATCGATCGGCCGTGCGCCTGGCAAAGCCCCGGTCGCTGCTGAGGCTGCGGTTTGCGAGGAGCCTTCGCCCGTCGTTGCGCAGGCGGCGAGCGACGAAACGGCGATAAGCGCGAACGGCAAGGCAGCAAGCTTACGGGACATGTTTGCGAATCCTAATAAGGGCCTAATGCTGCGCCCTGATGTTCAACAAAGGGCTAATGACGGTCTAGGAACGAGCCATGGCGAACCTCCCATTTCTGGCAAATTCAGACACTCCGGCGGTCCCGGTGCACGTCGTCCGCTCCGGCGAATGGAGCCAATGGATCGAGCGGCATTCAGAGACACTGCGGCGGCTCGCGACGGCGCACGATTTCCAAGCTCAGAATGGGCGCATCCTGCTCGTGCCGGCCACCGATGGCGCGATCGAGCGGGTGCTCTTCGGCGCCGGCGACAAGGCCAACGTCAATGTCATCGGCGCGCTTGCCCAACATCTGCCTGCTGGCGATTACCGCATCGCCTTTGCGCCTCGCGAATTCGGCGCGACCGCAACAGCGATTGCTTGGGGTCTTGGGGCCTATGCGTTTGACCGCTACAAGAAGCGCAAGCGCCCCGCTCCCCAGCTCGCGCCGCCGGAAGGCGCTGACATGGCCGAAGTCGCTCGCATCGTCGAAGCGAGCTGGCTGGTTCGCGATCTCGTCAACACGCCCACCAATGACATGGGCCCGGTCGCGCTCCACGCCGCCGCTGAAAAGCTGGCTGAACGCTACGGCGCGGATTTTGAAGCCATCGTTGGCGAGGATCTCCTCGCGCAGAACTATCCGCTGATCCACGCCGTGGGCCGCGCCTCCGCTGAAGCGCCGCGTCTGTTGCATCTATCGTGGGGCGAGCCGAACGCACCGCGTGTGGCGCTCGTTGGCAAAGGCGTTTGTTTCGATACCGGCGGGCTTGATCTCAAACCCTCCACCGGCATGCGCCTGATGAAAAAAGACATGGGCGGCGCAGCGCACGCTCTCGGCCTCGCGCACGTCATCATGGACGCCAAGCTGAACGTACGTTTGGACGTGTTTCTTGCTGTTGTCGAAAATTCTGTCTCCAGCAACGCGTTCCGGCCTGGCGATATCATCACAAGCCGCAATGGCATCACGGTCGAGATCGACAACACCGATGCCGAGGGCCGTCTCGTGCTCGCCGACGCCATCACACGCGCTTGCGAGGACAAGCCGGCGCTAATGCTGGATTTCGCAACACTGACGGGCGCTGCGCGCACGGCGCTGGGCCCGGACATTCCGCCCTTCTTCGCAAACGACGATGCGCTCGCAGCCGAGTACGCCCAAGCCTCGATCGAAACGAGCGATCCGGTTTGGCGCATGCCGCTGTGGGATGCCTATGACGGCGACATGGACACCCCGATCGCCGACATCAAAAACACCGGCGATGGCGCGATGGCCGGCGCGATCTACGGCGCACTCTTCTTGCGCCGCTTTGTGACCGCACCAGCGTGGGCGCATTTTGATGTTTATGCGTGGGCCCCCAAGGAGAAGCCGTCGCGTCCTTCGGGCGGCGAAGCACAGGCGCTGCGCGCCAGTTGGCGGGTTCTCAAGGGCCGCTTCGGCGAAAAACCGCAGACGAAATGAACTTAATAAACCCCAAACGAAATAAGGATCGTTTCGGCTAGGGCCTTCAAGATTTGGTTAATCATTTCGGCCATTCCACAACATCTTGTGGTTTCGCGCTTGCACCGACCACCAAATCAGCGAATCTTCCACTTGCGATTCAATCTGGGAGGTCGGCATGGAACTCGGTCAAAACCAAGTAGAAGCCTTGGACCTGTGGCGTCGGGTTACCGTCACCACGGTTCGTTCTGATGCGCCGGATCTGACGGCCCGCCAAATGGCGGTCCTGATGACAGTGCGCCTGCAACCAGCCCCGCACACGGTGCGCGGCCTGGCGGCGACGCTAAATGTCGGCAAGCCGGCAATCACGCGCGCTCTGGATACGCTGTCGCGCCTGGGCTTCGTCCAGCGCCGCCGCGATCCGAAGGACGGCCGCAACGTGTTCGTCGAGCGCACCGAAAAGGGTGACGCGTTCCTCGACATGCTCGGCAGCACGATCCTGCAAGGCGACATCATCGATCAGCGCCCAACGCTGGCCGCTGTTTCGTAATCCAAGCACGCATAAAACAATAACGGCGCCCTGCTCTGGCGGGGCGCCGTTTTTGTTTGCTCTAAATCTAAGGCTTAGTGAGCCGGCGCGGGGGCTGGCGCAGGCGCTGCAGCTTCCGTAGTCGTTGCAGCCGCATCGCCCTCAGCAGCGGCCGGCGCGGCTTCCGGCAACGGCGCGGGAAGCGGCACGTTATTCGGCGAAATCGAGCGCAAGAATGCGATTAGCGCAACGCGGTCCTGATCATTGCGGATGCCGGCAAAAGCCATCTTGGTGCCGCGAACGACGGCGCCCGGCGAGCGCAGGAAGTCGTTGAGCGCCAAGTAATCCCACGAGCCGCCGTGACCTTGCATCGCTTCTGAATACTCAAAGCCGCCATGGCTGGCTGCCGCGCGGCCGAACACGTCATGCAGGTTCGGGCCGATGCCGTTGGCGCCACCGGCGTCGAACGTGTGGCACGAGACGCATTGTGCGTGGACGCGTTCACCGCGCGCGACGAGTTCTTGCAGGCCAGCTGCATCGGAAAAGAGGCGGCCAAAGTCCGGCGGACCGGCAGGCGCTTGGGTCGCCGGGCCCTCAAGGCTCACTTCCGGCAGATACGCCGCCTTCTCAGGATAGTTCGGGTGGACAAGCGTCTCGGCGCCGACGCCGACAAGCATAACCCCCAGCACGGCAGCAATGCCCGCACCGAGAATCGAATTCATTTTAAGATCGCTCATCGCCCTGCCTTACTGGCGCTGGAAAAGTTGGGCGGTTTATGGCGTGCGTCGGGCCGCTAGCCAAGCGGGTGCTGTGAAGTCCTGCGGCCTGGAGCGCCCTTGCGCGTCGAACCGCCGCACGGCACTGGGAGCATAATGAACCCCGTCGTCGTCATTCCGGCCCGCATGGCCTCCACCCGCCTGCCCGGCAAACCTTTGGCCGACATCCATGGGCGGCCGATGATCGCCTGGATGGTCGATCTGGCGAAGCGCGCCAATGCCGGTCCAGTGCTCGTCGCCGCCTGTGAAGAAGAGGTCGCGGAGGCGGTGCTGAAAGCCGGTGGCAACGTCACGCTGACCGACCCTCATTTGCCGTCCGGCTCAGACCGGGTCCATGCAGCGCTTGAGGCCTTCGATCCAGCAGGCCGTTACGATGTCGCCGTCAATTTGCAGGGCGATATGCCGACGATGCGCGCCGAAGATGTCGCTAAGGCAGTGGCGGCGCTGCGCGATGGCGCTGACATCGCCACTCTGGTTTCGCCGTCCACCGACGCGAGCGAGCGCAACAATCCAAACGTCGTAAAAGCGATCCGCGCCGAAAATGGACGCTGCCTCGCCTTCACGCGCGCAGCCGCGCCGTGGGGTGATGGCCCGATCGAGCGCCACGTTGGCGTCTATGTGTACCGCCGCGATGCGCTGGCGCGCTTCGTCGCGGCGCCGCCTTCGCCGCTCGAACAGCGCGAAAAGCTTGAGCAATTGCGCGCGCTCGAAATGGGCATGATCATTCGCGCCGACGCGATCGAGGATTTTCCCAAAGGCGTCGACAGCCCGCCCGACCTTGAAGCTGCGCGGGCTGTTCTTGCCGCGCGCTAGCCCGGGAAGCTTTGGAGACCGACGCTTTCGAGCGCACCATCGCGCAGCGCCAGGCAGTTCAAGCTCTCCATGCCTTGCACATAGCAAAACAGCGGGACGTTTGCGTCGCGCACTTGGTTGTAGCTTTCACGGCTGGCGCCCTCAGCCGGATAGAACGGAAACTCACCGTTCTGCGGACTGTCGGCGTTCGCTGGCCATTCCGGCAGCGCTGAGCTTGTCGGCATCGTCGTGTTCGATGCGGGGTCCACCCATTCTTGCAGCGCCGTTTGCATCGCCGCCGGCGTGCTGGCTTGAGCGAGCGTCATAACTTGCGATGGAATGTGCGTTTCCGAATAAATCGGCTCACCTGAGCCGTTGCGAATGATGAGCGTTGCGACAGCGCGCGCGCAATCGGGGCCGGTCGTGATCGCTTCGATCGACGCATTGGGATCGGCGGGCGTATTCCAAATCGCCACGCCGCGCGCATCGCAGCCCTCTGACAACGCGCCGTGCTCTTCTTCAGCAGGCGTGCAAGCCGCCACGGCCAAAGCCGCCAATCCAGCAATCAAGAATACACGCATGAACGATCCTCCCCAGGTTCGACGAATTTTTAGCGCGCAAACTCCTGGCGCACTAGCTCGCCGACATCTTGCAGCGCGGTCGTGGCGGTTTTTGAGTACGCTGTGAAATTCAGCCCCCCGTGCATCAGCACCGGGTACTTCTTCTCCACCACGCGAACGCCTGCGGTACGCAGGGCATCGATGAGCGCCTTGGCGTCATTGCGCACAGGATCCATCGGCCCGCCGCCAGCGACGATTGTCGGTGGCGCTGCGGAAAGATCGACATCGAGCAAAGACGGCAAAGCTTCAGCGCCGAGGCTGCGCGCGATGTAGAGGCACGCAACGCGGCCCAGGAAACGAAAGTTGCGCAGCTCTTCGTCGGCCCAAAGCGAGTCCTGCACGTGCACGAGCGGATAAAGCAGAACTTGAAGCGCGATCGCGCCTGGAGTCACCCTATTGATCTCAAGCGACATCGTCGCCGCCAGATAAGCGCCAGCGCTATCGCCCGCCAAAATCAGCTTCTCCGGCGTAGCGCCGAGCCGCGCGGCATTCTGAAACGCCCACGCGCAACCTTCGCGCACGTCGTCGATCTGTCCCGGAAACGGCGTCTCCGGCGCGAGCCGATAGCCAACAGAAAGCACGCGCGATTGCGATGACTTGGCGAGCCAAGAGCAAATAGAATCGTGCGTATCGATATCGCAGCAAACGAAGCCGCCGCCGTGGAAATAAACCAGCAGCGGCGCGGTCCGGGCATTCGCGGCTTCATAATAGCGCGCGCGTAGCTGACCGTGCGGTCCGGGAATGTCGATATCTTCGACTTTCGCCAATCCGGCGGCGCGCGCGGCGCGCACGGCCAGCAGCGTCCTCAAGCCACGGCGCGTTTGCTCCAAAATGGCGCGCTCTGCGCTTTGCGTCATGCTCATGACGAGTGGGCTCTTTCCTTATTGGCGCAGCTTGCGCTAACGCTCGCGACCTATGACCGAGCGTATCTCCTTTCAAGGCGAACCTGGGGCGAACTCACACATCGCCGCGCATCAAGCCTATCCGAATCTCGAACCTTTACCGTGTGCGAGCTTCGAAGACGCCTTTGCGGCCGCAAGCGAGGGTCAGGCCCGTTATGCTATGATCCCGGTCGAGAACTCGGTCGCGGGGCGCGTGGCGGACGTGCACCACCTCATTCCCGAAAGCGGGCTTTACATTGTCGGCGAGCGCTTCGTGCCGATCCGCCATCAATTGCTCGGTCTTAAAGGCGCTAAACTTGAAGGGCTGACGCACGTGCGCTCGCACCCGCAGGCGCTCGGCCAATGCCGAAAGCAATTGCGCGATCTGGGCGTTGTCGCGGTGAAGACCGCCGATACAGCGGGCGCCGCGCGCGAGATCGCCGAACTTGGCGATCCAACCGTCGGCGCGCTCGCCTCTTCACTCGCGGCGGAAATCTATGGCTTGCAGGTGCTGAAGGCCGATATCGCCGACGCCGCGCACAACACCACCCGCTTCCTGGTGTTCTCGCGCGAACAACAGAACGCGCCGGCAGGCAACGGACTTTGCATGACGAGCTTCGTCTTTCGCGTGCGCAACGTGCCGGCGGCGCTTTACAAGGCCCTCGGCGGCTTTGCCACCAATGGCGTCAACATGACGAAGATCGAAAGCTACATAGAAGGCGGCGCATTCTCGGCGGCCATGTTCTTCTGTGACGTCGAAGGCCATCCCGAAGAGGCCAACGTGAAACTCGCGCTGGAAGAACTCGCGTTCTTCTCGTCATCGCTGAATATTCTCGGCGTTTACCCGGCCGATCCGTTCCGGCTCGCATCAGGCGCACGATAAGCGACAGCAACGCCGCCATTGCGATACGCGTAGAGCCGCAAGTCCGGCCGCTTCTTGGCGATGGCGAGCAGCATCTTTCGGTATGAGCCGTAGCCGAGCCAGGCGCTGACGCCGCCTGTGTTGAAACCCTTCACGTCACGCAGCGCGAGGATCACGGCTTTGCGGCTCAGCATCGCGCCGCCGACACCCTGGGCAGCGCTGACAACGCGTTCGGCAGCTTGTTCAACCGGCGTTGCATTGACGGAAACCGGCTTTCGCACCGGCGCTGGCGCGGGTTTCGGCGCCGGCGGCTTCACACGAACGAGGCCGAACCATTTTCGCTTCGGGCGTTCGTATTTGAACGCATCCATGAAATCGTTCCGCAACACGACGTTGTCGGCGTACTTGCGATAAACTTCCGCCGTCGGGTTCTGTTCGTGACCCATGGCGACGACTTCAAGCTCGCGTTCTTGCAGCCGGTTCACGACCGGGACGAAATCGGTGTCGGAGGTCAGCAGGATAATTTCCTGCAAGCCGCGTGTGCCTGCCGCGATATCGACGGCGTCAAGTGTGATGACGATGTCGGCGGAGCTCTTCTTGCTTTTGGCGATCGCGGCGCAGGAAAAAGCCTCGAAGCCCGCCGCCTCGAACGCATCGCGATAACGATCGTAGAGTGGATTCCAATAGACGCGCTTGACCAAAAACTTCCGCTTCAGCCGATCGCCGTCAAACGCGCCGTCCTCGAGCCATTCCATCCACTTGGCGATGGATGTGGTGAATTCGCCGCTCGTCATGCCGAGCACATTATCGAAATCGATTAGCAACGCGCATTTCTTGCGTCGGCCGAACATTGGCTCTCCCTGCTCCGGGCCACTTTTGCTAATCGGGATGTTAAAGGGCGTCCAGGTGTAACCGGGCAACACTCTGGCCCGTATCGACCATGCACGAGGGGATTTGGCCGACGAAGCCGCACTGAAGGGCCTGTTGCTTAAAGGTCTCGCCGGCGATGAAGCCGCGCACCGCACGTTTTTGACGGAAGCGGCGGCGCTATTGCGCGCTTTTTTCCGCTCGCGGCTGCGCGGACGAAACGAGGACGCGGAGGATCTCGTGCAGGAGACGCTGGTGGCGCTCCATACGCGCCGTGAGAGCTATGATCCAAACTACCCGCTGACGGCGTGGCTTTACGCGATCGCGCGCTATCGGCTGATCGATTTCCTACGCCGCGCCAAGCATCGCGCCCACGCATCCCTCGATGGCGTCGATGTCGGCGAACCCGATCCAGATTACCAAGCCAGCGACGCCAGGCGCGACGTCGCAACGTTGCTGGACAAACTGCCGGAAAAGCAGCGCACCGCCATTCGCATGGTGAAACTCGAAGAAAGAAGCGTGAAGGAAACCGCCGACGCGACGGGCCTCACTGAATCCGACATCAAAATCTCGATCCATCGCGGCCTGAAGACGCTGATGCGCCTTATGGGCCAGGAGCAACCCCAGGAGACGGGGAAGTGAAGACCGACGATCTCATCAACGCGCTGTCGCGGGGCGTCGAACCGACCGAGCGCCCACGCTGGCGTATGAACCTGGCGATCACGTTGATCGTTGGGCTCATCGTTACGGCAGTGCTGGTGGCGATTGGCCTCGGCGTGCGGCCCGACATCGGCGCGGCGCGTATGCCCGTAATGATGAAGGCGATGTTCTCGGCGCTCGCCGCGGCAGTGATCTTGCCGATCGCGGTTCAGCTCATGAAACCGGGACGGCCGCTGGGCTGGCGGCTGGTTGCAGTTGTGATTTTCGTCGGCGTCTGCGCACTGGCGACAAGCGTCGCGCTGATGGGCGAAATGCCGGAAGAGCGTTGGCAGGCATGGATGGGCGGCGAAGGCCGCGCGCCCTGGTGCGTCGTGCTCATTCCGATCCTAGCTGCGCCAACGGCGGCTTTACTGACCTGGTTCATGCGCGCGTTCACGCCGACACGGATCACGCTGACGGGCGCTGCGATCGGCGCGCTCTCCGGGGGCGTGTCGGCCATGGCCTACGCGATGTACTGCCCGACGGATTCAGTGGCGTTCGTGACCACTTGGTACACGCTGGCGATCGCGGTGTGCGCAGCGCTGGGCGCGCTAGTGGGATCGAAGTTCTTGCGATGGTGATCTAAGCGGCTCGCTAATCGTCCAAATCTGCCCCATCTTTTCTAGATGGGTTTTGCGCTTCGATGGCTGGCGTCTGGCGCCATTGTGTCGTGCATCGCACTAGCGTTGTTGAGCATACTGCCTCCACACCCTGTCAGCGCTTCATTGGCTGATGTTCGCGGGAGCTACGGCGCTCTGTCATATCGCCCTTTGCTGGCGACCCGGCTCGGATAGCGAGGCTTGGCGTTTGCGAGCGGACTTTCACTCACCATCATGATGGGTGGACTTACCCTCTTCGTTCCGGGCGCGTGGACGGCCTGGTTTTGACCGCTCACAAAACGCTGCCTTGTTGCAAGGTCGAAGCAATCATTTGTTATCAACACTCCATCTAGGCATGGCAATAAGACGCATATAAACATCGATACTGATGTTTTATACATCATCCCGATGCTCACGTCCGCTCAGCTCCGCGCCGCCCGCGCCCTCCTCGGCATCGATCAGCGCACCTTGGCCGATTGGGCCGGCGTATCCTTGCCAACCATCCAGCGCATGGAGGCGAGCGACGGCTACGTTCGCGGCGTCGTCGATACGCTGACGAAAGTGGTCACCGCACTCGAATTGGCCGGGGTCGAACTCATCGGCGAAAACAGCGTCAGCAGCGGCGGTGGCCGTGGCGTGCGGCTGCGCGAACCGGCAACGCCACTGAGCCGCGATCCGAAGATGCGCGCCAGCGACACAAGCGCCAAGCGCAAGGGTTCGCAACTTCCCGCCTGAGACATGCCATGACCATCGAAACACCAGCGTCTCAAAAGCCAGCTTCGTTCAACTGGCGTCTCTACGTCCCCAAATCGATAACGGTGATCGCGCAAGAGGGCTACCGCTTCGCCGATTTCCGCGCCGATGCGTTGGCCGGACTTACGGTGGCGATCGTCGCACTGCCTCTGGCCATGGCCATCGCCATCGCGTCCGGGACGACGCCCGACAAAGGGCTGATCACGGCGGTCATCGCCGGCTTCCTGATTTCCGCGTTGGGCGGCTCGCGCTTTCAGATTGGCGGGCCGACCGGTGCATTCATCGTCGTTGTCTACGGCGTCATCCATCAGCACGGATTCGACGGCCTTGTGCTCGCCACCATCATGGCTGGCGCGATGCTCGTGGTCGCCGGCCTGCTGCGCTTCGGCGACTGGATCAAATACATCCCCGAGCCCGTCGTCACCGGATTCACCGCCGGGATTGCCGTCATCATCTTCACCAGTCAGTTGCGGGATCTGTTCGGTCTCAGCATGGACAACGTTCCGGCGGAGTTTATCGCAAAGCTTGAAGCCTTCTGGGCCGCACGCGACACGCTCGCGCTTCCGGCCCTTGCGGTGGCGCTCGGCGCGCTAGGAACGATCCTTGTTCTTCGCAAATACGCGGCCAAATTGCCCGGCTTCCTCATCGCTGTCGGCGGCGCGGCAATCGTTGTCACGCTCTTCAATCTGCCCGTTGAAACCATCGGTTCGCGGTTCGGCGGCGTGCCTTCGACATTGCCCGCGCCCATCATGCCAACCGTGACTTGGGAGCGCGTGCGCGAGCTTTCTCAGCCGGCCTTCACCATCGCCTTTCTCGCCGGAGTCGAGAGCCTTCTCTCAGCCATGGTCGCGGACGGCATGACGGGGCGGCGCCACCGATCGAATTGTGAACTGGTGGCGCAGGGCGTCGCCAACATCGCTTCTGGTGTTTTCGGCGGCATTTCCGCGACGGGCGCGATCGCGCGCACAGCGACCAACATTCGCGCCGGCGCAAAGACACCTATCGCGGGCATGATGCACGCGGTTTTCATCCTCGCGAGCATGCTCGCGCTGGGTCCGCTCATGGCCTACGTGCCGCTCGCCAGTCTTGCGGCCGTGCTCATCGTCGTCGCGTGGAATATGAGCGAGCATGAGCGGTTCCGGCATCTGCTTGGCGGCCCAGTCGGTGACCGCGTCGTGCTGCTTGCAACGTTCGGTCTGACAGTTCTCGTCGATCTCACGGTTGCCATCGAAGTCGGCATCGTGCTCGCAGCCATCATCTTCATGCACCGGATGGCGGAGGCGACCGCCATTCAAAAAGGTGTCTCGATCGTCGAGAAGGATCGCGACGACTTCAGCGACCCGCACCGCGCCGCCTACCAGGCGCGGCGAGAATTGCCCAAAGGCGTAGAAACGTTCGAGCTACGGGGGGCGCTCTTCTTCGGCGCGGCGAGCCGGCTCAACGACGCGCTTGAAGCGGCCTTTCCGCCTCCGAAAGTTTTCATCCTGCGCTTCGACGCCGTGCCTATGGTCGACGCGTCCGGCGTCGGCGCGCTCAGCCGCTTCCTGAAACGTTGCGCCAGTCACGAAACCATGGTGCTTATTAGCGAACTCAATATTGGCGCGCGCGGCGTGCTGGATCAGATGGGCGTGCTGGCTATGTCCAATGTCGAAGCCGTCAGCACTTACAGCGAAGCCATTGCGCGGGCGGAAGCTATCGTTGAGCAAAAATCCTAGATGACGCGCGAGCTCACCCGGCGCGATGGGATGTTCGGCCCGATCCGCGTTCTCGAGCGTCAAAGCGATGGTGCGCGCCTCTATTGCATCAATGGCAGCATCCAGACGCTGATGCTTCCCGACGGCGTCAGCGCTTTCGGCTACGTCCACGCTGCGAAGATTTTGGCGGCGCACGCGCACAATGTGCTGATTATCGGCGGCGGCGGCGGAAGCCTCGCCACCATGTTGGCGCGACAAGGCGCCAACGTCACAGTGCTTGATGTCGACCCTGCAGCCGAGGCCATCGCAAGGGATTATTTCAATCTCCACGAAAGCGTGCACTGGCTCACGACGGACCCGATAGCGTTTGTCGAAGATTGCACCAGCACGTTCGACGCCGTCATCATCGATGCGTGCGATTCCGAAGGCCTCGTCAGCCCGTTCAACAAGCCGCAGATCATCGCCAACATTCTCGCGAAGGCGTGCCCATCCGGATCGCTGATCGTGAACATCGTTCAGGAGGACGGCGCTCCCGCTTGGGGCGGTTGGATGGCGGCTAAGCTCGCCTCAATCGGATTCAGCGTGTGCCTCTATCGGTCAGAGGAAGGTTGGGAGGGCAATGAAATCCTCCACGTGCGCGCACGTGGACCGACCGACCAATTGACGGCAACGGATCTGGAACAACTTCCAGCCGAAGCGCGCACCTATCTGATGTCGCTCCGTCCGCACGTTTCAGGACGTGGCCGGTCAGGCCAGTAGAGACACAAGATGCAAAAAGTCGAACGCCATTTGGGCCAAGCGCTGCAGCGCGGCGTGCGCGGGCGGTGCCCTGCTTGTGGCAAGGGTCGATTGTTTTCGAGCTATCTCAAACCGATCGCGCAATGCACTGCGTGCGCCGAGGACTTAACGCGCTATCAGACGGCGGATTTCGCCCCTTATCTCGTGACGTTTGTCATCGGCATCGTCTTCACACCGCTCGCCCTTGCGCTGACCGCCTCCGGCGCCAGCGATCTTATGCTGCCGGTACTGCTGCTCGCGGCAGTCATCTCCGCGCTATTGCTACTGCCGCCGATGAAGGGCGCGGCGCTAGGTTTGCTGTGGGCGGTGAACGAAACGAACTAGGCGTTTATAAAACACCACGCCTGTAACCGCTCCGCCTTCTCAAACGTCTCTCCTCGCAAGGAGGGCCCGTTATGTTGGCTCAGGTTAAGCGCTACGCACCGGCAGGAATTTCGGTGTTCGCGGCCGCGGTGTTCTTGGATTCGCTGCGCTACAAATTCACCGATCACCCTAATACCCAGGAAATCTTCGGCCGCCTCGATGGATGGGCAGGGACTTTGGGCCTGCCCGGTCTTTTCGCGCACACGGGCTTGTTCAGCCAATACGTGATCGGTTCTGCCGAACTCGCGGCCTCCAGTTTGTTGCTCGTCGGTCTCCTCCCCCGCTTCGTGCGCTTGAATGCGCTCGGCGCGTTGATCGGCTTGGCGGTGATGACGGGCGCGGTGAGCTTTCACTTGTTCACCCCGCTCGGCATCGACCCCAACAACGACGGCGGCGGCTTGTTCGCCGCGGCGGTGACGATCTGGGTGACCTCAATCGTCCTGCTGACGATCCGGCGCAAGGAGATCTTCGGTCTGCTCTGCGATCTTGGCCGCGCCTTTGTCCCCACTCCCAAGCCGGCTGGCGCGCCGATGCGCGCAGCTGCCCACGCCTGAGATTTATCATGCGCTCAATTGTTATCGCCGCTGCGCTCGCTTTCGGCGCGCTTACATTTGCCGCTGCTCCTGCACATGCAGATCAAGCGCCGGTTTACACAGGCGTACTCTCACGGGTGGCCGTTGGCGGCTACGATCCGGTTGCATACTTCACTGATGGGCAGCCCGTGCGCGGCAGCTCGGCGTTTCGCATCAATCACCAAGGCTTTGAGTATCGCTTCGCCAGCGCTCAGCATCTCGCGGCGTTTCGCGCCAACCCCGCACATTACGCGCCCCAATATGGCGGTTATTGCGCGTGGGCGGTGAGCCAAGGCTACACCGCAGCGGGAAACCCGAACAATTGGCGCATCGTCGATGGCCGGCTCTATCTCAACTATAACGACGAGATTCAGACACGCTGGGAACGCGACATCCCCGGCCACATCCGCAGCGCCAACGGCAATTGGCCGAACGTGCTCAGCCGCTAACGGAGCTGGCAGTCCGCCAAACAGGCGCGACGATCTCCATGATGTCGCCGCGCGCAATGGTGTCGTCATCGACGACGATGTGCGTTTCGCATCAGTTTTCAGTGCGCGACATGCCTACGGCATTTACACCACCGCTTGCGCCGCTTCAATCAACGCGGCGCCGACTGGCGCGCGGAGATCACCTGCGCGACCATCGTTGGCGGCGGCCGCGGCGACGATGCCACGCGATTGGTCGAACATGACTTCCGCGTACCAAAGCGTGTTCGAGCCATTGTGCCAAAGCGCGTTGCCTTGGCGTGAAAGGCCCATCGCGTACGGCCCGCCGAACGGGGGCGTGTGCAAATTTTGCCAGCTCTCGCGGGCAAGGAAGCTCGATCGCATCTCACAATGCGCGGTGAGATATTTAAGCACGTCTTCGAAGTTCGCGTGCACGCGCCCTGCCGGGCCAAGCGCCGCGGGATTGTCGCTGAGCGCGCCATCTGGGGGGTAGGCCTCCATCACACCGGCTGCATTCGGCGCGTGCCCGCACGGCTGATCAAATGCGCCCGGCGCGCCCGGCGCCCCATGTCCCGCGCTCGCCATAGCCAACGGATTGAACACGTGCTCTTGAATAAGCACCTCCCACGGCGCGCCGAGCTTCGTCTCCAACATCGCGCCTGCGATGACGTAGCCGGTGTTCGAATATTCGAACGTGGTTTCCTTGGCCCCTTGCGGGGCCTGGCGAAGACCGAGCGTCGCGTAGCGAATGCGATCGGCGCGGGAGTCTGCGCTTTCACGCGGGAACGCCATGAGATCGCTCATCGGGATGTTGGACTGCAGGCCGGCGCGATGGCTGCACAAATGCCGGAACGTGACCTCCCGATACTCGGCGCGAATATCAGGAATGACACTGCCGAGCACGCCGCCCACAGTATCGGTCCACGAAATCCGGCCCGCCTCGGCAAGCCGCGCGATCAGCGTTGATGTCATCGACTTCGTGATCGAGCCGAGGTGCCACTTATCCGATGTCGTCACCGCCTGGGTGTGACCGACAGCGCGCAGCCCGGTCGCCAGCGCAATGCTGCGGCCACCGGCCTTGCTCGCGGCGGCGGCCATGGCCGGCGTGTTGATCCCGGCCCGGAGCGCCTCCAGGCGCGCTTGGGTGAGCACATCCGGCGCCGAAGCGCTGGCTTCGCCGCGCTGGAACGTCAGCGGCAGCGTGCCGCCCTGCGTGAACTGCCCCTCGATGCGGCCATTGCGCAGCTCACCGGTGAAGCTGGCGCGAATGACCGGAATGGCGAGCGTGATGCGCGCGCCCTCGATCGTGGTCGAGCCCACGGGGATCGCGGAATTTCCCTGATCGACGCTGTAGAGCGTCGATGTCGGCCCGGCGGCGACGACAAGGCGCAGGCGCAAGGTCTGCGAACCCATATTGAGCGCGCCGTTCCACTCGCCGCTAAAATCGGCGGCGCTCTGCGCGAAGGCGTTACCCGCCATGAAGCTTGCCGCAGCGGCGCCCATAAGCAGTGGTCGGCGAGTGAGGTTCATTGGCGAGGTCTCCGCGTAAAACGTGTCGGGCTGGGGATGCCGCCGGCAAGCCGGTTAGATGCGCGCCCATCAGAACAGTGTGCTGACCCCGATAGTCGCATTGACGAGACATTTCTTACGGGCTTTATGTGCGACCGCGAATTGGGCGCGGTGCGCGCGCCTCTAATCCTCAAGGATTTCAACGATGAAGGTCCTCGTCCCGGTTAAGCGGGTGCTCGATTACAATCTCAAGGTCCGCGTCAAGCCGGACGGATCGGGCGTCGATCTCTCGAACCTCAAAATGTCGATCAATCCATTCTGCGAAATCGCGGTCGAAGAAGCGGTGCGCATGAAAGAAGGCGGCGGCGGCCACACCAAGGACAGCGCGACGGAAATCGTCGCCGTTTCCATCGGCCCGGACCAGTCGCAGGAAACGCTCCGCAACGCGCTCGCCATCGGCGCCGACCGCGGCATCCTTGTGAAGGCCGACGGCGAAATTGAGCCGCTGGCCGTCGCGAAAATTCTGAAAGGCGTGATCGACGCTGAAAAGCCCGATCTTGTCATCCTCGGCAAGCAAGCGATCGATGACGATAATAACGCCACCGCGCAAATGCTGGCCGCCCTCCTCGATTGGCCGCAAGCGACGTTCGCCTCGAAGATCGTGCTCGCCGGCTCGAAGGCGACCGTGACGCGCGAAGTCGACGGCGGCCTGCAAACGCTGGACGTTGATCTGCCGGCGATCATCTCGACCGACCTGCGTCTCAACGAGCCACGTTACGCTTCGCTGCCGAACATCATGAAGGCCAAGAAAAAGCCGATCGATGTGAAGGCGCCGGCCGATTACGGCGTCGACACCGCGCCGCGTCTGAAGACGATCAAAACCACCGAGCCTGGCAAGCGCCAAGCCGGCATCAAAGTGAAAACGACGGCTGAACTCGTCGGCAAGCTCAAAGAAGCGGGAGTGATCTGATATGGCCGTTCTTGTTGTTGCTGAGCACGACAATGCGTCCGTAAAGGACGCGACGAACAAGGTCGTCACCGCCGCCAAGGCGATGGGCGCCGATGTCGATGTTCTGGTCGCCGGTTCGAATGCGGGCGCCGCCGCCGCCGCCGCCGCGAAAATCGATGGCGTCCGCAAGGTTCTGCACGCCGATGGCGCAACGCTCGCCAAACAAATGGCCGAGCCTATGGAGGCGCTGATCGTGCCGCTGATGAGCGGCTACGACGCCGTGCTCTTCCCTGCCTCCACCACCGGCAAGAACGCCGCCCCACGCGTCGCCGCCAAGCTCGACACGATGCAAGTCTCGGGCGTGATCGGCGTCGACGGCGCCGATACGTTTGTGCGCCCGATCTATGCCGGCAACGCCATCATCACCGTCCAAGACAGCCAGCCCAAGAAGGTGCTGACGGTGCAGCCGACTGCGTTCAAGGCCGCCGGCAATGGCGCCAGCGCCTCGGTTGAAACGACGCCCGCGCCTGCGGGCCCGTTCAAGTCGGCGTTCGTCAGCGAAGAGATGGCCAAGTCGGATCGTCCGGAATTGACCGCCGCCAAGCGCGTGGTCTCCGGCGGCCGCGCCCTCGGCTCAAGCGAAGAATTCCACAAAGTGCTCGAACCGCTGGCCGACAAGCTCGGCGCCGCTGTCGGCGCCTCGCGCGCTGCGGTCGATGCGGGCTATGCGCCGAATGACTATCAAGTCGGTCAAACCGGCAAAGTCGTCGCGCCGGAACTCTACGTCGCCGTCGGCATTTCGGGCGCGATCCAGCATTTGGCAGGCATGAAAGACTCGAAGGTCATCGTCGCCATCAACAAGGATGAAGACGCGCCGATCTTCCAAGTCGCCGATTACGGCCTGGTCGCGGATTACAAAACTGCGGTCCCAGAGCTGATGGACGAGCTGACCAAGGCTGGCGTCTAGCGAACAAGCCCTTGCGTCAGCCGCCGTGCCATGCTGCACTGCAACAACAATTGCAATTCAGCGGCGCGTAGGCGCCTATGACGGATAAGATGAGCAAAATTTCCACGGTCGGCGTCATCGGCGCCGGGCAAATGGGCAATGGCATCGCGCACGTGTGCGCGCTTGGCGGTTATGACGTGTTGTTGAGCGATGCGGACCCCGCGCGCATCGACACCGCGCTCCAAACCATCACCAAAAATCTGACACGCCAAGTTCAGCGCAACACGATCAAACAAGGCGACATGGACGCCGCGCTGAAGCGCATCAAAGGCGCCACGAAATACGCAGATCTCGCGCCGTGCGACCTCGTCATCGAGTCGATCGTCGAACAGGATGAAGCCAAGCGCAAAGTCTTCGCCGATCTGAAACCGGTGTTGCGCCCGGACGCGATCCTTGCCTCCAACACATCATCGATTTCGATCACGCGCCTTGCTGCAGCGACGGATCGTTCTGACAAATTCATCGGACTTCACTTCATGAACCCAGCGCCGGTGATGGAGGTTGTCGAAATCATTCGCGGCCTCGGCACCAGCCAAGAAACCTACGACACCTCCGTCGCGTTCATTCAAAGCCTCGGCAAGAACATCGCCAACGCCGAAGACTTCCCGGCGTTCATCGTCAACCGCGTTCTGGTGCCGATGATCAACGAGGCGGTCTACACGCTGTATGAAGGCGTAGGCTCAGTTGAAGCCATCGACAAAGCCATGCGCATGGGCGCGCACCACCCGATGGGCCCGCTCGAACTCGCGGACTTCATCGGCCTCGATACATGTCTTTCAATTATGCAGGTGCTTTACGAGGGACTGGCGGATTCGAAGTATCGCCCGTGTCCGCTGCTCGTGAAGTACGTTGAAGCAGGCTGGCTTGGCCGCAAGACCCAACGCGGCTTCTATGACTACCGGACCGACCCGCCGACCCCGACCAGGTAAGCGCCGATGCGCTAAACACCATCGGTGTTTTGATCCTTATCTGAAGGTTGCGCGGGAGCGCGGGCGTTCTGCCTGCGCTCCCAACGCGATGCGCCTCACAACGCGATCTGCGCCATCAACAGAGCGCCTTGAGCCACGTACGCCGCAACGGCGATCGTGAAGGCGCTGCCGATTGCGAGTTCGAGCAGCGTAATTGCAGTGCGCATAAAATTCCCTCAGTTGCGCGAACGAGTGTGTTCGCAAGCCGGGAGATAGGCGCCATTCGCGACACGAAAATGGCCCGCGCATTAAATGATGGTGACATTCACCATAAGCGGCGCCGCCCTTGCATTCGTGCCACGTGACCAAAGGGACACGCTCGCATGAGCATCGGCGCAATCAGCACTAATCCACTGCTTTTTGTGGGTGCACGCGTGCAAAACGACTCGCCCAGCACTGAGAACTTTGCGCCGACGAACACGAATGGCTCGGCAAATTCTGCCGCACCGCTGACGATTTTGCCTACAAGCGCAGCGATCCAACTCTCGTTCGACAATATCCTCGCGCTGCAAAGCCTGACCGACGAAGAGCCAGCGCAACTCACCGAAATGAGCGCAACGGAAAAATTCCTGCAGGAAGCGCAGAAGTCGCCGATGGAGCGAATGCGCGAGCAAGTGCTGAAGCAACTGGGTCTTTCGGAAGATGCGCTGTCGCAAATGTCGCCGGAAGATCGGCGCGTTGCCGAGGATAAAATCCGCGAATTGATCGAGGAAAAAATCCGTCGGGCGATGAACGACGGCGACAACGCACCGCAATCAAACGCCGAAATGTTGCAGGACGTCGCCGGCGTCTAGCGTTCGAACACCAGCGAAAAATTGTTCGCCGGCATTTCGATGATCTCACTTAAGCGCAAGCCGCAGACATTGGCGGCGGCCTCGACCTCTTCCATATCGCGCACCCCGTAGTTGGGGTCGCGTTCTTTCAACCAGGCGTCAAACGCTTCATTCGATGGCGCGGTATGCTCGCCGCCGCGTTTGTAAGCGCCATAGGTGTAAAGGATGCCAGGACCACGACTGGCGTTCGCCAAGAGCACAGCCGCGCCGCCCATCAAGCCAAGCGTCGCTTCCCAGGGCGAGATGTGGATCATGTTGACGGCGATAACGGCATCGTAGCCGCTCCGGGGCAGCGCCGCTTCCCAGCCCGCCTCTTCCACGTCTAGGTCGAGCGGCGCTGCAATGTTCGAGGCGCCCTCATGCTCGATCCAGGCGGCAACGCTGGCGCGCGCGTTCTGGTCAGGATCACTCGGCTGCCAGCGCACGTCCGTAAGATGCCTCGCAAAGTGCACCGCATGCTCGCCAGAGCCCGACGCTATCTCCAGCACATGCGAGCCAGGCGCGATCACCCGCTTCAAGATCGCGAGGATCGGATCGCGGTTGCGGCCGGCAGGCAAGGAATGTTGGCGGGCGTCCATGAACACTTTGAAACATGGTTAGGCGTCCAGGAAAACCTCGAACAAAACCTTTGGGGGAAATCACTCGCTTGCCAGCGTGCGCCTCAGTGACGCCGCGAAGTTCGAGCGTATGCTTCCCCCATGCGCGCGCCGCCGATACCACAACGCATCCCGCCACTGGCGTGGCGGAAGCCGGCATTCGTGTGGACGCCGATCGCGCTCGCGCTCTCAATCGGCTGGCCCGTAGCGGCCTTCTACGACGACATCACACCCCAGCGTCTGGTGATCATCGCGCTGTTCGTGGTGTTCGCGCTGGCGCTGATTAGCCTTGGCTTGAGCTACGCTTTCGGACGAGCGCCAAAGTCGCGCCGTATCGTGGTTCTGCACGTTGTCTTCGCGGGGGTTGTTGCAATGATCGCGGCGCCGCTCGTGCTGAGCTGGCTCGTGCCAGTCCTCGGGGGCGGCGAACACGAAGGCGGCGAACCCTTCTCGATCGCCATGTCGGCGGCAACAACGCCGCTTGTTGTGATTGTCGGCCTGCCCGTGGTGCTCGTCTCCGGGATCGTGTTCGCGTGGACGGCGCTGAAGCGCGGAACGCCGCCGCAACCTGAAGACTATCGCCACGACGTCCAGCCCTTCCGCTGACAGTTGCCGCCTCCAGGCTTTTTAGCGACAAGCTTCGCGACATCGGGAGGAAGACATGTTTGCTGGCAAGACCTGGTGGATCACAGGCGCATCGTCGGGGATCGGCCAAGCATTGGCGGACGCACTGGCCAAGGACGGCGCAAAGCTCATCCTTTCTGGACGCAATGTCGCAGCGCTCAACGATGTCGCCGAAAGCACGAACGCTGAGACGTTGGTTTTGCCATTCGAAGCGACCGATTACGCGCGCGTGCCTGCACTTGTTGAAGAAGCCTGGAACTGGGGCGGTCGCATCGATGGCCTCGTGAACAATGCCGGCATATCGCAGCGCTCGCTGGCGATCGACACTGTGTTCGAGGTCTATCAAAAAATTATTGCGGTCGACTTGCTGGCCCCGATCGCACTCACCCAAGCGCTACTGCCGCGCATGGCGGGTGCAGGCGGGGGACATATTGTTGCTATTTCGAGCGTCGCCGGCATCGCGGGACCGCCCTTGCGTAGCGCTTACAGCGCCGCGAAAGCCGGTTTGATCGGCTACCACGACAGCGTCCGCGCAGAGACCAGTCATCTCGGCATGAAAGTGCTCGTGGTCGCGCCGGGCTCAGTGAAAACCAACGTCTCCAAGAACGCGCTGGATGCAAACGCCGAAACGCGCGGCTTTAGCGATAGCGTCATCGACAATGGCATGGCGCCTGAAGTCGCGGTGGCGCGGATCATCGAAGCGCTGCGCAACGATCAACGCGAACTCATTCTGGCCGACGGCATGGAAGCGGAGATCGCGCGGCTTCGGCGCGCCGATCCCGACAAGCTCTTCGATCTGATGACGCAGCTGGTTGCCGGTGGTTATGCCAAGCAATTGGGCGCGGAAAAAAGCTAACGCGCCCACATGCGCAGCAGATTGGAAATGCTCTTGTCCAGGGGCAGCAAATCCTCGCGCGCAATGCCGGCTTCGGCGATACGGGCGCGGCTGACCGAAAGGTCGAATAAAATTTCACGCTGCGCGAGATCAGACACGAAGCTTTGAATCCAGCCTACGGCTGCGAGGCGCACGCCGGATTTGACCGGCGCCACGTGGTGGATTGAACCGGCCGGATAGACGAATGCGTCACCCGCTTCGAGTTTGACGCCCTGCTCGCCCAACGCAGACTGGACGACGAGTTCGCCGCCTTCATAGCTTCCGCTATCAGAGAGAAAGATCGTGAAGGCGAGATCGGTGCGCAGCTTGTCGTCGGCCCGGCCCATCAGCGCATCGTCGGTGTGTGCGCCATAAGTCATGCCCGGCTCGTAGCGCGAAAATAGCAGGCGCGAGAGCCGCGCCGGACGCGCAGCAATCTCAAACAGCCGATGGCGGCGCAAAGCATCGACGACGAAGCGCTCTAGCTCCTGGACGCGCCGATCGCTGCCGTCGAGTTGAAGGTTTTCTTTGACGCCGCGCGCAGCAGCGCCGGCGGTGCGCTTGCCGGAAACCCAGTCGCTCGCGTCGAGGCCCGTACGAACGCGTGCGAGATCCTCTGGCGCCAGCACTTCTTGCAAAATCAAGCTCATAGCTTCCCTTACCGCTCCAAAGGCCCGGACACGAGCCGGCGCGCCCTCACTCTAGCGCGACGGGCCAACGGTCGCGCCTTGTTGCGAAGACTTCGCAGGTAAGATAAAGGGAGCGCAAGCTGGAGGCCGCGTACGCGATGATCACCCTGAAACTAAAGCACTGGCGCACCATGGGCGTCGCGGCGACGACGTTGGGGCTGGCCGCGTGCGGCGGGGAAGGTGGCGCAGGCGGCGAAGGTAGCCACGGCGAAGCCGGTGAAGCGGCCCAAGGCGAAGGCGGCGGCGCAACGCCCGCAACCACAGCAGCGGGCGGCGGCGAAGCTGGTGAAGCGGCAGCCGGCGAGGCTGGCGGCGAGCACGGCGAAGCCGGTGTGGTGACAGCTTATGCTGGGCTTTCGGGTTCGCAGCTGACCGCCCTCCGCATCCAGCACTTGCGCGGCTTCGTGATGGCAGCCGCCAAGATCGTCGAAGATCAAGGTTCATTCAGTGGCGAGCCGGCGGACGCCGCGATCCTCGTCCAACAAGGGCTGCTCGAAGTGTACGAGCCCGCGGCTGGGGAGTTCGGCACGCTCAATGTGACTTCGCTTCGCGAAGCTGCGGCAGGCACAAGTTTCACGCGCGCACAAATGATGCAGCGCCTGCGGACCGCTCAGGAAGAACTCACCCGCGCGATTGGCGAACAGGAATTCGACGATGCCCAACTCGCTGTGCGCATGATCGATATTTCGACGGGCCTCTACCAGCACGTCCTCGTCGACGGCGTCGCAGACCCGATCGAGTATCAGCACAGCATGGGCGCAGCGCTCGCGGCCCAACAAGCTCTACAGCTGCACCAAGACGAACTGCGCCGCCAAAATTTGGGCGCGTACAGCCGCGCCGTCGGCGAGCTCAACCGCTACGTTGCGTTGTTCCCGTCGCGCGAACCGCCGCAAACCCCGGCCACCTACCAGCAAGTTCTGGTGCAAGGCTCACGCGTTCGATTGGCGCTGTCACCGTACCTCTAAGCACGGCGCAGCATCACCGTCGTCTCGCCCTTGTAGCTGGCGCGCGTGTATTCGCGATAGCCGAGCTTACCCGCGAGCGCGAGCGACGGTTGGTTCTCTGGCGCGATGATGCAAACAAAGTCGGTGCGTCCAAAGAAGCGCTCGCCCCAAGCAGCGGCGGCGCTCATGGCCTCGAATGCATAGCCCTTGCCGTGCATCGCCGGCGACAGCGCCCAGCCCTGTTCGGGCGCTTCAATGCGCGGCGCGATCTCGCGTTTGAACGAGCCAAACCCGCCTTCACCGACAAAAACGCCGGTTGCTTTGTCCTCGATCAGCCAAAAGCCGTGATCGAGCGCCTGCCAATGCCCGATATAACGCAGCAACCGGCCCCAACTGTCCTCGCGCGTCGAAGGCTTGCCGCCAATGAAGCGGGTGACGTCCTGATCGCCCCACATGCCGGCTGAGGCATCGAAATCGCGCAGCTCATGCCCGCGCAGACGCAAACGCTCCGTTTCGATGACCGGGACCATCATTGCTCCGTCAGCACCGCTTCGATGAGGCGCGAGGCGTCCTCGCTGCCCCAATCGGCGCCGCCTGCCAGGCGCGCGACTTCCTCGCCGCGGCGATTATAGATGATCGTCACCGGCATCCCGGCCGCCTGCGCGTCGAACAGCACCCCGCGCGTCATGTCCTGCAGGAACGGCAGGTTGCCACCCGAAAGCCGCGCCAGCTCGCTGATCGCCTTCTCGCGATCGCCTTCGCTGTCGACGCTGATCGGCGCCACGCGAATACGGCCTTCGAAATTGTATTGGAGCTGCATCAAAGACGGCATCTCCTCCATGCAGGGCGCGCACCATGTCGCCCAGAGGTTCAGCACCACGACCTCACCCTGATACGCCGCAAGCGTCGTCTCGGCCCCGGCCGCGTCACGCAACGTGCGCGTCGGCATCGGCGGCGGCGTCTCCATGACGTAAAGCCGCGCCATCTCGCCCTGTGCAAATCTGGTGAGCCCACCTTCAGTCTCAGGCTTTGAAGCAGCCGCGAAAAGCACGTACACAACAGCGATCGCCCCCGCTCCAACAAGCGTTAGTGCAGCCCACAGCGCCCAGGGCTTTTGCGGAGGCGCGGAGTTTGCGTTCGTGTCCAATTCAGAATCCTCAGGCGGCGGTCAAAAAATGTGGGGCGGGCGTTTCGCTGCCCAACCCGCCGACGCCATGCAAGCCATCAACGCTTCGATCGATGTCGACAAGCGCCTGTGGCGTGAGGACATCGAAGGCTCGAAAGCGCATGCGGCCATGCTGGCGGCGCAAGGGATTATTACGGCGGAAGACAACGCGGCGATACAAGCTGGATTGGACCAAATCGCCGCGGAAATCGTCGAAGGGACGTTCCAATTCTCGGTGGCGCTCGAGGACATACATCTCAATATCGAGGCCCGGCTGACCGAACGCATCGGCGAGGCCGGCAAGCGGCTGCACACCGCCCGCTCGCGCAACGATCAGGTCGCGACCGACTTCAAGCTCTGGACCATGCGCGCCAGCCGCGAGGCGGCGGACGGCCTGCGGGTGCTGCAAACGGCGCTGCTAAAGCAAAGCCAAGCGCACGCCGATTGGATCATGCCGGGCTTCACCCACCTGCAGACGGCGCAACCAATTACGCTCGGCCATCACCTCTTGGCCTACGTCACCATGCTGGAGCGCGATCGCGTGCGCATCATTGGCGGCGCCCTGGAAGCGGCATGGGAATGTCCGCTGGGAGCGGCGGCGCTTGCCGGCACGGGCTACAAGATCGATCGCGAAGCCACCGCCCAAGCGCTGGGTTTCCACGCCCCCGCAAGCAACTCGCTCGACGCCGTCGGCTCGCGCGATTTTGCGCTGGCCGCACTCAGCAATCTCGCGATCGCCATCACCCATCTATCGCGTCTTGCCGAAGAGATCGTGCTTTGGACCTCGCCGCAATTCGGCTTTGCGCGCTTGAGCGATGCATGGTCAACCGGCTCTTCGATCATGCCGCAAAAGCGCAACCCGGATGCGGCCGAACTCATCCGCGCCAAAGCGGCCCGGATCGGCGCCGACTTCGCCGCATTGAACGCAATCGTGCAGAAGCTTCCGCTCACCTACGCAAAGGACCTCCAGGAAGATAAGGCGCTGACCTTCTCAGCGTTCGATGACTTTGCACTCTCCGTCACCGCCATGATCGGGATGGTCGAGACGATGCGCTTCAACCGCCAGAAGATGCGCGCCGCCGCCGCCATGGGTTATTCCACAGCAACGGACTTGGCCGACTGGCTGGTCCGCGAACTGGGCGTGCCGTTCCGCGAGGCGCATGAGATCACCGGCAAAATCGTGCGCATCGCCGAAGATTCCGGCGTCGCCGAACTGGGATTGCTCCCGTTGAGCGATTTTCAGGCGGTCGATCCCCGCATTACGGAAGGCGCCCGGGCGCTGTTGACGGTTGAAAAATCGGTCGAGAGCCGGGATAGCTATGGCGGGACCGCCCCTCAGCGCGTGCGCGAGCAGGTTGAGCGGTGGAAGGAGATGTTCAAATGAGCCGCATCGTTCTGGCACTTACGGCGCTGACGCTCCTTTCCGCATGCGGGATCAAAGGCGATCTTGAGCGCCCCGACCCACTATGGAACCGCGAAGAGGCGATCCGTCGCGAATGCGCGGCTGCCGCCGAGCGCAATGAGCCCCAAGACGCGCGCTGCGCTCAATATCAGAGCGGCGTGCAGACAACGCCGTGAACCACTTCGAATATCGCGGCGGCGCATTCTGCTGCGAAGGGGTGAAACTGGCTGAGATCGCCGAAGCGGTCGGCACACCCTGCTACGTCTATTCGACAGCCACGCTGGAGCGGCACTACGACGTGTTTCGTAGCGCCTTCGGCACGCGCGACGTGCTTGTCGCGTTCGCGGTCAAGGCAAACTCCAACATCGCCGTGCTGGCCACGCTCGCGCGCAAAGGCGCAGGCGCCGATACAGTGAGCCAAGGCGAAATCGAGCGTGCATTGATGGCCGGCGCGCCGGCAAGCAAGATCATCTTCTCCGGCGTCGGCAAGACAGCCGAGGAGCTGACGTTCGCCGTCAAAGCCGGCGTGCACCAGATCAACGTCGAGAGCCGCGCCGAGCTGGAACTGCTGGCTGAGATTGCGCGCGGTCTCGGCAAAAAGGCGCCCATCGCCATCCGCGTGAACCCCGATGTGGGCGCGGGCGGCCACGAAAAGATATCGACCGGCAAAGGCGATGCGAAATTCGGCGTCTCGCCGGAACAGGCGCTGGCGCTATTCGCGCGCGCCGCCGATGATCCGCACCTCCACGCACAGGGTCTTGCTGTTCACATCGGCAGTCAGATCCGCGATCTTGCACCGCTTGAGGCGGCGTTCCGCGTGATGCGCTCACTCGCCGAAAAACTACGCGGCGACGGCATTCCGATCGAACGCCTCGATCTCGGCGGCGGCCTCGGTGTGCCGTATTTCAACGAACCTGACCCACCCTCGCCAGCGGAATACGCGGCGATGGTAGGCCGCGTATTCGACGGCTTTGACATTGGCCTTTCATTCGAACCGGGCCGCATGATTGCCGCCAACGCCGGCGTGTTGGTGTCGCGCGTTGTGCGCTTGCAAGAGCGCCCACGTCCTATCGTGGTGCTGGATGCGGCGATGAACGATCTCATCCGCCCTGCCATTTACGACGCCTATCACGGCATCAAGCCGCTCAATCAACCGAAGGGCGCCGAGCAGGCCTATGATGTCGTCGGGCCGATTTGCGAAACAGGTGACACCTTCACGCGCAATCGCATGCTGCCGCCTCTGGAAGCTGGCGATCTCGTCGCGTTCATGACCGCGGGCGCGTACGGCGCTGTCATGGCGTCCACATACAACGCGCGCGCCCTGGTGCCGGAAGTCTTGGTCAGCGGCGACACTTACGAAATCGTGCGGCGGCGATGGGATGTCGCTGAGCAACTTAAACTGGAGACGCTGCCATCATGGTTGGCCACGAAAGCATGATCAGACGCTTGCTGCTTGCCGTCGCTCTAAGCGCGGCGCTCAGCGCCTGCGCATCCGCGCCGCCCGCTTCGCCACAAGATCAGTTTTTCGCGAACCTTCACGCGCTCTGCGGGCAGAGTTTTGCAGGCCGTGCTGTCACGACCGACTCCGCTGACGCGGGCTTGGCCAGCGAGCGGCTGGTCATGCAGGTGCGCGAATGCAGCGATCATGAGATCCGCGTTCCGTTTCATGTCGGCGAAAATCGCTCACGCACCTGGGTCATAACCCGCACCGGCGCGGGCCTACGCCTCAAGCACGATCACCGTCACGAAGATGGAACGGAAGACACCCTGACCCAATACGGCGGCGACACGACAAGCGAAGGCACAGCTGAACGGCAAGAATTTCCGGCGGACGCATTCTCGCGCGAACTCTTTACGCGCAACAACACCCCCGCGTCGGTCGCGAACGTGTGGGCTGTCGAAATCCACCCGGGCCGCACGTTTGCTTACGAGCTGCAGCGGCCGAACCGGCGCTTGCGTGTTGAGTTCGACCTTACCGCCCCGATCGCTGCGCCGCCTGCGCCCTGGGGCGCCGATTAGGTTCGGCCCAACCCGAGGATCGGCGCGTCAACTTGCACAGCGCCGCGCTCAACCACTGGGAATTGGTAATTGCTTTGGCCTTCTTGCGTTGACGCCGCGATGCGCTCTTCGCGGGCGAACTCGCGGCGCACATAGGCGCCAAGTTCACCAGCGGTGATCACGCGATCGCGGTTTTCATCCGCGCCGCCCTCAAGGCCGGTTTGAATGAAGTGCGAGAGGAAACCACCAGCCTGGAATTTTTCCGCGACTGAGCTTGTGAGATCCTCTTCCGAACTGAACAGCCCCATCACACCCGGACGGCTGACGACGTCACGTGCAAAGCCGCCGCTGAAGCAGGAGTCGAGCACAAGCAGCGATGTCTGCGCACGGACCTGCTGAAACAGCTGGTTCAGTTCATCATCGGTAATCGAACCATCGACCATCTCGATCGTCTCATCCTTGCCGTCGGGTTCTGTGGCGCTGACTTGGCCACGCACTTGGTTGCCGTGGCCGGAATAGAAGAAGAGGAAAAGATCATCTGGGCCTGCGGCGGCCGCGACGCGCTGGAAGGCTTGGCGCAATCCAGCCCGTGTCGCTTGAGCGTCGATCAACGTCACGCTTTCAGGCGCCAACGTGCCTTGGCGCGCCAACGCTTGCTGCAGCTTGCGTGCATCCTCAGCGGTGAGCGGCAGATCATTTCCCGATCCTGGATAATCGGAAATACCGACCATCACCGCGAAGACACGCCGCGCACTATTGTTGGCGGAAACTTGCGGCGCGGCGCCCTGCTGCAGCGTGACAACATACGCGCCCCGTTCGCCCGGCTGATATGACGTCGCGCCGATGCGGTACTGGCCGCTCTCCGCCAACGTCGTCTCGATCCGAGCATTGCGGTCGCTCGAGGATGCGTCGTCGTTATCTTCCTGCGCGCCTGATGGTGCGAGAAGGATGAGATAGGGATCTACGGCTGTGGAGCGCATGTCGATGGTAACGCGCTGACCAGCTTGTCCCTGGAAGCTAAACGTATCGATGAACTCGCCCGAGTTCAGCGTCGTATCGCCTTGAGCGAGTTCCCCGTTCATCGTTTGCCCGGCGGTGAAACTCTGTGCATCGCCGCCCGCAAGCGCGCCGCTCGCCGTTGTAGTGGAGGTCGGCGCAACATTAAGCTGGTACGCACCAGTCTCGCCGGCTGCATACGAGGTGACGTGCACCGTGTATTCGCCGTTCGCCGGAAGCGTTGCGACGAGGCGGCTGTTGCGGGTGTTATTTTCCGTGTCGTCGTCGTTGTATTGTTGGAAGCCGCCTGGCCCGCTGATCGCGACGTAGGTGTCGAATTGCTGCGAGCTCAAGGTGATCTCGACTTGCTGCCCCGCCACGCCTTGGAGCGGGAAGGTGTCGAGATACTCGCCCGAACCCAATTGTTGGTCGCCCGGCGCGAGTTCACCAGCCAGCTGCTGCGCCGCGATGGGCGGTGCTTGGCCTGGCGTTGTGTTGTTGGCGACGTTCGGCGTCGCTTCACCGGTGCGCTCAACAAGAAGCTGATAGGCGCCGACGGCGTTGCGGCTGAAGCTGGTAACGTAAACCTGCGCGACGCCATTTTCGGGGAAGGTGATGTTGAGGCGTGAATTGTAGCTGCCGCTGCCATCGTCATCGTTGTCCTGAGACAGTGAGCCTGGGCCGCGGACGTAAAGGTAAGCGTCGAACGCCTCGGAGGTCAGCGTAAGCGTGTATTGCTCACCCTGGCGGCCATTCAGCTGGAAGGTGTCGGCGACCGCATTGTTTTGGTCAGACTTGGTCTCGCTGACCTCCAGTGTGCCATTCACAGGCTGGCCAGGTTGCAGCCCACCACCGGCGCCCAACAATTGGCCGCACGCCGCCACGGCGGCCGCCAAAATCACGGCCGCAGCTGTCCGAATGTTCATTGGAAGCATCCCCTCAAGAGCAAGCGGAGCTTAGACCTCGCCTAAAGGCCGTCAACATGGGGGAACCGGACCCTTTGGCTGCGCCTTTGCGAGGGATGGTCATGGTTTGGCTCAAAACGGGCTGATACCGTCAGGCTGCGGAATGAAGCACCAGGACGCCCTCAACCAACTCGCTCGTGAAACGAAACGAGCACGGCGCAACTTGGCGCTGGAACGGCTGCTGCGCGCCGGCTTGGTGCTGCTCGGCGCGATGGCCGTGTGGACGGCGTTCGCCCTGCTCGGCGGACATGAGCGGCTTCCACTCCTCCTGCAAACGCTGAGCGCCATCTTCGCGCTGGTGCTGTTCGTTTATCTTGGAGTCCGCGCACGGCGCGAATGGCGCGCGCCAACCGAAGAAGAAGCACGCGCGCGATTGGCGGCGGACTCGCGCATGGACGCGGGGTCGTTCGACGCGCTGCGCGACCAGCCAACCAAATACGATCCATTCTCGATCGCGCTTTGGAATCGCGAACGAGAGCGTTTGCTTGAGAACGCAGACAATGTGCGGCTTGGCCCGCCGCGCCCTCGGCTCGACGAGCTCGATCCGTACAAACTGCGTTACGGCGCGCTCGCGTTAATGGTGATCGGGTTCGCAATCGCCGGAACCCAATCGGGCGATCGGCTGGCGCGTGCATTCCTGCCTGACCCTGGCCCGCTCTTGGGCGATCAGGAAATGGCGATCGAGGCGTGGGCGACGCCGGCCGACTACACCCACGCGGCGCCGATCTCACTCAGCGATCTTGAAGGCCAACGCGTGGTGACCCCGCCATCAGTCCGCGTCACGGTTCGCGTCATGGGGCCTGCAGGCGCGCCGGTGCTGCGGTTCAATGGCCAAGGCGGACAACGCAGCGCGCGCTTCACTGAAGCGGCGGACGGCGCCTGGGAAGCACAGCTCGATATTCCGGGACGCGGCGAACTTCGCATCGTGCGTTTTCATACGCGCGCACGTTGGCGCCTCGCGCCGGCGCCGGATACGGAGCCGCGTGCATCGTGGGATGCGCCCATCAGCACACTCTCGGACGAACGCGTCAGTCTCTCATGGAAAGCGCGCGACGATTACGGCGTGCGCCGTTTGGTGCTGCGCGTAACGCCGCTTGATCCGCCTGACGGCTTGGTGCGCGCCGATCCAGTCGACACGGAACTTGAAGCGCCTGCGGGTGATCCGCGCGAGGCAGAGGCCGAAACCGAGATCGATCTTGCCGCCCATCCCTATGCCGGGATGGAAGTGGAAGCGCGGATCGTGGCGATAGACGCGCTTGGCCAAGAAGGCGTCAGCGATCCGCTACGGGTTACGCTGCCAGAGAAGATATTCCTGCAGCCTCTGGCACGCGCAGCCATCGAAATCCGCCGCCACATCCTAGCTGAGCGTAGGTCCTATCGAAACGGTCCGGGCGTGCAGCGGCGGCGCGTTCCGGCGGGCGATATTCTGCTCGGCAACGAACGCATCGAAACGCGCGACTACGATACGCGCCCGGCGCTGCAACGCGCGCCCGAAGGCATCCAACGCGCAGCGCGTTTGATCGATGCGCTGACGATGGAGCCGCAGGATCACTACTTCCGCGACCTTGCCGTCTATTTCGGCTTCCGCAATGCCCGCTCGCAACTTGCAGTCGCGCGCGACCCGGACGAAGCAGACATCGCCGCCGACACGCTCTGGCGCACGGCGCTACGGGCTGAATATGGCGGCGCCGCGGATGCGCGGCGCGCGCTCGAAGAGGCGCAGCGCCAACTCGCTGAAGCTCTAGCCCAAGGCGCGCCGCAAGAACGCGTTCGGCAATTGCTCGAGGCATTGCGGCGCGCGACTGAGAACTACATGCAGGCGCTCGTGCAAGAGGCGCTACGCAGCGGTGAAAGTCCGCAAAATATGGAAGACACCGAGGATCAAGCCACGCTCTCGGAACGCGACATCCAAAGTATGCTGCAGCGTGTGCAGGAATTGTCCGAGCAAGGCCGCAACGCCGAAGCGCAGCAATTGTTGGCGCAATTGGCGCAGCTGCTCTCCAACCTTGACGTGCAACTCAGCCAAGGCGGCGAAGGTGAAGGCGATCGCCAGGGCGGCGAAGGTGACGAGGCGATGCAGCAAAGCATCGACGAACTCTCCCAGACCATGGGCGAGCAACGCGCACTTCGCGACGAAACGCGCCAAGAACAACACCAGCAACAAGGCCAAGGCGGCAGCGGCGGCGATCAACAGGGCGGCCAAGGCGGCGACGAACTCGCGCAACGCCAATCCGATCTCCGCCAAGGCTTAGCCGAAGCTCAGCGCATGGCCGATGAAGCCGGCGCTGCGCCGAGCAACGATCTCAACGCCGCCGGCGAGGCCATGCGCCGCGCTGAAGACGCGCTCCGCCGCGGCGACCTTGAAGGTGCGGAAGCCGCCCAAAGCGCAGCGCTCGACAATCTCCGCGAAGGCGCCGAAGCGCTGAGCGCGGAACTGCGCGAACGCGGCCGCGGCGGTGAGGAACAAGGCCCCGGCGGCAACCGCGACCCTCTCGGTCGCCAAAGCGGCGCCGGCAACGCCGACGGCGAAGGCACGGTCCCCACAACAGCCGACCCCGTGCGCGCGCGCGAGATCTTCGACGAAATCAGACGCCGCGCCCAAGACCCCAACCGCCCGGAAGCGGAACGGGAATATCTGCGCCGCCTCCTGGATCGCTTCGGCGACAGCTAACGGCGGCTTGAAATCGTCGCACCGCACGCCACTCTCATCACTTCAACTGGAGGGCCGTTCGCATGCGCACATTTTTGATGACCACAGCTTTTATCGCTCTGCTCGCCGCATGCTCGCCGCCCGCGCAACAACAAACCCAAACACCCCAAACACCGCCAGGCCCGACCACGATCGCCTGCAATGACGTAACGCCCAACGCCGCCCGCCAAGTCAGCGTCGGCGCCGAAGTCGTCGCCGCCGCCGCCGCATCCGATCTGCGCGGCGGCTCAATCACACCCGGCACATACGACCTCGTCAGCGCCACACGCGTCGGCGCCGCCACCGGCTGGACCGGCACACGCGCCGTCTCGCTCGCCGTCAGCGAAGATCAAAGCGGCGCCGTAACGTTCAATTGGGCTGGCGCAGAACCCGGCGGCGAAACCGATCGATGGACCGCCGCCTTCACCGAAGCGCCGCAACCGCGCATTGCCTACACGTGCGGCCGCATCGGCGAAGTCGCTGGCGATTTCGCGGCACAGAACAACGCGCTCGAATTGCGCTTACAGGACGGCGCCGCCGGCCAACTCGCGCTTCGGTTCGAACGGCGCAGCTAACCCCCATATTCATGCGGTTGGAGCGCGTCGCGGCGCGCTTCAACCCTATCGCAAGGCGGGAGCACCCGCCGCGGAGGGTATCGCATGAAACGTTCAACCACCTTGGCTATCGCCGCGGCCATGGGCGCAGGGCTATTTGCCGGCGCAGCCGAAGCGCAACAATTGCGCGACTTCGACGCCCTAAACAGCGGCCGCGCGTCCGAAGGCGAAGCCGTGCGGATGCGCCTCAGCATTCCATTCGGTCAGGCTGAAGCCGATCATCGCGATACGCGCCTCGCTTTCTCGCTGCAGCAAGGCGACGGCCAAGGCGTTCGCAACCTCGACATGTTCTCGTTCTCACTGACCGGCGATGCGCCGCCGCGTTTCGAGACGCCGTTCGCGTTCGGCGCTGCTGATGGCGAGGGTGGCTTCTTCTCAAAACCACTGAACTGGGTTTGGATCGGCCTCGGCGTCGGCGCCGCGTACTGGATCTACGACGAAAACCAGGACGACGACGCGCCCGCGCCGCCGCCGCCGTCATAGTCGTCTGGCAAAGCGGGGCGCGGTACGCCAGAATGACGCGCCGCTAAGGGACCTACATTGAACCAAGCCTCTCCTCGCGCACGTGTCGCTATCGTCGAAGATGATGCGATTTTGCGCGAGGATTTGGCGCGCGTGGTGACACGCGCCGAAGGCCTCGATATCGCCGGAACGTCAGATACCTTGGCGGGCGGACGCACGCTTTTGACCCCTGATCTGGACGTGTTGCTGATCGATCTGGCGTTGCCGGACGGCAACGGCGTCGATCTCATCCGCGAAGCGCGCGATCGCATCACCAACATCAAGATCATTGTCGTCAGCATTTTTGGTGACGCTCGCAGCGTCGTGCACGCCATCGAAGCCGGCGCAGACGGATACTTGCTGAAGGGCGCAGGCGAGCAGCAAGCCGAAGAGGCGATCCGCAGCGTCCTGGGCGGCGGCGCGCCGATTTCGCCCGCAGTGGCCAGCCACATTCTCAACCGGATGCGAGAGCGCAACGCATCGGCCAAGGGCGCAGCGCCGGATGCGCCTCTGACCGAAAAAGAGACCGCCGTGCTCACCGATCTCGCCAAAGGCTTTCGCTACAAGGAGGTCGCGCGCCTGCACGGCATCTCGCCGCACACCGTCGCCGATCACGTGAAGTCGATCTACCGCAAGCTCGCCGTAAACTCGCGCAGCGAAGCGGTGTTCGAGGCGGTCCAAGCCGGCTTGATCAAGCTCAGGGACTAGCCGCGCGGCGCCTTGCCGGGCTAAGGGGCGAGCGTGCTTCAAGCCAATCCCTCGCCACCCACATCTTCGCTGACGTGGATTTTGGCCGGCGCCATCTTGGCGCTGCAACTCGCGATGAGCGCAGCTCTGCTCTACGTGAACTATCGCACCGAAGATATTCCGGGCCGGCGCGTCGCCGAATTAGTGGCGGCTGAGAGCAGTTCACCACGCTACGAACTCTTGCCCGATGCTGCGTTCGCACCGGTGACCATCCCGCGCGAAGAATGCTGCGAGACCAACGTCGTCATCTATCGCACGCGCATGAGCGCATCGGAGGCGCATCTCGCCTACCCCGCCGTGCTAATCGTTTCGGCGCACGATAATGCGTTGCTCTACGTCGATGGCGTGCTGGTGGCAGGGCAAGGGCGCGTCGACGGACCAGCGCCCGCGATGGGGCGGCGTCCGCAATTACTGCGCATCCCGGCGGCGCTCGCGCACGAAGGCGCAATCTTGGACGTAGCGGTGCAACGCGGGGTCGGCTTTGGGCATTTGCGGCCGTTCTTTATCGGCGCGTACGACCGGCTCTACCCATCTTACATAGCGTTGCGCTTCCTGCGTTCGGATTTGCCGTTCGTGAACGCAATCATCGGCGCGTTCGTCGCGGTGTTTTGTTTCTGCGCCGCGCCATTGTTCGGCGCGCGCGCGCTTTTATTTTCACTAGGCGCGCTGGCTTTATCTTGGCTCGGCCAACATGTCGGCCTGCTGATGACGGACCCGCCGTGGGGTCTCAACGCCAACAACGGCGTATATCTCGTCTCATTCTTGGCGACGCTTATCTGCATCGCCTGGTTCTTCGTCGAATGGACGTCCGTATTCTCGCTGCCGCGCGCCCCGCGCCATCCACTGTTTGCGCTTGCGCTTGATCCTTGGGGGCCAAAAAGCAGGCGCATTCTCGCCATTGCGTCTGCCATCATCATAGCTCTCGGCGCGGCAATCATCGCTTGGCGGCTCTCGTTCGATTCGATGATCGGGACGCAAATCGTAAACCGCAATCTTGGCCGGATCGGCCTGTTCATCATGGCGTTTTGCCTGGTGCGGATCGTGGCGTTCTATTTGCGCGGCGGCTTGCGAAATCCAGTCGAGGCCTCGGCCTTTGTTTTTGTCATCCTCGCGGCCGTCGCCGACATCGTGATGGTGCAGTTCTTCAACATGTACGGCGTCTTCCTGGGCGTCGCGGTGACGTTCTTTCCACTCGCCTTGTTGGTTTCACTCGCGATGCGCGCACGCGGCGTCTTCGAAGCGGCCTCGGCGACGGCGCAGAAGCTCAACCAGTTGGTGGAAGAGCGTGAGCGCGTGATCGTCGCCAACATGGACGAGATCCGCCGCAACGAGCGCGCCGCTATGCTGCTCGAAGAACGCAGCCGCATCATGCGCGACATGCATGACGGCATCGGCGGACAGCTGCTCGGCCTCATCCTGCAGGCGCGTTCGCGCAAGCTCTCGGACGAAACGCTGGTCAGCGGGCTTGAACAAAGCCTGGACGACTTGCGGATGGTGGTGGATTCGCTCGAGCAAGGGGAAGGTTCGCTCACTGGCGCGCTGGGCGCCTTTCGCGGCCGCATCGAACCCCGGTGTGAAGCCGCCAACGTGACGCTCGACTGGCAAATCGAGGATGTCGGCGCGACGCCAAACATTGGACCGGACAAGACACTGCAAATCTACCGCATCCTGCTTGAAGCCTGTACCAATGCCCTGAAGCACAGCGCACCGGCGCGGATTGGAGTTGAGTTGAAGCGTGATGGCGATCGCATTCACATTGCGCTCACCGATGATGGCGCCGGATTCGCGCCCAATGCAGCGCCCACAGGACGCGGGCTCGCCAACATGCGCACGCGCGCGCAACGCATCGGCGCCGACCTCGCCATAACATCGAGCGAAGGCGGCGCCCGCATCTCGCTTATTCTGAGCGCCTGATCCCAAAATTATGGGAGTGCGACACTCCAAGCCCGAGTGCATGGCGACGCTATGCAAGCACCGCTCGTCATCCGCCCCAAACGCTGGCTTCTCTTCGCGGCGGTCGCGGCCGTTGTCCTCGCGCCATTAGCGCTCACGCTGACACCCAACCCGTTCGAGGGCTTGGCGCCTGGCCAGGCGCCGCCTCGCTTCTTCATTTTCCTTTGGGTCGCGCTTCCGCTCATGACGGCGCTTGCCGGTTGGCGCTTGCTGACGTGGACAACCTATCAAGCGACAGCGCAAAGCCTCGAAGCGCGAAACCTTTTCGGCGCGCAACGATTGGCTTGGGCGGATCTCGCAAGCGCGGCGCTCGACGCTCCCATCGGAATGCCGCCAGCTTATGAACTGCGCTTCGGCAAGCGAAAGATACGCTTCATCGCCGCACATCACGATCGCGCGGCGATCGAACGCCTGAAAGTGCTAGTCCCGCAGACTTACCAGCCGTTGCCGCCCTCTGCCAAAAACGCCGCATAAAACTGCACGCCTTGGCGGAATTCTCGCATCCGCAAGTTTTCGTTCGGCGCGTGCTGGTTGTTGTCGGCATTAACGATCGGAACGATCACAAACGGCGTATTTAGAACCTCGCCGATCGGTGCAATCGGAAGGCTGCCGCCCATCAGCGGCGCGATACGCACCTCATCATGGGTGGCGGCGCGCGCGATATCGACGATACGGCGAACGGCAGGATTGGTGAGATCGGATGCGGCGGACGCATACCCAAGCTCACCAAACTCAAGACGCGCCAGATATGAAATCGAACGCCTCTGCTCCAGCGTTGGAGGGGCATCCACGAGCGTATAGCCCTGATTGCGCACATGCGCTTCGATCAACTCCCGCGCGCGCTGCGGGGTGATGCCCGGGGTGAGACGAATATCGAAACCGGCGCTGGCCTGTGAATCGATGGCGTTCCGCTGCGGACCTGCGCCGCCATACGTAAGCTGCGTTACGTTGAGCGCCGGTCGCATGATCGACTCGCCATAGCTCAATCCAGCTTCGGTCTCTGCGATCGCTGGGCCGCTCAACATGCCTTCGGTATCGAAGCCCTCGCGCGCTAGAGCCCGCGAGCGCTGGGACGGCGGATCGGCGCTGAAGCCATTGATGGTGATGCGTCCATCATCGGCGCGCATGGACGCGATGAGATGCGCCAAACGCGCGGCGGGATTGGGCGCAACATTTCCATAATGGCCCGAATGCAGGCTCGTCGCGGGGCCATAGGTGGTCAGCCGGAACGTTGCGATGCCGCGGGCGCCAAGAGAGACGCGCGGCAAACCACGCGGATCGATCGGACCATCGCCAAAAAGCCAAAGATCGGAAGCGAGCAGATCACGATGCAGGTCAAGCGATTGCGCGAGGTGGCCGGAGCCGGCCTCCTCTTCGCCCTCGAGAAAGAACTTGAGATTTGCCGAGAGCGGAATGTTCGCCGCGCGCATTGCATCGATTGCCGCCAGCATGGCGACGATCGGCGCTTTATCGTCACTTGAAGAGCGCGCGTAGATGCGGGCGTCGTCAGCGAGCGGATACCTAGCGCGCTCCCACGGAATAATCGGCGCGTTGTCTTCAAAGCGGCCACTGCGCAAGGTGGGCGTAAAAGGCGCCGTCACCCACGCGTCGAGCGGCTCAACCGGCTGGCCATCAAAGTGCGCATAGAACAAAAGTGTGCGCGTGGCGCCGGGAGCCGCAAGTTCGGCGTAGACATTTACCGGCGCACCCGGCGTTTCGATGATGCGCGCACTGATGCCGCGACGCGCGAACATCTGGACGATCGCGTCGGCATTGCGCCGGATGTCGTCAGGGTTTGAAGCGACGTTGGGCAACGCCAGCAGATCGCGCAATTCGCGGATGATTGCCTCTTCGTGCGCGGCGACGTGATCGCGTGCGACACTCATCGCGTTTGTCATGAGCGGTGTCGGTGCAGGCGCCGCTGTGGTCGCGTCAGGCGCTGTCGCGCATCCACACAGCGCCAAGGCTAGAATTCCAGCTGCCAAAACCCGCATGTCGGCCTCCCGCACAAAACTGGTACGGGCGCGCTTCTGGCTTGTCGATGAAGTTCCCGCGCGCGGCGGGCGCTAGTCGAGGGCGGCGATATAGGGGAGCCCGCGGTAGCGGCCCTTATCGTCCATGCCGTAGCCGATCAGAAAGTCGGCAGGCCCGTCCCAGCCGATTGCATCGATGTCCTGGCCGAGCGCCTCCGGCTTGCGCACAAACGCACAGGCGAGCGTCTGCGCGGCGCCCTTCGCCATCAGGTGCGCGCGCGCATAGGCGATCGTACGGCCGCTATCGAACACATCGTCGACGATCAGTACCCCGCGCCCTTCAATGGCGCGCGATATATCGGAGCGGACGACAACCTTGCCGCTACTTTCGCGCGCGTCGCGATAACTCTCGAGCCAAAGTGAATCGAAGATTGGATGAGAGCCGCGCACTTCGAGTGCGCGCATAAGATCGGCCGCAAATGGAATGGCGCCCTGCAACAGCGCGACGACGGTCCAGTCGTCATTGACTTGCGCCGAAAAGCGATCAGCCAGCGCATTGACGCGCTGGCTGATCTCTTCCGCAGAAAGAAGTATGCGCACTTAGCCGGCGGTGAAGCGCAGCGCGAGACCGTCAACCGGACCCAACTCGCTCGTCGTCGTCGGGTGCGAAGGATCGACCAACTCATGCGCGGGATCGAGCGGCTCATCGAGAAGCAGTTCGTCTTGCGGCGCGACAGCCGGCGGTGAAACGTGCGCTGGACCGCCAGCAAGCGATTGCTCGCCAAAGCTCGCGAACGTCGCTTCAAGATCGACCGCTTCCGTCGGTGGGTTCTCGACGCGGATTTGGAACGGCACGGCGGCGCCAGCAGCGATCGGTTGATCGGTGATCGCGTTCACCAGCTCGAAGATTTCGTGCGAGCGCGTGTCGCGCAGCGAAATGCGAACCGGCGGAACGAGCTTGTCGTCACGGCCGATGTTGCGAACTTCACCAGAGACAACGAGCACAGGCGTCGCGCCGTTGAAGTCGCGCTCTACGGCGAGGTCGTAGAACTCAAGACCGTAAACGTTGACGTCCAAGCCAAGCGCGGCGAACGCGCTGGCCGAACGCGGCCACAGCTCAGCAACGTCCTGACGGAAGGCGACCATGCCGGTCGCACTTGCCGCAAGGGCAGCGCCAGTGGCGCCCCAAACCAGCAACGCAGCGCGATTGCGATCACGGCGCATGCGGTCGGTTTGCTGTTGGCGGAATTTCGCGGCGGCCGATGGCGCGGGCCCCGGTTGCTCGGCGGCGCGACGCAATCTTTCGACACGTTCACGTGTAAGAGGTTCTTGTGCGGGCGCTTCGGCGGTCCGCGCCAGGGGCGCATCTGCCGGGGCGCGCAGCTCAAGCTGCGGTTCGGCGAACCAGGAGAAGCCGCATGCCGCGCAACGCACCGTCCGACCGGCCGGACCGATCGCTGCGTCATCCGCGTAATAGCGGGTCGAACAAGACGTGCATGTAAGGATCATGGTAACGATACGTTCAGCTGCCCCAATAACCACCTTCGGTGCATTGATTCTATTAAGCTTGTCCAGACATGCCACGCACACGAGCTAGTATTGAAACCGATTTGTTCGAGCGCGGAGTGCTGGTCCGCCTTTCGAATGTTGACGCCGGCTATGGCGCTTCCACCGTTCTGATGGGGATCGACTTTGAAGCTCGTGCTGGAGAAGTTAACTTCATCACCGGCCCCGCTGCTGCAGGCAAGACTACATTTACGCACCTCTTGCGGCTAGCGCTCCCGCCTCGGTCTGGCCGAAGTGTAATACTTGGCGTCGACTTAATGCGGGCGCGCGCAAGAGAGATCGCCGATGCGAAGCGCCGCGTCGGCTATGTTGCTGAAAATCCTGTGTTCATTGAGCAATGGTCGACGTTCGACAATGTCGCGATGCCGCTGCGCATGCTTGGGCAAAAGCCGCGCGACTACGCTGAGGACGTGCGAGAACTTGTGGAATTCGTTGGCCTCGGCGGTGCGGCTGAGTTGCCTGTGGAAAAACTTTCGGGTGCGGAACGACGCAGGGCCGCCATAGCCCGCGCGCTTGCCGCCAAGCCAAATCTCATCCTCGCTGACGATCCGACCGCCGGCATGTCCCCCGCAGACGGGCGCCGTATTGTGCGCCTGCTCTCTGAAATGCGCCGCGTCGGCGCCGGCGTCGTGATCGCCAGCCAAGATGACACGCTGTGCGATGTATCCCCCATGTGGGTCTGGCGCATTGATCGGGGCCGGCTATCGCAACCGGAGCAGACTGAGGCAGCGGACGCGGAGGCCTACGAATGAGAGGCGGGCTTCTTGGCGTCGAGCGCGCGCTCTTTTGGACTCTGGCGTTTGCGGCGTTCGCGGCGGCGGCGGCGGGGCTGGCGGCGCGGGCGGCGGATCGGGTGGCGGTCAATTACGAGCAGTCGCGAAACGCCTACGCGATCGTGCGCGTGTTGGCGCCGGACGGGCCTGCGGGCATGGCGGCGGCTGAATCGGCCTTGGTCAGCGCGCCGCACGTGACGAGTGCGGCGCCGATGACAGCGGGACGGGCGGCCGCACTCTTGAGCGAAGCCAGCGGCGAGACCATCGATCCAGAAAACGTGCCCGATCTCAGGCTTATCGAGATTGAGCTGGCGCCCGCCTCTTCGCAGGCGGACGTCTCGGGGGACATCGTAGCTGCGCTCGCCGCGGGCGGCGTTACGGCTGAAGTCATCGAAGCGCCGGACGCTTCCGGCGGTGGCGGCCTTGCCCCGCGCGTGCGCAGCGCGGCGTTCTGGGGATCTGTCGTGTTCGCCGCGATGATGGCTGTGATCGCTTGGCTTGCGGCGCGCGGCTTGGCGGCGCGCCGGCGCGAGATGGTGACGGTGATGTGCGATCTCGGCGCAACACGCAGCCAGACCGCAGGCCGCATCGCCGATGAAGCGGCGGTTCTTGGCCTTTACGCTGGTGTCGCCGGAGGCATTCTGGCGGCTATCGCAGGCGTAATAGTGTTGTTGCTAGCTATCCCCGGCACGACACTGAACACTCTGCCGAACATGATTCTTCCCATCGACTTCATTCCGATTGCGGCAGCGCCGCTGGTCACCGCGATTGTTGCAGGCGCGGGCGCGCGTGCGGCAGCTGGACATTTTCACGGTCAGGCCGCGAGGCTCGGCTGATGCGGTTGTTGCTCTTCTGGGCGGCGATCATTGCGCTTGTCGCGTTCATCGCTGGCTTCTGGAGCTTTGCGAAGAATGTGCGCCAAGTGGCCGAGGAGCCGCCAACCGCACAAGCTATCGTCGCGCTGACTGGCGGATCGCTTGAGAGGCTGACGACAGGCGTGCGTTTGCTCGAAGAACGCAAAGGCGAGCGACTTCTGATCTCAGGCGTCAATCGCATCGTCACTGATGCGGAACTCTACGATGCGTTGCATGTCGATCCTGCGCTCGGCGAATGCTGCATAGATGTGGGCAGGCGCGCTGAAGACACATTGGGCAACGCTTCCGAGACCGCCGCATGGGCGCGCGAGCATCGCTACACCAACATCATACTGGTGACCGACGATTATCACATGCCGCGCAGCCAAGCTGAGCTTGAAGTCGCGCTGCCGGAAGCTGAGATTCACCCCTACCCGGTGCGAACGCGATGGACCGACCCCGCGCTCTGGCGCAGCGATCTTGGTGCGGCGATGCGTTTGGGCGGCGAATACGTGAAATACCTTGTCATTCGCGGGCGGGAAGCGTTGATCGGCCTCGGCAATAGCGACACTGAAGCGGCTCCGGGCGAGGCATGATTTTCATTCGTTCGTTTATTTTCGTCATCTGGTTCTACGCCTCGATGGCCGTCATCGGTTTGGTCCTCTGGCCGTTGGTGGTGTTCAACGAGCGGCACGTGTGGACGGCGCTGCGCTCGTGGGGCGGAGCAACTGTGTGGGGCCTGCGCTGGATCATCGGCGCGCGCGTTTGCTTCGAAGGCCTGGAGCATGTGCCCGAAGGCGGTGCGCTGATCGCGATGAAGCACCAATCGACGCTGGATACCGTCGCGCCGGCTTTGTTCCTGCCGCGCCCCGTCTATGTTTACAAAGCGGAGCTCGGCGGCGTGCCGGTTATGGGCGCTTATCTAAAGCGCAATCAAATTGGCGTCGATCGTGGCGGCCACGCGAAGGCGTTGAAGAGCCTCGTGCGCGGCGCACGCGATGCTGTCGCGAAGGGCGGCCAAGTGCTGATCTTCCCAGAGGGCACGCGCCAAGAACTTGACGCGCCACCCGATTACAAGCCCGGCATCGCTGCGATGTACAAAGACCTTGGCGTTCCGGTGACGCCAGTGGCGCTCAACACCGGCCTCATCTGGAAGCCCAAGGGCATCATGCGCAAACCAGGTCACGTGACCTTCAAGGTATTGCCACCAATTCCGCCAGGGCTGCCGCGTGACGAATTTATGCGCGAACTCGAGCGTGTCCTGGAAACCGAAAGCCAGGCCTTGCTGCCGCCCGATAAGCGTCGCACCCTAGCGCAATGAAGCTCCGCGGATATTGGATTGCTATTCCTTGGGCGCTGTTCGTTGCGGCGGCTTTGGGTTGGATTTTCTACTGGAACTATCTGGCCTCTGAAGCTGAACGCCGCATCCATGCTTGGGCGTTTGAGCAAAATGCCGGCGGCGCGACTGTCGAAGTCGACAACGTCGTTCGCCACGGCTTTCCGGTTTTGCTTCGACTTGAGCTGCAAGGCCTGAGCTACACATCGGCGCGCAGCGGCTGGAGCGCCGAGACTGCGCGCGCCGACTTGAGCGTCGACGTACTCAACCCACGCCACGTCATCGTGGAATCGAAGGCCCCCCTCGCAATCACACGCGCTGGCGGAGCGACAACTAACGTCAGCGCCGATGCGCTGATTGCGAGCCTGCGAACGGAAAACGGCGCGCTCGCGGTAGCCGGCATCGAGGCGGACAATCTGGTGCTTGACGACCCCGCGGAAGAAGGCGTTTTGCATGCGGTGAAGGTCGTCGCCAACGTTCGACCCGATCGGCGCGCCGACGGCGAATATCAACTTGCGTTCGACGCACAGACAGTGACGCTGCCACGTCCGGTGCGCAGCTTCGAAACGTTCGGGCTCGATGTAGCGCGCATGCGCGCGGCGATCGTCATCACTGATGGCGCACTTTTGCTGCAATCTTCGCCAGGAGATCCGCTTCGCGTTTGGCGTGAAGGCGGAGGCCGCTTACGGTTTGACGCGCTCGAACTCAATTGGGGACCTTTGCAAACAACAGGCACAGGCGAAGGCGGGCTCGACGAACAGCGCAGGCTCGATGGCCGGCTAGTGCTTCCGGTGGAGCGTCCCGCGCCTGTGCTGACGGCGATCGCCAACGGTCCGCGGATCGACGGCGACGCACGCCGCGCTCTGAGCTTGCTCGCCGCCGGCTATGTCGTCACCGGCAACGATATCACGCTCGACATCGGCGCCCATGATGGCGTTCTGAGCATTGAAGACTTGCCCGTGCGACCGCTGCCGCCGTTGTATTAGCTCGGAGTTTCGTCTCGGCCCCAATTTGGCGCAGCGGTGTCCTGACCAGCGTCGATGACCTCACGGCGCATGCGCCGCGCGCGATCGAAGAGATCGTAGAGCGTCTCGCCTTCACCCCAACGAATAGCTCGCTGAAGCGCGGCAAGATCCTCCGAAAAACGGCCCAGCACTTCGAGCACGGCATCGCGATTGTTCAAGAACACGTCGCGCCACATGGTCGGATCGCTAGCAGCGATACGGGTGAAATCGCGGAAACCCGATGCGGAATACTTCACCACTTCGCTTTCGGTGACGCTCTCCAAATCCTCGGCCATGGCCACGATGTTGAAGGCGATCAAGTGCGGCAAGTGGCTAGTGACAGCAAGTACGACGTCATGGCGCGCCGGATCCATGCGTTCGACGTTGGCGCCAAGCGCGCGCCAGAAAGCTTCAAGCTGATCAATTGCGGCGGGGTAAGCTGGACCTTGATCGGGCAATGGCGTGAGGATCTGCCAGCGGTTGTGAAACAGCGTTGCAAAGCCCGCGTCCGGCCCGGAATGCTCAGTACCCGCGAGCGGGTGACCTGGAACGAAGTAGACGTAAGTTGGCAAGTTCGCCGCCACCGCCGTCACCACCGCCTGCTTTACCGAGCCAACGTCAGTGACGATCGCACCAATCTTCAGGCCGCGCGCGCACGCAGCGGCAGCCGCGCCCATCGCGCCCACCGGAGTGGCCAGCACGACCAACTCGGCCATGGCGACGGCTTTTTCAGGATCGTCGAAAACTTCGCCCAGGCCGATCTCTCTTGCGCGCGCACGCACCGCCGGATCGGCGTCATAGACATGAATGGTGTTCGCCGCGCCGCTTGCCTGGGCGGCGCGAACGATCGACGCGCCAATTAGGCCCGCGCCAATAATGGCGATGCGATCGAAAATCATCGCCATCAGACGCGTGCGTACGAACCGAGTACGCGCACGCTCTCAAGCCCAGCGCGCGCGAGCGCACCAGCGCGGGCGTCATCGAGCGCCAAGAAGCCATCTACCCGCAGCAGGACGCGCGGCTCAGCGCGAGCGACCTCGCGGCCGTTGAGGCCGACTTCGTTGAGCGCCCGTTGCAGGCGGTGGTGGGGATCGAACGCCATCAACAACGTGATGTCAGCGCCTGCCTCTTCCGTTGGAGATGCCGCAAAGACGGCCGCTTCTGGATCTTCCGCCGAGCCATGCAACGGCAAGCCGGCGATGAGATGAAGATTGTGGAAGCGGCGTTCCGACAAGGCTGGCCACCAGGCGCCGACCCCGGGTGCGGCGGGCCAGCTGGTCACGGCGACGATGGTGTCTGGATTCTCGGCGGCCTTCTGGAGCGCAGCTTGCGGCTCACCGAGATCCTTGATCCGCGTTCGGGCGCCGAAATGACGGCGCGCAATATCGAACAGGCGCGTGGGATCGCCGCGGCCGCCGCCGACGACAACATCGATGTTGCGCTGCCGGCGCAGCGAGGCGGCGATCATGGCGCGCCAAACTTCGACGACAAACTCGCGCTCCAGTGGCGCGGGCGCTTCGGCAACGAGCCGCCGCAGCAAAGCGACTTCGCGGCCTGGGCGGATCGGCAAACCGGATTCGGGCGGCTTCAGGCCCGCCATCTTGTCCACGGCGCGCAGACGCTCGGCGAGCAGCGACAACAAGTTCTTGTCGATGCCGTCGATCTCGGCGCGGATCGTTTCGAGTGGCGAACCGGCTGGGGGGCTCTGGTCGTTCATCGTCGGAACCTTAGCGGCCTTTCATGCGCCACGCCAACGACCCGCGTGCAACGCGAGTCTTCAACAGCAGCCGCCCGTCCCAGGGGGATATTTCCCTCGCGACGCAGTTTATACACGCCCACATGATTCATGCAGGTGGCGCAGCAGCGAAACTTCAGGCGGCGGGCGGCGTACGCTCACTGGCGTTTGACGCGTCAACACCGCTGCAATTGTCGAGCGGCGAGGCTTTGGCGCCCCTCGCGGTGGCGTTCGAAACCTACGGCGCGCTAAATCCAGATCGCACCAACGCGGTTTTGGTCTGCCATTCCCTGACGGGCGATCAGTTCGTCGCGAGCCCGAACCCAATCACGGGACGTCCCGCTTGGTGGCCACGCATTGTAGGGCCGGGCCGCCCGATCGACACCAACCGGTTCTTCGTTATTTGCTCGAACGTGCTCGGCGGCTCGATGGGTACGACTGGTCCCGGCACGATTGCGCCGGACGGCCTGCCCCACTCTTTGCGGCTGCCGGCGATTACGATGGCGGATGCCGTGCGCGCTCAAGCCATGCTGGTTGAAGCTTTGGGCATCGAAAACCTCTTCTGCGTGATCGGCCCCGGCATGGGCGGCATGCAGGCGCTGCAATGGGCGAGCGCCTATCCAAAGCGTGTGTTCTCGTGCGTCACGGTGGCGGCGGCTGCCAAGCAATCGGCGCAGAACATTGCGCTCGCTGAACTTGGCCGCCAAGCGATCATGGCTGACCCCGATTGGCGCAATGGCGCCTACCTTCAGCACGGCGTACGGCCCACACGTGGCGGCAGCGTTGCACGTACATCCGCGCAGCTGGCGGGGCTATCCGCGCAAGATGTGCGCTCGCGCTTCGAAAGTGCGCGAACCCAGGAGCGCTTTGCATTCAACGCGGAAGGCGCAAACGACACCATGCGCCAACAGCAAGGCGCCGGCTTCGTCGATCGCTTCGACGCCAATTCGTACCTTTATCTCTCGCGCGCGATGGATGGCTTCGATCTGGGGGCCGATTTCGGCGGCCGTTTGTCGAACGCGTTCCAAGGCGGCGCTACACGCCACGGCGTCTTTTCTTTCTCCAGCGACTGGCGCTATCCGCCAGAAGAAGGCCGCGAGATCGCGCGTGCGCTGGCGGCGGCAGGCGCCGAAGCCTCGTTCCTCGAAATCACCAGCGCACAGGGTCACGACGCCTACATGGGCAATGAGCCCGCGTTCGAAGCGGCGTTGACCGGCTTCATCGATGCATCCGCCGCCGCTCGCGGGCTGGCGCTCAATGGCGGAGGCGCATGATGGCGCAACTCGAACTGGTTCACCCTACTCCGCTTGAACTCACCAGCGCCGAGCCACGCGGGGATCATTTGGTGATCTCGCGCATGGTCAACGAAGGCGCTCGCGTGCTCGATGTTGGCTGCGGCGACGGCGCACTGATGCAATTGTTGGCGCGTGAGCGCGGCGCGCGCGTGCGCGGATTGGAAATGGATCCAAACAAGGCGCATCGCTGCGTGGTGCGCGGCATGTCGGTCGTGCAAGGCGATGCCGAACGCGACTTGAACGAATTCCCGAGCGGCGCCTTCGACTACGTCATTTTCTCGCGCACGCTGCAGCAACTGCGCCGGCCACAAGCTGCGCTGAAGCAAGCGGCGCGCATTGGTGAGCGCGTCATCGTGTCGATCAGCAATGCCGGCCGCTGGGACAAGCGCTTTCAGCTGCTCGGCAAAGGCCGACTGGGCGAAAGTGAATGGCTACACCGCTACACGGTTCGCGATTTCGCAGACCTTGCCCGCGACATGCGCCTCGGCATCGAACGCGCGGCGCCGCTCTCGCACGGGCATGCCGGCGCGCCGTTCGCCAAGACCATCTGGCGCGCGAACTGGTTCTGCGAAGAAGCCGTGTTCTTGCTGACGCCATGAGACGCCCAAGATGAAGCGTCTGGTGATCTGTTGCGACGGCACCTGGCAGCGCCTTTACGGCGACAGCCTCACGAACGTCGCGCTGACGGCGCGATCAGTGGCGTCGCGGGACGCCAAAGGGAATCTGCAAATCGTCTACTACTCGGCGGGCGTCGGCGCGTCGCTGGATAAGGTCAGCCTTTGGCAGGGCATGACCGGCGACGACCTGGACGACAACCTGCTGGATGCTTGGCTCTTCATCAACCTGAACTACGAACCCGGCGATCAGATCTATCTCTTCGGGTTTTCGCGCGGGGCCTACACGGTGCGCTCGCTCGCTGGATTGCTGCGAAAGATTGGGGTGCTGCGGCGCGAGCATGTCGACAAATCGCGACAAGCACTGGAACTCTACCGTCACCGCGAACTTTCAGCCGATAGCGAAGAAGCTGAGCGCTTCCGCATGGCGCATGCGATTGCATGGCCAAGGCTTGCCCGCCCGTTCACGTCGCCGCCGGTTGACCTATCGATCCGCTATCTTGGCGTTTGGGACACGGTGGGGCAGCTGGGCATTCCACGGATCTTGCCAATCTCGATTGGTCTTAACGCGCAATATGAGTTTCACGACACAGCGCTATCGCGGTGCGTTGAGCACGCGCGCCACGCGGTCGCGATAGATGAACGGCGCGCTGCGTTCACGCCGACGCTATGGAGCAATATCGACGCCTTCAACACGCCAGGCACCCGGCCACGCGTGGCGCAACAATGGTTCCCCGGAGACCATGGCGGCGTTGGCGGCGGTGCGGCGCGTGGGCTTTCAAATTGCGCGCTGATGTGGGTGCTGGAAGGGGCGGAGCTGGCGGGGCTGGCGATCGCGCGTGAGCCGGGCTCGGTGATTTCCGGGTGTCTTGCGGATATCGATCCGATCACGCCCTCCGTGGACGGCAAGGGCTTTCCAATCATGCGCGCGCTGACCTCGCGCTGGCGCACCGGGCTCAATCGCTACGAGGACTTACACGAAACGGCGCGCCTACGCTTTGCGGCAAACCCAAACTACCGGCCGCCTTTGCTGACGCCTTACGCCGATCGCATCGCAGCGTCCGTGCAAATGCGCCAAGCGGCTTAAAGATAAGACAGCCACCAGTCGCGGCGGCGCGCTTTTAGTCCCTGCCAATAACGGCAGAGCGGATAAAGCAACGCCAGCACGATGATCCACGCCAGATAAACCCAACCTAGACTAAAGCCGAGCCCTTCGAGCTTTTCGGGCGAGACGAAGACATTGATCATGTAATTGAACAACCCCTCCGGGTTATTGCCGGCCGCCGCGTTGGCCGCGATGGCGAGGAGATGGATAAGATAGATGTGCAGCACGTAGAAGAAAAACGGCACGGCGCCGAACGTGTTGAGCACTGAAGCCACCGGGCCGCGCAGGCGCGCGAAGAGCGGCCAGAGCGTGAACATGATGCCGAGCGTCACCAGCGCAAATTGCAAGGATGGCGGATACTTCTGGACGTCGAAAAACACCATGAAGGCGGCGCCCATCGAACTTTGCGTGCGCCAATCGCGCCACTCGCCTTCTGGTCCGGTGGTGAAGGCGGGATCGCCATAGATCATCGATCCGCGCAACACGAGAAACGCGAACAACATCGCAAGGCCGAACATGAAGATTGTGCGCGTGCGCTTCTCTGAGGGTTCGGTGAATACGCCGCCAAGGCCATACCCCAATGCGGCAACGCCGATCCATGGCAACACGGGATATGCGAACAAGCCGACAGGTGCGCCGCCTACGAAGACGGGACCGCCGTCGTGCAAGAAACTCCAAACCATGCCGAGCTGTTCGGCGCTCAAGGGATCCAGGAGGTTGTGGCCGGCTACAATGATGATGCCGATGGCCAGCACGGCCTGGCGCGGCAGCCAGATAAGCGCCGCTAAAGCGAGCATGCTGAAGCCTATGGCCCAGATGACTTGCATGAAGAACGGGTACGGAAAGCCGAAGGACCAGCCGAAACTAATCACCGTCATTTCCAAAAAGATGAGCCACAGTCCACGCGTCACAAGAAAGCGCGAGAGCTGAGCTGTGCTTTTGCCCTTCGCGAACTGTAAGTAAGCGGAGACGCCGGTCAGCAAGACAAAGGTCGGCGCGCAAAGGTGCGTGACCCAGCGCGTGATATAGAGCGCTGGCGTCGTCGTTGTGGGGTCGAGCAGATTTCCGCCGATCCCAGCCATGCCGGGGCCGCCGAGGAAATAATCGCGGACGTGATCAAGCGCCATCAAGACGATCACGAAACCGCGCATCATGTCGATTTCGGATATGCGCCCGCCCGTTGCGAGCGGCGACGATGCAACCGAGCCAGTGTTCGCAGTCATTGAGGCGCTCCCGGCCAGTCTTGAGCCCGGAGCTATGCCCTAGCTTGCGTGGGATGACGAGATGCCGCCGTCGATCTCAGACGTTCGCGTAGGCGAACGCCAACTGACCCAACAACCCTTGCGCCTTTAGACGGCCCTCGGTCGCGAACAGACAGACACAGTCTTCCTCTCCCTCGACCACCGGCAGGTGATTTAAGTCGTCATAGGCGGCCGCAAAGTCGCCTGCGGCGTAAAGACCGGTCTCATCACGGAACGCACCTTTAAGGACAGTGCAAAACTCCGCGCCGGAATGACCGTGCCGGGCGGCAGGTTTACCAGGCGCGACCGACAGCAAATAAACGCGGTCTTCGGCGGCGTGCGGCGTATCGAGGGCAGCCACCCAAACGCCAGGCGCAATCCACTTCTTCTGCTTCAGCGGCAAACGCTCGATGAAGGAACGCTTGTCTGCCGCGGCCGGCTGTTGCGGCTTGTCCAAACGCGCCAGGACATCATCGAGGGCGCCGGCGCCGATCGCCGTCTCGGGCATGTCCTTCAAAGCTGCGCCCGAAGCTGCTTCGAACGATGCGACACGTGCACGGCAATGCGCACAAGCTTCAAGGTGCGCGGCTACAACTAGCCCGAAGCCGGGCTCAAGCGCGCCTGCCGTGTATTCAGCAAGGATATCGTCGGTGGGGTGTTGGCGCGGACTCACTTGTATTGCTCCCAATGCGCACGCAGCTTCATGAGCGCTAGCCGCAAACGCGATTTAACCGTGCCAAGCGGAAGCGATAAGCGCTCCGCGATTTCTGAATGCGGCCGATCCTCGAAAAACGAGAGCTGAACGACTTCGCGCTGATCCGGCGACAACGTTGCCAAAGCCTGCTCGACCTGAGCTTCGGTCTGACCACGAACGGCCGCGTCGTCGGGCGATTCATCGTCGCTCTCTTCACTGAGTATGGTCGTCTGCCGATACGCCAGCTCTGTTTTCTCGCGGCGCAGTTTGTCGATCCATGCGTTCCGGGCGATGACGAAAATCCAGGTCGAGGCCTTCGCCTTGGCCGCGTCGAATGAGGCCGCTCGACGCCAAATCGAGACCATGGCGTCCTGCATCAAGTCTTCGGCGACTGCCGCGGGTGCGCCGAGACGAATGAGATAGCCCTTCACCTTGCCAGCATAGGCGCCGAACAGGCGCGCAAACGCCACGCGGTCACCCTGAGCGACCAGGACAAGCAATTGTTCATCTGACTTGACGGCGCGCTCATCCACGACCCGCGACCTCCGGCGTAGAGGACGCGCCACCGGAACGGGGCTGGGAGCGTAGGCCATCGCACACATTGAGCATCATACGCGCGGGCGCCGGGGCCGGATCACAGTGAACCGCGGGCGCGCACCAGCCGTATCTTGACCCATACCAGCCTGCGTTAGGCGCGCTGGAGCGGGAACAATCGATGGCCTTTACCTCCAGCAGCAATGCGCGCCGCCAAAATATCGCTGTGATTGGCTCGGGCATAGCCGGAATGTCCGCGGCATGGCTGCTGAGCCAAAAGCACGACGTCACGGTTTATGAAAAGAATGGCCGCCTGGGTGGGCATTCTAACACCGTGACGGTTGAGACCAGCCTCGGCCCCACGCCGGTCGATACTGGCTTCATCGTCTTTAACGACGCCACCTACCCCAATCTGATCGCTCTGTTCCAACACCTCGGCGTCGAGACCAAGGTGTCGGACATGTCCTTCGGCGTTTCGCTCCGCGGCGGCGACACGGAATACTCTTCCGTCGACACATCGGCCTTCTTGTGTGGCGGGCGCAATCTTATCAGCCCGCGCTTCTGGTCAATGACGTGGGACCTATTGCGGTTCTATCGGCGCGCGCCGCTGGAGCTGCTGGCGACACGCGATTCAATGATCTCGCTTGGGGAATACCTGGATCACAACGGTTACGGCGATGCCTTCCAGCGTGATCACCTTCTGCCCCAGGCAGCTGCGATCTGGTCAGCGTCGATGGGTGACATTCACCACTACCCTGCGTGCGCTTTCGTTCGCTTCTTCGAAAACCATGGCCTCTTGAAACTCAAAGGCCGCCCAGCTTGGCGCACGGTTGAAGGCGGCAGCCGCGCCTACGTAGAGAAATTGACAGCCAATTTTGCCGATCGCGCTCGTCTCAATGCAGGCGCTGTTTCAGTTCGGCGCGAGGCTGGCGGCGTTTGGGTGCGTGACGCGCACGGCCGCGTGGAGCGCTACGACGATGTCGTTATCGCGACGCATGGCGATGAAGCACTTGCAATGCTTGAAGACCCAAGCGCCGAAGAGCGCGCGCTGCTGGGCGCCTTCCGGTACGCGAAAAATCGCGCCGTCCTCCACACAGACACGTCGTTTATGCCGCGCCGCGAGCCGCTTTGGGCGAGCTGGAACTATGTCGGCGACAGCCCGGAAGGCGGGTGCGTGGTCAGTTATTGGATGAACAAACTGCAGAACATCCAAAGCCGCGAGCAGATTTTTCTCACCTTAAATCCGCGCAGCGAGCCTCGCGCGGAGACAGTGCTCTACGAGACGAGCTACGATCACCCGCTTTTCGACGCGGCGGCGATCCGGGCTCAAGAGCGCCTCTGGTCTTTGCAGGGCGTGCGCAACACCTGGTTCTGCGGCGCGCACTTCGGTTCAGGCTTCCACGAAGATGGCCTGCAATCGGGCCTCGCCGTTGCGGAGCAACTCGGCGACGTGCGCCGCCCATGGCGCGTGGACAATGAATCCGGTCGCATCCACGTCAGCGCGCCAGCGCTGCCGCCTGCGGTTGCGGCATGAACGCGATCTACACCGGACACGTGGCCCACGTGCGGCCAGGCAAGCATCGGCTGCGCTATCCGGTGTTCATGTTGACGCTTGATCTCGACGAAATGCCCACCGGGATGAAGTTACTGAAGCACAACCATGGTGCGCTGTTTTCGTTTTTCGATCGCGACCATGCAGATCGACGCGACGCTCCGCTGAAACCACAGATCGAAGCAAAACTTCGCGATGCGGGCATTGCATGGAGTGGTGGGCGGGTCGTGCTGCTGACGATGCCCCGGCTCTTCAACTACGTGTTCAATCCGCTCAGCGTTTACTTCTGCTATCATCCCGACGGATCGGTGGCCGCGCTTGTCCACGAAGTGTCCAACACGTTCGGCGAAAGCCATTTTTACGTATTGCCACCGCGGATGGAGCCCAATGGCGCGCTCACGCAGAACTGCGCGAAGGCGTTCTTCGTCTCGCCATTCCTCGAAGGCGGCCTCCGATACGAGTTCAACATTACCCCGCCCGGAGAGCGAGTGTCTGTCGGAATGATCGTTCGGCGCGGCGACGACGTCGCCCTCACAGCATCGTTCGCGGGGACGCACCTTGAGCTCACCGACGCACATCTTTTTCGTGTGTGGCTCGCCAACCCGCTGATGACCTTCAAGGTCATTGCCGGCATTCATTGGGAAGCGCTGCTCATGTGGCTCAAAGGCGTGCGCTTTCTCGGCAGACGCAGACAAATCCCCCGCCCGGAAGTCCGAGAAAAGAAAGCGGCGGCGTGAGTGTCCCCACGCCGCCGCCTGCCGTTCTTTCGAACTGCTTTGTCTTAGTTCTGCGCCGGCCCTGAGACCGTTGCGACCCACTGGCTGACCAGCGATTCCGTGACTGAGAGCGGCGTCGAGCCGTTCGTCAGCACCGCATCGTGGAAGCCCTTCAGATCGAAGTTGGCGCCGAGCGTCGTGCGTGCGCCTTCGCGCATGCGGTTCAAGGCTTGGCGGCCAACCATGTAGCTGCAGGCTTGGCCCGGCCACACGCAATAGCGTTCGATTTCCGTGGTGACGTTCGAACGTTGATCGCCGGTGGCTGCAACCATCGAGTCGATCGCCTGCTCACGGGTCCAGCGCTTCGAGTGGAGACCCGTATCGCAAACGAGACGCGAAGCGCGGAACGTCGCCGATTGCAGGTAACCGATCTTGCCGAACGGATCGTTGGCATACATGCCCATCTCATCGGCGAGTTGTTCAGCGTAGAGACCCCAACCTTCAGCGTAGGCACTAAAGCCCAGCAGCGCGCTACGAATGAACGGGATCGAGCCCGACTCTTGCTGGATTGCGATCTGCCAATGGTGGCCCGGGACGCCCTCGTGATAGGTGAGCGTCGGCAGCGTGAACTTGGGCCATTCCGTCGCCGGATCGCGCAGGTTGATGTAGTACGCGCCAGGACGCGAACCATCGAGAGCTGCGCCTTGATAGTAGCCGCCGGGAGCGCCGGCCTGGGTGTATTCAGGCACGCGCTTGATCTCGAGCGGCGCGCGCGCCTGCACGCCGCACACTTCCGGCATACGCGCGCGGATTGCAGCGACCTGCGCGTTGAGGTCGGCAAGCAAACGCTCACGGCCCGCATCCGTGCTCGGATAGATTTGATCCGGGCGGCGGCCGAGCGCGCCAATGCGTTCAGCGACTGAGCCGCGCGTCATGCCTTGTGCACGCAGGATCGTGTCCATCTCCGCCGTGAACTGCGCGATGAGGTCGAGACCCATTTGGTGGATTTCGTCCGGGGCCATCGAGGTCGTGGTGTAAGCCTTGAGGGCGGTGGCGTAGAGCGCCTCGCCGTCGGGCAATTTCCACACGCCGGCGTCATGGGTCGCGCGCGGACGGATCGCGGTGATCGCATCGATCTGACGCTGATAAGCCGGCAGAACCGTGTCGCGTACGATCGTCTCGGCTTGAGCGAGCAGCGTCGCCTTGTCGGCGTCGGTAATGTCGGCCACGCCCGCGAGACGTTGCTGGAACGAGGACACCAGAACGGTTTGCGCCGGCGCGGCGCCGCGGAAGGCGCCGAGCTGGGCCAACGCGCCATCAAGGGCGAAGTCAGGCGCGATCACGCCATCGCCCGCATCAAGACCAATGCGCTCGGACTCTTGATCGAGCACGCGGCCATAGGCCGTGAGGCGCGCGAGATAAGCGTCAGCTTGCTCACGGTTGGTGACCGGGTGCTGGCTTGCGAGGAAGTCCGGGATGTTCGTGTATGCGCCAGTGAGCTGGGTGACGGTGTACGGCGCTTGAGCGCCGCCGCCGGTCTTGTAATGCGACGAGGCGATTCCATCCTGAAGCGCGGTCAAGACGACATCGTGCGTGACTGCGTCTTGGGCCGAGAGCGAGTCACGGCTGATCGCTTCGAGTTGAGTGACGGCGTTTTGCGAAATCTGCAGCATGCGTTCAGCGCCGGCGCGCGACGCATCGCTCAAGCGATCGATGTAGCGGCCGCCGGCTTGCTCTTCAGAGATCGAGAGCGAAGTGGAGTATTCCGGCAGTTCACGCAGGATGTCCGTCGAGAGACGATCGAGAATGCCATTGAGATCGCCAGCGGAGGCCGTACGCGAGCACGCAGCGAGGACGAAGCCTGCCGCTGATGCGCCCAGAAGTGAGCGCCGTGAAAGTTCCATGGGTAATTCCCCTTCAGAGGCTAAGGTTGCCTGCCGTCGGCGATCCTAGCCCAATCGCAGGCTGCCGCATCGGGGGTGCGACGAACGGCCTTGTGGGTACGATGTGGCGGCTCAGCCGCCATTTTAGGTTTCGACGGCTGCCTGCCCGGTTTCACCGGTACGAATCCGCAAGATGCTGTCCAGATCGGCGACCCAGATCTTGCCGTCGCCGATCTTCCCGGTTTTTGCGGCTTCGCTGATAGCCTCAATGATCCGCTCGACGGCGTCCGCCTGAGCGACGATTTCGAGCTTCATCTTAGGCAGCAGTTTCACTTCGTACTCGGCGCCGCGATAGACTTCCGTCTTGCCCTTCTGGCGACCGAAGCCACGCACCTCCGAAACGGTGATGCCACCGCAACCAACTTCCTTCAGTGCGTCTAGCACTGGATCGAGACGGCTTGGTTTGATGATAGCGGTGATGAGTTTCATGACGCAGCCCTACGCCAATACTTAGGTGTCGCGATTGTTCTCGGGCAAGGCGCCTTTCGTCTCAGGACGTTTTCGCGGCGGAGCTTTGGCCAAAAGGACACGCCCCTCAGATCGCGCCGTGGTTGCGTAGAGCCGCTTCACTGCCTCCATGAGCACCAAGCCGCCCTGCGCAGGCCAGAGCAACTCGCCAACGCGTTCGAACGGCTCGGCAGCGCCCGCCGCCCGGCGCCATGGCGGAACGTACAGCGCGCGCGCAGAAACCACCGGCTCGAACATGGAATCGCCGAGCAATGCCGCGAGCTGCGTGCGCGAATACGGGCGGCCATAGCCGAAGGGCGATGCGTCCGATTGCGCCCATAGGCTCCAGCGGTTTGAAGCGATGACGACGAGCCGCCCTTCGGGGGCCATGACCCGCCAAACTTCGCGCAGCATGGCGTGGACAGCGTCGCACTCCTCCAGCGCATGCACGAGCAACACCCGGTCAAACACTGCATCCATGAACGGCAGGCGCGCTTCTTCCGAGAGAGTCGTGGCGACCTTACCGTTGGCGGGCCAGGGCTCAACGCCTTGCGCGGCAGGCATAGTCACAACCACGCGCCGCGCAGCGGCCCGAAATCGATCGAGATATGGCGTTGGGTAACCCACACCTAAAACATCGAGGCCATCAGCATGCGGCCACAGCGCCGCTAGTCGCCGCGCCGCAGCCCGACGCGCCGCTTCGCCCAAGGACGAAGCGTAAAAGCGCTGGAGAGCGAGAACATCGACGCGCATGGCTTCTGAGGGCTAAGCTAGGAAATGCTTCAAATCCATCAATTCCCCTGCCTCTCCGACAATTACGGGTTCCTTGTCCATGATCCGGCAACGGGCGCGACGGCAACGATCGACACGCCGGACGCTGAAGAGATCTTGCGCCAAGCCGACGCGCGGAACTGGCGCATTACCGATATCTGGAACACGCACTGGCATCCTGACCACGCTGGCGGCAATGCGGCGATCAAGGCCAAGACTGGCGCTGCGGTGACGGGGCCATCTGAAGTTGAGCGCATCGGGTTGGCGCCGGATCGCATCGTCGATGAAGGCGATCGCGTGCACCTTGGCGGCGCCGAGGCGCGCGTCTTGAACGTGGGCGGGCATACGCTGGGGCACATCGCTTTTGTGTTTGATGCGGACAAGGTCGCATTCGTTGGCGACGCGCTGTTCGCTCTTGGTTGCGGACGCCTGTTTGAGGGCACGCCACAACAGATGTGGGCGAGTTTGCAGAAACTCGCAGCGCTACCGGACGATGCGACGTTGTACTGCGCACACGAATATACGCAGTCGAATGCCCGCTTTGCGTTGTCCGTCGACCCGCAAAACCAGGCTTTGGTGAAACGCGCCGCTGAGATTGATCAATTGCGCGCCGCGGGAAAACCAACGGTGCCGATGACATTGCGCATTGAAAAGGAAACCAACCCCTTCTTGCGCGCGCCGGCTTTGATGCCAGAGATCGCGGATTGGGAGGCGTTCGCGGACATCCGCAAGCGCAAGGACAATTTCAAAGGCTAAGAAAAAGCCGCCTCCTTGGGCGGCGTTTGCGTCTTACTGTTCGGGGCCTTGCACCTGCCCCATCACGACATTGCGGATGGCGCTGGAGGAAGGGCGCCCAGCATAGCCGAGCTGAGGGGCAACCTGGATGAGGAGCGTATCGCCACGAAGCGCAACCGCGGGTGCGCGGCCTATCACGATGATGACGTGGCGCACGTTTGTCAGCGGCGCTTCAGTGAGGCCTTCGGCGGCGCGCTCGGCGGCGTCGGTCACGACGCCGGCCGCGAGCGGCGTCATTTGCGCCGGCACCGTGAACAGCACCGGCTGACCAATGCTGCGGCGCGCGCGATTTTGAATGCTGCGGAAGCGCGCCTGCATTTCGGCAAACGCCAGCTCTTCCGGCGTCAGCGGCGCGACGCGCCCCTCTTCCGAAGCGGCCGCGCCGGTGCGGTTGGCGCGGGTGTAGACCGTAATCCCGCCATGCGAGGTGACGCGCAGACGAACATCGCCGTTCTCTGATTGGAAAATCTCATCGCCCCCCGCACCCATTGTCGGGCGAAGCACATGGACTTCGGGATCACCCTCGAATTGCACCAGGGCGGCGCGGCCGCCGGAGCGATCGAGCACGAAGCGGACAGAACCGTCGGGCGTCGCGTAGCGGCTCGCACCGGCGGTGACGGGGACGAGACGTTGCGGGGCGGCGTTGGGCTGTTGCTGCTGAGCTTGGGCGATACCGGGGACGGCAAGAGTCAACGCGGCGGCGATAACCGCAGCGCCCCTCCCGTAAATGCTCTGCCCGATTCCCTGGCTCATGCAGGCAGACAAGAGCGCTTCGAAGGGGGCAGTATTTTGGCGGTGTTGCAGGCGCCCGGCGCCACTGTTGCGGCAAAGCCGCACTAATTTAGACCGACTTGGTCTCATGACCCGCTGCGATCGCATCCGGCGTCGGCTTCACCCGGAGCGGGTGCTGCGGTTTCGGATCGGCGTTTGAGGCCATTTCAAAGGCAGCAGGAGCCGCCTCGAACGCGGTTTCATGCGCGACCTGCACGGCTTCGATGAACAGGCTCGCCCGGTCAGGGCGCGATTCAAGCACAAAGCGCACCGGGCGCGCCTCTGCCGAAGTTGTGGATAAAATCGGTGCAGCGCGCGGCGCAGCGGCCGGAATTTCCGGCGGGATACGCAAAACGACTCGCTGGCCCGTCCGCGGCGGATCGATGATCGAGAGATCGCCAGCCACGCCTGCCGCAAAGGAGAGCGTGCTCAAACCAATCGCGACGAAGGCGACACGAATGAAGTTCTGACCGGCCATCTCTGGCCAGAATTAACCGAGTCGCGCGGCGCCGTCACGGACCTATCCATGACGGCGCCGGCGAGCCTAGCGCAGCGATTCTGTATCGAGGTTTAGTTCCGAAGCCGGAATTCGCTCGGCATTTGGCCGTACGCGACGGAGACCGTCGTAGAAGTGTTGGGCATCGCCCACCACCACCACGTCGGCGCGGTTCGCGTCGAAGTATCGTTGGGCCGCAGCCTGCGCTTGGGCCGGCGTCACCGCGGTCACGTCAGCAACGTAGGCGCCGAGGCGCTCAGGTGGCAAACCATAGAGTGCGAGCGTCGAGATTTGGCCGGCGAGGCCGGCGGTTGTCTCGATTGTGCGGCCGAAGCTGCCGATCAGGACTGCTTTGCGGGCAGTGAGTTCGGCCACCGGCACCGGTTCGGCGCCAATCCGCGTGATCTCGGTGCGCATCAGATCATAAACCTGAACCGCCGCATCATTTCGTGTTTGCGCAGACGCGATGATCGGCCCCGGCGCCATGCGCGCCTGCAGGCTTGAATTCGCGCCGTAAGACAGACCACGACGGATGCGGATCTCAGTGTTGAGACGCGCCGAGTAGCCGCCGCCGAGGACATTGTTGGCGACCAGAAGCGGGAAATAGTCCGCATCAGTACGCGCAACGCCACGCAACCCCATCAGAACCGCGGCCTGGCCGGTGTCTGGCAGATCAACAACGATGGTGCGCGAGGGAGCGGCGTACGCCGTAGCGTCCGGGCGGGGGGGCAAGGGCGTGGACGGGCGAGCCCAGTTGCCGAAATAGTTCTCGGCCAGCGCGAAGCCTTCCTGCGCCGAGACATCGCCCGTGATCACGAGCACGGCGTTATCAGGGCGCCAGTACGCGCTGTGATAGTTCGCCATGTCGTCGCGCGTGATGGCGCCAAGGGTCGTTGGAGATGCAATCGCGCCGTAAGGCGCCGTGCCGTAGATGGCGCGCGTCATCGCAAAGCTCGCAATGCCGCCTGGTTGGCTCAGGGCCACTTGCAGACCATCGAGCGCTTGCGACTTTGCGCGATCAAGCTCTTCAGCGGCGAAGGCTGGATTGCGAACCACGTCAGCGAAGACGGTGAACGCTTCTTGCGCGCGGTCGCTGCGGGTTTGCAGCGAAACGGCGGAAGAATCCCAGCCGGCGCCCGAGCCGATAGAAGCGCCGAGCGATTCAATCTGGCTGGCGATCTCGGTTGCGCTGCGCGTGGTGGTGCCGCGCGTCAGCAAATCGCCCGTCATACTGGCAACGCCTGCACGGTTTGCGGGATCAGACGCAGAGCCGGAGGCGACGCGGAAATCGGCGCTAATCAGCGGGATGTCGCGGTTCGGCGCCACGATGACGCGAACGCCGTTGGCTAAGGTGCGTTGTGACGCCGCCGGGATGCGCGCATCGATTGGTGTCGAAGCAGTAGGCGGCTGTTCACGCTGACCTTCAGGCGCGAGCGTGTAAGTCGTGATTTCAGAGGCCGGGATGTTGATCGTGCGCGCCTGGATGCGCGAGGAGGTCTGGATCGTATCGCCGGTACGGCCCTGCTCTTCCGGCAAATAGCGCACAACGGCGCGGCGGTTCTCATCGAAAATGCGGCGGGCGACTCGTTGAACGTCTGCGGCAGTCGTCGCTTGGATCGCTGCAAGCAAACGATCAGCATAGCCCGCGTCGCCATAGCGGATCACCGAGTCAGCCAGTTCGTCGGCGCGGCCCTCGGCCGTTTCGCGACCCTGCAAAGTCGCAGTGACGATTTCGTTCTTGGCTTCCTCGAGCTCAGCTTGCGTGACCAACGTATCGCGGAAACGAGCGATCTGCGCGGCGAGCGCAGCTTGCCCCGCTTCGGCTGATTGACCGTCTGACAAGATCGCGAAGACGCCATAGGCGCCTGGGTCCTGCGTGGCCTCAAGGTTTGTGAAGACCTGGGCGGCGATCTGCTGATCATAGACGAGCGAGTTATAGAGACGTGAATTCTCACCCGTAGACATGATGCCGTCGATCACCATCAGAACGGGAATGTCTGGATCGGTTGCGGCAGGCTGCGGGTACGAAATCATCACGGCCGGGAGCGGCACGTTGGGCGCATAAACAGTGTACTCGCGCGGCTGCGTACGAACGGGCTCCGTCGGATAATCGCGCGGGATGGCGCGATCCGGGCTGGCGATGTCGCCGAAATACTGATCGACCCAAGCATCGAGCTGCGCTTGATCGAAATTGCCGGAGACGACGAGGATGGCGTTGTCCGGACGATAATACTGCGCGTGGAAGGCGCGAACGTCGGCGACTGTGGCGGCGTCGAGATCTTCGATTGAGCCAATGCCGGGGCGGCCGTAGGGGTGAACGTCATAGTTCACCTGCGGCAAGAACAGATAGAACAGGCGACCATAGGGCGAAGCAAGGACGCGCTGGCGCAGCTCTTCCTTCACAACGTCGCGCTCTGAATCAAAGCTCTCTTCGTTGACGACGAGCGAGCCCATGCGATCGGCCTCCGCCCACAGCACGCGCTGCAGATGGTTGGCGGGCACCACTTCGTAATAATTGGTGAAATCGTCGTAGGTCGAGGCGTTGTTGTAACCACCGACATCTTCCGTCAGCCGGTCAAAGAATTGCTCCGGCATGTTGCGCGTCGACTTGAACATGATGTGTTCGAAGAGGTGCGCAAAGCCTGAGCGACCAGCCGGGTCATCGACTGAGCCGACATCGTACCAAACTTGAACTGACACGTTTGCCGTATTGCGATCCGGCATGGCGTAAACGCGCAGCCCATTTGCCAGCGTGCGCGTGGTATAGGCGAGCGGCGCGACTTCTAGCGTGCCAGATTGCGGCGTGGACGAAGAAGCGCACGCAGCAAGCGCCAGCGCGGCGGCAACGAACGTGATCAGACGTTTCATGGAAGGTCCCCGAGAGATTCGAGGCGTTCTAGCAGCCGCCCGCCGCCCGGAGCCACCCCGGATGCGACGATTGCGGCTCTGTGACGGACGAACGGGGCGAGTTCCCTACCCCGCCGCCTTCAGCAGCGGATCATACGCCAGGATCGGTGACAGCCACCGCTCAGCCGTCGCAAGGTCCCAGCCCTTGCGACGCGCATAGTCCTCGACCTGATCGCGATCGATCTTGCCAGTGCCGAAATACTCAGATTGCGGGTGCGCGAAGTAGAGACCGCTCACGGAGGATGGCGGCGTCATCGCCATACTTTCTGTGAGGTCTATACCGGTGCGCGGCGTTGCTTCGAGCAGATCGAAGATCGTGCGCTTCTCCGTGTGGTCAGGTTGGGCCGGATAACCGGGCGCCGGACGAATACCGCGATACTTTTCGGCGATCATATCGTCGGCGCTCAGCGCCTCATCCTTGGCGTAGCCCCAAAGCTCACGACGCACCTTCGCATGCATCGCTTCGGCGAACGCTTCGGCCAAGCGGTCACAGAGCGCCTGAGCCATAATCGCCGAGTAGTCATCGTTCGCGCGCTTGAAGCGGATTGAGACATTCTCTTCGCCGATTCCTGCGGTGACAGCGAAGGCGCCGACATAATCGGACGTACCGGTCGGCGCGATATAGTCGGCGAGCGCCGCGTTAAACTTACCCTCGCCCTTGTCGATCTGTTGGCGCAGCGTGTGCAGCCTTGCGAGTTCGCTTGTGCGCGTCTCGTCGCGCCATAACACGACATCGTCGCCATCGCGGTTAGCCGGCCAGAAGCCGACGGCCCCAGAGGCCCTCACCCATTTCTCAGCGACGAGCTGCTTAAGCATCGCTTTGGCGTCGCGATAAAGATTGCGCGCCGCCTCGCCGACGATGTCGTCTTCGAGAATAGCGGGGTAGCGTCCAATCAGATCCCACGAGGCAAAGAACGGCGTCCAATCGATATACGGCACGAGGTCTTCGAGCGGATAGTTCTCGAACGAACGCACCCCAAGGAAGCTTGGCGTGGTCGGCGCGAACGCCAATTTAGGCGCGCGCTCGCGGGCCTTTGCTAGCGGCAAGCGCGGGCGTTTGTCTTGGCCGGAGAAATACGCCTCGCGCGCCGCGTCGTATTCAGCGCGCGTCTCGGAAACCAGCTTATCGCGATCAGCACCGAGCAACTTTTGCACCACCGGCACGGCTTTGGAGGCATCAGGCACGTAAAGGATCGGACCTTGATAGGCGGGCGCAATCTTCACAGCGGTGTGAGTGCGCGAGGTGGTGGCGCCGCCGATCAACAAGGGAAGATTGAGGCCCAAACGTTGCATTTCGCTGGCCACGAACACCATTTCATCGAGCGAAGGCGTGATAAGCCCGGACAGGCCAATCGCATCGGCGCCAATTTCCTTGGCACGCTCAAGGATACGATCGCACGGCACCATCACGCCTAGATCGTCGATCTCGTAGCCGTTACATTGCAGCACAACGCCGACGATATTCTTGCCGATATCGTGCACGTCGCCCTTCACGGTCGCCATCACGATCTTGCCGTTGGATTTGCCGGCAAGACCAAGGCGCTCCTTCTCCTCATCCATGAACGGAACAAGATGCGCGACAGCCTGCTTCATGACGCGCGCTGACTTCACAACTTGCGGCAGGAACATCTTGCCGGCGCCGAACAGATCGCCAACGACGGACATGCCGTCCATCAACGGACCTTCGATCACGTGAAGCGGACGCTCGGCTTGGAGGCGCGCTTCTTCGGTGTCCTCAACGATGAATTCGTTGACGCCGTGAACCAGCGCGTGGGTCAACCGCTCGTTCACCGGCTTTTGGCGCCAGGAAAGGTCGCGCTCCTCGCCCTTCTTCTTGCCGCCTGCCTTTGCGCGTTCGGCGATTTCCAACAAGCGCTCCGTCGCATCGTCGCGGCGATTGAGCAGTACGTCTTCGACGCGATCACGCAATTGCGGTTCGACGTCATCGTACAGTGTCAACGAACCGGCGTTTACGATGCCCATGTCCATGCCTGCGCGAATGGCATGGTAGAGGAATACGGCGTGCATAGCCTCGCGCACCGGCTCATTGCCACGGAACGAGAAGGAGACGTTGGAAACGCCGCCTGAGACGTGCGCGTGTGGAAGTTCTGAGCGGATGTAGGCCGTCGCTTCGAAGAAGGCCTTGGCGTAGTCGGCATGTTCTTCTATGCCGGTCGCGACCGCGAAGATATTCGGATCGAAGATAATGTCTTCCGGCGGAAAGCCGATATCGACCAAGAGCCGATAGGCGCGGGTGCAGATTTCAATCTTGCGCTTTGCCGTATCCGCTTGCCCCTGCTCGTCGAAGGCCATGACCACCGTGGCGGCGCCGTAGCGGCGCACTCTGCGCGCGTGCGCGATGAAGGCGTCTTCACCTTCCTTCATCGAGATCGAATTCACGACCGACTTGCCCTGCGCGCATTTCAGCCCTGCTTCGATCACCTCCCACTTGGAGCTATCGATCATCAGCGGAATGCGCGCGATATCGGGCTCTGATGCGACGAGATTGAGAAAGCGCTTCATCGCGGCTGGGCCGTCGATCATTGCGGCGTCGACGTTCACATCGAGAACGTTGGCGCCGCTCTCGACTTGCTGACGCGCGACGACGAGAGCGCCGGCGTAATCGTCTGCCTCGATCAGCTTGCGAAACTTCGCCGAGCCGGTGACGTTGGTACGCTCGCCGATGACGACGAAATTGGCGAAAGGATTAGCGCTGCTCATGCTGATCTCGACAAGCTCTTGCGCACGAAACTGATGCGCATCGGGCGGCCTTTTTTGAAGGCTGTGGATATTAAGTGATCGATTTGGCCGCGTGCATCGGCCGGGGGCCGCCCTTTGAAAGCCCAGACCGCGTCAACGAAAGCGGCGAACGCGGGGTGTGTGACCATTGGGCGGCGACCGATCTCGGTCCAGCCGCGTTCAAAGGCGCCGCCAAAACTGTCGTTATCGCGCGAGAGCGCGCCGAGGCGCTCCAAGAACCAATCGCCGTAGGAGCGCCTCGAAGCGGATTGAGTGGTGGTGTCGGCGCACTGCACGTCTTTGTTGAGCGCGTGCCGCAACTCGATGAGATCGCCATAACGGCGCGTGCATTCCATCAGAACGCCTGCGAATTTTTCGAGCCGGCTATTGCGGGTCGCTTCACGAATGGTCTGCACGGCGATAGCCGCGCCCACGAGGGTCACGATCAGCGTCAGCCACTCTGGACTAAATTCAATCCTCATGCCGCTGCCGTGAAGGGTTCAAGGCCGGCAAGTTTCATGCGCTCGTCGTGCGCATTGGGAATGCGTGGTTTTACACCTTCGACAGCGTGCTTCAGATGCGCGATGTGCTCGGGCGTGGTTCCGCAGCAGCCGCCGGCAATGTTCAGCAGGCCTGCGCGCGCCCACTCGGCGTAATGCACCTCCATCGAAAGCGGCGTCTCGTCGTAACCGCCCATCGCATTTGGCAAGCCGGCGTTCGGATAGGCGCTTACCGCGCATTCGGCTACGCGCGACAAATCGGCAAGGAACGCGCGCATGTCGGCGGGGCCTAGAGCGCAATTCAAGCCGATTGCCCAGGGCTTGGCGTGGCGGACGGAATTGTAAAACGCCTCGACGGTCTGGCCCGATAGCGTGCGGCCAGAACGATCCGTGATGGTGCCGCTGATCCAAATTGGAAGCTCGACGCCGGTCTTGTCGAACGCTTCCCACGCGCCCCAGAGCGCACTCTTGCAATTTAGCGTATCGGTGATGGTCTCGATCAGCAGCAAATCGGCGCCGCCTTCGATCAGACCCAGCGTTTGCTCTTCGTAGTTTGAGGCCATCGTGTCGAAGTCACTGTCACGACGGCCCGGATCGCCAACTTCGGGCGACATCGAGAGCAACTTGGTTGTCGGGCCGAGTGCGCCCGCAACGGCGCGCGGCCTGCCATCTGCCTGTTCAAACTTATCACACGCCGCCCGCGCCAAGCGAGCGCCCTCAAGGTTCAACTCGAAGCTGATAGCTTCCAAAGCATACTCAGCTTGGCTGATGCGCGTGGCGCTGAAGGTGTTGGTCTCGATGATGTCGACACCAGCAGCGAGATACGCATCGTGCACCTTGGTGATGATTTCGGGGCGCGTGAGCGACAGCAGATCGTTGTTGCCCTTCAGCGGGCTTGCATGATCGGCAAAGCGCGTTCCGTGGAAATCTTCGGATTGCAAACCGAAGCCCTGCAAGTAGGCGCCCATGGATCCATCAAGGATCAGAAGTCGCTTAGCCATTTCGGCATTCAGCGCGGCCAAACGATCTTCGCGCTTCATCATGGGGTTTGCTCCTTTGCGCGTACACCGAGGATACGGCAGATAGAGTATGTAAGGTCAGCGCGGTTCAGCGTGTAGAAGTGGAAGTCCTCGACCCCTTCCGCCGCCAGGCGCGCACAAAGCTGCGCGGTGGTCACTGCAGTGACGAGACGGCGCGTTTCTGGATCATCGTCCAGCCCCTCGAACAGGCGCACCATCCAGCGCGGCAGCGTTGCGCCGCAGGCTTCCACCATTTTGCGGAGACCATTCACGTTCGTCACCGGCATAATTCCAGGCAAGATCGGCGCGTAGACGCCGGCGCGCGCCAGCCGGTCGCGGAAGCGCAAGAAGATATCGGCCTCGAAGAAAAATTGCGAGATGCCGCGCGTAGCGCCGGCCGCGAGCTTGCGTTTGAAATTGACGATGTCGTGCTCGAAGTTCGCACTCGAGGGATGTTTTTCGGGGTGAACGGCGACGGAAATATCGAAAGCGCCGATACGGGAGGCAGCTTCAACCAACTCAATGGCGCTCGCATAGCCATTCGGGTGCTGCAGGTAAGGCATGCCGACGCCGCCAGGCGGGTCGCCGCGCAACGCCACGATACGACGTACTCCAGCGCGCCAGTAATCGCGCAAGACGGCGTCCACTTCGGTGCGGCTCGCAGCGACGGTGGTGAGGTGCGCGGCCGGCTTCAGCGACGTTTCGCTGACCATGCGTGCGACCGTTCGGTGCGTACGGTCGCGCGTAGAGCCGCCTGCGCCGTAGGTCACCGACACAAAGCTCGGCGCAAGCGGTTCAAGCTTGCGGATAGAGGCCCAAAGATCAGCTTCGAGCTTTTCACTCTTGGGCGGAAAAAACTCGAACGACACCCTCGTCTCGCGCTTGCGCGTAGAGGTATCAACGATCAGATCTTGAAGGTGTTCAACGCTCATGGCTTGACCCCAGCCCAGATTTTTACGGTGAGCGCCTCGCGCTTATTTGGCGCGAGCGTCGTTGTTTTCGGACGCGACAGACCCGCCGCCTCACACCATTCGGCGATTTCCGCATCGCTAAAGCCGAGACGGCGGTGTGCATGCTCTTCACGGAGGAATTCGAGCGCGTGCGGCGCAAAATCTACAATCACGAGCCGGCCACCTTTCGCCAGAAGGCGCGCGGCCTCGCCAATGGCGCGCCCTGGATCGGACAGGAAGTGCAAAACCTGGTGGATGGTGACAAGATCGGCTGCGCCACTCTCGATCGGCGGCGCATAGGCGTCACCGAATTGTACGGCGGCTTTCGCCTTCAAATCATCCAGCGACGCACGCGCGATCGCGAGCATCTGCCGCGAGGTATCGAAGCCCTCGGCGCGGCGCACGCGATCGGCAAAGAGCTGGATCATGCGGCCTTGACCAACGCCAACATCGACCATCAGGTCAAAAGGACCAGCGCCCGCCGCTTCCAAAATAGCACTATCGATATCTGCTTCGGGCAAGTGCAACGCGCGAACGCGATCCCAGTCGGCAGCGTTGCGTTCGAAGTATGCTGCAGCGGCGTCATCACGCGCAGCGCGAATTTCGTGAAGGCGGTCGGCATCGCGCGCCAACACCGGGTCACTTGGATCCAACATCGCCAGCGCGGCCTCAGCGAACTGACGCTCGGTCGTGTGCGCGCGCGCCAGACGATAGAACACCCAGGCCCCCTCGGGTGCGCGCTCTACGAGGCCGGCCTCAGTCAGCAATTTCAAATGCCGGCTCACGCGTGGCTGGCTCTGACCCAAGGCCTGCGCGAGCTCACCGACGGCCAGTTCGCCTTCTGTCAGCAATGCGAGCGCGCGAAGCCGTGTTTGCTCTCCGGCCGCCCGTAGGGCCGCCACGACGCGATCCGCATCGCGCAACTCCGGGACCGGCTGAGTTGGAGATATAAACATATCTTTATATGACACGAGCGAAGCGGAGTTGGCTAGCGCATCGGCGCCAAAGCGCTTCGTGGCAGGGGATAAGTTTGCGTCTGAGTGTTGCCCGTGCGCCTCTTAGAAAAATTATCTATTTAAATCAAATGGATACGACAGAACAGCGCGCGCTGCAGGTAAATGAACGGTTCAGCTGCGGAACAGCAAAGTTGATTAACCCTACCCCGTCATTATTTGCCCAGGACCTAGAGGGGGTCCGTACGATGCGGGGACTAGTTTCTGTCATGGCTTTGGCGGCCTGCTTGGCCGCCCCGACTATCGCGTCCGCGCAAGAAGCGTCGGCGGATGCGAGTGCGGCTGCACCTGTCGCAGCCGTGACTAGCGCTCAGGCGAGCAACGATCCGTGGGAAGGCTTCAACCGCGGCATGTTCAGTGTGCACCAGGCCATCGATGGCGCGGTGCTCGAGCCGGTTGCGCGCGGTTATCGCGTAGCGACGCCGCGCTTGTTTCGTTCTGGCGTTTCGAACTTTCTGCGCAATCTCAAAGGCCCGGTGATCTTCGCAAACGATGTGCTGCAAGGCGAAGTCAACCGCGCAGGCACAACCGCTGGCCGCTTCGCCATCAACACAACCGTCGGCATCGCAGGGATTTTCGACCCCGCGACAAGCATGGGCCTTGAACGGCACGACGAAGATTTCGGCCAAACACTTGCTGTTTGGGGCATGCCGTCTGGTCCGTACCTCTTCGTACCATTGTTCGGACCATCAACGTTGCGCGACAGCGCCGGACAAGCTGTCGACAACGCATTCGATCCTCTCACCTATGCCGATTTTGACGATGTCGACACTGCGCGCGCCGCGCGCGGCATGATTTCGGGCATCGCACAGCGCGAGGCGCTTATCGATCAAATCGACTCGTTTGAAGCGCAAGGCGGCGATCTCTACATCACCTACCGCAGCGCATACGAAGTTGCGCGCGAGGCGGCGATCCAAAACGGTCGCGCCAATGTCCAAGATTTGCCGGACTTCGACGACATTAATGAAGAGCCAGTAACAAACACGCCGAATGGAGGCGCTAGCGCTGAAGCAATTCAGCAACAGGCGGATCAAATCCAATCGGCTGAGAATTCAGCAGTCTTCACGGAAGCGCCTGTGCTTCCCACCTCGACGCAGGACTGAAGGAGAATTTTGTCGTGACCCGTCCCGTTACCCGCGGCACGTTTTTGTCAGGCCTGATTGGCCTGGGCGCGCTCGCCGCTGCAACCGATGCGCATGCGGCGCGTAACTCCGACGCGGAAACGTACGTGCAGACGAACGCCGCCGCGGCGCTTGCCGCACTCGGCAATCAGAGCGTCTCATCGACACAACGCCAACAGCAATTCCAGCGCCTCATGACGCAATTCGCGGACATGCAGCGCATCGCGATCTACGTCGTTGGCCGCTACCGTGGTTCGCTGGTGGAAGACGCCGCTCTCCGTCGCGAATGGCAAGACACTTTCCAAGCTTTCGCGATCGCCACTTACGAAGATCAGTTCGAGAATATGAGCGGCGCCGCGATCCGCGTCGTTGGCTCTGAAGAGCGCACCGCCGGCCGTGACGTCGTCGTCGACAGCCAAGTGCGTCCCGCGCGCGGCGAACCGATGCGCGTGCAATGGCGCGTGCTGCGGGCCGAGAACGGTTGGAAGGTCACCGACATCGCGGTGGGTCGCGATGGCGTGTGGTTGGGTCAGATTCAGCAGCGTCAGTTCCTGGCGCAGCTCGACTCGAACCGCGGCGACATTCGCGCGCTGATGACGGATATTCGCGGCCGCACCACCTCGATGCGTCAACGCATCATGGCCCGCTCCTAAGAGCGCTCTACGCCAACGGCTTCTGAAATATGATCGAAGCCTTCGGCCATGAGCAGGCCGTCGAGTTCATCGAGAATACGCGCCACCAGACTTGGCCCCTGGAAGACCATGGCCGAATAAAGCTGCACGGCGCTTGCGCCCGCTTTGATCTTGGCGAACGCTGTCATGCCGTTCTCAACCCCGCCGACCCCAATCAAGGGCAAGCGGCCATTGAGCACCTGCGCAAAAGTGCGCAACGTCTGCGTTGAAATCTGAAACAGCGGCTGACCAGAAAGCCCGCCCTGCTCTTCGCGGTTATCCGACGTGAGATGCGGCGGACGCTGCAACGTCGTGTTCGACACGATAAGCGCGTCGAGTTCGTAACTCAGCGCGATCTCGGCGATGTCTTCGATTGCGGCATCGTCGAGATCCGGCGCCACCTTCAAGAACAGCGGCCGGCGGCCATGGGCGACGGTGAGCGGCGCGCGTGCTTCACGCAATCTGCCCAACAATTCTTCGAGCGCACCGCGTTCCTGCAAACCGCGCAAGCCCGGCGTGTTCGGAGACGAGATATTCGCTGTGACGTAAGATGCGGGTTTCCAAACCCGGCCCATGCCGAGCACGTAATCGGCGGTGCGGTCAGCGCTTTCTTTGTTGGCGCCAACGTTTGCGCCGACGATACCGGGCCTGCCTGCACGCGCGGCCAAACGATCGGCAAAAGCATCAAGGCCCTTATTGTTGAAGCCGAGACGGTTGATGACCGCGCGGTCTTCGCTCAACCGAAAAATGCGCGGCTTGGGATTGCCCGCCTGCGGCAGCGGCGTGACGGTGCCACACTCGACGAAACCAAAACCGGACCGCAGCAACGCGTCTGGCGCCTCGCAATTTTTATCGAACCCGGCGGCCATGCCGATGGGATTGGGAAGCTCAAGGCCGGCGAGGTTTGTGTTCAAACGCGGCCAACGATCGGCGCGCGCGCGCGGCCCAAGCTGCGCGCGCAATCCAAGGAGCGCGGCGTGGTGCGCCGTCTCTGGATCAATCAAGCGCAGGCCGCGCGTCACGAGATCGTGCGGAGAAGTCACGATCGTTGCGCTTCACAGATTCTACCGCGCCTGTCGCGCTATACCTGACCCAGTTCACCCATTTCGGACTTTGATCCTATATATGGGTTGAAAGTCCTTTTGTGGGCCCTATAGCCAGTGGCCATGAACCACGCCCACATTTGGCGCGCGATTGACGCCTTGGCGGCTCGCAAGGGCATGAGCGCCTCCGGTCTTGCGCGCGCGGCCGGGCTCGACCCCACCACATTCAACAAATCAAAGCGCCAAGCGCCGGATGGCAAGCCGCGTTGGCCCTCAACCGAAAGCATTTCGCGCGCGCTCGCGGCCGCCGAGGCAAGTTGGGATGAGTTTGCAGCCCTGCTCGCAGGGCCCGATGGCGCAGGCCGCGCAATCCCAATCGTCGCCATGGCGCGCGCGGGAGCTCACGGCTTCTTCGATGAAGGCGGCTTTCCTGTCGGCGCGGACGAAACAGTTCGCTTTCCTGATCTCGGCGAAGATCGGGTCTACGCGCTCGAAATAGCTGGCGATTCAATGGAGCCAACCTATCGCGCCGGCGATGTGGTGATCGTGCAGCCGGGCGCTGCGGTGCGGCGCGGCGATCGCGTCGTCGTGCGCACGCGCTCTGGCGAGGTGATGGCGAAGGTGCTTGGCCGGAAGAATGATCAGACGGTGGAACTAACGTCGCTCAATCCGACGCACAAACCGCGCGAACTTGCCGTCACCGACATCGAATGGATGGCGCGCATTCTCTGGGCGAGCCAATAGCGACTCTTGGTGACGCTACGACGTTGCCGTGCAAATCTCGACGCGGGGGAAATTTCACCATGCGCATCGCACACGCCATTTCCGCTTCGCTGTTCTTCGCCCTCGCCGCTTGCGGCCAAGCCGCCGCGCCGACTGAGGCTGACGCCCAGACTGCCGACGCCGCCACGCAGACCGGTGACGTCACCGCAGCCGAACGCGCCGCCATCCTCGCGGCGCTTAACATGCATGCAAACGCGCAAGGCCAAGTCGAAAACGAATGCGGCGAGCGCGTCACGCCGCGATTTGATGTCGCCGACATCGGCAGCGGCCCCGGCCGCGTCATCGCCTACACGATCGGCGGCGGGCCGAACATGCTCACCTGCTACGGCGACGGCGCGCTGACGATCTTCATGCGCAATCAAAACGGAGCGTGGGGCGAAATCTGGCAAGGCCGTCCAGGCGGCGCGATCGTCCTGTCGACGCAGCACAATAGCGGCAATGACATCGCCACCGGTGGCCCGGGTTTCTCATTCCCGGTCTCGCAGTGGAACGGCACAACCTACATCGCGACAGGCCGAACAGTGAGTGACTCGGCGCTCGGTGACGCGCGCTTCATTCCGAACTAGTCGTCACCGCGCAACGGCTTCCAAGCAGCAATCAATCGCGGACCTGCCGCGCGCATGACCTCGCCTTTGATTTCAAACGCCGCAAAGGCGGACGTCGGAAAGCGCCCGCTCAGATCGCGCGCAAGCTTTGATCCGTCGTGCGCCTGATGCACCAGCATTGAAACAAGATCGCCAATGCCCGGATTGTGCCCGACGATGACGACGCTTTCGGCGTCGCTCGCAGTGAAGGCATCCCAAATGCTCTCGGGGGCGGCATGATAAAGCGCATCCTCAAAGCGCATCTCTGGGGCGAAATTCGCCAAGCCATGCTGGGCGGTTTCGCGCGTGCGTTCAGCCGTTGAGATCAGAGCAAGCGTCGGCTTCAGCCCAGCCTCCGCCATCGCCGCGCCCGCGGCGGCGGCATCCCTGCGCCCTCGCCCGGTTAGACCCCGCTCTTCGTCGCTATCGGCTTCATGGGCGCGGACGGCCTTGGCGTGCCGCAGGAGGATCAGAGTTCGCATGGCCCGGCGGAGTCTGCCTTGCTGCTGAAAAAGCGCAACGGCCCGCATCCGCTAGCGCGAGCGGCGGCTGCTACCAGCCAAAGGAGAGAGACATGAAGCTGCGTTGGATCATCCTGGCTGGCGCCGGCGCCGTCGTCATCGCCGCCTGGAGCGCACTGGCCATCGGTTATTTTTACCGCCCAAGCATGCCGGTCTGGGTCGCGATCGTGACCACGACCGCCTTTGCCACTGAGGGCTTCCTTTGGCTCGCGGCCGGCGTCTTTGGCTGGGGCTTCTTGGCCAAACGCCGCGCCGCGTTGGCGCGCTTGCGCGACCGCTTCTTCGCCAAGCGCGATCAGATCACAGAGTAGCATCGCCGCGCTTTGCTTGCGGCGGCGCGCCCGTTACATCGGTTTTCCACTTGGATTCGCCGATGTCTGATCTCACCACCCTCGCTGCCGCCGCCAAAGCTTGGCCCTTCGAACAAGCGCGCCTGGTGCTTGAACGGCGCCAAAAGAAGCCCAAGGACGTGGTCGTCTTCGAAACCGGGTACGGTCCTTCGGGATTGCCGCACATCGGCACGTTCGGTGAAGTGGTGCGCACCTCAATGGTGCGCCACGCTTTTCGCGTACTCACCGGCGACAAGATCAAGACCAAGATCATCTGCGTCTCGGATGACATGGATGGGATGCGTAAGATCCCGGACAATATTCCGAACCCGAAGGCGCTTGAGCCCTACTTGCAAATGCCGCTCACGGTCGTGCCCGACCCCTTCGGTACGCACGAGAGTTTCGCACATCACAACAATGCGCGGCTGCGCGCATTCCTGGATAGCTTCGGCTTCGACTACGAATTCAAGTCAGCAACTGAGCTCTATAAGTCAGGCGCCTTCGACGCTGCATTGCTCAATGCGTTGAAGGCCTATGACGAGATCATGGCCATTATGTTGCCGACCCTCGGCGAGGAGCGCCGCAAGACCTACAGCCCCTTCCTGCCGATATCGCCCAAAAGCGGCCGCGTGCTCTATGTGCCGATGAAGAAGATCGACGCCGCGAACGGCACGATCACCTTCGACGACGAAGATGGCGAGGAGATCACTCAGTCGGTCACGGGCGGCCGCGCCAAGATGCAGTGGAAGCCGGACTTCGGCATGCGCTGGGCGGCGCTGGGCGTCGATTTCGAAATGTTCGGCAAGGACCACCAGCCGAACCAGCAAGTCTACGCGCGCATCTGCAAGGCGCTGGGCGCTGAGCCGCCGGTCAATTACGTATATGAACTCTTCCTCGACCAAAACGGCGAGAAGATTTCAAAGACCAAGGGCAACGGCATTAGCGTCGAGCAATGGCTCGCGTACGCCGCGCCAGAATCACTGTCGCTCTATAATTTCCAAAAGCCACGAACGGCGAAGAAGCTCTATTTCGATGTCATCCCGAAGGCGGTCGATGAGTATCTGACCTACGTCGAGAGCTATCACAGCCAAAACATCGCCGAGCAGATCGAAAATCCTGCATGGCATATCCACGCCGGCAATCCGCCGAAGGATCTGACGCCGATTTCGTTCGCGCTGCTCACCAATCTCGTCTCGGCGTCAAATGCCGAAACGAAGGAATTGCTGTGGGCGTTCATCGGCAAGTACGCGCCGGACACAACGCCGCAAACGCACCCCTTCCTCGACAAGCTCACGGATTACGCGATCGCGTACTTCAACGATTTCGTGAAGCCGACGAAGAAATTCCGCGCCGCCACGGACAAGGAGCGCGCCGCCTTCGAAGACTTGATCACGCGCCTAGATGCGCTTCCGGCGGACACCACCGATGGCGAAACAATCCAGAACGAAGTCTACGCCGTCGGCAAGGACCATGGGTTCGAGCCGCTGCGCGACTGGTTCAAGGCGCTCTACGAAGTGCTATTCGGCGTCGAGAGCGGGCCGCGCTTCGGACAATTCGCGGCGATCTTCGGTGTTCGCGAGACCAGCGCGCTGCTGAAGCGCGGCCTAGCGGGCGAGCTTCTGCAGGCGGGCTAGGCGTTTGCGTGCAATTCTGCGCGCCAAGCGCTCAGTATCGCTTCTGCGCTTCGATCGATGTCATCATCGGTCGTGTTGGCGCTGATGACAGAGACACGAATGATCTGCCGGCCGCGCCAGTTCGCGCCGCCAACGAAGCACACGCCGTCATTTTGAATGCGAGCGATTGTGCGATCGGTGAGTGCGTCCGCCTCAGCGCCGTCAAGATTCGCTCCAAGACGCACCGCGACTTGGTTCAGGACAACATCGTTCATGATTTCGATGCCGGGCTCTTTGCCTAACCGCTCGGCCATACGCCGCGCTTGCGCGCAGTGGCGGGCTACCATTGTCGCAATCCCCTCACGCCCGAGCGACTTGATCATCGCCCAAGTCGCAAAAGCGCGCCCGCGACGCGAAAGCTCCGGCACAAAATCGGCCGGGTGACGCTCAACACCCGCCGGAAGATAGGAAGCCGCGATCAACATTGCGCGCCGGTGCGCCTCTGCATTCCGTACGACCGCATAAGCGCTGTCATGGGGCGTCTGCAGCCACTTGTGGCCGTCGACGCCCCATGAATCCGCCAACTGGAGCCCGCGCGATAGGTGCGCACGGTCCGGGCACGCTCTCGCCCACAATCCGAACGCGCCATCAACGTGCAGCCAAGCGCCCTTTTCATGTGCGGCTGCTGCAATCTCTTCGAACGGATCAAAGCCACCGGAATTGATATGGCCAGCTTGCGCGATCGCGATGATCGGCCCGTCGAGTTTTTCAACTGCCTTTGCGAACGCGCCAGGCTTCATGAGCCCCTGCTCATTGACCGGGACACTGACAACGCGCTTCGCGCCGAGTCCCAGATAGCGAAGACCGGAAAAGACGGTCGAGTGCGCCTCTTCTCCGAGCACAACATGAACTGGCGGAGCGCCGAACAAGCCGTCCGCTTCCGCGTCCCAACCAGCGCGCCGCAGCACCTCTCCGCGCGCTGCAGCGAGGCAGGTAAAGTTCGCGAGCGTCGCGCCTGTAACGAAGCCGACGGAAGACTCTCGCGGCAAATCCAGGAGATCAAGCAACCACGCACCCACGCGTTCTTCGCAGGCGGACGCTGCAGGCGTGGCGTGCGCATTACCGACGTTCTGAGCCCACGCGCTCGTCAGCCAGTCAGCGGCCATGCCGGCCGGTTCGGTTGCGCCGATCACCCAACCAAAAAAGCGCGGGCCGACCATGTTAGCGAGGCCGGCTTCTGTCAGTGTCGCCAATTCCAAGATCAGTTCACCAATCGGTGCGCCGTGCTCGGGCGTCGGCGCCTCGAAGGCCGTTTGCAGCTCCGCATAAGATTTCAGAGGACGAGCCGGCGCCTCGGCGCGGCTTTCACGAAACGACGCAGCCCGTTCAGCGACATCGTGTAACACCGCGCGCAACTCTTCATTCCTCATGCTTTATCTCCGCGCGCGTTCTAGCCGCTCCTGTGCGAGCGAGCACGACGAAATCGATCCGCAACATTGACATCGCGGCGCCAATGCTTTCGATTGCCCATCTTACATCAATTTGCCAATCGGCGACCGCCGCGGTCAGTGGCGGCCGAAGCGAACATTTTGCGAGGCCCCACTGGAAAATCACGCCCTGATCGTCAACCTCGTCTTTGCCATCGCGCTCGCCTTCTTCTTCGGAGCGCTAGCACAAAAACTGCGCATCTCGCCGCTGGTCGGATACCTCATTGCCGGTGTGGCTGTCGGCCCATATACGCCGGGATTTGTCGGCGATGCCGGGCTTGCGATGCAGTTCGCGGAGATCGGCGTCATTTTGCTGATGTTCGGCGTCGGGCTGAAGTTTTCCCTCGCTGATCTTTGGGCGGTGCGGGGCGTCGCGATACCGGGCGCCCTAGTGCAAATGACTGCGGCAACGCTGCTTGGCTACGGCGTCGGGGCGTTGCTGGGAATGGACGCGGCCGAAGCACTCATGCTTGGATTTTCGCTCTCGGTCGCGAGCACCGTGGTGCTGCTTCGGGCCCTGGAAGAGAGAAGCCTAGTCAAAACTGAGAACGGCCGCATCTGCGTGGGCTGGCTCGTCATCGAAGATATCGCGATCGTGCTTGGCATCGTGCTATTGCCCGCCTTGGCAGGCGCCGCAAACGGCACGGGCGCGGCGACGCCGATGGCGACCATCACCGCCCTCGCTCTGACGATTGGGAAGATTGGCATCTTCGTCGCGCTGATGTTGTTCGTCGGCAGGCGCGTGTTTCCCTGGCTCATCGTTCAGATCGCGCACCTGAAATCACGCGAGCTGCTTTCACTTGGAACGCTGACGCTTGCGCTTGGCATTGCCTGGGTCGCCTACGAGCTCTTTGATGCATCGTTTGCGCTCGGCGCATTTCTCGCAGGCGTCGTACTCAACGGCACAAAGTTCACCCACCGCATCGCCGAAGAGTCCTTGCCGCTACGCGATACGTTCGCAGTGCTGTTCTTTGTGTCTGTGGGCATGCTGTTCGACCCGATGACATTGGTGCGCGAGCCAATCGGTGTTGTGGCCGTCGTGGCTATCATCGTCGTCGGCAAGACCGGCGCGGCATTGGCGATCACAGCGCTCTACAAACTGCCAATGCGCACTGGGATGACGATCGCGGCGTCGCTGGCGCAGATCGGCGAGTTTTCATTCGTGCTCGCCGGCATGGGGGTGTCGCTCGGGTTGCTCTCGAATGAGACGTACAATCTCATCCTTGCCAGCGCGCTCATCTCGATCGCGCTCAATCCCCTCTTGTTCCGCGTTGCCGAGGCTCTTTCGGACGGTGACGAGACCCAGAAGAAGGCCAGCGCTTCCGCGTAGTTGCGAATTTTCAAACATGCGTCGGTTGCAAAAGTCCTCTACACAGCCCAAGGGCGGTTGTGAGTAATCACTTGCGCCCGCTCAGTGTGGGCGATGGGGGCCCGCCGACTAGGAAGAAGCGCCGGTAGGCCACCTGCAGACCCGGCTGGTCCTCATGGGCGCTCTCCGGTTGGCTGAGCCACGCGCGCGCGGCGCTCACCATGCCGTTCTATTGGCCGCTGGCCTCACTGGCGGCGTACCGTGCGCCGGCTGAGCTTATCCTCAGGCCGCACTATTGGTCGAAAACCAAACATGGCGTTTCGGCACGACGCCCCTATTCTTTCCAAGCGCCACTGAAGAGCCATGTTTCAGCGCCCAGATCAGAGGCGCGAGGGCGCGCTTGATCCGGGGATGGACGTCATGCGCATTTTGTTGGGCGCCATAGCCGCCGCGATTTCGATGTTTCTGTGCGGACAAACGCCAGCGGCGGCGCAAGCCGTCAATTGTCCAATCACGACCGTGCAACGCGGCATCACGAACTCGCTGCCCAGCGGCTGGTACACGACACCAGTACGCAGTCGCCTCACCGAGACGCGCGTCATGAACATTGGCGGACAGCAGACGATGGCTTGCGTCTACGGCGAGGCCGCAACGGTTCTGCGCGAAATTCCAGCATCACAAATCTGCAGCGCGCGAAGCGGAGGCTTCGAATGCGGACCGGCATCTGAACCGGCGCCAACGCCGACTTCAGAAGTGTACGCCTCAGGCACGTTCAGCGTGCGCGGAACTTATGATTTCGATCTCGATGCAGGCGCCGAGGCTCCACGCACGACATCCCAATTCTGGTACGAGGTCATCCGCGATGGCGAGACCTATTTCACGCCACGCCGAGGTGCACGCATAGCCGCCGTGGGTGGCAGCGAACCCGGTTATTCGGGTTGCACCTCCGCGACGCTGACGAGCACCCGAACGCGCATAGAGACAACAACCGGCGGCTGGTTTTGCTATCGAACAAACGAGGGGCGAATTGGACAGTTTCACGTCGATGGCGTGAACCGGTTCTCGCGACCCATTGAGATGACGATCACCTACGCCACTTGGTGACGCCAACTATCGAAGCGATGCGAGCTGACCGCGCATAGCTTCGATATCGCGCTCGCCTTGGTCCCACGAAACCACGAGGCGCGCCTCTCCAGAGCCCGCCGCTCCCCAATCGTAAAACTCGGCTCCGGCGGCGCGCAGCCTCTCCAACGCCGCCGCGCCGGGCTTGATGAATATCTGGTTCGTTTCAGCAGGATGCGAGAGATAAGAAGACGCGGCGTGCGCCAATTGCGCGGCAAGCGCATTCGATCGACGCGCCAGGCGCAGCCAAAGGTCATCTTCCAAATAGGCCAACAATTGCGCGGCAACGAAGCGGCCTTTCGAAAGCAGGTGACCGCTGCGCTTGCGGCGGCGAGCGATCTCCTCCGCGCGCGCCGGATCGAAGCATACGATCGCCTCCGCTGTGATGGCGCCATTCTTGGTGGCGCCAAACGAGAGCAAATCTACGCCCGCGCGCCAAGTGACATCCGCCGGTCTGCACCCGAGCGCAGCGACGGCGTTGCCAAAACGCGCGCCATCCATGTGCACGCCAAGCCCCGCATCCTTTGCGACCTTCCCTAGCGCGGCAATCTCAGAGGGCTGATAGACAGCGCCACGCTCCGTCGCTTGCGAGACAGAAACTGCGAACGGCTTCACCGAATGAACGCCGCGATCGTTTCTTGAAATAGCTTCGCTTAGCGCTTCAGGCGAAACCTTTGCCCCATCACCATCGATGAGAACGAGCTTCGCGCCGCCCGAATAAAATTCAGTTGCCCCACACTCATCACACTCGATGTGGGATTCGCGATGGCACAGCACAGCGCCCCACGGCGCCGTTAGGCTCGCAACAGAGATCGCGTTCGCCGCCGTGCCGCTGGCGACAGTGAAGACGCGTACATCACGCTCGAATAGTGCACTGAATTTCTCGTCCAACAGCTTGGACCATTGATCCTCGCCGTAAGCGGATGCTGCGCCTTCGTTCACACGTGTTAGTGCTGCGATAATCTCTGGAGCTGCCGGCGCTGTGTTGTCAGAGCGAAAGTTCATGACCTCTTACCTTCAAGCGCAGCGCGCAATAACTCGTTCATGTCTCATCCACACATCGCGCAAACTTCGTTTCAAAACAGCACGAAATCATCGCCACGCGAACGCTTGCTTTACAGAGCTGGGATAGCGTTACCGTGAAATTAGCCATCGGGGCGGGCGGTGCAATACTTCATCAACCATCAGACGATCGAACGCGCTGCGGCCGAAGTCTTTTCGAGCGGGCGAGCACGCTTCTATCTCTATGGGTTGATCGGCGCCGCCTTAGCAACGGTAGCGGGCCTTGCGCTCGGCGCGATTTGGCTTGGCCTTGCGTTGCTGGTGGACGCCTCACGCACCTCGCTTGGCAAACACCTAAAACCGCTCTCGCCTGCACAATCTGCTGCCGCCTCTCTCGCGCTTGATATCGCCTCGAGCGCAAGCCTCGCCGTCGCACCCGCGATCGCGTGGTATTCCGGCGCGGCGCTGAGCGGCGCTATTGCCGCAACGATGATCGTCGCACTGGCCGCACACACCGCTTTCAACGCGAAACGCGGGCGCATGCACGCGCTTATTGCGTGCGCGCCGTATGCCGTGCTTGGTTTGACGATCCTCATAGAAAGCGGCTCTCTGGCGACGTTTGCGGCGATCGCAATGACGGGTGCTGCAATCGCCTACGTGTTCTTTGCAGCGATGTACCAAGCGCATCGCGCCGGCCACGCACGCATGCAGGACGCCGAATGGGTACGCCAGCTCAATATGAGCTTTGGCGACGACGCCGCCGCGAGCTGGGAGATCGATTTCGAGCGTCAGAGCGTCACTGGCGCGCGCCGTCTTGGCGCTCTCGTCGGCCGGCCCGTTAGCTACGCCGACATCGTAGAGCGCACATTTTTTGCGCCGCCGCAAGATCGCGCACTCGTCAACGCCGCGTTCGCACCAGAACCCGGTGCGGTTCGCTGCATCGCGCTTGAGCACGAAGCCGTCCGAGCGGACGGCTCGCGCGTGCGCCTGCGCCATCAAGGCTTTGTCCGCACGACGCCGGATGGCGTCCCAACGCGCGTGACGTGCATTACCCGTAGCGCTAACGCAATCACAGGATCCGGAGACACCGCCCCGACAATCTTGGCCACCGCCCAGGCCGCGCTCACAAACCAAGCCGAGGCGTTGCGAACGCTGAACAACGAACTTTCCGCCGCTGCAGAAACCGATCTCGGCGCCACGCCAGCCGCTTTGGCGGCAATCTTACGGGCATTAGTGGAACGCGGCGAAGCAATCGGGCGAGGCGTCGACGATCTTGCGCATGCGCGCCATGAGGCCGACGCGGCGAACCTCGCCAAATCTCAGTTCTTGGCCAACATGAGCCACGAATTGCGCACGCCCCTCAATGCCATCATCGGATACGCCGAGATGCTGCAGGAGGACGCGGAGGACAATGGCGACACCGCCGCTGTCCAAGATCTCAATCGCATTCTAACGGCAGCGAAGCATCTGCTCTCACTGATCGGTGAGATTCTGGATCTCTCGAAGATCGAAGCTGGCCGCATGGAAGCTGTGGCGTCGCTATTCGATCCCAGTGAGATGTTGGACGTCATTGTTGAGACGGTTCGCCCCATCGCCGTTGCAAACGGCAACGAAATCCGCCTCAACGGGACCTTGCTTGGTGCGAAAATCAGCACTGACTCGATGAAGCTTCAGCAATGCGTTCTGAATCTGCTCTCGAACGCCGCAAAGTTCACCAAGGACGGCAAGATCGATGTCGAATTCGATCGCAAGCGGTGCAACGGGGTGGAGCAACTCTTCGTCACCGTGCGCGACACCGGAATTGGCATGTCGAAAGAGCACGTTTCGCGTCTCTTTCAGCCCTTCGTGCAAGCGGATCCATCGATCACACAACAATATGGCGGAACAGGTCTCGGACTCACCATCACACGCCGCCTCTGCCAATTGCTTGGCGGCGATGTCACCGTGAAGAGCGTCCTGGGTGAAGGCTCTGCATTCACGATGCACGTGCCGATCAACCTGGCCGACGCCGCGACGGCACTCGGCGCTGCTGCAAAGATCGATGATCTGCAGGGCAATGAAGGCGCGCCGCTCGTTATCGTCATCGAAGACGAGGCTGATGCGCGCGAACTTGCCGCGCGCGCACTCACGCGGGCGGGGTTTGCGGTTCAGGGCGTCGGAGGCGGCGAAGCTGGCCTCGCTCTTGCCCGCGCGCAAGCGCCTGCCCTGGTGCTGCTCGACATCTTCCTGCCGGATCGCTCAGGCTGGCGCGTGCTCCAAAGCCTAAAGCACGACCCCAAGACACAGGACATTCCGGTTGTTGTGCTCTCGGTCAATGAGGATCGCGCGCATGCGCTTGCCCTCGGCGCCGCCGAACACATCGTAAAGCCGGCCGACCGTGACATGCTCGCGGCAACAGTGATGCGCTATGCACGCAAGCGCCCCGCACCACTGGCCGTCGCGCCCGCCGTCCAGAAAGCTGCCGGTTAGTTCTGAGCGTGGGCAGCCAGGACGCGCGCTACCGTCTCGGTCACGCGCTTGCCGGTTGGGATATGCAGAAACTCGTTCGGCCCGTGTGCATTGGAGTGCGGGCCTAGAACGCCGGTCACCACGAACTGGGCTTCGGGAAATTTTTCCCCGAGCATCCCCATGAACGGGATCGAGCCACCCTCGCCCATCATCGCCATCGGCTTTCCCCAAGCGGCGTGCGAAGCATCCTCAAGCGCAGCTTCGAGCCACGGCGCAGTGGCGGGCGCATTCCAACCTGAGCCTTCCTTTTCGCCGTCATACGACACGCGAGCGCCATAAGGTGGATCGCGTTCGAGTATCTGTTTCAGCTTGGCGCTAGCTTTCTTGGCGTCGGCCGTGGGCGGCACGCGCAGCGAAAGCTTGAGCTCTGTGAAAGGACGCAAAACGTTGCCGGCGTCACGTGGCAGCGGCGCGCCGCCGAAGCCCGTCACGGAGAGCGCCGGCCGCCAGGTGCGATTGAGAACGAGTTGGTCGCCCTCTTTGCCTGCTGGTTTCATGCCATCGACGAACGGAAACTTCGCGTAGACTTCCTTGCCCAGTGCGTCCGAGGCCACTTTGGCTTGCTTTTGTCGATCCGCAGGAATGTCGACGTTGAACTCGGCGCCAGCGATCTCACCGGTTTCGATGTTTTCGATACGCTCTAACAATTGCCGCGCAATGCGGAAGCTGGATGGCACCACACCCGAGGCGTCGCCTGAGTGAACGCCCTCTTCCAGGACATCGACACGGAGCGTGCCGCCAACCATGCCGCGCAGCGATGTCGTCAGCCAAAGGCGCTCGTAGTCGCCGCAGCCGCTATCGAGGCAGACCACAAGCGAGACCTTGCCGATGCGCTCGGCCAGCGCATCCATATAGAATGGCAGATCCGGCGATCCGCTTTCTTCGCTGGCCTCGATCACGATCACAGCGCGCTTGTGCGCGACGTTCTGCGCGTTCAGCGCCAGCAGCGCCGAGAGTGCGCCGAACATCGCGTAACCATCATCAGCACCACCGCGGCCGTAGAGTTTGTCGCCCTCCAGCACCGGGATCCATGGACCCTTGCCTTCGGCCCAGCCTATCATCTCCGGCTGCTTATCAAGGTGGCCGTAGAGCATCACAGTGTCGGCGCTCTTGGTGGCGCCTGGGACATCGATGAAGATCAGCGGCGTCCGGCCCGGCAAACGCTCGACGCTCAACGTCGCGCCAGGCAGTTCTTGGATTTTCTTCTGCGCCCAGCCGACGAACAATTCGACGGCTTTCTCCATGTGGCCCTTTGCTTCCCACTCCGGCTCGAACGACGGCGATTTGTTCGGAATGGCGATATAGGTCGTCAGCGACGGAACGATCTCAGCATTCCAAATCTCGTCCACGAACTTGCGCAGTGCGTCTTGTGCAATCTCGGCCATGAAGCGGAGCTCCTTTGGCGCCAATCTAGGGCGTGCGCGGGCGTACTTCCACACCCGCGCACGCTCGCGCGTGCGTCACCAGCGCGCGGGCGGCCGCGCTTACGGCCCAAAGACAAAGTCGGCTTGGGTGATGACGTTGTCGCCGTCGCCGGAGACGTTTTTGAGGGTGATGAAGTAGGTATCATCGATGCGGATGACGGTGTCGGCGCCGGTGTCGATGATGGCGACGCGGGCTGGTCCCCCGAGCGGCGCTACGGCAGTGGTGTTGATGCTGCCGTCTTCGATCGTTGGCATGCTTGCCTAAAGCCTTCGCTGGGTCAAACGCTACTGATCGATGCGGAATGAATCTACCGCATGCCGGCGCCTTGCCCTTGCAAGATCGGCGCTTTCGGATATCGCTCTCACCAATGCGGGCGTGATGTAGTGGTAGCCTGGAAGCTTCCCAAGCTTCTCGTGCGGGTTCGATTCCCGCCGCCCGCTCCAGCTATTCTAGCCTGAATCTCGACAACGTCGTTACGCCGTCACCCATTTGGATTGGCGTCGCCGTGGGACCGCGTCGCGCGCCTAGCGCTTCGGCCGCAGCCATGGTGCGCCCGGGAAATTGTCCAATGGCGTACCAATCTTGCGGTTCTTCACGAGCAAGGGCGACCTCGATCATCGCGCCGTCACATGCGCGCCCCTGGCAGGCAACATTCATATACGCACCACCCTCGCCGCCTGTGTCTGCAAAATCAGTGAGAACGCCGTTCACCCGCACGCGCAACGGCTGGGCCGCCAAAGGCAGACGCAAGATCACGCGATAGGCGCCGTTCATCACCAAGCGTGCACGAATAATGCGTTCCCCACCCTCTGAGGTGACCATAACGTCCTGAAGCGCAGGCGGCGTGATGTTCTCGGTTGGCGCCGGCATGGCCCACGTCGCGACGCGATCGCCAGGCAATATCATTTCCGGCTCGAATATCCCCGCGAGGCTTTTAGGGAGCGCACGCTCGGCAGAGCCCGCAAGGATGCGGGCTTCGCCGTCAATCGTGTTTAGAAAATAAGTGATGTTGAGCGGGCGAGGCCGCGCTTGGGACATGCTCGGCACAAGCGCTGACATCGCGATGCTCACGATCACGCCAAGCCCGACGATCGTCACCAACTCACGCCATCGCCCCTCACCGCGCAAGCTTGCGATCAAACCAAGACACGGCAACAGCATGAAGGCTGAAATCAGTGTGAGCGCAAACGGCATCTGGAAGCCAAGCGCCAACTCAATCAAGTGAAGCATCGGGGCCCAGATGATGATGACGGCAAGCAGGGCCAACCAAAGGCCCACCTGTTGGGCTGGCTTCCAAACTAACCCCAGCAATACGGCGCCGGTGAAGACCAAAGCCGGCAACGCAAAGAGAATAGAGATGCCATTCAATAGAAGCGACAACGCCCCGCCGATAATCACGAACCACAACATCGCCGCCGCGCCGGTTTGCGCCCCGCTACGACCACCGCGGAGCGCCATCAGCCCCAGCACACCGGCGAACATCGCGAGAAGCACAACCCAAGCACGCGTGGGCTCAGGAAATGCGAAGCCATAGTCCGCGCCTGGACGCAACGCATCGAGACCCAAGTCTGCCAGGAACGACGATCCGCCGGCGAATGCCACGGCGAGCGGCGGAGCAGCCAGAGCAGTCCAGCGCCCCTGCGCTCCAGTTCGCCAAAACACCAAGGCGATGACGAGCGCGCAGAACCCTAGAACCACCTGCCCAAGCCAACTCGGCGCCGAGACGAACACGCGCGATGCGATGTCGGTATAGACCATGGTCTGCGCAACATCCGCGTCCGCCTGTTGCGCGAAGCGCCGCGTTACCGCGAGTGCGACATCGCCGATGTGCTGCACGCTCCCTAGATCCTGCGAGGCAATATTGTCTTGAGGCGTGTGATAATCTTCAAGACCATCCAATATGGCCACGTTGACGATATCGAGCCCCGGTCGCGTCATCGCGGTGACGTCGCTTGAGTTGGACAATAGTGCGTAGACATCAGCCATGACTGAATTCGCGATTGGGCGCGGCGCAGCGCCATATACGGAAACAGCGTCTGCGTTGGGCTGATTGGACTCGAAGAACACCGCCGGGCCGCGCGAACCGCGCGCTTCCAAATTGACCAGCGACTCCACCGAGGCCATCAGCGGATCGTTGTTCGCAAAATCAAAAGCGCCGAGCAGCCCAGGCTCCTCGCCATCGCTAAACAAGAAGATCACGCGGCGGGTAAGATTTTCACTGCGAAGAATGCGCGCGACTTCGAGCCAAACGGAAAGCCCGAGTCCATCATCGCTGGCGCCCGGGGCGGCTGGCACCGAGTCATAGTGCGCGGCTGCAAGCACGGATGGCCCCGACGTTGGGCCCACGCTGAACACGATATTGCGAACACGCGCGCAATCGACCAGGGGGCCGCGCGGCTGCGGTCTGCAGGAAAACGCATCGCGCATCTCCGGCTGAAAGCCGAGTGCTTCGATCTCACGCAGCAAATTCTCGCGCACCACATCCTGAGCGGCGCTATCAACTGGATGTGGGGTCTCCTCGCCCAGCATCCGCACCAAGCGCTCCCGCGCCGCGCGTGCGTCAAACTGATCGGCGGCGTTGCGCGTGCGCACTCCGTCTGGCGTCAACGCCACACCCGCAAACATAATGGCGAGAAACAACGCAACGAGTAGCGCAAGAGCGCTGAGCCAGCGCACAGAGAAGAACGACATCATAGGCGCGGCTCTAACATCCAACCGCTGGGGACGCACGTTTTCTGGGGCTTAATCGAAGCAACGAGCCGCGATCAGCGGCCGCGAAGCTCGTCATTGTCCTCAATCAGGCCGCCTGAGCCCGCCGGGATGTCGAGCGTGCCGACGGCGGCCAGCAATTGCCGCTCCGCCACGACGAGGTCACGCTCAGCCTGCGCCAACGCGATTTGAGCCGTGAGCAAGTCCGCCACCTGGTCGAGCACTTCGACAGTGGATCGGAGGCCCGTCTCCTGCTCCAGGCGCACGCCCTCATAGGCGAGCGCTGCAGCGTCGACTTGCTCGCGCGCCGATTGCACGGCGGATCGTGCACTCGCGAGGCCAGTCCAGGAGTTGGTGACCACTTCCTGCACCGAACGCTGTATCGCGGCGAGGTCGAGATTCGAAGCGGAGCGAAGCGCGCGTTGTTGGCGGGTGCGCGAACGGATGGCGCCGCCCTGGAACAGCGGCACCGAAAGGCGCACGCCTACCGTATCATTCGAACTTTCCGACGTATCGTCGTTGAAATCGGCGCCGAGCGAATAGCCAGCCTCGGCCGTTACGTTCAGTCGGCCCTGCGCTGCGGCTGCATCAACGTTCGCGTCAGCAAGACGCGTGTCAGCCTGTGCGCTGATCAAGGTCGGGCTGTTATCGACGGCAGTCGAAAGCGCGCTTTCGAGATCCATCGGCAAGCCCGCCGCTGCCGGCGGCGCCTGGAGATCTGATGGCGGATGACCAACCAAGCGGCGATAGGCTTCCACTGCCGCCGCCATTGCACCCTGCGCCTGCACCAATTGCGTACGCGCTTGTGCAAAGCGCGCTTGGGCTTGCGCCTCGTCCGTGCGCGTCACGACGCCAGCTTCGAACTGCGCCTGTGCGTACTCATACAATTGCTGGAGATTGGAGACGTTTGTTTGGCGCGCGGCCACCACGGCCTGCGCTTGACGCACATTGGCGTAAGCGGACGTCACATCGAGCAGCAATTGCTGGCGCGCGCCCTCATAGTCTGCCGTTGCACCTGCGATCTGAGCGCGCGCGGCGCGCGTCGATGCAAGCACGCGGCCAGAGCCGAACAAAAGTTGAGAAATGTTGGCGGAGCTCGACCAGGTCTCCGTGCGATCACCTTCAAGCAAAGGATTGTCGGAATCCCGGTCACTGGCGCTGGCCAACCCTGAGATAGAAATTTGCGGCAACGCTGCGGAGAGCGCCTGCGGCAGCGCCTCACGGGTCGCGCGCAAACGCTGACGTTGCGCCGCGAGCGTTGGGTTCGATTCCTGGGCGGCGGTCATGGCCTCCGCGAGCGTATCCGCCTGCGCGGTTCCTATGGCGGCGCTCAGCGCGGCGAGTGAAACGATCAACGTACGCATCAAGGACTTCTTCCTCATTCCCGCCGCAACGCCTCGATCGGATCGAGTTTCGCTGCGCGCCATGCGGGATACGCGCCAAACACGACCCCGACCAAACCTGAAAAGGCGATCGCCAACCCAGCATTTAAAGGCGACACCACCAATGGTAGGTTAAATAGTGTTGTCATTCCCCAAGCGCCAGCAACGCCAATAACTAACCCGATAATCCCTCCCGCGACGGAAAGGGTGACGGCCTCCAAGCCAAACTGATTAAGAATATCTGACTGCCGCGCGCCCAAGGCTTTGCGGAGACCGATTTCGCGTGTCCGTTCTGTGACACTCACCAGCATGATGTTCATGATGCCAATACCACCTACGAGGAGGGAAACAGCGGAAATTCCCCCCAAAAGGGCAGTGAACACGCCAGTGGTTTGAGCCATCGTCTCGCTAATGGAGCTCAAGTTCTGAACCGTGAAATCGTCTTCGCCCTCGCGCGTGCGGTGGCGCTGACGAAGCAGATTTTCGACGTCCTCCTGAAGGCGGTTCAACACCTCCTCACTCTCGGCCTTCACCGAGATCTGACTCACAGTGTCGCCGCGCCCGCGCCGGCCCGCGATGCGGCGCTTCACGGTTGTCAGCGGCGCCAGCACGATGTCGTCCTGATCTTGGAAGCCCGATTGCCCTTTGGACTCAAGAATACCGATGACTTCATAGGCGCCGCCATTCATGCGCACCGTCTGACCGACTGGATCCATGTTCGGAAAGAGATTCTCGGCCACGGTGTTGCCGAGCACGACGATGCGACGCGCCTGGCGCTCTTCGGTTTCGTCAAACATGCGCCCCTGGGCGATCTCCCAATCTCGCGCGCTGAGAAAATCGGGCGTGACGCCATTTACTTCCGGGTTCCAGTTCAGACCATTGGCGATAACCTGCGCACGCGCTCGCTGCGAGGGCGCTACTACAGCGACGTTTTCCAACTGCGCGATCGCTTCGGCGTCATTTATCGTCAGCGAATCCCATCCGCCGCCAGCACCCGCTTGCCCGCGTACGCCGCCGCCACCGCGCATTGCGCCGGGCACGACAATGAGCAGGTTCGAACCCAGGCTCGCAATCGAACGCTCTACTTGGGTTTGCGCGCCCGAGCCGAGGGCAACCATCGCCACAACCGAGGCAACGCCAATGATGACGCCCAGCGCCGTAAGCGCCGAACGCATTGGATTGGCGCGCAGTGCGCGACCGGCGCTCGCAACAAGATCAGACGTGCGCATCATGGCGTGCATCCCGATCGTTCAAATGATCCGAAACAATGTGGCCGTCGCGCATCTCGATGGTGCGTTTGGTGGCGCGCGCAACGTCGTGATCGTGGGTGACGAGCACCACCGTCGCGCCCTCTTGGTTGAGCTGATTGAACAGCGCCAGAATTTCGATGCCAGTGTTGGTGTCGAGCGCCCCGGTCGGTTCGTCGGCTAGCAACAATGCGGGACGTCCCGCCAATGCACGCGCGATGGCCACGCGCTGTTGTTGGCCGCCCGAAAGCTGGGTGGGCTTATGGCCCATGCGCTGGCCCAGCCCTACACGTTCAAGTAATTCCGCCGCCCGCTCCCTGCGCTCCTTCGGCAACACACCGCCGTATATCATGGGCAGCTCCACGTTCTCCCAGGCGGTTAAGCGTGGCAGCAGGTTGAAGCTCTGAAATACGAAACCGATCGTCTGGTTGCGAAACACGGCAAGGTCGTCATCGCTCATCTTGCCAATGTCGTTTCCGGCAATCGTGATGCGTCCACCGCTAGGCGTGTCAAGTCCGCCGAGAATGTTCATCAACGTCGATTTGCCCGATCCCGACGGGCCGACAATGGCGCAATACTCACCGCGCGGGATATTGAAGCTTACCCCGTCAAGCGCGCGCACGGTTTCCTCGCCCATGCGATAGAGCTTCAATAAATTCGTCGCTTCGATCAGCGTCGTCATCACGCGCCCCGGATGCGAACGCCGCCGCCCGCCCCACGTCCGCCGCCGCCGAACGGGCCGCCTTGATTGCCGGTCTCTGCCTGAGGACCGCCACCGATGATGACTTCATCGCCTTCGTTGAGGCCGGAATGAATGAGCGTGAAGCCGTTGTCGCCAACCCCGGTCTCGACCTGCACCGGCGTCGGCCTGTTGTTGCGCAGCACCCAGACGACCGCCTGGTTGCGAACCTCTTGGCGCGGGCCGTTGCCAGCGCGCATTTGCGTCAACAACTCGCGCTGCGCCGCAGTCAGCGAGGGTTCAATCGCAGCAATAACTTGCTCACGCACACGCCGCATGGCGCCGCGCCGATCGCCGCCGCCCTGACCGCGGGGGGTTGACGCCATCGCATTTTCAAACGCCGCCTGCGCGGCCGCGCGTTGTTGTTCATCGAGCTGCAGCGATTCTGCAATTTGCGCGACGCCGCGCCCGCGCTGGCCGCCGCGCTGTGCGCCGTCGCCGCGCGTTTGCGCCTGGGCTTCACCAGACGCGCCGCGCCGGCCACCGTTACCGACCAGCGCTTGGGCTTGAGCTACAAGCTCAGGATCGGCGGGACGGAAGCGCAATGCCGTGTTCGGCAACCGGAGCACGTTTTCGCGCTGCTCGAGCACGATCTCTGCATTCGCCGTCATGCCCGGCAACAAAATTCGGCCAGGGTTATCGGCTTCGACAACCACTGTGTAACTGACAACGCCGGATTCCGCGACGCCCTGCTGACGCACTTGGCTCACACGGCCTTCAAACTCACGATCCGGGAAAGCATCGACGGTAAATTGCACCGCCTGCCCTTCTTGCACTTCGCCGATGTCGGCTTCGTCGACCGTGATGTTCGCCTGCAAGCGCGAGAGATCCTGCGCAATCGTGAACAGGGTGGCGGCTTGCAAACTCGACGCGACCGGCTGACCGACATTGACTTGCCGATCAACGACGACGCCATCTATGGGCGAGCGAATGATGCTACGCTCCAAATCCGTCCGCGCTGTTGCAACTTGCGCAGATGCAGAAGCGACCGCCGCGCGCGCCGTGTCACGCGCGGCGCGTTGCTGCGACATGAGCTGCTCGGACGCAAAGCCGCGCTGCTGCAGCAATTGGTAACGTTGGTAATCAGAGTTCGCGACCGCAGCCTGCGCTTGTGCTTGCGCGAGTTGAGCTTGCGCCTGAACGATGCGTTGCTGGAATGGCGTCGGATCAAGGCGCGCGAGCTCTTGCCCGGCGCGGACTTGCGAATTGAAGTCCACCGAAACGCTCTGCACAGGGCCCGAGACAGTAGCACCTACATTTGCTGACACCAATGGCTGCAGCGTGCCGGTCGCACTTACAACGCGCGTAATCGCGCCGCGGTCTAGCGCTGCTGTGCGATAGGGCTCGGCGTCATCCTTCGGACCGAACACGGACCAGCCAATCAGAACCGCGCCTAACGCGCCACCGGCAATGAAGAGATTGCGGCCGCGCAAAAACCCTGGGCGCTTAGCCCAGAGCCCGGACGCCGTGCTCTGCACGCGTTCCTTCATGGCCGTCAGTCCCATCTCACATCCTCACATGGCGAGGCAGCGTATCGAGGCACGAGCCTCCGCGCCCAGCGGACACCCCAATTGACGTATCCCGGCGATGTGAGGCGGCCAGGCTAAACTCAGTCTGACCACCTCACGTTCCGGTTAGTCGCGGCCGCGGCGGTGATGGCCGCGCGCTGCCTGCGCTTCTTCCTGCGTCACGCGGCCGTCATTGTTCGCGTCGAGACGCTCAAACATATGAGCCCCCATCGCCGCGAACTCGGCGCGCGAGAATGTGCCGTTGCCGTCTGCGTCGCGGTTCGGCCGATCCGGGCGTTCACCGCGCCGTTCGCCACGCTCTCCTCGCTCTCCTCGCTCTGGGCGTTCGGGACGCTCAGAGGCCTGGATCACACCGTCATGGTTCGCGTCGATGCGGCTGAACATTTCAATGGGGCCAGCGAGAAATTCATCACGCGTGATGTTGCCGTCATTGTTTGCGTCGGCGCGTTCGAGACGCGGCGGACCACCGTGCCGATCGCCGCGCCGACCACGCGGACCACGCTCAGCACGTTCGGCGCGCATCTCCTGACGCGTGAGCTGTCCGTTATGGTCGGTATCGAGCCGTGCAAACGCAGCTTCACGACCAGCGTCAAACTCGGCGCGTGTCAGCACGCCATCAGTGTTGGCGTCGGCTTCGAGAAAGCGGTGTCGAGCGCCGTCCGCGGGAGCATTTTGCGCCTGAGCAAGACCGCAAGCGCCCGCCGCCAAGACCGCAGCACCAGCGGCAGCAAGCAAGACTTTACGCATTTGGATCGTCTCCTTCCGGCCCTCGTCTCTGACGGGGCCCATTTCCCTCTCACAACCGTAATAGGTCAGCGCCTTTTCCCTGGTTGGTCGCGGTTGCGCCAAAGTTTGTCAGACGGAAAATCGCAAGCGAAAAGAAAAAACGGCCGGCGCTGGGAAAGCGCCGGCCGCTGTATTTGGCCTCGGCGCCTTGGGGGGGGAGGGTCGCGCCGGGCCTGCATGACGGGATACGCAAGGGGGGAGGAGCGCATCACCGTAAGGATGATTAATACCTAGGTGGTGTGGCCCGCATTTGCCGCAAGTGCGTCAAAACATGTCAGGCCGAAGATCATTCACCCGGGCCACCTGCCCCGCCGATCGTGGGTGCGGTTTGACGGCGCTGCGTCGGCGGACGCGCCTGCCCCACTAGGCGCACGAACTCAGTACGCGACAACGCGCCATTCTCGTCCGCATCATATTGCGAAAAGCGCGCGCGCAGTTCGGTGTCGTATTCCTCGCGCGTGATGACGTTATCGACGTTACGATCAAAATCGAGCCTGTATGGCCCGATCTGGGAACCACCGAGCACCAAGCTCGACCAGTTCGAAAACTCGATCGGCGATAAAGCGCCATTATTGTCAGCGTCGGCGCGTGCAAATTCGCGCGCGAAGCCTGCTTCAGCTTCGTCCCGGGAGACGCTCAAGTCGCCATTGGTATCGAAACTCACGAGCATTAGCGCGTCAGCGGAAAGCAGCGCGCGGATGGGCGCGGTGCGATCCTGCGCGGCGCGACCGCCGCAAGCAGTCAATCCCAGCGCCGCGCACGCCACAAACGCGAGTGTTCTGATGCTCATGCAATTCCCCTAAACATGTCCGCCCCAGGAACCGCCCGACCTGGGCGGCGATAAGGCGAAGCGCCCCCTAGTTTTTGACAAAATGTGTCGCCCAACGCGTGGCGCCAAGGTTTGGCACTTCTACGTCACGCTCTTCCCGTAGATTTTTGTCAAACAGCAGCGCACATCACAAGAACCATGACGCCAGAGGACCCCCATATCCTGGTCGTTGACGACCACCGAGAGATCCGCGAGTCGCTCGCCCAGTTCCTGCGCAAGAACGGACGCCGCGCGACCGCCGTCGACAGCGCCGAAGCCGCACGCCGGGCAATCAAGGAAAACCGGATCGATGCCGTCGTCCTCGACATTATGATGCCGGGCGAAGACGGTCTCTCTCTATGCCGCCACATCCGTGAGACGAACCATATCCCAGTGCTGTTGCTCTCGGCGCGCGCCGAAGAGCTTGATCGCATCATAGGCCTCGAAGTCGGCGCCGACGATTATGTGGTGAAGCCGTTCAATCCGCGGGAGTTACTAGCGCGCATTGATGCCGTGCTGCGCCGCACCCACGCTTTGCCGCCAAATGTGGAGGCGCCAACCGGCGAGACCCTGCGCTTCGATCGCTGGACACTGAAGCTCGCAGAGCGCGAATTGGTCGACGACGAAGGCCATGTGCACGAAATGTCGACGGGTGAGTACCGCTTATTGCTCACCTTCCTGCAGCGACCGAAGATCGTTCTATCGCGCGATCAGTTGCTGGACCTTGCCTTCGATGGCGGCAAGGACGTCTTCGATCGTGCGGTTGACACCCAAGTCAGCCGTTTGCGTCGCAAGATCGAGGCGGACGCGCGCTCCCCCAAGCTGATCAAAACGGTTTGGGGCGGCGGGTACGTGTTCACGGCGCCTGTCGATAAGACGTGAAGATTCCGCTCAACACCCTAACCGGACGGATGGTGGCGGTCACCGTCGTGGCCGTGATCGTCTCGTATGCGATTGCGTTTGCAATCTACACGAATGAGCGCGGATCAGCGCTGCGCCGCGCTGCGGAGACCAATGTCGCTGAACGCGTTGCATTCACCGCCGAACGTTTGCGAGATTTGCCCCCCGCTCGGCGCGTTGGCGCAGCAGAGTCCATTCGCGAATTTTCGTTGCGATTTAATGTTTCCGAGACACCGGAAATCACGGTGAACACCGGTGGCGCAGGCACACGCATCGCCAACGTCATCAACGAGCGCCTTGCAAACAGCGAAACGCACGCGCGCTCCCGCATCATCGAAGCACCCTCGCGGCGATGGCGGGATCGTGGACCTCGTCCCTTGCGCGACGGCGAAGATCGCCCACCGCCACCACCGGACCAATTTGGCGACGGTCGCGGCGCAGGCGGACCTCCGGACGATGCGCCGATTGTGCGTGTCACCGAGGCCACGATCTCTGTGCGCCTCGACGAAGCCACGTGGCTCAACGCCACTGCGCGCCTGCCTGGCCCTCGCCCGACGCCATTCAGCGCTATCGTAGGCGCCCTGGTTTCCATCGTGATCGTTGGCATCGGCGCTGCTCTGGTCGCCCGGCAGATTGGCCGGCCGTTGTCGGATCTCGCAAACGCCGCTCGCGCACTAGGCTCGGGGGAAACGAACGTCGCTGCCCCCGTGAGCGGCCCGGAGGATGTGCGGCGCGCCTCCACAGCGTTCAACGCCATGGCGGAGCGCTTGGGTCGCCAGCTCAATCGCCAAAGACAAATGCTCTGGGCGCTCTCACATGATCTGCGCACGCCGATCACCGCAATCCGGCTCCGCGCCGAGCTCATCGAGGATGAAGGTGAACGCCAGCGCCTCCTCGCCTCAGTTGCGGAAATGGAAACTCTGACGGAGCAGGCGCTTTCACTGGCGCGCGCCGGCGCCAGCGAAGAGGCGCGCGCGAGCGTGGATCTCGCCGAAATCGCGCGGACGCTTTGCGGCGAACTTCAAGATTTGGGCATCAATGTCAGCGCCGACGCAAACGAACCGATCATCACCGAGTGCCGCCCGACTGAGATCGCGCGCGCGATGCGGAATCTGGGTGAAAACGCCGCCAAATATGGCGGTGGCGGAATCATGCGCGTCTATCGCAACACGGCGAACGAAGCTGTGATTGAAATCGCAGATTCCGGACCGGGCGTGCCGGCAGATTTACTGGCGAAACTCACCAATCCATTTTTTCGCGCCGACGACGCACGCAGCGAAGCCAGCGGCGCAGGTCTCGGATTGGCGATCACGCAGGCCATTGCGGATAGTCACGGCGGGCGCTTGATCCTCGAGAACCGCACGCCGCGCGGTTTCAGCGCCAAGCTGATCTTGCCTTAGCGGATGCGATCAACGCGATAACCGCGCGCACGGAACTGCGCGACGAGGCCGTCGCTCCCAATGATGTGTCCGGCGCCTACGGCGACGAAATCGACGCCAGAGCCTTGCATCTCGCGTGTCAGCTCGGTCATCCAGGCGTTGTTACGATCAACGAACAGCATCTGGTAGAGCTCGGGATAGTCCGTGCGCGTGTCGTCAATGACGGCGCGCTCCAAGGTGCGCTCGTTACCCTGCTCCCAGGCCGCCGACATTTCGCCGATCATGGTCGTGACCGACGCGGATTCGTGGACCGCCTCACGCAGCATCTCGCGCTGAATTTCAGGGCTGAGATTTGCGAAGAACGTCAATTGCTGATCCGGCGTTTCCAGCGCGCGCATCGTCTTGCCGGCGTTATCACCGTAAGCATCAATCGAGCGGTCCACGCCGGAAGCAGGGTCGTAACCAGCTTGAATAAGGGGCGCGAGGGTGAGCGTCAGACCGGCGAGCCAGGGCTTGTAGGGTTCGAGCGCGCCCACCGGCATGCCAAGCCGTGTGGTGACCGCGTTCAACGACGCGTTCTCTTCCGGCGTAAGCCAGCTCGACAACGGCCGGCCAGGTTCGGCGGCTCCGAGTTGCAGAGCCAGCACCTGCGTCCGTTGGTCGGTCTCGGGGTTCATCATCAGCTCAGTCCAGATCTCGCTGGACTCATCGATGGCGGCGCGCACGCGGTCATTGGCCCAATCTGCGCCACGGGGCCGTACATGAACGGTGCCATAAAGATACATCGTCGAGTCTGCGTCACGCACCGCGTAGAGAAGCGGCGCGATCTCGCCCGATTGCTGGGCAGCGGGCGCTTGCGCACAAGCTGAGGCAGCGAGCGCGAAAAATGCGGCAAAGACGCCAAACACAGCTTTCATCATAGTCCTTACTCTGCTCGCTCGACATCCACGCCGCGTGCGCGCAACAACGCGACGACGCCGTCATCGCCCAGCAAATGCCCCGCGCCGACAGCGACAAAATCAACGCCGGCGCCATCAAGCTCAGCCACCAGGGTTTCAGTCCAATTGTGGTTGCGCTGTGTGAAGATGACTTGGTGCAATTCGGGATAACGGGCGCGAAAGCTATCAAGCACCAGCGTCTCAAGCCGTTCAAGATCACCGCTTTCCCACGCATGCGATAATTGATCGATCTCGTCTGAACCACCCGTCGCAGTGTTGATCGTGTCCATGAGATATTGGCGCTGAGCGGTGTCGCTCAAATTTGCAAAGAACCCGATCTGTTCGGCCGCTGTTTCGAATGCGCGCTGACGGGCGTCTCCTGCAGCTCCAATCACAGCGCGATCGGCGCCGGCGGCGGGGTCATAGCCTTGCTGCATCAGCGGCATGACCGAAAGCGTCATTGCTGCAAGCCATGGCCGCATCCGTTCGAACACGGCTGGCGAAGCCCCGAGATGTTGCAGAGCTGCCGCGAGTTCTGCGCGCTGATCTTTATTGAGCCAGCTCGAAAGCGGCCGATCCGCCGGCGCCATGCCGGCGGAGAGCACCAGCGCTTGCACTTCACTCTGCGTGTTCTCTGCAATCTCCATCTCGGTCCAGACTTCGTCCGCCTCGGCCAGCGCCGCTTGCGCGACAGGTCCGCCCCATTCGCCGCCAGGGCGGCGGATGTGCATCGTGCCGAACAAATAGAGCGTGGAATCTGCGTCGCGGGCAACGAACAATGCCGGATAAGCCGGCGCCGCAGCAGCGGCAGGTGCAGCGGGGGCCGGTTGCGGCTTTTCGTCGGCATGGGCGAACCCGGCAAATGTCAGCGCCGCGGCGAATACCCAATGCTTGATCATCTTCATTTCCAAGGCGCGAAATGCTTCGAGAGCTTCAGGCCCTGCCCCTGATAATTTGAACCGCTCTCGCCATAGAGACGATCAACGGGGCCGGACAAAGGCTCGAACACAAGTTTGCCGACCGGCTGTCCGTCTTCGACGATGAACGGCACGTCGCGCGAACGCACTTCGAGCACCGCACGCCCTTCATTCGGCGCTATACCAAAACCCGGATCGAAGAACCCTGCATAGTGGGCGCGAAACTCACCGAGCTCCGGTCTGATAGGCGCCATCTCCGCAGCTTCGTCAGCCGGGATGACGACATTTTCCTTCGATGCGAAAATGTAGAATTGACCGGGCTCCAGCACGACACGACCCTTGCGCGCTTCCATCGGCTCCCAAAAGTCGCGCGGGTCGTAGGCGCCTACGCGATCCACATCGACAACACCGGAATGACGCTTGGCGCGAAAACCAACGGGCCCGTTCATTGCCAGATCCATCGTGAAATCGATCTCACGCTTTGGGTGCGGCGGCCCACGGCGCAAACGCACTTGGCTCAAACGCGTGCCCGTGCGCACCAGCACAGAGAACGTGCACGGCGAAATCTCCGCCCACATCGGTCCGTGATAGCCCATCGGGATATAGTCAAACGATTGTGCGCCGTCGGTAATCAAACGCGTAAATACGTCTACACGGCCGGTTGAGCTTTTCGGGTTGGCGGCGCCGTGCATGTGCTGCGGCAACGCCAATGTCTCTTGCACCTGCACGAGATAGACACAGCCAGTCTCGAGCACCGCGCCTTGCGTCAGATCGATCTTGTGCATCACCAGCTCGCCATCGAGGCGATCGGCAACCTTGGCGCCAGCGCCCGGCAAAAAGCTTGCGCGCAATCGATAGGCTGTTTTGCCCAACCGGAGATCCAGGCTCGCGGGCTGTATCTGATCGTCCAAGTATACCGCTTCGGCGACGATCCAGCCCTGCTTGATCGCCTTTTTGATTTCGCTGTCCGAGAGAACGCCGTGGGTGGTGCTCATGGGGCCTTGCTGGCTTGCATCGGGGGCTTTGTCCAGCGCTCCGGCGCCGATACAATACCTTCATGTACGAACAAGAAACCGCCGGCATGATCGTGCGCGTCGATCCGCAGTTTCTGCCGGATGAATCGCGCCCCGAAGACGGCCGTTTCGTCTGGGCCTACACAATTGAGATCGAGAACCGACGGCCTGATCCAGTTCAGCTCATCTCTCGCTTCTGGCGCATCACAGATGAGAACGGCGCAACGCAAGAAGTGCGCGGCGATGGCGTCATCGGGCAACAGCCTGTCATCGCGCCGGGCGGAACCTTCAAGTATACGAGCGCAGCGCCGCTGGCCGCGCCCTCTGGCGTCATGATGGGCGCCTATTCCATGCAGCGCCAAAATGGCGAAGCGTTCGACATCAAGGTGCCGCTCTTTGCACTCGACTCTCCCTTCAACGAAAAACTGGCGAACTAAATGATCTTCCAAGGCTTTGAAGACACCATGCGCCGCATCGTCACCGGCGACGATGCGAATGGAAAATCCACGATCATCATCGACGGCCCGCCCTCCGGCGGCATTGGCGATCCGGCGCTCGGCGGACTCGCCGAAATTTGGCACGAGGTCACGACAGGCGCGATCAATCCGAAGGACGCAAGCGATCTCGGCGAGAGCGTTTCAATTCTGGCGCCCGCGCACGGCAAAGTGAAAGTGCGCTGGTTCATGATCCAACCTACGCCGCCCGGCGCACCACCGGAGATGATCGCCGCAGCCGCGCGCCAACGCTTCGCTGATTTCGGCGCCGAGCACGAGCTGCGCGACCAGACCCGTCATCCGGCAATGCATCAAACCCAAACGCTGGACATCATCTGCCTCATCAGCGGCGACGCCTCGCTGGTGCTCGACAACACCGAAACCCGCATAAAACCGGGTCAAATCGTCATCCAGCGCGGCGCCTCGCACGGCTGGACGGCCCACGGCGGCCCGGCGCTGTTTCTCGCCGTATTGATCGATCGCGGGCCGGCTTGAGCACAAACTGATCCACACCGCGTGGCCGCGCGTAGACCGGCCATGAACATGCTCTTGAGCCTTGCCGCGATCGTGGCGCTGTCCACCTTCGCGAGCGCCTGCGCCACGCGCCCACCGACGCCTGCTGCGGCGAGCACACAACCCTTTGTGGTCGAACGCGACCTTGCCGGCGCCAGTGTCGCGCGCGGAGAATTCCGCTCCATTACTGGCGTTCGGCGCGGCTTCACCGCGCAGCTGAACGGAACCTGGGACGGCGAAACGCTGACCCTTGTCGAGGATTTTGCCTACGATGATGGCGAACGCGATCGCAAGACTTGGCGATTGCAGCGCGTCGCACCGGGCGAGTTCGTTGGAACGCGCGAAGACGTCGTTGGCCAAGCGCGCGGCTTTCAGGACGGCGACGTATTTAGGCTGGAGTACGATGTCGTACTCCCTAGCGAAAACGGTCGGGGCCGAAAGGTGCGGTTCCGCGATGTGCTCGCGCTGCGTGCCGACGGCGACATCTTGAACAATGCGACAGTTGGTTGGCTAGGCCTTCGCGTCGGCAGCGTTTCACTGGTTATCGAACGCGATTAAGCCAGCGCTTCCAGCGCCCGGCCAAGGCAAAATAGTTCACACAAAAACGCCGCGACCCGAGGGCCGCGGCGTTAAAGTCTACGGGGTGAAAACCCTACATAGCCGACAGGCGCATCATGCGGCGAAGCTCATCCGGCTCGCCAGAGGTGCGCCGCTTGCGTGCCTGGCTCGGTTGATAAGCGAGACGCGCGTGATCCTGGCAATAGGGATGATTGCCGAAGGCCCCGCGGCCGCAGAACGCGAAATCGGGGTCTGTCGGATCGCCGATCGGATATTTGCACATGCTCTCATTGAGCGTCAGGACCGTCGCGGCCCGGCCGTCATCGAGTTTCACCGGCTCAAGATCCGGAATGACCACGCGCGGTTCGCTCGACGGCAGGCGCAGACGCGGCGCAGACGGGCCCACGACCCGCGGACGTGCGGTCCGAACCGGCCGCTTGGCCGGCCGAGATGGCGTAGCCCGGCCCGCCAAACCGAGGCGGTGGACCTTGCCGATCACGGCGTTGCGGGTGACCCCGCCCAGTTGTTTCGCAATTTGGCTAGCTGAAAGCCCTTCGGCCCACAGCTTACGCAGCAGCGCAACGCGCTCTTCTGACCAGCCCATGTGTTCAAGCCCCCTTGGCCCATGGCCCCGCCCATTTCTGACGGGAATGCGACACACTCCCCTTTTGGGCGAAGAAGTCAATGGGTTGTGGTTTTGTCATGTGGATACCCAAGATGCAGTGATTATCCCATGACATATGGTGGGTTACTCACTTCTTACTAACGGGCTTTCGGCAGGACTCGGCTCATAAACTTGAGCAGAGACCGAGACTTGGCCCGGCAACATGGTTAACGGGCGCTCAGACTCGTTAAAAAATTATGAAAGAGCTGTTCTCTTTATGGACACCGCCGCACGAACTACTCCTCCCGCACTGACCTCACGGCACTACGGAGCGATCAATTGGCTGGGTTTGCAGACACTGGTCTGGCGTGAAATCCGCCGCTTCTTGAAGGTCGGGGCGCAGACGGTGTTCGCCCCCCTCATCCAGACGCTTTTGTTCATGCTCGTCTTCAGCCTCGTGCGCCAAGGCGACTGGCCGGGCACAGCGCGCGCCTATGCGGACGGCTTGGCCGCCGGGCTGGTCATGATGTCGATCCTCTCCAACGCGTTTCAGAACGCATCGTCGTCGCTTGTCATTGCCAAGGTGCAAGGCAACTCGGTCGACTTCCTGATGCCGCCGCTTTCTGCGCTCGAATTGACGATCGCGTTCATTGTCGGCGCTGCCGCGCGCGGATTGCTTGTTGGCTTCGCGAGCCTCGTCGCTGTCGCGTTTCTCGCCAACATCATGCCGGTCAACATTTTCGCCGCGCTCTACTACGCCGTCGTTGCGTCAGTGATTTTCGGCGCGATCGGATTGCTCGGCGGTATCTGGGCCGACAAGTTCGATCACCTCGCGGCGGTGACCAACTTCATTATCGTGCCGCTGACGTTTCTCTCCGGCACCTTCTACTCAACATCAATCTTACCCGAACCGATCCGCACCATCTCGCACTACAATCCGGTTTTCTCGCTGATCGACGGCTTCCGCTACGGCTTCATCGGCCACCACGACGCGCCACTCTGGACCGGCGCAATCCTCACTGGCGCGCTGGCGCTCGCACTGAGCTACGCCAGCTGGGCGATGATCAAGAGCGGGTATCGGTTGCGGAGCTAGTTAGTGACGCAAAGCAAATAGACCGCGGATACGCTGCAATGTACGGCGCAGCGGAATCTCAATCAGGACACGCAAAACCGCGACACCAAGAACCCAACGCCAGATCGGCAAAACCGCTCGCAAGAACGCGTCCGGCTCTTGGGTGACGCCCGTGTAAACAATCCAAGCAAACGCAGCGATCAGCGTTGCATCGGCCGCGAGCTCGACGACCGTAAGCGTAACGAAAACCTTCAACTCGTCACGCAGGCCGCTCGCCTCAACCCGCCGCGCAATGAAATCTCGCGCGTCGCGCGCTGCGCGAAATCGGCCGAATGCCGTCAGTGGCGCCGTGATCGCGAGCCCGATCGTACAAATGATCGCGGCGATCTCTGCAACACTCAACTCAGGCACTCAACGCCCGCGCCAACTTCGGCAAGAACACGTCCATCCGATAATCCACGTCCATGTGGTCGTCGTCGAATTCGTCGTACTCGTGCGGGATGGCGGCGGCTTTCAGCTTCTTCGCGAAGCGCCGCATGCCGAAGTGGATGCGAAAATTGTCGTGGTCGCCGCAATCCATATAGACGAGCTTTAGCTTGCGCAGATTTTCACCCAAAGCGTCGAACATCACGACTGGATCGTTCTTCATCCAATTGTCCCAACGCTCCGCGATCCACTCGCCTGTGTAAGGATCCAACGGGAGGCGCATGTTCATGAATTGGGTCGTGTCCGGATCGTAGAACGCGCTTTGCGCGCAATCCATCAGAGCAACAGATTCCGCAAAGCTCATCTTCGGCTTCGCCGTCAGAGCCTTCCACATCTTTTCGATGGAATTATCGTATCGGCGCTGCACGTTGAGATCGTCGAAGAAGGCCGGGACGTAGAGCGCATCAAAGCCCATATCGCCGCTCTGGATCGATATCGCGTCCCAGAAATCGCTGCGCGTCAGCCCGTGGTAAGCGGCCCCATAGCCGCCGGAAGACTTGCCAAACACGCCGCGCTTTCCCTTGCCGCCGCAGCCAAAACGCTGTTCCACGAATGGCACGATCTCGTCGCAGAGATAATCGGCGTATCGTCCAGTGCCGGCGCTGTTGAGGTACTGGTTGCCAAAGAGCTTGGTGAAGCAATCGGGCATCGCCACCACCACACGCGCCATCCCCTCGTGAACCAGGCGGTCAAGGCGCTCGGGCAAATTCTCGGAAAACGGCTGCCAGTTCGCATGCGCGAGCGCCGACGAGGTGTAGCCCTTGAGGTCCACCAGCAGCGGCAAGCGCTCCCCAGCACTCCAGCCCGGCGGCGTCCAAATGAAGAGCTCCCGCACAAACGGATCGCCCAGCGGATTGCCCTGCAAAACGATGGATTCATGAACCAAGCGATGCAACTCGCCGCGGGGAATGGTGTGGTCTCGCCTCATGATTTGTTGATGATCCCAGCCGCTTGACCTTGCAAGCGGCGCGGCTCAAAACCCCGCCTTCCCCGATATTCCGAGAGCTAAAATGAGCGCCGCAGAAAGCCATATCCTTCCCGTCTATTCGCCGCCGGAGCAGATCTTCGAGCGCGGCGAAGGCTGCTGGATCTGGGACGACAAGGGCGAAAAGTATCTCGATTGCATCGCGGGGATTTCGGTCAACGCATTCGGTCACGCGCCGCCCTTCCTGGTGAAGACGCTGACCGAGCAAGCCGGCAAGCTCTGGCACACTTCGAACATGTTCAAGATCAAGGGCCAAGAAGAGCTCGCTGCGAAGTACACGCGCGACTGCTTCGCCGATGTCGTGTTCTTCACAAACAGCGGCACCGAAGCGATCGAAGGCTCGCTGAAAACCGCACGCAAATATCACTCGGCCAACGGCCACCCCGAGCGCATCGATATCATCGGCTTCCAGGGCTCGTTCCACGGTCGTTCGTACGCAGCGATCAACGCGTCGGGCACGCCGGCATACCTTGAGGGCTTCGGCCCGCGCCTGCCGGGCTTCATCCAAGTTCCATACGGCGACGAGGCCGCGCTCCGCGCCGCAATCTCGCCGACGACTGCGGCGCTCATCATCGAGCCGGTGCAGGGTGAAGGCGGTGTGCGCGCCGTGCCGGAGGAGACGCTGCGCCTCTATCGCAAGCTCGCCGACGAGAACGGCTTCCTGATCATCTTCGACGAAGTGCAATCGGGCGCTGGCCGCACGGGCAAAATGTGGGCCCACCAATGGAGTGGCATGACGCCGGACATCATGGCCGTCGCCAAGGGTGTCGGCGGCGGCTTCCCTATGGGCGCATTCATGGCGACCAAGGAAGCAGCTAAAGGCATGGTTGTCGGCGTTCACGGCACGACGTTCGGCGGCAATCCGCTGGCGATGGCTGTCGGCAATGCAGCGTATGACGAACTCTCGAAGCCAGCCTTCCTTGAGCACGTCAACAAGGTCGCGAACTATCTCTCGCAAGCGCTGGAAGGCTTGAAAGACCGCCACCCTCAGCTTGTGGTTGATGTGCGCGGCAAGGGCTTGCTGCGCGGCATCAAGCTCACGATCAATCCGAAGGAAATCCAAGCCAAGCTGCGCGCTCGCAAAGTTCTGGTTGGCGTGGCCGGCGACAATGTTCTTCGCATCGCGCCGCCGCTGACGATCAAAGAAGACGAACTCCGTCAGCTGATCGATGCGGTCGACGCCGTGCTCGCGGCGCAGATGGCGGAAGCGAGCGCGTGATCGAAAGCCCGCGCCACTTCCTCGACATTAGCGCTCTTTCCAAAGAAGAAGTGCGCGCCATTCTCGACGAAGCGCATGCGCGCAAGGCCGCGCGCATCGACTGGCCAAAGGCCGCGCCTGATGAAGACGCGCCACTCGATGGTTATGCGCTAGCGATGATCTTCCAGAAGAACTCGACGCGCACGCGCGTTTCGTTCGAAATCGGCATGCATCAGCTCGGCGGCAAAGCCATTGTGTTGAACGCCAACGATACCCAGCTCGGTCGGGGCGAAACCGTGGAAGACACCGCGCGCGTATTATCGCGCATGGTCGATGCCGTGATGATCCGCGCCAACAACCACCAGGACGTGCTGGATTTCGCGGCCGCGGCGAGCGTGCCAGTTATCAACGGCCTTACCGACCTCTCGCATCCGTGCCAAATCTTCGCTGACATCATGACGATCGAGGAATGGTCCGGCGACATCAGCGGCAAGACGATTGCTTGGCTGGGCGACGGCAACAACGTCTGCACCTCGTTCATGCATGCAGCCGAGAAGTTGGATTTCAAACTCCGCATAGCAACGCCAGCGAGCTACGCGCCACGCGGCCAAGAATTAGCAGCCGCGATCGCCGCAGGCGCGGACATTGAAGCCCACAATGATGCGAAAAAGGCGATCGAAGGCGCCGACGTCGTCGTCACCGACACCTGGGTGTCGATGGGCGACACGGACAAGCAAGAGCGCATGGCGGCGTTCCCGCCGTTCGCCGTCGATGACGCGATGATGAAGCGGGCCAACAAGGACGCAGTGTTCCTGCACTGCCTGCCCGCACACCGCGGCGAGGAAGTCTCCGACAGCGTCCTCGACGGCCCGCAATCAGCGGCCTGGGATGAAGCGGAAAACCGCATCCACGCGCAAAAGGCGGTGCTGCTCTGGTGCCTTGGCAAGCTCTAACGTTGCCACCACCGGCTTGCGGCCCCATATCGCCCGCTTCATGACTGCAGCTCAACACACCGAAGATTTCATCGCGCCATTCAGTTTGGACAATTCGCCGGTGCGTGGCCGCATCGCGCGCTTGGCCGCGGGCGCGCTGGACCCGATCCTGCATCGACATGACTACCCACGGCCGGTTGCGATGCTTTTAGGCGAAGCGCTGACGCTGACCGCGCTCGTTGGTTCGCTGCTGAAGACGGACGGGCGCCTTGTCATTCAGGCCCAAGGCGAAGGGCCGGTCTCGCTGCTGGTGGCCGAACACATTGACGGCGGTTTGCGCGGATATGCGCGCCTCACCGAGGGCGCAGCGGAAAAGCTCGCAGGCGCGCATCGGATGTCACCGAGCGAACTGCTCGGCGCGGGCAGTCTGGTGCTGACCTTGGATCTCGGAGAGCACACGAGGCCGTTCCAGGGTGTTGTTGCTCTGGAAGGCGCTACGCTGGCGGAGTGCGCGGAAAGCTACTTCCGCACCAGCGAGCAAACCGACACCGGCATTCGCCTCGCGGTTGGCGAAGTCATCAACGGAGCTGCCCCCTCGCAGTGGCGCGCGGGCGGAATTCTGATGCAACGTCTCGCCAGCGACCAAGCGCGGGGCGACACCGAAGAAGACTGGAACCGCGCGTCAATTCTCTTCGGCACGGTCACCGACGAAGAACTCATCGACCCCGCGTTGCCGGCAGACCGCCTTCTCTATCGGCTGTTCCACGAGGAAGGCGCGCGCATGGGCGACGCCGCGCCGCTTGATGATCGCTGCAGCTGCAATGAGGAGCGCCTTACAGCGGTGATGAAGCGGTTCCCGAAGTCGGAGATCGAGGAATTGATCGAACCGGACGGAAATCTGCACGCGCGCTGCCAATTCTGCGCGCGTGAATACCTCATCGATCCGGCAAAAGTCGGCGCTTAAGCCGCGTCGACATCCAGCGCGTATCCGGCGCTGCGGACGGTGCGGATTGGATCGGTTTCGGTTCCGACCATGAGCGCTTTACGAAGACGGCCGATATGCACGTCGACGGTGCGTGCTTCGACATAGACGTCAGAACCCCACACAGCGTCGAGCAATTGCTCGCGGCTGAACACGCGGCCAGGATGCTGCATCAAGTGATCGAGGATGCGAAATTCCGTGGGCCCCAGGTGCACGTCGCGCTCGCCGCGCTTCACGCGGTGAGAGACGCGGTCCATGACGATATCGCCGATAACGACCTTATCGTCGGCGAGACCCGGCCTGATGCGACGCATGACGGCACGAAGACGCGCCAGCAATTCGTTCATCGAGAACGGCTTGGTTAGATAATCGTCCGCACCGACGTCGAGCCCGCGGATGCGATCACCTTCTTCCGTGCGCGCGGTGAGCATCACGATGGGCGTATTGCGCGTATCCTGGCGGGCGCGCAGACGACGGCAAACTTCGATGCCAGGCGCCTTAGGCAGCATCCAATCAAGCACCACCAGGTCAGGCGCGCTCTCATCGGCGACGACCAACGCTTCTTCGCCGTCATTGGCGACAGAAACCCGGTAGCCTTCTTTTTCCAGATTATATTTGAGCAAATCGGCCAACGCCGGTTCGTCTTCTACGACCAGCACGTGTGTTGCTTTGGCCATGCCGCTACGCCCTATTCTGCCGCTTCGGCTCTCGGCCGCTGCGTTGCAATTTCCTCACCAGTGACAAGGAAGTGGATGTACTCGGCGATGTTGGTGCCGTGGTCGCCAATGCGCTCAAGGTTTTTCGCGATGAACAGCAAGTGCGCGCAGGAGCTGATCATGCGCGGATCTTCAATCATGTAGGTCAGCAATTCGCGGAACAGCGAATTGTAGTGGGCGTCGATGTTGTCGTCGGCGTTCCAGACGTTGATCGCAGCTTGCACGTCCTTATTGGCGTAGGCGTCCAGCACTTGCTTCAAGTGGGCGCCGGCGATTTTTCCCATGCGCTCAACGCTGCGCGTGAGCTGAATCGGCTCGTCCTGGTTCAAGATCAACGCGCGCTTGGCGATATTCTTGGCGAGATCGCCAACACGCTCCAACTCACCGGCAATCCGCCAAGCGGTGAGCACGACGCGGAGGTCACTCGCCATCGGCTGGCGCAACGCGAACAGTTTGATCGCGCGCTTTTCAATTTCGCGCTGCGCGGCGTCGATCTTCGGATCGCGCTGGATCACGACTTGTGCAAGCTCGGTGTCGCGGCGCGCAACCGCCGAGAGCGCGTCGTTCACCGCGGTCTCGGCAAGGCCGCCCATACGCGCGACCTCTTGGGCGATCGCGTCGAGCTCTTCTGAAAACGCTTTAACAGTATGCTCAGCCATGATCGCCCTACGATTAGCCGAAGCGGCCGGTAATGTAGTCTTGCGTGCGCGTGTCACGCGGGTTGGTGAAGATTTCCTCGGTCGCGCCAGTCTCGACCAGCTTGCCCAGGTGGAAGAACGCCGTCTTTTGGGAAACACGCGCCGCTTGCGCCATCGAGTGCGTAACGATGACGATGCAATAATTCTCACGAAGCTCGTCGATCAGCTCTTCGATCTTCGCGGTCGCGATCGGATCGAGCGCCGAGCACGGCTCATCCATCAAGATGATGTCGGGGTTCACCGCCACCGTGCGGGCGATGACGAGACGCTGTTGCTGACCGCCGGACAGTCCAGTGCCCGGCTGGGCCAGACGATCCTTCACCTCTTCCCAGAGGCCGGCGCGGCGCAACGACTTCTCGACGATTTCGTCCATGTCCTTCTTCGACTTCGCCATGCCGTGGATGCGCGGGCCATAAGCGACGTTGTCGTAGATTGATTTGGGAAACGGGTTCGGTTTCTGGAAGACCATGCCGACGCGGGTGCGCAGCACGACCGCATCGACGCTCTTTGCGTAGGCGTCCTTGCCTTCGATCTGCAGCGAGCCGCTGACGCGGCAATTGTCGATCAGATCGTTCATACGATTGAAGCAACGCAAGAAGGTGGTCTTGCCGCAGCCTGAGGGCCCGATGAAGGCGGTCACGGCGCGATCGGGGATATCCATCGAGACGTCGAACAGCGCCTGCTTGTCGCCGTAGAACACGTTCACGTCACGGGCCGCGATCTTCACCGGCGAACCGGTGATCGAACCGGCGGCGGCACGGACCGTAGGGGCTGTCATGGCGGGGCCGGTGCTCATGGCGCGCTCGGAACCGGCGGCGGAAAATTCCATGGTAATCGACCCCTTAGCCCAGAGCTCGTGCGCGGGGAATCTGCCCGTGCCTTATGCGGGCCGTATGTAGGGACGTTCCATGACACTGATGTGAAACCGCCCCAGCGTTTCATCAGTCCTCCTCCGCCAATTCGACATAGGCAGCGAACGCCGAGCCGCGCCCAGGCTGGCTTTCAACAAGGAACCCGCCGCGGTGGCGGTTCACGATGTGCTTAACGATGGCGAGGCCAAGCCCCGTGCCGCCGCGCTCGGAACCAGTTTCGCGTTCGACACGGAAGAAGCGTTCGCCCAGACGAGGCAAAAAGCGCTTGGCGACGCCGGGGCCGGCGTCTTCCACGCGAATGAAGGCATACGAGCGATTTGCCGCTGCAGCAGGCGTCAAAAGCGCCACGCGCCCTGCTTCTTCCCAGCGCCGGCCAGCCTGCGCCGATGTTTCCTCGCGATCGCCGGACGCCGCAATTTCCATGCGAACCGCGCCGCCATCCGGGGTGTATTTCACCGCGTTGTCGACGAGATTTTGGACGACTTGCGCCAACTGAAAGCGTTCACCCACGACACGCACGGGCGTTGCTGGCGCGTTGAGATCGAGATTGATCTTTCGCTCTTTGAGTAACGGACTAAGCGAGTCCGCCACTTCGCGCGCGACCGCCGCCAGATCTGCGCGATCCGAAGGCGGCACGTGCTCATCAAGTTCAATCCGCGATAGCGAAAGCAGATCGTCAATGAGCCGTCGCATGCGATCGGCCTGGATCTGCATCATGCCAAGGAAGCGATCACGATCCGCAGCATCATCGCGCGCGGGGCCGGCCAGCGTTTCGATAAGCAAAGTGAGCGAGGCCAGAGGCGTGCGCAGCTCGTGGCTGGCGTTGGCGAGGAAATCGGCGCGCATCCGCTCGGTGCTGATTCTAGCCGTTTGATCGTGAAAAACCAGCATTGCCGCGCGATCAGCGCCCCACGTCACCGGCGCAACATAGCAGCGTGTATGGCGATCAACTTGCGCAGGCGTTTCGTATTCAACCGCGCCCGTTGCGCCCTCACGAACCGCCGCGTGCACAGCCTCAAGCACGTCTGGATGGCGCAAGATCGACGTTAGAAACTGACCGCGCGCCTCAAAATGCATTTGACGACGCGCAGCAGCATTGGAGCCCACGATCCGGCTCTCGGCGTCAATCAACAATGCAGGATCGGGAAGCGCTTCGAGCAAAGGCGTGAGCTGGCCTAGATCGATCAAGCCAATCTGGTCGCCCGGTGACGAAGAGATCACGAAACGCTGACGCTCGCGTAGCGCCCAATAGCTCGCCGCTCCCGCAAGCACCATGAGCACTGCTGCGCTGAGGCTGGTTGTGAACGCCAAAAATGCCGCGAGCACAGCAAGACCAGCCGCCGCCCACGTGGCGGCCGGCAACCGGTCCAGTCGCAATCGAGGCGGGGCAAGGCGGTTCATGACCATCTCAATCCGGCTTAGGGCTGCGTTGCGGAGTCGCGCAAGCAAACCTGTCGGCAAGAGCCCAGTCCAAACGTCATCTCTAAAGGCGCCAACGCCGGGAGCAGTTCGTCGTGGGAATTTGGCGCTTCGTCGTACCTGCACGCGTGGCGCATCCAAAAACCTCGGCGCTGGCATCCCACCGTTAACGGGAGAGGACTGCCCAAGCTGTCTGCCGCGCAATCCTTATCGATTTTCAATACAGATTTATTGACTTTCGAGAGGGTGGCGACTAAGCGAGGGTCGTGAGGGAACATGAAAAACGGGGTTCGACTTCTGGTCGGTGTGGGGTTGATGACCCTTGCCGGATCGTGCGCAGGGCGAAACCTGCCGCCCGAGCCGGACAGCTATGTCGCGGCGGACGCGATCGGCGCCGAACGGGCAGCTGAGCTGGCCACTTCCCCCGCGGCAACATGGCTTGATGATCTCAACTCTGCAGAGATGTCATCGCTGGCGCGCGAAGCGCTGGCAGGCAGCCCAGACCTTCAAATCGTAGAAGCCCGCTATCGCGCAGCGCGTTGGCGCGCACGCGGTTCGTTCGGCGGCAACTTGCTTCCAAGCCTTGGCATCGGCGCGGACGGCGCGCGCACCGAAGAACCAACAGGGACTGAAGAACGCATTCGCACCGAGTTCATGACCTCCAGCGTCGTGGCGAGCTGGGAGATCGATCTTTGGGGCCGCCTCACCGCGCGCGCGCTCGCGTCCGATTCAAGCGCCGACGCGGCGCGGCAAGATCTGAACGACGCACGCCTCTCGGTCGCGGGCCAATCGTCACGCGCCTGGGTCGATCTCATCGAAGCACAGCAATTGCTCGCGTTAGCGCAAGAAGACTTGCAGACCCGCGAACGCGCGCTCGATCTTACTCAGCGTCGCTATGATGCAGGCATCGCGACGTCACTCGCTTTGCGTACCGCACGCAGCCAAGTGGCTTCAGCGCGCGCCGGTCAAGCCCAGGCACAAGACTCCCTGCTGATCTCATCGCGCCGCTTGCAGGAAATCATGGGGCGCTATCCCGATGGCTCCCTACGCGCAGATGGCGAGCTGCCGCAGCTCGCCCCGCTTGCAGCTGCGGGCGCTCCAGCTGACTTGCTTGAGCGTCGACCCGATGTCTTGGCGTCGGAACACCGCCTGAACGCCGCTGGCTTTCGTATTCACGAAGCCCGGGCGGCAATGTTGCCTCGACTGACCCTTCGTGCGTCGGCCGGCAATAGCGGCCAAAGCCTCAACGAAATCGACGACAGCGTGAACATGGTGTCGAACCTGGTTGCCGGTCTTACCATGCCCATCTTCAACGGCGGCGCACTCATTTCAGAGTCGCGCGCCAGCGTTGCCGATCGCCGCGCGGCGGCTGCAGAATATGTACGCACTTCGATCGCCGCATGGCGCGAAGTCGAAGGCACGATTAGCGCCGACCAATCTCTGGAAGTGCGCGAAGAGCAATTTACGATCGCCGCCAACGAAGCGCGCGAGGCGCAAGCGCTCGCGGAACGCGAGTACGCACGCGGCGTCGCAACATTGTTCGAGCTTATCGACGCCTACACGCGCCGCATCGACGCAGAGCGCGGCCTCATCACCGCGCGCTCCGCGCGCGTCTCCAATCGCATCGCTTATCACGTCGCCCTTGGCGGCGGCGCCCGCACAGGCGGGATCGACGAAGACCGGGAACCCACGCCATGAACAAGATGGACCTCAATATGACGACGCAAACGGCGCATGAAGAGGACAAGCCACTCGGCTTCTGGGGCACGATCAAGAAGATCGTGATCTTTGCGGCGCCGCTCGTGGTGATTATCGGCGGCGGCGTTCTGCTCGCGCTCATGGTCATCACCGGCCCGAAGGCAAAGGAAAAAGGCGAAGCGCCCCACGCGCCGGCCGTTCAATTCGCGGTCGCGCATGCACGCCCGACCACGGTTTCGGTCAGCGTTCAAGGTGAAGCGCGCCCGCGCGTTGAAGCGACACTCGCAGCGCAAGTTGCCGGTCGCGTCGTCTGGGCAAGCCCAAAATTTGCCGAAGGCGGCTCCTTCACAGAAGGCGAAGTCATGGCGCGCATCGATGCAGCCGACTACCAGCTCGCCGTCGTGCGCGCGCGAGCGCAAGTTGCCCAAGCGCAAGAAGCGCTTACACGCGAAGAAGCCGAAGGCGAACTCGCACGCCAAGATTGGCAAGCACTTGGCCGCGGTGAAGCGCCGCCACTTGCGGTGCGCGAGCCGCAATTGGCGCAAGCGCGCGCGCAACTGGCTTCTGCTGAGGCCTCGTTGCGTTCGGCGGAACTCGATCTCAACCGCGCCTCGATCCGCGCCCCATTCACAGGCCGCGTGCGCGAGCGCCGCGCGAACGTCGGCGACTATGTCGGCCCCGGCTCACCGGTCGCCGTGATGTTCTCGACGGACTCGATGGAAATTCGCGTTCCGCTCACGGACGCCGACCTTGCATCGATGCATTTGCCGGTTGGCTTTAACGCAAGCACCGCCAACCCCGGCCCCGCCGCGCACGTCACCAGCGTGACGGGCGGCCGCATCCAGGCTTGGGAAGGCCGCTTAGTGCGCACCGAAGCTTCCGTCGATGCGCGCACGCGCCTCGTCTACGGCGTCGTCGAAGTGCGAGATCCATTTAGCGCGCGTCACACCGCACCGCTGGCGCCAGGCATGTTCGTGATGACGCGCCTCGAAGGCTCAAATCGCGAAACGCTCGTCGCAGCGCCTCGTAGCGCTCTGAAGCGTAACGAGTTCGTTTATGTCGTGACCGCGCAGAACACGATCGACGTGCGTCAGGTGCGCGCCGCTCAAACGACCGCCGACGAAGTGCTCTTCCGAGAAGGATTGGCCGACGGCGAGCGTGTGGTGGTCTCTGTGCTCACCTCTCCGCGTCAAGGGATGGAAGTGACGCCGATCGACCGCGAAGGCGAAACGACGCCGGCCGCTACACCTCCGGCGCAGCCGTCTGAACAAGAACTCGAAATTCGCCGCTAACTGAAACTCCGCCTCGCCGACGCGAGGATTGAAGGACTAGTCTTATGCTGAAGGGCCTCGTCGCCTGGTGGGGGCACAACCCCGTCGCCGGCAACCTGTTGATGGTCTTCGTGGTCGTCGCGGGCATCTTCTCCTTCAACAAGATGGAGAAGGAGTTCTGGCCGCCAGGACGCGACAACAGCGTCTACGTGCAAGCCTCATGGGCCGGCGCCAGTCCCGAAGACATGGAAAGCCAGGTCATCATCCGCATCGAGGAAGCGACCGCTGGCCTCGACGGTGTTGACTGGGTGCGCTCGCGTTCGGGCGAAGGTTTCGGCTGGGTGAGCATTCAGTCTGAGTCAGGCGCCGATATCGACGCGATGACGCAGGAAGTGCGCTCGCGCGTGGAATCGATTTCCGGCCTCCCCTCGGGCATGGATCCGATCCGTGTGACGCGCCAGGTTGGCCGCAACGCCTCTTTCATTATCGGCCTTCACGGCAACGTCGATGAACGGACACTGCGAGACACCGCTGAGCGCTTGCGCGATACGATTTCGCTGCTTCCGGGCGGGGCGAACACCGAAGTGTGGGGCGCTCGCCCCCCAGAAGTTTCGATCGAAGTCTCTGAAGCTTCGCTGCAAGCCTTTGGCCTGACATTCGACGACGTCGCACGCGCGGTCCGGTCGAGCTCAGTCAATGCGGGCGCAGGCGCGGTGCGCACCGCTGACGGCAACTTCCAACTGCAGGCTCGCAACCTCGCAGACACGGAACTTGATTTCGAGAACATCATCATTCGGCAGACGCCGGATGGCGGCATCGTGCGTGTTGGCGACGTCGGCACCGTGAGCGACGGCTTCGTCGACAGCAACCTTTACTCACGCATGAACGGCGAGCCGGCGATGCTGGTGGCGCTGCAGACAGCGGACCAGTTCAACATCTGGGACACATCGAAGGCTGTCGATGAAGCGCTCGAAGAGTTCCGCACGACGCTGCCGCAAGGCCTGCAGCTGACGATCGTGAACGACGAGTCCGAAGGCTACAACGAGCTCTTGGGCTTGCTCTTCCAAAACGCGGCACAGGGCTTCTTCCTCATCTTCTTCCTGCTGCTGCTGACGCTGCATCCGAAAGTGGCGTTCTGGTCGACGCTTGGCGTTATGACGGCCTTTGCAGGCTCGTTCTTCCTGCTGCCTTACATCGGCGTCTCGCTGAACTTCATGAGCGTGTTCGGTTTCCTGCTGGTGCTTGGCATCATGGTCGACGACGCGATCATCGTCGGCGAGGCTGTCTATGAACGCGCCGAGAAAGGTCACCACGGCGCCGATGCAGCAATCCTTGCGACGCAAATGGTGCTAAAACCCCTCGTTGCTTCGGTGTTCGTGACCATGATCGCGTTCGCGCCGATGATGATGTTCTCGGGCGAAGTGCGTCAGTTTACGAGCGCGATCTCGATGGTTGTGATCTCGACGCTGATTTTCTCGCTGATCGAAAGCTTGATCATCCTGCCGGCGCACTTGGCGCACGTTACAAAGCCGAACCCAACCGGAAACTCTGTGATGGATCGGCTGATGCGCATCCAGCAGAAGTGTGCGCACTCGGTGCTTTGGGTTGCGGAGCATTTGCACGGACCGCTCGTTCGCGGCGCCGTCAAGCTGCGCTATTTCACCTGGGCGATCTTTCTCGTCATCATGGTGCTCGGCGTCGGCCTGATGGTCTCGGGTCGCGTGAAGCAGACGTTCATGCCCGAAGTCGAAGGCGACTTCATGATGGCCAACATCACGCTGCCGCAAACAACGCCGTTCTCACGCATGGAGCAAGTTGGCGCGCAACTCGACGCCGCACGTCGAGCACTAGAGGAAGAGACGCAAGAGCAAGCTTACGAAGACCCCCTGACCGGCCAACAATCACGCGGCGTCGTGCGCTCGTGGAGCCAGTTCATCGACGAGAACACGATCCAAGCTTACGTCGGCCTCACGCCGCCGGAAACGCGCCCGGACATGCGCTCGCGCCACATCACTGAGCGCCTGGAGCAATTGCTGGGTGAGGTGCCCGATGCCGACCAGGTCAGCTTTTCACTCTCCGGATCGGGCTCGCCCAGCATCGATCTCGCGCTGATCAGCAACAACAAGGAAGACCTTGAGATCGCGGTTGAAGAGTTGAAGGCGCGCCTGCTGCAATTCGAGGGCGTCACCAGCGTTCGCGACAGCCAAGATGCGGCTAACGAAGAGTTGCGCTTCCATCTGCTGCCGGGCGCCGAACAACTTGGCATCACGCTCGTGGATATCACGCGCCAAGTGCGCCAAGCGTACTTCGGCGAAGAAGCGCAGCGCTTGCCGCGTAACGGCGATGACGTTCGCGTCTATGTTCGTTATCCGCGCGATGACCGGCGTACTCTGGAGAGCTTGGGCTCCTTCCGCATCCGTACGTCAGATGGCCGTGAAGTTCCGCTCGCGGCAGTGGCGACGTGGGAATTTGCGCCAGGCGTGACCGGCCTTGATCGGCGCCAACGTCAAAGCTCGATCCTGGTCACGGCCGATCTGGTCAACGCCGAGGCGCGCAATGACATCATGCGCACGCTCGACAGCGACTTCTGGCCGAACTTCGAAGCCCGCTACACCACCGTGTCGCGCCGCTCGATTGGCGAAGCCGAGGGCCAACAGGAATTCATGAACGAGTTCCTGATGCTGATGACGCTGGCGTTTGCTGCGATCTATTTCCTGCTCGCAGTGACGTTCCGCTCATACGCGCAGCCGCTCATGATCTTGTGCGTAATTCCATTCGCCATCGTCGGGGCGTTGCTGGGCCACTTGATGTTTGGGATCAGCTTTGCGCTGTTCTCGTGGCTGGGCATGATCGCCGCCATCGGCGTCGTCGTGAACGACAACGTCGTGCTCGTGGACCGCTGTAACCAGATCCGCGGCTACTTCGCGCTACGTCTCAAAGGAACCGGTCCGGCATTGCCCGAGGACGGCGCCTGGGAGCCGCACGAAATCACGCTCCCGAATGGTCAAGTGGTCGAGTACGTGGGCATCGCGCCCGATCTTGAGCCGCACGAAGAGATGATCATCGAAGGGGCGGAGCACGGGTTCAAAAAGGGCCCAATCGAGCTGAAAACGTCGTCGACCATGAGCGACGGCCCCGAATACCGCGAGCGGGCGGAAGAACTCGAAGGCATGGGCTTCCAAGTCATGCGAGTCACGGCCGAACGCGGCATCACAGAGGCCTCGGTGTCGCGTTTCCGGCAGATCTTCCTCACATCGGTGACCGAATTCATCGGCACTTCGCCAATGATTTTGGAGAACGCGGCCATCGTTCAATTCTTGAAGCCGATGGTCATCAGCTTGGCGTTTGGCGTTCTGATCTGTATGCCTGCGACCTTGATACTGACGCCTGTCTTCTACATGATCGGCCTCGATATTAAGCGCGCGGTCGGCGGCACGTTTGGCTTCTACGGACGCCTTTACGGGGGCCGTCGCAAAGTGGCTGCGGCAGAATAACGAACTGAATTTTCGGAGGGTACTAGATGATGATGTTGACTCGCCGCGCCATGGGCGCGTCGTCAGTCGCACTGTTGGCCGGCTGTGCAACGGGCGCTGCCACAACCGGCGAAACGGCTCCAGCGCGAGCGCCTGCAGCGATCGGCGCATGGGGCGTCGATCTCACTGCGCGCGATTTGAACGTGAAGCCGGGCGACGATTTTTTCCGTTACGCCAACGGCACGTGGCTCACCAACACGCAAATCCCCGCCGACCGTACGCGCTGGGGCACGTTCGATATCTTGCGTGAAAAGGCCGACAACGACGCGCGCGTCATTATCGAAGAAGTTGCTCTTGCCGGCGGCGCGCCAGGCACGAACCAACAGAAGATCGCAGACTTCTACAACTCGTTCCTGAACCAGCAGGCGATCGATGCTGCAGGCCTCACGCCGCTGCAAAGCGAACTCGCCGCCATCCAAGCGCTGCGCACGCACGAAGAAGTCATCCGCTTCATCGCAACACCGGGCATCGCGGTGAATTCTCCGATCGCGGTTTATGTCGGCCTCGATGACCGCAACCCGAACCGCTACATCTGCACGATGACGCACGCGGGCATCGGCCTGCCGGAGCGTGAATACTATCGCCGAACCGACGGCGAGTTCCCGAACATCCGTCGCGAGTACGAAGCGCACATCACGCGCCTGATGACACTCGCAGACCAAAGCAACGCCGGCGCTCAAGCACGCCGCATCGTCGCGCTGGAAACGCAGATCGCGGAACGTCACTGGCCGATCGCCGATCGGCGCGATCGCGATCGCACCTACAACCTGAAGACCCGCGCCGAGATCCGCGCACTGGCGCCGAACTTCCCGTGGGACGCTTCGTTCGACGCAGCCGGCCTCGGCGGTGTCCAAGAAGTTGTGATCTCCGAGCTTTCGGCAATGGGTCCGCTTGCGAACCTGTTCATGGCGACGCCGGTTTCGACCTGGAAGTCCTACCTCACCTATCACCTCGTTCGTAACAATGCAGCGGTGCTGCCCAGCAACATTGATGCGGAAGTGTTTGCCTTCTACGGCACAACGCTCTCGGGCCAGCCGCAGCAGCGCGAGCGCTGGAAGCGCGCCGTGCAGGCGGTCAATGGCGCGATGGGCGAAGCCATCGGTCAGATCTACGTGCAGCGTCACTTCCCGCCGGCCTCGAAGCAGCAAATGACGGAGCTCGTCGAAAATCTGCGCACGGCCTACGGCCAACGCATCGACGCCCTCACCTGGATGTCAGCCGAGACGAAAGTTGCGGCACGCGAGAAGCTGGCGACATTCCGTCCGAAGATTGGCTACCCGGATCGCTGGCGCGATTACGCAGCGCTTGAAGTTCGAGCCAATGACGCGTTCGGCAACGCCAAGCGTCAGGGCATCTTCGACTGGAACTTCGACCTCGCACGCTTGGCCCGCCCGACCGACAAGGACGAGTGGTTCATGACGCCGCAAACCGTGAACGCGTACTACAATCCGACGTTCAACGAAGTCGTGTTCCCAGCCGCCATCCTGCAACCGCCTTTCTTCGATGCAAACGCTGACCCGGCTGTCAATTACGGCGCCATCGGCGGCGTCATCGGCCACGAAATGGGCCACGGCTTCGACGACCAAGGCGCAAAGTCTGATGCTCAGGGCGTGTTGCGCGATTGGTGGAACGCCAACGACGTTGCTGCCTTCACGCAAGTGACGGACCGCCTGGCTGCGCAATACGATGCGTTCACGCCGCTCGAAGGCATCCACGTCAATGGTCGCCTCACACTCGGCGAGAACATCGGCGACAACGGCGGCCTGCAAGTTTCGCGTCACGCCTATCAGCTCTCACTGAACGGCCAGCCCGCAGAAACGATCGACGGCATCACCGGTGATCAGCGCTTCTTCCTCGGTTGGGCGCAAGCTTGGCGCGCCCTCATCCGCGACGCCGCCCTGCGCAACCAAATCCTGACCGATCCGCACTCACCATCAGTCTATCGCTGCAACGGTACGGTGCGGAACATGGATAGCTGGTACGAAGCGTTCAACGTCCAACCGGGCGACGCGCTCTACCTCGCGCCGGCCGACCGGGTCACAATCTGGTAAGCGCGTAGACTGCGCGAACTGTGAAAGGGGGAGCCGCTTGGCTCCCCCTTTTTCGTTGCCGCTTTGCGATCAAGTCCCGGATTGACGCGGCTGATGGCAATCTTCGATCTTGCGGCGACCGAGCCCGGCCAGGATGATCCGGTCAACTTGGAGGTTTCATGGTCAGCTTTAGCCGTCGCGCCTTTGGCGCATCCACACTCGCGCTCGCCGCTGGCTGTGCTACCGGAACCAACTCAAGGGGTGGCGCCAGCTCAAGTGGCGCCAACGCCGCGATTGGCGCTTACGGCCTCGATCTCAGTGCAGGCGACGCAAGCGTGCAGCCTGGCGACAATTTCTTCCGCTATGCCAACGGCCGCTGGCTCGACACGACCGAGATCCCGAACGACCAGCGCAGCTGGGGTACGTTCGTCATTCTCGGCGAAAAGGCGAGCCAAGATCAGCGCGTCATCATCGAAGAAGTAGCGCTCGCCGGCGGCGCCGCAGGCTCGGTTCAACAAAAGATCGCCGCAACCTACAACGCCTACCTGAATACGGACGCCATCAACGCGCGCGGCCTCGCCCCGCTGCAAGAAGATCTCGTAAGCATCGCGGCGCTGCGCACGCATGAAGATGTTATCCGCGCCATGGCTCGCGACGACATCCCGACCAACGGCCCGATCGTGGCCTTTGCCGGTCTCGATGCACGCAACCCGCAGCGCTATGTGGTGAGTTTCACACATGCTGGCCTAGGTCTGCCCGAGCGCGAATATTATCGGCGCTCCGATGGCGAAGCTACGCGCACGGCCTACGTCGCCTACGTCGAGCGCGTTCTTACGCTGGCTGGCCAATCGAACGGCGCGGCCAAGGCGCGCGCCATTATGGCGCTCGAAACGCAGATCGCGGAATTGCATTGGCCCGTCGCGGATCGCCGCCAACGCGACCGGACGTACAACCTAAAATCCCGCGCCGAGTTGCGCGCCATTGCACCGAACTTTCCGTGGGACGCCGGGCTCGAGGCGGCTGGCATGGGCGCGGCCACGGAAGTGGTCGTTCGCGAACTCAGCGCCATGGCGCCATTGGCTCAGCTTTTCTTGGCAACGCCCGTCGCAACATGGCGCGACTATCTTACCTTCAATCTCATCAGCGGCAGCGCCGACGTTTTACCGAGCGCGATTGATGAAGCGAATTTCGATTTCTATGGTCGCACGCTGAACGGACAGCCCGAACAACAGGAACGCTGGAAGCGCGCCGTTGATGTGATCGACAACGTGATGGGCGAGGCTGTCGGCCAGCTCTACGTGCAGCGTCACTTCCCGCCTGAAGCCAAGGCGCAAATGCTGGAGTTGGTCGAGAACCTCCGCCGCGCCTATTCACAACGCATCGATCAATCGCCCTGGATGACGGCGGAAACCAAAGTCGTGGCGCAAGAGAAGCTCGCCGCGTTCGTGCCACGCATCGGTTATCCGGACCGCTGGCGTGACTTCACGGGTCTCGAAGCCAGCGCGGACGACGCCTACGGCAATGCCAAACGCGCCAACAAGTTCAACAATGACTGGGCAACCGCGCGCTTATGGCGCCCTGTCGATCGCGGCGAATGGAATATGACGCCGCAGACGGTGAATGCCTCATACAATTCTGTGCTCAACGTCATCACCTTCCCAGCTGCTATCCTGCAGCCGCCCTTCTTCGATCCGCACGCCGATGCTGCCGTGAACTACGGCGCGATCGGCGGCGTCATCGGACACGAGATGGGACACGGCTTCGACGACCAGGGCGCAAAGTCCGATGCGCGCGGCATCCTCCGTGATTGGTGGAGCCCACAAGATGTGGCGGCGTTCCAGGACGTTACCGGCAGACTGTCGGCGCAGTATGATAGCTTTGAAGCGCTGCCAGGCCTCAACGTGAACGGTCGCCTGACACTGGGCGAAAACGTTGGAGACAATGGCGGCCTGCAAGTGGCGCTTCGCGCTTATGAGCTCTCCCTCGGCGGGCGCGCAGCGCCTGTGCGCGACGGATTGACGGGTCAGCAGCGCTTCTTCCTTGGTTGGGCGCAGGCTTGGCGCTCAAAGTATCGCGACGAAGCAATGCGAAATCTCGTGCTGACCAATCCGCACTCGCCCCCGCAGTTCCGCGTCAACGGCGTCGTGCGCAACATGGACGCTTGGTACGAGGCGTTCGGTGTGACGCCGGACAATGACCTCTATTTGCCGACCAACGAGCGCGTCACTATCTGGTGAGATCTTAGTCGTACTTCGCGTTCATATGACTCCAGCTCGCTTGGGTCAGCTCGCGGAGTACGGCCTCGTCCACATCGGCAAGCTTATTGATGTAGAGGCATGACCTGCCGGTCTTGTGCTTGCCAAGCTTTTTGAGCAAAGCGCCGCAGCCTTTGAAGTCACCCAAAACGTAGAGAACCAAATTCGCTTTGCGCGGACTGAACCCTAACCTGGGCCACGTGCCGGTCGGGATCTTGTATTCCCCGTAGCCAATGATCGACGGGCCCCACATCGCAGGCTTTTCACCGGTGACGTCACGCATCATCTTGTCGACCGACTTCGCATCCTTGCGGCGCGTATCGTCTTCAACGGCTGCGATGAAGGCTGCGACCGAGGCTTTGGTCTTCTGAGTCTTTGGTTCGGCCATTAATCCGCCTCCGATAGCCCTGGATGGGCATCCAAAAACGGCCAAACCTGATCGTAGAGGCCGTCGCGCACCAGCGTTGAATGATCCGAGCCGCTGAAGCGTACAAACTGCTTGGGTTCGCGCGCCAATTCGAACATGCGCTCGCCGTGCGCGAACGGGATGACGCTGTCGGTATCCCCGTGTGCGATGAGAACCGGCATCTGCACGCGCGTTATATAGTCGCGCGAACGAAAACTATCCTGAATGAGTCCAGCGAAGACCCCGGCGCCATGTTGACGGGCGATGTCATCGATTCCCGTCATCGGCGCTTCCAAAATCAGTGCGCGCGCTGGCTTCTCAGCAGCGAGTTGAACAGCAACGGCGGAGCCCAGCGAGAAGCCGTGAATGACAATGTCATCAGGCGTGATGCCCTGAGCGATCAGCCAGTCGTAGCCAGCGCGCGCATCAAGACGCAGTCCTTCCTCCGAAGGCGAACCGGTCGAGCCCGAATAGCTGCGATAGTAGAGGGCCAAAAATCCCACACCATGATCAATAATGCGCCGCCACCGGCCATCTTGAATTTCCGGCCGGCCACCATTGCCATCGAAGAAGAGGATTACCGGCTGGCCCGGCCGCGGCGCGTGAAACCACGCCACGAGCACCTCACCATCGGCGGTTGAAATATGCTCGGCGCGCACGCCAGCAATGTCCGGCGCAATCACCGCATGACTTGGGTGATAGATCATGCCGCGGCCGTAGAAATGCAGCCCGGCATAGAGCGCAGCGAGCACGACAATGACGACAAGACCGCCGACAGCGATGGGTTTTAGTCTCACGCTTGCCACCATCGTCTCCTAGCAGAACACGACTAAAGAGCCGGTTCGGATCGAATGTGAGGCGGCGGCGTGCAGTTTTGCGCATAACATCGATGCGATAGCGTGCTCACGCCAAAGGATTGGCTTGCCTTTTCCAAACAGAGACCAACCGCCCTTAGCCGTCGCCTTGATGGCATCCGCGAAGGCAGCGCCCTCGCCATTGGCCAACAAGTCGGCCGGAAGTTGCAGCGCGTCAGCCAACTTGGCGCACTCACGCATCAGCGCGTAACTCGAGCCCACCCACCCATAAGCCTGATCACCGGCGATCAGGACCCGGTCAAAATCTTGCGGGACATAAAAACCCTCAGCATCGTCATGCATGATGAGATGATCGAACTGCCGGGAGGATGCACGCGCAAACGCGCCCGGCTCGGCGCCAGCGTTCTCGGATTCAAACTCAGCGCCATAAGTTTGATAGCGTTCATCAAGCGTGACGTCTTCGTCGCGCTTCAAAGGCGCAGGCAATGCGCCTACATAGTGCAGATGCGCGGCGCACCGGCGCAAATGGTGCAATCCTGTGTAGCCGTAAGCGCCAATACCGATTGAATCGGTTTCGCGCGGCTCTTTGTGAGGCGAACGTCCCGCTGTGGCCAGGACACCGTTGAGCTTGGCGATATCTTCTTCAAACCACTCAGCGCCCTCCTCGTCATTGACGAGAAGGTCCGCGAGCATGCCCACGGAAATAGCCAAGCCCAAATTCAGAGCCCCTTGACGATCTCATCCGTCATTTTCTTCGCATCGCCGAACAGCATCATTGTGTTGTCGCGGAAGAAGAGCTCGTTTTCGACGCCGGCGTAGCCGGAGCCCATACCGCGCTTCACGAAGAGCACCGTCTTCGCCTTTTCGACATCGAGGATCGGCATGCCATAGATTGGCGACTGCGGGTCGGTTTTTGCGATCGGGTTGGTGACATCATTGGCCCCGATCACATAAGCGACGTCGGCTTGGCTGAACTCGTTGTTGATGTCCTCGAGTTCAAAGACTTCATCATAAGGCACGTTCGCTTCGGCGAGCAGAACGTTCATGTGGCCCGGCATACGCCCAGCGACGGGGTGGATGGCGTACTTCACTTCAACGCCTTCCTTCTTCAGCATATCCGCCATTTCGCGAACGCTGTGCTGGGCCTGCGCGACCGCCATGCCATAGCCCGGCACGATGATCACCTTGCTCGCATTCTTCATGATGAAGGCTGCATCGTCGGCGCTGCCTTGCTTCACCGGGCGGGTTTCGACCTTGCCCGCAGACGCACCACCATCAGCAGTGCCGAAGCCACCAAGAATGACGCTGATGAAGCTTCGGTTCATGCCTTTGCACATGATGTAGCTCAAGATTGCGCCCGAAGAGCCAACGAGCGCGCCGGTGATAATCAGCGCCACGTTTTCCAGCGTGAAACCAAGCGCAGCCGCCGCCCAACCCGAGTAGGAGTTCAACATCGACACGACGACGGGCATATCCGCGCCGCCAATCGGGATGATGAGCAGTACGCCAATCAACAATGAGAGACCGACAAGCGCCCAAAAGTGCCACTCAATCGTGCCGGACGACTGCGCCATCATGACGATCAACAAACCAATCAAAGCGGCGATGCCGATATTGATGATGTGACGCGCGGGCAGAATGATCGGCGCGCCCGACATGTTTCCATTCAACTTCGCAAACGCGATAACCGACCCCGTGAACGTGATCGCGCCAATCGCAGTGCCAAGCGAAAGCTCAATCAGCGACTGCAGATGGATGGGCGTGCGCAACAGGTATGCGCCAACATTGCCCTCAGCCGCGATGTGGAAGCTTTCAGGCGCGTAGAACGCCGCCGCCGCCACGGCGACAGCGGCAAGACCGACCAGGGAGTGAAACGCCGCCACTAATTGGGGCATCTCCGTCATCTTGATTGAACGCGCGATAACGGCGCCGATGCCGCCGCCAATAACAATCGCCGCCAGGATAATGGCCCACGTGGTCGCGTCCGGCCCGATCAGCCACAGCGTTGTGACGATCGCAATGCCCATCCCGAGCATGCCGAAATTGTTGCCCTGACGGCTCGTCTCGGGACTCGAAAGGCCGCGCAGCGCCAGGATGAAGAGCACCCCGGACACCAGATACAGCAATGCTGCGAGATCAGCGTTCATGTCAGCCCCTCGGTGGTCCAAACTGGCGATAGCGCGACCAGCCGGAAAAAAACGTCACTGCGGGTGCAGCGAAAAAGACGATTGCGGCGAGCCAAGTCGGCCAACCGGCGGCGCTGGCGCCGAGAAACGCGATGATGTTGCCGATGATCGGCACGAACGCGATGAAGAAGCCCAGCACCGCCGACAGCCAAACATTGTCGATGAGGTTGGTGTGGATCCACTCGATCACGAAATTGATCTGCAGCACGCAAAGTCCAACCCAAACCAGGGCGATAACGCAGCCTAGGCCGGCGCATCCTCGCGCTTGGATTTGAAAGCGGCGCATATCCTCGCGTGCGCGCGTCCGGTCGAAGGTGTGAGGCGCGACAGAGGGCTCTTCGGAAAGATTGGCGAGAGCGGCCTGCGCAGCCTGGCGCAGTTCGTCGTCACTGACCGCCCCCTCCTCGCCTGCATCGATCACCTCCGCCTCGAAGGCCTCGACCGTCGTTTGCATCGCGGCGATGGCGCGCGGAACCGCGCCGCCGCTTCGCCAGCCGTCGACGAAGCGGCGCATGAACGCCTCAGCTGACAGCCGGCCTTCAAGATAAGCTTCGATCAGTGCGCGCCAGTCGGCCGGGCTCACGTCACTTCTTCTCTTTCTTCTTGTACATCGCCAGCATGCGCTGGGTGACAAGGAAGCCGCCAAAGATGTTCACCGCAGCCAGACCCGCAGCGAGGCCGCCAGCGCCCTTTGCAACCCAACCGCCTTCAGTGAGGCTGCTGGCGCCGGCGGCGATAAGCGCACCAACGATGATGACGGATGAGATGGCGTTGGTGACGGCCATGAGCGGCGTATGCAACGCCGGTGTCACGGACCAGACAACGTAATAGCCAACGAAAATCGCCAGCACGAAGATGGCGAGATAGAATACAAACGGATCAACCGCTTCCATGGGCTCCCCGATGCGCAATTGGGCGGATTCGGCGCTAGGACTAAGAGGCGGAATTCGCGTCAGGTCAACCGGTAGTCGCGAGCCCCGTTACGAAGCGAAACGAGTGCGGCACTCATTCGCGGCCGCCGTTCGCTGGGCGGTAGGTTGCTCTTGCCAATAGCCCTTCGAAGCACTGGCGGCATAACGGCCAGTCATGCCCTCCACGCCAGGCTCACGGTTCAGCGCATCAAGGATGCGACCCAGCACTGGCGCCCATGCGCCTGTAGCGCCCTGCGGATAGCTTAGAACATCGAGGTTGGCGTGAGCCGCCACGGCGCCGGCGCAATAGCTCAAATCCTGGGCCGCGCTTGCCGATTGAGCGTTTGCGGGCGAACCTGCGAGAGCCACAATAGCAAGCGCCGCGAAAGTCGCGTTGCGAACAAGACCGGCCATGCGCACTCCTTTGTACCTATTCGGTACTGTAGGTCGCGTCCGCGCGGATGACGAGGCCGACGCCATCCGTTTCATGGGTTTCCGCAGCACGTTCGCCGCGGTGGTTCCGATAAATCAGCGTGTGACCGCGCGCACCAACCAGCAGAACTTCCGGGGTGAAAGTGAGCTGCGGCGCACGTTCGAGCGCCTTCTCGAAATAAAGACGCAGCAAGTCTTTGCCTTGGATCACGCCGTCCGGCGAAAAGCCTAGAGCCGCGATGTAGGGAGAGGAAAACTCGATGTCGTCAGCGTAGAGCGCGCAGATGGCGTCGAGATCTCGCTTGTTCCACGCTTCGTAATAGCGCTTGGCGAATTCAACGTCGTTCATGCGGCTGTCTTCGGCGCGAAATGCGGGTGCACCAAGGCGCCGCCCTTACTCAGCATGGCGCCTTTGATGATTTCGTCATCCCAAGCCGGCGCGAACGCTTTGCTTTCCTTGTCCGCCAGCAATGGCAGCAGCGCGAGGAAGTTCTTGGCGTAGAGCGAAGACGCATCAGACGCCAGTCGCGCCGGCAGATTGGTGAAACCCATGATCTTCACACCGCCAACTTCGACGAGTTCATCCGGTTTCGAGAGCGGGCAATTGCCGCCCTGAGCAACGGCGAGATCGATAATTATAGACCCTGGACGCATCGATTTAGCTTGCGCCTCAGTAACCAGCACTGGCGCCGCACGCCCCGGGATCAACGCCGTAGTGATGACGATATCCTGCTTGGCAATGTGCTCCGTAACGAGCGCGGCTTGCTTGGCCTGATATTCGCCGCTCATCGCCTTGGCGTAACCCGCAGTAGTTTCCGCCTGTTTGAATTCTTCGTCCTCAACGGCGATGAACTTACCGCCGAGCGAAGCAACTTGCTCCTTCGTAGCGGGCCGCACGTCAGTCGCGCTAACAACAGCGCCAAGGCGGCGCGCGGTTGCAATCGCCTGGAGCCCCGCAACGCCAACCCCCATGATGAAGACCTTCGCAGCGGCAATCGTGCCTGCCGCCGTCATCATCATCGGAAATGCGCGACCATAGAGCGCCGACGCTTCAATCACCGCGCGATACCCGGCAAGGTTCGCTTGCGATGAAAGCGCATCCATCGATTGCGCTCGAGAAATGCGCGGAATGAACTCCATCGCGAGCGCCTCGATCTTAGCCTTCGCGAGCGCATCGATGGTCGCTTTATCGCCGTACGGCTCAAGCAAAGAAACAAAACCGGAGCCAGCCTTGATCTTACCGATCTCCGCATCGGACGGTCGCCGCACTTTGACGACGAGGTCAGCAGCGCCAATCCCACCGTCAGCGCTGATCTCGGCGCCAGCGGCTTTGAATTGTTCGTCCGGAAAACTCGCGCGCGCACCTGCCCCCGCTTCAACGGTGACACTATGCCCAAGTCCAACGATCTTCTTGACCGTCTCCGGCGTTGCCGCGACCCGGGTCTCCCCAGGCGCGCTCTCCTTGAGGACGGCGATCTTCAACGATCAGCCCGCTGCGCTGGTCAGGGCGGGAATGATGAGGCCGCCGAGCACCATCAGCACCCAAAGCGCCACTTGCACCGCCCAATAAACTCCCGAGAGACGGAAAGACAGACCGAGCGCAACGCCGATAACAACGAACGCCGCGAGCCCCGCCCACCAGCCAGCGCCGATCGCGAATGCCAAAGTGAGCAACGCCACAATCTGCGCGGTCAGGCCACAGCCCCAAACCGTCGCCGCCAGAAACCCGCCAAAGGTCGCCTTCTGGTCGCTGATGTCCATGTTTCCGTGCGCGCCGCTCTGCGCCATGCCGCGATCTCCTGTTCGTGTGCGGGGTGTAAACCGCGCCGCGCGCTCGAACAAGCGGACCTCGCGCCGCGCCTAGCCCCGGTCGACCTGCTCGGCCAGAACGGTTCGGGACGGCGTCGAAACGGTCACCATCGGCCGGCGGACTGAGAGAAAGCTCACGCCCTGCCCCTCGAACCGGGCGGCCGACAAGACACCTGACGCATAGGCGCCGGTATCCACAGCGATACGGCGGCTATCAGCATAGGGTTGGTCCACCGGCGTGTGACCGTGAACAACCCGGTGCGAGAACGGGCGCTTGGAGGCCATGAAGGCAGCACGGCTCCAGTAGAGCGCTTCGTCGGTCTGATCTTTCAACGATAGCGTGTCATCAACGCCCGCATGAACGAAGGCGTAGTCGCCAAGTTCGACGTAGCGCTCAAGGCCGGCGAGAAATTCCACATGCGCTTCGGGCATGGCGGCGCGGAGATCGTCCGCCGCTTTTTGCCAATCTTCACGCGCGCCGTTGAACGCCGGTGGCCTCACGCCGTAGGAGATCATCGTCTCGGCGCCGCCTTGCAGCACCCAACCTCGATTTGCCAACGGGTTTTCCAAAAACGCCAGCAGTGAGTGCTCGTGATTGCCGCGGAGATAGCGGCATTCGCAGTGGCGCGGACGGCCGGCCGCCAGCATTCCAAGCACACCGGCGCTGTCACGGCCCCGATCAACATAATCACCCAGGAAGACAACCAAGGGCGGGCCCGCCAAGCGGGTGTCGGCGATCGAACGCGCCTCAAGCGTCGCGATCATGTCGCTCAGAAGATCAGAACGGCCGTGAATGTCGCCGACGGCATAGCCTACCCGGCCGTCGAGAAATCTCGCGACGGGGACTCTAGGTTTTTGAAAGAGCCGCAACACGCTCAAGGGCTGATCACAACACCGGGGCACGGTGCGCTGCAATCCAGTTCCCGAATTACGCTTTTTTGGATCGCACCATGGCTAACGCGATACTCATTGGTTATTTTTCGCACATTCCGATACCGGCGGCGGCGCGTAGAATATTTGCCACAGCTCACGGAATGCTTGTTGGCCCCTGCCTTGCTTCTTCTAGGCGATAGCGTAGGAACGCGACGAGGATCGCACTTCATGAAATCGCCAATCTGGCACACCCGTCGCGCGTTTTTGCGTTCAATGGCGCTTACTGCCGGCGCCGGCGCACTGGGCGCCTGCTCCACAATGGCGCCAGCTTCCGAAGACCTCGGCGCGCCCGCCGAATATCGCCTTGGCGCCGGCGATCAGATCCGCATCACCGTATTTAATGAGCCTGATCTAACCGGGCCATTTACTGTCGGATCGCAAGGTACGATCGCCTATCCGCTGGTCGGCTCGATCCGCGCGGGCGGTTTGACCGTTCCTGAATTCACATCAGCGCTGCAAACCGCGCTCGGGACCTATGTGCGCAATCCCAGCGTCGCGATCGAAATAACCAATTACCGCCCGTTCTTCATCCTCGGCGAGGTTCAGCGGCCAGGCACGTATGCCTATTCGGCCAATCTCACCGTGCCGAACGCCGTCGCGACGGCGGGTGGATTCACCTATCGCGCGAACCGCTCGCGCGTTTTCATTCGTCGCGCGAATGAGAATGTCGAACGTGCGTATGACCTGACGGTCGCGACGCCGGTTCTGCCAGGCGATACCGTCCGCATCGGCGAGCGCCTCTTCTAAAACTAAGGGCGCTGACGCGCTCTTTTCGACACGTTCGCGCGGCGCGAGACATGCATGGTCTCGCCGCATGACGACATGGGCTTTGCTGCGATGCTAAGCTTAATGGCGTCTCCCGCTGTCATCTCGAGCACCAAGAAATGGGCTGCGCGTGAACCATATGAACGTGGTCAATAAGGATCCAGCATTGGACACGCGCAAGGACACGCCGCGCGGTCTCGCAGATATGATCGGCCTCACGGCGGCGAAGAACATGTTCCGTCGGCGTATGTGGTTGATCACGATCGGCGCAGCTGTCGCAGCCGTGCTGACTTTCGCGGTGATTATGCTGCAGCCGCGGACTTACACCGCGACAGCGATGCTGATGGTAAATCAGCCTGCGACCACGGCCGCGACACAAATCTCACCGATAGACGCTGAAGTTGCGCTGCTGCGTTCACCGGCGCTGATGGATGAGCTCGCCGCCGCTTTAGGCATGCAAACGGGCGGGCAACAGACGCCAGGCCTCACAGAAGATTTGGCGCGCGCCATCACCGTAACACCGCAGCCGACTGGAATTATCGAAATCACCGCGCACTCCTCTACCGCCCAGCGCGCGCAGCTGATCGCCAATACCTACGCCGACGTTTACCTCGCCAGCCAACTTAACATGAGCGCCACCGACGCCATGAGCGAGAACTCATGGCTGTCACGTCGGTTGGCCGAATTGCGCGAAGATGTTCAAACGAAGGAAGACGCGCTGAACACCTTCCGCCTTGAGTCGGGCATCGGCTCGCCGGATGAAGTGGCCATCGAACAGCCGATCGAGAACATCGCCGGCCAACTCGCCGCAGCGCAGGGTGAACTGGCCGACCGTGAAGCACGCCTGCGCCAATTCCTCGATCTGCGCTCTTCAGGCGCCCCACTGGACGCTCTGGCGAGCGCCGCCAATTCAGCGACACTCAATTCGCTGCGTGAGCGCGAGGCCGACATCAGCCGCCGCCAAGAGGATCTGGAAAACCGCTATCTGCCGACCCACCCAGGAGTGCAGGCTATCCAAGCTGAACGCCGCGACGTCGACGCACAGATCGAACGCGAGCTTCAACGCACTCAATCGAGCATGGAAAGCGAGCTCACGCGCGCTCGTTCTCGGGTTCAATCGCTTCAGCAAGCGCGCCGCAGCAGGGCGCCAGCGCCCGCGCGCGCCAACAACGCCGCCTCGCAGCAGCGCCTTCGCGATTTGGAGCAACAAGCTCAAGAGGCGCGCTCGCTCTATGAGTCGTTTTTGGAGCGCTATCAAAACTCCGCCGACCAATCGCAGCTGAGCTCACCGACCACGCGCCTGCTTTCGGCCGCGACGCTTCCGGGCCAACCTTCATCACCGGAACTGCGGTTTGCGTTGCTGATGATGCTGGCGGCGGGGCTCCTCGTTGGCATCGGCGCCGGCTTGATCGCCGAGTTGTTCGACCAATCAGTGAAGAATGCCGACGACCTCGAGGCGAAGGTGGGCGTACCATCGATCTCGTCGATCCCGACCATCTCCAAGCGCTTGATGCGCCAGATGCCGCCGGCGGAGCGCCATCCGTCTGGCTACCTTGTGGGCCGCCCGATGTCGGCGTTTACAGAATCGCTCCGCGTCCTGCGCACCGTGATCGTCTATTCGAAACTCGACGTTTCCTCGAAAGTCGTCGCGGTTACCTCAGCGCTGCCCGATGAAGGCAAAACCACGATCTCGATGTGCCTCGCACGCGTTGCGGCGATGTCAGGCCAGAAGGTTTGCGTTGTCGATTGCGATTTGCGCAAACAGTCGATCAACGATGTCATCGACATCGAGACCGATGTCGGCATTCTGCAGGTGCTTGCTGGCGAAGCGCCATGGCGCTCGGCCATCATCAAGGACCCCAACTCCGACGCACACGTTCTGCCGATCGCCGCGTCAGGCTTCACGCCGCGCGATGTGTTTGGTTCGGACGCCATGGGCAACCTCATCGATGAACTGCGCGCCCACTACGACCTGGTGATCCTTGATTGCGCGCCCATCCTGGCGGTCGCCGAAACGCGCATCGTGGTTGGCCGCGCTGATACGACAGTTCTAATCGCACGCGCGGGCCGGACGCCTATCGGCGCGATGCGCGCCGCCGTCGCGCAAACGGAGGCCGCAGGCGGCAACATTCTAGGTATTGCGCTGAACTACGTCCTGCCGCGTTGGCAGTCGCACACGGACTCGCTCTACTTCAACGAGTCGAAGTCCTACTACAGCGTATCGTAATCACGAGCGGCGGCGAACGACGATGCCGCTGGTGCTTTGGCCCGGCTTTGCCTGGGTGAAGCTCGGCTTCCAAAGCTCTTCGCGGCCATCCCAGAGCGCACGCACGCCATCCCAAAAAATCAGCGCGTCGGTCGTGATCGCCCACGACATCGCGTAGATTTTGTGCTGGCTGGGATCTCCGCTGCCGCCGATGATGGTGCTGATGCCAACGACGCCAGGCCGCGCACTCAGATAATAGCGCCGCGCTGACTTCATCGGCTCGAGCTGCGCACGCGACAGCGGGCTTGGGCCTACGATCGCCATATCGCCGCGAATGACATTCAGCATCTGCGGCAAACGCTCAAAGGCATTGCGCCAACGAATTCTGCGTGACGCAACTTTTTCAGCCGCATCGTTGGCGATCGCGCCTTCAGCGGCATCCGCCTTGACGGTCGGCGACATGCGTAGCGAGTAGCAGTTGAACGAACGACCGCCATAACCGATGCGCTCATCCCTCAAGAATACCGGAGCGCGATCACGGAGCTTCGACACGCCCGCAGCGACCAACAGCAGCGGGACCCAAATCGGCGTCGTGATCAGTGCAATTGTGATATCGATTGCGCGCTTAGCGGGACCACCCAGCATCGTGTCGTACGAAACAATCGGAGCGCTCGCGAGATCGCGGCGAAGCCCAGCTTCGAATGTAGCTTCCTGATCCGCGTTCTGCGGTCCCTGTGGCTCCGGCGAACCACTGGGAAGTTGGATGAGCATGGTTTTTCCTGACCTATCGCTCTCGTGATTAGGTCCCTCTCGCGCGAAACCGCAACATCTTCCCGCCCCTCATTGGGTATTTTTGAATGACGGTAACCACAATACCAGGGGCCGCGCTTTGCGAGCGAAATCCGTGAGCAGCGAAGTCCGAGTTGTGGATAACTTCGCCGCCGCCACTAACAATTGCTCTCGAATTCGCCCGAGTTTTGACTATAGCCTGTGGATGGCTGGTGGAACGAGCTTCGCGGCACTGACGTTAGCGAAGGCTCGGAGGAGTAATTGGTGACATCGCCTTTGACTGGTGAGCGGCCCCGCTATGAAGAGCCGGGCACGCGCGGCGCTGCGACGCTGCGGCGGCCGCCGTCAAAGTCGCTCGCGCTCGCGCGGCTTGGCCGCGGCGTCAATCGTCAGTGGATGCTCACGCTGGTTATCGCAGTGACGGTCACCGCCGCCGGAGTAGGCTACGACTTGAGCGGGGGACTGCAGCCGCTTCGATCTCTGATTTTTTGGGCGCCGATCGGCGTAGCTGCTGGGCTCGTCATCGGCTTCGTGCGCGAGCTTGGGCGCAACACGATCACTTCGCTTTCCAGCTTTGGCAAGAACCGCGGCTATGCCATCCTCGGCGCCGCGCCCGAGCTAACGCCGCGCGTTTTGCGCCAATTGCCGCCGGACAAGCGCACCCCTATCGGCTGCCTCGCCTTCATGCCGTCATCGCCGTTCGCAACGGCGTTTCGCAATCTTCAGAGCGCGATCGCCACGGACGGCGTCGTCGCCTTCGCCGGCGCCGTCGCCAATGAAGGAGCAACAACAGCGGCGATGTGCACGGCAATTTCAGCTTCGCAGCAAGGGCGCACGGTCATCGTTATCGATTGCGACCTGCGCCGGCGCTCTTTGACCCGCGCGCTCGGTTTTGATCCAGACGAAGGGTTGGTCGACGCCTGCGAAGAACCTAGTCAATGGGAGAATTTCGTCGGCGAAGAAGACGAAACCGGCGTCCACTTCATCCCAGCTTCACGCTCACGCGGTCCCTGGCGCAACCCTGCGGCGGCGCCGGGCTTTAATGAGCTGATCTTGAGACTTCGACAGAGCTACGATCTCATTGTCTTGGATTGCCCGCCAATTCTCGTAGGGGCAGACGGCGCCGCTACTGCAGCGGTGGCCGACAAATGCGTTCTGGTCACCGCCTGGGACCGCACACCGATTTCGGCGGTGCGTCACGCCATGGGCGCCCTTCAACGCCGTCCGCGCGCGCAGACGGCGGTTTACGTCAATCGCGTTCCACCGGAATACCGCTTCGGTCGTTTGCGGGGGGAATAGCCCCACCGCGCGCGGCAAGCATGCTCTCCGGCGCCAACGCACCTCCGATCGCGATCGCCAATTGCGGAAACACCGGCGCGAGATTGCCTTTGAACTCACGTGCGTGCGCCCAATCGGGTGTTGCTGGACGCGGAATGACGCGAGGGCGCGTGGATTCCATTTTGCGACGGATCAGATCTTGGATGAAGGGCGTCGAGGCGCCGCCACCGACGGCGATGGCCTGAACTTCAGAACGGCCCCGCGCACGCGCGTCATCGCGCACGATCGCGAGTGCGTGATCATAAGCTTCGCGCAAGCTCTTTAGAAAATCGCGAAAGTCTTCGTCCTTTTCGACGTCCTTGCGTGACAGCGTGATACTGCGGCCCTGATTGCGCAACGTCGCCCGGCCGTCGACCATCACCGCTTCTTTGATGTCGCCCATCTGACTCATCAAGACCGCCCAAAGCTCCGCTTTCGACTCCGGTCGCTTTGCCCAATTCGCGTTGTCGAGAACGCGGTTCGCGATAACCCGATCAACGAAATCGCCGGCCTGCTTGAGCGTGACCCGCGCTTCCGGCAACTCGATCGTTCGCGGCCCAAGTCGCGCCAGCGCAGCGACATCGGTCGTACCGGCGCCCATGTCGACCACGATGATATGCGAGCCCGAGCCTTCGAGACCGACCGAAGTATAAGCCGCCGCCGCGGTAGCCTCGTAGATCAGCCCCATATCCAGTGATTGCGCCTGCTCCGTTGCCTTGGGCAACGCATCGATGATCGTTCGCAGCGAAATCCCATCCGCAGAAACCAATCGCTTGCCGACGATGGCGCGAAAGGCCTCCGCCTCACCAAATAGGCGCACGATAACATTATGCATCCCGGCGCTATCGCCGCCGCGCCAAGCCGGCGCAGCGTAGCGGCGACTGAACACGCCGCCCTGCGCCAGCACTGCATCCGCCTGGATGGCGCGCTCAATCGAAGCCAGGAGATAAGCCAGGTAGAGCACAATCAGATCGCGCATCTGGAATATCCGATGCGGGTCGATCGTCGCTGGCGCGTTGGTATTCAAAGCGCGTTCAAGGTCGCTGACACTCAGCAGCGTCTTGAACGACCGCAGCGCAGTTCGCTTATTGTTGGCCTGCGCATCGGCTTCGTCGAGCGCCGCACGCCCAAACAGAACGCGATCTTGATCAACGAAGACGGCGCTATCGAGCAGGAATGCGTTCTGCCCCTCGGCGCTCAACATAAGCGGCCGCACCGTGGCTGGGTCGAAACGCGACCACGCGCCTTTAGGCGCCACTGCCGCCTTTGAGAACGCGGTGCCGAAATCGATACAGAGCGTCCAATCGCTCATCGCCGCTTCTTCCGCTGCACGGGCGCGACACGCGGTTTGGCAAGGATTTCGTCGCCCCGCGCCACGCCCCTGGCCTGGATACGCACGCTCTTCGGCGTTTTCGCGACAGCGGCGTTCAAATCGTGGTCGGCAGCGCTGAAATCGACGCGATCGTCGATCTCGCCAATACGCGCCAGGCCCCGCCGGCGCGCAGCCTGTGAGAGCGCCTGCCCAAGACGCGCCATCGCATCCTTGCGGGCGCGCTTCTTTTGCGCGCCTTCCGCTTCGTCAAAGTCCGCCAGCGCCTGAGCGAGGGCGGCGTCGGCCTCTGCCCATGCCGCTTCGGCCAGCGCATCAGGCAGCGCATCGGGCAGCGAAACGCCTTGCGCCGCACGTTTCCGCGCGGCGCTTTTTTTGGCGGCCCCTGCTTTGGGACGCTTCGTTTTCTTGTCCCCCGCGGGCATGCCTGTGCTCATTCGCCCAAGACGCCTGCGACGCTGCTTAGAGACGCAGCGTCAGACCAAGCGTCGCCTGATTGACCTCGTAGTCGCGGTAAGCGGGGGAATCAACTTCGTCGTGCTGGTAGCGCAAGCGCAGGGCGGCGTGAGGATTGAGCATGTAGTCAGCGCCCACCTCCCACTCGTTGTACTCGTCCTCGCGAGCGATCGTTTCGTAGTCGCGGTTGCCGAAGCGCGCCGAACCCGTGAGGATCACATTGCGAAGCAGCTCATGATCGACGCGAACGCCGTATTCTTCGGTGATGTAGGGCTCGCCCGAGAAGGCGCCGATTTGATCGTCCGCGTCACGACGCGCATCGACCGTCACCGTGGTGAGTTGAGTAATGTACCATTCAACGTTGGCTTCGACCGCGACGCCATCAAAGCTGCCCGTCGCGCCAGCATAGTCACGCTCGAACTGACCAACCGAAACTTCGCCGCGCATCAGGTCGGAATTCAGCGAAACGCCGACCATGTAGGCGGCGCCATCCGAATTGAATTGCGGTGAATTGTTGTAGTCACGCTCGTCAACGGTCGCGGCAAGCAACAGTCCGATACGCGGGCTCAACTCGACATCGAGACGGCCACGCAGCGCACTCTCTTCGTTGTCGCGGAACGATTGCGCGCCGTCATATTCATATTCGCTACTGTTGGCATCGAGGCTCGCGGTAAAGCGCGCGAAGCGATGCGTGACGCCGACACCGCTATCGACGCGGTCATACTCCACCGGCGCGCCGATGAAAGGCGAGTCCGGATCGGTGCGCGGCGTCACCTGGTGCGATGAACGCAGCGTGCCGCGGAGCGCGGTATTTTCGCCGATATCAAAACGGCCTGTGGCCCGGACGTAGTGATCGTCCGCGTCTTCGTTCGAGAAATCCTCATGACTGCGGAAAACCGCGCCAGCGTCGATCGCAAATGCGTGCCGCGACCAATCGGAACTGAGCGAGGCATTCGGAGCGACGCTATAGATGATATCGTCGACCTCACTCGGCGCGCCATCTGGCGCTGCGAACAAGTTGTCGGTGCTGGTCACCGCAAGATCGAGCGCCGCATTCAGGTTGAATGAGCCAAGGCGACGGCCAGGAGCATCGTACTCTGGACGATCACGATCACGGACTGAGACACTTTCTTGGCGCGCCGTGCTCTCTTGTTGCGTTTGCGCCGCCGCATGGACGGGCGCAAGCACGATAAGTGACGCTGCAAAAAGCGAAGCAAATGGATTAATACGCAAGACTTCCCCCAAGCCGCCAGGCTCATCCGGAGATCCAGATGATGTGAGTGGACGGGGCAGAATTTGGCCAGACCGGCCCAGATCGCAACAAATTGCGCTCGCAGCGGGAATTCCGGCCGAGACTTTATTAACGCGCTGGTTACGGGCGGTCATTCGCGGGCTCCACTCACACCGCGCGGATGCGATGCGTCGGCGGAGAATGCCCGAGCGCAGTTAACCGAAAGCGACCGAAATACGTTCTATCGCGCTGGTAAAGTTCACAATTTTTCATAAGTCAGGCGAGTTAACACCGTGAGGTCACGCGCCTTCCGGCTTCTTATTGAAAGCGCGGTAGACCATCTCTGAAGGAGGACCGATCAAGAACTTTTCCGCGCCGTCGCTGAGCGCGCGCGCGTAAACTTCCATTGCGCCATCAAACGCGTCGATGGTCTGATCGATGTCAGCGTCCTTGTGAGCATAGGAAACGACGATCGAGGGCGCGATGACGCCGCGCTTGATCAATTCCTGCAACAAGACGCACCGATAAGCTTGGCTCGGCTTCTTGTCGCCATCGGTGGCGCCGAACACGGCGTTGGACGGCATACCCATGACAGTAACGTGCTCATGAACCCCGCGCGCACGCGCCGCTTGTTCGATACCTGTCATCAATCTTTTGCCAGCGCGGACCATGTGCTCGATCACGGGCTCGTTCTTGTAGACGTCCATAGTCGCCATCATGGCGGCGAGGCCGTGGGTTTCGCCACCGTGCGTGGTGGACATGAGGAACACGCGAGGCTTTTCCCACTGTTCCAAATCGCCGAGCCGCATAAACTCACGCTTGCCCGCGAGCGCCGACACAGAAAAGCCGTTGGCGATGGCCTTGCCCCAGGTCGAGAGGTCAGGGTCAATGTCATACATGTGCTGGGCGCCGTAATTGTGCAGGCGGAAGCCGGAGATCATCTCGTCCAGAATAAAGAGCGCGCCGTCCTCGTGGGCGAGTCGCTTGAGTTCGTGGAGGAAGTTGTCTTTCGGATCGTTGCCGCGCGTCGGCTCGAGAATGAAACCCGCGATCTGCTTAGGATGCTTGGCCAGCAGCGCTTTCACGCTTTCAATGTCGTTGTATTTAAACTTTACGGTTAGATCAGTGACGGCCCGGGGGACCCCGCCATTGATCGGCGTCGTCCCGATGAACCAATCATCCACCGCGAAGAACGGATGATCGCCGCAGATCGCAATGATATCGCGACCCGTATAGGCGCGCGCGATCTTCACGGCGCCAGAGGTGGCGTCAGAACCGTCCTTCGAGAATTTCACCATCTCGGCATTCGGGATCATCGAGAGAAACTTCTCGGCGGCCGCGACTTCGATCGCCGCCGGGCGCGTGAAGTTCACACCGTTTTCGAGCTCAGCGCGCACCGCTGCGAGCACCGGCTCATAGGCGTGCCCGAGAGTAACCGCGCGGTTGCCCATGCCGTATTCGATGTATTCATTGCCATCGGCGTCCCACGCGCGGCAGCCTTTGCCACGAACGATGTGGCCCGGTGCGAGCAAGGGGTACTGGTCGTCACCCTTTGCGTACGTATGAGCGCCGCCCGGGATAAGGCGCTGCCCCTTCGCGCGCAGCACGTTGGATTTTTCGAAGCCGGCGTGAGCCATCGGATGTGGTCCTATTTCAATAGAAGTTTGCGCGCGAAGAATGCCTCCGCGTAGCGCTCGCGACACTCAACGCCGCGCAAACGAGCGAGGCCGCGAAAAGTCTCTTCGTCGAACCAGGCTTTGGAGCGCTGGGTGCCGAAGTGCTTGTGTAAAAGCTCGATCTTACGCGCGAGCGCCGCTTCCGTCAGCGGCACGTAGATATTGGGCTGCCCCAGATCGCCATCCCACTTAGGAATCTCATATTCGAGGATGAGGTGGTCGCGGAACGTATTCCATGCGAGTTCGCAAACCATCCGGTGATCTTGGTGCGCATCGTTGCGCTGATGGCAGAGCACTACATCTGGCTTTTCCAGACGCTTCAATCCCTCGACCCAATCTTTCACGGCCGTGCGTTCGGCGGGAAAGTAGCCATCGCGGAATTCACCGAGATGAATCTCGGCATGTTTCGCACCGGCCAGAAATTCCATTGCGCTGGCGCGCGCTTCATCGGCACGCTCACCCGGCGCAGATAGCGCACACCAGTCGACATGCACTTGTGCGCCGGAAGCGATCCAGGACAAGATTGTGCCGCCCGCGCCAATTTCGATGTCGTCCGAATGTGCGCCGAGCGCCAATACGCGCAGCGTCTTGCCCGGCCGAGCGAGGTCGAACGACAGCATCCTAGGCTTTCGGCTTCTTGCCGTTGCCGTTGACCTTCCAGGGCATCTCGCCCTTCTCCATCATGTCTTCCAACACCTGACGATCACGCAGCGTATCCATCGAGCGCCAAAAGCCAGTGTGTTTGTAAGCCATCAGCTTGTTCTCTTTGATCAAGCGCTCGAATGGCTCGACCTCGAGTTCTTCGCCATCATTCATATAGTCAAAGATCGCCGGCTTCAGCAGGAAGAAGCCGCCATTGATCCAAATCTCGGATCGATCCGAGGTGATGAAGCGATTGACCTTCCCGTCATCGTTGATGTCGGCAAGGTGATACGTGACAGGCGGGTGCACAGCCAAAAAGCAGGCGAGCTTGTCACTCTTCTTGAATTTCTCGATCATGTCATCGAGGTTCACGTCTGAGAGGCCATCGCTGTAGTTTGCGAGGAACATCTCTTCGTTCTTGACGTGGTCGCGCACGGCCCAAAGGCGGCTGCCGATGTTGCGCCACACGCCGGTGTCGATCATCGCCACACGCCAATCTTCTTGGCGCGGCCCAAGAAGCTCAACCTTCGAGCCTTCGACGATGACATCGCCATACGTCTGGGTTTTATAGTTAAGGAAAAACTCCTTAACCGTGTTGGCCTTGTAGCCGAGGCACAGCACGAAGTCCTTGTGCCCGTACTGGCTGTAATAGTTCATCACATGCCAGAGGATCGGCTGATGACCGATCGGGATCATTGGTTTTGGCACACTTTCGGAATACTCGCGGATGCGCGTACCGAGACCGCCACAGAATAGAACGACTTTCATGACCCCTGCTCACCGGGCTTCGCGCGTTTCTTGCGCCAGCTATTAAGGCTGCAACCTCCGTGCCGCCACGGTGCTGTTACGCGCACCAATTTCAACCTCCGTCAACGGCCTCATAAATGCCCCGTAAAGCATGCGGCGAGAGGCGTTTTGCTTGACAAAATGACGGCTCTGACGGCACGTGGAAAATCCCGAAAAAATTTGGATGTCACCATCGACGCTGGGCAATCGTGGCCGCAAACGAGTGCGGCCCGGAATGTGCTTTACGCGACGATGAACGGCGATCCGTCGCGTTTTAGGAAACCTGTCCAATGCCCGTTATTCGTGAGTCACTCGTCCAAAAGCTCTACAAGCCGGGCATCGGCCAAGAGCTGTGGGACTTCGCCAACGGCATTTACCCGATCTGCCGCTCGATTTCGGGCAATGGCGTCCGCGAGACCCTCGGACACATCAAGCAAAAGATCGACCTGCAGATCCACGAAGTGCCCTCAGGCACCCAGGCGTTCGATTGGACGATCGCGCCCGAGTGGAACATCCGCGACGCCTGGATCAAGGACCCTCAGGGCAACAAGATCATCGACTTCAAGAAGCACAATCTGCACGTGCTGAACTATTCAGCGCCGATCAATGGCAAGTTCCAGCTGGCGGACCTGAAGAAGCACATCTTCACAATGCCGGATCAGCCCGACCTGATCCCGTACCGGACCAGCTATTACAACATCAACTGGGGCTTTTGCATGAGCCACGACCAGCTGATGAGCCTGCCGGACGGCGAGTACGAGGCGTTCATCGATTCCGACCACAACCCGAACGGTTCACTGACCTACGGCGAATACTTCCTCCAGGGCGAGAGCGACGAGATCTTCTTGTTCTCAGCGCACTGCTGTCACCCCTCGCTCGCCAACGACAACTGCTCGGGCATGAGCGTCAACACGCACCTTGCCCAAGCTCTGACCCAACTCCAAGGCAAGACGCGTTACTCGTACCAGTTCATCTTCGCACCCGGCACGATCGGCTCGATTACCTGGCTCAGCCGCAATGAAGACAAGATCAAGCGCATCAAGAACGGCCTGATCCTGTCGTGTGTCGGCGATCCGGGTGGCCCGACCTACAAGCGCAGCCAAGCCGGCGACGCCATTGTCGACCGCGCCGTCGAAAAGATTCTGCGCGACGAGGAAGCCGCTCCGAACATCGTCGACTTCTGGCCCTACGGCTACGACGAGCGCCAATACAATTCGCCGGCCTTCCGCCTGAACGTTGGCCTGCTCCTGCGTTCGCGTTTCGGCCTCTTCCCCGAGTATCACACCTCGGCGGACAACATGGAATTCCTGAAGCCGGACGCGCTCGAGAAATCCTACAAGCATACGCTCCAGATCATCGACATCCTCGAGAACGAGTACAAAACGATGAACCTCGCGCCGCACGGCGAGCCGAACCTTGGCAAGCGCGGCCTTTACGGCGCCATCGGCGGCGACAAGAAGGCCTACGACGCCAACTTGCCGGTGTTCTGGATGTTGAACCAATCGGACGGTCAGCACTCGCTGCTGGACATCGCACAACGCGCGAAGCTCCCCTATGAGCGCATCCATGATGCCGCGAAAGTGCTGAGCGAGAACAACCTTCTGGAAGTTCTCAACGACTAACGCCACGACTACGCTGAAACTATGAAGGCCGCGGCGCTCTCGCACCGCGGCCTTTGTCGTATTTGAAATCACGAGCGCGTGAAGTATCGGCGTTCAAATTTCACAACATCGCGAGACGGCATGGTTCACACGCGTTGTTGAACAGGCGCGTATTGTCGAACGGCACGAACGTACGCTCTGCTTCTCATCGTTAGGAGGGAGACATCATGTCCCACAAATTGAAACTTGCTGTAGTTCTTGCTGTTGCTGCGTTGACGATGCCAAGCATCGCCTCAGCGCAAGATCCTTCGACGCGTACAGACCTCACAATCATTGGTGCGGTCAGCACAGAGAGCATCGAGCAGATCGCGGACACGCATGCCACGGCAGCACCAGAAGCGCCTGTAGTTTACGAGGACGCGGCGCCGTCCAACGCCCAAACGAGCGACAACGTTGAGCAATCAGTCGTCGCGGCGGCGGACCTCAGCGATGCTGTCGAGCCGCAATAAGCTCGCCAACTGACCAGCGGCGGCGATCGAACTTGGATCGCCGTCGCCAATCGTTAGCGCAATATGAGCGCTATCGAATTCACGGAGCGACAGATCGAAACTCCGCCAAGCGCCATCAACGTAGGCCAACGTCCAGCTGTGCGGTATGAAGGCGTTGCTTACGCCATGATAGCTCTCACGAGAGTACGACACCCCGCTCGCAACCCGCGTGGGAATGCCAGCGGCCCGGCCGAGAGCAGCCAAAAGCACCGCCGCCTCGGTGCAATCGCCAGCGCGACGGTCAAGCGTATCCAACGCAGAATAATGACCGTTGAAATCCGCTGCTTCCAGATACGGAATCGCGCGTTCCAACAACAGCTCCATCTTACGAGCATCGCTCACATCGTATTCGCGTATTGCAGCCGCCATGGCGCGCAGTCTCGGGTGATCGCTTTGCAACCAAGCTGTGGAGCGGGAAGCATCGGCTAAAGTCGCACCATCGGCGCCAAGGCCGGGCCCGCAACCTTCGCAAATATCGAGTGTGGCGGAACCGTTCTCCACACGGACACGTTGCTCACCAGTCTGCGGAAGCGGAAAGCCGACGCCTTCACGAAATTCATAGCGAAATCGCAGGTGACCGCGCCGCGCCTCTGCGGAAATCCGATACGGCGAGCGTTGGGCCATATTGGGGATTACTTGATAGGGCGGATGGGCGCGCTGAGCGGTTGCACGATCGCTTAGCCGCGTACGGAACGTCTCGCCGAACATCGGCTGCGCGACTTCAACAACGCGGCCATGCTCCAACACAAGGCGAGCGACGCCGCGCAACTGACCACCGTCATAGCGCCAACGCAGCGCACTGAATCGCCCCGCCTCATTTGGCGCGCCTTGCGCCTCGATAACGATGCGCTCGACCGCCATGGTATCGCTGTCGAAGTTCAAAAACTCCAGGCGGGTTAAAGCCTCTGGCGTCCAATTCTGCACCAGCCCATCGCCATCATCGAAGCGGACATTGTCTGGCAAGATGATCGTTTCGCGCGTTTGACCACTCGGCGTTTCGCGTTCGACCTCAACGCGCGCGCCGCTAATGCGCGCCCGCGTTCGCGTGCGAAAGCGTCCCATGGTGGACGTGGACTCTATAGAAAGCGCCTGCCCCTCATTGTTCTCACGCACCACCGTGCGCGTACGCGCACGATGCGGGAGGCCCCCGCTTTCGCGCAGATAAATACTCTGGCTCTCGATGAGATCACGCCCATCTGATCTAGGGATCACCTCAAGCGACACATGGCCAAGCATCGGGCCGCTGTCCGCCATGATTGTATACCAGGACGAATTGTCGGCCGGTTGCGCAAACGCGCTCGCGCCAATGAGAACACAGCCAACCGCTAGCAAGCCAAGTATCCGCCGCATGCGACGAGGCTAAGGCAGGTTTGCGCTAATCCGCCCTCACGACTCCGCGAGCCTCGCGCCGATCACTGCAACGTGAGCCGACGCGTAACACCTACCGCGTCCAGGAACGTGTCGTCGTGGCTAACGAGGAGCAAGCAGGCATGCGGGGACGCTTCTCTTTGAGACAAAACGAACGGTTTGCTCAGAGACGATCCATCGACGCGCATTTTCCTACTGGTTGGTGACGCGCCCAAAATAATGAAGCCGCGCCTGTTTCAAGGCGCGGCTTCAATTTTCAGATCACAACCAGTTTAGAAGCGAACCGGCATCGAGCTTGGCTTTACGCCGCTCTTTTCCGGCTGCACGAAATCCGGCCAAGCCTTGTCCTTGTCTGACATTTCGCTCACTGGCAGCGGCCACTTCAAGCCGAACGCCGGGTCATCGTGACGATAGCCGCCGTTTGAATCCGGCACATACATGGCCGAGCAAAGATAGCTCACCTGCGTATCATCCACGAGCGTTTGGTAACCGTGCGCAAAGCCACGCGGCACATAAAGCTGACGACCGTTCTCAAAGGACAGATCGAACCCCTCCCACTTCAGATACGTGCTCGAATGCGGGCGCATGTCGACGATAATGTCGTGCACGGCGCCTTGCAGCGCGCGGACAACTTTCACTTCGTAATGCGGATCGACTTGGAAGTGCATGCCGCGCACGGTGCCCTTCGTCTTCGAGTAGCCGGTGTTGTGCTGCGGGTAGCTGACCTCAAGATTGTTTTCGGCGAATTCCTTCATGCAGAAGGAACGCCCGAACCAGCCGCGATTGTCGCCGAACGGCGTCATCTCGATGAGAACGACGTCCTGCAGGGTGGTCTTGTGGAATTTCATTCCGCGGCCACCGCTTCGCCCGACGGACGCAGTTCGTTGTTAAGCAGATCGTCGGCGAGAAGCTTCTTAATGTGGGCGATACGGTTGTAGCGCGTGCCTTCGAATTCCTCGACGGTGATGCCGCTCTTCTTGTAGGCGGCGTAGAGCTGCTCGGCGCCCTTCACCGCATCCCATTGCGGCTGGAAGCCCGGCAGCGTCTTCTTGATCTTCTCGAAGCTGACGCGATACGAGCGCGGGTCCGGGCCGGCTTCGCTGGTGAGTTCGATCGTGGTGTTCGGCACGATGTCACGCACGATCTCGGCGATCTGCCGGACGGTGTAGTTGTGCGCCGTTTGGCCGACGTTGAAGGCTTCGCCGCGGACCAGATCTGCCGGCGCTTCAAGCGCAGCGATGAACGCGCGCGAGATGTCCTCAATGTGAACGATCGGCCGGATCGGCGTGCCGTCCGACTTCAAGAGGATGACACCCTTGGTCATGCCCCAGGCGACAAGGTTGTTGAGCACGATGTCAAAGCGCTGGCGTGGTGACACGCCGTAGGCGGTCGCCGGACGGATGAACACCGGGCAGAACTTCTCGTCCGCCATCGGCTTCACGTCGCGCTCGACCAGCACTTTCGATTCACCGTAGGCCGAGACCGGTGCGAGCTTGCCGGTTTCGTCGATCATCTCGTCGCCTTCGGTCTTGCCGTAGTTCGAGCACGAGGAGGCGAAGATGAATTTCGGCACGCCAGCCTTTTTGGCCAACTCAGCGATGCGAACAGACGCCTTGTGGTTCACATCATAGGTCAGGTTCGGATTGAGGTTAGAGAGTGGGTCGTTCGAGAGCGCCGCAAGGTGAATGATCGCATCGAAGCCTTCGACGTCTTCCAACCGCACATCGCGCGTGTCGCGGATAATAGTCGGGATGTCGACGATCTGGCCGCCATCTTCGAACGTGCAGCGCGAATAAAGATCGGCATCCAGACCGACGACTTCGTGCCCCGCCTTCTGCAGCATTGGCGTCATCACCGTGCCGATATAGCCGCGCGAACCCGTCAACAGGACTTTCATGGAACCACTCGCCTCTTTCATGCCCGCTCACGGGCGCCACTATTCTACGCTGCGGGCGCGTCCTGCCCCAAGGCTGGACGCGTCCTGCACTGACGTTTTCACATGCAAAAAGCGCCGCTCGCGTGCGGCGCTAATTCCGGCTCAAAGTGCTCCGGGGTCTCGCTTCCAGAACAGCACAGCCACGGTCGCCGCGATGATTTCAACCTCGCGCCACCAGGTCCAATTACGCACGTACTCGACATCGTATTTCGTGCGCGCACGAATTTTGTCGTGCGTTTCCGTCGGGCCACGGCAACCATTCACCTGCGCAAGACCGGTCACACCAGGACGCGCGGTAAACCGCTCGGGGTAGGTTCCGTCGACAGATTCAAAATAGATGTCGTGCTCGAGCGCGTGCGGACGCGGCCCAATGATTGACATATCGCCCTTCAGGACGTTGACGAGCTGGGGCAGCTCATCCCAGCTCGAACGGCGCAGGAAGGCGCCAAGGCGCGTTATACGTGCATCGTGGTGGATGGCCTGCACGACGCCGCGATTTTTCATCACCGACATCGTACGAAACTTCCAGATCCGGAAGGTTTTCCCGCCGAGCCCACCACGCTCCTGGCGGAAAATGGCGTCACCAGGACTATCGAGTTTTACCGCGATCGCGGTCGCTATCAAAAGCGGTGCAAGAACCACCAAAGCGCCGGCCGAGGCGCAAACGTCAAACGCGCGCTTAGACCAACCACCAACCGGCGTCGGGGCGATTTGTACGACTTCAGCCTTACGGACGACTTCCACGCGTTGCTGCGGCTCAGCGATGGCCGGAGGCGCGGGAGGTGTGATGGCGGTGAGGCGCGGCGTTGCCGCGCGCGAAGACGTGGGCGCCCGAGCTGGTGCTGCGGCGCTAGCGTTTTCTTCGCTAGCCTTAGAGCGTTCCTGCATGACTTCCCCACATTGCCCGCCCACTTCTGCGACGAGCTTTAGCACTTGACTTAAAGACACCCTGCGTTCGCCTCTTGCAAGCGCACACTGATATCTCAGTACGAAAACTCAATCTCGCTCGCCCGGCGCGCGAAGCAAGCGCCAAAGCGAAACACCTCGCCCAACAATTGTGGAGAACCGCGCTCGACGAAAACCCCGCTCAGCCTTTGCTGAAATCGTACGTTGGATACGAGTAGTAGCCAGGCGCGCGGCGATCGAGACCGTTGAGCGCGACGCCCCGAACGTTTGCACCTGCATCATGCAATTGTTGGAGCGCAGCGCGAACCGCGCGCATCGGCGTCTTCTGCCAGCGCGAAACCAGCACTACAGCATCAGCCTTCGCCGCGGCGACGCGCGTCTCCGCGACAGCCAGCACCGGGGCGCAATCAAGCACGATCAAGTCGAACGAACCACGAAGTTCCGCGATCAGGCGGCTCATGTCTTCTGCACCGAAGATCTCCTTCGGCGTGAAACCCGAGCCGCTGACGGGCAGGACACACATGCCGCTGGCTTCATCCAGATAGATCGCCTGGCGCCAGGTCACCTCGCCCGAGAGCACTTGGAGAAGACCGACATCCGGCTCAATGTCCAAAACTTCCTTCACCGAACGGCGACGCAGATCACAATCGATGAGAAGAACACGTTGGCCCGAGAGCGCCGAAACCCGCGACAAGCACAGCGAAACCGTGGTCTTGCCTTCGTTCGGGAGCGCCGAAGTGATTGCGACAACTTGCGTTTTCGGCTGACCAGCAGCGAACAAAATGGTGGTGCGCAGCACCCGGAAAGCTTCAGTGAACGCCGACATCTGGCGTTGGATCATGAAGGCGGCGGGATGTGTCGTCGTCGTTGAAGACTGGCGCAGCTCGCTGCGACGGACCTGGGGAATGCTGGCCAGCGCCGGCGCTCCGGTTTTGCGCTCGACGTCATCCGAGCTGACGAAACCGTCGTCGAGCGCCTCAGCCAGGAACGCCGCCGCGAGACCCAGGCCAAGTCCAAGCGCGAAGGACAACACGAACGAAATCGACAGACGCGGAGAACTCTTCTCACTCGGAATTGCCGCTGCTGAAATCAGTTCCGCTGGCGCGGTGTTGATGGTGCCTTGATCCGCAATCTCATGAGCACGTTGGAGGAACGACTCATAGACGGTGCGGGCAGCGGCTGCTTCACGCTCGAGTTCGCGCAAGCGAACCATTTCCGGACCACCGCCAGTCATTTGGGCGCGCAAGCTATCGAGGCCTGCCTGCGCCTGAATCACGCGGGCGGAGGCGATATCGACGTCATTGCGCATGCCAGCCTGGATACGGCGCGTTTCTGCCGCGATCTGCTCGCGAATATCGGTAAGTTCTGCGCGGACGTTTGCGATCGCAGGGTGCGCTTCACCGTAGCGATTTTGATAATCAGCAAGCTGGCGCGCAACCGTGGCTTCCTGCGAACGGAGCTGCGAGATCACGACCGAGTTCAAAACCGTGACGAGCGTGTCAGCCGAACCACCCTGATTAAGGAGATCCTGCAGCTGAGAATAACGAGCTTGGCGCTCAGACAAGTCGGCGCGCGCCTGCATAAGCGAAGCTTGCGCGTCCGTGATCTGTTGCTCGATCAGGAAAGCACCCTGCGTCGAAACCAAACCAGTGGTCGCACGATACTGCTCGACTTGGCTTTCCTTGGCTTGAACGTCTGAGCGCAGTTCTTCAAGGCGCGTCGACAGCCACGTGTTGGCGCGCGCAGCGCTCTCGATGCGGGCTTCGATCTGATAACGCTGGAAGAGCTCGACCAAATGATTGGCGAGCTGAGCGGCGCGTTCCGGGCTTTGGGATACAGCAGTGACTTCAGCTGCGTAAGTAAGGCCACGGCGGCGAACACTAATCGCGCCACTGACGGCCTTAACCACGGCCTGGCGAGCTTCTGTGCGATAGGCCAAGGCGGCAGGGCTTTGGTCGGTGGCTGCCGGCGCGTCGCTGTCCTCAAGCGCCGCGTTCCATTCCGGGTCACTCATGAGCTCGAGCGCATCGACCAAGCGCCCCGTCAGCATATCTGAGCGGAGCACTTCAAGCTGAGAGTCCACGACCGGCGCGCTCGGTGGGGCGTCGGGGCGGCCATTCGGCTGCTGGGGGCCCAGCACCTGCTCGCCGCCGCCGCTCATCATCACCAACGCCGTCGCGCTATATTGCGGCGGCTGGATCATGAATACCGCAAAAGCCAGCACGAAAGAGACCGCAGCCACGGCGGCGATCAACATCCACCGGCGGACCAGGAAATCGAACAACCATTTCAAGCTGAACGTACCAAGCTCGCCTCCGTCCTCGGGTGGGAGGTTCATCTCACCCGTCGGCTTGCGAATTGCGATTACGTTCATTGCGACGATCCCCGTCCGCTCGCTTCTCGGCGGACCTCGTGCGCTGAAAGCAATTACCCAGCCAGCGCTGGAAATAGTTAGCACGTCTTAACTTGGGACACAGCGGCGCTCTGCGATGCCAGCGAAGAACTCCCCTATGAATTGCGCAACCTGTCGCTTTTTCGTCGCGTGCAACAAGGCGCAGTCGCGCCGAACGATGAGGAGAACCTTGTGCTACACGCCTCACGGAAGTCTGATGTGAGCAGCATTCGCGTCTTTGGAGAAAACCTGCTATCCTCCGGCGCTCTCAAGAACTCGCGCGCCACGAGAAAAAGCCCAGCTAACGAAATCATAGGAACCCATACGGTAAGCCGGCGTTACCCCCAGGATCGACTGGAGTTTGTCTGAAAGTTAACTGCCCAGCCTAGGGCCGAATGGTCCATCTGTCGGGCAGCAACCAGTTGAACGACCTCTCGCCAAGGGTTGCGACGCCGAACGAACGATGGATGCGGACATTGATGTTCATGGTCCCACAGCCCCAAGGCGCCGTCTCGAAGGTAGATTTGCTCGCGCCGGCCGCCAAGCCGCCAGCTCGGGCGCTTCAAAAGCGCTGGCCCGTTGCGGCGTCGATCTGGGCCGCCCTGGCGGTCGGCGTCGCCATGTGGGCCGGGATCGGCTGGGTTGTCCTCAGCTTTATAGCTCTCTTCAACTGAAGACCTTACGGGCCCTTTGACGGCCTAAGTATTGCTCTGGCAGCACGATCCCGAGCCGCCAACGCGGCCAAACACGGCTGCCTGAGATAATGCCAACTGCGCTCCCCTCCACGCCCCGGCCTCTCGTTGCCGTCATTACGCCTTGCTACAACGGCGAAAAGCACGTCGAAGGCGCGATCAAGGCGGTTCAGGCGCAGACCTATCGCCCGCTCGTCCATTGCATCGTGGATAATGCGAGCACCGACGCGACCCCGGAGATCATCGCGCGCTACGCCAATGCCGAGGTGCCGATCATCACGATCCGAAACCCCGCGACGATCACCTTTCAACAGAACTCAAACATGGTAGCGAGCCTCATTCCTGCCGAGGCCACGCACTTTCGCATGCTCCACGCGGACGACAGCATGCCGCCAACTGCAATCGCCGACATGATGGACGTCGCCTTGACTGACGACACCATCGTCATGGTTGCCGGCATCGAGAAAATGAATGGCGTCCTTAGAGCGCATCAGTTCCCGGAAGAATGCACGGTCTACGAAGCTAGCAACATGCTGGCGCGCTTCCTCTCGGACGAGGCGCACATCCCAACCGCGCATGTCCTCTTCCGCCGCGACGCCATGCGCCCCGACGAAGATTTTTATCCGAACGACATCGTCGAATGCTACATCGCCGCCGTTTGCCGGGTGCTTTCACGCGGCAAACGCGCGGCCTTCGTCCATAAGTATTTGGCCGACACCAGTCGCTATGCTGAATCCGGCTCGCTCGTGTTCACGCTGGCGCCAAAGGTAAAGGCAGTGATCTGGGAAAAACTGCTCTTCATCGAGCGCTACGGCCCTGCGCATCTGTCAAACACTGAATACGGCCGCGTGCTGCGTCGTTTCCTTCGCGTCTTCTACCGGCGCATCCTTTACTGGGCAGCCTCCGGCTCAATGAAGATCGCGGTGCGTGACTACAAGCGCTTAAAAGCGCGCGGACACGCGCCCAATCCCTGGGACTTCATCGAATCCGTGGCCGTTTGGCCGTACTATCTATTCGCAAAACGGATCAGCAAACCCTACGCCCCGCGTCGCTGGCAACCTGACGCGTTGACCTCAATTGACTAGGCGCCGAGGTCTAGCGCTCGCAACGCTTGGCGCAGCTTCGCCTTCATCTCACTCACTTTGTCACGCACTTGCACTGCGTAGCCTTCACGACCTGCGATCATCCTATTGATCTGCTGCTTAAGTCGCTCGAAGTCGACATGGTCAACATCCTGCACGAACTCATTGAGCCCAACATCTTCCATGAGGGCGTCATTCTTCGGGCCATAGCTCAAAGAGATGAGCGGCCGCCCCATCTTTAGCGCCGCGATTTGCACGTGATAACGCGAAGCAATGACCATGTCGGTCTCACCGATCGCGGTCATCGCATCATGAATTGAGTTCATCTTCTCATCGCGCTCAGTGAGCAACTTGAAGCCAAGCCGCGCCTCCACATCGCGCGCCGCGGTGAAATCCGTCGGCGCCTGACCGATAATCATGCGCACCTGATGACCTTCGCCGATCAGCCAGTCGATCAGCTTGGCATGCAGCTCGACATAGGCTTGATAAGTAGCGGCTTTGGCGTGCCAGCCTTGGTAGGTCATCATGCCGACGCCCACCACAAGCTGCGAACCAACGGGCTTCACCGCGTCCGGTGTCGCGAGCAGGAACGCGAGGTCTGGCACAACGGCGTCGCGCTCACCATCGACACCGAGCCTTTGCATGAAGCTGTAGGAATCCTGGTCCCGATAAAGGCGTTGGCGGGCAAATGAACCCGCCTTCTTCATCATCGCGCGGCTGATCGGACTAACGATCGGCCCCGCGCCGACGCTTACGAAAACCCACGGCACCTTGCGCATCCGCGCGGCTAAGCACCAGCGCAGCAAAACGCTTGGCCACCCCATCGGCGTGTCGCGAAAATCGTCAAAAACGCCTGTGCCGCCCGAAAGGATGATGTCGTAGTCGCGCAATGCTTTCAGGCATCGCGCCCAATTTCGCCACGTACTCGGCTGGCGCAGCACGAGAGTATCTAACTTACGCCAAATCCCCTGAGGGCGTGGCGCAGCAATGCCAATCGCGGGCACGCCGAACTTCTTGGTAACCACATCTGGTTTGCTGCAGATCGCAGAAATCTTCGCCTCTGGCATCTCGGCGCGGAGAAAATCATACAGCGCTTCAAATGAAGCATCGTTGCCGAAATTACCGCTGCCATAGCCACCGAAGATCGCGATCCGCGGCGCGCGATCGCGCGTCGTGTTCGGCGCTGACGCAAATTCGGCGGCTTCCATACTCGTCATTCCTAGTGTTGGCGCGCCGGCGCTGCATTCATCGCGTCGCGCAAGACGTCCCAATATCTCGCAGTTATCGCGGCAGCGTTAAAACTCGCCGCTCGTATGGCGGCCTTTGCACCATATTCGGCGCGGCGCTCCCCATCGTTAAGCGCTCGAATGGCCTCTGCCATAGCGCTCTCATCATCAACCGGAACCAGAACGCCATTTTCGGCAAACGTGACGCCAGTCACAGCCTGACGCGGCTTCCCAGCTAGAATCTGCGACGGGCCGGAATCACAATTCGTGGCGATAACCGAACGACCAAGAGCCATCGCCTCAATCAACGCATTCGGATAGCCCTCCGAATCCGAAGGCAGCACAAAGACGTCAGCGGCAGCCATCAAGGGATAAGGATTTTGGATAAAGCCAGGGAGCAAAACGCGATCAGCGATGCCTAGCTCTTGCGCCAGCTGCTCCAACGCGCCGCGCTCCTCGCCCTCTCCAGCAATGACAAGCTTTCGATCGCCGCCGGCCAACGCGAAACCACGCAACAACATGGCGAAATTCTTCACTTTCACCAGCCGACCGGCAGACATGATAAACGGCCCGCCAACATCGATCGGCATCGAACCGCGCGCCTGAATGCGAATTGAATCGACGTCCGTCGGATTAGGGATACTTAGCACCCGGTCGTCGGGCACATCGAAATTCTCGCGCAAATCCTGCGCAACACCGTCAGACACAGCAATCACACGTGACGCGCGCGGGTAAATCGCGCGCACCATGGTGCGCGAGACAGCACCGCGAAGGCCCTTGCTGAAGTGGTGTGAGGTATGCGCCCGCTCACTGATCACACACGGCGACACCGCGCCAAGCACGCTCGACAAATTCGCACGGGTCAAAAAACTTAAGGAGATATCGGGCCGAAGCTCGGCGTAAACCCTTCGAACGGCGAGAATGCTGCGAGCCAAAGAAAAGCGGCAATCGAACTGCCGGACATCAACCCAATCGGGCGGCGCGTTGCCTGCGGCTTCGCTGTCCAGCACCACAAGCGAGATGTCGAACTCTTCCTGTTGGGGCTCGGAATGACGCAGCAACGTGCACATCACCCGCTCGGCGCCGCCGCCAGCAAGGGAGTTAATCAAGAAGACTGCGCGTTTGCGCCTGGTCACGCCGCTTTTCCCTAATTTGCCGGAAGGATTCCGCTACCCGCAAGCAAGAGCCGATCCACGGCTCCCGCACAAGTCTTGCTTCACACACCCCAGGCGCCCCAGAAGGAAATCCAAAACGGCGCACCCCTCGGTAGGCTGAGTTAAGCGGTCATGATTTCCAACGAACTCGGCTCTGCATCGCCAGCGCTACCAGCCTATTTGCTCTATCCCGTAGCGCTGGTGAGCCTATTAATCATCGTGTTCGTCATGGTGCGCATGCGCGACCGGGCCGGAGCGTTTGTGGTCGGCGCATCATGGCTGCGCTACGTAATGTCCGCGTTTCACACGATCACCTATCGGCCGCTCGCGGCTGGGATGTCGGCCAACGCTTTGGCTTCGATGGGATTGGTGATCGTCGGCTTGATGAACATCAACCTACGCCACCTGCAGCTTCGGTTCTTACTCCCATTCTACGTGCTCATCGCCCTGGCAGTCGTCAGCGCCTTTGGAAACGGCGGCTTTAGCTCCGGTCTGATCACGGTCGTCTCCAAGCACGCCTACCTCATCATCATCATTCTCGCCGTGTACGGCGCCATGACCCGCGCCCGCGCCGGTGATTTCATGGCGTCCATGCTTTGGTCCTTTCTGCCGGTCTTCATCTGGCAGCTGATGTCGATCGTCTTCGGCTACGGCAAACTCACAGAGACCGATGTCACGGCGATGAGCTATATCGGCGGTTACAACCACGAAGCGGCGTTCTCAGTCACGCTCGCGACCTGCCTCACCGCCGCCTGCTTCGCCACACGCATCGATAAATCCCTGAAGTTCACGATCATCATCGTCTGCGTTGTCGGCATTGTGCTCGCCAACTACCGGACGACTTTGGTGGCGATCGCGCCGCTTTTGCTCACCTACTTCGCCGCGTCATCGCTGGGCCGTTTCCCGTTACGTGACCGCCCGTTCGTCGCCAGCGCCCTCATCGTCATCGGGGCGATCACACTCGGCGTACTCAGCCTAGTGCTGGCAGAGCGTTTCAATGACGTCAGTGTCGTTGGCGCTGGAGACGTAAACTTCTTCAAGCCGCCCTCGGAGTACACGGTTGATGAGGGGCGCTTGCTGTCCGGACGCCCTTACATCTGGAGCTCTTACATCTACGCCTGGATGCGCGGTGACTTGGCGGAATACGTCATCGGCTTCGGCCCAGAATCCTGGAACGATACCTTCCCGCTCTACGCCCACAACACACTCGTCAACTATCTCTACGAGTATGGGATCGTTGGCGTCGTTGTCATTCTCTGGGTGTGGGGCTCGATGCTCGTTTCAGCGCTACGCGTTCGCCACCCGCAAGCGGGCGTGCTCGTCGGCGCACACTTGAGTTACATAGTCCTGAACATGGCGACGATGCCTATGTGGATGATCGAAGGAAACATCCTGTACGGTTTGATCTGCGGCTACACGCTCTACCTGCTTTCGTTGCAGCAGAAGCGACCAACTTAGACGCCGCGCGCCGCCGCCCAGCTCTGCAACTGCAGAACTGACCAAAGCCGCGCTTCTTCCATCGTGCCGCCGCGCTGATAGCGCGCCCAAAAATCACGCACGCGGCCGACGTCGAGCAGCCCGTGGCTTGCGAGGCTCGCCGGCGAGAGCAGATCTTCCGCCCAGCCACGCAACGGCCCAAGCAGCCAACTCTCTAGCGGCGGTGCGAAGCCGGTCTTTGGGCGATCGAACATTGCTTCAGGCACGTAGCGCTTCAGCGCTTCACGAAGGATGAGCTTACCCTTCGCGTCCTTCATCCGCAGTTCTTCGGGCAACGTCAGTGCAAAACGCACCACTTCCGGATCCAACAACGGAATTCGTGTTTCCAAGCTCACCGCCATCGAAGCGCGATCAACTTTAGTGAGAATGTCGCCCGGCAAGTAATTGCGCATGTCATGCAAGCAAAGCTGATCGACTTCACTTTCTGGCAAGAAGCCGTAGTCGCGGCCATTCAGGGCGCCGACACCAGGGACGAGCTGCCCGTCGCTCGGCCACTTCTCAAGGCTGAGTTCGTGCAGGTTGATAAGTGAAGTCGCACCAAGCCAAGGCGCCACACGTTTTAAGGTCGGACCAACGTCCCCACCCGGGCCATACCGATCCGTGAAACTCTTTAGAAAGCCGAGGCCTGCGTTCAGTGCGGACACCGGCGCCACATTAATCGCCGCACGCGCTGCTGAACGCATCGGCACCTTACGCATGCGATGCCAGAGCTTCGGTGTAGCGAAATGGCGCCGATAGCCCGCAAAGCCTTCGTCACCACCGTCTCCTGAAAGCGCCACTGTGACGTGCTTTCGAGCCATCTCCGAGACCAGATAGGTCGGAATCTGCGAAGAGTCCGCGAGTGGCTCATCATACATGCGGCCAAGCCGCGTCACGACGGAGAGCGCCTGCTCGGCGGTCACCACCTCTTCGATATGATTTGTGCCAAGATGCCTGGCTATCGCACGCGCGTGATCAGCTTCGTTAAAGCGGGGGTCTTCAAAGCCGAGTGTGAGCGTCGTCACCGGCATGGTGGCGCACTTTTGCATCGCGGCCGTGACCAAGGATGAATCAATGCCGCCAGACAAAAACACGCCAACCGGCACATCGGCCGACATGCGCTCCGCCACTGACGCCTGCAGTAAGCGATCCAACTCATCTACGGCGTCGGCCATACTAATCGACCGCCGCTCCGCGATGGCCCCGCGCGCCATCTCGTCAATCGACCAGTATTCTTGAACCTTAACCGCCTCGCCCGGTTTCCAGGTCAAAAGCGATGCAGGCGGAAGCTTGTAGACGGCCTCATAGATACTGAAGGGCGAAGGCACGTAGCCGCACGTAAAGTAGCGGGCGACATTCTCGCGGCTGACTTTGAGATTAAGGGCCTTGAATTGCTCAAGCGCGGCCAACTCTGATGCGAACGCCAGACCTTCGCCACGCGTTGCATAGTAGAGGGGCTTCTCGCCAAAGCGATCCCGCGCCAGGAAAATTCGCTTCTCACGCCGATCCCACAACGCGAAGGCGAACATTCCGTCCACCTTCTTGAGCGCCGCCTCGACGCCTCGCCTTGAGATAAGTTCAAGAAGAACCTCGGTATCCGAGCTGCCGCGCCAAGTGTGAGCGGACTCCGCATCAAGCTCAGAACGCAACTCGTTATGGTTATAGATCTCGCCGTTATAGGTGATCGCATAACGCTCATCGGCGGAGAACATTGGCTGTCGGCCAGCCGGCGATAGATCGACGATCGAGAGCCTCAAATGGCCAAACGTCGTCGCGTCTTCTGACCAGACACCTTGATCGTCCGGACCACGATAGCGGATCGCAGCTAGCCCAGCCTCTACCTGGGCGCGCGGGACCTCAAAGCCCCTGCCTTCAACAACGCCAACAATTCCGCACATCAAGCCGCCCCGTTAAGAGGCCGAGACCAGCGCATCCGATCGCTCGATCTCGGAACGTTGGAAAGGGGCGATGCCGCGATAGATGTCAAGCGTCCGTTCGGCGACCGCATTCCAAGTCAGGTAGCGGCCCGCATCCACAACGAAATTTCCTGGATCGGTCAGCGCGCGCTTGAGAGCATCAGCGATCGAATCCGGCGAGTTCGGATCGAAATAGGCTTGAGCTGGAAGTCCGAAGTCGCGATTTTCGGGGATATCGCTCAACAGAATCGAGCAACCCGCGCCGATGGCTTCAAGCACGGCGTTCGAGCTCCCCTCATGCAGCGAGGCATTAATATAGATCTTCGAGCCGCGATACAGAGGCGCCATTGCGCTACGCGTAAACTTACCCGCCAGCACGGTGCGCTCAGTGATCAACGGCTGCAGCCCCGCTACATAGTCCGCCTCGTCTAAGCCGCCCGCCACAACAAGTTTCGGCGGGTTGGCCGCGCCCTTGGCAAACTGTTCATAGCCACGGATGAGGTTCGCAACATTCTTCTGGGCGGTGACACGGCCAACAGTCAGGATGTAGTCGCCCGTCGGCGTGTCCACGCTCGGCGCCGCGGCAGGCAGCGGATCGGCTGCGTTAGCGATCACATGCACATTTCCCTTGATGCCGCGCCGCGCCAGTCGCTCAGCCAAAGCGGGCGTCACGGCGATGACGGCATCCGCAAAGCGCAGCTGATACTCTGCAAGCAAAAAGCCCAATTTGCCGAGCGCGCCCCACTTGCCGACCAAATAATCGGCCGAACCGTAACGAACCACAGTTTTCGCGCCCATGAGCTTGTACGCCCAAAGAAAAATCGCAGAACCGAGCCCCTGGAAATGAACGATGCGCGGATGCAGCCGCAGCGCCATGAAAATCGCAGCGACGTAGTAAAGAAGCTTATCGGTCTTCATGAAGTTCGAGCGCGGCGCCTTCATCAAGCGGACACCCTTGAATGTGTCGGATTTGATGTTGTCGGCAAGGCCGACCAACGTCACCCGGTAGGTCCCGCTCGCGACAACGAGCGGAAACAACATCTCGGCGTTCTTTTCGGCGCCGCCTTCAACGTCGGGAATTCCGCGTGCGCCGACCACGAAGATCAGCGGGGCTTCAGCGCCGGCTTTGGATTCAGGCGTAGCGGACATATCTCGCAATCGGATTGGGTTGGCGCGAGACAACAACGCCTCATCGCACCCTTGAGTTTATGCTTCAGCGACGAGCGTAAGCAACATTTCTCACCTGCTGGGCTATTGCTTCGCGCTGCGCGCTAGGGTGTCTCGTTAGCTATATTCTGGTGAAAGCGCGGCTCACCGATTAGCATGTTCGCGCGAATGCGGTTCTCGTCATTGCCCCAATTCACGCGCGGGCTACTTATGGTTACGCCGCGAATTTTTACGCGCCCCACATCGTGATTAAATTCGATGATCGGTGTCGCGTCACCATCTTCAATCGTCAGGTTTGCGATATCGATCTCGATGTTCTCTTCGCCACCTATCCAGAGGTGGGACGAACTCGCGTTTTCATTGAAGCCTTCACCGCGAAAGTTCGGCGCGCGGCTGATGCAGTTCGTGAGGGTCGCGCGATCGCTCCATATGCGAAAGTTGCGCTTGTTGTCCTCGGCAACGCAATCAATGAGAACAACATCACGGCTTTTGCAGTCGAAACCGCCATCGGTTGAGCCACGCGCTTCGCAGACCTCGTAGCGAATGTTGAAATTACCGGGCTCGTCCGAAAACCCGTCGCCGTTCCAATAGTCTTCACCGTTGCGCTGTTGGAACCCCTCCATCACGACGCGGCGGTAGGTGATGCGACCCGCGCGGTCATCGAGCGCGCAGCCAACCGGGATGCGCCCGCCATCGATCGCAAGCCCCTCAGCCGCGCAATCTTCAATCATCCCATTTCGCGAATTGTAGCGGATGCGGAGAAATCCACGCTCAACGCGCGCTCCACGACAACGACGCAGCACAAAGCCATCGATGCTCGCGTGGCCTTCGTCATTGCCGGCGGTGTTTTCGAAAAAGCGATAAATGTTCTCGAAGCCACAATCCTCGATGGTCAGGTTCGAAATCGCGCCGGCGGCGCGAAAGGCGCCATTGCCAATGTCACGAAAATCGAAGTGCGAGAACTTCAAATGGCTCGCGCCGCGCATGAGCTTGAAGCCTTCCGGCCCCTCTTCGCCAGCGCGATCACCGCGAATAATCGCCATCATCGGCTCGCCGGTGCTGCTGCGAACGCCGCGGATATGGATCTCTCGGCTCTCGCGGCCACCGCGCGCAATCTCGACGGGTTCGCCAATCTCATAAACGCCACGATCCGCGGCGAGCAGAACTTGGCCGCCGGGTTCGAGTTGCTCAAGCAAATCGCCGATTGCGGCAAAGCTCGCAGCGTTTGCCCAAGAGGATCCATCGCCCTCACCGTCAGGCGTCACGTGCACAATGTTAACAAGCGCGCGAGCCTCACCAGCGCACCCCATCAATGGAATGGCGGCTAGAACAGATCGACGGGAAACACGCATGTCGTCATTCTGCTGCCGGGACGTCGCGCCGTCTACTAAGCGCGCGTCGCGGGCTAACCACTCGCTGCTTGGAAGGCTTTTTCCCCAGGACGCGGGTCACGTCGCTGGATTGGCTTGAACACGCCTGTTCCCGTGATCAGCGTTCGCTCGCCCGTCCAGATCCGTCCCCGCACCACATAAAGCCCCTCCTCAGATGAGAGAACCTCGCTCTCGCCCTCGACCCAATCGCCCAAATGCGCGCTCGACAGAAAGTCCAAAGTCAGGCGCACGGTGACCCAATAGGATGATGTCTCAACAGAGACGACGTGACCCCACGCCATGTCCGCAAAGCTCATCAGCATGCCGCCGTGAGCGTTGGACATTCCATTTGTGTGGTGCGGCTCCACGAGGAATCCCATCGCGTACCCGCCGGCGCCCTGGCGCCGATACAGCGGACCGATCTGGTGCACAAAGCCACGCCGCCAATCGAGCGCGACATATCCTTCGGGAACTTCAAATTCAGCGGGCGCGGCAACATCATCAGACATAGCCGCATCCATTCCGTGCGCGCGAGACCGATGCAAGCTCCAAATATGACGAAGGGCGCGGCCTAGGGAATGGAGACCCAACCCTTCGCTTCCAAGACCCGCCCAGGGTCAACTGAAGAAGGTTATTCGAAGACCAGATCGTCGTCGGCGTTGTCGAAATCTTCGACGAAAGCTTCGATCGGCCTGGACTTCTTTTGAGAAGTCTTGCGCGGCATCCCGTTGATCATGTCACTGCGCACGTCGAAGCGCGCCGCGCGAATGGCCGGATGGAAACCAACATTGTGCAACATGATCTGCACCGCTTGGCCCCGCTCGGCCCAGTAGGCCTCGATCTTGGCCTTTAGTGCATGCGCGCCGTCACGCGAGCAAAAGTCGTATTCGCCGGCGCCTCGATTTGAGCCGCCGAAATATTCGTCGTCGCCTGAACCAGTATCGTCAAAGCGTTCTGCGGAGCCGCTGCCCATGAGCATTCTGTCAATCCCTTTGCTGTGCAAAAATATGCACGAGCCGGGACTGCGAATAAATTCCCCAAACGGAGTGCTTGAAGCGCTAGGCGAGGGCCTAGGCCGTACGGCCTATGTCGCGCGTTGAGCTGACGCAAAGCTGTTTTGTGTGATGGACTGAACACTCCATGAAGAGTTCGCGACCTCTCATTCTTCTGCTTGAAGACGACAATGCTTCAGCCGAGGCGATGCAGATAGTGCTGCGCGATTGGGGCGCGGACGTCGTTCACGGCGCCGATATCGATGATGTTTCATCAGCGGCCGGCAATCGCGCATCGCAAGCCAACATCATCATCACGGATTTTCATCTGCCCGTCGCCGACGGCGTTTCAGCCGCAGAGCGCCTGTGCAAGGACGCCCCGAACGCACAAGTGCTGGTTCTATCTGGCTCGCTCAACAACGATGCAAAGAAAGCAGCGAAGCGTGCGGGTTATACATTCATGTCAAAGCCCGCGCCGCCGCGCGAAATCATAGCTTGGCTCAATCAAACGTACTCGCTCGTCGATTAGCGCCTTGCGATGGCCACGCCCGCAGGCGAGAACACGCCGATGGACAGCGACAGGTCTAAGACGCGATTTCTGACTGCGATTGGTCATGATTTGCGACAGCCGCTGCAGGCGCTGCTGCTCTATCTCGCCGCCCTCGACCGGCGCGTGAAGGACGAAGAAACCCGCACTATTCTCGGCAAAGCAGACCAAGCAGCTCAGTCGCTTGCGTGCATGATTGAAGGGTTAATCCACCTCGCGCGCATCGACGCCGGCAAAGTGGAAACGGAGTTCCATAGCGTCGACATTCAAGAGATCTTCGATGAGATGGTCGCTACTGTTCCAGGCGCCACGGCCGACGCCACCGCCCTCGCCGTTCGCTCAGATCCCGCATTGCTGCGCGCCATCATGCAACAACTCGTTTCCAACGCGGATACACACGGAGGCGGCAAACCGCATCTGAGCGCGACATCCACGGACGCAGGCGTCGAGATCCAGGTTCGCGACGACGGACCCGGCATCGAAGCAAAAGATCAGGCGCGCATCTTTGAAGAGTTCACTCGCCTTGATGGCGCGCCTTCGACAGGATTAGGCATTGGGCTTGCGATTGCCGCGAAACTCGCTGCGTTGCTGAGCCACAAAATCGAAGTACGGTCGGCTCTCGGCGAAGGCGCAACGTTCGTCGTTCACGCCGCTCCCGCCTAACCGGCTTTACTCATCTTCGCGATTGCTTCGGCGCGCGTGCGGACACCGAGCGCGCGATAGATCGCCGCGAGGTGGATTTTCACCGTGCCTTCCGCAATATCGAGCGTGCGGGCAATCTCCTTACTCGCCTGCCCCTTCAACAACTCGTACAACACGTCGCGCTGACGAAGCGTGAGTTTATCGAGGTCGAGCTTGAATGGGCCGCTGCCATCGGCTGGCGCGCCCTCGCGCTTTCCCATGGCGGGTGGAACGAAGATACGTCCATCCAAAATGCCTTGGAGCGCCGCAGCTATTTGCTGGGAGGGCAGCGACTTCGGAATATATCCGTGCACCCCGGCGCCGAGCGCCGCGAGAATGTCAGAACGATCTTCCCAGGCCGAAATCACCGCAACCTTGGCTTCTGGAAAGCCATCGCGCAGCGCAGCTAAAGATTCCGCACCCGACATGCCGGGCATGCGCCAATCGACAAGGACAAGGTCGCCCGCGCCTTCGTTGGTCAAGATTTCGAGAGCGCGATCCATGCTTTCTGCTTCGCGCACATCTACAGCGCCAAGCACATCGACCAATAATTGTTTCATACCACTGCGAAACAGCTCGTGGTCATCAGCAATCAAAGCTCGGATCGCCATCGTGGTGCCTATCAACGCAAATGCTTGCGCCCTAGAACACTGCGACGAATTCCCAATCCGCTCAACCTGGAATTTGTTTCTAAAGCGATCCCGCGCCGCTGGCGGCAGTCGGCGTCGCCACCGCTTCCTGTGCGGGATTCTCACGCGCCCTAACTTGCCTAAGCGTATCGATACGCGCGCGTTCGATCATGAACAATTCCAGCGCACGGCCCGTGAGGTTGCGGCCGTTCGCGACGCGCAAGCTCATCGGGTTCACCTGTTGGCCCCGCCGCATGACCTCGTAATGAAGGTGCGGGCCCGTGGAACGACCCGTGGTGCCAACATAGCCAATCACTTGCCCCTGACGCACGCGCGCCCCAGCACGCATACCCCGCGCAAAGCGCGACATGTGCGCGTAGGCCGTCTCATAGCCATTGGCGTGACGGATGCGAACGTAATTGCCGAACGAGCTAAACGGCCCGGCGCGTTCAACCACACCATCACCCGCCGCAAGGATCGGCGTCCCCGTCGGCGCCGCAAAATCGGTGCCTCGGTGCATACGCGAATAACCCAAGATCGGGTGGCGGCGCATGCCAAAGCCAGAAGACAGACGCGCGCCGTTAATGGGCGTTTTCATCAAGAAACGGCGGGCGCTCTTGCCATCGGCGTCATACCAGTCAGGGCGTGCGTCCCCGGGCGCCATAAACTGATAGAACTCGCGCGAGCCTCGGCTGGACTCGAGCGAAACGAACAGCAGGTCCCCGGTACGGACCGTGTTGCCTTCGTCGTCATAAAAGCGCTCGAACACCAACTCGAAGTCGTCCCCCGGACGGACATCGCGTTGGAAGTCGACGTCATAAGAAAACGCATCCGCCAGCGCCGCGACTTCGCGATCCGTGGCGCCGAGTTCAAGTGCGCTTGAATACAAGCTGGTCTCAACCGGCGCGGCGATGCGCGCGATCTCGAACGTCAGCGGCATTTGCACTTCGCGCGCCTCAAAGCCGCCTGAGGTGGTGCGGTTCGCGGTCACCGAAGCGCCCGGCTCAGAGCGGAACGCTACGCCGGTTAATTGCGCATCCGAACCATCACGCTGGAAATAGAGGCTGATCGCCTGTCCGGGCCGCAGGCGCCGTGGATTGTAGACGTCCGCAATCGAGGTCAGCGCCGCGCTCGCGTCCGAAGACGATGCGCCGGCGCGCGTCAGCAACCCCACAAGCGTCTCGCCGTTGGCGACACGCATCTCCTTGGTCTCGTGACGAAGGTAAACTTCTGTAAACGCCAATTGCTCAGCCCGGCGAGCGGCCGCTTCGCGCAGGGCGGCGCTTTCAGCAGCCGCTGCATCCGCTGCGCCGCTGAACAGGCCTGCGTTCCAGGCCAGCCCCAAACCCACGATGGACGCAGCTGCCATTAACCCGGCGGCGGCCAGTCCTTTACGGGCTTTCATGAGCCGGTGAGCGAATTCTGCTCTCAATCTCGTGCTCCAATAGCTGCCATTGGCAAAAAACGCACTACCAACCGGCGTTTTCGGCGTTTTGGTTATTCAGCCAGAAACCGTAATGACGTCATCTAGTTAGGTACAAAGTGGCCGGAACAGCCACCTTTAACCCCGCAAGGACCACGCCAAGCAACTGAGTATGGCACATAGGTCTAACCAGGCCGTTGCGAGTCAAGAACGAGAGCAACAAAAGCTCCCGAACGACCCGCCCCCGGCCCGCCGGCTGATAGCCGGATGGTCCATGGCGCTCGGCGCCCTGGGGATAAGCCTGATTTTGCTTGGCGGCGGGCTCTGGCTTGTCCGCTTTTCGATCGCGTCCTTCATGCTGGGCACGGCGCTCTCTGAGCGGGGCGCGGACGCAGATTTCGAGTTCATTAACCTCGATCTCAACGGCGCGGCGCTCGCAAACGTCCGGTTCGGGCCTGAGGGCGCGCCAGATGCGACCATTCCGCTGGTCGAGGCGCGCTGGCGCTGGGAAGGCCTCGCCCCTCGGCTTCACTTCCTAAGAGTGGTCCGTCCCAGGCTGCATTTGCGGATGGACGAAGGCGGCCGGGTCTCAGCGGGCTCTTTAGAGCATTTGGGCGCAGGTGCGCCCGGCCGGACACGCCCGCGCATACCTGCCATCGAGTTGGAAATTCTCGAGGGACAAGCGCTCTTCGACACCCCGGTTGGGCCACTCACGGCGACTCTACAAAGTTCGGGCACGATCGGCCGTGACTTTTCTGCATTGGGCGAAATTGCGCGCACGTCTCGCGCTGGCGAAGCCTACGCACTTGAAGCGGGCGCGGCCGAGCTCGTCATCGTCTCGCGGGACGAGAACATCGCGTTTCGCCTCAGCGCTAGCGCAAATGCACTAACCTGGGATGGCTCGCGTGTTGCAGCGCCGGCATTGCGCATCCTCGGACGCGCTCCACTTGATCTTGCGCGCTATGATGTCGAACTCACATCACGCGCGGCATCATTCCGAGGCGAAGGCATCGCCGCGGAAGCCATCACTGCGGCGGTTGGCTTCGAGGGCATCGCACGCGACACGCAACTTTCGCCTGAGACTTGGGCCGGCCAAGCGCGGGGTTCTGCTGGCAATTTTAGCTATGCCGGCAGCACAATTCAGCGCGGGCGCTTTGAAGGGCGCGTTGATGGCGCAGAGGCGCGCGGACAAGGTCGCTGGAGTTTGTCCGGAGCGCGCTTTGACGGCGTTTCGCTGATTTCCGAGCAACCAAGCGCCAACGGCGTCTTCCGTTTTGAACTTCAAGGCGACGAAACACTGAGCGGCGATGCGCGCATCGTCCTAGCGCAATCGCACTTGAACGAGGCCGCACAGTCGGACCTGCGGGCCGCCTTCCCGAATATCCCAGACGCACCCGTCGGGCCAACCTTCGCCGAAGCCGAGCGGGCGCTCGACGCTGCCGCAGATCGCTTCGATCTGTCTATTCCAGTCGCGATGTCGGCGACGGAAGACGGCGTTCGCTTACGCATCGCAGCGCCAGCTGAAGCTCAGTCAACGAGCGGCGCGCGCGTCACTCTCTCGCCTCTGCGCCAAGATGGTCCAGCGCTTGTGCTGCAATGGCCAGGTCCCGCACTCTCCGGCGCCGTTGCACTTGAAATCTCGGGCGGCGGCGCGCCCAACGCATCGCTTCTGCTGGACACGGTGGACTGGACCCCGGGCGCGCCGTTCGAAGCGGACGGCACGCTGACGCTGACAAACTGGCGCGCCGAAAACGCAAGCATCGCGACGAATGAGCTTGGCATAGGCATCGCGGTTCAGCCGCAAGGTGGCGGACGCATTGATTTGCGGGGGCCTGCACACATCACTGGCCCCCTCGGTGACGGCGAAGTGCGCGATCTCGTCGCGACGTTGGATCTCGGCGTCCAATGGGGCAACGGCTGGCGCGTCACACCAAACAGCGGCTGCCTCCCCATTCGTCTTGGCGGCATCGATGCAGCCGGCCTTTCCTTTGCTAACGGCGATTTCTCATTGTGCCCGCTGAATGGCGCTCTCATCGCAGCAGACGCCAATGATAGTCTCTCAGGCGGCTTTTCAATCCGAAGCCTAGGCCTAAATGGCCGCATGTCCGGTCCTAAAGCCCAGCCCGCGCATCTCAGCGCAAGCAACATTATCGGACGTTTCCGAGGTCGCAGCGGCGATTTCACGCTCGCTCTTGAGGCCGGCGCGCCACGGCTTGCTATTCAGATGAGCGAGGATCGCACCCTCGCCATCAACCTCGAACGCATCACAGCCGACGCACATATCGCGGACAGCTGGAGCGTCACCGGCTCGTTCAACGCCGGAACCCTTACAGATCCCACGCTGCCGGGTTCTGTTTCCGCAATCGAAGGCGCTTGGACAGCGGCGCCAGTGGACAACAAGCCCGTCATCCGCGTCAGCGCGGGTGAGGCGCTCTTGACTGCCAACCGCCCCGCCAGCGATGAAGATCGCCCGCTCTTCAACCCACTGCGCTTCGTCGACGCCAACGCAGTCATGAGCGAAGGTCAGATCAATGCGTCCGGCGCCATCGTGCTTGAAGCGCGTGCGCGGCAACTGGCCAATTTCACCGCCCATCATGACGTGAGCGCTGGCGCGGGCGCAGCGAACGTCAGCGCCAATCAAATCGTCTTCGGCCCGCAGCTGCAGCCCTTCGAGATTACAGAACAGGCGCGTGGCATGGTTGAAGGCGTCACCGGCCCCATTGCAGTCGATGCCGAAATCACTTGGACACGCGACACGTTATTGGGCGGCGCCCGCGTCGATCTACAGGGCGTTTCGCTTGCAACGGCCACTATCCCGATCGTCAACGACGTGCGCGGCTCGATCTACTTCGATGATCTGTGGCAGCTGACCACACCGCCAGGACAAGAAATTACCGTAGGCGAACTCAATCCCGGCATCACCGTCACCAACGGCCGCGTGCGCTTTCAGTTGTTGACCGAGGAGCGTGTTTCAATTGAACGCGCCGAGTTCGACTTCGCCTCGGGCGCGCTTGCCATGGCGCCAACGACGATCAGGCTCGGCGCCGACGAGACGCGCTTTGAACTAACTCTGCGCGATGTCGATGCGGCCGATCTCCTGCGCACGCTGAACGTTCCAGATCTGAACGCGACGGGCCAGATCGAGGGCAACTTCCCGCTCCTGCTCACACGCCAGAGCGCCTTCGTTCAAAACGGCGTCCTGCGAGCCTCCGGGGAAGGCGGCGTGATTTCCTACACCGGCCAAGCCGGCGAGACCGCAACCGGCATTTCGCGCATCGCCTTCGACGCGCTGCGCAGCTTCCGCTATGACGCACTCTCGCTCACGATTGACGGCGACCTGAATGGCGACGTCATTTCCTCTATCGATTTCAGCGGCCAGAACTCCGGTCAGCCAATCGATCTGACGCCGATTGCTCAAATGCCAGGTGTGGGCCGCGTCACGGTCAGTGGCGTGCCCTTCCAATTCAACGTTCGCGTGACGGCGCCTTTCCGTAGGCTCGCCCAAACCGCCGCGACGATCACGGACCCCGGCTCCCTGATCAACCAGGGCCGCCAGGAAGACGCGCAAGAACCGGTTGACCCGGACGCCCCACCGCCAAGATAAAGTCCAGCTTCAGAGCGTATTCAGCTTGAGGCGGCTACGAGAGTGGCCTGGAGTTTCGCGTATGCGGGCACACCTTTTGACGAGCTTGGGCGCGGCGATCCTAGCCGCAGGCTGCATCCCAGTGCAGATTCAAGCTCCGGACGATCCCATTGAGATCAATCTCAATGTGAACATCCGCCAGGAAGTCATTGTGCGGCTCGAACGCGATGCTGCTGAACTACTTGATCAGAATGCTGATCTCTTCGGAGGCACCTCGCCATGAAGCGTCACTTTGTTCTCGCCAGCATCGCCGCCATCGGCATGGCGTTGAGCGCCACGGCGGCCATGGCGCAAGCAGCCGATTCCGCTTTGGCGCAAGCTCGCGCCGGCGGCCTCATCGGCGAACAAGCGGACGGCTATCTCGGCTTCGTTCCGGGCGCAGCGATCTCGGCCGACCTCCGTGGCCGGGTCGAGCAAAACAACATTCAACGCCGCCAGCTCTACACACGCCGCGCAGCCGAACGCAGTGTTTCTGTCAATGAAATGGCTGCTGCCGTGGCTTGCGAAGTCTTTCAGCGCCCGCGCATCGCGGTCGGTGAGAAGTATCGCAATGAAGCCGGCCAATGGCGCACACGCTCAGCTGGAGCCGCACTAGAAGTACCTAGTTTCTGCGCTGACTAATCTTTCCGGGAACCGTCGCGGGACTTAAAAGTTAGGTCCAGCGCCGGTGTTGCTTGGATTTTCACCCGTCAGGCAGCGCGTGACATTGGCCAGCGGGCCAGCCCAAGGAGCTCTTGAGGCGCGTACAGGCGCGCGCCAGGATTCCAGCCCGCATACAACGATTACGTGCTGGGCCTGCACGCATTCCCTAGCGCTCATGGAGACTTGGCTGAAGGCGCACGGCTTGGCGCATGTCGGCCATTGGCAATCGCAGCGTATCGCGCCAGCGCTACAAGACGAGCTCAATGATCTTGCATTGACGCCGCACAGCCGTGCTCCCGGCCCCTGGAACGCGCGGCAAGCGCCTCCTTTGCACTCGGCGCGCACGACGTGCTGGAAGGCTCAGCGCTCGGCGCGCGCGTCTTGTGCAAACAAGTCGCCGCGCTCGGCATGCATCAAAATCATGGTGCGCGCCACTTATGCGCGGCGCCTTGGCGCTAGCGCCGGCCCCAGCTCAGGAGCACATATGGTCCATGAAGGTATTTCTGTTGACGCTCAGTCTCGGCGGCATCCTGGCCGCAGTCTTGTTCGGCACGCTCACCCATTGGGACCCGTCGTACATGAGCATCCACGGCTGGATCGCGCTCTTTTTGGGCACCTTCCTCTCGCTGGCCGTTGGCGGCGGGTTAATGGCGCTCGTGTTTTACTCGGCCCGCAAAGGCTATGACGACCGCATTGAGGTCGAGACGCCGGACCCCGACTGACCCCTTATGGTCAGTCTGAGCATAATGTGGTAGACTGACGCCATGGCCTCCCGAAAAGCCCAGAACGAAGCCGCCAGGCGGTTCAAGTCGCTTTATTCGCACGGCTTCGTCCGGGTGGCCGCCTGCGCGCCGGTGGTTGCGCCGGCTAACCCTGCCGCCAACGCCGAAGCCATTTTGTCGTTTTGGCGTGAAGCCGATGGCGAACGCGCAGCGATCCTTGTGACGCCCGAGCTCTCGCTCTCAGGCTACGCAATCGACGACCTGCTGCTCCAAGAGCCGCTGCTAGACGCGGTCGAGTCCGCAATCTCCACGCTGCTCATCGAGAGCGAAGAGCTCTTCCCCATCCTCATTGTCGGTGCGCCAATTCGTTCACGAGGGGCCGTCTTCAATTGCGCAATCGTGATCCATCGCGGTCAGATTCTCGGCGTCGTTCCAAAGAGCTTCCTGCCGAACTATCGCGAATTCTATGAGAAGCGGTATTTCAGCGTCGCCAGCGACACGCAAGAAGATCTCATCCAACTTTGCGGCGAATGGGTTGGCTTCGGTGAAGATGTCGTGTTCACCGCCACAGACAATCGTGACTTCGCATTCCACGTTGAGATCTGCGAGGACTTCTGGGCGCCCACACCACCATCGACGATGGGCGCCCTCGCCGGCGCCAACATCCTACTGAACCTTTCCGCATCCAATATCGTCATCGGCAAAGCCGAAGACCGCGCCGTGCTCTGCGACAGCCAATCTCGCCGCGCCATCGCCGCTTACGTGTTCGCAGCGTCAGGCCGTGGCGAGAGCACGACGGACCTCGCCTGGGACGGGCAGATCATCGCCTACGAGATGGGCGAGAAGGTCGCCGAAGCAGAGCGCTTCGCGCGCGAGCCCAAGCTCGTGATCGCCGACATCGACGTCGCCCGCATTGCCCAAGAGCGTCGCCGCGTCGGTACGTTCCGCGACGCCGCAGCGCGGGCGCAGGGCGAACTCAGCAAATGGGGTCACATCACATTTGAACTTGGCGCACCTGAAGAAGAACTGCCACTCAAGCGCAAAATCGATCGCTTTCCCTTCGTCCCGGATGATCTCAGCAAGCGCGATCGTGATTGCTTCGAGGCCTACAACATCCAAGTCTCGGGCCTGGCCAAGCGCATCGAGTCGACCAACACAAAACGCGTCGTCATCGGCGTATCCGGCGGGCTGGATTCCACACACGCCCTCATCGTAATCGCGCGCGCCTTCGATCTTTTGGGCCTACCACGCAAAAACATCATCGGCGTTACGATGCCAGGCTTCGCAACCAGCGACGCCACCAAGGCCAATGCTTGGGCCCTGATGAACGCACTTGGCATCGATGGCCGCGAAGTCTCCATCGAACCGCTCGCGCAACGCATGCTTGAGGACCTCGATCATCCGGCTGCGCGGGGCGAAAAGGTCTACGACGTTGCTTATGAGAACGTGCAAGCTGGCCTGCGCACGGATTATCTCTTCCGCCTCGCCAACAAGGAAGGTGGCTTTGTCGTCGGCACCGGCGACCTTTCCGAACTCGCGCTCGGCTGGTGCACCTATGGCGTCGGCGACCATATGAGTCATTACAACGTCAATGGCGGCGCTCCGAAGACGTTGATCCAATATCTCATCCGCTGGGTTTCGGATTCAAAACTCTTCGACGCCAAAACGTCCGAGACGTTGATCAAAGTTCTTGAAGGCGAGATCAGCCCCGAACTCATCCCCGGCGCTGAACCGCAAAGCACACAGGCGGTCGTTGGCCCGTACGAGCTACAGGACTTCAACCTCTTCTACCTCACCCGCTACGGCCTCAAACCCAGCAAGATCCTTTTCCTGGCCTGGAGCGCGTGGCGCGAAAAACATGACTACGCCACATTGAAGAAGTGGCTTGGCGTCTTTATCTCGCGCTTCTTCACCAACCAGTACAAGCGCAGCGCCGTTCCTAACGGTCCGAAGATCGTATCTGGCGGCGCACTCTCTCCGCGTGGGGATTGGCGAATGCCGAGCGATGCCAGCGCCGCAGTTTGGCTAGCCGAACTCAGCGACAACACGCCCGAGGCGCTGGACTGACACACGCGCCGCGTGCTTCATCCGCCAACAATGCCGCAACTCGAAGATCTCATCTCTCTCGCCCTCGCCGCAGGCCGCGAAATCATGGCTGTGCGCGCTGCCGGCATCGACGCTCAAGTGAAAGCTGATGGCTCGCTCGTCACCATTGCAGATCAACGGGCCGAAGCGATCATCGAGGCCGGCCTCGCCGAACTCGACGCAGGGGTTCCCATGCTTGGCGAGGAAGCCGTCGCCGCTGGCCGCATTCCAGATTGCGGTGCGCGCTTCTACTGCGTCGATCCGCTCGACGGCACACGCGGCTTCGCCAATGGCGGCGACGAGTTCACCGTGAATATCGCACTCGTCGAAAATGCAACGCCAGTCGTCGGCGTTGTCTACGCACCAGCGACGGGTGAACTCTACGCGGGACAGCCCAGCAAAGCACTGGCCGGCAAATGCCACCCGCAAACGGGCAAGTTGCTCGCCCCAATGGCGGCGATCGCGCCAGGCGCATTTGCCCAGCAACCCCGCGTGGTCGCGTCAGACTATTCAGGCCGCAACGAACGCACTGGCGATTTCATCGCCGCACTCAACGGCGTGATCACGCACGCCAGTTCCTCGATCAAGTTCTGCCGCGTCGCCGAGGGCGCAGCGGACCTCTATCCTCGCTTCGGTGATGTGAGCGAGTGGGACGCCGCCGCCGGTCATGCAATTCTCAAAGCAGCGGGCGGCGACATCATGCTGCTCGACGGCTCACCACTCCGCTACGGCGGCCGCAACGGTGATTTTCTGATTCATGGGTTTGTGGCGTATGGCAACGCAACGGCAAAGGCCGCCGCACTCCAAGCGCTCACGCGCTAAGGTGCGCAATCAAACGCTGCATGAAGAGCGCGCCCTCTTCGATCTGCGAGCGCTCAATCCACTCATCGGGTTGATGCGCTTGCTCGATTGAGCCCGGTCCGCAAATGATCGCCGGAATGCCGGCACGCTGAAACAAGCCGGCTTCCGCCGCATATGCAACCGCGCGTGTCTCATTGTCACCCGTCAAGGCGCGCGCCAAGATTTCAGCCTCGCTATCGCGCTCAATCGCTAGCCCTGGCGTGTTGGTGCGCCGCACGATCGAAACCCCACCCTCGGGCGCTCGCACTTTGATGTCCGCATCGATCTTTGCCGCAACCGCCCGAAAGCGCTGCTCAATCGCATCGCCCTGCGCCGTCTCTGGGCATCGGCAGTCCCAGATGAACGAACAACGTCGCGCCAGAATGTTACTCGCCGTGCCGCCTTCGACTTTGCCAATCGTCATCGTCGGACCAGGCGGATTAAAGTGCGCGTGCGTCGCAGCCCGCGCCTCTTCCCCCATCTCCGCCACGAGCGCCATGAGCTTCACCGCCTCCATGACCGCAGAGACACCCTGGTCAGGCAAACTCGAATGCCCCTCGCGGCCAGTCACTTCGACAATGAACGAGCGCACGCCTTTGTGAGCGGAAACCACTTTCATACTCGTCGGCTCTCCGACGATCACCGCCGACGGTCTGCTGGTTTGCTTAGCCAGTTCGGCAATCATCGCCGGCGCGCCGAGACAACCGATTTCCTCGTCATACGAGAGCGCCAAAACTATAGGCCGCTTCAACGCAGCAGCGCGCGCGCCATCAACGTGGGCGAGCGCCAACGCAATGAACGCCTTCATATCCGCGGTTCCGCGACCGTAGAGTTTGCCGCCGCGCTCGCTCAACACCCAGGGATCGGACGACCATGGCTGATCGTCCACGGGCACGACATCGGTATGCCCTGAAAGGACGATGCCGCCGGGGACATCAGGTCCCACGACGGCATAGAGATTTGCCTTCGACCCATCCGCGTTGGAGACGCGTCGTGACGTGATGCCGCGCTGGCCGAGAAAATCTTCAACCCATGCGATCAATTCCAAGTTCGAGTTGCGCGACGTCGTATCGAACGCGATTAAACGCGTCAGAATATCAAGCGTCGCGCTTATCTCGCTCACTGCGGCGCGTGCACTTGATCGGCGCCCGGCTCTTGGTACGCCAACAACACGATGCGAAAACGCAGCGCCGCATTCGGTGGAATTGGGCCGCGGCCTGAGGGACCATATCCCAGCGAGCCTGGGAAAGTCGCGATCACTTCATCGCCCGGGCGCATGTGCGTAATCGCCTCCGAAAAGCCCGGGACGACCGCCTGCAGGGGAAACTCAACAGGATCGCCGCCGAACGAAGAATCGAACTCTTGGCCGCCATCGACGAACGTGCCCTGATAATGAACGAGCACGCTCGCATTCATGGTCGGTTGCGCCAACGACTGATTGGCGCCGCGACGCGTGAATTGAATCTCGAGGCCTGACGGCAACGTTTGCGCTTGTTCGTTCACTTCAGCCCCCAAACCTGGAATGTCCTGCGCCGGCGCGCCTGACGTCTCATTTTGTTCGGCGCGCTGGATTTCATCCATCACGCCGCTGCTGTTGCCGCAGGCGGCGAGCGTCAACGTCGCCGCGAAAAGTACTACTCTCATCATCTGTATAAGGCTTCCGATTGTTCGATGGTCCAAGTCTCAGCTTCACCAGCGCGCTCCCATTCCTGAAACGCAGCATCGGCAAAGACCGCATCGCAATAGCGACGCGCAAAATCGGGAATCGTCACCTGGTACGTACGCAGACGCGTGCAAACCGGCGCGAACATCGCGTCAGCGATCGAGCGCTGGCCAAACAGGAAAGGACCGCCGTACCGCTTCAACACGCGCTCCCATAGCGCAAACAATTGCGCCAGATCCGTACGCGTATCATCGGGCCAACCCGGCTCGGACGCCAACCGGCGGCGTATATTGCATGACATATCACGGCGCACCGCGGCGAAGCCTGCGTGCATTTCCGACGACGCGGCGCGCGCATCCGCGCGCGTCAGTGAGTCCGACGGCCACAAGCTCGGCGCCTGTTCGCCTGCCCACTCACAAATAGCGAGGCTTTCATAAATGACGACATCGCCAACATGCAGCGCAGGCACGCGTCCGCTGGGTGAAACATCGCGGACTTCCTTGATCTGAGATTGGCCATAGCCTTCGCCGCCAAGCGGTATGATCTTTTCGTCGAAAGCGATCCGGCCCCATTTCAGCGCCAACCAGGGACGCAACGACCAGGAAGAATAGTTCTTGTTGCCGATATAAAGGATGGGGCGCGCCATAAGAGGGCTTGTTTCAGAGCCTGCTCACGAGATCAAGCCGCAGCGGCGCCGCTTTCCCCTATCTGCGACGCAGGTTAGGTTTCCAAGGTTGGGCGGGAGATTTTGATGCGTATTTTGGCGGCTATCGCTGTTGTTGGCGCATGCTTGGCGGCAAGCATCGCGACCAATGCCGCTCCCCGCCCCCCATCCCCTGCACCGACGGCGATGAGTGGCGCGACCGAAATTGATTTTGAGCGCGCCGCGTCCATGTCCCACCAACGGCAAGGCGCCAAGCCTGAGCCCAGCGGCGGCAATGACGCCTGTCGCTGGGCCAACGACAATGAATGCGATGAGCCGAACATCGGAACTGGCGCATGCAGCGCAGGCACAGACCGCTCCGATTGCGCGCGCATCATTTCCGGACGTGAGGACGATTCCTGCCGATGGGCGCGCGACGGCGAATGTGACGAGCCAAACTTCGGCACCGGCGCCTGCGTCCAAGGCACGGATCGTACCGATTGCGGCGACATTGCCTGGATGCGCAATCAAACAGACGCATGCGAAACGGCCTTCAACGGCGTCTGCGAAGACTCCGGCCGAGGCGCAGGCTCGTGCGCCCCTCGCACGGATCGTTCCGATTGTTTCGGGCGCCAACGTCCGATGTCAATCAACGACCACTTCTTCGGCAACGATGATCGCGTGCTCGTTCCGGTAAGCGAAGCACCCTGGCGCTACATGGGCACACTTCACATGGACGGCGGCGGAACCTGTTCCGCCACGCTGATCGCTCGCGATGTCATCGCCACCGCCGCGCACTGCATCTCAAGCGAAGAACGCGTTAATGCAGCCGCACGCTTCGACAGCGCTGATGGCGCCCAGAGCGCACGCGCAATTGCCTATCTCATCGATCCAAACTTCAACTATCGCCGATTCAGCACAACCGATGAGATCGATGGTCTTGATTGGGCGTTGCTCCGACTTGACCGCCCGCTAGGCGACATTTACGGGCACGCCACAGTCCGTAGCATCACCGGCGCTGGCCGCCCTCTCAGCACCGAGCTCATGCAAGCCGGCTATTCATGGGACACCGGCGGGCATCTGTCCGGCAATTTACGCTGCCGCATGATCACAATGCACCCGGACAACACCTTCGCTCACGAATGCGACACAACGCGGGGCGACTCCGGATCAGGTTTTCTCGTCCGCAACGGGGCTAGTTTCGATCTCGTAGGCGTCGACTCCAACTTCCGCTCCCAACGCGGCGGTCCGTTCATCTATATCGCCGTGAGCGCCGCCTCATTCGCGACACGCGCGCCGGACTTCATCGCTGGCCGCACCGGCGTTAACCTCGCCAATGCGAGCGCTCCGCCCGTTAAGATTCTTCCCTAGACCCAAGCTTAGGCCCGAGCCTTGCGACACCTCACGCGCGAATAACGTGAGGAAAATTCGTGCGTCTCGAAACGATACATCCGCATGATCTCAGTGCTGACGATGTCGCCCTCTGGCGCGCGCATCAGAGCGCCGATACGGCGCTCGCCAGCCCATATCTCACGCCCGACTGGGCAAAACTCATCGGCGACGTGCGCGATGATACGCGTGTCTGCGTGATCCAGGATGGTGCAGGATATTTCGGCATCCAACGCCTCTCGCGTTTCGCCGGCATGGGCTTGGGCGCCCCGATCTCTGATTATCAGGGCGTTGTCGGCCTGCCAGGGCTTGAAGTTAACCGTGCTGACCTTTGTCGCTCGTTGAAAGTTGGTCGCATCGACATCACCCATGCGCCCTCCGGCCAGAGCCTCCTGCGCGGCGCTGTGGCGGGTGAAGAGGGTTCTTGGATCGTCGACGTCGCCGGCGGCCGTGATCTCTACGAAGCCGCGCTCAAACAGCGCCGCAGTGAGTTCGTTCGTCAGACGGACAAGAAATTCCGCAAACTCGAGCGCGACCATGGTCATGTCGAGTTTCGCGCTCAATCAACCGAACGCGCCGATTTCGAAACCCTGCTCGCTTGGAAGAATGCGCAGCTAAAGCGCACCGGCCAGCCTGAAATCTGGGCCGCGCCATGGGTGGCGAAAACCCTAAATGCCTGCTTCGAGACGCGCGACAGCCAATTCGGCGGCGCGATGTTCACGCTTTCCGTGAAGGGTCAACTGGCCGCCGGCGCATTCTGCCTGCGCAGTGCGCGCGTGCTGCACTTCTGGATCGTCGCGCACGACAATGCTTACGATTCCTATTCCCCGGGCGTGCAGCTTGCGCGCTGGATCGCGGGATGGGCCGGTGACAACGGCATAGCTGAACTCGATTTCGGTCCTGGGGACTACCAATACAAACGCCAACTCTCGACCGGCCAGCGCATGCTTCAGCGCGGCGTCATTGCGGGTTCTTCTTGGTCAGCGACCGTACGCCGCGCCGAACACGCAATCCGCGCGCGCATCGAACAATTGCCGCAGCCGCGTCTGGCGCAGCTTCCCGGCAAAGCCATGCGTCGCCTTGACCTTATGCGCGCCCTTCACGCCTAGCCGTCAGGCGGCCACTGAGGCCGGATCGTGCTCGGCCACGTAGTGTCCGGGCCCAACCTCAATCCATTGCGGGCGATACTGCACGGCATCGGGATCATCGATGATACGCGATTTCAAAAACCGAAGTGGGGCGCGTGTATCGAGTGGGCTCGGCAAATCGCCGACCAATCGCACGCGCGGCTTGTTGCGCGCGACATCCGGGTCAGGCGTTGGCGCGGCTGCCAGCAAGGCCTTCGTGTAAGGATGGCGCGGATCGCGCAGGATCACCTCCGCCGGCCCGTACTCGACGGCCCGGCCGAGATAGAGCACCAACACATTGTGAGAGATTTCGCGGACCACAGCGAGGTCGTGACTGATAAACAAGAAGCTCGTTTTGTACTCTCGCTGCAGATCAGCGAGCAGCTTCAAGATCTGCGCTTGAATTGAAACGTCGAGTGCGGAAACCGCCTCATCGCAAACAACAAGCTTTGGCCTTAAGATCATCGCGCGCGCGACGCCCACGCGTTGATTTTGCCCGCCTGAAAGCTCGTGCGGATAGCGATTGATGAGATCGGGATCGAGCCCGACTTGCGTCATCATCGCCTTCACACGCTCTTCGCGCTCATCCCGCGTGAGCGTTGGCTCAAACGCCAGCAGCGGTTCTGCGATTGAAGAGCCGAGCGTCATGCGCGGATCAAGGCTCGCCAACGGGTCCTGGAAAACGATCTGGAGGTCCTTGCGCGATTGGCGAATGGCTTCCCGCTCACTTGGAAGCAGGTTGCGACCCAAGAACGTCACGTCCCCCGCATTGCGCGGCAGCAATTGCACAACGGCGCGCGCCAGCGTGGACTTGCCGCAACCGCTTTCACCCACAATCCCAAGCGTCTCGCCGGCATTGAGCTTGAAGCTCACACCATCGACAGCACGCAGCGGCTTGTTGGCCCCAAACAGCGAACTGGATTTGACCTTCACCGGGAAGGTCACCCGCACATCTTCCACTTTCAGAATTGGCGCGCCCGCCTCAGGCGGATCAAGCGGCACATACCGCTCACCGTCGATACGCGGCACCGCCTTCAACAACATCTTCGTGTAGTCAGCCTTAGGCGCTGAAAATATCTCCTGGACCGTTCCGGTCTCCACCACTTCCCCGCGCCGCATCACGGCGACACGCTGCGCCATCCGCGCGATGACGCCCATATCGTGCGTGATCAGCGCCACGGCGGCGTTCGTGTCTTTCTGTAAGTCCTCGATTAAATCGAGCACCTGCGCCTGCACCGTGGCGTCCAGCGCAGTCGTCGGCTCGTCGGCGATCAACAGGGCCGGTTCAGCCATCATCGCCATGCCGATCATGACGCGCTGGCGCATGCCGCCGGAGAGTTCGTGCGGGTACTGAGTAAGGCGACGCGCCGCCTCTGGAATGCGCACGCGCTCAAGCCACTCAATGCAACGCTCGCGCGCCGCCTCGCCGGTGACCTTGAAGTGATGCTCCAGCACCTCGCCCATTTGCGTCTCGATTGTGAGATGCGGCGTCAACGCCGTGAGCGGGTCTTGGAACACGAAGGCGACATGGCGGCCCCGCACCTGATCGAGTTCGCGCCGCGGCAGGCCCAGAACCTCGCGGCCCTGAAACTTCACCGAACCGGAAACGCGGGCGTTGGCGGAAGTCAGTCCGAATGCCGCCAGGAAGGTCTGGCTTTTTCCCGAACCGCTTTCCCCAACGATGCCCAGGCATTCGCCCTGTTTGATCTGGAAAGAAACGCCCTTCACCGCCTCCACATCGCCGTCAGGCGTGTCGAAGGTGACGGCAAGATTGGAAATTTCGAGAACGGTTTCAGTCATGGCGGCGAAGACTAGCTGCGGCGCCGAAGATGTCCAATGCCGGTGGCGGTTCCGTTCCGGCTATGGGACAAGTGCGCGACGGAGCGACCAATGGCGCAGATGAACTTCCTTACCCAGTGCACATTCGATTTCGGCGCACTGGCGCAAATATCAAGAATCCTGAAGACAAACGGCGTCAGCCGGCCTTTCGTGGTCACCGACCCTGGGCTGAAGAGCAACGGCCTCTTGGACATCCTGCTCTCGGCGCTCGGCGAACCGCCGGCCGGCGTTTTCACCGACACGCCCCCAAACCCAACCGAGTCTGCCTCGCGCGCTGCCGCTGATGCTTATCGCGCGTCCGGCGCTGACGGGATCATTGCCTTCGGCGGCGGCTCATCCATGGACCTCGCGAAAGCGATGGGCCTGATGGTGACGCACGAAGGTCCGTTCGAGCGCCTGGGCGGTTCGAAGCGCGGCATGAAATTCATCACCAAGATTCCGCCGCTGATCGCTGTGCCGACAACAGCCGGAACTGGCAGCGAAGTGTCACCCGGCGCCGTCGTCATTCTCGACAACGGGATGAAGGAAACTTTCGTCTCCGCGTTTCTCGTCCCGACCGCCGCCGTTTGCGATCCTGAACTCACGCTCGGTCTGCCCGCATCGCTCACCGCCGCCACAGGCATGGACGCGATGACTCACTGCATTGAAGCCGTCCTGACACCGGTCGTGCATCCGCCCGCGGAAGCAATCGGCATTGACGGGGCTGAACGCATCTCCAAATGGCTCGAGCGCGCCGTGAAAGACGGCAGCGATCGCGACGCGCGCTGGCACATGATGATGGGCTCGTTTGAGGGCGCATTGGCATTCGCGAAGGGCCTCGGCGCCGTTCACGGCCTCAGTCACGCCTTGGGCCGCATCCATGAGCTCAAACTGCACCACGGCACGCTCAACGCAGTGATCCTGCCGCACTCACTCGCCATGATTGGCAACAGCGCAGAAGAGAAATTCGCGCGCCTGCGCCGCGCGCTTGGTCTCGCGCCAAACGCTGACCTCCCCCAATATATCGCCGATCTCAACGCACGCATCGGCTTGCCGTCAGGCCTTGGCGCAATGGGCGTGAAGGTCGAGCATGGCGAAGGTGCGATCGACTACGCGGTCGCCGATCTCGCGACGCTCTCCAACGCCGTACCGTTCGATGGCGACAAGTACCGCGAGTTGTTCAAGCGCGCGCTATAACCTCGTGAGCGATGTCTTGGCCCTGCTCGACGTCTTTCATAGGGCGCGCGACCTCGTGGCGCGCCCAGGCAACGACTTCGCCTGGTCGAGCTGGCGCGACGGCGATCACGCGCTAGAAGAAATCGACGCCATCATTTTGCGTCTTCAGCGCGGTGAAATCCCCGCACGACAGGCGATGTCGATCCTCTTTGCGCCAACTGGGCCGATGCAGGAGCTCAGCCTCTCCAGCGGCTGGGGCAATCGCTTCCTCGGCTTGGCCGAAGAGTTCGATGCGGCAATTGGGGACGCGCCCTAACAGGGAAGTGATGTGCGCTCGTCGCGCGCCCGCTTGCTCACTGTGCGGCGCGCGCGCAACCTCGGCGAATGTCTATCGAAGCCATAAATTCCGCTTGGCCGCCGAGCCGCGCCGACCGCGCGCGTCCGGTCAACGAGGATAGCTGCGCCGCAGATCCAAGCGGCCCCGCCGCGGAGTGGACGTATGAGGACGCCGCAATCGGCTTTGTCATGTCGGGCTGGTTTGAATACGCCAGCGAAGATCAAACAACCCTCGCCGCACCCGGCTCGATTATTCTTGGCAACGCCGGTGAAGCCTTCAGCGTTCGCCACATCGACACGCAGGGCAATCGCCGCCTCGTCGTCACCTTCGAGCGCGATCTTCTGGAAGAAGTCGCCCACGAAGCCGGCGTCAGCCCGCGCTTCGACACCATCGCACTGCCACCAAGCCAAACCGCCACGCGCATGTTCGGCCACATTCGCGCGCTCGCCAAACCTGGCGGCGAAGACATGCGCTATCAACTTGCACATGCCGCGCTCACGGCACAGCAGCCACGCCCACTTGAAGCAATTTCTACGCGCGACCGCACTCGCGTTCAGCGCGCCGTCAGCCATATCGCCGAGAATTTCGGTGAGTCCTGCTCACTCCAAACACTTGCCGACATCGCCGGCCTCAGCCGCTTTCACTTCGTCCGTATGTTCGGCGCCGTCGTTGGCCAAACGCCGAACCAGTACCTCATCAATACGCGCATGCGCGCTGCTTCCGATCGGCTGATGACGACGCGCACCCCCATCACTCAGATCGCCTTCGAAGTCGGCTTCAACGACATCTCGCATTTCTATGCCTGCTTCCGTGACGCGTTTGGCTGCACCCCGCGCCAATGGCGTTTGCGCGCCTGGGCAACATCACCCAACTGAACGCGCAGTACGGGCCAACAGCGCGCCCATCCCGGCGCGCTTACGACCCGGTCTCGTTGCGTTGGCCTTAGGCGAGCGCGAGACTGCAACCGAACAGCAATCCGCCCGGCAACGCGCCGTCAGCGCTTGTGACGCAAGCTGCGGCGATGTCCGACGCGGACAAATACAATCATCCTTAGATCAGCTGACACGCGCGCTTGCGACGCCCGAAGCGTCACTCGACCTTAGCCAGAAAGTCCAGAACCGCGTCCCATGCGTCGGGCTCATCGAGCATCGGCGCATGGCCGATTCCCTCGATCGTGACGGCGTCGACCCGATCATTGACGGCGCGCATGCGTTCGGCCGCTTCTTGGCTCAAAATGTCGGAAAGGCCGCCGCGAACGCTCAGCACCGGCGCCTTCGCCAGCGCCTCGAAATACGGCGTCAGATCCGCGGGCGGCGCATCAGCGTCAAAGTCCGCGAACGCCAGAGCGATATGCGGATCGTAGTCCAATTCGATTTGGCCGTCGTCGCGCGCGCGGAATGTCCGATGCGCAAACGCCAACCAGAACGCATCATCATCGAGGCGATCTGGAAATGCCGCGCCGTTGGTTGACCGCGCAGCTACCGCCGCGTCCTGCCAAGAGGCTACCGGCTGCACATGACCGACATAGTTGGCGATCCGCGCGAGCCCGGACGTGTTGAGCTGCGGCCCAACATCATTAAGCACTGATGCGGCAATCCGATCAGGATTGGTCGCCGCGATCACCATCGTGATCAAGCCGCCCATCGATGTGCCAAGAAAGACGGCCCGTCCGATGCCCAGCGAGTCCAAAAGCTTCAACACGTCTTGCGCGTAGACTGCAGGCACATAGTGCGCGGGGTCAGGATCGTTCGCGCTTTTGCCGCGCCCACGCATGTCAGGAACGATAACACGACGGCCAAGCGCGGCGATGCGAGGTGCGATCACTTCGAAGTCGCGTGAATTGCGCGTGAGCCCGTGAAGACAAACAACCGGCGCACCCGTCTCGGGCGCCAAAGGCGGATAGTCTCGCGCATAAATCGCAAGCCCATCCAAGGTGGCGATCACGCGTTCTTCGTAACCGCCGATGCCGATTGGCGCGCCAGCGTCCATGCTCTTCTCCGTCAGCCCGGCGCGCGCTGCGGCGTGACCGTTGCATTGGCGTCGACATACTCAACCGCGCGCATGGCCCGCAACCGCGCGCCCCAGCTTTGTTGCACAGCGCTACGTTCACTCACCGCAACGGTTTGGCAGGTTCGCAGCACGATTTCCGCGCCGCCCACAGTGAAGCGATCGAAGCACAACCCAGCGAACCAAGCCTGCCGCGTAAGTTGAACTTCGACTTGACGCTGCGCCCGCACGAGCTCGCCGCGCGCAGCGAGCGCCTGCGCCCGCGCGATCGGCCCGCTGCCACGGAACTTTACGATAAAACCCACGTGCGCCGCGAGGTCTTGCGCCTGCGCAATCTGCGCCGCTGCTTGCGGCTGCGCATGAGCACGAGTCTCGGGCTGAAACGCGATCATGAGCGCGCCAGCCATCAACACGCCTGTTACGGCAATGCCCCAAGTACGGTGCGCGTTCACATCCATAGGCTGACCTTGGCCCTGCTCTCGCATACGGTAAAGCCCAATCGCCTACGGCGTCCGCGCAGCCAGTGCGAGGTCAAGCCTGCCGCGCCCGCTTGGACGGGCACATGTCGCTGAACCGGCGCTAATCGGCGTCGCATTGGCCGAACGCGCGCATTCGATCTCTGCAAAATTCGCCGGAAACGAAGAGATGGCCCGCGTAAAGAGTGCGTTCTCCAACTCGCGCCCTCTCAGCCCAGATTGAGCCGCCAGCAACGCCAACGCAGCGGAAACGTGCGGCGCAGCCATCGATGTCCCTTGCAGGAACGAATAATAGCAACGCTCGGTCGAGTTGGAATTCAGCGGATCATAGCAGCCACTCTGGGTAGAGCGTGTCGAGAGCACACCGTCCGGACGCCCGTCATTGTCGCTGTCGGCAAACACATCACCGCCTGGCGCCAGCAAATCCACTTCCGGGCCAAAGTTAGAGTAGAACGCCAAACCACCGCCCGCGTCGTTCGCGCCAACGACAATTACATTGTTGCAGTTAGCAGGCGCGTAGAGCGAGGCGCGATTGGCTTTGTTGCCAGCCGCGACCACTACAACGACATTGCGCGCCACCGCGGCATCGATCGCAGCCTGCATCGAAGCTGGGCACGGCGCCTGAATTGTGAGGCTCATATTGATGATGTCAGCCTGCGTCGTGCTGGCGATCTGCTGATTGCCGGCGGTGATCGCCGGCGCGATGCCAGCAGCCCAGCGGATGCCAGACACGATGTCAGCAAGCTCGCCGCCGCAGCGTCCAATCACCCGCACCGGAATCACGGTCACGTCCCAGGCCCCGCCCGCGACGCCCACCCGATCATTTGTCGCCGCCGCACCAATCGTGCCCGCGACGTGGGTGCCGTGATAGGAATTTTCCGCGCTGGCGCCGCACCGATCGCCGGCATCATTGGCGTCCGCATCGACGCCATCGCCGTCACCGCCGCGCTCGGGATTGTTGATGAGATCAACACCAGAGCTGACATTCGCAGCATTGCGAATATCCGGATGCGAAAGATCCAATCCCGTATCGAGCACGGCCACGCGAACGGTCCGCGCGCCAACCTGATGCGACTCCCAGAAAGCCACAAAACCCGCGCCACCAGGCGAAGCATTCGGCCCCGTGCTGGCGCGATAGTGCCATTGCAAAGCGTACAACGGATCGTTGGGCACGCCTCCAATCGGTTGCGGCGCGGGCATCGTCGTTGCCGGCGCCGATGGAGACGGATTTTGCGTCGTCGGCTGTGATGGCGAAGGCTGCGTCGGCTGATCTCGGCGAGGCGGACGCGTAAAGCCACTGTCCGCAATAAAGTTAGGTTCGACGTATTCGAACTGACCAGACTGGGCGAGCCTCTGAATTGCACAGCGTGTCGCCAAAGCAATATCACCCTCGAGCTGCGCTTGGCTCACGATCCGTGGACACCGATCCGCCGGACTCCACTCGATCGCATCCGGGACATCATCTCCTGTGGTCTCATTGTTTTGTTTCGCGCCGCGATACGCCGTTGGGCTCACACCGGAGGACAGATCGACAGTCACCACGCCGCCCGGGCGCACGCGAATTTCGCCGTTCACACCTAAACGCCGCAACGTGTCCTGTGCGGCGCTGCTCGCGGCGGCCGAGGCCTGCGTCTCAGCGCGCGTGCGCAACTGCTCCGCGACATTGTCCGGCAATTGCTCCAATGCCTCGACACCCTCGCTGCGCACAGCGCGCGCAAAGTTCGACGCAAGGCCCATGTCGGTTGCGGCCTCTGAAAGCTCGCGTTCAACTTGGGCCCCGACCAAGATCTGCCCCGGCGCGATCAAAACCGGATCAGGAGCCAGGATCGCCGCCATCTCGGCCTGGGGCTGCACCGCCCCGGAGAGCGCCCGCGCATCAAGCGGCACATCATCCAAAGGCGTCGGCCCCGGTGCTTCCACGCTCGCGCCGCCAGTCATGCGTTCCCAGACGTCGCCGAGCTGGTCGCACGCACCCAGCGCCAAGATCGGCGCGAGCGCAAGAGCGGCCAGACTCCACCGGCGTTGCGACATCGCTTGAACTCCCCACCTAAATTCTAGGACACTGGAACGTTAGCTTGGCGGCCCCCGATGACAAGGCGATGTCGGAGGACGACCGTGGAGAAGGGCCGGTAGCGGCGCAAATGAGCATTTTCCCCTTAGCGGCGAATCTGGCCGCGGCGCGCCAACCGGATGCGCCGCGCGCGCGGACAGAAGACGAGGCCACCACTTTGGCGGGTGGGCCTGTGTTCCTGGCCGTCGAGGAACTTCCCGATCAGTTCGAAACGCCAGCCGCCGCCGAACAAGCGGTGCCGGATCTTTACGGTACGGGGCTCTATGAACTCACGTGGCGCGAAGGCGCTTGGCGCGTGATCATGCGCTACTGGCGCCCGGCGCCTCCCGCACCGGTCGCACGTACCGGCGATGCGGCCGCCAAAAAACCGCTCGGCCATGCCCGCACACCCGAGCAAGCGCGTGTGTTGCTGGGCGCTCCGGCTGAACTCGCAAGTGAAGTGCTGGCGAAACTCTATCTCGATCACAAAGCGCTACTGAAACGCTGGAGCGCGTTGGTAAAAAACGGCCTCGCCGAAATCGTTGAGCGTGATGGCAAGTTCGCGGTGTCGCTCACCTATTGGCGGCCGATGCACGCGCCCGGCATCGCAGCGCCTCTTGCGCCGGTCGAACGGATCGAGCTTGCCGAACGCGTTGCCGCACCAATGCGTGGCCCAACACCGCAAGCCGATCTCGATATCGGCCTTTTTGAAAACCAGGCGCCGGAAAATCCTAACGTGTTGCTCGTCACCGAAGAAGGAGACGGCCGTTTCCGGGGAAGCGAATGACGAAACGGCGCCGGTGGTGGCCCACCGGCGCCGCGTCACTCGAACCCTACCCCGCTCTTATTGGCGATAGCTGATCCGGAAATAGCCGAAGCGTCCCGGAGCATCGTAGGTCGTCGGATCGAAGTTGTTCAGACCGCACGTGACGCACCCTGGCGGATCTTCGTCCGTAATGTTGTTGATGCCGAGGGCCAGCGTAACGCGATCCTCGAGCACTGCTGGCGTCCAGCGCGCCTGCATGTCCCAGTAAGTCACCGCGTCCAGCGAGTTGGCGGCGCCAGATTCGTCCACATCCGAGATGTAACGAGCCGTGGCCGTCGCGCCGAACTGACGCCAATCCCAATCAACCGAAAGGGTCGATTTCACTTCTGGATAAGCTTGGTCAGGGCTGCCGCGTTCGGTGCCTTCGCGCGGGATCGAGATGATGCCCGTCGCGGTCGGAACCAGTTCGTTATATTCGAGCAGGAAGTTCGTCGATGAGCGCACCTGGAAGACGCCCATCGACGTTTCCGGCGACGTCCAATTGACCGTGAAGTCGATCGCTTGGGTCTCGATGCCGCCGATATTGATCAGCGGGTTAGAGATCGCCGAGACCGTACCCGTCGGCGTGCGTGTGATGGTGCCGCACGCGAGCGCGTCGCCAGTCTGCGCGCAACGATCAAGCAGCGCTTGACCGTCTTGTGCTTTGATCGCGCCATCCAGTGTGATGTCTGAATAGTTGATCTCGAACGAAATACGGTCAGACCATGCGGTGTCCGCCCAGAAGGACGGCTGCCACACGACGCCGACATTGAAGCCTTCACTGGTTTCAGGTTGCAGCGCCGGATTGCCGCTGGTGATCACCGGCAGTTGCGGATTGAGCTGCGTGTACGAACCATTCGACGGCACGCCATTGTTCACGCAGTTGGTCTGCACATTCGCCGGTTGCGCCAAAAGGTTCGAGCACGGATCGGTGACTTCTTGGTCGAAGCGCGAGGCCGTTCCGTAAAGTTCGCCGATCGACGGCGCCCGGAAGCCCTCACCCCAATTGAAGCGCACGAGCACGTCCTCAACCGGCCGCCAGTTCAGACCCGCCTGGAAGGTCGAGTCTTGACCAGACGTCGAGTAGTCGAAGAGGCGTGCGGCTACAGATGCCGTCAGTTCATGCGCGAACGACGCATCGCTCAGCAGCGGAATGCGGAATTCGGCATAAGCTTCGCGCACCTCGATCTCGCCGCTCGCCGGTTGCGCCGGAATATCCGACGAGAAACCAGCAGCCACGATCGGGTCTGGATCGAAACGGCCGTCAGTGTGACGGTTCTCGATACCGAACGCAGCGCTCAACGGACCGGCCGGCAAGCTCAGCAGATCGCCGGTGATGTTGTAACTGAAGTCGAGCAAGTTCTGCTCTGACGAGTCGTGCTGCGTGAAGCCGATATAGTTCAACATCTCGGGCGTGATCGAACCAGCGCCACCGAAGATGTTCAACGGCACGCACGGATTGGTGCAACCGGCCAACGGACCAAGCGCCTGCACAACCCGCTGTGCGTTCACATTGCCTGTAAATGTCTGCTCGGCGTTGTTTTCCGACCAGACAACGTTGAAGTCCCAATCCCATGGATTGCCGAACAATTGCGCAGCGCCGCGCAACGTCGCCGTAAGATTGAACGTATCGACGTTCTGTTCGTAGTGGCGCGGCCCAGCTTCCACGAGGCGGCGGCCAACGAACACGAGCGTGCCGGCGCCCAGCTCGAAGCCAAACGGGTTGTAGGGATTGTCCGCCCCGATCACGACCGTATCTAGCAAATTGCCGTTGCCGGCATCTGGACCGACGAACAACGGCAGAGGCGCGGCTTGGTTGGCGGACTGACGTTCAACATACGAAGCGCGCAAGCGCAGCTCCATGCCGTTTGGCAAATCCTGGACCAGTTGGCCAAATACGCTCGTCCGCTCCGATGGCGTGAGCACGTAGTTGAAAGGTTGGAAGTTGAACCGCGCGTCCGTGGTGAAGCCCACGAAGTCGGGGCCGCCGTTTAGGAGCGCGGGATTGTAGGCCGGGAATCCACCCGGCGGGAACGCATGCGCCAGCGTGACGTCGAGATCCTGCAACGTATTGGGATCTGTCAAAATGAAGCGACCGAGCGGCGTGCCTGAGCTGCAACCGCCAGCCAAGCACGATGTCGCACCTGGTTGGGGGAATTGCGAAACGTCACGATCCGCGGCGAGAACATCGCCCTGGTCCACATAGCCGAAGCCGACGATCACGTGCGTGCTCGGCGAATTGATGCCGAACGACACGTTGTATTCTTGCGTCGCGCCATCGCCGTAATCGTAATAGCCGCCATATTGAGCCGAGGCGATCAAGCCATCTTGCTCATCGCGCGTGATGATGTTCACAACGCCGGCGATTGCGTCCGAGCCGTAAATCGACGAAGCGCCTTGTTGCAGCACTTCGATGCGATCGATCATCCCAGGGGGAATGGTATTCAGGTCGACCGAGCCTGGCACACCCGAAGCGGAGGCGCCGTTCACCCAGCGCAGGCCATCGACCAGCACCAGCGTGCGCGCGCCACCGAGGTAACGCAGGTCGACTTCGGCCGCGCCCGCGCCAACGCCGCCGCCATCCGGCGGGTTGCCGAAGTTGCCCGATGAATTAAAGCGTGTGTTCAGTCCGCCGCCTGAAATCGGCGTGCGCTGCAGAATGTCGGCCGTCGAAGAAAGACCCGTTCGCGCGATGTCTTCCTGACCAATATTGACGATCGGCTCGTTCTGCGACAGCGGCGATCTGATCCGCGTGCCAGTAACAACGATCGTGTCCTCGTCAACGTCCTGCGCAAAGGCCGGCGCGGCGCTCAGCGCCACGACGCCAAGGACGAACGCCGACATGATCGGACGCAAAATGGATGTGCTCAATAAACGCTTGCGGCTAGGCGACATGCGACCCTCCCAACCGGCGGATGTCAGCACCGGCTTGGGGTGAGCCTAGGCTTGGTTAATCTTGCCGCATCCGCCCGCGTCCGGCGCGTGTGTCGTGAGCGCTTCGCTCGCGCGCCGGGCGAAACCCGTGTTTAGGCCGGCAGCGTAACCCGCAACAGCGCACCCTGTTCGGCATCGAGAATGACGATATCGCCCCCGTGCGCGCGTGCGATCGAACGTGCAGCGGCAAGTCCAAGCCCCGCGCCGCGGGCGCCTTGCTCGTTCAACCGCACAAAGGGCTCAAACACGCTCTCGCGCTGCTCACCCGGAATACCCGGACCATCGTCTTCGACGTCGATGACGACAGCCCCAACTTCGCTACGCAGCTTGATCCGCGCCGAGTCGCCATACTTCAGCGCATTCTCCACGAGATTTGCGAACAAGCGCTTCAGCCCAAGCGACTGTCCTGTGATGATGAGGCGCTCATCGCCCTCAAACGTGACGCTGCGATGCTGATCGGCGTGATCGTCTGCGATACTTTGCAATAGCGCGGCCACATCGAGCCGAACGCGGGCCTCTTCCGCCGGATCATCGCGCGCGAACGCGATAAAGCTGGCCACCAGCGCTTCGACCTCGCCAATTTCCTTGGCCATCCGCTCACGATGCTCGGGCTCCGCATGCTCGGCCGCAAGACGCAAACGCATCAGCGGGGTTCGCATATCATGCGCCACGGCGGCTAATGTCTTGGTACGATCGGCGATCAACGCTCGCAAACGCGCCTGCATCGTATTCACCGCCCGCGCCGCGCCGCGCAACTCACGCGGCCCCTCTTCGACGACCGGCTCACTCTGCGGGTTAACACCCACCGCCTGCACCGCTTCTGAGAAGCTTCGGATCGGACGGGTCAAGTATCGCGCAAACCAAAGCGCCAAGATTGAGAGCAACAGAAGCGTGCCGCCGATAATTCCGGCAGCCCGCGCGATCCAGCCTAACTCCGCCCAATTGCGGCCCTGGCGCATGACGAGCCAACGGCCATCCGGCAATTGGGCGCCAACCTCAAAGCCGGAGATCAGCACCACGCCTTCGGGCGCGGGCGCAAATGTCGGCGGTGTCGGCGCCATTGGAGGCGCAAGGACGGCGCGCGGGGCCGGCGCAGGCGCCGCTGGGGTTGCGCGCGGCGTTGGCGTTTGGACTTCCGGCGCACGTGGCGCAATTGGAGGCGGCGGAACCACCGGCCCGTGCACATTCACTTCAACGTCCGGAACATTGTATTGAGCGTGATACTCGGTGCTGCCATCGGCGCCATGCACTTCGACGGTTTGGGTATGTCCGTCGCGCCGGTGAATGATCACGCGCCCATTCTCAATCTGAACGCGCTGCTCCATCCGCTCGGCAAGGCGCTCCGCAGCCGCCGCTTGGCGCTCAGCAACGGCCTCTGCGCGCGCTTCGGCGCGCGCAACCTCACGCTCGCGCGCAATCTCGATCGCATGCTGGCGCGCATCGAAAGATTCTCGGTCTTGTTCGAGGTCCTGAATGCGCTCTTCCGCCGCCTGAAGGCGCTCAGTCGCTTCTTCGTGCGCGCGCTGCGCCTCTTCGGCGGCGCGCCAAGCATCTTCCGCAGCTTGCTGGGACTGGTCCGTCCATTCCTCGAGACCGGCAACGCGGAAAACGAACGTGTCACTTTGCACGACGTTCGACGCCTGAATGCGAATCTGGTCTGGCCGCAGGTCAATCGCTTCAGCCAACTGAATCCGCGCGCCCGCCATCGCCGGCGAGTCAACGTCCTCAGGCGCTTCACCGCGCACGTCCCAAACCATGCCGCGCTCATTCATCGGCCGGTTGAGTGCAATCATGTGATCGTAGCCAGCCTGGAAATTGTCGGCGACCACGTCCGCGCGCATCACGTCCGGCGGACGCGGCGGCAGAAAGATCACGATAGCCAAGGTCGCGACGAATGCCGCCGCCAGGGCAATCGCCACCAGCACGCCAAGATAGGCTGCAACCGGAATGCCTCGGGTTTCACGCATCAGGAGGTCGGCTTCACCGCAAAGAGATAGCCCTCGCCCCGCACTGTGCGAATGATTTCGATGCCGCCGGGACGCTCCAGCTTGCGGCGCAAGCGCGAAACCTGAACATCGACGGCGCGATCAAACACGTCGCTGTCATTGTCGAACGCAAAGTCCAGCAATTGCTCACGTGAGAGCACGCGCTGGGGCCGCTCCACGAAAGCCCGCAACAAACGAAATTCACCGGCCGAAAGCGGGATCACCACGTCATCGGGATCAATCAGTTCACGTCGCGCGATGTCGATACGAAATCCGGCGAACCGCACGCTCTCACCAGGAGCTGCGCTGTCATTGTCCCTGCGGCGCAGCACGGCCTTGACGCGCGCAACCAGTTCACGCGGGTTACACGGCTTCGACATGTAGTCGTCTGCGCCGATCTCAAGCCCAACGATCCGGTCAGCGTCATCACCAAGCGCCGAGAGCATAATGATGGCCGGGCGTCCTTTCCCCGAAAGCCGCTTGCACGCAGAGAGCCCATCTTCGCCAGGCATCATCACATCGAGCACGATCACGTCGGCGCCTTTGGTGTTCAACACCTTCTCCAAACCCGGCACATCGCCAGCCGAAGACGCCGCAAAGCCCGCGCGCTGAAACACCTCCACCAAACCCTCGCGAATGGCGGAATCGTCATCGACGATGAGGACACGCGGCGGTTGGGCGATCTCGTTCATAAGCGCCATATTATTGCGGCCTCGGCCCGGCCAACAGAGCAAACACTGTAGAGCCTATTGTCTCGCCGGCAGGTGGTTCACGATTGGTGAGCACGACAACGGTCCAGGCGCCATTGCCCATCGCCAGCGTGTTCACGCCCGGCGCGCCGCCGGCAAACCCGATCCACGCCGTCGCCCGTCCCGTCTGTGGCTGCCCACGCAGTACTTGCGCCGTGAGTTCCGCATTGACCAACCGATGCGCGCGTAGCGCGTTATCGAACGCCAGCATGTCGCGAACCGTGGAGTAAGCATTGCCCGCAGCGCTGCCGGAAACACCGTGGAAGCGCGTCACGTCTTCTGCGGGGCCCTCAGGGCCACGCGGATGTCCGGTGAAGCGCGCGGCATCCACCGGCAATTGATCATTCCGCAGAAAGCCGCTGTGCGTCATTCCAGCAGGCGCGAGCACATGCTCGGCGATATATTGCTCGTAGGGCTGCCCGGTCACGCGCTCGATGATCTCGCCCAGCACCACATAGCAACCGTTGCAGTATTCATTGCCCGCACCCGGCGCAAACATCGGCGGCTGTTGCGCGACAAATGCGTAATAGGCGTGATTGCTGGTCAACTGCTCTTTCGGCAAGGCGCGAAACGCTGGACCAAAAATATCCGCGATCCCACCCTCATGTCCGATCAATTGCTGCACGGTCGCGGTTCGGGACACCGCATTCGGATAATCGGAAATGATCTCGGCGATCGTCGTTTGCGGTGTGATCCTGCCTTGCTGGATAAGCTGCGCGATCGCAACGTGCGTGAATACTTTGCCGATGGAAGCGATCGGAAAGCGGTCATCGACGCCAAGCGCCGTGTTCGTCGCCACATCGCGGCCGCCATAAGCGCGCGCGAAGATCTCGCGGCCATCGCGCGCCACCAGAACCGCGCCATTGAACACATCCGCGCGCTGCAAGCCCGCAAGCCACGGATCCAGGGCCGCCCCGATCTGGGGGTCGGTCATTTGGGAATTTACCGCCAAGGGCGGAAGCTGCGGGCGCGGCGGGCCATCGTCCTGCGCCAGCGCTGGCCCGGCAGCGAGCACCAATCCCAGGGCCAAAGCCGCGAATCTATTAGCCATTTGCCTGCTCTCCCGACCCAAATCCAAAGCGCGACAGATACGCGGCGTCTGTTTCGGCAATGTTTCAGCGCTGACGTACTGGGGAAACGTGCCAGCCCCATGGTCCGCCTCGTCATTAGCCCGCCAACCCGGGCAGAGAGGGGAAGTAGATGAAACTCACCATGGCCCTGGGCGTCGCACTCGCCGCCCTTACAGTGGCGGGCGCCAGCGCTCAATCGAGCACCCGCCACGTCGTGGTTCGCCACAGCGGCGCCAGCGACGTTAACTTCGACGCCAACAGCGATGGCTGGATCTCACGGGCGGAAGCCTCGGCCGCCTACGAGCGCGTCTTCGCTGATCTCGACACCAACGACGATGGCAAACTCGACGATGCCGATCACACGCGCATCCACGTCTCGGGCGACGCGCCTGCGGTTCATGTATTCAGAAGCGGCGACGGCGACCGACGCGAAGTTCGCGTCGTCACCGGCGATCTGAGTGAGGAAGACCAAGCGCGCATCGAGGCGCAAGTCGCCGAAGCCATGGCGCGCGCTGAAGTTCACGTCGAGCGCGCCGAGCGCGACGCCGAACGCGCCGAACGAGATGCTGAACGAGCCGAGCGCCAGGCCGAACGTATTGAACGCGAAGTGGAACGGGCTGTGGACCGCGCTGAACGCCAAGCGCACCGAGACGGCGCTCGCGAAGTCGTCGTCGTCCGCGTCGATGGCGACGGCGGCTCATGGACATCGCTTGAAGGCGACATGATCGCCCCAATGGCGCCCGTCCCGCCTGCACCACCCGTACCGCCGATCGGGCCGTTCATGATGTTGATCGCGAACTCCGAAGAGGCCGACCTGAACGGCGACGGCGCTCTTAGTCTCGAAGAATTCCGCAATCAGCACCTGCGCTTCTTCGACGCCAGCGACGCCAATGGCGATGGCCGGGTTCGCTTTGAAGAGCCGCCGGCGCCGCCAGAGCCGCCGGCGCCACCTGCTCCGCCCGAGCCTCCGCGTCGCCGCTGAGGAACGGGTCCGGCCGGGGCCCATCCACCCCGGCCGGAAGCCTTAACACTTAAACCGTGACCAGAGTCACAGCGTCCGGCGCATCCAAACACTATCTTGGCTGCATCAAAGGTTCAGACGAACCGCAACGCCAATAAGGGAGCTAGCAAATGTCCAAGTTTTTCTGCCTCGCCGCCGCGCTGGCCTTCTTCACACCGATGGCGTTGGCCACTCTTAATCAAGCTGCTCTGATCGTCGCCTGATCCCCCAAACCCGCCTGCGACGGTCATAACGGAAGGCGCGAACCGCCCTAGGGTTCGCGCCTTTTCCATTTCAAGGATCACAAGGCGCGGCGCTTTTGCTCCGCGCTTTTTGTCTGCACGTTTGCAGCGGCTGCGCTGCGCAAATGCATCGAAGAAAAAATCCATCGCATCGCATCCAAGCGCGCCGCCCTCGGCATCTCATAGTCAACAGACACTGAAACACGAGGGAAATTCACATGACCAAGATTGCCAGTATCGCCGCCGCCTTCGCCCTGTTTGCTCCGGTCGCCGTCGCGATCATCGCGCAAGCTGCCCAGATCGTCGCTTAATCCTGCCCACCCTGCAGTGACGATCGCAAACGAAGGCGCGGACCCCAAGGTTCGCGCCTTTTGTTTGCAACGCTTGCAGCGAAGAAATGCGCGCCCGACGCATCCGCCGAGAGCTTTAACAGCATCTCTTAGTCAACAGGAAAACAACCCGTTCAAATTCGGAAAGTACGACAATGAAAAAGTTTGCCTTTGTCCTTGCAGCCTTCGTGCTCTTCGCGCCGGTCGCGTATGCAGCGCTTTATCAAGCTGCATTGATGGTCGCATAATCCCTCCCCCCCGAGATTGCGACATCAGCTCCAGGCGCGGATCGTCCTCGGACGATCCGCGCCTTTCTTTTTTTGCTCACCCGCTATCTCGTATGCGGACGCGCACGTGCGCGCTTTGTCCGTCGGCATCCACCACGGTAACATTGTAGAAACCCGGCGCTGCTGGCCGCCAAATCGTTCGGCCGCTCGTGCTTTCCGCACCGACGCGCGCACCCTCGGCATACCAAGTCAGCGGCGCACGTCCCCCGCGCGCCGAAAGCGAAAGCCCGCGCGCATCTGCGCCATAATCCAGCACCAACACTTCGGCGCCCGACGGGGGAAACAGGATCGACAAATCCTCGCGTTCACCGCCCTCGAACCGCGCCAGGGCCGGTGCAACTGGATCGTGCTGCTCGCGCTCATGTTCAGGCGGCGCCGGTGCACCGATGAGATCGAACGCGTCAAACAAGATCGGCAGCGCCTCGCTGCGGCCTGTTGCACCAGGACGCGGCGCACCATCTGGACGCCCCACCCAAACGCCGATGGCGTATCCATTCGAAACGCCCAACGCCCACGCGTCGCGAAAACCGTAGGAGGTCCCGGTTTTGAATGCGACCTGCGGCGCGCCTTGCGCCACCGCCGCCGGCACACGTCCGGCCGGATGGGGAGAGCTCGCCAAGATTTCCAGCACGCGCTCTGCTGTCTGAGGACGAACAAAGCGGCGGCTGAACGAAAGCCCAGCAGCGTCTTCTGTCACCAACGGCCGCGCATCGCCCTCATCACCGAGCGCCGCGTATAATTGCACCAGATCTTCCAGCGTCATGCCGACGCCTCCGAGCGCCAGCGCCAGCCCCGGTTCGGAAATAGCACGCCTCGGCATCCGCACCTGCGCGCCCGCACGCGACAATGCCGCCTGAAAGCGCCCAGCGCCGATCCGCTCCAAAGTCGCCACCGCCGGCAAATTCAACGAATGCCGCAACGCGTCTTCAAGCGTCACATCACCGTGGAAGCGCCGGTCGAAATTCTCAGGCAAATACCCACCGAACCGCCTAGGCGCATCGCGCACCAGGGTTTCCGGCGCCGCGATGTTTTCGTCGAACGCAATCGCATACAAGAACGGCTTCAACGCGGAACCCGGCGAGCGCACAGCGCGGGTCATGTCGATATAGCCGCCCGCCCGCTCACGCCCCGCGCCGCCGACACGTCCGCGCACGGCGCGCCCATCGATCTGCACCGCTAGAATAGAGATCTGCGCATCACGCTCCAGCGCGCCGGCGCTCCGCCGCACCAGCGCCTCCAGATCGCGTTGCAACGTTGCATCAAGCGACGAGCGAACAACGCCGTCACCAAGATTGCGTTGCACCAATTCATAAGCCGCATGCGGGGCAGAATAGGGAAACGGCGATCGCGCCGGAATCGCGCCTTCCTTGCCCTCTTCAGCGCGGCGGCGATTAATCAGATGCGCGCTTACGAACATGTCGAGCACACGATCGCGCGATGCTCGCGCTGCTTGCGGGTGGCGGTCCGGCCGCCTCGCTTCAGGCGCCTGCGGCAACGCGATCAATAGCGCCATCTCGGCATCATCCAGCCACTCAGGATCGCGCTGGAAGTACGCCCGCGAAGCCGCCCGGACACCCTGAAGATTGCCGCCGTAGGGCGCCATGGTCAGATAAGCCGCGAGAATCTCGCGTTTGGACATGCGTGCTTCAATTTGGATCGCACGCAATATCTCGATCAGCTTCGATCCAATCGTGCGCGGGCGCGGCTCCAGCAAACGCGCCAACTGCATCGTGATCGTCGAACCGCCCTGCGTCACGCGCCCGGCGCGTAGGTAAGAAACGCTGGCGCGCGTGAGGGCGATCGGATCGAACCCTGGATGAAACCAAAAGCGTTCATCTTCGATCGCAATCAGGCGCCTTTGAAACTCCGGATCAATCTCACCCAGCCGTGCCTCAAGCCGCCAGGCGCCATCGCCGGTCGTGAACGCCATCAGCCATTCGCCGTTGTGATCCAGCACAACCGGCGAGACCTCCCGCACACGCCGCAAAGGCGGCGCAAAGAGGGCGTCGAGTGTGAACAATGTAAGCACCAGCGCGCCAAACATGCTCGCCCACCGTTTGCCGGCTTTCGAGAGCGGCAACCCAAGCGTCCGCCCCCTCCTCTTGGGAGGAGGGGGTTGGGGGTTAAGGTGAGGCTCGACGGTCAACGTCATGGCTGTTTGAAACTTGCAGAGAACGGGGCTTCACCCCGCCCTCTGCCCCCTCCTCTCAAGAGGAGGGGAATTTGATCAACTCCGCGGCGCGATTACGATGGCGCCAGTGCTGGTCCGCGCCATGACGCCTGGGCGATACATGTCCTCGACCTGCGCCGCCGGCATTGTATAGCGGCCCGGCGTCACCGCGCGCGCAATGTAAGCGTAGCGGAACTGGCCACGCAGATTGGCCGAAGCAACGAAACGATCGTCACGCATCTCTTGCACTTGCGTGTAGGTGATCGAACCAATCCAAGAGAATGGCCCGCTGCGCACTGTGCCGTCATAGTTCGTACCGCCCGCGCCATCGCTGGGATTGAGCAGCGTCTCAATCTCAAGTCCGGCCGGCAACAGATCGACGACGACAGTCGGGAAGTTGCGCGCACCTTCTGGCTGCCCCGAAAGCACAACCACAACCCGATCGCCCTGACGGATCGAGTCCAGATCGGCGAGCGACCCATCGAGACGATAGATCGTCTTACTCACCTGGTAACCCGCCTGCATCGAAGGGGGCGCTTCGCGTGGAGCGCCCGAAAGCGCCATCGTTCGCCACACCGGTCCGCGCGCCGCATTGCGGAACACGAGACCTGCCGCGAGTTGCTGCGCGGACGCCATCGTGCGGCGCGTCGCCAACGCCTCGCCATTCAGCGTCACGTTCACCGGACCCGCGCGCTCCTGCAGCGAGTTTGCCGCGAGCAGCAGCTGCACTTGCTCTTGAGTCATCAGTTCGCCCGCATCCGGCGCATCACGCTCAAGGCGCCGCCGCAAGCGATCGACCAGCTCGGTCTCACCCGCTTCCCCAGCCAATGCCAGCACACCAGCCAAATCGCGCAATGGCGTTTGATACCAGTCACCAGTGTTGCGATAGCCAAGCGCCTGCTCGGCCAACCGGAATGCATTACGCGAGCGCGCCCGATCGCCCATATGCGCCAGCGCCGCCGCGATCTGCGCCCGCGCCAGAGGCGAAGGCTCGTTTGCGAGGCGGTTATCGTGGAAGTAGCGGAGCTGACCGATATCGGCCTCACCCGCCTTCGCCAGCACATAGAGCGCATAAGCGGCGGCGCGTGAACGCAACAACTCGGTTGTGTCGTTCGAGCCCGGCCAACGATAGACCTCGAACTCATAACGCACTGAGCCGAAATCGTTCAGCCGCGCCACACGCCGCAACGCGCCATAGGCTTGCTGCATGGGTTGACGCGGCACCGCATAGCCCGCCCGTTGCGCACGCAACAGGAAGTCTGTCGCGTATGCACCGAGCCATGGCGAAGCGTTGCCGTCACCGGAACTCCAGAGTCCGAACGAACCATCCGGGGCCTGGCGATCGAGCAATTGCGTCGCCGCTTCCTGGATGCGGCGACGAATGCGCGGGTCGGCCGCGCGGTTCGTCTCCGCCGCCAGCGAGTTATAGTAGAGCAGCGGCATCGCCACCGAGGTCAGCTGCTCGGTGCAGCCGTATGGGTAACGATAAAGCGAATCCAGCAGCGGCGCCGGATCAATGCCGGCCAGGTTCGAGAACGAGATCAACGCCTGTGCGCTGGGCTGGAAGCCAGCCAACGCATCGGACGGCGCCCGCCACTGCGCACCCGCCACTTGCGGCTCGGTTCGTGTGACCGTGATCGGCAAGAACGGCGCACGCGATTGAATGTTGTAGGTGCGATCAACCGGCGTGAAGCCTTGGGGGCCTTCAAGACGCAGTCTGATTTCGCCAACACCCAAGCCGCCACCCGTAATCGGGATCAGCGCCGTTTGCCGGTTGCCACGCGTTAGGTTGAAGCGTCGCGGCGCGCTTTGGATCTGCGCCGTCTGCGAACCGCTCACCGTCACCGTATAGGCGCCGTTCGGCCCCTCAACGTTGTCGATGTTCAACGCACCCTGCGCCTGATCCCCCGGCGCAAGGAAGCGCGGCAAGATCAGTTCAGCCACCACCGGATCGCGCACGAGGACCTGTTCGGCATCCTGACCCAGCGCGTTCTCGCTCCAGGCCACCGCCATCAAGCGCAGCGTGCCGTTAAAGTCCGGAATGTCGATCGGGATCATGGCCCGCCCGCCACGCACTTCGACGATGTCGGAATAGAGCGAAACTGTTCGCGTCGGCACGACCGTGAGGCCTTCGCCGCCAAGAGAGTCACCACCCTGGCGCGGCGTTGCCGGCGCGCCGAGGTTCGGATTGAGCAAGCGCCCGTAGTCGTCGCGGAGCTGAACACCTAGCGCACGCCGGCCGAAGAAGTAGTCGACCGGGTTCGGGCTATCGTACTTAGTGATGTTGAGAATGCCCTCATCCACCAACGCGATTGCAACCCGCACGCGTTCGCCGGCGCCGCCGCCACGCACGCGCACCGGCACTTCGATATGCGTCCGTGGCCGAACGTTCTGCAGGCCTTCGCCCGCTTCGACCGTGAGCGTGCGGCCACCCATATCGACCGGCACATACGCAACGCCGATTGCGCGGCGCGGCACAGGCAGGTTCACAGGGTCGCGCGGCGTCATCACGGTCACGAGCACGTATGCGCCCGAGCCCCAATCGGCCGTAACCGGCAGGTCAATTGTCGCGCCGTCGGTTCCAACGCGAACCGTCCGCGTCTCGATGACACGATCCGTCGCAACAACGATTTGCGCCTCGCCAGCGTATGGCGGGCGGATTTGCACGCGAGCACGCGCGCCAGGACGCGTCGGATCAGTCGGCGCAACAACGCTGACCATGTCCGGCGTAGAATCATCGTCAGCGGGGCCACCCCAACCAACGCCGAAGCGCTGCGCGGCGACGATATCGTCGCCACGACGCAAGATCAGACGATACGAGCCCGAACGCAGACCTTCTTCGGAAATCCGCAACGGCTGGTTGGCGCCAACATCGGCCGTCGCGCCATCAACCGGAATATCCCGACCCGTACGGCGCCAGCGCCATTGGCCGCCATCTAGATACCAATCGTAGTTCCAGTCTTCTCGAACAATCTGCCACTGCACGCCGCGCACAGCCACGCGTTGGCCGTTCGCATTGAGTGCAATCACATCATAACCGACCACCTCGCCTGCTCCGGCGCGCCGGTTCTCGAACGTCGGCTTCATGCCGAGATAGATGTCATTCAAACGCACCGGCACGGTGAAGCTCTCACGCACGACACGCCCGCCCGGATCCGCAACGCTCGCAATCATACGCGCGCGCAGCGGCAAAGTTGTCTGCGGTTCGTCCGGCAGCTGGAAGGAAAGCTGCGCAGCGCCGGTTCCGTCCGTCACTGTCCCTGGGAGCTGGAAGAAGCGCTCGTCAAAGCTCTCATCCGCAACGCCGAACGCGTACCCTGCTTGCTCTGGGAACGGCGTTGGATCGATCATCAGCCGGCCTTCGGATTCCACGGCAAGCCCCGAGCCCGGTGCGCCGTAGAGGAAATCAGCCTGCACGTTGATCGGACGCGATTGCCCGCGACGCAGCACGTCTTCACTGGCTTCGATCCGCACGCGCAGCCGTTCCGGCACAAAATCTTCAACCGACCAGCTCACGCTGCCGGCCATTTCCTCTTGGCCGTCCACAAGGAGCTGCGCGCTCCAGACGCCGCGCGGCGACGAACGATCAAGGTCGATGTTCTTGGCGATCGCACCCGCATCGACCGCCTCCGTCATCCGGATACGGCGCGCTTCAGTGCCGTTCGGACGATAGACCACCAGCGTCGATTGGCGGTTTGAAATGGCGCGTCCAACTTGGTCGCGGATCAGGCCGATCAAACGCACCCGCTCGCCCGGTCGATAGATACCGCGCTCCGTATAAAGATACGCGTCGACATCACCAGGCGTTGCGCGCCCATCCACACCGCGATCGGAAAGATCGAGGCTCGGGCGTTGTAGGTCGAGCGCCGCGAAGTCACCCTCTGCGCCATACGCCATCACGTAACGCGCGCGCGCCGGGCCGTCGCCGTTCACCAGCGCATCGTTGAAATGCACACGTCCGTCGCGATCAGTGCGCGTGCGCGCCAGTTCTTCGTTGTTCTCCGCGATAAGCGTCAGCGTCACGTTGCTCATCGGCCGCGCCGTGCGCAAAGAGCGCACGACAACGTCAAGACCAGTCGCGCCCGAGAAGCTCTGCAGAGCCATGTCAGTGTAGAGGATCCAGCGATATGACGAGGCGACGGACTCGTTGTCGCCATCGCCGCGCTGACCAGCGCTTGGCGAAACGTCGCGAACCTTCACGACGTACGCGCCGGGCCGAAGCTCGCGCAGGGCGCCCGCCAGCGAAAATACGGTCGTCACCGCGTCATTGCGCACGCGCGTATCGACGTCGATTTCGCCCTTATAAACGGAAACGCCTACGTTTTCGCCGGCGCCGTTGAAGCTCCAATAGTTCCAGCCACCCTCTTCGTTGTTTTCACCTTGCTCCAATTGATACTGGGACAAAATGCGATCAGGGACACGCAGCACTTCAACTTCCAGGCGCGAGACGTTGACGGTTTCGATCGCAATGCCGTCAGCTTCCGAACGTGGCAGGATCACGCCGCCGCCCGCAAAGCCGACGTAAGCTGGGCGATCGCCGAAGGTCAGCGTGAAGTTTTCGTCGTACTCAGTGCGCTCGCCAGTCTGCGAGGGCAGGCCTTGGCGGATCGTAACTTGCCGTTCCGGCTCAAGCGGCAATCCGCCCAAGCACAAAAGATTGCCGGACACATCGACTTGGAACGGCGCAACCGGATCGAGAGAAATATAGTCAGCAAAGTTGACCGACGGATCGGTCGAGAGATTTTGTGAAAACTCCAAGCACGCGCGCGGCTCGGGTCTGTTCATCTCCGCCCGCAAGCGTACGAATGCCATGCCATCGACTTGCGGCAGACCCGCGCGTGGCGCGTTACCACCGCGCGCCGTCCCGCCAGCGCCAATCGAGCCGAGTTGTGCAAACTCAAACGCAGGCGCACCAAGCGAAACACGCCCGAGCACAGCGCCACCCCAAAGGCCGACAAGCAACGCCATTGACGTTGCGAGCACAGTGGTGCGGTGCGTAACCGCCCAATCGCGCGCCGGCGCAACCCAAGACCAATTCCACTTCCGCGGATCGACACGCTCCGCGAGCGATTTCCAATCGAAGGCCATGTCGCGCGTCTCCCGTCCCGGCTGGGGTCAGCATCATGCTTGCCCGAGGCTCGCGCACCCAGCAAGTGACCATTAAATTCCGGCAAAGTTTAGTTCGGCGCTGCTGTTGCTCACCGCGAGGCGACGTGTTTCAACACTCGCAATCAAAAATGACGCTGGCGGCGCCTTTGCAGCCAAGCGCGGGAGGAACTGATGACCGACGGCGCAAAGCCCGCCTTTCCAGCGATGTCTATTGAGCAGGCGCACGCGCTTTTAACTGCGCCCGGCTCGCCGCTTGAGGTTGGCGAAGAGGAAGTGCGCGGCATCCGTATGAAAGTATGGAAGAACGCCCCTCCGACGCTGCGGGAAATTTATGCCGCCGGCGCCGCCTTCGGCGCGCGCGATCACCTCGTTTTTGAAAACGAGCGCGCAACTGTCGCCGCCTTTCAGGCCGCCGCGAACAAATTCGCCCACCAACTCATCGCCGATGGCGTAAAGCCCGGTGATCGCGTGGCCCTCATCATGCGCAACTTGCCAGAATGGCCGGTGGCGTTTTGGGGCGCGGTTCTCGCTGGGGCAATCGTCACCCCCCTAAACGCGTGGTGGACAGGACCCGAGCTTGAGTACGGCCTCAAGAACTCCGGCTCATCCCTCGCGATCATGGATGTCGAACGTTATGAGCGCGTCCGCGAGCATCTCGATAACTGCCCTGATCTCAAAAAAATCTACGTCTCGCGGTCTAAGGAAGAAATCGCCGACCCACGCATCGAACGACTTGAGACCATTGTCGGCACAACAGCCGACTGGGCCTCGATCCCCGCCAACGCTCCACCGGCCATCGCGACCAAGGCCGATGACGATGTCGCCATCTTCTACACCTCAGGCACGACGGGAAACCCAAAAGGCGCGGTGATTTCTCATCGCAACATCATCTCCAACATGCTGAACGCCATGTCGGCGCAAGCGCGCGCATTCCTGCGCCGCGGCGAAGCTCCGCCTGCGCCGGATCCAAACGGTCCGCAGCGCTCGTTCCTGATCTCGGTGCCATTTTTTCACGCCACCGGCTGCTTCGCGATCATGATCCCGGCCATGTTGACGGGAAATAAGATCGTCATGCAGCGCCGTTGGGATGTCGATCAAGCGCTACCGCTCATGGAGAAGGAGCGCATCACGCACTTCGGCGGCGTGCCAACGATCGCGTGGCAAGTGCTCGAACACCCGAAGATCAATGACTACGACCTCTCATCCATCGAAGGCGTTTCCTATGGCGGCGCACCCGCCGCGCCGGAACTCGTGAACCGCATCAAAGCACGCTTCCCAAGCGCTCAACCCGGCCAAGGCTGGGGCATGACCGAAACCTCCGCGACTGCGGTCTCAAACGGCTCGGAAGACTACATGCGTAAGCCCGCCTCTACCGGCGTGCCATCAGCGACAGGCGAAGCAAAGATCGTCTCGCTTGAAGGCCAAGAGCTGCCACGCGGCGAAGTCGGTGAGCTTTGGTACAAGGGCCCGATTGTCGTGCGCGGTTATTGGCAAAACGAAAAAGCCACCAAAGAAACTTTCATCGACGGCTGGATCAAAACCGGCGACCTCGCGAAGATCGACGACGAGGGCTTCATCTATATCGTCGACCGCGCCAAGGACATGCTGATCCGCGGCGGCGAGAACATCTACTGCGTCGAAGTCGAGAACGCGCTTTACGATCACCCAGCAGTCATGGACGCGGCGGTCGTCGGCAAGCCGCACATGCAGCTCGGCGAAGAGCCGCTCGCCGTTGTGCACTTGAAGCCAGGCACGTCAGCGACAAGCGAAGAGCTGCGTCATCACTGCGCGCAGAAGATCGCCGCCTTCAAGGTGCCGGTCGAAGTTCTGTTCTGGCCCGAGACGTTGCCGCGCAACGCCAACGGCAAGATCATGAAGAGCGAACTGAAAAAGCAGATCGAGAACCCGCAGTTCTGATTGGCCTTGAAATACCCCCCGCAAAGCGCAAGTTGAGCGGGAGGAGACCTCGCCCATGACCAAGATTATCTATGAGATCGTCCGCCACGATGGCGGCTGGGCGTTCAAGCTCGACGGCACACTATCGAACACCTACGCGACGCACGACGCCGCCTACAACGCCGCCAAGCGCGTCGCCATCGAGCAGATGCGACCCGGCGAAACCGCGGGGATTTCGTGGGAAGACGAACGCGGCCGTTGGCACGACGAAATCTCTCCCGGCGATGACCGTCCTGAAATCGGCATCGTCGACAACACCTGAGGCTAACGCCTTTTCGGACACCTGCGCAGGACTAGCGTCATGCTTGGCCTGTCGAAGCAGACGCGGGCCACGCAAATGGAAGATTTTCGAAAGTGGGCGGTGCGCGCCGCAGAATGGGGCGTGGATTATCGCGCGCACCTGCGCAACATGCCGGTGCGCCCGCCAGTGCGCCCGGGCGACATCGCAGCGAAGATCGCACCTTCACCGCCGGAAACGCCCGAGCCGTTCGACAAAGTCTTCGCCGATTTCGAACGCGACATCGCGCCAGGCATGACACATTGGCAGCATCCGCGCTTCTTTGCCTACTTCCCCGCAAACTCCGCGCCCGCTTCCCTCATCGCCGAGCATCTCGTCAACGCCATCGGCGCGGTGTGCATGCTCTGGCAAACATCTCCTGCCGCCACCGAACTCGAAACCCGCGCCGTCGACTGGCTGCGACAAGCATTCGGCCTACCGGATGCATTCCAAGGCTGCATCCAAGACACCGCCTCAACGGCAACATTGGCCGCCGTATTGGTCATGCGCGAACGCGCCTTGAACTTCACAGGCAATCAACGCGGCCTCACCAACACGCCGCGACTGCGCGTCTATTGCTCTGCTGAAGCGCACTCCTCGATCGATCGCGCAATCTGGTTTTCCGGCATCGGCGCCGACAATCTCGTTCGCATCCCGATCAAGGGCCCACAAAGGGGCGCTGATCCCGAGGCGCTTTGCGCCCTCATCGCCGCAGACATTTCCGCCGGCTACAAGCCCGCAGGCATCATCGCCAATGTCGGCGCCACCGGCGTGGGCGCAACCGATCCGGTCGCCGACCTCGCGGTCATCGCCCACGAACACGATCTCTACCTCCACGTCGACGCCGCATGGGCAGGCGCCGCGATGATTTGCCCGGAACTGCGCCCGCTTTGGGCCGGCGCCGAGCAAGCCGACTCCATCGTCGTCAACGCACACAAATGGCTGGGCGCTCAAGCCCACTGCAGCATTCACTTTGTCCGCGATCCAGCTAGCCTAACACGCACCCTCGCCGCGAAGCCGGACTACCTCAAGACATTGGGACTTAGCGAAGTCGTGAACTACAGCGAATGGGGCGTTCCGCTCGGCCGCCAGTTTCGCGCCCTCAAACTCTGGTTCGTATTGCGCGCTTACGGCCTCGAAGGCCTACGCAACATGATCCGCAACCACATCACGTGGTCGCGCGCCCTCTGCGAGAAGCTCCGCGGCACGCCGCATTTCGAAATCGCCACCGAGCCGGCTTATTCGCTCTTTTCATTCCGCTACACCAAAGGCGGCAATCTCGATGAACTGAACCTAGCGCTGGTCGAAGCGATCAATGCCGACGGCCGCATCTATCTCACGCAAACACGTGTTGACGGCGACGTTGTCATCCGTTTCCAGGTCGGTCAATTCGAATGTACTGAAGCCGACGTGACGAGCGCCTACGAGGTCATCACGGAGATTGCCAAGCGTATTACTGCAGATGCGCCTCGATGAACCAAAGGTCCTTATCGATCTGACGCGATACACCGGTGAACAAGACCTTTCACGTTCCAGTGCGCCTGCTTCACAGCGAGCCGCAGATCGATCGTGTCCACCAAGCGCCCATTCAAGAGCGCGATCATCGCCTTATGCGTATTGTCCGCGAGATCGTTGCGGTTGTCGGCATTACCGCGCCTCCTCAGGCACACGATATGGGTTCGCGCGCGCCGTAGGACAACGCAATCATCCATAGGGTTGATCGCTGTCGTGGATCGATTTTGCCTGTAGTCAGAGCGTCGCGAGCCAGTCGATCAGCAACCCTGTCGTCTCTTTCGGCGCTTCCTGCTGGGTCCAATGGCCGATGCGGGGGATCATATGCGATCCGCGATGGTCGGACGTGTTGGCAGCCATCCGCTCAAACGCGGCCTCGGCGCTGGCGCCGAACATCTTCAGCACGAGATCGTTCTCACCAACGATGAACAGCGATGGTTGGTGAACGACACGATCATGGATCGTGCTCATATACTCAAAATCACGCGTGTGATTGCGATAGCGATTGATCGGACCTCGAAAGCCGGAATTCGTAAATTCAGCCGTGAAGTAATCGATGTCTTCCGGCGTCATCCACCAGGGAAAAGGTTCCGGGTCGGGCAAGCCGTCCAACAGGTGGTCACCGTGCTTCTTATCTGGACCGCCCCAATAGCCTTGCGAGTCCCCGCTTCCCGCATAATAGAGCTTGCGAAGACCGCCGCGCACATCCGCTTCGAACGCCGCTTCCGCAACGCCTTCATCCTTGAAGTAGGCTTGATAGAAAAACTTGCCCTGGTCGATGTACATCGCCTTGATCAGCGCATCGAGCGACATCGGCGGCAATCCGAACCACGGCACGCTCAAACCCGCCACAGCGCGCACTTTGTCGGGATGCAGGACCGCCGTGTGCCAAACGATCGGGGCGCCCCAATCGTGGCCAATCAGAACTGCTGGCTTGCCGGGTGACAATGCTTCGATGACGCCCGCGACATCAGCGGCAATTTCTTTTATCGCGTAAGCTTCAACCGCGTGCGGTTTATCGGAACCGCCATAGCCACGCACATCGATCGCGCATGCAGTGAAGCCCGCCGCCGCCAGCGGCGCCATTTGATGGCGCCAGGAATACCAGCTCTCTGGAAATCCGTGGACCATCACCACCAACGGCCCCTCACCCTGGATCGCGGCGCGAACCTTGATGCCATTGGTGTCGATCATGCGGAATTCGGGTTTCATGGCGTCTATCTCCCGGCAGCATCACGCGGCGGTGAGAGACGAGCGTCTCTCTCTCCGGCGCCAGCTTAGCAGCAAATCTGAAAGCGCACGCCGCTTACGTTGCGAGAGCCTCTCAGTTCGCTTCGTCGGCCTCTTCCAACACCTCCGCCGCCTCTTCGTTGAGAGCACGCCCCTCCTGACGCGGCTTTGTGAATGGCGTCGGTTGAGGCGTTGTTGTGTTGTTGCGCCAAAGCCCGCGCCCTGCCTCGATGCCGCCGGCAAGCTGCATCTCGAAGCGCTCCGCATCACGTTCACGCACATCTTCGATGGTCTCGGCAATTTCGAGATCGGAAAAGCCAAGGTCGCGTAGCACAGCACCGCTGAACGTCAGCGAGGACTCAAACAATTCGCGCAACTGATACTCAACGCCAGCCTTCACCAAGCGCATCGAATGGCCCCGATCGTAGGACCGCGCGAAAATCTTGGCGTGCGGGAATTCCGATTTTACCAAAGAGACAATGTGATCGGTCGTCTCCGGCTTATCGACGCAGATCAAAATAGCCTCCGCCGTCCCGGCGCCCGATGCGCGCAACACATCAAGGCGCGTGCCATCGCCGTAATAGACTTTGAATCCGAAATTCGCGGCAACGCGGATCATCTCAACATCGGTCTCGATCAACGAAATATCGACACCCCGCGCCAACAATGATTGGCTGACAACTTGAGCGAAGCGTCCAAAGCCGATGAACAGAACTTGGCCGCGCAGGTCACGCGCCTTTTCAACGCCATCGAGAGACACCTTCTGCGGCGGCGTCAAGCGATTGAGCGCAAGCACGACAAGCGGCGTCAACGCCATCGAGATGATGACAATCGCTGTCATCACCGCCGCAATCCGCGCGTCCATCACGCCAGCGGAAAGCGCTGCGGCATAAAGAACGAACGCAAACTCGCCCCCTTGCGCGAACAATGCCGCCCGCCGCACCGCTTCGCGTTGATCAGCTTTGAACACACGCGCGACGCCATAAATCCCCAGCGCTTTGACCGCCATGAACGCAACAACGCCCGCGGCGATCAGCTGCCAATCGGCAAGGACGACAGTGACGTTGAGCGACATGCCAACACTGATGAAAAACAACGCCAGCAAGATCCCCCGGAACGGTTCAACGTCGGCTTCGAGCTGATGCCTGAACACTGAGTCCGACAACAACACGCCGGCGAGAAACGCGCCCATCGCCATTGAGAGGCCGCCAATGTCCATCAGCAATGCCGAACCCAGCACGACTAGAAGCGCCGCTGCCGTCATGACTTCGCGCGCACCCGAGCGCGCCAGCACGCCGAACAGTGGATTGAGCACGAAGCGCCCAGCGAGAAACACGAGCGCGATCGCGCCAACACCCAATGCAATCGTCTGCCACAGTGGCGGCGCATCCGCCTGAACACCGATTGTCACCCCGGCGATGATCGCGACGGCCGCAAGCAGCGGCACGATCATCAGATCCTCGAACAACAAGATCGAGACGTTGCGTTGGCCCGCCTCGCTCGAAGTCTCGCCCGCCTCGTCCATCATCTTCATGATGACGGCGGTAGATGACAGCACAAAACCCGACGCACCAATCGCCGCCGCCGCCCATGGCAAGCCTGCAGCGATGCCGACGAACGACAACAGCACGATGGCTGTTGTCGCCTGCGCGGCGCCCAGGCCGAATATTTCCTTTCGCAGCGCCCACAGCTTAGCCGGACGCATTTCAAGGCCGATGATGAACAAGAACATCACGACACCGAACTCGGCGACATGGAGGATGTTTTCCGGATCACGGAATATCCCCAACCCGAACGGTCCGATCACCAGACCCGCGGCGAGGTAACCAAGCACCGAGCCCAGCCCCAAACGCCGAAACAGCGGCGCCGCCACGACCGCCGTCGCCAGCAAAGCCACCGCGTGCTCAAGGCCCAATCCACCGACCGCCACAGCCTCAGCCGCCATCAGCGCAACCTTTTCAAAGAGAAGGCTCCCATGTGGCGCCCTTTAAGCCACCTTTGAACCCCTTCCTCGGGGCTCGAATCATTTATGTTGGGCGCTTCCCCGATTCGGAGCGCGATATGATCGAGAACACGAAGCTGACCGCGCTTGTCGCATCGCGCATCTGCCACGACATGGTCGAGCCGATGAGCGCGATCATCCAAGGTCTCGAAATGATCAAGGATGGCGACGGCAAGCCCGATCCTGATGCGCTTTCGTTGCTTGATCACGGCGTTGGCAAGGCCTGGGCGAAACTAGAGTTCTTCCGCTTCGCCATGGCCGGTGCGATGGCCGAAGGCGACAGCGAGCTTGAAGAAGGCCATGCCGTCGCGACCAAGCTCTATAGCGTGCTGAAATCGGAGCTGATCTGGTCGGCGCCTGCCGTAAAGATGCCGCGCCCGGCCGTGCGCGTGATCGTCAATTTGTTGCTGATCGCTAACGAGTGTTTGCCCCGCGGCGGCACGGTCGAAATTACGGCATCGAAACAAGGAGACGTTGGCGAGGTCATCGTCACCGCCACGGGCCCACGCGGCAAACTGAAGGACGCGACCTTCGCGGCGCTTAAGGGCGAAGGTGACGATCTCAACGGCCACACCATCCAGCCGACCTTGACCGGCCTCCTCGCCCGCCAAGGCGGCGTCGAACTCTCAGCCCGCGAAACCGCTGGCGAAGCGGCCAACAAGATTGAGCTTATCGCGCGCTCGGCCTCGTTCCAGCTCTGAGAACCTTTAAGCTCCATTAACCGGCGCACCCGAAGAGTTGGGGCGAATCCGACGGAGTTCGCCATATGAGACGCTGCCTTGTCGTTGACGACAGCCGCGTGATCCGAAAAGTCGCGCGCCGCATCTTGGAAGATATGCGGTTTGAGATCGAGGAGGCCGCAGACGGCCTTGAAGCGCTGCAGGCGTGCCGGCGACGGATGCCCGAGGCAATTCTGCTCGACTGGACCATGCCGGTGATGAGCGGCATCGATTTTCTGAAGCAACTTCGCCAAGAGCCGGGCGGCGACAAGCCGACGGTTGTGTTCTGCACAACAGAGAACGACGTCGAACGCATCACTGAAGCGCTGAAGGCCGGCGCCGACGAATACATGATGAAGCCGTTCGACGGTGACATTCTGCACTCCAAATTTGCCGAGGCGGGCCTCATCTGATGTTGAACGACGCCGAGGTCACGCTGGTCGCGCGGGAAGTTAAATCACGCTCCGGCGCGGTGCTGACCAAAGATATGGCCGGCGCGATTTCCATTCGCCTGCAGCCCTTGGCGCGGCGCGAAGGCTTTGCCAGCGTGCCTGAATTGATCGGCGCGGCGCGCAATCGCGCCGACGGGGCGCTTTGGAGCGCAATCGCCGATAACCTGGCGCAAAGCGACACGCGCTTCTTCCGCGATCGCTCGCAATTTGAGCGCTTGCGTACGCAACTCCTGCCCGAAGCCCTGAAGCGCCGCGGCCATGAGCGGGTGCGGATATGGTCGGCGGGCTGCGCTAGCGGGCAAGAAGCCTATTCCATTGCGATGATCATCGAAGAGATGCGCAATGAAGGCTTAAACCCAGCGGTGGAGGTAGTTGCCACCGATCTTTCAGAGCGCCTTCTCGATAAGGCCCGCGCCGGGCTTTACACGCAGTTTGAAATTCAGCGCGGACTGCCGATCCGCAAGCTCATCGCCTATTTCGAAAAAGCTGGCGATCTTTGGCGCATTTCAGATCGCTTGCGCGCGGGCGTGCGCTTCGAGCAGCACAACCTCATGAAGCATCCGGGCGAACTTGGTCAGTTCGATGTCATCATTCTCGCGCACGTCCTGCCCTCGTTCGACCAGGAGACACGCATTGACGTCCTGCGCCGCGTCTCCGATGCGTTGACGCCGAACGGCGTCCTGATGCTTGGCGCCGGCGAGACGCTGCCCGAAGGCTGCGAGAACCTGAAGCTCGAAAACGGCGTGGTGCGCAAGCACACTGCGGTGCGCATCGCCGCCGCCTAGCCTGTCGCTCTTGAGGCTTGCGAACCAACCTGCAAACTCGCCAGATGCGCCGTCAACGCATCGATCGAAAATGGCTTTTGCAAGAACGACACGCCGGGTGCCAACCTGCCTGTGCCGGTGAGTTTATCGTGTGTGTAGCCCGACACCAGCACGGTGTTGAGGCGCGGATTGCGCTCTTGTAAAACTTCTGCCAATTGCGGACCGGACATTTGCGCGGTGAGCACGACATCGGCGATGACGACGTCAAACACTCCCTCATCGTACAATTGAAGCGCGCGCGGACCGTCAGGCGCTGTCACCACGATGTGACCTTTATCGCGCAGCGAAAGCGCCAGAGCATCGCGGATCAATTCGTCGTCATCGACGAGCAGAATGCTCAATCCCACAGATGCGCCGTTCTTTCCCCCGACTGGCTTGGATGAAGCAGGCGCTTCTTTGTGCTCGCGCATGAGTGGGAAGGTCAACGTAAAGGTCGTGCCGGCCCCGGGCGAGCTTTGCACGGCAACCTCACCGCCTGATTGGGTGACAAAACCATGCACCATGGAGAGGCCGAGGCCGGTTCCGCCGTCACCGCTTTTGGTTGTGAAAAAGGGCTCAAAAACCTGGCTGAGATGCGCAGGGTCGATGCCGGCCCCTGTGTCACTGACCGTGATCACGCCGAACTCAGCGCCAGCACGGCTCTCTACTTTCGTGCTTAGGCGAAGTATTCCGCCAGCAGGCATCGCGTCTTTGGCGTTCACGGCGAGATTTATGAGCGCGCTATTCAACTGATTGGGATCGAGGAGCGCCGTTACTTCCGAGCTGTGAAAATCCAGCATCAAACGAATGTCGCTCGGAATGAGCGCGGACACGAGATTGGCCGCCTCAGCTATGGCCTTATTCAAGTCAGTCGGACGCGGGGTCAGCAATTGCTGGCGTGAAAACGCAAGCAATCCACGTGTTAGGCTGGACGCGCGTTCGGTCGCCTTCAAAATTGTATCGACGAGCTTGTTGTACCTTGGATCGTCTTGTTTCGTCGTCTGCAACAGGTCGGCGGAATTGAGCACGGCGGTTAGGACGTTGTTGAAGTCGTGCGCGATGCCGCCTGCCAGGCGGCCAACCGATTCAAGGCGTTGCGCTTGGCGCAATCCCTCTTCCAGCTGCACGCGCGAAGTGATGTCGGCAAAAACACCGTGGAGATTGATGGCGACGCCATCGACGATCGTCGCCCGCCCGACGGCGCGCACCCATCTTTCATTGCCGCGAGCAGTTCGGATTTGGAGCTCCATATCCCAGGCCTGCCCGGTCTCACCTGCCAGGGCGACGGCGGCTTCGAACTTTGGCCGCGACTCCGCCGTGTAGAAATCGAGAGCGTTTTCGAGCGTTGGGACGAAACGCTCATCCACCTCATGAATCTGCCTCGTTTGAGCGGTCCATTCGAGCTGGTTGGTGCGCAGATCCAACCTCCAGCCGCCTACCTCGGCGAGTGATGAGGTTTCCTCCAGGAGATCCATGCTGTCCGCCAGCCTGGCGCTGATCTGCTCCAGCGAACGGTTAGCACGAGCCAGCGTAGCGTCGGATTGATTGAGCGCCCTTGCCGCCGCCAGCACCGACACGCACGCTCCGAAAGTGGCGAGCGTACTGACGAGCGCTTCAAACACAGACCAATGTGACCAAGCGTGCCAGGAAACCAGCGCGAACAATGCGATGAGCGGCGGCGTTGTTAAAATCGCGCCGGCGCGCCAATCCTTTTGCCCACCGAGCGCGCCGTAAAGCGCCGTCGTCAGCAATCCGATCGTCGCGGCGGTGCGGCCGAGTTCGGTATCCGAACGCCACAGCAACAGGCCGAAGCAAACCCAAAGCGCCGACATCGCCGTGAGCGACATCAAATGCGCCAGCGCGTATTGCATCGCGCCTTTGGACAAGCGTTCCCGAAGCAGTGTTGCGGCCCGCTCCACCAACAACATCGCCACGAACCAGATTAGCGCAACCACAGGCGAACTGAGTTGCCAGAGAAAACCTGAAACGACGGTCACGATCGGCAGGCGCACGCCGCCGAAACGGCCATTGTGGCGAGCATTGCGCACCAGAGCTTCGGCATTCTCAAGCTGTGGCCACGCCATGCACAGATCCCGTGAGATTCACATTTGTGACAGGCTAGCTCTGTTGGCCTTGATTGCACGCAACGGATTGAGGCGCGGGCCGATTTTTGTGAACTGGCGATTACAAGCTTCCCCTTTCCGTGCGTTCCCCACCAAAATGAGGGGGAATGCGATGTGACGTTCGACATCGATGACGGGCGTCATCGGCTTTGCTTGACGGCGCGCGGCGTTGACCCCCTGCTATCGCAATGACCGACACGCCCCCAGCGCCAGGCGCGATGACGCAAGCTGACATCGCAGAATGGCGCGGCGGCTGGCGCACGGTGCTTGGCGCCGGCATCGGCATGGGCTCGGGCGTTGCGCTCTACCTCTACGTGGCCAGCATTTTCATCGAGCCGATCTCGGCCGAGTTTGGATGGTCGCGCGGCGACCTCGCCCTGGGCGGCATGATCTCGTTCATGAGCGGCGCGGTGACATTGCCGCTGATCGGCCGCTACATCGACCGCATTGGCTTTCGCCCCGTCGCCATCGTCGGCTCAATTGGCTTGGCGAGCGTGTATACGCTGACGGCGCTGCAGCCGGGCCTCTACGCGGCCTATCTCGCATTAATGATTGCCGGGGGCATTTTCGGCGGCGGCGCCTCCTCTATCGCGTATACGCGGCCCGTGATCGCGGCGTTCGCGGGCCAACGCGGCCTGGCGCTCGGCCTTGCGACGGCCGGCACTTCGATAGCGGCGATGATCGCGCCGCCGCTGCTGGCGTACATGATCGGCGAATATGGCTGGCGCGTCGGCTTCTTCACGCTTGCCGGTTTGACTGGGATCATCGGCATGCCGCTGGCGCTGCTGCTGATCGGACGCGCGCGCGAGGCGCATGCATCGGCCTCCGACGAGATCGACACTCACGCGCCGCGTGTGGCGGACGTATCGTTCCGCGACGCCATTCGCACCCGGCGCTTCTGGCTGCTGATCGCCGCGATCGCGTGCATCAACATTCCAGGCTCCGGCGTGCTCGGCCAATTGGCGCCGCTGGTGAGCGACACCGGCTTGAGCGATGGCGCAGTGGCGATCGTGATGTCGATATACGCGGCTGGGCTGCTCATTGGCCGCTTGGTCACCGGCTTTGCGCTCGATCGTTTTCCCGCCCCTTGGGTGGGCGCGATCACGACTTTGGTGCCGGCGATCGGCATCGGCCTGCTGATGTGGCCGGCGCCCTCCTTCGCGCTCGCCGCGATCGCCGTTGCGATGATCGGCGCGCAACAAGGCGCGGAAACCGATCTTTTTGCGTATTTCATCAGCCGCAGCTTCGGCATCAAGAATTTCAGCTCGATCTATGGCGTCATCGCCATGGCGGGCGCGCTCTCGACGGCGGTCGCGCTCATCTCGTTCGGCAAAATCCATGACGCGACCGGCTCGTACGACATTGCGCTGACGATTGGCGCGGTGCTGTTCTGCCTTGGCGCTGTGGCGTTCGGCTTGATCGGGCGAAAGCCGACGAAAGCGGCTATGGCAGCGCCGGTCAGTTAGGGTTGCGCCCGCGGGCGCTGTTTATCGCGCCCCATATCGACCAGAAATTCCGCCATCGCCACAGCGCGCGTTGCAACGCGAAACCAGCGTTCGGCGCCATCGAGATCGCCGCGGCGAATGGCGCTCCTTTGTCTGCTCGGCAGCTTTCATCACATCGACCGCCCCCATTTTGCAGCACATCGAAGCGTTCGTCAGATTGTCATTTCCCTAGCCTCCCTCCATCCCCTCTTCCACCTCTCGCTCAACCCTGAGCGCCGTCAGCTGATTGCGCTGTCGGCGCAGCACTTGAAAACGATAGCCGTGGAAGGCGAAGCGTTGGCCGGGTTCAGGGATGGCTTGGGCTTCGTGGATGACGAGACCGGCGATGGTGACGGCTTCTTCGTCGGGCAGATCCCAGTTCATAGCGCGGTTCAAATCGCGGATCGGCACTGAGCCATCGACATTGACACTGCCATCGGGCTGCTGGCGCACGCCTTGAACGGCGATGTCGTGCTCGTCTTTGATGTCGCCGACGATCTCTTCCAAGATGTCTTCGAGCGTCACGAGGCCCATCAGCGCGCCGTATTCATCGACGACGATGGCGAAATGCTCGCGGCGGCGCAGGAATTCGGCGAGCTGATCTTCGGCGCTGGTTTGCATCGGCGTGAACCAGGCGTCGCGCTTGACTTCATGCACATCGAAGCCATCACGGCCGTGCTCGGATATGGCGCGCAGGAGATCGCGCGCGTGCAGGATGCCCACGATGTTGTCCGGCTCGTCCTTATAGAGCGGCATGCGCGTGTGCGGGCTCGACATGGCCTGGGCGATGATTTCGCGCGGCGGCAGATCGATATCGAGCGAGCGGATGGCTTTGCGGTGGATCATCACGTCGGCGATGGTGAGCTCTGAAAGGTCGAGCGCGCCGATGAGGCGGTGACGGGTCTCGGCTTCAACGCCGCCCTCTTCCGCGTGCAGCTCAACCGCGCCGGCGATCTCAGCGCGGGCGGCGGAGAGCACGTCGATGTTTTCATCGACGCGCACGCCGATGAGCTTAAGCCCCGTGTTCACGATCCATTGCACGGCGGCGACGATCGGCGCGAGGAAGCGCACCATCCATTGCACCGGCAGCGCCACGACGCGGGCGATGTTGTCGGCGGAGGTGATGGCGAGCGTCTTGGGGCCTACCTCGCCGAAGATGAGCAGCAGCGGCGTCAGCACCACGGTGGTGATCAGCGGAGCGAGATTGCCGTAGAGCGTGCCGAAAATACTGGAACTGATGGCGGAGGCCGCAACCTGCACCAGGTTCGCACCGAGCAGCACGGCGCCGATCATGCGCTCGCGGTTTTCGTTGAGCTTATTGACGCGGGCGGCTTGGCGATCGCCTTCGCGCTCTAGCGTCGTCATGCGCGCGCGGCTGGCGCCGGTGAGCGCGGTTTCGGCGGCGGAGAAGAACGCGTTGAGCGCGATGAGCGCGGCAATCACGAGCGCCGCGATCAGAAGTGAGGTGGTCATCATTGTGTTTCTTGTTGGAGCAATTCGAGGACGACGTCGGCGGGCGCGTCGCGGTCGATGAAGGCGCGGCCGACGCCGCGGGCGAGAATGAGGGTGAGAAGCCCGGCTTCGTTTTTCTTGTCGGCGGCCATCAACGCAGTGAGCTTATGGGCATCGTACGGCGCGCCGGGGAGTTCGCGAAGATCGGTGATGAAGCCAGCGCGTTCAAGGTGGGCTTTGACGCGCACGGCGTCAGCGGCGCTGCAATGGCCGAGTTGAGCGCTGAGCTGGAAGGCGAGGTTTGCGCCGGCGGCGACGGCTTCGCCGTGCAGCAATGCGCCGTCGTAGGCGGCGTGCGCTTCGAGCGCGTGCGCGAAGGTATGGCCGAGATTGAGCAGCGCGCGCACGCCCTGCTCGGTCTCGTCGGATTCGACGATGCGAGCTTTGAAGGCGATGGCGGTGGCGATGGCGTGTTGTAGCGCGTCAGGCTTGCCGGCGAGGAGATCGGCGAGGTGCGCATCGCACCAGTCGAAGAAGGCGGCGTCGCCGATCAGAGCGGCTTTGACGATCTCGGCGTAACCGGCGCGCAGCTGGCGATCATCGAGCGTTGTCAGCACGTCGAGATCGGCAATGACGAGCTTGGGCTGATGGATAAGGCCGACGAGGTTCTTGCCTTCGGGCGTATCGATCGCGGTTTTGCCGCCGACGCTGGAATCGACTTGCGCGAGCAACGTCGTCGGGATTTGCACGAAATCGACGCCGCGTTTGACGAGGCCCGCGGCAAGGCCGGAAAGATCGCCGATCACGCCGCCGCCAAAAGCAATGACGATATCCTTGCGGCTGACACCGGCTTGCAAGAGATGGCGCGTCACCATTTCAAGGCCGGTGAAGCTCTTGGCGCTTTCACCGGGCGGGAGCGTAATGGTCCAGTTCTTGAGGCCGGCGCTATCGAGCGAAGCGGCAAGCGCCGGGCGATGCAGGCGCGCGACGGTTTCGTCGGCGATGATGAAGACGCGGTTCGACGGCGCGTAGGGCGCAATGAGTTCGCCGGCGCGCGAAAGCAAATTGGCGCCGGTGAGCACATCATAACTGCGCTCGCCAAGTTTAACGTGGATGGTGTTCATGGAGTCTTTGCTGGATGCGCACGCAGCGCGTTGAGGATCGTGACGACGGCGCTGTTGTGAGGGCCGGTTCCGGTTTCGATGACGAGGTCGGCTTCGGCGTAGATCGGATAGCGTTCGTCCATCAGCCGCTTCATCACGGCGCGCGGATCGTCTTCTTTCAGAAGCGGCCGATGATCGCGCTTGGCTACCCGCTTCATCAACACATCTAGCGGCGCCTTCAGCCAAATCGAGATGGCGCGCTGCTTCATCAGCGCGCGGGTGCGCGGATCGATGAAGGCGCCGCCGCCGGTGGCGAGCACGTGGATGTCGCCATCGAGCAGGCGGCCGATGACCTGGCGCTCGCCGCGGCGGAACTCACACTCGCCGCGCTCGGCGAAGATGTCCTCGATGGATCGGCCCGCAGCCGCAACGATCGCTTCGTCGGCGTCCACGAACGGCAGGGCCAGCGCGTGCGCCAAGCGGCGGCCGATCGTGGTCTTGCCCGCGCCCATAAGGCCAACCAGCGCTACCGTACGCGCGGGCGCGATGCCCTCGGCCAACCGGCGCAGTTCGGCAGCGGCGTCCGCGCGCTCACCGACATCACTGCTTTCCGGGCGGGTCACGAATCACCTCAAAAGGTCCGAACAAGGTTAAGCGCGGACCGGGCTAGAACTTCGCCACATTTTGGGGGCAATCTCGTCCGCTCGCAACGGCAGGGGCCAAACGAGGCGATGTACAGACGCAGACGCAGGCGATCTTCGTTCGGCCGGCGAGCGCCGCCATGGATCGGCTATGCCGTCATTGGCGTGTGCGCAGCCACGTTTATCGGGCTGTTCGTGTTCTTGATTGGACAATCGGACACGCTTGCCCCCGCTCCCCAAGAAATTCGTGTCGAAGTGCAGGACGCCTTCAAGGAATGACGAACATGGTTACTCGCTCTCTCGCGCTCAGCCTCGCCGCTGGCGTGCTGCTTCCGGTGTGCGCTTACGCTCAGACGCAGGAACCGGCGCCGATGGAGGTGCAACAGATCAGCGAGCTCAATGCGTGGACCGTCGGTGCGCTCTCGCGTGCGAACGGCGCGCTGGCAAGCGACATTTGGAGCCGCTCCGATCCGGCGTTCCTGGCGCAAGCGTTCGATCGCTTGCCGGCCAGCTATGATTCACCGGCGACGTTGGCGTTGGCGCGGCGCGTTCTGCTCTCCGGCGCCGAAGCGCCGCGCGGCGATGCAGATGCGGCTGCGCGCAGACGTTTCGAAGCGCTCGGCAAGATGGGCGCAGCGGACGAACTCGCAGTGATGGCCGCCGGCGCAGGCAGCGCCGCGACCGATGTCGCGATCGCGCAATATGCGGCGCAAGCTGAACTCGCGCGCAACCAACGCGCTCAAGCGTGCAATCGTGGACGCAATGCGAATGTCGGCGAGCAAGCGCCGCCGTTCCTGTTGCGCTTGCGCGCTTATTGCGCGGCGGTGACGGGTGATCGGGCGGCGGCGGACTTGGCGCTTGAACTGGCGCGTGCGCAAAACGCAGCCGATGCCTGGTATTCCGGCGCGGTGGCTGCGGCAGGCGGCGCGCCGGGCGCGCGCCCACCGGCGGCGCGTTATGATAACTCGCTGGCAGTGCAGCTTTCGATCGCGGGGCAATTGCGCCCAGGTCCGAACCCGCTCGCAAATTCATCGACGCTGGCGCTGGTGGCGCTGGCGCGCAACGAACAAGCGCCGCAGCCGCAGCGCGCGCAGGCGGCGGCCCTCGCCTTCCGGCGCGGCGTGATCGGCGGACCGGAAGCGCGCACGATCCTCGCCGCCACGCCGGCCGAGATCACCTCCGCCCTACCGCCGATCGCGACGGCTTTGCGCCAAGTCACGGCCTCACCTGGATCAATCGAAGCTGCGACCGCGATCGCAAGCGTTCTGCGCTCCGCGACAGCTTATGCCGATTTCGCGGCGGCGGCGCGCTTCTTCAAAAGCGACATCGCAGCGCTGCAAAGCGCGCCCGATGGCGCATCCGCCTTGTTGTTCGCGCGCGCCGCTTTAGCGGCGGGTGATGTGCAATTGGGTCAACGCCTGGTCGCGAGCGCGCGCCAGGCGGGCGCGGACGAAGCCGCACTGGCGCCGCTCGATGCCGCTTTGGTAGCATTCACCGGCGCCGGCAACGCTCAAGGTTCGATGGCGGTGCAACGCCGCATCGATCGCGCCACAGCTCAGCAGGCGCGCGCAGCAGCGCGTGACGTCGCGATCCTCGCAGCGCTCGGCGCGCCGCTCGATGGCAGCACGCAAGCATTCTTGTTTGCCAACGCCCCACAAGGCGGCGCGCGCGCCGATAGCGGCGCGCTGCTGGCGCTCGCATCGGCGGTCGAGCGCGGCGCTGTGGGCGAAGGCGCGTTGCTTACGGTGATTGCTGCAGGCGAAGGTGGGCCAGCGCGGCTCGACGCTGAATCGGTCGAGCGGATTATCCGCGCTCTACGCGGATTGCGCCTGGAAGAAGACGCCCGCCGCTTCGCGGCTGAAGCGATCCTCGCAGGCGCGCCGGCTTCATAAGCCGGTTATTGCGGCGCAATCTCGCAGACGTAACCATCGATCCCGCGCTGGCGGGTGAAGACTTCACCGTTGATCCGCGCTTCGGTGACCTGATCGATACCGTAGCTCAGCACCAAGCCGGTCGCTGCATCATGCACGACCCGATACTGACTGAGCGCATCGATTGAGAGCGTGCGGCCGCCAATATCGCCTTCACCCGCCAGGCGCAGCGTGCCTTCGAACAAATAGGCGCGACGGCCATCTTGCTGGATTTCGCCGCGGAACGGCATTTCGATCGATCCGCTCACCGGAAACGGCAGACCAAGCGCCGCCATCATTTGGCTAATCAGCGTCTGGCGGATGTCTTGCGGATAATAGTCATCGCCGAGCGCAAACGAGCGGCCGACGATCAAACGTTCCGGGATTTCAGACGCGAGCGAATGGGCCAAAGCCGGCAAATCCACCGGCGTAGGTGACCCCGCAATTTGCGCCGCTAGCGCGGCGCCTGAAATCACGGCGTTGCTGATTACGCCGTTGGGAGCAACGTCAACATTGAGCTTGATGTCGCCAAGGTCAGTGATGGCGCCTTGTTCGAACGCGTAACCCGCTCCCGCGGCGGTTGCGAAAAACGTACGGATGCTGCGCTGAACTTGGGGCTCGTTAAGGCGACTTCTGCCCGATGCATCAAACAGGACGGTTTGCGAAGATTCCGCCCGGCAAGCCCGCTGCATAGTCGTGGAAAGCACCGGCGAGACACGATCATCCGCAAATGCCGCCGACGGCGCTAAAACCAAAGCAACGAAGGCGCCCGCCAGCACAAACCGCATGATCTCTCCCCTTCGCGCGGAAGGGTAGCCGCTGGCGCCAGGCTCCACAACGCAGGAGATGCGTGCAACTGATCACAAGCCAAGGCACGATAGAGGCAATGTCCGACTCAGCGCTCTTCGAGTCATTTCTGGAAATGCTCTCCGCTGAGCGCGGAGCGCGGGCCAATACGTTGGATGCGTACGCGCGAGATCTGGAAGATGCACGCGAGCACATAAAGGACGGCGTAGCCAATGCGAGCGCTGAGGTGGTTGAGGCGTACGTTGCGGGGCTGGGCAAACGTGGGCTTTCACCCGCGACGGCCCGGCGGCGAATTTCAGCGCTGCGCCAATTTTATCGCTTCCTGCTGCAAGACAATGTGCGCGGCGATGATCCGACATCACGGCTAGATGCACCCAAGCGCGGAAGGTCATTGCCGAAGACGTTATCGCTCGAGGAGGTCGAAGCTCTCATCGGGGCGGCCGAGACTGTCCGCGACCGCGCGCTGATTGAGCTTCTCTACGGCGCAGGGCTGCGCGTGAGCGAACTCGTATCGCTGCCCATGCGTGCAGCGCCGCGGCCGGGCCAAGATCACATGATCATCGAAGGCAAAGGCGGCAAGGAAAGACTGGTGGCGCTGGGTGGGCCCGCGCTTGCGGCTTTGGCGGATCATGTCGCAACGCGAGAAGCTGCGCTGCCGAAGCTCGAGGCGCAGCGCGAGAAGGCGCAGCGTTGGCTGTTTCCTTCAATGAGCGCAGCAGATGGCAAGCTCACACGGCGGCGCGTCGCACAAATTCTGGAGACGGCGGCGGCGAAAGCCGGCATCGATCCCTCGCGCGTCTCACCGCACGTCTTGCGCCATGCATTCGCAACCCATCTTGTTGAAGGCGGCGCCGATTTGCGGACGGTGCAGACCCTCCTGGGGCACGCCGACATTGCGACCACCCAAATCTACACCCATGTCGCCGAAGGCCGGTTGAAAACGCTGGTCGAGACCATGCACCCTTTGGCAAAGAAGCCGAAAGGTTGAGCACAGTGAGTATCCGATGAGCACAACACCCTCCCCACAATTAGAGCCGGGGCGCACGTCGGCGTTCGTGGTTTACGTGCTGTTTTTGCTGAGCATACCCAGCGCGGCGATCTTTGCTCTGTTCGGAATCATCCTGGCGCTGGCGGCGCGCGATGGGGCCGGCCCGCTGGCGCGATCGCACTTGGACAATCAGATCCGGATTTGGTTCATCGCCTTCTGGTGGACCATCGGATTGGCGGTTCTGGCCATTATTGGCTGGCTGACTTTGGTTATCCTGGTGGGGGCGGTGCTGCTCTGGATCGCGGGCCTGGGGAGCTTGATTCTGTTCCTCTGGTTCACGGTGAAGAGCCTTTTGGGGCTCCTGGCCCTGATGGATAACCGCCCGAGGTGACGTTCACAGGCGTGTTACAGGCTTGAAAGTGCGCGCGCCGTAGTGTGTTTTACAAATGAGGGATCAGCGGGAAGTTCCCGCCGAGCAGGCGAGTAAGAGGCATATGAAGAGACATGTTTTGGCGGCTCTGCTGTTTGCGGCGGCTGCGACACCCGCGGCTGCGTACACCTCGTATGTGAAGCCGGAAGAGTTCTGGGTGACGGAAGCGTCGGTTGAGGTTGAAGGCTCCTACGCTACGCAATTCTTCACGCCGTCTATCGCCCTGGGTGACAGTCTGACTGTGCTGAACCCGGAAGGTGAGCGCGTTTCGGCCGACCGCATCGCGGTGACGCCAAACGGCACGACCGAGCTGCAGGCCGAGCTGGCGCGCGGGGGCACCTATCGCATCAGCACCGGCGAAGTGACCGGCCAAGTCGCGAACCTCGTCGGCGAGAACGGCCAATGGCGCGTGCTCGGCGCTGGTGAAACGCCGGCTGCAGACGCGCAAACGACGACACTGCAAACGGTTACGGTCGCCGACACGTACGTGACGCGCGGCACCGCGAACCGCACTGCCGTCGATGAAACGATCGGCCGCCTTGCGATCCACCCAGTGACCCACCCGAACCAAGTGCTCGCCAGCGATGGCTTCCAAGTGCAACTTCTGTTCGACGGCCAACCGATGGCGAACAGCGCCGTTGTGATCTACGCCGCAGGCGATGCGGAAACGAAGCTTGACCGCTACGTCGTCACCGACGCGGCCGGCAACGCAACGTTCACGTTCGACGCGCCGGGCCAATACATCATCGCAGCGCGTCACCGCGCCGACATGCCGGCGGGTTCAGCGGCGGCCGTGGGCAGCTACACCACGACGCTGACGTTCGAAGCGCTGTCGCAGCTTTATGCCGAAACGGAAATCCGCTCGCCGCAAGCCGAGCCGGAACGCCGTTCGCGCACGTCGGCGCGCCGCCGCGTTGGCCGCCAAGACCGCTAAACTTCGCTAAGCGCGAAACGAAACGGCCCCGGTTCGCACCGGGGCCGTTTTTTTTGCGCCGTTGCGCCGCGATCAATCCAGGCCGAAATCGTAATAAGCGCCGATGACAGGCGCGCCGGCAAACATGCTGGCGCCTTGTCCAACTCACACGAGGTTTGGACTTCAACGCATATTCGCCTGCCGCGATTAGAGGCCGTACGCGGCCTTCATCTCCGGCTCTTTGCTGGCGACGAGCTTGGCGAGATCGACGATCACTTTCGCCTGCTTCCACGTTGCATCGTCGAGCATTTTTCCGTCGACGAGCGCAACACCGGTTCCATCGGGCATTGCATCGAGCATGCGCTTAGCGAGCTTCACTTCCTCGACCTCGGGCGTGAACACGCGCTTGGCGATTGCAACTTGCGACGGGTGCAACGTCCAGGCGCCAACACAACCCATCAGATAGGCGTTGCGGAATTGCTGTTCGCAGGCGGCTTCATCGGCGAAATCGCCGAACGGGCCGTACATGGGCTTGATGCCATGCATGACACAGGCATCGACCATGCGCGCGAATGTGTAGTGCCAAAGGTCCTGCTGCGCTGAGGCACGCTGCGCTTCGCCTTCGACCGGGTCGCTGATGACTTTGTAGCCGGGATGACCGCCACCAACACGCGTGGTTTTCATCTTGCGAGATGCGGCGAGATCGGCCGGGCCCAAACAAATCCCGTGCATACGCGGCGAAGCGCCAGCGATGGCTTCAACATTGGCGACGCCTTGGGCTGTCTCCAAAATGGCGTGAAGCAGGATCGGCTTTTTCACGTTGTGCTTGGCTTCGAGCAACGCCAGCAGCTGATCCATGTAGTGGATGTCCCACGGGCCTTCGACCTTCGGCACCATGATGACGTCGAGCTGGTTGCCGATATTGGCGACGAGCTCGGTGACATCATCCAAGTGCCACGGCGAGTTCAGCGCATTGATGCGCGACCAATAGCCGACGCCGGCGCTCGCGAAGTCAAAGCTCTTTCCCATCTCGATGGCGCCCGCGCGCGCTGCTTCCTTGGCGTCCGCGGCAATAGCGTCTTCGAGATTGGCGAGGATGACGTCGACCTGTTTGGCCATGTCGCCGACGCGGGCGCGGAGCTTTTCGTTATGCGCCGGGACAAAGTGGATCATCCGCTCCAGCTTCACCGGCAGCTCGCGGATAGGCTCGGGCGCGCCGCTCGCTAGGGGCGCGAAGAAATGGCGGGGCGGCTTAGTCACGGGCTCTGATCCTGTTCTGTTCGCGTCTGCAGCATGAAGCGAGCCGCAATCGGGTGCAATCCTGGTATCCGGGGTGGGGCTTTACCTTGATGGAAGGCTCTGGGCGGGTATTGTCCGCCCCTCTTTGGGTCCGGGCATAGACTTTTGCGCACCTATCTCGATTTCGAAAAATCAGTGGCCGATGTTGAGGCCAAGATTGAAGAGCTGGCGGCTCTCTCTGAGGCCTCGGGCTCGGAAGCCATGGCCATGGGCTCTGAACTCTCGCGCCTCAAGGTGAAGGCCGAAAAGCAGCTCGCCGACATCTATTCCAAGCTCGACCCCTGGCAGAAGACGCAAGTTGCCCGGCACGCCGACCGCCCCCGCTTCAACGATTATGTCGCTTCGCTGGTGACGGATTTCGTCGAGCTTTCGGGTGACCGGAGCTTCGGCGAGGACGCGGCTATTCTCGGCGGCACCGGCAAGTTCTTAGGGCGCCCGGTGTTGGTGATTGGTCACGAAAAGGGCCGCACGACAGCCGATCGCTTGAAGCACAATTTCGGCATGGCGCGCCCTGAAGGCTATCGCAAAGCCGTGCGGCTCATGAATTTGGCCGACAAGTTTGAGCTTCCGGTGGTGAGCTTTGTCGATACGGCGGGCGCATATCCGGGCATTGGCGCTGAAGAGCGCGGACAAGCCGAGGCGATTGCGCGCTCGACGGAACGCTGCCTCACGCTCGGCGTGCCTATGGTTGCGCTGATCGCGGGCGAAGGCGGCTCAGGCGGCGCGATTGCAATCGCGGCGGCCAACAAAGTGCTAATGCTTGAGCACTCAATCTATTCCGTGATCAGCCCGGAAGGCGCAGCTTCGATCCTTTGGAAGGACGCAGCACGCGCCAAGGACGCGGCGACGGCGATGAAGATCACGGCGCAGGATCTGCTCGAACTCAACGTCGTGGATGCGATCATCCAAGAGCCTACGGGCGGCGCGCATCGGGAGCCGGCGGCGGCCATTGCTTCGGTTGGCGCGGCGATCGCGGCGGCTCTGGATGAACTCACGCCGCTCTCGGGCAACGATTTGCGCAAGCAGCGCCGCGAGCGCTTCTTCGCCATCGGCCGCTTCGAGGAAGGCGCTGGGCTCAGCGCTTAAGCCCGAAATCCCCATTACGTTCAGCACGCAATCTGGGAACCGCTCTGGGCCACCCTATGTTTATGCTGTCTCCTTGGAGGAACACCCGATGTCTGACCACCCCTCCCGCCGCGCCGTCGCGCTTGGCCTTGGCTCAAGCTTGTTGTTGCCGGCGCACGCGCTGGCGCAAGCCGATCAGACATATTCGCAGGACGAAATTCTCGGCGCAGCGCAGCGTTTCTTCGGCGCCGGCGCCGAGGGCTTGGCGACCGTGGTCGATCACGTCTTCGAAGAGCTCGGACGCCCGAACGCTTACGTAGAGGGCAACGAAGGTTCAGGCGCCATCGGCGTCGGCCTGCGTTATGGCAGCGGCTATCTCCATCAAAAAGGACGCAGCGGACGCACGCGAGTTTACTGGCAGGGCCCCTCGATTGGCTTCGATACCGGCGGCAACGCTTCGCGCGTCTTCACGCTCGCCTATCACCTGCCGGGCGCCAGCAGCATCTTCACACGCTATCCCGGCGTTGATGGCTCAGCCTACTTCATTGGCGGCGTTGGCGTGAATTATCAGCGCCGCGACGGGGTGACCCTTGCGCCGATACGCGCCGGTGTCGGCTTCCGCCTTGGCGCCAATGTCGGCTATCTCCACTACTCGCGGCGCCGGCGCATCAATCCATTCTAATCGCGCGAGCGTGATCGCTGGGTCACGTTTGTATCGAATCTGCGCCACAATCGTGTAGCGTCCTTCTAGGCGGAGGGTGGTTACATGAAATGGCGCTTGCTCGCGGCTGCGGCCGCTGTGGTGTTCATCGGCGCGGCCGGAGAACCGGCGACGACTGCGCGATCTACAAAGACCGAAAATCCGCAACCGCCACTTTGGCATCAGCTCGAACGCTTCAACAACGACGCCGACTTCATGGGTTACGTGCGCGCCGTGCAACGCGCCAACGGCGTCCTCGGCCGGTGGGATTACGAAGGCGCCGCACTCACTGACGGCGCCAGCGCCGCGATCCCAGCGCCGCCTCCACCGCCACCGCCATCGCCACCGCCGCCGCCACCGCCGCCTTCGTTCGCGCCTGGTTCGCCAGCCAATGAGATCGTCGTCACGGCGCAAGAGCGCGCGAGTGATGGCGCATCGGGCGAACCCTCATCGATCACCAACGTGCAAACCCAAGGCGTCGATGAAGGCGGCATCGTCAAACAGATTGGCCGTTTCTTGGTCGTGCTTCAGGACGGACGCTTGTTCGTCGTCAACACACGCCCGGAAGATGCGGCGGGCCTGACGCTCGCGAGCCGCACCAACGTTTATCGCAGCCCGGGACAAGACACTTGGTATGACGAGTTGCTAACCAGCGGTAATCGCATCCTGGTCGCCGGCTATTCGTACGCTGAGCAAGCCTCAGAGATCACGGTGCTCACCATCAACGACGCAGGTCAGCTGCAGCGCGAGGCGACATATTACATCTCATCGAACGATTATTATGACATCGAGAATTACGCGACGCGCCTGGTGAACGGCAATCTCGTCATCTACACGCCGCTTGACATTTCCAACGTCAATCCGCGCCGCGCCATGCGCTGGCCGGTTGTCCGGCGTTGGCTGCGCGATGGCGATCGCCGCGCGGTGACGAGCGAAGGCCGTTCGCTATTCGATGGTCACGACATCTATCGCCCGGTGCAGCGCACGCTCAATCCGATGGTGCATTCGGTATCGGTGTGCCCGCTAGGAGACCTCAGCGCCGGTGATGAGCTTGAGTGCCGCACAACCGCTTTCGTCGGCGGGGCCGAGCGCGAATTCTTCGTATCACCGAACGACATTTTCTTGTGGGTCACGCCCAGCGAATACGATGGCGTTGTCGCGCGCGATTGCGCGGTTCCGGGCGCCTCGTCCGCCTCTCTTGACGCAATGGTGTATCAAGTGCCGTTGAACGGCGAGACACCGCGTGCGTTGCGGGCGCGCGGCCGGCCGGAAAACCAACTGGCGCTTGATGCAACGAGGGACGAGTTCCGCGCGCTGCTGACATGGAACGTGGGTCCATGCGCCGGCGGGCAGGTCGCGCAGGTGCGCTACTTCCATGCGCCGCTCAGCACATTCGGCACAACGCCAATGTCGGCGGCGCCGAACCGTTACATCGAGGCGCCGTCTCCAGGCACGACCAATTACGAGATCCGCTACACCAGCACGCACGTTGTTTATGGCGGACGCACGGGGTGGAATTCATCTCCGCCCGAACCCAACAACACACTTCCCGCATCGCCGGTTATCGCGTTGCCGCTGGCAAACCCATCGGCCGCCACAATAGTGCAGGCGCCGCACAACATCATTCGGTTGGAGCGCGCGGGTAACAACGCAATCTTGAGCGGCTATCGCACCGATCGCGGCCTCAGCATCTCTGTGCTCGATCTCGAGGGCACACCGCGCATCGTCAACACAACGATACTCGACGGTCGCTACGAGTCCGAAGGGCGCTCGCACGCCTTCAACGCGCTCGTCGGCGCCGATGATGCCGGCGTGATGGGCCTGGCGACGGTGACGCGCACCTGGGAAGGCGGGCGCTGGTGGTTCAGAAGCCAAGCTTCCGACATCAGCTATCTGACGTTGGCCGCGAACGGCCGCCTGGGCTGGGCGGGGCAACTGATGGCGCGCCAGAATGCGCAAGACCCAAGCTATAGGTGCGAAGTGAGTTGCGTGGATTGGTACGGCAATACGCGGGCGCTGTTTATCGGCAGCCGTGTGTTCGGACTTTCCGGCGCCGAGCTGATCGAAGGCGCGCTGACGAATGGCCGCATTCGCGAAACCCGGCGGCTCAATCTCTCGGCGCCACCGCCCAGCTAACGTTCAGCTTGACGCGGGCGGGTGTTGCTTTGCCTTCTTGGCCACCTGCTCGCGCTCGTGGCGTTCGCGAAATTCCTCCGCGAACGCTGAAGCGAGGATACCTGTTGGCATCGCGACGATGCCAACGCCTGCGAGCGCGACGAGGCCTGCCGCGATGCGGCCCCACATCGTCTCGGGATAGACATCGCCGTATCCAACCGTAGTGAGCGTAACGACAGCCCACCACATGGCGCGCGCAATCGAGCCAAAGGCTTGAGGCTTGGTGTCGCCCTCGATGAGATAGAGCATCATCGCGGCGATATAGAGCTGCGCAGCGGCGACGCAGAGCGCCGCCATCAAAGGCGCCCAAGCGCGTTTCACCGCTGCGCCGACAATCGCGAACGCCGGCACGTAGCGCGCGAGCTTGAAGAGACGGAAAAGCCGCAGCGCGCGCAGCGCCGGAAACAACGCGACCGAATATTCGGGAAAGAAAAGCATCGCGATGAGTTCCGGCGCGAACGCCAGAACATCGGCGATGGTCACCGGCTGCGCAAGAAAACGCAGCCGGCCCGCGACGCCCTTGTGAAGCGGGTTTTCACCTTCGGACCAGAAGCGCAGCGCAAACTCGGCGGCAAATATCCAAACGACCGCGAGATTGATGAACTGAATTTCCGGAAGCATGGCGCGATCAAGGTGGGTATCGCTGCGCAGCAATTCCGTTTCGAGCGCCAACGACATCAAGCTCAAGATCACCAGCACGATGATCGAGCCGGAAAAGAAATTAATCGCGCCGTCGTCTGGCTCAAGCCAATCGTGGACGTAGCCCTTGATCGAACTGTGCTTGCGCCTGATCAGAGCCATGCGCCCCTCCTCGCGCGCCGTTTTAATCGGGCGCGCGAGCGCGGCAAGGCCGTTCAGGCGGGCGTTGAAAGCTTAAGCCCAACAATCCCAACGACGATGAGTGCAACGCAGCCCACCCGAACGAGATTTGCGCTTTCCTGGAACAAGATGATGCCGAGGATCGCGGCCCCCACCGCGCCGATACCGGTCCAGACCGCATAAGCAGTGCCGATCGGCAGATCACGCGCCGCTTGTGCGAGAAGCCACATTGAAATGACCATAGCCGTGACGGTGATGGCTGTGGGTATCGGCTTGGTGAAGCCATCCGCGTATTTGAGGCCAATGGCCCAGACGATCTCGAACAGGCCGGCGGCCCCAAGCATGATCCACGCTTGCATGACGACTCCTTCGCGCGTTGGCGCTTCGTATAGGGGCCGTCCCCAATGCTGGAAAGCGCGAGGCCGTCCTCGCATTGGCGATATCGGACATCGGATTTCCCGATCAAGACTCCCACCCATTCGAAGATGGCGCGCAGCGCGGGTCCAGGATCCATAAACACGTTGGCTTGCAGGCGTAGCGTTCGCCGTTAGTGTTTTTCGCTTACACTGTCGCGTTTATGGGTCCCGGGCCCTTCGCGCGCCGCGAAGCCCCGGGAATGGGTGGACAAGCATGCGAAGTCTGGTTTTCGTTCTCGCGTTGCTCACAACTGCGTGCGCGACGGCGCCAACGGCGCCCATCAACGCCCCCTTGGGTGGATTGCGCGCCAATGTCGATGGACGCGCGCCGGTTGGTGACGATCTCATCGTGCTCGCACTTTCAGGTGGCGGCGCGCGTGCAGCGTCGTTTCATCTGGGCGTACTGCAGCAATTGCGCGACACTCACGGACACGATGGCCGGCCACTGAGCGAACACATCGCGCTCATCACGTCCGTTTCTGGCGGGTCAGTACTGGCGGCATATTACGGACTGCACGGCGATGCGGGCCTCGACACGTTCGACACCGCCTATCTTTCCCGCTCATGGGACGTGCGCGGACCAAGTTCACCGTTCGGTGTTGCGGGCGCCTTGCGCGGCGGCATGAACGGCCCGCAGCAATTGACCGAATGGCTAAGCGCCAACGTCTATGGCCAAGCCACTATGGGCGATATGCGACAGGGTCCGCGCGTCATCTTGAACGCGACCGATCTATACAACTCAACGCCCTTCGCATTCACGCAGTTCTTCTTCGATGGCATTTGCAGCGATCTGCGTCAGGTGCATGTCGCGGACGCGGTGGCCGCGTCCATGGCCGTGCCGGTCGCGTTTCGTCCGGTGGTGATGGAAAGCTACGCCTCGCGCTGCGCCGGGCCGCCGGCATGGACAACCCGCGTGCTTGGGGATCGCGGCGCGGGTGAAAATGTGCATCAGACAGCGCGGGCGTTTCAAAATTATCGCGGCGATACCAGCGCAGCGCAGCGTTACCTTCACCTCGTTGACGGCGGCGTCGCCGACAATCTCGGCATGCTGAGCTTGCAGGTGTTGCGCGCGGGCGAAGGCGCGCCCTCACCGCTTACCGCGCGCGAGGCGCTGCAGGCACGGCGGGTTTTGTTTCTGGTTGTGAACGCCGAATACATCCGGCCACGCACCTTTCAACAGCACGGCACGGACGCGATTGGCGCCTATGAGATGATGTATTCGCCGGTCGATGTTGCGACGGAAGTTGCAAAGCGTGCGTCAGTCGATACCTGGCGGGCGCAATTGCCGGCCTATCAGCAAGCGCTGCGCGATTGGAGATGCAGCCAGCCCGTGAACGGGCGCGGTGTCCGCTGCGATGACATCGCGCTCAACATGGACGTGATCACGTTCCGCGACATGGAGCCGATGGAGTACGAGGCGCTCTACGACACCGAGACCAACGTTTCGCTACCGCGCGAGACGGTGGACGCGCTGACGCGCGCGGGACGCGGCGTTGCAGCGCGCAATGCAGCGCTGGCGGCGTTCCGCGGGCCGATGACAAATTAGCCCGGCTCTGCAATGCTAGCGCCGCGAGCACAAAGGGCTGACATCATGAAGTTGACGCAAACCGCCTCGGTGATAACGCTGCTTCTCTTTACGGTCGCCACGCCTGGCCTCGCACAGCAAGCTCAGCAGCCGACCGATGAGCAAACCGAGCGGGCCCAGCCCAACACCAGCCGAACCAGCAGGAACTACACTGGCGGTCGGTTTGCAGCAGATATCGCCGGTCAACCGCCTGGGTTCCTCAACCCCGTCGGCGGCAAGGATCAAACACCCACCGTTCAAGATCCAAATGCCGCTTCAGCTGCCGCGCCCCGGCCCGTGATCGTCACGCGGCCGGGTGCAGTCGTCATCGCGCCAGCCGCTGACGACAAGGACGACGATTAACCCCGCAGCGTTCCTCCAGTTGCCTTCATCACGGCGCTGACGATTTTCGCGCTTGCAGCTTCGATGTCGGCGTCGGTCAACGTCTTTTCACGCGGCTGCAACGTGACCTCGATGGCGAGGCTCTTCTTGCCCGGCTGCATGCGTTCGCCGCGATAGACGTCGAATAGGTTCACATCGCTGATCAGCGATTTATCGGCGCCGATGGCGGCGCGGACGACGTCGGCGGCAGGCGTGGCGTCATCAACGATGAAGGCGAAGTCGCGGGTCAAGGGTTGCAGATCGAGCTTCTCGAGTGGCGGCTTGGTGCGTGAGCCCTTGGCGCGCGGCGCGGGTACGGCGTCGAGGAATATCTCAAATGCCAGCGCGGGCGCTTCGACACCGATGAGCTTCAGCGTACGCGGGTGAATCTCACCGTAAAACGCGATCACCTTTGGGCCGAGCTTCAGCGTACCGACACGGCCGGGTCGCCAGTGAGCCGGCGCGTCAGACGAGGTCTGCAACGATGCGACGGGCGCGCCGATGGCCGCGAGGATCATCAGCACATCGCGCTTCACATCGAAGATGTCGGGCTGGGGCGCAGCGCGCCAATGACGTGGCGCACGCGCGCGCCAGACGGCGGCTAGCGTACGCTGTTGACCCACATCATTGGTGTTCGTGTAAGCGGGACCTGCCTCGAACAAGCGCGCGTCATCGAAGCCCCGGTCAGCGTTTCGCTGCGCGGCAACGAGAAGCTGCGCCAGCGCCGTCGGACGCATGCAATCGAGATCGGCCGCAATCGGGTTGGCGACGAGCATTTCGTCACCGCCACCGCCGAAGGCGTGCGCTTGGGCGCGTGAGCAGAAGCTCCAGGTAATGGCTTCGTTATAACCTTGTGCAGCGGCGGCGCGGCGCGCCAAGCGCGTGCGGCTTTCACCAACACTGGCTGGCGGCGGACGGAAGCCCGCCGCGCGCGGCGGCTCATTCGTCGGCAGCTTGTCGAAGCCTTCAATGCGCGCGACCTCTTCAACGAGATCGGCGGGCCCCTCGACGTCACGGCGCCACGTCGGCGGTTCAACGATGATGCGCTTGCTGCCCTGCGCTTCTGCGCTGGTTTCGAAGCCAAGGTCTTTCAGCACGGCGCGGACGCGCGTCGGCTTCACGTCGATGCCAGCGAGCTGACGCACGCGATCGGGATCGAAGAAGATCGCCTTGGGCGGCGGCGGCAGATCGCCGGCGACCATGATCTCGCTGGGCTCGCCACCGCAAAGATCGAGAATCATGCGGGTTGCGAGTTCGAGGCCCGGAACAACAAAGCCTGAATCGACCCCGCGCGCGAAGCGATATTGCGCGTCGGTCGTGAGCGTGAGCGCGCGGCCGGCCTGGTGCGTGATCGTGGTGTCGAAGTACGCGCACTCGACCAGAATGTCGGTCGTGGTTTCGGACACGCCGGAATATTCGCCGCCGATAACGCCGCCGAGTCCGAGTACGCGCTCATCGTCGGCGATGACACACATTGCAGGTGTGACGTTGTAGACGTTGCCGTTGAGCGCCTTGAAGCTCTCGCCTTCCTTACCCATGCGCGCGCGGACGACGCCATTCAGCTTCGCTGCATCATAAACGTGCAACGGACGGGCGCGGTCATGCGTGATGAGATTGGTGATGTCGACAAGCGCGCTGATCGGCTTTTGACCGATGGCGCGCAGGCGTTGCTGCAGCCATGCCGGAGATGGGCCGTTCTTGACGCCGCGAATGAAGCGGCCTGCGAACATCGGGCACGCGTGCGGCGCTTGTGTCGCGACTTTCTGCGGCGATGGATAGCGCCCCGGCACCGGCAGCACAGGCTTTGTCGTTTGCTTGCCGATGCCGGCGGCGGCGAGATCGCGCGCGATGCCGGCAACGCCCAGCCAATCGGGGCGGTTCGGCGTGACTTCGATATCGATCACCGGGTCGTTCAAGCCCAACGCTTCCGCGATTGGCGCGCCGACTTTGAGTTCGGAATCGAGTTCGAGGATGCCGTCTGCGTCGGTGTCGAGTTCAAGTTCGGCGCCTGAACAGAGCATGCCATTCGACACGACGCCGCGCACCGGACGCGCTTCGAGCGTTACATCGAGCCCCGGCACATAGGCGCCGATCGGCGCGAACGCCGTCACAAGACCCGCGCGCGCATTCGGCGCGCCGCAGACGATTTCAAGGCGCCCTTGCCCGGTCTCAACTTGGCAGACTTGCAGCTTGTCAGCGTTCGGGTGCTTCGCAGCGCTGATGATGCGCGCGACTGTGAACGCTTTCAGCTTTTCGCCGGCGTTCTCGACGCCTTCGACTTCAAGACCAGTCATGGTCATGGTTTCGACGATGGCCTCGATGCTCGCGTCAGTCGCGAGGTGCTCTTTAAGCCAGGAAAGCGTGAATTTCATGAGCCCACTCCCTGTGCGAGGCCAGGCAGCAGGAATGGACTGAAGCCGTAGTGTTTCAACCAACGCTCGTCGGCCGCGAAGAAGTCGCGGAGATCAGGCATGCCGTATTTGAGCATGGCGAGGCGATCGATGCCCATGCCGAAGGCGTAGCCTTGGTATTTTTCCGGATCGATGCCGCAGCTCTTGAGCACGTTCGGGTGCACCATGCCGGAGCCCAGAATTTCGAGCCAATCATCGCCTTGGCCAATCTTGATCTGGCCACCGGATTTGTCGCAGCCGACATCGACTTCAGCGCTGGGTTCGGTGAATGGGAAGTGGTGCGGACGGAAACGCAGCTTCACGTCATCGACTTCAAAATACGCCTTGATCGCCGCGATCAACACGCTCTTCAAATCAGCCATGGTCGAGGTCTCGTCGATGACGAGGCCTTCGATCTGGTGAAACATCGGCGTGTGCGTAGCATCGGAATCTTTGCGGAAGGTGCGCCCCATGCAGATCATGCGGATGGGCGGCTTCTGCTTCAGCATTGTACGCACCTGCACCGGCGAGGTGTGCGTGCGCAGCACTTTGCGCGCGCCGTCTTCGCCCTTGGCATCAAGGAAGAACGTGTCATGCGTTTCGCGCGCCGGATGGTTCGGCGGGAAGTTCAAGGCGGTGAAGTTGTTGAAGTCGGTCTCGATGTCCGGACCTTCTTCAACGGTGAAACCCATCTCGCCGAAGATGGCGGCGAGTTCTTCCATCACTTGCGACACCGGATGGATCGTGCCGAGGCGCGGGCGCACGGGCGGCAGCGTGACATCCACGGCTTCGGCCTGCAGCTGACGATCGAGCGCAGCTTCAGCCATCGCCGCCTTCTTGGTGACGATCGCTTCGGTGACTTTGTCCTTCAGAACGTTGAGGCCGGCGCCGAACGTCTTGCGCTCGTCTGGGCTCATCGCGCCGAGGTTCTTCATCAGCGCAGAGATGCTGCCCTGCTTGCCGAGCGCCTCGACGCGCAAAGCTTCAAGCGAGGTTTCATCGTTGGCGGCGTCAACGCGCGCCAGCAAGTCAGCTTCGAGCGCCGCCAAATCAGTGGTTTGACCGTTCATCGCCGGTGTTTAGCGGAATGGGTGGGGCCGAAGCAATTTGGCTGCCCCTTCCGCTACCTTCCCTTGTTGCAACATTGCCGAAACGAAAACGGGCGAGAGCATCGCTGCCCTCGCCCGTTCGATACCGTGGTCAGCTCGCAGCTTACTTCAGCGCGCCTTGCGCTTGGGCGATCAGGCCCTTGAAGGCTTCCGGCTCGTGCATGGCGATGTCGGCCATAACCTTGCGGTCGAGCGTGATGCCAGCCTTTGCCAGACCCGCGATAAATCGCGAGTAGGTGAGACCCTCTTCGCGCACTGCCGCGTTGATGCGCACGATCCAGAGCGAACGGAAGCTGCGCTTCTTGGCCTTGCGGTCGCGGTAGGCATAAAGACCAGCCTTCTCGACAGCGGCGTTCGCCGTGCGGAAGGTGTTCGAGCGACGGCCATAATAGCCTTTCGCCTTCTTCAGAACTTTCTTGTGACGGGCGTGCGCGGTGACGCCCCCTTTTACGCGTGCCATGCTCAGTGCTCCGTCAGATCAATCGAGGCCGTACGGGATCCAGAGCTTGATGCGCTTTGCATCGGGCTCGGCGATCGTCGACGTTCCGCGGTTTTGACGAATGTACTTGGCGTTGTGGCTGATCAGGCGGTGGCGCTTACCGGCGGGGCCGGCCTTCACCTTACCTGAGGCCGTGAGCTTGAAGCGCTTTTTCACGCCGCTCTTAGTCTTCAGTTTCGGCATTTCATCCTCTTTTGGATCGGGCGTGGGCCGAAACCCACGCAAAAAGGGTCGCCACGGCATGCCGTACAGGCCGGGCCACCCAAGAAGGCGGGGCTGATAGCATGGGGGTCCGAGCGCCGCAATGGGGCCACGGGGCATTGAAAGGCCGACATTTGGGCTCCCAGCCCGGGCCCGACAGGGTTAAGCTAACCCCCAAGTGGGAGCGGACGGAAATGGTGCGGCAACCGACTAGCCTGGCCGAGGCCAAAGAGATCTTCGTCGAGGAAAAGAACAAGGTCACCGGCTCGCTCCAGGCGCTCGCGGGCTCGCGCTGGCTGATGGCCATCCTGGCGACCCTGGTGATCGCGTTTGGGACGCACTTGGCCTTCGCGCCGTCACGGCTGCCGGCAGTGGGCGGCGTCAGTTTGGCCGCCGTTGGCTTGCCGCCAAATGTGGATTTCGGCTTCGCCGGCGATCAGGCCAAGCAGGCGGCCGAGGCGGCGGCGAATTCACAGGCCCGCACACGCGCTGAGGAATTCGTCGCGGCAAACGCCGAGCGGATTCCGATCTTCAACGCCGTAGCGTTCGGCGTCGCGCTGCTGGCGCTGTTCGGCAACATGTACATCATGACCAAGCGGCGGCCCTACTCGCGCGGTTAAGCGCGGCGGAAACCGAAGCGGTACAGCGGCTTGGCGCCTTCCGGCCAATCGGTCCACGGACCAGGCGAAATCGCAACCAGCGATACCGAACCGTGCGGCGTCTGCACCACGCCGCCATCGTCGGTGATCTCGCGCTCGCCCAATCCTTCGATGTTCACGCGCAAGCGCAAGCGGCCGGCCCAAACGCAGCGTGCGTTTTGGGGACAGCGGCTATCTTCCCGCACTTCAAGGGGACGAACGCGCAAACCCTGGCCGAGATCGGCGGTCTGATTGATCGCAGCGATAACCACGCCCTGCTCATGCAGAGCGGCTTCACGCTGAGCGAGATCTTCTTGAATGTGTTGTGGCAGTGGCGTTTGCGGGCCTGCGCCACCGCCTGCCGGTGAGGCGCAAGCAGCCAAGGCAAACGCCGCAAACAAAATAGCGCGCATAGGCACGACACTCCTTCGATTGCGGCGATCTAAACGCCTTCAGCCTGAACCGCAGCTGATTAAGCGCGCGGCGCCATCACCATGACGACCTGACGGCCCTCAAAGCGCGGCTCATGCTCAACCTTGGCGATGCCATCGAGTTCCTGGCGCATGCGCTCCAGGAGATCCATGCCGAGATTGGTGTGCTGCATTTCGCGGCCACGGAAGCGCAGGGTGACCTTCACCTTGTCGCCCTCTTCGAAGAAGCGATGGATGGCCTTCATCTTCACTTCGTAGTCGTGGTCGTCGATGTTCGGGCGAACCTTGATTTCCTTCAGTTCGACCCGCTTGGCCTTCTTACGCGTTTCGGCCTTCTTCTTCTGCTCCTCGAACCGGAACTTGCCGTAGTCGAGAATCTTGCAGACTGGAGGGACGGAATTCGGCGCTACCTCGACAAGGTCGAGGCCTGCTTCACGGGCCGCATCGAGCGCTGCCGAGATCGGCATCTCACCCTGCTTTTCCCCATCTGCATCGATGAGGAGCACGCGCGGCGTTCCGCGGATATCCTCATTCACCCGCGGCCCGTCCTTCGAGGGGGGCGGCGCGGCATACGGACGTCTGGCTATCGGGCATTCTCCTGTAGCTGTTGATAAAACGCATGAGCGCCGCGCCCTCTCGGGCGCGGACTCAGGCTCTGAATATTGCTTGTCAAAGGCTCCGCATCAAGCGGTAGCGGCTTGGCGATAGACGCCGCAATTTTTCAATTGGCGGTCAACCTGGTCGACCGGGAGGTCCGCGATCACGGCGGCGGTGAATTCCACCACCCCGCTACGGCCCCGAGGCGCCGATGGAGCGCCCTTTACCGTCGAGGACAGAAAGACGAGGCATGGCGCGCCGGCGGCGGCCACCACATGCATCAGATCGACGTCATCGCCCACCGCAAATGAGGCCCGCTCAGCGAGGCCGATGCTCTGGAAGAGATCTGGACGCGTGACGAGGTTCTTGGCGCGCGGTTCCGCCTTGGCAATAGCGGCGCCGATCGGGCGCTCCTCAATCCCGCCGAGGATCACCGGCGTGACGCCATTGGAGGCGATGCGCTGGGCAAGCTCGATGTATTTGGCTTGCGGCCAGCGACGGTGCGGCTCGGCGTCCGAGCCGCGCGGCAGCAGCAGAACGTAACGGCCACGAATGCCGAAAAATTCCGGCTGCAGGCTCGGCGCATCGCGCATCGTGGCACGCAGCCATCCCAGCTCTGGCATCAGCGGCTCAGCGCCAAGACCAGCGCCAGCGAGCTGCGCGCCGAAGCGATCAAGCGGATGAAGATGAACGCGCTCTGGATCGAGATACGCGTGGCTCGCGCCTGCGATCGGCCCTGACCATTTCGGCGGCCAAGGACGCAGGCCTTGGAAGTAGTTGTTGGTGCGGCTCGATCCTTCCAGATCGTAAACCATGTCGTACTTCGCGCCGCGCAGACGCTTGATCAGCGCGGTGATTGCTTGGGGCTCAGTCGGTTTGCCGTCGGCCTCGACCGCATCGAAATACGGCGCCTTCTCAGCGAGGTCTTTTGTGGCCTCGGTGGTCAGCAGCGTGATGCGCGCGCCAACGTGTTGCTCGCGAATACGCTTGGCCGCCGCGAGCGCTTGGATGAACGAGGAGGTGCCGCCGAGCTGGATCACCAGCACGCGCTTGGCGCTTGTATCGCCATCGACCTCAGCAGCTGGCTTGCGCCAGATCATTCAACTTCTCCTAGAGCACCGGTTGTCCCGGCGACTTCGCCACTTTGCGGGATTCGGCTTGGCGCAAAACCCGTTCGTAAACAGCTAATGTGGCCGATTGCAGGGCAAGTTTTGAATAAAGCGCCTTCACGCGCTCCTGCCCGTTTCGTCCCATTTCAGCGCGTTTTTCCGCTCCCGCATCGATCATTCGTTCTATTGCGCCACAGAGCGGGGCAGCCGCGCCCGCCGGCACCAGAAATCCGGTTTGACCTTCAACGACCGTTTCGGTGTAGCCACCAAGATTGGAGGCAATCACCGGAACACCCATCGCTTCAGCTTCAACCGCGCCACGTCCGAACGCTTCCGGCTCGATGACGGGAAACACCGCCATATCGCAAGCCGCAAACGCCAAAGGCATCTGCCTCAGGTGACCGACCATCGCCACCACGTCTTGCAGTCCGCCGGCTTTAATCGCGGAAAGCATTTCCTGGCTGTAAGCGCGACGCCCCTGATCATCGCCTGCGATGATGAATTTCACGGCGTTTGGGCGCCGTTCGTTCAGCAGACGCGCAGCCTCGATCAGGATCGTCTGACCTTTCCAGCGCGTAAGACGCGCGGGAACAAAAACCACGCATTGATCCGGTTTTACGCGCCATTCCGCGCGCAACGCGGCGATGGATTGGGGGGCAATTTTGCCGCTATCAAACACCGCAAGATCAACACCACGCGGAATTGCGGTGACGCGCTCGGGCATGACATCGTGGTGCGCGAGCACGTGCTCGCGGGTGAATTCAGAGTTGGCGATGATCGCATCGCCCCGCGCCATCACCGAATTGTAGAAAGCTTTCAGTGGCGACTTGGCGTTGTAAATGCCGTGATAGGTCGTGACGAACGGCACCTTCGCCATGCGCGCCGCGAACAATGCGCTCCAGCCCGGCGCGCGCGAACGCGCATGAATGATCTGCACCTTACGTTTGCGCGCGATCTCCGCGAGCTTGAACGCGTTGGCGATCATCGTGATTGGGTTTTTGGAATGCGCCGGAATGCGGATCAATTCGCCGCCGGCCGTCTTGAGGTCCGGCTCAAGACGACCGCCGGCGGCAGCGACCAAAGCGAGCCCCCCGGCGCGGCTGATCGCTTCGGCTATTTCAAGCGTAGTCCGTTCGACCCCGCCAGCGTTGAGCTCAGGGGTAACTTGCAGAACCGTCAGGTTGTGACCTTCTTGCAATGCTGTCCGTTGCCCGATTTTCCCGCCGGTTTGGCTAAACCGATGTTTGATAACGATTTTGGCTAATAAGGCGCTCAGATTCATTAAACGCGCGTTATTGAGTGAGCTTCGTTCACCCGCGCTTAGCCCGGAGTAGAGCGATGGCCTTCGGCCAAATCGAGGCTCTTGAGCACCTAGGTGTGCAGATCGCCTTCGAGCGGGTGGAAGGCGCGGCGCCGACCTTCGTCTGGCTCGGCGGCTTCAAGTCCGACATGGCCGGCACAAAGGCGCAGACCTTGGCGGAATGGGCTCGCGAGCACGGCCAAGCCTTCGTGCGATTTGATTATTCTGGTCATGGCGTGTCGGGCGGCAGGTTCGAAGACGGCACGATATCGCGCTGGCTCAGCGACACGCTGGCTGTTCTGGATCAGCGCACATGCGGCCCGCTCGTGCTCGTCGGCTCATCGATGGGCGGGTGGCTGGCGCTGCTTGCCGCGCGCGCCCGGCCAGAACGCGTGAAGGGCCTGCTGCTGATCGCCCCTGCCGCAGATTTCACAGAAAAGCTCATCTGGCCGAGCTTTTCGGCCAAGCAACAGCGTCAGCTGTTGGCTTGCGGGCGGCTCGAATTGCCCTCCCAATACGCGCCCGAGCCCAACGTCATCACCCGCGATCTGATCGAGGACGGCCGCAAACACCTGATCATGGGCGCACCGATCTCGTTCGACGGCCCCTGCTACATCTTGCAGGGGCAGGCCGATCCGGATGTCCCCCCCGGCCACGTGCTCGCACTCAATGATCTTATCCGCTCGGATAACAAGCGGATCGATCTCATCAAGGACGGCGACCATAGGCTCTCACGTCCCGCCGACCTGGCGCGGCTGGTCGAGCGCGCCTCCATGATCGCCAACCAGCTCGCGCGCTGAGCGAACGCCTTGGAATTGGCCGCCCTTTGGGGCATCGGTGAAGCGTCCTGAGGGGGACGAGACGGGGAGTTCCTGGTTCATGTCGATTGTCGCCGCCTTAATCGTGCCTCTCGCCTTGGCGCAGTCCGCCGCCGCACCCACCGGTGCGATCGGCGAACGCTTTGCGCAGTGCCTGGCGCTGATCGAAGAAAATCCGGTGCGCGCCTACGAAGAAGGCATGGCCTGGGCGGGGGAAGCTCAGTCGGTGCACGCTTATCGCTGCGCGGCCATGGCGCTGATTGCGCAAAACCGCTTCGACGAAGGCGCACGGCGTCTGCAATCGCTGGCAAGCGCGGTGAATCCGGAAAACACCGGCCTCCGCGCCGAGCTCTGGTCGCAAGCTGGCAATGCTTGGCTGCTTGGCCGCGAGCCAGGCCAGGCACGCAGCAATTTCACCCGCGCGATTACGGCCGTTGGCAACGATCCGGGGCAATTGCCGGACTTGTTGATCGACCGCGCGCGCGCCTACGCGATGGAGCGCGACTGGCGCCCCGCAGAGGAAGATCTCTCACGTGCGCTCGATATCCGGCCGAACGATCCGCTGGCGCTGCGTTTACGCGCGGCGTCACGGATGAACCAGCGTTCGTACGAACTTGCAGAAGCGGACGCGCGCGCAGCGATCCGGATCGAGCCTGGCAACGAAGAGAACACGCTCGTCCTCGGCGATATCCGCGAGAGCATCCGCACCGGCACGCCGTTCGAACGTAATTGACGTTTCGCATTTTCCGCGACGGGAAATGCCCTCACAGCCGTTAGAGTGGTTGTGAGGGTCCCATCGCTGGGAGGCGAACGTGAATTTGAAAGCTATTCTTGCAGGCGCATTGGTCATGGTGGCGGCATGCGCAACGCCCGCTGGGGCGTGGACGCAAATCGGCGCCCGCGACGTGCGCGACCGAACCGATCGTGACGTGATCGTCGTCGAGGGTCCGCGCCAATTCGAGCGGATCAAGCTCTGCGTCTATCGCAACCCAGTGCATTTCTACGATGTCGACGTGTTCTATCGAAACGGCGGCCACCAAGACGTTTCAGTGCGCGCCCGCATAAACCCAGGCGAATGCACGCGCGTCATCGATCTTAACGGCGACGATCGCAACATCACGCGCGTTGCGCTCGTCTACGAAGAGACCAGCTTCCGCCGCCGTTCGGCGACGGTGCGCCTGTTCGCGGAGTAACCTAGCTTAAGGGACGATGGCATCCGCGTTCGGGGCCGCCGCGATCTGGCGCAAATCCCAGCCTTCGCCGCGGATGTTGTCGACCTTCCAGCGATCATCTTCCCAGATGAGATCGTAGACGATGTCGGTGCGCGCGCCGGCGTTGTTGAAGCTCGCGCGCACGACGGCGTGGCTCCCTTCGGAAATCGCTTCGTTCTGCACATTGAGATCGCTGAGCTGATAGTCTTGCGCACCGATCACAGGATCGAAGTCGAGGATCGGTTCATTGATCTGTTCGGAACGCCGCGTCATCGCTTCCAGCAAGGTCCAAAGACTGTTCGACCATGGCGCTTGCTCGCGGAAATCGGGGAACTGCGCATCCGGCGTCATGTAGCGATCATAGAGCGGGCGAAGAACGCCTGCCGGATCGGTCACGGCGCGGGCGCGGCCGGCGGTTTCGGTATTTTCGGCTGCGGGCGGCGTGCAAGCGGCCAACGCGGCCGCGCTCAATGCCAGAACCAATTCACGTCGACGCATCCCCGCCTCCTATTTCGGCGGAACTAAGCGCAAAGCCACGCATGGCGCTAGAACTAACTGCGCACCCAGCCCACGGCAGGATCGTTGAAGTCAACAACGTCGCCGAGTTCGTAGACGTTGCGATAGCCGTAGCCGTAAAGATTGATGAAGGTCTGAATATTGAGCGCGAGTTCGACGCGCTTCAAGATGACGGGTCGCGCGTTGTTTGAGAAGTTATTGTTGCAATAGATCAAGATGCGCACGTTCGGATCGCGCAACGCTGTGCGTAGGCTCTGATCGGTGAAATCGGTGAACGGCAAATTGATCGCGCCGCCAATGTGCCCCTCGGTGTAGGCGGCGCTGGATCGCGCATCGAGAACGATGGTGTTGGGTTCGCGCGCCATGCGTTGGAAGTCAGCGAGCGTGACGAGCCGATTGTCGCGATAGGCCTCAACTTCGCGCGTCAAATCGCGAAAGCCGGAATAATTGATCTGCGCAGACGTGTTGGCTTGCGGCTCTTCCTGCGCGAGCGCGCTGGCGGACATCAAGCCTACGGCGAACGCGAGCACCACTGCACGCATGACACCTCTCCCTCCGGAGAGGCTATGCGCGTTCTTGAACGCGAGACGCCTCCCCCATTCATGGGAGCAAGCGCAGGATTTGGGTTCTTATTGCGGCGTACTGTTGATCATCGCGAGGAGATAAGGCGCACCGACAGTCAAGAAGCCGCCGATCAACAAACCCACCGGCATGCCCATGAGCGCGCCGACATAGCCGTTGCCGAGCCGCTCGCCCCAATCGAGCCCACGACCGCCGAGGCGAATGAGAAAGCCGACACCGGCGCCGATAAGCCCGCCCATGCCGCCGTAATTCCAGCCCAGCACACAGAGCACAATCATGCCCGCGAACGCCGCGAGGGCGAGCAATAGCCTCAGTCCGTTCAAGCAGGATCACTCCCTCGCAAGACGCAGCTGGCGTCCTTTGCGACTCTCTTGGCGCGTGTCCCGGTAGGGACGCAAGCCTCAGAGGCGCCGCAGCCGCCCTAGATGCGCTGTTCTGGCGGGTGTGCGCCGCCATTTGGGACCGGACCGGGCGTCGGCGCCACACGCCGCGCCAGCGCATCACGCTGGGCGGTCGCGCCAATGAGGCCGAGTTCTTGCGGGGTCAAGACCATCAATTGGCCAGACGCGGCGAGCGCCTCGGCGATGTTCTGACGGGTTTGCATGTCCATGACCGCGAGCAACGCAGCGAGCGCGGCGGGATCACGGTTCTTGAACACGTCGGCCAGTTGATCGATCTGCTGGGGCCGGAGCGAGAGCACGCCGGCGGCGCGAGCAAGCGCGCGTGCAGCGGCGTGCTGCTCGGGCGTTGCGGTCGACGCAAGCGTGACTGCCCCAATAGCCGCCGGCAGCGCGCTAGCCGCAAACTCATCGGGCTGCGAATAGATGAAGTTCGCAGTGTGGAAGCGAACGCCGAGCGCCATGCCGGCTTCACCGGCTTCATCGCCCTCGGTTTCGTCGCGGCGCAAACGCTCGATGGCGCCGCGCTCGACGTCATTCAGTGACGCGCGCAATTCTTCGTCGTTGCGTTTGCCGATTTCTGCGCGGAACGCGCTTTGGATGCGGCTTTCCAACGCCAGCGAGAATTCTTGAATCTCATAGACGTGCTTCAGCAGCGCGCGGTTCAAGCTGAACTGCACACGCGCATCGACGATGACTTTGTGCGAGTCCGCGGTGACGGCTTCGAACGGCAACGGGGCGCAATAGTGCGGGCGAAGATTGATCGCGCCGGTGCGCGGATCCATCAGCTTCACGGTGCGGCGTCCGCCCGTCGTCGGATTGAGCGCGACGAATTCAATGTGCGGCGCCGTCGGCCCCTTCACGATCTGCTCGTCAAAATCCCAAAGCACCACCTTGCCTTCAAGCGCGCGACGAAAGCCGCGATCATCTTGAGTGATGTAGGTGCGATCGTAGCGGGCCTCGTAATAGCGCCGCACGATGTAAAAGATCAGCACAAGCAAGACGACGCTTACGAGTGCAGCGATAGTAATCATGAGCGCCAACGACATGGCGACCCCCGCTAATTGCAACAGCAGAACAAGCCTAGCCCAGTCGGGCGCCGCTTACAGCCCCCATGCGCGCATGACGCGAATTATCGACCGGCGTCCGGGCGATCCAGTTGCAGCACGCAGGCGCCAGCGCCGGACGTCCGGACTTCGCGCGCGCGCGCGACGATGGTTGAGGCGCGGCCGCGGACATAGGGGCCAGGATTATCGGCGCGCCAGCGGTTGGGGCTTGGAAGGACGGCGGCGAGACGGGCAGCTTGCAACGGCGTGAGATCGGCAGCCGAAACGCCAAAACGCGCGCGCGCCGCAGCCTCGATACCGAAATTGCCGTCGCCCCATTCAATGTTGTTCAGATACGCTTCCATCACGCGCCGCTTGGGCCACATGAACTCGATCAACGCTGTAAAGTAGGTCTCAAAGCCTTTTCGAACCCAGCCGCGATCGGGCCAGAGAAAGAGGTTCTTCGCCGTTTGCTGGCTGATGGTCGAGCCGCCGCGCAATGCACGGCCCCGGCGATTGGATTCAAGCGCATCTTGGATGGCTTCGATGTCGAAGCCGTCATGCGTGCAGAAATTTGCGTCCTCCGCGGCAATGACAGCACGCACGATGTGCGGCGACATGCGGTTCAGCGGCACTGGATAATGGCGAATGGTCTGGCCTTCCGCTGCGCGCTGCATCATCAGCACGGTCGATGGCGGATCGAAGAACAAATACGCCAGCGCCCATGTCACCGGTGCAAGCACGAAGGCGATGAAAAGCACGCTGATGCTGGTGATAAACAGGCCATAGCGCTTGCGGCGCTTTATGCGGCCCAAATCGAGATCAAGATTGCGTTTGGCGTCGCGACGGCGCTGGCGATCGCTGGCGCGAGGCGCCGGCTCCGGCATCGGAATTTCAGCTTCGCCGAACGGATACTCTTCCTGATCGAACACCGATTGCGACGGCGCGTCATAGGTGCGGTCAAGCTCTGCCAACGGCTCTTCGTGCAATATCTCAGCGGCAGCTTCGTGAATGCGCGGCGGCGGTTCTACGACGATTGGCGCCGGCGCCTCTTCGTACACAGGCGCAGGCGGCTCCGGCTCGGCATAAACCGTCTCATGGCGCGGCTCGTATGCTTCGAGGGGCTGAGCCGGTTCGACCGGTTCGGACGTGGGCGGTTCGTAAGCCTGGAGCGGCGCCGGTTCGGCCTCCGCCAACGGCTCCTCAGCGGCTCGCTCCGGCTCAGCGCTCGCCAAAAGGTGCTCGATTTCCGGTTCAGCTTCTTTAGGCAGCACTTCGGGCGCGGACGCTTCTTCAGCGCGCGCGTCTTCGGGCGTGGCTTCGCCTTGGTTCTTCGGCTCTTCCTCGTCCGGGTTCATGCGTCCCATTCCTTAGCCACGCTGCGATCGCCTTCGCGCGGCGCCTGGACCGATTTGAGGCGCTCGAATGCCTCGGCGTCAAGCAATCGCCGCGCCGCCCATACCGCCATACCACGCACAAGTGGGGATGAATCGCCGATTAGGCGCTCCGCGACCGGCGCTAAGGATACATCGTCACTATTACCGATGGCGCAAACGACATTACGCACGAAGCGATCACGGCCAGTTCGCTTAACGGGCGTACCGGCAAAACGGGTACGAAACGCCGCATCATCGAGCGCTGCGAGCTCACTCAGCGGCGCAATGCGCAGATCATCGCGCATCTCCAACCGCGCTTCGCGCGAGGTCTGCGCGAACTTATTCCAGGGACATACAGCGAGGCAGTCGTCACAGCCGAAGATGCGATTGGCGACGGCTTGACGAAATTCAAGCGGGATCTGGCCTTTGTGCTCGATCGTCAAATACGCTAAGCAACGGCGCGCATCGAGTTGATACGGCGCCGGAAATGCGTTGGTCGGGCAGACATCGAGGCACGCGCGGCACGAGCCGCAGTGATCTTCTTCGGGTGCATCTGCTTCGATATCGGCCGCGCTCAAAATCGCACCGAGGAAGAGCCATGAGCCATGCTCGCGCGACACAAGGTTGGTGTGCTTGCCTTGCCATCCGAGCCCTGCGCGCTGCGCGAGCGGCTTTTCCATCAGCGGCGCGGTATCGACGAAGACTTTGACGTCAGCGCCGGTGTCGCGCGCGAGCCATTGCGCGAGCTGCTTCAGCTTGCCTTTGACGACGTCATGGTAATCGCGCCGCGCCGCATAAGCAGAGACGAGACCTTTTTGCTTGAGCTGCAAGAGAGCGATCGCATCATCGGCGCTGGCATAACTCTGGCCGACAAGTATCGCGCATCTGGCGTCAGCCCAAAGCGCCTGCGGGTGCTCACGCGGATTTACCCCTTCGCGCCGCTGACCCAGCCAATCCATGTCGCCGTGACGGCCATCGGCGAGAAACTCATGCAGTCGCGCACCCGCCGGCCAGGGCTCACGCACCGAAGCGACGCCAATCGCGTCAAAGCCAAGCGATTGGGCCTGGCTCTGGATCTTGCCGCGAATAGAGCGGGGATTGTCGCTGGTCGTCACCCAGCAGCCATAGCCGGTGCGTTAGCGCGCGTCTCCCCGGCTCGCCACTCGGTAAGTTAGCGGCGCAGTTCCGCCCCGATCTGGGCGCGCTGCTCTTCGACCAGCGCAATCCGCTCAAGCAATGGGATCGCGATGTCCTCCTGGGCGCTCCAAGCCTCGGATACAACGCCACCGGCCTCGATCGCCGCCGCCGCCGTATCCAGCGTATCGGCAAGCTCCCGATAAAGACGCACGGTCTCGGGATACGTCTCAGTCATCTCAATGATGGTGCGTTGGAGGGTTTCCGCACCCGGCGGATAACGCATATCGCGTTGCTCGCGCAGCGTACGCTGCGCCTCCGTCTCCGTTCGAGCGAGCTTCGTTCTCATTTGCACTGCGGCGTCACGTAGGGTCTGCGCCACGATCATCGTATCGGTCTCCGGCGCTTCGAGCGCGCGAATGCCGTATTCGCCGAAGGCAGCCAAGCCTCGATAATATTCGATCGTCGCTTCCATCACGAAGCGATTGGGATGATCGGTCGCGACGGCGCGCGAAGCTGCGCGAATGCGTCTGCTATCGATCGAGATCAGTTGGAGATGCGAGGTGTAGATCGCGCGCAGGCGCGCCCCAACGGCGCGCTCGCGATTGTTGATGGCGTCCAACCCATAGGCAGCGAACGCGTCAAGCGAGGTGATAATCTCGTCGAGGACCAACGGCAGATCGTTTCTCGCCAAGACGAGCGCCGCTTCCAAATCCACGCCATCCGGCCCCATTGCGGCGAGCGACGGCGGCGGACGCAGAGCAACGGCCCGCTCACGCACCGCCTGCGCACGCGCGATCGAGGTCCGGCGCCAGGATTCCATTTGCTCGATTGCCTGGCGCTTACGAATGGAGCCCGCGCCCACAGCATCGAGGATCGCAGTGTATCCCTCGACTTGATCCATTAAGCGGCCTGCCTCACCGAGGATGCCACTATACTCAAGGCTCCACGCGCCCATCTCACCCAGCATCTGGCGCACTTCAGCGATGCTCGGTTCACCTGGTGCAGGCGCTTGGGCCGCGGGCGGGCGCGGCTGCGAACGATTGGAGGGGTCGTCAGCATGGGCCGGCTGAACCGCAAGCACCAACCCAGCAGCCACCACAGATATAAATCGCCGCATGATCTCACCCCCTTCATCACAGATGACGGCAGCTCAGCGGTGTTCGCAAGTGTGAAACCGAACGCAGGAGCGCAAGATGCTTGCGCTAGGCGGCCGCCGCTGAGGACGGCGCCGAGGTATCAGACAGCGCGTGCTTCAATCGCGGGACCATCTCGATCGGGCAGATTTGCCAGAACTTGCTGCGTGCAGCGTCCCAGTTCGCCAGGAATTCGGCAGCGCGCGCAGAGCCCGTGCGTTTGGCGTGTTCAGCGATCAGCGCTTTCAGCAGCTTTTCCCAATGTGCTGACGCGATGCGCCGCCAGACGATAGAATCGGGATTGGCGCGCTCGGCGAAACGGCCGTCCTCGTCATAGACGAAGGCCATGCCCCCCGACATGCCGGCGCCGAAATTGTCGCCCACCGCGCCGAGGATCGCGACCGTACCGCCGGTCATATACTCGCATGCATTGGCGCCCGCGCCCTCAACAACCGCCGTCGCGCCGGAATTGCGCACGCCAAAGCGTTCGCCCGCGAGGCCGGCGGCGAAGAGTTTGCCGCTCGTCGCGCCATAAAGACAGGTGTTGCCGATAATAGCGCCAGGCTCTTCGCCCTGCGGCGGCCGCAACGCGATCGCGCCGCCGCTGAGGCCCTTGCCGACATAATCGTTGGCGTCGCCTGTGACATCGAGTGCAATGCCTTGAACCAACCAAGCACCTAGGCTTTGCCCGCACGAACCATGCAGCTTCAAGGTGAGCTGGCCCTCCGGCAAAGCATCCTGCCCGACGCGGCGCACCACATGCGCCGACGCGCGCGCGCCAATGGCGCGTTGGGTGTTGCGCACATTGAAAACAAGTTGCTTCTTCTCACCGCGCTCGAAAAAGCCCGGCGCTTGATCGAGGAATTCGTGATCGAGTGCTTGCGGCGGCTCATTGCGGCCAAGCTGGGTGCAATAGCTCGGGTACGGACTATCGACCCGCACGAGCAGCGGGTTGAGATCAAGATCGTCCAGATGCTCGGAGCCACGACTGATCTGCTCGATGAGATCGGTGCGGCCGATAATGTCCTCAAGGCGGCGAAAGCCGATGAGCGCAAGGATCTCGCGCACTTCTTCCGCGATGAAGCTCATCAGATTGACGACTTTATCCGGCGTGCCGGTGAAGCGTTTGCGAAGCTCCTCATCCTGCGTGCAGACGCCAACGGGGCACGTATTGGAATGGCACTGGCGCACCATGAGACAGCCCATAGCGACAAGCGAAGCCGTGCCGATGCCGAACTCTTCGGCGCCAAGAATGGCGGCGACGATGATATCGCGCCCGGTGCGCAGGCCGCCATCAGTGCGCAGCCGCACGCGGTGGCGCAGATTGTTGAGCATCAAGGTTTGATGGGCTTCAGCGAGCCCCATTTCCCAGGGAATGCCGGCGTACTTGATGGACGTTTGCGGGCTGGCGCCGGTGCCGCCGACGTGCCCTGAAATAAGGATGGTGTCGGCGCCGGCTTTCGCGACGCCCGCCGCCACCGCCCCGATGCCGGACTGTGCGACCAATTTCACGCACACACGCGCGATCGGATTGATCTGCTTCAAATCATAGATGAGCTGCGCCAGATCTTCGATCGAGTAGATATCATGGTGCGGCGGCGGGCTGATCAGCATCACACCGGGCGTTGCATGCCGCAGGCGTGCGATAAGCTCTGTGACCTTGAAGCCAGGCAATTGGCCGCCCTCGCCGGGCTTTGCGCCCTGCGCGACCTTGATCTCGATTTCACGGCACTGATTTAGATATTCAGCCGTGACACCAAAGCGTCCCGACGCGATTTGCTTCACAGCGGAGTTTGCATCGTCACCGTTCGGCAACGGCTTATAACGCTCAGGATCTTCACCGCCTTCGCCGCTCACGCTGCGCGCGCCGATGCGGTTCATGGCGATATTGAGCGCGCCGTGCGCTTCAGGCGATAGCGCGCCCATGCTCATGCCGGGGGTCAAAAAGCGCTTGCGGATGTCGTTGACGCTCTCAACATCGCCGAGTGGCGCCGGATTGATCTTCTCTTCCCGCACTTCCAGCAAATCGCGCAACTGAATCGGTTGCTTCAAGCGGCGTTCGCGGATGAATTCGGAATATTTGCGGTAGGCTTTGTAGTCGCCGGTATCGCACGCGCGTTGCAATTGGTGGATCGAGTTCGCTTCCAGCGCGTGGCGCTCGCCGCGCGCACGATAACGATATTGTCCGCCGACTGGCAGCGCACTCAGCGTTTCATCAAAGGCGCGGGCGTGTTGATCCGCCGCTTCGAGAGCAAGGCCGGAAAGTCCTATGCCGGAGATGCGGCTGGTGAGACCCGGGAAGAACTCGTCGACCAGAGCGCGCGAAAGCCCGATCGCTTCGAAGTTCAGACCGCCGCGATAAGATGAGATCACCGAGATTCCCATCTTCGACATGATCTTCAGCAGGCCAGCTTCGAGCGCGGCGCGGTAGTTCGAAGCCGCCTGCTCGCGCGTGGCCTTGCCTGCAAGGCCACGCGCTGCGCGATCGGCGATCGTGTCGAGTGCAAGATACGGATTCACAGTCGTTGCGCCGCAGCCGATGAGCACCGCCGCGTAGTGTGGATCGACGCACTCGGCGGCGCGGATCGTCAACGAACAATAGGTGCGCAGTCCTTTGGCGACGAGATGCGAGTGCACGGCGCTGACCGCAAGGATCATCGGGCAAGCAATGCGATCTGGGCCTTGCGCTTCATCGCTCAGCACGACGTGCGAGCGCTTATAGAACTGGACCGCCTGCTCGGCTTCGGCGCGAATGCGCGTGAGCGCTTTGCGGAGCGCCGCGCCCGCATCTTCACCCGGATCGGGCACAGGGAACGTGCAATCGATCCGCGCCACGTCATCGCGCATTTCGCGCATCATGCGCGCGAACATGCCGTTGGTGAGGATCGGGCTCGAAAGCACATAGACCCGAGACTGGGTTTCGTCTTGCGCCAGGATGTTGCCCAAATTTTTGAAACGCGTCGTCAGCGTCATCACCCGGCCTTCCCGCAACGGGTCGATCGGCGGGTTCGTGACTTGGCTGAAGTTCTGACGGAAATAATGCGAGAGCGAACGGTTCTGCTCGGACAGCACGGCGAGCGGCGCGTCATCGCCCATCGAACCGATCGCTTCCTTGCCCTCTTCCATCATCGGTTGGAGCAAGAGCTCGACATCTTCCATGGTGAAGCCGGCAGCGGTCTGCCGCTGCAGAAGCTCAGCGCGATCTGCAAAAAGCTGCGGCTCTTGACCCTCTAGCTTCTTATCGAGATCGACGACGTTATCGAGCCAGTCGCGATAGGGATGCTGCGCCGCGAGCGCGTCGACAAGCTCCTCATGCCGATAGAGCCTTCCATCATGGGTATCGACGCCAATCATCTGCCCGGCGCCGATGCGGCCACGCTCCAAGATCTTGCGATCATCGAGCGGACACATGCCCGCTTCCGAGCCAACGGCCAGCAATCCATCTTCCGTGCGCGCGTAACGCAGCGGACGCAAGCCGTTGCGGTCGAGCCCAGCGACGGCCCAACGTCCATCGAACATTGCAAGCGCAGCGGGGCCGTCCCACGGCTCCATCACGGCATTGCAATAGGCGTAGAGCGCGCGGTGCTCGGCCTTCATGGTGCGCGACTTGGCCCACGCTTCCGGCACAAGCAGCGATTTGGCCATTGGCGCGGCGCGTCCTGCGCGCACCAGAACCTCAAAGACGTTATCGAGCGCGGCGGAATCAGAGCCACCGGGCTGTATGATTGGCTTCACATATGAATCTGCATCGCCAAACGCGTCCGAGGCCATGGCGATTTCATGACTCTTCATCCAATTGACGTTGCCCTTCAGCGTGTTGATCTCGCCGTTATGGGCCAACATGCGGAACGGCTGCGCAAGGCGCCATTGCGGGAAGGTATTGGTCGAGTAGCGCTGGTGATAGATGGCGACCGACGACACGAAGCGATCGTCGCGCAGATCGGGATAGAACGTGTCGATCTGCGCCGCGAGGAACATGCCCTTATAGACAAGCCGCTTAGCTGAAAGCGAACAAACGTAGAGTTCTGTGATGTTGTCAGCCAGTGCGCGGCGCTCGATACGGCGCCGGCAGATATAAAGGTCGCGATCGACGATTTCCGCTGGGCGTCCCTGCGGATCGTGCATCAAAACCTGCTCGATCTCGGGGCGCGTTGCGTTCGCCTTTTCACCAATCTGGCTGATATTCACCGGCACTTGGCGCCAACCATAGAGTACAAAACCGGCGCGGATAATTTCGCTCTCAACAATCACGCGTGCGCGTTCCTGCGCGCCGAGATCGAGACGCGGCAGGAAAATTTGGCCAACAAAAATCCGGCCGTCCTTCGGCGTGTGACCCGTGCGCGTCACCGCCTCGCGCAAGAAATCCTGAGGCGCTTCGATGAGAATGCCCGCGCCATCGCCGGTCTTGCCGTCAGCATCGACGGCGCCGCGATGCCAGACCGCCTTCAGCGCCGCAATCGCCAGCGTGACGACGTCGCGCCTTTGTTTGCCGTCGATGGACACGACAAGGCCAACGCCGCACGCATCACGTTCGCTATCGGCGCGATAGAGCCCGTCGCGCTCGAGCTTTGCACGCTCGCGCTCATAGCGCGCGACTTCTTCGACACCGCTCATTGCGCCGCGACCTTGGCTTGCGATTGGATGTAGGCGTGCATCGCGTCAGCCGCGTCACGGCCCTCGCGGATCGCCCAGACGACGAGAGACGCGCCGCGAACGATATCACCAGCGGCGTACACGCCCGGTTCGCTTGTAGCAAAACTGAGCGGATCGGCCTTCACCGCGCCCCAGCGCATGAGATCGACACCCCAATCACTTAGATCCTCAGCGTCAAAACCAAGCGCCGCGATGATGAGATCGCCCGGCACCTCATAGGCGCTATCGGGTTGCTCCTGCGGCGTCTGACGCCCGCTTTCATCCGGCGGGCCTAGTTGCATACGAACCGCCTTCACCGCCGGCGATTTGCCGGCGCGCACCGATTTGGGCGCTGAGAGCCAATCGAAATCGACGCCCTCTTCTTCAGCGTGGCCAACCTCGCGCTGCGATCCTGGCATATTGGGTTTGTCGCGCCGATAGAGGCAGGTGACGCTCTTGGCGCCCTGGCGCCGCGCGGTACGCACGCAATCCATCGCCGTATCGCCGCCGCCGATCACCACGACCCGGCGATCCTTGGCGTTCAACGCACCGCTCGTAAATTCCGCCACCTCATCGCCCAGACCAACGCGATTTGCGGTGATGAGATAATCCAGCGCTTTCACAACGCTGCGGTCATTCGGCGCGTTAAGCGGCTTTGGCTTGTAAACGCCGGTCGCGATCAGCACCGCATCGTGTTTGGCGCGCAGCTCGGCAAAACTGATCGTCTCGCCGACATTGCAGTTCAACTCAAACTTCACACCCCCATCGATCAAGCGCCGAGCGCGACGCTCGACCACCTCTTTCTCCAGCTTGAAATTCGGAATGCCGTAGACGAGCAAACCACCGATGCGATCATGACGATCGTAAACAGTCACCTCGTAGCCGCGCTGACGCAGACGCTCGGCGCCTGCAAGACCGGCCGGCCCTGCGCCAATGACGCCAACGCTCTCGCTCCGCTCGGCGCGCGCCTTGATTGGCGCAACCCAACCTTCGCGCCATGCCGTGTCGGTAAGATACTTTTCGACCGCGCCGATCGTTACTGCACCGTGCGCGCTCTGCTCGATCACGCACGCGCCTTCGCACAAGCGGTCTTGCGGACAGATGCGGCCGCAGACTTCCGGCATAGGGTTGGTTGCAGCGGAGATTTCATAAGCTTCGCGCAGCCGCCCCTCAGCCGTGAGCTTCAGCCAATCAGGAATGTTGTTCTGCAGCGGACAATGCGTCTGACAGAATGGCACGCCACATTGCGCGCAACGCGAAGCCTGCTCGGTGGCCTTTTGCGCAATGAAATCCGCGTAGATCTCATGGAAATCGCCCGCGCGCGCCTCGGCCGCGCGTTTTTCAGGCATACTTTGCCCGATGGACACGAATTTCTGCATGCGTTCGGCCACGAACGCCCTCCAAACGGCGCAACGATGGGTTGATCCTTCCCTTTTGCCTGGATTCTTCGCAGGTGCAAGAGAAGCGCCTTTTCGGCACAGCTAAACACCCGCTTTTGCGCCTTCCAGGAGCGGGCGACACACTCCAAGGTCCACCCCGCACAAAACGGGGGCAGCACTCTTGGACCTACTCGATCTCGCGCGCGCAGCGGTGCTTGGCGTCCTGCAGGGTCTGACCGAGTTTTTGCCGGTCTCCTCGACCGGCCACCTGCTGATTTTCGGCAAGGCGATCGGCTACGAAGATCCGGGCGGCGTCTTTACCGTCATGATCCAGCTCGGCTCGATCCTGGCCGTGATGTGGCTTTATCGTCAGCGGATCATCGACGTCATCATCGGCCTTCCAACGAAACCCGAAGCGCGCCGATTTGCGCTCATGCTCTTGTTCGCATTTTTGCCCGCGGCCTGCATTGGGCTTCTCGCCAACAATTTCGTCCGCAACGAACTTTACGTGCGCCTCGATATCATCGCGATCGCGCTCATTCTCGGCGGCTTCGCCATGTTGGCGATCGAGAAATGGCCCCCGAAGGTTGAAGTCAAAGACGCGGCCGAGACGCCGATCTGGCGCGCAATCGGCGTAGGGGCGTTTCAAACACTGGCCTTGATCCCGGGCGTCTCGCGTTCGGGCGCCACGATTTTTGGCGGCCTCGCTCTCGGCTTGGATCGCCGCGCAGCAGCAGAATTTTCGTTCTTTCTCGCCATGCCGACGATGGTCGCGGCGTTCATCCTCGATTTCATCTCTGTGAAAGATCACATCACCACAGATCGCGTCGCAGAAATCGCGGTGGGCTTTGTATTCGCCTTCATCTCCGCACTGATCGTGGTGAAGCCGTTCCTCAACTTCGTCACCAAGGTGGGCTTTGGGCCCTTTGGATGGTATCGCATCGTCGCAGGCGCTGTTCTTCTCGGCATCGTGACCATGGGATGGTTGTGACGAAGCCCAAGCTTTACACGATCGGATACGAGAATGTCGGCCAAGCTGATTTCGTCGCCGCCCTCAAAGCGGCGAAGGTGAAAACACTCGTCGATGTGCGCGAAGTCGCAAACTCACGGCGCGCTGGATTTGCCAAGAAATCGCTCTCGGCGGCGCTCGACAAAGCCGGCATTACCTACATTCACATGAAGCCGCTCGGCACGCCAAAGGCTGGACGCGAAGCCGCGCGCAAAGGCGATGCCAAAACCATGTCGCGTATCTTCGAGGCAAAGCTGGTGGAGCCCGAAAGCCAGCTCGCGCTAGCCCAGACTGCGGACCTCGCAAAGCGCGGACGCACCTGCATCATGTGCTTGGAGCACGATTGGCGCGGCTGCCATCGCGCCATTGTTGCGGCGCACATCGAAGAAGAATTCGCCCTTAAGCCGGAGCACCTTTCGCCCGCGCCACGCTGACAATCGCGCTCACCAGCAGCGCGACCCACGCAACGGCAAAACCCGCGCTCATCACCGTCGATAAGGTCACGTGATCATACGCGGCGCCAGCCAAGCCAAACGGCGGCAACATCAGCACCGCGCCAAGCGTGTAGCGCTTCTTCTCCGAGACATAGCAAATGCCGGCGCAGAAGACGGCGTGCGCCGCCAAAAGCGCGAACTTCGACCAAGCCCCAAGCTGCGAATATTGCAGCAATGATGCGGGTGCATCGAGTGTTTGGGTCAGCGTCAGCAGCGTGATCGTTTCAAGATAGTCGGCGCCAGCAGCCATGAACGCCGCGCCAATTGCGACAATCACCAATGGCCGCCGCCAATCTGCGCCCGCGAGAAACAGCGCCGCGCAAATGCAGAACAGCGTGTAGGTGGGAATGAAGAGCCAAACATCGAGCTGATTGGCGCCATCCATCGCCGTCACAACGAGCGGACGGCAGGCGCTTTGCGGCTCACCGAATATCGCGATGAGATCGCTAAGGTTGCGCGCGAACTCAAATTGGATAACCGCGCCGCGTTGGAAACACGCACCGGCCGCCTGCACCGCCGGCAACATGCCAAACGCGATGGATATACCGAGCGTGGCAACGCCCGTGACGACGGTCGCGATCGCCCACAAGCGCGGGCTCAAGCGGGGTTCTGCTTGGTTTGGAACTGGCCGTAGGGGCGGAAGCGCCAGAGATAACTCGGCACAATCGCTTCAACACTCTCAAGCGGCGACACGCCAAGATCCGCGATCGTGCGCGCATTTGGGTCGGCGCCCACGACATTGTCCCGCCTCAGCAGCGTGACCTGATCGCCGGTTAGCGGCGGATTGGCGAACGGGATGAGCGCGAAAATCCAATTCAGCAAAAGCCCCATCGGATGCGCCAAGAAGAATGGCAGCGGCGCCAACGTACGCGGACGATCGATCTCGGCGGTGATGAACTGCAACAGCTGCTTGAACGTGTAGATGTTCGGCCCGCCAAGCTCATAGATGCGGCCCTGCGCTTCCGGACGCGACACCGCCTCCACGACAGCGTCAGCGACATCGCCGACAAAGATCGGTTGGAACTTCGACTTGCCGCCGCCGATCGACGGAAGGACGGGCATCATCGTCGCCATTTCAGCAAAGCGATTGAAGAACGAGTCTTCCGGACCGAACACGATCGAGGGACGCAGGATCGTCGCGGTGGACGCAGCTTCAAGAACCGCGCGCTCGCCGCGATACTTCGTGCGGGCGTAGCGCGCGCCCTTCGGCGCGGCGCCCAGAGCCGACATGTGCACGATGCGTTTGATGCCGCGGCGCGCAGCGGCTTCACCAATCGCTTGCGCGGCTTCGACGTGCAGCGTTTCAAAATTCTGCTTGCCGCTCTCGTACATGACGGCAACGAGATTCACGACAGCGTCAGCGTCTTCGAGCGCCGCGTCGATTGATTGGGGGAACCGCACATTCGCCTGCACGAGTTGCACTTGGCCCACATCACCCATCACGCGAAGTTCAGCGCCGAGGTGCGGACGGCGCATTGCTATGCGCACGCGGTAACCGCGCTTGGCGAGCGCGCGCACAACTTGTTTACCGATGAAGCCAGAGCCGCCGAAAACAACGACGAGATCACCAGCACTCATGAAGCACTCCATCAGCGTAGGTTCAGAGCTGAGCGCGATAGTCGCGGACTGAGGCTCGGAACTTTGTCGAGATGTGTCGCTATGAATGGTTCGACACAAATTGGCAACCGCCCGGGAACCAGGACGTCGCGACAGCTTGGCTCATGTTCCTGCGGAACGATGCTGACGCGGCGGATTTGAACAGTCGAAAGGCCCGTTAGAGGCTCAAACGACTGAGGAAGGTTGATATGAAGACGTTTCTTGCAATGGCCCTCGCAGCGAGCGCGCTCGCGGCAGCTGCCCCCGCTTCCGCGCAAACCTGGCAAAGCATCAATCAGCGCCAAGCCAACATCGACGCGCGCATCGACGCGGGCGTACGCTCCGGCGATCTGACGCGAAACGAAGCGATGCGGTTGCGCGGTGAGTTCAACGATCTCGCACGCCTTGAAGCCCGCTATCGCTCAAGCAATGGTCTGTCATTGTCCGAGCGCCGTGATCTCGACGCACGCTTCGATCGCTTGAGCGCACAAGTGCGGTTTGAACGGAATGATCGCCAAGCGCGCAACTGGCGCCCGATCAACCAACGACAGCGCCAACTCGACAACCGCATCGATCGCGGCATTCGCAGCGGCGCGTTGGATCGCCGTGAAGCCTTGAGGCTCCGCGCCGAATTCAGCGAGATCGCAAGCCTCGAGCAGCGCTATCGTCGCAACGGTCTCTCTTACGTGGAACGTCGCGATCTTGATCGCCGCTTCGACCGCCTCGATGCACGCCTCGAGGCATCGCTGTCGGATTGGGACCGCCGCCGTCGCGGCTAAGCAATAAGTAACGCAAAATGGCGCCGCCGGTGTGAAAGCATCGGCGGCGTTGCCTTATCATGGCCGCGTTGTTTGCTTTGAGTGCGCCCATGAGCCGCCAGCAGACGACACGCTTGCGAGAAAGCCGCGCCGCACTTCGCCCCGGCGCGAAGATCATCGACGCGCAGTACGAAGTCATCGGCAAGCGTACGGTGTGGTCGAGGATTATGACGGCGTGCACAGCCGTATTGTGGGCGGCAGCCATTGGCTTTGCCGCACCTCAGGTTTGGAGCTTCGCCACGCAAGTCGGCGTGTTCTTCGCCGAGCGCTGAGGCGCCGCGCTCTACTGCGCCAGGCGCGCCATCTCTTCTTCGCTGATGTCCTCGTTTGAGTAGACATCCTGCACGTCATCGAGATCATCGAGCAGATCGATGAGCTTCAGCAGCGTCTCGGCGTTGTCACCTTCGATCGGGATCGCAATGTCCGTGCGCCAGACGAACTTGGCGCTGGCGGGATCGCCGAACTTCTTGACCAGCCCTTGCGACACCGGCGCGAGCGCATTCATCTCGCAGGTCACGACGTGTTGTTCGCCCTCGACCGTGCAATCGTCAGCGCCCGCCTCGATCGCAGCTTCCAGCATCGCGTCTTCGCTGGCCGCCGCGATCGGGTAGCGAACTTCGCCAATCTTGCGCCAAGAATTCGATACCGAATTGGATTCACCCAGATTGCCGCCGTTCTTCGCGAATGCGGCGCGGACTTCACCGGCCGTGCGGTTCTTATTGTCGGTAAGGCACTCGACGATGACGCCGATGCCGCCGGGCCCAAAGCCCTCATAACGGATCTCGTCCAAGCTCTCGGCGCCGGCGCCGCCGCCCTTATCGATGGCGCGCTGGATATTGTCCTTGGGCATGTTCACGGCGCGGCCCGAGGCCATGGCACGGAAAAGGCGCGGATTGGCGTTCGGATCGGTGCCGCCGAGCTTCACCGCCGCCTGAATCTCACGGGCGATCTTGGTGAACATCTGGGCGCGTTTCTTATCCTGTCCGCCCTTGCGGTGCTGGATGTTCGCGAATTTTGAATGGCCTGCCATGGGCGGGGTGTCTAGCGGGGCAACCCCTCCGGCTCAAGCCGCCACGGACACCGGAAAAAGTTTGCGGATGGGGTTTCGCTCGGCCCCGTGATCGTAGAAGCAGGGCCCCATGAGCAAAGCGCGGCGCAGGACCAGGCGCGGAGAATCCGCGCGCTGGACCACTCTCCCAGAAGACGAACTTCTGGAGATCCCCTTAAAGGAGCTGAAGGTCCGCCTGGAAGGCACTTGGCTGGCCGATTGCCTCAAGACGCTGAACAACGAGCTGCGCAAGCGCGGGCTGCTGGTGAAGGTCCACAGCTGGCTGTCCGACGAGTGGTTTAGCCCGCCCGAAACGCCTGGCATCGCCATCCCATTTTATCTCGCCCACCCTCGCCTCAAGCGCCTTGAGCGCAAAATGATGTTTGAGGTGGAAGGCGGTACGCGGCGCGAGTGCATGCAATTGCTGCGGCACGAGGCGGGGCACGTCATCGAGTACGCATTCGGGCTGCATAAGCGCAAACGCTTCCAGCGCTTGTTCGGCCGCGCGAGCGAACCCTACCCCGATCATTACCGCCCCGATCCGAGCAGCAAGAAGCACGTGCAGCACTTGCGGCGCTGGTACGCGCAATGCCATCCGGACGAAGATTTCGCAGAGACGTTCGCTGTATGGCTGACGCCGCGTTCGGGCTGGAAGAAGCGCTACGCCCAGTGGCCAAGGGCGCTGGAGAAACTCGAATACATCGACGAAGTGATGACCGAGATCGCCGGCGCCAAACCGCTGGAGCAAAATCGTTCCGAAATCGATCCAATATCAAAGCTCAAAGGCACGCTCGGCGATCATTACGCAGCCAAGCGCAAACGCTACGCTATCGAAACGCCCACAGTTTTCGATCGAGAACTCCGAAAGATGTTTCCTGAGGACCCTCGAAAGATGAACGCGCCGCAAGCAAGTTCAATCATTCGTAAGAATCGAGCGCGGATTATCCGCGCTGTGGCGAAAGGGACGGGCGAGTTTCCACTCGCGCTTAATGCGGCGATCGATGACATGATCACTCGCTGCAAAGCGCTGAAACTGCGTTCTCCTCGTGCGGAACAAACGGTGCGGGCTGAAATAACGGCGATGCTAAGTTCGAAAGCGATTCACTCGCACTACCTGACCACCCGGCGCCACTGGTTCGCCGTATGAAGAGCTTGCGCGTCCTTGTTATTTGCCGGCCGGATCAATTGCCGCCGGACTCACTTGAGGGCCTCAGCGAAAAAGAAATCTACGCGTGCAAGACGGAGTGGGATGTCTTCACCACGCTGCGCGCGAATGGCCATGAAGTCCAAGGCCTCGGCCTGCAATTCGATCTCACGCCGTTGCGTGACGCCGTCGATGATTTCAAGCCGGACATCGTCTTCAATCTGCTCGATCAATTTCACGGCGATACGCTTTACTGCCAGCACGTCGCCAGCTTCCTTGAGCTTTTGAAAGTCCCCTACACGGGCTGCGGCCCGCGCGGACAAATGCTCTCGCAGGGCAAGGACCTCTCCAAGAAGCTGATGAAGTATCACAACATCCCGACGCCTGCTTTCGTCGTGGTGCCGATCGGACGCAAGGCCAAGCGGCCGAAGCGGCTGAAATTCCCGCTCATTGTAAAGAGCGTCACCGAAGATGCCTCAGCGGGCATCTCGCAGAACTCCGTCGTCGAAACCGATGAACGTCTCGAAGATCGCGTCGCCTTCATCCATGACCGGCTCGGCACGCCGGCGATCGTTGAGCAATATATCGATGGGCGCGAAATCTATGTTGGCGTGCTCGGCAATGACCGCCTGACGGCTTTGCCGATCTGGGAATTGAAGTTCACGGCGCTGGCGCCAGGCGCGCTGCCAATCGCTACCGAACACGTGAAGCACAATGTCGAGTATCAAAAAAAGCGCGGCGTCATCGATGGCCTCGCCGACGATCTGACGCCAACGCTCACCAACAAAATTCGCGACATGGTCAAGCGCTGCTGCCGTGTGCTTGAGATTGACGGTTACGCGCGCATCGATCTCAGGCTCGATGCAAAGGGCACGCCCTATTTCATCGAAGCAAATCCGAACCCGGAAATCGCATCAAGCGAAGAGCTGGCGCAATCGGCGCTGCACGACGGGATCACCTATTCCGAGCTCCTGAACCGCATTCTGCAACTTGGGCTGCAGCGCGCCGGCAAGGAGATCGTCTATGTCGAGCGGCCCAGCTTGCGCCCCCAGCGCCGCGCAATGATGGTGGCTGACGCAGGCATCGCGCGCGAATAACTAAGCCCCGCTACGTCCACGCAAACCCTCACCGCGTCCACAGCGGATCGCTTCCTTCGGCGTGATGATCCAATCCAAATGCGCATCGTGCGGGCCGGTGGGCACAACGCCCATCTCCTGCTCCGCATACGCGACACCCACCGCCACAGCGCCGTGCGCGCGATAAAGCGAGATGATCCGATCGTAGTGGCCGCCGCCTTGGCCGAGACGCCGGCCGGCGCGATCGAACGCCAAAAGCGGCACCAAAAACAGGCGCGGCGAAAGATCGGCGCCGGTTGCCGGCGGCGACGGCACGCCAAACGCATCCGCCGTCAGAATTTCATTGCCGCGCCACGCGAGAAAGCGCGCCGGGCCATTGCGCCCTTCCATACGCGGCAACGCAACCGTGCAACCGGCCTTCGCAAGCGCTGCAAGCAAAGGCCGGCAGTCGATCTCGCCGCCCACAGGCCAATAGCCCGCGGCGGGCGAGAGCTTGGCCAGCTCAAGCGGGAAGTTCTCGATAAGCTTAAGCGGCGCGTCGCGCGGCTCAACCGCGTTGCGCTCAGCGCGCATCAACATGCGGGCGTCGGCCTTCTCAGCTTCAAGATCGGTGGAAGTCATCTTGCCGGGCGCTTTGCTCCCCCGCATGCGCAGGAGCTGTCAGCGAAGCTGAGTAAGGGGGCGACACTGCCCCCTTTGTCTCGCGCTTCGCGCGATCCACTTGCCCCGTGAGCGGGGGAAGTAAACAAAAATGGTTGGGCGGAACCACATGCGCCGTAAGGATTGCTCATCCTCTCGAACCCTAACAAGTTAGGTGGGCGCCAGGTGCTGCAGACCACAGTCCGCGACAGAGCCAGCTCCCGAGAGAGATGATACGGTCCCTGGGATGAAAGCGCCTCTCGAACGCCGCAGAAACCGCCCGTCCTGAATCTAGTGCGGAGCGCGCCGGTTCTCAAGCAATCAGTCAAGAGGTTTTGGGTACGGGCCGTGCTTATTCACGCGCCGCTCTGACGGGATCAGCGACATGATCAGCAGAATGAAGCTGCCAAGATATGGGATCAACGACAGGAAAATGAACCAGCCGGTCAGTCCAATATCGTGCAGGCGGCGGATGGTGACAGTGATGCCGGCGGGAATGAAAACGACAACCGCGATGATCATGCCAAGCGCGAGCATGCCGCTCGACAGGTTGCTGGCGTCATAGCTGGCGCCGTCATAATCGTAGCCGTTAACACCGGCGATCATCGCAAAGGCGAAGATCGCGCCCATCACAATGATGAGCTGAAAAAGCACGAAGCTCCAATATTCCTTACGTCGGGCGCGGCCTTCGCCACTGAACGATTTGGCCATCGCCTTTGCGAAATAACCCCAAAGGCCCAAATCCTCGTTGGTGGTCTCTAGATCGCCAAGGGCGGTGTTGTAGGCGCTGGCGGCGCCAGCATTCGTCGCCGGCTGCGGGCCTGGATTGTCGATGATGTAGACTTTGGCGGCGCTCTGGCCTTCGGCGACGAAATCAACGCGCATGCCCTGTCGAAGCGGACGCAATTGCTGCAGGTCCGCGCGGCGGAACTCGTAGCGAGCGCCATCGTCGCCGCTGATCAGACCTGAGCCCAAGCCGTCATCGTAGTGCAGAATTTGTCCGCGCATCGCTCCCCCCCCCGGAACTTCGACGCGATAGTCATCGCCGCTCCGCGCGCGGCGCGCAACCTCTAGGCGCGGCCTTGCGCAACGCGTAACGCGCTGACACGGCCACGATCGGGCGTATCCGGCGGCTCCTGCGAGTGGGCCCCCAGCTGCGCCTCGACCAACATGTCAGTCAGCCGCTCGATTTCGCAGCGCGCACGCGCCAGCGCCGCGCTGGTCGCCTGCGCTTCATCGATCAGGCCGAGCGATGTCAGCACGAGCCGGCGCAGAGCGCTGGCGTCGCCACTGAACCCACGCAGGCGCGTGTCGAGCGCTCTGGCGAGATCCTCCAACCGGCGATGATCGCAATCGGCGCACTCAATGGCGTAGTCTTCGTCGAGGATTTTGACCGTGGCTTGCATCAGCGAAGCGCCTCCTTGGCGGCTGCGTTCAGAGCTTTGACCGGCGCGGCGAGCGCTGCCGCCGACGCGTCTGCATCGGCGCTTTCGGTGGCGTCGAGCGCGGCTTCCACCGCGTCCAGCGCCTCGGAGAGGGAATCGCTCGCCATTGCGACGAATTGTTACGTCCGTGATCGATTCGATGGAAGGCTGAGTTGCTGTTGCGGGCGTGGACGCAAGGGCGCTTTGCAGTTAATCGGAAGCCACCAAATTCAACTGTTTTCCCGGGAGTGAGATCTATGAGCGTGAAGGTTGCCATCAACGGGTTCGGACGCATCGGCCGGAACGTTCTGCGCGCGATCTATGAATCGGGCCGCACGGACATCGAAGTCGTTGCGATCAACGATCTTGGCCCAGTGGCGACGAACGCTCACCTCCTCCGCTTCGACAGCGTCCACGGCCGTTTCCCGGGCGAAGTGAAGTCAGGTGAGGATTGGATCGACATCGGCCGCGGCAAGATCAAAGTGACGGCGATAAAGAACCCGGCCGAGCTGCCGCACAAGGATCTCGGCGTCGACATCGCGCTTGAGTGCACCGGCATCTTCACCGCGCGCGACAAGGCCGCACTTCACCTCGAAGGCGGCGCCAAGCGCGTGATCGTTTCGGCGCCGGCTGACGGCGCCGACTACACAATTGTCTACGGCGTGAACCATCAGGGCCTCACCAAAGATCACGTCGTGATTTCGAACGCCTCGTGCACGACCAATTGCCTCGCCCCAGTTGTGAAGGTTCTCCATGATGCGATCGGCATCGATCACGGCATGATGACGACGATCCACTCCTACACCGGCGACCAGCCAACCTTGGACACGCTGCACAAGGATCTCTATCGCGGCCGCGCTGCCGCGCTGAACATGATCCCGACCTCAACCGGCGCTGCGAAAGCCATCGGCCTCGTGATCCCGGACCTGAAGGGCAAGCTCGACGGCATCTCGATCCGCGTGCCGACGCCGAACGTCTCCGTCGTCGACTTCAAGTTCGTGGCGAAGAAGGCAACGACGAAGGACGAGATCAACGCCGCCATCAAGGCCGCGTCAGAAGGCGCGCTGAAGGGCATCCTCGGCTACACCGACGCGCCGAACGTCTCGATGGACTTCAACCACGATGCGCACTCATCGATCTTCCACAACGATCAAACCAAGGTGATGGAGGGCAAGTTCTGCTCGATCCTCAGCTGGTACGACAACGAGTGGGGCTTCTCGAACCGCATGGCCGACACCGCCGTCGCGATGAGCAAGCTGATCTGATGGCGGCGCCCATCCCCTTCTCCCTCGCGGAGAAGGGGGCGGTGGATGAGGGGGCCAGACGCGCGGGCCCTGTTCTCGAATGAAATTCCGCCTGCCCCACCTCACGCCGGTCGCCAAAGCGCAGCTTTGGGGCATGGGCGTTGGCTTGGGCACTGCGTTGCTGGCGGTTGAGCACACGCAGGTCGGCTATCGCATCTTCTTGGTCGGCGCTGCCGGCGCCTGGGTTGCCAGTGAATATTTCCTGGCGCGGCGCCTTGTCGGCTCGGACTGGAAAACGCTCGCTGTGGCGATCCTCAGCGGCGTCTCGTTTCCGTGGATCGGTTTCATCATCGCCTTCGGCTTGAACGCCATCGCGCCGTAAGGCGCACGGGAACTACGCCGCACGGTTGTGAGCAAGAGCGTTAACGCAGCGCACGTGCGCAAGTCGCGCCCATGCGCGCGCGGCGTCATTACCACTCGCTGACCAATGCAGTGTCGGAGCTCGTCTTCGCGCTCGCAGCATTCGCCTGCGGCCTTTTTGACGCTCCCGTATGGCTAACGGCACTAGCCGCAGTCAGCATGCTGGCTTATTGGACCGGAACGCGAAATTCGGTGCTCAACCGATTGCGCGGCGCGACGTGGGCGACGGTTATGACCCTCGGTTTCGTCGTCATTATCGCCATACAGGTCGGCGCCTATTGGCTCGGCCTCGTCGCCGGGGGAATCATCTAAAACATGACGAAGCTTTCGATGCACGCCGTGAGCGCGCCCGTATTCGTGCGCATGCTCAAGAATTTGTCGTCGATCCTGACGAGCGCTGAGAAGCAAGCGAAGGCCAAAGGCTACGATCCGACGGTTCTGCTGAACGCGCGCCTGGCGCCGGACATGTTTCCACTGACCCGCCAAATCCAAATCGCAACCGATCACGCCAAGGGCTGCGTTGCGCGCCTCGCCGGCAAACAGATCGAAGCGATCGAAGATACCGAGACAACGTTCGCGGAACTGCAAGCGCGCATCGCCAAAGTTCTAGCGATGGTCGAGAGCTATCAGCCCGAACAATTCGAGGGTGCTGAGAACCGCGAGATCACGATCAAAATCCCGAACATGGAATTGAAGTTCTCGGGTCTCGATTACGTGAACCAGTGGGCGATGCCGAACTTCTATTTCCACTGCGTGACGGCCTACGACATCCTGCGCGCCAACGGCATCGATCTTGGCAAGAAAGACTTCCTGATCGGCTGATCGGTGCAAAGACGGCCCCATATCGGTTCCGCCGGATCTGACCTCGCGTTCGCGCTCTTGGCGTTAATCGCGGGTTGGGCCGGGCTAGCGCTCACCTTTCCGGCGCTCGTGCTCTTATGCGCGCTGGCCTCGTGGGGCTGGACGCGGCGGCGGCCCTTGGCGGCATTGCCCCTCAATCAAAGGCTGATCCAGGGCGCAATTTCTGTGACGATGATTGCGGTGGTGGTGGCCCTCGCCTATTGGATCGGCCTCGGACTTGGAGGACATGCGCGTGAGCTTTCGCCGGATTGAAGATGCACCGAATGGCGCAAACGCGCTCGTCCGGGTCGATTTCAATGTTCCCATGGCCGATGGCAAGGTCAGCGACGATACGCGCCTGCGCGCCGCCGTGCCGACGATCAAAGCGCTCACCGACAAACAATGCATCGTGATGCTGGTGGCGCACTTCGATAGGCCCAAAGGCGTGCGCCGCTATCCTGAAATGTCGCTCGAAAAAATCGTCGAGCCGCTGAGCGTCATGCTGGGACAGCCAGTGCGGTTCGTTGAGGATTGCATCGGCGAGCCGGTTCGCAAAGCGCTCGACGCAGCGAGCAAGGGCGACGTGTTGCTGCTCGAAAACGTCCGCTTCCACGCCGGCGAAGAAGCAAACGACGCGAGCTTTGCAAAAGAGCTCGCCGCCCACGCCGAGATTTTCGTCAACGACGCCTTCTCGGCCGCGCACCGCGCGCACGCCAGCACTGAAGGCGTGACACAATTTCTGAAGTCCTATGCCGGCAAGCAAATGGAACGTGAGCTTGATGCGCTAGAAGCGGCGCTCGGCACGCCCAAACGTCCGGTGCTCGGCATCGTCGGCGGCGCAAAGGTCTCGACCAAGCTCGAACTGCTGCAAAACTTGATCAACAAGCTCGACAAGCTCGCTATCGGCGGCGGCATGGCCAACACCTTCCTCTACGCGCAAGGCGTCGAGATCGGCGGTTCACTTGCCGAAAAAGACATGGCGGACACCGCGCGCGAAATTCTCGCCGCCGCCAAGGGCAAGTGCGAAATCCTGCTGCCGCTCGATGTCGTGGTCGCGAAAGAAGTGAAGCCGCACGCGCAAGCGCGCATCACCGGCCTTGACGACATCGGCGCCGACGAAAAAATCTTGGACGCCGGCGAAAAGACCGTGCGCAAACTGCGCGACGCGATGAAACATTCGCACACCTTGATCTGGAACGGCCCGCTCGGCGTCTTCGAAGTGCCGCCGTTTGACCAAGCGACGGTGATTGCCGCCCAAGAAGCGGCCGAACTCGCCAAGAGCGGCAAGCTGGTCGCGGTTGCTGGCGGCGGCGACACGGTCGCTGCGCTCAACCACGCAGGTGTCAGCGAAGATTTTACATTCGTAAGCACGGCCGGTGGCGCGTTTCTCGAATGGATGGAAGGCAAACCACTGCCAGGTGTTGAGGCGCTCAAGCGCTAGGAGAAATAATCATGACGTCACTGCAAGACATTCAACTGAAGCGCATCGACGGCGGCGTCGACACCCTCGCCGCGCACAAGGGCAAGGTGCTCTTGATCGTCAACGTCGCGTCAAAATGCGGACTGACGCCGCAATATGCTGGACTTGAGAAGCTCTACGAAGATAAGCGCGCTTCGGGCCTCGAAGTGCTGGGCTTCCCGGCCAACAACTTCCTCGGCCAAGAACCGGGCAGCGATGCCGAGATCGCCGATTTCTGCGCTTCGACCTTCGCTGTGCAGTTTCCGATGTTCTCGAAAGTCTCGGTTGCCGGCGCCGATCAGCACCCGCTCTACGCGGCTTTGATTGCCGCGCAGCCTGCGGCCACTGGGGAAGGCCCGTTCCGCGAACGCCTTGCAAGCAAGAACCTCGCGAGCAACGCGCCGGACATCCTCTGGAACTTCGAGAAGTTCGTGATCGGCCGCAACGGCGCCGTCGTCGCCCGCTTCTCACCGGATGTCGGCGCGGACGATCCGCGCCTGGTTTCGGTGCTGGAAGCAGAGTTGGCGAAAGCGGCCTAAGACCCCCCGCATCGTTAAGAGAAAATCGCGGAAAATCCGGTCCATCACGGACCGGATAACTGCCCTGCTGCGATACTTTTTCCCCATGCCCCTGCCCGACGTGGCGTTTTTGCGGAGCCTGGGTTAGACACCCCGCCATCCAATCAAATGACGGGGCGGAGCAGTGAATCTCGAGGCATTGAACAAAGTCGCGGACGCCATGGTGCAGCCGGGCAAGGGTATCCTGGCGGCCGACGAATCCACGGGCACGATGGGCAAGCGGATGGAAGCGATCGGCGTGGAAAACTCCGCCGACAACCGCCGCGCCTATCGCGAAATGATGTTCAGCGCCAAGGACGCGATGGCGTACGTCTCCGGCGTCATCCTCTATGATGAGACCATCTGGCAGGACGCTGCCGACGGCACGCCGTTGGTCAAGAAGATCACCGACGCCGGCTCCATTCCTGGCATCAAGGTCGATGAAGGCACGCGCGCGCTCCACGGCGCAAAGCCGGGTGAGCTGATCACGACTGGCCTTGATGGTCTCTCAAAGCGCTTGCCGAAATATCACGAACGTGGCGCACGCTTCGCCAAGTGGCGCGCGGTTATCGATCCGACCAACATCTCGCACGCCGGCGTGCTCGCAAACGCCCATGCGCTCGCGCGTTACGCCAACCTCTGCCAAGAGTTCGACATCGTTCCGATCGTCGAGCCGGAAGTGCTGATGGATGGCGATAACGACATCGACACCACCTACGCGGTGACCGAGTGGGTGCTGAAGGAGACCTTCCAGCAGCTCTATTTCATGAACGTGAAGCTCGAAGGCATCGTGCTGAAGCCGAACATGATCGTGCCGGGCAAGAAAGCCGCCAAGCAAGCCAGCGTCGATGAAGTTGCGCAGAAAACGATCAAGTGCCTGATGGCGTGCGTGCCGGCCGCCGTGCCGGGCATCGCTTATCTATCAGGCGGACAGTCAGATGAACTTGCGACGGCGCACCTGTCGCGCATGAACGAGATCGGCGGCTTCCCGTGGCAAATGACCTTCAGCTACGGCCGCGCGCTGCAAGCTGCGCCGCAAAAAGCCTGGAGCGGCAAGGCCGAGAACATCGCCGCGGGCCAAGCCGCGTTCCTCCACCGCGCCCGCATGAACGGTCTCGCGAGCCAAGGAAAGTGGAACGAAATCCTTGAGCGTCAGCACGCAGCGTAAACGCCAAAGCGTCCGCGCTTAACTACGAATGCTCCAAATCTAGCCGGGATGTTAAGGCATCCCGGCTATTTTCTTGACCAAGTACGCGGGAGTGGCGGCTCGTGAATTTGGTTTCTTTCCTGTTTGGATTCAGCGGGCGCATCAATCGCACGCAATACTGGCTCGGCTGCATGTGCGCCGGCGTCGGCGGCGCAGTGCTATTTTTCATGCTCGCCCTGCTGACGATGCCAAACATTGGCGCACCGAAAACCAGCGCAGACGCCATCCAAATTCTGCCGTCGATGGCGCTCACGTTCGCCATCCCGCTCATCCTTATGGGCTGGGTGGGCTCAGCACTGCAGACAAAGCGCTTCCATGATCGGGGCCGCGGCGGGCTATGGGCGCTGGCGCCCTTCCTGCCGATGACGATGATCGTGACCACCGTTGTCAGCGGCGCCGCAACCGGCGCCAGCCTCGATCAAGTGATGTCGTCAGCGGCGATGTGGTTGCTGCTCCTGCAATTGGTGAACCTCTTCATGTTCGTCGATCTTGGCTGCATGCCCGGCAAGCCAGGCCCCAACAGGTTCGGCAATCCGCCCGGCGGCGGCTTGGGCGCCGGCGCGCCCATCAACAGCCCTTCGCCTCAGTCTGCGCAGGCGAAGGCAACGCCATCCATTCCAGGCATGGCGTCGGCGCAGCCAACGCCTGGCGCCACCTCAACTTGGACAGGCGCCGAAAGCGCCATCGAACGCGCTATTGCAGCGCAAGGCAAACCGGCGCCGGCGCCGGCTCTCAAAGCGCCCGCAGCGCGCAGCGGCTTACAGCCAGCCGCGGGCCTGCGCCTCGCAACCTCCAGCACGTTCGGCCGCAAGGTGACGCAATAGGTCCCTCGCGCTAAGACGCGCCACATGCGTTGTCGCCTCTATCTCATCACGCCGCCAAAGCTCGACCTCGAGCCGTTCGCGCATGCGCTTGAAGATGCACTGAGCGGCGGCGACGTCGCGTGCGTGCAGCTGCGCTTGAAGGATGTCGCTGACAGCGAAATCCTGCGCATCGGCGCGGCGCTCAAACCGATCGTCCAAGCAGCGGACGCCGCCCTCATCATCAATGATCGCCCTGATCTTGCAGTGCGCCTCGACGCCGATGGCGTGCACGTCGGCCAAGGCGACGCTTCGTATGCGCAAGCGCGCCGTCTCATGGGCAAAGACCGCATCGTCGGCGTTACCTGCCACAACTCGCGCGATCTGGGGTACGAGGCGGCGGAAGCCGGCGCCGATTACGTCGCGTTCGGCGCGTTCTATCCAACCGACACTAAGGCGCCCTCGCATTGGGCTGAGGCGGAGATCTTGAGCATCTGGCAAGAGACAATGGAAACACCCTGCGTCGCCATTGGCGGCATTACGGTCGAGAACGGCGAAGCCCTCGTCCAAGCGGGCGCCGATTTTCTCGCCGTGTCAGCCGGTGTCTGGGCTCACCCGCAAGGTCCGCGCGCGGCGGTGGCGGCATTCAACGTTCTGTTTGATCGCGCCAAGGCGTAAGCTTGAGGCGCTAACAGGAGCGCCCGATGACCAATGCCCAAGACAAGCTCACCGCCCTTCGCGCAGAAGCGCGCAAGCGCCAGGAGCCGGACGCCCCTCTTGCGCCGCGAACCTGGGGCGAACGCGCGGCCGATGCGGTCGCCAGCGTCGTCGGCTCATGGCGCTTCATCACGATCCAGAGCGCGCTGCTGATCGCGTGGATCGCCTTCAACGCGATCAGCTCCAGCCGCGTCGATCCCTACCCGTTCATCCTGTTGAATTTGCTGCTATCGTTTCAAGCCGCTTACACAGCGCCCATCATCATGATGAGCCAGAACCGGCAATCGGACATCGACCGCCGCCGCAACGTCGAAGACTTCGACATCAATCGCAAAGCCGAACTTGAGATCGAAACGCTGCACGAAAAGATCGATCTGCTGCGCGAGCGTGAGATCGCCGCCCTCACGTCTGCGGTCGAACGGCTGACGCGACTTTTGGAAGAAAGGCGCAGCTGACGCCCAGGTAAACTTGCAGGCCGCCTACGACAAGCGCAGGCTCCCATTATGGCGGACCAAAACCCACCCCCACCGATCCTGCAGCTTACGCCGCTCAATCCGGATTTCCGCGACGATCCGCACGCGATCTACCGTCGCTTGCGCGAGTCTCATCCAGTCTATCGTGACGAGATGGCGGGCTCCAACATCGTCACGCGCTACAAGATCGCGCGCGAAACGCTGAACGATCGCACAATGTTGCGAGGGCCAGATAAGGTCGATCCGCCCGGCCCCTTCACTCAGCGTTTGGTCGAAACCTTCGAACGCGATCCCCAAACCGGCGAGCCGCGCACCAATTCCATCCTCTTGATGGACGAGCCACACCACTCGCGTGTGCGTCCGCCAATCGCCAAGGCGCTCTATGCGCGCGCCGCCAAGTGCAAGCCACTCGTCGATGAAATCATCGATGAGAAGTTTGGCGCCGTTGAACCCAAAGGCGGCTTCGATCTTTTGAGCGAGTTCGCCATTCCACTCCCCATCGACGTCATCGGGGCCATTCTCGGCGTTGACGTCGAGCGACGGGCGGAATTCCGCGATTGGTCCGAAGGCGTCATCCAGGTGCTGAACCCGTTTCGGACGCCCGAGCAGACTGCGTATTTGGAGCGCGCCGGCGAAGCGATCCGCAACTATTTCGAAGCGCAGATCGCGGAACGGCGCGCAAACCCACAAGATGATCTCATCACCGATGTGGTGCGGTTGCAGGCGGCAGGCGCGGAACTGAAGGACGCCGAGATCGTCTCAAACCTCATCGGGCTACTGGTTGGCGGCAATCTCACCACCAGCGATCTCATAGGCAACGGCGTCTATGCGTTGCTCACTCACCCAAACGAACTCGCAAAACTTAAGGCAGATCCCTCGATTGTCGCGCAGGTCGTCGAAGAGGTGCTGCGCTATGACGGCCCGGTGGACATCACCGCGCGCGTGACGCCGCGCGACATGGAAATCGGCGGCTGCCCGATGAAGGCGCGCCAATCGGTGATCACATTGCTGCGCTCGGCCAATCACGATCCGGATGTGTTCGAAAATCCGGACGTGTTCGACGCCTCGCGCAAACCGGGCCCGCACATCGCATTTGGCGGCGGCTCGCACATTTGCATCGGCGCGCCACTGGCGCGCATCGAAGCGCAAGCTGCACTGTTAAAGCTGTTTCAGCGATTTCCAAACCTGCGCTTGGCGCGCCCGAACGAAAAGCCCGAAAGGCGCACACTGCCCTTCTTCAACGGCATCCAGCGGCTCGACGTCCTGATCTAAACGTCTTGGCTCCAATTGGAGGCGCGCACCGCCGCGAGGTGGCGCTCAAACACCAGCTTTTCCAGATCGTCGCCATCGCCCGGCAAAAATGCGTGCTTCTGCCAATAGCCACGTCCAGGACGACCCGTATCTTTGCTCACGACAAGCACATCGAGCGGCGGCTCGCGCCGGCGGCGGCATTGCTCCGCGATCGCATCGAGCGCGCCCCAAAGCGAGTGCTGATCGAATTCACCGATATGAAGCTCTTCCTCCGCCGCGGCGGCGCGAAGCGCTTCTTCCGCTTCCTTGTACGTGAACGGATCGCCGCCGCTCAGCGCGCGCTCAACCAGCAAAGCGCGGATGAGATCGACCATCGCTTCCTTCTGACCGCCGGCGCGCAAGCGCCCATTGCGGGCAAGGTTTTTCTTGCCGATCAACAAACCAAGTCGCAGCAGCACCTTTTGAACTTCAGGGTGATCGGGTGAACCGTCCCATTGTGTGAGGTCGGCCGATTGCAATGCATCAAACGGCGGGATCAGCGCGCAAGGGTGGATCGTGACGGGCACGAGAATGCCGCGCTCCAACCCGATCGTCGCCTCACGGATCACCCAATGCGACGACACCGCCGCAAAACTCCAGCACACAATCACGGCGCGCGCCTTCTCGATCTGCTCGAGAATGCGCGCCTCCCACTCCATGGCGACTTCGATACCGGCGTCGAACCAAACCGGCGCGTCGAGATCAAGTAGCAGTGTGTAGAGAGCCTCAACGCGAGCTTTGTCCTCGCGTTTGTATGAAATGAAGATGTCACTCATGCGTTATTTGGCGCGCGACTGGCGCGATACCCATGCGTAGCTGATGAACAGCAACAGCCCAAACAACACCGCGCCCACCCAGCGCGAGGTTGCCGCGAAATCTAGCCCCACAACAGCGATGGGCGATGCATTACCTGTCGCGACGATCAGCCCGGCGTTCAAAATTCCAAGCAGGCTCTCGCCAACGATGAGGCCAGACGCGAGCAGAATGCCGAACCGCTTGGCCATCTCGGCGTTCTCGCGCTTGGAGACCGCGCGGTCATAAAGCCAGCCAATAATCGCCCCAACGATAACGGGCTGCGTCGTATCCATCGGCAGATACATGCCGATGCCAACCGCGAGTGGTGGGATGCGCATGGTCTTGCAGAAACCGAGGATCTCATCGAAGAAGCAAAGCGCAAGGCCTATCGCGGCGCCAATGCCGATGAGGTCCCAGCGTAGCTCAGCGTTCAGAACGCCGCGCGCGAGCGTCGAGATAAGTGTGGCTTGCGGCGCGCCGAGCGGATCAGCGGCGATAGCGTCTCGGTTCGGATCGCCGGGAAAACCGTAGGCGTGATTCAGCAGATCAAGCACCGGCCCGATCACCAGGGCGCCGGCGAGGACGCCAACGATAAGCGCAATTTGCTGACGCCAGGGCGAAGCGCCCACCAACTGGCCGGTTTTCAAATCCTGCAAATTGTCGTTCGAAATCGTCGCGATCGAAAACACCATGGCGACGGCGAAAAGCGCAAAAGCGACGAGTGCATCGGTCGCCCCCGCTCCCAGCACCGGCTGCGCGAATGCAGCCAACAGCAACGAACCGATCACGATCGAAAGAATGCCTATGCCCGACACAGGACTGTTCGAGGCGCCAATCAATCCGGCCATATAGCCGGCGACGGTCGCGATGAACGCGCCAACGATCACCGTGAACGCAACACCGCCTAATACAAGCGGCCACGTATAGGGCTGCAACGTCGGCGCGCCTTGAATGAACAAGAAGAGCAAAGCGCCGATCGCAACGAGGCAAACTAGACTCAAAAGCGCAATCGTGCCGATCGGCATATCGCGATCCTCGTGCGCGCCGGTCTTCGCGGCCGAGCCCGCCTTCATCGTATCCGCGATACCCTTCGCGACCGGACCAACGAGCTTTACCAGGCTCCAAATTGCAGCGACGCCGATGGCGCCGGCCCCGATGAACCGCACTTCGCTGCGGAAAATCGTCTCAGCGATTTCGGTGATGTCCCCTGGCATGCCGGCGGTCAGATAGGGCATCAACACCGCCCAGGAGATCAACAGGCCGAGCAACATCGCAATGCCGACTGAAATCCCAACCAAGTGTCCCGCGCCAACAAGGGCGAGTGAAAAGCCAACGGTGACGCCGCTCACGCCGGAGCCGGCGCGGAAGAAGGTCGCGACCGTTGCCGCCGCCAGACCCATAAAGCTTACTATCTGCGCGCCGGCGGCAACGAGTGCGCCGTAAAGCACTATGAGCGGGCCCTTGGTGCGTTCGAGAATGTTGTGCGGCGCTTCATCACCGGTCGCGCCAACTTTCAAGACTTCGGCAGCCGCGACACCTTCGGGAAACGGCAATGGCGAGTTCACGACCAGCGCACGGCGTAGCGGAATTGAGAATAGCACGCCCAGCGTGCCGCCGAGTGCGCAGATCAGAAACGTCGTGAGAAAGTCGAACCCGCGCCACCAGCCGATCATGACGAGGCCGGGCAGAACGAAGATGATCGCCGAGAGCGTGCCGCCTGCTGAGGCAACGGTCTGGACGATGTTGTTCTCGCGAATGGTTCCGGTGTTGAAGAGCCGGAAGATGCCCATCGAGATGACCGCCGCCGGGATCGAGGAGGCAATAGTGATGCCGACGCGCAGCCCCAGATAGACATTTGCGGCGGTGAACACGATCGCGATCACAGCGCCCAAAAGCAGCGCGCGCAGGCTTAGTTCTTTATCCAGCATGGGTCTTCCCCTTTGAACGCCTTATAGCCGGGCGCGCGTCCGCCAAGAGGATATCGCGACGGACGGCAGGCGCCTGTGGAAAAACCCTAGTTTTCCTTGCCTTTAACCGCGCGCATAGACGGGCCTAGGAAAACTTGGCGAACTTGCCTACCTGTTCGGGCAATGACAGGAGCCCATTCCATGATCGGTTCGATCACCCGCCTCGACGACGAAGACAAAGAAAAGACCCCGGCGGACGGCCGCAACGCCCCAGACGTGATCGAAAAGGCGCTGTTTGAAGCGCGCGTCGTGATGCTGACGGGCGAAGTAAACGACATCCAGGCGCGCCGCATCACCGAGCGCTTGTTCGCCCTCTCCTCGCAAAACGCCGACCCGATCACATTCGTGATCTCATCGCCCGGTGGTCACGTTGAAAGCGGCGACATGATCCATGACGTGATCAGGTTCATCAACGCACCGGTGCGCATGCTGGGCACGGGCTGGGTCGCGAGCGCTGGCGCGCTGATCTATTGCGCTGCTGAACGTGAAAATCGCTATTGCCTGCCGAACACGCGCTTCCTGCTGCACGAACCGCGCGGCGGCGTCGGCGGCATGGCCTCAGACGTTGAGATTCAAGCGCGCGAAATCTTGCGCATGCGCGAACGTCTGAACCAGATCTTCGCCAACGCCACGGGCCAGCCTGCTGACAAGATCAAGCGCGACGTCGATCGCGATTATTGGATGCTGGCCGAAGAGGCAAAAGCCTACGGCCTCGTAGGCAAAATCGTGAAGAGCCAGAACGACATTCGTTAAGCGCAAAAACGCAGCAGGGTAACCGGACTTTAAGCGCGTTCGTGTATCCATCAAACCTTGTCGCAAGACTTCTTAAGAAGCGCGCGACCGGGGTTGGTGGAGAATTTCCTAATGCGCTTGGGATCAGCGGCGTCTGCGCTCGCTCTGTTACTGGCTGCCTGCGGCGCAGGCAATGGAAGCGCTCACCAGGAAGAAGCGGTTCACGAAGCGCACGCCCCTGAAGCGGGACATGGCGAAACGGCCGCGAGCGGCCATGGCGTCTCGCTCGGACCGGCCGAGGCTCATGGCGCCACGGCCGCGCGCCAAACCGCCTCGCACCAAGGCGCCGCACACTGGGCCTACAACAATCAGCGCGCCTGGGCTGGCGTCAGCGGTCTGTGCGGCCGCGGCCAAGAGCAATCACCAATCAATCTCTCAAGCGCCGCGCCCATGGCGGAAGTACCAGATCTCACACCGCGCTACCTGCCGATCGATGGCGGGTTCGTGAACAACGGCCACACGCTACAATTCAATCCAGCGCAAAGCGCGGCAACCCTCGCCATTGGCCACGACAACTACGCCTTTGCGCAATTTCACTTTCACGCACCAGCCGAACACATGCTTGATCACCGCGCGTATCCGGCAGAACTGCACTTCGTGCACCGCAACGAAGCAGGACAGCTCGCCGTCGTCGGCGTGTTCATCGAGGAAGGCGCTCCAAACAGTGCGCTGGCGGCCCTGCTCTCGCACGCGCCGCGCGAACATGGCGATGAGTTTGCCGAGCATTTGAGCGTCAATCTGATGGCGTTGCTGCCGCCAGACCGCACCTATTTTGCTTATGCGGGCTCGCTGACGACGCCGCCGTGCAGCGAGGGCGTGCGCTGGAATGTGTTACGCACGCCGATTACGGCATCGCCCGAGCAGATCGCCGCTCTGCGCGAAGCGTTGGGCTCGAGCTCGCGCCATACCCAACCCGTCAACGCGCGCACGGTGCTGCTGGGCAGCTGACATCGGCACACGCCAAAGCGTTGACGCCCGGCGACGGGCCCACCATTTCGTACGCGAACTCACCAAGCACTCAGCCAGCAAACTTCGCCTCACGCAGGTATCGTGAACCGGCGTTAATGGAACAATGCTTGTCAGCCTATGTCGAAGGTGCGGTCCTGACAGAATAGCAAGGAAATGCCGGCTGTTTTGACTGTATTCGTCCTTTGCGCGCCGCATTCTCGCCTTGTGAGTAAGTAGAACGCCTCTTGTGTCCGCACGTGCTGCGAGCGGGTCCACACCACCTTATTTCATTCAACCACGGCGCGTCCGGCGCGCCGCGTGCTGTAGAGAGACCAAGATGGCCGCTCGTTGGATCGGACTGACGCGTTCGAACAAGAAGAACTCCCGCGCACGCGCTAAGGCGCACACGATGAAGCAGTCCCTGCACGCGCTTGGCGCGGGCGGCGTTCTCGTTCTCGCCGCAGCGATGAACTTTGCGCTCTACCCAGACGCACTCGCCGAAGTCATATCTGGCGAACGGCCGATCATCGGATTCGTTCCAGCCGAACCTGCAGGAAACACGCTCTCCACCGCGACGCCCACGGTGCTGAACGAAAACGAAGTTCGTTTGCTCGCCGCCACCGTCTGGGGCGAAGCGCGCAGCGAAGGCGAAGACGGCATGCGCGCCGTCGCGCACGTGATGGTCAACCGCATTGGGCCGCGCTTCGGCGAAGACCTCGCCACGGTGATTCTCTCACCCAAACAATTCTCCGTTTGGAACCGCGGCGATCCAAACCGCCGCACCGTGATCAACCTTGCGCGCGATCCTTCGAGCATCGCCACAGATCCACAATGGCTGGTGGCAGATCAAGTCGCGCGCGAAGTTTTGAGCGGCGCTTCCGTCGATCCAACCGGCGGCGCGCTCTTCTATCACACACGCGCCGTGCGCCCGCGCTGGGCGCGCATCGGCCAAGGCCGCCAAGTGATTGGCCAACACATCTTCTACGTCGACGTGCCCGATCCGGGCGTGCGCGACACGCCGCGCCTGATCGATGTGGCTCAGTATCTAGGACAAGCCATCTCCGGCAACGAACCGCGCACCACGCAGGCATCGTCTCGCCGAGGCCCCCGCGCTGGCCGCGTCAACGGCGTCATCCAGTACGCGCCTGTTGGCGCCGGTGGCCAACCGTTGCCAAGCGAAACCACGGCCCAAGCCGTCGATGTCAATGCTGCAGCAACACCAACGATCAGCGGCGGCCCGGTCGCGACGCCCGACACGATTGCACCAATAGGCGCAAGCGCGCCCTAGGCAGCCAGACGCGATGAATTTTCTACGAAAGGCGCGGCGAAAGCTGCGCCTTTTGCCTTTACGTCATCTCCAAGTCTCTACGAATTCGGCCAAGTTCGGCAGCCAATCGACAAGACCATGTAACACAATGACCAGCAGCAAAGACTTTGTGCGCGCGTAGATCAAGCCGAACGTCAGCCCAATCGGCGAAAGCACCGCGATCGTGTGTGCGATCACCTGCAACGGATCCGTACTCCAGCCATCGACGCTGGGGCCCCCGCGCATGAAGAGGCCGGGCGCATGAGCCAACCCGAAGAGCACGGAGGTGACGATCACACCGGCCCAAGCAGAGTTGAACCACGACGTCAGGCGCGTTTGCAGCACGGCGCGAAACAAGAATTCCTCGGTCACGCCAGCTTCAAGCGTCATCCACAAATAGCCGAGCGGCAGCGCCCAGATCATCGTCCCGGGCGTCGGCGGGATTTCGGATATTTGCTGCAAGCTTGGCGTAATGAGGCAAACGATCGCGAAGATGATGGCGCCGAGCACTATCAAGGTGCGCCAAAATTTCCTGCCACTAAGTCCAAGCTGCGTAATCGGCCCGAGTCTGGCGCCAAGCATCAAAAGCAACACCGCCGGCAAAACAACATGCACAGCCAGCTTAAGCGCAAGCACTAGGCCTTCCTGCTCTGGCCCGGCTGGAAAGGCGCCGCGCGCCCATGTCATGGCAAAGCCAAGAAACAGCACGGCGTAGAGCGCCAGATAGAGCACGACAGCGAAGCTCTCGAGACTTGGGCGCTTCACTTCGATGCGCGGCGCATCAGCTCCGCGCGTCAGCAGCCAAGCCGCGCCGCTGAGCCCAAGCCCAAATATGGCCATGACGAAGACCCCGGTCGTCCAATCGCCGCCCGAGGTGTAAAGATAGGCGACCGAGCCGCCCCAAAGCATGACATAAGCAAGCGCAGCGATGATCGCCGCGCCCTTGCCCCCATTCGCCGCAGACATGATCCGAGTTCTCCTGTCGTTGGCCAGGAGATGCCGGCAGAGGTGGTTGCGGATGCAAAAACGCCGGCCCTGGGGGCCGGCGTTTCCGTTCAGATCTTCTTTGAGGCCTTAGTGGCTCTCGCCGCGCCAGACTTGCTTGTAGGCGAGGTAGAAAAGCCCAGCGAGCGCCATCAGGAACGCCAGCACCACGATGCCTAGGCGCTTGCGTTGCTCCATGTGCGGATCGGCTGACCATTGCAGGAAGGTCGCAACGTCGGTCGCGTACTGCTCGACCGTCGTCGGCGAGCCGTCCGTGTACGGCACCGCGCCTTCCTGCAACGGCGCAGCCATGGCGAGCCAACCACCCGGGAAGTACGGGTTGTGGTTGAGCGTGCCGTTGACCTGGCCGTCATAGCCCATCAGCAGCGAGCGCACATAACGGGCGCCGCCGTGGCGGGCCGAGGTGATCACCGAAAGATCCGGCGGCGCTGCGCCGCCATTGGAAGCGGCGGCCGCGATCGCGTTCGGAAACGGACGACGGAAGTGGTCAGAGATGCGGCCGGGACGATCGGCTGGTTGGCCGGAGTTCGGATCAATGTCCGTGATCGTCACCGCAGAGGCGATGGCGCGAACGTACGGGTTGTCCGTCACTTCGACGAACGTGCCGCCATGCTCAGGACGACCAACGTGCGGCTCCATCGCGCCGGTCTCATGGTTGCGAACCATGTAGAGCGCGAACGGGCCGCCCTCCTCACCGAGGTGGCGATAGGCCAGGTGGTCCATCGAGTGGCAGTTCGAGCAGACTTGCTGGTAGACCTGAAAGCCGCGTTGCACGGCCGCCATGTCGTAAGACCCAACCGGGCTCTCGAACGAGAACGGGTACTCTTCTGGATGCTCGCCTTGGACCGCGGCCCAAGCCACGCCACAGCCAGCTACGATCAGCGCCGCAGCGGCGGAAATTGCGCGCAACATTAGGATGCTCCCTGCGCTTTGCCGCCAGTGACGGGCTTCGCGATTGTATCCGGCACGCGCTCTGGCCGCTCACGCAGGCCCAGGATCGGCAGGATCACGAGGAAGAAGAGGAAATAGTAGAGCGTCAGAACTTGCGCGAAGTTCGTAACGGTGAAGGCCGGCGGGACGTGACGCTCAACGTTGTAGAACGGCGCCGCCTGGCCAACTTCTTCCTTCACTTCGGTGATGTGCTCTTCAACGATATCCGCCGTTTCACCATCGACCGTGCGCGTTTGCGCCGAGCCGCCGGTGACAGTGCGGAGCGTGCCGGTGGCGGCGCCCGTGCGGGTAACCGCCGTCATCGCCGCGCCTTCAGAACGCGCCTGAGCTTCGGCGGCGTCAGCCGTCGCTTGCCAGTTGGCGGCGCCATCGGCTTGGATCGGCGTTTCAGAAACCTGGCCACCTTCGACCCAGGTCAGCGTGGCCGAGAACGGACCAGCCTTCAGCAGAATGTTGCCGGGGTTTTGACCACCGCACCAACCCAGCGCGAAGCAGACGACCGCGAAGATCACAAAGAACTGACGCGCGATCGGGCGATAGCGCATCGAGCGGACGCGTGAGGTATCGAGCCACGGCAGCACGAACAGCACGCCGATGGAGGCGAACATTGCGAGCACGCCAGCCAGCTTCGAGTCGATCGGGCCGATGTTGAAGTCGAACGCACGCAGGATCGCGTAGAACGGCAGCAGGTACCATTCAGGGACGATTTCCGGTGGCGTCTTCAGCGGATCAGCCGGGATGAAGTTGTCGGCATGGCCGAGCGCGTCCGGCATGTAGAACACGAACACCGCGAACAGGATCACAAATAGCGTCGTCGCGAAGAGGTCCTTGATGGTGGCGTGCGGCGTGAACGGCACCGTGTCGGCCTTCGATTTCACATCAACGCCAACCGGGTTGTTCTGCCCCGCTTCGTGCAGCGCCCAAACGTGCAGACCGACAACGCCAGCGATCACGAACGGCAGCAGGTAGTGGAGCGAGAAGAAGCGGTTGATCGTCGGTTGATCGACCGAGAAGCCGCCCATCAGCCAATTCTTGATGCTCTCGCCGATCAACGGCAGCGCGCCCAAGAGGTTGGTGATGACCGTCGCCCCCCAGAACGACATCTGACCCCATGGCAGCGTGTAGCCAAGAAAGCCGGTGGCGACCATCAGCAGATAAATCACGCAGCCCAGGATCCAGAGCAACTCGCGCGGTGCTTTGTATGAGCCGTAATAAAGCCCGCGGAACATGTGAATGTAGACCGCAAGGAAGAACATCGAAGCGCCGACGGCGTGAATGTTCTGAATGAGCCAGCCAAACGGCACGTCGCGTTCAAGGCGCTGCACCGAAGCAAACGCCATGTTGATGTGCGGCGTGTAGTGCATCGCCAGCACGATGCCGGTGACGATCTGCACCACGAGGCAGAGCGACAGCATCGCGCCGAACGTCCACCAGTAGTTGAGATTGCGCGGCGTCGGGTAAGCGACGAAGCTGTCGTGGGCCAGGCGGATGATCGGCAAGCGACGATCAAGCCAGCGAGTGATGCCGGATTTCGGCTCGTATGTGGAAGGTCCGCTCACTTAGCGCTCCAAACTTTAGCCGATACGAATGGCGGTCGGGCCGGTGAAAAGATACGGCGCGACGTGAAGATTTTTCGGCGCCGGGCCACGGCGAATGCGGCCGGACGTGTCGTAGTCCGAACCGTGGCACGGGCAGAACCAACCACCGAACTGAGAGCCTTCGACGAACGTCGGCACGCAACCCAAGTGCGTGCAGCTCGCTTGCAGCACCAGCCATTCGGGGCGGCCTGCTTCGCCGTTCTCTTGCTTTAGACGATCCGCATCGGACTGCGGGTCCTTCAGGTTGGCGAAATCGTCGCGCTGCGCGGCGGCGATCTCAACCGGCGTTCGGTGACGCACGAACACCGGCTTGCCTTGCCACAGGACTTTCACCTGCTGGCCTTCCGGCACAGCTGAAAGATCGACTTCCGTGGTCGACATCGCGCGGGTGTCGGCGGCCGGATTCATTTGGTCGATGAAGGGCCAGATCGTCGCCGCGACGCCAACGGTCGCGACCGCGGCGCCTGCGATGTAAATGAAGTCGCGACGAGTGGTTTCACCATCGTGCGCGCTTGTTGCTGCTGCTTCAGCCACTGCCTCTGATCTCCCGGCCTTGGTTCGCCAGCGAAGCTAGGCTAGTCCGGGTTCGTTAGCGCGCGGCGGCTCGCCGCAGGCGCACGACAGATTCCCCGATTCAACCCCGACTCTCCGGCGTGGAGGCCATAACGTGAGGCTCGCCCTCTATCAACCTGACATCCCGCAGAATCTCGGCGCGGCACTTCGCCTCTCTGCCTGCCTCGGGGTGGCGCTCGACGTCATCGAGCCCTGCGGCTTCCCGCTTACCGATGCGTCAATGAAACGGGCGGCGCTGGACTACGGTGAAAAGGCATTGGTGACGCGGCATCGGAGCTTGGCGACATTTCAATCGACTCCGGAACGAAACGAAGGCCGACTGGTGCTGATCGAGACCGACGGCGCATTGAACTTTCACGATTTTGCGTTTTCCACAGGCGACACCCTAGTGGTCGGCCGCGAAAGCGCAGGATCGTCTAGGGAACTCTATGCTGCGGCGCAGGCCAGCGTCCGCATCCCAATGGTGCAAGGCTTGAGGTCACTCAACGTGATCAACGCCGCCGCGATAGTATTGAGCGAAGCCATGCGGCAAACCGGCGCTTGGGAGAAACTGGCGTGAGCGAAGAACGGAAAGCACGGGCCAAGGCTTGGTTCGAAGACCTGCGCGATCAGATCTGCGCGGCGTTCGAGGCGCTGGAGGACGAGGCGCCTGGCGAGCTCTATCCGGGCGAGCCGGGCCGGATCGTAAGGACACCCTGGCGGCGGGGTGATGGTTCGGCCGATCAAGGCGGCGGTGTCGCCGGGCTGATGCGCGGGCGGTTCTTCGAAAAAGTCGGCGTGCACGTGAGCACGGTGCATGGCGAGTTCTCGCCAGACTTTGCCAAGAACGTCCGTGGCGCGGGGGATGATCCGCGCTTTTGGGCGAGCGGCATTTCGCTGATCGCGCACATGCGCAACCCGCACTGCCCCGCCGCGCACATGAACACGCGCCACATCACCACCACCCAATGGTGGTTCGGCGGCGGCGGCGACTTGAACCCGACCCAACAGCGCGACCGCAATGAAAGCACGCCGGACGCGATTGCATTTCACGCCGCTTATCAGGCCGCGTGCGACAAGCACGGCGACGACCTCTACCCGACCTACAAAAAGTGGGCGGACGAATATTTTTGGCTGCCGCATCGCAATGAACCGCGCGGCGTCGGCGGGATCTTTTACGACCACCACAATAGCGGCGGCGCGAGCGGCGACACCTGGGAAGAGGACTTCGCCTTCACGCAAGATATTGGGCGCGCATTTCTAGAAGGCTATCTGCCGATCTTGAAGGCGCGCATGCACCAGCCGTGGACTGAAGCCGATCGCGAAGAGCAGCTGGTGCAACGCGGGCGTTACGTGGAGTTCAACCTGCTCTACGATCGCGGCACGACGTTCGGGCTGAAAACGGGCGGCAATGTCGAGAGCATACTGAGCTCAATGCCGCCGGTGGCGAAGTGGCCCTAAGGCTCTGGACGATTTGAGTTGACGCCTGCGTCTGCGCGCTGAGTATCGGCGCGGGGGAGCGAATGGCCGAGACGAAACCCGCTTTGCGCGATCCAAAGTCGCTGCTTGCTCCGTTCTACATCTTCATCATCCTTGTGACGTTCGTTGCGGTTTTGCTGAACGTGGCGACGAGCGCGTTTTACTACTTAAGCAAAGGCGATCCGAATTGGGCGCCGACAGATTATCTGGGCAGTGGCGTTGCGATCGCGGTGCTCGCACTCTCGTTGATTTCACTGGGCGCGTTCATCGGCGCGGTGATTTTCACGCTGACCATCACCTACAGGATGGTTCGCAACCTGAAGACCATCGGCTCGGGTTACATGACCATGAGCCCGTTCTGGTCGGCGGCGTTTTACTTCGTGCCGTTTGCGAACCTGGCGATGCCGGCCAATGCGATCGCCGAGGTGTGGAAAGGCACATATGCTGAACTCGAAGATGCGCCGCCAGAACCGAACGGCGCGATCGCCTGGTGGTGGGGCCCATGGTTGGTGAGCAACATCCTCGATAACGTTGCGTCGCGACTTCTCGGGACGGGGCTGTTTCAAACACCCATGCAGCCGACCCCGCAAATGCTGACCATCGGCATCGCATTAAGCATCGCGGCGTTGCTTGCGCTGGTGATCTCGTCGTTCGCGATGATCCGGTTGTTCGCCCGGTTGGCGAAGGCGCAGTCCCAAATGATTGAGCGGGTAAAACTGCGGGAAGCCTCGCCTTAGGCTCGGCCTTTTTCTTGCGTCAGGCGAGTGGTCATGACCCAACTCGCCTACCCGCAAGACCTTAAACCACTGACTTCGCTACGATTTATTGCGGCGTTCTGGGTGCTTTTGTATCATTTCAGGGACCATCTGGGCCTCGCAATGGGTCAATTCGGGCTGGTGGCGGATGGTTACCTTGGGGTCGACCTCTTCTTCACGCTTTCGGGCTTCATCCTGGCGCACGTCTATCTGACGAGCCTTGAGGGCGGCCGGTTTGGCTATGGCGGCTTTCTAAAGAACCGGATCGCGCGGGTTTATCCGATGCACCTTGCCGCGCTTGGCGCGATGCTGGTGTTGTTCGCAGGCGCCGCGGTGCTCGGTGTTGGCGAGAGCAATCGGGACGCGTTCCGCCTCTCAGATTTGCCGGCGCATCTTCTGATGATCCACGCTTGGGGCACGACGCCGAGCGTTGGTTGGAATTTCCCGAGCTGGTCGATCAGCGCCGAATGGTTGGCGTATCTGCTCTTCCCGCTTGTCGCCGGCGTGGTGGTGAAAGCGAAGCGTTGGTCGGGTGCGTGTGCGCTGGGTGCGCTGGCGCTGTGCGTCGCGAGCTTCTGGGCGCTCAGCAATTTGCATCAGGTGCTGACATGGGTCGGTCGCGACTTCTCGCAGATGACCGCGCAGATTGGTGCGCTGCGAATTCTGCCATCGTTCCTATTGGGCGTTGCGCTCTATGCATTTGGGCGTGAGCACGCGGCGCCGAAGAGCTGGGCTTGGCCGATCGTGGCCGTAAGCGCAGGTTGGGTTGTCGCTGTGACGACGCTTGGCTGGTGGGAGGGCCTGACCTGGTTCGGGCTTGCCGGTTTGCTTTACGGCTTGGCGGAAACCTCGCGCCATGGCGTCGATGCGCCGATGTCTGGCCGCGTGTTCGTTTTCTTGGGCGCGGCAAGCTACGCGCTTTATATGATCCACCTGCCGATCGACATCGTCTGGTTCCACGCGCTGGAGAAGTTCGGCGTGACCGAGACGTCGGACTTGGCGCTGCGTGTCGGCGCGATGGTCGGCGTGTTCGTTGTGTGCATCGCGGCGTCTATTGTGGCGTACCTCATGATCGAAGAGCCGGCGCGGAAGTGGATTCGGAAACTTGAGCTTGCCCAGTACGCGCCGCGTCGGGCTTCGACAGGCTCAGCCTGACGCTAGCAAGCTTCGAAGCCAACCATCAGCGTCGCCCTCAGTCGAAGGGCGACGATGGCGCGCGATCGTCAACTCATGCCTTGAGCGACGGCTTTCAACCGTTCGATCACGCTCAGCTTGTCGTCGGGGAAATCGGCGTCGATCCACCAATCTTCGACTTCACGCATGATGACGCCGACCTTGGGGCCAGCGGGGATGCCCGCGGCCATGATCTCATCGCCGGTCAGTGGCAGACGCGGCGGCTTCCACATCGTCGCGTGCGCAACGAGCGCGCGCCATTGTTGGGCTTTGTCATTCCCGGACCCAGCCCAGGCGAGCATCACGCGATCGCGGAAGGCTTCGTTGCCGAGCTTGTAAATCGCGCGGCGCATTTCGCGGAGCGACATGTAAGAGGTAAGCTTTACATCGTCGCCCAGCGCAGTAACCAGTCGATCACGTTCCTCGTTTGAGAGCTTCAAGCGGCGCGCGAGCGTCTTCGCGTTTTCCTGACCTTCGAGTGCGGCGGCAATGCGAGTCATCGCATCGACCGGCAACATTAAGTCGGCTTCGAGATCCAATAGCGCACGTAAGCGCCTGGCGTTATCGAGTTCGGGCAGCGCGCGGGCGCGAACCTCGATGGCGCTCATGCCTTCCCACGCCGCACGCGGATCGCGCGCGTCGAGAAGCTTTTTCACTTCCTTCCAGACGCGTTCGACCGACAACGTGTCGAGACCAGCGACGAGATCGGCGCAAGCTTGCAGGCCGGCTGGGTCGATCGGCGTACGCGCATACCAGGCGTTGAAGCGGAAGAACCGAAGTATGCGCAGGTAATCTTCTTTGATGCGCGTGGCGGCGTCGCCGATGAAGATGACGCGGCCAGCGCGCGCGTCGTCGAGACCGCCGCCAGTTGGATCGTGAATTTGGCCCTGCGCGTCGGCGTAAAGCGCGTTCATGCGGAAGTCGCGGCGCTGCGCGTCCTCTTCCCAGCTTTCGGTGAACGCGACAGTGGCGCGCCGGCCATCAGTGGAAACATCGCGGCGCAATGTCGTCACCTCAAACGGTTTGTGATCGACCACGACCGTGATGGTGCCGTGTTCGATGCCCGTCGGATGCGCGGCGAAATTCGCCTGCTGACACGCCGCGATCACCTGATCGGGGGTAAGCTGCGTGGCGATGTCGAGATCATCAACAGGCGCGCCGATCAACGTATTGCGTACACACCCGCCAACAAACCTCGCACTGCCCGCGCGCACGGAATCGAGCGCGGCAAGGAGCGCTTGGGTTTGCTTGGCCTTGAACCAGGCGGCATGGATGATTGGGGCGGTCATTGGTAGACGCCTTCTATCGCCTCAACGGCCACAATCAATTCCGCCAACCAAGTTTCCAAGTTGTCGTGCGGAAAGATGATCTCATCATGGTGACGAAATTCGGCGACGAAATTTCCAGGCGACGCCGCCAGCTCACCATTGGGACCGATCGGTCGGTAAAAACTGAACTCGGACCAGCGACCCTCAAACCAAAGATCGAACGCTCGGGCCTCGGCGACTTCGGCCGGAGGTTCAGCGATCTCGCCAGCTTCAAAGCCTCGTGCACTCGCGAAAGACACAACCGCCTCAAGCAGTCGCGGAATCACAGCAACGTTCACACTGAACGCGGTGGAAACTGAAGGGCGCGAACAAGCGGCCAGCGCGCTCATAAGAGCCAAGCCAAACACTCCGCGACGACTGAAGCTACCCATAGAGCCGCTCCCACAACGCCCGCACCATCCCCGCAGTCGCGCCCCAGATGTTGTGACCTTCGTAGGGCATTACGTAGTAGCGGCGCAGGCGCCCGCGGAATTGCGCTTCGCGGACTTCGTGGTTTGCGGGGTCCATCAGAAAATCGAGCGGCGCTTCGAAGGCGCTCGCGACTTCGCGCGGATCAAGCTTGAGTTCAAAGCCCGGCTCGACGAGGCCGACAATCGGCGTAACGCGAAAGCCGGTAATGGTGTCGTAGCGATCCCAAGCGCCGATGGGTTCAATGAAGCGGCGCTCCAGGCCCACCTCCTCGAAAGTTTCGCGAAGCGCCGTCTCGACGGCATCGGCATCGCTAGCTTGCACGCGCCCGCCGGGGAAAGAGATTTGCCCCGGATGCGCCGGCGTTTCGACCGAGCGCGCAGTGAGGAGCATGGTCCAACCGCCGGCGCGCTTGATGATCGGCGCGAGCACGGCAGCCGGGCGCGCTTCGGGATGATTATCGAAGCCGGGGTTCAGATCGTTGTCGCTGCGCGTACGCGCGAAGGCGCCGGCGATGTCGCCGAGCGGATCGAGTTTCTCGCGCAGTCTTTTCTCGAAATCTGTGCTCACGATTTCCCCTCCTCTTGAGAGGAAGGGGTTAGTGGCTGGGGTGATGCGCAGGCATCTGCAGGTTGGTGTGCGCGCCTCCGGGCGCGCAGCCTCGCACGCGCGGCATGATTGAACGATGTAGGCCGGAGGCCTGCGCTCCCACTCTCCAGTCGCAGAGCTTCACCGCCCCCCCTGCCCCATCCCTGCAATGGGAGGGGGAGAACCGAAATTTGTTTGACTTTGAGGGACACCTCGATGAGTTAGGCGGTGAACGGCGCTGGCGCAATTGGCGCGCGCTCATCTCCCCAACTCCCTAGGCGACGCCGAGTTCGAACCACACACCAGCGCTCCAAACGCCAAGCTTGCCCTCTTTCAGCTCGGCCCATTCCACCAGTTCGTAGAACGGCGAGCGCAGCACGCGGGCTTCCAGGCGCCCGCGCACGTGCACGTAGGGTCTAGGCTCTTGGCCTCTTCGCTCTACGCGCAGTGGGTGGTCGGCGCCGACGGCGATGATGTCGCCGAGGTTTGTGGTGAAGACGATGGATTGATCGGCGCCTTCACCCACACGATCCGCGCGGATGGCGACGAAGGGCGCGTCTTCGACTTTAACCACGATCTTTTCAGCGGGCGTGACAAGATAGGTTTGACCGTCTTCGTCTTTTCTCAAGATCGAGGCGAAGAGCTTGACCAAAGGTTCGCGTGTGATGCGCGTTCCCTCGTGCTTCCATGTTCCGTCAGCCAGGATTTCCATGCCGATCTCGCCGCAATGGGCGGGGTTCCATGTGTCGACCGGAGGCAAGGCTTTGTCGCCAGTAGCCGCTTCGCGCTTGAGCGCGGCGATCAATTGCTCCAGGGACGAGGTGTTTGCGGCTGATGTCATATTTCCGCCCCCAACTAAGCGAGCTTCGCGCCCATGAGCAATTCCGACAGTCCTGAAGCTTTGGTCGCGGAGGCGGAAGCCGCCGGGGAAGCCCTGGAGCGGGTGCGCGCCGAAATCGGCAAAGCGGTATTCGGCCAAGAGCGGGTGATCGAGCTGACGCTCTCAGCAGTGCTCGCGGGCGGCCATGTGCTGCTGGTGGGCGCACCAGGCTTGGCGAAGACGCGATTGGTGGAAGCGACGGCGCGAGTGCTGGGGCTGGATTGGGGCCGCGTGCAATTTACACCGGACTTGATGCCGGCCGATATTCTTGGCTCGGAAGTTCTCGATCAGGACGAGAGCGGGCGACGCCACTTCCGTTTCGTGAAGGGGCCGATCTTCACGCAGCTTTTGATGGCCGATGAAATCAACCGCGCTTCGCCGCGCACGCAATCGGCGCTGCTGCAGGCAATGCAGGAGCATCACGTGACGGTGGCGGGCGCAGCGTACGATGTGCCGACGCCGTTCCACGTGTTGGCGACGCAGAACCCGATCGAGCACGAGGGCGCCTATCCATTGCCCGAAGCGCAACTCGATCGCTTCTTGTTGCAGGTCGATGTGCCCTACCCGGATGCGGAGATCGAACGGAAGATTTTGATCGAGACGACGGGCTTGGGCGATCAGCAGCCGCAAGCGGTGTTGAATGCACAGACGCTCATTCGCTTGCAGCGCCTGGTGCGGGCAATGCCCGTTGGTGAGAAAGTGCTGGCCTCGATTTTGGAGCTGGTGCGTTCGGCGCGGCCTGGCTCAAGCCACGATCCACGCGTCAACCAACACGTGGCGTGGGGACCTGGCCCGCGCGCGGGCCAAGCGCTGATGCTGGCGGTGCGCGCGCGCGCTCTGCTGCGCGGCCGCTTGGCGCCGGCAGTGGATGACGTCGCGGCGCTGGCGCGGCCTGCCTTGGCGCACCGGATGCAATTATCATTCGGCGCGCGCGCCGAAGGCTTGGACATCGACACGCTGGTGGATGAACTGGCGGAGCGCGCGGCGTGATCATGAGCGCCGCTTTGCGGCGACCCTCTCTGCAAGGAAAAGCGTTTGTGTGCGCGCATGTCTGACGCATCGCGCCTTGAAGCGCTCGCGCTCGCCGGTGATCTCCCCGGCGTGTTGCTTGATGCGCGGCGGCTGGCGGCGAGTGCGCCGGGTTTGCACGGGCGGCGCCGCTCCGGGCAGGGCGAAGCATTCTGGCAGTATCGCGACCACCGAGCAGAGGACGGCGCGCGGCTGGTTGACTGGCGCCGCTCGGCGCGCGGCGATCGATATTTCGTGCGCGAGCGCGAGCGTGAGGCGGCGCAGACGGCGTGGTTCTGGATGGATCCCGATGCGGGGTTCAATTGGTCAAGCGATACAGCACGCACAACGAAGCTTAGACGCGCGCAGACGATGGCGCTTGCGCTGGCGACATTGCTGAACCGCGGCGGCGAACGTATCGGCATGTTGGGGCGTGCGCCGCGCACAGGTCCGCGTGCGATTGATCGGCTCGCACACGATTTTCTGACACCGCAAGCGGAGGCCGATCCGCCGTCGCGCGCTTGCATGATTTTCTTCTCGGATTTTTACGCGCCAGTCGAAACATGGCGCGCGCGCTTGAGCGCGGCGGCCGGCGCTGGCGCCTCGGGCGCGCTTGTGATGATCGCCGATCCGGCGGAAGAGCAATTCCCGTTTCGTGGCCGCACGCTCTTTCTCGAACCCGGCAGAAGCCGGAGCGAGACCTTGCTTGGACGCGCCGAGGCGGTGCGCGAGGCGTACACCGCGCGGCTGGAAACGCACCGTCGCGCCATTCGCCAAGCCGGTTCTAATTTTGGTTTCCCTGCCCTGCTGCATCGCACCGATCATGGCGCGGCGCCGGCGCTGGCGTTGCTAACCGCTCTCGTCTCGGAGCGATTTGCTTGAGTTTCGGGCCGTTCTTGTTTGCCGCGCCCGGCGCATTGTTGGCATTGCTGGCTCTGCCGGTGCTGTTCTTCATTATGCGCGCGACACCGCCGCCGCCGCAGCGCGAACAGTTTCCACCCGCCCGCTTGCTCAAGGGCTTACGCACGGACGATCAGAGCCGTGAGCGCGCGCCGTGGTGGCTGGTATTGTTCAGAATGCTAGCGGCGGCGGTGCTCATCCTGGCGTTCGCGCGACCGAGCCTTGCCCCACAGCCAAGCGACAGTCCGCTCGGCGGGCGGACGTTGATCGTCATCGACGATGGCTGGACCTCTGCGCCGGCATGGAGCGAAGTCCGCAACGCCGCAAACGCGGCGATCACCCAAGCCGAGCGCGCGCGCGCGCCGATCTTCATACTGCAAACGGCGCCAAGTACGCGGCCGCGCGACCCGGGTGAAGCGCTGACGGCGGCAGATGCAAAGTCACGCGTGCAGCGACTGGAACCGCAACCGTGGCGGCCGGATCGCGCGGACGCAGCAACGCGGCTCGCACGCACCGAAGGCAATTTCGATCGCATCGTCTGGATCACCGATGGCTTGAATGACGCCGGCGCCGAGGCGCTGGCGGCGGAACTACAGCGGCGCGGACCGGTGACGGCGCGTGTGCCGGCGCTGACGGCGCGCGCAATCATGTCGGGCTCGGTGACGCCCCAAGGCGTCTTGGTGGAGGTGCGGCGCGCCTCGAACGGCTCGAGTGTTGGCGCGGTCACGGCAGAAACAGCTGAAGGACGCTCGCTCGGCGCGGCGCAGTTGCAATTTCAAGCCGATGCGCTGACCGCTTCGGCGCGGATTGAGTTGCCGCCCGAGATCGCCGCGCGCGCCGCACGCGTGCGCATCGTCGGCGAACAGAGCGCCGGCGCGGTGCGCTTGTTGCCGGCGGGTGCGGGCCGGCCGTTTGTTGGATTGGTTGATCCCGGCGGCGCTGGGCAGCCCCTGCTTTCGGAACTCTTCTACGTCGATCGCGCGCTGGCGCCGTATGCAAGCTTGTCGCGAGGCGCCATTTCGCAACTCATCGACGCCCGCGCGCAGGCGCTGATCCTGCCCGACGCCGGACGCATCGCGCCGACAGACAGCGCAGCATTGCAGCGTTGGCTGGAGAATGGCGGACTACTGGTGAGGTTCGCCGGACCACGGCTTGCGAACGATGCCGATGAGTTCGTGCCGGTGCGATTGCGCCCAGGCTCACGCACGCTTGGCAGCGCACTCGCGTGGGAGACGCCGCTTGCCATCGGCGCCTTCCCGGCGGACTCGCCCTATGCGGGGATCGCGCCGCCGGTGGACGTGCAGGTGCGGCGACAAGTTCTGGCCGAGCCCGCGTCACTCGAAGAAGCGCGCGTGTGGGCGACACTTTCGGACAATTCGCCTTTGGTGACCGCGCAGGCGCGAGGGCGTGGCCTGATCGTGCTCTTTCATGTGAGCGCCACCCCGGAATGGTCTGACATGCCGCTCTCGGGATTATTCGTTGAAGTGTTGCGGCGCACGCTGGCGTTCGCGGCGCGCGCGGATGGCGCGGGCGAGCGCGAGATTTCCGGCGGGCCGTTCGTCGCGCAACGTCTCCTTGATGGCTATGGCGCGCTCGCGCCGGCGCCGGCGGACATGCAGCCGATTGCGCCGGAAGCGTTCGCAATCGCCCAGCCCTCACCCGCCACGCCGCCGGGCTTGTACGAGCGGGCGGGAGTGTCGGCGTCGATCGATGCGATGCGGCCCGATGAATCGTTGCAGCCTCTGCAATTGCCGAGTGGCGTCTCGCGCGCGGGCTTGGGCGCAGTGATCGAACGACCGTTGGCCGGTTGGCTGTTCGGCTTGGCTGGATTGATGCTGGCGATCGATTTGCTGATTGCGCTCCTGCTCATCGGCAAACTGCCGCGTTTGCCGCGCCCGCGCGCAAGCGCGGCCTCGCTCGTGCTGGCGGCTCTGATGGCGTTTGGCGGCGATGCACACGCCCAGAATGCAAATGACCCGACGCAGACATTGCGGCTCGCTTACGTACGAACGGGCGATTCACGGATCGATCGCGCATCTGAGCAGGGCTTGCGGGCGCTCTCGGATATCTTGACGCAGCGTACGTCAGTTGAACCGGGCCCGCCCATGGCGCTCGATCTCGCGCGCGATGATCTCTCGGCCTATCCGTTCATCTATTGGCCGGCGCCGCCGACGCCGCGACGGTTGTCGGACGCTGCACTGACCAACGTCGATCGCTATCTGGCGATTGGCGGCTTGCTTCTGGTCGACACACGCGATTCCGGGGCGCAGCAGCGCGGACGGCCGGCGCAGACGATGCTGTCTGGACTGGATGTGCCCCCGCTCGAAGCCGTCAATGCCGAACATGTGCTGACGCGCGCGTTCTATTTGCTGCGCAGCTTCCCTGGACGCTCGCAGTCCACGCAACTGTGGGCCGAAAGTGCTTCAGCGGCGTCATCGCGCGACGGTGTTGCGGCGATCTTCATTGGCGATGGCGACTGGGCAAGCGCGTGGTCGGGTCAAGCCGGCGTCAGTGACCGCCAGCGCGAACTCTCGCTACGGTTCGGCGTCAATCTCGTCATGGTGGCGCTGACTGGCAATTACAAAGCCGATCAAGTGCATGTACCGGCGCTGCTCGAGCGCATGAGCGAAGATCGCCGATGATTGCTGGGGCGCGCATTGGTTTTGATCCGGCGCTGCCGTGGAGCGCCATGATCGCGCTCTGCGTGATCGGCGCCATTGCGCTTGGGATTTACGTTTGGCGCGGCGGCGGCGCGCCGGTCTCGCGCGGGCTCGGCTTAGCGTTTTTGTTTCTTGGGCTGATGCAGCCACAATGGGTGCGCGAGACGCGTGAACCGGCCGACGATGTAGCGCTGATCGTCGTCGATCAGAGCGAGAGCTTGGCGTTGTCCGGGCGGCGCGAGGCAGCGCGCGCGGCAGGCGATGCGATGGCCCAGCGGCTTTCGCAAGAACAAGGGCTGGACGTACGCGTGCGCGAAACGCGCGGCGGGCCTGATGGCACCATAGTTACCGGCGTGATCGAAGATGCGCTGAGCGATGTCGCGCGCGATCGCATTGGCGGCGTGATCGTCATCACCGACGGACAGGCCGCAGATCCACCGGATGAACCTGGCCGCCTGCGCGAACTGGGACCGGCGCATGTCCTGATCGTCGGAGATCCAGAACGCGGCGACCGGCGCCTTGAACTCATCTCGGCGCCGACGTTCGGGATTGTAGGCGAGCCGATGCGGGTCACTGGGCGGGTGATCGATGCGAGCGGCAACGCGCCCGTTGCGGTGACTGTCAGCATCGACGGCCAGCGCGCGGTGAGCACGACGGTGCGCGCGAACACGGAGTTCAGCGTCGATCTCCGGTTGGCGCATCGTGGCCGCAACATGGTGATCGTGGAAGCGGCGGAAGGCCCCCAAGAGATCACGCTCTCAAACAATCGCGCCGCGTTCGCCGCCAATGGCGTGCGCGACCGGCTGCGTGTCCTGCTGATTACCGGCGAGCCGCACGCAGGCGCGCGAGTATGGCGCAATTTGCTGAAGTCAGATCCAGCCGTTGATCTGGTTCACTTTTCGATCTTGCGTCCGCCGGACAAACAAGACTTCACGCCCCTGCACGAACTCGCACTCATTCCTTTCCCGACGGAAGAATTGTTCGAGCGACGTCTGGATGAGTTCGACCTCATCATCTTTGATCGCGCCCCACAGCGCGGCATTTTGCAGGCGTATTATTTCTCGTCGATCGCGCGGCGGATCGAAGAAGGCGGGGCGTTGCTCATCACGGCCGGCGATCAAGAAGCTGGACCGGACGGGCTCTACCGCACCGCGCTTGCGGGAATTTTGCCGTCGCAACCGACGGGGCAGATCATCTCGCGCCCTTATCGGCCAACACCGACAACGCTTGGGCGGCGCCATCCGGTTGTGCGCGGCCTGCCCGCACCAGAGCGCTGGGGACGGTGGACGCGTGAGATAGATGCGCGTGCAACCGGCGGCCAAACGGTGCTTTCCGGCGCTGACGGCAGGCCGTTGCTTGTGCTCGATCGCGCGGGCCGAGGGCGTGTCGCGCAATTGTGGTCGGATCAACCGTGGCTTTGGGCGCGCGGTTACGACGGGGGCGGACCGCATGGTGAGTTGTTGCGCAGGCTCGCACACTGGCTGATGCAAGAACCCGAGCTTGAAGACGATAGCCTTACGCTCGATCCAGGCCCGCGCGGCCTCGAGATCGAAAGATCGACACTCGCCAATGCACCAGGCCCTGTCGAAATCATCTCACCGAGCGGACAAGGCTCTGAAGCAGGCTTGGATGAGACTGCGCCGGGCCTCTATCACGGCGCCGTGCCGGCGACGGAGCAAGGACTTTACGAAGCGCGCAGCGGCGATCTGCGCGCGTTCGCTGCAGTTGGCCCGCTCAATCCGCGCGAAGCTGGCGCGCTTGGCGCCAACCCCGAAATCCTGCGTCCGTTGGCAAACGCAACGGGCGGCAGCGTCTTCATGACCGGCGAAGAGGGACGCCGTTTGCCTGAGATCCGCCGCATCGAACGCGGCGCGCGCGCGCAAGGCGGCGACTGGATCGGCATTGAGCACAACGGCGCGTACACTGTCCGCGCGGCAGTTGCTTCCCCGCTTGGGCCTGGCTGGCTTTGGGCGCTGTTCGCACTTGCGCTGCTGATCTGGGGCTGGCGCCGCGAGAGCGTCTAACGCTTTGGCGCGCGGAGTTCGCCGTGCACTTTGTCGAGCCCGCCGGGACGAAGCTCAACCCAAAGCAAACGCGCAGGATCAACAGGCCCCGGCAGCGAAACGCGTCCCGCCGGAACGACGGTGAACCCCGCCGGACGAAAGAAGCGTTCGGCGCCGACGAGGACAACGCCGGCGCCCCCGCTCGCGCGGCAAGCCGCGACAGCGTCACGCACCAGCGCAAAACCAACGCCAGCAGATTGCTCGGACGGATCAACGGCAAGCGGGCCAAGAAAGAACACGGGCTCGCCGGCTTCGACGCGCCAGATGCGGCACACGCCAACGACTTCGCCCTCGCCGTTCAGGGCAATGCGCGTCAGCGCGTGCTCGAGGACCGCGCCAGCCTCACGCACGCGTTCGCTCGTCTTGGCGTAGCGGCCAGGGCCGAAGGCGCGGCTGAGCACACGCTCAATCGCGTCGGCATATTCCGGCTTCTCGGCAATCAGTGTGTGGGACATTGAGGCGCCGCGCTTAGGGCGGTGCGGGCACAGCGTCAATCGCGCCCACTTCATATTGCGCGATGCGAAGCCTCGGCGCATGGTCCCGGCCCCTTGGCGTCCCTCAAAATCCCCTCATTCGACATTTTCCGCCACCAACCGTTCGCCCAATTCTGGGTCGGGCGCTGGTGCGCGACGCTCGCAATCCAGATGCAGACCACCGCCATGTTCTGGCAGGTCTATGACAGCGCGCGCGAGCATGGACAGAACATCGCCGAAGCCTCGTTCACGCTCGGGCTTGTGGGGCTTGCGCAGTTCTTGCCGCTGCTTGGGCTCTCTTTGTTTGGCGGCCAAGCAGCTGACCGCTATGACCGGCGCCTCATCTTGTTTGCCTGCGTTGCGTTCAAGTCTGTGATCGCTTTGTCGCTGGCGTTTGCATCCCAGCTTGGACCGGAGATCGTGATACCGGCTGTGTTCACCGCGGCAATTGCCGCGGGCGCGACCAATGCGTTCTTGCCGCCTGCCGCGAGCGCGTTGTTGCCGATGTTGCTGCCGCGCGAAGAATTGCCTCAAGGCATTGCGTGGTCTTCGCTGGCGTTTCAATCGGCGCTGATCGTGGGTCCAGCGATTGGCGGCGTGATCTATGGCTTTGGCGCGACCGTTCCTTACATAAGCGCATTTGCGCTGCTGGCGCTTTCGGCGTGGCTAATGTTCAGCCTGAAGACACCCAAGCAGGCGCCGGTGAAAGATGCGCGCACCGTCGGCATGATTGTCGAAGGATTGCGGTACGTGTGGAGCAACAAGATCGTTCTGGGCGCGATCTCGCTTGATCTTGTCGTGGTGTTGCTTGCGGGCGCGGCGGCGCTGCTTCCAGTTTTTGCGCGCGATATTCTCCATGCCGGCCCGAGCGAGCTTGGCATTTTGCGTTCCGCCATGGGCGTGGGCGCGGCAACCGTCGCACTTTGGCTTGCGGTCAATCCACTGCGGCGGCGCGTTGGGTTGTGGATGTTCGGTTCTACCATCGTGTTCGGCTTAGCCACGATCGTGTTCGCACAATCGACGGCGCTTTGGCTTACAGCGGTCGCGCTCGCCATCGCGGGCGGCGTCGATATGATTTCGGTCTATGTGCGTTCGAGCCTCATTCAGCTCGCAACGCCGGATGCGATGCGTGGACGCGTCGCGGCGGTGAGCTTCGTTTTCATCTCAGCCTCGAACGAACTCGGCGACTTCGAAGCAGGATTGATGGCGCGAATTTTCGGTCCGATCAGCGCGGTCACCATCGGCGGCGTCGCGGCTGTGGTCGCGTCAGCGTTCTGGATGCGTCTGTTTCCGGCGCTCGCCAAAGCGGACGGCTTTGAGCCGATCATGCCTGACGAGGACAAACCGAAACTGGCCGCGAGCTAAAGCGGCGCAAAGACGCTCATTGCGCAAAAATAGCCCACGATCAGCGCGCCGATCGCCATGCCCCAGCCGGGTCGATCCGGGTTTTTGCGATCGAACGACCAGCCAAGAATGATAACGCCGCAGATCAGCAGAATAAATCCCAGCAACACGCGAAACGCCAATGCGCCAACGGCGTCGAGCCAGCCGCCCTGCGCGTCCAACCAAAGATCGACGCGGTCGAGATCAAAGCCGAAGGCCATCAGCACCAGGCCGACGATGCCGAACACCATGACAAGGAACATGAGGCTGCCGGCGAGCTTGCTCCCGGTGCGCACTTCGGCCAACGGCGAGATGCGCCAGAAATTGGCCGAGCGCCAAAGCTGGCCGAAGAATGATCCAATGGCGTTGAGCATGGTGTGAGTTTGGCGCACGCCGCCGCCGCAGCGTCAAGCAGAAGCGCTGGATGCGAGCGCAGGCGCGCGCTAAGTCAAACGCTCGGAGGAAGACATGGGCGTGTTGAGCGGAAAAGTCGTTGTCGTCACTGGCGCCGGAAACGGCATCGGTAAGGAATGCGCACTGCTGGCGGGCCGCGAAGGCGCCAGCGTTGTCGTCAACGATCTTGGCGGCGGCTTGAAGGGCCAAGATGCCGGCTCGGCTGGACCGGCTGAAGAAGTGGCGAAACAAATCCGCGCCGCTGGCGGCAAAGCGGTTTCGAACTCAGACAGCGTCTCGGACTACGACGCGGTCGCTGCAATGTTCGAGCAAGCCAAGAAGGAATTTGGCGGGCTTCACGCGGTGATCAATCCAGCCGGCATTCTGCGTGACGGCATGTTCCACAAGATGCCCCCGGAAGATTGGAAGGCGGTGATCGATGTGCACCTGCATGGCGCCTTCAACGTCACGCGCGCTTCGATCGAGCATTTCCGCGATCAGCAAGACGGCGCCTACGTCCTCTTCACCTCGACGTCTGGCCTCATCGGCAATATCGGGCAGGCGAACTACGCGGCGGCGAAGCTTGGCGTCATGGGGCTCTCACGCATTGTAGCGATGGAAGGTCTCGCCAAGAATGTGCGCTCCAACATCATTGCACCGTTCGCTTGGACTCGGATGATTGCGTCGATCCCGGTGAAGGACGAAGCGAGCGCGGCGCGCGTTGAGCGGATGAAGAACGGCATGCGCGCAGATCAAGTAGCGCAGCTTGCGGTGGCGCTGTGCGCCGATGGCGCGAAGGATACGACCGGACAAATCTTCGCCGTTCGCGGCAATGAAGTCTTCCTGTTCAACCAGCCCCGCCCTGTCCGTACGTTGGGACGCCTCGATGGGTGGACGCCGCAGACGCTGATCGAGCAAGCGCTGCCGGCGATGAAGGCGAGCTACACCGATGTCGGCGCCTCGGCTTCTGTGTTTCCGTACGATCCGATTTGATGGGAACGCAGATGCGCGCTGTTTTGATTGCACTCTTCATGCTTGGCGCATGCGCGCAGGCGCCGAACGAACCACCGTCGCCGACGCCTGCCGCGATCCATCTTTCGGGCACCAAATGGGTGCGCGTCGATGATCTAAACGCCAACCCGCACGGCGCGACGATGGATTTCGAAGCCAATCGGGCGTCGGGCTACACCGGATGCAATCGCTGGACTTCAGAGGTCACGCAGAACGGCGAGCAATTGCAGTTCGCGATGACGGCCGTCACCGAAATGGCGTGCGGAGCCGAAGTGCAGATGGCGACAGAACGTAGCTTCTTGGCGGTGATCGATGCCGCACGCTATGCGCACTACGACCGCGACGCTCTGGTTCTGCTGGATGCCGAGCAAAACGTGATTGCGCGTTTCGACAGCACGCTGGCGCAATAGTAGTGGCCGTAAAGATGACGGCGGAGCAGGAACGACCCCGCATCCGCCGCATCAGTCCTTATTACGGAGTCGGCGTCGGCGCGATTTCGACCGTCGGCACTTGGCGTGGGCAGCGATCGGCGCCGCGCTCACCGAGGCAGTGCTCGACAACCGCCTCAGCCGCACCCGGTGCAAACGAAACCAGCCACTTCTCGTTCGGATCCATGCGCGTTGCGCTCACCAAAGCGCCGCACTGAACCGTGAAGACAGCGTCGTTCGTATGAGCGGCGTAGATGCTGGTTGGATCGACGTTGCCCGGCACGTTGATGCGCTCAGTGCCGCGAACGGCCGTGCACGGGGGCGTCAGTTCAGGGTGCGCTTGCTGGTAAGCGGCGAGCTGCTGATAGGCGAACACCGGCTGCGTTTCCGGGCTCATGGCCTGAACCTGCTCAAACAGACCCTGCGGCGGCGCAGGTTCTTCGGTGGTTGGCGCGGTGGATTGACCGCAGGCCGTGAGCAGAAGTGCAGCAGCTGCTGCAAGATACGTACGGATCATAAGGACCTCCCCTTTGCCCGCACTTGCACTCCGCCCCGGCGCTTTCGTCAAGCTCCAGGTGGTGTCAGGCTTGTGCCTTGAGAAGCAATTGCGACGGCCCACCTAAAGCGGCGAAGAGGTCACCCATGATTGAGAAACGTCCGTTCGACAGTTTGGGCCGCCACGACGCCGATTGGCTCGCCGCCCGCTACCATTTCAGCTTTTCCGGTTACCACGACCCAAGCCGCGTTCATTGGGGCGCGCTGCGCGTCTGGAACGACGACACCATCAAGGCCAAGACCGGCTTTCCGCCCCATCCGCACTCAGACATGGAGATCATCACCTATGTCCGCAGCGGCGCGATCACGCACCAGGACTCGATGGGCAATAAAGGCCGCACCGAAGCGGGCGATGTTCAGGTGATGAGTGCAGGCTCGGGCGTCACGCACGCGGAGTACAATCTCGAAGACGAGTCCACGACGCTCTATCAAATCTGGATCGTGCCGAAGGAGCGCGGCGGCAAACCGTATTGGGGCGCGGCCAAGTTTCCGAAGGACGAACGCTCTGGCGCGCTCGTGACGCTTGCGTCAGGCTTTACGGAAGATCAGCAAGCCGGCGCGCTGCCAATCCGGCAAGACGCGCGTCTGCTCGCGGCAACGCTAAAGACCGGCCAAAGCGTTGCCTATCAACTTGGCGAAGGGCGCTTTGCATACATCGCGCTCGCCAAAGGCAAAGCGAAGGTCAACGGCGTCGAACTTGGGCCGCGAGATGGCGCGGCGATCAAAGATGAAGCAGAGCTTTCCATCGAAGCGGGCGAAGATGCGGAGATTGTTCTCGTCGACGCGCCGTGAAGTTGAATTGGGCGTCAGATTTGTGCGTCCGATTGTGAAATCTTGAGGATCGCCGCCGATTTACTGTCGGCGGCGGTTTTCGTTTCGTCGGACCCTCAAAATTTACCGGTCGTTTGCAATTTCAGGAGCTTCTGCGAGCAGGTTTTTTCTAGGGGCGGTCAGTGGCGACGCTGAACGACATTCACGTGCTGGTTGTCGACGACAACAAGCAAATGCGCTTTCTCGTGCGCTGCCTGCTGCGCGCTGGCGGCATCAACAAAGTCACTGAAGCAGAAACCGGTGGCCAGGCGCTTGAGATCATGAGCGCCCGCCTCATCGATCTGATCATCGTCGATTGGAAGATGTCGCCACTGGACGGCCTGGCGTTCACGCAAATGATCCGCCGCAATCATAACAGCCCCAATCCGTACGTGCCGATCCTCATGCTGACCGCGCATACTGAAACGTCACGCGTGACAGCCGCGCGCGACGCCGGCGTCAGCGGCTTCGTGCGCAAACCGATCAGCGCACGCCTGCTGTTTGATCGCATCTCAAGCGTGCTGACCGACACACGCATGTTCGTTCGCACTGAAGGCTATTTCGGTCCGGACCGGCGCTTTGGACAGGACCCGCACTATGCCGGACCGCTTCGCCGCGAGTGCGACCGTGGCGGCGAAGAGGAATCGCTCGATCTCGACGATCTCCGCTGGAGCGCGTGAGGCTGCAACGCGCGCTTGCTATGAATGGCGTCGCCGCGCAGGTTCCGGCCCGTTGCACGCGGGGAATAAAATGATCCGAGCTTTGTTCTTGGCTTTAATCGTCACGCCGCTGCTCGCCGGCTGCGTGGTCACGGCGGTTGCCGGCGCGACCGGTGCGGTCGTGGGCGCGGCTGTTGGCGTCACCGGCGAGGTTCTCGAAGCCACCGTCGATGTCACCGGCGCTGTCGTAGACGCCGCGATCCCCGGTGACGACGATGACGATAAGGACGATGACGACAACCGGTAAAACTTGGCCAACGTTGTGACGCGAACGTGAGTGGTCAACGCGCGAACCGCTGGCATATTTGGGTCAATCAACGCTGAGGGAGCCGCCTATGCGCATTCGTTACCTGCTCGCTGGAGCTGCAGTTTTCGCATTCGCAGCACCGGCCTGGGCGCAATCGACGCCCGTCTCCTTCTCTGCGGAATTCCAAACCTCGCTCGAAGAAGATTTGGGCGTGCGTGAAGGCGAAGTGCTTCGCACAGCCGTCACCGAAGCGATCGCGCACGAACTGGGGCAGCGCGGCATTTCGAGCCAAGGGCTTAGCATCGATGTGACGATCGTCGATGCCGAACCGAACCGGCCGACGATGCAGCAGCTCTTCGATGAGCCGTCTCTCGATTCCAGCTCGATCTCGATCGGCGGCGCCGAGCTTCGTGCAGTGCTGCACAATGCCTCCGGCCAAACGAGCGAGGTTACCCATCGCCGGTACAATCATTCGCTCGCGGATTTGAACGGCCCGGCTTCGACTTGGACTGAAGCGCGCCGCGCCATTCGTCAGTTCGCCGTGAAAGTCGCCGACGCTTACGTCGCTACCCCGCGATAAGTCGCCAAGCGCCGGGGCGGGCTCTAGGTCCTCTTCCTCGTTGCCCTACCCGCCCTGGCGCGTTTTCTCTCCAAAATGCTTATTTAGCGCCAAATTCGCGCCATCCATTGGCGCGGAGTTCGCAGGCTGGGCACACGCCGCAGCCATAACCCCAAGCGTGGCGCAAAGAGCGATCGCCCTCGTAACAAGTGTGGCTGTGTTCAAGGATCGCGTCGACAAGAGACGCCCCGCCAAGATCGTGCGCGAGCCCCCATGTTTGCGCTTTGGTCAGTTGCATCAGCGGCGTTGCGACGGTGACCGGCGTTGCAAGACCGAGCGAAAGCGCTTGTTGCATCGCGTCGATGGTATCGCGCCGGCAGTCGGGATAGCCAGAAAAGTCGGTCTCACACATGCCGCCGATAAGCGTGTCCGCACCGCGGCGATAGGCGTGCGCAGCGGCGACCGAGAGGAACACCAGGTTGCGGCCGGGCACGAAGGTGCTGGGCAAGCCGCTCTCAGTCATCTCGATGGCGCGATCAGCGGTGAGCGCGCTTTCGGCTAAAGCGCCGTAGCCTGCAAGATCGACGACAACATCGCCGCCTAGCCGCGCGGCCCATTCGGGCCCGATCCCCGCGATCGCGGAGCGGAGAATTGGGCGCTGGCCCATCTCGACGGCGTGGCGCTGGCCGTAAGCGAAGCCAATTGTCTCCACCCGGTCGAATTTTGAGAGCGCCCAGGCAAGGCAGGTGGCAGAATCTTGGCCCGCAGAGAACAATACCAACGCCGCGCTCATCGCCCGCTTATAGCAGGGCCCGAGTCGGGCCTCGCAAGAGTCCGAACCTCAACCCAAAGGCACAATTGCTCAAAAATTTACACCTTTTGGTTGCAAATTGGCGCCGCTTGCATGTCGCATAGGCCAAACGGCCTAGACAATTGTGAGGCTGCCTTAGGGTGACTGTGACCGCGCCGCCTCAGGGGCTCAACGCCATGACGCGAGCGTCAAGTTATACCATCCAGACCCGTTGACACTTAAGGGCTTAACCCCTGCTATGCGCACTTGGACAGGTTAGGGCGCGGGGGGAGCACCCGCTCGTCAGCCCGACCACGCCTATGGTCTGCCGCGGACACCCAACAGAAGGTGATCCGGGCACTGGGAGGACGGCGATGAGCAAAAAGTCAAATTGGGGTCGGATTCTGCTGTCGGGCGCGTCGCTCGCAGCTATGGGGGCGCTGGCGTCACCTGCTCTGGCTCAAGATGCAGATGAAGTAACGGACGAAATCGTCGTGACGGCCACGGGCCGCGCCTCGGCGATCCAAGACGTTCCGCTGGCCGTTACGGCCGTGAGCGGCGAGCAACTGGAAAATTCAGGCGTGCAGGATCTGCGCGACGTTACGCAAGTTGCTCCCTCGCTCTCAATGGGCACGGGCCAATCAAACTCCTCGGGCACAATCGTCCGCATCCGCGGCATTGGCACGGGCTCGGATAACCCGGGCTTCGAAGGCGCGGTCGGCATTTTCATCGACGGCGTTTATCGCTCACGCGCTGGTGCGGCTCTCGCCGACTTGCCCGAACTTGAGCGCGTCGAAGTTCTCCGCGGCCCGCAAGGCACGCTGTTCGGCCGCAACACGTCTGCCGGCGCCATCAGCGTCGTGTCGTCGGGCCCGAGCTTCGAGCCTGGCATGTACATCGAAGGCGCCTATGGCTTCGATGACCTTGAAGAAGTTGGCCTTGAAGCTGGCGTCAACGTGCCGGTTAGCGATTCGCTCGCGTTCCGCGTTGACGGCGTCATTCGCGATCGCGGTGGCTACATCACAGACGCCATCAGCGGCGATGACATCAACAGCTCGAGCCGCTGGTCTGCGCGCGCGCAAGCCCTTCTTGACATCACGCCGGACGCTTCGGTCCGCTTCATTCTCGACGCCGCCGAAAGCGACGCAGTTTGCTGCGGCGCCGTGCTGGTGAACGCGGGCACAACCTCAGCGCTGATCTCTGCGCTGACGGCGGGCACCGGCGTTCTCACAAGCCCGGCTGAAGATCGCCGCATGACCGTTACGCCAGGCCGCGGCTATGGTGAAACGACGGACGAAATCGGCTTCTCGGGCCAACTCGATTGGGATCTTGGCGGCGTCAACCTCACCTCGATCACGGCGGTGCGCGATTGGAACGCTGAGCGCGATCAAGACGTGGATTTCACCTCTGCAGATATCGCCTATCGGGACGGTCTTGAGATCAGCATCTCGAACCTGACCCAAGAGTTCCGCCTGCAGGGCGAGACTGGTCCGGTGAACTGGCTCGTCGGCTTGTTCTACTCGCAAGAAGAAATCGACACGACGGATCGCATCCAGCAAGGCTCGCAAGCTTCGCTGTTCGCAAACCTCGCGGTTTCTTCAGGTCACACGGCGCCGGAACTGTTCAACTTCTCGGCCCAACCGTCGATCTTCCAAGGCGTTGCGCTCACGAGCTTCGCAGCGTTCCCGGCGGTTATCGCCGCGGTCAACGCAACGAACGGTGGCTACCTCATCCCCGCCGCGGCAGGCTCGGGGCAACAAAACGACGCATGGAATGTTGAAACTGAAAGCCTTGCGCTCTTCACGCACAACGAAATCAGCATCAGCGATAACCTCGTGCTGACCCTCGGCGTGCGCTACAGCGAAGAAACCAAGGACCTCTCGGCCAACCTCAACGCCGTGAACCCAGCTTGCGCGTCTCTCCAATTGATGGAAACGAACACGTCAGCTGCAACCCCCACCCCGGGCGGCATCGTTACGGCGATCCAAGGCTCGGCATCGGGCGCCACGGCGATGGCGCTGGCTTGCAACCCGGCCGTCAACCCGATCACCAACGGCATCTGGGCAGGCAGCCGTGAAGAGGAAGAGTTCAGCGGCACCGCTTCGTTGGCCTACCACCTCAACGACGACATGATGGTCTATGGCGGCTACTCGCGCGGCTACAAGGCGGGCGGCTTCAACATCGACCGCTCGGGCTTTGCGATCACGCCGGCGACGACCTCGTCAGCCGCCGCGAACGTTAGCCAGCTCGCGTTCGAGCCGGAATTCACGGATGCGTACGAAGTCGGCATCAAGACGACGCTGTTCGGTGGCACCACCACCTTCAACGTCACCGGCTTCTATCAAGCGATTTCGGATTACCAGTTGAACGCCTTCAACGGCTTCAACTTCATCACCCGGAACGTGCCGGACGTGATCAGCCAAGGCGTCGAAATCGAGTTGAACACCAACCCGATCGAAGGCCTGAACATCAGCGCCGGCCTCGTTTACAACGACGCCTATTACGACAGCACGGTCGTGTTCAACACGCTCGACCCAGTGCCGAACACCGTGAACGCGGGCACAACGCTTTCACTTGCGCCTGAATGGGTGGCGACGGGGGCTATCGCCTACCGCGTGCCGATCAGCGAGAACTTCGGCGCCCTGTTCTATCTCGATGGCCGCTGGAACAGCGAATACACCACTCAAACGCTGAACCATTCAACATCAACGGACAACGAGTCCTATGCGATCTTCAACGGCCGCATCGGCATCGGCCCGCAGAACGACCGCTGGTCACTCGAACTGTTCGGGCAGAACCTGACGGACGAGTTCTACTTCGTCGGTGGCTTCGCGCCGCCGCTGCAGAACTCACGGGTTATCTATCCGAACGAGCCGCGCACCTACGGCGTGTCGCTCCGTCTGCAATACTAATCAATCCAGCAAGATTGAGCCTGACGGCCGGAGCGAAAGCTCCGGCCGTTTTGTTTTGGAGCGAGGCGGCTTAGCCTTAGCGCATGCAAGGCGCAGATCTCGACGTTCTGATCGTGGATGACCACGAAGGCATGCGCACGCTGCTCACGCGCGTGCTGGTGCGCGTTGGTGTCACGCGTGTGCGCCAAGCCGCAAATGGCGCGGACGCGCTCGCGGCGCTTAAAGCGCGCCCCGCTTCATTGGTGCTCGCGGATCGCAACATGCCCGGGATGAGCGGGTTGGCCTTCATTGAAGCCGCACGCGCCGATACGGCTCTCGCGCACGCACGCATTATCATGATCAGCGGCGATACGAGCGCCGAGCACCGTGCAGCCGCGCGCGCCGCAGGCGCCGACGCTGTGCTGGAAAAGCCAGTAACGCCCCGCAGCCTATTGAACGCGATCGAGGCGTTATTCGCGGTTTAGCGCCAAAGTTCCGCGCAACATTTGCAGGATGATCGAGAAGTCTTTGCCGCCATGGCCGCCGCGCACGAGCTCGCCATAAAGAGCTTCCGCTGCGCCGCCGAGTGGCGTCGGCGCGCCCGCGACTTCCGCCGCATCCTGCGCGAGCTTTAAGTCCTTCAACATCATCGCTGCCGCAAACCCGCCTTCATAGTTGCGGTTCGATGGTGCGGCTGGCACCGGGCCTGGCCAGGGGCAATACGAGGTCATCGACCAGCACTGCCCAGATGCCTTTGACGAAATATCGAAGAAACGCTGCGCATCCAGCCCCAATGCTTCGGCCAAGGCGAAAGCTTCGCTGGTGGCGATCATCGAGATGCCGAGCAACATGTTGTTACAGATCTTCGCGGCCTGACCGGCGCCACTATCGCCGGCGCGGATGATGGCTTTCGCCATCGGCTTCAGCGCCTCTTCAATCTCGGCGAAGTCCTGCTCGCGGCAGCCGACCATGAACGTCAGCGATCCCCCTTGCGCAGCAGCCGCGCCGCCAGAAACCGGCGCATCGCCAGCGCGGAAGCCTTGCATCGAAGCGTCACGTGCAACGGTACGGGCGCTATCGACGTCGATGGTGGAGCAATCGATCAACAGCGCATCCTTCGGCGCATTGGGCAAGATCGCTTGAAGATAGATCTCACGGACATGCTGACCAGCGGGCAGCATGGTGATGACGATGTCAGCGTCCTTGCAGGCCTCGCCAGCGCTCGTCGCGGGCGTCATGCCCTGGTCCTTGGCGCGCTTTAGGGCATCGGCGGAGAGATCAAATGCGACCACTTCGCGCCCGGCCTTCGCCTGATTGGCCGCCATGCCCGAGCCCATATTGCCGAGACCGATGAATGCAACGCGGGTCATGAGGTGCTCCTTGTTTTGGTTGTCTTAGCGCGCGAGCGCGTCCGGACAAGCGCCGGACGCGCAAATGCGGCGCGCATCCGGCTTGGGACCGCAAGCGCGCCGTAAGTTGCGGGCAGAAACTGTTAGTGAGCGGCGGCGCTGACGCGGCCAGCTATTTCACCGTCGCCGAAGGCTTGGGTGTGGACATTGAGATAGATTGGATCGGCGCCAAGGGCGGCGACGAATTGCGCAAACGTAAGTTCAGAGCGCACGGCTTGTGCTGCATCTGCGTACGGGTAGTCGGCGATGGTGACGGTGAAGCCGTTGGCTGTGGCTGCGTAGGTCGCGCCATATGGGAACGGCATGATCAAGGTTACCTCATCGCCCTGATAGCGATGCAGATGCATCGGGCCCATGCGGCTATGCGCGAGATGATGTGAGAGCTGATCGGTGGTGATGCCGGTAATGGTGATCACGGCGTCTATGGTTTGCGCGTCGGTGTCGATGGTGAGCGTGGCTTGGCCCGACGCGGCCGATCCCGTCTCAGTTGGATACTGATTGCCCGCGAGCGTTGCTGTGTAGTGAAGCTCGGCGGCATTGGCCGTGCCGAACAACGCCGCAACGGCGGCGAACATCGCGAACCACTTGTACATGCATGTCCCCTTGCGCGGGACATTTGCCGTCGGCGCCGGTCAGCGCGCCAATCACGTGACGGTGAAAACACTCAATCTGCGACGAGCGGTGTCCATTCATCGCCGGATGGCGCCGGCGCAAAGAGCTCATCGAGCAGAGCGTCGCTGACCGCTTCGAGCGTGGCGGGCGACCAGATGGGCTTATTGTCCTTATCGACGATCAGCGCGCGGACGCCCTCCTGGAAGTCGTGTCGGGAGGCGACCCGCGAAGCGAGACGATATTCGCTCCGCATTTCATCGGAAAAGCTCGCCATCTTTGCGCCCTCTCGCATCTGGCGGAAGCTGACTTTCATCGCCTGTGGCGACTTGGTCTTGAGCGCGGCGAGCTGGGCCTTGGCCCAATCGCTGTTATCGGACTGAAGCGCCGCGAAGATCGCCTCGACGCTATCGAGCGCAAAAATGCGATCGATGCGCGCGATGTTTTCGGGCGTCAGTTCTTTGGGGCGGCCGGCAGATTCGCTGAGCGCTTCCAGCCCACTATCGAGCGCGCGGCCCGCGTCGTGCGTTTGTGCTGCGCCGGCGATCTGCGCGCGCGCGGCCGCAAGGATTTCCGTTGGCATAAAGTGTGTGGCGACGCCGGCGATGAGGCAGTCAGCCGCTTTCAAGCGCGCACCGGTAAGCGCGAGCCACATGCCGATCTGACCTGGCTTGCGCGGCAGGTACCAGCCGCCGCCGACATCAGGGAAAAGGCCGATGCCGGTTTCGGGCATGGCGTAAGTGGTGTTCTCGGTCGCGATGCGAAAGCGAGCGGGCATGGAAATACCAACACCGCCGCCCATGGTGACGCCGTCGATCAAAGCAACGATGGGCTTTGGATAGGTGAACAGCAGGTGGTTGAGGCGATATTCGGTGAAGAAGAACGCGCGCGCTTGTTTGCTATCGCTCGCGCCGCTCTCGGCGATCATGCGGATATCGCCGCCGGCGCAAAAGCCGCGCGTCCCTTGCGCGTGGTCTAAGAGGATGGCGTTGATGCTTGCATCATCGCGCCAAGCGACGAGCGCCTCGATCATCGCCGCGCACATGCCGGTGTTGAGTGCGTGCAGCGCGGCCGGGCGATTTAAAGTGATATGCCCCAGGCCGTTGGCGGCGACGGTGAGAACTTCAGTCATTGTTTCTTTTGACCCGTGAACCGCGCGATGACGAACAACATAAGAAGGCACGTGGCGAGCGCGACACCGGGTATGCCCACCATCATTGTCAGCGCGGCTTGTTCCGGCGGGACCGCGCCCGACTGCAGGTAGGTCACGAACAGCGCTTGCGCGCCAAAGCCGATCGTCCCTGCGAGCAAAGCCGGCATCCGCGCCCGTCGCCGCAACGCGAACACAACGGGCGCAGCGATCGCGCAGAGCACGATCGCGACGATGAGAAGAAATACCGGAAGCACCATCAGTGAACGAAGCTCTTGGCTTCACACGATCAGCGCATCGTCGGAATGACGAAGCTTGAATCGTCCGTCATGCCTTCAGGCCAGCGGGCGGTGACGGTCTTCACTTTGGTAAAGAACTTCACGCCTTCCATGCCATGCTGGTTCGTGTCGCCGAACGCGGAACGCTTCCAGCCGCCGAAGGTGTGGTAGGCGACCGGCACCGGGATCGGCACGTTGACGCCAACCATGCCGACATTGACACGCGCCGCGAACTCACGCGCGGTGCGGCCGTTGCGGGTGAAGATGGCGACGCCGTTGCCATATTGGTGATTGCTCGCCAGCGCGAGCGCTTCTTCAAAAGTATCAGCGCGCATGATCTGCAGCACCGGGCCGAAGATCTCTTCCTGATACGTGCGCATGTCGGTCTTGACGTTGTCGAACAGCGTCGGGCCGATGAAGAAGCCCTCTTCGTAGCCCTGTAGCTTGAAGCCGCGGCCATCGCGCACAAGCTCGGCGCCCTCTTTCGCGCCCATACCGATATAATCTTCGACCTTATTCTTATGGGCGGCGCTGACCACCGGTCCATATTGTGCGTCGGCGTCGGTCGAGATGCCGACTTTCAGCTTCTCGATTTCCGGGATGAGACGCTCACGAAGTTCGTCTGCGGTCTTCTTACCGACCGGCACGACCACAGGCAGCGCCATGCAGCGTTCGCCTGCCGAGCCATAAGCTGCGCCGACGAGGTCCTTCACGGCCTGGTCCATGTCGGCGTCGGGCATGATAATGCCGTGGTTCTTCGCACCGCCCATCGCCTGCACGCGCTTATTGTTGGCGGCGCCGTTGCTGTAGATGTAGTGGGCGATATCCGACGAGCCGACGAAGCTGATCGCTTTGATCGCCGGATGCGCGATGATTGCATCCACGACTTCCTTGTCCCCGTGCACGACGTTGAGAACGCCCGCCGGCGCGCCGGCCTCCATCATCAGCTCAGCGAGACGCACCGGAACTGACGGATCCTTCTCCGACGGCTTCAAGATGAAGGTGTTGCCGGTCGCGATAGCGACACCGAACATCCACATCGGGATCATGGCCGGGAAGTTGAACGGGGTGATCCCCGCCACGACGCCAAGTGGCTGGCGCATCGAGTAGACGTCGATGCCGGGGCCGGCGCCTTCGGTGTATTCACCCTTTAGCGCATGCGGGATACCACAGGCGAATTCGATGACTTCAAGGCCACGCTGAATATCGCCCTTGGAATCCGCGATCACCTTGCCGTGCTCGGACGACAAAAGGTGCGCCAACTCGTCCATGTTCTTTTCGACGAGTTGCTTGAACGCAAACAAGACGCGCGCACGGCGTTGCGGGTTTGTCGCGGACCATTCGGGAAAAGCCTTGAGCGCAGCTTGAACCGCAACGTCAAGATCGTGAGCGGATGAAAACCCTACCTCAGCCTGCTGGGCGCCCGTATTCGGATTGAAAACGCGACCGGCGCGACCGCCGTTAGCGGTCGCGCCTGAGCCATTGATGAAATTACGGATCGCGCGCATCGGCCGAGCCTCCCAGGTTCGAAATTTGCCGTCCTTATGGCGTCAAATTGGAACCCAGTAAATGCCGGCTCGTACGTAGCGTGCCGCGCCCCGTCAGCCCCTTCGCGCCATGCCCATGATCAGCGAAACGACAAAGAGGACGAGGAAAAGGAAGAACAGAATTTGGGCGATGCCGGCCGATGCCGACGCGATGCCACCGAAGCCGAAAACAGCAGCGATGACGGCCACCACGAAGAAGATTAGAGCCCAACTAAGCATTTGTGTCCTCCTGAAATGAACTTGGAATGGAAACGCTGACGTTCCACCCCAGTTCCATTTCACGTCGCAAACACCCACGCGCCGCTGCCGCTGCGCGCCGCTTGATACTGCGCTTGCGCAAACCGCCAGTTTGCGAGCTTCGTCAAGAATGCGTCCACGAACCTTGGGCGCTCGTTTGCATAGTCGATATAGTACGCGTGCTCCCAAAGATCGCAAACCAATAGCGGCGTGAGTGATGGGTCCGTGATCGGGGTATCGGCATCGTGAAGATCGCAGAGCGACAGCGCCCCACTCTCGTCGCTCACAAGCCAGAGCCAACCGGATGCGAAATGTCCGACGCCTTTGGCTTTCGCTTCATCGTTGAATGCCTCGAGGGAGCCGAACGAATTCATGATCGCCGCCCTTAGATCGCCGCTTGGACCATTCTGCGCGTCCGCCGATAGCGACTGCCAAAAGAAGCCATGGTTCCAAGCCTGGGCCGCATTGTTGAAGAGCTTCTTGTTAGCCTCGCGCGCGGCGAGGCTGACCACTGCCTCGAGCGAAGTTTGGGCATCTGCTCGCTCGGCGAGAATGGCATTCATATTCTTGATGTAGGCAGCGTGATGCTTGCCGTGGTGGGTCTTCATCGTCAGGGCGGAGATGTAAGGCTCCAGCGCGCCGGCATCGAACGGTAGATCGGGAAGTTTGAAAGTCACGAGCGCCTCCTTACGCGGGTTCGTACTTCTCCCGCGCCTTCTCAGGTGAAACTGGCCATAGCTCGCCTTTTACGCCCTGCATGATCCAGTCACCGGGCTTGGCGGCTTGCGGTCCCTCTAGAGTTTGAACAACGACGCGCCGCTTCAAGGTGAAGTAGCGGTATTTTATGTCCGTGCGCTTGCGATAGAGCCCGCCGCCGAGCGGCTGGTACATGATCTCGAAAATATCCCTACGAACAATACTGTGATCGCCAGGTCCGTGCGCTAACACGTAATCTTCGCCTGCTTTCGCACGAAGAACGCCGTGCTCGGTGTGAACATTGGCGTCAGATTCCGCCAACCACGCGCGCTTCGCGGGCGCTTGTCTTGCCCTTACTTCCCGCATCCGCACGCCCTTTGGCGGCGAGCTAAGCTCAGCCGGCCGTGGCGTCGGGCGTTCGCCGAAAATGGCGTGAACAAGGTTCATGTCACAGCACCGATTTTCCGCGCAGTGCGCGTCCAATGAAGCTGAGCGCCAGCAACACCAAGAAGATAAGGAAGAGAACTTTGGCGAAGGTGGCGGCCAAACCCGCCAAGCCGAAGAAGCCCAGATAGCCCGCGACAATCGCAAGCACAAAAAAACTTAAGGCCCAGCCAAGCACGTTGAAACTCTCCAGTCGTACCTAGCGCCACAACGCCGCGGCGCGCTGCGATGTTCCAACGCATCGAGGAACTCATGCGCACCCATTGTGTTGTTCTGCTGCGGCAGCGAAGCCGCCCGAATTTCAATGCGTTAATGGAGGCAAGCAATGGCTCAACTGGACACAAGCATGCGCGGCAAGAAGAACGGTCACGCGCGCGGTGCGCTGAAGGCGCGCGCCAATGACGTGCTCGATGATTTCGTCGAATTGCGCAAAGACATGAGCCGCCTCGCCGATGCGGCGAACAAGGCGGCGCGTGATGAAGTAAAGCACGCCGGCAGCCGCATCGATTTGTTCAGCAAGACCCTCCGCACACGTGCGTCGAACGGCGCCGGTTACGCTGTCGAGAAAATTCGCGAACACCCGGGCACGGCGCTCGGCGTTTCGCTGGGTGCGGGCTTGGTATTGGGCCTTGTGCTCGCCCGCCGCTAATCCACCGGCTCTTGCTCTGGGGGCACAGCCGCCCAGAGCATATAGGGCCTAGCCGGATCACGACCGATCGTGGCGCCAAGTTGGCGTGCGAATGCATCGATTAAACGCGCGCCTGAGCCTACAGCTCGGGCGCGCTCTGCATCTATGCTGGCGTCCACGGCAAACCGCGTCGCCCCATCTTGATCTTGGTGAAGCGTAAGGCGCAGTTCGACAGGACCTGCGTCCGAGAGCGCATCAAGCGCCGCGGAAATGCCTTCTCCAATAAGGAACGCCAGCGGCACCGCGCGATCGACGCCGGCGCGGGCGCTGCCAAGCTCCATCACCAGATTGATTTCCTTGCCCGCCTGCCCCCGCGACTGCAGCAATTGGCGCGCAACTTCGGCTGCGATGTCGTCGACACGCACGTCACGCAGCTCGCCGGACGAATAGATCCGTTGGTGCGCTAGAGCCAACAATTGTACGCGGTCATGAGCACGCGCGAGCCCCCAGGCTTCGCTTTCATCGGGCGCGGCGCGGGCCTGAATGTTGAGCAGACTCGCCACCATCTGAAGATTGTTCTTCACCCGGTGGTGCACCTCGCGCAGCAGCGCGCGCTCTTCGCCAAGAGCTTCGACCAATCGGATCTCGCGGCCACGCAAAGTCTTCGCCATGGCGGCTAAAGTCCGCCGCAAGGATCGCACTTCCGATGGAGCGTTCAAAAGCGCCGGCGGATCTGTCACGTCTTCACCGCGCGCAAAACTTCGCGCTGCCGCTTCCAAACTGGAGAGTGGCCGCGCGACATAGACTTCAATCGCGAACCAGCCAGCGCCAATCGCGAGCAGCCAAATCAACAATGGCGCTGCAATCGAGAAGACAATGGCGCCAACGCGCTGCCAAACTGGCTGGTCCGGCGCCCAGGACATGACGGCGTAAAGATCCGGCGCATAGAGCGGAACGATAACGGCGTCACCGCCTTCGACGCGCAGAAATACTGGCTCACCGCCAAACCGGCTCGTCACCTGGTCAGGCGATGGCAACGGCGGCGCATTGCCTTCCTTAGGTGAGGATTCGGCGATGACGCGCCCGCGGGCATCGACGATCGCCGCTCGCGCATTGCGGAGCGCCGCGTTGTTCATACGGCTGCGTTCGAGCAGATCTGTTAGCGCCGCAGTAGGGATCGAAGCGCCGACGAAGCCGATGCGGTTGTCACCGTCACGAACGGGTTCGAGCGCACCAAGCACCGGCAAACCTGAAAGCACGCCGTGTTCGGTATAACCCATCGTGAATGCATCACGACCACGCGCGCGGCGACGCAAATCGGAGTCCGGAATGACGCGAATTTCGCTGGCCGGCACGCTGCACAATAAGCGACCGTCGTCACGCGTGACCGAGATCGACGCGATATACGCATAGCGACTGCTGATCTCGCTCAACCAATCGCGGCAATCACCTGCCTCAATCTGCTGAAGAGCCGGCGTCGTCGCCAGAACGCGGAGCATTTCGCGCAGTTCATCGATCGTACGCCGTTCGGTGGCGATCGACTCCAGCGCACGCCGGCTGAGGCCTTCTTCATAGGCGGCCTGCCGCGCGCTGGCGGCGTTGAAGCCGACTTGCATAGCGATTGCGCCCGCAGGCAGCATGGCCAAACCAAGAAGCAGCGCTATCCGCCCGCGCATTGAGCGCAGTGATAAGGCCGCCGGCCAGAACTTGATTGGTCGATCCTCGAGCGGCTTCACACGCTCGCTGTATCCTCAATCCTGCTGGCTTCGCTAGGGACCGGGGTATCTTCTTCGTCCAGACCCAGCAAATCCGCCAGTTTACGACGGGCGCGGTTCACGCGGCTCTTAATGGTGCCGACGGCGCAGCCGCAAATCTGCGCAGCCTCTTCGTAAGAGCACCCTGAGGCGCCGACCAGCGTCAGCACTTCACGATGATCCGGCGCGAGCTGTTGGAAGGCTACCTTGAAGTCTTCAAGGTCGACCGAACCATCTTGCTCGGGACGCGAAGACATCCGCGCCGCGAACTTGCCGTCCGCATCCTCGACTTCACGCTTCGACTTGCGAAGCTGCGAGTAGTAGTGGTTGCGAAGAATGGTGAAGAGCCAAGCGCGCAGATTGGTGCCAGGCTCGAAGCGTTCGACATTCGCGAGCGCCTTCACCAGCGTATCTTGCACGAGATCGTCCGCCAAAGCCGGGTTGTGCGCCAGCGAACGTGCAAACGCGCGCAGGCTCGGCAGCAGCTCGATCAGATCGGCTTTGAATGAAGCGAGATTGCTCACGACTTCTTGCCCTCGCTCTCATCAAGTTGATTGAGAAGATCGAGCAAGCGATCCGGCACGGCCTCACCAGCGACTTCGCCGTAGGCCAAGCGCAGATTGCGCGTGATCAGGCTCTTGTTCGCGGCGGCCTTGCCTTTGCGCTTTGCGGCGTCGTCGGAGCTTTTGTTTAAAACAGCATCCATATCGTCGTCGTCTTTCCGGTCATTCATCCGCCTGCCCCCCGATAGGCTGAAAACCGCCCGCAGCGGCGCTCTCAGTGAATTTGAACGTCCTGACCTCGCACCAGTTCCGCAGCGCCGGAACTTTTTTCATAAGCCAGCGTTCTTTTGGTCTCGCCGCATGGGAGACTGACATGCAAAGCGTGGCTGCGGAACAGAACAAGTCTCGCACTAACAAGGGGTTATATATGTCGCTTGCCCGAGAAATCGCGCCTCACCTGCCGCTGTTGCGCCGCTACGCACGCGCTTTGACAGGCGCACAGGCCAGCGGAGACGCCTTTGTGGCCGCCAGCCTTGAGGCCATCGTAGCCAATCCAGCCGAATTTCCGTCCGACCTCGAGCCCCGCGCTGGCCTCTACAAGGTTTTCCACCGGATTTGGCAAAGCGCGAACATTGAAGTTGATGGCGATGAAGCCAGCGCCAATGCCCGCAAGGCCCAAGAGCGCCTGCGCCAGCTCGCGCCGCTGACGCGCCAAGTACTGCTGCTCACCACGCTCGAAAATTTCACGCCCCAAGAGACCGGTGAAATTCTCGGTCGCGACGCGGACGAAGTGAACGCGCTTCTCGATGAAGCGATCGAAGAGCTCGACAAGCAAACCAAGGCGCGCGTTCTCATTATCGAAGATGAAGCCGTCATCGCCATGGACCTCAGCGATCTTATCACTGGCGCCGGCCACCAAGTGTGCGCGATGGAAACAACTGCGTCTGGTGCGGTCGCAGCTGCAAAGCGCGAACGCCCCGACCTTGTCCTCGCCGACATTCAACTTGCCGACAATTCATCGGGCATCGATGCTGTGAAAGAAATTCTCGCATCGTTCAGCGTACCGGTGATTTTCATCACCGCGTTCCCAGCGCGCTTGCTCACCGGTGAGCGACCTGAACCGACATTCCTGATCACAAAGCCGTATTCACCCGATATGGTGCGCGCGGCTGTCAGTCAGGCGCTGTTCTTCGAGAGCACGGGCAACATCAACTAGTCACTGCGCGGAACACCGGCGCGCGAACGGCGTTTTACCGTCGCGCGCCGCTAGGGGCGGCGCGGCGCACTAGATGGAGTTCGATTCATGCGTAAGATCACCTCGCCCTTGATTGCTCTGGCGCTGCTCGGCGCGAGCGCCCTCGCTGCTTGCAACACGGTCGAAGGCGTTGGCGAAGACGTCCAAGCCGCTGGCCAAGCCGTTGAGCAAACCGCCGAAGAGGCCAACGACGGCAACCCGAACACGCCGTAACGGCGCCGCGCCATTCGTCCCCGCGTCAAACGCGCGGGACGAGGGCGATTGGTGCGGCACGCGACCACGTTACAGCGCCCTGCGCGCGGCCGTATGCTAGGGACCATGAGATCCCTCCTTGCGCTGTCTCTCTTTTTCGCCGCTGCAGCCTGCGGCGCTCCAGCAAGCCCATCTTCCGCGCATGAGGTTCACGCCGCAGCGCAACTGTCCGTACACGATGCCTGGGCCACGCCTACGCCAGCTGGGGTCGACGTTTCGGCCGGTTATCTCACGATTACGAACGGCGCTGGCCGCACAGATCATTTGTTGAGCGCAACAAGCCCCCGCGCGGCGAACGTGGAAGTGCACGAGATGAGCATGGATGGCGCCGTGATGCGCATGCGCGCGCTTGGGCGGTTACCCGTTCCGGCCGGCGGCGACGTGAGTTTGGCCCCAGGCGGCTTGCACCTCATGTTTTTTGGCGTGCAGCAACCCTTTAGCGAGGGCGAAGACATTCCCGTGCGCCTCGTGTTCGAACATGCCGGCGCTATCGATGTGACGTTGCCGGTTCAGCGCACGGCGCCAACGGAACATTCAGGACATACGAATTAACGCTGACTTCAGCGGATCAGCCCAATAGACTTCGCGTATTCGCAATCGCTGCTTGGAAGCGGTCTGACTGATGTTCCGCCGGCTCCGCGCCAAACTCACCTTCATGTACGCGGGGCTGTTCAGCATTGCCCTGCTGATGATCGGCGTGGTCGCTTACTTCGTCATCGCCGACAACACCCAAAAGCTCGCCGAACAACAACTCGCGAGCACGGCGCAAGTGTTCACGCAAATCTGGGATGCACGGCTCGACCATTTGCAGGATGCAGCTGAGCGAACCGCGCACGCTCAAGGGCTGGCCGCTGCCGTCGACACACGCGACGATGCGCAAATCCGCGCCCGTCTTGGCGAGCTCCGAACGGTTTCGAATGCCGACATCGCGTTTGTGGTCACGCACGAAGGCTTGATCATCAGCGAAACTGGCGCGAGCGCCTCAATGTCGCCCGGCTTGCAAATGGCGCTCACACAAAGCGATCCCGGCCCCGGCGTGCTGCGCCAAAGCGGTGAGCTCTTCCAAGGCGCCGCCGCCGATTTGCCGAACCAGCAAGGATGGGTGATCGCCGCCGCACGTCTCGGCTCGCAACAGATGGATGCGATCCGCGCGCTTTCGGCGATACCGGTCGATGCCACAACCTTCGTGCGCGATGGTCAGCGCTGGACCGATGGCCAAGAGGGCGCCGACCATACCACTCTCAGCACATTCATCGAGCAATCTCTACGCAGTGAACGCGATGGCGCGCGTGAATTGCGGACCCAGAACGAGAAGGCCATCGCGCTTGCAGCCCCACTGGCATCGCTCGACGGCACGCAGGCAGTTCTACTGCTGCGCCATTCGCCATCGAGCGGGATTTCGCCCTATGGCACGCTCCTCAGCACGCTGATCGCCATTGGCCTGACCGGCGTTGCGTTGTTGATCGCTGGCACTTGGTTCTTGGCGCGCGGAATCACACAACCGCTCTCAACGCTCGAAGCGGCAGCGCGCAAATTGCGCGAAGGCGTCTACGAAACAGTCGTCGTCGGCACCAAAGATGAGCTTTCGCGCGTGGCTGAGAGCTTCAACGCAATGACTGCCGCCATTCGGGAGCGCGAGCGCCGGATCACGCAGCTGGCCTTTCACGACAGCGAGACCCGTCTCCCGAACCGCGTCGCGTTGGAGCGCAAGCTCAATGCCGCCGCGCGGCCTGAACGGCTTTATCTCGCGGCCATTGGTGTTGATCGCTTCGCGCACGTGCGCGGCGCTATCGGTTACGCACTTGCTGGCGAACTGGTGCGCCAGCTTGGCGCTCGCCTTGCACACCTTGCGCCCAACGCGCCGATGGCGAGACTCTCAAGCGATGTGCTGGGTGTCGCATTCATCGCGACCAGCGAAGCCGACGCCCTAAAGCGCGCGCACGCCTTGATCGCCAACCTCGAACAATCCGTGTCGCTTGGCGAGCAGATCGTCGATGTCCAGGTAACGATTGGCATCGCGCAACCAGGCGGCAAAGAAGAAACATCATCTGCGATGATCGAGCGCGCTTCGATCGCCCTCGATCAGACCCGCCAGCGCGGCCAAAAGGCCGGTATGTATGACGAAGCCGCATACGGCGATCCGGCGCGCACGCTTTCGCTCATGGGCGAAATGCGCCGCGCACTTGAAACCGGCGCAATCTATCTCGCACACCAACCGAAATACAATTTCCGCACTGGACGCATCGACAGCGCGGAAACCTTGGTGCGCTGGCGCCACCCAACCCGCGGCAACATCGCCCCGGATCTTTTCGTGCCCATGGCCGAAGAGACAGGACACATCCGCGCGCTCACGGAATGGGTGTTGGAACGCGCTATCGCCGATCAGCTCGCGTTCAAGGCTGCCGGCCACCCGATCAAGCTCGCCGTCAACATCTCAGCGCGCTTGTTGAGCGACAATGAATTCGCACGCCACGCCACCGCGCTCGCACGCCAGGCGCCGCATCAGCTCTGCTTTGAGATCACCGAAACGGCCGTGATCGACAATCCCGTTGCAGCGCTTGAAAACATCGAAATGTTCGCGGCCGCGGGCGTACACATCGCGATCGACGATTACGGCGCCGGCCTTTCCTCGCTTGCGTACCTCAAGCAATTGCCGGCGCACGAACTGAAGATCGACAAACTCTTCATCCAGAACATCACCATGAGCCAGCGCGATGCGCTGCTGGTGCGCTCGACGATCGACCTCGCGCACGGTCTCGGCATGGCGCTTACCGCGGAGGGCGTCGAAACGCCGGCGGCATTTGCGCTGCTCGCGAGCATGAATTGCGATCTCGCACAGGGTTATTTGATCTCGCGGCCCGTTTCGGTTGACGAACTTGTAGCTCTGCTCAACGACGAACGGCGTCTGCAATTTTACAAGCAGACGGCATTGGGTGCGCCACCACAGCTTGCCGCGACGCCGCAGCAGCCAAAACAGGCTTAGGTGTCGCCCAAGGGTAAAGCAGTCGTGTCCTTGAGGTGCTCGAGGATGATGGAGCTTTCCATGTGCGCGATCGCTGCGCAGCGCAGGAGCTTTGATTGCACGATCTCTTGGAAGTGCGGCAGGTCTCGGGCGACAACCTTGATCAAATAGTCGGTCTCGCCTGTCGTCATCACGCATAGTGTGACTTCATCCATGCGCTCAACGAGATCGCGAAAGGCCCGCACGTTGGCCGCCGCGTGATCGCGCAAACGCACACGGATGATTGCCGAACACGTAAGCCCCGCCAGCTTGGGCTCAAGCACGCCAACAATGCCGCGCAGGACGCCGAATTCCTTCAACCGCGCGAGGCGCCGGGAGACCTGACTGGGCGACACGGCGGCCAAGTCCGCCAGCTCCGCCTGTGAAACAGACGCGTCCTTCTGGACCGCGCCCAGAAGGCGCCGATCCGCCTCATCCAACTCGATTTCATCACGTTTCATGCGAATTGAACACTAATCTTGCATCAATCATGCATATAATGACAACAAACCGATCAAATTGCACGGAAATTGCGTCCGAATAGCAGTATTTTCGGCAAAATGAGCGCCCAACCGAAGTCCGCCCCCAAGCCCGCCGTCCAAACAGACTGGCGCCGCGTCGTTGCGCTCGTTCAGTGCTCGCGCGCCATGGACGCGATCGAGGAGCGCGAGCTCGTCCCCGGAAAGAAGATTTTCTACCAGTTCAGCGCGCGCGGGCACGACATGGCGCAAGTGCTGTTAGGCTTACACCTCACCCACCCCAAAGACGCGATGTGCGGTTACTACCGCTCGCGCCCGATCCTGCTCTCGCTTGGCGTTGCACTTGAAGATGCGCTCGGCTCAGCGATGGGGCGCGCCGGAGGCTACAGTGACGGCCGCGATATCGGCGTCGTGTTCAACTATCCGAACGCCAACGGCGCTTCGGCTCTACCCATGTGCGGCGGCGTCGGCGCGCAATACACGCCAACCGCCGGCTACGCCCAAGCCATCGAATACGCAAAGAACGTTCTTGGCGATCGCAGCTACGATGGCGCCATCAGCGTCGTGCTCGGCGGCGATGCGTCTGTGGCGACGAACGGTTTCTGGTCGGCGCTGACGATGGCGACAACGCTGAAACTGCCAATGCTCTTCTACATCGAGGACAACGGCTTTGGCATTTCGACGCCCGGTTGGCTGCAAACGCCAGGCCAAAATATCGCCAAGAACCTTGCCAGTTTCTCAGGCTTGAAGATTTGCGACGGCGACGGCTGCGATCCAAGCGAAGCATCTGAACTTATCGCGGATGGCGTTAGTCACGTGCGCGCCGGAAACGGCCCCGCGCTCGTTCACCTCACTGTTCCACGGCTTCAGGGCCATTCCTTCCAAGACACTCAAGCCTACAAATCCAAAGACGTGGTGGATGCAGAATGGGCGCGCGACCCATTGCCGAAATTGAAGGCGCACGTTGTCCCCTCGCTGATGACCGAGAAGGAATGGGACGCCTCCCAAGCCGAAATTGAAGAGAATGTCCGCCGCGCGGCGCAAGTTGCAGACCAGCGACCGGTGAGCGATCCATCCCAGGTGACGCGCTTCGTCTTTAGCGAAGATGGCGTCGTTCAAGATGAAGGCGGCATGCTAAACGCCGGCTATTCGGCGCCGCCAACCAGCGCTGAGCCCAAGCCCGAAGGCGCGCGCATCAATATGATCACCGCGATACGCCGCGTGCTCGACCACGAGCTCGCGGTAAATCCGCGTGTGCTGGTGTTTGGCGAAGACGTCGGCCCCAAAGGCGGCGTGCACGGCGTGACGCTCGGCTTGCAGGAAAAGTTCGGGCAAGAGCGCGTGTTCGACACCTCGCTATCCGAAGAAGGCATTATCGGCCGAGCTGTCGGCATGGCGATCGCCGGATTAATGCCGGTGCCGGAAATTCAATTCCGCAAATACGCCGATCCTGCCTGCGAACAAATCAACGATTGCGGCACGATGCGCTGGCGCACAGCCAATCGCTTCGCCGCGCCGATGGTCGTGCGCATGCCGGTCGGTTTCTTCAAGTGCGGCGATCCCTGGCACTCGCAAACGAACGAGGTGCAGTTCGTGCATAGCCCGGGTTGGCGCGTCGCTTGCCCGTCTAATGCAGAAGATGCCGTCGGCCTCCTGCGCACCGCGCTACGCGGCAACGATCCGGTGATGTTCCTCGAACATCGCAACATGCTCGACGCGGCAAGCGCGCGCCGCCCCTATCCGGGTGACGATTTTGCACTGCCGTTTGGCATCGCAAAACGCGTCCGCGCCGGCGACGACATTACGATCGTTGCGTGGGGCGCGATGGTGGAGCGTTGCGAACAAGCGACCGAAAAAGCAGGCGTCAGCGCTGACATCTTGGATCTTCGCACGCTGGCGCCGTGGGACAGCAAGTCAGTTCTCGCCTCGGTGAAACGCACCCATCGCTGCTTCATCGTACACGAAGATATCGGCACTGGCGGCTTCGGCGCGGAGATCGCGGCTGTCGTTGCAGATCAGGCGTTCCTTGATCTCGACGCGCCGGTAGCGCGCATGACGATGCCAGACATCCCATCGCCGCACCATCCGGATCTAATGGAATGGGCGCTCCCGTCTGTCGAACGCATCGCCGCGAAGATGCAAGAATTGGTGCGCTTCTGATGGCTGACACCACCAACATCGTGATGCCGCTCGAGCAAGAAGGTTCCAAGTCGGTCATTCGCGCCTGGCTGAAAAAGGTTGGCGAGCCGGTACGGCGCGATGAACCGATCGTCGAGCTTGAGACGGATAAGGTTGCGGTCGAGGTGCCCTCTCCCAGCGATGGCATACTGGCCTCGATTGCGCTGAACGAAGGGGACGAAGCAGCGCCAGGGGCAACGCTTGGCGTTCTTTCACTTTCATCTGCATTGCCAGACGCGGCGACATCGCGCGCCCAGCAAAGCCAGAGGACTGAACAACAATCTTCTATTGCCATAACACCGCGAACCGACGATGGACCCGAGAGGCGGCTTTCGCCGCTGGTGAAGCGTCTTCTCTCAGATCACAAGCTCGATGCGGCGGAAGTTGCAGGCACCGGACGCGATGGACGCATCACGCACAAGGACGTGCAAGATCACCTCGCACGCGGCCCCACCAAATCGGGTGCGAAAGCTTCAACGCCCGCCGCGCCAGTTAAGGGCGGAAAAATTCCCCACGATGCGATGCGGCGTTCGATTGGCGAGCACATGTCGCGTTCGGTCGCGATCGCCCCGCATGTAACCGCCGTGTTCGAAGCCGACTTCTCGGCCATCATTGCCCACCGCAATAAGCACAAAGAAGCCTACGCAAAGGCCGGCGCTCCACTCACCTTCTCCGCCTACATTATTCGCGCCGCCGCCGAAGCGATGAAGGTCTCCCCCAACGTCAACGCACGCTGGCACGACGATTTCCTCGAAGTGTTCGAGGACATCAATATCGGAATGGGCGTGGCGCTGGGCGACAAGGGCTTGATCGTTCCGGTGATCAAGCGCGCGCAGACCCTAAGCTTGAAAGAAACTGCGGGCCAACTTGGCGACGTCACCGAGAGGGCGCGCAAGAACCAGCTTAGGCCCGCCGACGTGCAAGGCGGGACCTTCACGATTTCGAACCACGGTGTTTCGGGCTCACTCGTCGCGACGCCGATCATCATCAACCAGCCGCAGTCGGCGATCCTCGGCGTCGGCAAGCTGGAAAAGCGCGTTGTCGTGCGCGATGTCGGCGGCGCGGACGCAATGGTGATCAAGCCGATGGCCTACGTTTCACTCACCATCGATCACCGCGTGCTCGATGGCCATCAAACCAACGCCTGGCTCACGCGCTTCGTCGAAGTGCTGGCAACTTGGCCTCTAGCAGACTGAAAGCAGACCCATGATTGAATCGCTCGCGCCGAAAGCGCCGGATCCGCTTCTCAAGATCATCAAAATGTATCGCGAGGATCCGCGCACCGACAAGATCGACCTCGGCGTCGGTGTCTACAAGGATGGCGAGGGCAACACGCCGGTAATGCGCGCCGTGAAAGACGCAGAAGCGCTCCTGCTCGCCGGCCAAAAGACAAAGACGTATGTCGGCCAGCAGGGCGACGTCGATTTCCTGAAACTCGTCGGGCAACTCGCTTTCGGTGCGATGTCGCGCGAATTCGTTTCAATTCAAGCCGTGGGCGGCACGGGTGCGCTGCGGCTCGGTTGCGACCTACTGCGCGAAGCGGGCGCCAAGCGCGTGCTGCTGCCGGCGCCGTGCTGGCCGAACCATCCTTCGATCGTGCGGGCGGCGCGGCTTGAGCCGATCGACGCGCCATTCTTCAATATCACCGAACAGCGCATCGACATGGACGCGCTCATCGCTAGCTTCGCGCAAGCAGAGCGCGGCGACGGCGTCATCCTGCAAGCGTGCTGCCACAATCCGCTGGGCGCCGATTTCTCGCTTGAACAATGGACCCAGCTCGCCGCAGCGCTGAATGCTCGAGGCATCATTGCGTTCGTCGACCTCGCCTATCAAGGTTTTGGCGATGGCATTGACGAAGACGTGGCGGGCGCGCGCCGGCTTTTGGAGCAAGTGCCTGAGGCGATCATTGCGATTTCGGAGGCGAAGTCCTTCGGCATCTATCGAGAACGCGTCGGCGCGCTCTTCGTCAAAGCGGCGGAGAAATCTCGCGCTGCGGTGATGAGCAATCTCGCCGCTATTGCACGTGCAAACTACTCGATGCCGCCGGATCATGGCGCGGCGATCGTGCGCGAAGTCTTGAGCGACGAAAAGCTGCGCGCGTCGTGGCGCGAGGAACTCGATCAGATTCGCTCGCACATAAAGCGCACGCGTCGCCAACTCGCCGCGGCGCGCGTAAACTCAATGCCGATGCACTTGATCGCCGATCAAAAGGGCATGTTCTCGACCTTGCCCCTCGACGGCGCCCAAGTGACGAGATTGCGCGAGCAACACGGAATCTACATGACAGATTCCGCGCGCATCAATGTCGCTGGCCTGCGAGAAGCTGACATACCCCGCTTCGTCGAAGCACTGAAGGCTGTCGCTTAGGCGGCGTTCATCGTCAGCAGATCGTACGCGGCGACGGTGTCACCATCGCGATTGGTGACGACGACATCCCAGCGCACTTCGCCTTGATCGGGCCGGCGTAAGGTCTTGTCCTTGACGGTCAACGCCACCTCAACGGTATCGCCTGGCTTCACCGGCTTCACGAAGCGCAGATTGTCGAGACCATAGTTCGCGAGCACAGGGCCTGGATCGGGATCGACGAACAATCCCGCCGCGAACGCCAAAATAAGATAGCCATGCGCGACGCGTCCGCCAAAGAGCGGATTGGCCTTCGCGGCTTGCTCATCCATGTGGGCGTAGAAGGTATCGCCAGTGAAATGCGCGAAGTGTTCGATATCTTCGAGCGTGATCTCGCGCGCTTTGGTTTTCAATTGATACCCGATCGGCAAGTCATGGAACTTGCGCCGAAACGGATGCTGCTCGGCATTCTCAGTCGGCATGCCGGCAATGTAACGGTTGACGATCGCAGCGAGTGTCCGCGGATGGCCCTGCAGAGCCGTGCGTTGCATGTAGTGGGTTACGCCGCGAATGCCGCCCATCTCTTCGCCGCCACCGGCGCGGCCAGGGCCGCCATGAATCATGTGCGGCATCGGCGCGCCGTGGCCGGTGCTCTCCTTTGCGCTATCGCGATCAATGAACGCGATGCGGCCGTGGAATGAACCTGAATCGAGCACGACGTCTTGGGCGAATGTCGTGTCGTAGCTGAAGACACTCATCACCAGCGAGCCCTTGCCGCGATTGACAAGATCAAACACCTCGTTGCGCTGTGCGTACGGCATCAATGTCGCCACCGGACCGAAAGCTTCCACCTCATGCACAGCGCCCGCCTCGAACGGCGCGTCACAACGGATGAGAACCGGAGAGATAAAGGCGCCCTTCTCGTTGACCGGGCTCGCGTTCGGGTCGCCGTAGACGATGGCGCCGTCTCGCGCGATCTCGGCTATCTTGGCGCGGACATCCTCGCGCTGCGAGGTGCTGACAAGCGCGCCCATCCTTGTTGCTTCATCACGCGGATCGCCGATCGTAATCTTGGCAAGACGGGCCGTTATCGCTTCTTGCGCCACATCGATGACAGATGCAGGCGCGAAGGCGCGGCGAATTGCGGTGCACTTTTGGCCGGCCTTAACCGTCATCTCCTTGGTGACCTCTTTGATAAAGAGATCGAACTCGGGCGAATCCGGGGTGGCGTCGGGCCCAAGCACCGAGGCGTTGAGCGAATCCTGCTCAGCTACGAAACGTACGCTCTCGCGCTGCACCACCGGATGGCTCTTCAGCTTTGCGGCCGTTTGCGCCGAACCGGTGAACGAAACCACGTCCTGCGATGTGAGATGATCAAAAAGATCGCCGACGCCGCCCACGATAAGCTGCAGCGTCCCAGGCGGAAGCACGTTTGCGCCAAGCATAATGCGGACGGCAGCTTCCGTAAGGTACGCTGTCGCGCTGGCAGGCTTCACGATCGCGGGCACGCCTGCCAAGAACGTGACCGCGAGCTTTTCCAACATTCCCCAGACCGGGAAGTTGAACGCGTTGATGTGCACGGCGACACCTTGGAGTGAGGTGTAGACGTGCAAGCCTTGAAAAGTGCCGTTGCGCGATAGCGCTTCGACGTTGCCGTCGATCAGGATGCGATCATTAGGAAGCTCGCGACGGCCCTTGCCTTGATAGACCGCGAATGTGCCGATGCCGCCGTCGATATCGATCCAGGCGTCGGCCTTTGTTGCGCCCGTATTGTAGCTGAGCTCGTAAAGCTCCTCCTTGTGCGCTGTTAGCGCATCAGCGAGCGCCTTCAGCATTTTTGCGCGATCGTGGAAGGTCATCGCTTGCAGCTTCGAGGCGCCAACGCTTCGCGCATGCTTCAGCATCGCTGCGAAATCCAAACCCTGCGACGAGGTCAGCGCGACGACGTCGCCGTCGATGGCCGAGCGCAGTTCGGCTAGCCCACCGCTTCCCGCGACCCAGTGGCCTTCGGCGTAGTTTTGCAGCGTGATCGGTTTCATGACTTAGTTTCCAGTGAACTTCGGCTGACGCTTTTGCATGAACGCGCCGACGCCTTCCTTGTAATCGCTTGTGCGACCGAGCATGCGTTGCGCATCGCGCTCAATATCGAGCTGTTCGCAAAGCGTGCGGGTTGCGCCATCGCGAAGGAGCTTCTTCGTCGTCGCCAGACCTTTCGTCGGCGCCGAGGCGAACTTCGTCGCCAGCGCGTCGGTTTCTTCGCGCAATTTGTCGTCGTCGACAGCTTTCCAGATCATGCCCCACGCCTCGGCGCGCTCGGCCGTCAGTGGTTCGCCCGTGAGCGCCAAGCCCATTGCGCGCGCTTGGCCGGCAAGACGCGGCAGCGTCCAGGTGCCACCGCTATCGGGCACAAGGCCAATGTTCGCGAAGCTCTGGATGAACTTGGCGGTCTTCGCGGCGATGACGATGTCACAGGCCAGCGCGATATTGGCGCCGGCGCCGGCCGCAACTCCATTCACCGCACAAACGACCGGCATTTCGAGCGTCGCGAGACGACGGATGAGTGGATTGTAGCGCTTTTCCAAAGACTCACCGAGGTCGACGCCATCACCGCCGGGCGCGACCGCGCGATCGGAAAGATCCTGCCCAGCGCAGAAACCGCGCCCCGCGCCAGTCAACACCAAAACGCGGGCGTCGCTCTTTGCGACAGCTTCCAACCCGCGCGAAACCTCATCGTGCATCTGCACGGTAAAACTGTTCAGCCGATCAGGGCGATTAAGCGTCAGGCGCGCGACGCCGTCTGCGATCTCCAGCAGAATGGTTTCATAGTCCATCGCTCGCCTCCTCGCGTGTCGCGGTGGCGTATGATAGAACACCTAGTCGGTCAATTCACGAGACATGCATGAACGAAGCGGACGAACTCGCCCGACGCGTGGCGGACACGCTGCGCCAACGCGAAGGCGCTGGCGCCGCTTGGGGCGTCGTGATCGACGAGGCGCGCGCGGGCTATGCGCGCATCCACATGACATTGCGCGATGACATGTTGAACGGACACCGCATCGCACATGGCGGAATGATCTTTGCGCTCGCGGACACTGCATTTGCTTACGCATGCAACTCGCGAAACGAAAACACCGTGGCGCAGCAAGCAAGCATCGCCTTCTTAGCCCCGGCCAAAGCCGGCGACACATTGGCGGCCGAAGCACGTGAGGTTTCTCGCTCTGGCCGCAGCGGCGTCTATCACGTGAGCGTTCGCGGCGCTGGTGGAGAGATCATCGCTGAATTTACTGGCCTTTCGCGGACGATCGGCGGGACGGTAATTGATTGACCGATCGGTCAGCTAAAGCTATATCAGCATTCTGGAGACGCGCGCCCCCATGTACACAACCGATATGACCGGCAAGACCAAGGCCGAAACCGTCGCCGAAGATCCCGCTCTGATCGCCGCCTTCGAAGCGCGCGTCGCCAACGACGAGTTCATCGAGCCGAAGGATTGGATGCCGCAGGCCTACCGCAAGACGCTGGTGCGGCAGATGTCGCAACACGCGCACAGCGAAATTGTCGGCATGTTGCCTGAAGGCAATTGGATCACGCGCGCGCCGAACCTGCGCCGCAAGGCAATCTTGCTTGCGAAAGTGCAAGATGAAGGTGGACACGGGCTTTATCTTTATGCGGCGGCGGAAACGCTTGGCGCCTCGCGCGATGAGATGACCGAAGCGCTGCTCAGCGGCAAAGCCAAGTATTCGACGATCTTCAACTACCCGACGCTGACGTGGGCGGACATTGGCGCGATCGGTTGGCTCGTTGACGGCGCGGCGATCATGAACCAGGTGCCGCTGCAACGGACCTCCTACGGCCCCTACGCGCGCGCGATGGTGCGCATCTGCAAGGAAGAAAGCTTCCACCAGCGCCAGGGCTACGAGATCATGATGCATCTCGCAGCCGGCGCGCCCGAGCAGAAGCGCATGGCGCAAGACGCGCTCAATCGCTGGTGGTGGCCGTCACTGATGATGTTCGGCCCGCCGGACGATAAATCGCCGAATACGGCGCAAAGCATGCGATGGCGCATCAAGCGCGACACCAATGACGATCTGCGCCAAAAGTTCGTCGACATCACTGTGCCGCAAGCGCAGGCAATTGGCCTCACGGTCCCAGACGACCAGTTAAAATGGAACGACGAGCGCGGCGGCTACGATTTCGGCGAAGTCGACTGGGAAGAGTTCGCGGCAGTCGTTCGCGGCGAAGGCCCCGTCGCAAAAGAACGCATTCAGGCGCGCCAAAAGGCTTGGGCCGAAGGCGCTTGGGTGCGTGAAGCAGCCCGCGTCCACGCAGAAAAGCGCGCGGCGGCAAAACAGGCGGCGGAGTAAGACGATGAGCGATCCGAGCAAGGAATGGCCGCTGTGGGAAGTGTTCGTGCGCGGCAAGGGCGGGCTTTCGCATCGCCATGTCGGCAGCGTGCATGCCGTCGACGCCAAGATGGCGCTTGAACACGCGCGCGATACCTACACCCGGCGCATGGAGGGCGTGAGCTTGTGGGTGCTGCCGTCAGCGCAGATCGTTGCGTCCGATCCAGGCAATGCCGCAGCGCTCTTCGAGCCGGCCGAAGACAAAGTCTATCGCCATCCGACCTTCTACAAGATCCCAGACGGCATCACGCACATCTGATGGATAAGCTCGCCACATATGCACTGCGCCTGGGCGACGACTCGCTCATTGTCGGCCAACGCTTGGGCGAATGGTGCGGACACGCACCTGCGCTCGAAGTTGATCTCTCGTTAGCCAACATCGCGCTCGACCAGATTGGTCAAGCGACGCACTTTCTCAATCTCGCGGGCGAACTTGAAGCTAAAGGCCGCGATGGCGATGCGCTGGCGTTCCGCCGTGACGTCATGGATTTCACCAATTGCCTACTGGTCGAGCAACCAAATGGCGATTTCGCGCAGACGATTGGGCGGCAATTTCTGTTCTCGCACTATCAAGCGCTGCTGTTTGAACAGATGGCGAGCGCAAAAGACGCGCGCTTTGCGGCGATCGCGGCCAAAGCTTCAAAAGAAGTGGCCTACCACGCAACGCTTGCAAGCGATTGGGTGATCCGCCTCGGCGACGGCACCGACGAGAGCAAGGCGCGCATGATCGCCGGACTGGATTGGATGTGGCGCTTCACCGACGAGCTTTTTCTCATGGACGAGGTCGATGCAGCCGCGCTTGCCGCAGGTGTTGGCGTCGACAAGGCCAGCCTCCGTTCAGCCTGGGACGCCCGCGTCGACGCAGCGCTCGCAGAAGCCACGCTGACGCGCCCGCCGCCGCGTCGTGCAACGACGGGCGGACGCGCGGGCCGTCACTCTGAGCATCTGGGTCACCTGCTCAGCGACATGCAATTCCTGCAACGCGCCTATCCGGGCGCGACGTGGTGAGCGCCGTGAGCGCGATTTCCGACATTGACCGTATGCGCGCCATACTTGCGCGCGTGCCGGATCCAGAAATCCCTGCGGTCTCTGTTGTCGATCTCGGCATCGTGCGTGGGATCGATCCAGCCAAAATCACGATCACGCCCACTTACACCGGCTGCCCTGCGACGATCGCGATCGAGCAATCTATTCGCGCCGCACTCGACGCCAACGGGTTTGGCGCCGTCGCCATCGAAACCACGCTTTCTCCGCCCTGGTCTACAGATTGGATCAGTGACGAGGGCCGCGAGAAGTTGCGCGCGTATGGCATCGCACCGCCGCCCAAGGGGGCCTCTGCAGCGTCTTTGCAGAATCAAACAGCAGCGGAATGCCCGCGGTGTGGATCGTCCAACACCGAAGAACTTTCGCGCTTCGGCTCCACGCCATGCAAAGCCCTATGGCGCTGCAAGTCCTGCGCCGAACCCTTCGACAGATTTAAGTGTCACTGATGGCAAGCATCAACTTTCACAAATTGCGCGTCGCCGAAGTGAAGCGCGAAACGCCGGACGCTGTCTCCGTGCGCTTTGAGCTTCCAGAAGCGTTGCGCGAGGCGTTCGCGTTCAAAGCCGGTCAGCACCTCACGTTTCGGCGCGAGTTCAGCGGCGAGGAAATTCGGCGCAATTATTCGGTGTGCGTAAGCCCAAGCGAAGGGGTTCTGAAAATCGGCGTCAAAAAGATCTCCGGCGGCGCCTTTTCGAGCTGGGTGAATGACGAGCTCAAGGCCGGCGACGTGCTTGAAGTGATGGCGCCGCACGGTTCATTTTGCTGGACCTTCGACCCCGAGGCCCGGCGTGAGTACGTCGCTTTCGCCGGTGGCTCAGGCATCACGCCGATCCTGTCACTTATGAAAACCGCTCTGGCGATGGAGCCACACTCCCGGTTTACGCTTTTCTACGGCAATCGAAACTCACCCAGTGTGATGTTCCTGGAAGAAATCGCTGGGCTGAAAGATCGCTACATCGACCGGCTATCCATCTTTCACTTCCTTGAAGAGGAAGAAGAAGAGATCGAGCTCTTCAACGGCCGCCTCGACGCGGCGAAATCCCAGGAAATCTTGTCGACCCTGGTGAAGGCGAGCGACATCGACGCCTTCTTCATCTGCGGCCCAGGCCCGATGATGGACGCGGTGGAAGAAGCGCTGACAGCGAAGAACATCGAGAAATCGCGCATCTTGATCGAGCGTTTTACGACTGGGCCGCTGTCGGCCGCGCAGGCAGCCGCCGCGCGAGCGCTCGAAGAGAAAGCCGCAGGTCTAAGGATGAGCGTCACGCTCAACGGCCGCCGCATGCAGGTTGCGTTCGATCCAAATAACCACTCGATCTTGGACAATGTTCGCGCTGCCGGCCTGCCCGCGCCGTTCGCTTGCAAGGGCGGCGTTTGCGCCACCTGCCGCGCCAAGGTGACGGCCGGCGAAGTGAGCATGAAAGTGAATTACGGCCTCTCTCAGCAGGAAATCGCGGAAGGCTACGTGCTCACCTGCCAAGCAACCCCCCTTACTGAAGGCGTGGCTCTGACGTACGACGTCTAAGTCATGTCAGAAAATGGTTGGAACGAATCGGCGGCCGCGTGGATCGCCGACATGGGTGAGCACGGCGATTTTGGACGCCGTTACGTGCTTGATCCCATCATGGCGCCGCGCGCGTTGGCAAAGCGGCCCCGCGCGGCGCTCGATGTCGGATGCGGCGAAGGTCGCTTTTGCCGAATGCTAAGCGCCGAGGGCGTAGCTTGCACCGGGATCGACCCAACGCCCGCTCTCATTGCCCACGCGCAGAAACGTGATCCGGCAGGCCATTACATTGAGGCCAGCGGCGAGGCCTTGCCGTTTGACGAGGCGAGCTTCGATCTCGTCGTCAGCTATCTCAGCCTCATCGACATGCCCGAAATCACCGTTCCGATCGCGGAGATGGCGCGCGTGTTAAGACCCGGAGGCACGCTCCTCGTTGCGAACCTCAATGGCTTCAACACCGCCGGTGCAGAAAGCGGCTGGATACGCGACGCGCGCGGCGAGCTCGTCCATTACCCTGTCGACTACTACCTCGACGAACGCGCGTTTTGGACACAGTGGCGCGGCATTCGCATCGTCAATCATCACCGGCCATTGCAGGCCTACATGCGCGAATTTCTCCGCCACGATCTTCAGCTTCGCCATTTCGAGGAGCCAAGGCCAATCGTAGGCGCGCCTGAGCCGAAGGCCGAGCGCTATCGGCGCGCGCCATGGTTCCTCGTCATGGAATGGATGAAGCCTAACTAGGCCCGCGCCGCGCGCGCCAATCCGCCAAGCGTCAAGTCCGCGGCCATATCCGCCAGCGCCTCGGGGGTCATAGCGCCTTTCGGATCATACCAGGTATGAGTCCAGTTGATGGCGCCGAAGAAAAGCATTGCGGCTGAGAAGCTCGCCCCATCACGCCTCTTCAGCGCTGGTTCGATTTCAACCAAAAGCTTGCGAACACTTTCAATAAGGCCCCGTTGCACGGCCACGATCTCGGCGCGCCGCGCCTTCGGCACATAACCCAAATCATTGAGCAAGACCTTGTGCCGATCGGCGGCGCCGACATAGAGCGCCATGAAGAGCTGCGTCAGGTCACGCAACTTCTGCTCCGCCCCTGCATTGGCGGCGAGCGCATCGGCTGCAGCAGCCTCCAACGCACGGACGTGACTGATCATGACATCAAAGAGGATGTCCTCTTTGGACTCGTAATAGTGGTAGATGAGGCTCTTGGATGTCTTGCAGCGCTCGGCGATATCCGCCACGGACGCGCCATTGAAGCCACGCGATGCGAACAGCGCCGCAGCCTGCTCGACAATCGCCAGCTTTCGTTCGTCATAATCAGCAGCTTGCGTACGCGCCATGCATCCCTCGAACCAGAGTTTACAGGTCCGGCGAGGAGCCGCGCTAGCCTAATCGCCGCAGAACTAAGCTGCCTTAGGGGTCGTTCCAGCGCCCGATGAGGGACTGAACAAAGCGAAGGCGCCGTGTGCGATAAAATCGCTCAGGATCGGCGAAGCGGCGACACACGCGTCGGTGAGGAAAAGCCCATCCCGGCGGCAAACGCCTCATCAACGCTCTCGATGCGCGCACGTGCATCAAGCTTAATCGTCGCCGCGTTGGCCCAGGACACCGTGATACCAACGATTGCGGTCAAACCCGGCGGCTAAACCGACAAAACGCGCCATCCCCATCACCTGCAAAGCTTACGAGGCCGGCACAACCTCAATCGCAAGCCCCAGCCCTTCAAGTTGAGGCCGCACGAGGGACGCATCGCCCACCACGACCCACACAAAGCGCGATGGATCGATCACAGCGCGCGCCGCAGCATCCATGTCTGCCGCATTCATCGCGCGATATCGCGATGCAACGCTTTCCCAGTAATTGTCAGCGCGGCGATAGAGTTGGTTTGAGCGTAGCGCGCCGAGCACCGCGCCGGCCGTCTCGAACGAGCCCGGCAATTGACGAATGTTGCCGTTGATGGTGCGCACGTGCTCCGATGCAGAAACGCCGTTTGTGGAATTGAAAGCGTTGATCTGCTCGATCAGGACGCGAATGGAATCGCCGGTCCGATCCGCCTGAACCGGCGCGTTGATGATATAGGGCACCTGATTTTCGCGTAGGCTCAAGACACCGCTCAAGCCATACGACCAACCGCGACGCTCGCGGATTTCGGTGTTGATGCGGGACAGGAAGTTGCTGCCCAGCACCTCATTGGCGGCGTTGATCGTCAGCGTATCCTCCGATCCACGGATCGGCAGCACGGCTCCGGCATAGATCACCGATTGGGGCGACTGGGGACGATCGACGATCACGATGCGCGAACGCGCAGCTGGGATCGGTGCGTCAAAGTTCTTTTGTCCCACCGGCGCGGCAGCGCCCTGCCAACCACCAAATCGGGCGTTCAACGCACGCGTAATTTCGTTCAGCGGACGATCCGAGACCACAAAGACGCGGGCCGTCTCGGGCCGGATCCATGTTTGGTGGAACGCAACAAGGTTATCGCGCGTCAACGGCAAAACAGATGCCTGACTTCCAAGACCCGAAGATGGACGTCCATACGGATGATCGGCGCCAAAGACGAGCGCGGGAAATGTGCGTTGCGCCAAACCGTTTGGCTGCGTGCCTTCTGTCGCGATGGCAGCAAGCTGCTGGTCGCGCTCACGAGCGACTTCACGCGCCTCAAAATCCGGTCGCTGCACAACGTCAGCAAACAAATCAAGCGACAGGGCGAGATTTGCGCTCAAAGTAGTCAGCGTTAGCGCCGAGCGATCAAGCGAACCGTTGGCGCCGATGGTGGCGCCGAGCCGCTCTTGTTGTTCAGCGATGTTCATTGCGTCGCGCCCGCCTGCGCCCGACGTCATGGTTGAAAGCATCAAACGCTGTGTGCCGAAGGCGCCTTGAGGATCGGCCGAAACACCCGCATCGAAATCGAATGCGACGTACGTGATCGGAACAGCCGTGCGGCGCGCATAGACAACTTCAATGCCGTTGCGCAGGTGCGCGCGCTGCACATCGGGAAAATCAAGGTCTGCAATCGCGCCAATCTCCGGCATCGGATCGCGCGGCTGCGCTGTCGGAGGGCGATTATCCGGCGCGGGGCGCCCGGTCGCGCTCGCCTCTTGATAAGGTTCACGCGCGCCTGGATCGACACGCAGCGCATAAGTCGGCCGCGTCAGCCAACGGCCCATGACCTCGCGCACGGCCGCCGGCGTGATGCGCCCATAGGCGCGCAAATTGCGCTCGTAGAAATTCGGATCTCCGGCGATCACCGCGCTATTGGCGAGCGCGACGGTCTTGCCATTGAAACCGCCCACCTGCTCAATCGACAGAACGCTGGCGAATACCTGCTGTGTCGCGACGCGCTGAATTTCATCCTCGGTCGGGCCAGCGGCGATGTATTCAGCGACGATCTGATCCAAACGTGCGGACACTGCCGCCGGATCGACGCCTGGCTTTACGTCGACGGTCACGAAGAACATGCTGACGCGCTGGAACGGCAGCACGCTTGAACTCACCGAAACGGCGCTTTGCTCGTCGCGCACCAAGATGCGGTCGAGCCGTGAACTGTTCAGTCCGCCCAGTACTTGAGCCGCGACATCAAGCTCGAGCGTGTCATCATGCGCAAGGCCCGGAACTACCCAAGTGCGATAAAGGCGCGTGTTGGCGACGCGATCGTGCATGGTGTCGTCGATGCGCGCAGAGAGCGTCGGGATATCCGCGGCAGCTGGCGTGTTCACCGGTCCGCGTGGAATCTGAGCGAAATAGCGCTCCATCAAGGGACGCGCCTCCGCGACATTGATATCGCCGGCAAGCACGATCACGGCATTGTTCGGCGCATAATTATCGCGGAACCACTGACGCACTTCTTCCAGCGAGGCGTCGTCGAGATCAGCCATCGAGCCTATTGTGGAATGCCGATACGGGTGCCCTTCCGGGAAGAGGCGCTCCAAGATGCGATAAAACGTCATGCCATAAGGCTGGTTATCGCCTTGTCGTTTCTCGTTTTGAACGATGCCGCGCTGCGCATCGAGACGCTCCTGGGTGAGCGCGCCGAGCAAATAGCCCATGCGCTCGCTCTCAATGTAGAGGCCTCGCTCCAGTGCAGGCGTTGGCACCGTCTGGAAATAATTGGTGCGATCGAACCATGTGGTGCCGTTCCAATTGGTGGCGCCCATTTCACGCAACGGCTCAATCAGGTTCGGAATGTGCTCGGTGCCGTTGAACAGCATGATGTGTTCAAACAAGTGCGCGAAGCCGGCTTGCCCCTCCGGCTCATCTTTAGAACCGACATTGTACCAGGCCGCAATCGCAACGATCGGCGCCTTGCGATCTTCGTGGACGAGCACGGTGAGGCCGTTGTCCAAGGTGAAGCGCTCATACGGAATCTCGACGCCATCGAGGAGTTCATCGACAGTCGCCGGCCGTTCCTGGCTGGTGGTCGAGGTGCTGGATGTGGCGCAACCGCTCAACACGGCTGCAAACATCAACGCTCCCGCAAGCGCTCGCTTCATCGCATGGCTCCCCTAGACCTATCGGCCTAGGCAGCGCACGCGCACGCATGTGTCCAGCTTTTTCACAGACACCTGCGACGAATGACGTGGATTGATCGGCTAGCGGCGCGTCACTTCGGGCGCGACCGCTGGGCCGCCGCCGAAGGCCCGGTAGGTCGCAATCGCGGCGCTCGCCGATTGTTGCTCCGCCGTGATCCGCGTGAGGCTCGCATCGATCAATTGCTGTTCTGAGCGCAAGCGGTCAGCCAGGCTTTGGATCCCCGCTTCGAACGCCGCGCGCGAACCGCGCGCCGTGACTTCCGCCGCGCTTTCAGCAGCGCGGGCGGAGTTGAGGCGCAGCCGTCCTTGATCGAGCGAGACAAGCGCGTTCGAGGCCTCCGCCACAGCTTGCGTCACCGTTTGGCGATAGCGGATGAGGGATTGATCGAATTGGGCGTCGCGCTGACGCGACACGGCAAAGCGTTGCCCCCAATCGAAAAGCGGCATCGAAATGAGCGGCGCGCCCGTCGCGATTGTGATGCCGGCGCCTGATGGATTGCCGATCAGCGCATCGGTGACATTGATCGCACCCGTCAAATTGAGGCGCGGCAGCAAATCAGCGCGCGCAGCGCCGAGTTGCGCGGCTGCGATCAGCGTCTGCGCTTCCGCGCGCGCCACATCAGGACGCAAGCGCAAAAGGTCAGCCGGCGCTGCGGGCGCTGAAGTCAGCTCCAAATGCGGAACTGGCGCATTCTGAGCGGCCAACACGCGCTGGGTCTGCTCATCTTCCATGCCGGGCGCGCGACCACGCAGAACCGCCAAGACATTCTCAGCGCGGCGCTCTTCAATGATCAGGCCAGGTAAGCGCGCGCGCGTGCTTTGCGCCAAACGCCGCGCGTCCGCGGCGTCAGCTTCGGAGGCAAACCCCGCGCCGGCGCTCGTTGCGACAATACGCGCGAGTTCGTCTGAGGTTTCGACGGAACGCTGCAACGCCGCGCGGCTTGCTTGCGCGGCGCGCAAATCGACGTAAGCCTGCGCCACATCGGCTGCGAGCGTGACACGGGCGCCGCGGAGATCTGCGAGCGCACTCTGCGTGTTGGCTCGCGCGCCAACCGTCGTTGCGCCGATCGCAAACAGCGGCAGCTCCCAAGACGCTTGCGCCCCGTACGAGCCACTCATGGATTCACGATCAACGCCGGCAGGCACAGGGCCTTCGACAAAACGCTGATACTGGCCGGCGCCGGTCGCCGTCAGCTGCGGCAGGAATTGCGTGACGGTCGCGTACGATAGCGCCCGCGCTTCACGGACGCGCGACACCGCAAGCTGCACATTCGGCCCCTCCGAAAGCGCCTCGAGGACCAATTGATTGAGCGCCGGATCATTGAACCCCCGCCACCAATCGGTGACCGGTTGCTCGGCCCCTTGGGGGGCATCCCGCCAAGCTGAAGGTAAGGGCGGCGCCTCGGCCCGTTCGCTTGGCATGGTGACGCAACCGGCGCCAGAGGCCAGCGCGCCAGCCGTCAGGGCGGCGCGTACGAAGGACCTGACTGCAGGCATTCCCGGTTGCTCCTCAAGCACTTAGGCGTCTGGAAAGCGCTGGCTGAGATACTCAGCCCGCGCTGGCCATTTGGGTTTTCAGCTTGACGCCGTCCAGACTTAACATTTAAAGAACGAACATTCGTTTTATATGCGCCGCAGCATCGCGGCGCAAGCCGTTTCCGGCAATTCGAGACTTGGTGATCCTAATTTGGCCCGTCTAGCCGACCCTGAACTGGCTGAACGCCGGCGGCGTCAGATCATGGACGCCGCCATCGCGTGCTTCCGGCGCCGCGGTTTTCACCAGGCGACGATGGCCGAAATCTGCGCCGAAGCCGAAATCAGCGCCGGCGCCCTCTATCGCTACTTCTCAAGCAAGGCCGACATCATCGGCGCGATCGCCGAAGATAAGCGCGGCGAAAACGACGAAGCGTTCATGCGCGCCGCCGAACAGCACGGCTTCATTGCCGCTCTGTGCTTGTCCGCCCGTAGCTTCTTCGAGAAGTTTGCTGAAGGTGATGGCGCGCTCATCGCAGAGATCATGGCCGAAGCCATTCGCGACAACGCCGTCTCTGAGCCTTTACGCACGACCGACAGCGCAAGTGTCCAAATATTCATCCGCGCACTCGTCGCCGCGCAAGCACGCGGTGAGGTGGACGCAACACTCGATCCTGAAATCGCAACAAACACCTTGTTTGCGACCTTGGAAGGCATAGGTCTCAGGCGCGCGTTCTGCCGCGAAACCGATGTCGAAGCCGCCATCAGTCAATTCCGCGCGCTCGCCGAGCGCTATCTTGAGCCACGAAAATGAACAAGCCAGAGAGACCCGAACCGTTCAAAGAAGCTCCCGGCTTCTTAAAGCGCGCCAAGGACGCCAGCGGACGCGCACTGCAGAGCGCGCGCGACGCCGGCAAGCGGGTATGGGATCGCGCCACGGACGCGCCCGATCAGAACAAGCGCCGCAACAAGATCTTGATGCTCACGGGCGGCGCGATTGCCGCGGTGATCGCGGTTCTGTTCATCGTCTCTCGCATCGGCGGCGACAACAACATCCAAACGCAACCGGCAACGGCGCAAGCCGTGAGCGTTATTTCGGTGCAAGCGCGCACCTTCCAAACGCAAGTGTCGCTGAATGGCGAAGCCCGCCCGGTCCGCGACATTCAAGTCACCGCCCAAGCGAGCGGCGTGCGCATCTTGCAAATCCTCGTCGATGAAGGCGACTTCGTGCGCCAGGGCCAGGCCATGGCGCGTCTCGACAACGCACTCGCCAACGCGCAGACCCGCGCGGCGCAAGCCAGCGTCGCTGAGGCGCAATCAGCCGCCGTACGTGCGCGCGGCGAGTATGACCGTGCAGAATCAATCCGCAACTCCGGCGCACTCTCGACAGAAGCCATCGAACAACGTCGCGCCGCGGCAATCGCCGCTGATGCGCGCCTCGCCGCCGCACAAGCGCAACTCGCTGAAACGAACGCGCGCTTAGGCGGCGGATACGTTCGCGCGCCAGCTTCCGGCCTCGTGATCGACCGCAACGCATCCCTTGGCGCCGCGCCCGAAGGGCAAGTTCTGTTCCGCATCGCGGCCGACAACCGCCTGGAGGTCTCAGCGCAAGTTGCAGAAGCCGATGCTCTGGCGCTGCAAGAAGGCCAAATCGCAACCTTCTCGCTCGTCGATGGCTCGACCGTGCAAGGCGTGCTGCGCCGCCTGCCCGCTTCTATCGATAGCCGCACGCGCACTGGCGAAGCGTTATTTGCACTACCATCCGGCACACGCGTTCGCGCCGGCATGTACCTGCGCGGCCACGCCGATCTTCCTGTGCGTGAAGTTCTTGCTGTGCCGCAAAGCTCGGTTCTCTACGAAAGCGGCCAAGCTTACGTGCTGGTGCTCGACGACACGAGCCACGTCCACCGCCTCGATGTGCAGCTCGCGGGCCGTGACGGCGATTGGGTTGAAGTTATCGAAGGACTTTCACCCGGCCAGCGCATCGTCGGCTCTGGCGCTGCATTCCTTCAAGATGGTGAAGAGGTGCGCGTCCTCACGCCAACGCCGGTGCAAACCCCTGCCGCTGAGGGCGCAGCGCCGGGTGAAGGCATTCGCGGACGGGAAGGCTAATCGCACATGGCTTGGAACATCTCAGCCGGCGCGATCCGCAATCCGATCCCGCCGATCCTTCTCATTCTTGCGCTGTTGTTTGCCGGCTGGACGGCATACGGGCGCCTGCCCATCAACCAATTGCCGAACGTTGATTTCGGCGGATTCACCGTTGTCGTCGCCCAACCGGGCGCCGCGCCGGCGGAAATGGAAACCCAGATCACGCAGCGGATCGAAGCTGCGCTGACCTCTGTCGAAGGCGTCAAACGCGTCACCTCCACCATCTCGCCCGGCGTTTCGCAAACGATGGTCGAAATGGAGAGCGATGGCGATCTCAGCCGCGCGGTCGATGATGCGCGTGACGCTATCCAGCGCATCCGCTCGGACCTGCCTGCAGATATCACCGAACCGGTGGTGCAGCGCATCGACGCCGCGAGCCAACCGATCGGCTATTACGCCTTCGAAGGCGAAGGCATGACGGCCCAGGATATTTCCTGGTTCATCGACAACGATTTGCAGCGCCAATTGCTCGCCGTTCCGGGCGTAAGCGCCGTCACACGTCTCGGCGGCGTCGATCGCGAAATCCGCGTCGAGCTCGATTCGGCGCGCATGCTCGCTTACGGCGTCTCAGCCGACCAAGTGAACAACCAGCTGCGCGCCATCAACGTCGACCTTCCAGGCGGCCAGGCGCAAGTTGGCGGCCAAGCGCAATCAATCCGCACGCTCGGTGGCGCCCAATCGGTCCAAGAACTCGAGAACCTTCGGATCACCGCGAGCGATGGCCGCACCGTGCGCTTAGCCGATCTCGGCGCCGTCACGGACAGCGCCAGCGATCTCAACTCGATCTCGCGCTACAACGGCCAACCGGTCGTCGGCTTCATGGTGCAGCGTTCGCGCGGCGCTTCTGAGGTTCAAGTATTCGACCGCATTTACGAACGCATCCACGATATCGAAGCGGCCAATCCGCAAATTCGCATCACCGAGATCGCATCAACCGTCGAATTCATTCGCGGCATGCACGAAAGCTCGATCCACGCCCTTCTCGAAGGCGCGCTGCTTGCCTGCTTGGTCGTATTCTTGATCTTGCGCGACTGGCGCGCGACATTGATCGCCGCCGCCGCGATCCCGCTGTCGATCTTCCCGACCTTCGCGGGCATCGAAATTCTCGGCTTCACGCTGAACATGGTGACGCTGATCGCGCTGGCGCTCGTTACCGGCGTCCTTGTCGATGACGCGATCGTCGAGATCGAGAACATCATTAGGCACATGCGGATGGGAAAGAGCGCCTACGCGGCCGCTCTCGAAGCCGCGGACGAAATTGGTCTCGCTGTTGTCGCCACCACAGGCTCGATCATCGCCGTCTTCCTGCCCGTCAGCTTCATGGAAGGAGGCATGGGCGTCTTCTTCAAGGAGTTCGGACTAACCGTCGCGCTCGCTGCGTTCTTCTCGCTGGTCGTTGCGCGTCTGATAACGCCGATGATGGCGGCGTTCTTCCTGAACAACAAAGGCCACGAACACGAAGCAAAGCCTGGCGTGTTCACTGAGGCGTATCATGACGCGCTGAGCTGGTCGATCCGCAACCCCTGGAAGACAGTCGGCGTCGGCATCGCTGTCTTCGTCGGCTCAATTATGCTCGCGAGCACAGTGCCGGCAGTCGTCATTCCCCGCTTCGACAACGGCATGATCCAGGCGCGCGTTGAGATTCCGCCGGGCACGCCGGTGATCGAAGCCGATCGCGTGCTCCAGCGCATGAGCGGGCGCATTCGCGAAAATCCTGAAGTCATCGGCGTCTTCACCTCGATGAACGGCGCCGACGGCTCAGCGCCAGACGCAAACCTATTCATTCAGCTCACGCAACGCGATGAGCGCAATCGCTCTGCTTACGCAATCCAGCAGGAGATGCGGCCGATCCTTTCCGAATTCCCGGATTATCGCGCAGCCTTCGTGCAGGACCAGGGTGGCTCGTCGGGCTCGGACATCACAGTGCAGTTTGTCGGCCAAGATCCCGAGGCCGTGAACGCAGCCGCTGACCGCCTCGCCGCCGCAATGAGCCAACTTACGTCACTTGCGGACGTGCGTTCAACCTCCGCGCTACGGCGCCCTGAAATTCAGGTCCGCCCGCGCCAAGAAGACATGGCTCGCCTCGGCGTGACATCTGCTGCGCTGGCGTCCGCCATTCGCATCGCGACAAGCGGCGACGCCGAGCAAAACTTGCCCAAATACGATCTCGCCGATCGCCAAATTCCGATCCGCGTCACGCTGCGCCCCGATCAGCGCAGCGACCTTGACGCGCTGCGCTCGCTGCCAGTGCAGTCCTCCCTCGGCGCGCCAGTGCGCATCGATGCGGTCGCGGACGTGCAATTCTCGCTTGGCGAAGCGACGATCGAAAGGCGTGACCGCGAACGCGCCGTGACGGTCGGCGCCAACGTGCGCCCGGGCACGCAGCTCTCGACGGCGCAACAAGAAGTGTTTGCGCTGCCAGAAGCGCAAGGCGGCCCCGGCGCGCGTCTCGCCGCTGGAGGTCAAACCGAAGACTTCGCCGAAATGACGGCAAGCTTCGGCAGCGCCATGCTCTGGGGCATCATCCTCATCTACATCGTGCTGGTGCTGCTGTTCCGCGACTTCTTCCAACCGATCACCATCATGATGGCGCTGCCGCTCTCACTTGGCGGCGCATTTCTTGGCCTCATCATCGCCAACCAACCACTCTCGCTCTTCGCATTCATCGGTCTTTTGATGCTGATGGGACTGGTCACCAAGAACTCGATCCTGCTGGTCGATTTCGCCGTTGAGCGCATGCACGCAGGGATGAACCGCAACGCGGCGCTCATGGAAGCGGGCATGCAGCGTGCACGCCCGATCATCATGACCACGTTTGCGATGTCGGGCGGCATGATCCCTGCCGCGGCCGGTTGGGGCGTTGACGGCAGCTTGCGACAAGGCATGGGCGCGGCCGTTATCGGCGGCCTGATGCTCTCGACACTGCTCTCGCTCGTGTTCGTGCCGGCGATGTTCGTGCTGATCGATAAGCTTGAGCACTGGGTGCAAGGCTTCTTGCCAAAGCCAACTTCGCACAGCGACCAAGAAACCGCGCGGACGCCTGCTGAGTAACTAGCGGGAACGTCCGCGCGCGCTCACCGGCCAAATGTTGATCAGCTCGCCACCGCGCACGACGTGGTAGGCATCATACAAGTTCACGGTTGGATCGCAGTGCGGCACGGCGAGACTGACGTGATCGCCAATATGAAAGGGATGATCAGGCGCAATCAGCGCGCCATGCTCGTCGCCCATGAAAACGAACATTGCGCCCGCCGGCGCGCCGTCCATCACCACCGGCAAACCGCCATCCGTTGAGAGCGCCTTGAAGCCGGCGTCAATGGTTGCCATCGAAGTTGAGTTGGCCGAGATCACGTGCGCATCGACGAACAGTGATGTCTCAAACGCCTTGCGCCCCTGCCCGTCGAGATCGCAGTCATTGTACTGCTTGTCCATAAACACGTACGAACCGGTTTGCAGCTCAGTGAGCACGCCTAGCTCAGCGTCGATCTGGTGTGTGCCCGTACCGCCGCCGGTGACGATGTTCGGCGGATGACCGGCGCCCCGGAGCGCCTCCAAAACTGTCTTCAAATAATTGGTGCGATCCTCAATCGCTGCACGGCGATCGGCGTAAGATTCAATATGCTGCTGGGCGCCGCAATAATATTGAACGCCCGCGAGGCGCAGCGATGGCGTCTCGCTGATGCGTTTCGCAAGCGCCACCGCCGCCTCCGGGCTCGGCACGCCGGTTCGGCGAATACCCGGATCCACATCAATCACAATGTTGAGCGTTTGATCTGACGCCTGCGCAGCTGCAGCCAACGCATCGACGTTAACGGGATTGTCCACAACAACCCGCAACGTCCTGATCTTCGCGTTCAACCCCGCCAAACGAGCGATCGCCTGCGGCGTCACCACAGGCGAGGTGATCAAAATGTCCTGGATGGCGCCCTCCGCCAGAGCCTCCGCTTCGCCGAGCTTGGCGCAGCACACGCCAACCGCGCCCGCCTCGATCTGCAGCTTTGCGATCTCGACACTCTTATGGGTCTTCGCGTGCGGACGCAGCGCCAGCTTATTGGCGCGGGCGAACGCCGCCATCGTCTCAATGTTGCGCCCGAGCGCATCGCGATCGATCACCAGCACCGGCGTGTTCAAAGCCAAGCGCGAACCCTGCTGTCCGATCAAATGCTTATGCAAATCGATGTCATTCACGTTGGCTTTTCCTCGATCGCGAATGTTTGCATCAAGTGCGCGTTTGCGAACTTTGCACCAGGATCGATAGCCTCGCGCACGGATTTGAACTTGGCCGCGTCCGGATAGAGCGCATCGACGTCGCGCGCAGATAGCGTGTGCCGCTTGGCCCAATGGGGCCGCCCGCCATGGGCGCGGAAGATCGGTTCGGCTTGGGCAAACAAGTCGCGCCACGGCATCTTCGCAAATTGGTGCATCGATATCGACGCACCGGCCGTGGCATTGAATGGCGAAAGCCAAATGTCATCGCCAGCCGTGAGACGAAACTCAAACGGGAACGTGACCGGCAGCTTGCGTTTTTGAATCCACGCAATCGCCTCTTTCAACGCCGCCCAGCCGTTGGCGCGTGGCAATTCATATTCCATCTCCTCAAAGCGCACCGTGCGATCGGATGGAAAAATTTGATACGCGGGCCCGACGCGCCGCTGACGCACGCCGGGACCGACGATCACCGGCTGCAATCGCCGCGTAAGCCAAGGCGCCAGAGAACACACTTCGCAGACGATCCGAAACGCCCGGTCGTCGATATCGTTCATGTGCTTTAAGGCGCCCTCGGACGGCGCCGGGTTCAGCGTCTTCAACACGACATACTTGCCGTACGCAAACACGAAGAACTCGACATGCCGATTGTTGGCCGCGAGTTCGCCCCATCGCGCCTCGACCTCTTCGAGCGGATAGGTCTCGACACGTTCTTCAAGGTGATAGGCAGGCAGAACATCGATCTCGATCTGCGTCGCGACACCGACCATGCCGAGTGAGAGCCGCGCTGCCTGAAAGAGCTCTGGTCGTTCGCTTTCACTGCACGTAACGATGGCGCCGTCGGCCATCATCAGCCGAAAACCGCGGGCCGCCGTTGAAAGGGAGCCAAGTTGTGCGCCTGTGCCATGCGTGCCAGTCCCGATCGCACCGGCCAATGATTGGGGATTCACATCGCCCTGATTGATCAGCGACACGCCGCTTTCCCAGAGGGCGGCGGTCAGTTTCGCCAAACTCCAGCCCGCGGGCGCCCAGACGCGCGATTTATCAGCGTTGAAACAAATGCCGCCCTCAAGCTCACAAAGCGAGAGCAACGCGCCGTCAGTTTCACAAAGCGGCATGAATGAATGGCCTGCGCCGACAACGCGCACTTTACGTGCTTGCGTCACCAGCGTTGCCAATTCAGCTTCAGTCTTTGGCTGTGCAACCAAATGCGGGCTAGCGCGTACGCTGCCGGACCAATTCTTCCACTGCATCAACGCAACATCCCTGCACGCACATGCGCGCAGGGATGCTCAAGCGTCAACCGTGCTTAGACGTTGCCTTCAAGACGCGAAGACACGATGCCGGCGATAATCACCGCCGCGTAGCTCGCGAACATCAGGGCCGAGAACTCCGGCTGCAGCGACGCATCAAGGTTCGGGAAGACGATGTGGAAGCTGTTGATTTCGTAAATGCCGACCAGAAGGCCAGGCACCGCCATGATCGAAGCCGCTTCAGCGCGGTCCGTCGGCGCAACCTTCATTAGCTTCAAAACGAGATAGGTGAGAATGAGCAAGCCAATCGGCAGCGTCATGAACAACCACGACACGCCACCCGGGCCTGCTTGAAATCCAAGTTCGCCGACAAAGCGGAACGCAACGGCAATCGCGATCCAGATCACGAAGCCAACGGCCATCCAACGTACGATCATGATAGTACTCCCCCGGGCTTCCCGACTCCTGGGACCCGCTGGGGCGCAAGATTAGAAATTCCTTGCCTGGCTGCAATGCAGCGCGCGCGACGGGCGACATCTCTTCGCGCATCTCATTGAAATAGCAGTCATATTTGACGCACCTGCCAACGCTCGGACGCGCTCGAAGGGAACCTTGCGCCCGCACCGCTCATTTGCCCTCTCTGACAGAGCTTTCCCAAACCGCCCCGGCCAACAGATTCCAGCCCCCCGAAGACCTGATCGGTGACCCAAGCCTCAGCCTTGAGGAAAAGCGCGATCTCCTCAAGGCGTGGGAAGCCGATCTGCGCGCGCACCTCGTCGCTTCAGAAGAAGGCATGACCCGGGCCGATCGCGGTGACGCTGTCGGAGGTGCTCGCAGCGAAGGAGGTGCTCGCAGCGAAAGACAAACGTCCAATCGCGACGCCGCCAAGGCCATCGGACGCACAAGCCTAATCTTCGTCGCATCTTATGAAAACGCGTTGAAAACGTGGGCTTTAGCGGGGTCAGTGGGAACGGCGAGCGCGTTTGCGCGTTGACCCAAAGCGCTCGCGAAACCCGCTTTGCCTTGGATATTTCATGCCTGCCTATTCAACGATTGAGCGCGCGTTCGAAATTGCGCGCTCGCAAGATTGCCATTCACTCGACGAGCTGCGTTCCAAGCTTTCGCGCGAAGGCTACGCCGACGCCGTCGCACAAACGAGCTTCCCGTTCGTGCGCAAGCAATTGCAGGACCTGATGCAAGGCCGCACGGCGAGCAGCCCCAAAAAACTCGAACGGTCTCGCAAAAGAGGCCTCCTCAAGCTCGGTTTTGAACATCCCCTTCGATCGGACGGCTAAACCCCTGTTGCGAGTTAATCGCAACAAAGGTTGCGCCACCTCTGCCCAGCGCGATCTCGGTGAACGATATTGCGATTGGGCGTCGCCGCCGCCGGCGGCCGCGCTCCTGCGCTGCGCCGAGCCCCGCGCCGATTGAAAGACGCAAGAGCGCGTCTCGTCCCTTACGGCTGCGATCGCTGACGCGTCGCTCGGCCAAGCGGTCAGGCGGTCAGGCGGTGAGGCGGTGAGGCGGTGAGGCGGTGAGGCGCCCCAGTTCCCGCTCCTTGCCTCCATCGCATGCGGTCGGGCGCGCGCAAGGGCCAAGCCTTCGGGCGCTTCGCGCGCCCTTGCGCGCGCCCTCTTCCCGCATGCGCCCAACGCAAGCGTCGCGGGGAACGGCTCGCGGCGCGCCACCGGCGCCATCCGGTTGGACTTTCTCCAATGCTTTCATTTTCACTCACCGGCATGATCGGTTGCGTGCTTGTAACCGCGCCACATGAACTGACGCTTGCAATCTCTTCAACGCTGGATCGCGAACATGAGCCCTCACGCGTAGCTTGGGTCCTTTGCATCGCGCGACGCCAGAAGCTCCGCGTACAAATCCTTAACGAGCTTCGCGAAGGCGATAACGTGCGTATCGAAGGCGAGATCGAGCAGCGCCGACGCCAGGTCGGCGAGCTTGGCTTTTTCTCCGTTGGCTTCATCATCCATTCGATTGAGCGGCTTTCCTCTTCTTTTGAAGGAGGCGCGTCATGAAGCGGCTCTATCTCACAAAGCGCGAATATGATGCGCTTTTCGATGCGCAGCATGGTTGCTGCTGCGTTCGAGGATGCCGGGCAAGCGAGAACCTCATCGCCGAGCACTCGAGGCCCAATGCGCTAAAGCCCGGAAAACCCGATCTATTGATGTGCGCGCCGCGCCACAAGACAAAGACGCTGCGCGATATCAAAGCCATCGCCAAAGTCAAAAGGCTGAACGGCAAACCGCGAGCCAATAGGAGCGGCGCAAGAAATTTGGATCAAGCTTCTAAGGACGCGGGTTTGATAAAGGTGGGTGAGCGGACGGCCCCGAATAGACGCCCCTCTGGGGCGTCTATTCTTCGTCATTTTAATTGTAGTGCTGAGAGGATCTCAGGCGCGCTCCGACCAATGAGGTCCTTGTGCGCTTCTGCTACAAGTATCGCTTCCAGTTGCTTGTCATAATGCCGGCGCATCTCGCCCAAGGTACGGGGCGGTGCAACAACGACGAGGTGCTTTATCTCGCCTTTTATCGCCCCCTGATTAAGCCATCCGACCACTGCTGCGGCGTGCGCATCCTCACCCAACAGATGTCCAGGGTTAGCCGAACTCGTAATATGGCGAGCGCCTGAACTTTTGTTGTGCTCTTCAAGCTTAGGCGCATCCATTCGCGAAAGCTCCGCTGCCGTCTCGTTGCCGACGTTGCGATAAAGTTCGAGCTTTTCGCCATCGACAACAACGACAATGGCCCCATGAGGCAACAGCATGCGTTTCTCCTGACGTCATCTCTAAGACACAACGGGGCTTGGGTCAGCTTGCGCCGCCGAGCCAGATCTAAGGCCCCAGCATCGGCGCTTGTGATCTTGTTTGACTTGATCCGCATCAAGCGCGGCGCCGTTGAGGGCCAGTTGCGCCAAAGTGGCGTTCATTCACCGCCTGCTTAGGCGCTGCACGCGCCTTGCCAAGGAGGCCCGTTTGCTTGTTTTGCCTATGGCGTCTTGCCGTACGCTCTTCGAAACATTCTTTTGCGGGGCAATAATGCTGGCCGCCATTGAGAGAGATCAACTTGGTGTATGGATATCGCGCCAGGCTGAAAGTGGCCTGTCCCCGCGAGTTCCCAGATGTTGCATCGTGTGTTGGTCTTTTGCGCCGCCGCGGCGCTCGCCGCGTGCGCCATGACGCCGCCAGAGGCGCCAAATAGCCCCCCTTCAGCGATCATCCAGCCATTATGGTCGCCCGACGCCGTTGGCGCACTCATCGAGATCTCTGCTTCGGCGCAGGCCGAGGGGCTTTCCTCATACGAAAGCGCCGCCGCTGAGGTGAGGAACCTTCAACAGGTTTCGACGACCAGCGCCGCCGACGCGGCCGCTTTCGATCGCGCTGCCGACACGCTCTTTGTCGAGCTTGCGCAAACCTTCGCGCAAGGCGCGGTCGATCCCGCACGCGCCGACCCACAATGGCGCATCCCTCGTCCGGCGCTTGGCGACATCACCTCGTTGCTCAGCGCAGCGCGCGGCGATGCAGCTTTGGTGCGAGCGCTGAGAATGCTTCTGCCCCAAACCAGCGAATATGCAGCGCTTCGCGCTGAGCTCGGGCGGGTGCTCGCAGAGCCGCAAGGTGCGGACGGCCCGTCAGGGCTTAGCCGCGAGGTCCGGATCGCAAGCCTGCGCGCCAGTCTCGAACGATGGCGCTGGGCGCCGCGCGATTTGCCAAGTCCCCGCATCGAGGTGCGCATCGCCCAGTTCCAAGTCATTTTGCATGAGACCTCCGCAGCTTCTCGCATCCACACTGCGATTGTGGGCGCTCGCGCAAGTCAGACGCCATCCTTCGCAGCAGAAATCAACGCGGTCACCTTGAACCCGACCTGGACGCCGCCGCGCAGCATCCTCAACAACGAACTCTTGCCCCAATTTGCGCGCGACCCGAACGCTGCATCACGCGGCGGTTATGATGCGATCGATGCATCGGGCGCGATTGTCGATCCCGCGACGATTGATTGGGCGGCGCGGCCCTTTGCCTATCAGTTGCGTCAACGACCAGGTGCGATGAATGCCTTGGGGCGGGTCAAATTCGAGATGCCCAATCGTTATGACATCTACCTCCACGACACGCCTAATCATGGTCTGTTCGCACGAGAGCAGCGCGCACTCAGCCATGGCTGCGTCCGCGTAGACGACGCGCTCGACCTCGCCGCAGCAGTGTTGACGCCCGCTTTCTCAGCGTCTTCGCTACAAGCGGCAATCGAGACAGGACAGACAAGGTCGCTGCCGCTCGCGGCGCCACTTCCGGTCTATGCCCTCTACATCACCGCCTCCGGCGCCGAGGGCGCCGTTCTATATGCTGATGATATTTACCAGCGCGACGCCGCTTTAATTGCGGCGCTGGAGGCGCCCCAATCTGAGGCCATCGCCGCGCCGAGCGTCACAGCGGCGGCGAGTGAATGCGCGAGCGCCGGCCAAGATAAGCGCCAAAGGTTTGCCGTTGAAGGCGAATAGAAAGGCGCCTGCGCCCGCGCCTAGAGCTTGTCCTCGCGCACCGAGCGTACCTCCACACTGGCGTCGGCGAGGCATCTATATAGATGTCGCCTTTGCGCCAGCGGCCACCAATCGTAGAGGAAGATCTCGATCGGACGCCAGTTGGCGACCCAGCCCAGGATAATGAGCCCCTCGGCGAAGAAGCTTGAGATGTCGCCAGGCCCGAAAAGACTGCTCACCAAACGCCCACCCAACACGCAACCGCCCAACACCGCCAGACCGATAAAAAGCGACAGGCGTCCAATGCGAAACATCTCGTGGAGATCACCACTCATGCGCTCAGCGCGATAGGTGAAGTGACGCCGTAGTGCGTCCGCTAGTCCCGCCGCGGCGGGACTTTGGGCCTCGCGCTGCGACAGATGAACGATGATGCGGAATGCTTGACCTCTCGGCAGCTCACGCGCCCAGCCGACTATGAAATCTTCTGCACTCCTCGCAAGATCACGCGTCGGCATCGGAAATGGGTCGAATGGATCGAAGAGTTGGCTGAGCTCCTCAAGCCGGAGCTCGATCGAGGCGCCGCCCTGAAGGTCAACAATTGCCTCGTTCATGGCTCATCCCCGGCTGGGCTCTTCTCATGGTCGCCAAGCGCTCCTTAAAGTCACGCTAGGATGCGATCAATCTCGCCAGCATGTCCACGACAGAAATGGCGTTGGATGGATGAGCAATCGTATCGGTCGTCACCACGCGCTCGGATGTTTCGGCGAGACGATCGAAGGCGCCTGGAGCGAAAACGGCGTGGATAGCCAAGCAATAGGGCTTTGCCATTCCGCGCGCCGCCAGCGCACGCGATGCTTCAATCATGGTCCGCCCGGAAGAAACTATGTCGTCGATCAATACTGGCTGGCGCTCGCTCCACGCCGCCAAGTCCGGCAGTTCGACGCGCACTTTTTCATCACCGCTTCTCAGCTTGTTTGCGACCACATGTGGCGCGCCCGCGCTTTTTGCGACCTCTTGCGCCCATTGTGCGCTTTCTTGGTCTGGCCCGATGATCAAAGCTGCATCGAGGTTTTGCGCAATCCAGGCGCCAAGGAGCGGCGCAGCCGCGCCTACATGGGTGGGGATCGAGAATATCGTCTCTAAACCACAGATGCGATGAAGATGGGGATCGATGGTCACCAGGGCGTCGAAATTCTGCGAAATGAGGCGCGCAAAATGCCTCGCCGATACGACCTCGCCGGGCTTAAAGCGCTTGTCCTGGCGCATATAGGCAAGATAGGGCGCGATCAGATAAACGCCCTCAGCGCCGCACTCTCGAGCGGCGGCCGCCGCAAAGACAAGCGTCAGTATTTGCGGATCTGGATTTGCTAATGTGCAGACGATGTAAACGCGCTTTGCCCGCACCGCGCTTGCAATGCGAACATAGGCTTCACAATCGGGGAAACGGCGCCAATCCAGAACCCCCAATTCAGCATCAAGGCGCCTCGCAAGCGCCGCCGCCATCGCCTCGTTGCCCGGCATCGGCAAGATCACACGCATCGCGCTCAAGCCTCGATCTCGAACATATCCATGTTGGCGGCCGCAAACCCCAAGGCATAGTCCAATTCACCGGGCGCCTCGGCGTGCACGATGAGAAGCGGCGCTCCCGCCATCACTTGATCGCCAAGACGCGCCAGTATTTCTAAGCCAGCCGCCTTATCATCCGGCGCGCCCGCCAATTTGGCGAGGCGCGAGATCTTTCGGTTGTTGATGTGGGTGACTATGCCCGAATGGGGGGCGCCCAGAGCACGCCGCAATGGCGCGACCGGCGGCGTGCGCATGCCGCCCTGGGCGGCGCAAATACGCTGGAACTTGGTCCATGCACGCCCGCTTGCGAGCGCCTCCTCCGCGAGAGCCGCTCCTTGCGCTTGGGGTGCGGCGCCCGACAGCTCAAGCACTGCCGCAGCGATCGCTAAAGCGCGCATACGCAAATCTTGCGGCGCCTGGGGCTCGCCCTTCAGCACCGCTAAAACATCACGCGCTTCCAGCGCCGGCCCAATGCCGCGTCCCACCGGCTGGGCCCCATCGGTGCGTAGGACCCGCGTCTTCATCCCGAAAGATGACGCAACCGCGCAAATGTGGTCGGTGAGGTTTTCGGCGGCGCGTTCGGTGCGCACCTTGGCTGTGGGTCCAACCGGAAGGTCCAAAACGACATGAGTGGCCCCGGCGGCAATCTTCTTCGACAAGACCGATGCGATCAATTGGCCTTCAGTATCGATCTCAAGCGCCCGCTCGACGCGGATCAACACATCGTCCGCAGGTGAGAGCTTCACTGCCCCGCCCCAGGCTATGCATCCACCTTCAGCCTCGACCACGCGGCGCATAGCGCTGACATCAAGATCGACCGGTGCGAGCGTTTCCATCGCATCCGCCGTGCCCGATGGCGAGGTGATTGCGCGTGAGGATGTCTTGGGCATGATCAGGCCGCAACTGGCGGCGATCGCTACAACGATCGGCGTCGTGCGGTTCCCTGGCAAACCACCAACGCAATGTTTGTCGCTGACGACTGGCGCGCCCCACGAAAGTCGATCACCGGCGTCAGCCATCGCCCCGGTGAGATGGGTGATCTCCTCGACATCGAGCGGGAATGCAGAACAAGCCGCAATGAAAGTGGCAAGATGAATGTCCGCATAGCGACCGGCGACGATGTCGGTGATGATCCCGCCAAAGGCGCGTGCATCTAAGCGGCCGCCATAAATGCGATGGCGCACGTCGGCTAGTGAGTCCACACTCGGCGTGTTCTCAACGTCGAGCACCTCGCCGGGCTTTAGATCAAGGCGCCGCCACGCCGCCTCAGAAAGCCCAACCTCATCAAGGTGCAGCCACTCATTCTCGATCTGATAAAGCGTTGCGATGAGCTCGCGCGTCCCGGCCCGCACCAGCACACGTGCGCGCGCCGCCAAGCCCTCCGATTTGCACACGTGGCAATCGGTGCGCATCAAAACGATCGCCTCATCCTGGGTCAAAAGCCCGAGCCGGCGCGCGCGAAGCGGATGCACTTGCCCGTTCATGTGAGATCGTAGCTGAAAAGCGGATCGACAACGTTTGCCTTCCATTTAAGTTCGCGCTCGACACGCGTACGCAGCGCCTCCGAAGCTGCAGGTTCGCCATGGACGATGAACAACCGGCGCGGCGCCTGCTCAAATCCCGACAGCCAGCGCATAATCTCATCGGCGTCGGCGTGAGCAGAGAGCTGAGGCAAACTGGCGATCTCGGCGCGCACCGGTATCCACTCGCCGAACATTTTGAGCTCGCTCTCCCCCGCCAGCAGACGCGCGCCGCGCGTGCCCAGGGCTTGGTAACCTGCAAACACGATGGTGCTTCGAGGATCCGGCGCAAAGGCGCGAATATGGTGCACGATCCGCCCGCCTGTCGCCATGCCGCTGCCTGCAATCACCACTTTGGGCATCGGGTTGGAGGTGATTGCCTTGGAAGCTTCGACATCACGCGTATAGGTGGCGACCGCGCTAGAGCCTGCGACGGCTTCAGCGTCGAGCTTGTGATCGTCAGGATGGGCGCGCAGCAATTGGGTGGCGTTGATCGCCATAGGGCTGTCCAGAAAAACTGGCGTCGCCCCCAAGCGTCCTGCGCGCTTCAGCTGCCACAAATAATAAAGCAGACTCTGCACACGCCCCACGGCGAATGCGGGAATAATAACGCTGCCACCGCGCTCCACCGTGCGTTCGATGATGTCGCCAAGCTCCGCCATCGGGTCGCTTCTGGCATGGACCCTATCGGCGTAAGTGGATTCAACGATCACATAATCGGCATGCGCGACGGGCTTTGGATCGCACATCACCGCATCATTGTAGCGGCCAAGATCGCCGGAGAAGACAAGCGTTCTGGCGCCAATTTTCACCTCTGCGGTGGCGGCGCCAAGAATATGCCCCGCACGCTGAAACCGCAGACCACAATCGCGAGCGATCTCGAATTCTGAGTCAAACGGCATCGGCTTCAAGTGCTTCAGCGCCCGCTCTGCATCGCGCATTGTGTAAAGCGGCAATGCCGGCTGGTGCTTGGAAAAACCCTTGCGATTTGCGTAGTCAGCATCCTTCTCGGCGATCTGGGCGCTATCCTTCAATAGAATGTCGCAAAGAGCTGCGGTCGCATCGGTGCAATGGGCAACGCCCCGAAACCCATCGCGCACCAGCTTCGGCAGATAACCGCTATGGTCCAGATGCGCATGCGTCAGAACCACCGCATCGATTGCGTCCGGCGCCACCGCGAGCGGCGCCCAATTGCGCTCACGCAGGTGCTTTAACCCCTGAAAAAGCCCACAATCGACCAGGACGCGCACACCATCGGCTTCGATCAAGTGCTTCGATCCGGTGACGGTGTCAGCCCCGCCAAGACTTCGCAATCTGAGCTTCACGCGCGCCTCCCCCAGGACCCAAAGCGCAGCGCCGGCCAATGCCAGGCGCCGCTCAGCAAACCAACGCCAAGGGACGCGAGCACATAAGGAGCGCTCGGCGCCGCCAAGTGAAAAATCCCCGCCAATAACGGACTTGCGACGACCATCGCCAGAACGGCCAACAGCACCCCAGCGATGATCCAGTAAATGCGCCGCTCGGGATCTAAGATGCGTCCCTCGGCGCCGACCGCGTCCACCAGCGCTAAAGTGAGGTTGGCGACAACGAGCGCAATGAAAGCTGCCCCGCGCGCCTGATCGACGGTTAGCGTCGCTGCAGCGTAGATATAAAGCGTCAAGACACCGACCAAGATGACAAGACCCTGCACAGCGGCGTTGAGCAATTGTCTTGGGCCAAACAACGCTTCATCGGGCTTGCGCGGGGGACGTTTCATCGCCCCTCGGCTGCTGCGTTCGCCTTCAAAGGCGAGCGCACAAGTGGGGTCAATCGCCAGTTCCAGCAAAACCACGTGCATCGGAAACAAAAGCTGCGGCAATCCAAGAAGGATCGGCAAGAGCGCAAGACCCGCAATCGGGATATGGATCGCTGTGATGTAAATTAAGGCCTTGCGCAGATTGGCGAAGATACGCCGACCCATGCGCACGCCGCCGACGATCGAGGCAAAGCCGTCATCTAAAAGCACAAGGTCAGCGGCTTCGCGCGCGACGTCAGCGCCTTTTTGGCCCATGGCGATCCCGATATCGGCCGCCTCAAGCGCCGGCGCGTCGTTTACGCCATCGCCTGTCATCGCCACGACTTCGCCATTGGCTTTGAGCGCCTCGACGATGAGCAGTTTTTGATCTGGGCCAATGCGTGCAAAGACCCGGCCTTGGCGCAGGTGCTGACGCAAGGCGGGAAAAGCAAGCTCGGCCAACGCAGCGCCCGTCATGACGCCGCTTGCGACATCGATACCGGCCCCGGACGCGATCGCCAGCGCCGTCGCTGGATGATCGCCAGTGATCATGATGACTTGAATGCCGGCGCTGCGCGCCTCTTCCAATGCACCTGGAACATCTTCACGCAACGGATCGAGAAATCCGATAAGACCCACAAACGCGAACGAAGCGCTCTCAGGCAGCTCCGGAAACGTCGTCCCGCCACGCCAGTTGGCGACGCCCAGAACGCGCAAGCCATCCTTGGCGAACGCTTCGATAATCTCATGAAGTCGGGCGATCGTCCCATCATCGAGCCCGCACAAACGAAATAGAGCTTCCGGCGCGCCCTTGGCGGCGGCCACGCGCTCGTCGCCCGCGCGCCAAAGCTGGGTAACCGCCATCATGTCTGGCCGCAGCGGCCAACTTCGCTCAATCGCGCCTGCGCCAACGACCACGCCGATCGCGCCCGCCGCTTCATGGATCGCCCGATCCATGGGATCTATTGGCCGAACGCTTGAGGCCAAACCGGCGCAGGCGATCAGAGCACGCCCCTCATCGCCGAGCGCTGTATCGACGCTGGCAACGCCGGCTTTGGTCCAAACGCGAACCAGGCGCATGTGATTTTGCGTCAAGGTGCCGGTCTTATCGACACACAAGACCGTTGCTCCGCCGAGCGCCTCAATGACCGCGCTTCGGCGCACAAGCACTTTATGGGTCGCGAGCCGCCAGGCGCCCAACGCCAAAAACACCGCCAGCACCATCGGAAATTCTTCCGGCACCAACGCAATCGCCGTTGTTATTCCAGCAAGCGCGCCGGCGATGAAGTCACCGCGGAATATGCCGAAAGCGAGCACCACCAAGCCACAAAAAGCGAGCGCAAAGGCGCCCACCAGGCCCACCAGTTTGCCTGCTGTGCGCTGGAGCGGCGTCGGTTGCTGATCGATCTCGGCGAGCGAGCGGCCAATGCGCCCAAGCGCCGAGCGGACGCCTGTATGGGTGACACGCGCCACGCCTTGGCCACGCACCACCAGCGTTCCTGAAAATAAAAGCGGCGAGACTTCGTGCGGCGGCGCAGAGATCTCGCCAAAGACCTCTCCGGCGCGAGCCAAGCGCTTGGAGACTGGGGCGGACTCTCCGGTCAGGGACGATTCATCCACGCTCAGAATGTCGCCTGCGATCAAAACCGCGTCGGCGCAGATCCGGTCGCCTTCTCCGACCAGCATAATATCGCCGGGCACGATCTCGCGCGAGCTCACCTTTCGCTCTAGCCCATCGCGCACGACACGCGCGTGCGGCTGCGCCAGTTCGCGCAGCGCCAACAATGCCCGCTCACTGCGCGCTTCTTGTACGACCACAAGCGCAATCGCCGCGCATGCGCCGAGCAGCAAAAAGACGCCCTCGCCAAGACTACCGAGAAAAAGATAGAGCCCCGCCGCCGCGAGCAGCAGCACGAACATCGGCTCGCGCATGGTCTCGCCAGCAATCTGGGCAAAGCCGCGGCGGCCGGGACTTGGCAATGCGTTGGCGCCCCATTGGGCCAACTTTTGGCAAGCTTGCGCCTCGCTCAGGCCCGTTGGGCTCTCATCGGTCACCGGTCAGATTATCCGCACTCTTTTATAATCGCGTCTATGATCGCGTCGCGATCTCGATTTACATATCGCCGGGCCGGAAAAGGCCTGCGCCAATGTCCCCTATCATCTGCAAATCGCAAAAGGGATAGACATCAGAGCAGAGCGCTGATCATCTCATTTGAGGTCAATCAAGGATTGCCTGACCAAAGCGGGCATGAAGCTTCATGATCAACGCTGCGCCGTCAGATCAGCCATTGCCGCTCTTTGCCCTCCGCGGCATTTGCCGGACCTATGGCGCAGGCGAGACAGAGGTTCGCGCACTCATTGACGTCGACCTAGACATTAGTGGCGGCGAATTGATCGTGCTTTTGGGCCCGTCAGGCTCGGGCAAGTCCACCCTCCTCAATATTCTGGGCGGCCTCGATCGTCCAAGCGCAGGCGCGATCCACTTTCGCGGCGCGCCGCTTACAGGACAAAGTGAAGAGGCGCTAACCCGGTATCGTCGCCGCCATGTCGGCTTCATTTTCCAATTCTACAATCTTATTCCAAGTCTGACGGCGCGTGAGAACGTCGAATTGGTTGGCGAGATCACCGACGATCCGCTCGAAGCGGCCGAAGCGCTTGAGCTTGTAGGCCTTGGCAAACGCCTTGATCACTTTCCATCGCAATTATCTGGCGGCGAACAACAGCGCGTCGCGGTGGCGCGCGCCATCGCCAAAAGGCCGGCCGTGCTTTTGTGCGATGAGCCCACAGGCGCGCTCGATGTCAAAACTGGCGTTCGGGTGTTAGAAGCACTCCAAGAAGTGAACCAACGCTACGGTTCGACAACCTTGATCGTCACCCACAATGGCGATGTCGCGCGCATGGGCGCGCGCGTCATTCGCTTCGGCGATGGCCGCGTGCGCAGCGTCGAGACCAATAGCGAGCGTGTTCCACCATCAGCTCTGGTGTGGTGAGCGATGCGAGCGCTGGATAAGAAGCTCTTTCGCGATGTCTGGCGCATGCGCGTTCATGCGCTGGGTGTGGCGCTGGTGCTGGGGTGCGGGCTCTCGGTCATGGTCATGGCTCTGGGCATGCGCGGCTCGATGGAGCGCACGCGCGCGGCCTATTACGCTGAACGGCACATGGCTGACTTGGCCGTATCGGCGGTCCGCGCGCCAGAACGCATGGCCGAGATATTGGCCGAGGCGCCGGGCGTTGAGACGATCGAGACACGCGTGAGCGGCGTTGCGTTGCTTGATTTGCCCGACGTCTCAGAACCACCATCGGCGCGTCTCGTTTCGTTGCCGATTGAGGCCAGACCTCGCATCAATGATCTGACGCTCGCCCGCGGCCGCTGGCCAGATCCTGCACGCGCCAATGAGATTTTGCTGAGCCAAGCTTTTGGCGACGCCAATCATCTTGGTCTCGGCGACACATTGAACGCCACCATCCATGGCCGGCGCCAGAGGTTGCGGATCGTCGGCATCGCCAATTCGCCGGAATTCGTCTTCGTCGCAGCCCCCGGCGAACTTTTCCGGCAAGCCAAGCGCTTTGGCGTGATCTGGATGAACCGCGAAGCGCTGGCGCGCGCCTACGACCTCGACGGCGCCTTCAATGATGCTGTTTTCCTGCTTGGCCGTAACGCCAATCAATCTCAAACCATCGCCGCCATTGATCGCATTCTTGAACCCTATGGCGGCGTCGGCGCTTATGGCCGCGACCGCATGGTGTCAGACCGCTTTCTCAGCGAAGAACTCCGCCAGCTCTCCACCATGGCGATCTTTTTGCCGGCGCTGTTTTTGATCACGGCGGCGTTTTTGGTGAACATCGCGCTTGGCCGCGTGATCGCAACAGAGCGCTCCAATATCGGCTTACTCAAGGCGTTCGGCTATTCGAATGCAGCTGTTGCTTGGCATTACGCCAAGAGCGCGCTCATCTTTGCAGCGATCGGCGCCTTCATTGGTTCAGGCGCAGGCATTGCGCTTGGCCGAGCCGTGGCTGACCTCTACCGCGACTATTACCATTTCCCGACGCTTGAATTTTCCGCCTCACCTGCAACCTTCATCGGCGCATGGGCGGCAGGTTTCGCGGCAGCTTTAACCGGGTGCATCTTTTCGGTGCTGAAGGCGGCGCGATTGTCTCCGGCCGAGGCGCTAACGCCGCCACGGCCGACCACCTTTTTCTCCGCTGGGCCGGCGCTTTTGCAATTTGAAGCCAGTCTCGACGCCAAATCGCGGATCATCATGCGCCGGATCGTGCGCTTTCCCCGCCGCGCCGGCACAAGCGCGCTTGGCATCGCTTTTGCCATTGCGCTGCTTGTGGTCGCGCGCACCATGCCGGCGGAGATGGATTATCTCCTCGATGTCAATTTCGGCGTCGCCAATCGCCAAGACGTGACGCTCAGCTTTACCGAGGCGCGTGACAATAGCGTCCTCCATCAAATCGAGCGGCTTTCTGGCGTCGTCTATGCAGAGCCGTTCCGGCTCGACGATGTTATCTTGCGTCACAACGGCCGGACTGTGCACGAGGCAATATTCGGCGTGCCCGAACATGCGCGTCTTGCCCAAATCGTGGGCGCGGGCCAGCGGGTCATGGCGCCGCCGGCGACCGGTATCGCTTTGGCCCGCGCGCTTGCACAAAAGCTGGGCGCAAGGCCAGGCGATGAGATCCGCTTAGAGCAGACGCGCGGCCGGCGCATTGGGGCAAACGTGCGCGTGACCGCGATCGTTGAACCGATGATTGGTTCATCGGCTTATATGGAGATCGAGGCGCTCTCACGGCTCATGCGCGAGGGCGGCCGCATAAGCGGGGCGCATCTGCGTATGGATAGCGCCCGCTATCAGGCGTTTAACCGCGAGATCAAAACGATACCGGCCATAGCAGGCGTCAGTTATGTCGGCCAGGCGGAGGCTTCGATGCGCCGCGAATTCGAGCAAGGGGTCGGCGTCATGAACCTCGTCTATGCCGCTTTCGCTGCGATCATGGCGGGCGGCGTCGCCTTTTCTGCAGCGCGCATAACTCTTGCAGAACAGGAGCGCGATTTAGCGACGCTGCGCGTGCTTGGTTTTACCCGTCTTGAAGTCTCTTACATTCTGGTCGGCGAATTAATGGCGCTTGCGCTCATCGCCATCCCGGCCGGCCTTGCGCTCGGCGCGCTTTTGTCGATCTGGCTGATGCAGCTTTTTCAGACCGACATGTACGCCTTCCCGTTCGTATTCAATCCGGCAGGTTACGCGTTCGCCATCGCTTTTACGCTCGCATGCGTCGCCACCGCCGCGATGGTTGTGCGCGCCAGCATCGACAAACTCGATATGATCGCCGTCCTCAAAGCCAGAGACTGATTTCATGCGCCTGCCCTCTCGCACAGATCTCTTTGCATTGGCGAAGGCGCCTCTGAAACTGACTGTCGCACAGCGCCTGTGGCTGGGCGCGGGTCTGGTTGTGGCGCTGATGCTTGTCTGGCTGGCATGGCCGCGGCCAATGAATGTGGAGATCGCCATCATTGACCGGGGCATCGTGCGCAGCGAGGTGGTCGATGAAGCGCGCACGCGGATCCACGATGTCTTTGTGATCGCAGCCCCGGTCAGCGGCGAATTGCAGCGCATCGAGCTTGAGCCTGGCGATGCGGTCGAGCCCGGGCAAGTTGTGGCTTCGATTCTGCCGGCCGATCCTGCACTGCTCGACGCCCGCGTCGCAGCGCAAGCCAATGCCGCGGTCGCCGCAGCGCAGGCAGCGCTCGCGGCCAGTGAAGCGGATCTGCAGTTGGCGCAAAGTGATCAAAGGCGCGTTGCGATACTTTTTGCCCGCGAGTTTGCCTCACAAGCAGCTTTTGACGCCGCCAACGCCAACCTTCGCGCAGCGCGTGCGGCGGTCAATGCGCGCCGGGCCGAGGTCGCACAGGCGCGCGCAGCGGCAGGATCTCCGTCAGCGCGCGCGCGCCGTGCAACGCCGGTGACGAGCCCCACAGCCGGGCGCGTGCTGCGCGTGCTGCAACAAAGCCAAACCATTGCTCTTGCCGGTGCGCCTTTAATTGAGATCGGCGACACCAGCCAAATCGAGATCGCGGCTGAGTTCCTCACCCAAGACGCGATCCGCATGCAGGCCGGCGCGTCAGCCCAGATCGAAAACTGGGGCGGCGATACGCCAATTCCGGCACGCGTCTTCCGCATCGAACCCTATGCGCGCACGCGTATTTCGGCGCTGGGCGTTGAAGAGCAGCGCGTCAACGTCATCCTCCACCTTGTCGACCCAGAAACGGCGCCCCCGCTCGGCCATGGCTTTCGCGTCGATGCACGCGTGGTGTTGAACGAACACCAAGATGCGCTCCGCGCGCCGACCGATGCATTGGTGCGCGACGGCGATAATTGGGCTGTGTTTGTGGTGCGCGGCGGCCGGGCGCGGCTGACGCCGATCAGATTGGGAGATGGCGGCGAAGACTATCGCGCCGTCTTATCTGGATTACGCGAAGGCGACCGCGTCATCCTCTTTCCTGGAGACGCCATGGCCGATGGCGACCGGGTTCAGGGCGCGCCGACCCATAGGTAAGCGATCTTATATCACCGCGCTCTCACCAGCTGGGACAAGATCCCACTCGCCTTTGTGGACGCACTCTGCATTGGCGCCCTCCCCGGGGCCGCTGATGGCGTTCAGACAGGGTTCGAGCTCGATTGTGCTGGGCTCGCTCTTGTTCGCAGACGCCAAATCAGCATTGCGATCGCTCCAGCGAAGAACACGAGACAGATGACACTGGCTTCTGGTCCTTCCGCGCCGCCGGTGATGAAGTCTGATGCTTGCGGAATGAGTTTTACAACGAGCGCCGACACGCCCGCGTCGATGCCGGTGACGGGAAGTTCAAAAGCCGTCGCCAAAAACCAATTCCATCCCGCATGCCAGCCCATGACGCCCCAGATGTTGCCTGCCTTGATCGCCCAAACACACGCGAAGGCTGAAAACAGAAATGACGCCGCCATGACGCTCAATTTCTGACCCGGTCCATAATGTAGCGCTGTGAAGACAAGGCAGGTGACCAATATTGCGACGATCACGTTGAAACGCCGCGCCAGCACCGACATCAACCAGCCGCGAAAGATGATCTCTTCGACGCTCGCTTGAAGCATGAAGCAAGCAAGGAGAATAGCGATAGCGATGAGATCGCGCGGCGATGCAAAGGCGCGCCCAAAGCCATCTACCTCATAGCCTCCTATTGCCCAAATGCCGGCGACGACAGCGCCGATGGTTGCAACGCCAATGCAGAGGCCGCGAAGGAAGAAGGCAGCTCCAGCATGTGGCGCAAGGCCGATGGTCACGAGCGAACGACGTTCGACAAAGAGCACCCACGCAAAAACCAGCGCAGCGGTCATCGTAAAAGGAATAAGCAAAAAGACATAAAGACCGAGGCGCCCAATCGGATCGCCCCTATCGGTGAGGAGGCCCCAACGCTCGAACGGATCGTCGGTCAAGATGACTGGCGCGGCTACAAACAGGACCAAGAGAAAGGGCGCCAACGCCCCCCAAGGCAGCCAACCCTTTGCGGGCTCTGGCGAGAACAGCGATGTTGGTTTCATCGCGCCTTGATGAACCTGCGATTTGGCGCGTTCTAGAATGATCGTGCGGGCGTTTGCAGAGCGCGCGCCCAGGCCTTGGGCGTCAATCCGTAAGTTTGCTTGAACGCGCGCCCGAAATGGCTCTGATCGGAAAACCCGCACGCCTGAGCGATGTCAGCGATGGCGCCGCCCTCGCGCATCATCCGCCGCGCCAAATCTAAGCGTCGCAGCGTCAGATACCGGTAAGGGCTCGTGGCGAACATGGCTCGAAAATCGCGCGACAATTGCCAGCGGCAATGACCCGTCGCACGCTCCAAGTCTTCGAGCGAAAATCCGCTCGCCAGATGGTCCTCTATGTAATCGCGCGCATGCGCGGCGGCTTCACGATTGGCGCGCTTAATGGCGAGAGCGGCTCCAGCCGCATCGCGCAACCCAAGCGCCAAGTCATAGAGCGCGTCCTGATATTCCAGCTTTGTCAGCGGGCGTTGGTAGTCGTGGAGCAAGGCTTTAATCGCACGATAGAGGCGCACGTCAGTCGAAACCCCGCCGTCAACAAACGGTAGCGCCTCCCCTTTCAGCACCTCTTGGATCTCCGCCGGCGCGATATAGGCGGCGCGGTAGCGCAAAGCGCCCTCGCCGCCGGCGCGACCATCGTGTTGCTCGTCGGGATGCAAGATCACCATCTGTCCGGGAGCGGAGGCTCTAGCCGCGCCGCGATAGTTGAAACTTTGAATCCCACTCAAGGTAAGCCCGACGGTATAAGTATCGTGGCGATGAGGCGCGTAGCCTCGGTCCGTAAGGCAAGCTTCTATGCGCTCAATCTTGCCGGGCGCTTCAATGAGCCAGGTTTTGCCAGCATCGGCCAATGTGAACTTGCCCCCCTCTCTCTTGGTCTCCGCCGCCAGCTAGGCCTGGCTGGCGAAGACCCTTGAGCTTACGAACCCAAGCTAAGGATGCCCCCGCCAGGTGGGTTGGATGCGGGCCCGCGAGCCTCGATCGGCGGGCCGGCCATCGCTTGCTTTGTTGAGAGCGACCTCGGCGCGACAAACCAATATTATATCCCGTGTTAGCGGGCGAGATCGGGGGAAGAGTCCATGAACTGCATTGCGGCGAGCCTTGCATAAAGCCCACCGCGAGCGATCAGGGCGCCATGGTCGCCCTCCTCAACGACGCGTCCCGCATCCATCACGACAATGCGGTCTGCCTCCAACACGGTCGCGAGGCGATGGGCGATCACCAGCGTGGTTCGGCCCTTTCGCGCTTCGGCAAGCGCTGCTTGAACGTAGCGCTCATTTTGAGCATCGAGCGCACTGGTGGCCTCATCGAGCAACAAAACCGGCGCATCGCGTGCGAGCGCCCGCGCCAATGCAAGGCGTTGGCGCTCGCCTCCGGACAAAGCTTTGCCGCGGTCACCGACAGGTGCGCTCAATCCGCCTCTCGGTTCTAGAAAAGCCCAAGCTTCTGCGCGGCGCGCGGCATCTTCGAGTGCAGCGGCGTTTGCGTTTGGGCGACCAAGCGCAATGTTGTCGCCTGCTGTGCCAGAAAACAGATGCGCATCCTGCGAGACATAGGAAAAACGAGTGCGCCAATCGCGCGGATCAGCAGTGCGTGCTTCAACGCCGTCAAGCAACAAGCGGCCAGCCTCTGCATCGTAAAAGCGCAGCAAAAGCCGAAACACCGTGCTCTTGCCGGCGCCGGACGGACCGACGAGCGCGACGGTTTCGCCCGGCTGCACCCTCAACGAAAAATCACGCAATGCAGAACGTTCACCGGCGCCAGGATACGTAAAGCAGACACGATCGAATTCAATGGATCCGCGACCTGGATCGGGCAGAGCAATTGGTGAGGCCGGCGCTGCAATGTCGGGCGTCTCTGCCAATATCTGAGTAAGGCGTTCAGTTGCGCCTGAGGCCTTCAGCACATCACCCCAAACCTCCGACAACATCGCCCCGTTGCTCGCCGCCAAAATCGCAAACAAAACAAATTGTGCTAGCGCGCCAGGGGTCATCTCCCCTGCCAAAACCGAGCGCGCGCCTAACCACAACACCAATGCGACGCCCAAGAACATCACGCTGATTGCGCCAGCGGTAAGCTGGGCGCGCGCGCCGATGCGGCGTCGGGCAGCCTCGAATGCTTTTTCGACGGCCGTGCGAAAGCGCACACGCATGTCATCCTCGCGGCCGAACGCCTGCACGGTGTCGATGGCGTCAATGCTTTCCGAAGCCGTCGAGGATGCGTCCGCGATACGGTCCTGGGCCGCACCAGCCAGTGTGCGCACGCGCCGGCCGAACAGCAAAATCGGCCCAAGCATGGCCGGGATGATCAATATCAGCAGCCCGGCCAATTGCAGATTGGTGATGGCGAGCATCACCGAAGCGCCGATCAAGGTGATCGTGGCTCGGGTTGCAATCGAAGCTGTCGATCCAACCAGATTTTCGACCATGGCGGCGTCGACGGTTAAGCGGGACAGCACTTCACCAGTGCTGACGCGGGTGAAATAACCAGGCGAGAGCGACAAAAGGTGATCGTAGACGTCAGCGCGGAGGTTCGCGACGATCCGTTCGCCAATCTTACTGACGAAATAAAAGCGCCCGGCTGAAAAGACGGCCATCAATAACGCGACGACACCAAGCCCCAGGAATGCACGATCGACGGCGCCCTGATCACCAGCGACGAAACCATGATCAATGACACCGCGAAACGCTAGCGGCACAGCTAAACTTGCGGCCGCAGCTAAAAGCAAAAAAACGCCTGCGCCAATGAGATCGAGGCGATGGCGCCAAAGATAGGGCGCCAAATCCTGCAAGGGCCGGATACTGCGCGCCCGCGCGCGCTTGCCAACCGCAAGATTGACGCTGGCCGCGTGCTCTGCGCCATAGCTCGGTCGATCCGCGTTTGTGTTGGTCATGACAGGATGTGACATGCGCGCGGCGCGCCGCCAAGACGGCTTTTAAACCTTCGTCGCGATCTGGTGGTTGATTCAGCATGCGCGCAAACACCAGAGCGCCAGCCCTACACGCTTGGGGCCGTCACTCTTTGATTTTGTCTTCCCATCGCTATCGCGTTCAGCGATGGCGACTCTGTGCTTCTCTGCACAATCCTTGCGTGGCTGAGCTGGCCCCCCGAACCTGCTGCTTGCCGAAGCATAGCTAGCATCGCATCACCGACACCGAGGGCATGATTGGGCAACACCCGCGAAGAACAATCCCGACCTTCTGTGCTTTCGCACCGACGAAGCGATGAAGCTGCGATGCCCAAATTCGTGACCATCGGCCAGGGAGACGAAGCTGGATATGAGCAAACCCAGAAGATGTGCGCGCCGCTGCGCATGCCAACGACAAGGCGCCTATAAGACGCGGCGCTTTGATCGGCATGGCCGGCGCTCCAGTGCGGGATTTGCAATCATCGAGGCGGCTAATTTGGAAAAAGCCATTCAAATCGCATCGCGCATCGAAATCTGACCACTTTCGAGCTTGACACTCGCAAAGCCTTGATTGATCGTTCAATCAAGATGAAAAATATGCTCCGTTTGGCGTTGCTTTCTCTGATGCTTGGGTTGGCTAGTCCGGCCTACGGCCAAAGCGCCGAGCGCATCATTGGATGCGCGCGTAGCGAAGCAAATGGCACGCGTACGCTATGCCACGAGGTCGTGGTTGCAGCATCGACCGACGAGGTCTGGCAGCTCTTTGCATCCAGCGCCGGCATGCAAACCTGGCTTGCGCCGCTCGCCACCATGGATCTGCGCGTCGGCGGCCTCTGGGAAACCTCTTATCGCGCCGATGCGCGCGCAGGCGACCCCGGCAATATCCGCAATCGGGTGTTGAGTTTTATTCCGGGGCGCATGTTGAGCATCGCCGTTGATCGCGCCCCAGAGGGTTTTCCCGAACCCGAGCTGGTGCGCGATTTATGGACGGTGATTGAGCTTGAGGCCGTTGATGCATCGCACACGCGCGTGGCCGTCTCCATGATGGGGTTCGCAAGCAATCCTGGCCACGAGCGTCTCTATCAATTCTTCCAAGCCGGCAATGCGCTGACGCTGCAGATGCTGGAACAGCGGATTGTAACCGGGCCAACCGATTGGGCGGCGCTAGCTGCAAGGTCTCGCCCATGAGTGCGCGGGAAAAGATCATCGAAGCGGCGATGGAGCTCTTCTGGCTTAAGGGCTACAATTCGACCTCGATCGCCGATCTTTTGAGCCGAACACAGCTCAATTCCGGCAGCCTCTATCACGTTTTTCCCTCTAAGCAGGACGTGCTTATCGGCGTGCTTGAAACCTACCGCGATGGCATTGAGGCGATGCTGCTTCAGCCGGCATGGTCGAAAGTTGACGATCCGATCGAGAAGATTTTCGCCCTGCTCGCCGCTTATCGTGGAATGATCGTAGAGAGCGAGTGCGCTTATGGCTGCCCGATCGGCTCGCTTGCGCTGGAATTGCATGAACCCGACCCGCCCGTGCGCGCCCTACTGGCGCAGAATTTCGACAAATGGACTGGCGCGATCGAGGCTTGTTTGAGCGACGCCAAAAAGCGCCTGCCCGCCGGAACGGATCGGCGCGCGCTGGCGCAATTTATTCTCACCACGATGGAAGGCGGGGTTATGCAGGCGCGCACCCATCGCGATGTCTCCTATTTCGATCGCGGCGTTGCGCAATTGCGCACGCATTTCGATCTTTTGCAGAAAGCGGCAAAGCTCAAAGCTTAGACGAAAGGGGCAGAACATGGATGTGAATTGGTTGGCGGTGATTGCAGCGGCGATCAGCTCGTTCTTGCTTGGCGGAATTTGGTATGGCCCAGTTTTCGGCAAAGCTTGGATGAACGCGGCGGCGCTCGATGAAGCCGCGCTCAAAGCCCGGAATTTGGCGCTGGTGTTTGGCGGATCGTTTGTGTTGGCGCTTATCGCGTCCGCATCCTTTGCTGTGTTCTTAGGACCTGAAGTCGATGCAACAACCGGCGCGCTTTATGGCGCGACGGCGGGCGTGTGCTGGGTGGGCGCTTCATTCGGGATCAATTATCTGTTCGAGCGCAAGTCATTGGCGCTGTTTTTGATCAATGGCGGCTATCACGCCATTCAATTTACGCTCATTGGCCTTGTCCTCGGCGCGTGGCGTTAGAAGCGCCGCGCGTTCCACGCCAAACATTGGCCTTGGCGTTCAAACCAGCCGCCGAGAGGGCGTGAACCGCTCCATGCCCCGTTCGCATCTTGGCTCAACAACCATGCGCAAGACACACCTTGGCGGCGCCTCTTCTCGCTAGGCGGGAGGCGCGCCGTCAGAGACGGTGACAGCCAGGACATTGTCATCGGAGTTGCGGTCGATGCGTTTATTGTAGGGATCTATCCCCGCAAACGTCGGCTCTCGGTCCACGGTAAAGCTTATCGTCTGACGCCCGCTCCGGATGGGCCGGCGTTCGAAGGTGATGACATCGTCGCGCGAGAATGCGCCCTCACCCGGTTCGGCGGTGAAGATGCCGAACTCGAACGCCTCGTTGAGCGGCGCTTCGGTTTCTGCGCCTTCGCCATCGGCGTAGAGCTTGCGCGCTTCGACCACCATGGTGACATCCCAGCGCCCATCGGCCCGCGCACGGGTCTCGGCCGACACCACACGCGCATCGTAAAGCGTGATGCGCTCGAAAAGATCGGTGATCAGCGCTTGGTGCGCCGGATTGGGCCCAACCTCTTCACGAAGGATGCGGACGAAATCCGACGAGCGCGGATACGGCGCGCCATGAAAGGCGTATTCTTCCAGCAAACGCTGCATGGCGCGGTTGACGGCGTCTTCGCCGACTTCGTTGCGCAGGAAGTACATAGCGAGGCCGCCCTTGCGGTAGTGGATATAACCTTGGTTCTCCACCCGCATCAGCGGCAATTCCTCGATCACTTCGCCGCCGCGCGAGCGGAGGTAGTTGTCGAGCTCTTGGCGAAGAAAGCGCCGGACCTGGTCGGGGCCGAGGATCTCTTCCATCACCAGCAATGCCGAATACGAGGCAAACGTCTCCGACAGCATGGTCGAGCCCTGCATATCAGCGCCGATGATCTGATGCGCCCACCATTGGTGCGCGACCTCGTGGGCGGTTACGTAAGTGACGTAATCTACCTTTTCGGTTTCGCGCTCAGCTGTCGCGTCATCGTAGCGCGCGATAAAGCCAATAGCCTCTGAATACGGCACCGTGTTCGCGAACGATTGAGCGAACTGGGCGTAAGCTGGAAACTCGAGGATGCGCATCTGGCGAAACTGGAACGGCGAGAACTCGCGCTCGAACACTTCGAACGAGACCTTCATCGCCCGCATCATCCGCTCAACATTGTAAGGGTGATGGCGGTCGTAATAGACGGCCAGGTCGATATTGTTGTAGCGATCACGCGCCACTTCGTAGTCTGCAGACTGGATCGAAAAGAAGTGCATGATCGGCGCTTCGGTGCGGAAGCGCGCGGTGACGCGCCCGTTCTCGGTTCGCTGAGACACTTCATAGCCGGGCGCGATGGGAATTTGCCCCTCATCCGTCGTCACGGTTATATCGGCGTTCACCCAATCGGCGTCGTGGCGCAAATAATGGAACTCGCGCGCCGCATCGTCTTCAAGGCGGGCCATGCGCAGATCTGGCTCAAGACCGTAGCGGCGCCGGCGAGCCCGATCTTGCAACAGGCCGCTGCGGTCAAATCCCAACACCGGCGCTAACATGCGATCGTTCATGAAGGTGCCGTTATTGTTAACTGGGATCGCCCCGCCCCCATTGGTGAAGCCGCGCGCTTCATAGCGCGTCGTGAAGCGAATCTCGCGGCGCTCTTGAGGCTGCATCGGCGTATCGAGGCGCCAAATCTGGAATGGAAAGCTCTGCGCATGCTCGGCGAAGTCGTCGGCAAGTGTTGCGCCGTCGATGGCGACGCTGTCGAGTTCCAGATCTTGCGGCCACATCAGATGCACTTCGGTGAGCGGCGCGCCTGTACGATTTTCTACCGTGTAGGATCCCGTCGTCACCGCACGGTGCTGGCGCGGGAAAACTTGAACGCTCAAGACGACGTCCGTCACCTTAGGCTGAGGCGCGTCTTCGTATTGCAGAAGCGCGCGTTCCATGTCGGCCAGACGCGCCTCGCTCGCGAGATTGGAGCGATATTCGTTGAGCACATTGGTGTTGTAGTAAATCCAGCCACCGACGCTGGCGAAGCTCACGGCCAGCAGCGCAACCAACACGCCAGCGCCCCCCGCCAAACGCTGCGGCAGCCGCACCAGCTGCGGCAAGAGCCGCGTGTCGGCGCCGCGGCGCCAAAGCGCATAGGTGAGCACAATCAACACCAGCGCAAAGATCGACCAATAGAGCTGGAACCAAGCAACGCCGATCCAATAATGACTGTGCTCGTTCATCTCCGAGAGCGGCGCACTCGGCGTGGCGCCGTAGAGATAGAGATTGTGATCGAAACCCAATTGCGAAAGCGTGATAGTGCCGATGAGATAGACCAGCATCACGCCCCAGCCGATGAATTTGTGGGGCGTCAACACTTGCGCAAATATGGCGAGCGCCGCGAACGTGAAGCATGAAAAGAGCGACGGCAGTACGTACCAGAGCATGTACTGGCCGATATTGAAGGCGCCAAAACCCTTCAGCATCTGCACAAGAACGCCCGCGACCACGCTGACGCCAATGCACGCGGCGAGCACCGCAAAAAGCGCCAACACCTTGGGCGCAGCGAATGTCCAATCGGGCGCGGGCGTCGTGTCAACGATTTCATGCATCCGCTTTTCGCGGTCACGCCACACCAGCTCACCAGCATAATAGGTAGCGATGATGATCGGAAAGATCGTGAAGCTGCCCATCAGAGCCTGCGTCATCAGCATCGTCACCGGATAGACGATGATGTCGCCGCGGATCGTGTCAGCATACCAAAGAGCGCCGTAGGCATTGAGCAGGCCCACCATCAAGAGCACGATGAAGGCGGGTCCCCTCAACACATAGCCGAACTCAAAGCGCGCGCGCGCCAGGACTTGCGACAAGGCGGCGCCAACAGAGAAACTGCGACGCGCGGCATGACCTGCGCTCGCAAGCAGCGGATCGGACGGTGTTTGCGCGTCAAGCTTGGCGCGCTTGCGGCTGGCCTTCGAGCCCTTCGAGGAAAATGAGAACAGCAGGTAGGCTGCGCCAAGCGAGACAAGCGCGACGCCCATCCAGATGCCGCGATTGATCAGCCATTGGCTTGAGAGCGGCGGCAATAAAGTATTGCGCTCTGCCGCGGTCCAATAGCGCGTCTCTTGGACAATAGCGCCCAAGCCGTAGGGCTCGAGCAGCGTAACCAGATCTTCGTGCTCAGGCCGGTTGAAGATGCCCTGCATTACAAAATAGAGCACGAGGAAAACAACAAGACCGATATAGCTGCCCATCATCGAGCGCGTGAGGGTCGCGAGCGCGAAAAACATGCACGCGCACAGGAACAATGTCGGCACGCCAGCGACGAAGTACCCGTAAAGATAGTGCATGGGGACAAACGGCCCCATCGTCTCGGGATCGACCCACGGCATGAACGAGCCAACCATCATGCCGATGGGTACGGCGGTCAGCACGATCATGCTGGCCATAAACGCGCCGGTGAAACGCCCGAACAAATAGTCGAACTTGGTCATGCGCGTCGATTGAATGATCGGGCCAAAGCCCGTCTCCACGTCACGCAAGATGACGTTGGCCACGAAGGCGACGACGACGAACTGGGCGAATATCGCCATCACCGCCGTCGACATGATGATCGAGAACGGGCTGTTCTCGTGAATATTGCCGCCTCCGCCCCCGATCGAGACATTGTCGCTTGAGACCGCAAAGAACGTCATCAGGAAGAAGAACAGAAAGACGATCCAGAGCACGGGGCTCTTCAGCTGGTAGCGAAGCTCGAAGCCGGCGATTTTTCCGAACATAATCTGGCTCCGCGTTAAGCTGCAGCGCGCGAAGCGGCGATCTTGGAGAAATAGACGTCCTCAAGCCCGCCTTCGACGGGCGCGAAGTCCGGCCCAGGCTGCGTTGGCGAAAGCACGTGGATGACGGTGCGCCCGCCAACGAGGCGTTCGGAAATGACGGTGTGCTGGGCGCGCACTGTATCTAACGCCTCGCGCGCTATTGTCGTGCGCCACACCTGGCCCTGCACTGACTGGCGCAATTGCTCGGGCGCGCCTTCGCTGACGACTTTGCCGCCAGCGAGGATCGCCATCTTCGAGCAGAGCTGAGCGACGTCTTCAACAATGTGGGTTGAGAGAATGACGACGACTTCATCGCCGATCGCGGCGAGCAGATTGAGAAAGCGGTTGCGCTCTTCAGGATCAAGGCCGGCTGTGGGTTCATCGACGATCACAAGCTTCGGTTGACCGATCAGCGCTTGGGCAATGCCGAAGCGCTGGCGCATGCCGCCTGAATAGCCCGAGAGCGCCTTCTTGCGCACGTTCCAAAGATTGACTTGGTTCAAGAGCGCGTTGACGGTTTCGCGGCGCTCTTTGCCGTTGGCGATGCCCTTTAAGACAGCGAGGTGATCAAGCATCGCTTCAGCACTGACGCGCGGATAGACGCCGAAATCCTGTGGCAGGTAGCCCAGCGTCCGACGCAACAGATCGGGTTGTTTGATGACGTCGATGTCGCCGAAGCGGACGGCGCCGGAACTCGGCGTCTGGAGCGTCGCCACCACGCGCATCAAGGTCGATTTGCCGGCGCCGTTCGGTCCCAAGAGACCAAACATCCCGGTTCCAATCGATAGCCTCACATCGTCCAGAGCAACCACGCCGTTCGGATAGCGGTGTGTGAGGTTCTCAATGTGCAGCATGGCGGTTCCCCGTTCGAGAGGCATCGACCCGCCTCTACTTTATCGATCTTCAATAATTTCGGCGCCCAAGGTCAAGCTATTTTATCGTTTAGCGATATAGGCGCGTATCGAGGCGACGAACGGCAGCCTTGGCGAGGTTTGACGTGAGCAGGTTGGATCAGATCCGCCGGATCTTGGATTTCGTCACGTAGATCCCCCCGACCGCACGCGCCGGAAGAACAACGAACCAACATCCTCTGACTCGATGCGAAGACCAACTGGCCTTCCGGCAGCGTCGCGAACAAACGTGAGAGAGGGAACGAACCACTTGTCTGAGGAAAATGCGTCGGCTTGCTGCCGCGTTAGCCGGATATCACCCGCGGCGCGATGCCGTGCGACGATGCTTTGTCCAACCTGAAAGATTTCGTAGTCAGCCTCGATCTCATCGGAATGATATCGTCCTACAAGCTCCGCAATCTCACCGTTACTAAGAACGGCCTGCGTCGAGGGCACATAATCGTCTGTTGGCGCTTCAATCGGTCCGGGCGCAATCCCCAAAAAGAGGTTTTCGATGACACGCACGCGCTCATAGGTCGCGTCATTCCCGTCATTAGCTAGATAGATGACGCGAACATGATCGTCGGGAAAATCATGGACCGATGTTCTAAAGCCCGCCGCCAATCCCTGATGACCGACCATTGCATGATCGCCGCGCCGGCCATGCCAATTGCCGAAGACATAATCTGTCTCAGTTCCCGTCGGCGAGGCCGAAGCCTGCGTGACAAGCCGCTGCACTTGCCCGCCCCCCAACGGATCAGTCCGATAGTTCTCGATCCAGCGTTGCAGATCATGTGCGCTGCACGCGAGACCGCTGGAGCCTAAGGTGATCGTTCTCTCAGTCGATGTGGAGATCGGCTCAGGAAATTGTCTTCGGAATGAGGTAACGCGAGCTGGAATTGCTGCGTCTCTCTCCAAAGAACACTCGCGCATACCAAGAGGTGCAAAGATATTCTCTGTCGCCCAGAGATCGTAGGGTTGGCCCGTTACGCGTTCAATGATCTTCGCGAGGAGCACATAACCCGTGTTGGAGTAACGCTGCTCTGCGCCAGGCGTGAAGTTCAACGATTGCTGACGAGCAGCCATCGCCACCACGTCGTCTATCGAAATTCCATCCTCGATATTTCGTCCAGTCAGTGCGAAGAGGCCATCCCAGTCACGTAGGCCGCTCGTATGCTCGAGAAGATGCTGAACGGTGATTGGCGTCCCATAGTCCGGCAGCTCTGGCAGATAACGCCGCACATCATCATCGAGCCTGAGTTGGCCTCGTTCTACCAACAGAGCGACACCGTAAGCGGTGAATTGCTTCGAGACTGAAGCCAGATCGATAGGCGATTGCAGCGAAAGCGGCCGGTGACCGTCGGAATTCTCCACCCCAATTGCGCCCTGGTAAGAGATCTCGCCATCCTGCATCACCACAAGCACGGCGCCTGGCCCGCCGGGCTCGTACCAACTTTCAAACAATTGGGCGGCTCGATCGGCGGGGCGGTATTGGGTACGCTCGTGTCGCGTCAATTCGATCGTGTACGAGACGTCCGAAGCATCCCACTCGAACATGGCGATCTGGATGGCGTATTCACCCGCTCTCGCGGCATCGATCGTAACGACTTCGGCCTGGCCCTCGCCATTTTGATCGAAGATGCCGACAACCGCACCCTCTGGGTCAAATACAACCGCCGCGAGATTGCCTTGCAGCTGCGGAATGCGCACCGCAGCGAAATCTCCAGCCTGCAAACGCAGGGAGTAACGCTGAACCTGACCTCCCTGAAGCGTGGCGCTCATGGGTCGGCGAAGGCGCAACTGGGAGGTCGCGAGTTCGGGGTGCGGCGCAACAAAACGCGACGTTGGAAACAAGCTCGCGCCAGAGTGAGCTGCGGCAGGCCCTCCAGCGGCGACCAGTGAGCAACAAGCCAGCAAGCTCAAGCGCAAGACGTTCGTTCTCATCGCCATCCCCCAATCACAACAGCTAAGAGATGCGCACCATCACCGCCTTGGATGCATCTGGGCGCAGCTAGGTCGCGAAGTAGCTTCTCACGAGGGGCCCGCCAGCGTCGCAGCAAGGAATTGTGCGGCCGGTCTAATCTCGTGGCTACCGCCAGCAAAAGCGCTCTGCGTGTTGCCGAGGCATGTCCGTCGCGGCTACGAGCCAGATATCAACCCAAGGCGACGGTGCAAAATGAACAAGAGGGTTCTCATTGTCGGAAATAGCGACGGAATGGGCTTAGCGTTGACAAAGCGCCTAGTCGCACGAGGCGATAGCGTTCTTGGCGTATCAAGATCTGACTTCGCGCCATTGGGCATGCAGCACCAACAACACAAACTCGATATACGCACCCCTGGCTTCTACGATAAATTGTGCGAACTGATAGCCGAAGACCAATCCGTCGACATCGCGGTCTATTGCGCCGGAATGGGTGAACCCTTTGGGACATCTGACGTCACCGCAGATGCCGACACGATCCGCGTAAATCTCGGCGGCCTTGCTGACACCGTTCGCGCCGTGCTGCCTGGGATGAGAGGTCGCAGGAAGGGGCAGATTGTCGGGGTGTCGAGCATTGGAGACATGGCGTCCGCCGCTGCGCCAGCTTATGGCGCTTCAAAAGCTGGTGTCACCGCTTACCTGCGCGGACTTCGCCGCCCTCTCGGCGCGCTTGGCGTTCGCGTGAGCGTCGTGCGGTTGGGCTTTGTCGCAACCAAGATGGCGAAAGCGGACTTTCGCCCATTCATGATCAGCGCCGATGCGGCCGCATCAATCTTGCTCAACGTGATAGACAAAGCGCCTGCCAGTAAAACCCACCCATGGACAATGCATGTGCTGACGCGAATGCTGTCGCCGTTCATGGCGTAAGGCGCCGAGGTTCGGCCGCGAGCGCATGCGCTGCATGAAGCGCAGCAAAATCCCAACAGCGGCAGTTCCCGCTTCAGCGTCGCAAAGCCGACATCATTCGTCTGGGCATCGCAGGTAGCGGACATCAGTGCCGGCACTTAGTATTCGTGCCGATGCTCCGAGGTTCCTAACGCGGAATTCCCAAAGCCTTACCGCCTTGTCGGCGCACGCCGTCGAAGACCTATGCCGATGCATTGTATAGAGCCACACGCTCTATAACGGCACGCACGTCAATCTCGCCCGTAGAGTTCAACAGATAGAGCGCAAACGAACGGCCCGCATGGTTCATGAGTGCCGTGCTCAAGCTAGCATTCATGGCCGCGCCAAGGATCATTCCGCCGACGGGCAACGCCAGGAGCCAGCCGGCGGCCACGCTAGCCCCGGAAGACGCCGTCAGAACGCTCAATGCGATCTTTCGAGCGTCATCATCGCTAAGCGTGCGTTGCGCTCGCTGAGCCAGGTCCTTGAACATGTTCGTCATGGTCGGTGCCGTCACGACCAAATCCGCGCCTGGGCCAATCACACCGCCTACAATGCCTACCGCGCCCAGGGCGTGCGTGTATCCTTCGATCACGCGCAGCATCTCCGGTGGTATCGACGTCACCTGTCGCGCCGCGATCATTCCGGCAATCAATTGCGTCATCCGTGGAGCGCCGTCGCTCGCACGGAGCGCGGCCTGCAGCGCATGCGGCGACGCCTCGCGAAACGCATTGACGATCATGTCCGCGGTGGCCGCGTTTTCCATGGCTCCTTCCAGCAACCCAGCGCATACCATCCTGTCGAAAGCAGGCGTATCGGCGTCGAGCATAATGGCCACTTGTTTCACGGCGCGATCCGAACGCGCGGCTAACGTGAGCAGTGATTCCAATTCGGCACCGCCGGATATATCTACTTCGAAGACATCGCCACAACCTTCAAACAGATAGCGAATGTCGCTCGCGCTGCATCGTAGAGGGGCCTGTCCCACCTCCCATAGCGTGAAAGGCTCTTCCAGCGACGCTGCGATACGCGCCGATCCCGAGACAAGCGCGCGCACTACTCGATCTCCACCTGTGCGCCGAGCGCTTCGAGCTTTCGTCGCACAGTTCGCCAGATCGGTATGTCTTCGGGATCTGCCGGGTCAGGACCACGCACCGAGGCGATCGAGGACGCGTGCATTGAACCAAAGATGTGAAGCTCGATGAAGTCGCTCTTATCTGAGCCCAGATCCCCGTTCATGAGGCGCTTGGCAAAGTCGTCCTCGGTCTCCGACCCACCCAACTGCGCGCCCAACTTTGCCATAACAACGCGCGCTCGATCTTCCCAGCCCGACCGGAACCCAACCGGCGGTTCTGAGCCTGCCACTACGTTGTGACGCGCAAGGAAATGAAATGGGTTTTCGGTGAACACCGTCGTGCGATGCGCAATCGTCTTCTCTTTTAATGTGATGGTGTAGGGCCCGTAATAGGTCAGCCCTCTGCCATCCAAACTCAGCGTGGCGATGTTTAGTTGATCGAAGAAGTAGGGACTGATCGCGCTCTCGGCCGCTATGCGCTGCTTATCGTACGTATCCTCATTGGGCCGGCGGTGCCCCTGCTTCACCAGCTGATGATACGAATAGAAGAGCTGGGACTCGCTGGCGACCCAGTTATAGAGCGGCCCAAGGCGCCGGTTCATCACCGCTTTGGAGAGTTCGACGCGCTCGGCGAGTTGCTCAAAGATAGCTGTAGCGCCGTTGCGCACCGCGGTTTGACTGACTCTCTCGCAGCGAGCATTCAGCGCCTCGCGCTCAACGGCACGAGTTGCGTAGCGAACATTCGGAAATCCGACATCGTGCTTGCAGACGACACATTCCCGCTCGTCAGGGGCAACGCCCCATCGGCACTCAGAGCATTTGAATTCCGACGCCAACCTAAAACCTCAGCTGCCTACGACGTTATTACAAGTTGCGCCGCCGGGGACATCCCCAAAAGCGCCTGCGCAACCTCAAATGGCCGCGGCCGCCCCTTATCTGGGATGATCTCGATCGCCGTCGTTCCGCAGACCCCGCGCCTCCATCCCGTCAATCCCGGATGATCCCAAAAGCAGCCGCTGGCTTGAACGCGGCGCAAAACGGACGGTCGGCGTACAAAGTCCGGCGAGACGCCCTCTCTGCCGAGCTAGCAGCCAGCTCAGCACGCAGCTACGCGGACGGAAACGCCAGCGTCGTCATTTGGTCATCCAATTCGAACACCAGCACCATGAGGTCAGCCACGCTTAGATCTTTCAGAATGTCACGCCCATTGTCAGCCGGCGAATAGGTGAGATTGTACCACGTCACAGGACGAGCGTTGGCACTCTTGAAAGCAACGGTGCCATTGGTGTGAATCAGAAAATCGCGCACGCGACGAGCAAAAGCAAACGTAGCGGGCCATTGATTTATGTCGGGCCCAAAAGCGGCCTCCATGTCGGGCCGCCAACGTTCGTAAAAACGTTCATACGTGAGTGACGCGAGGCGCATCATCGCTGCATCAAAAGGACTATGGACTGCCTTGGGAAGAGCTACATCATCGGGTTTGCTAAGTGGCGCGGCGACGGTGACTTGGAGGGCAGCGATGCTCACGCCTTGAGCAATCGCAAACATCGGCGCGAAGGAGCTTAGTCTGAGCGCCCTATCGGGGAATTGCGTGCTTATCGTTTGCATGAAGTCGCCGGGTTTCCACGTGGCCATGACTTGCGCGCCCCCGGCCAACACAAGGAACGACGTGTTGAGCGCGCTTGTGAGCACCTGAAGGTCTAGCATCGGCTGAAATAGCCTGTGACCCGCAGTGACTTGTTCATCGCGAAGCTGATAGCTCAAGGCAAAACACCTCCGCCCAGGCTCATGACCACCGGATAACGGACCTTCGGTTCACCCAATGGTACATAGGCTCGAGGCCTTGGCCGCCCACTACCGCTCACGCGCGACACGAAGGCCGCCTCCGTCGTGGGCCTCAGAAAATTGATCTACCGCGCCGCCGAGTTCGGATTCGCTTGAGTGCCAAGAGCCTCCCAAGAAGCGCATACTCTGCGAGTCCTCCAGGACAAGTTCTGAAACATTGCCGAGGACGTCGTAGAGACCAAAAGCGTTCGGCTGAAACGAGCCAACGGGGAGCGGCCCATTCAATCCGCACGCGCCGTAGGCCACGCCGTTGCGCGCGCCGCGGGCGCAACCCGGCGCATCATTGCCCCAGTAATAGTTCTGCTGCCGTCCACCCGGGAACGCAGCCACGCTCCATTCCTCGAAAGTCAGCCAACGATAACGATGCCCGGTTCGCTGACTAAGCCATTCCAGGTACACATCAGCGCCACCGCTTATGCCGACAACGGGATGCCTCGCGTCTCCCTCAAGCAGGCTCCCGCCGCTCGGGCAACCTCCGTCAGTGATGCAAGCATTCCACTGCCCGATCGTCACTTCATGTTGGCTGATAGCGATCGACAGGCCAGGAATCCAAACCATAAACGGGCAATCGCCGCAGTCTCGAAATGGCTGCGGTGTCGGATACGATACCGATATGGGCGCGGCGCGGCTTCGCAGATCTCTGCACGGGGCGGAGACATCATGCACCGGACATTCGTCGATACGATCCTCCACCCCCGGCATCATCGGATCACGAAGCCAGCCATTGCGGCGCCCGTCTTCGCGCTCGACGTAAACCCAGTCGATACTTTCGGCGCCAGCGTCTTCGTATCTTATTTCGGGAGAGTCTTCGCCGCCGGTGGAAACGTCGATGGGGCCGCCGCGTCGCCAATATCTCATGGTCCCGCCGCCCTCGTCATCGTATTCGGCCCAGAGAAGATAAAGCACGTCGCCTACTTCAACTCCGCCGCCGGCGCGCGTGACGACGCCGCGCCGAGGTTGAATGTGCTGCTCATAGCGAACGGCGTTCACCCATTCGCCGACGGCAAGGCGGTCCATAACTGGGGCGCTGATGCGAGGCTCGGCATAGACCGGCGTTTCACCATCCGCCAACCAGCGCCCCGGAAAATTAAGGCAACCTCTGTAGTTGCACCCCATCGATGCATGCTCGAAGCGAGCGTAGCCGCCTTCAACTATATCGAGCCCCGCGAGCGCTGGGTCAGTGGGATTTTCCTGCGCTTGTGGAGCGGCGTTTCCCTCATCGGGCCCCAACGCGCCGCTAATCTGCGCGCACGCGCTCACGAGAAGCACAAGCGCCGCCGCCAACGCCAAACGAACGTGCATGCTCTTCCTTCCCGCGCGATTCGAGGGCAGATGCTAGGCGCGTGCGGAAGCGCCGTCACGGCGTGATGGGCGATCGCTAGGCAGAAAGATCACATCGTCCTGAAGCCAGAGCGCGACGTCCGGCGCCAGCATATCCGTGAAGGCGCTGGCCCTTTCAAACGGCGCGGGCTGCTGAATCCCCTCATCGGACGCCAGCACGGCTGAGCCGAAAAGCGGACGTCCCGGTACAAAGAAAAGCCCGTCGGTGAGTTACACCACTACCAAGCCAACTTTCGCAGAGCGGAAATCCGGATTCGCGCCGCCACTTTCGCCAACTCTAATGGGCAAGAGTCCGAGATACGCGCGACTCTCGTCGTGCCATTCATGGGCCCACGAATAATCGAGCACAGGGGCGCCGGCCTCACACGCGTTCGCGTTGGACGCCAGCATCACCCGGTTTGACCATTTGCAATATTGAAAGGCGTCAAACCATGAAATGTTGGCGGCAGGTTCTGCGCCCCCAGCATCAAGCGCAAAGCCGTCGCGATCGAGCGCAATGCCCTGCACGCTCGTGTAGCCCAGCGCCGAAGGCGGATGATGGCCGAACCCGGTTTGCATGCGCCAACCGGTCTTTTTGCAGAAATCAGCAAAGGAGGCGCCGCTCACGTATGACGGCGCACCGGCGTGGACTGCACCGACGTCGTAACCGCGCTTGAGGCGCGGCACCAGGAAACGGCACACATTGTAAGCGCCGATCAAATTGAAGCGCGCCAGCGCGATCGAGCGGTAGTCCGCCATCTCGATCGCTATGGCGCGTGACAAAAAGAATTCGAAGTATGAGTTATGCCGGAACGAGAACGCGCCATTGTCGGCTTCGACCAGCATCCCACATGCAAGCGCCGCTTCAGCAATATCATCTGGCGGCGCGACGCGGCTAAGCGCGCATAAGGAAAGCGTGTTCAACGCATAGTCCACGTCTTTGCGGGCAATCCGATGATCGCGCAGCAATGTTGCCGAGATGGCAGTCTCATAAAGGCGGTCCAGGTCCACCACCCCGCCTTCGTCCAGCATAAGGGGCAGCGCTGTTTCAAGGAGTCGAAGTGTAAATGGCGCACGCGCGAACTGCGCAAGATCGGGCCTGCGCTCAACTTCGCGCGCCATCGCCTCATTCAGGCCGGATAAGTATCGCCGGGCGTCGTTCTCTTTGACCTCCGTGAGTTTAAGGAATGCCGGGCGATCAGGGACAATGCCATTGAGCGCCATGGCGATGGCGTCTTCGGTGCGGTCGACACAACCGTGGCTCCGCTGCTTTTCCAGGAACGGCAATGCCTCTTCGGCAAGGCCGGTATAGAACATGGTGCGGCAGGTCAACGCGATGCGCGCCCCACCTGGAATAGATTGCGCCAAGGCTTCGAGAGCTGACGCGTGCTCCGACAGATCGGTGTCGGTGGGGCGCATGATTTCATCAAGAGCGTCAAGCAAAAGCACAACTTCTCGCCGCCCAGCAGCTTCTGCCGCCAAATCCTGGTCCGGAGCATTCACCGCAAGTTCGCTCAATGCGGAGAACGAGTGGGGCGGCGCATTCCTCAGATCGCGGAACGAAATCAGTAGCGGCAACTCTTGTCGCTCGCTCGCGATCTCTGCTGCAAACCAACACATGAGGCCAGTTTTGCCGCTGCCGAAGTCTCCCAGGATGACGATGGAGCGCGGCGCCGGGCGATCGAGCCAATCCTGGAGCGCGGTTCGCGCGGAAACCTCATTGCCGTCTTCGGTGACTGCTTGAAGGTCAATCGGATCGCGCGCCCATGATTGAGACAAATGGTTCGCGGCAAGACCTGCCGCGTACCGCATACGCGCGCCCGCCGCGTTTGGCGCTGACCTGCCCTGGCGTTCGAGCATATCGAGGCGCAGCAGCTCCAGTGCGCGCACCAATGGCGCGACCACGGTATCAAGTTCTTGAGGTAGGGCTTCGACGCGCCGCGCGATTTCAGGAATACCGCGGGTCAGTTCCACGATTTCCACGATTTTGGTCGTGGTGAAGACCGCACAAAAACGCGTGTCGGTCTTCAGCGCTTCCATCAAGAAGGCAGCGAACGCATCGGCCCAGGCCGGAACGCCTTCGACCTTGCCGCAGAAGAGTGCTTCGAACTGTGCCGGCACAGCGACACCACTAAGGGCTGCTGTCAATTCCGCTCGGACCGCCTCCTCCGCATCGGTCCGGATCTGCGCAAGCCGTGTTGGATCGAAGGCGTCGGCGGGGTTTAAGAACGCCTCTTCGGCTGCCGCGTCGAGGCGCTTGGCGAGTTCTTCATCTACATTGTGCCTTCCGGCCTTATGAAGCTCTTCTGAAATCCAAGCCTGGGCGCGGTCGACAAAATGTTTAGCGTAAGGCGGAGAGAACCCCGCCCAATCCGGATCGGGATGCTTTTGGTACTTGCTGACCAGGAGATCGAGCGCTTGGAGCTGAGCGCTCCGCATCGCACGCAACGCGTCGTGATTGGCGGGAAGCCCTCGCCGTCCAGCAATACGGCGGACCACCTCTTGCGAAAACTCACAGAAGACGCGGTCCGAGCGGTTTCCGATGACGCCCTGCACCACGGCCGCAGCGCCACCCATCGCCAGCGCGCTTAGAGTGATTGGATCCGCCACAGCCCCTCGCGGTCATGATCCAGCTTGGGTAGATTGACAGACGTATCGCGGTCAAGCGCGCTTAAAGGGCGCAAATCCGACGCCAGCACGATCCCTGCGTCGCACAGGGTGTTCTCTGAAACCAATGACCTCGTCGAGCCAGCCGGACATCCCAAGCGCTTTGCCAAGGACATTCTCAATGGGAAGGTCTCGCATCCTGCGCCGCTGTGGCACTCCAACGATGCCTTGGCCTGCACGAAATCGCCGCGCGGGATAGAGCCGCCGTGAAGTGGAAGGGAGCCATCGTGGACAACGCGCTCGTCAATGGCGCGCGACGATCTAGCTGCGGCGCTTGATCCCAAGAGCGGTCTTTGACGTGGATCGCCGCATTGCGGACGTTCGAGTTGCTCCGCACGGACGACACCAACTCGTCGAGCGCGGGCTCGTGGCGCAGTTGATACCCCGCGACCATCGCGAATTGTCGGGGCTTCAAAGATTCAAATTACTGCCCATGTGAAGAAGATGGACCCTAACAAATCTACCCCCGTTGATTTACTCGGGACCGTCCTTTTGAGAACTCTCAAGCTGTTGGGCTTCGGCATAGCCGCGATGGGCTCGGCGGCGATGCTCTATATGTTCTCAGCCACGGTCATGGCGGCGCTCGGAAACGATGTCCTCTACTCGGCCTTCAGCATGGCCGATGGGCAGATCTCTTCCGCCGCGATACCAATTTTTGGGTTGGCCGGCCTCGCTGGAATGATCGTGCTTGTGCTAACCACCGATATGCTGGGTGCTTCTGTTGGTCGGCGCCTCAACAACGCGTCGCAATTCTTGGCCGAGGAATGCGAAAGGGCAACATGGGAGCGTTGTCGGCGGGATCTGCGTCGCAGCGATGGCGAAGATTCCGTGGTGCTGACCGAGCGATCGCGCGGGCCACGCGGTGGCGTCAGCGTGCACAAAGTGAAATTTGACATCGACGCCTACTCGTTAGCTGGGCGCAACGCGTTCGCAGTGCTGAAAGACAGCGCGCCGAGACTTCTGAGGTTTCCCGTCTGGACGTTCTTTCTGGGCGCGCTGGCCTACACCGTCGCCTTGACGCTCGTGGGCGTCGCCGCGATCGGCCTTTTGGCGGGTCAAGGACTCATTCACATCAACGCTCAGCAAGGGGCTCTCATTGTCCTCGACGCCGTCCAGCGCGGCGGGTTGCTTGACCTTTACGAGTCATTCGGCTTTCCCGAGCCCTACACTGGGCCTTCACCAATAGAGCTAGACGCTTTGGAATTCGTTCTGCGCACACTGTCTTCAGTCTTGCTCGTCTCGTTCGTAATTTCTGGCGCGCGCCTTCTGCTGGCGGGCCGTGCTCTCAGAAGAGACTTCGACTTGGATGCTCTGACGGCGAGTGGACTTGCATGTCACACGTTGACGGTGATGCAGTTCGTTTCGCGCTTGAAAGCCTTATCTCGATACTTACAGCGCGGCGACGCTGTGGGCCTTGACGAGTCACGGCTCCAAGTCGAGCGAAACGCCTTGCTAATCCAGTTGGCGCCGATCGCCAAATCCATGCCGGAGCGGTTGGAGACGCCCACAAAATCTCGGCCATCCCCCCTGGAACGAAGCAAACTCGCGATCCTTGGTGAGGGCATTATAGGTGAGCGATCCGGGGCCGAGTGCCGGAAGGAGTGAGGACTGCCCCCGACGCCCAAAGGCAAATCCCAATAGCGGCCCTGCCCGATTCAACGCCGCAAAGCAGACGTGAGGGGTTCAATAATCATGAGCGACTGCGGTTGGGTCTGACCACGGAGGATCTATCCCGCGAGCGCGACCGCACGCTTCGCCTTTGGAGCCGCGCGACGCTCGCACGCCCTGCTTCCGATCGCCAACCGAACGAAACCACATCATGCGTTAACACCGAAAGGTTTTGCTACTTTGCATACCCGCTGGCTGACCCGCCAAGGAGTTCTTGATGGGAACGACGCGATGACGCGACGACCTAGTTCGACACGCGCGGAGCATGCTCGACTAATTCGAGGATCAGCAAAAACAGGTGCGCGGGGACTGTTCAAAAACGTTTGGCGCGTCGCAGGCTGGCTACTGACGACAATGGCAATCGTCAACTTGGCGATTGGCGTATTTACTCTAGAGCTTTGGCGTCGTCGAAATCGCCCCACGCACCCTCGGCAAATGGCTTCATGCTAAAGCGCTCGCGCCCGATGAGAGCAGCGATGACGCAAGCTAGAACAAAACCGATCAGCGTGATGAGGTGGGCAATGGCGAATGGCCCGGGGTAAACCTCAGACCAATGCGCGCTCCATGAAATGAGCTTATGGGGCGCATAAAGACGGAGCCCCGCAATATCGACCAAGGGCGCGCCAAGTGGAGCTTGGTGATCGAAAACCTCGGCCACGAAAGCGGTCGCGCCGATCGAGGCGGCGAGAAATACGACGCTGCCCGCACCGATAGACGCTAATCGCCGCCGCATCATTTGCGCTCCATCGAGCGCGCGCATCAAGCCATGTGCGAAAGGCGGCTTTCATCTGCGCGAGCACTCGCGCGCGAGCAAAGCCCGGCCCCTAGGCGCACCACAATAGGTCCCACTGGACCTATTGACAGAACCAAGATTTGTGCATGGACGCCGAAATGGCGCGAGAAGCGCAAGCAGCGGCGAAAATTCCGCAACACGTTCGAAGGGTCCCGTGTCTCGCGCCGTTACACGCCCCGCTAGACGTCGACCGTGCGCCAGCTCCCGCTGCGCAAGGTGCGCGTCTCGACCTGGTGTCCCCCAAAAGCCGCAAAGCTGTTGGCGGCGGCAGAGGTCTGCACCTTCGAGAAAATAGCACTGATTGAAATTGCAGGGCGCACGCCCCCTTGGCGTACTTCGACGCCGATGCGAGGATGAATCTCGGCGACGATACGGGACAAAATATGCGCCTTTGCCTTCTTGGCGCGACCGGTAATAGCGGTCGGCGGGTTTTATCTTTAGCGCTGGCGCGCGGCCACCAGGTCACCGCGCTCGTACGCCGGCCCGGCGCCCTTGCCGAGGCGCCAAACCTCACCAGCCAAATCTTGGATTATGAGAATGATGAAGCGCTCTGCGCTGCACTCGCCGATCATGATGTCATCATCAATTGCGCCGGCTACGTCACAGAGGGCGAGCGCTTTACCTCGCTTGTTGGCCGCATCATCAAAGCTGCAGATAAAGCCCAAGGCCCTCGCGGCCGGTTTTGGTTGTTCGGCGGCGCTGCGCTCTTGAATGTGCCCGGGTCAAATTTGATCGGTCTCGACCTTCCGGGCGTTCCAAAATTCTATGAGGCGCACCAGACCAATTATAATGCTGTTCGCGCCACTCACTTGGATTGGTCGATGCTCTGTCCAGGCCCGATGATTGACGCCCCCGACGGCCAAGGCACGCCCGGTCTTATAGTATCGGCCGATCAATGGCCTTTGCCGCGCCCCGCATTCAGTCGGTTTTTGCCGCGTGTGGCGACTTCACTGGCGTTCAAACAACGATTGCCCGAGCTCACCATCTATTATGAAGACGCAGCAAAAATTATTCTCGACCACTTAGAGCGCAATGGACGCTTCGCCCGCAAACGCGTCGGCGTTGCGCTACCCAAAGGCGAGCGTCGCTTTAAAGCGACGCGATAAGCTACCGCTCGCCATAGGCTCTAGACTCACTCATGATAGAACTTGCCCACACCCACCTTATGACTTTGACGCTTGATGTCGACTTTGCCGGCATGGTCAATGTTGGAACAATTCCCGCAGGCGTGCGCCGGATCGCGCCGGTCAGCGCCGGCGCTTTTAACGGCGAACGTTTGCGCGGGCGCGTTCAAGGCGGCGCCGATTGGGTCATTCATCGCCCCGACAGCGTCATGACCATCGATGTGCGCTTAACGCTCACAACTGAAGATCAAGCTGCGATTTATCTTGCCTATAAGGGGCGCTTTTTGGCAGCGCCCGAGGCGATGGCCAGATTTGCCCGCGGCGCCCAACTTCGCCCTGATGAATATTCGCTCGTGATCAGCGCCGCTTTTGAATGCGGCGATCCACGTTATGCGTGGCTGAACAATTGCCTCGCTGTCGGCGTCGGCGCCCAGATCAAAACCGGCGTTGTCTACCAGATTTTCGACATCGGCTGAGTTTGGAAAGACCCATCCAAGATAGCGACAGAGCCTGCATATTTTTCGGCGATTATTGCTATGATCACCCAAGCTTCCAGCACGCCCGAGCGCGGCGCGCGGCAACGGAGACAAAGATGTCTGGCTTTATCGATCCGACCAAAGAACGTTTTGGCTTGTTTCGCGCCGACGCGCGTCCAGGTCCGATCAACATGCTCAATCTTGTACGGTTCAGGGCGCAGGCAAACTACCCCGATGCGCGAAACGTGACCGGCGCTGAGGCCTACGCCGCCTATGGACGCGAAAGTAATGCGGTGTTCGCACGCGTTGGCGGACGCATCATTTGGCGCGGTACATTTGAGCTCACGCTCACAGGTCCAGAAACTGAGACCTGGGATGAGTGCTTTATCGCAGAATATCCAAGCGTCGAAGCGTTCGTGGAGATGATCCGCGATCCAATCTACAAACAAGCCGTCAAACATCGCCAAGCGGCTGTCGAAGATTCGCGCCTCATCAGACTTGCCCCGGCAGCCACAGGCGCCGGCTTTGGATCAACTGATAGCTGAGCTTAAGCCTCTTGTGATTGAACAGGCCTCGTCCGAACGTCACGCCAGTGGCGGCCACTCGGACATAATCGTCGCAACATCAAAATAATCGCGCCAATAGGTGATGAGCCCAGCTTTGACTTCAAATACCCCAGTCACTGGCAGCTCGACCCATTTATCGTGCAGCCGATGGCGATCGAGCCGTTCGACGAACACCAGATCGCCGGCGTCAGCGACGCGTTTAAGCTCAAACCGATTTTCAAGCACAGGCGCAAAAAACGGCTCAAGCACAGCGCGGATGCCCGCCGGTCCCTTCACCGCACCGAAGGGCGGTGGGTTGATGTAATCGCAATCAGACGAGACCAAGTGCAAGGCTGCAGCATAGTCAGACCGCTCCATCGCTTCTAAGAACTCCAGAACAATCTGTTTTGACGCCCGCGCCATCTTTGGCTCCGCTGATTGATGCTTGCCATTGAAGCGCACCCAACATCGCTGGCGCAATTACCTCTGAGGTAACCGACATAAAGCCTCTGCAAAACGCAGCTCTGCTCGAAAGCTGGACCAGAGATTGCGTCGTTTGGCAGACTAGAATTGCCGGCTAAAATGCTAGACCAGACGCATTGCTAGGCAGGGGGAAGAACATGAAGGCGCTTCTATTGGCCGCCATGGCGGTGATTTCGATTTCAGCTTGCGCGCCCCAAGGCGATGATGAGCACGCGGATTTAGGCCAAGCGTGCACCGCCGCAGCCACGACCTCGTGGCAGGGCCTGGAAATTGAAGCCTCCACACGCGGCCCAGATTGCGCGCGCGCGGCCGTGACGTTGGTGTTTCGCGCCGCCAATTCGGGTGAAATCGCGCGCATGGAAACCCACCGCGCCATGGATGTAGCGCCGCTTGCCGCCATAAACGATGCGGCCGGCATGCAAGCAGCGCTCAGCGCCTGGATTGATCAGACAAACCCAGAATTCGCCACCAGCGCCAATCTGCCCGATTGGCAGAGCAACGCAGAAACGCCCATGCGCGGCGATTTTGCGTTCGTGCCGAGCGAAGGTACGAGCCGAGAAGCCTATGATGTGCTGCGCGCGCGATCGGCCCCGCTATTTTGTTACGTCCGGGGCCTGGAGAGCATCAACTGCCTGGCGCTCGTCGACGGCGAGCTCGATAGCATCGGCGTGCAGACGTTCCCGGGTTGAGGCAAAGTCCGTTTCGATCACGCCTTCGATCGCGCCTTGGCTGCGCCGCCACGAGCGGCGCTGGGTGATGTTCACGCCGCGCCCTGTCCTGCGGCGCGGCAAAATTCAGCGGTGCGAAAATTGCGCCGGGACTTCGACCCGAAAACAAGCGCCGCCGCGCGCTGCACAGGAGGCCCTGACCTCCCCGCCCAGCAATCTGGCCAGACGTTGGCTGAGCGCAAGCCCAAGACCCATACCCTCAAAGTAGCGCGTCTTGGCGCTCTCGGGTTGACTGAAGGGCTCAAACAAATTCTGCAAGCGGTTAGGATCTAAACTGACGCCATCGTCCTCAATTTCGATCACCAGCCAATTTAAGCCCTCAGAAATCTTCTGGGATATGCGCACCTCGATATGGCCGTTCACCGTGGATTGGGCCGCATTCAAGAGCAGTCCTCGCAGACAAAGACTGAGCTTGTCGCCATCGCTCAACCAAACCCCTGGCGGGGTGGTGTCGACAATGCTGATCTCATCGCCATTGGCGCGCACGAGCTGATCGACTGCATCGATCGCCTCTTGCACCAACTCCGTCGGCTGGCATTCATCAAGCTCAACCGCGAGCTTTCCCGCATCGATCGCTGCAAGCTTTAGAACGTCATTGATCATCGTGCGCAACTTCAGCGCCGCCTCAAGCACGCGCCGATTGTCCCCCGCCTTGTCGCCGGCGCCATTATGGTCGGCGTCCTCAATCAACATTTCGCTATAGCCAATGATGGCATTAAGCGGCGTGCGCAATTCATGACTGACATTGGCCATGAACTCAGATTTTGAGCGGGACACTTCCTCGGCGGCCGCCTGCCCTTGGCGCGCATCGTTGGCGCGATTGGCCGCTTCGATGAGCAGTGCGCTGGATTTTCCAACAACGGCGCGAAAGTTAGCGACCGAAAGGCTCGCCGCCAGAGCAAGCAAGGTCATCATCGCCGCGTTCCAGAACGAGACCTCCTCCATGCGCATCCAATCATTGGGCGCAGATCCCAACGTTTCATAACTGGATGGCGGCAAAAGCTCGCGTCCAAAGTGAAGCCCCGCATAGGTCAAGGTCACGACCAAGACCCAAATCATGCCCACCCGCACGCCCAGCAACAACGAGCCCAGCAACGGCACTAATATGAGAAAGAACGAGGTTGTCGATACAACACCGCCCAGCGCCCCAGCCGTCAAAGTCACCACCGAATAGAGTGTGACAAGGTAGCCCTGGCAGAGCAGGTCAAGATTGATTTTGGAACGGAGCGCTAAATACGGGAAAGGCGCAAACGCAAACGGGGTGAGCGCGCAAAGAAACGCCACAAACGGGCGACCGCCAATGACACTGGCGTTGGTCAGCACAACCCAAACGCTTGCGATGATGATCGTCAGCAAAGCTGTGAGGGTTAAGAGCCGCTTACGCGTCTCATGAAGCAAAGAAGCGTCAGATCTGGCGGCGCCGGATAATCGGTCCCATACCGCGTCGAGATAGGCATCCATGCCACATGCACTAGCGTATCAAGCCTAAAGAGGCCCAAACACCGAAGGGCGCCTGCAGTCTTCTTGCGCCCGCCTATCGGGGCCGCCGATCTGCACGCCGCCGGCAAAGTCGCGCAAGGCCAAAGCGCCCGATGCTGCGAGCAAGGCGCGCAACTGCAATTACCCCGACATTTACCAAGTCTCGCACCGGCCAGCGCTCATAACCCGGAGCGGTGGCATTGGCCCTAAAACCTAGGTCGCAAACCGGGCGCTAAGGCGGGTCAATTCTGCAAGCACGGCGGTGCGGAGCGCCGGACTATTTGAGATCGCCGCCGATCTTAGCGCCACCATAGCTTCCAAATGCACCCGCACCGCTTGGCGCGGCACCAAAAGCAAACTTTCCGCAGACAATAAGCTGCACAGCGAATGTGCAACCCGGCTGACTTCAGTCAAACCAAACGCCCCCGCCTCGGCAAAGATCTCATCGCTGATCGGATAACAGGACGCCAGATCGTCCAAATTATCGTTCGCAGTCAAACTCTGCAGTTTGGCGATCTTGGCGTCGATAGCGGCCATGCCATCGTCGCGCATCATCTCGATGTTCGCAGACGCCTGCTCAAGCGCGGCGCCTATTTTTATCCCGCCCGGCTCGCCGATGAGATCGCGCAGGCTAACTTCCGGATAGAAACGTCGCACAACACTCATAACATCACACGCTGCGGCTTGATCATAGCATCGACCTCGTCTTGAGACAGATTGGGCTCACTGGCCTCGCCCAATGGCGTTCTGAGATCGGAATTTCGCCGCCCGTCGCTGCCATCGGGCGGACCTTCATATTTAAAGCGCCGATCCGGCCCGATATATTTGCCGACCTCAACGAACGGGCGCTTGTCGCGCGCCACCCACATAAGACGCTGCAACAATGTCGTCGGCGACAACGGCTTTGAGACGATGAAATTGGCGCCGGTGTCGCGCCCGCGTGCGATGTCTGATTTGCGTAAATGGCCCGCCACCAACAGCACCGGCACATAAGCCGAGCGGCCGCCCGAATGACGCAATGAGGAAATAAACTGATAGCCAGCGCCGTCGCCGACCCTTGGATCAATGACGATCAAATCGACTTTTCGATGCGACAAATGCTTTTCCGCATCGGCGATCTTGTCAAAACGGCTAATCGCCGAAACGCCAAAGCCCTTCAGAATCTGCGAGGTGACATCCAGAGCGTGGGCGCTGCTTTCGATCACCATGACGGCGACTTTTGAAAGATTGATCTTAGCATTGGGATCAAGGTTGCTCATAAAACCTCCCACCCCTCTTCGTAGAATTCGCTGTCTTCACCGGCCAAGCGAGCGCGCACATCGCCAAGCGTTATCCGCGCCAGCGCCTCGGCGACGCCAATGCGTGCTGCAACCGGGGCCAATCGGCTGAGCTCGCCGGTATAATCGCGCAGCGCCGCAATCTGCTGCAGCATGGCATCAAGATTTTGCAGCTCCGACACGACCCGTTCGTCGACATTGGCCTGAACCGCAACCGCACAGATCGCGCCCTCAATCCGCAGACCCAAAACGCGAATGCGCTCCAATTCATTGGCGAGCAGCGCGCAGACTTCTCCAATCCCCATCTCGTCGCTGGCGTGGGGCTCAGCATCTAAAAGAGCTTCGCGCGCGCCCATCAAAAGAGCTCCACCGAGCCGGCCGCATCATTGACCGGCGCTGGGCTGCGCCGGCGTTCGGCTGAGAACGCTTCAACATGCGTCGAGGCCAACAGCATCTGACCTGCACGCCCGCTGGTTGGCCAAAACCGCACGCGGCGCGCCTGGGCGCCGCCTAAGCTTTGCGCGGTGCAGGCAATGCGCTCCATGCTCAAAAACCGGAGGGCAAATTCTGCATTCTTTTGACCGACATCGGAAAGATTATGAACAACATGCGCGCCGCCAAAAAGCTTGGCTTGTAAACGCGTGCGCTGAGCTCCCTGTTGCAAAAGCCCGTTGATCAAAAGCTCCATGGCGTTGACGCCATATTTCATTTCTTCGCCAACGCCCTCTTCCTCGCCCGGCAACAGAAAATGGTTCATGCCGCCGACTTCGGCGATGGGGTCCCAAAGACAGGTGGCGACGCACGATCCTAAAATCGTCGTCAACATCACCTGCGGATCGCGCACGATCATGTATTCGCCTTGCACGACATGAATGACGCGCTGGCGCGAAGTGGAAGAAGCAGCGCTTGTCATGTCAAAGGCCCAAACACTTCTTCGATCTTCTGGCGAAGCTGGGCCGGCGAAAACGGCTTGGTGATGTAATTGTTGACGCCAAATTGCTGGGCTCTTTGCACCAGATCTTTGTCGGCCCGACCGGTCAGCATGATGAAGGCGGATTTTTTTGTCGCCTCATGTGCGCGCACAGCGCGCAAGAACCCCAAACCGTCAAGCTTGGGCATATTAAAATCCGAGATCACAAGGTGCGAGGGACGCACCATCAAGGATTTGAAACCCTCTTCGCCATCGGCGGCGTCTTCGATGTCGCGAAAGCCGATCTCCTGCAGCGCTGAGCGAATGAGCGCCCGCATCGTCATTTGATCGTCGACAACCAGGACCTTGATTTGAGTGGCCGCAGGCATCTTAAGCCGCTCCCTTGAGTTCAAGCGCGCAAAGATCGAGCGCCGCTGGACCAATGGCGCCAAGCGGCAATTGACGCTCGACAGCGCCAAGCTCGAACGCCGCGCGCGGCATGCCATAAACAACGCTGGTTGCTTCATTCTGGCCGATCGTGGCCGCGCCCGCTTCGCGCATCGCCTTTAAACCTTTTGCCCCGTCAGCGCCCATGCCGGTCAAAATCACACCGACGGCGCGCTTGCCAAATTGCGCGCACACAGAAGCGAAAAGAACATCGACCGATGGTCGGTGACCATTGACCGGACCTGCCTCAACTAACCGACAGCGCGGATTGGCGCCGCCGACCGCTTCAAGGTGCGCTGCCCCGCCAGGGGCCAAATAGACATGGCCAGGCAAGATCGGCGCGCCATCAACCGCTTCACGCACCTGCGGGGCGCACAACCGATCAAGCCGGGCGGCGAAACTTGTGGTGAAGCTTGCCGGCATGTGTTGGGTGATAAGCGTTGGCGGGCAATTTTCCGGAAAGCTCGAGAGCATCGTCAGCAAGGCTTCAACCCCGCCGGTTGATGAGCCGATGGCTAAAATACGCGATGAAGGGCGATATCCGTTCGGTCGCTTGGGCGCCTGGGCCACATGATCGCCGAGCGGGCGCACCCGCGCCCGCGCTGCAGCTTTGACCTTTTCACAAAGATCGTGGAAATCAGGCTTGCCGACACAATCAACCGCGCCAATTTCAAGCGCCTGGATCGAGATCGCAGCGCCCTGCTGGGTCAAAGTCGAGACCATGATCACCGGCGTTGGCCGCAGCCGCATGATCTTTTCAAGAAACTCGATGCCGCTCATGTGCGGCATCTCAACATCCAGCGTCACCACGTCTGGATTGAGCTCTTTGATCGCCTGACGTGCTTCAAGCGGGTCACCTGCCTCACCGACAACAAGGATTTCGCTGTCCTTCGACAAGACGCGCCGGATGAGGCCACGGATCGTGGCAGAATCATCAACGATAAGCACACGCACCGCACTCATGGGCGCGCTCCGGCCAACTTATAAATTGTAAGACCGGCGCTTTCAAAACCCGGGACATCAATGCGCTCGGAATGGCCGATATAAACTCGTCCATCCTCGTGAAGCGAAGATTTGAACCGGTTCCACAAGAAGGCTTGGGTGGCGTCCTCAAAATAGATGACGACGTTGCGGCAGAATATGACGTCAAAGCGACCCTTCATCGGCCAATCGCCAATGAGATTGAGTTCTTTAAAACGCACCAAAGCGCGCGCCTCATCACTGATGCGCCAAGATTGGCCGTCGCCTTGGCGCTCAAACCAACGCTCGCGCATATTGGCGCCGATCGGCGATATCGCCTCGGTTGAATAAATCCCGGCCCGCCCGCGCGCGACCACGTTAGGATCAATGTCGGTTGCAAGGATGCGCACATCGTAGCGGCCAAGCTCGGGCGCCAGCGCCAAAAGTGTGAGCGCCATCGAATAAGGTTCTTCGCCGCTTGAGCAGGCCGCTGACCAGAGCCGCACCCGGGCGCCGGCTTTGGCCGCCGCCACAAGACGCGGGCCAATCTCGGTCCTTAAATGTTCAAAATGATGCGGCTCGCGGAAAAAGCGCGTCACATTGGTGGTGAGCGCTGCGATCATTTCATGGCTTTCGCGCGCGCCCTCTTCAGATTGGATGAAGCTGCAATACTCATCAAAGCTCGCCAAGCCGAGCTTGCGCAAGCGCTTGGCCAGACGCGAATAGACCAAAGTGGCTTTACCGGGCGAGAGTGAAATGCCCGAGACTTCACGCAGATGGCCTGCGATCTGCTCGAAGTTGCGAGCCGTGAGCTTGTACTCGCCTTCAATCAGCGAGCTTTTGCGTGAGGAATGCGCTAAAGCGGTCATGCTGCGCTCGCGAGCTCTTCGGCCGGCAAGATGTCATCAAGCGCGATCCAAGAACTCATCCGCCCATCTTGGGTGATGATGCCTTGCACAAATCTCGAGACCGTGTCGCAACCGACATTCGGCGTTGGCTGCACCGAAGCGCGCTCAGTCGCCAAAATCTCCGACACCGCATCGACCAAAAGTCCGACAAGACGCGTGCCGATGTGCACCACGATGATGACGCTGCGCGCATCAGGCGCGGCCGCGCCCAGACCCAATCTTGCTTTCAAATCCAAAATCGGCAGCACCGCGCCGCGCAGATTGATGACCCCGCGCACGAAAGGCGGCGAATGGGGCAAAGATGTCGCCGGCGTCCAGCCGCGAATTTCACGCACCGCCATGATGTCGAGGCAATATTCTTGCTCACCGACGCGGAACGAAATCAGCTCCAGCATATCGCTTCCCAGATCCATATTGCTCATCCGATCAACTCGCTTTGGCCAAATTTGCATGACGCTCAATCAGGCGCTTTTCGACCAGAGCCTCAACATCAACGATGAGCGCAACGCTGCCATCGCCAAGAATGGTGGCCGCTGCAATGCCGCTGATGCGCTGATAATTGGCCTCAAGACTTTTGATCACCACTTGGCGCTGGCCTTGAATATTGTCGGCAACGAGCGCGGCTCGGCCGATGCCTTCGCATTCAACCAAGAGCACAACCCCCTCGCAGGCAAAGATCGGCGTCGTGCGCAAGCCGAGCGCAACGCCAATATCAATGAGCGGCACGTGCGCGCCGCGCACCGCCAGCACCGCGCCAGTTGGGCCGAGCGCACGCACGTCCTCGGGCTTGGGACGCAAGGTCTCAACGATCGCCGTCAACGGCGCGACCAAGGTTTGATCGCCGGCCGTGATCACCATGCCGTCCAGCACCGCCAAAGTGAGCGGCAGCGATAAAGTAAAGGTCGAGCCCTTGCCGGGAACCGAGCTTATCGAAATGCGCCCGCCCAAGGCCTGGATCGAGCGCTTGACCACATCCATGCCAACGCCGCGACCGGATATGTTCGAGACCGCCGAGGCGGTCGAAAAACCAGGCAAGAAGATCAAATTGTCGATTTCATCATCGGACAAATTAGCGTCAGCCGCGATCAGGCCTCGGTTGACCGCAAGTTCTCGCACACGCGTGCGATTAATGCCTTTGCCGTCATCTGAAACTTCAATGACGATGCGTCCTGAACGATGCTGGGCGCTTAGGCGCACAATGCCTTCGCCGGGCTTGCCGGCCGCGAGCCGCTCGGCCGGCGTTTCAACGCCGTGATCGATCGCATTGCGCAACATGTGGGTGATTGGATCTGAAAGGCGCTCGATAATGGTCTTGTCGACTTCAGTCGCCTCGCCTTCCATCACCAGACGGATTTCTTTGCCGGTCGAACTTGCAACCTCGCGCGCCAGACGCGGCATGCGTTGAAACACCGATTTCACGGGCTGGGCACGGATCGCCATGACGCAATCTTGAATCTCGCGCGTCAGCTGCTCGAGTTCATCCAAGCCGATCGAGACATGCGAGCGGCCGCTGGCGTCTTGTTCTGCAACGCGCTGGGCCAGCATCGCCTGATTGACGACAAGCTCGCCAACAAGATCGATGAGCCGGTCAACACGCGCCAGATCAACCCGGATGGTGGCGCCGGTCTGGGCGCTTTGGGGAACGTTGCGGCCGCTTGCATCGGCGGGCGCTGCCTTCTCCTCGGCCTCTGCCATAATCGCCGCGCTTGAGTCTAAGCTCTTAGACAAAGCAGGCAAGTCGGGCCCGATCGACTTGTCTTGGGCGCTCAATGCAAGCTCTGCGATTGGCGCAGCGCCATAGGTTTGGGCGCCCGCATTCGCGCCTTGGTCTAGGCTCGAAGCACGCGAGAGTTCGATCGGGCAATCATCGCCGACAAAATCAAACACCTCACGGATGGCCTCTTCACTGAGATGGCTCGCCAAGTCGACGATCCAGAAAAGCGCTGGCGCTTCTGGATCCATATCCTCAAACGAAAACCCGTCATTGGCGCAACATGTGACGTTGATCTCGCCAAGGCGCGCAAGCTCGCGCAAAAACAAAACCGCATCATGGCCCTTGGCGTACATCGCTGCATGCGGGCGCATGCAAAGCCGCCATTGCGCCGGCGCCGCAGCTTCCGCCAGCGGCTCAAGATCGACGCCCACCGGCTCATCAAAACTGAACTTTACCGGCGCAAATCCCCATTCATCGACGCCGGCTGCCGGCGCTGGCTCAACGTGTGCAGAAGACTTGCCTTCGAGCGCGGTCAATGCCGCCAGCTCTTGCGACATCGTCTGCGTACGCGCCTCATCGATCGCGCCTTGCCCCTTTGCCGCAAGCACATGATCGGCAAGGATGTCAGAGGCGCGCAGCATCGTCTTGATGACGTCAGGGTTGGGCTCGAGCGCGCCCGATCGCATGGCGTCAAGCGCGGTCTCAAAGACATGCGCAAACTCAACCATGGCCTCATAGCCAAAGGCGCCGGCGCCGCCCTTGACCGAGTGCACGGCGCGAAACACCGCATTGATGGTCTCATTGTCGCCGCCGCCGCCGGCAAGCGCCAACAAGCCCTCTTCAAGGCTCGCTAAAAGCTCGTCGCACTCTTGAAAATAAGTGGCGCGGATCGCATCAAGCGGGTCCATAATATCGATCCCTTAAGCCGAAACCCGCCGGATGACGTCGATCAAGGTGTCGGCTTTGAAGGGCTTGACGATCCAGCCGGTCGCGCCCGCATCACGCGCCCGCGCCTTCTTTTCAGCGCTGCTTTCCGTCGACAAGACGATGATTGGCGTTGCCCGATAAGTATCGTCGCGGCGCACGCCTTCGATAAAGCCATAGCCGTCAAGATTGGGCATGTTGATGTCGGTGATGATGACATCAGGACGCGCATCGGTGAGCGCGCGCAGACCATCTTGGCCGTCTTCGGCCTGGACCACGTTGAAGCCGGCGCCGTTCAGCACCATCAGCAACATTTCGCGCATCATGCGCGAATCATCGACCGTCAGTATCGTCTTCGTCATCACGCAGCCTCGCGCCAAAGAAGTTCGCTGCACGCCATAAGAGTGGCGCTCTCACTAAAAGCCGCGGACGGATCAACCACCGACCAGGCAAGGCCATCCCGCTTCCAGCTTTGCTGCGCCGCCAATAGGATCTGCACGCAAAGCCCGCCCATGCGCTCGACACAGCTTGCATCGATCACAAGCTCTTGGCCTTTAAAGCTCGCAAGTTCGGCATAAAGCGGCGCAGCGGCGCGAAGATCCAGCACCGGGCCAAGTTCAACACGCGCCATTAGAATTCCTGCCAATCATCATCGCCCTTGAGCGCAGCGCCGCCATGGCTGGCAAATTGCGCCACGCGCTGGCGTTGTTGCAGCACCGCTGGACGCGCTGGCGTTTTGGTCTTGGAAACGCTTGGCGCTGGCCCCGCCCCGACTTGGAAGCGCGAGATCAATCCAACCAACTCTTCGGCTTCTTGGGTCAATGAATGGCTGGCGGCGGTCGATTGTTCGACCATCGCCGCGTTCTGCTGGGTGACCTGATCCATCTGATTGATGGCGGTGTTGACCTGGGCCAAGGCGGTGGCTTGCTCTTGGGCAGAAGCTGCAATCTCAGAGACAAGACCATTGATCTCGTTCACCTTGAAGACGATCTCGCCCAAGGCTTTGCCGGCCTCACCGACAAGCTCAACGCCGGTCTCGACATGTTGCGAGCTTGCCGAAATGAGATCTTTGATCTCCTTGGCGGCATTGGAAGATCGTTGCGCCAAGGCGCGCACTTCTGAGGCGACGACGGCAAAGCCGCGCCCGGCATCTCCGGCCCGCGCCGCCTCAACACCAGCATTGAGCGCCAGCAAATTGGTCTGGAAGGCGATCTCATCGATAACGCCGATGATCTGCGAGATCTGCTTTGAAGACTTTTCAATCTCGGCCATTGCCGCGACCGTCTGCTGAACAACTTGGCCTGAAGCCTCAGCATTCGAGCGCGTCGTCGCCACCACCTGATTGGCTTGCTTGGAGCCTTCAGCCGTCTTGCGCACGGTTGCTGTGATTTCATCAAGCGCGGCAGCCGTCTCTTCCAAGCTTGCCGCCTGCTGCTCAGTACGACGTGACAAATCATCAGAGGCCTGGCCGATTTCACCGGCGCCGCTTCTGATGCCGCCGGCATTGACGACAATGGTCTTCATCGCCTCTTGAAGCTTGCCGATTGCATCGTTGAAATCGGTCTGAAGCTTGCGATAGGCGCCTGGCACTTCGCCCGAAAGGCGGAAGGTCAAATCGCCATTCGACAAGCGCGCCAGCGCCTCACCGAAGGTATCCACCACAAGCGCCTCGGCCTCGCGTTGGGCAGCTTGCGTCGCCTCGATGCGCGCTGCATCGGCTTGGGTCTTATCGCGCTCGCGCTGTTCTGCATCGCGCTTGCGCTGCAACAGGCCTTCTTTGAATTTGGCCAGGGTCGCCGCAACTTTGCCGGTCTCATGGAGATCAGAGGTATAAGGAATAACGGCGTCATCATTGCCGCTATTGAGCTCATCCATAGCAACGCCAAGATCGCGGAAGCGTCGTCCAAGTCCGGTTGAGACCATGTAAGCTATGGCGCCTGCGGCGCTCATCGTCAGGCCAACAAGCGCAAGCTGCATCCAAAGCTGCAGCCAAAGCCCATCGATGCGACGCGCGAGCAAAGCGTCAAGATCGGCGGCTGCCGCGGTCCAAACCTCGCCAGTCACGCGCGGAAAGTTCTCTTCGGTGCTCGATGAAGCAATCGAGGTTGAACCACGAATAGCGCTGCGCTCTTCGGCGACCATTTCAAGGCCTGCGCGGCGCAGTTCATCTTGCGCGCGGGCAAGCGCCGCAGAAATAACGCCCGCTTCGTCAGCTTCAATGGCGCGCCCAAGAGCTGCGGCCGCGTCATTGCTCACGGCCTCAAGGCCGGCCAATGCATGATACAATTGATAAGGACGTTCTGGATCGCCGCTGGCTTCAACGGCCGCGTCAACGAGGCCCTCTTCTACGATCATCCGCGGAATGCGCACCGAAATGGCGTCCTGCAGATTGTAGCTTGCAAGTTCAGGATCCAAAGTGAGGTTGGATCCATCGGCGACCGCCGCCATCAAGGCCAAAGCCGCTTGATCGCGCTCAAGTTCGCCTTCGGCGCCGGCAAACGCGTTATATTCATCGGCCGCGCCAAAGCGCTCATTCAACGCTGCATTGGCGGGGTTAACATTGCCCGAACGCCAGGCTGCAAAAATCTCTTCCAGATAACGCGCGCCGTCGCGCTCTTTTTCAGAAAAGTTGATCTGATGCAAAGCGGTCGTCGTCAGCGCCGCAACGCCGACGCCGGTCGCAGCCACAAACAGCGCTGACATGATCGAAAGGCGAGCGCCAATCGACAAGTGCGAATTGAGTTTCTTCAACATGCTTTGTCCTCTGGATGGCGGTGCAAGCGCCGGCGGTTTATGGGTTTAAAAGCAGAGCTAGGACCGGCGCAGACGCCAAGTTCCAAGCCGAAGCATCGAGCCTGCTCGATCGGCGAGACATCGGTCCGAAGAAGAGCGGCGCCCATCAAAAGGCCGCCGAAAAACGAAGCGTCGTCACCACCACATCGTCGCGATCGCGCGCACCGCCCGGCTGATGAATGAATTGAATATCGGGCTGGATCGTGAGGTGACCGATGGTGTCGGCGTAGGTCACTTCAAGAGCTGATTCCGCATCAGCGCTGAGCGCGCCAAGATCGCGCTCATTGGCTTGATATTTAGCGCTGAGATAGCCTTGATTGACCCCGATCGAGATGACGCTGGCGGGGCGATTGTCCCAAACCTCCTGGACAACCAAGCCCGCCTGCCAACCGCCGTCAAAAGGCGTCGTATCGCCCTCGGAGGCGCCGACGCGCAAAAATCCGCTGAGCGCGCGCGGCGCTCCGGCCTCGCCGATGAGCAAACGCTCAAGCGTGATGTAGGCGCCATAAGCGCGCCGACGCTGAGGGTCGCCGGCAAGATTGAGATCACGGATATCGTCTTGGCGATCACTATAGGCCCAGGCCCCGAGATTGATGTGGGTGGACCCAAGCCAACTCCATTCGCCAATGATCAAGGCGCCGGCGTCAAACGATGTGTCGACGCCGCCTGGATCGCCCAAGACGCCGGCAGCGGCGTTCAAAACCGCGAGCTTGATTTGGCTTTGCGCTGAAAGTTCAAATGCAGCGCGCACAGCAAGCGCCGTCGAGGGAAAGATCGATGGACCGTTCGCACCGGTCGCGGCCAGTTCAGAGCCAATGCCAAAGGCCGGCGCGATCAGAAGAGCGGCGCTCTCATTGGAATAAAATTCGCTGTTGAGATCATAAAGCCCAGCGCGCAGGCTGAGCGGGCCAAAGCCGCGCTCAATCCACAATTCGTATAATCTGGCGCTTTGACGCGCGACTTCGATATTGTCGACGCCCTGCAGCGTCGCGATCTCATCATTGGGCGCGTCGCCGGAATTGTTGAGCGCGTGAACAAAGATGGTCGTGTCTTGCCAGCCCGTCAGGCGCGCCATGTCAAAGCGCAGCGACACATCCAAATTATCGAGCACATAGGCGTCGCGCCGAGCCCCCGCGACCGGCGCGACTACATCTAGAGTGTATTCAAAAGCCGCTTCCACGCCGGCTGGCGCCGTCGCCTCGGCGCGCGCTTCGAAGGGCGCAGCAACGGCAACAAAACCCACAAGCGCGCAAAGGCGATGGCGTCGTCTGATCGACGGCTGTGATCCAAGATCATCTCGCCCGCCGCCGTCCGGCGTTGGTCTGTTTGCTGTCCCTGCACTGCGCATAAAGCGGCTCGCCAATCACAAGATCTCGACGTCGCGCGTCGATGCCTTGCATTTTGCCGAGCCCAGTTAATGGGCGGTTTTTGAGTGACTTTTCTCAATGACAAATATCATTTGTCACAACCCAAAATGGGTCGCGCGATATGGCTGAAGGCCACAAACCCTGCGTCATCGTCCCCAGCGGAAGCGACGCGCCCAACCCCAGCTCACGCCTGAGATCACATTAACCACATGCGAACGCTTCGCTGACATAAAGTCAGCTCATGCAAATCCTGGTTGCAAAAGCCGATGAGCTAACCGGACGAGCACTTTGCGCTGCATTAGAGACACAAGGTGTTTGGTGCAGGTTAGCCCTTGGCGGCGCCGGCATGATCGCAGCCTTGCAAAGCGAAAAGTTTGACGGCGTCGTCTTTGATCTGCTGATGCACGAAATCAGCGGCGATGAGGCCTGGCGCCTCGCAGAAGAAATGTTTGAGACCCTGCCCCCGGCCGTGGCGCTGTCACAAACACCGGTCAGAGACATACCTCTTCTGTGCACACGGCTTAAGATTGGCGACTGCATCAATGCGGCCGCGTCAGCCGAACAGATCTTAGAGCGTCTCATTAGCGTCCAGGCGCGCAATGGCGCGTTTGAGGCCCCCTCCTCGCGCGCAAGCGCTTAGGCAACGGCGCAAGCCACGTCACTCGCGCCCGTCAGCTAAGGCCAAATTGTGCAGCTTTATGCTTGTGAGCTTGCGATCATGGGCGCTCGCGCTGGAAAGCTAAAATGCACCGTTATCATAAGTAAGAGCGCAGCTGCACTCGCCAACACGCTGCCCTCTGGCCCTACATCACCACCCGTAAGCAAAGGCTCTCCTAAGACCGTGGTGTGAACCAAAGCAGCGTGTGAAGCAGCGCCGCTATTGGAAAATCCAAAAAGCGTGCTCTGGCTAAAATTCCAGGCGCCATGAAAGCCCCAGGCCAACCAAAGCGATCCGGTGCGCTTTAGCGAATAAACCAGCGCAAACCCAAAAAGTCCGGCATTGATGAGGCCAAGTGGGCTCTCGCCCGCATTGGCTAAATGCCCTGCTCCAAATGCCAGGCTTGATAAGATTGCAGCAGGCCAAAACCCAAGCGCTTGCGTCGCCTGAATAAACCCGTATCCGCGCGCCAAGGCCTCTTCATGCATAGATTGTACAAGCCAAACCGCGAGCCAAGAGAGCGCCATCACGGCCATGGCGGACGCCGAGATGGTGTGAGGCTCGATCCGCAACATGCCTAAGCCCGCAAGTAAGCCGCCAATCAGCCCCATCAATCCAAGACCAAGCACTGCGCCGAGCCCAAAGCGCTTGGCCCAACCGTCTAAAGACCAGCCGCTCAAAGAAAATTTGCCGCGCGTGAAAACCAGCATCGCCAGCGTCGGTAAAAGCGCCAAACTCACCAGCAACATCAGATGCCCAAGGAGCGCCGCGGCAAGACCGTCTTGTAACTGCGCCGTCAACGTTTGACCGGTCACGCTGCGCCCAATGGTGGACGCGATGATAAGAATTACGAACGCCAGCGCATAATAGCCAAGCGCCAGAGCCGCCGAGCCAGCGCGCGCCTTTAGTCCGGCTTTGGCTTCGAACTTCATCTCACTAGGCTCGCCGCTCATCTCCCATCCCCTCTTGCAGCATCTGCGGCGAGCGCGCTTTCAAAGTTCGCGACAGAGCGTTTGCAAAACCTACACTCGAAAATGACGAGCAAAAAACTCTAAGATCCAAACCGGCCAAGATCGCTCCAATCGGGCGGATGGCGCGCCGCCCCATAGATGAGCCAACACGTCCCCGTGAGCTTTGACCTTGGACTTCGTTCTGCTCTAATCTCCAAAGAACAGTGACGCAAAGCAGGCAGAGGAAAGATCATGAAAGCGCGTGTGTTGGCCGTCATCACGGGCCTTGTGTTGAGCGCCATGGTTTCAACGCCAGCGCGCGCTGATGAAGTTTGGGCGCTGCCGAGCGGCAATCAACTCACCTATGATCGCGACGTCGGCAATGTCGCCGTCCTTACCTATCGCGCCGAACAAGGCCTCAACCCCGGACAGATTTTCGTTGTCGGACTGGGCGGACAATATGAGGGGCGCAGGTCATACCAAGCCTATTGGGTCGAAGCCGATGATGCAGGCCCTGCCTGCGCTGCAAGCCTTGTCGACGCAGAAGGGCGCACCTGGCGGCGCTGGGGATTAGCGCGCGTGGCGTTTGCCAGCCCGAGCTTTCCTTCGCGCCTTACACTGTCGCGAGGTGAGTGCCTCAACGGGCCAAGTGGACGCATCGTTGCGCGTCCGGTTGTCGGCGCCGGGGTTCGCTAAACCATCATGAGTGATGGCGGCGAGCTTTTGGCTCTGGTGCGCTCTGCCGATCAGCAGACCGCCGCGCTCTTTGGACAGATGATTTCGATCACCTTCGCCATGATCGCGGGCATCTATTATTTCCTCAACCGCGCCCGCATTGAATTAAAGCTCTTCGCTTTCACCTGCTACGGCGTTGGCATGTTGGCCTTCTTCGGCATGATGCTGCGTGAATCTAACATCAAGCGCATCGCGCTCGAAGCCATTGAAGCCATGCCCGCCACGCAACGATCAAGCGTCGTTGAAGGCTTGCGCGAGCTCAGTCAGTCCTGGCTGTTTAAAGACACCTCGATCTTTTTGAACGCCGCCCATTATGTGTTGTGGATCAGCGTCATCTACCTTTTGTTCTTCTGGAAGCGGCCGAACATCATCGTCTAAGGACCAGCGCCTTCGCTTTTTAAAAGCCGGCGTCACCAGGTAGCGGAGGTGACATTGGCGCCTTGACGAAAGCACGGCGCGCTCAGCTGAGAAACGCCGATCGCGATCGAGATTGCGGCGCTTTGATCCTAGCACTCGGCGCCGGCCTCTATCGGGCGACCATATTGGGCTGACAGCGCCAGACGCTGTGCGCGCTGCCGGCGCCCATCAGATTAAAGCGTGAGTTGCGAAAACTGCGCCAAGCTGCTCGTGGCCAACGCCAACAGCCAAAGCAATGGACCAAGCGCGCCTGGAAAGACCCGCGCGTGACCGGACGCCAGCACAAAAACGATAAAGCCAATATCAATCAGCGACGACAAAACCGCGTTGATCCAATAGCCCAACACATCGTTGGTCCAGTTCATCGTCACCGCAATCGCTGTCACACAAATCGCCGCACAAAGAAGTGTCCAAGCATTTTGGCGCAGCCGCGCCTTGACCGGGCCTGCTGGCTGACCGGCCGCAAGTCGCCAAGCATCTGCTGCAGCGCCAATGTGCAGAACGCCCCATAAAACATAAAGCACTGCGCTCACTTGATAGAGCATCGGCCACGCCCCTTCTGATTTGCTGGGCGCCGCTCAAAACGCCGCGCCTAACCCCGTGCATTTACCACGGATATAGGATGAGCCGGAGACGCACAAGAAGAAGTATGCAATATCACCGGTCATGCATTGGGCTGACGAACTGCATCTTTTGCTGTTGCGCCTCTCTGGGCTCATCAATCGCCCAGACATTGACGAGCGCCTGCTTGCAGACGCAGGCATCGAACTTGAACGGGCCTTGTTTCCGCTTTTATCGCGCATCGGCGTCTTCGGGCCGATCAGCGTTGTTGAATTGGCGGCCCAGGCTGGGCGCGACCACTCGACCGTCAGTCGCCAAGTCGAGCGCCTTGAAGAGCTGGGTTTGGTCGAGCGGCGCCCAAGCTTGAGCGACCGCCGCGTTCGGCTGCTGGCGCCGACGTCAAAGGGCCACGAGATCTTAAAACGCCTCGCCAAAGTGCGCCGGAAAAAAATCAAAGCGCGTCTGGCGGACTTTACCGACACCGAGCGAGACCAATTGATCGAGCTCTTGCGGCGATTTTCCGCCGATGAGCAAGGCCCGCGCCAACCAGAGTGAAGGTGCACTGGCGCCTAAAAAGACCCACCAAAGGCCGGGTCGAGGATCGACGAAGCCGAGCGCTTCCCGCGCCCGCGCACAACGCCTAAGCTTGCTTTCAATGGCAAAGCTTCATCGCCTGCACGGGCTTACCCTCTCTTATTTCACTGGAAAGCTTGAAGCCTATCTGCGCGTCAAAGGCCTGGCTTACGAATTTATCGAAATGGACAGCGCCGATTTTCGCAAATGCGCCCAAATGACGGGCATTGCGCAGATGCCTCAATTGGAAACCCCGTCGGGCGAATGGTTGACGGACACAAGCGCCATTATCGCAAGCTTCGAAGCCTTGAACACGGCGCCAGCGCTTCAGCCCAGCACGCCGCTGGCGCGCTTTTTCAGTCTTCTTCTGGAAGATTATTTCGACGAATGGCTTTGGCGCCCGGCGCTCTATTATCGCTGGCGCTTCAATGATGATGCGCGATTGATGAGCGCACAGATTGCACGCTCGCTTCTGCGCGACATCCCCGGGCCGTTCTTCGCAAAAAGGCTCTATATCTTACATCGTCAAAGACGGGTTTTCCTGCACGATGATGGGATAACGCGCGCCAACGCCAAGGCGGTCGAAGCCTTGTTCTTATCGACCCTAGAGATGCTAGAACCCATCTTCGCCTTGCGGCCTTACCTTTTCGGCCATCGCCCGTGCGAAGCCGACTTTGCTCTTTTCGGTTCTGTCTTTCGACATTTCTCACATGACCCGACACCCCAGGACTTGATGCGTCAACACGCGCCGCAGACCTTGGCCTGGGCGGCAAGATTATGGGCGACAACGCCGGCGACGCTTCATAGCGCAGCTCCTATCGATGCGACGCCGACCGATCTTGACGGGTTTTTTGAGGAGCTTGGGGCAAGCTATCTGCCCTATCTTGGCGCCAATGCTGAGGCCTTACGAACCCGTCAGCGGCGCGTGCGCGCCAACCTAAAGGGCGGCGTCTTTGTAACCAAACCCTCGCTTTATCACCTCCACTGCCTCAACGTTTTAAAGCGCGCCTTCGCTGCACTTGAAGCGGCCGACCAACATATCGTCGCCGTTCGCATCGGCGCCTCTGCCGCGCTGCTGAAAGGCCCGGTCAGTGAAATTGGCCTTGCACTTGAGACGCGTAAATCCAATCCCACCGATCGGGCCTGGCGTCATTGATGTGGGCGCCCTCGTCAAAATCTACGGGTCCACAGCACTCATTTTTGGCTATCGCGCGCGCAACAGCGCCAAACTGCAACCCAGGCGGCGCCCTGCGCGTAGCTCTCTTGATGAGGACGCAAATGGTGAGACTTATTCTGATCGCGATTTTTTCAAGCTTCGCGGCAACGGCGAACGCCGCCATCTCGGATGAGGCCGCGCGCGCCTGCGGGGTAACGTCCCAAACCATAGCCGCCTCGCACGCGGCAGCGCCGGTCTTGGCGCGCTTTGAACGCGACGCCGCTTTCGCCGATCGGGGCGCAGGCCCAATCCGGATCATCGAATTTGCCGATTATTCGTGCCCCGCCTGCCGGGCGCTTCACCCACATTGGATCGCGTTCGCACGCGCCAACCTGGACGTTCGAATATCGGTGGTTGAATATCCCATCTATGGCCGCACCATCGTGTCGCGCGCCACCGGCAATCAAACCTTGAATGCCTCGCGCATCGCCATCGCCGCCGCCGCGCAAGGCAAACAACTGGCCTTCCATGACGCCTTGATGCGCATTCCTGGACGTGTCGACGATGGCGCCATCCGTCTCGCGGCCGAACGCGCCGGCCTTGATCTGCCCCAAGCGCTGAGGCGCGCCAATTCCGCCCCCGTCATCGCCCAAGCCGATCGAAATCTAGCGCTTGCGGAGCGCTTAGGCTTTGTCGGCACGCCCCATGTCGTTGTCGACGGCATCCTCCTGTCGTTACAGCGTGGGTGGACGTTGGAACAAGTAAATTGCCTGGTCGCTGCAGCACGCCGCTAGCCGGAATGGGCAAGCCAAACATTTCGCCAACGCAGGATGACGCCATTGAAGACCTGCAAATCTTGCACGCCCACACGCCGCTGCGGGCATCTCAGATTTGCTTGCGCCGCTTTCAATAAGCGCCTCACATGATGGGCTTTTGCACGCGCTTATCGCAGGCGCGCCCGCTGACATGATGCACATGCGAACACGCATTTTCATCATCAAGACGCGCCAGGCGCCAAACCGCGCAGACGGCTAAACGCGCACCAGAATGCGCCCTACACTTGGAAACCCTCGATCATTCGGCGATACAATAGTCGCAATAATCTAAGAGCGATGAGCTCCTAGATGCTCGACCATGGCGGGGGCGCATAAATGGGTAAAATTCTACGCCGAACCTTTCTGGCCAGCGCTGGCGCGGGCATGTTCGCAGCCAGCGCCAAGGCTCAATCAGACGACACCTTCGATGAAGACCAACGCGGCGATCCAGACATCGCCTACGAGACCGTGCGTGTGGATCCTGAAAAAGTTGCAGCGCTGTCTTCAAATCAGGTTCGCGCAACCTTCAATCCGGCAAACGCAGACTTTGCGACCTCGCTTTTGGCGACAGCTGACCGATTTGTCGGCGTCAGCCGCGCCAACAATGAAAACCAGGTCATTGCGTTTCTCGATCTCTTTGACCTTCCCTTTCGCGACAATCGCGGCGAGTTCGTTCCCTATTGCGCCACCGGACTGGCCTACACCGCAGCGCTTGCCTATTACGAATTCTGGAATGTGGGTCAGACCACAACCAATGTGATGACCATTCGCCAGTCCCTGCCGGAACTGATGCGCTATCACTTTTATCCTTCACCTTCGGTCATCGACATGTACTACACAGCGCGCGGCATGCGGCGCTGGCGCGATGCAAGCAACGCCGACGCGCGCCCGACGCCAAAGCCAGGATGGCTGGTTGTCTACAGCTTCGGACGCGAAGCCGACCATGTGGGCATCGTTGAATCGGCCGACGCGACAACGCTCAACACCATCGAATTCAACACCACCAACGGTCTCTCAGGCAGCCAACGCAATGGCGGCATGGTGGCAAGACGCACACGACCCTACGGTCAAAACGTCAAAGGCTTTATCGCAACCGACGCTCGGCGCCTGCCATGATGACCAGAGCGCCGGGCCTTCTTTTGATGCTGCTTACACTTTTGTTTGCCGCGCCGTCGGCTGCGCGGCCTTTGGCTGTGGACGTCAATGGCGCCCCGCGTGTGCTTTACCAGGAACGCCACGCCTTACTTATCAGCGCCGCCCATTACGAACACGCTGAGACATGGCCTGCGCTTAGCGAAATTCCGAACGATACAGCAAGGCTTGAAGTAGCGCTGATGGCGCAGGGATACGAAGTCGAAACGCTGCCTGACCCCCATTCCGAACAGCTGCTTGTTCGCATGCAGGCCTTCATGGCGCGCTATGGATCGCCGGATTCCGCTATTCTCATTGTCTATTCGGGGCATGGCTGGACCGATCCGGCCACACAGCTAGGCTACATCGTGCCCGTCAATGCGCCAGATCCGGCCAGCGATCGCAGCGGCTTTCTGGCATCAGCGGTGTCGCTCAATATGGTGCGGGCGCTGGCCAGCGAGTCACGCGCCAAACACACGCTGTTTGTGTTTGATTCGTGCTTCTCAGGCTCGATCTTCACCACCCGATCGCACAATGGCGCCCCCTCGCCGCGGCAACGCGATGTCGCCGCCTTCACCCGGCTTTCGCAGCCTACCGTGCAGATCCTGACCTCAGGCAGCGCCAACGAACGGGTGCCGGGCCACAGCATCTTTATGGATGCCTTCATCAGCGCGGTCGGCGGCAATTCCCAGCCTGACATTGACGCAGACGGCGTCCTCACCTTCGACGAGATCGAGTTTTGGTTTCGCCACGTCGTCCAATTACCCAATCAAACACCGCAATCAGGTTTCCTCACCTCATTCACCAATGACGGTCAATTTGTACTTCGCTCAAGTGCGCTTGCCCCCGGTGAGACCGCAGAAACCGCAGATGACGAATTTTGGGACAGCCTCGTTGATGGCCCCATCACCAGCGCAAGCGCACGCCAATATCTTGCCTATTTTCCGCTCGGCGCTCATGCCGCCCAGGCGCAATACTTTTTGCAAAGGCCGCAAACGCCAATCATCCTCGAAGGCGTAGCTGCTGGTACAAATCAGCCATGTTCTGGCGTTCGCCGCGAAGGCGTCGTTTATTTTGCCTGGAACCGCACCAATCTCAGTGCAGAGGCCGCAACCACCTTAGATGATTTTCGTCAGCACGCGGACGCTACCGAATGGATCGTTGTAAACGGCCACACCGATACGCTCGCAGCCGATCAATTTTCGATGGATCTTTCCCGGCGCGCGGCCATAACCGTGAGCGATTATCTCAGCGCCAACGGCTTTGCCCGCGGCCTTTTGACAACGATCGCGTCAGGAGAGCTAAGCCCGGCCAGACCCACCGCAGATGGCGTTCGAGAGCCACTCAACCGACGCGTCACGATCACGGCGTGCGTGCGTAACTAAACGCCCGACAATTGGGGTTAGCGCACCTACGCCTAGATTATTGTCCCGCGCGTTTGCTCAAAAGCATCCGCGAGCTCAGGGCCGACACCTCCGCCCAGAGACGAGCCCCAAAGAGTTGAGCGTTGCACAAGGCCACGCCGCTCCTTGCCTCAGCGACCTCCCGGGGGACCTTGACGTCATGCGCATCATGCATCCACGCTCACATTGGTGACGGCGACCCCCATCGACCGTGCGCTTAAACGAGGTGGGCATGAAATTCGTCGCTTTCATCAGTTATGCGCATGCGGATCAACGATTCGCAAAAAAGCTGCACACCGCTCTAGAGCAGTATCGAATTCCAGCGGCGCTGCGATCGGGGGCGCGCTGCCGCGAAGACGGCGGCATCGGTCGTCTATTTAGAGATGACGATGAGCTGGGCGCCGGCGATAGCCTTGGCGCGGCGCTTGAGGGGGCGATTGACGAGTCTGCAAATATGATCGTGATCGCAAGCCCAGCTTCAGCCACCTCTAAGTGGGTCGACAAAGAAGTTCGACGTTTCAAGCGCAGACAGGACGGTTCGAAAGTCTTAGCCGTCATCGTTGCAGGATCGCCAGGCGCAAATACGAGCGAAGAGTGCTTTTGCCCCTCGCTCAAAGTGCAGATCGACGGCAACGGCGAACCCACCACAATTCTTGACGAGCCGCTTGCGCCCAACGCGAGCAAAGAGCCGTTCCGCAAACTGGTCGTCCGGCTCGTCGCTGCGCTTTCGGGTCTCGATTTTGACGTGCTTTGGCAAAGGAACGCCAGGCGCCAGCGTGGTCGTATGATGGCGCTTGCAGGCGCAATCGTGGGGCTGACGCTGGTTGGCGCGATAAGCGTTCAATTGACTGTTCGATCTCAATTGGCCGGAGAAGTCCAACGCGCGACCTCCTCGCTACAAAATCGTCGCGAGCGAGATCAGGCCGCTCAAGCAGCTTGGGCTCTATTCGACGGCGCCGCCAGATACGGCGCAGATGTGACACCGCTTGAAGCGGCTGCGACAGGCACATTGATGGCGCTTAATGCTGCGCCGAGCGCCACCGACACGGATCGCTATACGCCAGAACAGGCAAACACATTGCTTCGAGCAAGCGGCCTGCTGATCATCCCCGAACGGATTTTTATTTTAGATGCGGATCTGGACGGGAATGGATCTGCGCAGGAGATGCAAGGCCCCATCCCGATCCTCGAATTTGCCCAAGGGCAACGCTGCGTCCGTGGAGGACTCTCGTCAGACAATAGCAGGCTTTTGATGGGCTGCGCTTTGCCAAGCACGAACGAATGGGGCGATCCTATCGATGTGTACTCAGTGTATTCCTTGGCGCCAGGGCAAACGCAGACGCAGCGCGAGGCGACAATCGAATATCACGACCTCCCGCTTAGCGATGACCCAAGCAGCACTGTTGGCGCCCGCTATGTCTTTTCTCAAGAGTACGACCAAATTCTCATCCGCCCATCGAGCAATCGCGATGAGATCGTGTCTCGCATTACAATATATGCCTGGGGCATTGCGCACCGACGCTTCGTATTCGCGAACTCTAATGGACGTTGGCTCGTGCGCGTAAACCCTTTTACTGTTTGGGAAGTGAGTGAAGACTCGATCCAGCGCGCCCAACAAGACGAACCCGTAAGGCTGCTCTGCGCCAATATCGGCATTTTAAGTCGTGGAGCGGTTCAGCAAATGTACCCACACGCTGCTTTCTTAAGGCATGCTGACGGGGAGTATGTCGCCATCCAAGCAATAGAAGAAAAATGCCGCGCTTTGGGATATAACGCCTAGCTCCGCCACCAACGGCGTTCGATCAGGTCGCTAAGCGGGTTGTCCGCAGCACACTTTGCGCGGACGGGCTAAACGCCGCCCCGACACCTATCGAGGGATCGCAGCAAGAGCCAAAGATCAGTCACCGCACTGGCCCAGCCAATTGTTCGAGCGCCACTAGTCGCTCTTCATTTGTGGGATGGGTTGAAAGCCAGGCCAAGGGCTGAGCGGCGTTGTCAGCGCTCATGCGTCGCCAAAACGAAACCGCATCGGCTGGCGCATAACCGGCGCTGCGCATGACATCAACACCCAGCCGGTCAGCTTCAAGTTCGTGCTGGCGCGAATACGGCAGCACCACCCCATACATAAGACCAAGCCCTAACGCCGCCGCCGCTTCATCGGCGTGCTCTCCCATTTCTTCAGACAACAAAACTTGCGCTGCACGCACGCCGACGCTGACGGCGAGCTGTTGGCTTAATCGCTCCGCCGCATGGCGCGCGGCGACGTGACCAATCTCATGGCCCATCACTGCGGCGATCTCGCCATCGGAAGCGGCCAAATCAATCAAGCCGCGGAAAAACCCAACCTTGCCGCCCGGCAAAACGAACGCATTGACCTCAGCGCTTTCGAACGCGACGAACTCCCAATTCACATTGGTCAAACCCGACGCATCGGCGATGGCGCGCCCTATCGCACCCAGCCTTTGTTGTATGCGCTCATCTTCAACACGAGGCGTCTGCGCTTGCAGATCAAGCCAGGCTTGATGAGATAATTGCGCCAGCATTTCATCGGAGACCAAAACCAATTGTCGCCGCCCGGTCGCCAAATTCTCCGAACATGCGCCCAGCGGCGCCAAAACCGCACCGGCGCCAAGCACTTGCAACAACCGACGGCGCGGCAAACTATTTAAACGATGCATCAAACTCATGACGCAGACCTAGGCGCCAAGAACGTCGCCGACAAGATTCGAACGCCGGTCGCGGCGCCTCGACATGAAGACCCCAACGAACCGCCCCAAGCAACATATCGCAAGCCATGTTGGGCGCTCATGCTTGCTATTGGGGTTTTCAATTCCACCGCTCCTTTGCCTCCTGCTGAAGCGCCTTACTTTAGTGTAGCGGACCGGGCCCCTCTGGCGATCGACCGATCGTGATGTCGGACTGCATGAAGGTGGGGCCGCACGCGGCAAAAGCACAGCGCCCCCTCTAAGAGCGATAAAAGGGAGCACGCACATGAACGTTATTCAGCGCCTTCTGATACGCGACGAGATTGACGCGCTCGAACTCGATCTGGCGCGGGCGCATGATCGCAGCCCTAACGAAGAACTTGAAATTCGCCAAAAGATAGCGCGCCTCGAACGCTTGATCGCACAACCGGCTCTACATCGCCGATCAGCGCCGCCCGCAAAGCCCTTCACTGGCGCCGAAGGCGCGGGGCCCCGCCAATAGCGGCAATGCTCTGGTCTTACACCGCGAGAAAAGCTTGAGCATGGCGCGCCATGGCCCGATCACTGTGACTTTGGCGTGCAACCTGCGCACCGGTCAAGGTCGACGTGATTCGGTTCTCTTGGCTGCGCCTCATCAAGTTTCGACCGGTTGATGCTGCCCGTCACACTTAGACTGACTTCGATTTCGATTCATTGGCCGCCGAACCGAAGATGCCCTTGGCCATAAGCGAGGTCTCGCCGTCACGGCGCAGCTGAAACACTTCGGCGCGCAATTCATGCACGCGCTTATCGTCCGGCGCTGCAAGCGCGGCCAACTCGGCCAAGTGGCAAGCGACACGCACCTCGGTTTGCGCCAAGGCGCGGGCGCGTTCAGCAAGCTTGACCGCCCCGCCCGCAAGCGAGGCGATTTCCGCCCCAAGCATTGCCTCTTGCGCCGGCTTTAAATTGGCTGGATTGCCATCATACCAACCCCCGTAAAGGCGCCAGATATTACGCACGACAAATTCAGGCTCATCATAGAGCGGCCTCAGATAAGGCTTCTCCAGCGCCGCCGGATCAACCTTGACGCTGTGGATGATATCGTTGAGCCGCGCGCCCTGGTTCATCAGTGCGATCGTTTCATCAACAAGCTTGTCGAGCGTGTCCGCCACGTCTGTCAGCACGCTTTTGATGCGCGCGCGTCCCCCGATCGGCAAACCGTGCGCCGGCAAGAATAAGTCTGCATCGCGGCTCGCCATATCGCGAAGCGCGGCTGCCCATTCGCGCGGATAACGTTGCACCTTCTGGGGATTGCCGGCGTTGGGAAAATTCCAGATGAAAAAATCGCCAGCACAAATGGCTTTGTGCTTGTCGATCCAAGCCCAACTATGATCGTCGGTTTCGCCCTTGGCGTGATGCAACTCGATCGCAAGCCCGCCGACATCCATAGACATTGTGTCAAGGTAAGTGCGCTCGGGCTTAGGCGAGCTTTCCGGCAAAAATTGCGTTTCCCCAGAGATGTCATAACCGGCGCGGCGAAATTGGCCGAATTGGCGTTCATTGACGATGTGATTATAGCCATTGGTCAGGGCATAACGCTCAAAGCGCCGCGCGACATTGGCGTGCCCGCATACGCAAGGACGCGGATGATTGGCGCTGGCGGCGTCGGCCATAAAGGCTCCGCACCCGCCTACATGATCGACATGGCCGTGCGTGTAGACGATGGTGTTGAAACGATCCTTTTTCCAGCGTCTTATTTGCTCAACGACGCGCGAGCCGCCCGGCGGATTTGAGGTGTCGAAGGCGACCAGACCGTCATCGGTTTCAAATAAGATCGAATGAGAGAACGCCTCCACCATCGCCACACCGGGCCTAAGTTCGGAAAGCTGGTGATTGATGCGATTGATCGGACCAACTTGCGCAGCCGATTCCGCGCCGTCGATGATCGCGCTCGACATCGCCAACAAATCCGCCATTTTAACCCTCGCTAGAATGAGGCTTTATCCTGCGCCGATTTAAAGCCCCCGGCAATTGAAGGGCGGCGGCGCAACAAAGCTCCGGCAAAACAAGGACGGGTTCGCATAAATCCCCCCTGGCGGCGCACCGCGCTCTTTGACGAACGTGCAGATGCCTGCGCCGCGCTTCAGCGAACTTGTGCGCTATTTCACAAATCGAACCGCAGCATCACGCCCGCTCTTGCCGGACTCGCCCGCCCCGCTCTAATGGCGCTCAAAATGACCTCGCCCAGGAAAAACATGTCGCTTGATCCAGACGACAAAGAAAGACGGGCCATCGAGCTTGCGCTGGCGCAATTCAATCAAAGGTCCTGGAGCGACCACTTTGTCGCGCGTTTGGCCGCCATTGGCGTGTCGTCGCTGTTTGTAGCCTGGCTCGTCAGCCCCCAATGGGGCGCTTTCACCGCCGCTTGCGCGATGGTTGGATTTTTCTGGGATGCTTACGCCACGCGGACGCTTCACCGCGCGATCGCGGGGTTTGCATCCTTCAACCTCGAACAAGCACGCGCTAAACGCAGAGCCATCATCGCCATCGTCACGGTCGGCAGCGCCATCTATTGCCTGCCCTACGCCGCTTTGGCTTTAGCGCCTGAGCCTGGTCCCATTCTCGGCATGATCTTCGCGACCGGGGCGATGTCGCTCATTATCGGTCAGCACGTGCTGACAAGGTCAATGTCGCTCTGGACATTGCCGACACCGACTTTTGCACTGGGCGCCAACGCCATGATGCTCGCCGGCGCCGATGCAGCTTTGGGATGCGCCGCCTTCGCCTTGATCGCAGCCGCCAATGCCTACACTTTGGCGATGGCCGCCTGGCGCGCCTCGCAAGATCTCATCGATGCACAACTCAATGCAGAGTACGCTGCCGAAACCTTGGATCAGCAGGTGATTGTGCGCACCCGCGAACTTGCCTCCGCAATGGCCGAAGCCAAAGCCGCCAATGAGCAAAAATCTGCTTTCTTGAGCGCCGCCAGCCATGACCTTCGCCAGCCTTTGCAGGCCGCGACCGCCTATATGTCGGTGATTGAATCCAGAGCCGAAGCCGATATCGGCGCCATCGCTACAAAAGCGCTGACCGCGCTTGATGTCACCAATGACATTCTTGGCGCGCTTTTGGATGTCTCGCGCTTAAACGCCGGCGCGGTCGAGCTACGCACCAGAGACTTCTCAGCCGATAGCTTTCTGGCGCGACTAAAGCTCCAGTTCGAAACCGCAGCAGCCGACAAGAACTTGGACTTCATATGCAGCTTTTCGCCTTTAATGCTCCACTGTGATCCCGACATGCTCGAACGCATTGTCGCAAACTATCTCTCCAACGCCATCCGCTACACACAGGCCGGCGCCGTCGAGCTCAGCTGCAGCCGCCGCGGTCACGTTGCGCGCCTCCAGGTTCGCGACACCGGCATCGGCATCGCCGCTGACAAATTGGACGCGATCTTCGATGAGTTCGTGCAATTAAATAATCTCGCCCGCTCCAGAACACATGGCTACGGACTTGGATTGTCGGTGGCAAAGCGCATTGGCGCCCTTATCAATTGCGCGACAGGGGTTGAATCTAAGCTTGGCGAAGGATCAACGTTTTGGGTCGACGTCCCGATCACCGACACCGCCCCTCGACCACTTGAATTGGCCGCCAGCGAGGCGCCTGCGCGCAAATTTACCCATGTGCTTTTAATCGAGGACGACGAGATGGTGGCTAGCGCCACAAATCTGGCGCTTGAAAATGAAGGCTATAAGCCCAAGCACGTCATGTCGGCGAAAGCAGCGCTCTTGGCCCTCGCCCATGGCTATCGACCCGATGTCATCATCTCCGACTTTCGCCTTCCCGACGGCTATGGCGCCGATCTCATCAACACACTGCGCCTTAAGACGGCGTCACCTATTCCAAGCCTATTGCTGACAGGCGACACTGTCCTTGGTGACGCTGAAGCCGAACGAGCCGGCATTCCGATCCTTCATAAGCCGGTCCCAGCACGTGTGCTGTTTGAAGCGCTGAGCAAATTAAAAGCAGCGCCAAGCCCCTAGCGCACCCACAACGCCATCACCGCCCCGGCAAGCGCGCCCAGCACCAAAGCCATGCTCGCTAAAAATTGGATGACAAAGCCCAGCTCGCGCTTACTGGGATCGGCCATATAACCCAGCCCATAAAAGATCCGCCCGACGATCCAAACCAGACCAATCGCGGCAGTGATGACGCCACTTTGATCCTGCGCCAGCCAAAACAAATGGCAAAGCCACAAGCCCGGCAAAAACATCGGCAGCCATTCCAGAGTATTTGCCTGCACGCGAAGAGCCCGCTCCAAGCGCGGATCGCCTGTCATCGCCGGCGCCTTGATGCCAGATGCGCGCCGCGCCGCACCAACGACGATTACGGTCCAAAGATAGACCAGCAAGGCCACAACGGTGACGATGGCGACATAGGCGTGTGCTTGCATAATTGGCCCTTGGCTTTTTTCAGCGCAACGCAATGGCATGCTTTGTCGCCGTTCAAAAGCCTTCCTCTTGGCGAGCGCAGCGCTCGCCCCCGCCCCTGGCGCCGGTGAGCTGGCGCCTGAAAGCCAGAGCCTGGCCGCAAGCTCACGCTTGATCAATGTCAAGCCGCAACGGCTAATGGCGCGTTCTGTCGCTGCGCAAACGCCATTTCATTTGCCCAAGATCTCTCTTACCTCTTGGATCATGCCGGCCCAAAAACCACGTTTGGTCAATCTCGACCTTGATCTGTTGCGCGCCTTCGTCGCGGTCGCTGAATCGCAAAGCTTTACCCGCGCCGGCGCCCGCCTTGGCCGCACCCAATCGACCATCAGCCTGCAAATCAAACGGCTTGAAGAGAGCGTCAATGCCGAGCTTTTTTCCCGCGACCCGCGCAACGTCACTTTGACCGGTCACGGCGAAGCGCTTTTGGTGCAAGCGCGGCGGCTCTTGCGGCTCAATGATGAGATTATCGGTGAGATGTTCGAGCATTCTTTGGAGGGCGAAGTGCGCTTTGGCGCGCCCGAAGATTTCGCCACCACTCATCTACCTGGCATTTTAGGCGATTATGCCCGCGCCTACCCTCATGTCAGTCTTCAAGTCACCTGCGATTTGACTCTGCGTCTGATGGATAAATTGAGCCAAGGCGAACTTGACCTGGCTTTGATCAAACGCGAACCCATGGGCGCAGATGGCGGCGTGCCGGTTTGGCGTGAAGAATTGGTCTGGGTTGGCGCCGGTGAAGATGTCTTGCCGGCCGCAGCGCCCGCGCCTTTGATCGTCGCCCCAGCGCCATGCGTTTATCGCAAGCGCGCCACCAGCGCGCTCGATAAAGCCAACCGCCCCTGGCGCATCGCCTATACCAGCCCCTCGCTTGCCGGCCAGCAAGCCGCCTTACGCGCAGGCCTTGGCGTCACCGCATTGCCGACCGAAATGGTCCCCGCCGATTTGGTAAAGTTCGGGCCCGAGCAAGGCTTTCCAGCGCTTGCCGATGTTGAAATCGCGCTGATGCGCGCCGGCAAAAGCTTGCCGGTAGCAGCCGAGCGTCTGGCCAATTTTATTCTGGCAAGCCTTAATGCCTCACGTCTGCAAAGCTGACGCGATGGCAAATTTCGATCGCTAAGATTGAGAACATCAATCACTCCCAGGCTTTTGCTGGCCGCATCCGTCACCATCTCTCACTGGCCAGGCCGGGCCCCTCTGGCAGCGCAATGCGCTGCGATGTCGGACTGGAGGATTGCGAGGCGGATGAGCCGTTTTCGGCCCTCATCTTGCCTCCCGCTCCCCCACGGGGAACGCGCCTCCGCCCGCAATCCTACGATTGGATCAAGATCTAGGAGCAGGGCACATGGCCTTTGAAGATGTTCAGCCTAAAACCCCACCTGCGCGCGCTATAGCCGCCGATGCATTAGATGTCGGCTTGCGCCGTCACATGCTGGCGATTTTCAATTTTATGTTTGCCGGGCTCGCCTTAAGCGGCGCGGTTGGCTTTTTTCTCATCCAATCCGGCGCCAGCGCACTCTTTTTCTCATCCGGACAAATGACGCCGTTAGGCTGGGGCGCAGTCTTTGCCCCGCTCGGGCTCTTGATGTTCGCCTCATGGAAAAGCCAAAGCCTCAGCCTCAGCGCCACGCACGCAACCTATTGGGGCCTTGCGACATTGCAGGGAATAAGCCTTGCGCTGCTTTTTCAAAGTTTCACCGGCCAAAGCATCGCCCAAATCTTCTTCATCACCGCCGCCGCATTCGGTGCGCTTAGCCTTTATGGCTACACAACCAAACGCGCGCTTTCAGGCATTGGCGTCTTCTTGATGATTGGCCTTGCCGGCGTCGTTATCGCCTCATTGGTCAATATCTTTATTCAATCCAGCTTGCTGCAATTTGTGGCCGCCGCCATCGGCGTTTTGGTGTTCGCCGGCCTCACCGCTTTCGACACACAGCGTCTCAAAGACGAATATATTGCCGGACTGAACGGCGATGTTGCGATGAAAGCTGCGATCTGGGGGGCGCTTAGCCTCTATCTCAACTTCATCAACCTCTTCCAAATGCTGCTGACCCTGTTCGGTCAACGCGAAGAATAATTTTTCATTTCTGAAAACTGACGGGCGTACGCGCTGGACTTGCGCGCGCGCCCGATCGGCTGGTGCGGAGATCAAACGCCGATGGATTTTTTGACACAAGAATATGCAAGCCAGCCGCTTTGGCTTTGGTTCAGCTTTTTAAGCTTCATCGGCTTTTTGCTTTGGCTCGATCTTGGCCTCTTAAATCGCAAAGACGGCGTTGTCTCGCCGACCAAGAGCGCGCTCATGTGGGCCGGCTTTGCCTCTATCGCGATAGCATTCGGCTTTTATGTCGGCTTGGTGTTTGAACCCGACCCGCAATATTACGCATCGGCGGACAATCTCAACCAACAAGCCGTGGTGCAATATTTCACCGGCTATCTGCTCGAGACCGCGCTTGCCTTCGACAACATCTTCGTTGTCTCGCTCATCTTCGGCTATTTTGCCGTGCCGCGCGAATATCAACACCGGGTGCTGTTCTGGGGCATTATCGGCGCCATCGTCTTTCGCGCCATCTTCATTTCCGCCGGCGCGGCCGTGGTCAATTCATGGACCTGGGTGCTCTACATCTTCGCTGCGCTTTTGATTTTCACCGGTTGGAAAATGCTGACCGGTCATGGCCAAGATCTAAAACTTGAAGACAATCGCTTCTTGGCCTTCGTACGTCGGCGCCTGCGCGTCACCGACACCATCGACAACCATAATTTCTTCGTCAAAAGACCCCACCCGGTCAGTGGCAAGACCGTGCTTTTCGCCACGCCGCTATTTTTGGCGCTGATCATGGTTGAGGCCGCCGACATCGTCTTTGCGGTCGATTCAGTGCCCGCGATCTTCGCCGTCACGCGCGATCCCTTCATTGTCTACACATCGAACATCTTCGCCATTTTGGGCTTGCGTTCGATGTATTTCATGCTCGCCGCCGCTGTTGAGCGATTTAAATATCTAAAATATGGACTTTCACTCGTTCTGGTGCTCATCGGCGTCAAGATCATCTGGAACTTCGGTCTCTCCAAAGCTCTAGGTTGGGCGCCTTATCTTGAACCGCATTGGGCCTTGATCATGACCCTTGGCCTGCTTGGCGGATCGATCATCTATTCGCTCTGGCGCACGCGCAAAACACCAGCGCTTGAGCAGAGCTGAAGACGTAAGCTGCGGCTGGAGGTGATCCAGCCGCAGCCTTCATCATCGCCATTTGCTTATCTCATCGGCGCATCACTTTAACGCCCACATCAATGACCCAAATGAAGACCGTAGGTTCGGGCCCCTCTGGCGGCGTGCGCTGCGATGTCGAACCTACATCGCGCGCGACGACAATCCTGCGTCAGCGGCGAGAAAGGACCATGATATGATCCGCACAATAAGCGCCGTGCATGCGGCTTTACGCGCCAAAAAGCCAAAGCCCGCGAGGGCACAGCGGGCCAATCAGAACAACACAAACGCGGCTCGCGAAAAGCCAGTGACGGAGCGCAAATGATGGACGCGCGCATCGAGACCTTGAAACAACGCCACGCCAAGCTTGATCGGGAGATAGTGCAAGAACAGGCGCGTCCAGTCTTTGACCCAGCACACGTCGGGGCCTTGAAACGCCGCAAGCTTGCCCTTCGCGACGTGATCGTCCTTTACGAAAAGACGCGCCCGAGCGCGCTTTAAAGCCAGATGAGATCTTGGAGTTCTATATGCCGTTATTGATGTGCCCCAATTGCAGCGCCAGTATGCAAGCCCTGCAACGCGGCGGTGTTGAGTTCGACATGTGCCCCTCGTGCCGCGGCGTCTGGTTAGATCGCGGCGAACTTGAAAAAGTCATCGCCAATGCGCGCGAAGAAAATCACGCCGCCCCAAGCGAGCCACGCAGCCATTCAAGCGCCAGCCCCAGCCGGCCCCAAGCGCCGCCAAGCTCTTACGGCGAACGCGGCGAATATGGGGAGCGGGGTGAATATGGAGAACGCGGCGAATATGGCGAGCGTGGTCAAAGCCAACATGGCTATCCACCGCGCCGCAAACGCGGCTTTGATCTTTTCGATATCTTTGATTGAAGCGGTCAAAAGCGCTCGGCGCGCATCACCTCAACATCACTTGCGCTGACGATGCCGGGATAGATTTTGAAATAATCACCGAGCCAAGTCAGCGCCGCCTCCGCCGCTTGCTCATCGCCAATAGCGATGAGCAAGTTGAGGCCCTTCTCATCGACACCGCTTTGGCGCCAAACCCCATGCGCGCCAGAGCCTTCAAATCCTTCAAACACGCTCCAGCCCTTAAAGCCCGAGGCGCCAAGCATTGCCTCAATGCGCTCTCGCGCATGTGGCTCGACAAAGATCTCAAGCTTTCGCCGCACAACCAACATCGCTCTATCCCCAGACGATGCGCGCCAACGCATAATAAAGTGGAATGCCAACCAACAGATTGAATGGAAACGTGACGCCTAGCGAGAGCGACACGTAAATCCCGGCGTCCGCTTGCGGCAGCGCCATCCGCATTGCCGCCGGCGCTGCGATATAAGACGCTGAAGCAGCAAGCACCGCCATCAACGTCGCATCACCCAGCGACAGACCCAAAAAGCGTGCGCAAGCAAGCGCTGTTAAAGCGCCCAGCACCGGCCATATCAGCGCAAAACCAACCAAACCGAGATTAAGGCGCGGCGCCGCAGCCATGCGCCGGGAGACAACAAGGCCCATCTCCAGCAGGAAAAGACAAAGCGCGCCTTGAAAGAGCGGCCCGACAAACACTTCAAGCCGGGTCATGCCGCGCTCGCCGGTCAATACACCGATGATGAAACTGCCAACCAACATCAGCGCTGCGCCATTCAACAGCACCTCACGCCAAAGATGCGGCTTTACCCCAAGATCGCCGCTTTGAGCGCGCCCGCCCACGATCACCAAAGCGGCAAGGATCGCCGGCGTTTCCATCAACGCCAAAACCGCAATCATATAGCCGCCGAACTCAACGCCAATGGCGCGCAGATATTCGCTCGCCGCTGCAAACGTCACCACTGAAACACTGCCATAATGGGCAGCCGTCGCCGCCGCCGTGGCGCGATCAAGTTTAGAGATCCATCTCAACACGCTAAAAGCCAGGAAGGGTGCAGCGAAACTCATCGCCAAACCAAGTCCGCCGGCGCTCAGCATCTGGGCGCTCAAACCGGCCGCTGCCGCTTCAACCCCGCCTTTAAAACCAATGCAGAGCATCAAATAAAGCGCCAAAGTTTTGGCGACCTGATCTGGCACGTTAAGATCGGATTTTAGCCAGCCGGCAAAAGCGCCCAAAGCAAAGAACAGCACCGCCGGTGCAATAAGATTGGCGCCGGCGCCGGCAATAAGATCAGCTAGCACATCAAGGCTCCATCCATCGGGCGCGGCTGATGCATGAATTTGCCGGGCCAAGGCGGTGAGATTTCTCAATAGCAATGATCTCTTGGCTCAATGATCGGCTGAAAAACCTGGATCAAGCGGCGCAAAGGCCGGCGCTTTAGCTTTGGTGCTTCATCCAAAGCCAGATCAGTCTCGAGACTGATCGGCGTCTATGCCGCTTGTGTAGACCGATCGGCCACAAGCGGCGCAAGGTGGCGATTGGCGCGGCGCTAGTGATCAGCGCTGCACTGGTGTTAGCAGCTTATCTTAAGCGCGCGCCAGGCGCGTGCTTAAAGACTTTGGCGCAGGTCCAGAACACCGACTTTGGCGCGCTTGCACTCAAATGTGATCTTTTCAGCTTCGCTAAACGTAACCACCGCCATGAGATTATTTGCAATCGTGTTCAGCCTTTTTGGACTGACAATTATGGCTTCGCCTGCACAGGCCGTTGAAGAACCACGCTGGAGCTTGGTCTATGAAGATGGGCCATTTCAGATCCGCGATTATGCGCCCATTGTCGTGGCCGAGACCCGCGTGAGCGGTGATCGCGCCGGCGCCATCAATGAAGGGTTTCGCAAACTTGCGCGCTACATATTCGGCGCCAACGAACCCAATCGCAACATCGCCATGACCGCGCCGGTGGCGCAGCGCCAAGCCAATCTGAGCGGCCAACGCATCGCCATGACCGCGCCGGTGGCGCAGACCGGTTCAGGCCAAGATTGGATTGTAAGCTTTTACATGCCCCCCAGCATGCGCCTGGAAGACGCCCCTCGCCCGCTTGATCAAGACGTCAGCCTCCACCAGAGCCCGGCCAGGCGCATCGCCATCGTCCGCTTTAGCGGCTTTGCCAGCCAGGATAATCTTGAACGTCACGCCCAAAGGCTGCGCCAAAATCTCGCCGCGCGCGGCCAAACAGCTTTGGGACCAATAAGCTATAATTTCTATGATCCGCCGTGGACCTTGCCCTGGACGCGGCGCAACGAAGTGATGGTGGAAATCCAAAGCTAAGCGCAGAACCCGCGCAGAATTTGAAGCTCAAGCCTCGCTTTTGCTTTGAACGCGGCATCCGACTTTGCAACGGCGCCGCTCAGCCTTGTCTCACCCCAGACGGCTCTGCGCTTTGGCTCTGACCAAAATCGCCCAGACGCTCATAATAGCGCCCGACCGCGTCAAAACATTCATCGCCGATCTGTTGAAAGTTCGGATCGTCGAATTTGAACGCCGATTGAACTTCGCCATCGCGCAACTCGATCAAAAGCCCGCGCCGCAAAAGCTCATTGACCTTGCGCCGCACCGTCTCGCGCGCCAAAGACGATTTATCGGCAATGGCGTGTCGCGAAATTCTGCCCCGCACCTCATTGGGCGGGCGCGGATCATTCAATAAGTGCGGTCTTTGCTGAGCGCCGGCCATCAACGGTCGCATCGTCGCTTCATTGACAATGAGAAAAATCAGCACCGCCTCTAGATCGATATCAGGCACGCGCGAACGCAACGTCCACAACATGTCGAGCAATAATTCATTGGCGGCGTAGGCACGCGGGCGGACATGATCGGGCAGCTGATCTTCGCTCATTGAAGATGGGATAAATCCAAGCTGCAAAGCCTTCCAGTCGGCGGCGCAGCAAGCTTGTGAACACCGAAACGAAATGATGGTTACGTTTTCGCGGCAACAAAAAAAACCCAGGTGAGCCGCGGCGATTGACCAAAGGTCAATTGCGAAAACCTCGCCAGCTTCTGCGCGCCAGCGCCAATAAACGCCCCGGGTGGGCTTTAGCGCCTCTCTTCGAATCCTCCCTTAACGTTTGGCGCGCCATCGTCGGCGCCGACCCCCCTCTCAACGCGCAGCCAAGCCCAAATGCTTATCGCCGCCCCGCCCCACGATCAGAACGCCGCCAACGCCTCACAGCCAGATCCCCTGATGCGCGCAGCGCAGAACGACAAGAATAGAGCTTGGCTGCGCTGGCTGGTGACGCTTGTCGTTTCCGGATTTTTGTTCGCCTATTTGCCGTTCTGGATCGGCGCGCTCTGGCTTTTCGCGACGCTTTTGGCCGAGACAGTTTCAGCCACAGCCCGCGCCCGTCTTGCAAAAGGCGATTGTGGCGTCGCGCGCGTTTATGTTGGCGCCATTTTCGCGGTCTCGACATTGTGGATCGCGCACGCGCTCATGCTCTGGGCCCAGAACGACGACCTTGCCCGCATCGCAGCGCTCATGGATCTCTTCACCGTCGCGCTCTATGGCGCTGTCGGGGGCCATAAAGACCAACGCATCTTGCTTGCGCTGACGGCGCCGCCGCTTCTTGCCCTTGCAAGTCTTCTCATTGGATTTGCCTGGAGCCAGGCGCCGGCGCCGCTCGCCCTCATCGCCAGCATAGCCACGTTGGGCGCATGCTTGACCATCGCCGCGAACGGGCTTGCCATGCACCGCTCTGACCAGCTTTTGCTCAGCGCCAATGTCGAGGTCGCAAAAGAACGCGACGCGCTTGAAACCCGCGTGCTTGAACGCACCCAAGACCTCCAGAAGGCGCACGCGGCCTTACAAGCAGCAAGCCGCGCCAAGTCCGAATTTTTGCGGGTGATGAGCCATGAATTGCGAACGCCTTTAAATGGCATATTGGGCTATGCTGAATTGCTGGCCGAAGACATTGAGGCCGGCGAAGCCAAGCAGGATGACGCTCTCAAAATCGCAGCCTCAGGGCGGCGATTGCTCCGCCTCATCAATGATGTTCTAGATCTTGCTTCGCTTGAAGCTGGCCAAATCTCCACCGGGCGCGAAAACACCGATTTGAGCGCCTTGTTGGCCGCAGCGCAGCACTCAGCCTCTGAAATCGCCGCGCAAAATCAAAACCAGATTACGATCAATATCGCACCAGAAGCGCTTTTCGTCGCCACCGACGCCAAAAGATTACTGCAGATCGTCCGTCACGTTCTCGATAACGCCTGCAAATTCACCAATGGCGGCCAAATTAAAATCAGCGCCGATATTAAAACCAGCGCCGAAGGCCCCAAGCTCATAATCGCCATCGAAGACACTGGCGTCGGTATGGCGAAGGAGGATTTGCAACGCATCTTTGAGCCCTTTGAGCAAGCAAGCCAAGGCATGGCGCGCAGCCATGAAGGCGCCGGTCTTGGATTGGCGATTACCCAAAGGCTGACGACATTGCTGGGCGGGACGCTCGATGTGACCAGCACATTGGGCCAAGGCGCCAAGGTGGTGCTAGAGCTTCCAGCCGACTAAGCTTGGCCCCGCGTGGTCGCTTCGCCAATATCGCAGCCCAAGCGCTGACTAATCTTCTTTGCCGGCGCCTTCTGACTGGCAATTTGGCACAGTCATCGCACCGCTCATAAGCTCGACGATGCGAACGCCGGTATGGGCCAGGGCCTTGGCGTCGCGCGCCGCGTGTTCGGCCTCTGCAAAGGTTTCAACATGTTTGAACGTCTTGGCGCCCAGAGGCGAGATCGACCTGATTTGATAAAGCGGCATCAGCGCACCGAGGAATCTCTAACCCTTTTTAGCGGCGCCGATCGCAAGCAGGCGATGCAAGCCAAAGCTTTGGGCGACCGCATTTAAGGCATCTGGGATTTGCGCAATTTGCTTCTGCAAGCGCGATGAAAAGCGCTGAGGTCTGAAAACACGATTTCAGCGCCCGTCAAACGCAGGTCAAAAGACCTGCAACCGCGCGCCTGCCCGCTTAGCCAACGCAGGCGCGCATCAAGCGTAAGATCAGCGGAGCAAGGCTTTAAAGCCCTGCTCCGCCGATGCAACGGATCAAAAATCCAATTGCGCGCGCGCTTGCACGATATCGATATCGCGATCCAGCGCTGGGTTGATCGCATCGACTTCAGAATGCACGAAATTGCCCATCAGTCGGAAATTGCGACCAAGATACCAATTCAGACCAACGGTATAATCATCGGCCGTGCCGCTGGCGCCGACGCCGGCTTCGGAAAGATCAAGCGAGCTCACGCGCCCAGCCAGTTCAAGCGCGCCCCAGGCATGCTCGGGACGGGGACCTGCAAACACGCCCACCGCATCGCCATAACGACGTTGTTCGCCGGTGAGCACCCAGCCGGCTTGAACATAATAGCCGTCGGCCGTGACATCGGCGCCGATCGAACGTTCGAAATTCGACGACACGAACTGGGCCTGCACCAAGAACGGCCCAGTCGAATAGGCCGCCTCAAGATTGTAGCTCATCGAGGTGTCGAGATTGGTCAAAACACCTGAAGTGATCGCAACCGGCGCCAGCGAAGCTTCCGGCGTTGAACTGATCGTGCGCGTGTCGGCGCTGGCAAATTCGCGCCGATCAAGGCCGAGGCCAAAATGCAGCGTGTGTTGGCGACGCTCGATCGGGCTCCAGGTCGCACGCACCGAGACACCATCGCCCTTTTCGGCGGGGTTATTATCTTCAGCGTCGATGGCGTCGGTGAAATAGCCGCCCGAAAGACCAAAATGGCGCCCTTCATAGCTTGCGCCCAATCCGACGCCAAAACCTGGCGCCAGAGCCTGCACCAGCGAGCGCTCCATGAACATCGTCTCGTTCGAGCTTCCAACGTCTTCCATACTAAAAGGCGCGATGAAATTGCCGGCCTTGATGGTGAGATCGTCATTGACGTCGTAGCTCAGCCAGACGTTGCGCCAGCCGCCGCCATTTGAAAATTCGCGGTCAACGCGCAAACGCCAATCATCATAACGGACGCTGAGTTCAAGACGCGCGCGACGCACCGCTTCATCGTCAATATCAACGCCGGTATCGTCGACTTGCGCTGCATCCAAGTGCAAGCGGCCGCCAAGATTGATCGAGAAATCACCGGCTTCGTAGCTTAGGCCGCTGGCGCCGGCTTCAAGACCTTCATCGGCATGGGCCGCGCCCGCTCCCAATGCGCAGCACAACATCGCTGCGCCGACCACGTCACGTACCGAAATTGCCATTACATTTTTCCCCTCAGATGAGCGACAAATCAACGTCGTTTGCAAACCGATCGAAGACACGGCGCGGTAAAGAACTGATTTCAACAGCTTCAGCAAAGCTGTGCGCAACGCCGGCCATGAGTTCAAAACTGGGCGCAGCGTTTTCGCCGGCGACCGCGGCCATCGCATCGACCCAGCGCCGGGCGCGCTCGACGCGCGTTAAACCCTGACTTCGATCAAGTCCCGCGCTTTGACGCAAAGAATGATCGCGCTCCAGATCTTGGCCGCCGACCAGAACGTGCTGCGGCACTTTAAGCGCCGATTTAAGATCAAACTGAAGCGGCGTGCGTTTGGGATTTAACCCACGCGGATAGCGACGCTCTTCATTGGGAAAACTATACCAGCCGGCGCTGACATGAACGGCGCTGCGCACCCGATCGGGATGGGCGAATACAAACCGATGTGAAAATTGCGCCCCGCCTGAAAACCCGAACAATAAAATCTTATGGGTGTCGGCGCGCGATAAACGCCCCACCGCATGCAGCATGTCGAAAAGCGCAAGATCGGCCCTCGCGCCGGTTCGCTCATCAGCCAATTGCTGATATTGGCCGTAGAGCTCTTTTTCAAAGAGCGGCGCAAGGATGCTCAGCCCGTAACGCTCAGCCTCATCAATCAGCCGATAGGTGTGCGCGGCCGCATTGCGCGCGATGCCGTGCACCGAGACCACAAGCGGCGCGCCGGCCACTTCGTTTCTGGCGCGATAAAAAAAGAACCGCCGCGGCGCCGGTCCAGGAATTTCATAATAGCCAACCTTGCCGCTCGGCAAAGTTTCGTCGGCTTTGATGATCTGCATTGGACTCATGAACTTGCGCCCTCTCGCCCAGAGGCGCCGCCATCGATAAGCGCCAAGCGCACAGCCGACATAGCTTGCGCACGCACACCGCCCGCTTCGATCACCCATGTGCTAGTCGCGCGTTGGCGCCATGGCGTAGATTGCGCCGCCATCACGATGGCGCCTGGATAATGCATCAGTCGCTCACCGATGCGCGATGCGGTCTCAGCATCGAAATCCTTGTCGACTTCATCCAGAACCAAAAGCGCAGGCGCCCCCAACATGGCGCGCGCCAATTGCAGCTTTTGACGCTCAGCAGCTGAAAGTTCGGGCGCGCCTTCGCTGAGTTTAAAGCCAAGCCCGCCGCTCAAGCGCCCGATCGTTGCTTGCAGTTCGCATGCTTCAATGACCGCAGCGATCTCCTCTTGCGATGCATTCGGAGCCCGATAGGTGAGGTTCATCGCCAACGAACCCACCAGCAGCGGTGTTGCAGCACCGGCAAAACCAATGGCGCCGCGCAAGCTCCCCACTTTAAGATCACGCGCATCGCGGCCCAGCACTCTAACGCGCCCGCGATCAGGCTCGCTAAGGCGCGCTGCAATGGCCAACAAGGTCGACTTTCCAGCGCCGCTTTCACCGCTGATGGCGACAATCTCGCCGCGGCGAATGTCCATGCTCACGTCCGCGAACAACGCGTTAACCGCAACCTCGCGCAAAGATAACACAAGGGCGTCGTCGGTCTTAGCCGAACGGGCCGCCCGCGGATGCGCGACGGCCAATTCAACACCAAGCGTCTGTTTCAGCTTTGCAATCGAAACACTTGCCCTGCGCCACAATTCAAAGGCAACGCCCAAATCGCGCACCGCGCCGGCCAATAAGCCGCTGACCGAGATCGCCGCGACCACCGCGCCAACGCTCAACACCCCATCGCGCACTTCAAATGCGCCGATGGCCAAGGCCGCAAACACCAATCCAAGTCCGGTCATATGAACGATGGCCGCCATCGCGCCCGACACTTGCGCAAGCTTCAAACTGGCTTCGACCAAAGCCTCATTGCGCTTTTCCAGGCGCTTGCTCTCGCGACCAAACCGGTTGAAGGCGCGAATGGCGCCTGCAGCGCGGATGCTACGCGAGACAAAAGCTGCGATCGCGCCGCGCCTTTTGCGCGTCTGCTTAATCGCCCGGCTCAACGGCCCCGAAAGAAAAAGCACCGCCAAAGCGCCAACCAACACGATCGCGCCTGCCGCCATGGCCAAAAATGGGCTGCGCCAAGAAAGCGCCGCCAACAACAAGAACGTGCTCGCCGTCGCCGAGATCAAACGAACCAGCCCATCGCTGACCCATTTTTTGAGCGCTGTAAGATCGCCGACAAACGGCAATAACAGCCCCCCTTGCCCGCGTTGGGCGAGCACATCCGGCGACACATGCAAGAGATGATCGAACAATTGGCCGCGAAGCTCGCCGATATAACCAAGGCCGAGCTTTTCACCGGCCCAAGCGCGAAACACTTCCAAAGCCGCCCCGGCGCCGGCCAGCAGCACAAAAACCAAAGCAAGCTCGATCGCGCGCACGCCGATGAATTGATCGGCGACCAAAGCATCAACGCCAAGCTGGACGCAAAACGCCGCCCCCGCCGCGATCGCAGCGAGCGCAAGGCTGACACTGACCAAGATCAATAAAAGCCCGATGCGTCCACGCGTCAGTGGGATCATGAGAGCGCGCCGATCGCCACAAACGGCGCATGATGACAAACGCGCGCCGCATCGGTCGAATTTAAGAGCGCGCGCGTGGCCACAACTTCAACACCCAATTGCAATTGCGCCTCGCGCATAGCCAGCGGCGAAGAGGTGATAAGACCGGTCACCGCGCGAAGCGGCAGTCCCCGCTCGCGCAGCCACTGAGCGCCCATCACAGCGCCCATAGAATCGGCCGCAGCCAACAACACCGCATCCAGTCTTTGTTGGGTCCGCGCCGAACTCAACAAGGCGGAGGTCTCGCGCTGGAAAAGACCATCGGCGATCTCAACCACGACGATATCAACCCCGCTCGCTGCAACCCGATCAATGAGCGCGTGCGCTGCATTTTCCAATTGGCCGAACTCGGCCCCGGCCGTCGTGGCGTAACCCACGTCGGTAAAATCAAGCGCCACCAAAGCGCCGGCGTCGCGCATCGACCAGATATCGCCGCCCGAGCCGGTGCCGGTAATTTTGCAGGCGCCGACTTTCAGCCCTCCAGCCGCAAGGCCGCGAATAAGATTGGCCGCTGACGTGGTCTTACCGGCATTCATCGAAGTGCCGACAACCGCCACCACGTGATCGGCGTCCGATGCGCGCGGGCCAACCGAAGCGGGCGCAAAATCTGCAAGATTAAGCGCACCACCGGCGCTGTCGGTCAGCACGCCAACCGGTGTAATCGCGGTCGGCTTTTTAACGCTGGCATGGCGGGCTAAAACCCGCGCTGCAATGCCCCCGCCTGCAACAAGATCACAAGGCCCGATCGCGTCGGGCACGATCGCTTCAAATTGGTCAGGCGCATAACGGGCGCCATAAGCGACGAGGATTTCATCGCCCACATAAAGCTGCGCGCGTCGACCCTGGGGCGATTCCAATCGGGCGTGATGACCAAGCTCACTCACCACCGCAAGCAACACGTGACCAGATTGCGGCGCGAGTTTTTTGGATAAACCCGCAGCTTGTTCAACTTCAAGATGACGGCAAACAAACGAGCGCTTTGCGCGCTGCAAACGCTGATGCAGAGCCTTCAAATCCGGCCCGCCATTGGCGGCTTTCACATCGAAGTTGAAGCTCTTTGGTGGCATCTCGATCGTCGTTTCCACTAGCCATCCCCATTTAGCGCTAAGTCAGCGCCGCACCGGGACGCCTTACCTTTGATGGCGCAACGGGCGCGCCGCCATGACTTTCACTACTGAAGCGTGAGCGTTTTATTCCCCGCGCTCATGCTGAAGACAGCGCCGTCAAATCGCCTCTCATTTTCATTCGCGCCGAAGACGCAAGCATTGCGCAAGACCATCCAGATGCTTGTGCACTTATCATTCAGTTAGCTTTGACGTTCAGCCGCGCTGACCGGCCCGTCACATTGTCTGGCTCTTCAGTTTGAAGATCGCACACGCCAATGGGCATTGATGCGTTCGCTTTCCTCATCGGCGCCAACCAGAACCGGCGTCCCGCGCGCAGCCAATACAGCCTCAAAGATCGAGGCTTGCGCCTCCATGCTCATGCCATGGCCCGAACTTGGCGAAGCGGTCGTTACAGAAGCAACACTTACCCAGCTCTGGCCATCACGACACGCCAACAACGCAAAACTGCCCGTTAAGGTCAAAAGTTGCGCTTGGCGACACACGCCAGCATCGGTGTTTATTGTTTGTGTAAGGCTAATTTCACCGCTCAAAGAAGACCGCATTTGCCCGCTTGGCGCCTCATCGAGCGCGGCGATCACATCGGCCGGTAAAGCCCGCCCGTGGGGGGCGTAAAAATGACCAAAGCCTGCCCCTACGCCAACGCCCAAGATGCAAACGCCAATGAGCGCGCTCACCTGGCGGCGCCATTGGCCTTGGCGAGCAGTGCGGCGAAACGAGCGCAATTTGCTCGCTAAGGGATCTTCCGATGGCGAAGGCGAAACCGCCAGCGCGCCGCGCAACTGGCTGTCGACGCGCGCGAACGCATCCAAACGCTCAGCCGCCGCCGCTTCAACGCTCAAACGTCGACGCAGCACATCACGTTGGCTGGCGTCCAATTCATCGTCCAGATAAGCGCCGATCTGCTCGTCAATCATCAGAAGATCCCAACCCCATCGCCTAGCCGCTCTCCTGGCCGTTTTCCCGGAGATCTTTCTGGCCATTCTCGCGGCCATCTTCGTCAGTTTGGTGCGAAGACTTGAGCGCCTCTGCAATCGCCGCGCGCGCGCGCGCCAATCGGCTCATCACGGTGCCGATCGGGATTGCAAGGGTCTCCGCCGCCTCCTGATATGAATAATCTTCAAGCACAACGAGCGTCAGAACTGCGCGTTGCTCAGGCGCCAAGTCCGAAAACGCCCGCACCACCCCAACAAGATCGCTGCGCGCTTCCAAAAACGGGGTCGGATCAAGGCCAATATGTTCGGCCTCTTCGATTTGAACTTGGCGTCGGCGTGCAAACTCATTGCGATTATCGATCCAGACGTTTTGGATGATTTTAAACATCCAACTATCCAAGCGCCGCGCCGGGTCGAAACCGGCCGAACTGCGCAAGGCGCGCTCTAACGCCGTCTGCAACACATCCTCGCTCAGGTCCGATGCGCCGCAAAGCGAGCGCGCAAACCGGCGCAATCTCGGCAGCAAACTAACGAGCGCGCTTTGAAACTCTCTTTGTGCAGACGACATAACGTTTGATGATTACCGCGCGGCGGCCTGGATATTCCCTAAGGGCGGCGGCAAAATTTCGATCCTCGCCAGCCCAAGCGCCCAAACGCGACGTCTTTGAGCCTAGCCTCTCAAGGCCGAAGGCCACATCTTAGCATAATGTAAGCCTTAAGAGCCGACCGACCCAAAATGGGCAAGCGCTTAGCCTGCGGCAGCGGCGTCGCTTACATTAGGGGCGCTAAAGCGCGCCAAACCTTGGCGCCAGATCTCGCCAGCGGCCGTCTCGGCCTCTTGCGCTGATGCAATCGGCGCAGAAACAATTTGCTGCAAATACCAGCCATCGCGTTCGGCCACAGCGACGCGCAAAAATTGCATTTCACCGCCAACCGGCGCCTGCAAACGCTGAATGCGATAATGCACCAGCCCTTGTGGCGATTGAAGATCGGCGGCGCTGACTTGGCCTGGCCAAGCTTCAGGCTCTAATCCAGCGGCCAATTGCGCCACGCTGGCGCTAAACACGGCGTCAAGCGTGGTTGGCGTAGAAAAACGCACAGCAACCCAACCGACCGCCACCCCATCTTGGGTGCTCGAACATTGCGCTCCGGCGTTTTGGGCGTTGGCTGGAAAGACATCGAATGCAAATGCCCCATTAGGCGGCAGAACACAGACCATGCCGCTTGGCTCATGACGAATGGCGGCGAAGGCATCGGTGCTGGCGTCTGCGAAATCGGGCGCGCCGCGCTCGCGCAACATGGTTTGCGCCAGCTCATGATTGGCGCCGGCATCGGACTTGTTGCAAGCGCCCAAAGCCAAGACCAGCACACACAAACCGACACGCAACACTTGCCCTCTCCCCTTCGTTTGAAGAGCCCATCGAGGGCGCTTTGGAGCGGCGCTTGTCAATTGAACTCGCGCCTGAGGGCTCATCTTCGCGCCGGGCCTCGCCCTCGCCTTCAAAGCGAAGCGGCTCGCCTTTTATGGGCGCTCGTCTCGATTAAAACATGCGGCCAATGGGAAATCGAACCCGATCGCCTCCGCTATGAGAGAAACGCGGTGAAAGCCGCTCTGGTTTGTGTCGAATGCGGGAGCATTGAGGAGAACCCAATGAACGTCCCCAAAGGCGCGCTCGCGTTGGCCTTAGCCCTCGCCGCGGCCTCGCTTGCAAGCCCTGCAAGCGCCGAAGTGCGCTTAAGCTTTGCCGCCGGCCTCGACTATTCCAACGGCAAATATGGCCAAGCTGAAAACACCGAGATTATCGCCGTGCCGTTCGGGGTGCGATTGAGCGTCGATGATTGGACCTTTAGAGCCAATTCTTCCTATCTCACGGTGACAGGTCCAGCCGACGTCACCGAAGATGGCGAAACCAGCCAGAGCACCGGCGCGCGCCAAGGCGCAGAGCGCGGCATCGGTGATACAACCTTATCGGTCGAACGCGCCTTTCGCCGCATCGGCGGCTCACCCGCTTATGTCACCGCAAGCGCGCGCGCGCGTTTGCCCAGCGGCGATGAAACGCAGGGGCTTGGGGTTGGCGCGGTCGATTATTCATTGGTCGGTGAAGCTGGCGTCTCGACTGACGAAGGCGGGGTTTATGTTTCGGCTGGCTATCGCTTCTTAGGCCAAACCGATGACGGTCCAGAACGCCAAGACGGCATGCAAGGGGCGATTGGCGCATGGGCGCCGCTCACCAATCGCGTCCGCGTCGGCGCTTTTGGAAGCTGGCGCGAGGCCTCCATCGAGGGCGGTGAAAATCCTGCCAGCGCCGGCGCTTATATTTCTTATCGCATGAGCGAGCGCTTGCGCGTCACCTTTACAGCCAGCGCCGGCCTTTCAGACGCAAGCGCCGATGAAACAGCCGGCATCCGCTTTAACTGGCTGCCCGGCGCATTGAACGATTAACTCTCTTGCCTCGCCAATGCTCAACGCCGCCGATCGAAGATCGGCGGCGGTTTTGTCTATGCTTGAGCTACGTCGTCGGTTCGAAAACCAAGCGCGTTTTCAGCCGCTGATCTTAACGCCAGCCATCATTGATCGCCTGGCGCTCGCTTGGTCCATCAAGCGCTTCAACAGCGCCCAATCTTGCAATCGCCGCATCAATGACGCCGCCGCCGCTTGCGGCGACGTAAAGATCAGCGCTGGGCGCCGGCGTCGCCGCAATCATCCGCCATGAGCCGGACGCGCCTTTACAGGCCAAAACATCGGTGCGCTGTTCAGAGCCGTCCAAACGAAACTGACGGCAAAAATCGCCGCTTGCCGTGCGCACGCTCAAAATCGGCTCAAAGCGCGCGCCGTTGATTTGCGCGCTTTCGCCGCTGGCGAGCTGATCCAACAAATGGCCCTCGCCAACAGAGACCCCATAGGGCTCAACAACGGCGCGATTGAGCGCATCGCCAAGCACCATCCCACAGATAAGCGCCATCGACATCGCCGCTGCGCCCGCCCCCCAACGCCAGCGCCTATGCTCGTTCAGATATCTGGCGACCGGCCCGATCTTTGCGGGACCGCTCGGCGGCGCCTTCAAAATAAAATCTTCCAAGCCATCGGCCCGCGCAGACGGTGCAAGGTCAAACGCCGATTTCAACGCCGCATCAGCGCCAGCCATGCGTTCCAAGCGCGCCGCTGCGGCCGGATCATGGCGAATTTTATGTTCGACCATGATGCGCTGGGCCGGCGAGAGCTCGCCATCGAGATAAGCGCTGAGAAGATCGTCGTCCAACATCAGTTTTGCTTTTTCACCTTCGCAAATGTCGCTCGTTGCATCAAAGCCGCCATCGCCGAGCGCGCGCGAGACAACCTGCTCATCACCGTGCCTAAGGGTATCGATAACGCCTCGGACACTTCAACATAAGTCAGCCCCTCAAACACCACCAAAGCCAGCACCGTTCGGTGTTCTTCGGCCAGATTTGCGAACGCTGCCCGGGCAGCGCGCATTTCATCGCGTTGTTCAATGGTCTGACGTCCGTCTTCGCCTTCAAAATCTAGATCTTCAAATGGCTGGGTCGGCGATCTGGCTTCGGCGCGCCGCATGTCCACCCAGCTATTTTGCATGATCTTGAACATCCAAGAATCAAGTCTTCTATCGGCCTGAAACCCACTCCAATTGCGCAATGCCCGCTCCAGCGCCGAATGCAGCAAGTCTTCGGCCAGGTCGGTGCGCCCCGCCAAAGCCAAGGCAAAGCGCCTCAGCCGCGGCAGCAGCGACACCAGTTCTTTTCGGAACGCGAGATTGTCCTCACTCATTTCCGTACAACCACTACCGATCAAACGGGCATTCTATTCCCGGCGGCGTGATTATTTCCCCGAGCGCTCATCCATGATATGGTTAAAGTGTGGAGTGGATAACGATGACGCACGCTTCTCGTATCAAGCGTAGCATAATGATAACGCTCTCAATTGCAGCGTTTGCCGGCCTTAGCGCCTTGCTCGCGCCGGCGCTCGGGCGCGAGCCCATTCCAATCATGTTCGACCGTGGCTCAGACGATGGCGGCGGCGGCGATCTTGATACGATTGATGATGCGCTCGAAGAGGATCATTCAGGCTCAAGCGACAGCGACTTTGACGATTTCGACGATGATCATTCGGGCTCTGACAGCAGCGATCTAGACGATCATTCAGGCTCCAACGAGAGCGGCGACACCAACAGCGACGATGACCAGTCAGCCTCAAGCGAGGGCGGATCGGACAGCGGTTCAGGTTCGAACTCCGATAGCGACCAAGAGCTAAGTTCTGGCTCGAATTCCGGCTCCAGCAGCGACGACAGCTCAGCAACCAGCGAGCAAAGCTCAGGATCCAATTCAGGCTCAAGCGAGGGCGGCGACAGTTCAGACAGCTCCGGCGCCCATTCTGGATCAAGCTCTGAATCTGGATCAAACTCCGGCTCGAGTGAAAACACCGAGAACGGCTCTGGATCAAATTCAGGATCAAGCTCTGAATTGAGCGCCAATTCTGGGTCGAGTTCTACGTCCGGCTCTGGGTCCAACTCAGGCTCAAGCTCAAATTCAGGCTCCAATTCTGGATCCAGCTCTGGGTCTAGCTCGGGCTCTGGCTCGAACTCAGGCAGTTCTGGATCAGGGTCTGGGTCGAACTCAGGCTCTGGATCCAATTCTGGCTCAAGCGCCAATTCGGGGTCTTCGTCCAATAGCGGCTCTCATGGCGGTGAACACGCCGAGGCCAATAACGCCGCCCTGGTGGCTGAAACCCAAATCTACGCGGTCGAACACGACAGCCACGGCGATGAACGCGTCGTCGGCGAGATCATCTTAATCGGCCAAGCCCGCGACATCGCCCGCGCGAACGGCGCAGGTTTTAGAGAAATTTCCTCGCAGGCTTTAGCCTCAGGCGGGGTCATCACCCGCTTGGGCGCCCCCCAAGGCATGAGCGTGGAAGACGCCGCTCGGCGCCTCAGGCGCCTTGCCCCGCGCGCCATCGTCACCGCCAACAACATCTATCGCAGCGCTGAAGCATTAGTGCGAACCCAAATGGGCGCCGTCGCTGCAGCGCCGGCGCCGTTGCGCGGCGTATTGGGCGTCATCGACACCGGCGTTGATACTTCGGCGTTGCCGCCAAACGCAGTCTTGAGCCATCAGGCCTTTGCCGGCGCCGCCCCGATCGCGCATGAGCACGGCTCGCTGGTGGCTTCGATTGCTGTCGCCAACGGCGCCCGGGTCCAGGTCGCCGACGTCTTTGGACACAGCACCGATGGCGCGCTTGCCGCCTCTGCCGAACGCATCGCCAGCGCTCTAGATTGGATGATCGCCAATCGCGTCGCCGTCATCAATATCAGCATCGAAGGACCCAATAACGCCATCCTCGCCGAGATGATCGAGCGGGCAGCAGAACGCGGACACCTCATCGTCGCCGCCGCCGGCAATGGCGGACCGACAGCGCGTCCAAGCTTTCCTGCCGCCTTTAATGGCGTCTTGGCCGTCACCGCCATCGACACCAGTGGCGCGCCCTATTTCAGAGCCAATCGCGGCGCTTATATCGACTTTGCCGCGCCTGGCGTTGATGTGCCCGTCGCCTTAAATGGCGCCGTCTTGCGCGCAACCGGAACCTCATTTGCAGCGCCGGTGATCAGCGCGCTTGCGGCTGCGCATTTATCGGCGCCTTCGCCGCGTCAATCCAACCGCGTCGTTGAACATCTCCGCGCCGGCGCTGAAGATCTAGGCGCGCCGGGGCGCGACAATGTCTTCGGTTGGGGCGCGCTTCGCGATTGATGTTAAGCTGGCGAGACTCTGCAGCGTAAATCTGCAGCTTACATCTGCGCCGGATCAATTTTGCCGCCGATTAATTCGGCGTCGGCGTATGCAAATTACGCGTATGGGTGCGCGCATCGCCAAACGGCAGACGCCACGGATAGAGCGTATAAACCTGCATGCCGCGCCGGCGCATGGTCGTGTTGACCGACTGCGTCAACGACTGTGCGATCGCTTCAATGTCTTCATCATCGCGCACAATGTAAGGCGTCAACATGATCACCAACTCGACCTTATCGCCGCTCACTTCTTCGCTTCTGAACGCAGACCCAATAAACGGAATATCTTTAAGCCCAGGAACGCCGCGTTGGTTTCTTGAATAAGTGTCTTGCATCATACCGCCGATCACCGCGGTCATGCCTTCTTGCAAAGAAATCTGCGTGCTGACGCTGCGATTGCGGATCAAAGGACTATTGATCGCAGCCCCGGTGTTCGGCTCTTGGCTCGAGACCTCCTGGTAAAGCGAGATGTCGATATGGTCGTCGCCATAAACGATCGGCCGCACGTTCAAAATGATGCCGGTCTGGCGATATTGCACGGTCTGCAAAACATCGGTGTCGCCGCCGGTTTGGTTATCGGAAGCGCGCTGTGACGTAATGATCGGCACATCAGTGCCGACCAGCATCTCAGCCTCGCGGCCCGAGCGCGTAAACACGCGCGGCGTCGACAAAATGTTGAGATTGCGGTTCGACGCAAAGGCGTTGAGCGCCGCTTCGACGGTGCCGCGTGAAAAGACATGCGAGGCGATGACGCCAAGACCGCCTGCCTGACGGCTAGACCCACCTTCGGTCGTCGCCTCCAACAGCCCCCCGTCAATGCTTTGGTTCAAATACCACTCAACCCCAAAGCGCGTCTCATCGGTCAACGTCACTTCCGCAACCGTCAGTTCGATCAGCACCTGGCGCGGCGGCTGGTCAAGCTCGACCAAAACTTCGCGCAAACGCTGATATTCGCTTGGCGCACCGCGAAACAATATCCGGTTGCCGACCGGATCAATGGTCAGCCCGTTGCTTCGACGCACACTCTCACTGTTGCGCTGGCCCACGGCCACGCCATTGACGCGCCGCACCGCCACTTCCGGCGGCGTCACTGCATTTTGGCCCGGCTCGGCGCTTGTCGTGTCGCCAACCAAGGCGCCCAATTCTTCAGCGCTCATATTTTGCGCGGTGTAGATGAAAATGCCATCGCTATTGCCCAAGGCTGCGGCGGTATCGAGCTCACGTATCCAATAAAGCGCGCGCTCAAACAGCCGCTCATCGTTGGCAAAAATCAAAACCTGATTGGAATTGGCAAGCGGCAACATCACGAACGCACCGCCATTGGCCTCCAGCGGATTTTGAACCCGATAGCCTTCGGTTCGAAGCGCCTGTGAGACATCGCCAGCCAATTGTTCAACGCTCATGAATACAGGCTCAACCCGGGCAATCTGGCCGCTGGCGAAATTCGGCTGATCCAATTGGCGCACAATCGCCGCCGCAGCAGCGACATCGCGCGCACTGCCGCTGATCAAAAGCGTGTTGGTCGCCGCTTCGGCGCTAAAGCGCACAGAGCCTCGATTGGGATAGGCCTGCTCAAGCAGCGGCATGATTGCATCGACATCAAGCGTCGAGATCGAGAAAAATTGCATGACCGGGCGCGATGGCGCCGGCGTTTCGGGGCTGGTGCGGGTGCGGATAAAGCTCGGCGCGCGCCCACTCATCACCGTGTCATCCAGAATATGCACCCCGCCTTCGTCGATCACCACCGCAAGGCCATATTGGGCAAGCGACATTTGCGCCATGGTGAATAGACGCGTCGAACTCATGACGTCAGGGCCGCGCAACGCAATAAAATCGCGCCGCTCAGCAATCCCCGGCCCCATCGCGTACGGCACGCGCAACAATTCACCAAACACCGTGTCGATAAATTGCGCCAAAGGCTGAGGCGGCAAATTCACCTGAATGTCGCGCTCACTGATGAGGGCCGCGATCTGATCTTGTGTCGGGGCAACGCGCGCGATCTCACGCGGCTCTTCAGAACTCGCCAGCACCGGCGATAAAATCTCAACCCGATTGTCGCGCGGCGCCGGGTTTGACGCTGGCGCTGTCGCGGCGGCCTCCGATTGGGTTTGGCGATCGTGGTTAACCGGCGCTTGCAGTCTTGGAAACGAAGCGCAGCTGGCGAGCAACGCCAAAGCCGCCAATATTGATACGCTCTTGAAACGCCGTGCCAGCTTGGCGATCGCCACTTTTGTCTCCTTTAGGCACACCTTTAATAGCGCCCTGTCGTTGGCTAAGGCTCAATCACCGGCAACGCGAAAGCCTCAACCGAACGTATCTCGCGGCGACGACGTAGCTGCACACGCTGTGCCGAGATTGCCGAAACCCGCCAACCATCTCGGTAAATATCGCCAACGCGCAAAGCCCGCCTTTGCCGCGACCAGGCGCCGTCAACCACATAAACGATCGCCGCCTCGCCTTGAGCTTCAATGGCGGTGAGATCACGGCGAAACAAAAGCGCGATATCAGGCGCTGGCGGCGCCTCTGGCGCAAGCTCGGCGGGCGCTGGGGCAAGCCTTTCAAGGCGCTCGCGCATGTCACCGGCTTCAACTCCGGCATGTACAAGGGCGGGGGCGATAATTGGCGCTGCAACAGGCGCCGAAGGCGGCGGCGTTAAGAGCCAGCCGGCGGCAAAACCTGCTGACACGCCAAAGCCCAAAATCAAAAGCTCAACTTTCATTGCGCGCGCTCCCAGCCAAAGTGGGCGCCTCAATAATTATGCTAAGTTCTGGACCGGCCTCTTGCTGGCGAAGCGCAATAGCGCTGACGGCATAGCTTTTGTCACTGACTTCCAGCGCCGAGAGCAAAGCTAAAAAGCTTTGCCAATCAAAACTGGCTTCGACCTCAACCCGCACCAGCCCGACAGCGCCGCGCCGCGCCGGCGCTTCTTCTAGACGCACGCGCGCCCCGGCCATGCCCGCGCCTTGGCAAAAGCCTTCAATCTCACTTCTAACGCTCTCGCCGGCGAGCGCATCATCCACGAACGACCAGCGCCAAGCGCGGGCGACCTCATGGGCAAGCTCTTGGCGATAAGCCACATCTTCAAGCGCTCCATGAAGACCCGTCAGCGCCGCTAATCTTTGCTCGGCCAAATGCGCCGCCCGCGCTTGGCTTTGGGCCCATTCGATGGCGCCGGCGCAAATAAAGCCCGAAAGCGCCGCCGCTAAAATCGCAAGCGCGGCGCGCTCACGCGCGGTCAGCGCCTTAAACTTGCCGGCAAGGCTAGCGAACAGTGTCAAGATCGGCCCCCTCGCAAGCGCTCAAATCGGCACGCACTTCAATTTCGCGGGGGCCCGCAATTTCAGGGGTCGCGTTGCAAAGATGCGGCTGCGCTTCGATCGCACTTACAATTTCGCGCACCGGCGTCTCGCCAATGGCGCTTTCAAAACTAAAGCTCAAACCGGCGCTATCGGCGCGCCAGGCGCGCAGATTTAAACCAAACTCGCCGGCCGTTTCTTGCGCCTCGGTCAACGCCGTCAAAACCAGGGCCCGATCTGAGGCGGCGCTAAAGGCCTCAACCTGACGATAATGCAAAAGCGCCCGCGCAAGCTCGCGATCATCGCGAAACCGCGCCTCAAGCTCACTATGGCGCGCGCGCGCCTCAGCACTATAAGCGCCAAAGCGCAGCCCCTGCCCACAAAACAGAGCGCTCGCCGCCAGCGCACACAACGCGGCGCTAAAGCCAATTTTTTCAACATCGGCCCATGACAAGGGCGCCTTCACAAGCGACCGGCGCCACGCGCCATCTGCAAAAGCCGCTTCAATTGGCGAAGGGGCAAGTTCAGGCGCCGCCAAACCTTGCGCTTCAACGCTCAACACAAAAGCGCGCCATTGCGCCGCCGATAAAGCCTGCCGCCGCCAGCTTGAGGCGATAAGCGTCTTGTCTTGCCAATATTGCGCTTCATAGCCTTCAGCGCAGGTAATTACGCGCCAACCATCTTCGCCGACGCCGCGCCAAACACTCTCTGGCGAAATCTCTGCGTTCGGAAATTCTGCAGACTTGGCTTTGTCCCAATACCAGATCGAGGCGCCTTTGGGAGCGCGCAAAATCATCATTCCGGTGTTTGGGTAAGGCGCATGCGCTTCGGCAAAAAGCTGACGCGCCTTGGCGAACTCAGCGTTCGATAAATCGGCGGGACGTTCAAAGAACCTATATCGGCAAAGCGCCCGGCTTAACACCAGATCGCGTCGGCGCGCCCTGGGCGGCCCCGCTTCAAACGCGCCCTCCTCAAGAAGCAGCCGCGTCGAGCGCGATGGTGGTGACTTCTTGGTCATGTCTTGAAGGAGCCAATCCAATGCTGCGCTCTTGGAGCCAACGAAACGGGCGCTGCGCCTCGGCGTTCTCAAGCTGCAATAGTCTTTCAAACCCATCAAAACCGCTTCGCGAACCGAAAACGGCCTGCACGCGAAATCTTCGCCCGGGCGCAATGGCAAAGCCGGCGCTAGGCGCATGCGCAGCGTTCCCTAACCGCGCCTCAAGCTGGGCAAGATCGGTAAGCGGCGCGACCTCGCGCTCTTGGGCAAAGTCCATTGCGGCGCGCCGGTCGGCAAAGATCGCCGCCAACACCTCAAGCGGCGCGGTGTTAACATTAAGCGCCGCCTCGCTTGGCCCAGCGGCGATAACATCCCACACCCGGGCGCGCGCACTCACCGCCTCGCGCCATCCTAAAACCTCAAGCGCCTGCCATCGCGAGACGATTGGCCGATTGGACGGCGCCGGCAAAGCCTCCGCCGCATAACGGTCAGCTTCTGCGCCGCCTTCGCGCACCAAATCATCGCCGTCGGCAAAATCGGCCATCGCCGCCGCCAACGCCTCGCTCTCAGAGGCCCCCGTCAGATCATTCAATAATTGGCCAAGCGCCTGCGCGTCGGCGTCATTTAGATTTATAAGACCTGCTTCATCTTGAACTGCAATCAGTGTCTGGGGTTCTAAGGCGAGCCTTTGCCAGCGCCCATCGAGCCTCAATTCATCATCGCCGCGTAGCCTCACCGCACGCGCCTCGCTGCGGCCGGTCAAAATCGCAAATGCGACATGCGCCATCACCGATTCTGCTTCGATGCGACGGGCGCCGCCCTGCTGGAGCCGCGCTTGGCTGGTTTGCATATCGCTAAAGACGCGCGCTGCGGCCAACACCAAAAGCGCTAACACTGCGACCACGAAAATCGCCAATAAAAACGCATAGCCGCGTTCTTTTGTTCGCGCGCTCATGAAGGCGCCCCTCCGGCCCGTTCAATGATCGTGCGTTCGACCAAGGCGCCGCGCCTTATTTGAAAACGCACATAAGGCGCGCCCGGCCCCTCCCAGCGCCCGTTCCACGAGCGCCCATCGCGGCTATAAGAAAAGCTTGCCTCTGCGCCGTCTTTGAGCGCCACCAGCACGCTTTCATTGGCGCCCGATCGGCATCTAAGAGCGCCGGCGCGTACGATAAGTTGAATAACGCTCGCCCCGGCGCTGGCGCACGCCAGCGGCTGAGACAAAGCCGGGGTCGCCAAAAGCGTTTGCGCATCACCCTGAAGACCAAGACTTGCGACTCGATTTCGGCCCGGGACATGATGATCGGGGGCCTCTTCATCGGCGCCATCTGGATCTGGTTCGCTCAATGCGGCGCGCAGCAAAAGCCGCAACTGGCGCTCGCCGCGCGCTTCATCCAAGCTTTGATTTGCGCGCGCCGCTACATTTGCGCTCTGAGCGCTGGTGCGCGGCAAGAGCGGCAAGATCATCAAAGTCAATAAGCCGGTCAACGTCACCACAACGATCGCTTCAATAAGGCTGAAGCCGCGTTCGCCGCGACGCGTTCGTTCAGGGCTCATCGCCATAGACAATATCGCTCGCCAATCCCTCCCCGCCCGGCGCGCCGTCTGAACCCAGAGACAAGATACGCGGGCGGCCAAAATCGCCTTCAGGCGGGCTATAAAGATAAGCCCGGCCCCAAGGATCGATGGGGGTTTCTGCATCAAGATAAGGCCCGCGCCAAAGCCCGCTATCTTGGCCTGCGGGCGGCGCGTTCAATAATTCAATACCTTCTTGTTCGCTGGGATAGCGGCCAAGATCCAATCTCATGGTCTCAATGGCGGACGCGATCGCCCGGATCTGCACCCGCGCAGCCGTGACTTTCGAGCGGTCAAGCTGGGCCATGAGCCTTGGACCCACTAAGGCGGCGATAAGCGCGATGATCGTCAGCACGATCAACACTTCAAGCAGGCTATAGCCGCGTTCGCGTGCGCGGCGCCGGGCGTGCTTTGAGGCACGGACGTTCGATGATTTTAGATCTGGCTTCACGAGCGCCAGTATCGCCAAGCCCCAAGCCGCGCAAAAGCCAATTAACCCCGGTGGCGTCCCATCCGCCAAAGACGGGAAATTGTTCGCGCGGCGCGCGCGCGCATTGGCCGCCCTTTAAAGCTGCGCTTAGATTCAAATGAGCTGGCGGAAACACCACTTAAATGCACCCATTGGGCGAAATATTGATAAAGCGCGGACTTGTGTCGGCGCCCGATTATGAGCTGGCGCAAACCGGCAAAAGCCCAAGCGATCTCGTCGGCGCATTGGTGCGCATCGGCGCGGTCGGCGAAGATGAGCTGATCGGCTTTCTAAGCGAACTGTTTTTTATTGAGCTCTTGGCCCCCGATGCGCTGCCCGATTTTGAGAACGTGCGCACAAGCGCCGCGCACTTAAACCTGCCGCACACATGGCTTATCGCCAACGCCATCATTGTCTGGCGCTCTGGCGACGGCGCCTATAACGCCGCCGGGCCCGCCCTTTATGATGCGGCGCTGCAAGAAGCGCTCGAACAATTGACCAAAACCAGTGTTCGGCTGTTTTTGGCGGCGCCTGGATCCATCCGCCAGCTGTTGGACGGTTTGGGCGCAGGATCAGCCAACGCCAGCGCCCGCGCTGAGGCGCTAGATCCCAAAAGACTTGCCGAGCGGGCCGAGGAAGCGCCGGTCATCGACTTCGTCAACGCCGTCTTTGCCGAGGCCCTGCAACGGCGCGCCAGCGACGTCCATTTTGAACCCTTCGAAGACAAATTGATCGTACGCTTGCGCATCGATGGCGTGCTCTCTGTGCGTCGCTCCGGCGATGTTCAAATGTTCGACGCCGTCGCCTCACGGATCAAGCTGTTATCGGGCATGAACATCGCCGAACGGCGCCTGCCCCAGGATGGGCGTCAAAGCATCCGTGTCGCCGGGCGCGACATCGATGTGCGCGTCTCGTCGCTGCCAACCACATGGGGTGAATCGATCGTCGTGCGCCTTCTAGGCGCAACCCACAAAATTCCAGCTTTGAGCGAACTTGGTCTGCGCTTGGAGCAACGCACTCTGCTGGGCCAGGCCATCAAAGCCCCCCATGGGCTGGTTTTGGTAACAGGCCCCACAGGCTCGGGTAAAACCACCACCGTTTATCGCCTGCTCTCAGAACTAAATGACGGCGTGCGCAAGATCGTCACCATTGAAGACCCGGTCGAGTTCGATCTGCCGGGCGTTATGCAAATGGGCGTTCGATCAGACATCGATCTTGATTTTGCCGCAGGCCTGCGCTCGATCTTGCGCCAAGATCCCGACGTCATCTTCGTCGGCGAAATTCGCGACCGCGAAACCGCCCAAACCGCCGTGCAAGCGGCGCTCACCGGCCATTTGGTGATCTCCACCGTCCATACCAATTCGGCCTTAGGCGCGGTTTCAAGACTTCACGACCTTGGCGTTGAGCCGTTCTTGTTTGGCGAAGTGCTGCGCGCCGTCGTCAGCCAACGATTGCTGCGCTGTCTTTGCCCTTCCTGCGTCGACGCCGATGGCGATGCTCTACACATCGCCAAAGCACAAGCAGCCCTCAACCATGAGACCCACGAAAAAGCCCCGCTCTGGCAAATCGCCAAAGGCTGCAAAGACTGCGCTCACACCGGCTATCGGGGTCGTATCGGCGCCTTTGAGACGGTGCGCATAAGCCCGGCTCTGCAAGAGGCGATCCGCACCCGCGCCGGCGAAACCCAATTGAACGCTCTGGCCCGCCAAGAAGGCTTCACCTCTCTTATGCAAGCTGGGCTCCTGCTGGCGCGCGAGGGACGCACCAGCATCGTTGAGGCCTTACGTGTGTTGAACGAGGCGACATGAGCGAGCGCACATTTTCAGTGCGCGTCAGAAGCGCCGGCGGCCAAGCTGAAATTCAGAGCCTACGCGCCCAAAGCCGCGATGAGGCGCTGCGTTTGGCCTTCGCCCGCGGCGTTCACGTGCTGGAACTCAAAGAAGAGAGCGCCGCTAAACCAGCCAACGCCAAAATCAAACCCGATGAGGCGATATTATTGTTGCGCCAATTGGCGGTGATGCTGGGCGCAGGCGTTCAATTGTTGGACGCGATCGAAACCCTGGCCGAAGCGCTGAGCCCCAGCGCGGCGGCGGCGGCGTTGAACAAGCTTAGCGAAGCCTTGCGCCGCGGCGAACGTTTGGGCGATGCGCTGGAAAACAATCTGCCGATTTATCCAGCTTATGTTTATGGCCTGGTGCGCGCCGGCGAAGCCACCAGCGCCCTCGCCAAAGTGCTGGAAGAAGCCGCCAATCAATTGGCCTTTGAACGACGCGTCGAGCGCGACATCATCAATGCGCTAAGCTATCCAGGCTTTTTGATGCTGAGCGGCGCGGCAAGCGTTGCCTTCTTGCTTTATTTCGTCGCCCCCCGCTTTGCCTCGATGCTTGCCGCAACGCGCGCTGCGCCCCCGCCGATGGCGCGCTTTGTCCTCGACGCCGGCACGGCCTTTCACGCGCACGCGCCCTTTATTGTCCTCTGCGCTTTAGCGCTTGGCGCAAGCGCTATGATGTTTGCACGCACAGCGCTCGCAAAAACCTGGTTGGCGCGGCTTTTGGAAGCGACGCCCGGGATCAACAGCCTCATCGCAGCGCGGCGACGCACCATCTGGTCACGTATTGGCGCGCTAAGCTTGGGCGCCGGCATTCCAATACTCGACGCCATCTCTTTGGCCGCCGGCGCGCTCAAAGACGGCCAGCTCAAAACCAAACTTTTGGCCGTCATTCCCGCCCTCCGCGCCGGACGCCCGATCGATGCGGCCTTTCGCGAAACCGGCGCTGTCTCGCAAATCGATGCAAGCTTGCTGCGCGCCGGGCAACGTTCCGGCGCGCTTGCCAAAATGCTGCACGTCATCGCCGACCGACACGAAGAAGATCTCCGCGACATCATCAAACGGCTGACCTTAATCCTTGAGCCGGCCTCGATTGCGTTTGTGGCGCTGATGGTGGGCGCGATTGTGCTCTCCATGGCCTCGGCCTTGGTCGGGGTTTACGAGACGATCGGATAGAAGATGGTGATCGAGCCGCTTCAGCTATCGCTTCTCATCGTCGCAAGCGCGCTCTGCGCGCGCGCCGCCAAACGCGATCTTGTCATCCCGCTCTGGGCGAGCCTCTTGGCTTGCGGGCTTTTGGTGTTCGCCGGCGCTCTGATGGGCGCGCTTTATGCGGCGCTTGGGCTTTTGGTGGTGATCTGCAGCTTCATCATCGAAACCGATCGGCGCTTTCAACTTATCCCTGACGAGTTTGTCTTGGGTCTCATCGCCATCGCCTTGACCTTCGCCTTGGCCGGCGCCGATGAGGCGCTCTGGGGCGCAGGTCTTATCGGCTTTGTGTTTTTCGCCGTGCGCCAGACTTTGTCATCCTTGCGCGGTCAAGAAGTGATGGGCTGGGGCGATGTCAAATTCGCGGTCGCGATTGGCGCGCTGCTTGGTCCTATGCACGGCTTTTACGCAGTCGCCATGGCCGGCGCCGCCACCAGCGTCTTTTTAGTGGTCCGCGCCCGCACCGGCGCTTTGCAGGCAGGCGCCCCCTTCGGCATTGGATTGGCGAGCGCCACCATCATCGTCGCCATAGCCAAAGCGATCGCGCTATGACCACAAACCCCTCACGCGGCTTTAGCACGCTTGAAGTCATCGCCGCCGTTGCGATCATCGCGGTTGCACTCGTGCCGATCGCGGCGCTGCAAATTCAACTCTCGCAAAGCCAGGCAAGATTGGCCGCGCGCACTGAAGAGGCGAACAGAATTGAGAACGCCATCGCCATCATGCGGGAAGTCAATCCGCTTTTGACTCCCAATGGCGCCCAGGCCATCGACGAAAACGCCGTACTGCGCTGGACCAGCACGCCGCTTTCAGCGCCAACGCCCAGCACCAATCCAATCGGCTTTGAAGTTCAATTGTTTAGATTAAATGGCGCTGTTGAAACCGCTGGCGCAAGCGAGGATGCGGTTGAAATCGACGTCATCGGCTTTCGCCGTCTCGCCAACGCAAATTCCGCCCCCAATCGGGAATAAACCCCGCGCCCGCGCGTAGTCTCACATTGGCCTCACGATATGGGGGCCACAAGGCCAGACCCCTAAGGCGCAAGAGACGGGTTTATGCACAATATCGCCAAGCAACGCGCCTCGCGGTCAGCCTTTATTGTCGTCTCCAACCCAAGCGGCGCCGGCGCGCGCGCCAAAGCCAACCCCAAATTCACCGGGCTTTTTTTGCTGGGCGCGGTTTTGGCTTCACTGACGCTCTGGGCGATGCTCTTTGCGCTCGGGTTTGCGCTCTTTAGCCACTAAGCGCCGATCACCGACCCCAGGCGCTCATCGATCAGCGTTTGGGTTGAGCCATAGGCGATAACATCACGCACAATAGCGCCGCGATCGAGCAAGAATACTGTCGCGGTGTGATCCATAGTGTAATCGCCCGAGGCGAGCGGCGTTCTGGTTGCGGTAATGTCAAAGGCGGCGCGCAAGCGGCCCAACGCCGCCTCAGATCCGGTAAAGCCGGTGACATTGGGACCGAAGCCCGAAAAGTAACTGGCCATCCGTTCGGGCGTATCGCGCTCAGGATCGACGGTGACAAAATCGATCCGCAGCGCCGCCCCAGGCGGCCCTAACCGTTCGGCGCTTGCGGTCAATTCATAGATCGTAACCGGGCAAATTTCCGGACAATGGGTAAAGCCGAAAAACAACGCCCGCGGGCGCCCGCGCAAACTGCGCCAAGCAAGGTCTTCGCCGCCTGAACTGGTGAGCAGCACATCATCTATGCCGCGCCCAAGCGCGCTCAATTCTGATGTCTGCCCCCCGCATGCGCCAAGCCCCAGCCCAGCCAGACATGCGCCCAACATCTTACGCCGATCGATCATCACCAAAGCTCGTCATTGTCCACGATCACCGGGCGCGGCGCCCGTTCACGGCGCGGATGGGCCTGGGCTTCCACGCCCAGCACCGCACCAATAATGCCGATCGAAGCGGCAAGCGCCCGTTCAGCGATGACAAGATCACGTTCCGCTTCACTAACGCCGACGCGCGCGGCCAGCCATTCTTGCTCTTGATTGAGCACATCGATCATCGAACGTTGACCAAATTGCTGCTCACGCCGTGTGCCGCGATTGGCAAGCTCTGCCGCCTCTAAACGCGCCCGCGAGGCTTCAAGCCTGATCTGGGCGGTCTCGCGCGCCGACCAGGCGACATTGAGCTGCTCATGCACGCGCCGTTGAATGTCCAAAAGCTCATATCGGTTGGCGTCGGCGACATAACGCTCGCGCCGCACCCGGGCGTGATTGGCGCCGCCCGAGAACAGCGGCACCGAAACGCGCACCGAAACCGTGCTGTCGAATTGTTGTTCAAAATCGGTGTCGCCGCCAATGGCGTCATAGGTTGAATTGGTTGATTCCAAAAACAGGCGCAGCCGTCCCGCTGATGCGGCAAGATCGACATTGGCGTTGGCGCCGGCAAGCTCGGCCGCCGCCGCCACTATTCTTGGATGCTCATCGCGCGCCATCGCCCAAGCATCGTCAAGATTGGTCGGCAGACCGACAAGCGCCGGCGGCGCGCCAAGCTCGCCCGGCGTATGGCCGACAATACGTGTATAAAGCTCGCTTGCTTCGACAACCCGCGCCCGCGCCCGCGCAAGATCGGCCCGCGCCTCGGCCACCCGCGCCTCAGCTTGGGCGACATCAGTGCGGGTTAAAAACCCTTCGCGTTGATTGGCCCGTGCAAAGCGCACTTGTTCTTCAAGATTGGCCAACGATTCTTGCTGGGCGATCACAGCCTGACGGGCAAAAATCGTCTCCGCATAAGCTTGGGTAAAATCCAAAGCCAGACGCTGGACCGCATCTTGATAGAGCGCCACTGACGCGGCGATCTCCGCGCGCGCACGCCGGGTTGAGGCCATCACCCGCCCTGAGCCAAACAACAAGGTCGAGGCCCGGACTGAGGCGATCCAATATTCAGGTTGCTCGCGAATGGTAAAAGCCGGCAGGTTCTCGCGCTCGGACCCATCCTGCTCGATCGCTTGAGCTTCGCCCGTCACTTGCGGCAAGAGTTCAGACCAAGCTTCCGGCAAAGATTGGCGCACCGCCCGCACCCGCGCCCGCTCGCCCGCCAGCGCCGGATTGGTCGACATCGCGATCGCCGCTTCCGATTGAAAGCTTGGCCCTTCGGACATAGCCCGCGTTTGGGCCCAGCTCGGCGCCGCTAAAGCCCCCGTCAGCGCAACCGCCAATATCAATTGCTTCGACAAATTCATCGCTTTCAGTTCTCTCTGAACGAGCGCCAAACCGCCTGCTCCAAAGGCTCAAGCAGATATTGCAGCGCCGTGCGCTTGCGCATCGGGATCACAACTTCAACCGGCAGGCCCGGCGACAAACGTAGATCACGTCCACCCATCGCCGCGCTGATCCGCGCAAGCTCTGCCCCTTGCACGCGCACTTCGGTTTCAAAATAGCGCGCGCCGCTGCGCGCATCTTCAAACCGGTCGGCCGACACCCGCGTCACCGCACCGTGCACATAGGGCATTTGGCGCCCCTCAAACGCCGCCAGGCGCACGTTCACCGGCTGACCGGTGACGACATTGTCTGCATCCATCGGCCGGATCCGCACGCGCATGATCATGTCCTGCTCGTCCGGCACGATTTCCAAAATATGCTCGCCCGGCCCCACAACCGCGCCTTCATTGAAGAACGCAAGACCAACCACCGCCCCGGCCGCCGGCGCGCGCACACGCGAGGCTTCCAATTGGGTTTTTACCGCTTCAAGGCGCGGAATAAGTTCAGCCAATTGGGTTTCGGCAAGACGCAATTCTTGCGCAATGAGCTGGGCCCGGTCTTCGCGGATCGACAAGGACTGCATCCGCGCTTCACCAACGCCGCCGCGCGATTGTTCAATCAACGCACTCAGTTCGGCGCGCCGGCCGACCAATTCAGCTTGTGCACGCTCCACTGAGCGCACCCGGGTTTCGGCGGCAAAGCCTTCAGCCGCCAACGTGCGCAAACCTTCAAGCTCTTCGCTGATCAAGGCGTTTTGCCGATCGATGGCCGCGATCTGATCTTGATAGCCGCTCATGCGCGCGTTCAATTGAGATTGGCGCTCACCTTGAATGCCGGTCTGAGCAAACACTGCCTGGCGACGGGCGCGCAATTCGGTTTGCTGGCGCGCCAACACCGCATCAGCGATCAATGTGTATTCATCCGATAATGCGGCCCAGCTCTGGGGCCGTTCGACCTGGTTGCGATGCGCCGCTTCTGCCAATAGCCGCGCGCGTGAAGCTTCCAATTCGATCTTTTGACCGGTGAGCGCGCGCTCTTGAGCTTGAAGTTCAACCGCCGCCAATTCGACCAGAATCTGGCCTTCGACCACGTGATCGCCTTCACGCACGGCAACGCGCGAAATCACCCCGCCTTCACGGTGTTGGACCACTTGGCGATTGCCCGAGACGATGACTTCGCCGGCAGCGACCACCCCTGCATCGAGCGGCGCAAACGCCGCCCACATCCCGAACACGCCGAAAAATATGAAAATGGCGACAAGACCAATACGGCCCTCGCGCCAAGGATTGTCATTGATCACCGGTTCAAAATCGGTCGGCGGCGGCGTCATCTTCATCGCTCTGCCCCCACAGGCGCTGCAGCGCCCGCGGCGGCTTGCAATTTCGCAAGCACCGCTTGACGCGGACCAAATTCAACAATGCGGCCCTCACGCATCAACATCAGCTTGTCGACGACATTGATGACGCCGGCGCGGTGGGCCATGACGACAACGACCCCGCCGCGGGCGCGCACCGCCTGGATGGCGCCGGTGAGCGCAGCTTCCCCTTCAGCATCCAAATGCGAGTTCGGCTCGTCCAAGACCACCAAACGCGGATCATTATAAAGCGCCCGCGCCAACGCGACGCGCTGGGCCTGGCCGGGTGATAAACCTGCGCCAAGGGTCCCCAATTCGGTTTCATAGCCTCGAGGCAGGCGCAAAATCAGTTCATGCGCACCCGCTTGCATCGCCGCGGCGACGACCTTTTCGCCGATCGCGTTGGCGCCGCCATCCTTGGACGCAAAGGCTGCGATATTATCGGCGACCGTGCCATCGAAGAGTTCAATGCGCTGAGGCAAGTAACCAATGTGAGAGGCCAGTGCTTCCTCATCCCAATCACTATAGCGGGCATTGTCGAGCCGGACTGCGCCCATGCGCGGAATGCATGCCCCAGCCAGCACCCGCGCCAATGTGGTTTTGCCGGCGCCGCTTGGGCCGATGACGCCCAAGATCTCGCCCGGCTCAAGTTGAAAACTAACCGCCTGCAACGCCATCGTGCGCCCGTCGGGAGCCGTGGCGCTCACTTGCTCGAGCGAAAGCTTGCCTTGCGGCGCCGGCAAGGGCGTGCGCTGGAGTTGCGGGGGCGCACCAGAGAATAGTTTTTTCAAGGCCTCATAAGAGGCATACGCCAATCCAATTTGGCGCCAGCCGCCGACGATCTGCTCAACCGGCGCAAAAGCCCGCGCTGTCAAAATCGTCGCCGCAATAATAGCGCCCGGGGAGATTTGCCGCTCAACCGCCAGATAAGCGCCAAGCCCCAAGGCCGCCGATTGCAGCAACATGCGCATAGCTTTCGTCGCCGCCGCATATCCAGCGCCAGTGATCGCAAGTCCGGTCTGCGCGCCGACAAATTCGGCCCGCGCCGCGGCGCGCCGCTGGCGAAAACGCCGATTGGCGCCCAAAGCATGAATGGTCTCAGAGGCGCTAAGATCAGCTTCACTGGCGCTATAAAACCGCGTCGCAAGCGCTGAAAGCCCAGCTATGTCATCGCGCGTGCGCCGCTCGTTGGCGAGCGCCAACAAAAAGATCAGCGCCGCGCCCGCCAGCGCCAGCACCCCGATCCAAAAATGAATGACAAAGCAGATGAAAACAAAAAGCGGCGTCCACGGCAGATCCAAAAGCCCGATCGCTGCAGGACTGGTGATGCCGGCGCGCAAATTATCAAGATCGCGGGCGCTGGCCTCAGGCTGAGCCCCGGCGCGGCGCGCCCGCATGCCAGCTTCAATCACCGCATCGGCGGCCAAACGCTCAACGCGGACCGCCGCACGCGCCAATAAGCGCCCGCGCACGCCGTCAAGCAGAGCCATGATCGAAAACGCGCCGACCAGAATGACGCTCAATAAGACAAGCGTCAGCACCCCGCCGGTCGGGATGACCCGGTCATAGACCTGCAGCATGTAAAGCGAGGGCGCGAGGTATAAGATGTTGATCGCGGCGCTAAAGATGAAAATCAGCACCACATGGGTGCGCATATTCATCAAAGCGGCATTGAGCATCTGGCCCGAAGTCCAAGCCGGAACGCTCTGAATCGGGGCGTTGAAAAACCTATCGATCGCGCCGCGGACGCGCGCCCAAAGCGCAAGCGGCGGGGCCGATATTTTCGCCCAAAGCGAGCCTGGCGCAGAGGCGCCGAGCTTTGCTGTAAGACCCGATACATTTGGTAGTTTAAAACGCAATCCCGCCACGGACCGACCCATCTTTGCGACGCGTCCCAACCTGTCGCGGCGGGCGCTTCACAGACAGGCCTTTCTCCAACCGGGTTTGAGTTTACCCCCGACGCGCGCGCGGCAGGCCTAAGCTCTTAACAAACATCGTTGATCAACCGCCAAGCAAGGCGAAAACGCCGGCAAACCAGAGTGCAACATAGCTAAATAGCGCAACTCCAGACCAACGTATTTCGCCGCCAGCATGAGCAAGCTGCATCGCCCATGCGCTAAGCGCGCCGCGCTCTTGGCGCGCGCTTAGATGATTGCGTTTCATCGGGTCTCCCCTCGCCGATTGAACCGGAGACCAGCTTAACCAAGACCCGATTACGCCAAGGTGACGACCAGATTACGCGAAGATAACAGCCAGCACTTCAAGCGCGACCGGCGCAATCGACCCGCAACTTTTTGTACAAGACAAAAAGCTCTTCGACAAAGACGGGCTCGCAGCGCGCTTTATGCGCTGCGAGCCCGGGTGCATGCGTTGGGTGCTCATGCCAAAGGCCGGCCCGGGCTTTCGCCCAAGCCGGCTAAGGCTCAAGGTCCCCCAAAGATGAAATCGGCTTGAGTGATGACATTGGCGCCCGTGCCATTGACGCCAGAGAGCAGGATCGTGCCAAAGCCTGCAATCGTCACCAAGGTGTCAGCGCCAAGATCAGTGATCGTCACATTAGCGGCGAAGTTCGCCGCGTTGATGCCGAGCGCTGAAACATCGAGCAGATCCTGACCGCCGGTTGCATTGGCGTCAAAGCCGGCAATCGTGTCGGCGTCAAAGACGCCGCTGAACACGAAGCTATCATTGCCAGTGCCGCCGTTCATGATGTCATTGCCGGCGCCGCCGTTCATGATGTCATTGCCGCCGCCGCCGGTTAAGGTATCGACGCCAAGTCCGCCGATCAGCGTGTCGTTGCCAGCCGCGCCATCAAGATTGTCGGCGCCGTTACCGCCGGTGATGACGTTGTTTAGACCATTGCCGCGCGCGGTGATGGCGCCGGCCCCAGTATAAGTCAGATCCTCAAGGTTATTGCCGAGCGTGTAAGACGCCAGCGAGGTCAAGATGAGATCGACGCCTTCATTGGCGTTCTCGGTAACGGTGATGCCGGCGCGATCAATAACATAGACGTCATTGCCAAGCCCGCCGCGCAACACGTCGGCCCCGCCCGTACCGCCATCAAGACGGTCATTGCCGGCGCCGCCGATCAAGAGGTTGGCAAGGCCATCGCCGGTGAGCGTGTCATTGCCGGACCCGCCAGTGACGTTCTCGACGCCAACCAGCGTGTCAGAACCTGTCTGAGCGCTGCTTGAGGTCCCGGTGGTCAGATTGACTGTCACATCAGCGCTGATCGCGGCCAATGTGTAGGTATCAACACCGCCGCCGCCATTATATGCGTCATCGCCGTCGTTCAACGTCGCGACAATCGTGTCATTGCCGGTTCCGCCATCGATCGTGTCTGAACCGCCATTGCCGGTCAGCGTGTCAGCGCCGCCCAGACCATTGATAATGTCATTGCCAGCGCCGCCGTTCAGCACGTTGGCGTTGCCATTGCCGTTCAAGATAAGACCATTGGTGATCGCCGCAGTGCCGGCGCTGGTGACCAATTCATTGAAGCCTTGGCCATCGGTGTAGCTGATCCGCACGCTGATAACAGCGCCAAGATCATCATTGGTGAGCACGTAAGTGGCGCCCGTTGCGCCAACAATCGGCACACCATTGCGGAGCCACACCGTCGTCGGGGCCGTGCCGACGCCGTCGGGATCTGCGCCAATCACCCGCGTCAAGGTCTGACCGACATTGGTCGCGCCTGTAATGGTGAGCGCGCTCGCGCCATCATTGACGGCGGTGATCGGACCTGATCCAGCGCTGGTGACGGTCTCGCTAAAGCCTTGGCCGTCCGTATAGACCACGCGCACTGCAATCGAAGCGCCGACATCATTGGCTGTTGTCGTATAATTTGCCCCAGTGGCGCCGACGATGGCGACGCCGTTGCGCAGCCATTGATAGGATGGTGCAGGACCTGCGCCATCTGGATCTGCGCCCAAGCTTGCAGAGAGCACGCCGTGCTCAAGCGTTGAGCCGGCGATCGTTACCGGCGCTGCGCCGTCATTGATCGGCGTAACCGGCGCGGTGCCTGCGCTGGTGACCACTTCGCCAAAGCCATCGCCGTCAACATAGGTTGCCCGCACGCTGATCACCGCACCGACATCGGCCGCCGTCAGCGTATAGCTGACGCCGACTTCACCGGCGATGACGACCCCGTTGCGCAACCATTGCAGGCTTGGCGCCGTGCCTGCCCCGTCCGGATCAGCGCCGAGATTTGCGCTCAGCGTTTGATGTTCGTTAGCGAGCCCGCTGATCGTCAGCGGCGCTTGGCCGTCATTGACGACCACCACGCCCGAGCTTGGCGTCACATTGACGTTGACCGTCGCTGTCGCAACACCGCCCATGCCGTCCGAGATCGTGTAGCTGAAGCTGGCCAGACCCGAAAAGCCCGCCGCTGCCGCAAACGAAAGCGCTCCGTTCGACAAAAGCGAAATCGTGCCGCTCGCCAAACTGATCGGCCCGGCGCTAAGCGCAATGCCATTGATGTGAGTGATCGTGAGCGTCTGGCCGCCATCCGCATCCGCATCATTGGCCAGCGGCTTGATCATAATCACCCCGCCTTGCAGCACGCTTGCGACATCGTCGAACGCAACCGGCGCCGTATTGGCGTTGGCGACGACAAGGCTTGCGCCCGAAATCGTCGCATTGTCGGCCAACACTGCAAAGATGTCGGCGACCGAGACACGCACATCGGCAAACTGCAAGAACTCGATATTGGTGACGCTCTGAGTGTCGCCCGCATCTGTGATGGTCAGCGTCTGACCGGTTCGGTGGAAGCTATAGCTTGCAAACACACCGTCGATGACGGCCGTGTCGACGCCGCCGCCGCCGTCAAAGCTGTTATTGCCCCCGCCCCCTGTCAGCACGTTGTTGGCGTTGTTGCCGATCAAGGTGTCGTTGCCGATGCCGCCAGTTGCGTTCTCAATATCATTGATGAACTGGAAGATCGTGCCGCCGGCGCCATCATCAACAATCTGACCGATCACATCTTCAAGCACGAACGAGCCGTTTTGATCTCGATCGGAGGTGATGATGCCGGTTGCCAGATTGATGTTGAAATCGCCGAACTCGCCTTGGAACGAGATCGTGTCTTCACCGGTCCCGCCTGAGATGATGTCAGCGCCGGTATCGGTTGCGATCAAAGCTGCACTGACGCCCGCCGCCGTCAGCCCGGCAATGAGATCGCCGTCGACTTGCGGCTCGATCGGCCCTGACAGACCGCCCCAGAGCACATCATTGCCCGCTTCGCCGAGCAATTGATCTTGGCCGCCGCCGCCAATGATCGTGTCATTGCCTTCGCCGCCAAAGCCAATATCGGCGCCGGTGCCCATGGTGATGAGATCATCGCCTAGACCGCCAAAGAGCTGGTCGTTCAAGGCTCGTCCATCGATCGCATCATCGCCGACGGTGCCGGCGATGACGTCAGCCGGCGCGCCGGTGCGTGGACCGATGAGCGCAACGCCAGGCTGGCGATTGTCGAGATATTGAATGGAGACGTCAGCGCCGTCGACATAGCCAACGATCATGCGCCCATCATCAATGCCGGATGTCGAATGCGCGCCCGGGGTTCCGGTGGTGGGATCGCCGACAACGATTTGCTGGCCAACACTTTGACCGGCCATATCGAAACGCTGACCCAAAATCCCAGCGCCCGCTTCCCACGAGACAAAGAAGCCGTCTTCAAGGCCCCCAGGCGTCACCCCGGTTGAGGCGACTTGGAAGTCGACATTCAAAGCAAGGCCGGTCGCAAAGGTAATGACCGGCGATGGGCTCCAATTGGAGCCGGCGCCTGAATAGATAACGCCTTGAATGGCGATGCCGCCGGCGCCGTCCGATGCGCCCCAGAAGACGCCAAACGAGCCGTTTTGTTGGGGCACAATCATCGCAGATTGTCCGCCCGCAACAGCACCCAAGCTGGTGGCGAACGGCAATGCCAGTTCTGCGTAAGTGGTGACGCCTTGGGCGACCACATCAACGCCGACGCCGCCGCTTTCGCGATCGGCGGCCGCATTGACGCTCGGCAGATAGATGCGCAGGTGAACCTGCTCATCGACGCCAATATAGCTCACCACCAATTGGCCGTCATGGAGACTGCCCATGGTCATGTCGCGGCCCTGGATCACCGTCGCATTGGCCGGAACATTGTTGGCGGCAAACAAGCCAAGATCGGTGATGACAATGGCGGCGCCGTCATCGGCCGTACCGCGCACGCCATCAAGACCAATCGAAATCGGCGCCGTTTCAGAGCCAACGCCAAAGCCTGCAGGCGTTGATGGAATAAGATTGCCGAATGCATCGGTGGCCAATTGGCCTTGGCCGCCATTCAAGATCGGCAAGCCGGCAGCGTCGACCAGAATGTCGTAAACCGGGATCTCATAACGGGCGAGCATCAGCGCGCCATATTGATCGCCGCTCACCGCATCGAGCACGCCGTCATTTTGCAATTCAAAGCCGACATGGAAGCCGACTTCGAGCGTGTCGTTGGCGCCATCGACGATCTCATAGCCTTGAATGGTGGGATCAATCGCAATGCCTGCGCCATCTGTGCCGACGACAACAATTTCACCACCCGGAATGCCCGGGCCCGGCACGCCCCCGGCGCCGCCGCCGCCCAACACCACATGCGTGTTGGTGCTGGCGAACGCCAAGTGGATCGATGTGTCAGCGCTATCATTGCCCAGCACATCGCTCGATTGCCAAACGGCGGTCATGCCAAGACCGGCGGTCATCGCCACATCGATGTTGCTGACAAGGTTATCGAGATAGATCCCGCCTAGACCACCATCGGTAAGCTGGGTGTTGACGCCCAACAGAATCGGATCCGGGCGCCCAGTCGTATCATAGCTGATCGCCCACACTTGCGTGTTGGCGCCGGCGCCATCAGCGACGATCCATGAGATCCCCGCCCCGTCTTGCAGATTGGTGACGGCAATGCCCGAACGCTGATCAGCGGGCGTACCTGGCGTTGGATCAACATCGACCACCACTTCTTTATATTGACTTGCGTCATCGAGGCTCCACGCCACCGGCGTGCCGTCAAAGCCTGGATCAAGCGGCGGCGGCGAACCTGGGAAGGCAAGCGAAATCGTCTGCGCGCCGGCCCCGCCATTGGCGAGATCGAGGAAGCGCAAATTCTCAATGCTATAGAGATTGTCGATGCCGTCATGAGTCAACGGATTGCCAGCAGCGTCCGTGGTTGCACGAAGATCAATAACTTCGTAACTGCCATCGCCATTGATGGTGATCGAATAATCTTGCAGACGGCCGGTATAGACCGAGGTGTCGTTACCTTCGCCGCCGTCGATGATTTCAGGAATACCAGCAGCGCCGCGCACGCCCGGGCCACCTTGAATGGTGTCATCGCCCATGCCGGCATAGATATAATCGACAAGACCATCAGCGTCGGAAATGTCGCCGCGGATAGTGTCATTGCCATTGGTGCCGATGAGCACATCGCGGCGCGCTTGGACGCCGCCAGCAGGCGTTACAAGATCGCCAACGATCGGATCTGGATTGACCGCATCGCGCGTATCGATGACACGACCGACAAGATCTGAGCCATCGGTATAAGCGCCGTTGTCGTCGGTGTAGACGGCAATGAAGCGATCGCCCAAAAGTCCGGCAATAACGCCATCGCTTTGATTGCCGCTCGTCGTTGCATTGACGACGATGGCGTTGCCTTCCGCCGCCATGTTGAGCGCAATGCCGGTCACCGGATCCAGCAGAACGCCGATGTGCTGGGCCATAAGATCGTTGCCGGTGGCGCTGACCGAATTCCAGGCGATGGCAAGATCGTTGCTGTCTTCGCCGCTCAAACCGGTGACTTGCAGATTGCCTGTGCCTGGCGCGTAGCCGAGCGGCAATTGCGCCACTGCGAACGGCGCTGGCGGGGCGCCAAAGCCAAAGCCTTGGCCATTGATGCCGTTGCCGGCCGAACTCAACATCGTCGCCATGACGGTGTAGCCGGACGGAGAGGTCGCATCCGCCGTCACCCAGACAATGGCGAAATTCACCGCCCCGGCTGAAACGATGAACGCATTGGTGCCGGCAGCGACCGGAAAGCCTGCCGAAATATTATCGCCGGCCGGGAAATTGATGATCTGACCCAAATCATCATAGCCGCGGAACATGACCTTTTCACCGCCCGCGCCATCTTGAGCGATCCAGACAATGCCGGTCTCAAACGTGTGCAAGGATGAGGTCGACGGATTGCGCCCGATAAAGCCGCCGCCATCGGCTTCTTCATCGCCGACCCAGACCGCCGCATCCATAGTGCCGAAGCTGTTATCGAGCCCGGCAATGCCATCAAGGCCCCCGCCAACCGGGGCGCCTGGATTGCCAAGATCATCCAGCGGCAGTTCAAAGCGCTGCAGCATGATGCGACCATAATCAGCCGCCAATGCGCCATCGGCGCCGTCAAGATGCGTCGACACCCAAACGACATTGTAGCCTTCGTTCATGCCTACCGGCAGCACCGAGCCGCCGGTCGGGCTTGTCAAAGTGCGATCAAGGAATGAGCCGAAGATCGCCGCATCGTGCTGGTCGACATTGGCCTCGACCAGAACCGAAAGCTCGACCGAGGTCAGTTGTCCTGGGCCGACGAAATTGGTGCGCAACTCGCGCGTTGTGTCGCCAACATTGTCGCGCTGGTCCCACACCACCGCCCAACCTGAATTGGCGCCGCCTGAGGCGACCACCGGATTGGTTTCAATGCCGATGCCATCGCTGATGTCGATCGTGTTTGGAATGAACGCATCCGGCGCCAAGATCACGTCGAAGAATTGACCCCGAATATGGGTGTCGGCGCCTGGGCCGGTGCTATTTTCCCAAACCACCGCGATAAATTCGCCAACGCTGTCGGAAACGCTTGCATGTTGCTGGATGCCGGCGCGGGTATTGGGGTTGACGATAAAGCCGTCCACATCGGGCGCGCCGTTCGCGTTCGGCGCAGTGTCGGCGTCTTCATTGGTCCAGCCCCAGGCAGTCGGGGTGATCGGCGCAGGTCCCGCGCCCAAAAGTTGGGCCGCGGTCAAAGTGACGCCATTGCCCAAGAACTGGAAGTTCTCAACGCTACGGGTGAAATCCACGCCATCGCCATTGGCGCGCAGATCGGTAATGGTGAAAAGCCCATTGCCCTGCGAGACGATCTGATAATCGTCATTGGAGCTGTCGCCATCGATCGAGAAGCGCCCGTTCAGCACCAACGTGTCTGAGCCGCCGCCGCCATCGATCGTATCATTTCCGGCGCCGGCAATAATGGTGTCATCACCAAGCCCGCCATCCATGATGTCATCGCTTTGACGTCCATCGATCGTGTCTTGGCCAATCGTGCCGACCAAAATGTCAGGCTGAACCCGGCCGCGGGTTTCAAACTCGGGATCACCGATCAGCGAAACGCCTGGGCCATTCAGCACAATCGGATTGCCGAGCGGGTCAAGTCGTGTGTCAAAAATCTGCGCGCCAATATTGGCGGCGTCGCCCGGGGTTGAATTATCTTGGTAGACGGCGATGTAGCGATCGCCGATCAGACCCGTGGTTGACACATTGGTGGCGTCAAGCGGGGCGTGGAAGACTGAAGCTGCAATTTCATTGGCAAGCCCACCGCCGGTGAAGCTGCGCGTATAGATCGCCTGCGTGCCCGCATCATCGGCCGTCCACGAGACGGTAAAGCCGCCATTCTCCAACGCGGCCATCGAAAAATCAGCAATGGCGTTGGACGCGCCGTCGAGATTGTCCAACACAATAACGCCGCTCGCGGTCCAGCTGCCGGGGGCTGCGCCAAGCGTGAAGACGCGCGCCGCCAACACATTATTGGCGCCCAACGTCGCAACCCATGCGACGACGAAACCGCCGCCTTGAATGCCGATCACGTGCTGTTGGCTGCCGGCGACGATCGGCGCCGTCGCGGTGTTCACATTGCCCTGGTTGACCCCGGCAAGCGCGTTATTTTGCGTGCCGTTGTCGTTATAGACGCGAATGTTCAACCGGTTGTTGGCGTCGATCCAGGTGATGATGATTTCATCGGCGCCGCCAAGGTGCGCATGAAGCCCAGCGACCGAGGGATCGCGGCCATTATTGGAAATCAAAAGTTCGCCATCACCGGCGCCGCCAACGGCGCCATCGACACCGACAGCGACAGGCGGAGCTGATGGATCAGCCGCCGCATCAAGCGGGGTTGCAAAACGCTGCAGATAAATTGAGCCATTGGAGTGAGCCGCGCCCGCGCCTTCAACCCAAACCGCATCAAACCCATCAATGATCGGGCGGCCTTGAGCGTTGTCTCGGCCATAACCCGAAATCGCAAGATCGTGCTGGTTGACGCCAACGTGCGAAGAGATCGCAAGCTCGCCGCCCAGCAGGCTGCCCGAAACGCCATCATAATAACGCAGCACCAATTGCGCGACAGCGCCATTGGTCTCGCTCCAGGCAATGCCATAACCCATGCCTGAGCCACCGGCGACAATCTGCAGATCGGTGATGTTAGCGCTGGTCGCATCGCTGGCGATGACGCTCGCCAGCACCGGATTGGGCAAACCTTGTTCATCATAGAAGCTGACATTGACGGCGCCGCCGGAGATCCAGCCCACCGCAAATTCAACCCCGCCATTATCGGCAACCACCGGAGAGGTCTGTGCATTAAGGTCGCTATTCAGCGACAACGGATTTTGGTTTTCCGCACCCCAGATATTGATCGGCACGCTCGTTCCCTCGGCTTTCTGCACAGAACGTCCAAACGCGCGCACGCGTTTTGGACTTAGTCAGAGCTAGATTGACTGAAATTCACGCCCGCTCCATCGAATAAAATTCGCGCGCATTGAGCGTAAACAACTTGGCGCGCATCAGGCTTTGAGAACGCACTCGCGCCGCTGGAACATCAAATTGAGAATTGATCCGCGACGAATGCTTTGATGAGCGATCTAAGCGCGCATCCATTCTCAATTCGCCGACCGCAAAGCGCCTCAAAATTGAGAACGGCTGCTACGTTTATCCCGCAATACAAACCGATGTCAGGCTGTCGATTGTTTTGGAATAGTGTTCTTAACGCAACGCCAAGACGCGCGAGCCGCGCGCACCCTACTCAGCGCTCACACGCGTCAATGTCGTGCTGGCCGGCTCTTCGGTATGAGGAAAAGTGAGCTCGACGCGAAAGCCGTTGGCGCTCGCCAATTCGACCTTGCCGCCATGCATATCCATGATGCTTTTGACGATCGCAAGCCCAAGCCCCGAGCCCGCTTGCGCCCCATCGCCGCGCTGGAAGCGGGTAAATAGATGAGCGAGCAGATGAGCCGGAACCCCCGGACCATTATCCTCAACCTCGATAATCGTCGATCCAGCGCTCTGGCGCGCCTGCAGCTTGACACACGATCCCCTTGGCGCGTGGGTCAAGACATTGGTGATAAGATTGGAAAGCGCCCGCTGCAACAAAGTGCGGTCGGCCCAAACCCGACCTTTGGCCCCGACAACGCAAAGCTCGATGCCCGCATCGTCGGCCGGCGCCGCAAAATAGTCGGCCAAGAGCCCAAGCTCGCGTTCAAGATCCAGCCACTCAGAGCGCAGCGCCACTTTGGTATTTTCAGCCCGCGCAATGAACAAAAGCCCCTCGGTCATGGTGCTGAGCTCATTGCATTGGGCCAATATGCCTTCAATGCCGCTGCGATAATGTTCTGGACTGCGCGGCTGGTTCAACATGAGCTCAGCCTCAAGACGCATGCGTGAAATCGGCAAACGCAATTCGTGTGACACATCATCAGCGTATTGGCGCAGCCGATCGCGCGTATCGGCAAGCTCACCCAACATACGCTGCTGTTCGATAGTGTTGCGCCGAACCAGGGCTGCAACCTGAACCGCGACGGCGACAACGATCGCCATCACAAAAAACACCGCTATGGCAAAGCTGAGCTCCAAACCCTGCATGCCGTGGGCGCTTGCCAATTGCGCGTCGAGATTTTCGCTGCGCTCACGCTCGACCATGGCCGAGGCCGCTTCAAGGCGCGCCATCAATTGACTAAAGGCGCGATCGGTTAAAACCATGTCACGACTGGCCTGAGTTTCGCGTCCGGCGGCGAAATTGTCGAGCGTAGCGTGGGCGACCTCAAGCAGTCCTTGCATCTGCAGCTGCGCGCGCGTGATCTGCGCTAAGATTTCATCATCACGATGAGAAATCCGGTGCGCTTGAAAATCGCCGATCACACTCGACATTTGCACATCAAACTGATGCGCCGCCGCCTCAAGCCGGCGCCGTTCTGCTTCCGGATCGCGGGTTTCAAACACGTCATTGGGCGGCGCATCGACAGCGCGCGCGCGGCTTGCCAATTCAATGATTCGGCTCTGGCGCGCCGACCAGAGCCGGCTCGTATCCGCCCCCTCCTGGAAAGCGGTCAAGGTCGCATGATTGAGCAAAAGCACAGCGCCCAAGGTCACAAGATTGAGCCCCGCCAGCACCACATACAAAATATCGAGCCGGTCTTGGCGCAAGCTGAGGGCGTTGACAAAACGCGTCGGTGCAAGCGCCTTAGCTAATCTGTGCATCGCGCACGCCTCATCCGCGCCATTGGGCGCCTGGTTCAGACGCAAGATTTGAACCGGCATTTTGCCGCGAGCGACGTCAAAAGCGATGAAGGCGAGTTCCTCGCCTCTTGTGCTACATGTTTTGCTTGCAGCGCTCGGCGCTAACCTTAACGCCGCGGTGAAGCTGCATTTGGCGCAGCGCCCGCCGCTTGATCCTGGCGCTCCAAATACTCGATGAGCTGATTGACCTCAGCCTCGTTCAAACCGAGATTGGGCATCGGCACATTACGATAACGCGACAGCAACGCCAAAGCCGTGGCGTCACGTTCGGCCAAGACCCGGTCCGGCTCTCTAATCCAACGCGCCAACCATGCATGCGGCCGCGAGCGAGTAACCCCGGCAAGGTCAGGGCCCAGCCGATCACCCTCGCCCAAAGTGTGACACGAACGGCAGCGGGTACGGAAAAGATAAGCGCCTTGCGATGTGTCGGCCACTTGCCCGGCGGCGCTATAGCTCAGACGCGGATTGACCGGCGCTGTTGCATAATTTTGCAGCGTGCGCGCCAGAAGGTCGGCAAGCAGACGTGGCGATTCATAAGCGGAGCGACGGATCCACTGGCCGGTCCGCTCATTGCCGACAATGATGCTGGTGTCATGATCGCGGAGATTGCGCTCACCAACAGGACGAAGTCCAAGGCGCCGTTGCAGCAAATCAATGTCGGCGCGCGAGCCGGTCAAGAACGTCCAGCCGGGCGCGACATCATAAGAGCGCATGAAGCGGCGAAGATCGGCCGGCGTGTCGCGCTCAGGATTAATCGAGATCGTATACATGTGGATCTCGCGTCCGACCCGATCGCCCAAAATGCGCTGCACTTCGCGCAATTGCGCCGTGTCGAGCGGGCAAATATCGGTGCAGGTCGTATAGACGAAATTGATCGAGACAATCTTGCCTTGGATCATGTCGTCGTAAAAGCGCAGCGATCGCCCGTCCTGATCTTGCAACACGACATTGGGAAAATAATCACGCCCCCAGCGCGGCTGAACCTGCTGAGCCCCGACCGGCGACGACCAGAGAAAAACCCCGCAAAGACCCAATAGCACCGACAGCGCGGCCCAATATCGACGCATCAATACAAACACTTTAGCCGCCGCCCAAAATGAAATCGGCGCTGGTCAAGGTCAAATGCCCTTCAAGCGCAATCTGGAAGTCCATTGTCGTATCGCCATTCGTGGCGGCGCGCACATTGGCTTCGATCACTGTATATTCAACGCCGTTCACCGTCTCATAATGATAGCCGATGTGGCCGACGGCCGCCGCGCCGGCATTGATGAAGCCATCGAAGATGAAATGCTGCACCCCGTTCGCCGCCGCAATACCGCGGGTGTCGGCATCGATGGCGCTGATATCGATGCGATCCGACAAGTGTACAAAGTCGGTGATGATATCGCGGTTCGCCGCCCCGTTGCCGGCGCCTTGACGGGTCTGGAATGTAAACACATCAGCGCCTGCACCACCGGTGAAAATATTGCGCACCGTCGAGGCGACAAACACATCCGCGCCAGAGCCGCCGATAATGTTTTCAATCGTCGCCAAAGTATCGGCGCCAATGTCGGCGCTGCTGGCAAGACCGGTGATGAGATTGACGTTGGCGCCGGCGCTGGTTCCGGACAAATCAAGCGTGTCGACCCCGGCGCCGCCGGTATAAGCATCATCGCCATCGCCAACACTGGCGATGAACCGATCATTGCCGCCCTCGCCCAAAAGCGTATCGGCGCCGAGGCCGCCAAAGATGGCGTCATTGCCGGCGCCGCCGCGGATAATGTTATTGGCGTCATCGCCGCCGAGCGTGTCATTGCCGGCGCCGCCGGTCACATTCTCAACGCCAACGACGCGGCTAAAGCCTGTCGCCATGCCCAAAAGCAGGCTGACCGACACATCCGAGCCGGCAAGCGTGCTGGCAAAGCTCAACGTGTCGATGCCGCCGCCAAGATCGACGAACACCATTTCTATGCTTGAAAGCGTGCCGCTCTGCATGCGCGAGAGGGCGCCATTGAACACCACAGCGTTTAGCGTCTCGCCGCCGCTTGTGCCGGTGATGCGCAACGCATCAAATCCCGCCCCGCCATTGAAGGCGTCAGCGCCGTCGCCGATGAGATAAATGAACTCATCATTGCCATCGCCGCCGCTCATATTGTCAGAGCCAAGACCGCCAATGATGATGTCGTCACCGGCGCCGCCATTCAAAGTATCAACACCGCCCAGGCCATAGATGATGTCGCGATCAGCGCCGCCATTGAAGGTGGCGCCGCTTGAGCCGCCAACCGTCACCCGCATCGGGTCGGAGGTCACAACCTCAAGATTTCCCATGCCATCGATATAGGTCATGGTCGCGCGCACAAATTGCGAGGTCGCATTGGGCTGGGTCAAACTTGTCCCATCAGCGCTCAAACGTCCAAACGGGGCAAAGTCCCAGATCAAGCCATCCGCCGAGACTTCCCAATCGATGAACACCGCCTCAGGCAAAGGCGCGCCGTCCGGATCAACAAGCGTGCTGAAAACACTGAGCGTGGGCGTGGCAACGCCGGCAAGCGGTCCAAAACCAAAGCGTCCGATCGGCGCGGTCGCGCCGGTCATCACCGTGGCGCTAAAGCCTTGGGCGTCGACATAAGTTGCCTCCACCGACAAGACATGGCCCTGATCGGCAAGCTGGATGAGATAATCAGCGCCCACCGCGCCATCGATGAGCACTCCATCGCGGAACCAGCGATAAACGGCCAAGGCTGGATCCCAAGGCCCGTCTGGATCGACACCGATCAAGGCGGTCACCACCTGACCAACAGCGCCCGATCCGGTCATCGTAAACGGCGCTGCGCCGTCATTCACCGGCGCCAAATTGATCGTCACCGTAACTGGAGCGCTGTTGAGCGCACCATCGGTCACATAATATTGGAAGCTTGCAGGTCCGGCATAATCTTCACTGCCTTGGAATGCAAAAACGCCACTTGCCGGATCAAAGAACGTAACCGCGCCATGCTGCGCCGAATTGGTGACCAGCCGATACGCAATTTGATCGCCATCAGGATCGCTGGCGGATGACAATTGACCGACCAATTGAACATCTTCTGAGCCCAGGAAAATCTGCGTAGGCCCAGCGACCGGCGCGCGATTGCCCTGCAGCACATTGATGACAAAGGTGTCGGTCACCGTCAAAGGCGTCGGCGGCGAACCGATCGGGGGAGTATCGGCTGCGTGCACGGTGATCGACACCGGTCCAGGCGTCGTCAACACACCGGTGATGACCGCGCCCGTCACCCCACCCAAACCGTCAGACAGCAAGGTGAAAGTGAGCCCCACCGTCGACAAAGCCGCGCCATTGGCAAGCGTCGCCGTATAGTGAAGCAAAGACGAGGCGGTCTCGTTGTCGCCAAAGACTTGGGTCAGCGGCAAGAACAAATTGATCGGCGCGCCGGCGCGCGCGGCCGTATCGGGCAATCCAACAAGACCTTGTTGTTGTACAACAAATGGCGCTGTGTTTACCCCGGTCGGCTGGAGGACCAAATTGGTCGGGTTTGAATTCACATGCTCAACGAAACCCAGACCGTCGGTATAGGTTGCAACCACGCGCAATTGTTCACCCAGCAACGAAAGCGTTGGGATGAATTCAGCCCCGGTTGCGCCGGTAATGTCGACCCAAACCGGCTGACCGCCGCCAACCGCGACCGGATCTAGATATTGCCATTGATAATGCATCGAGCCGGCGACAATGCCGTCGGGATCGCCAATATTTGAGGTGAACGACAAGGGCTGACCGACAACCGGCGTCGCGACCGGCAGATTGCTCAAATCAGTGACTTGAATAGCGCCCGTCGGCAAACGATTGGCGTTGGGGCTTTGGTCTAGAACAACGGTCTGATCTAGAAATTGCAGGCGCTCAATATTGCGCACCCGGTCAACGCCATCGCTAATCAGGCCAACAACGCCGGGCGACACCTGGTTGTGCGAAACCGTATAAAAGCCCTGCGCGTCCGGACCCGAAATCGTATAATTGGCAAAGACGTCGTTATAGACCGCAACATCGACATCACCGGTCGTGATGTCGGTGCGGATTTCCCGGAAAATCTGACCGTCGCTGGTGAGTTCGACGTGAAGCCATGCATCGCCATCAATGATGTCGTTGCCGCCGCGGCCCATGATGAAGTCGCTGCCATCGCCGCCCAGCATGATATTGCCGCCGGAGAAGTTCACTGCACCCGGCGCAAAAAAGCCCTGTAATCCGAAAATCAAATTGACGTTGGTGAGCGCATTGAAGAGCGGATCCAAGACATTTGGATTGGAACCCAACAAGATGTCGTTATAGCGCGTGCCACTGACGCCTTCGGTTTCAATGAAGACATCGCGGATCGCATCGCCGGCTGGCGCGCCTGCTTGGGCGATAAAGGCGGCGCGACTTAGATCGGCGCTGACGGCTTGGGTTTCTTGTTCAAAACTTGCCCAGTCAAAACCCAAGCGGCCGTCAAAGGTGTCAAAGCCGCCAAGGCCGAGCATGATGTCATCGCCCGAAAAGCCCTGCATGCGATCACCGCCGGCGCCGCCGATCAGCACATCATTGGCGGCGTAAAGCGGCACTTGCCCGGTCGGGGCGCCGGCATCGCCGACCATAAGATCGCCGCCTAACCCACCTTCGATCCAGTCATCGCCCTCATTGCCGATGAGTTCGTCATCATCTTCACCGCCGCGAATAATGTCGTTGCCGGTCCCGCCACTTATGGCGTCAAAGCCCATGCCGCCATCGATGATGTCAGCGCCGTCGCCGCCAAAGACGATGTCATCGCCAGCGCCGGCAAACACCTGATCATTGCCGGCCTCGCCATGAATGATGTCATTGCCGCCGGTGTCGGTGATCAGATCATTGCCATCGCCGCCGAACAATTGGTCATTGCCATTGCCGCCGTCGATAATGTCATCGCCGCCATCGCCCCAGACAGTATCGTCATCGGCATTGCCGGCCATCAGCCAATCGTTCCCCTCGGTGCCGCCCAGCACGATGGTGTTGCCAAAGAAATTATCATCGCCGATGAAATGCACCGCCCCGCCCGGCAGCACTTCGACCAAGAGCGCCCCGGTCACCGGGTTGCGAAGCCAGGTCGAGGCGTCGGTGGCGATGCGATTGCCGGCGCCGTCCAGAACAAAATTACCGTCGGCGTCGCGGACAAAATAAGTTGAAGCTTCGATCACATATTCAGGCGTCAGGAAAATACTGGCCGGCAAGTGACGAATGCCGGTATTGGCCATGATCATCGAGGCAAAACTATTGCCTTCGATCTCCGCGCCCCAGTGCAGCCCCTCAATCCGCGGCAGATAATAGAAGCGGTCGCCGTCTTGCAGGTTTTCAAGCTGGGTTTCGAAAATGAAATTGAAAGTCGAACCCAGAAGACCGCCGAAGAGATTTTGTTTTTCAGCAAGCCCGCCGATCCAAAGATCGATGGTGTCGACGCCGGTGATCGAGCCCGTGCTCCAAGTTGCATGCACTGAGAGCGGATTAGCAAGATCATTGGCGTAGGCGCCAAGGCTGTGCATGAAGTCATAAGCGTCCTTCAAGCCGGCATCAGTTGAATTTTTATTGGCCTCATCAAGACCCTTGATGACAAGATCAAGCGCCGCCGCGCGCTTTTGCTCCATCGTCGTCGCCGCCGAAACCGACGCATGGGTGCCGTAAGCTGCAACGAAATTGATCAATGAGGCCGCATGCTTCAAGAAGGCGCCAAACTCGGCCCAACTTGAATACGGCTTCAGCGATGTATCCTGCGTCGCCACATAGAGCTGCGCGCGCAAAAGATTGAGCGGCGGCACGCCGGTATCGCGCCCGCGGGCGATGTTGAGCGCGGCAAGATCAAGCGGCAGACCCAAAAGATTGTTGCGCAAGGCGCCGGTGACGAATTCGTCGATCTCGTTGCCGATTTGATTGACCGTGCCCAAGACGATTTCGCCGGCGGCGCCGGCGCCGCGGGCGGCGTATTCAAGCGGATTTAAGAAAGCCTCGATGAGGCCGATGTCGTTCAAGACCGGATGACCAAAATTGGGATTGGCGATGCCGGTGTCGGTCGAGGTCGGATGTCCGCTCGCATCTAGCCAACGGGCCGTGTCGATGACCGGCGTCCCATCAGCGCCGATGACATAGCGCGGCATATTTTCATTCAACATCGAATGGCCAAAGCGATAGACCGCATTGGCGAATTCGGAGGTTATCGCCGCATCAAGGTGGATATCGACATTGCCGAACAGATGGATGGTCGGGGCGATCTTGCGGGCGAATTCTTCAAAGACAAGGTGCTGGTATTGGGTCTCGGTGCCGAATTTCGCCGCCTGGAAAAGCCGCTCGCCATTCCATTCATTGTCTTGAATGCCGTCAAAAAGATTGGCGCCCGGCAGCACCCAATTGAGTGCAAAGGCGCTGTCGCCGCCGGCGAGTTCTGCGCGCACCAACGCTTTGATCTGCTCAACCAGGCGATTGTGCTCAAGGTGGAAGATGTCGTGAACCGCCGACAGACCAATATTTTCATTGGCGCGGCCATCGCCGGCCACATAATGGGCGTTCAACAATTCATCATCGTAATAGCCAGGCGCCGGCGGGGCGCCGCCGGCGACGTTATCGAGGTCGGCTAACAGATGGGTCCCGCCCGCTCCAGGTTGGCTGGGCGCTGCGCCATTGGCGATGTCGTTCAAGAAGGCATGATCGGTGCGCGCCACGTTAGCTGGTAAAAGCACCGGCGCTAACGGATCCAATTCCACCAGGCCATAAGAGCCATCGGCGTTGACGACGACGATCTGCACATGACCGTTTGGACCGGCGAGGAAGTTGCCATAAGCATCGGTCGCCAAAAGCGGCACGTTATGGACGTCTTCATCGGTCAAGATGATGCCAAGCAGCAAGGCGTTGGCCTTGATGTCGGCCCATGTCGGCATGTGATGAGAGCCATCAAGCGCACTCACGCTGTCCAGCAATCGGCCGGTGGCGTGCAACACGCCATCCGAGCCCTGCTGATACTGACGCAAGAACACCTGGTGCGAAGGATGCGATGAATAGGTCTGGTTTTGGTCGACGAAGGGCGTTGTCGTATTGGTGTTGGCGTGAATATCGTCGGCAGTGCCCAAAAGACCGTCGGCGCCGGCCTGATTGGTGGCCCGCGTCAGCACCATAAAGGCGCGTGAATCCGGCACCTCATCGCCGGTGCCGGCGACCCCGTCAGGCCCAAGCGTGCGCAAAGGATCATCCGGCGCCAGTGGGATAAACACCGTCCCCGATCCACCCTTGGTGATGAGATCAAGGCCATGGTCGAAGAACTGACCAAAGAACGCCATCCAAGTATTGAACGGCGCTGAAAGCCCCGCATCCGGGGTGATGTTGCCGATGAAAAGCGAATTGGGATCATAACCTGGCAGCGTGTTTTGGACGCTGTAGCCATCGCCTAATTGCGCGAAAAATTGCTGCGTGGTGAGCAGCGCCGCCGGATTGTTGATGCTCTGGTCGGCAATGAGATTGCTGATCGTGCGCGGCGCGCCGTCAACCACGATGCCCGCGGTCGTTGGATCAGCGAACGGATTGGCCGAAGGGTCGACGCTGGTTTGGGCGTAAGAGGTGGAAATGAAATCGCCAGCGACGCCCGGATGTGGATCAAACAAGGTGCCGTCGACATTAACCAAGACGGTGCGAAACACCTGCGCGCCGACAGTTGGAAACGTCTGATCGGCTGAACCGTAAGAGCTCTGCCCTGGCACCAGATTGTTGTTGGAGCCGTCAACCGCACGCAAACCGAACGGCAGATGCACATTGACCGGGGCCTGACCGGTCTCGGCCATCCGGATCTGCTGCAAAAGAAACTCAAGATCCGAACGATTGAAACTAACCGGCATAGGCGCCCCACCAAACAGGTGTGAAAAACCCATCGATCAAAGGAATAAAGCGGGCGCGCCACCATCGCTTGCTTCTGTTGGACGAACTAAATTGAGAATTGCGCGCGGGCGCGGCGCAAAAAAGCGGCGGCGCTGATTGCTCAGCGCCGCCATTCATTTTTCACGCAGTGTCGAGGGTCTTAATTCGCCTGCGTTTGCAGATCCGCCGACGGCTCATAATAGACCCCTTCCCAATCGGGGATCGGCGTTGGAATGGCGATCACTTGACCTGGTGAACGCAAATCCCATCGCAACAGCATCGCATGATCCTCATGCTGGGTGTTGTGGCAGTGCTCAACGAAGGTGCCCATAAATTCGCGAAAACGAATGAGCACTTCCACCGCGCTACTGGAATGGCCGGTTGGATTTTCACCGACGCGGAAGACATCCTTGCGCGCCCAGCGCTCCCAGATCGGCGGCGGCGCACCATCGCGGGTCAAGATCCGCCCCTCTTCAAAGTGGATATGCACCGGGTGTTGCCAACCACCGCCGCTATGCAAGGTCCAGATTTCCCACTGGCCTTGAGTTGGCGCGGCCGAAACACGGTGAACGTCGGCAGTAAGACCTGCCCCGCCATTGGTGCGGATCGTCCACGGCGCGTTATCGGTGCCGCCTGAGCGGGCGAACTCGAAATCGCGGCGAACAGCCGTCTGCAGCACATCGGCCGGCGGTGTTGGACGCGGGATCATAACGCGCCCGCCTTCCTCGTATTGAGCCGGGTTCATGCTCTGATCGCGGCCGGTATAAGATTGGACGCGCAATTCCATGATCCGCCCGACAGCTGGATCGCGCCCGTCATAACGCCCGCTCAGCACATCGGCCAAAGGCACAGTGCGCTGGGGACCCCTGCCAGTCTGATGCTCAAGCAGGTTCACAAGATAGAGCCGATCGCCGGCGCGGAATTGCGCAAAATCGACGACGATGTCGTAGCGTTCTGCAATCGCCTGCTCGGGCAAATCCTGCGATTGGGCGTTCGGGAAGCGAACCGCATGCTCCATGATGTTGCCGTCGTTGGCGACCATGTGGAACGGCACCCGCGCACCGGTCTGGGTCACCAATGCAAATTGGAAGTTACGCGACACCGCCCCGTTCAGAATGCGGAACCGATAGCGACGCGCGCGCACATCAAGATAAGGCATCCAAGTCCAGTTCACCAAAACCCGATCGCCCAAGAAGCCATCGGTGTTGAACGGATTGAACCAAAGCTGACCGTTAGCGTCCCATGCCTTGTCGGCGATGACGAGGTTAACGTCGTAATCGCGGTTGCCCCAATCCAGTCCGGTGCCGCTTGGCAAGCACAGATTGGCGTTGTTGGGGTTGGAATAATTGCACTGGAAGCCTTCGCGGCCACGATCGACTGCGCTGTAATAATTCATCATTGCAGCGTTGCCCTTGTAGACGTTCTGGGCGGTGTAATCGAGCATGTGGTCGTGGAACCAATGGGTTGACATGGTCTCACGCCAGTCGCCGCGAATACGCGTCACACCGCCTGCGCCATTTGGATAGCCGGCGCGAGGATCTGATGCGTTGGTGTTGATGCTGTCATAACCGGCAAGCTGCATCGGCCAGCGATAATCGTAAAACTGCCCCGGAAAGAAGAAGGCGCCGGCAAAGCCATCGCTTTCAGCCGGGTTGTGGCCGTTATGCTCGTGGGTCGAAATCGTGTGTGCGCCAAAACCATTATTGGCGGCCGGATCGATCGGCAGCGCATTAAAGTGACGGAACATAATCGGCTCGCCAACGCGCGCCATCAAAAGCTTCGGCGGCATGGTGCCGTCAAACGTCCAAACCGAATTGGGTTGTTGAACCGGGAAATTCGGATGGAAGCGGACTTGCAGATTGCGATTGGTGCCGCCGCGATAATAAAGCCCGCCGCGACGGAACTCGCCCACCGTAAAATGGTGGCGCTGCCAAGCATCGCGCAGACCATTATTGGTGCGCGCGCCAGTCATCGCCGATTGAAAATAAGCGCGCGGCTGGAATTCGCTCCAACGCTGGTGCGCAAACCACTCGCCGGGCGGGCGCCCTTCAACCGCGCTCGTCGCCAAAGGACGCACGCAGCCGCCAATCATCGAAGCCCAATAATTGGGCCGCGAAGTATTGGCTTCGCGCGTCGGCGCCGGCCAAAGCGGTTGACGCAAGAATGCATCGAGCGCCGCCCCATCGGGCCCACTCTGGCAAGACCGCGCTGGCGGCAGCGGCGCACAATTGGTGCAGGCCGAGCCCGGCATCGGCTGGGTGCCAAATTCTTCAAACAGCAAGACCGGCTGGGTAAAGGGCTGGGCCCCAAAGAGCGGACTTGGCGAACCGCCCGTTGGAATATCCTGCGCCAGCGCCACACCAATCTGCGCAAACGACGCAATTAAGCCAAACGCGAACATCTTGCGCCGGCTATTGGGCCCAACCCTCATCCGTTCCTCCTTCGGAACTTTTCGAAAATGACAAGTTGCTTAGAAAGGAACAAATTCGAAGGCGCGCTATCGGGCACACCTCAGCCGCGCTTTAAATTGAGAACAGTCTCAATTTTCGTGCGTGATTTAGGCAAGCGTTGTTAAAACGCATCAGGCGCCGCAAAGACAATCTAGCTTGCAAGAACCTGAAGCTGAGCGCTTAGCGTCTTGGCGATGCTCTACACCTTCGCTTCCGACCGCCCAGCTGACCACCCGGCGCGCCGCGCCATCAAAGCGCCCCTCAAATTAAAATAACAGGCGCAAAAAAGCGACGCCGCAAAAGCGCGCGTCGCTTGAAGCTTTAATTCGTGATCTTGGACTTTGGTCTTAATGCATCGACGCCTTGGCCGACCCATCAGCTGGCTTGGAGCGGGCTGTCCAATTCTGCAAGCGCACGACGCAAGCGCGCGTTCTCAACCACAAGCTGACGCAATTGGCTGACCTGAAAAGGTCCAAGGCTTTCGTAACGCTGCTTCCAACGATGATAGGTCGCAACCGAAATCCCAGTGGCTTCAATCGCTTCGCGTTGGCTCTTGCCCGCATCCATATGCGCGCGCACGTCTGCCAAAATAGACACAATGCTTTCTGCTGAATGCCACTTCCAACGCATGGCCTCTCCCCCGAGAGATCGTTCTAATCTCAGCGAGGGAGCTTAAGGCGCACGCCTAACAGCGCCATTACAGCCAGATTAGTGAACTGTAATTTTTGGGGAGAGCTAAGGCAAAGTCCGCACACCGGCTTGTAACATAGGTTACACTACAAAGCCTGTTCGCTGTCAACGAAACACATAGCCTCGCCCGCGCACCGTATGAATAAATCTGCGCTCAAACGGCTCGTCGATCTTAGCGCGCAGGCGCCAGACATAAACGTCGACCACATTGCTATCGCCGTCGAAGGTGATGTCCCACACCCGCTCGGCGATGAAATTGCGCGACAACACACGCTCAGCATGGCGGATCAGCAGATCCAACAACTGCAATTCCTTTTGCGAGAGCGCGATCTCTTGTCCGCAGCGACTGACTTTTGAACGCACCAGATCAACGGTGAGATCTTCATAAGTGATCGCTTCGGTGAATTTGCGCTCGCCGCGGCGCAACACCGCCCGCACCCGCGCCGTTAATTCGGAAAACGCAAACGGCTTAACCACATAATCATCGGCGCCAATTGAAAGGCCTTTGACCCGGTCATCCAATGCATCGCGCGCCGTCACCAGAATAACCGGGACGTCAAGACCTTTGCGGCGCACTTGGCGCAGCACCTCCCAGCCATCCAGACCAGGCAACGACACGTCCAAAACGACAAGATCACAAAGGTCGGCGAGAATGTGCTCCAGCGCCGTGTGCCCATCATGTGCAAGGTCTACGACGAAACCTTCTTCGCGAAATCCCTGCTGAAGCGAGTTCGCGATATGAGGATCGTCCTCAACAACCAGAATTTTCACGAACAGCGTTCCCCTGCGGGAACAATTACAATGGAACGTTCAGCGAGCCAGCGCTCTAACCTCAAACGCGAGCGCATCGCATTCGCCACAAACCGCGCGCGCGAAATTTCACCATCGCCTCGATACAAAAGCCAGTCCGGGCTTACGACGGCTTGATCCATGGCGCCTGCACCGCAAGGCCGCTTCACGCTCGCTCACGCAAAGGGGGCCCCAACCCCTCGTGCCCCACATTCGGCCCATAGCCGCCAACGAGGGGTAGCGATATCCGCGCGCGAGCGCCGCCACTGGGCGCACGCTCAAGCACAATCTCGCCGCCATGAAGATCAACGATGCTCTTTGCGATTGGCAGGCCAAGACCAATATTGCCATTGGCCGTTCGGCTAGGATCGGCGCGGTAAAAGCGGTCGAAGACAAACGGCAGATCGGCGTCGGCGACGCCGCTTCCGGTGTCGGTCACCTCAATCTCAGCGATGCCGCCGATTTGGCGTGCGCTCAAGCGCACCTCGCCGCCTGCGGGCGTGTGCGCTATGGCGTTTGCTACAAGATTGGTGATGGCGCGTTGCAGAAGCGAGCGGTCGGCGCTGAGCGCAACCTGGTCGCTGCACGCGACCGTGAGATCTACCCCCGCCTCCAAGGCGCTTGCCCGATAAAGCTCGCCAATTTTTTCCAACTCAACCTGCAGATCAAACAACTGACGCCTGATGCCGGTTTGTCCGCTCGAAGCGCGCGCCAAGAACAGCAGCCGCTCAACCAATGTGCTCAGTTCACGGCAGTTCTCGGAGAGCCGCCCAACCAAAGCTTGGTATTCATCCGGACTGCGCGCCTGCTGTTCGGCGACATTGAGCGCCAGAATAAGTTTGTTGAGCGGCGTTCGGATCTCGTGCGCCACATTGTCGGCGTACTGGCGAAGTCTTTGATACGCGCACTGCAATCGATCGAGCATGGCGTTAAACTGGCCGCCTAGAACAAAGAGTTCCTCGGTCATGCCTGCAGTCTCAAGGCGACTATTTAAACTATTTTGATCAATTCCGGCGACTTGTTGGGTCATCCGCTCAAGAGGTTTCAAAAGACGGGCGAAATACACAGCGCTAAAGATGGTGGTCGTAACGAGCGCTATAATCGCAACGATCACAACCAGCACCCCAAAACGGCGCAACACCAATGCATCGAGAGTGGTGTCGATCGCTATTTGCACGCTCGCTGCGCGCGCGACCCCGCCAATCACAACCGGCGCCTCAGCCACCATGTAACGAAACCGCCGGCCGCTGCTGGCGGTCACAAATCCACGCACAACCTCCTGGCCCGCTTGAATGTGCGCAAGCGCCGTGCTTGGCAGCACCGCCGGCATGTCAGGCGTCTGCTGAAGCACGCTTCCATCATCCAACAAAACGCGCACGAAAATCCGCCGAGGTCCTTCCATGTCCTCGCTGACCTCGTGCCCCAGCCAGACTTCCCAGTCGCCTTCCGAATTCAGCAGGTCGCGCACCGTCATGTAGCGCTTCTGCATAGTTTGGTCGTCAATTGAACTGGCTTGAGCAACCAAGCCGAAATAGAGCGTCACACAGACGCTGCCGACAAGCAGCACAAGAGCAAGCGCCTGCCAGCGCAAGAGCTGGCCAAGCAATCCATTCTTGTTGAGCGCGGCGCGGACGATGGTGCCAGATTGGCTAGCGAAAGACATAGCCGCGCCCCTTGACCGTATGAACGAGCTTGCGCTCGAAGGGATCATCGAGCTTCTTGCGCAACCGGGCGATGGCGACGTCGATGACGTTGCTTTCACTGTCGAGACTCATTTGCCACACGTGCTCGGCAATGAAATCACGCGACAGAACATCACCTTGATGGCGAACCAGAAGCTCAAGCAGCTGAACTTCCTTCACCGTTAAGTCGATCGAGACACCACCACGACACACCGTCAAACGCATCGGATCGAAGCTGAAGTCGTCAATTTTGGTGATCCCGGTCTGGGAGCTGCTCCGCCGCCGCAGCAGCGCGCGCACCCGCGCAAGCAGTTCGTCGAATGAAAACGGCTTGATGAGATAATCATCCGCACCGAGCGAGAGACCACGCACACGATCGTCGATCGACTCGCGCGCGGTCAAAACCAATACCGGTGTTTCGCGATCAGTTTCACGCAAGCCGGCGAGGATCCCCCATCCATCCAACTTGGGCAGCATGATATCGAGGATCAAAAGGTCATAAGCGGCGCTCTTGGCCTTGCCTAAACCATCAACGCCATCGCAGCACACATCGACGAGATAGCCGGCCTCGTTAAGACCGCGTCGCAACAACTTGGCGGTCTGCTCTTGATCTTCGATCACCAGCAAACGCATGACGAACTCCTAAGCGCTATATCACCACCCAGAGCCAATGGTTCGCGCTCTTTCAACCCGGACGCGCAATTGACGCCAAATCCGCGTGGCGGCAGACGCTTTTGGGCGCAATCGGGTTTGTACGAAAGGTGACGTGGCATCCTCGAACATGGCGTCAAATAGACCTGCTGGCCGGCGCTGATCATGATGCACGAAAGCGAGCGCAATGCGCATGATGACGCCATCCATGCTGGTGAGGGCGAATGCGTCGCGGCCATCGGCTTGCGGCGACCCGCAAATGCCTCGTCCTCGCTCTTGCGTGTTCGCTATCGGTAAAGGTCCAAAACTCGTCGCAAGGCAAATCGGCGTTGGCGCGATCGGCCGTCGGCTCATTCTGTCCAGGCGCTCCGACGTCGCCGGCACGCGCTCATAAGACGCCTAGCCACATCAGCGCCCGCCCCCAAAGGATGCGCGCACAACAAAAAATAGCTTTCACAAGCAAGATCAGCGCTGGGTGCTATAGAATGCTTGGATCGCTACCCCCGACCGGGCAGGCAATTCCTGGCTCCAAGACACGCGCGCTTCGGGCCGCATCCATCATCGTTTGCGACACAAGCGTGATAGCCGCCGCCCACGCCTCGCGCACCGATGGGGTAAACTCCTCAGCGAGTTCATGGCGCAGCGTCCGCGTCAGCGCTGTGACGAAGGCAATATAGTGGCGCGCTTCAACGCCATAGTCGGCGTGACGCGCCCCAAGCGCGCGCGCGAACGGCAAAACCACCTCCGGCGCGTCAATGCCGTCGACGATTTGGCTTAATGCGCCCATCAAATGTTTGCCCTGCTCGATCGGATCGGCGCCAAACAAGATGCGCAAACCCGGCGAAACGCTAAAAAGCTCGCGATAGAACGTGGCGGCGAAAATCGGCCCAATGCGTCGGACGTGGGCGAAGGAGCGCTGAAATTCGGCGGCCTGTTCGGGCGACATATCAGTCTGAATGTGGCCCGTTCACTTAACCACAAATGAACACGGCTGCAGTTGCGATGGCGCCTCGCAGGCGAGCTTATGCTCGCCCGCCAAGCGGGGTTAGACCTGCCTTGCCCTAGACGGTGAGAGACCAGACATTGCGGGACCCATGCGTGGTTGCGCGGGCGCGCCTAAGCTGCGTCAGCATCGACCAGAGCTTGCCGCGCCCTGCCCCGGCCGCTGTCACCGCGATGACGCTGTCGTCCAAATTGCCGTCGATTATTAAAAACGCTGCAAGCAAGCGTTGCCTCGCAATAGTCCTCGCGCCAGCGCAATTGCGGCGCGGCGCATTGCCTCTGTTTGGCGAATTCATTTGGTAGTTCGCACCCTGGCGCCTAACGATGCGCTCATGGGGTCTGCGGGGATATTTCAGCGCATTCAAATAGTGGGGCTGTTGCTCGCACTGTTCGCGCTGACGTTCAAAGCGTCGTTGCCGCCCGGCTTCATGCTCGACGCCAGCGCCGGCAGCCAAGTCGCCATCGTGCTCTGCGACGGTGCATCCGCCGTTCTCAACCTCGATCACGGTTCGACGCCCGCCCGAGATTCGACAGATCAACATTGTCCGTTCGCACTAGGCTCAGCTCCAGCGCTCGCGGAAGTGCAACCCTATATCTCCGCTCCGGCGACGTTTGCCAGCGTCGATGCCGCTTCGCCCATCGAAGCCGCTGTTGGCGTCCATCAAGCCACTGGGCCGCCGCTTCCTGCGCGCGGTCCGCCAATCCAAGCCTGAGACTTCAATTCGCGCCCGCGCCTCTGGCGCAGGCTGAGTAAACTCACATCCGCGGCAAGCGGACACTCAGGCTATGCAATCATGTCATTCAAATCAGCGCTGCTCGTGGGCGCGCTCGTGCTCACGCCCAGCGTGAGCCTTGCTCAAACCGTCACCACCGACACCATCATCGTCACCGCGCGTCCCGATCCGGAAGATCCCCCCGTCGTCGCCGAAGCACGTGAACGCCTCTCGCGCACGCCGGGCGCAGTCTCTGTGGTGTCCAACGAAGCCTATGAAGGTCGCGCCGCCACAGGTCTGACCGACATTCTGCGCGATGTTCCCGGTGTGCTCGTGCAGCGCCGCTATGGCGAAGAATCACGCTTCTCGATCCGAGGCTCCGGCATCGACCAGTCTTATCACCAACGCGGTGTCTTATTTGCCCAAGACGGCGTGCCGTTCGCCGACGCTGACGGATTTTCCGACTTTCAAAAAATCGATCCCCTCACCGCGCGCTACCTCGAAGTTTATCGCGGCGGCAACGCACTGCGCTTTGGCGGCGCACAATTGGGAGGCGTCTTGAATTTCGTCACGCCGAACGGTCGCACAGCAGAGTCGGAAAACGCGCTGCGCGCTGAAGCAGGATCATTCAACTTCGAACGCGTCTCGGGTCAATTCGCCCGGCAATGGGGCGAATGGGACGGGTTCGCTGCCGTCACCGCGATGCAAGGCGACGGCTTCAGAGACCATGCGGCGCAAGAACAATTGCGCGGCACGATGAACATCGGCCACAGTTTCGGCGACGACCGCGAAATCCGCCTCATCGCTTATGGCGCCGACATCGAACAAGACGTGCCAGGAACGCTGACACTCGCCCAAGCCCTGGCGACGCCAGAGGCGGCCAATGGCGGCGCCGTCGCCACCAATTGGCAGCGCGACCAAACGGTCTTGCGCGCCAGCCTGCAAACACGCTGGCGTCTGAACGACGCCACCCTCTTCGAAGGCGGCGTCTACGCCACCGCCACCGATCTTTATCACCCGATCGCGCTCAAAATCGAACAGAAGATCCAAACCCAAGGCGGCTTCGGCCGCTTCGACTGGAGCGGCGAACTCGGCGGCCATCGCGCCGATCTCTACTGGGGCGCCTCATACCGCCAGGGACACAACGATCAACAGCTGGGTCCAGTCTTCTTCCCCATCAACGGCGATAGCCGCCAGCGAGCGACCGGTCTCGATGTCTTCGCCGAAGGCCGCTATTTCGTGAACGATCGTCTCGCCCTCGTCGCCGGCGGTTCGTACGGACGCGCAACGCGTGATTACACCGATCACCTCAATTCCGCCAACGACGCGTCAAAAGACTTCGACTGGTTCGCGCCGCGCATCGGCCTCATCTGGGAAAGCGCCGATGGCGCACAGGTCTACGCCAACATCACGCGTTCGGTTGAGCCACCGCACTATGGCGCACTCGTGCAGGCGCCTGTGCCGGGCTTCGTGCCAGTAGAGCCGCAAGAAGCATGGACCGGCGAGGTCGGCGCGCGTGGCAGAACGGGCCCGCTCGTGTGGGACGTCACGCTCTATCGCGCCACGCTTGAAAACGAGCTCTTGAGCTTCAACCCCGGCGTCGGCATCCCCGCCGGCTTTTTCAACGCCGACGCCAGCGTGCACCAAGGCGTAGAGTTTGCGCTCGATTGGGAGTTCGCAGAAGGCTGGCTCTTGCGCCAGAGCTACACCTACTCCGACTTCTTCTTCGACGCCGACGCAAGCTACGGCGACAATCGTATCCCGGTGGCGCCTGAGCACCAGTATCGCGCCATGGTGCGCTACACTGCCCCTTCAGGCTGGTTCGTAGCCCCAAACATTGAATGGCGTCCCAGCGACACCTTTGTCGACTACGCAAACACGCTAAAAGCCCCCGGCTACACCATCGTCTCGCTCAACACCGGCTGGGACTTCGACAATGGCGTCTCGCTCTTCGTCGATGCACGCAACCTTACCGATGAAGCCTACGTCCCTGAGTTCGGCGCTATCATCGACGCCAGCGCACCCGGCGCCAACACCGCAGTCTTTTATCCCGGCGAAAGCCGCGCCGTTTATGGCGGCGTTGCTTATCGCTTCTGACAAGGACAAATCCCATGCACCGCAATGACTTCGTTCGCCTGCTTGCCGCCAGCTTCGCGCTGGCGGCTATTGCCTGCTCTCCTGCATCGCAAGCCCAACAGCAAAGCGCCAACACCATCATACTTGAAGACGCCTGGGCAGGCGCCACGCTTCCTAGCGTCAGCGTCGGCGCCGGCTATCTCACCATCCGCAATACAGGAACGCGCGCCGATACCTTGCTTTCAGTGTCGACCCCGCGCGCGGCGCTAACCCAAGTGCACGAAATGAGTATCGACAACGGCGTTATGCGCATGCGTGCGCTGGCCAATGTCCCCATCGGCGCCGCAAGCGTGGTCACGCTCGCGCCCGGAGGCACGCACATCATGTTCATGGATATCGATGCGCCGTTTACCGAGGGGGCCACAATCCCGGTGACGCTGCGCTTTGAACATCAAGGCGAAGTGGAGGCCAACTTCATCGTACGTGCACGCAGCGGCCATGGCGCGCATGCACATAATCACTGAAGGCGTCGACATCGCGCGCATCATCACGCGATCGGCCACAATTCTCACCGGAACCTCTTATGACCAAGACCATCATCGCGGCTGTTAGCGCATTAGCGCTGAGTTTTTCCTCTACAGCATCAGCACACGTCGTCTTTGCCGACCCTCAAGCTGCACCGAACAGCTATTATGCCGGCTTCATTCGCATCGGCCACGGTTGCGGCACATCCCCAACACGCGCCATTCGGGTCGAAATTCCAGAGAGCATAAATATTGCGCGCCCCCAACCTAAACCCGGCTGGCGGCTCAGCATCGAGCATCAACAGCTCGCCACACCGCTGCAAATAGAGGCCGGCCACACCATCTCCGAGCGCGTCAGCGCCATCACCTGGCGCGGCGCGCTCGACGCCGATCAATTCGACCAATTCGGCATCATGATGCGTCTGCCTGATGAGACCGGTCCGCTTTATTTTCGCATCACCCAAACCTGCGCCAACGGCGCCCAATATTGGGACGAAATCCCACCCCCCGGCGCCACTTGGAATGGGCTCGCCCATCCGGCCGCTATGATCACCCTTGCCGCGCCCATGGTGATGGAGCAGATGCATGATCACGATCACTAGGCGCGCCGCCCTGAGCGGCGCTGCGCTCCTGGCCGCATGCGCGCGCCGCAATGAAGCGCCAGCCATCGAAGCTGTGCTGCGTGCGCGCTGGGATCGGCCAGATGCGCCGCTTGAGGCGGGCCCTATCGTCATTGAAGCGGATTTGGCCATCGCCGATTGGACCCAAGGTTCAATCGGCGGGCGCGCACTTTTGCAAAAGCGGGACGGGGTCTGGTCAGTCAGCCTTTGCGCCGGCGATGAGCTACGCACCGCCGCAGGCTTGCAGCGCGCCGGCATCTCGCGCCCCATCGCCGCGGCGCTGGCTTTCAAACTCAACCAAGCTGAACGTCGCACCACCCCTCAAAGGCTCTCGATGATGTCAAGATTTGACGCGGCCGCCGCCATGGGCTCGATGCTTGCAGACTAAGGCTCGCTGGCGGCGTTCATCTATACGCGCCTTGAGGTCAAATCATATCGGACCAAAAAAAAAACATCGAGCTTTAAGGTTGGATTGACCGAGCATGACGATGCGAAAGCGGCAAAGTCACAGCCGGCCAGCGATCAGTGGCTCTCGTCATCGGCGCTTCTTCTTTGGAACAGGCCGCATTTGGGATTGGCCAACAGGGGCTGTCGTTGCGAGCCGTGCAACAGAATCTATGAACGCCGCGATGTGGGCCGATCCCGAAGCATCGGCGCGGGTGACAGCGCAAACTGAAAATCGCGCCTTGCCAGGGAGCGGTGCGCTGACAAGCCCCCGCCCCGCCATTAACGCTGAGGCCGCCGAGCTCGGCGCGACCGTAAGCAGGTCACTGCGCGCAGCGGCCTCCGCGCAAGCGCTGAGGCTGGCAAGCCGATACTTCGGAAAGGCGCGAGTTAGCAGCATCGCACGCTGCGCTGGCGGCAACGCATTCTGAAACAGAATGTCGAACCCCGCGACTGCCCAGTCAAAACCAAGCATAGTCTCAAGAGAACCTTCGGCACGCTCAAGCGCATGTCCTTTTCGAAACAGAACAACATAGGGCTCACAAATCAGCCGCGTCACGCTTAAGGCTTTTCTGTCCGCAAAGTCTCGAACCACGCTCTCGTGAAGCAAAAGCAAATCGGCGCGTTGCCGCACGAGTTGATCTAGGGCCAGCGCCGGCGCCATGACTTGCATCGCAACGTGAACGTCTGGACTTCTCGTTCGAAATTCAACCAGCGCGCGATGTCCCAACGCGTCAAGAATGACGGGGCCGCATATGACATTGAGATGCGTTGCACCCGCGGCAATCGCGGCCTTCACGTCCTCTGCATGGTCAAGCAGATCGGGCGCGCGTTTGAGCAAGCGCTGACCCGCTTCGGTTGGCGCCAGTGAGCGCGTGCTCCGTTCGATCAGGCGAACCTTGAGGCCCTCTTCCAGAGTGCGAATGCTTTTCGTCATCGCCGAATGGGAAAGGCCCAGTTCGTCCGCAGCGCGCGAAAAGCTGCGCAGGCGGCATACCGCTTCAAACCTGCGGACCAGGACAAGATCAAACGACATGTTCCATATGGTGCATAATAACCGGCTCTAATTCAATTGTTCTCCGCTTTGTCGCGGCGCATTCTGAGCCAACGGCGAGGAGCGAGCCCATGAGCGTGCAACAGGCCATGGACCTTCCCATCGAGCTCATTTCGATAGGGTTGTTCTTTTCAATGATGGCGATCGAGTTGGTCGCCATTTTCGTATTCCGAGCCAAAGGCGCGTACGTGGCCAAAGATAGCGCGCTCGGGATTTTTCTGGGGCTCATGAGCTTACCGGCCAACGCGCTCACCGCCTTCATCACCTTCGGGCTGCTATCGCTGGCGATGCCGTTTCAGCTTGCAAACCTGCCGCTCAACTGGGCGATGTTTGCGCTCTGCTTCGTGCTCGACGATCTGCGCTTTTATATCCACCACCGGATCGCCCATCGCTGCCGTTGGGTCTGGGCCATGCACGTCGTGCATCATTCAAGCACACAATACAATCTAGCGGTGGCGCTGCGCCAATCATGGACCAAACACTTCACCGGCACGATGTTGCTGAAAATCCCCTTAGTCCTCATCGGCTTTGACCCGCTGCTGGTGACATTCTGCGGCGTCGTCAACGCGACCTATCAATTCTTCCTACACACCGAAGCTGTCGGCAAAATGCCGCGCTGGTTTGAAGCTATCTTCAACACGCCCTCGCACCATCGCGTCCATCACGGCGCCAATCCACGCTATCTCGACGCCAATTATGCCGGCACACTCATCATCTGGGATCGTTTGTTCGGCACTTTCGTTGCAGAAGAAGCAGCCGATCCGCCCATCTATGGATTGGTCAAAAACGTCGAGAGCTACAATCCGATCACAATCCTCTTTCATGAGTATGCGAGCCTGACACGCGATGCATTCCAGCGCGGTCTGACATTCGGTCAACGGCTGCTTTATGTCTTCGCACCGCCCGGATGGAGCCACGATAACTCGCGCCAGACCAGCGAAACGATCATGCGCGAGGCCGGCATCATTCGCCCTCGAGGCCCCAATCGCCTGCACTCTCGGCCTGCCGAATAAGACCGATGCCGCTTCATTACATCATCTCCGAACTCGCCATCTCTATGGTCTCGGCGTGGGGCGCTTGGCGCCTGGTTCGAGCACAGCAACTGCTTGGCGCATCCGGCGTTGCCCTCTTCGCTTTAGCCGCAGCCATCGGCATTCTCCGCATCGCCTCAGGCGCCGAGGCTTTGCTGGCCCCGGCGCATCGGCTCGCCTCACAGGCGGGAGGAACCTTCGCGCTCGTTCTCATCGTCGCCCAAATCGCCAAACATCGCGGCTGGACGGCGCCACTCTTGGTCATCTGCGCCGGCGCAAGCGGCGCGGCGCTGGCAAGCCTTGCGAGCGCCGTCTTGGGCGGCCTCATCTTCCTTGTGTTACTGGTTGTTGGCGCGGCGCTCTTGGCTACCCAGCCGCATAGCAAACACCGCGCGCTTGCAGCCCTTGGGTTTGTACTGATGGCGCCGAATATCTTATTTATTCGCCAGTCGGTATTTCTCGACCCTGCGCTAAGCTGGCACGGCTTTCATTTCATCACAGCACTCTGGCTGATCGGCGTCGTTGCGGCGCTCCGGTCCGCGCAGCAGCGATCTGCCGAGCCTTTGGCGTCACATAGATGAGCTAAGATCTAGCCCAGCGATGTTGCAAGCTAAACCTTGGCGCGCATAAGGGCGATGAACCTCATCGCGAACGTCATCAAAGCGGAAAGGCCCGCGAAAGCCGCCCCAAGACTGACCAAATGCTTTTGCGAAGCCTTTGGCGGATCTGCGGGTCCCAAGCACTTGGGCTCGCCCCGCGCGCCGCCTGGCTCCAACGCAAGCTCGAGGGATTTAAGATCACCGCCCAGCTAAGGCTTTTTAAGACCGGACACTGCGCCGCTTTGCGCGCTGCGCCAAAGCCGCTTAGCTGGCGCAATGCGTGTGTTAGTGCTCGGCGCCTATGGCCTCATCGGATCTGAAATTGTGCGCACGCTGCGCGCAAAAGGATTGACGGTCGTAGGCTTTGGCCGCTCCGCCGCTAAAGGCAAGCGACTTGCGCCTAACATCGACTGGGTTGGCGCTGATCTCGCCACTTTGATCCAAGCTGAGCAATGGGCGCCTTATTTGCACGATATCGATGCGGTCGTGAACGCGTCCGGCGCGCTACAAGACGGCGCCATCGACACATTGGAAAACGCTCAATACCAAGCGATCGTGGCGCTCATCAATGCCTGCGCTGTGTCGGGAATACGCCGATACGTACAGATTTCGGCCCCGGGCGCTACGCTTGAAGCACACACCGTGTTCATGCGCACAAAGGCCAAAGCGGACGCGGTGTTGCGCGCAAGCAGGCTTCAGTGGACAATCTTGAAACCTGGTCTGGTAATCAGCGCCTACGCCTATGGCGGCACCGCACTTATGCGCATGCTCGCGGCCTTCCCCCTCGTTCAACCCTTGATGCTCGCTGACGCACGATTGCAGACCGTCGCGGCCTCAGATGTTGGCGACACTGTCGCCATCGCGCTCACAACCGAACGTCTCGTCCATCACGAGCTCGATTTGGTGGAGCACACCGCGCACAGCTTGGCCGAAACCATTGCAGCCTTTCGCAGTTGGCTCGGCTTTGAACCGGCTCGTCTCAACTTTTCGGCGCCGACATGGGCAGGCGCCCTCTTGGGATATTGCGCCGATCTCGCCGGCTGGCTTGGCTGGCGATCGCCGTTACGAACCACTGCGCTCAAAGTGCTGGCGGCGAACGTATTGGGCGAGCCCAATCAAGCCCCCCAAGCGCTCGGGCGTCCATTAAAGACTTTAAGCCAGTCGCTTGATGCTCTGCCTGCAAGTTTGCAAGAACGCATATTCGCACGCGCTCAGCTCGCCTTCCCTTTTCTCATCTTATGCTTGGCCGGCTTTTGGATCACCTCAGGCGCCATTGCGCTTGCCTGCGCAGATAGCGCCGCGGCAGTGCTGCGCGAGACCCCACTCGAAAAGCACGCAATGACCCTGGTGATCGGCGGCGCACTGCTCGATATCACGATCGGCATTGGTCTTTGTATCCGCAAGACAGCGCGATCGGCGGCTCTAAGCGCCATTATCGTGTCGCTCTGCTATCTCATGCTTGGAACATGGACCAATCCGGCGTTGTGGTCGGACCCATTGGGCCCCTACGTCAAAATCATTCCAGTGATCGCTCTAGCGTTCGCTGTCGCTGCGCTGATCGAGGAGCGTTGATGGATTACGCACTCGTGCTTCGCTGGCTTCACGTCATTGGCGCGGCGGTATTGTTGGGCACAGGCGCCGGCATCGCCTTCTTCATGGTGATGGCCCATCGCACCAACGACCCGCGCATCATCGCTCACACGGCCGCCATTGTGGTGATTGGCGACTGGTTGTTCACCGCCAGCGCGGTTGTGATCCAGCCGATCACGGGCGCGTTGCTTGCACACGCAACCGGCTGGTCATTGAGCGAAGGCTGGATCGTGCTCTCGCTGGGGCTCTATGGTCTCACCGGCGCATTTTGGTTGCCCGTTATATGGCTACAGCATCAAATGCGAGACCTTGCTCGAGACGCAGTTACGCAAAACCAAACGCTGCCCGCACGCTATCACCAACTTTACCGGCTTTGGTTCTGGTGCGGCTTTCCGGCCTTCTTCAGCGTCCTTGCCATCGTTTGGTTGATGCTGGCGCGGCCCGCCATTCTCTAACGCAACGGCGCGCGCGCCCTCACACAACCTCAAATTTGGCGCCGGTCAGCTCCTCACTGAGTGACCATAGCCGCCTCGCTGCCGCCGCATCACCAGAATGTTGGGCCTTGTGGCTCTCAGCTCGCGCTGGCGGACCAAAGGTTCTTTGAGCTGGGCCGAAATAAGCGCCAGGCTCAACAGCCCCTACCGCCGCATAGACTTCAGGCAGCGCCCCCATTGCGGGGCTCTGAACTTTAGGACCAATGCCAATTGCAACCAACGGCTTCACCAGCCAGAGCCAAGGCCCCAAAGTGCTGCTGGTCGCAAGATTGGTCATCGCAACACCAGGATGGGCGCCCAATGCCATGATAGCACTGCCTGCCGCCTGCAAACGCCGGCTCAATTCCAGCGTAAACAAAAGGTTTGCGGTCTTTGATTGGCCGTACGACGCAGACGGAGTGTAGCCTTTGCGCCATTGAGGATCATCCCAACGAATATCACCGCGTCGATCAGCAATCGAAGCGACCGTGACGACCCGCGCTTGTGGCGCCAGCATCGGAAACAACAGTCGCGTCAACGCAAAATGCGCTAAATGATTGACGCCAAACTGAAGCTCATAGCCTTGTTTCGTCTCTTGCCGTTTGGGCGGCATCATCACGCCCGCATTGTTCAAAAGCACATCGATCGAACTCACACCTAGAGTTTTCACATGCTCGGGCACGCCCGCGACCTGCTCTAGATCGGCCAAGTCCAGTCCAACGAAATCCAACGCCGCGCGCCCATTGCGCCGCTTGATCGCCGCCATCGCCTCGCGCGCCTTGCTCTCATCGCGGCACGCCATCAAAATTCTAGCGCCGCGCTCAGACAACATCCGCGCCGCTTCAAACCCAAGCCCAATATTAGCGCCGGTTATGAAAACAACCTTGCCGGTCTGATCGCCAATATCGCCTTCACCCCAATTGGCCGGCGCTTGACCCGCTTCAGCATCCATCTTCAGTCCCCTTTGAGCGCCCTTCATGGGGAACAATTGAGCGGCGCGCAATTCAGCGCCGCGCGCTTTCAGTGACTGATCCATCTGGTTGTTGGTTGCCTTCTTCGAACCTGGCCCAAGCGCGATCGCCTGACGCTGCAAAACTTGCAGCCTCGCCCTTGCCCAGCCTGACATTGAAGATCTGAAACATGTCGCTCAATGTGATCAATCATGAGCATTTCGACCAAGCTGGATGGCGGCGCCTGCGACCTCACATTATTTGGCGCCAAGATCGCCTCAAACACGGGCTCGCTGCTTGCCTCTGGAGCTTTTGCGCATTCACCGCAATGAGCTGCAACATTGGTCATGGCCGCGCCCGCTCGCGCAGCGCCCGACGCATTGGCGCCAAGCGACCCCTATGGGCCCGCAGGTTTGATTGAAAAGATTGGTTTGAAAATGTGACCGTGCATCAATGGGACCCGATCTTCGGCGCATTCAACGAACGATCCAGCTGCCAGGGCAAATGCAAACCTCCGCCCCGTCATCTGCGGTCCAAACAAGGCTCAATCGGCGCTGGATGCGCCGGCCTCGGCCAGCCGCACCACGATCCTTCACCCTGATTTTAATCGCGCCGACTTTGCACGCCACCTTGCTCTGCGACAACGCGCATCGATGGCCTCGGCGAGGTCATCGTCCAGCGTTTCAGCAAGAGGAAAGCCCATCGCTTGCAAGAACACTTGTAAATGCCTTGCCTCAGCGAACTCGCCGGTGTCGGCAAGACAAATGGCGATTTTGATCAGTGCCTCCAAGTCGTTGCGCACCGGCGCATCGTCAGGAAGTTCATAGATCTTGCGGATAATATTGCGGTCCAGCATGGCCAGCTTGCTGCCACCAATCCGCTTTAACGCCTTTGCGTCACATCAAACTTGTGCGCGCCATTTTGGCGCGTCGCTTGGCTTTCAGAGTGCGGCCTTCTTACCCGACGCTTTGTCTCCAACTGGCTTTGATCCCATGGCGCGGAAAACCCAGAGCGCCAAAAGCGCGAGCGCCAGCGCGCCGAGCGCCAAGACAGCAAGGCCTGCCGCATCGGCGATGGACGAATGGCGCACGCTTTCGGCCGCACGCACTCCCAAAAGGCCCCAGATGATTGGCGCCAAATAAAAGGCGCTTCGTCCAAACACCGCGACGATGGCGGCGATGAATGTCGCCCCGCCAACCGCCGCATAGCCGATCATGGTCGCCTGATCAGAGGTGACGATCCGCTCGATCGTCAGCACCGTCACCAGATTGACGATCGATGCGATCGTAAGCCAGCCGGCGAGTAGATTGAGCGGCAGCGCCACCAACAGCTTGTCGCGAACGCTTCCTGCGCCCTTTGCTTGAACTATAGCCATCATCAGACCAAGAGCGGAGAGCGAAATGACGAGCACCGTCATCCAAGTCCAATTCAGCGCCGCCATGAGGATCCAAAGACCGCAACCGGCTATGGCGATAGCCGAAGGCCAAGCATAGATCGCAACAATCGGCGAGGACCAGGCCACAGGCAAAGCTTGATAGACGCCATAGCCAATCATGCCGAGATAAAGCAGACCCCAAATCGCAAAGGCATAGCCCGCCACGCGCAAGATATCGTCGCCTTGAAATGAGAAGGCCGCCGCAGACAATCCAAACTGATAGATCGCCTGCAAACTCGGCACTGCGATTGCGAAAATCACAGCCCCGACAATGAGCGCAGAACGTAAAACCTTAGCCATGAGGCGGCCCTTAAAATTGTTCATACGGCGAGAAAGCCAATTTGGCTCACGCTGGGCTCTAACGCAGATGAGCATACACCAGATCCGCACGGGCGCCTTACGTTACGCCAGCATTGCCGCATGCGGGGTTGCATTTAGTGTAGCATCAAATCGCACTCTCCAAGGCCGGCCCCATGAAGCGCTTTTGTTTACTTCTCGCCTTTGCGCTCAGCGCCTGCTTGGGCGTTGCAGAACCACAAGCCTCGCCTGACGATGCAGCGCGCGTCGTGCGTACAGTTTCGACCGGCGCACTTGCAGGGCGCGTTTTGGACGGCGTCCACATCTGGCGCGCCGTCCCGTTTGCGGCAGCGCCAGTGGGTCCCTTACGCTGGCGCGCTCCGCGCCCGCCAGCGCCATGGTCCGGCGTTCGCGATGCAAGCGGGCCTTCGCCTTGGTGTCCCCAGGTCTTGTCCGCACTCGACGGGGTAAGCCAATCGCGTTGGGGCGAGCTTGCAGGACAAGAAGATTGCCTCTTTTTAGATATCTACGCGCCGGCAATGACCTCCGAGGTTGCGGCCCAAAGACGCCTTCCGGTGATGATGTGGATCCATGGCGGGTCAAACGTTTGGGGGCGCGCTGAACAATACGACGCCTCCGAACTTGCGCGACGGCACAACCTCATCGTCGTGGTGGTGCAATATCGGTTGGGTCCGCTCGGCTGGTTCGCACACTCCGCATTGCGCGAAGGCGGTGAACGCCCAGACGACGCATCGCCCAACTTTGGAACACTCGACAACATCCGCGCGCTGGAATGGATTCGAGATGAAATTTCGGTCTTTGGCGGCGACCCAAACCTTGTCACCATCTTCGGCGAGAGCGCCGGTGGCCAAAACGTCGCCGCCCTGCTGGCAAGCCCTCGCGCGAGCGGACTCTTTCATCGCGCAATCGTGCAATCAGGCTCGTTCAAGACCACGGCGCTAACCGAAGCAGAGGGCCTAGGCGAAAACCGACGCCCAGATTCTGCAATCGCGGTCGCAGCGCGCATGCTTGCAAACACCACCGTCACCGGCCAAGCGCTTCGTGACCTTCCTCTGGATGCAATCTTCGCCGCCTACGATACATCGCGCGGCGCATTTGATCCTCCACGAGTAATCGCCGACGGTGTCGTCCTCCCCGCAGCCGGCATTGAAGCTGCGATTAAAGATGGCGATAGCTATAACAATGTGCCCGTCATGCTCGGGACCAATCGCGATGAAACCAAGCTCTTCAATGCGCTCAATCCAGAATTGACGCGCCGGGTGCTTTGGCTCTTCCCGCAAGCGCGCGACCCGGTTTTCTATGATGCAGTCTCAAGCTATCAGAGCCGTATGTGGCGCGCCGCGGCGGTAGATGCGCCGGCAAGTTCGATGTCGCAGGCGGGCAATGGGGCCGTCTACACCTATCGGTTCGACTGGGATGATCAGGGCGCCATTCTGTTCACCGATCTAGGGCGCCTTCTAGGCGCTGCGCACTCCATGGAAATTCCATTCGTGTTCGGCCATTTCAAATTGCTGGGCGCCTTTGATCGGTTCGCCTTCACAAACGCCAACGAAGATGAACGGGTCGCACTCTCAGATGCAATGATGAGTTATTGGGTGGAGTTTGCACGAACCGGCGCACCCGGCCGCGGCGTCAATGGCGATTTGCCGACATGGACGGGCGCCCGATCAGCGAGCGGCCCCGCCACCATGATCCTTGATGCGGCCTCAGACGGCGGCGTGCGTATCAGCGACGATATTGAGAGCGCAGATCAGATTGCGCGAGACATTTTCAATGATCGCCGCTTGGAGACCAATGAAGAACAATGCCAAGTCTTTAACGCGACCGAGCGCTGGAATCCTGAACTGACCGGATTAGACGGCGCCCGCTGCGCAACGCCGGATCCATCGCAATGATCCGTTCAATTGCCCAGCGCCTCGAATTTTTGAACGCTAAAAGAGCACACGGGACCTGCGCCCAATCACTGATCGCATGAACTCCACTTCGCTGGACGCTCATCTTGCGATCGCGTGTTGTGTCGGATCTGAAGGCCGACAAACAAAAGCGACGCCAGCACCGCGATAGAGCTTATGATCTGGCTCACATAAGATGCTTGCTCAAGTGACATGCGCCCTCCTCTGGCAGGGCGAGCCACGAGTGCACCATGGCAACGCAACAGAGCAGCTCCAATCCTGCGATTGATCACATCCGGGCTCGGCGCAAATCGCCGATTCAAGACATTGGCGAAGTCAGACGTTGGCGGCTCCTCACCCACTCCTCGCTTGTCTGCGACCACTCGTCATTGAGAACGTCTTCAAACGGCGCCGGCAACTTGATCGGTCCCAAATTGTTCGAACCTAGCTTTTGCGCGAGCTTTCGCGACGCAATGTTGGCTGGCCTGATCGTGTGGATGACGCGCTTTTCGCCAAGTTCTGAGAAGGCAAAATCCATCGCCGCAATGGCGCCCTCCACGGCAAGGCCTTTGCCCTGAAATTCGGGTAAGAGCATCCAGCCAATCTCAACGGCCGGCCATCCGAACGGCTTTGATGGGCCAAAGCGACCGACGAAGCGGCCGCTGGATTTTTCAATAGCGCAGAGCGACCCCCAACCCATGAGCGACCAATGGCCGGCGATTGAAAGCAACTGGCCCCAGCTCTCGCGTTGATCCTGCACGGCGCCCGTATTTGCCTTGACGCTCTCGTCCGCCTCCATCAGCGCCCAAGCTTCGAAATCATCCTTGATGGGCGGGCGCAAGATAAGGCGAGAGGTCTGAATTTGCATCGCAAAGGCCTAGCGAAATAAATCGCTCACGCAATGGCGCAGCAATCCCTTGCTTTGAAGAGAAATTCTCGTCGATTGCGGTCAGGCGCCGAAACCGCATACGCGCAAAACCCGACAATTAGCCAGTCTGCGACCGTGGAGGTATGAGACCCTTGCGCTTGTCGACCGCCAACGCCATGCACAAGGTTCTACCGGGGCGCCGAAATGTGGACCCCATCACTCTTTGGCTGCAAAGGATCAAGTTTGAGCCCTCGCATTTCAATAGTGATCGCCGTTCTTGACGAGGCCGAGAACGTGGCGTCGGTCGCTGCTGAGATTATCAGTGCGTTCGAAAACAGCGGCTCGTTTGAGATCGTTTTCGTCGACGATGGCTCCTCGGACGATACCGTCTCACGCATTCGCACGCTCCCGAAGGATCTGGTCCGGCTTGTTCGCCACGAAAAACGCTGCGGAAAGTCTCAGGCGGTCAGAAGCGGCGTAGCCGCCGCGCACGGCGAATGGATCGGCACGATGGACGGCGACGGTCAAGACGATCCGGTCGACATCGCCAAGATGCTGAGCCTGGCGTTGGCCGCCGGCGGCTCGCCCTTAGTGGCCGGCGTGAGGGCAAAGCGCAACGACCCTTGGCCGCGCCTGGTGGCGACCAAAATTGGCAATGGCATCCGCCAAGCGCTCCTGAATGATGGCTGTCCCGACACGGCGTGCGGTTTGAAGGTGTTCAAGCGTGAGGCCTTCCTGCAGCTTCCTGTCTTCGAAGGAATGCATCGCTTTTTGCCCGCGCTATTCCGCTCCTACGGACATGACCTAGTGCTTCATGAAGTCAACCACCGCCCTCGGGCAGCGGGCCATTCGAAATACACGAACTGGGGCCGGGCTCTAGTGGGCGTTGGTGATCTCGCCGGCGTCATGTGGCTGCGCTCACGCACGCGCGCGCCTCGATTTGTCGAACCACCGTCAGCATGAGCGTGCTTATAAACCAGATCAAGAACGCAGTGTCGTCGAAGCGCGGCATGGCGTTGTTACTTCTCGTGCTGGCATTAACCATGCTTTTGCCGGGTCAAGCCAGCATCCCGCCAATTGATCGCGACGAGCCACGGTTCGCACAAGCCAGCCGTCAGATGATCGAGAGCGGCGACTTCGTCGAGGTCAGGTATCAAGACACGCCGCGCAACTTACAGCCAGCCGGCATCTACTGGCTGCAGGTGGCGGCCGTCTCCGTATTTGGCGATGTCGACGCGCGCGAGATTTGGCCCCACCGAATGCCATCCTGGCTTTCAGCGATCGGCGTTGTGTTTGTAACGTGGTGGCTCGGCGCTCTCTTGTTTGGCCCCCTCACCGGGAGATTCGCCGCAGCGCTGATCGCATCTTGTGTCTTGCTGGGCATTGAAGCGCACATCGCGAAAATTGATGCGACCTTGTGTTTTGCCGTGCTTTTGGCCGAGGCAAGTCTGGCGAAGATATATCTGTCGCGTGACTCGCAGGAGCGTACGAGCAGGTGGGCCGCTCTGTTCTGGATAGCGCTTGGCGTTGGCATCCTGCTCAAGGGGCCCATTCCATTGATGATCGTCGGCGGAACAATTCTCGCCTTGATCATCATCGAACGGCGCACCGCTTGGCTGGGCAAACTCAAGCCAATCTGGGGCGCGCCGCTGATGCTTGCGATAGCCGCGCCTTGGTACGTAGCCATCGGTATCTCAACACACGGAGATTTCTTTCGAACCGCGGTTGGGTACAGCGTTCTCGGCAAATTAACCCAAGCCCACCAATCGCACGGCGGCTTTCCAGGATATCACTTGGCGCTGTGGCCGGTTTTGTTTTGGCCCGGCAGTCTGTTCGCAATCTTGTCAGCGCCCTTTGTTTGGCTGGAACGCAAATCCGCCGGGGTGCGGTTTTGTCTGGCGTGGATCGTACCTGCCTGGCTTGTCTTCGAATTTTCCGGAACGAAGTTGCCTCACTATACGCTGCCGCTTCTTCCGGCGTTCGCGATACTGGCCGCGGCCGGATTGGTTCACGCAGACCGCCTACGCTTCTTCGCCCGCCCATGGCTCTTCGCCATCGCGACTTTGATCTGGCTCCTCGCCGGGGCGGCCATCACGATCGGACCTTTGGCTTTGGCATTCCATTTCCAGGGTTCGGTCACGCCCTATTGTGTCGCACTGGCGAGCGCGGCGATTGTCTCAGCGCTCGCAGCCTTATGGCTCGTGGCCAAGGGACGTTTGCGCGCAGCTCTCGTGGCGGCGGTGGCAAGCGCCGCGATCGTCTCGGTCAACAATTACGGAATAGTCGTTCCGAGCCTCGACCGGGCGTTCATATCTTCGCGTCTTGTGTCAGCGCTCAACCAAGCCCAACGCTGTGACAACACCAGCGTTGTCAGTTTTTCCTATCGCGAGCCAAGCCTCGTCTTCTTATACGAGCGCGGGCAGATTTTTTATCCTGACACACTTGATGAAGCCGCCCAGAACGCCTTTGAAGACCCCACCTGCACGCTCATTCTGGCGGACGTTGGCGACGGGGAATTCCTGAATGTTGTGACGCAAGCAGGCGGGGCGATTGAACCCGTAGCTGAAGTTGCAGGATCAAATTACAGCACCGGCGAAGAGGTCGTCCTCACGATCTACAGGCTGGACGCGGATTAATAGCTTGCGCGCCAGCAACCAAAACTATCGGCACGCCAATGCCGTCGTGTATACATTTCAGCGATCGGTGATGAGGGTGTGGTTCTGGCGCCGCGTCAAGCGCCCAATCTCGAAGTAGCGGTGTGCGTTTGCTCGGCTTCGTAAATAACATCGATAAGCGCCGCTTGCGCATGGTCGCGATTGCGGCCGCCATTATCATCACTCTGATCTTTGTGCTCGTGATCGGGCGCCTCTACTTCGCCGACGATCTGATGACGTTCGTCAACACTACGTTGGGTGAAGCGCGACGCACACCGTTCGCGGTCCCGGTCACAATCGCGGTTTTTTCGCTTATGTCCTACGTCGGCGCGCCGCAAATCCTACTGATCGGCGCCTGCGTGATTGCGTTCGGACCGGTGCAGGGGTTTTGGCTGTCTTGGATAGCGACCATTGTCTCCGGCGCCCTCAACTATGCGGCCGGACGTCTGACGAGGGCCGCGGCGCAAAAGCACTCAGGGCCAAACGGGCGCCTTACGAGCTTCATAGGCAGGAACGGCTTTCTAGCGAGCCTTGTCGTTCGCCTCGTGCCCTCTGCACCATTCGTTGTCGTCAACATGGCGTTCGGGGCAGCACGCGTCGGCTTCGCGGCCTTCCTTGGCGGACTAGCTATTGGTGTCTTGCCCAAGACAGCGTTGATCGCCTTTGCTGGCGAAAGTGTCATCAATGCACTCAAGGGTGATCTCGCCTCCGCAGCGTTCATGGCTGTTGCGGCTATCGTGGGTTGGCTCATTGTGATGGCGCTCGTGCGCCGCTTCATCCGCCAGCGCCAAGACGCTGCTTAGCACTCGTCGCGACGGCGTATTGTCTCCCAACACGGCGCCGCCACGTCAAAGAACGACGCGCCCGAAACTCGCGCACACGCGAACAAATTTGGCGATGTTTGATCACACGCAATGCGCTGAAGCGAACTGGCCGTTGGGTTCCAGATGATGCGAACAAGACCAAAGACCCAAGCCGAGTTTGTCGCTCTGGCTCGCGCGATGGCTCAAAGCGATTCATTCAAGAACGCTGAGCAAATCTATTGTGCCCTATTGGTTTGGCCAGACGAAGTTGACCAGTGGTGGAACCAGGACCTTGCAGCAAACATCGATGCCCTCTGCCACGGCAATGCATCGAAGCGATGACTGAGATTGCGATAACAACTTAGACAGAGATCTCTTCCACTGACCCTCAAGAACTCCACACTGTCACACTTCTCATCGCCGAAACGCAACATTGCGACATCTTCGCCAGCTTGATCGAACGCAAACGTTCGAGTTCTGCGCGCCACATCCTGGGCTCCGCAGGAGACTTGGTTATGGCCCGATACCAAACTGCCGCTACCCCGCCGCAGCATGAAGAAACACCACCCCAGCGAACGCTAGGCGTCACCCAGGTGGACTGGCTGGTTGTCGCGCCTGTCATCGGCTTGTGGGCAGGCGTGCTAACCCTCCTGGCCATCGGGTCTATCGCGCAGATTTAGACTGGCTCACGCGCTCCACAGCATCCGCATGGGTGGTCGACCCTTGCGATCCCACTTGGCCGAAGGCGGTCGATTGGTCACGATCGCCGTATGTGGACGCTGACGAGAGAAGAGCCTCGCCAAAATCCACCGCGCCGTTCACGGTCCCGCCCGCGCCAAGCGCCCTGGTAGAACTCGTCTTCGCCGCCGATCTTCAAATGAGCCGCCTTTCCGGCCCGCTCGAAGCCGGCTGAAATACTCTCGCCGCGCTGGCTTATCGCGCGGCCAAGGCAGCCCCGACCTCGAACACGACGGAAACCTCAGCTGTGTAGAGTAAGGGCTCGGGCGCGATTGTCGGGGGCATGACCGCCTGCTCGGCGGACGGGGCGTTGCGCGCCGCAAACACCGCGCGATTGCCGCTCTGAGCAATCATGTTGTTTGCACCTTCTTCCACTAACAGCAGTCGCCCGAGGCGATGTCCGGCCCCCTCTGAATAGACGCGCGCTTTGTCGACGGCGTCAGTGATGGCTGCTTCGCGTGCAGTGCGCCGCGCGCGAGCGGTGTCACGAAGAGAAAACACAACGTCGTTGAACGCATCCGGTTCCGAGTTAACTGCAACTTCTACGGCCCGCCCCAAAAACGCCAGATCGCGCACGAGTATCGTCACACCGGCGCTCGCTTCGTATCCATTGATACGATCGGGACGACGATCACCTCCTTCGCGCATCACCGGCGTCACCGAAACATCGGTGCGCTCGACCGTTACATTCTGTGGATCGATGGCGCGGACCGCAGTATCGAGAGCCCGTGTGCGCGCGGAAACCTCGTTGGTTGCCTCAGCAGCCGTACGCCCAGGTGCATAGTACGACAGACGAATGCGCGCTTCATCCGGAGGCAGATAGACTTCCGCGCGACCCGCCACCCGAACGACCGCTGGATCGTAGGGTCGCAAAGGCTCCATGACCTGCGCCGACGCTGGCGTGGCGATCAAAACAATCAAAGCGCCGAGGCTGGCGATCCAGGATCTCATCAATTTCCCCAATGCAATTGTCCGCCCATAGTCAGCGGGCTTGCGGCAAATTCGTGATGAGCCGCTCACCTTTTAGGGGTCACAGGCGCGCCAAGGGCTAAGTCAATCCAACCCCCGTCACCCGCGCTACTACTTTACCCTCCAAAATCTCTGGATGGGTGCAGCAGAGGACGTACAACGCACCGAAGCGGCGTAAAGCCCATCCACTCGCCCACAAACCTGCTCCGCAATGGGCTAGCGTGCGCCCCTCCCCCCAACGCTCTTTTATGGTCTTTCATCTAACGGCGGGTCACGCCCCAGACGCGCCTCAAAAAAAGCGGCGACCTCGCTGTTGAACGTTTGATGAAAGGCGCGCCGATCGAAATTGGCCGGATCCGAACACAGCATCGGCGGCAGCAAAAGCCCAAGCGGCCCGCATGGCGCGAGAAAGGAAAAGTGCCCAGCGCCTTGCGCCACATGCACGGACACCAGCGTCGGCCAATTGGCGGCTATAGCGGCGGCGTTACCGGCGAGCGGCGCATTCACATCGCGATCGCCCGCCCAAATCGCAACCGGGATGTTGACACGCGCCAAACTCGTCCTGGTGAAGCCCATGCCCAGCCCAGGCGCCGCGAGTACGACCGCCTTTATACGTGAGTCGTAACCCTGCTCCGCCCCGCTTTGAAGCGTCACATCGGGCCTCAAGAGTCGGCACACGAATTGTGAATGCTGGCGACAATCTGACGTGACCAGCGCAAAGTCCGGTTGCGCGCCAACATTGATAAGCGCCGTCGTCGCACCCGCGGAAAAGCCAAACAAGCCGATGCGGTTGGCGTCGATCTGAGCGCGAAATCGCCATTGCGTCAGCATGAAATCATTGACACGGCGGATCTCGCGCGCGCGATCTGCAATCCAGGACGCAGCACCGATACCGGACTGATCTTGAAAATTGTCGCGATTGTGGATCGGCGCTGCGACGACAAAACCGCGCTCCGCCAGCGCGATGGCCGTATCGATGTGGCTCGTCGCGGCGCCTGCCGTCCCATGCGATATCACAACAAGCGCGTGTTGGCCGGTTGCGAGCGGTGCTCGCGGCGCCACATCTGCAAACAACAAACCCATCCAGGTCAGCTGCGGTTTGCTCTGCGTCGGATAATAAATAAGCACGCCAATTGAGCCGCCGCCCGCGTCGCTGACTTGCACCTGATCAATGCCGATGTTGCGGGCGGGACGGATCGCGCTCGCCAACAAACTAACAGTCAGCACGCCAACGCCTGCGCCAAGCAGCGCCAGCACCCAGATCAGGACTCTCAGAATAATTTTCATCATGCCGTCCACCCCGACGCGCCTGTGCTCTTGCCTGACCCGCGCCTTTGTATACACCGTATACTCAATGTCAACACGAGCCGATATTCTCGCTGCGGCGCGGCAAGCCTTCAATGAGGGCGGCGAAGCGGGGCTTTCGCTGCGAGACGTCGCTGCGCGCGTCGGCCTCACGCCGATGGCGATCTACCGCCACTTCGAAAACAAGCAGGCGCTGCTCAATGCGCTGATGATGGAGGGGCTGGAAGAGTGGCAGCGCCGCATCGCCGCAATCAAACCATGCACCCCAGCAAGATGGCTCATAAAGACAAGCGACGCCTACCTAGATTTTGCACTCGAAGATCCGCGAAAATTCGAGGCGGCGTTTTTGTTGTCGTCAGCAGCGTCGCATCGCTATCCAGATATCTTTCTTGCCAACCGATCACCCACAGTCACCTTGCAGCTTGAACTTGTGCAACGTCTTGTCCTTGGCAAACGAAAGGCCGAAGACGTGCTGCTCACACTCTTTGCCTTGTCTCTTGGTCTTGTAACGCTCTACCGCACAGGGCGCATCGCAGGCGGCGAGCAGAAGTTTAAAACCCTCTACAAGCGCGCCATGAAGAACAGCCTGCTCTCACTAACGGCGAGCGCAGACGATTAGCGGAGGTGTCGGATCACAGCTATTGGCGGGCGAGATCGATACCGGTGTTGCGGGCGCGTGTTCTCAAGAGCACTCTCTTGCGCATCGTGAGATGACGGCGAACAACTTGGCGAGGCGCCATCGCATTGCGGCGGGGTCAAGCTCTTTGGCGCGGTGTCTGTGTCAGTGCGTTGCTGCGCGACAATAGACTTTCATGAGGTTGCCTCCGATTGCGCGCGCAGCTCGCCGCGAACATCTCCCTCGACACCACGGCGTGCTCTGCCAATCCACCGGCCAACGCCCAGTCCAATCATCATCGCAACGACAAATGGCCACACCGCTTGCGGCGCAAGCCCCAGCACAACAAGCGCGGGACCTGGGCAAAGGCCCGCCAGTCCCCACCCCACGCCGAACAATGCAGCGCCGCCAATGAGGCGCAGATCTATTCGTGCAGACTGAGGCGGCTCGAATGCGGCGGCGAAAACCGGCTTTTCTCGATTGCGCGCCAGAAGAAAAAACGGCGCGGCGACCATGACAGCCCCACCCATGACGAACGCAAGTGAAGGATCCCATGCGCCCGCCACGTCGAGGAACCCAAGCACGCGCGCTGGATCCGTCATTCCCGACACAATAAGGCCAACGCCGAACAGAAGCGCTAAGAGAAACGCCAAGATGACGCTCATGGCGCGATGCCATGACGAGCGACAAATACCGTGAGCGCTGCACTGGTCATGAAAGTGACGACGGCCGCCAGCGAACGGCTCGAAAGGCGCCCAAGCCCGCAAACGCCATGGCCGCTCGTGCATCCCGACCCGATGGCCGCTCCAAGTCCCACGACGACACCGGAGGCGCCAAGCGTCTGCCAGGCGACACCGCTGAGCGCTTGCGCAGGCTGGATGTTTAAAGCTGCGCCCCCCACCCCCGCCGCGATCAGCCCGGCCACGAAGGCATAGCGCCATACGCCGCGCTCGAGCAGAACTGCACCGCCAACAACGCCGCTTACGCCCGCTATTCGCCCAGTAAGCAGATAGAGCCCGCCGGCAGCGAGCCCAATCAGCGCGCCACCCATCAATGCAGGTCCGAACACTTCAAGCAGCGCCATCGCGGTCCCCTCAGTAACGCCATCCGATCGCGAAACCGACCGCGGTCTCGCCAAGGCTGATGTTTGCCTCGCCGCCGCCAAACCCCGGAGGCGCGCCCGGTGGAATTGAGTTTCGCCCGTGGACGGTCTGCTCTGGCGCGTAAAGAACATAGCCGCTCAGCTCGACGCGATCGTTGAGCGCATAAGTCGCGCCGATCGTGTACTGATCCTCGACGACGCCGGGCGCCAGGATGTTCAAAAACGTCTGGTCGGCGGGGACAGGATTATCGGCATGGTCATAGCCGGCGCGGAGCGTCAGCGACGGCGAAGCGCGCCAATCCACGCCAAGCTTGTAGCTGGTGGCGTCCTCCCAACCAAATCCAGGCCCGCCGCTGGCGCCAAATGGAATACCCGACACAAGAAGCGGCGCGAGCGTGTTGCCGACCGCGTCGACCTCCGAAAAATTGATGCGCCGAATGTCGAACGCGAGATTGATCGAATCTGTCAGCGCGTAATTTACGCCAACGCCATAGTTGGACGGCACGTCGAATGCGCCGTGATCCTCGAACAACCCACGATACTTCTCGAAATCCTGCGTGTAGGCCCTCGACTGATAGTACGCGCCTGCGCGCAGACGATCGTTCAATTGCCCAAGCCAGCCAACGCGCGCACCGAGGCCGAAGGCCGTATCGGTACTGCGATTGGTAAAGTTTGAAGGATCGCTGGAAGCGGCGGCAAACGGGCCAATGCCTTTGGCGCGGAATGCCTGCCCCACGATAATTGCGGAGACGCCGACACTCTGCCCTTCGCCAAGGCGAAACGCGATTGTCGGCGTAATGAATAATTGCTCGAAGTTGACGCCGGCGTCGTCTGTAGCGCCAAACCGCGCGAAGGGGTTGGTTTGATAATCCGTATTCATCCCGCCATTGCCGTAGACGGTGACGCCCAGAGCGATGTTGTCGCTGAGTTGGCGAACGTAGCCAAACTCCGGGATGAAAAAAGTCTCGGTTCCGTTTCCATCATAGGATGCATCAGCGCCGAACGCGTTCCCAACGATGCTGGCCGAGCGATCAGGGCGAAACAGTTCAATGCCGACATCGAGCCGATTGCCGAGGGACAGCGCGTTCGCCGGATTTGACGCAATGCTGAGCGAGTCCCGCGGGCTTGCGATAGCGGTTCCGCCAGCGCCTTTTTGCTGCGCGCCCGCCCCATGAGAGAAGTAACCGTCGGTGGCGAAGGCCGGGCCGGCGCCCAAAAGCACCCACCCAGTAGCCAGCAGCGGACCCCACCCGCTCCAGACGCCCCTGCTTTTTCTCGCCATGACATACCCTCCCGCGACTTGGACCGCGGCCGAAGCTTCGGCCGGCAAAAACTCGACCGAAATGGTGGGGTTATGCGTGGCGAGCCAGCAATAGCGGTGAGCTAAAGTGTGCGTTTACCCCGACTGCACTCGGCCAGCCGGTCGCGCCGCGCCCGTCAACTCGGCGCGCTCTTGTCGACAACAATCATCGGTAAGGCAGCTGTCGAAGCGAGGCGATTACTCTACCCAGAGATCGTGGAGCGATGACAGTGACAACGCCCGATCCCACGAGGTCGGCGCCGCCTGCGCCAGCGTGAGCAAGAACATGTCAGACCGACTCTTCCTCGGTCGTCTCGGTGCGATATTCGATGCCAAATCCTGACAGGAGCTTTCCCGTCGCAGTCCCAATCTACCGCGACGCTGTTACCCCGCCAGTGAAACAGAGGCAGTAGAACGCTCAGCTGAGAGAATTCAGCGGCGAATGAGTAAATGGCGCGATCGACTGGGTTGAGGGTTACGCGCCTCTAACTGGCGCGGGCGATTGGAAGGCCGGCGAGATGGGCCTCGATCGGCGCGCGGATTGCCCCGGGCAGCGGCAAGTGCTGGGCTTCCTTAGCCCATACCTCCCGAAACCGTTCCACCGTCTCAAACCCCGTGGTCGAGACCAAGCGCTGAGGCAAGCCCGCCTTGGCTGCGAGATAGTCGAACTCATCCCACGTCAGTTTGGAAAACGCTTTCACACGTCCGAGCTTTAAGCCCAGCCCGTCTCCCTCGATGTAAGAGAGCGTCGATAGGAAGTCGTAGGCCGGGGAGAGCCTGGGGCTTCGCCCGTCGCGATAGATCAACGACCAGTTCTTAGCGTGCATATCGCCATTGCCAATGAGTGCGTTGAACACCAGCCTGCGCACGAATTCGCGCGCATCGTCTTCGCCGGCCTCGGTCCAAATGACCTTGGCGATATTGGCGTAGCTCAGAGCGTCGTACTTACGCGCAGGATAGAGCCCAAACACCTGCGCGAAGTCTTCGATGTGGACCTTCCCCCCATCCTCGTGCGTGCGGTCGAAGCGCTGGATGGCGAAGGCGTTGGGCTGCGCCGCCGCCAGCCCATCGGGCAGACCTTCGACTTCATCCAGCGACGCCATGCGAAACTCCGGAATCTCGATCCCCACCGCCCGCGCCAAGCTCATCATCGAAAGTTCGTTCTCGGCGACGTGCGCGTGGCTGAGCGAGGGAAGTTTTACGATCCATTCCCCGCCCACCCCGCGCGCAGGGATAGTGAGCCCCCCTTGGGCGCGCTCTAACGCAGAGAATTTGAGCTGCATGCCGGCGAGCGAAAAACGCAGCACCGCGTTAGAGCCGCGCGGTTCGCTTTCACCTTCGAGACCCGGCGGCAGAGTTTGCCCCTCGGCGGGTCTTACCGTGAGCGCGCCCGGCAAATCTTGGCCCAGCACCCACATCAAGAAGAATTCGCGTTCAGGGTTCACACCCGCGCGCTTGGCGAGATAGTCCCTGAGCGCGCCTTCCGGAAGCAGATTGGAAAAGAAAGGCGGCAGGCGCGTCTGTGTTTGGCGCGGTTGAGTGATGAGGCCCCCGGCTGCGCTCTTGAAAGAAAGCGAGAGCGTCGGCCGCGCGTCGTCGTCGATGTAGTCCTGGTTGAGGGCGAAGAACACCTGGTCGCCGCCCTGGCGCGTCAGCGCGCCGATGACACGATCCCCCAGCAGCACCTCGAGGATATTGAGCGTCGGCGCCATCACGCGCCCTCCTCGTCATCGAGCGTGTAGGCCGGCCGCTGCTCGTCGGCGGCGCGGTGCACGACCGTATTGCGCAATAAGGCGAGCGCGCGCGCGGCCTCGGCCAAGCGCCGCTCGGCCTGCTCGATCATCTTCGGATTGCGGGCCACGAAATCTGCGTGCCCCTTGAGCGACGGCGCCACCAGTTTTTGCGCGGCGGCCACCTGGTTGGCGATGCGCGCGAGTTCGCGAGCTGCGAACGGCGCTGCAAAGGACGCCCCCGCCAACGCCGCGGTGCGCGCGGCCTCATCCAAGCGCCGCGCAGTGAGGTGAAAAGATTCCGGCGCATCCGCCAGCACCCCTTCGCCCCCCTCGCGCACGGCGCGCGCAGCCACCCTAATGCGCTCAAGGTCACGCGCAATTTGCACCGGCACGCGCGCGGCGGCGACATCGCGGATGATCGCTTCGATCGCCGGCGCGGCCTGGCGGGGAGCCAACGTGACTTCCAGATCGAGGAAGCGCGCGAGCTCGATCAGCGTTGAGAATAGGAGATCCACCTGCGCGGTCTCGATCTTCGAAATGTTGGCCTGAGTGACGCCGCTACGGGCCGCGAGCTCGCGTTGGCTCCAGCCTTTGGCCTCGCGCGCCTTCCGCAACAGGGCTCCGAGCGCCTTAAGTTGAGCCTGATGCTTCATACGATATCAATCCGATGTGGTGATATCTGAATATATATCGACAAAACCGTAAATATCAAACCACACCGATGCTGCAATCTACATCAGGTAATGTGTTTGATATCAAACAAAGCATCATGAGATTGAAGCCAACCGCACGCAAGCGGGATCAGGCGCGAATGGCGCGGTCTTGGCTGCCGGGTCGGCGGACTGGCTGAGAGTGCGCTCTGGCTTGAAGCTAAGGTCGCGGCCAAGTCGTGGTCGGTGTCTACCGAGCGTTCGACGCGATATGGCATCAGCCTGATTATGTCCCGTATACGATACATAATTGGCTTTGGGCGATATTTGTATCTTATATGGGACGGCAGACTTGTTGTACTGTCTCTTTTACGATACATATTGAAGCAATGCCGTAGATTTGTACCTTATAAAGGTCAACATGATCGACCTAACCACCATCGGCCAAAGGATCCGAGAGCGCCGGCGTGAACTCGGCTTGTCCCAGCAAGAGCTTGCGCAAAGGGCCAAGGTCGCCCGGAGCCGGGTCGCGCCGCTGGAGAACGACCGCCTCCCAGACATCGGCTTCAACACCCTGATGAAGATCCTGGGCGCGCTCGAGCTTGATCTACGTATCACCACGCTCAATCGCCAACGCCCCACGCTGGATGATCTGCGCGCGGAGCGAGAAGAATGATACGCGTCTGGACCGATGGCGAACGCGCCGGCGTTCTCGACCGCGCTAAGGCTCGGGGCTCCGTCTTCGCCTATGCCCCCGACGCCGCGGCCGACCGGGCGGTTTCGGTGACAATGCCCGTTCGCCTCGAATCCTGGAACACTGATCGGGGCCTTGCGCCGATCTTCGAGATGAACCTTCCCGAAGGCGCCTTGCGCGAGCGGCTCCAGCGCATGTTCGCCAAAGCGTCAGATCGTTTCGATGATCTCGATCTGCTTGAGGTCGTTGGAGCAAGCCAGATCGGACGCACTCGATATTCCCCCCTTGATCGCGATCTTGAGGAAAAGGTCCCCACTCAATCCATCCAGGAAATTCTCCGTACGCGACACAGCAACGAGCTGTTTGAGTATTTGCTGCAGCGTTTCGCGCAGCATTCAGGCCTTTCCGGCGTTCAGCCCAAAGTCATGATCCGCTCGGCGGACGCCAACACCTCCGACAAGAAGGCAAGGCGTTCGCCGACAATCCAAAGCGCCACGCACATTGTGAAGTTCTGGGAGCGCGAAGAATATCCTGAGCTTGCCGCAAATGAATTCTATTGCCTCACAGCCGCGCGCGCCCTTGGACTTCCCGTTCCCCATTTCGAACTTTCAGATGACGGCGGCGCGCTCGTCGTCGAGAGGTTCGATCTTGCAGACGGCGCGTATCTCGGATTTGAAGATTTTTGCGTCCTTAGCGCCCTTGGCGCTGCTCAGAAATACGAAGGCTCCTACGAAACGCGGGTGTTCAAAAGACTCCGCGATTATTTGGACCCGATCGAATTGCCCAACGCCTTCGAGCAATTGTTCAAACTCTTCGTCCTCAATTGCGCCCTTCGCAACGGCGACGCGCATCTTAAGAATTTTGGCATCGTCTATGAGAACGTGAACGGCGCTTCGCGCCTCGCGCCGGTATATGACATTGTCAACACAACAGCCTACATCCCGCCCGACCTGATGGCTTTGAGCCTGGAAGGCTCGAAGCGCTGGCCAGATCGGCCCAAACTCATACGCCTTGGCCAATTACGATGCGGGCTGTCAACGCCCCGCATCGAAGCGATATTGGAAGCGACCGCGGACGCGCTCGCCGACACGGCTCCCGCGCTCGCGCGCCACTTCAAGAACAGCGAGTTTGAGATCGGCGAACGCATTCGCGCGGCCTGGGAGAGCGGCATTCGCGATACGCTTGGGCTCTCACGCGGCCTTGCATTAGTCCCCGCACAACCACGCGCACGCACGCGACGCGCCGGCCAGCCCGCTCGTTCCGACGCCCTGCTCCTAGAGCACCTGCGCGCGCATGGCGGCATGATCTCGGGTACGCAAAAATCGATCGCCGACGCCATTGGCGTCCCGCCCACGACGCTGAGCAGCGCTATCAGGCGCCTCGTTGACCGTGGGCTATTGTTCAATGGCCGACGCTCACTTCAATTGCTTGAGCGTGAGGTCTAGCAGGGAAATTGCGAACGCAAGGCGGTGCGCCGCCAGGCCATGAACTTCGACGACAGCCTCCGACACAACAGGAGGGCCGAAGACCTCTCGGACTTTTTTCGACAGAACGTACGTGTTGCGCTCACCGTTTGAGACCGCCCTCCATTGCGGTCAGTGGCTTAGCTCACGCCTCAATGGCGTGTAGTCGCCGAAGCGCGACATTTGCCGCCCAGGCCGCTAACGTCAGACCATGCTGAGTCAAGAACTCTTAGACCGCGTTCGTTTCCGCGCCGAAGACGCTCGGACGCGAACAGACCTTCTCAACAACGTAGGCGCTGGATCTACGCTGATCGCAAGAGCGAGCCTGGAGCAGATCAAGACGGCTGAGAATGAACTCGGCTTCCCGCTGCCTCGTGATCTCGTTGACCTGTACTTGAAGATAGCAAACGGCGGTTTCGGGCCCGGATGCGGCATCATCGGACTCTCTAGCGGCTGGACCGATGACCAAGGCGCCACGCTTGTTTCTTTGTACCTAGATTGCCTCGAGCGCCGGAAACAAAGCGATCCAGACTGGCGATGGCCGCAACGCCTGCTGCCGTTCTGCTATTTGGGTTGCGCATCTTACTCATGCATCGACTGCAACAGTGAGAGCGCCCGCGTTGTTGCTGCAGATTCTGAAGTTGATGGATGGCCTGAGGAGTGCTCCAGCCTGCGAGAGTGGATCACCGCGTGGGCCGCGGGCGAAGACATGGGGGAGCGATACCGCGTTGTGGTCTCGCCATATTATCCCGACTAAGTCGCGGACAAAATCACGACCGGCTAAGGCGCTCAATTCGTGACGCTCGCGTCAGTGACGGCCGACCGGCCTAATCTCGCCGGACTCGGAGCGTTCAGCCTGCAGAACGCTGTCATCAGAAGAGTCTCGGCAATGCCCTAGCATCGCGACCATGCTCCGAGTGGGCCATCACCCACCTTCCCGATGGACGGGCATCCACCCTCATCGTAGTTTTGGATGTTTGTCGTTCGGACGAGGGGCGTTTGATTTGCGATACGTGACGTTGGTTGGCGCATTGCTGGGGCTCGCTGCGTGCGGTCCGAGTGGCGGGGAAGACAACGAATCTGCGAACAGCGCAGCCACCTCTTTACCGAGCGGCTTTCCGCAGGCCGAACTCTCGGCGCGCGGCGCTGAGTGTGTCGTCTATCTGGGGCTTAGCATTCAGGCCAACGTCACGCCGGCAGGGCGCGATGCGCCCATTATGCAGCAGGCCGCGGACCAGTGGCAGGCCGCGATGCGGATCGACGGTCACATGAGTGACGTCGAGGTGGAGCAACTTATCGCGAGCTCCGTCAATCCGCTGAGCTCGACGTCTGCTGCTCAGCGTGATGGCGCCTCAGCGTGGTGCGTCGACAATGCCCCCGAGCCTGATCCAGAGGGATAAGTTTGCACCAATCGCGCCCCGCTCTTAGGCGTGGGCCGGCCCGCATCCGGACGTCTGACTCTGCAGTACGTCTACAAACCAATACGCCCGCACTTCGTGGATTAGCCTGAGCTCGCTGGGAGAGTGATCTAATGAAAGCGAAGTCGGTATAACGAATGGAGAAGCGAGCGCCGTTAGACGGACCTTCAATGAAACCAGGACGCGCCGGTGGACCCTTAGCCCCTTGGCAGGGCCGAGCAGGCTAACCATCTGCGGCGCGTAGGAGTTCCGCGATGATCCTAGGCTTATTGGCGCTCTGCATTGTGATTATTCGGGGCTTCCCTGAAACGACGACGGCTCAGTGGCTCAACAAGGTCTTGGTTGAACAGCCCCTTGAATGGCTCTCGAAGTTCAAACGGCGCGACATCATTTTGCTGTTTGTGACCGCAGTCCTGTTCCTCACGGCCGGCGAATTCATCGCGGCGTTCGGCGCCGCAGAGCTTCTCGCCATGGCTGCGAACTTGTCGTTGTATGTCGACGCAGTGTTAGTGACGACAGCTGCGACGATCGCGGCAACCATTGCAACCGCATGGCGCGACATGCGCGCGCGTGTTTCCGCATGGTTGCGGCGCGGCGCCGCGCGGCAAATCAGAGCGCGAAAGACACGACGGCCGAAGCCGCTCGATGACGAAGATGCGCCGGGATGGGCGCTATCCCACGCGTTTTGAGCGTTCGCGTTCACGCTCCACGGAGCAGATCTCTTCTCACACGAACGTCCTAATCGGACCATCGCCCGCCCGCTGGTACATTTCACGACGGGCTTGGTCGCTCAATTCCAGTCGGTGGTCATGTTGCGTGAGCTAAGGCGCGAGCGCGCCGGTAAGCGTATTTCGGCGATGCGAACCACAATTTGGAGGCCGCTTGAGGGCGCCAATGTCCGGCAACGTACAGATTTTCTTGTGCCCTCATGTTGCGATCGGGAACAGAGAGATTGTGAGATGCCGAGGGAAGTCCAAGAATCGAGAAGGTCCTACATCGTGCGCCGCGCCGAGCGTTTAGCCGAGACCGGTGACTTTGCTACGTGCCACGCCATTGAAGTCGCACTGAGGCGCCAGGGCTTCATCGAAGCGTTCGAAGTGCTCCAGAGTTCGGGTCAGCGAAAACGACTGATCTGGCTTTGTACGCCATTGAGAGAGTGAGGTGACGCCTAACCGCATTCAAATATCTCAATGCGGCGTTAGCGCTTATCCAATCTGACCATCGCAATAATTCATGAACGGCGGACTCGCTCAAGTCGAGCCATTGGTCATCGTGCGCACACTCAGGCAGGTCATCGCCGGCGCCGGTCGCTTCGAAAGCCAAACCTCGCGGCACTGCAGACACTCGTCCACCGCATAGTTTCCTGCGGTGAAACCCACTCAGGCCGCTTGGCGAATTGCTGGGGTGAGCGCGGCCGGAAGCAACAAGGTGAACTTCGAACCGGCCCCGGGCGCACTTGTCACCTCGACCTCGCCGCCCATCGAGCGGGCTAGTTTTCTGGTAATCGAGAGTCCCAACCCTGCCCCACCATACTCGCGCGCTATTGCTTCGTTAGCTTGCTGGAATGGCGAGAATAGGCGAGCCATCGCCTCGGGTTCGATTCCGATACCCGTATCGACAACATCAAACGCAATAAAGTCCTGATCACCCGCGCTCTCGCGCCGGGTCCTAAGCTCAATATTACCGTTCTTTGTGAATTTCGCTGCGTTTCCAGCAAGATTTACCAAGCATTGCATGAGCAGCTTGGGGTCAGCAGAAACGCAAGCGTCGTCAAGGCCCGTCGATACAACCAATGTGTTGCCATTCGCATGCGCCAAAGGCCTGATAACGTCGTACACCTCAGAAACAGCCCCAGCGACCTTGACCTCCTCCAAACAGAGCGTGTCGCTTTTCGCATCTATGCGGGCATGTTGCAGAATGTCATTGACGAGCCTTAGCAAGTGCTTGCCCGCACTTCGGCGTCCGCTTTTGGGGCGATGCAGGCGTCAGATTAAGCAGCAAAGCACCAGAACGACTCGCTGGTCACAACGCGGTTGCATTGCAACTTATCCCGAATCTGAACGCCGTTGGCTCTATGTCGCGTGCGGGCAAGATTAGTTCCAGCGCGAGCTGTAAGAATGGCAGCGGCAAGAGACGCATCACTGAAGACTGTGCTGCACACGAGGCGCTTGGCCTCAACGCCCGCGAGATATTCTATCGTATATCGGATTGTATTCCTCGCTCGAACGCTGTCAGGGCTCGCCAGCGCCGTCGGCGCTACCTTCTCCCGAGGAAAGCTGCTGCGCTATCTTGCCGGAGTCTCAGTCTGGAGCGGCTACGAACGAGAATGCAGAAGTGTTCTTTTCATGATCGCCATAGCGCACGACGTAAGACACGCCCAATGTCAGCGCGTACTGCTCAGCTTCAGGACTGGTCACAAAGACGCCCGCAAGATGCCAGGGCGAAAGACGCATAACGCCCCACCCCGAGCCCAATTGTTCACCCGGAATTGGCATTTTCATCTCCATCCGCAAAAGCATGGGCTAATCAACACTTGACGCATGCGAACGCGCCTCGATCGGAAACCAATCGATGTACGCCGGAGCCACTAGTTCTTCGGCGCGTCGCGGAAAGTCCGGGTAAGCAGGCTGTCGCCCTTCCAGATTTCCACGATGAAGTGGCGGTCTTTGTCGCCTTGCGCGTGATCGCCCGCGGCCGCATCGGTTTCGAATGGAAGAAACTCCGAGCGCTCGGTGACGCCGCGCTCGTTCAAATATCGGATTGAGTAGTTCATGTGATCCGCTCCGCGGATTTCAGCATGCGCGAAGCCTTCGCATCGGGCTGGCATGTGCGGCATACGTGTTGCGACCTTGCTGGCCGCGACGTCTCACCGGACGAGTGCAGTCATGCACTCGTCCAGCGCGATCGTGCTTAGCTCTTCTTGGGTTCAGCGACCGGGGCCGCCGCCGGCGCGGGCGCGGCTGATTGCTTGGTGTCGGCTGAAACCTTGTCGGGCTGTTGCGCGGGCGCGTTCGCAGGCGCCTGCGGCGCCGCCTTGGGCTCGTTGCTCATATCAAATCTCTTGGAAAACGTCAGAAGACTCTGACTCATTGTAGGTGGCGATCCGGTGGCGCCATTACAATGGCGCTTGACCGAATTGCACGGTTTGGCGGCGCATAACATGCGTCAACTTGCATGCGCCTGCGTGCAGCAGCGCGAGAGCATCATCACCGCGAAAGCGTCACCGACGAGGCGCTTGATGAGCGCTGATTCAAAACCTTCGGCGAGCAGCGCGTAAGCGACTTGATGCCAGTGTTTGTAGCAGCCGCTGTCGGCTAACGGGCTCATCGAATTGCGATCGCAGCGCCCAAGCTGTCGCTCGCTTCTCGCGGCCACAATAGAGCGTCGATGCCGTGAACGACGCCGTTTGCGGCTTCCAGATCGGGCTTGATGACACGCGCCCCATTCGCCTTCAGGCCATTGCGGCCATCAATGAGAACCTCGCCACCTGTTCGCATGGTCGCTCGAATGCGCTTGCTGGCAAATCGCGCTGCAACAACGCGGCCCGGGGCGAAGTGATAGCCCAATACCTGTTGAAGCTTGGCGCGATCACGATGCAGGAAGCTATCGAGCGCCACCGACGACATCGCGTTAAAAGCCGCGTCGGTGGGGGCAAACACAGTGAAAGGACCGTCCGCTTCAAGCGCGTCATAATAGTCGCTGGAGCGCAGCGCCGCGGCGAAAGTGTAAAATCCCGCGCGATCGGCAACACTCACGACAGATAGTCGAGCCATTTCTGAGCGCCCCTATCTCAGCGCTGCATTGTAAGCGTCGCGTGTCCTCACATAGCCTTGGTAAAGGACGCGCAACTGCGAACCAGGTTCGCCAGTTGCGCGGCCGTGAAAGCGCGCGAGGCCCGCTTCGCGATCGCCGAAAATGCGAGCAATCTCGATCATCCAGGCTTTATCGGCGGCGCTCGCCGCTTGAAATAGCGCGAACTTGCTCACGCCGCCCCTTGCAGGCGCTTGATCTCTTCGCGTAGCTGGCGCTCGTCGAAAATGCGGCCGGTGTCGGTGTCGCGAATGCGGATTAGGCGCATGCCGCGCCGCGACAGCCCAGCCGCCCACTCGAGCGCAGCTTTTATGTCTGTCAGCGTGTTGCTCGCCTCGAAGCGAAGTCCCGCGCCCGGCGATGAATTCACGATAAAGGCCATCCTTAACGCTCCCGTCGGGCAAGCACCTGAACCGGAAGGCGCGCATGTGCGGGCGACCCTCAGGGGTCGCCAAAAAGCGCTGGTTCTGTTTGCTGATGAGAGACACCCTAACACAGCCCGCAGACGATTGCGCGATTTATCTCACGCGTTCGGGCAGTTCGCGCCCATGAAGGACGTCTGCTGATTCTTAAGGAGAAGGCATGACAAGGTTCGTAAAGTTCAATTCTGCCACCGATCCGAAAATCGAAGTGCATATCAATCCTGACGAGGTCGCTGCGGTGCGTGACTCCCACGGCAAGACCATCATTCTGTTTCGCGGAATCGCAGCCACGGAAACAGTTCAAGGCTCGATCGCAAGCGTCGTCGCCGCGCTTACGCAAGTAACCTGAAGAATTTGACCTAGCCGATGTCTGTCTTGCAGGTTCGACACGCCACAACCTACCGCTATCGACGCGCCGTCACGATTGGCCCGCATCGACTGATGCTTCGCCCGAGGGACAGTCACGATCTGCGTTTGATCTCAGCCGAGCTTGTCTGCACGCCCTCAGCAGCGCTTACGTGGTCCCACGACGTGTTCGGCAATTCGTTGGCTCATGCCACGTTCGCCGAACCTGCAGACACGCTTACGATCGCAAGCACTTTCGCGGTCGAGCAATACGCTCCGGAGTGGCCGATTTTTCCTATCGCGGTGTCCGCGCACCAATATCCGTTCGCGTACACGCCGGACGAATGCATGGATCTTGGCGCACTCCTGAGCCCGCAATATCCCGATCTGGAAGGGCGTTTGCAGGCTTGGGCGCAAACATTCGTACACGGCGCTCAGACCGACACGCTGTCGTTGCTGAAAGACCTCAATACGGGAATTTCGGCGGGGATTTCTTATCAAAGCCGCGAGGACGAGCGCACACAAGAGCCGCTAGAGACGATCGCGCGCGGCTGGGGCACGTGCCGCGACTTCGCGGTGCTGTTCGTTGAGGCCGCGCGCACGCTCGGATTCGGAGCGCGGATCGTATCTGGCTATGTGTACGATTCCGGACAGGCGCTCACACCCGCGCGAGGCGCTGGATCGACCCACGCTTGGGCGGAAATCTATCTTCCCGGCGCCGGCTGGATCGTTTTCGACCCTACCAATCGAACGTTTGGCGGAGCCAACCTCATCCCAATAGCTGTGGCGCGCGCCATTACCCAGACCTCACCCATTTCCGGCGCATTCGTCGGCGCGCCTGACGACTTCATCGGACTAAGTGTCGAGGTCTCGGTGATCTCGTCTCAGAGCTGACACAACATCGACGTCTCACGCCTCGCGCAATTGCTGTCCAATCTGATTGGAAACGCCATCATGCACGGGGACCCGGCAACCGCCACTCGCGTTCGGGCGCCTCACGAAGACGACGAACTGGCCATCTCGGTCACCAACACGGGCGCCCCGATCCCTGAAGCCGCGTACAAAACCTCTTTCAACCCGTCTTTCGCGGCGAGGTTCGTCCCAGTCAGCACGGATTGGGCTTGGGTCTCTACATCGGTTCTGAAATCGCCCGCGCCCACGCTGGCGGCCTGATTGCCCCGTCCGTCGAGGGCGAGACCCCCATTGTGCTGCGTGTTCCCGCTTGAGCGTTCAGCGCAATAATTCCAAGCGCACGGCGAAACTGCGCTTTCGCATGCGGTCTGTCTGCACGCTGAAGCTAAATCGCTGACCGACCGCAAGATCAGAAAGTCCGGCGCGTTCGACTTCACTTACATAAACAGCGATGTCGCCGCCGCCATCGTCACGTGTGAGTTCACCCATGCCCCGGCGCGCATCATAAGACTTCACGGCGCCGTTCATCGGGCGAGGGCTTCCGGTTCGCGTGGCCACAAGACACCATCGATACCATGCACGACGCAGGCGCCGATCAGTACATCCGGTTGTGCTATGATCGCCGCATTGACGCGCAGACCATCGCGACCGTCAATGATGAGGCTTTGGCCGCTGTAGGTCACCGCACGGATGCGTTTGCCAACAAACCGCGCCGACACAACTTTTCCAGCCGCGAAGTGATAGCCGGCGACCGATCGGAGCAATTGTTCATCGGCTTCCATCAAAGTTCTGAACGCGCCGAGCGGAAATTTTGAGAACGCTGCATCGGTCGGTGCGAAAATCGTGTAGGGCCCGCCGCTCTGCAGCAAATCGCCAAACGGGCTCGTGCGCAGCATGCGCGCGAAAACGCTGAAACCGGCCGCTTCGATCGCGTTTGTCATCATAATCATGTGCTTGCTTTCTTGCCGCGCGCAGTTGCGCGCCGCGCCTCCACTTGCGTGGCGATGAGCGCGAGCGGCCTCTCCTCCCGCGCAAAACCAAGCAACGGCAGCAGCTCTTCGGCTTGCTGCCGTTGGATGGCGGAAACTGGGTCCTTCAAACGAACAGCGTTCGCGTACAGGCTCTCCAGCTCATTGTCTGAGAGATCGGGGATGCGATCACCGATCGTCACGACGACTACTCGGTCTTGAGATTGGTCGCCGAATCGCGGCCCTGGCGATCGCGTTCAAGATCGAACGAAACGCGCTGGCCGTCGGCCAGGCCGCTTAGACCAGCGCGCTCGACGGCCGAAACGTGGACAAACACGTCCTTGGCCCCGCCTTCTGGCGCGATGAAACCAAAGCCTTTGGCGGAATTGAAAAACTTAACGGTGCCGACAGTCATTTTGACGTCTCCAAATTCAGATGGCCCGCGTGGACATTCCACGACGAGCGGCGATTTTTCGAAGGAGACTGCAAATAACCGGCGCGACAGCGAGGGATCAAAGCGTGACGCGACGAGGATCGATGAAAAAGATATAGGCGCTTAAGGCTCAAAAGTCCATGGAACGCGCCCGCTTTCGCAGTCACAGCACAAAATGCCGAATTTATGGGGTCGTGCACCGGCACAAGTGTTAGGGTCTTCGCCTCATTCATAGCACGACGAGACTTCTGGCCGCGAATGCGCGCGACTTTGAGCCCGTTCATCGAAAGGCTCATCCCGATGCCCTCAACCACAGACCATTGGCGCCTCAGCGCCGTCGCTCACACTGACCGACTTATTGGCCTCGCCATGCACCAACTCGACGACGCCAACGAGGCGCGCTGGGTCGTGCACCGCGTTTTGCTTCGCGCCATGGACAATATGCTGGCTCCGATCAGCGGCTTCGATCTCGACGCGGCGCTTTCGCGCGTGCTGCGCGTTCATCCCGTCAAAGCCGCGTGAAATGAGCGAATGTTTGGCTGACGTAGTTCCAGATTGTGCATGCGGCCTCCGCTACTTGCGCGGCGCGCTCGAACTCCCCGCGGCCGAAAACGCACGCGCATTGTCCGTGCGGACGAATGCTAGGCGAATGGCGCGGCCGTCATCGGCTCGACTTCGAAGCTGAAGACAAGGACCTGCAACCGACCGCATCCTTGGTCCAGACCAACTGAGCCAGGTCGGCGAACTTTCTCACCCGCGTTGGTCAGCCGGCATCTTGGTTAGCGCGCAGGTTTTGGCGCCACGAACAAAGTTTTCGATATCGCGCGCCTCGCTGGCGCCGCCCTCACGGTCCTCGACCAGCGCCGCTTGGTCGATAATCAGATCCTGCAAGGCATCCGGTAATTCATCCCACTGAAGCACCAGAGCACTAGCTAAACGGCGCAGCAGATGTTCTTGCTCAAGCTTGTACTTCAGGGTTTTGCCGATCACGCGCGGCTCTAGCGCCGGGCCGACATATGCGCCTCTTGAACTAATCATAAGAAACGGCCTCAAGGCGCGCTTCATCAAGGATACGATCGTAGGCTTCCGCATCATTCCTGACGCGATATTGCTGTGCGCCGCGGTCGTGAGGCAGCGGCTGGACGATGCGATAGGCGCCGGACGGCGCTGAGAAAGCGCCAGAGCGCATAACGGACACACGCTGCCCCGCGCTGAACTTTGTCTGCGCCATGAGAAACCTCTTTGTCAGGAAATCGGGCCGCTGCGCACGCCGCGCGGGACCCTATTATATCTAAATGGGTATTCGTACCGCAGTATCAAGCAGCCATGGCGGTTAAAGGTGGTAAGCCGAGCGCCTCATCCCGAGCGAGTTGATCACACCAAGAGCGTCAACCTGCCCCCTCTTGGCGCCCGTCCGAGTCCTGAATGAGCCAGCGCGTATCGTCGAGAGAAATTCTGGGACCGGCCTACTCGCTCTCAATTGCCGCCGCTGGCGCCATGCCCGCGTGGACCGCTCAAGTTCGCCGATTGCAGCCATTCGACCAAGAACCCTCCATCTCGCAACTTAAAATTATCGTTATGAACCGTGCCAAAGCGACGAGAAAAGCGGTGCGCTAAGAGGGCGTTGTCATTGGCACAGCAGGAGATTTTTGGTTCGCCTTCACCTGCGAGGCCATTGGTGTCGGATGACTCACGGCCACAAAATGATCGGAATGCCTGGGCGGCGCGAACGTAGTCTCATGAGCCATGAAATGGCGGGCAGAGCGAGGCTGGCATTGGACAATCAACCTTATCGATCAACTCCTTCGAAGGCGTCTTCCACGTGGGTGCAGCTGATTGCTGCACACACCGAAGCGATGCGCCGCTACGAACTCGCCGCCAAAGCCGCCAAGGAAGGCGCTGAATTGGAAGACGAAGTAGACATCGTGCTTGGTGAACTCGCGCAAATTGAGCAGCGAGCGCTGAGTGAGCCTGCCCCGGATGTCGTCGCGCTTCGATTCAAGTTGAGGCTTTGGGCCAACAGCAGGGTCGAGGACCATGATGACGATTGGCGTATACTCGCGCAGGACTGCGAGCGGTTCCTCCCGTGAGGGCAGAACGCCGTCTCATCCTAAGTTTGGCAGCGCTCCTGCGAGCAGATATCCTCCGCTGCAACGCTTTCTTCAAGCGAGCGAGCAAACTCCAAAAGCGTCCGACGCGCACGATCAGGAATTTTAGAGGAAGCGCGAATGAGCTCAAGGACTTGGCTCTTTGCTAGGTCTTCGTGAGAAAGCGATTGCGCCGACGACGAGATTGCCGACGTGCCTACGCCTCTCAGACTCAAACCCTCGTAAAAGTAATTTATGGGAACATCGAGGGCGCGGGAAAGTTCATAAAGTCTGGCCGCGGACATGCGGGTAGCGGCGCATTCATATTTCTGAATTTGCTGGTGCTGAACGCCGATGGCGTTCGCCACCTCTGCCTGCGTAAGCCCCAGGATCCTGCGTCGGCGCCTCAGTTTGCGCCCAATGCTTACGTCAATTTCTGTCGGCCCAGCCTCGATGTGCGCGGCAGTGAGGTCGGCGAGCATTTCTAGCTCCATGTACTTGGGTCTTTTGTCAGCCCCGCAGTATTTCCGACTTGATGCAACGCAAGTCTGTGAAAATTTTCACGCCGCCCCGCACCCTGGCGGCGGTTCCAGCGAGTGGCCTGCTCGCTCCAGTCCAACCGCTCGCGCTCCGTGCCGCGTGCGGCGTAACCTCGCCGGGATGCGTCATTCGCGGCGCCATCTCGACTACGTCTTTGAAATCCCTTTGGGGCCCCGGGCCACAACCATGCCCAAGCCATCAATGACGCGAAAACACTTCGCACCGTGCGTTGTCCGCGCGTTCGCGAAACCCCTCATGGCGGTGGCGGCGGCTTCCGTTCGATCCCGCGCTGCCACCTTGTTTGAAGACAACGCCTTGCTGGAAACATCCTCAGAATAAATGATCTCGAACCAAGGCATGAGTTCTCTGTTACATGATTCCAGGGTCCGGGTCGCTCCAATCGGGACAGTCGCTCCCATAAACAGCGAGCGGTCGATACCCCGCCAGCGGACGTAGCATGGGCAGCATGCTCGCAACGAAGCGAGCAGAGACTTTCTTTGATGCTTCCCTACGCGCGGGAACATTCAGAGTTTGTTCTTCGCGGTGCTCATACGCTGTCGTCGCCGGAATTTGAAATATCCGTCAAAGCAATCGCACCAGAAAGGCGTCGCGACCTTCTTGAGGAGAGCGCACCTCCGTCCAGAAATGAAACTTGCCGGTGTCGGCAAGTTCATAGGCGCTGTTTCGAATAACGCTGATCGGAGTTTGCGTCACAGGAGAAAACGGCTCCCTGGGCGGACAAGGGAGCCGTCCTCTAGACGACGCAGGGTGCGTGAGCGGTCTGGGGTTTCCTGCGCGCGCATCAAACCATTGCAGGTTCAGTGCATACCGGCGGTACGCCATCGCACAATCTACGAAAAAGAACCTCCGACCGTCCTCCTCGGCGACGCCGCACTGGCGATGGATGCCCGCTTCTAGGGCCAGCGTGCGTCATAGCCGGGATTTTCCCGAGTGGCCTACTCTCGCGATTGCAGTCAGTGGCTTAGCGCACACAGCAATGGCGTGTTGTCGCCGAAAGCGGTCCTAATTCGATATGAAGCCGTCCTCCAGTGTGCGCCTCCAACTCCTGCGCCGAAGGGCAAAAGGAGCGCCCCCTGCGAAGACGAACCCAGCGAAGAACCCCAAGACACGGTCTAGGAAGCCGCCTCGGACCACGAGCATCTCGGCATCGCCACATGGGTTTTCCAACGCTTCTTTCAGGACCGCACGCGCTTCTTCAAAGCTTTCTTCAGCAACGACAATTTGAAAGCCGTCGTAGATCAGAAGGCGCTCTGGCATGTTACAAAGCGAATTGTACCAATATACCCAGTTCGGGATGCCTGCCGCATCTAGCGTCGCGCTAATGACAAGCGCCTCACCGCGCTCGAACGAAACAGCCGCAAGCCTTACCCCCATGCCCCGCAGCCTATCGGCGCCGCGGAGGAATAGGAAGTTCACTCGTTAGACGTCGCTGTCCCATGACGCGTCTTCACGTCATTTTCCCGAATGGCCGGCGCGCTCAATTCGTACCGTAGCTCACATTCGACACGCTACGTCGTGTTGTCGCCGAAGACTGCCGTTGGGTCTGTCAGCCTTGACACGGGCTCAGCGTAAGCGGCGCATACTCAGTGCAGACGCGGCGTTTTGGTCGAAAGTCACGGTTTCCACTGCGCCGGCCAGTAATGCTAGTTGGGCAATAAGTGCGTCTGCAAACTCTGCGGAATTCGAAGTCTGATACAAGCCAAGGGCCCGATAAGCGGCGTCTGGATTTTCCACGATCAGTTCGGCGGAGCGTAGTAATCCCTCGACGGCTTTAGCGATGTCTTCGCGTGAGGTCTTGTATGCGCGGGACAGGACCCAGGTGATTTCCGCGAGCACCACGGAGCTTATGAAGCCCGGCCGATCCCGATTGAGACGAGAGATAAGGCGCGTTGCTATGGGTGACTGTATTTTATCGTCCTGAGCGAGAAACCGCACAACGACATTAGTGTCGAGGCCGATCACTCCCCTTTGGCTCCGCGACCAATCGCCTTGTCCATGTCCGCGAGCGAGACGGGCTTCTTCGGCGCAGGGATCAATCCCTTTAGGCTCTTGATAGACAGCGTCGCAGGCATCACGGCGAAGTTTCCATCTTCCATCCGAACGAAGTCGACGCGATCCCCCGGGCCAACGCCCAGTGCGACGCGGACGTCCTTGGGCAACGTTAACTGCCCCTTGGAGGTAAGAGTGGCTGCGGTCATTTTGATTGCCTTACTTTATGTAAGACGTAATGTAAGGAAGCTTGCCCGTCGTCAACTCCTCGGCGTTGATTTGGCCGGCCCGCTCAATTCCCGCCACCAGCGCCCTCCCCGTCAGAACGTCGCGATCTCGCCGAATACCGCCGCTCTGGACAGAGCGGTCTCCAGCTTGAAGGCGGCGGCGCTGCTGGTGAACTAGGGGGCCTCGCGCGCTAGCCGATAGGCGCCGGTAGCACGTCCGCCGCCCCAGCTTCGAAACAGCGTTTCGATTTGACGCGCTTCAGCCACGGTGCATCGCTCGCGCTCTTCATCAAAGACAACACCAAGGCGCCGCAATCGCGATGCGGAAAAATCCCTGCAGCGCGGCATGTATTGGCTTAAGCGTTCGCCGTTACGACGCATGATAATATAAGTCGGCTGAGGCTCGTCACCCTGCACGATCCAGCGATCGCGACCGAGCGGAATGAACAAGGCGCGCGTTATGTCGCCGTCCGGATCCGTGACTTTGCAATAGGCGCCATCGCGCTCGAACACAAACCGATAGGGCGTTTGATCGATCTCCTCGTAGACCGTCGGCCTCACGAATGGGCATTGACCGCGATCTTCAGCGAACACCGGCCCGTTGGACGAAAAGCACCCCGCCAGCCCTAGACAGAGCAGAGCAATGCTAAGCGCGCGCATAAGATAAGACCTCCACCTCGCTGGGCTAGGCTGCGCAAATCTTGCGGTAAAGGTAGGGCGGAAACGTATCCAAATGCGCACTCTACCCCTCACGACACTGCGCGACTGGGAGCAGCGCCGCTCGATTCCGGACGCTCCCGCGCGCCCGCCTGCTCGCGATTGAACGAGATCCCAAAAGAATGATGGCGCCATTGGCTCCAGCAACAGCTTGATCAGCCAACCGGCAGGCGCGCTCCAATCGAGACACTGGGGCCCCGCTCGTCAATTCGGCATGCCGTCGCCGTAATCAGACACTCGATTTATCCGCTCGCAACGCGGCTCACGCAGGGCATGTAAGGGTATTGAGCGCACCGAACGCGATCGGCAGTTGCAGTGTAAATCGACAATGTGCGGGTTCCCGCACAGACTCCCGATCTTCCCGAGCCGATACTTGGGCAAGCCGGGAGCTAGGGTATGCGAAACCAAAACCAAAACGGTCGTCCGCGCGTCGATACGGCCTTGATCACCATGTGGCGCCTGACGGCGGAGAATGCACGACTCAATGAGCTTTGCGAGCAGCACAAGGCTATGGAGGAGCGATATGAGCTCATGCTTCGCGAGGGCGATCATCGCATCAAAAACAGCCTCCAAGTCGTCGCCAGCCTGCTGGGCATGCAAGCGCGGCGGGCGTCAAATGCCTCGACGCGGAACGTGCTGCACGCAGCTGCGGCGCGCGTTCAGACGGTTGCGCGTATTCACGACGCCCTACAGCTGAATAATGCGAGCAATGATGTCGTCGATCTAGGCGCGCTGGTTGAGAATATGTGCGCCTCGCTCCAGGAGATGACCGGCGGCTCCGATGCGGTCCAGATCATCGTACACGCCTCGCCGATCAAAACGGCGCTCGATCTTGCCCAGCCCATCGTCCTCGCCGTCAACGAGCTCATCATCAATGCACTGCGTCACGCATTCCCGCAGGAGCGCAACGGCTCGGTCACGATCACTGTCGCGGAGAGCAACGGCCAATTGAAAATACAGGTGGCTGACGACGGTGACGGCCTTCCGGACAATTATGCGGCAGGTCAGGGCTATGGAATGCGTCTCGTCAAAGCCATGATTGCCAAGGTCGGCGGAAGCCTCCACGCGCAAAACGCGGGCGGCGCCCGCTTCACGCTGACGGCGCCACTGCACAGAGCTACGACTTGCCCGCGAGCGTCCAGATTGCTTTGCGCCTTTGGTCCCCAATGACGACGCCCGCCCCGGACGCCGCTTCCGCCGCCGAGAGCATTGCTTCACTGAATAGCGACGGCACGAAGAAGTGGTTCATACCACCCTACGTGATCCCGGCCGTCATCCTCGCGCTCGTGACTTGCCGCGCGCTCTTCGGCACGTGAGACAGCCGCCGATGCAACTCCCTTGGGCGCGGTGCGTTCCCCACGCAGAGGAAACGCGCATGGACGAGCAACATCCCCCATCTGACGCGCGCTGCGCACTCGGATGAGAATTGCTCAGATCGCTCCACTGGCCGAGCGTTGTCCGCCAGCCCTCTATGGCGGTACGGAACGCGTTGTCTCCTACCTCACCGAAGAACTTGTTGCGCAGGGTCACGACGTAACGCTGTTCGCGAGCGGCGACTCAATTACTGCAGCCGAACTCGATGCATGCTCGGAACGCGCACTGCGCCTCAGTCCCGGTGTCATCGATGGCTTGCCTCATCACATGATCATGCTGGAGAAGGTCGCCCAGCGCGCTCACGAGTTCGATGTGCTGCACTTTCACATCGATCTCCTACACGCGCCGGTCGTGCGCGAGTTCGCACAGCGCACGGTAACAACTCTGCATGGGCGGCTCGACTTACCGGATCTCAAGCCGTTCTACGCCACGTTTCCCGATCTGCCGCTCGTCTCCATTTCTCATGCGCAGCGTTTGCCGATGCCGCCAGTAAACTGGATTGGCAATGTCTATCACGGTCTGCCGCGCGACTTGCTTGCGTTCAACCCACGCAAGGACGGCTATCTCGCCTTCCTCGGGCGCATTTCACCCGAAAAACGGCCTGATCGCGCCATCGAGATCGCTGCGCGCGCCGGTCTGCCTCTCAAGATCGCGGCGAAGATCGACCGGGTCGATCAGCCCTATTGGGACGAACACATCGCGCCGCTCGTTCGTGCGAATGCGAATGTCGAATATGTCGGAGAAATCACCGAGCTTCAAAAGTCCGAGTTCCTGAGCGGCGCCCGTGCGCTTGTGTTCCCAATCGATTGGGAGGAGCCGTTTGGCCTAGTGATGATCGAAGCAATGGCGTGTGGAACTCCGGTAATCGCCTTTGGTCGAGGTTCCGTGCCCGAGGTGATTGACGACGGCGTCACGGGGTTCATTGTCAACGATGTCGATGAAGCTGTTCAGGCGCTTGAGCGGCTCGATACCTTGGACCGCGTTGGAGTGCGCGAGCGCTTTGAGACCTGCTTCACCGTCGAACGCATGGCCCGCGACTATGTCGAGATCTATGCGCGCATGGCGGCCTCATCGCATGCACGCGGATTTATCGCCGCCAGCCGCCCGGCGGCGCCAGCACCACTCGCTCTTTGAGAGTCGGAGACGCGATTGACAGCAGTTGAAAAGGCGCACGCTGACGGCAATGAGGCCACCTTAGACAACGGCCCTATTCTGATCCCTGCTGAAACGTCACTTCAGGAGCAACGGCCGCGCGCCCTCAAACACGGCGACACGTTCGCCGTGTATGATCACAACGGCGACATTCTCGCTGGCGCGGGTAGCCCAGAAGGGCTCTTCCATGCCGACACGCGCCATCTGTCGCGCCTGCAGCTCTCTATAGACGGCGCGCGGCCGATGTTGCTGAGCTCGGGCCTGCGTGACGACAATGCTGCTCTGATTTGCGACCTTTCAAACCCGGATATTCACGACGGCGCGGGACATTGTGTTCTCGCGCACGATCGCCTGCACATCCGACGGGTTCGCCTGCTCTGGGACGCAGTCGCCTATGAGCGAATCGCAATCAAGAACTTCGATCGCAAGATACAGCGCATCACGATCACGCTCACCTTCGCCGCAGACTTCGCTGACATCTTCGAGGTCCGCGGCGCCACACGTGAACGCCGGGGTCGCTACGAGCCGGAGCAAGTAAGCGCGGACACCGTCACACTAGCTTACACTGGACTGGATCATCGCCTCCGGGAAACACAACTGAGATTTGAGCCCCCGCCGACCTCGCTCACGACGCGGCGCGCGGACTACGAGATCAACCTCGCTCCCGGCGAAACCACGGCGATCTTCGTCGAGATCGGGTGCGAGGCCCTACCCGCTACACAGTCGGCGCGCCGGGCATTCTTTCGCGCCTTCCTCAACGCGCGCCGAGGCCTGCGTGCGTCGTCGTCGCGCGCCGCCTCGATCGCCACATCGAACCAGATTCTAAATGAAGCAGTGCGACGCAATGTGGCCGACCTCTACATGCTCTGCACGCAAACGACGGAAGGACTCTATCCCTACGCCGGCATTCCTTGGTTCAGCACCGCTTTCGGGCGCGACGCCATCATCACGGCATTGCAAACGCTGTGGTTCGATCCGACCATCGCACGTGGCGTCCTTGGACACCTGGCCGCCAATCAGGCTACCGACTTCGATGAACGCGCCGATGCGGAGCCCGGCAAGATCCTCCACGAACTGCGCCGCGGCGAAATGGCCGAACTCGGCGAAGTGCCGTTTCGACGCTACTACGGCAGCGTCGATTCCACGCCGCTGTTCGTGATGCTGGCAGGCGCCTATCTTGAGCGCACGGACGACATCGAAACGCTAAAGCTTCTGTGGCCGAATATCGAAGCGGCGTTGACCTGGATCGAAGTCCACGGCGATCGCGATCGAGACGGCTTCGTGGAGTATCATCGCCAGACCGAGCAAGGGTTGGCCAACCAAGGTTGGAAGGACAGCCAAGATTCCATTTCGCACGCCGACGGCTCGCTCGCACAGGGCCCTATCGCACTCGTTGAGGTGCAGGCTTACGTTTACGCTGCATGGCGGGCAGCCGCAGCCATCTCGCACCGATTTGGCGATGCCGCGCGCGCCAGCAACCTGAGCACACGAGCCGAAGCCATGCGCCGCCGCTTCGACACGCACTTCTACGATGAAGCGCTTGGCACCTACGTCCTCGCGTTGGACGGCGAGAAGCGCCCATGCCGAGTGCGAAGCTCCAACGCCGGGCACGCGCTGTTCGCGGGCGTCGCTCTTGCAGAGCGCGCCGCGACTGTAGCAAGCACCCTCATGACGTCGTTCTCTGGCTTTGGCATCCGCACGCTCGCGGCCTCGGAAGCACGCTACAACCCAATGAGCTATCATAACGGCTCGATCTGGCCCCACGACAACGCACTGATTGCCGCTGGCTTTGCTCGCTATGGGCTCCGCCAGCATGCGGCGCGGATATTCGAGGGATTGTTCGAAGCCTCCACCTACATGGATCTGCGTCGCTTGCCCGAACTTTTTTGCGGCTTTCCGCGTCAACGCGGCGCTGGACCGGTCTTCTATCCGGTCGCATGTTCGCCTCAGGCCTGGGCCACGGCCGCGCCAATCCTGTTAATGCAATCGTGCCTCGGCCTTCGCTTCGATCCGTGCGGCAATCGCATTAGCTTTGACCGACCGACATTGCCTTCTTTCTTAGACGACGTCGTACTTCGCGGACTGGCGAACGCGAACGGATCCGTCGACGTTTCGCTCAAGCGTTCTGGCGTGGATGTAGTGGTTCAAGTTCTCCGCCGCTCGGGAGCGTGCGAAGTCGTCACAACAGCCTAGCGCGATCAAACTCAATCGATCGGCTGCCGCAATTTCACTTGTGGCATGCGCTTGATGGTCCGCGTCGTCGGCTTCGGTGAGCGGTTGCGATTGTAGAGATTTGTCAAATCCAACTCACCACCGGCGATAGGCCGCAGTCCGCAGGATAGACGACAGATAATTTGTAATCGCGGTCTGTTCGGCTTCGCACCGATATCCACAGCGCCGCGATCTAGGGTTCTCTCGTCGTTGCGGAGAACCCTATGTCCATCGCCCATCAAGAGCTGCTGAGAATCTGTCCCGGATGCGGAGAAATATTCGACGCCAACATTGAAGCCGAGGCGCTTCATCACGTCACCTCAGAGCATCGGCCTCTATTGCTGCCGCGCAAACGCCGGTCGCGTCCGCTGACGTGTGACGCCCACCTCGCTGCTGTGCGGTAACCTCAAAGGTCGGGAGCACGCCCAGCCTAACCCGACCCTCACTGAGCGGTCCTCCAGTGCGTGCTTCCCGCCCGCCGCGCTGGAGGGTCGTTTCAGAACTCGCAACAGAACCTGCCGCGTACCAGAGCTAGATCGGCATTCGTTCTGCGTCGCAATCATTTAAGGAGCGTTCCGGTGTCGGTTGAAACTCTCGCTCTCTGGCTCATCGTAGGCGCGATCGCCGGCTGGCTCGCCAGTACCATTGTCAAAGGTTACGGCCTGGGACTCGTCGGAAATATCGTTGTCGGCATCATCGGCGCATTTATCGGCGGCTGGATTTTCGCTCAGATGGGCATCGCCGTTGGCGCTGGCATTGTAGGCGCCATCATTGGCGCGACCGTAGGCGCCATTGTGCTGCTTCTGCTGCTCAATGTCGTTCGCCGCTCGGCGTAACAACCATCGTTCTAATCGTACGCCATCGGCGAGCGAATCCGGCCACGTTGCAGAGCGCTATTGAACGAATAGGCGCGCCAACCGGCCGGTCTGGCGAGATCGGCGCGCCTACCAAATCGAACGGGGCCGTCAAGGCGCGCCGCCCGACCGCCTTCTATCACGGCCACAATGGCCACACCCCTTGCGTACGGTACCGTACACATCACAGCGTGCCGTGGGCACGCCACCGAAAGCATCGCTGCCTTCGCGGGTCCTAGCCCTGGCTCTAGTCATCGATGGCAGAACCAGAGAGCTTGGGCTTTGTGTCTACTCGATGAGCCGGCGGTGCTCAGCCTCCGGCACACCGTAAATTTTTCTGGCGAGCCCGATGAGCCCCCTGCGATTGACGACAGTCACCAGCCCACGGCTTGCATGCAGGAGGCCCCTTCCCTCCAGCGCGTGCAACGCATCTGTCACGCCAGATCGCCGAACACCCAACATAGCGGCGATGGCTTGGTGGGTCAGCCGGATCTCATTGTCATCCTGCCTGTCTTGGACCATGAGAAGCCATCGCGCCAAGCGCTCCTCAATCCGAGCGGTGCCATTGGCAAAGGCGGTCTGCGATATCTGCACCGTCAATACCTGTGCGAAGCGCTGAAAGCGCTGACGCAAAGATCTGCGGGCATCTAACACTGAACGTAGGTTCTTGGCGCTGATACGATGAGCGCTGCCCGGCAGTAGCGCGAAAGCGTCATAGGGCGAGCGGTGGTTGCCAAGCACAACCGCGGTCCCCGACATTCCCTCACGGCCTATCAACGCGGTCTCGATCTGATCGTACGTCGAACGCGCAACCACCGAGATCACACTGTCATCCGGAAAATAGACAAACCGGATCGGCGTGTTGGCGTCCTCAATCTGAGCGCCGCGATCGAGCGTCGTCGGCTCCAAGCGAGGCCACAATAACGCGCGATCGGACTTGCTAAGTCCCAGAAGCAACTGATTCCGCACTGAGATCGACACAAGCTCTTGCCTTCCAGGGCAAGAGCTAAACGTCTCCTAGCCGCTCGCGCCCAATGACTGGCGAGCGATACCCACGACATGGCCCCTACCACGCTGCTCGCAAGGCCGCCCGCTGAGTACGGAACCGCACATTTGCTGCATCGCGAGCCGGCGAAGATCGAGGATTGTACGACGCCGTACATACATGGCCGACCGATCTGCCATTTTCGATGCCAGTGCCGAATCGCAATTTAGGAGGCGGTGATGCGAAAGCTGCCACACTTGCCCAAGTTTCCTGGCTACTCCGGCGCGGAAAGGCCAAAGCAATTCACGGTCTGCGACGTATGCGGACAACGCATCGATAGCGATGACATGGATCAAGTTCTCCATCACGGGCCCGATCCTCACGATCCTTTGGAGATCGTCTCGCCGGACGATGATGGCTGAGCGATTGCCGGGTCAGCGCGAAGTGAAGCCCCAGAAACTCTCTTCGATCATGACTTCACCGCGCTGGCGTTGCTCTCGGATTCGGAAGCCGTTTGCATGGTGGCGAATGCGGGCATCCGTTGCGCCGATGCGTGCCTGCAATACAGCGGCCGCCAGTGAGGAGTCCGAAGATGCAGTGCTGCAGATCGATCGCTTCCCCGATGGGCCGCTTAGGTACTCGATTGTATATCGCACGCGACGACTCCTTCGACTTGATGTTGAGGACTCGTTGCCGGAACAAAAGACGCCGTTCCCGGATGACCGGGAACGGCGCTTCATTGATCGAGTGCTCAGCGCGTACTGTTGAGGATCACTTGCGAGATCAACCCGCCCGCAATGGCGGCAAGTAGAAGATCACCGCCATCACTGCGCACCCAATGATAGCCCTGCTGCGGCGGACGTAGACGACGATCGGTGCGATAATCCACTTCCTGATAGCGATCCTGGTAATAGCCTAAGCGCTCGCCTCGCTGCCACGGCTGGTAGCCATAAACCACCTCGTCGCGCTCGTAGCGTCCCTGTGGCGGACCGAAGTTCCACTGATTGTTGCGATAATAGCCGTTGTGACGGCGATCATCCCAACGTGCATCATCCCTTGTGTCGCGCCAGTTCTGACGCCGATCATAAGGCCGTGCACCGCCGATCACGACGCCAATGATCCGGCCGGAGCGGTTGATGAGAAGAAAATCGCCGCGATCATCTTGAACCCAAGTTAGACCGCGTCCAGGACGGCGCAATTGCGCGCGTCGATAATCAACTGGTTCAAACCGGTTGCGGTAGTAGCCACCCAAAGACTGACCTACCGCCCAGGGACGATAGCCCAACTGGAAGTTCGCGCGCCCATAACGGTCGGCAGATGGCGGCCCATAGGTCCAGCGGCCGTTCTGATAATAGCCGTTGTGGCGATTATCGTCCCATCGGGCGTCCCGATTGTCGTCGCGCCAAGACTCCCGGCGCTCGCGGTGATCGCCTCTGCGCGCTTCGTCTCGATCGTCACGATCTTGCACCTGCTGGCTTGGACTTTGGTATTGAGCATGCTGGACCATCTGGTTGCGCAGCAAGTCTTGCTGGGCTGATGCCGAGCTGATCGCAAGCGGAGAGACGAGCGCCACCGCCGCGACTGCGGTGAGGAGAGTGTTTCTGTTCATTGGGAGGTTCTTTCTAACCTCGATCAACGCGCGAGAGTGACGAAGGGGGCCGCCATTCTCATGCGAGGCAAGAAGCTCATTCTCTCGCTTGGTCGCAGCAACGTGTGATCATCATCACGGCAAGGCCGTCGCACTCCAATCGTCGGATGAGAGAATCGACAAAGCCCTCCGCGTGCAACACTGTCGCCACCTTGGCCCAATGTTTGTAGCGGCCAGTTTCTGCGAGCTCGTACGCCCGTTGGCGCATGGTCATGAAGAGAGCATCATCGTTCATGCTGATCGCCGCGATGGAAAGATTGTCGTGTATAAGTCGCATCAGGCCCGGTCGTCTGCGCGCCATCGCACAGACAGGCGTTCGGATCGCGCTTAGTCAGCGCAACGGAGCCGGGGGGCTTCGCAGTCTGAGCCGGCCGGCGACTCGTCTTTGGCCCGGCTAAGTACGCGGGGCGGCCTCCTGCGGGAGGCCGCTTGCCCTTCATGGTGGCGCCGGTCACAGAAGAGGCGGGTCAGAAGAGATTCAGTGCGCCGCCGCGCGTCCGACAAACCGCCCGACCTCCCATACCTCTATAGATACGCCTGCGCCCGATCGCGTCTGGGCGACGGCAACCGCCTCCGCGTCGTCAAAGCAAGTTACAGAGTCTTCCCAAATTACTCGATCGCCGTCGTTGACGCCAAAGAAGCGATAATACGCGAGCATGCAATTTCGTTCTGTCATGGCCTTCACTTTCATTCAGACGGAGGCAGCCACATTTCTGAAAGGCATGAGCGCCCCCAGGACCAATGGAATGGCGAGTGCGACACAACGCGCTCGCGACATCCTCCGCTTCACCGCCTCCAAGCGAAGGCGCTGAAACCAAGATCGATGAAGAGAGCGCATGCCAATTCTCCGCACGCGCGCGTGCTCGAACTATCAAGGATAAGCGCACGCAAGGTTCGGCGCTCCGAGAACCAAGAACTATGCGCCAATCAGGCCGAGTCCATGACGAGCGGAATTAATGATCTGCAACTGCGTGCGCGATCGCTCAGAAGATTGTTGGGCGCGCACCCACTGCACTTCGGCGCAAAAGAAACGGCTCCCCCGGTGGCGAAGGAGCCGCTCCAAAAGCGCCGGTGGCGGTCGGGGGGACTATCGCACCAACGATAACGCCTCCTTGCACATCGAGGCCACCGCGTCGGTGCGGCATCGCGCAATCTCACTGGATCAAATCACACAACGTCCGTAGTGGTGTGCGATACCGCACAGATCCGGCAGCTAATTGCAGCCGTGACGCAACATCCACTGGCGCCACATTGTGCTTTGGCGCATTGTACTTGTATCGTTCCTCACCTCATCGGCGCCGGATCGACTGAGAGATGCATGTGCTCCCGCCAAGGAGCCCTAATGTCTCGCCTCATTCAAACCACTGTCCGAAACCGCATTCTCGCGGCGCTCCCGCCTGCGGAATTTGCTATCATCGCTGAGCACCTCACGCGCGTTGAGCTGGCGCTCGGCGAGTCGCTCCACCGAGCCGGCGACAAAATCATCTCTGTCTTCTTTGTCGAAAGCGGCTTCATCTCAGCGCTGACTATGCTGTCTGACGGGCAACCGCTCGAGATCGGCCTGATTGGCTCGGAAGGCGTCGCTGGCGTTTCAGTAATCCTGGGCGCGACCAACTCTTACAGCGAGACCATGTGCCAGACCGGCGGCGGCGCCTATCGCATGTCCGCCGCTGCTCTCAACGATGTGGCGGCGCGCGCGCCGCATTTGCACGATCTACTGCTGCGCTACACCCACGTCTTTCACGTTCAGGTAGCGCAAACCGCCGCGTGCAACGCCCATCACGAATTAGGCCAGCGCCTCGCCCGCTGGCTGCTCGCCGCGCACGACCGCAGTGACGTGGCGGAGCTGTCGCTGACCCAAGACTTAATCGCCGTCATGCTCGGCGTGCGCCGCTCCACGGTCAGCATCGCCGCAGGCACGCTGCAGAAAGCAGGCGTTATCCGCTATCAGCACGGCAAGATCACAATCGTTGATCGGGTCGGCTTAGAGAACGCGGCGTGCGAGTGTTACGAGGCTGTAGCAAGCGAATATCGCGCTTTGTTTGCCGAATACCCGCAAAATCCGAGGCCGGCCGGCCTCCCGTCAACATGGTGACCCGGACCGCTGCTCAACTCAGTCATTCGTGCGGCGCCCCCCGCACCGTGACAAACAGAAGCGCCAACGCACTCGTGGCCGACGCGTTGTCACGCCTCGCCATTCGCTGCGCGTTGGCGCGCCCCCGTTTCGATACTTTCGCTTAGGGTGATTGCGTCTTGTCGGCGATCTCTGCGATCCGTCCGATTGTCGCCATGGCAGATTGCGCCGATTTTGCTGCTTCCATAGCCTGGCTCTTGGCGCGATAGTCTCCGAAGAATTTCCCATCGAGCCAGACGCGCCAGATACCGTGCCGGAAGGTGATCAAAAGCGTGGAACGGGGTCCGGTCACAACGGAAACGCTTTCACCGCATCATCGTGATCCGCCACCAGATTGCGTTCGACAAAGATGATGCCGGGCGTTGCGCCCAAGTGTTCGAGCCAAAAGCGCTGCGTGACGAATGAATCTTCCAAAGACAGAGGCGCGCATACGCTGATGACGAATTCAGCGCCGCCGAGAGTAAGGCGTTCAAAGCAAAGGCCATGAAACGCGATCTCATCGCGCAAGGTCGCGGCCTCGTCGTGGCGGCCGGCTCCCTCAAGCGCCTGCGCCCCTCTCAAAGCATGCGACGGCTGAAACTTCACATTAAAGCTCACGCGCAAAGCAGGCGCCTGCAAATGGGCTTGTTCCACTTCCGCCGCGCTAGGCGGCGCTTGCGATACTGCCGGCGCACAAGCGCAAATGCATGCAGCGCCCACCAACAACATCGCGCGCGCTGCAGCCAGCGCCCTCCGATACTTGCTCGGCGTCATCGTGGGCCATTCGCGGCGACCGCTCCCCAAAAAATGGCCAAGCTCCCCAACGCGGGAACGAGCAGCAGCAGCGAGACCCGCATCATGGTCAGAGAATTTGTGTCCGCCATGCCTTTGTCGGCGCCGGATAGCGTAGCCGGAATTGGATTGATGACGCTCGCGGGCGGCCATCCGATTGTCACGACCCTAGCTTGAGTGGTTTTTGCGACAGATCTGGTCGAGCCGCCTTCATTCTCCCAGGATGCCAAGTCCTGGTGCGCCCGGGTCTGGGCCAAGTGAGTTGGCGCGATCTTCATCGCAGAGCCTCCGTCGAGGGCGGGTCGCGAAAAAGCCGCGCGCCAAGCTGATAATCCTTCCAGACTTCGACAATCGGAGAACCACAGACATGCGTGCGCGCCTGTGCGAGCGCGGCCGCGTCGTCCTCAAATGGACCGAATGAAGTGCGCTGCGTGCAACCGCCCGCACCGAGAAGACATATGGAGTAGTTCATGGAGGAATACCTGACCAAGCAATGGGCTCAGGCCCTTGCATCAGGTCGGCACATCGGCTGATTGATGCGAAGTCGAACGATCAACTCTTTAGACATGGGCCGTTCACTCGATTATTCAACCGTTGAACGTCTCTAAGCTTGCACAGTTGCGCATGTTCCATCTCGCGCCTCCTCGATGTCGCCGATTGCGGACACTTCAGTTCCCGCAATATTGTTCCTAGGAATTCATCAGCGAAGACGGCCATCCGATCCGAACTAGAAGATTGTCGGGACCAGCGACGCCAACTTCGTACATTCCCCATTCACGGTGGCGAAGAACGCCACCGGGTCGAATGATGAGATCATCGACACGCGCTGCTATCGCGGCAACATTTGGCGTCCGAATGAAAACACCAAAGGGATTGTTCTCAGACGGAACGCGCCATGGGCCGCTGCCCGCCTGGGTAAGGTGCACTTCGCAACCCCAGCCCGTCATGATGACGTACTGCGCGTCGCCGCCGTCGCGTGAGAAGCTTAAGCGCTCCCAGAAGGGTATCGCAGCGGCGAGGTCGTTACTCGGCACTATGGCGAATGCGCCAACAGACTCGCTTTCCGACATTCCTTGCTCCGCAGAACACCGAGTGTACCTTTTAGTGCGCATGGCCGTTTTGGGCCAACCGCGCGCCATCAGACAATTTTCGCGGATAGCGCGCGTGCTCCATTCGAACCGCTCGCGCCCTGCCCGTCAATTCGGCTCACGATCGGCGAAAACCGACGTCAGTCTTCATGCTCATACGCACCGATCTTTTCCAGGCCGCTGTTGACGAACGCGTAGCAAGTTAGGTTGCCCTGAACCCGCGCATAACACAGCAAAGGGACATCCATGGCGCGAACCCGCGCGTACCACGCGCGACCTACGGCGGGCGTGAAGAAGTTGCCGTTCTCATCGGTAGTGAGTTGGGTCGTTTCTTCGGAGTCCGGAGACCACGGGGGAAGCTGTGCCGATGTCAGTGATGCGGCGCGGGGCGCGAGCCAGTCGCGCAAGAAATCCTGCAACTGTGCCGCGTTATCGATGCTTGAGGCCAATCCGTCCCGTGCGTTTATGGCGTCCACGTGGCGGACGTCGTCCCGCAACCTGACTACCAAGAGCACCGCGACATTCGTGCAATCAGGCCCCACCGCGTACGCAGTGGCGACATACACCGGCATCTCCGCACCAGTTATGGTGCGACTTGTCCGTGCGGAGCACGCATCGAGTGCGACTGCGGCTCCGCTTTCCATGCTTTGCTGGGGCGCAGTACACGAAGTGGCCAGAAGGCAGATAATAAGAAGCATGTTCCGCATAGATCGACAGTAACACGGCGGAGGCATGAGTGTCCGCAGCGACCGTCATCGACACGAATTTCGCGACTGGCCTAGCCTCCCGACTGCAGTCAGTCGATTAGCGCTCGCAGCAACGTTGTGATCTCGCCGAAACCTGCCCTCGAGAAGAGTCAGAACCGGTCGTTTGGGTTCTCAGAGCTAGCAGGCGGGCCAGAAACGACATCCCAGTGCTCAACGATCAGGCAGTCCTGCAATCTGAACACGTCCGCAATCGCGTAATATGCAGCGCCTTCCGCGGGACTGAACCGTGCGTGCACAAACACCATATCGCCTTCGGCGATTGTTCGGAGAATTTCCCATCGTGGACGAGGCGTACTGGCAATCAGCTCTTCCAAGAACGTGATAGTCGCCTCCCGCGTCCCTTGCGGCACGTCGGGCTTATGCTCAACGAAGGAGCGCGAGGCATAGCGCTCGAACGCAGGGCGCGGATGTTGCTCAATCAGGGCCTGATTGTAGAACGCCAGCACTATTTGCCGGCTACTACATTGTGGTCCGACAGAACCAGCCCCAACGCTCGTATGCGCGCAGGCAGCGACAAACAGCGAAGAGGCAAGAGCCAGCCAAAGTGCGCGCACGAGACCTCCCGGAGGGCCACACTGTTACCGACGGCGGTCGTTCTCAATAGTAGTCATTCTCGCATGCACGACCTATTCGGCGCAATCTTCGCCGAAACGCGTCATTCGCGAGATGAACAGACACGTTCCCAATTGGCTGATGCAGCCGCTAATCGTGCATCCACTTCTGGAACCTTGGCATGTCGTCCGGCAGCCGGTGATAGGGCTGCGCGTCGCAAACGTAGTTGGCGCTGTCGGCTTTGCCGTAGAGCGACAAATCATCCAGCGTGCCGAGCTTGATGATAACGGCGATGTCGAACCCCGGCGCGCGCGTGAACAAATGCGTGCCGCATTCGGGGCAGAACTGGCGCGTCACGCCGTTCGGCAAGTCAGCGCGCTTATAGTCTTTGACAGCGCCCTTGGTGATCTCGAATCCGGAGGACGGCATGGCGATCATCATGAGATTGCCTCCGCCTGTGATGTATTGGCATTCGCGGCAATAGCACTCCGCGCGCATGATCGGCTCGCCCTCCGCCCGATAGCGCACACCCTTGCAGTAGCAACCGCCTTCAATTTTCATGTGAGCCTCCCCGAAAGAAGACCACGAGTGACATGCCGACGTGCCAAACTCCAGCACGTCATCCGACAGGCAGAATTGGACCACGGCCCGTCCAACCAACAAGTTACTTGAATGGCGGGCGCGCTCAATTGATGCCGTAGATCACATTCGACACGCTGCGCGGCGTTGTCGCCGTTATCCGCCATTGGGTGGCTTCGGTTGGCCTGCACCATGTACTACTGCTCTGTAAGCCTGTCTTTTGCCGCGCCTCGGCGCCCCAAGGAATTCGATGGCCACTTCCGCAATTACCCAGCCGCTTCGATTGCCGAGCGAGACGCTGCCCAATCGCTTGGCGAAGGCGGCGATGACCGAAGGCCTAGCCGACTGGCGCGGTCATGCCTCCGAGGGGCTTGTCCGCCTGTATGAAGCGTGGGGGCGCAGCGGCGCCGGTCTCTTGATAACCGGCAATGTTCAAGTCGACGCCGAGCACCTTGAACGACCGGGCAACGTAGTGATTGCCGGCTCACAAGGCGAACAAGCGAAGTCAGCGCTCAAGCGCTGGAGTCAAGCCGCGCGCGCAGGCGGCGCAGGCGTGTGGATGCAGTTGAGCCATGCCGGGCGCCAGACGCCTGCGTTGGTGAACCCCACGCCAAAGGCGCCGTCATCGGCGCCTCTTGCTCTGCCTGGAAAACTGTACGGCGTTCCTGTGCCTCTGCGAGAGGAAGAAATAGCGCTTGTCGTAGAACGCTTCGCAGCGGCCGCAGCAGTGGCGCGAGAGACTGGGTTCACAGGCGTTCAGATACACGCCGCTCACGGTTATCTCCTTTCGCAGTTTCTGTCACCGCTCGCCAACCGGCGCGCAGATGCGTGGGGAGGCTCGCTTGAGAACCGGGCTCGCTTGCTCCTCGAGATTGTTCGCGCAATCCGTGCGAGCGTCGGTAAGGACTTCACCGTCGCAGTCAAACTAAACTCCGCTGACTTTCAAAAAGGCGGGTTCACGCCCGGGGAAAGCCTCACAGTTGCTGGGTGGCTCGAAAGAGAGGGCGTCGATCTCATCGAGATTTCGGGTGGCAACTACGAACAACCGCGAATGATGAAATTGGAGGGTGTCGAAAAGCCAGATCTTACCGGGCTCCCGACGTCCACTACCGCGCGCGAAGCCTACTTCATGGATTTTGCTGTCCAGATGCGCGGCCACCTGAAACTTCCGCTGATGGTGACCGGCGGATTGCGAACATCTCAAGCGATGAATGACGCTATCGCCAATGACGGCATTGCGCTCGTCGGCATCGCTAGGCCCATGGTTGTCGACCCAGACGCTGCTCGCCGACTACTCGATGGAGCCGCGGCGCTTGACCGCTATGAAGATCGTCTACGGCTTGGCCCCGGTGTGTTCGGCCCGAAATCTCCGTTCACATTGGTTCGAGCCGCCAACGGGTTTGGGGCACTCTATTGGCAATATCAGCAACTTCGCCGGCTTGCGCGCGGCGAGCCGCCAAAGCTTGCTTTGGGGCTGCTCCAGGCCATCAGTTCCGAGCAACGCTGCCAGCGAGAATGGATGGCAAATTACGACCCGCAAGCGCATTAGCTTCACGCATGCTGCCAAACGGCAGGGACGATCCAAATCGGACACAAGCCCTGGCAACCGCTGACGGCGCACTCTCGCCGGAGGCGGTCACTCATCCCTTGGCTCACGGGTCCACGAAATCATCGAGGTGAGGGCGCGAATCCGACTATCGAGAAAGCTAGCAGGGAGGCGGTCCGCGTTACCAACGGCTTTCTTGCGACGTTTCGGCGAGTGGCAACCACGCGAGCGTGACACCGCTCAATGTCCGACGCCAGACCTAGCCCGAGGCGGGCGCCACAGCATGTTACGTTCAAGCATGCATTTTCTTGTCACTCGCGACGCAGCCGGCTTTTGGCACTGGAAGCTCCTCATGACGGATCTCAGCACGATCGCGGGGAGTGTACTGGCCTACGCTACACGCGTGGCCTGCGAGGACGGAATTGATCTCGTGAGGATCACCAACAACGGCACGCCAATTCGCTACACGCCTCAGGACATAGCAGAATAACTCGCGCTCCTTCGACCGGCCTACTCTCTGGCGGTCTCAAATGGTGAGCGCAACACGCACCTTAATTTGAGGTCGTGGAGCGAGGACAGTGAGAAAGCTCTCCACAGCGGACAGTGATTTAGCGCACACAGCAACGGCGTGTCGTCGCCGACTGTGGACGCTGTCAAGACGGGGCTGCAAGGCATACGCTTCACGCCATGCAATTGCGTCTCGGATACGTGGCGTATAAGAATTTGTGGACCTGTCGGGTTCTGCCCGGGCCGCGCGAGGCAGCCGAAGCCACTCTTCGCACCATCGGATGGCACAGCGCCTTCCTTCTCCCGTGCATCTCTCTCGACAAGTCTCCTGCCTGAGCCGTCACGCGGTGGGGGCGTGGTTTGCCCGGTGCAGCAGAGCTGTTAGACCGCCCGCATGAGATTGATCCTTATCGCCGCTTTGTTTGTGCTTGGCTGTGCGTCCGCTCCGCCGCCTTTGTCGAGCGACGCCGAAATTGAAGCCGCCGAGCGCTCACCGCTGAATGAGTATGCGATCAACGGCCGTTGGAACGAGCCCTATGAGCCGTTCACGGTGATCGGCAATATCCACTATGTCGGGACGGCCGGTGTGAGTTCGTTCCTGATCACGACACCTGAAGGGCATTTCTTGATCGATGGCATCTTGCCGCAAAGCGTGCCGCAGATTGCCGCCAATATCCGCGCGCTCGGATATGATATCCGAGACGTAAAGTACCTGTTGAACTCCCACGCGCACTTCGATCATGCGGGTGGCCTCGCGGGGTTACAGCGTTTGAGCGGCGCGACAATGGTGGCGAGCGCCGCGGACAGGCCGGTGCTGGAAGCGGGCGACATATCTTATGGGCCAAGCGCAGGAATGCGGTTCCCGCCCGTTCGTGTCGACCGCGTGATCGGCGACAATGAGAGCTTAAACCTCGGCGGCGTGACGCTGACCGCGCATCTGACGCCCGGCCATACCGAGGGATGCACCTCATGGACGATGGACGTCACCGGTAACGACGGAGCGCGTCATACAGTCTTCTTCCATTGCAGCGCGACGGTTGCGGGGCAATCACTCGTGCCAGAGTCCTATCCGGGAATGGTCGCGGCGTTTCGATCGACGTTCGCCCGCGTGCGCGAGATGCGCGCTGACGTCTTTTTGGGCAATCATGAGAATTTCTTCGACTTGGATGCCAGGCGCGACCGCCTGCGCGCCGGCGACGTGAACGCATTCGTCGATGCAAATGCCTTAAGCGCTTTCAACGTGGCGCTTGAGGCTGCCTTCGAAGCGGAGTTCGCGCGCCAGCAAGGCGCGGCGCACTGATTTGACGGGCCACGCTTGGGGCTGGCCTGTCGCAACTTTTCTGAATGGCTGGAGCGCTCCGATCGAGCCGTTCGTGCCCTGCTCGGCAATGCGTCTCACAATCACCGACGATGGTCATTCGGCAGGCACTTAAAATTCCTCTTGAGCCGGCCCCTAGGGCCGGCCTCATCAGAATGTGCATGCATCGCCGTACCTTAATCGCGGCGGCGTGCGCATCCACAATGGGTGCAGCGGCCGCTCAGGAGAGTCCCATGAACGAAGAGGACGCAACACTTATCGTTGATGGCGTCCGCCTGCCCGGGCGTATCACGCGTCCGCGGGGCGCGGCCCGCGCCTGCATCCTTTTATTGCCCGGCTCGCTTTTCAGCGATGTTGACGGAGATTACCCAGCCTGGAATGTGCGTCCCCACCTCTACCGTGATCTTGCACACCAACTTTCGCGGGGCGGCATCGTCTCGATGCGGCAGGCCAAGATCGGCCCTGGCACCGGCAGCGAGACCATTGATGCAACGCAGGCGCTCGTGCATCAGCGCTTTGCGCAGCGTTTAGTCGTAGCGCGCGCGGCGCTTTCGCACATGCGCGCTGCTGCGCCGGACTTGCCCGCCTTTGTCGCCGGTCACAGCGAGGGTGCACTCGTGGCCTCGTTGTTGGCGGCCGAGCCGGATATCTCTCTCGAAGGCGTCGTCAGCCTCTCCGGGCCGGCCTTGCGCTTGCTCGACATCATGCGGGGACAAGCGGCCGCGATGGCGCCGCCTGGCACGACCCCCGACCTTTCCATCTTTGATCAAGCCGTCGATGACATCCGCGCCGCACGTGCGCTGAGCGCCGACGCGCGACGCAATCCGATGCTTGCGGGGTTGGCTGCCATGCCGCCACAGGCGCTCACCTACCTGCGTGAAGTCGACGCCGTTGATCCGCGAGAAGCCGTCGCGCGGGTGGGCACGCGCGTGCTGCTGGTGCAGGGCGGGCGCGACCAATCAGTGACGCCCGAGCAGGTAGATCAACTCGCCGCCGCACGCTCTGGCCTGCCAACCGAGATCGCGCGATTTCCGGAGCTGCAGCACTTCTACAAGCGAGCGGCGCCTGGGCTCGATCCAATGGCGAGCTTTGCGCTCGGCGGCGAGAGCGACAACGCCGTCTGCGATGCAATCCTTCGTTGGATAGGCTGACACCCTTTAGTGGTCAGCGCGCTCCAATCAAGACAACGGCGCCCTGCTTGTCAATTCGGCTCAGGATCGCCGGACGCGGACATTCCGCGTTGGTCGTGATATCGCCCACGCCGGTCGGAGGTCGCGTGGTTCGACTCCTCGCCTGTCGCTCGCAAAACCTGGAGGGTGGTAGTAGCTCAGCGGTAGAGCATCCGGCTGCTTTGCGCCGAAGGTGGACCTACAGCGGCGCTCCGCATTTCAGACAATCACGCTGACCGCGCAGATAGCGCCTCGCAATTCCCATAGGTCTTGAAACCCAACTCCACGGTGGGCGCAGTGGGATAAGTGAAGGCTCGAACAATGATGTCGTGCAATGCGGACAAGCGCAGCGTAAGGAGCCCCGCCCAACGACCGGAAGCGGGACCAAGAGCAATCCGGCACCTGAAACTAAGAGCATTCCTTGCCACGAGCCCAGCGCAATGGACGTGGTTGCGAGCGTCCCGCTCAAGAGCACGATCGGGGCAATGGTGAAGACAACGGCTAGCATGCCAACGCCGCTGACCAGGTACGCGAAGGATACAATGCCCGCGTGAACGGCACGGTCTCGCCGAAAGCCTCCATTGCAGATCGTTCGCAGCAACACGAAGCATTGCCGAGACGATCGCGACACTTTCCCTAATTTGATCTGACGCAAGATCGGAGGCGACCGGTAGCGGAACATAAGTTGATGGGGCCTGTTGGCCTTGAACGCGCTTTTGCCGCCCCGCGGTCCATCTGACAATCGCGTAGTACCCAGAGGCCTCTATGCTAGCCGTAATGCATCGACTGAGAGCGTATCACGCGCTCCTCGCGGTCTTGGCGATCGCGGCCTACCTAAGCGCTGAGTGGGGCAGAATCCACGCGTGGTTCGGTTACGGCGTTGCTGCGGTTATCGTGCTGCGGCTCGCCCTGGCGCTCACAGGAGCTCCGCAGCTGGGCCTTATGCGGTTCTATCCGCATTTCGAGGGGATGAAGCTCGGCAATGCGATGACCCACCCGGCAATAAGCCGAACTTTATTGCTGGCGATTGCAATAAGTTTGCTGGGAGTCACAGGAACAGGGATCGTGATGGATCGAGGGCGCGCAATCGGCGTGGCCGGAACGTCGCCTGTCTACGCGAGCGCCATCATTGGCGAAACACAGGACCGCGAATACGATGAACGCGTACGTGAATCAGGCGAAGACGAAGAAGAAGGCGTCGTTGCGGAAATCCACGAATTGCTGGCGAATCTGCTCGTCCTGCTAGTCGGCTTGCACGTCACCTATTTGCTACTTTTCAAGCGGCCTCTGGCGCGGTTCATGCTGTTTGCCGAGCCACGCAAAAAGTAAGCGGCCAGCGGCAGGCGACATCTAGATCAGCCATTCACATTGATTGTTGAGGTTCGGCGTGATCTCGCCGGTAGGCGACATTCCTCACTTCGAGCCGTTCACCGCTCGTTTGCAATCGTCGATGGGGCCGGAAAGCGCCCCCCCCGCCGCCGCCGCCGGCTAGAAGCGGTTCTTCAAAGTCATAACTTCAGCAATTTGCTCAACGCTCTTTCCGTCGAGATTGAGATAAAGGATCAGCGCGTTGAGAAAGTCCGCCTCGTCTTCGGTCAAATCACCGTCCGCTAAAACGAGGTCCAGAGCGTGCGCGAACAGCGGCAGCCGCATCTCGTCAGGCAGAGCTGCGCACGCCTCGCGCAGGGCGCCTTCACTGTCACGCAAGCGCTCGACAATGCGGATGTTTATTTCGGTTAGCTGCGCAGGCGAAAGCGACTTCAGGGCGCGCGATCTGTGAACCAGAGCGATCAGTTCTTCCTGCTCCACGGCGGCGATTTCGCCGTCGCAGCCGACGGCGGCAAAGAGGACCGCAAGAAACGCTTCCGGCACGCTCCAATGGCCAGGCGCGCGCGAAGCGCTGGCCCCCACAAGCTGCGACCAATCAAGCGCCTCCTCCGTAGAGGCCTTGCCTAAGGTTGAAACAAAGAAGTCGGCCATGGATCGCTCTCCTATTGATTCTGACTATCGATCCAGCAGAGCCAACCTTTGATCGAGCGCAACCGCGCTGCTTCGGATTCACGGCGGCTAGAAGGAAACGCCCGGCTTAAGCTCTCGGCGTTCTCGACGAGCCGGTCAGGCCCTCAATGTCAATACGGGGCGCCATCACCGAAAGCGGAAATGCTACGCTTTCTCACGCGCCACTAAGTACGGCTTTGAAGCCTCCCCGGCTTCGCCAACTCGGAGCGTCTCCAACTGCTCCTCCAACAATTGTCGGAGCGTAGCTTGTGTTTCAGCGTCGACTGACGTCGCAAGCTGCAAGCGCATGCGCGTGGCATTCGCGCGGGCGACAAATGCATCCATTGGGGTCACGAGAACCTCCCCTTTCAAAACAGGCGAACCGACTAAACGGTGACGAGTTGCACGAAGAACGATCAGCGAAAAATCACGCGTCGCGATCGTTGATCCCGATCAATAAAGCCGCGTCCAAGTGAACGAGGTACGTCTATGAGAGGCTGAAACCCACCAATCGCGCGATCCCCCCGCCAAACAAGCCGCCAAGCATGACGCCCGCCCAAAGGCCCGCCATCGCGCCACCAAGATCGAACCTTACGCCTTCCGCTCGCCTGGGAGTAGCGATCGCGCCGCCCAACCAACCCACGAGCCCCAAAACACCGCCGCCATCCCAAGACCAAACGCAAATGGAGAGCGAAACCAAAAGAACGGCGAACTCCGCGAGCGGCACTGCAATCATCCTTTCGGATGCGATTGACCTATTCACCGGATTGCCCTCCGCATCAGCGCGGTGTGGTAGGTCCAAATGGATGACAAAGCCTGCCAAGTCTGTACGGCAACGCGCACAGGGCGATCACGCTCGGCAGAAATTGCGGCGCTAGTCGTTTCCGCGAACGGCGAAGTCCTTGCCCACATCAACGGCGCCGCGACGCCTGCGGACGAACAAGGATGCGCACGCCAAGGGGACGTCGAATTCGGACGTTATCGAGAAATGGCGCGGCGCGTCGGCGATCTTCGTCATCTGGCGATCGACAGTAAATTACGAAGCTGCGATATTGTGGGACTTCGCGAGGACGACGTCTGGGTGGGCGGTGAGGCAAACGAACGAAAGTGCCGGGAGAGGAGATTTCGATGCTGGCCATCTTATTCGCTCAGGCTGTGGTCAATGTTCCGGCCATTTCGCCCGCTGAGCTGTTCGGCGCCCCTGCCAATCCCAGTCACTTGAGCTTGGTAGTGGCCGACACAGTATCCGAGACCGATCCGCAGAAGCTGTGCCCCCAAGCCAACTGCACATCGCTGTTTCTTGGTAGATATGAGAATGCTCGGACACTGGCGGGCGTTGCACTTCCGACGCAGTTTGCAGCTCGCGTAGAAATGGGCTCGCCCTGGAATATGCGCTACCGCCTCGCGTTGATCGTTGAGCAGCGTCCAGGAATGGAACCTCTCGTCCGCGCGATGGCAGGTTTCAATCAAAATACGAGCGAAGCCTGCTTCGACGTTCGAGAGACCGAGGCGCTTCGCTGGCAGCCAGAGGCGCCGGAAATTGTTCGTCAAAACGCAGTGATGTGCGTGAACGAAAACGGCTAGCGTGCAGTGTCCGCCCCGCTCGCCCTCGCGAACATCGATTTCATGAGGATGGGTGCTGTCGCCCGCGGCGTCGGTAGCGTCGTCGCCGATGAGCGTCGTTCGCTACGCTAGCGCGTACGCAAGCCTAAGTCGGCGTCGTCAACCGGGTGCAGCCCAGTGCTTTACATCAATTCAAGAGAACAACTGGCGCGAAGCTGGCGAAACGTGTTTACCAAGTGGCGATCGCCCAAACGATCGGCGAGGTCGATTCCAGCTTCGATCCGCATCATCGTTCGCGCGCTGCATCCTTGACCAAGCTGCTGAGCGAAGGCCACGTGCCTAAACAACTCTCTCGGGTTGGGGGCAAATGGTTGCGCCGTGTTCTTGCGTCGGCGGTGTCGTAAATGCGGCCGTCGCGCGACACGGCGGCAAGGCCCGACATAGGTTTCGTGATCGACCCATTGCATTGCCTCAAAATAGCGCCTGAGGCTTAATTCAATTGCTCACAAAGACGGTCGATTTGCAGTTTACCAAGGTTGGATATCTCAATTGATCCAGCCGGAGGCATAGAGCGAAATTCGGTGACCGGCTTAGTCGACCTTTGACTTCATGGCCGGTTCGCCTCGAACCGGCCATCCGCAGCATGGTTCTTTTGGCGCTTGAGGTAGGCCTTCACATAGCTCGGGGGGATCAGCCGCACTGTGTGCCCGAGGCGCGAGAGTTCACGCGCCCAAAAATGCGCCGAGGCGCATGCCTCCATGCCGATCAGGCATCGCGCCTGCTTCTCGAAGAACTCCAACAATCGCGATCGGCTCAAACGCCGCCGCAACGCGACCTCGCCGGTGCTATCGACGCCGTGCGCTTGAAACACAGATTTCGCGATATCCAATCCAATCGTAACGGCCTGCATTGGTGCTCTCCTCCGGCTCGAACCTGCGGCTTACGCTGCAGGCGGGGCGGAGAGCCGTCCACCGCATCGAAAACGGCCATATTGCCGGTCGCTGCCTTTATCGACGCCTCTCAATGCGATTCATCAGGCTAAGAATTTCAAACAAGAGATCACGGTCAGCGATGCTTAGTTGGCCGAGGCAAAAATCCTTCGCTCTCTCGGGAGAGTGGCGTCTTCCCCATTCTACGCAAGCCCGCTCGAAACGCTGCAGCAAATCATCGGCGGCGCGCATCGCGAGTCCCCTCCAAAGGCGGGCACGCATCCGACGCGCCAAACCGCAGACACCGGAAAACCGGCTCCCATACGATGCTTGACCGAGTCGGGTCGGCAATTGTGTACGCCAACGCACAAATCAGGATTCGCTAAGTTCCTCAGTTGCGGTCAATCGCTTAGCCACCGCAGCAACGGCGCGTTGTCGCAGAACTCAGACATCGGACCCGGCTGCGAAATGTCCGGAGTCGCTACGAGGGTTGCGTGATGTCCGTCTCGGATCGAGTCTTAGGCCGCCGCCCCTCGTCGCATCAGCGCTTCTACTGGCGCCGATGGCGCTTGCACCTTCGACGCCGAGTTTCGACCTGGGGTATGGGATGTGGATCGCGGCTCCCGGTTGGAGCCACCTGTTTGGACTGTCGCTTGTCGTTTGGTGGGCTGCGCTGGCCTTCGCAATTGAGTCACGGACGACCCGGCCCATACGACACAAACTACGCGTCGTACTTGCGCTTGCGGCTTGCGCCTTCGCAAACGTGACCGTCATGTCGTTCTTGATTGCCACTCTTGCTCGACAACCGATCCTGACCGCATTGGCGAGAGTAGCCGTGTGGAGTTGGATCGCTAGCGTTCTGGCGACCTGTTGGTTCACCGCAAGGGCGATTGTGACACTAACGACCGGCAACTCCGATACGGGCGAGACTTTGGGCGTCGCGCTTTTGATTTTCTTCGCTCCGATTGGAGTTTGGTTTCTTCGAAAGAGTATTGCGAAGGTCTTGGCGCAGCCCCGTGCATTGCAAATCCAAAGAGTCCGGATTGAGCCAGGGTGCGTCATACGCCTGATTTTCGCGACCGACCTACACGCTCCAAACCGGACCGCGATTTAGCGCACGCAACAAAGGCGTGTTGTCGCCGAAATAGGACATTCGCGAGAATCTCGATCTTGGATAGCCGATTTAGCCTCGGCGCTTATTCGGCGGCGGCAAAGCACCGCGCGAACGAGAGCGCACCGAGCGTGCGAACATTGGCCCGGGCCGACCTACTGCGCCGGGGTCATCGTTACCATCGATGGAAATTCTGGATTCGGAGATGGTTCTTGCGCGGTCTCTGTCCAGGTGACGATGGTGCGAAGCGTGCGGGTTTGCGGCTCGTCCGCGACCATAACATCTTCATCGTATTCCAAATCAATGCGTCCGGGCGATGCGGCGATCACGCGATAATCGCGAAAGTCGCCGAGAAGAAAAGCCCTCTCATCATGCGGTGAGACGAAGGCCAGATAGACACGAAGGCCGTTCATGGCCGGATCGCCACTCGCCATTCCGTACATGCGCACCGCGGCGATATTCGACATGTCCGGAAGATCGTTAAACTTGACCACTGCAAACGCTGCGATTGCTGGATCGTCTTGAGCGAGCGGGCTCCATGTTTGGGGCTCGCCATCACCTTCAACGAAACGCGCCGGCGCCTCGACGCTGGACGGGGCGGTCGTGGTTGAAGGGTTGCAACCCGCGACGGTGAGGCACCCAGCTATCAGCACCGCAGAAATTGAAACGCGACAGATCGACATCTGGCCCCCACCCCACAACGTCGACTTTCGCTAAAGACCCCGCTCCACAAAGGCAAGCCCAGGCTGGCCAGTGTCGCAAAAGAGCCAAGGCGCGTCATGGCGCGAATTTTCGCGCCCGGCTTACGCGCTCCAAAGCAGCCAGTGGCCTAGCTCACCCAGCAATGGCGTGGTGTCGCCGGAAGGCGGCCTTCCAGTTCAGCCGTTCGTGGCGGATCCGCCAGCACCTGCGTCACGGCGCACCGGTCGGCTGAGCAGTTAGGGCGTCCAGCATGCGGCTTGCAGTATCCCCAATGAGAGCGCGACGCCGGACTGTACGATTGCCGCCGAGTACCTTCCGGCGACAATATCGGCAGTCAGACTGGGAAGAACCAGCCGCGCCCCAAATTGACCAACGGTCTGAACCAAGAGCGCTCCGACGCCCCACATCGCCGTCTGCATCAATGAGCCGCTCACACTGATCACAAGTGCGAGTGGAATGACAAACCCGAGCAGCGAGCCGGTCAAGCCAAGGGCAGCCGCGCCATTGCCCTCGCGCATGAGCTTGAGTTCATTGTGCGGCGTAGTCCAAACGTAGGTTAGGATGAACACCGCGGTTAACGCGACCGCCGCGCCGAAATAGATCGCAAAGGAGAGGAAAGAGTTCGCCAAACTGGGTTCGTAGTCAGTCATGTTGCTCACCAAGAGTGCAGCCAAAATCTAAACCAGCCTAGGCTGAAAGATCTGGATTCGCGAATGGCCGATTGGATTAATCCTTCAGTGCGGTTTCTGTTGGCTCAGTTTCAACAGCGCTCCCGCTTGTGACACTCTCGACGCGGCCATCGCTTAGGCTGATGCGACGTGTGCAGCGTGCGGCCACATGTTCATCATGCGTGCAGATTAGGAAGGTGGCGCTCTCCTCTCGATTGATCTCCCGCATCAAATCAAGAACCTGATCCGCTGCGACACGATCAAGACTGCCAGTTGGTTCATCGGCGAGCACGAGCTCCGGATTGTTCATGAGCGCGCGTGCGATAGCGACGCGCTGCTTCTGCCCGCCGGACAGACGAGTAGCAGGAAAGTCCATGCGATCCGACAAGCCCACTCGCGCCAACAATTCTCGTGCGCGCTGGCGCATCGCAACTGTGACCACGCCTGCAGGTGCGGCCGCTGGGAAGGCCACGTTCTCTGTCGCCGTGAAGTCCGGCAAGAGGTGATGAAACTGAAAAATAAAGCCGAGCCGCCGGTTACGGAATAAGGCGCGTTCTCCGTCAGACAGCCCATCTACACGCTCACCGGCAATGGTGATCGTTCCGCTGGTTGGCCGCAGCAGAAGCCCCACAATCGACAGAAGCGTTGACTTACCCGATCCGGACGCGCCGAGGAGCGCAACCAGTTCTCCAGGTTCAAGCGTGAGGTCGACGCCCTTCAGTACCTCAGTGAGTTCATCGCCGTTGCGGAACGTCATGCCAATCCCGCGCGCATCAAGAACGGCGTTCATTGTTGAATCGCCTCAAGCGGATCAAGCCGCGCAGCAGAGCGCGCCGGGATGACCGACGCCAACACAGCACCGATCGTGGTCAGCAAGAAGACCGCGACATAACCGCCTTCGCTAGGGGCGATCGGAAGCGCCATGGCGCCGTCTGGTTTGGTCAGCGTCGCTAGCCACGAGCAAAGAGCAAAGCCACTCAGACACCCGATCCCAGCGCCGACCATGCCGATGAGCAAACCCTGCAACACGAACACGCCAGCGATAAAGCGCTTCGAGACGCCGAACGCGCGCATGATGCCGACTTCGCCCCTACGTCTGTTGGCCGACAGACTCAAAGCGCTGGCGATGCCAATAAGCACGGATATGAGCGAGAAAATTTGGATGAGCGTCCCAGTCTGCGCTTGGGCCGCGAGCGCGCCTTCCAGATTTGCGTTCTTCTCTTGCCACGACGTTGCGCGCAGACCCGTCGCTTCCGCCAAAAAGGCGGCAAAATCTCGTGCGCGTGCGGGCTCGACGAGCTTCACTTCAATATTCGTTACGCCTTCCGGAAGCAGAAAAAGCGGGCGCGCGGTCTGGATCGAGAGGTAGGCCACTCTCTCGTCGAGACTTTGCAAACCGGTCTCGAAAACGCCGCGTACTATAAGCAGCCGATCTACACCTCGATCAGTGCGAAACAGCACGGGTTGGCCGGCGGACAATCCGAGATTTTCCGCCAATCGAACGCCGATCAGAATGCCGTCAGCGCCAAGGCTCGAATCACCGCTCACGATTTCGGTGCTAATCGGCGAGATAGCGTCCAGTCCCGCAGGATCAACCGCCGTCACCGCGACCGGCGCGACCGCCTCACCTTTCACTAGAAAGGCGCTCCCCGAAATCTGCGGACTGATTGCCGACACCGATGCCTGGCTACGCAAGAGTTCAACGGTCGACGCCCAAGCTCGAATCTGGCGGCGCTGGAACGTCGAAACGATGGCGACAGATTCAACATTCGCGTCAGGGCTGGGTAAAACACGCGCCACGCGCGTCACGGGCTCAAGCGAGACGTGGGCGCTATTAGCGGTCACATCGTCGGTCAACCGTATCGCCAATCCTTGAATGAGAGCGGTGATGAAAACAAACGCGGTCACGCCTAGCGCGACCCCCACAATCAACAATGCGGTTTGCGAGGGATTTGAAAAGAGATAACGGCGGGCGACGGTGAAGGCGAACACGGGCGCTAACTCGCCGGCGTCGAAATGGGGGCCTGCGCGCGGGCGCGAACATGAGCCCCTGCTCTGGTGTCGGCCGGCGCGAGCACTACCCGGTCACCACGGGCGAGCCCACTGTCAATGATCGCGTTCAAAGATGGCCAATCGGCAATTTCGATGGCTCGCGCGATGACGCGGTCATTCGCATCAACCACATAGACTTTTGGTTCCGTGCTGGCGTCGATGATTGTTTGGCGCGGCACCGCGATTCCTTGCTCGCGACGAGCGACGATAATCGTTACGTCGACAGACCGTCCTGGCGGGATGCTCGCCGGCTCGACAGGCGCAAGCTTAATCAAGCGCCCGCCTGTCGTCGGATCCACGCGGGGCGACACTTCGCTGATGCGAGCGGCGAATATCTCATCGGACCCCGAAAGCGCTGCGCGCGCCTCCATGCCGGTTCGCAGAACATCGCCATAGGCTTCGTCAACATCTGCTTGAAGCTCGATGTCGTCGCGAGAGCCGAGCTGAAACAAGGTCGTTTCCGGAGAGATGACCTGGCCGTTGTCGATGGGGCGCACCAGAACGACGCCTGCCATCGGCGCTCGAATTGTGAACTCCCGCGTCTGCGCGGCAGTGGCGCGGCGCTCAGCGGACGCAGCCGCGAGGCCTGCTTGAGCTGAACGCAGCGTCGCTCGCGCTTCATCGAGCGCTGCGGCAGAGGCAAAGCCCCTATCCGCTAACGTGCGCGTCCGGTTGAACGCCAGTTGGGCCCGGTCGAGTTCGGCGCGTGCGGCGCGCTCGCGCGCGCTGTTGGCGTCAGCTTGCGCTTGCTCCACTGTCGAGCGAACAATGGCGAGAGGCGCGCCCGCCGCTATCAGATCGCCATCGTCATGCAGCAAGCGAATGACCTGACCCGCATTCGGCGAGCGCACATCAACGAGGTTGTCGGGCCGCACGCGAGCAACGACGGAGAGAGCAATCTCAACAGGGCCTGGTTGAATTTCAACAACCGCAATCTCGGGGGGCCGCGAGAGCCACCAGCCAAGTCCCGAAAAGAGCAGAACGCCCACCAAGAGCGCAATAAGCACAACAGGACGGCGCTTGGGATCTGAGAGAAGCGTCTCCACGCGGCGGCTCAGAGCGTCAGCCATCAAACGCGCGCCACCTTTGAAAGGCGGCGGCGGCGTAGCGACGCTTGCATCTTCCGTCATCCGAATACTTTCAGCTCGCCGCGCCGCACAGAGAAGCTCTTCGGCTCGCTGCGCGCACAAAGGTTCCTTCGAACCATAGGCGCATTCATGTGGGCGAGCACGCCGGGACGCTTCTGGCGCGAGCCTTACGCCCAATCGGACCGCCCACGCTTACACGGTCCGAAGAACCGGTATCCAGACCTCGTTGCGCCGCATGAACCAGAGCGTCCATGGCGGATTATAGCGCGCAAGCGAGGCAGGACCCGCCGCCCGAAGCTGCTGTCGCGCTATGAACGTCCTCAGCTCTTCGGTCCGGCGCTCGACATCAGCCGGACGCGACAATCCTGAAAAACGCACCACGGCGTAGCGCGCCGCCGGCATCGGAACGAGGCGCACGCGCGCGTCATTCGGCGTTGGCAGCGTTTCCAATGTGTAATTGGCGGGCATCGTGAAGCGGACAATCCACGCGCCCTCCTCTCCCGATTGGGTGACAGGCGCAGTCATCGCGATAGTCTCGCCCGATGCACGCTCCTGCACCACCGGCGCCGTCATCGCGATGCTTTGGCGGCGCGTGTTGCCGCCAAAGATGTAGCCAGCAAGTAAGCGAAAGCCAGCATTGGAAGCCTCGTCACGACTACCGGAGACGCTGACTTCGGCGACGACGAGCGCGGAATAGTCGCGCACTTCGAAGTCGCCCTCGTGAAACGCGACAGTGAACGCAGGTTCCTCGGTCGCCATGGCCTCGCCTCCAAACATAAACAAGGCGCACAACAGGCCTATCAGTGCATTTCTCATGACGGTGTTACGAACGTCGGCTCCTCTTGGTTCAATTCGATCGCACACCCGTCTGACAGTTGCTGATAGAACTTGCATCGGTCATGGCCGTTCCGCAGGGACGCTCGGCGCATCTGACGGCGGTGCTTCGGGCGACGCCGTCGCCGCTCCAGCCTCAACCACAGCGGGGGCGCAAGCCGCACGCGACAAGCCCTTCAAAAACGCGCGCCGCACCATGCCGGCAAAAATGGCGTCACGCAGGAAACGCTCCCTTCCAGAGGCGCCGGACAATCTGCGCACAATACTGCGATAAGGTAGCCTCAGTACGCCTCCTATCGCACCAGACAGAAGACCTGAAGCATCGAGATCGGACTCCTCTTCGTGCGCGAGCGGGTCATCAAGGTCAGGGCCGAGCACCAGATCAAGCGCCGCGATCTCGTTGAGGATTGCGCTGCATTCAGTATCGGCAGGCAACGCATAGGGCGCAGCGGCGGCGCGTATCAGAACCTCTGGCGGATTTTCACGGGTCCAGCCGGTGTCGCGAAACGGCTCCCCGACGGCGTCGCCAACGCGATTGTCTCCGGTCCGATGCGCGTACGTCGTCGCAGCGCATCCGCTCACCGCCAGGAGGCACACACTCAAGGCGAATGCACGGGCGCCGTCCATCGCCAGTTAGGGCTGAGTATTTGAGTTGTCGTCGGTTGCGTCATGGATCGCATCGGCAGGATCATCGTTCTCGCGCCCGGTCGCTTGATCGATCGCCTCGCCGGCGTTCTCAAGGGCGCCATCGCCGCGATCAACCTCGCCTTGCGTGGCTTCTTCGATGGCGGAGTCCATATTCTCGCCGGCCTTCTCAGAACTGCCTTCCTGGTTGCAACCGCCAAGTCCGGCAAATGCCAGCACGGCGAGTGCGGCGAACATTGTCTTGGCTTGCATTGGCTTTCCTCATTCATCAGTGGAGCGACGTTAGAGCGATGACCACGAATACTGCTTGATCTTGCGCAACCTCAATCGACGAAATCTCACAAGCGGGAGCGATGACCGGCGCCGTACTCAATGCCTCGTCATTTGACCTGCAGCGCCGCGAGCACGTCAGCTCCGCCTCGACCAATCAGTTCCTTGTGCACTTCTCCCACAAGTATCGCTGCGAGTTGCTTGTCGTAGTGCCGGCGCATCTCGCCCAAGGTCCGCGGTGGCGCAACAACAACAAGGTGCTTTATCTCCGCTTTTGTCGCCGCTTGATTAAGCCAGCCGACCACTGCTGCGGCGTGCGCATCCTCAACCAAAAGATGTCCGGGGTTGGCCGAACTCGTAATATGACGATCGCCAGAACCTTTATTGTGCTCGTCGAGTTTCGGCGCATCCATTCGCGAAAGCTCCGCCGCGGCCTCGTTGCCGGTGTTGCGATAAAGCTCAAGCTTTTCGCCATCGACAACGGCGACAACGGCCCCATGAGGCAACAGCATGCGTTTCTCCTGACTTCCAATCCTAGACGCACGGCGGCGGTTACCTGGACCGCCGCCGCCTGCTCGCGTCAATCGACGCCGCAACACACATTCAATCGACGACGACCCACACGCCATTGGGTTGTTGGCAGGCATGGCCTTGAGTTTCCCGCGCGCGTCTGTTGATGGTCGCAGATTGGCGATAGGTCGCGCACCGGAACCCATCCGGATCGTCGTAATACTGATCGACGTGGAACCGGCCATAGTTGCCATTGCTCTGATTGCGCCAATCGTAATCGGTGTTCGGACGGTTGGCATTTAAGCCGTCATAATAGGTCCGATAAGCATAGCTGCGATCGGTGCATTCCATGTTGTTGGTCAAAACCGCGCCGATCGCGGCGCCTACAACGACGCCGGCAATCGTGGCGCCGGTGTTATTGTCGTCGCGGCCCGCCGCATTGCCGATCAGACCTCCGATCAGCCCGCCGGCGATGACGGCTGCCGGATCGGGACCGTTGCGGCACTGTTGATAGAAGGTGTCATCATTGTAGCTGTAGGTCCGCTCATAGCGCTGACGCCATCTTTGATCGCGATCGTCGTTGTCGGCGACCGTCAGACGAGACTGACGAAGATCTGTTGTCCGTTCGTTGGTGCGATCAACGAGACAGCCACGGAGGTAGCCGTCATACTGTCGCCGGCCGGCATAAGGCTGCGCCAGGTAGCGGCAATCGGCGTCACGATAGGCAATCCAATAGCGCTCGGCGTTGCGCAGCGCCGTCTCCTGGCTGTACCAATTGCGCGGGCGATTGCGGCGCCACGAGCGGTCAGCGGCGCGCGCTTCAGTAATCCGGCGCTGATAGACATCTGCGAGACGGCGCTCTGCCGCGTCCACATCGGCCTGGGAGGTGTCGCGATAGCGATACCCGGGCTCCGAATCACCCCGGTAGCGATCGTCCTGGTTTTGCGCTGATGCAGGCTGCGCGAAAGCAAGAAGCGATATGCTAGCTGCGGCGAACACGCATGCGCGCATCGTGAGCGCCCGGACGGGCGCCCGCTTCATCCGTTTCATTTTCATCGTAGACGTCCTTACTGTTCGAAACGTCCCGCCTCGCCGCAACACTAGCCAAGAATTTCCGCGCCCTTTTTTGATCGGCATCAAACAAACGGGACTGTCCGCACCAAGACAAAACACACGCAGCACCGCTCTCGCGCCATCGAGGGGCGCAAATCTCGTCAACTCGCGCGCCGTACAAATCTGATGATGAGTAGAACAAGCACAGCGCCCATGGTCGCGCCGAGGATCGTGCCGACAATCCCGAACGAGAGCCCAAGCCCTAGCGCGCCAAACAACCAGCCGCCAAAGACTGCGCCCAGGATGCCAACGACGATGTTGCCGACAAGACCAAAGCCGTAGCCCTTGACAATGATGCCTGCGAGCGACCCCGCAATCGCGCCAATCAACAACCAGATCAAAAGTGTTTCGAGTGACATGACGCGCCCTCCCCCTAAGACGATGAGAACAACACGGTGAAACGCGCGCCTCGGCCGTCTTCGCCTCGACCGAGGCGAAGCTCACCACCGATAATTGCAACAAATGATCGAATGATACGCATACCGAAGCCTTTGCTCGCGGCGGGATCAAATCCCTCCGCAAGCGCGGGGCCGGTGTTTTCGACCGAAAGCGCGCACTCGTTGCACAGATTTGATTCAAGCCGAACGACGACCGCTTCGTCGCCGTATTTGAGAGCGTTGGTGATCAGTTCGCTCGCGATGAAGCCAAGCGGAATGCCAATGGCGGTGGGCAGTTGAAGTTCGACGCCCTCAACCGAAATGCTCCGCGCGGCGCATGCGTCCGACGTCATCATCCCCATGACATCACGGCAAAGCTCTTGCAAGAAGCGCTTGAAGGCGACGCTTTGAACGCCGTCATTGGAATGCAGATGGCGGTGAATGCGCCCAATCGTTGCGACGCGATCGGCCGCGAGCCTCAATGCGGTCGCCGCCTCTGGGTTGCCCGCGGCCCGGCTCTGCATCGACAGCAAGCTCGAAACCATCTGGAGATTGTTCAAGAACCGATGATCCGACTCCCGGCTCAGCGTCGCCTGCATTTCCATCAGCGCGTCTTTCTCGCGCAGCAGCGCTGCCTCGCGAGTGAGCGCCGCACGCAACTCTGCGACCGGGCAAACGCCATCGTATTGCTCGCATTCGTACCGCACGGCATGTCGCGCCGACATGATGAGATGCGCCGGACGATGAGCGCCTGCGCGACGCGCATGTGCAGCGCTCATTTCATGACCATTCCTTGGCGCTCTAGACACTCGCACCCCCGTCAATACGCTGGACGCACGACAATGGTAGGACTTGCGAGAGATCAATACTGTCCGATTCCGCACACATCGGCCCAAAACCTGCGGCGAAGCCGGCGCCATAAGTGAGTTCGTGGCCAGCGGGTTGGGCCAGCACCATAAAGATGGGGCGCCGCTGAAAACGACGCTCTGAACAATTTGATAGAGGAAACAGTGCGAAGAGCCCGTCGCGGGTAATTTCCCACGCCATAGGAAACGCTGCTGCGCCACAGCGTCTGCGCCAAAACCGCACATCCGCCGATCAAACTAATCGCGCAGCAAGACGCTCAGCAACGAAGAATGCACGTGAATGCTGCCGTTGTATTCAATGAACCCGAGCTTGCGGAACTTGTTCATGAAGTGATTGATGCGTGAGCGCGTCGTCCCAACAATTGCAGCCAGCGTCTCCTGGCTTACCTTCGTCGTGATCACTTGAGGCGCGCCATCCTTGCCTAAATTCGACAGCAATAACAGCGCCCGTGCGAGGCGCTTCTCGCTCGAATTGAACAACAGGTCGGCGAGATCCGCTTCGACCCGGCTGGTGCGCGTAAGCAGGTACGTCATGAACAGCTCCGCGAACGCCGGCTCCGCGTGCAGCGCACGAACCATGTCGCCCTTTTCCGTGCGCGTCACGCTGCAGTCGGTCAGGGCCACTGCCGAGGCGAGCCGCAAAGTCTGCCCCACCAGGCAGCCTTCACCGAAGAACTCACCAGACTTGAGAATGCCGACAACAGCCTCCTTGCCCTCCTCGGACGTTACGACAATTTTGATCTCGCCGCGGTGGACATAGAACACGGCGTCCGCAGCATCGCCTTGCAAAAATATAACATCGCCGGCCGAGTATGCGTGCGTGTGATTTGCGGCTGCCAGAAAGACCTTTGGGTCGAACTCAAACTCTTTAGACATGACAAATCTTTCCTGAGGGGCCTCGGTATTCGCGACGATGCTCAATAACGGCCGGCCCATCTTGCACGGCCTGCTCGCACCGAACGCTGACTCTCACTGCCCGGCGGGAACCTTGACGGACTTTGCCGCCAAGAGTCGAGTAATGTCTTCTCTCGGACATTCCTGCTTGCGCAACGCGGCCGTGAGGCGCAACGCTGCGGCAACACCTGGCGCGCGGCGGCGTCAATACGCCTCGCAAGCCTGAGAATATGAAACCCGAGCTCTCGCACAGGTGGGAGAGAGCATTTTGCGTCCTTCGCGGGAGCCACCAGAGGAGCACAAGATGGTGACCGGCGCCAGAGCCGAGGACGCGCCAGCGAACCGATTGCTGAGCTTACTGTCAGCGAAAGATTACGCACGTCTTCGTCCGCACCTTCACCGCATTCCGCTCGAATACAGGCAACCACTGTACGCAGCGAACAAGCCGATCGAGTTCGTCTATTTTATTGAGACCGGCGTCGGTTCGTTGGTGAACACGATGGCCAACGGCCAAGCGTCTGAAGTCGGCACAATCGGCAATGAAGGAATTGTTGGCCTGCCGCTGGTGCTTGGCGATGATAAGGCGCCAACCAGCGTTTACATCCAGGTGCCAGGCGGCGGCCTGAAGATGACAGCCGCCCTGTTCAGGAAAGAGCTGGCGCGCAGCCCCTCAATGCAGGCTGTAATGCTGCGATATGTGCACGCCCTCTTCAATCAAGTAGCTCAATCAGCAGCTTGCAATCACTATCACACGCTGGAGCAGCGTTGTTGTCGCTGGCTGCTCATGACCCACGACCGCATGCAGTCGAATGAATTTTTGCTGACGCAAGAGTTTCTGGCAATGATGCTGGGCGTGCAGAGAACTGGCGTCTCGCGCGCAGCTGGCGCGCTTCAACACGCCGGTCTCATCACCTATACCCGCGGGAACGTAGAGATCTTGGATCGTCGCGGCCTGAAGCGGCGGTCATGCGAGTGCTATGGCGTTGCTAAAAGAGAGTTCGATCGCCTCCTTAACGAAGAGACCTGAGCGGCTTGCAGTGTGCGGTTGTGGACATACATCGCGAACCAACCATGCAACGAGTTGTGCCGCTCCAGAGCATTAGTCCCGCCAGACCGCCTTTGGGGCTAAAGGCGGCTCTCTTGCCACCAAGAGAGCCGCCGCCCTCCTGAATTGGAATTGAGATGCATACACACATCCGCCCGCCCCGGGGCCGCCTCGTCATCATGATCGGATTGTGGTTGGCGTCGTGCGCTCTCGCCGTCGCTCACACGATTATGCTCGGCGCAGGCTGATCTGTTGGTTGGTCCAATTTGATTCTCGGTAAGATTGATCCGCATCAAGCGAGACATCGAGCCCGAGCGTAGCGTCCCATCATTCACAAAGGACACAAACATGACTGACGTCGCGAAAAAACTCACGGATGAATTGTCCGACGACTACGATACAGTCGTTAGAGCACTCGGCCGCATGGCCAAGAACATCGGCGAACACGGTGACGACGCCGTCGTGGAATCCGCTCAAACCTTCATTCATTCCGCTTCTGCTCTCGCTGAGAAGATCAAAACGCAATCAACAAAGCTCGCAAAGACAGCCGGTGAAGAGGTGCGCGAGCATCCAATCGCCGCAGCGGCGCTCGCGGCGGCGGCTGTTGGTTTGCTCGGCTTTGCCGTCAGCCAAACCGGAAAACGCCAATAGCGTCAGCTCGAACAACGCAACGGCGCGTTGCCGCTCGCATAGGAGTACTGTGCGGACGCGCAACGCTCCTTGCGTTGGCGCTAGCGATAGCTGGGTGCGCGCGCGCCGGTGCGCCAGCCCCTAGCTCTCGCCTTTGGAGCGCGGCGGCGCTGGCCGATCTGCAGCACATCGCCGAAGCGGCGCCGCTCGAAGGTTTGCCCTCAGAACAAACCGCGCTCACGGAAATCGCGCGCGTTGAACGTCTCGCTGCGAACGACCCCGTAGCAGCAGCTGAAAGCGACGGCGCCGCTGACGCGCTATTCTCAAGCCTAGCTCGCTCGTTTGCACAGGGCGCCACGGATCCCGCGCGCGCCGATCCGCAGTGGCGAATTCCACCGCCATCGCCGCCAGACCTTGGCGCGCTGCTTGCAGCTCGGGCCGCGGGCGCCAGCCCCTCCTCGCTGCTTCAAGGTCTGCTACCGCGCACTTTCGAGTATCGGGCGCTGCGCGCCGAGTTGGCGCGCACTGCCGCGCAAGCGCTTGGTGCGCTTGATCCCAGCGGCCTTGATCGCGAGACAAGGCTCATCAGACTCCGCGCGAATATGGAGCGTTGGCGTTGGCTCCCGCGCGAACTCCCGGCCCGACGCCTCGAGGCGAGAATTCCTCAATTCGAAACGATCCTTCACCGCGCCGACGGGCCTCCAATTGTGCATGCCGCGATCGTGGGCGCCCGGCGCACGCCAACGCCTAGTTTCTCGGCCAACATGGTCTCGGTCACGCTCAACCCAACTTGGCAACCGCCGCAAAGCATCCTCCGTAACGAACTCCTGCCGCGGTTCCGGCGCGACCCCAGCGCAGCGGAGCGCGAGAATTTCGAAGTGATTGACTCCAGCGGCAACGTGGTTGATCCAGCCTCGATCGATTGGAGCGAGCGGCCGTTCCGCCACCGCCTGCGCCAGCGTCCCGGACCCGGAAATGCACTCGGGCAGATCCGCTTCAACTTACCCAACCCATTCTCGATCTACCTCCACGACACGTCCAATCGCAGTTTATTTTCACGTAACGACCGCGCGCTTAGTCACGGCTGCCTCCGCGTGGAGAACATAATCGGTTTGGCCGAGGCCGTGATTGCCAATCCGGCTTGGGACCACACCGCATTGCAGGCAGCAATCGCGGAAAGTAAGACCAAGGCGATCACACTGACGGCGCCGATGCCGGTCTACATACTCTATCTCACCGCTTCAGCGGGCGAAGATGGCGCAGCGGTTTACTTTGACGACCTATATCGCCGCGACGCCGCGGTCGTTGCCGCGCTGGACGAGCCCGACGCGCCGGTCGTCTCCGTCGTCGCAGGCCTAGCTCAAGTGCAGCACTGCGCTACCTAAGCCGACAACAGCGCAAGGCATCGCCAAAGACTCGAACTTTCACTTCAGCGTGCGATCAAACCGTGACCAGCACGTTTGGACCATCCGTCACCATTCGCACGCGCACATGCGACTTGAATGTGGTGGGTTCGCCATCCAAGACGGCGGGGACCGCGCCTACTGCGCGAATTTCTCCGCTGCGAGACCAAGAGCGCTCGATGGCGGCGTCATCCCGCCAGCCGCCGAAGACCGAGCGTATGCCGACGCGCAACAGATCGAGAGGGTGCACCGCGTTGAGACGCACCCACTCAAGACTCTCACCTTCGACTTCGCCGCGATAGGCTGGACACAACACGCCAGCCGCCTCCGCGCGCGTAGCCACCCCACCGAAGGGCCTAACCGCGATGCGACGTGCGAACATCCGCGTCAGCACTTGCTTCAGGCCCCAGACCATTAAATCCAATTGCCCCGAGCGCGCCGCCTCACGAGCGCCCGCCAACAAAGTCGGTGCGCCAAACATGGCGGCCACAAAGAACTTGCGTCCGTTCGCCTCGCCGCCTGTGAGTCTAACAGCGCGCCCGCGCTCTAGCGCCGCACGCAGCACTTCTGGCCAGGGGTGCAGGCCGTAAAGGGCATGGGACAAGAGATTCCGCGTGCCGCCGGGCAACAACACGAGCGGTGGGCCGCCACAAAACAGCGAAGCTGCTTTGCTTGCCGTTCCATCGCCGCCCAGCACGATGATGAGGTCCGCCTCGACGGCGTCACCCTCGCGAAGCTGATCTAAATCAGCGACCCACTTGGTGGCGCGCGCACCCAAGGTTTCCAACTCGACACATAGCTTCTCTCGCCCGCCAGGGCCGACTGAACCTGCAGCTTCGTTGACGATCACCAGCGCTTTTATGTCTGACCGCCCCTCCGCCCAGGCGCCAAACCGCGCGCGTTGATGTCGACCACGAACCACCAGACACTCCCATTAGCCGCCATCTGACACACATAGAGCGCGCCCAACGCCCCGTTTTGTGCGCTTGCGCAACCATTCCACGCCTGGGCGATTGTAGATATGCACGCGATCGCCTTTGACGACGCTGTTTGCGCGATTGTGCGCGTGGAGTTGGAGACATGGCGTTCGGCGATATTTTGTGTCCGATGCTTTCGCTCGATGCGGACGAACCCGTTTTGACGGCCGCCGCGATTGTGGCCGGGGCCGCCCAAGTACGGATCACGGCGCTCCTCATCGAAATCGAGTCCGAGCCATCGGCCATGATTGACGGCGCCGCGGCGGCGAGAGCCTCGGCCGATGCGCAGGCGCGGCTGCGCAGCCGTTTTGAAGCGGAAAAGCACAAGCTCGAAGCCCGCGCACGGGGGCCGAGCGAATTTGACATTCGCGAACTCACGTCTAGCGCCAGGAACGCAGGCCAGCGCCTAGCCACTGAGGCGCGCCAAGCAGATCTCACCATCATGTTGCGTCCGGGCGCGGCCCCGATGGAAGACGTGCGCAGGGCGATGGCTGAGGGCGTGTTGTTCGACTCTGGGAGGCCGCTCTTGCTCATACCTCCGCTTTGGCGCGGCAGGTCGATCGGCGCGAACATTGTCGTCGGCTGGAATGGCAAGCGCGAGGCGGCGCGGGCGCTTGCCGACGCGGCGCCGTTTCTGGACAAAGCAGCCGGCATCACTGTGGTGTGCGTCTCGTTGGGCGCGTCACGCACGGAAGCTGACACTTCCGGACAGGCTGTCGTCTCACACCTTTCTCGACACGGAAAACACGCAGAACTGCGCCATGCTGGTGAGCTCGGTTTCAGCGACGGTGCGACATTGTTTGGCCAAGCCGGCGCGCTTGGCGCCGATCTTGTGGTGATGGGTGGCTACGGCAGTCCACGATTGTTGGAAGCGATTATCGGCGGGGTCACGCGTGAAGCCATGAACACCACTCAAATACCGGTGCTTATGTCACACTGAGCGCGGCCCGAATGGCGCTCAATCGGGCGTAAGGGCCGAACTCGCGACCGGCGAGTTAGGGCCAACGTGCGCCGTCGCGTACAAAATCACGAATGACTTGGTCGCTCAAAACCTGACGGCTCGCGTCAACAGCCGGCGACCGGCCTACTGTCGCCGAAAACAGCCGCTGCGGCGTTTAACCGGCCTAAGAAACCGGCGTGGATGCAGCGGTTTCTGGCACGCTAAAAACGATGGAGGCATCGTCGAAAAATCGACGATAGCGAGCGAGCCTCCGAGCGCTAATCGTCCGGTATCCCATGACGGGTTCGACGACCACAAAGCGATCATCCTCATAGCCGACAACCAAAAGATAGTGGGCAACCATCGCAAGCTCGCCCGCCTCGGATACCCGCCCCGCGCGATCAATGAGCGTATTGCGCGCGATGCCAAGGAGCGGAATATCGCCCCCAGGCAGTGAGCGTTGCTGCACATAGATCGACGGTAATCGCACCGCGACGAGAACGGGTCGACCAGACTCTAATTCTTCCACAAGTCCCGGCTCAGGCATTGCAACGGGGCTCGCGAGCAAGCCTTGCCCGCGCGCCAAGCTCAGCAATTCGGCCATGGAATAGCCAGCCGGATCGGCTGGCGGATGGGCGTGATAAAGTTCGTCTCCTTCCAATGTGCCCTGGCCACGCCAGTAGTTGACGACGCTGGCGAGCGCGTGCGCGCCGCACGAGGGCCCCCTAGTCTGGCGATCATGTTCAACAGGCAGAACCAACGCTGCAGGCCCGGCCCGGCGCTCGAGAACCTCGAAACTGTTGCGGCCGCTGCTGTGGGCAAATTCCGAGATCGTGGAATTAGGGTTTAAGGCGCAGCCCCCAACCGACAGCGACAGCAACAGAACGACGAGGCAAAGCCCTCGGGACACTAACCGACCGCTACCGCGATAACGATCACACCGGCGAGAATGCCGATGAGAAGCCACTGGTTGTCGGTCATGCCAGCCTGGTAATTGGCGGCTTCTGCTTGCGAGAGAACGCGAATGTCATAGCCCTGGTTTTGCAGGTCGATGGCGCGTTCGGTTGTCGCGGCGTCGAGGCCATACCGCAAAAGTTCTTGTGACGAGAAATTTTGCGGCGCAGCGCTGCGGAACTCGGTCTGAGCCATGGCTGGCGCGGCTATGGATGCAAGAGCGAGGCTGACCGCGAGAGCGGTGGTGAGACGACGGATCATTTTGAACCCTTTCAGGGTGAGCGAGATGCACGCGATGGTGTCTCTTACGGCGTCAACAGTGCACGCCGCTTGCTGAGGACGACGCGCTCATCTGCTGTTTGTTCCGCGCCAATACGCGTTCGAGCGACGATTGCTTGTTCCTTCGCAGCCAACACCTGCCTTTTGCAGTTGGGAAGTGCTTTTCTGACGCCGTTTGTGAGCGGACGCGGCGATGTTACCGAACGGCTCCATGGGGCCGGTCGTGCTCACCCACTACGCGACACGTTGAAGTCGGCAATCACTACGATCTTGTCCACCGCATTGAGGTGCCTGATCTGGAAGCCGGTCGCTCCACGCTGCTTGGCGAGGTCCGCGCCAGCGAAGGCCTCCTCTTCTGCAGCTTCTAGGGTTTTACCGTGGGAAACGAGGGCGTGGCACACGCTGTCTTCGCACGTTGTCTCTTTGAGATATTCAATTCGAAAGCTCATGTTGACTTAACAACTCGAAAGACAGTTCGTTCCTTATTCCGAAGGCCGCGCCATCGCGTGGTGATGCAGCGCATAATCCGCGCCAACTACCAAGTACCAGCAAGCTGGCTCGGCGGAGCAGACACCGGATCCGCACCCCACTGCATCCCGTTGGTCAAAAGCAAATCTAAGCTGGTCGCGCCGACAAGTATGATCAGCACGAAGACACTCGTCGCTAGCAGCCATTCGCGTAAGATGGGACGTTGATCGAGCATGTCATGTACCTGCTGCTCAACACGCCAGGAGGTCACGATGTTCCGAAGATACGCAGGTGTCCACCGTCCGCGCTCTTGAAACAAATCGGGTGTAGCTGAAACACCGACTTTGCAATGCTCCCACGGCGCCAACCATCCGCTGCGGGGAACCAATGACGCGCACGAGTGGTTTGAATCCAAGCATGCGAAGTTCGCTTCCGCCTGTCTGGCTTTGCTGACCTTCGCTGCACCCAACCTCGCTACTGCGCAACCCGTTGTAGAACAGGCGTATGTCCCCTTTAACGGCTCGGGAGCAACGATCCCTCGTATCGGCGCTGGAAAACGGCGTCCGATCACGGGCGCGCGGTTGCCGCATCGACTCAAGATGCTGGGAGCGACGTTGCGGCGAACTCTGCAAGGCACTCATCGGCCATCCGCATGAGCATCTGGTTCATCAGCGCTCCGTTATTCGCCTCAAGTTCTTCCAACGTGGGCGCGTCGTCGGGCGTTTCTGGCATGAACTTCCTGCAGTCGTACTGGGCAACTGCGCGACCGGTAGCCCCATCGATAATCTGGATAAGGGTACTGTAGTCGATTCTGAACCGTCCCCAATTTGAGCTGAAATAGCGTTGCATCCACATGTACGTCTTTGCGTCTACATAAAGCAGGTCGGAATTGATCGGGTAGTCAGTGCGTTCCGTCACAGCAGACATATCGAGTCTGTCGCCTACCGTTTGGATGCCGTATCGCGACTGCAGTAAGGCGGTCAGCTGCGTTTCAATGTGCGTCGCAGGATCAACCACGCCGTGCTCTGAGGCGTAATTGCGCGCCGCTGAAGCCATAGCTAGCCCACCAATTGCTCCAAAAGCAGCGCTGCTCGCCCGCATAGGCGTCATGCCCGGGGCGGCCTGGGTAACAGCCACCAGCGTGCGATTTTGATACGCCGACATTCCGGCATTATTGACGCTGATCGTCTCAACGCTCGTGGCGCATCCACCGATCATGCATGCCAACGCGATGCTCACAGCTCTTGCGTTTTTCATGATTGCCTCCCCCTGGACCAAAGCTACCCAACCATAGATGGCAGTCAAGGCATGCTGCGGGGCTAGAACTGATCGCGCGGTCCTCACTCCACGACCTCAAATTAAGGTACGTGTTGGGCTCACCATTTGAGACCGCCCAATTCCAGTCAGTGACTTAGCGCAAGCGGCAATTGGCGTGTTGTCGCCGAAAGCGCCCGTTGAGCCTCTTCAAGGAGCCTTGGCGCGCGTCTTATGTGCTGACACCGGCCTTTTCGGTACGTGGGCCGACCTTGAGTTGGCTCAATACGACGAAGGCCGCTTCCGTGATGATGCTGCACGCATCTAAAGACGCCGCCTCCACGCCGGGCATCGTCATCGACGGCAAACTGGTGATATCGGCGGTTTGCCGAGGGCCGAATATCTAATGAAATGGCTGAAACCTGATGCTTGAATATCGAGTCAGCGCTCGGCGCGTTGATGCGCACGGCAGCACTGCGGAAACCAAAGCCGCCTCGATCACGCTCGACACCGATATCGCCGGGCGAGCAGACGCCTTCAATCCCGCCGAATTGCTCCTCGCATCGATCGCCGCGTGCATGATCAAGGGTGCTGAGCGTGTTGCGCCGATGATCAAGTTTGATCTGCGCGGCATGGAAGTTCGCCTACATGGCGTTCGCCAAGACGCGCCGCCGAAGATGATCCGCATCGATTATGAGATCATCGTCGATACTCCAGAGAGCGATCAACGGCTCGATTTGCTGCACAAGAACATTCGCAAGTACGGCACTGTGTCTAACACAATTGCCACCGCGACTGTGCTCAATGGCGTAATCCGTCGCGCGGCCGCGGAGATTTGATACAATGCCTGCTCAACAAGCGCGCGCGGCGGCCGACCAGCTCAATCGAGATTGCTTCTGTGTCACGCTTGATCAAGACGCCCTCGCCAGGGCGCTGCAGAACGAACTCGGTGACGCCGATTTCTTCGCGACCCTGACGCAAACCCGCCCGCATCTCTTCTCGCACGCGCCGGTGTTTCTGCCCAAAGCAGATCGCGACGCAATGCAGGCGATCGTCAACGCTGTCGAAGCCGCCGCACGCCTGCCCGCGTATCAGGAGGCGGTGCTGGCCTGGGCGCCCCCAATCGCCCGCGTCAATTATGGCGCAGCCGGCGTCTTCATGGGCTACGACTTTCATCTGACGCCTGAGGGTCCGAGACTCATTGAGGTCAACACCAATGCGGGCGGCGCCTTTTTCAATACGTTCCTTGCTCGCGCGCAAATCGCCTGCTGCGCCCAAGTCGAGCGCGCCCTTGCGCTGTCATCGCTTGCGACCTTCGATGACGACGTCATAGCCATGTTCAACGAAGAATGGCGCCGCCAGGGCCGCACCGACCCGTTGCGGCGCATTGCGATCGTCGATGAACGGCCACAGGAGCAATATCTCTATCCTGAGTTCTTACTGGCCAAGCGCCTGTTCGAACGAAATGGCATTGAGACGGTGATCGTCGATCCAAGTGAACTACGCTTCAAGTGCGACCTACTTCAGCATGACGGGCGCCCCATTGACCTAATCTACAACCGCCTGGTCGACTTCGCCCTTGGGGGGCGCGAACAGACGGCAATTAGGGCGGCCTACGAGGGCGGCGCCGTCGTGATCACGCCAAACCCACGCAACCACGCGCTACTCGCCGATAAGCGCAATCTTCTTTTGTTGTCCAATCCTCAACAACTCACCAACTGGGGACTAGATGCCGAGCAAGCGGCGACGCTCAACGGCGTGCCCAAAACGCTACGCGTAAACAAAGCGGACGCCGATCAACTTTGGGCGGAGCGCAAAAACTACTTCTTCAAGCCAGCGGCCGGCCACGGCGGCAAGGCCGTGTATCGCGGCGACAAACTAACCAAGGGAGTTTGGACCGAAATCCTCGCCGGTGATTACATCGCGCAGGCCATCGCACCGCCGAGCGAGCGGACGATAAAACTCGATGGAGAACGGGTGCAGAGGAAAGTAGATGTCCGTCTTTATGCATACGACGGCGCAATCTTGATTGCGGCGGCGCGGCTCTACCAGGGCCAGACCACCAACTTCCGCACTCCGGGCGGCGGCTTTGCGCCGGTGTTCTTTGTCTGAGCCCTCGCTGGCGCAGCGATCCAGCCCCGCGAATTGGCTCCATAACGGAGGTAACCGCCCGCCGAGAAACGATCGCGAAGGGCCACGGCCCGCGCACCCATCAATTACTCTAATGTCCGGCGCGCTCAATTGGTGGCGTAGATCACCTTCGACACGCCATGGCGTGTTGTCGCCGAGATCGGCCACTCATGAGTCCTAAACCGCCGATGCCGCGTTGAGCTGTGATGGCTGTGCGGGTTGATTACATCTTCGTCTACTTCAAAGGGGGCTCTCACCTTGGAAGCACCCCGTGGAGCGGCGATCTGGAACTGGCCAAGGCTGTCGCCCGCGACGGGCTGCTCCGACGCGGCGCTGACGAAGTTCAAATCCGATCCAACACTCTCAACGGGCCACTCGTCTGGGAGGAAGGCGAGACGGTACGAACTTCGGCGTGCGAAACCCATGGTGAAAGAGCCAGTCGGGGCGTTTCGAAACTCCTTCCCCAGCAAATAGGCGATCAATCGCTTGGTGTGCGCAGCAACGGGTCACGTTCGCCGCAAGATAATCTAACGGGCGGTGGCGCTCTGAGGCTCGCTTGCGTCTGCGCGCCGCGCAGTGTGCGGCTTTAGCGATCGGGAACAACGCCATTCACGATCACGTTCTCCAACAGAGTGCATGCGACGGGCGCCATCGAAGGCAAGACAATCATGAATGACTACGTCACGACCCTGCCTCGGACGCCAAGCTATGCTGCGCCCCCTAGCGCCGATGCTCCCTTCGAGCAGCGCGAGTCTTGGTGCGACGCCTATGTTTCAAGGTTGATCCCCGCGGCGCCGGAGATTGTGTCGCCCGAAGACATCGGCCAAACCCATCGCTTCGAAGTCGAATTCAACGCTTGCAAGCTCGACCCACAAGAGTATCGCCGCCAGACGCTCGAAGAAACCGAACGCATTCCGGAGTCATTTTCTGACCCTTTGCCCCGCGAAGAGAAAGCGGAATCGAACGGTCGTGCGGACGGTGGTGAGCGTCAATCCCAATAAGAGCCAAGGCGCCGCCGTCATGGCTTTAGGGCCCAAAGGCGGCCGAGCTGGCAAGAGCGGCTCACGATCCGCGCAGAAGGCTGCGCCTAAACGCTGGAAGAAAAGACTGAGCCAAGTGTGCGCTCGCGCACAGACAAAGCGGTGGCGCTGATGCCATGCCCAACCTGCGCCGAAAAACGCCCCCCGTTGAACCCGGCGCACTTAGTAGGCAGCTCCCTTGATCCAGTGGGGCGCCGTTTGCTCTTCCAGAACTGAAAGCAATTATGCGCAGGCCCACCAGCGACGCCCAATTCATGGTGATCGTCGTGATCTTGTGGGGCGTCGCATGTATTATCGCGTCCGCCTCGATATTTTACTTCGCAAGTTGATGGCATTCGGGCGTGCGTGCTGTGACGACGCCGTCGTGGCTCTGGCTGGGCCTACGTGTTGTGGCCGAAAATCGCCGTTCGCTCGCTAGCCCAAAGGCGACAAACACCTTCGCCGTCACCGCACGGCGTCCGACGAACGCCAACTGGTCGCGATGCCTTTCGCTCTTTGCGCCGCTTCCATCTACACATAGGAAGCGGCGCAAAGAGCGCAACTTCTACTGAACGCGCGTGACCTGCATGACGCTGCCGTCGTTATAGACCTCGACGCGAAAATCTCGTCCGTCTCGGTAGGCGTTAAACAGCGTTTGCAGTGCACGGACGCCATCGCCTGCGCCGCTGAAGTCGATCACCGTCAGACGGCCGCCATCGAGCGTCGATGACGTCGACACGTTCGGAAAGCTGCCTCTGATGATCCCGTTTTCGGCGCCGTTCAGCGGTCGGTCCAACCACGAACACTCCCCGCGCGCCGGTGGCGTGGCAGCAGTTGCAGATGTACTCATCCGGTCGAAGCTGATTTGAAAGCTGGTGTTGACGCGCCCGCTAGCGTCGACATTGGTCGACACCACCATTTGTTGGCGATCACCGCCGCCGCGGCACCACAACGTATAGCTCGTCTGCGCGCTCGCCTCCGATGCAGCCGACATCCAGCCCCCGATCAAGGCGCAAACTACCACTAGCAATCGCATGTCAGTCCTCCCGCCGGTCCCTCACCTCGGCAACAAAACCTTACGCAAGAACCCTCACGCAGTTCAAGGAACATGTCACGCCGCTCGTCCTGTACCTCAATGGGCCGACTTGCCCAACGGCTAGCGCTGGTCGTGCTGCGCACGCGATGGCCGGAGATCGCCAGAAGTTGCCCTTGGCGATCGTGGCGTTTTCCGCCAGCAACACCGACGGACTAGGTCCTGGGAGAGTTGCATGCGCTTCGTAATTGGCGGGCTCATTGCCGCGGCATTGGTTGCTGTCTCTCACACAGGCAGCGCGAGCGAGGCGCCCGCCCCTGAACGATATCTGGCGGAAGTCATAGAGACCTGCATTGAGGATGGCTTGTCACAGGATGTGTGCGCGTGCTTCAGCGGACGTCTGACGACGGACCTGACTTACACCGACTTCCAAGCCATGAACCAAGCCGTTCGAAACGAACAGCTGCATACCTCAATGGCGCCGGTCGCGCGCATCATGGATAGTTGCAACCCGCCAGTGACCACGCCTGCGGCGCCAATCACACCAGGATACACGGCGAGCTATGTCGTCAATTTCATGAGCGACTGCGTGGCCGCCCCAACTGACGTCGGTTACTGCGGTTGCGCCGTGTCTGCGATCCAAAGGGTGATGAGCTTTGAGGAAGCTGTTGCCTATGATCGACTGGAGTCCTGGGGACGCACATCCGAACACCCCAAGCACATAGATATCATCTCGGCGTGGTTTGCGTGCGCAGATCAAACGCGCGCAGAGCGATCACCCATCAAACGTCGCTAGCGCTTGGGTCACCGACGCTCTTGAAAGGGCCGCTATAGCGACAACAGGTGTGATCGGCTAACTCGATCCAAAGCGGCCGTCGGCGCCCAGTTCGCACGACCGGCCTATGTTTGCCGAAGAACGACGTTCGCCGCCAGCCGGGTTCAACCCACTCGGTTCGCTCGGATTGTCCACACAGTGCTACCCGCGCGGCTCGCGCGCCGTGCTCAAGACCTCGGCGAGTACATTTCGCAGGCCATGCACTTGATCTACGAGGCTCAGAACGACCCCCACGCCTTCGGCGTTGACACCAAGATCGTCCGTGAGATCACGGATCAATTGCACCCGCGCCAGATCGGCCTCAGTAAACGTGCGCTCCGGCGTCGTTTGGCTCGGAACTAGCCACTCCTCTTCAATCCAAATCTCGAGTGTTTCACGGTCGACGTGCGCACGCGCGAGAAAATCCATTATCGTGAACATCATGGCGTCATGTCCTTACGAGGATCATCGCTAATCTGAGGCGCCCAAGTGGACACAAACGCCTCCAGTTCGGCATTGGGCGGCGAGGGTAATATGACCTTTAGCTTGACCAGTTCGTCTCCGTAGCCGCCGCGCCGTGCGACGCCTTTACCCTTCAGCCGGAGAATTGTGCCGGTGTTTGATCCCTTGGGCACGGTTAGCATCACGGCTCCGGTTGGTGTTGGAGTTTTGACGCGCGCACCAAGCACAGCTTCTGAAAGCGTGATCGGCAGCTCGACATGAATGTCGTCGTCATGACGAACGAAGAAGCGATGCGGATTGACAGAAATCTCGACCAGGGCATCGCCGGGCTCGCCGTCACCCCGAGGTGGAGCGCCCTTGCCGCGCAGTCGTAGCGTTTGGCCCTCTTGGATGCCCGCAGGAATGCTGACGTCGAGAGAGCCGCCATCAGGCAGACTGAGCCGTTGGGTCACGCCATTGATAGCGTCAAGAAATGAGATCGCCAAACGGTAGTGCAAATCCGCCCCGCGCGTGCGCCGCGCTTGCCCGGCTTGGCGGCGAAACAGTTCTGCGAACAGATCATCGCCGTCGGCGAAATCCGAAAAACCCGAACTGTTCTCGTAAGGGTTACCTGCGCCGGCGCCGCCGCGCGCAAAATCCTTGTAGTATTGCTGACGAGGTCGCTCAGCCCCGGAAGCGTCGATCTCTCCGGCATCGAATTTCTTGCGTTTGTCCGGATCGGAAAGCAGATCGTTCGCGGCGGTCACCTCCTTAAAGCGCGCCTCCGCCTGCTTATCTCCAGGATTGAGATCAGGATGCAGCTTCTTCGCTAGGCGCCGATAGGCCTTGCGGATGTCGTCGGACGTGGCGGTGCGTGCGACCCCCAGAGTTTCATACGGGTCTTTAACGATCTCTCCGTTCGAATTGAAGACCCTTTGACGTTCGAGCCAACGATTGCTCGCCATGATGCGCACTTCGGCGCCGATTTCAGCCGCTTAGGCCTCCGGAGGGCGAGTGGTGCAATCACCGCCGTCAATGGGCCAACAGTACGGGTGTACTGGCATGCGCGATGATGTGATGGGTGACGCCGCCGAACACCTGTTCGAACGCGCGTGCGTGACCGTAAGCACCCATGACCAGGAGATCACCAGCGTATGCCTCTGCTTCAGCCAAGACCGCACGCCCCACCTCGCCGAACGACGAGCGCGTGGTCACGGGTGCTTCAACATCGACGCCATGACGGGCAAGATAGCTCGCGAGGCGCATCAGGGCGCGCTGATTCTCGACGTCTGGGCTCGGGTCGACAATAACGATGCGGACGCTTTGTGCAGCGACCAGCAACGGCAGCGCGGCGCGCACAGCATGCGCGGCTTGTGGCGTGGCGTTCCAAGCGATGATCACGCGCCGACCCCACTCACGCGCGTGCGCCCAAGGCGGCGCTATCAGGCAAGGTGTTCCCGCACGAAACAGCGCAGCTTCCAAAATCCTGCGGTCAAGGTCGCCGTCCCGGCCCTCGCGCGGCTGGGCCACGATCGCAAGATCACTTGTGAGCGCCGCTGCCGCGCCGAGGTGCGCAACCTCGCCCCAAGAGCATTCATCGTGATAGACTGAAAATCGCTGACCGGGCTTTTCCATCTCTTCCACAGCGCGCACCGCGCTCATAGCGCGTTCGTGCGCCGCTTGGCGTAGGGCGGCGACGGCACGCTCCACAGCAAAGCTCGTCTCGCCGAGCGGCGGCTCGGGGGCGAGCGTGATCAGCCTTGCCTCAAGATGAGCCTCACGGCGGTGCGCTAGATTGTGCGCCAAGGCGACACGCGACAGCCCTTCTTGCGAGCCGTCGGCGAAGACAAGGATATCTCTCCAGACCATAACGCCGCTCCTTTGCGGCAACTTGGCAGCATTTACGGCGGCTATGGCTTGATCTTCCTCAAGCTCTCCTGCGTTCAAGCAGGCTCGACCACTTACAAGGCCGAACCCCATGAGAGGGCGTGACTGGCCTCGCGACTGGCTTGGTCGCTCCACTCACGACATTGGTCATGATGCAGCAGCTACGGCGAGCCATCGCCGAGCACAGTCATTCACATCGCCCGTAAACCCGCCTAACGGGCCGCGACAACCTCCTCAATCCAGCCCTCCAACGCCGCAGTGTCGGCCATATCCCCATCGTAAGCGGCGCCGGGCGCGAACGGTCCCAGCCGCGCGAGCGAGCCCGGAGAGAACGCCTGCAAAGTAGAAAAAAACGAGAGCCCGGACGGCAGCGGGTCTTCGCGCACTTCGAAATAGTGCGTGGCAGCATCCGTTGCTTGCCCCACATGAAGCGCGCCGAGACGTCGGAAATTGTCAGCCACGAGCAAGCATGAACTGAAGCATGCATTATCAGTCAGCAACACTATACGCCCCGTCGCCGTTTGAGCTGGCGGCGCGCCCGAAGCAGCGCGCCGGCTTGGGCATTCGGTCGGGCCGGTGAACTCGCGGCCCGCAGCTTGGGCCTGCTCGGCCCGCTGCACGGCGCGACGCATCTCGCCGGCAAAGCTCGGGTTGGATTGGCGGAAGCGCTCTTCATAGCTCCGCATCTGCGCCACATTACGCGGCGACACGCGCCAAACGACATTGCACCTGGCGCCGCCGCGGATCACATGATTGAAGCGCGCATCACCGAAAAGCACGCGCGCGATCTGGTCTCCGTAGCTGCTGCTACCGCCACCATTGCCGCGCATATCGACAACAACGATCGGCGACGCGCGCAGACGCGACTGGCTCTCCCGCGCCGCCGCGACCACTGCCAGCGCATCATCATTGAGCGTCTGCAAGGAAATCCACATCCCGCCATCGAACGTGCGCAAGCCATGGCCCGGCGCTCCGCGATTTTGCGCGCGCCGAATGTGCGGCGCCAAATCGGTACGCGCGATCTCGCGCCAGAAGAGTGTATGCTCAGTGCGCTGGCCATCGCGCTCAAAGATGCAAGTCTGCGGACGCAATACGAACGGATTGCCGTCATCTACCAAGAGGAAAGGCGCACTCTGGATGCGCTGCGCCTCAATCGACCATACGGCGCGGAAGCCGCCGAGCTTAGCTGCCGCGAAGTCATCGGCCATCACGCCATCACATGAAACGAGCGCGGCGCCCGCAAGCGATGCGCCCTCGCCCGCATTGTCGTGCTCCAACACAACGAACCGCTCGCCCTGGCGGGCAGTTATGATGCCCGCCCATTGAACGGAGTGAGCAGGCGCCACGAGGCGCGACCACACATGTTTGTCGCCGACCACATTCGCGAGCCCGGCCATTGTCGCCGCATAGCCCTCAATGCTGCTAACCTGCGCCGCACGCTCAAGCGCCAAGGCTCGCCCCGTTTCGAGGCGAGCGCGCAATTCGGCGTCATTGATGGCAGTCGAAAGGGCCGGGTGATCTTCGATCAGCTGCTGGTAAGCAGCCTCGACGTCGCCACGTGTCAACTGATGCCAACGCTCCGCATCGTCTTGGGCAGCAGCCGACTGAGAGAACGCGAACATGGCGCACGCAAAGATAGACCAACGTTTCATCACCCCACCCCGCCATCAAGTTCGCCTTGGCCGGTCGTCCAAGACCCACACCCACCTGCGCGCGCCCACGCGCAATGGCTGGGCCCTAAGATCAGATGCAGAAGAACCCATGCTTGGATGCGAATGGCAGCCCTATTCGGCGGCAAGGTCCAGCGTTGCGCTGATCTGTATCCCTGACGGCGGCCTGCATCACTCAATTCGTGTCGTTGGTCATGCTCCGCACACTAAGGCGCGATCTCGCCGAAAGCAGCCCTTCGAGACTTGGATCGACAGCAGTTCGCGCTTCGCGATCGGCAGAAACTGGCGTTTCGCGCATTTGGACCGCCCGTTGGCGAATGGACCGGGTGGAACGTCTTTCAACAATGGTAATTTTTGGAATGGGACGCACAAACCATTCCTCGCTGGTTGGCATTGCGGTCGGTGATTTAGCGCACGCGGCAACGGCGTGTTGTCGCCGAAACTTGCCGGTCCACATCCGCGAATCGAATGACAGATTTGGTCGTTCCGGTTACTCCTCAAGCGATGAAGCTGGTGTTCATCTACGGGCAAGCCGGGGTCGGCAAACTTACCGTTGGGCGCGAGTTAGCGGACCTGACCGGGATGGCGCTATTCCACAATCACCTCGTTGTTGACACAGTCGGGGCAGTCTTTCCCTTTGGCTCAGGTCCGTTCGTCAAACTACGGGAGCGTTTCTGGCTCGACGTATTCGCGGAAGCGGCGGCCGCAGGTCGGTCAATGATTTTTACATTCGCACCGGAGGGCACTGTCTCTTCCGACTTTCCTGAAAGAGTTCGTTCGCTCATCAAAGCTGCCGGCGGTGAAATCCATTTCATTCGGTTGACCGCGCCTGTCGAGGAACAGGAGCGGCGCATTGATGCGCCAAGTCGCGCTGCATTCGGGAAGTTGCGTTCTCTAGATTTGCTTCGTGAACTCAAACCGCAGTTCGATGCAGCGCTAGCTGCGATGCCTGTTGCTTTACTGACTATCGACACCGCGTCAGTAGATGCACGAGCCGCAGCACAGGCCATCGCCGAAGCGGTGGGAGCCGATTAAAGGCGGACGCTTCTCTCCACTTCATGCCGTGGCCGACAAATTCATGACCGGCTGGGCCCCTCAAATCGCGACACTGGTAATGCCGCGTCCGCTAAGTCGCGATCTCGCCGGTTTCGGCCATTCGCCCTGGTCCGCGAGAACGGATCACGCTACGCGCGGCAACTCATCCTTTTCATCGCTTGCAACGCCCGCGATCGGCACACGAAGGGTGAATACTGTGCCGCCGCCCTCTCTGTTTGAGAAACTGACCTCTCCATCCATGAGACGCGCCAGCGCTCGAACAACCGCCAACCCCGTGCCCGCGCCCTCAAAGCGGCGATCAGCTCTGCTGTCGCCTTGCACGAAGGGCAGGAAAATCTTCTCGGCTATAGCCTCATCGATGCCGACACCCGTATCGACCACGTCGACCTGAAGCGTCTCTACGCCGCCGACCCTGACCCGCTTTGCAATGACTTTGATTTCACCGTTGCGCGTGAACTTTGCGGCATTGTTGCATATCTCTGTAACGCACTGGCCAAACATCTCGGGGTCGAGGGCGGCGACACCCATGGAATCTGCATAGACCGTGAAGCTATTGCCGTTTGCCTCGGCAAGTTCGCGCGCAGCCTCGGCCGCTCCCCGCACCACGTCTGTAAGTCTCACGGTGATCGGCTCAACGGGGGCATCACCCGATTCAAGCCGGGCCAACGTGATAATGCGGTTGACCAACCCCAAGAGCGCGCGACCGGAACCAAGGATTTTCGATGCGTCATCGCTCAGCTGAGCTTCGCCTTTGTCCGCAAGCTCCTCACGCAGCAATTCCGAGTAGCCGACCACCGAGTTGATTGGTGTCCGTAACTCGTGGCTGATTATTGAGAGGAATTGCGCCTTAGCTTCATTTGCCTCTTCTGCCGATGTCCGCGCCCGTGCTTCATGAGAGAGAGTCTGCAACAACGAATTGCGATCACGCGCGAACACGCCTGTTGCCGCCAAAATGGTCACGAGCACGACACTGCCAAGCACCCTCTCGATCCAACCGACCTCTGCTAGCAGCACCGGCGTCAGCAAAGCTACCAAGGCCGAGGGGACCAAGTTTGCCGCCAACAGAAGTTTGTTGTTGGAGAAGTACACCAGGACGTGGCTTGCCGTGCCACACAGCCACGTGGCGGCGAGCACCTGACCGATAGCTGTCCCGGACGCCCAGCTAGCGACGGGAAGAACGCAATACGCTGTTGCACCAATGAAATTGAGCGCCGCAAGCAGCGCAAAGGCGCGTTTAGCCCCGTGCTCTTCGTCAGGCGCAAATATGCGTGCTTCTAGGCTAGGGCGCAGAAATAATTCCCATGCCGCCATGGCGATGAACCAATAAGCTGCGTAGGACCAACCGGCGCCGACAAATGCTACGGCCGCGGCAAGTGCGCCGAAGCCCACGCGAGAGGCCGTGGCCCGTCTGATGACGCTGATTACAGTCGCGAACTCCGCCGCCGTGCACGGCCTATCAAGTCCCCAGGACTGAATTTTCAATGGCGCGATCACGAATGCACTCGAAGAAGGACGAGAAGGAGCCGACTGCCAAAAGCTTGTATCCAATCTGCGCTTAGGCTTGGTTAATGTTTTCAGCGCCCCCCGCGCCAAGGCGCGAATTTCACCGAGCAGCAGCCTTGCTCCAACCAAGTAAATCAGTTGGCGCCTATGGCAGCGGCCAGGCATCGCCAAACTCAGACATTCATGTAATGGATGTTTCGCCACGCATCTGGTCTTGCGATACATCGCGACGAGCTTGCTAGGAATCACGCGCGGGATTCAAATCGCGCCATGCAAGGATATGTTGTCCAAGTAACGAGCACCAGTTCCTCATCGGCGGCACGCTACTACGTTCTTTGTGGCGCCGACGCCGAGGCCATTCGACTTGTGCGGGCGAAGCTGGATCTCAATGACGAGCAACCGGTGTCCATCTTGCGACCCGTGGCAAGTTGGGAGATCGATGCGTTCGGGCTCTTTCCCGACGAGGTGAGGCAAGCACCCTAAGCGAGGACTGGCGAGATCAATCAAAACTAGCCGCTCAGGATCGCCGCTGCGCTGCGACAGGATTTCGCCGGAACCCGCCCCGCATGCATCAACCGCGCCCGGCGCCGTACTTCAACGAATTGAGATAGGCGGCGACGTCGTCCCGGTCGTCCGGAGCGACGATTATGTTAGGCATGCTCGGGTGCGGCGAATGCAGCCAAGCATTGAGCGCGGTCGGGGTCATGCCGGGCAGGTTGGCGATGACTTCAAAAGGCGGAGCCTCGGGATTGGGCGAACGCGTCTGTCCCGTTTCGACGGCGTGGCAGGCTGCGCAAACACTTTGCGCATACGCCAACCCGCGCGCGGGCGAAGCTGCGGCGGTCATGTCGGGCGGCGACATTGCGCCGGGCGCTTGGACCGGCGTCCCCACGCACGCGCTCACCAGAAAAGCCAATCCAACAAGCATCATTCGCTGCATCGATGGGTACATTGGGGACCTCCAGTATGATCCGACAGGGCCAAGTGGAAGCTTCAAGCGCTGCCATCCTCGAACGGGACACGTCTGTAGCTGGGCCATGTTATTGCGTCCCAGCGATCCATCTCGCCGCCGCACTCAACGCACGCGGCAACGCCCTTCAGACTCCATGTCCCACTCCCGAAGCGAAGTATGCGAGGATCGGCGGCGCTTGCTTTGCGCTTCGTCAATTATCCGGCCGGAGAGCCAACATGAGTGCCCGTGAAGACAGACTTTCCGACATCCGGATGATCGTGGCGCACGCGATCGGCCTGACACCCGCCGATATGGCGGACGAGGTCGATTTACTGACGACCTTCACTGCCGATTGGCGCGAAATTGGTACGGCAATAACGAGGATTGAAGAGAAGTACCGCGTGAGCATCCCGATGGACGAGGTGGGCAAGAACCCCACCATATTGTCGATTTACCGCGCAACAACGCATCACGCCAACTGGCCGGAATAACCGCCTAGGGCCAAGACACCGCGTGAGCGATATTTCGTGACGGGCTTACTCTCTCCATTCCAGTCAGTGATTTCGCGTACACCGCACCGACGCGATGTCGCCGATTGCTGACGCTCACACCAAGCAGAGCCAACGCTGGCCGAGTTAGGAATCGAAGAAGCGAGTATTGATCCGACCGCTGGGCGGCGCCGGGTCCTTCGTCTCAAGTAGCCGCCCCTCGGCATCGTACACCCGATCTTCAGTGCGCATGTTGATACGATTATCCGGCGTTGAAACCACGAGGCTGCCACCACACCCGGGATGGGCAAACGCTATGCGATGGGGATCGGGCGCAAATCCAATCGCACCGACGTGGTCGATTTCGATCCCGCCGAACTCGAGACATCTTGGCGGCGAACGGCGCCAATCGCGCCATGCCAAAGCAGCCATGACTTCCTCAACATGCGCCAGGTTCGTGGCGATCAGACGGTCGTCGCGCGCCACGACGCTTCTGAACAGCTTCGAGAACACGCGAGAACGCGCCTTGTCTTCGACCGCTCTTAGGTTGTCGCGGTATTGTTCTAACTGCGTTTCCAATCGGGACCGCGCTGGTCAGACTTCAACAGCGCGAAACTCTGCGCAGGTGTGGCGCCAACCCAATCTCGGTCGACGCGAATGGTTCGTGAAGGGTCGGTGCGATAATGGAAGCCGCCCCACAATAGATAGCTTCCCCAGTGCTTCGAGAACTTGGTGCAACGCAGTTCTGTGAATGGTGCGGACACCTCACCCCCCGAAGTCTTGGTTGCCGCCTCAATGCAGAGAGGAGCTCTGGTTTGGGCGACGCTCGCGCTCAATTTACGCCGCATATCCAAACGCGCCGCTACGGCTCGAGTTCGCCGAAACGCGACCTTCGTGGTCTTGAAGAGCATGGTCGCGAAGGCGGATGGCGGCTAGCGGGCGACGATCCGAACGCGAAAGGATTCACGCGTTGGCGGTGCGCCGCCGAAACGCCTGTGTTCGAGAACCAGGTCACTTGAGCCTGGCGCCGTCGCGACGAAGAAGAATGTCTGGATGGCGCCAACGCCGACGACAGACGCCTGCTGCTCCGGCTGGTCCGTTGTCGGCAGCGTGACAGATCCGTCGGGCGCAGGTGAGATAAACTCAGGCGTCTCCACTACCCTCCACGAGAAACCTTGCGGTTGCTGGCCCCGCAACTCCACAGAAAATGGCTGGCCGACCGGCGCCTCAACGGTTTGGCCATTCTGATCTTGCAGAACGCGGATGGACACCACCGCCGGCGCCTCCGGAATCTCGGAAGCTGGCGCTTCGCTTGACAGCGCGTCGTCTTGCTTGACTTCCGGCGCCGGCGAGCACGCCATGAGAACCACGGCCACAAAAATCGCTCGCTTCATGAATATTGGCTCGGCCCTTTGCAGTACGAGTCAACATAAGGCGCGTATCTGATCTGTGCCAAGGGCGACCTTACCCATCACACGCGTGGCGTCACTTCATCGAGCGGCGCGGTCGGGCATCGCCCAGCGCCCAGCCAGGGTTCTCGAACGGCGCGCCCAATCAAATCCGGTCATTAGCTTAGCATCGATCGAACCGGCGCGCTGTCGCCGACAACGGCCTCTCGCCGGCTAGTTTCCGTTCTGTCGTGTGTGGAACCGGCTTCCAGGTTGCGCGTTAAGGAACTACAGGCGCTACGCTTTGCCGATAATAGAAAACAAGGCTGAGCGTTGCATCGTGCCTATTTGCTCTTCTCGCAGGCGCCTCAGCATTCCCAAGCTGTCCAACGCCGCTCCATGAGATTTGGCGTCATCGCGACCCCCGCATCGCGGCGCCGCGGCGCTCGGTTGCTCGTGGTTCTTCTTGCGTTGTGCCTTGGTGCTTGCGGCACGGTTTCCCGGGACTTTGGCACTGCGTACCGCCACTCGGACGCCGTCGCCGCTTTGCCTGCCGGCGTGCAAATCCTGGCCCTGCAAGCGCCTCAAGATTTGGCGCTCGCCGAGCGCGTTCCGGCGCAGCCACCGTCCGAAAGTCACGCGATCCTCGCGCTCTCTGGAGGCGGCGCGAACGGCGCCTATGGCGCTGGCGTCATCGTGGGCTGGTCGCAAAGCGGAGATCGCCCGCAATTCGACGTGGTCACCGGCGTGAGTACGGGCGCACTCGCCGCACCCTTCGCTTTCCTCGGGCCCGATTGGGACGATGAGCTCCAGCAAGTCTACACCGATGGCGGTACGCGCGGACTGGTGGGGTGGAGAAGCTTAGCAGCGTTCGTGGCCCCAAGCCTTTTCAGTTCGCGCGCGCTGCGCGAACTGATCGCCACTCACATCACACCAGAAATGCTCCGCCAGGTCGCAGCAGAGCACGCCAAGGGCCGGCGCCTACTTGTCGTGACAACCAATCTCGACGCCGCACAGCCAGTGATCTGGGACATGGGCGTCGTCGCCACGATCGGCGGTGAAAGAGGTCTGTCGCTCTTCCGCAGCATATTGCTGGCGTCCGCAAGCCTGCCAGGCATCTTCCCTCCGGTCCTCATCGAAGGCGTCTCGCCGGAAGGCATCGCTGTGCAGGAAATGCATGTCGACGGAGGCGTCAACCTGCCTTTCCTCGGCGTGCCAGAGGCGTTGCCGTCGTTGAGCGCCTCGACACCCGGCGGTGTCCGCCGAGTGCTTTACGTTATTGTGAATGGACAGATCACGGCACGTTACCACGCAACGGCCGGAAATCTGCCCGGCATCCTCGCACGCAGCTTCGACAGTTGGAGCAATGCCTCTCTACGCTCGGCGCTTGCCGAGAACGCCGCTTATGCGAACAGCGTTGGAATAAGCGTTTTCATCACGACAATTCCCGCCAGCGTCGATGCTTCAAGTTTGGATTTTGAACCCGCGGCCATGCGATCGCTTTTCGAACTCGGCAGAACACGCGCCGTCACTGGATTGGTATGGTCGCGCATTAGCGCTCCGCCGGCACTGACCGTGGAACAGCAAACCGGCGCCGTAGCGCCGAGTGTTGAGGCAATTCCATCCCGTTAGGCTTCATCCAGGTATTGCCCATCACACCCCAATGTCCCCACTAGACCAGCCTAGGTCGTTGTACAGAATTTCTCGACTGACCTAGTCGCTCCAAAACTGCCAGCGGTGTCTTGCCTGCGTGAACGGCGTGAGTTCGCCGATGATTGCCATTCGTGGTTTGCGGCGTGAATGAGATCGCAACGCGGACGCCCCGGCAGTCAATCCAGCAGGCATTCGCCTTGAGCAGCCTTCGCCGGCTGGAACTCGCGAGGGCTCTTGCCGGTCCAACGCTTGAAGGCGCGGGAGAAGGCGGCGGGTTCGGAAAAGCCGACAAGGTAGGCGGTCTCGTTGACCGAGGCCCTGGCGCCGTTGAGGTAGCGCAGCGCCATGCGTTGGCGCAGCGCATCGAGCACCTGCTTGTAGGTTGCTTCCTCGGTCTTGAGCTTGCGGAACAGGGTCTGACGGCTGAAGCCCAAGGCGCGCGCGACAATTTCGGCGCCGACCTCGCCGGTGTGCAGCAGAGGAAGCAGCACGGCCTCGACCCGACCGCGGATAGTCTTCTGGTCCTCTAACTCCTGCAGCAGATCGTCGGCCCGCCGGGTCAGAACGCCGAACACATAGCGCGGCTGAAGCGCCACCGGCCAAGTCGCTATGCGCGGATCGAGCCGCATGGCGTTCCAGCCGCTGGAGAAGGTCACCGGGCACTGGAAAATGCGGTCGTACTCGGCCCGCCAGGCCGGCGCCGGGTGGGTAAAGTGCACCTCAAGCACGTGCGGCTCGGGCAGGAAGCGGCGAGGGCCACAGACCAGGCGGGCGAAGGCCCCTTCGCTCAGCTCGGGGAAGGCGTTGGGATCAGCACGCGTGTCGACCATCCACAGCTGGCCGTCGCGCGCTGACAGCACGAAGCGCGGCCCGTCGCTGAGCCCCGCGGTCTCGAGCGTCAGCCGGCTGAGACGCTGCATCTGTGCGAACGCATCGCCCATGGTGGGTGAAGCGTTCATGATCAGCCCGACGATCGACATCTCCGCTAGGTCGACTGCCTCGCCGAAATGCAGCGCCAGCGCCGGGTCGCCGCAGAGGTCCTGGGCTGCGCGCATGAGCGCGATATAGGTCTCGAACGGCAGACGGGCGTCGGACTCCTCCAAGTCGGCGGCGCGCAGGCCGGCTCGCGCTAAGAGCGCCGCGCGACCAGCGCCTCGCTGCACAGCATACGCCATCAGGCCAGCGGCGACCCCTGCAGACACGGTCAGGTTCGACATCAGCGCGGCCCCTGGTGTTACGAACGATCATGCGCGCGGGAGGCACGATCATGGCGCCCGCCGGGCATGTCGACAAAAAAAGGTCCATGAAATTGAGGATTCCCGTCTTTCCGGTCCTGTTGGCCGCCACCACAGCGCTGCTGCCGTCAATCGCCTTGGCGGACACGCTGCAGGCCCGGCCCGGCGATCCGGCCTGGATGCATCTTGGCGCCGATGCCTTGCTGTGGGCGCACATCGCGGGCGGAGCAATCGGGATGATAACCGGCGTCGTCGCCCTGGCGGTGCGCAAGGGCCAGAGGGTCCACCGTGCTGCGGGATCAGTGTTCTTCTTGGCGATGTTCGTGGCCTACGCAATTGGCGCAGGCGTGGCGCCGTTCCTTGAAACTGGACAGCGACCCAATTTCGTCGCCGGCATCATGGCGCTCTACCTGTTGGTGAGCGGCGCCGCGGCGGCCCGACGGCGCGATGTCAAGGCCGGCGCCCCGGAAGTTATCGGGCTGATCGTCGCTCTCTCCATTGCCGCTGCCGGCGTTCTCTTCATGCGGATCGGCGCGGCCAGCCCCAGCGGCACGGTGGACGGCTCGCCGCCACAGGCTTTCCTGCTCTTCACCATCGCCGGAGCCTTCGCCGCAGCGGGCGAGTTGCATGTGCTCGTGCGCAAGCTCTTGCCCAACGTCTCACGCATCGCCCGGCACTTGTGGCGGATGTGCTTTTCGCTATTCATCGCCTCGGGGTCGTTCTTCCTCGGACAGATGCAAGTGTTTCCCGAGGCTCTACAGCAGTCAGTGCTGCTGCCCGTGCTCGCTCTGGCGCCGTTACCGGTCATGCTGTTCTGGCTGGGCAAGGTCCACTTCGATGAATGGCGCCGGCAGCGGCCGAAGGCGGCGGTCGCATGAACATACTGGGCCGTCTGTTTCCGCGTAGTCTTACGAACGCATATCAAGGGTCGTGGGCAGCGGTTTGGCTGCTTGCGCCCGTCTTGATCATAAAGACTATGATTGGGTTTAACTTCAGTGGACTGAACCCCTTCATCAGTGTGAGCGAAGTTCTGCAAACGGTAGATGGAGTGCCGCTCGACACGTTCAGCCCTGCAGCGGTCGCGAGCATCATCAGCTCTGCAGGCGCCTGGGGTATGGCGCTATTTGCCTTGTGCTTGTTTACTTGGCTTGTCGTCGTGCGCTATCGCGCCGGTTTACCAGCCGCCATCTTGTTGCTCTTGATTGAGCAGGTTGGCCGCACCGGCGTCGATACGGTGGGCTTAGTCGCGGAGGTCGCGGCCACACGGGCAATGCCGGCCGCTGGCGCGGTGATCAATCTCGGCATGACGGCGCTTCTGACCATCGCCTTTCTGCTCTCGCTATTGAGAGTAAAGCATCTGAACTAGCCGCGAGCCATTAGTGGGTTTGCGAAGAAGCCATAGACCGCACGCGCAACCCGACGGGCAGCCAATGGCCTGGGCCCTCGCAAAATCCCATCACCTTTCGACGCGCCAATACGCGCGAATTGTCCAAGGCTGGGTGGCATCCATCGGGCTGAACCCAGCCACTTATGGAACGCACTCACTTCGGCGCACTAAGGCTGCGCTCATCTATCGGAAAACCGGCAATCTCCGAGCAGTGCAGCTACTGCTCGGGCACACAAAGCTGGAAAGTACGGTGCGCTATCTCGGCGTCGAGGTTGATGACGCCATCGCCATTTGCGAGGGCGTCGACCTTTGATCCGCACTGGATGGCCGGTTCGGGTCGGATCGGCCATTCTTTCGTCCGAGCCAAAGCGGCTCACGATCGCCGAAGGCAGTCGTTCAACAAGTTCGCTCAGTCATAAGAAGGGTCGCGCGATCGCGTTTGCCGCGAGCCGGAACCACGTGGTGTCAAATGCGAACACTTCGACCAAGTGGACGCCCACCATACCGCTGCCGACGAAGGCATAGACCCAGTGCACGCGGCGCTCTCGGACGAAATCGACAGCAGCGGCGATCACGATCAGAGAGTCGGCGAGAAGCAACGAGTAGAAGAAGACCGGATTATCGATCGGTGGAAAATAGTGCCGAAAGCGGAACCATGCCGGTCCGAGCGAGGCGATAAAGGCCAGCAGCATGAGGCGTCTGTGCACATCCGCTCGGCGGCGAAGGAAAAAGGCGCTGGCCACGAGCACCGAGAACACTGTCATTTCCATAAAGATGACGAGTAATTCCCGGCTCGCCATATCGATATCGCCGGTCGCGGCTGTGCGTTCGCTGGCTAGCCTCCCGACGCCGAGCGTGGAAACGACCACGGCAATGACAAGGCCTGCGCCGACCCAACCCAGGGTCCTGTGTAATCGAACATCTTTGCGATGCACCCAGATGGTTTGGGTCGCGAAGAAGACCACCCAGCTGAACAGGAAAGCACCGTGCATGTAGATCAGCAGCGGTGCGGAAAACGTGCCGGATAAGAGGGGCATGAAGAAGGTCTTGGTGAAGCCCACCAAGGCCACCAAGATGCCACCCATTCCCATCCAAACAAAAAGTCTGGAACGCTGAGCGCGCTCCATATTGCGATGCATCGGGCCCCCTCCGAAACGAGCCTACAAGCGTTCGAGTTCAGCAGCTAGCAGCCGTTTGAGCGGCCTAGTCTGCCCAAACCTGCCGCCTGCATGCTTCTCGCGTGAAGGGCCAGCGCTCGCCGATACCTGTCATTCGTCGCCTCAGCATGGCATGGCAATGCTCAGTGCGAGAAAAGCAAATTCGGCGCGCCTGCTCCATGCACTAGTGCTCTCGTTGTGCCGCCCAGAACCATTTCGAATAAGCGTGGCCGCCCGTAAGCACCTGCGACCAAGAGCTCGCACTTATCCGCTCGCGCGGCGGACAATAACGATTCCGCCACACGCGCGCCGCGCACCTCACGAAGCGCGATATTCGTCACCCCATGAAGCCCTAGATAGGCGCGCAATTTTTCAGAACTGGAAGCTTCCGCCTCCGCGGTCTCATCATCGACATTGCGCAGAATGAGGACCCCGGAGGCCGCCTGAAGCAAAGGCAACGCAGCACGGACAGCGCGCGCTGCTTGTCCACTGCCATCCCAAGCGATAGCGACCGGACCGCCAGCGACAGCTGCGCCCTTGATCAACATCACTGGCGCTCGAGTCGAGAGAAGCGTCTCCGCGAACAGCGCTCCAAGAGTCGACTGCACGGCGGCGCCCGCAAACAGCACCAGGTCCGCGAGAACCGCCGCCGGCGCCAGAGCCACCGCTGGCAGAAGCGCGCGCTTCTCGACTGTGACGGCGACCCCTTCCCGGGCCGCCACGTCCCGCCCAAGCGCTTCTAAGCGCTCCTGGGCAACGCGCTCGGAAGCGATGATGCGTTCGCTGGCGTCACCAACGGTTTGGAGTGCGGCGCCGTAGTACACGAGATCGGCGGCGGGATCTGGAAACGCGGGTGTGACCAAAACCTGCGCGCCAAAGCGCGCGCCGAGCTTGCCGGCCGCCCCAACAACATCGACGTCCGAATCTTCGCCGCACGCGACAACTATGATTGATTTGAGAGTCATGGAGACCTCCTTGAAGGTCACCTACGGCGCATCGAAGCACGCCCGCCTTGCGCCAGATCAACGTGGCGCGACATCCATGAGTTCCCGCATTTCCGCGACTATAGATTGTCCGCAGCAGACTTTTCAGTCCTGCCCATTATGAGCCGTACGCACAAACAGGTATGGCGGGTTTGGGCCATCGAATGCCGAGCAGTCAAAACATGCGAACGGCTTACTCGATCCAGGCCTGCCGCCGGTAATGCTACGGGCACTTCGGCAAGTCATTGCCGAAAGTTGCCGCTCAGCATCGTCACCATATTAGATTGGAAAGACCAAAGTTGGAGGGTTGGTGATGCTTGTCGGCAGCTGCTTGTGCGGCAGCGTAAGATACGAGTGCGGTGACTTGGCTTCCCCGATCGGTCTTTGCCACTGCCGTACCTGCCAAAAGGCGCATTCCAGCGCCTATGCGCCTACAGCGCGTGCGGATCGCGCGAACTTCAAATGGACGGCGGGTGCTGACATCGTCTCGGCCTTCGAGAGCACGCCCGGTAAAAGTCGTTGGTTCTGCCCCAAGTGCGGAACCCATCTCATGGCCGAGTGGAAAGATCAGGATCAAGTGATTGTCCGGATCGGTTCGCTCGACACGGCTCTTGAGGAAAAACCGGTCGTCCATATCTGGATGTCTCATGCCTCACCGATGATTGAAGCGCCGCCCGGCATCCCAACCTTCCCAGAAGGTGTACCGCCTCAGCGCAGATAATCTGCATCAGGCCCCAGTTCGCTTGCCTCGATGTCTTTCGAATAACCGCCGCCTTCAGGCAGCCCATTGTGGTTTCGCTGAGCCAAGCTCGCACGCGGGTGATCGCCAGGTCATCTCTAGCTCACCGACCTGCAACGGCGCTTTAAGTCGACGTGCGGCCCCCCACGGGGTTTGTTCTAGAGAGTCGGCCCAGTCATTTTCCGCAAAGGTTAGGTCCATCGCCTCAGCGTCTTCTTGCTGATGCGACGCCAAGAGTTCTGCGGTCCGCGCCAACGACAACTTCGCATCTGAGACAGGCTCTTGGCGTTCACAGGCCACGAGGACACGCAGCACCGCAGCAGCCATCAGGTAGCCCGTCGCGTGATCCAGCGCCTGTACCGGCAAGGGCGTCGGCTTGATCGCGCGCGCCCACATCATTCCTGAGTCAGCGATTCCGCTGCTCATCTGAACTAGACTATCGAATCCTCTGCGCCCTGCCCACGGTCCAGACCAACCATACGCGTCTAAGCAAACCTCGACCAAATTTGGCGCAATGCTGCGACGCCATTCTTTTCCGATGCCCAAGCGCTCCAGCGCGTCTGGCCGATACCCGTGCACCAAGACATCCGCTTCGCGCAGAAGTCCCTCAAAGATCTGTCGTGGTCCGGTATCGCGCAAATCAAGCGTCGCACAGGTCTTGCCCAGAGTGATGTCGGGAACGACATTGGGTTCGCCCCAGCCGGGCGGATCAATGCGCAACACGCTGGCGCCAAATCCCGCCAGAGTTCGCGTCGCTACGGGACCAGCGAGTACGCGCGTTAGGTCCAAAACACGCAGACCCTCAAGCGGCACTCCGGTAGTCGCCTGCTTTGGCCTTGGTTGAATTCGACGCGGATTAGTCCACGCGACAAGCGGTTCGCTCGCGACCGCCATGCCTTGCGCGTGCGCCTGCCACTCGGCGCGACTGCGCATCAAAGCGGCCACACCACCCGCCTCCACGATCGCAGTTTCGAGATCGTTCCCCGTGCAAGCGGAGACCGCTGCAGCAACAGCGCCACGTTCCGGCGCGACGCCGAGCACCCTGCAGGCCGCCTCTCGGTGATGTGGCAGGTTCGTGTGCAGTTTGATCCAGCCATCCTTCGTAGGATAGTCGCCGGCAACCGCGTCCCAGACTGGCGGCAAACTCCAGCCGACAGGTTCAATCGATCGCGCAAACCAAAGTGACGCCAAGCGCTGGTCGACGACCACAGGCTGTGACTTTTGCTTTGAGTTTCGCGCGGCGATCAGGTCCGCAATCGCGCAGCCAACGGCGCCAATGGAGTGCACCGCGAGGTCCGACACGCGATACCGCGACTTCCATCGGTCAGTTCCATTGGTCTCAAAGTCGGAATCTAATCCAAGGACTGACCGAATTTCACGCACTTCAACGAACTCCGTTCGCTCAGCCGTCGACTCATACCTGCCCGGCCACAGGAATGCGACTTTCCCAGAACCCGGGCAATCGCCTTCAGTCCTGAGCCTTCCTTCCATCGCTCCCACAGCTCAGCGCTCTGAGCTGCAGTGAATCCTACTCGATGATATGGCTTTCTCACTGTCCTCGCTCCACGACCTCAATTAAGGTACGTGTTGCGCTCACCATTTGAGACCGCCCTCAAAAAGTGACGCTGGCGTCAGTCGGCGACGACCGGCCTAATGTCGCCGAAAACGGCCGGAGCAAATGCTTAGTGCGGGCCGCGTCGGTCACCTAGATGCTCTCGCGACGCCGCGCACTTGAGCTCTCGATTTAGCAGCGGCGGTGGTGATATGGCGAAAGCGACTTTGCAACGATGGATCTTTGAATGAAGGCCGCGATCACTTCGATAGTCGTTCTTGCATGGGTAAGCCCAGCATTGGCGCAACAAGGCGGCGCGGCTGCCAATTTGGCGCGAGCGGACGCCAACCATGACGGCGAGATCACGCGAGCTGAATTCGATGCGATGAGATCTGCCGAATTTGATCACCTTGACCTCAACCGGGATGGATCCCTAGTCGCCGCGGAGCTTCAAGGCGCAGGAAGAATGAGAGGACAACTCTCCCACGCCGACACCAATGGTGATGGGCGATTGACACGGACTGAGCTCCTGTCGCAACCACCGCGCGGCTTCATTCGTTTCGACGCGAACCACAATGGCGTGCTTGAGCCGTCGGAGGTTTCAGCGATGCGAGCCGCCCTGAGAGCATTCGGAGGGTGAGCGCAAACTTGGCTCCCTCACCGCCTGAGCCTAACCCGGCGGTTCACATGGAGCCACCGCACGCGCACCCAATAGTTCGCCACTGGCTTGGCCGCTCAATTCGTGCCGTTGATCACAGTCGACACGCTATGGCGCGTTGCCGCCGATTTCAGCCATTCGCTGGCCGCACTGAAGGCCCGCCTCAGGGCGCCACGCCAACAAGCCGGGGAGCCATCGTGTGCCACCACTCGGCGCCCCATAGAGCGTGAACAACCAGCGATGTCGGCACAGCGATCGCGAGCCCAATCAGATAGGCCTTATGGACCGTGCGCATCCGCACAAGATCCCAAATGAACATCGGCGCAAGCGCCACGAGTGGATAAAGATCAGTTGTAAGGGGCCCATCGGGCAAGGAAGTCGGCAACCAAGTCATTCTGTCGAACGCTGCCGGTAGCGCCATGGCCACGGCCAGGAACATCATCCGTTTGTGCAGCCCCGAGTCACGACGGCGCGCCAGCAGGGCGATCGAGATGAACACCGGGAAGAGAAAGCCAATCCGGATCTGCAGCAGCATGATGTTGTCGAACTCGCGGAGGCCCTGCCGGATACCCGCTTGCGCCTCTTGCGGCGCTGCCTGCAGCGCGCCCCATACGCTTTGGTACATCGTTGGCACTAACACGATGCCCACCACCACCAGCGCAGCGGCTAGAACCGCGCCAATGGGCCCGAGTCTCTCGTGCATCGCTTGGCGCCCAGTGGCCACCAGAAGCGTCTGCGCGAGAAGCAAGAGCAGGAACGAGCCCATCAGCACAGCATGAGCGTGCAGCACCATCGGGAACGGAGGCCTCTGGCCTGCCTCGACAGCTGCAATCTTCAAAAGCGAGTCAGGAATGAAACCCGTCAATGTGATCGCGATGAACCAAACCGCCATGAACACGAAAATCCAGCGGTCGATTACGCTCGCAGTCGGCGCTGATGGGTTGGATGTCATTGGCTCGGCTCGTGCGGTGCTATGGGTCATGGCCTCTCCCCCCGCTTATGCGACGACGAGACTAGGACTCACTCGAGCCGCCAAGTAAAGGTCGCGACCGGCTCGATCCGTCAAAAGCAGACGCCCGCACTATGCTGCGGTGCGGCACGGCATCGCCGACAGTCGCCATCCGACGCCACCTTGCGCTCGTTCGCGCCTGCATTCAGGCTCGCGCGCAGAGGAAGCCCATGCCAGACCGCCAGAGCAGCGCTCTCGATTTCGACGCGCTGCGACCACCCTCGCCTTTTATGAGCGAGACGCACCGCGCTTGGCGCGACAGCCTACGCAAGTTTGTCGAGCGCGAACTGATCCCGCATGTGACGGAATGGGACGAAGCAGGCTACGTGCCGCGCGAGGTGTTCCACAAGGCGGGCGCGTTCGGGCTTTTGGGCGCCGGCTATCCAGAACAGTACGGGGGCTGGAGCGAGGGATTCGATCGCTTCCACGGCATCGTCACAAGCGAGGAGCTTGCACGTATGGGCGCCGGCGGCGTGTCGGCCGCGCTCATGGTGCACGGCATCGGCCTGCCGCCGATCCTCGCGATCGGGACCAATGATATGAAGCAGCGCATTGCGCCGCCGGTCTTGCGTGGAGAAATGCAGATCAGTTTGGCGATCACGGAGCCGGATGCGGGTTCGGATGTCGCCAACATCACCACCCGCGCCGAACGGCGAGGCGACGACTACATCGTCAATGGCTCGAAGATGTTCATCACCGGCGGCATGACCTCGCATTACGCGACAACGGCTGTGCGAACCGGTGGCGCTGGCGCTGGGGGGATCTCGCTGCTGTTGATCGACCTCAACGCCAAGGGGGTCACGCGAACCTCGCTCAAGAAGCAAGGCTGGTGGGCCTCCGATACTGCGGCACTCTATTTCGACGACGTAGCTGTTTGCGCCGACCAGCTCATCGGCGCTGAAGGCCAAGGCTTCGCCGGCATTATGCGCAACTTCAACGGCGAGCGCCTGGGCATGGCCTCGGGCGCCACGGCAAGCGCACGCGTTTGCATCGAAGATGCCGCCCGCTGGGCCCAGCAGCGTCGCACGTTCGGCAAACGGCTCGCCGACCACCAGGTCATCCGCCACAAGATCGCTGAGATGGTCCAGCGCGTGAATGCGACAACGGCTTACCTTGAACATTGCGCTTGGCGCGTTATGCAGGGTGAAACGCCGGTGGCGGATTTGTGCCTACTCAAGGTACAGGCGACACAAACCCTCGACTTTTGCGCGCGTGAAGCAACGCAGATCATGGGTGGCGTTGGCTACATGCGCGGCAACCGCGTGGAGCGCATCTATCGCGAAGTGCGGGTCAACGCGATTGGTGGCGGCAGCGAAGAGATCATGCGCGATCTAGCCGCGCGTCAGCTAGGGCTCTGAAATGTCCGGTTCGCCGGAAACTCGCGCTTCACAAACGTCGTTTCTCCAACGCTATCGACAATCACTTCGTTGCCGGACGCCACATGTAGAGCGCCGCCGTCAACGTGATAACGCTGATGAGGCCGGGAACGCTCGCTTCCAGCCCGAAGGCGCCGCCGGTGAGCCAGTCGGAACCGCTCAGCGCGGGGGCGAAGAGGCCCTGCTCTTCGCTACCGCTGACCCCAAAGCCAAGTACGCCTCCTTGCACGAAGTTCGCCGCAAGGTGGATGCCGATTGGCATCGCCAGGCTTTTCGTGCGGATGAAAGCTAAGCCGAACATAAACGAGGCGACGAAGATGTTGACGCCGGCAAGATAGCCGATGAGACCGGCGTTCTGGATCGCGTCGACGTGCGTCAGCAGGAAAAGCGCGGCGATGAGGACTTGCGCGGGCCACTCGCCTAAACCGTCGAGCAAGCGTTGAAAGATGAATCCCCGAAAGAGCACTTCTTCGGTAACGGCAACGGCAGCGAAGAGTGCGAGTGAAGGTAACAGCAGGTTCGCCCCGCCGGGATTGAGGGACAAGTGCACTTGGCCTGTCGCCCAGAGTAGCGTCGCCGGCGCAAGCATTAGGACCGCGCCTAGGCCCGCGCCCAAGACGACGCGCTTTAGCCAGGTGAGGTCGAGCTTGCCGATGACCTCCGCGAGTGGGCGTCGGCGCAGCGCTTGGCAGATCAGCGATGCGATGATGACGACGAGCGCTTGCTGCCAAATCGGCGGGGACGCACCTTCGCTGCGCGAGACCAAGAGCAATGGCAAGAGCAACGCGGCGAGCACGACAAAGAAGATCACGATCCACCAGCCGCTGCGAAGGCGGTGGTGCGAATTGATGAAGGGATTAATCACGTGCGGAGAAATGGCGGCGGCGGCGGCAAAGTCAACTGATAACGCTGGTACGACACCTCGCTCGCAGCCTCTCGTACAATTATGTTCGAGTGACCAACCCGATCCAATCGCGACGCTCATCACCTAGATGGGTGAACGGCACGCCATCGCCGAACAGCGCCTTCGTTTGGCCCCTCCCCGGTTAGCCGCGGGCAGTCTTGAACTCGCTTTAAGTGTGATTCAATCCGTGAGATATCTTCCGGATGGCGATTTCCATCTATCTAAATGACGACCGCTGCCTGCGCATTGTTCACTTCGAAACAGCGATCACGACGGATGAGCTCGAGCAGCTTGTGGCGCTCTATAGTCAGAGGAGTGACTGGCTCAGCTATGACACTTTCTACCTGCTTGATGCTGCCAGTGTGAACCGCGAGCTACATGCAGATCATCTCGAACAACTGCGGCGACGTACCGCCGCGATCTACGCTGACATCGCCTCGATCGTTGTTCGGCGTTCAGCGTGGATCTGCCAAAACGCCGAAATGCGCTCCGTCGCGGAGCAATGGGTGACAATGCGGCGTCTCACTGAAGGCGCCAGTGTCAAGTTCGTCGTGGGCGATAAATTCGAAGATGCCTTACCTCTTTTCACCGAAGCTGAACTCGCCGCAGTCAAGACGAAGGCGGACTTTGCCCTGCTTGCTCGCATCGGCTAAGCGGCCCGATCACCCCTCCACACGCGTCGATTGTCGGAGTGGGCCATCGATTCCATCTTGAGTATTCCCCAGAACCGCTCGCACGGCGGGCTTTTCCTGGGCCGCGACGGGCGATCATCACCGAATGACTGCCGCGTTCGAGACGCGGCATTGATCACGTGCGCGACATCGCCGAAGATAGACATCGCCAAAAAACACCCTGGCATAGTCACCGCTTAGTTCTGTGCACTGGCCCAGGTGCGCCAGCGGCTCAAGAATTCGTCTTCGCTCACGCCCAAATGGGCGAGAATCTGTTGGTTACTTGTCGCTGGAAGAAGAGCGATGAGTGTGGTTCGGCCCCATGTCTCGTCGATGAAACGCACCATGGAGCCGCAGACGCCATAGCGATAACGTCCGCTCCAAGCGTCAGCGAGTGTCGTCGGCGCGGCTCCCGCAGCAATCGCCGAGCGCGCATCGTCGGCGTGGCCTGCGTCGAGCTGACCTGACACGACGACGGCCAGTCCCTCCACGAACCAACCAGCATCATCCATGCCGGTGAAGTCGCGCGTTGAATTGTGCTGGCCGTGGAACGCGTGCGTCAGTTCGTGCGTGATGACGCCCTGTACTTCCACGGCATCACCCGAATGGTCACAGGCATCATGGGACCAAACGGATGGGGACAACAAATAGAGACTGTCGGCAACGCCGACGCCGACCATCCAACACTGTGACGGCGCAATCCCCCATGCCTCAGGCAATGCCCTGTCAAAGGCCGCGCGGTCCTGAGCGACAACCACGTTCAACGGAACCTCAAAGCGATGACCGAAAAACGCTTCGACCTGTTGGCGGCCCGCGGTGACATCTTGCATCAAGGCCGCGTCGCCGCCATTCATGGGGAAGGCGTGCGCACAGCCCGCCAGCGCCACCGCCAAGGTCAATCCAATCAATCGCACGTGCTCATCCTCACCGCTTTAGGCGAAGATGCGCCGACAGGGGCAAATAGATGCCTGGTTACCTATCTGGGACTGCGCCAGCAGCCGCGTTCGCGCCAACTTCTCATGGGGTCGCTCCCTTGCACTTCAAATCGACAAAAATCAGACGCGAAGCCGCGAGCGAGCTTTTCAACAATATCCGCTGATAGAAGACTACCGAGCGCCTTGGATTGCGGGACGCCTTCGACAACCCTGAACAGCACGACATTGCTACCGAGAGCGCACGCCTATTGGCGGGCTGCGACCCCGATGGCCCAATTGCGCACGGCGAGATCATCCCAGACGCCATCGTATGTGACATCGGCGCGATAGGCTTCCAGCGCGCCACGCGCCCTTCCCCGATAGACTTTGAGCGGCAGCACGATGCGTGCAAGTCCGGAGGGAAGCACCTGATCGCGCACCTCCATCAGCAAGCCGTCGCCGCTCGTATCCATGCCGATCAGTTGCGTGCCGGGGATGTGAAGAACGACATCGGCAAAATCCAGGCACGCGCTGGCGCACGTGCCGTTCGACAGAATGTAGACGTGCGCGGGGATTGGCGATGGACCTTGCGGGCGGCGCTGCGTGTAGCCGCCGCCCTGCGGCACGGGCGTGTCAGCGGCTAAATCGCGCTGGCGCCACATTGGTTCGCCACGTGCCAACGTTTGCGCAAAGCCATCCTGCACCGCACGCGCCCAAAGCGCGATTTGCGACTGCTCGCCGAACTGTGCGATCAACTCAGGTGCAAATCCGTTGATGTAATCAAGGTTGCCCTGCGACACGCGCCAATCGGTGGCGCCGCCGGGGTTAGATTCCGGGATCGCGCTGACGATCTCGGCGCCCCATACGGCGCGCGCGATCTCAGCACCCCATTCCGAGTTGCCGCCGCCATTGCCGCGAACGTCGATGATAACGGCGCGGCCGGCGCGAATAGTCTCCGCGTCGGCGGTGATTTCGTTGACCAGCGCGCGGAGTTGTTCGCCCGCGCTGTTGTCAAATGTCGGCACGCCAATCCAGGTAATGCCTTGCGCCGGCGTGGTGACGCCGAATTCGGCGCCCGGGCCGTTGGTGGCGATGTTGTAGCGTGCCCAATAATCATCGCCCGGAACGTCGCGCCAATTGAGCGTGAACCGCGTGCGTTCGCCGTTTCGCTCGAACACGCAACGGCTTGGCGCCGGCGCGTATGGATTGCCGCGATCGAGGAAGAGCCGCGTGTGCGCAGCGCGGCGATCGCGGGCAAGCTGAGGGTTCATTGTGAACGGAAACACAGTGCGCTCGCGCAAACGCGCCAGCGTTTTGCCATCGCAGCTGACAATGCGCGCTCCTTGGACGGGAACCCCCTCGCCTTCGCTGTAGGCGACTATGGTATCGTCACCGCGTGCGGTGGCGATGAAGCCAGGCCAACGCGCAACGCTCAACGGCACGACTGGTGAAAGGCTGAGGTGCGGATCCTGGAATCCGTTGGCGTACGGCGCGAGCGCGTAGAAATAGCTGGGCTGATCAGTGACGCGCCGCACACGCTGGCGCGCTTCGCGATAACCGCGCGCAAACCAGCGCTGCATGCGCGGATTTTCGGTATCGATGGCGACGGGTGTATCTTCGCGCAAGTACGTGCGCAGCGCTTCAAGATCAGTCTCCGCAGCCGCCCGCCACGCTTCCGGCCTTTGCGGTAGCCGCGGCCCCTCCTGCTCCTGCGCGAAGGCAGGCGCAGCCAAGGCGGCAAAGGCGGCCGCGGCCGCAATGACGGTTCTACGCATCGAAAATTCTCCCACCGTATCGTTGCTGCACGTCCCAGCGCAACCGGACCCAAAAGGCTGGCGTTCGGACCGCCGGCGATCGCGCATTGCGAGCTTCAGCTTCGGGCCTCCCTCCGCCTATGACGCCGAGCTAACCGCGATTTCGACATCACTGCGGGGGCGCCGCGCGGAAGCATCAATATTTCTCAACCGCGAGACTCGCAGGCGCCGCCAAGGCCGCTACGTTTGGCCGAAACGCTGGCCATCATCAATCCGGCAAGTCCGGGCCAGTCCACGCCATCGGACATAAGGTCACTATGGCTAAGTTGTTTTGTGACCTCAACCGGTCGGCGCAACGTTCGCGGGCACGGTGTGAGCGGCTGGACTGGAGCGCGTCGGCCATCTGAGCTTACGAGCGGCCCGATGCTGGCCCAATGAGACATTCAGGTGTCGAACCCGCTGCCTCGCATGTTTTGCGCCAGCTAAAGCAACATCGCGGCGCGCTAGCTGCGTAAATCCCAGCGGATTTGGTAAGGTGTCTCATCTTTCCAGGCGCCAACATGTATATGCGGGCTGCGTCCGTAACCGTTGTTGCCGACGTGCGCGACAACTTGGCCGGCCACAACGGTCGCACCTTGTTCGATTAGAATATCCTGAACATGCGCGAACAAGACGCGCATGCCGTCAGCGCGCTCAAACACGATGAAGCTTGCTGGTGGGGCGCCAAGACGCCCCGGTTCGTTGACAGCCGGGTTGATATTTATGCGGACAATCGTCGCGTCGAACGGCGCGAGCACCTCTGCGCCCCAGCCGTACCAGTCTTCGTTGCGCAAACCGTCATTGCGATAGGCGCGGACAAATCCGCCTTCTGTGTTGGGATCGAGGCCACCCTGAATGAAACAATCGGCGCCCAGCGCATCGCCCATATACTGAAGCTCGCCCTCAACGTGTTCCCCACAGGCATAATACTCATTAAATAGCCGATGCAGCGTCACTGTCTCAATCGGCGCCGGCGTCTCGCCCGACAAGACTTGAGTTTGAGCACAAGCGGACGCGGGCAACATGGCCAAAATGGTCGCGACAATCAAAGAGCGCATGAACTCAATCGAATCACAAAAGCGCTCGCCTGCGCCAGCACAGACGGTCCAGCACGCTTGTTGTTGCGACGAACCGCGAGGTTCGTCGGCCAGGCGAGGCTAGGCGGTTTGGGCAAAGCGCGGACGAGCAAGGTGCGCCGCTGCAGTCGATCCTTCGGTGACGTGAGGCCGGCACTTCGTGCCTGACGCAAACGTCACCAATTACTTGTGACCTCAGTTGGTCGACGCAACACTTTAGTCTGTTTGAGACAACTGGAGTGAAGGTCACAGCCGAAACCCGCCATTCCTCCGTCAAGGTGGAACGTCTTACCGGCAGCTCGAGTTCATTGTGCAAACGATTAACACAGGAGAACTTGATGCGCTTCTTACAAACTGCCCTCCTTTCAATTTCAGCGCTCGCGATGACGGCCTGCGCTGGCATGTCACCGAGCGAGCGCAACGCGGCAACCGGCGCGGCCGTTGGCGGTGTCGCGGGCGCGTTGATCGGTGGGGACGCGGGCAGCGCCGCTATCGGTGCACTCGCCGGCGGCGGCGTCGGATGGTATCTAGGATGCCGTGAAGAAGGCCGCTGCGGCGCAGTCAACAACCGTCGCCAAAGCTACGACCAACGAAGCGGCCGCTACTACTTCCGCGACCAGCAATCGGGCCGTTATTTCTACGAGAACGGCGAGCCTTACAACGGTTAAGACAAACTCGAAGCGCCGCGGTCGAATCTCGCGCGGCGCTTCGATCGCATCGACGGGGCGCGACGCTTGCGAAGGACGCGACGTTGCGCCTAAAGAGCAGAGTTCCCGTAATGCTTCCCCCTGAAGACAGATTGGTCGCTGAACGCGGACTGAACCTCTGCATCGGACAGATGCGTCACGGCGACGATTGACCGGCCTATCTGGCGCAAACCGCTATAGCGTAATCTCGCCGAAACCAGACATCGCTAAGCCGCAACAAGGCCCATTGAGGAATTTAAGACCGTCGCTTCTCTGTAGTGCAAAGCGCCAGATAGAGTGTTGCGGCCACGACAGGAACGACGAACCAGTTGAGCGCTGCTCCCGGCGCGGTACCCAGCGTCACGATGGGTTTGAGATGGCCTGAGATGGCGCGCAGAAATGGTTCCAGCAGCAGCACACACAGGATGAACGGTACGAGCCCGCGGTACCGAAGAAGCAAAACCCAGAGCGCCCCCACAAGCAGCAATTGGCTCGCTCCCCATTGGCCGAAGATGGCGACGATGTTGTCGCCGCCAGCAACACTCGTGTCGATCGTTGCGATGCTATGGGCCCCGCCGTCGGGCGAGAACAGATGAATGAGACTTCGTGCCGTGATCACGACGAGAAACATCGTCGTGATCCAGTACGCGACGGCCGGGCCGCCGTAACGCGTTGGGTCTGACGGAAGCACGCCGGATGGGCGTGGAATCCAAGAAGTCGGCAGCAAAGTGCTCATGCATGATCTCTAGTAGAACGACTCAGACGCGCCTGCCGCCAACGATCCACGGGGTGCTCGATGAAAACGAGAACCAGGATCGAAATCGCGAAGGTTGCGGCAAACGCTGTCAACACCGGAAACGGCGGTTCGTAGATGAGCACTGCCCCCACAACGAGAAGCTGGCTGAGATACACAGGATAGCTTAGGTCGCCGATCCATCGATCGAGGGCGTTGTCTTTGAACGCGTTGAAGATCCACGGGATGGTCAACGCCACCACCGCATAAGTAACCCAACGCGAGATCAGCGGCTCCATCGGCAAGAATGTATAGACCGCGCAATACGTGATCAGAACGCCGAGCGCGAGCCAACCAATCACTTTCGGCAATCTCGCCGCCAACGGCAGCGCACGATAGGCGAGCATCCCCAGCAAGAACATGAACAGCATCGTCGGGAAGAAACGCCCCTGCCAAAGCATATAGTCCACGTCCAAGAGATGCCCCGCCAGCCGAAGCGCGATGCTGCATGCTGCGAGTGCAACGATCCATCGCCAATTCAGCCGCGCCAGGAACGGCGCAACCGCGTAGAACATCAATTCCGTGGACAAGCTCCATGCTTGCGGCACCGCGAGGCCCTGCCAGCCAATCACGGTGTTTTCATCCAGTTCGGCGTAGGGGTCGAAAATCAACGCGCCATTTGCGTCGATCGTGAACCAAAACAGCAGATCCTGCCCTACCATCACAAAATTCTCGACGCCAAGCACCACGGCCGACATCGAATTTTGTGCGATCCTCTCCACGAGTTCTGGCGACGTCATCGGGTTAGCGCCGATGAAGATCGCCACAATTCCAAGCGCGAGCATAGCTAGGTACGTGGGGAAAAGGCGCAGTAGCCGATTTGAATAAAACAGCCCTACGTCACGGTATTTCTCATCCAACACCAGCGCCATGTAGAAGCCGGAGATAATGAAAAAGCTTTGCACGGCGAGTCCGCCGCTCAGAACCTTGTAGTTCGCCATTGACAGGTGCGAAAGCAACACCGCGACAGCGAGCAGGACCCGCACCATCCCCATTTCTTTGTCTCCATGATGAGTTGGACGCGGGCCTACTTGCTCGCGCGGCGTTAGCTGCGTGAAACTGAATCGGTCCAACGCTGAACCAAACTCTCCGTGACCGACAACGGTGTGGCCCCGTTGCCAACCACGGTGTCGTGGAACCCTTTCAGATCGAAACGATTCCCCAGCGCGGTTTGCGCCGCGGCACGCGCTCGTAAAATCGCTTGCTTGCCGACCATGTAAGAGCACGCCTGCCCTGGCCAAACGCAGTATCGCTCTATCTCTGTCGTGATCGGCCCCAATGCATCGCCAGTTGCCTCCACCATCGACTGAATGGCTTGCTCACGGGTCCAGCGTTTGGCGTGAATGCCTGTGTCCACAACTAGGCGCGATGCGCGGAATGTTGCGGACTGAAGGTATCCGAGACGATTGATGGGATTGTCGGCATAAACGCCGACTTCGTCCATCAATTGCTCGGTGTAGAGCGCCCACCCTTCCGAATACGCGGCGAAGAACATCAGCGCGCTGCGGATAAACGGAATGCCTTCCGCTTCCTGTTGGAGCGCGAACTGCCAATGGTGGCCCGGAATGCCTTCGTGATACGTCAATGTCGGCAGGCCGAACTTTGCAAGCTCGCGCATGTCGCGCAGGTTGATGTAGTAAACGCCGGGTCGCGAACCATCGAGAGCTGGAACATTGTAGTATCCGCCCGGCGCACCCGCTTCTGTGTATTCGGGAATCCGCCTGATCTCGAGTTGCGCGCGCGCTTGCCTGCCGAAGTACTCAGGCATCAAAGCCGCGGTCGCGCGAACGAGCGCGTTGAGATCAGCGAGGCACTGCTCGCGGCCGGCATTGGTGTTCGGGTAGAGTTGATCCGGCCGCCGCCCAATCTCCTGCAGGCGTTGCGCGACCGTTCCTCGCGTCAAGCCCTGTGCTCTAAGTATCGCATCCATCTCGCTCGTGTGCTGAGCTATGAGATCAACTCCCAGCTGATGTATTTCGTCGGGGCTCATCATCGTGGTTGTCTGCACACGCAGGGCCGTTGCGTAGAGTTCATCGCCACGCGGCAAGCGCCAAACGCCCGCGTCATGCGTTGCCCGAGCCCGTATCGCCCGCAACGCATCCATCTGACGGCCATACGCGGGCAAGACTTCATCGCGCACGAGCGCCTCGGCTCGCGATACCAAGGCCGCTCGCTCCGCTTCGGGGATATCCGTCACATTCGGAAGCCGATCGGCGAACGAGGCAACGATCGCCGTTTGCGCCGCCGGCGTTCGCGCGAAAGTTTCTTGTTGCTGCAGGGCGCGGTCGATGGCGAAATCCGGAGGCACAAGACCAGCGCCTGCATCAGACGCGATCAGCCTGCTCTCTTCATCGAGCACACCGGCAAAGGCAGAAATACGCGAAAAATAGCCCTCAACTTGTTCTCGCGATGTGATCGGATGTTGGCTCGCCAAGAAATCCGGAATGCCGACATACGATCCGGTGAGCTGGCTCACGACGTATGGGTATCGCGCGCTCGGCTCGAACGATATGTCCGCAGCGTTATCCGAGAGCGAAGTCGTGACGACGTCAAGCGTCACTTGATCCGTCTCGGAGAGAACATTTCTATCGATGGCGCCGAGGTCGCGTAGTCCTGCCTCAAGGATGCCGCGAACGCGCGTTAGCCCAGCGCGAGTCGGATCCGACAACCGGCTCATATAGGCGCCGCCGGCTTGCTCAACCGGAACGGACAAGCTAGTCGCGGTCTCGGGAGATTCTCGTAAGAACTCCGTCGCGAGGCGATCCAACACCTCCGCCAATCGATCATCCGCCGCGACCCGGCTTGTGCAGGCCGCCAGCATCGCGCCAGCCACCGATGCGCCAAGAACACTGCGCCTACTCATTTTCATTTCAACACCTTTCTTATTGTCACACCGCTCTAGGCGCCTGCCGTCGGCAACTGGGTCTTCCCTCAACGCGGTTCTTCGAAAGTGTTGGTCTGATCCATCCGAAACTGACGGACGATTTGAATGCGCCCGTTAGGCCAGCGGATCTCGGCGCGAAGCACACGCTCTCCCTCCGGCACACCGTAAAGAAAGTTGCTGCCGCTCTGACTGCGGAACGTCGACTGCCCACTGGCTTCGCGAAGCTGGATACGTTCGCCGCGCGCGCTGCGCGTCACGAGCGTGACGCGCGCGCCAAGCGGATCGACGGCCCCGTGGCGGCTTCGGAGCTCCATTCTAAGTGATCGCCCGCACAGATCACTATCGTTCCGGAGAATTGTCACGTAGTCACCGGCAGCGGTTTCACCCCAACTGCCGAGCACGAGGTCCGGGTCTCCATCGCCATCGATGTCGCCTGACGCCGCGCCCCAATAATGCGTGACGCGGTTCAGCAAGGTCTCGTTGTGCACGAGGTCAAACGCGCCTGATCCATCATTTGAGAACAGGCGGATACCTTCATTGTAGGCCGTAGTCGCCAGGTCGAGATCGCCATCAAGGTCGAAATCAACGAACGATGCCGTGGATGCTTCCTTGTCTGGGTGGACGTGGCCCTCGAACCGCCCGTCCAACGTGAAGCGGCCGCGCCCGTCGTTCAAAAATATTCGATCGCGCCCGTTCGCGCTTCCATAGCCGACATGCCCGATAAAGAGGTCAAGATCGCCATCATTATCGACATCGCCTCGCGCCGCCGCAGTCGAAGCGAATTCCCTTGAATCAAAGCCCTGGCCTTCGGTTTGCGTAAATACCCAGCCACCGTCGTTGCGATAGTAGCGCGGCGTTTCTACGCTAGCAGGCTCAATGCCATTGCTCCTTAGTATGTCGCTGTTGGTGGCGAACAGGTCCTGGTCGCCGTCATTGTCGAAATCGGCCCATAGAATTGTCGCGGCGTTGGAGGTGGGGCCATTCTCGATCGCCACGCCCGTTACACGAATGAACTGCCCCCGATCATTTCTAAACACGTGGAGCGGGCCCGCGGGTGTTTCCATGGTCGGCGCGCCAGACATGAGGTCCATGTCGCCGTCCCCATCCATATCGGCCCAACTCTCTGCGAAGTTGCTGCCACGGGTGGCGGTTGCATCACCCAATTGCTCGCGCGCGAAATGTCCGCCGCCAAGATTGCGCAAGAAAACATCTGGCCGGCCGTGCTGCACGGCGATGAACGCGTCGAGATCGCCATCATCATCAATATCGGCCCACGTGCTCCCTGAGTTTGGATTGTCCGCCACCAAGAACTCCGGATCGGGCGAATGCGAAAAATTCCCGGACCCGTCGTTGATGTAGAGTGTGTTCGCGCGATAGCTCGGCCGGCCTTGCGCGGGGCTGTAGCCGCCGGTTGCCATCAAATCGAGATCTCCATCATCATCGATGTCGGCAAGGCTGATACCGCCAGGAAAACCCCGGTCGCGAGAGCCGTCGCCTATGATCAAAGGCGTCGCTTCAAGACGAGGCGCGGGGCAGGACTGAGACAATTCCCCGGCGCTTGCACAGCCGGCCAAGATCGCGGCAAAGCCGAGAATAGTCACTCTGCTCATTGATCCCCCTCCTCCCCCAAGGTTCATGGAGCCCACACTAAGGACGCTTGATTGGCCAGCCATTGGCGACGGCCCTGCGCCAAATCGCGGCGAACGGCGCCTTATATTCAATTTTATCTCGTAACTTTAATTATGTGATTACGATCTTGCTCGGCCTCCCGAAGCCTGCTCTCCATTGAAAAAAGGGCGGACCTCTCGGCCCGCCCCCAGTTCAATCGGAAGGGATACTCTGCTCAGAACCGGTAGCGGCCCGAAATAGCGAGGGTACGGCCAAGCACCCGGTAGACCTGCACGTCCGTGTTCGCTTGCGCAAAGGTTCCGTCGGCCGTCAGCGGAGGATACTCGTCGGCGACGTTGTCAATGTTAGCCGTCAGCGTGAAGTTATCCGTCACGTTCCAGCGCGCGGATAGATCAAAGTAACTCGCTTCCGGTGTTGTCCCGACATCGAACCCGAAGCCGCCGACCGGCCCGAGGAAAGATGAATCCATGCCCGGCGTGTAGGTCCAGCGCCCAAACAACGTCCAGTCGCCGACGTTGTAGGAGACCGACAACACCGACTTGTTGTCCGGGAAGGCGCTGTTGATGCCTGCCGATGTGGAACCCGCGAGTTCGAGACCTGAGAAGTCGAAGGAGTCCAACGTCGAATAGAGTTCGTTGATGGTGAGCTGCCCTGGACCAATCGGGACCGACCACTCAAGTTGCACATCGACGCCCGAGGTTGAAAGCGAAGCAAAGTTGGCGCGCGAAATGTTGACTGCAGTGACTTGGCCAGTACCATCGCGCGTGATCCGCGCGCAGCCGCCTAGGACGTTCCCGTTGGCGTAGCAATCTAGCAGCCAGAAATTCGCGCCCCGGTTCGCCACAACATCTGCGATGTCGATGTCAAACCAATCGACGGTTGCACGCAAATCGCCAACCGGAAACCAATCTGGCTGGAACACGAAGCCCAGCGTTGTCGTTTCGGCAGTCTCTGGGGTGAGATTTGGATTCCCGAACGCAAACGCCTGAACCTGAGTGTTGTTCTGATTGAACGGATACAAGCCCGCCGGCAGATTCGCCGCGCCAGGCGCACCAGCACATGCCGCAACTGGCGCTGCCCCGTTGCAGGGATCAACGTAAGACGGGAAGCCCTGATCGCCGGCTTGGAACAACTCGAACACGTTCGGCGCCCGAGTGGCTTCATTGAACATGGCCCGGAACCGGAGCCACTCGACCGGGGCCCACTCGCCACCGATCTTGTAGGTATCGACATTCCCAACCGTTGAGTAGTTGGAACGACGGAAGCCTGCCTCAAGTCCGAGATAGTGAGCAAACGGCGCCTCGCTGATCAGCGGAACAGCAATCTCAGCGTAGAGCTCGTACACATCGATTGAGCCTTCCTGATCCTGTAGCGCGTTGAAGCCGAAGATGTTGCCTTGCTTCTGCTCATTATCGACGTGGAACTCCAGCTGTTGATCACGATATTCAAAACCGAATACGGCGGCCACAGGTCCAGCAGGTAGTTCGAAAAGATCACCGCGCAAATAGCCGCCGATCCGGTTTTCTTCCACAATCGTCTGCGAGAACGTCGTGGTGCTCAAGAAATTCACCATCGGCGCGGTGAGCGTGTTCGATCCGAAAATGTCCAACGGTACGCAACCTGCGCGCAAACCAGGAATGGCGCCGCCAGTATCGTCCGCCGTGTTCAGGACGCCATCAGGACCTGGCTCCGCAGACTGACAGCCAGCCAGCCCTTGAAGCAGCGCCGACCTGTTCGCGCTTCCGGTCAACCGCTGAAGGAAGTGGCTTTGCCCGTAGGACGCCATCAGGCGCCAATCCCAGTTCTCTCCCAAACTCCCATCGAGGCCAGCCATAAAGTAGAAGGCATTATTCTCACTGTAGCCGACGCGAGCACCAAGTTCGTTCGTTCGCCGGCTCATGGTGAATGGAGCATAGGGGTTGGGGCGCGTCTGCAACGCCGTCCAAAGGTCGGGTGCATTCGCCTGGATGAGATTCCGCATATTCGGCGTCAGCGTAATCGTCAGCCCGGTGGCCGGAGTCGGCGCGAGCTGGTTAGTCGTGCGCACGTTGCTGTAGTTCATCAGCACCGATAGCGTGATGTCATCGGTGATGTCGTAGTGTCCGTTTGTGGTCAAAGCGACGCGCTCGCCGGGAAGTATCAGGTAATTGTCGGGCGCGAAGCTATAGCGAGAAGAGCCAGCGGATCGCTCTGGGATGCGGCAATAACCCCCGCCAAACAGAGGCGTCAGCTGTCCAGCATCATTGAAAGACAGGTTGCCTGAGTTAACCGCAACACCTGCGGTTGCTGGGTTGCAGTCCGTATTTGCCGCCGCAAATTGGCCAGGCAACGATACGGACAAACCGCCTCCAACCGCGCCGAAAGCATTCCCCGGGTTGTTTGATACCGTGCCCCATGGCGGCGTACCCGATCCGCCTGGAAGATTGGGTGATGCGAGCCAGCCATTGGCTATCGCCTCAGACACGCTATCGCAAACGAAGTAGGACGGCTCCACCGCTCCGTCATAACAAACAGCGGCGGAAACGCGCGAATAGTCATACTCGCTTTGGAACACACCCGAGCGATTGTAGTACGATGCATAGGTGGTGAGATTGCCCCGGCCGTTGGCGAAGTTGCCACCAACTAGTCCATTGATTTCGAACTCAGCAACGTTGCCGGTTTCCATCTCGGCGCCGTAAGTGACATTCACCTCGCCGCCTTCATAATCGTCCTTCAGGACGAAATTGATAACGCCAGCGACCGCATCCGAGCCGTAAACGGCTGACGCGCCGCCCGTCACAACTTCGATCCGCGAAATCAGGGACGCTGGGATCGTGTTCAGATCCACCACGCCCGTCGTCGATGAAGCAGGGACACGTTCGCCATTTACAAGCACCAGCGTCCGGGTGGTGTTGCCGGTGAAATTAAGTCCACGAAGATCGACGGTCGCGAAATCCTCGCCCCCCGCGTTATTCGAGGTGCGAGTGTTGCCGGGAACAACTTGCGGCAACTCATTCAACAGCGAGTCGGTCGTCATCGTTGCGGTCAGTTCAAGCTGATCAGAGCCAACCGTGGTGATCGGGCTGATCGCTTCGAAATCCTGGCGCACCAGTCGCGAGCCGGTGACGACAATCGCCTCCTCTTCTTGCACGTCCTGCGCAAATGCCGGCGCTCCGCCCAAAGTGGCGGCAGCGGCCGCGATTACAGACGCCCCCGTCAGCAAGGACTTACGGCGCGCTGACCGCTGCTCGTTTTTCTTTGTCATTATTCTATTCCCCCTGTCGAACCAGAAAATCCCCTTTGTCGCGAGGGCGCGGAGATAACTCTCCAGGGGGTTCGAATCCGTGGGCGAGTCTCGTTTAGCATGACGGGCTCCGCGCCCTCACAACGCGCATACTGCATTGGTAAACAGCGCACCGTCTTGTGCGGGATTTACACATCAGACGATGAAATCCGCACGAACGTCTCCTTCACGCACGCTCGCCTCACTTACGCGACGCTTTGTCGTTTATTCATTTTCGTCATTTTTTTTGACTTTATAATGAGTGCCGATGCCAGAGTGCGCCTCCCCAAATGCGATTGGCGTTTCGATCGTTGAGCAGATGTTCGAATCTGCTCCTAACGTGATATTTGCCGTAAAAGACGAAGCCCTGCGCTTCATCGCAGCCAATGACGCCATGGTGTCCTTGTGCTGCGCGTCACAACGCCAATCTCTGATTGGACGCCGGTCCGGCGATTTTTTCACCAAGGAAGCACAAGAACGATACGAAGCCTTAGACAGGCTTGTCTTGAGAACCGGCCGCCCAGTGAGGGACGTTCTTGATCTTACTGTTCGCTCTCGAGGTAGTCCGGTCTGGGTGGTCATCAGCCGATACCCAATCGACGACGCTGCGACCAATGTTAGGGGCGTGGCCTGCATCGGTCGGTTGCTTGATGTTGGGAGGCGCACCGGCTCCTACGCTCGGGTTATGACCGCCATCCAACACGCAACGGCGCATTTCGATGCGAAAATCGGTGTTGCTGACCTGGCGCGCCAGGCGGGGGTTTCCGTCATTCAACTTGAACGAGACTTCGCCGGGGTATTTGGATGCACACCACATCGCTATCTCACCAAGATCCGGCTTGAGGCCGCTCTTCTCCTACTGGAGGGTGAGCTCCCGATTGCCGAAGTGGCCCAATTGTGCGGCTACAGCGATCAAAGTTCGTTCGCCCGGCGTTTCAAAGCGACGACAGGGTTTTCCCCCAACCAGTACAGAAACTCATTGGGCGTCCGCAGCTCCGCCGCGCCCCTCCCCCCCTCACGGCAACCCGGTCCGGACAAGTGCACCGAAAAACGCGGCCAGCGACATGGCTGATATTCAATTTTCTGCTACTTATATAATTTATGCGCTTATTCCTCATCGCCCTCTCGTTACTTCTAGCCTCTGCTTGCGCCCAGACGGGGCTGCCAACAATTGGGCCGCTGCCTACCCCAGCTGATTCTGTGTACGGCTACCAAGCGGAACGCCTGTCGCCGGGCGTGCACGCGCTCAATCAAGGCGCCCAATTCCACCTTCAGCCCCGAGGTAATGTGGGCGTCATTGAACAGTCCGACGGTATCGTGCTTGTGGACAGCGGAGGGTCGCCAGCGGGGGCTGAGCAAGTGATCGCGTTCATCCGATCGATCTCTGACAAGCCCGTGACCGCAATCGTTCTTACGCACTGGCACGGAGACCACGCGTTAGGAGTGTCTCGGCTGTTGCAGGAGTGGCCTCGGGCGCGCGTGATCTCGACAGCGCCGACGCGCGAAATGTTGGCAAGTCCGGACGCTGACCGATTCATGCCCGGCGACAATGCACAGGCGAACGCCGGGTTCATGGCCGACATCCAAGACGGCGCGAACTTTCTTCAACAAGCCGCCCAGGACCAGAACCTACACGAAGCCGACCGCGCGGGCTTTGCGCAAGCGGCGCGGGAGTACGAGCAATTCGGGCGCGAAATGGCGGTGGCGCGGCGCGTTGCGCCCACGGAGATTTTTGACGGCAGTGTAACGCTGCCAGACCGCGTGCATCCTATCGAAGTCCGGTTCTTCGGCCGGGCCAACACGTCAGGAGATGCAATCGTCTGGCTGCCACGCCAGCGCATTGTGTTCACAGGCGATGTGGTGGTTGCCCCAGTTCCCTATGGCTTCAATTCATACCCGTCAGAGTGGATCGGGGTGCTGAACCAAATCAAGGCGCTTAACTATGCCGTGCTGGCGCCTGGCCACGGACAGACCATGCGCGATAGCGTCTATCTAGATCATTTGATCGCGATGCTCAGCGACGTGCGCACGCAAGTTGCGCCACTCGCGGCAACCGACCTGACGGCCGAGGCCGCCAGCGCACAAGTAAACCTCGATGTCGCGCGCGACGAACTCGCCGGAGAAGATCGCTGGCTGCGCCGCTGGTTCCGGAATTACTGGAAAGACCCGATTGTCTCCAGCGCCCTACGCGAAGCGCGCGGACAACCCATCGTGCAAGGCGCGGAGTAAACTAACGGGCTGCGCTGGCCATTGTCGTCAACCGCGGATTTGATTGCGTAGGCCCAACTGACATCGACGCGGGCGCGGCATCATTTTTTTGGGCCGCCGCCGCGAGGCGCCAAGACCCAACTGAAGCTTACGACCCCAGCATCGCCTTCGGCGCTTTCAGCGAGCAACTCGGCAATCGCCTCGAGGTGCTCGTTCACCTTCGCAAGCGTGGCGGAGTCGGGACGGCCAATCAGTCTGGCGAATCGGAGATTTCTACTTGCGCCGGTGATACGGCAATGTGGCGCGCTTCGCGCCCTTGCGTAGTCACGGTTTGCCTGCTTGCAAATCGATCCAACAATTGCCTTTAGGTACCGGTCGTTTCGTGGATCTTTGATCGCCTCCGTCATGCGCATCCGCCGGGACGGAACATCGTAGAGCTGCTCGGGCTTCTTCGCGATCTGCCGCGCGCCCGCCTCAACCAGCAGACCTACTTCGATAAGACGCTCGATATGATAATAGAGCGATGATGGCGCGGCGCCGATAAGTTCGGCGATCTCTCGCACCGAAAGCGGTCCAAACGCCGCGACCATCGAATAGACCGTGCCTCGAACTGGCGAGACTACCGCCTTCAGCTGCGCGGGTTTGACGACTTGGTAGGCCGCCGTCGATTTGCCTCCCGTGGCCATCTTGCCCGCCATGTTGCCTCCCGCTTACAGCGTCGAACCAGTGCGACCCGTGCTCGCCGCGAGTGCGCCCCCACACCGATCGGAACGCCCCAGGTCTCGCGTTGCCCGATAACCCGAAGCGGTGCAAGCTTGTAAAATCAAAGGGAGCGACTTGGGTCGACTAGGCAGTGGCGGCGCCAACGACGCAGCAAGCGCATCACAGATGAGCGACTTTCTGCTAATGCGATCGAGCGATAGATATTTCGACCGGCGCCTAAATTGCCCTCGACCGAAATGCGAAGATCAACGAGCTGCGCACGAGTTTGGATGCCAAACAGACATTTCAAGGCAACAAGGTCCGGCCCGAATGGGCCAGCGTAGGAGGTTGCGACGATTTCCGCGACCGGCCTACTCGCTCAATTCGTGCCGGCTGCGCCCTGCTCGCATGGACGGCTCCCTATCGCCAGAACGCCATAATGAACTTCGGACAACAGCGCGCTCGAAAAATACAGCGATTGACGCCGTCCGGAGATGAAAAGATATGGCGCCCATGAGCCCGGCAGGAAATGAGCCCGCACTGTTTTTGGTTCGTCATGGAGAAACCGAATGGAACAGAGCGGGTCGTTTCCAGGGGTCCAAAGATTCGCCGCTGACACCCCGTGGTCGCGAGCAAGCGCGATCGGCGGCAAGAACGCTCGCCACGATGGTTGCCAGCGAGGCGCCACTGCGTGCTTACGTTAGTCCGCTTGGCCGAACACGAGAGACGGCCTCGCTCATTTCTCAATATGTGAAACTAGACATCCACATCGAAGAGCGCGTGGCCGAAATTTCTCTCGGGTGTTGGGACGGAATGTCGATGTACGAAATCGACGCGGAGTTTCCGGGGGCGCTGAGCGGGAGCAAGCCTCACGATTGGTATTTTCGCTCGCCTGATGGAGAAAGCTTCGAAGACGCTTACGCGCGCACTACCGACTGGCTGCGGGAAGCATGCACTCCTGCCATCGTAATCACACATGGACTAGCCAGCAGGCTAATTCGCGGTGCTTACGAGCAACTATCAAAGCAGGACATGCTGCTGCTACCTGTGCCACAGGACGGGTTTTACCAATTGAAGAATGGCCACTCAGAGTTCGTTCAATCCGCTTGAGATCGAACGGCAATAGTGAGCCAGCGCCAGCCGCTGGCAAAATTTCACAAGGGGCTCAACGCTCGATTCCTGCCACTGGTCATGCGCCACGCGCCCTGGGGTCTAATATCAAGCCGGCCCAATCTCATGGAGCATTCTGGCAAAGCGTGGCAAATGACGAAGCATCGCAAATTCGTATGTCGTGCGCAGCTTCACGAGCGCCGGATCGCGCGCCGCAAAAGCGCTGTCGAGCTGGGCCATCGCTTCGTCCAAGCGGCCGGCGGCGGCGGCGATTTGCGCGCGTTGGAAATGCTGGGTGTCATCAACGGGAAAATGTTCCGTGCACCACACGAGGAAGCGCGAGTAGCCAATGCGCGCTTCTGCCGTCCGCACCGCGGCCAAGTCACGCGGGCTAGCGTCGAGCTGCTGCATCAGCACCGCCGCCGCAGCGCGCGCGCCCTCTTCGTCGCCCAGACGCGCCATTGCCGTGTGACGGCAAGATAGCATGTTAAGGTGTCGACTATCGCCTGCGCACATGCGTGCAGCCAAGTCGTTGCGTTGCAGGCGCAGGAGGAACCATCCCAATTGCGCGCGCTGGGACGGCTCAAGTTCGGCGCGGGTCAGAAGAGGGACGATTTCGGCGAATGCCTCTTCCTCGCGGCCAGCGTTCAACAGCAGCCACGAAAGTCCTGCTCGAGCGCCAACATGACTCGGCGACGCTGCCAGCGCGCGCCGGTACATGCGCTCGGCGCCGCGCCAATCCCAACCGCCGGCCCAAGCCAACTCGGCCTCGATCACTGCGAGCTCGGCGTTCTGGCGAAAGGCGCTATGCGCGTCTCGGACAGCCGCGCGCGCCGCCTGAAGCCGCGCTTGGCTTGGTTGATCGCGCCACGCCTTCAGCGCCAGTTCAGCGCGCAGCACTTGCGCCGCTTCATAACTCGGGTTCGCTTGGAGCAAGCGGTCGAGCGCGACGATTGCCACGTCCGGCTGGTCATTAGCCAGCGCCGCGATATCCACCAGGCGCTCCCGGTCCACCGCACTGGCAGGTGTAGCAGCAAATTGAGTCGAGCCGATAAGAACACTCGCGGCCATCGCCAGAACCGCCGCCGCGAATGGCCGCGCCGCCGGCCACGTCCTCACCTTCAATGGGGCATTATTGTCAATCCACCGATAGCCCCGCCCGCGTACCGTCTCGACGAACACCGGCGTGTCAGCCCCATCGCCGAGCGCTTCGCGCAGGGCGCGCACGGCGGTGTTCAGCCTACGTCCTGTATCGATCCGGCTCGCTTCAGGCCAAAGCAGGAGCATCAGTTCCTCCCGCGTCACTACACGCCCGCCCGCTTTCACCAGCGCCACGAGAATCTGTAGCGGTTGTCCGCTCAGCGCGATCGTCGCATTCCCGCGCGTGACGCGCATGCGATCAAGATCGATCGAAAATGGCCCCGCAGGCAGCGCGGACGGCGACACTTTTGCCATCGGAGACATTCCTCGACAATTCAGCCCACTAGCTTCTGCCACAGGCCCGAACAAATACTGTTCTTATCTGATCCTTATCCACCTGCACTTGCCTCGACAACGAGCTCCCAGCAGGCTTCGTCGCATCGTTTTGGGGACTCCTCGAATGCTGCGCACAATTCTTATGACGCTGGCGACATTCTTGCTGGCCGCTGCTCCAGGCGCGAGCGCGCAATCGCGCCGAGCCGATGTCAACACAATCATTGCCCGCCACATCGAAGCACGCGGAGGCGAGGCGGCAATCCGCGCCCTCAACTCATTGGTCTTCGATAACGGCTCTTACAGCGAACCCGGCTACACCGGGTCCGGCGACGCCGTCATGATGCTGATGCGCCCGTACCTGAAACTTGTCGGCCGCCCGGACCGCAACCCAGACTTCATGGAAGGCTATGACGGCGCCGCTTGGGAGTGGTACCGCGATCCAGGCATCGTCTTGCGCACGACCGGCGACGCCTCTGAAGCTGCGCGCCACTACGCCGATGTGGAAGGCCCGTTTCTCGACTACGCCGCAAAGGGCAGCCACGTGGAATTGATCGGCGAAGAAACCATTGGCAATCGCCGGGCGTACCAAGTGCGCCTCACCATGATGGACGGCTACGAAACGGACTTCTTCATAGACCGCCGCACCTATATGATCATCGCATCGCGCCACACGGCGTCCATCCACGCGTTCGGAACGCGGGTCGCCTCCGAAACGCGTTTCAGCGATTTCCGCCCTGTCGCGGGCGTGCTCTTCCCGTTCCGCAGTTCCGAGGTTGAAATCGCGACTGGCCGCGAACTTAACGCCATGCAATGGGGCTCAATCGAGGCCAATCAAGACCTACCGGTCCAGTGGTTCTCGCCGCCTCGGTTTGAGCGCACGCCGCTGCAGGCATTCATGGAGCAGATGTTCAATCAGCGCGTAGATGCGCCGGCGGTCTTGTGGACCTATCACAACTTCCGTCGCACCCATCCGGACATTGACACGCGCGAGGCCGCAGAAATCATCGGCTTTCAGATTCTGAAAATGGGGCAGCTCGACCAAGCTATCGCGCTGCTGGAGCGCAACGCTGCCGACAACCCGGATGCTGCGGACTCCGCCTTTGGCCTTGGGCGGGCCTATGCCACCGTCGGCCGCACGGCCGAGGCGCGACGCGAGTTCAATCGCGCTCTTCAAATCGAGCCCGGTCACGCCCGCGCCACCCGCGCGCTTGCCGCTCTCCCTCCCAACTAGGGGTTCTGCCGATGCGCGGTAGTCGCGCGGCGTTGACAGAGTGGCCGTCCGCCGCAGCTAGATCGCTGAAGGCGAGGCGACATAGTCACGCCGGGTTTATTAGTCGGACAGGCAAATGTCTCAATTGGGCCAGCGGGCGTCGTAGCGCGAAATTCTGCGACTGGCCTACTCGCTCGGCGACCTCAACGGGTCGATGCAACACACTCGCTAAATCGCTCTGCCGGGGTGTGAAAGTCCAGAGTTTTTCTTGGCCGCTCGTTGAGTTCGCGGGCGATGCGATTGAGCTGTGCTTGTGAGTGCGGCGCCAAGTCCGTTCCTTTCGGAAAATATTGGCGCAGCAGTCCATTGGTGTTTTCGTTTGAGCCGCGCTGCCAAGGGCTATGAGGATCGCAGAAATAGATGTCGACGTCTGTTTCCATGGTGAAGCGTTTGTGGTTAGCCAACTCTTTGCCGTTGTCCCAGGTCAGCGATTTGTAGAGTTCGTCGGGAAGCTTGCGGGCTTGCTTGATCAGGGCGTTGACGACGGTCTGGGTTTCTCGGTTCGGGATCTTTGCCAGCATGACATAGCGCGAATGGCGCTCGACCAGCGTGATGATCTGGCTGCTGTTGGAGCCGAGCAACAGATCACCTTCCCAATGACCAGGCACGGCGCGGTCATCAGCCGAGGCTGGCCTTTCGCGAATTGAAATCGAGTTGGCCAGACGACCCTTTAATGTCGCGTGCCGGGAGTGGCTCAAGTCATAAGGCCTGCTTCCATTGCAGCGCGACGGTCGCAGGGTAATCGCTCGCGCCAGAGTCCTACCCGGGAATGGTCGCGGCGTTCCGATCAACGTTTGCCCGAGTACGGGAGATGCGCGCTGACGTCTTCTTGGGCAATCACGAGAATTTCTTCGACTTGGATGCCAAACGCGAACGCCTGCACGCAGGCGACCTGAACGCATTTGTCGATGCAAATGCTCTAAGCGCTTTCAATCTTCGAAGCGGAGTTGGAGCGCCAACATGGCGCGGCGCACTGATCTGATAGGCCACGCTTGAAGCGGGTCAGTCGCAACTGAATGGCTGGAGCGCTCCGATCGACCCGTTCGAGCCCTGCTCTCACAATCGCCGACAACTGCCGTTAGGCCCTGATGCAATGCACGCCGCGTTTGCGAACTGATTCCGGACGTTTAGCTCCGAATTGGAGGCGTGGCGACGGGCTGACGGCGCAAAGCTCATGGTCCATCACATAACTCCCGTCAACCAAGCGATCGACCACCTGGCAATTCAAGTCCGGCAGACCGGCGAGCATCTCTCCGTAAATCTGACGCATCGCCGCTACGCAGGGTCCGGGCAGTCCGTCGCTCAGACGACACCATTCGCTTAATCACCCAATCACCGGCGCGAGATCGATGGGCAGGTGCCGGAGTGACCAATCGTCCGTCGCGCGAATTTCGTCGCATGTATTAGCAAAAACAGTGTGACCAGCGCGGACGAACCACGGATTGAACAACTCGGTTTGGAATAATTCTCGGGATCACTCGTAGTCTATCTGACACACATCTCAACGGCGGATGGGTGGAGGTGCAAGCAGCGGGGACTTGGGGACATGCAGGTTAAGTGGAAACGGTTCGCAGTCGCCTTGGCGGCGTTTTGGATGATGGGTGCAGCATCCGCGGGCGCGGATGGGGCGCCCCAGGCCGAGCTTCATATCTGGGCGGGCAACGAAGCCGACGATTCCGGTTCGTTCGGCCTTCGCTCTGTTGAGGCTGCATGGTGGGCCACAGAGCACGATCGCATCGGCATGCGCTACGACAACAGCCTTAGCCTCGATAACCCAACGCTGGCGCGCGCTGGCGTCGACGCGGAAGCCTACTTCCTCTCCTACATGCACGACTTCGATGGGCGCTTTCTGCTCACCGGCGAGATCGGCCAGCGTGATTTGCCGGGCGACGCCGAGCAGGACATCTACAAAGTCGAAGGGGTGATTTTCAACGAAGGCAACGCGATTAAGCTAGGCGCGCAAGTTAGCCCAACCGAGGACCCGATCGACGACTACGCGGATACGGTGGTCTGGGGCGCTTATAATTTCGCGGCCGGAGAAAACTGGCGCCTCGAGCCAGCGCTCTATGTCTCGCAAAGCGGTGCAGCCGAAGACAATGAATGGCGCGCGGCGATCTACGCCGAATACACCCCACCATCCGAAGCGTGGCAGGTCGGCGTTGGGGCCGGTTACGGCGACATCGACAGCGATATTCCGGGCGCGTCAGGCAACGTGTTCAATGCGCATGCGCGGGTAAGCTTCAACGTCTTCGAACACCACTCGGTGCACTTCCAGGTGCGTTACGAAGACGCGCCGTTGACGAATTACACCACCGCGCTCGTCGGGGTCTCGTTCCGTCTGCCGCGCAGCTAGTCGCCTGCGAATGTCGCAATCTTTGTACTCAGACAGCGCCGTCGCGCCGGAAGCGATCGACGCACCGCTAGACGTTGCTGAGCGACGCCATGTGGCGCCGCGTAAGCAGCCTTGGTTGTTTCCCGCGGTCTTTGGCGCGTGGATCTTGGCCGTAGCCTATTTCGGGCCACGTCTCCTGTCCTTGGTGAGCTTGGCCGATAGCGGCTGGGGCTTTGCGTCCATCGCCTTCTTCGCGGTCTTCGCGCAGATCGCGTGGCTCTATGGCTTCTACAACATTGCAGTGGTTGCGTTCGCCCTGATTGATCGCTCCAAGCGCCGCGAACCCGCCCCAGTTGTCACGGAGACGCCCGCAGTGGCGATCCTCTACACAACTTGCGACGACTTCGTGGAGCGAAGCGCGGAGTCCTGCGTTGCGCAGGATTACCCGAATTTCCACGTCTATCTTCTCGATGATAGCTCTACCTTAGCTGCACGCGCGCGCGTGGATGCCTTTGCGATGCGTTTCCCCGATCGCGTCACGGTCGTGCGCCGCCCAAACCGGCAAGGGTTTAAGGCAGGCAATCTCAATCACGCGCTGGAAAAGGTGGCGCACGAACCATTGTTCGCGGTCGTGGATGCGGACGAGGTGCTGCCCAAGAATTTCCTTGCGGATATGACGCCCTGGCTCTTGTCAAATGACGCGTGCGGCTTCGTCCAGGCCAATCACCGCAGCCGGCCAGACGACGAAAGCCCATTCGCGCGCGATCTCGGCGTGGGGATCGACATCCACTGGAAGTGGTACCAGCCACTGCGCAATCGCTACGGTTTCGTGATGTTTCTCGGGCACGGCGCAGTCTTGCGCCGAACATGCTGGCAGGAGGTTGGTGGATTTCCGGAGATTGTGAGCGAGGACCTGGGCTACGCCATCGCACTGCGCGAGCGAGGGTATTATGGAAGGTTCGTCGAAGACGTGGTCTGCCAAGAAGAATTTCCGGCCACCGTCCGCGCGTTTCGAATTCGCCATGTGAAATGGACGCGCGGCACCTGCGAGTTCTTGCATCAGTGGATGGCGCGTCTCGTGCGCGCCAAGAACATCACAACGACCGAGAAACTCGACATCCTGTTTCCAACGCTCAATTTGCCGCTCACGTTCTTTTTCTTCCTGTTCATGATCAACGCCGCGCTGATCCTGCCGATGGCGCTTGGGGTAATGCGAGATCTAACAATTGTTGTGTTCGGTCAGGAGTTTGTGATCCCCACAATAGCGCTACGAACTGGTGCCGAGCGCATGGCCGGTCTGGACTTTTTCGCCATCACCATGATGACGATTATCGCGCCGGTGCTCTGCTTCATCCTGAGTCTCGCTTCGCAGCCGCTTAAGCTGGTTCGGTTCTTGGCCTACTCGACGGCGATTTACGCGGCGCTCAGCCCGCTGTCGTTTATTGCAGTCGCGGGGTACGCGCTCTCGCGGCAAGCTCAGTTCCTGGTTACAGGCGCCAACGCCGCCGCCGTGGATCGGCGCGGTCAGCGCGGAGGCGTGTGGGAATTCCTTTGCCGCACGCATCCTGACTCCGGGGTGGTGCAAGCAATCGAATTTGGCGCTGGCGCAGGCTTCTTGGCGGCGGCGTTGATGACCTTCCAGGTCGGCTTTGCCGGCGTGGCTATAGGATTCATGCTCCTGCCGCTGATGCACGAAGGCGGCTGGCGGCGCGGCGCGGCTCGCGTCTGGGTTTGGGCGCCCTTCACGCTGATCGCCACTGGCGTCGCCATGGGAAGCGCCGGCGTGATGGGACTGCAGCCCGTCCTCTTCGGGTTCGGGTTCCACTTCTGACGTCCAAGCCTGATCCCTCGCTCGACGACTTGGCCTCTCCGAACTTCTCATTGGCCTGACGCTGATCGGGTTTGGCACGTCCGCACCTGAATTGCTCACCAGCGTGAACGCAGCCGTCTCAGGTGCCCCCGGCATCGCGCTCGGCAACGTCATTGGCTCGAACATCAGCAATGTACTGCTCGTGTTCGGTACGGTCGCACTGATCAGGTCCATTCCGGTCAACCCGGCGGCCATCACGCGCGACGGACTTGTGATGATCGTTGCATCGGCAACGCTGGTTGCGATGGCGCTCGTGTTTGGTGAACTGAACCGTCCACTCGGCGGCGCACTTATCGCGCTACTCGTGATCTACATTATCGTGGTCTGGGTGCTCGAACGCCGCGGTGGGCCAGCGGCAAATGTACACAAAGGCGAAGCTCACACTCACGATCCTGTCCCAGATGCGCTTTGGATTTCCGCGTTGTTTGCGCCGGGTGGCCTTGGACTTCTGATTTTCGGCGCCGACCTTTTGGTCGATGGCGCCGTCACTTTGGCACGGGTCGCCGGGATGTCGGAGACGACTATCGGTCTTACCATCGTCGCGATCGGTACATCCCTACCAGAACTGGTGGCCACGCTCGCCGCTGCTCTCAAAGGCAAGAACGATGTCGCCTTTGGCAACATCGTAGGATCCAACATCTACAACATTTTCGGCATTCTCGGGGTGACGGCGCTTGTGAAGCCGATCGCCGTGCCCGCCGAAGTATCGCTGATCGACTGGGGTGTGATGTGCCTCAGCGCTGTCTTGCTCTTGCTCTTCGCCACAATTGGACGACGAGTGACCCGCCTCGAAGGTGCATGCTTGGTCGCGCTCTACGCAGCTTACGTCGCGCATTTGCTAGGCGTCCTGGGCTAGCCGGCATTTCTGCTGCCGGTGGAACCGACCTTCCCAAACGGCCGCCCGCCGAAGGGTCAGATTTTCGCTTCCCGCCTGCTATTAGGTTCTAAGATTTTTCCTGGCCCAACGAACCGAATGCCATCGTCGTGCGACTATGGGTTGGAGCGGGAGCGACGGCGGTGAAACGAGGCCTAGAGAATGCCCTTGACGAATATCTCGTCTTGCTCGCGCAGGCCGGACAGATTGAAGCGTTTGGCCGTTTGGCCGCACGCTGGACACCTAAGCTCCTCACCTTCGCAGCTCGAAGCACCGGCACCACTGAGGCGGCCAAGGATGCGGTGCAGGAGGCTTGGACCGCAGCCCTACGCGGAATAGCACGGCTTGATGATCCGGCGCGTTTTCCGGCGTGGATTTATGCGATCACGGCTCGCAAATGCGCGGATACGCTGCGCACGAAGTATCGAGGCCAAGCACTCGCTAACGAACTGGAACGCATCGCCGCACCTGAAGCCACAGTCGCCCCTGATTTCGATGCTCGGCTCGATCTCGCGGCGGCGCTCAAGCGTTTGCCGCCGGAGCAGCGCATCGCGGTGGCTCTTCTCTACGGCGAAGACATGAGTGTCGCCGAAATCTCGGCAATTACCGGTGTCCCGATTGGCACAGTGAAATCACGACTGTCAGCCGCACGCCAAGCGCTGCGCACGTTTATGGAAGGAGACGATAATGAATAAGCTCGATTCTGCGATCCGTCAGGCTTTGTCGGCGGAGGATGCAGCGTTTCTCGCGAAATTCGAAGATCAGTCGCCGCTGCATGAAGCGCTCGGCACATTCAGCGGCAAGTGGGGCGTCATGAACGTGTTTGCCGCGCTGGTGACGTTCGCAATGTTTGGTGCCGCCGTCTTTTGTGCCTGGAACGCTTTCACCGAGACGGAAGTGCGAGATACGATACTTTGGAGCGCAGGCGTTGTTCTTGCGATGTTGGCCGTTGCGATGCTCAAGATGTATTTCTGGATGGAGATCAATAAGAACGTCACGCTTCGCGAAGTGAAACGTCTCGAACTCCAGGTGGCTCGACTGGCGGCGCACGACAAAGCTCAATCATAAATGGGCGGGCGACATTGTGCCGACAATCGCAAGGCTAGGGACCGGACGGCGGGTAACGATGTCCGGTTTCGCCTCATAAACAGACGGTTCGTGAACGCAGCGTGATGGCGGGAAAGGGCCAGCGATGCCCAGGTCGCCATCTTCTTACGAATGGCCGAGCCGATCCAATCCCGTCGTCGGTAATGCTGCGGGCGCTTCGGCTCGAGATCGCCGGGAGCGGTCGTTCGTCTTCAGCCTCCCGGCACCCATGTCGTATTCTCGTTTATGCGCCGGGGGCCGATGTTGAGACGCTCGACGGCGCGCTTCGCCACTGCGCGGATCGCCTCATCCAACCAAAGCCAATCCTTTGGCGCGTTCGCCCACAAGTCTGCTTCAGGCGGCGCCAACGCGAACATGGCGTCAATGGCGATTAGTTCCGCGAAGTCCGCGAGGTTCGTGCGGCCCTCATCGAGACCGTCGCTGGCTGCACTGAGCAGGTCCTTTGCAATGAACTCATTATCGACGGCGATTTCGCTCGGGAACGGCACCCATGATGGAAAGAACTCCGCCTGCTCCTCGCGTGAAAGCGAGAGTAGGTAGAGCATATCCAAGGCACGTTCCCGGACGGTCATACGCGGCTATTATCACAACCAGCCAATGTCCGCTCCGGGCCAGCGTACGTCGTAGAGCGAGATTCTGCGCCCGGCCTACTCTCCCGATTGCGGTCAGTGGCTTAGCGCGTGCAGCAACGGCGTGTTGCCGCCGAGAGGCGACATTCGCTATTTGTCGGTCTTGCCGCCTCTGCTCAGCAGAAACCACATTGCGACATTCACGACGAGTGTTCCGACGATGATCGCGAGTGCCCACAAGGGGCGATGTCTATCGTTCAGTGCACATTCCGGCGTAGCGCAATCGCCTACTCCAAGCCCAACAATGGCAAAGAACGCGAACACGACTGACCCGAGTGTCAGGAAGGCGCCCATATAAGTCTTGCTCGGTCCCATGCTCGGTTCTCGTACAGGCTAGAACATTCGCCACCATAGCGTGCGGCGTAGCGCATGTCCGAACTGGGCCCGCGACCGGCTTCGCGCACAAAATCACGACCGGCAAAGTCGCTCAGCCGCTCGCGGCATTCCACCACCACAAAAGCGGAAAGCCAATAAGCCCTGGTAGGAGTGCCGACGCAAAGAACCAACTCCTGAGACGCCAAGCGAACTGCCCGAAGATGATTGCGGCGATGGCCCAGAACCCGAAGCCGCCGATTGCCGCCGCCTTTACCCAGTACCAAAGCTGGCTGATGCAATCCCACTGATCGTCGCTCCACGCCCAGGTCAGCACGGTCAAAGCGGTGCCAACGAAGGCACAGCCGAACGCGTATGCCTGAAGCTGGACGAAGGCGATGACAGGTCTTTCCTTGTACACGGCGCCCATCTACCAGCGGCAGCATCAACTACCAATGTCCGCAAAGGGCCATCGTAGGCCGTTGTACGAAATTCCGCGACTGACCTAGTCGATCCAAAGCTGCCGGCGGCGCCCTGCCCGTGTGAACGACTCAAGTTCGCCGAAAGTGGCCGCTCGCAACTCAATATCGAACATGGCGCCGAGGCGAGCCGTCAAACTTGAAGGTACGCGACGAGGCGCCGTCGAACGTCGCCACCCAGGTGTGTTTATGTTTCATGCGATCCATTTCTGATGCAGTACGCATTCGTAGAAGGCGGTCACAACCAACGGTTCGCTTGACCCTTTCGTTCCTCCGCTTTGGGCGCGGCATGCGTGTCGGCGCCGTGGGCACGCCCGAGCGGCAAAGGGGCTTGCCACATCGAATTTGGATTAGAACGCCGTGCCGGCGATGGCGCTTGCGGCGGTATGTGTAAGAGCGAAAGAGTATCGATGAGATTGCCACTACGAGAACGTGCGCGTCGTGAGCGTGTCCGCAAAGAGGCGTGGCGAATGGCCGTTGTGGGCGACCACACCGGCTGGCGCGCCATTGAAGCTTCGCTGTCACCTCGAAACGGCAACAGCGCCCACGAGGCGCTTCGCATTCCGTTCATGCGCATCGCGCTCAACTTGACATGCGCGCTTTCCCATCACCGCACGCCCTGATCGCAGAAGCTATTGACCGCCATGGGCCAGACCACGCCATCGCGTACAAAATCACAACAGGCTTGGTCGCTCAAATCGTGACATTCATTACGGTCAGCCCGCTATGGCGCTGTGTCGCCGATTCCTGCCCAATCTGCCTCGCGGCGAGTGCTTGAGGGCACCTAACGACACAGCCGGTCGCGCCGCGCCAGACTCATCGCTACCCGAATGCGCAGTCGCGTTCGATGATTTCTGGATCTAAGGCCCAACCAACCTGACCGTTGGCGCGCGTGACTTCCACCCAATAACCCTCTCTCGGATCTCTTGGCGCATTATCCCAGCGTACGGCTACGTCATCTTGAAACTCGGAAATATATTCTCCCCGGCGCCAGATGGTCGAATAGCCTTCGCCGTCATAATTGGTGAGGTAGATGATGTCGCCGGCGGCGAACCGGCCAGACGTTTCAAGCACCACGCCGCGCCGCGGCGCCGAGAGCAAGGCGTCGCGTCCGGTTTTGAGCGCGCACTCACCCACTGGAATAGTCGCCACGATCGGTGCGCGCGTATCCTGCCGCTCGTAGAGTGGCGTGTTTGTCGCGAAACGCGCAGGCCCATAGGCGCAACCCTGTTCGGGACAGTCGCTCGTCATCTCGTAGCTACCCTCATAGATATCCTGAGGGGGCGGGATATCGCTTGTAGACCACGGAACACCGGGCCTCGCGCCCCACGCCAGGGCTGGCGCTTCAGCGCTCATAGCCCATTTGTAACAGCCGCCGCCCGAAAGCCCCGCGCCGCCTGAGCAGCTATCCATCTCAAAGCAACGTCCAGCGTTCGTGATATCCGGTCGCTCGAGCCAACCAGCACCTTCATTTGAGAGCCAATAACATTGCGCCACAGCTGTCCGGGAGGGAGCGCCTGTCGCGCAGGAGGAAAGCGCACCCGCGATCACGACGGCGCCGATAAGCGAAATCCAAAGCGCGCGTGATTCAGTCATGACCTAGCCTGTTCCGACGACGACATAGGGCTGCGGGATCTGCTTCGTGTCAATGTGAAGGCAGCCAATCTGAAGGACGTCTGGTTTGGGCCAAGATAGGTCATCGCCCGGATTTTCGCGACTGACCTAGTCGATCCAAAGCTGCCAACGCCTGTCCGTCTCAAGAAGCAATCGTTCATCGCACCCCGAGCGCAGTTCATCGCATCTGAAACAAGCCTGAAACACGCGCCAGCCAGCGTGCCGCGCCATTGGGAGGATTTTCACATGCGCCGCAGAACTTTGCTCACCGCGCTTGCCGTGTCGCCGCTGCTCACCGCACGCGGCCACGCCGCGACGCTTTCAACAGCACTGACATTTGATGATCGAGGTCGCCCACTCGCAGACGTCATGATCAATGGCGCTGGTCCCTTTCCGCTGGTGATCGATACCGCCGCCGGAGGCACCGTGCTGAACGCCGCAACAATTGAGCGGCTCGCCATCACCTCCACAGGCACGGCACGCGTCCAAGGCGCAAGCGGCGCCGTCAACACCAATCTCTATTCGCTTGACGTGGTGGAGATCGCCAGCCTTCGCCGAGAAAATCTGATGGCGGTGCAAACACCGCCGGACTCCGTGTCCGCCGCCGCTCATGCCGGCGTGCTGGGCGCCAGTTTCTTTGCCGACACGCGTCTTGAATTCGCGTTCGCCTCCGACCGTCTCAACATCGACACCGGCGCAAACCGCTCCGCGCTCGCCGACGCCATCAACGTTGACTTCCGACACCGCATTTTTGCGCTCGCGCCAATCCGGATCGCTGGCGCCGACGCCACCGCGGTTGTTGACACCGGCGCTCGCGCCACCGTCGCTAACGCCCTTCTGCGTACTGCTTTAGGCTTCAGCGAAAACGACCCACGCTTTCACGAAGCCGAACCCATTGGCGGTGCCACGGCCCACAGCACCCCGGCTGTCGCCGCCGAAGTGACGCCGGTTGTATTCGCGGGCCATGATTTCGGTGCGCTCACTCTGAACTTCGCCGACCTCTCTGTGTTCGCTGCCATGCAACTCAGCGAAACCCCAGCGTTGATCCTGGGCATGGACGTCCTTCGCCGCGCCGAAGCGTTGGTGCTGGACTACTCCAGCGCTCAGCTGGCGATGCGCACCTAAGGGTTGGTCTTCTAAGACGCGCGGCGCCGCAAATTCCAACTGGCGTTGAATATGGCCAGCAGGCGCCGTCGCCGAGGTTTTGGTGGGCGGCCTACTCGCTCCATTGCGGACAGTGGCTTAGCCCTCGCAGCAATGGCGCGTTCTCGCCGGAAGCAGCCATTCGTCAAAATAGCCACGGGCGGTAGTTCGCGTCGAATTCGGAGCTTAGAAAGACACTCGCAACGGCCACCGCAGTGCTAACAAAGTTCGCCGCCAGCCAAATTAGCCAACGCCGTGTGTCGAATTTCACTGCGAAGAACCGCTGCAGGGTGGCTCCCTCAATGAGCGTGGAAATGGTTGCGGCGAAAATCAGCGTGGCCGCCCAGCTCACCGGATTGAACGTTCCAACGTCGAACGCGCGATTTACGAGTTGCCCTGGACCAAACTCCCACACCAGACCGGAGAGCGGGATGACGTCCGCGTGCGCATCGACGGTTACGCCGAGCGCCACAAGCAATGCCAACGCGCCAATCGTGGAATTTCTGGTCTTCAACTCTCACCAAGGTCGAAGTTTAGTAGCATCGCCGCCGCTCGCCAATCCGTCCGCAATTGGCCAGCGGCGTCGCGGCCGCGACCGGCCTACTCTCTCGGCGGTCTCAATTGGTGAGCGCAACACGTACCTTAGTAGGCCTCCTGCCATCCAGAACTATAGCCCAATTTCAGAATGCCTGTTTCCGGGCCAGACCCGCGCCAACAGCGAATATTTCAGAACGGCTGACGCGCTCCAAACAAGCCGCTCGCGCCCTGCCCGTCAATTCGGCGTGCTCTCGCCGANCGCCAATCGTGGAATTTCTGGTCTTCAACTCTCACCAAGGTCGAAGTTTAGTAGCATCGCCGCCGCTCGCCAATCCGTCCGCAATTGGCCAGCGGCGTCGCGGCCGCGACCGGCCTACTCTCTCGGCGGTCTCAATTGGTGAGCGCAACACGTACCTTAGTAGGCCTCCTGCCATCCAGAACTATAGCCCAATTTCAGAATGCCTGTTTCCGGGCCAGACCCGCGCCAACAGCGAATATTTCAGAACGGCTGACGCGCTCCAAACAAGCCGCTCGCGCCCTGCCCGTCAATTCGGCGTGCTCTCGCCGAGAATGGACGTTCCCTGGCAAGCCACGCCCCATCCTCACCGGGCGCTTGAGACAACGTCATCCCATGCTCATGTGCTTCGCTGCAATATTGCAGAAACACAATCGCTGCAGCCTTCGGTCGATCACGGGAGGCTAGTCTTGCGCTGGATCATCGTTCTTCTGCTCGCTGGTTGTGCAAGCACGTCGCCGCCACTTAGTCCGAGTGAGCCAGCTTTCGACCGCGAGTTTGAGCGTCTGTTTCAGTACGGCCCGCCCGAACCGCGCCCCCAAGAACTTCAGGAGCCAAGCGCCGGTCAGGCTGCCGATGCCGGCTACTTCGCACGTTTTCCTGACTTCGATCGTTCCTACTCACACGCCGCCCGCGCGGAGGCGCGGCGTTTGATCGAGCGACTGCGCGCCGACGCAGGCTCCATCAATCATGAACAATTCGTACTTCGGGTCGCTGAAATTGTCGCGCTCGCGGACAATGGGCACACAGCCCTACATGCGAATGCTTTCTTGAAAAACACGCCACGACTGCCGGTGCGAACCTACCTCTTTGCCGACGGCCTTCATGTTCTCTACGCCGACGAACAGAACGCGGATCTTCTGGGCGCCCGGATCGACACCATAGACGGACGCTCAGTGGACGACGTTTTTAACGCTCTACGCCGATATCGCGGCGGCACGGAAGCGTTCCGACGAATGATGCTCATCCCACTATTGGAATCTCCGGCGATGCTCCAGGCAGCGGGCGTCGCGCGTGAGAGAGGCGCGCTCACCTATGCCGGAGTACTCGCCGACGAAAGACCCTTCGAACGGCGGATCGACGCGCAGGAACGCGATCGCGCCGCGTGGGTGTCCAGTACCGCACGCTTACTTTTTCCTGATCAGTTTGCGCGGCAGGGATTCCGCAGCTTTTTGGCGGCGGATGCAACCCTTCCTGTTTATCTCCACAGCCCACAAAATCTGTTTTGGACGGAGGGGCTTCCAGGAGGCGGATACTATATCGGCCTCGCGCACAACGCGGACGCCGACGAAGGACCCATCTCGGCATTTCTCGGAAGCACTCTCGAGGCGGTCCGCGGCGATCAACCCGCTTACATCGTGCTCGACATGCGCATGAATGGTGGCGGCGATCTTACAACGACCTATGATTTCGCGCGGGCACTGCCGAGTGCCGCGGCGGGCGCGCCGATCTATGTGTTGACTTCGCGCTGGACATTCTCAGCGGCGATTCATGCTACGGCGGCGCTTGAGCAAGCGGGCGGCGATCAAGTCACCATCGTCGGCGAACCGGTCGGCGACCGGCTGGACTTCTGGGCTGCGGAAGGGGGCGCGTTCGATCTCCCTAATGCGTTCATCACTGCGTACTATTCAACCGGCCGTCACAAGTATGATGGTCCTTGTCGCGATTGGGAGACCTGCATCTGGTTCGGCTCCACACATCCGGTTCGGGTGCGGACGCTGGAGCCTGATGTTGCCGCGGCGCTCACGTTTGCCGCGTACCGCGAACGGCGCGATCCCGCCATGGAGGCGATCTTGGACCGGGAACACAGGAGCCGTGCATCCGCGCGCACTCCATGAGCGCCGCCCTCTTCATGCTCTTGGCCGTGATCATGGCCACGACTTTCCTGAGTGACCTACTCTCCCAATTGCGGCCGATCGCTTAGCGCCCGCAGCAACGACCTCAGTTCGCCGAAAGCTGACATTCAATCGCTGAGAGTCTATGCCGACCCGACGAGGGCGGAATGATACGTTTCCAGGCGATCGCCATTGTTGGTTTGATGTTGACGGGCTGTGCCGAGCAGCGACCGGATCAACCAGCGCTCGCCGCAACTGACGAATGCTATCTCAATGTGACGTATGTTAGCGACAACGAACTCTCGCGCCGAATTTGGGACCATATTCAAACCGCGCAATATGATCTCATCGACTCCCGTGACAGGGATTTCGGCGCGGCTCAGTGGTATGACCGGGGCGGTGGTCGTGCCGCGTTTGTTTATAATACAGATTGCGGACTCGCCCGTGTCAAAGTTCAAGCCGTTCTTGAACATTTCGCGGAGCAGGCCACGAGTCCGGATGTCGCTCAGGCTCTCCGCGAAGCCAAACCTTCAGTCCGAGAGATCACACAGGGCCAGTTCGAGAACTCCGAACCGCTATAACCTGCAATGTCCCGTTTGGGCCAGCGATACCCGGCTCGCCATTTCTTACGAAGGGCTGGGTCGATTCAATCGTGTCGCCGGTAATGCTGCGGACGCTTCGGCTCAATCTCGCCGTGTGTGGACGGCTCTCCGTTGGCAAGGGATTTCTTTGAAGCGCTGCGATGTTTGGTCGGTGCGGCCGTGTGTTCGACCTGTTGATGCGGCACACGAGGGCCGCTGGCCATAATGCCTTCCGCGAAGACTGGTCCCGACCGAAAGGACGCGCTCGAAGCGCACCGGCGAAATTGGGTTTTCCTGTCTTCCGGTTCGACCGGCTGTCGCATTACTTCATGTCCGCCCTTCCCAATCTCTTTCGTCCGGCGCTGGGACCCGACCGATCACTACACCGCGAGCGGCTCTCGATAGCGCTCGCCGCTGGTCATGATTGCCCACACCACGCGTGCGTTCTTGTTTGCTAACGCCACCGCGGCGACCTTCGGGGTGCGCCGCGCCAGCAATTGCACTAGCCAGGGCCTGCGCGCGCCATTGCGCTGCGCGTAACGGATCACAGCAACCGCGCCCACGACCAGCAATTGACGGAGGTATCGATCACCTTGCTTGGTGATGCCACTCAATCGTTCTTTGCCTCCGCTAGAGTTCTGACGCGGCACGAGCCCGATCCATGCCGCGAGATTGCGACCCGAACTGAACGATTTCGGATCAGCGATGGTCGCAACCAGGGCGCTGGCAAGCACGGGACCTACACCGGGAACGCCCATTAGCCGCCTGCCGACTTCAGTGCTGCGTGCGCTCGCGATGATGCATCGATCGGACTCCAATATCTGCTCGTTCACGAGCCGCAGCTGCGTGACCAACATCAGAAGAGACGTGCGCGCGGCGCTAGGTACGCGTTCATCAGCGGCATCACTGATGACGCGGATCAGGCTCTCGAGCCCGTTGCGCCCGACTGGCGCCACCAATCCGAACTCTGACATGTGGCCGCGAATGGCATTGGACAACTGAGTGCGCTGGCGCGTTAAAATCGATCGCGTTCGATGCGCGACCATCATGCTTTGCTGTTCGGGCGCTTTTATTGGCACAAATCGCATGCTCGGCCGTGCCACCGCTTCGCAAATCGCTTCCGCGTCGGCTGCATCGTTCTTTTGCCGCTTAACGTACGGCTTCACGTAGCTCGGCGGGATCAAGCGCACCTCGTGACCCAACCGGCTCAACTCTCGGCCCCAATAATGCGCCGAGCCGCACGCTTCGATACCGATTAGGCAAGGCGCCTGCTTCTCAAAAAACGCTAGCATCCGAGATCTCGGCAGACGTTTGCGCAACAGCACCGCGCCGACCGCATCAACACCGTGAAGCTGAAACACCGACTTCGCGATGTCCAATCCGATTGTAACAACCTGGTTCATGGCTCTCCTCCGGCTCAAACCGGAAGCTTACGCTGCCGGCTGGGGTGGAGAGCCGTCCACCGCATCGAGAGGCGACATTCAGCAATCCTATCAGCCCCAGGCGATGACACTCGGCACACGCCGCTGGGCCTCGGCCTTTGCCTCTTCAATGCTGGCATATCCGGGACTGTCTACACGTCGCGCACCGAAACTGACGTAGTAGAGATGGCCGTCAGGACCAATCGGCGTTGGTTCAACGGGGGCGTCCTCGTAGTCTGCGGGACCGACCTCAAGCCAGTAGTCGAATGGAAAAGCGACAATCGAAACTGGAAATGGCACGGCACTATCGTAGAGCCACGTTCCATTCGCTATCACGCGCGCGGCTTCGTCCGGATCGTCCATGCGCAACTCCGACGCCGCTCATTACTCGCCATCGGCGTTATTACCAACGTCGCGTTTGGGCCAGCACCGCGCCGTCCGTCATTTTTCTCGAACGACTGGCGCGCTCAAGACCCGCCGTTGACACAGATCTCCATGCTACGGCCTGATGTCGCCGATCGACCCGTTGAGGTCGCCCTCAAAACCAGTCGGTCGCAGAGCCGCATGGTCGACGGCGTGTTGTCGCCGCTCAAGGCTTCACACCAAACTGCGAGAACATGATAGCCACATTAGGATCCTTCGCCCTTGCGGCGGCGATGTCGGCTTGAGCCTCCCCGATCTGCGCGAGACGCAGCCGCGCGATGCCGCGACCGTATAGGGAGCTGATCAGCTTGGCGTCTCTGCGCAACGCGGCGTCGTAATCCGCGAGCGCGGCGTGGAATGCACCACTGCGCAAGTACACGAGACCGCGGGTATCGAGTGTATGGGGATCGTTCGACCGGATGCGCAGCGAAGAATTGCAGTCCGCGAGCGCCAGATCAAGTTGCCGCCCCCACAGGGCGCGAGTCCAACAGCGAGTGTTGAAGGCTTCCGCATCCTGTGGATTGAGCAGAATCACCTGGTCGTAGTCAGCGATAGCTCGGGCGTAGTTGCCCTGAGCGCTATAGGCATTGCCGCGATTGTAGAAGGCGTCCGCATTCTGCGGATTGAGCCGGATCGCCTGGTCGTAATCGGCGATGGCGCGGGCGTTATCTCCCTGAGCGCCATGGGCGATGCCGCGATTGTAGAAGGCGTCCACATCCTGCGGATTGAGCCCGATCGCCTGGTCGTAATCGGCGATGGCGCGGGCGTTATCTCCCTGCTCGCTGTGGGCGTTGCCGCGATTGTAGAAGGCGTCCGCATCCTTCGGATTGAGCCGGATCGCCTTGTCGTAATCGGCGATAGCGCGGGCGTTGTCGCCTTGAGCAGCATAAACGTTGCCGCGATTGATTAACGCGATCGCCAGATCGGTCTGCGTTTCCTGGCGCGACTGAATGATTGCGGTGCAACCGCCAACCGCAAGGTCTCGCGAATAGGCTCCGCCCCAGTTCAGGCAGTAGGTCCACTGCTGCTTAAACGCCGGCGTCTGCGCCACAGCCGGCGTCGAACTGACCAGCAGCATCGCCACAATCGCTCCACCGAACAACAACTGCATCGCCCATCTTCCGTGAGCCCAAGAAAACACACGCGTTGCGATCACGCCAGCCAGACCGATTGAGCAGCCTCCGCCACATCGCGGACTGGATGTAGCGCCAGCTACGACAGCCGCGTACAAAAACACGAATGGCTTGGTCGATCGAAACCTGACGCTGGCGTCAGCAGCCGGTGACCGGCCTAAGTTCGCCGGTTGCGGACGTTAGTCTTGCGTCTCTCGCGGCTGAACCGACCCCTCCACGAAATCACGAGCTTGATCCCGCCCATGTCCTCGATCGGCGTGTACCGCCTCGCAGCCATACATCGGAGTCTCCCATCCGGTCTGAGTGAACTCGGTACCGTGAGCAACCACCGCGCGATCGACTAGATCGACGAGTTCAAAGTTCCACACGTCGATGCCATGCGAGTTCGTGTCGGTGATAAATAGATGGAGAGCATACTGAGCCGAGCGCGCAACGTCGCGTTCCACAGCCAAGCACTTACCCGTCGGAGGCTGGTCGAATTGCGACACGTTGAATTCGCAACGCGGGTCACCGGCATCAGCAAGGCTATAACGCCAAACGCGATCCAGAGACGTTGACGACGTAGGCAGATATTCGATTGTCGGAAAACCCGCTTCTAGCAACCGAATGCAACTTGTACAGGGATTGAAGCCAGGCTGAACACCTCGGCCACTGTCGTGCGTCCAAGTCAGACGCGGTTCCAGCAAATTCACAAAATCCGCCGTGAGAACGGTGTCCGCCATAACAACCTGACGGCGCCAATTGGCGGGCTCGTCGCGGCAGGCCTGGGCCAAATGCTCATTCGGGACGCAGGCCGACAAGAATACCGTCAGCGAGACTATTAGCAGCCGTGCCATGGCATGTTCGCTCCCGTCTCCGCGTGTAGCAGCGCAACCGGCGGCGTTGTGTCAATGTCCGTTTAGGGCCATACACTGTCGCCTCGTCACATGATTACCAATGCCCCGAACGCAAGCGTCATCAGACAATCTGCTACAAATTGCAGTTGCCGGCTCGCAATTGCCAGCGACACCGAATGGGCTCTCAGTTTGAGCCACACTGCAACGCCTTGAGACGCCCCGAGCCGCGTTGGCACACCGTGATCCGGCTGATCCTTCGCCAAAACTGGCGTCCTTCCCTGTCTCGTTGTGCGCCGAGCAGAAGGCGGACAGAGAGGGATTTGCGGCAGAGAAAAAGCTTCAATTGATCAGTGCGTTAGTTGTTCGCGACAGCCAATGTACCCCAGTGCATACCCCAGTGAGCCTATCGAAGATTTTAGACTGACGTTGATACGGGAACTAGTTGAACAGCGTCGGGCGCAAAGAATTCGATGGCCACGAGCGTTCTGAGGCGGCGACGTTCGCGTTACGCGGGATAGAGTTCCACCTCTCTTAAGATCTTCCCACACGCGCTCATGCGCTTTGCCTTCGCAACGCAGCGCGACCGCGGCGCTGACGAGGCTTTTCGATCGTGCCACGTCCCGAACTCCCCATCGCAAAACTCGCAGGCCGACGCGCTTTGCGCGCCTCCTGTTGCAATAGCTTCAATGCAACACGACGGACGCAGAGCGTCCGCGATGGTTTAGTTGAAATCCGCATCTCGCAGCGCGCGCATCGCCGCCCCCGCCCGCGCAAGCCGCCTTTTCGCGAGGCGCAGACTCGAACTTCCCGTGCGGCCTGTGCTCGTACGTTATCTGCGCTACGCGCCTTACTCTCGCGCACAACGCAGCAACAATAGCAGCCAACGCATCTGCACGCGATCAAGCCGACGGATGGCGGAGTCTTCGAGAACACTGGCGCCAATCTGAGGCGCGACCGTCAAATTACGCAATTCACGCTTGAGACTTTTCTCAGAAATTTGCCCAAACGCGCTCATGCGCTTCAGCGACTAACTTTCTCGTGGCCGCACTTACCCCTACACTCTTTGCTATCGCGTTCCATCCGGATACCGCGGATCGAACATCGTCAATAGCGGCCGCCGTCTGCTTATCAGAGAGCCCATGGCGGCTCGCGAGCGCCTCCACATGACCACGCGTGGGCGTGCGCCCTTCACCTTCCACATCAAGATAATGCTCGCCGCCTGGACCGGCGGCATAAGTTAGATCGTATGCAGGCGACAAGCGCCAATCGCCCCTATCATCCATTAAGAACGCATGCTGTCGCGTGTGGTCGTCACGATTGTGCGCAAGAACATTAAACAGCATGCGCCGCACGATCATCGCTACATCTTCGGCGCGGCGCGTCATAGCGCGCGTGGCGCGCAGCAACGTGTCGTAGCTTGAAGGGGTCTGAGGTGGCGACTCAATAGCACCCGACAATGAGAGCATGTGCAGCCGTACGCCTGGCTCAGGGCGATCAAAACGACGGGCCGCGAAGTACCCTGGCCTTTTCGCGGATTCAATAAGCCGGTGGTCCGGCACGTCGATATGCGCCGAACGCGCCATAGACGCGTAGGCATATTCAAGCGGGCCGATGTCGACCGGGTCTTCTGGCGCGCGAAATTTCACGATCCACGCTGAATGCCCTGGTGCAATCTCGCCTGAACCGACCGAGATGTGGCCTTCATCGTCAAAACCAACATGTACCTTCGGCCGTGCGCCACCAGAGCCGCCAGCGAGCCTCGCAAGTGTTTCAGCGAGTTCGCCGTCATCACCACTCAGAATCGCCGCGGCGTCATCGGCCAGCGCATCGAGATCCAGCGTTTCGACCTCGTCGCTAGGCGCAGTCGCCGGTTCGAACACCAGCGCGCCTCTTCCAGCGTCGCCCACCAACGCAAGCTGTTCAACCGCAGTCAGTGAAGCAATGTCCACACCGAGCTTAGCGAGGCGCTTGCGCATAACCAAATGCCCCCAACCTTCGGGCAATGCGTCAGCCAAAAAACCGTGCAGCCCATTAAAGCTGTGTGTGCGCGCAGCGTGCAAACCCGGCGCCGGCGGATAATTAAGTCCCGCAAGATTAAGCGCGCTGGCTATGAGTTCCGGCGACCACTCAAGTTGTGCAACACCTTTATCCATTGCCAAACGTGCAGCGCGCAAACGCGGGCGCGATGAACTGAACTCCAGCGAAACTCGCAACGGAGCGCCAAGGGGCAATTTCATCGTGGCGTCATTCTACGCGCCCGCTGGGGTCGCTTAAGTTCTGCAGCTTGGCGCTGCTGCTGCATGAGCTCATCCATGCTGCGCGCCGGCGGCAATGGAAAAATATCGCCTAGCTTTTCTTCGCAACGCATCGCCACAGCTACATTGACCAAACTTTCGATCGTGCCCTGTCCTGCACTTTCTATCCGTCGCAACGTTCGCACGCCTATGCCCGCGCGCCGGGCGGCCTCCTCTTGCGACAGATTCAGGGCGACGCGACGGGCGCGGAGAGCTTCCCCTAGAGCCACAAGAATCTCGGTCGACGTCTTAATCATCGGCCATATATGGCCGATTAACGCGCGAATGTCAATATAACCGGCCATTCGTGGCCGCAAAATCCACCCCAGCGAGGCGGCGCGCTCTACATGATCACTGGCTCCTCAACAGCCACCCTAGCCCGGCTACGACTCTCGCCTACACCGCAGCGACAACAGCAGCCAACGCATCTGCACGCGATCAAACCGACGGATGGCGGAGTCTTCAAGAACACTAGCGCCAATCATCCTGACGCCCGGCACCAAACGCTTTTGTAGTCGACGCATCACGGTCGCGCGCGAGACGCCGAAATAGTACTGGATATCTTTGTAGGTGAACCAAAGCTGCGTCGCCGGTAATTGCTTCATCGACTCCAAAGCGGATTCAATTGCGTCTTCCGAATAGAGCGGCATGTCCGCAACTTTGACGATATCAGACGGAGCAAGCGTAAGCTTCTTGCGCTTGGCGCTCGGCGCGCAGGCCTTCGCCTTGGCGCGCCCAGGCGCCTCCGGTGGCTGCAAGGCGGGAACATCCGCTGCATCGTCATCTGGCTTGCTGTCGATGGGTTGCGGCTTGAGCGGCGCCACATCCTTGATCGGATCCGACTTCAGTGCTTCAGGTTCCCCGTCAAAAAGCGACATTTGCTCTGGTTGATCACGGTACGCCGGCGGCCGACGCAAAGGTTTAGGGCTCGCCATCGCGCGCCTCCCGATGCAATCGCCGCGCAACATCACGCACCAATGGTTCGTCACGCCCCCAAATAAACGCCGGCTAGCGTCTCGTCCCTTTCGCGGGCGACCAAAACCGTCTCACCGATTGCTGCTGAAAAGCAAAACCATAACGTGACGCGATTCAATGGGTCCCGTTGGACCTATTGACAATGACAAAGATTGTGATCCGCCCTATCAATGAGCATTAGAGCCGAACGTGCGGTTCGCGACTGGCGCTCGGCCCCGACCTGCACCCCTAGATCATCTCAACAGAGTTCAGCTAGTTTCACCACCGCGGCCTCGCCGAGATCGCATGCTGGAGCCACAGCCCTGAAAGAAAGCGCTAAACCGACGCGCGCCGAGCGAGAAGCCAGCGCCTGGGTTGTGCTCTTTGACGGCGCTGACTGGGACCAAAACAATGTCCGACGATTTCATGCCTGGCTCGCTCGCAGAGCCGATCATCGACCAGCGTTCGAAGCCGTTGCAAAAACTTGGAACAAGCTCGACCTCCTCGCGACGCTTGAGAGCCGCGGCGTGCTCGAGGGCAGCGCCGCAATTGATCACGCGCGGCCCTCGCGCCGCTCCCTGATCGCCGGCGCAGGCATCGGCGCTGCCGCAGCTTTAGGCGCAGGCGCCTATTTGATTTGGGCTAAACCGCCCTCACCCGCCTATCAAACCGGAACCGGTGAACAACGCGACATCACGCTCGGTGACGGCACAACCATTGCGATGAATGCACAAACCCAATTTAGCGTGCGCTCGAGCGCCCGCTTGCAAGAGGTTTCACTGAGCGCTGGCGAGGCTCTCTTCACCATCGCCGCCAACACCGCCCGGCGCTTTATCATCCGCACCCGATTTGGAGAGCTGGACGCCGATAATTCCAAGGTCCTGGTCAAAGTCTTAGCGCAAGGCGCCCGGATCACGCTGATTTCGGGAACAGTGCGAGCCACACAACGCCAATTCCTCTCCACCGGCATGGAAATCCAAGCGGGCCCCGAGACAGAACTCGTGATCAGTCCCCAAACCCTGTCCTTGGCCGCAATCAGCGCGCCGGTGGTCGAACGCCGTACGCTCTGGCGCGAAGGCATGCTGGCGTTCGACGGCGAGCCTCTTGAAGAAGCGACCAACGATGTGGCGCGTCAAAACGGGGTCAGCTTCCGGTTTGCAGATCCAGCTTTGGCCGGCCTTCGCGTCGGCGGACTTGTCCGCGCCAACGATGTAGAGGCATTTTTGGTATTGCTCCGCGACAATCTCGCCATTCAGTCTGAACGCCAAGAAGACGGCGCCATCCTCTTAAGTTCGACTGCAACCTTCTAAAGACCAGCTCCGCGCCGGCCAGAGCTTCCGGTCAGGTAAAATTATTTCGCCATAGCGCGCCTTCGCCTGCGTAATCCAAGGCGCTCATTTGTCTCTCTCTTCAGAAGCCGCCGATCCGAGCGGTGCTGGGGAGTGAAACATGGGAAAAGAACTGGCGCGTACGCGCCGTCACGGCCTGCGCTCAATTTTGGCATTGGCGCTGAGCTCGGTCTCACATCTTGCATTGAGTGCGCCAGCGCACGCGCAGATCGCCCCGAGTGAAGCTGCCGCCACAATTGAATACGATATCCCTGCTCAAGACTTGAGCGCTGCCCTGATCGCGTTTGCGGCGCGCTCAGATATGCAAATTCTGTTCTCACAAGCTGACGTTGAAGGCCTGAGATCCAGCTCGGTGCGCGGCCGCTTCACCCCCAGGAATGCGCTTGCCGAAATTGTTGCTGGATCTGGCCTTCGCGCGCGCGCCGATGTCGATGGCGTCATTCGCATCGAGCGCGCGCGCCCCCAGTCCACCGCCAACGGCGATGACGCGTCCGTCGCCGACGACCTCGTCGTTACCGGCACGCGCATTCGCGGCGAAGGCCCGATTGGCGCAAACGTTATAGTTCTCGACCGCGCCGCGATCGAAGACACCGGACGCACCAGCGTTCAGGACGTCGTGCAAACGCTGCCGCAAAATTTTGCCGGCAGTCAAAACGAAGCGACCCAAGAAGGAACACTCAACGCGCGATCGAACTTCACTTTTGGCTCAACTGTCGATCTGCGCGGGTTGGGCGCCGACGCCACGCTGACGCTCGTCAATGGCCGACGCCTCGCGCCAGCCGGCGCCGGCAATTTCATAGATATCTCCACAATTCCCTTGAGCGCTGTCGAACGGATCGAAGTTCTCGCCGACGGCGCCTCGGCCACGTATGGCGCAGACGCTGTCGGCGGTGTCGTCAATATCATTTTGAACGGCAATTTCGAGGGCGCCGAAAGCGCATTGAGATATGGCGGCGCGACACAGGGCGGGGCCGAAGATTTCGGCGCTTCCCACCTCACCGGCTTTAACTGGTCCAGCGGACATCTGACCGCCGGCTATGATTATCGCCGCCGCGGCGAAGTTGATATTTTGGAACGCGACTTCACTGCGACTGCGGACTTTCGGCCTTGGGGCGGCTCCAATTTCGAACGCATAAACTCCAACCCCGGCAACATCACACGCATTGGTGCAACGACTGTAAGTCTTGCCATTCCACGCGGCCAAGATGGCACCTCGCTATCTGAAGCAAATCTCATCAGTGGCGCGCCGAATTTTGGAAATATCAACCGCGACGCTTGGTTGCTGCCGCGCCAGGAGAGCCACGCAATCTTTCTGAGTGCAGCGCAGGAGTTTTCACCTCACTTTGAAATGTTCGCCGACCTCGTCGCTGCAGACCGGCGTTCCTATTCTGAACGCGAGAACCTCGGGGCGAATTTGATCGTGCCTGAATCGAACGCCTATCGCCAACTCAACAACCTCTTCCTCGGCCAAGGCGATCTCACGATCGCCTATCACTTTGGCGCCGATCTCGGCCCAGTCATTACGACTACCAAAACGCAAGCCTTCTCGCTTATCACTGGCGGCGCGTTCAATTTCGACAATGATTGGCGCCTAGAAGGGTCCATCTCCCTCGCACGCAGCGAAGAAACCGTCGACACGCTCAACTATTTTGACTCGCCGACGATTGCGCCATTCCTCGCCAGCAACAATTTGGCCACCGCCTTCAATCCATTTGCCGACGGTTCCAACACCAATGCCGCGGTGCTCGAAGCTATCGCGTTCGATCAAACCTCGTTCTCGCGTGGGATTACCACGAACTTCACCCTGAAAGCGGACGGCCCGCTTTGGCGCATCTGGGGCGGCCTCATCCGCGCCGCCGTCGGCGCTGAGCGCCGCGAAGAAACCTTCCGCTTCAGCCGCTTTGAAATTCATAATTCCGGTACGACCGTCAGCCCGACAGCTGCGCCAGGCGAGCGCGTCGTTGAAGCGCTATTTGCCGAACTTAGCCTGCCGCTCATCAGTGAAGACAATCACGTCCCGTTGGTTCGCAATTTCGATCTCTCGCTCTCTGCCCGCCGAGAAAGCGCAAGTGATTATGGCGACGAGATCACCCCGCGCGTGGGCATGCTCTGGGAACTCACCCAAGGCCTCGCCCTGCGCGCATCGTGGGGGCGCTCCTTCAAGGGACCACTCTTCCAGGACATGTTGGGCGGCGTCGGGCTTTCATATTTGACCGCGACGGCAGCCCAAGATCCCCTCGCCGATAACGGCTCGACCGGCGTTCTCGCCATTGCCGGCTCCAATCGTGATCTTAAACCAGAGCGCGCGGAATCTTGGACGGCAGGTATTGAGGTGCAACCTTCGTGGGCGCCGGGACTGCGCGCCAGCGCCACCTATTTCAACATTGCATTCGAAGACCGCGTCGCCGCACCCGGTTCACCCTTTGTCATCCTCGCCAACCCGGCAGGGTTTGAGAGCATCGTCTTTCGCGATCCAGACCTTGCGTTCATCAATTCGTATCTCGCCTTGGGCACACCGACCGGCACGCTTCCAGCAGATGGCATCGAAGTCATCATTGATCGCCGGCGCGTCAATCTCTCCAGTCAAAACGTGACCGGACTCGATCTGTCTGCTGTCTACGCACACGATCTACCTTTGGGTGAACTCACCTGGAGCGGCGCTGTCAGCATCTTATTCGATCACGAGCTCACGATCACCCCTGGCGGGGTCCCCGTTCGGGCGCTCAATACACTAAACGGCCCGGTCGATCTTCGTGGCCGCGTCGGCGCCAATTGGCGCAACGGGATCTGGAACATCGGACTGAGCGCAAATTATCTCGACAATTACACCGACAATGTCTCCATCCCGGCGCGTCCCATCGACGAGTTCATCACCTATGACATGCGCGCTGCACTCGATTGGCGCGGTGAAGACGGCGGCGCCCAGATCGCATTGAGCGTGCAAAACCTCTTGGACGAAGATCCGCCGTTCGTAAATAATTCCACCGGCTACGCCTATGACGCCTCTAACGCGTCCCCCTTGGGCCGAGTCATCACGCTCGAACTGCGCCAACGTTGGTAAGACGATGAAGCGCCTCATCGCCTTAGGCGCCGCGTTGGGCGCCATTTTGTTGTCGCCGCCGGCAGATGCCGAGCGGCGCACAACCCGCGCTCATGAAGCGCGCTCTGAAGATCTTTTCGATCTCCACGAAATCGGCGGCCTCATTGAGGCAAACGTCGTGGCCGCGCCTAATGGCGAAGAACTGGCGTTCTTTGAACGCCGCATCGATCTTGGTCAAAACCAATACCAGCACCTCCTTGTCGTCGTCGACATAAGCACGGGCGCCCATCGCATCATCGCAGAAGCTGGCGATATCATTCTGGCATCGAGTCGCGGGCGGCGCTCCGGCGCACCTTTTGATCGGCGCCCGATCTGGTCGGCCGATAGCCAATGGGTCTATTATACGGCGCTGACCGCACGAGGCGCCGAGATTTGGCGCGTGCGCAGAGACGGCGCCGAGAACAGACAAATTTTCGCACCACCGGGCGATGTTCGCCGCTTTACACTCAGCGCAGATGGCGATGCGCTCATCGTAGAGACGCAAACCTCACGCCAAGCGATAGAAGCGCAGCGTGACCGCGACGAACGAGACGGCTTCAGGGTCGATGAAGCCTTCGCGCCGCTTTACGCCTTGCGTCCTCTCCCCGATGAAGACAGTGGCGGTGAAATCAGCCGGCTCTCGCTCATCGACGGACATGTGCGCCCCGCAAGCGCCGATGAGCGCGCCCGCCTCAACACGCCGGCAGACCTTCACGTGCGCCAACGAGACCGACAATCACGCGCTTACGCACCGGCGCTTGGCGTCTTTTCTGAGAGCGGCGAGGGCGAATTGATCTGCCTAGCCGCGGCATGTAGCGGCGCACTCAAAGAGAGCTGGCGTCTTGCTTCTGGAAACAGCGAACGCATCGTCTTTCGACGCTTGGAAGGACACGCCGGATTTTGGACGGCGCTCTACGAATGGCGTCCCGACAGGACCGCAAGCGAGCGCGAGATGAACGCTAGTGAAGCGACATCGGCGGGGGACAATATCAGACGCATTCGCCGAAGCGCCGATCGGCTGGAGGGGTGCATCCTCGTCGAGAACGGGCTCGCTTGTCTGCAGGACTTCGCCACCCAACCTCGTCGGCTTGTCCGCATCGATATCGAAACCGGCGCCGAGCGCGTCCTCTATGATCCCAATCCAGCATGGAGAGCAGTTAGAACGCCGCGGATCGAGCGCTTGGACTATACCGACTCTGAGGGCAATCAATCGTTCGCGCAGCTCATCTACCCTTTGAACTATCGCCGAGGCACAACCTATCCGGCGGTCATTGTCCAATATCGCGCCCGCGGTTTTCTCAACGCTGGCACCGGCGCGGATACGCCGATTTTTCCACTCTCGGCACGCGGCTATTTTGTCCTCAATGTCGACCGGCCCGAATTCGACATCCGCGGGGCTCGGCTGAGCTATCATGAACTCGCGCGCGAAACCGAACTCGACGACAGCGAAAACACAATCAAACGCCAAGCGATCCTATGGTTCCTTTCGGAGCTCCAGCGCCGACATCTCGTTGATCAAAGTCGAATCGCGATCACAGGCATGAGCGATGGCGCCGAAACCTTGTTTGACATGCTGCTCGACGGACCAAGCTTCCGCGCCGCGGTCGCCAGCTCTCCACCGGGCGATCCCATCGCCTATGTGCTGCAATCGCGCCAGTTTCGCCAATCGCGCCGCAACGACATCGGCTTTAGTCCGCCGTGGGATCAAACCGGCGCGTTCTATGCATGGTGGCGCGAAAATAGTCCGACGCTGCGCAATGCCCCCATCAACACAGCCTTGATGTTGAACTTGTCGGAGACCGAGGCGCTGCGCGCCTTCCCCCTCCTCGCGCACCAGGAAGGCTCTTCAGCGCCAATAGAGAGCTACCTCTATCCCGGCGCCTACCACATCAAATGGCGTCCCGCGCAGATTTGGGCGACGAGAGAACGCACCCTCGCATGGCTCGACTTTTGGTTACGCGACGTCTCGCCAAGCGATAACGACACACGCAGTCGCTGGCAGGCGATGCGTCAGGCTTGGGGCGCCTCCGACGACGCGGACGAGCCATCCGGCGGTTCCGGCCGATGACCAGGTTCGACGAAGCGTCGCTGCAATGCGTAAAATCTGCGTAGCCAGATTTCTGCAAGCAAGGCGCTGGATAAAAATCCGCTTCGTGATCCTTCTGACATCACATCCCGAGAGAGCGCCTCTCGCAACTCCACGCCATCTATGATCTCTGCGCGCTCGAGTTCGCCCCCGATCAGCATCTCACGCATGAATGGCAATTGTCGCGCCAATGCGGCAACATGATATCGCGTCGTGTCACCCTTACCGGTTCGCGCCAACACCTCGCCCGGAATGACGTCTTGAAACGCGGCGCGCGCAAGAGCGCGTTCACGCCCGCCCCAAGTCATCACATAAGGTGGCACACGTAGACAAAACTCAATAATCGGTTGCGAAGCCAAGATCGGATGGGTGGCAAACTGCGCATTCAGACCATTGGGCTGATGATAATATTGTAGATCCATGATGTGCGCGATGCGCATCGCGCGCGCCGGAGACGCCGCCGCCCGCACCCGCGCCCAGGCATGCTCGTTCAAAAGCGTCTTTATCGCGTCAGGCTCGCAACCCCGAGCTCGCGAGCCAAATGGACCAGACGCCAACGGCTGACGTAGCAAGCCATATTTCAACACTGCGCCAAACACGTCCCAAATTGGACGCCGCGCCAGTCGCGCAGTGTCGACCATAATCCGCTGCAGCTCGGCCAAATCACATCCGTCGCACCAAGCATCAGCGGCAATAAGCGGAGTGCGCAAGCGATGAAAAACCTGATCGCCGCCCTGGCCCGACGTGACCAAAGGCGAGTTCATCTCTGCTGCTATGGCGCGCCCCATCGTCGGATCGGTAAAGCTCATCGCGGCGCGCGATGGTTTGGCGCTGAAATATGCATCTAGCAACCGCTCATAGGAGATGTGCGCGGGCGACATCGCGACTTCGATCAATCGCGTGTCCGAAGCGTCCGCCGCTGCCCGTGCGTAGCGTCGTTCATCACCTTCTGCCACATCGGCTGGAAATGCATTGACGGCGAGAAGCTCGCCTGTCGTCGCCCGCTTCAGCGCGCCAAGCACAATGCTCGAATCCAAGCCGCCAGAAAGACGGTGGACGATCTCAGAGGAGGTTTGCGACCATGATCGCGCAACCGCGAAGACAGTTTCGCGTAACCCGCCGGCGGCGGCATCAAACTCCTCCGAGGTAAAGCTACGGGCGTTGGCAATGGGCGCCCAAACCACGCATTTCGCTACGGCGCCGGGCGCACGACCAAGGCAGAGCTCCTCGCCAGCCATAAGTTCACGAACGTCTTTGATGGCTGTGCGCGGCGTCACCAGCCGAGATTGCGCGCAGAAGGCAGAGAGAAATTCAAAATCCGGCTGCGCTTCGTCCGCCAGCGCTAGAAAATCCTCCGCATGCGAGAACACCGCCATGCTCTTGCCCAAGCGACCGTAATAGATCGGATGGGCGCCGGCGGCCTCGCGGACAATAACCAATTCGTCCTGGCCGGTGTCATGCAGCACCGCCAAATAGGCTCCCCAGTAGTCGCGCGACAATTCTGCGCCGCGTCCACTCTCCACCAAACGCGATGTCTGCGATGGAGTAATATCGCCAAGCGGCGCAGCGCCCAGCCGCTGACGCTGAAACAACGAACCAAATATCGCCCCTTGTGCGCCGTGCAAAAGCATTGGCGCGCGATCCGAACCCGCAAGGGCGTAATGACCCAAGACGCCGCGTCGATCTAGAAACTTGGTCCAGGCACGCTCGCCTGCAATCTCTGCCCAAAGGGCCCGGCGACGACGCTCCTCATCCCAATCACACGGCGTCCATCGGAGGATAAATACCCGGGCCATTCAAAGGCGCACGATCTCGGAAAACGAAGCACAATCTTCCTCTCCCGCATCAAGGATGCGGCCATCGACCACCACCCAGCAATGGGCGGCAAACGGCATGGCGCGCACGCCAAAGACCAAACTCGCCCTGACCCGCTTGCGCAAAAGAAACCGGATAAGCGTCAGTGCATTGAAGAGACAGACATAGCGCTTTGGGATCCAAACGCGCGCCCGCTCGAAGACACTGTGTGCCCCAATAGCCGATACATTCAATGATGCGCTGGCGTCTAAGGCGCGCTTTTGAACTTCGATCCAATCAAACGCAAAAGCCAAGCGCCGATCTTTTATGATCCAATGGGCCCAACAAGCCGCTTCGATTACAAGAACCATATCGGGCAGCCGGGCCAAAGCACGCTCCCCTATTGATCTTGCCTTTTCGTTTGGTGCGAGCCGACTTATCGCGTGCGGCGAAGCGCCATCTCTCACACCGCGTTCAGCAATATTTGCGCGAACGTGGCCAAGGTCAGTATCTGCGGGCATGGCGAAATAGCGATCTTGAACGGCGTCCAAGAACACAATCCAATCACCGGCGATGCATGCATAAACACGCCGGGGCAAGAAGAGCCTTATAAGCTCGATGCGTGATGCATCGTCCATGCGACCCTCCCTGCCCCGACGCGGATCATTAGTCGCGATAGTCTTCGCCCATCAGCTCCTCAAAGGCGGGCGCCCAAGGGATGCCAAGAGTGAGCACAGAAGCCTCGCCCAGATCGATCACATGATCGGTTTGCAAATGCTCTTGCATGACACTGTCTTTCAGCTTGAGTGGATCTTTCAAAGAATGTGGCGCGGGCAGCGCCGCGCCACATCAGCCGTTGGCGTCAGTCGCGATAATCCTCGCCATTGAGATCTTCGACCGCGTCGGTCTCTTTGATGCCCAACGTGAGTTCACTGGCCGCGCCCAGTTCGACGAGATCAATTGCTTGTTCAAGCATGTTTTCCTCCATCGGGCCTTATCGCCCGATGTCATCTTCCCGCCGAAAACACCGATCACCGATCTGATAATCGTGAAGATCAGTTTGCCGATCGTGCGTTTGGCTCAACCAGGCGCGCCATTGTTGGGTAGCGCACGCAAGACAACATGCTGGCGGAGCAGACGCACGCTTTGGACGCGGCGTCGAGTATGGGCCTTGAGCAGAACCGACGTGCGTTTCGACCGGTGCGCAAGCGCGTCAATCAAAGTCTGAAGCTCACCCTGCACATCGCCCAGAACCTCAATCTCGGCTTTGCGAGCAAGGTAAAGTCGCTCGTCCGCATTAGCGCCCGCGCGGCGCAATTCAGGATTGGCGCTGGCCTCAATAAGTCGCATCACCGCAAACATCGATTCCGGATAGGGCAATATCCTCGTCGCGCGCTGCAGCTCTGCGCCGTCTGCTGAATTGGGCAAAGCCAGAGCGAACAAAACGCCACGCCACTCGTAAAGATAAGCGAGCTCAGCTTCTGACCATAAACTGACTTCATAGCCAGATCGCTGGCCAGCCTTGACGAGGCCCTCCCAGACAAGAATAGCCAGCGCTTGGCGGACCGGCATTGAACTTAAAGCGAGATCTTCGGCCAGCGCCTCCACATCGATGTGAGAGCGCACCGGCAATCGCCCATCGCGTATGCGCGCCTTGATCTCCTCAAAGGCCCGGCGCGCTGCTGTGCGTTCAACCGGCATGTTAGAGCTTGCCGGCGTCTACGAGGGCCTTGAGCTCAGCTTCTATCGCCGGCGGCAAGGCATCGCGATGCGCAGCGCAGCTTTGACCATTTTGCAACACGGCAATCGGATCTTGCCCTTCCCAATTGCCGAGATTGGGTCTGTGCCACTGATAGCCGATAAGCCGCTGCAAGGGCTCAGGAAAGGCGCGCGCAATGTTGGGCGGATAAGCCAAAAATTGTTCTTCGTAGGTGCGCAGCCAGCCAGCGCAATACCCGACGACAATTCCTGTGCGATCAACCAGCGAGCAATTGGCGCCGCCGCTATGCATAAGAGTACCCAGATAGACGAGCGCTGAGCCTGCCGTCATCTGCGCTTGAACGGCGCGACCAGGATCAATGTCACGGGCTACGGCCTGGCGATGGCTACCCGGCCAAAGTCGCGTGGCGCCGTTCGCGACCGTAAAGTCGCTGACCGCCCACATCACGTTCAGCGACCAGATTTGTCCCTTGGAGTCGGCGGGCCACATCTCCTGATCTCGGTGCGGCGCCTGCGCCCTCTGGCCAGGATGGATACGAATGGCTTGGGTAAGATTTAGCCTTATGCAGTCGCACGCCGGCGCCAAAGCAGCTTCAGCAAGCGCCAACAAACGTGGATGAAGCGCCAATCGCTGCACCGTCGGCGACTTTGACAAAAGGCCGTTGACGCGCGTTGTCGACCAGCCATGAAAATCACCCTCACAACGGGGCGTGCGCTGCAGCCAAGGCTCCAACTCATCTTTTAGCGCCGCAAGCTCGTCGACCGCCATCGCGTCTTCGAGAATGACAAACCCATCACGCTCCAGCGCAGCCAAATCAGGGCAAAGCGCAAACTCGTGCACAGACTGAGACATTGTCTTCGCTTCCCTCAAGCTGCTTTGGCCAAGTCGGCAGGTACAAAACGGATTAACGGCGCGCCGATGCCGTAGCTTTGACGGACACGCCGCAGACCCTCGCTATTGATGTCGGCAACGAAGGCCTGAATCTTGTGACGGCCGCGACCGCGACCAGGACCCAAGGCGCGCGCATTCCAACCCGCGCGCAACGCCAAAGGTGCGAGCGCCGCATCGGTGACGTAAGTCACTTGCTCGATACCAAAAATAAAGGCGGTCTCGATGATCCCTGCGATCATGCGTCCGAGAAGTGCGCGGCGCGGCGCGCCGATGGGCGTCGCCGGCGCCGGACAAAAGCGCGTAGCTTCCCAAACATGAGAGCCACGCGGCGCGGGCGTGTCGCACAGATCTGAAAAATGCTCGCTCAAAAGATGAGGAACATGCGTCGGCAACAGCCGCACCGACGACGTTATCGATGCCGTCGCCGGATCCGTCTCAATCAAGTAGATCGCTTCAGCGCTGTCGTAACAATCAATCTCAAGTCCAGCGCTATGGTCCAAACGCCACTTCAATTTGTCGATGAACACCGCTTTGCGCTGACGGTGCATCTCAGTCAGCAGGTGATGAAACCGGCGCCGATTTTCTGCGGAAACAATGTAGATCATGTGCGCTCCAACCTCTGGGGGTCAGAACGATGCGGGGTTTTTTAGATCGCCGAAATAGGTCCCACTGGACCTATTGACTCCGAAAAAGACTCAGCCATCGGACAAATCGTCGACCATGATTTGCCCATCGAAAACAGCCCGCATCACCGCTTGGACACGACCGGAAACGCCGTAGCGTCTCTTCGCGCGTTCGATTGCGTTGTGGGCTGTCCGCGCACTCAAACCCAAAACCTCGCCAATCACCCAATCGCTTTTGCCGCGCCCGACCAGCGCTAAACATTCGCGCTCGCGCCGCGCCAGAACAACAGGCTCTCTGATCGCGTTTGGATTTAAACACCGATGCATCGCGCCATGCCCAAAGACCACGATCATCAGGGTCTCAGCCAAATATAAGGGGTCGACACCATCAGGACCGGCAACGAGCGAGCAAGAAGCCGGCACGATATCAGGCGAGCGCAACGGAATTGTCAGCCCAGCCGACAAGCCAAAGGACGCGCCCTCGGCGAGCACGCGCTTTTGCTGGCGATTGAGGCGCATATGGCCAAGCGCGTCCGCCCAATTAAATGGCGCGGGCATCACCCGCGCCGCCAAGAGCACCGGATCGATCAAGGCAAAATTGCCTGACGAATATTGCTCCAGCCAAGGGGTGGGATAATTGACGATGCTGACGCCGCCCGGCCGCGGTCGCAGCGGATCAACGTGCGACGCGCAAGCGATATAGCGATAGCCGAGCCCCTCTAACGTCGACACGAACCGCTTTTCAATTAAAGCCGCGTCGGTCTGTCTTTCGCAAAACTCGAGGAAGTCCAGCGCGACTTTGCTCTTTGGCATTTCAACCTCCGTTGAATGCCCTTGCAGTAAAGATCATAGCCTCGCCGCCTTGCAAGCCAATGCGCGGAAGATCGGCTGATCTGTCTCTCACACGCGTGTGCTGGCGCACGCCGGCAAGGCCGAAACCCGCGAGTTCGCTTACGCAATGGGGAATCTTGCCCGCGTCGGCGCACCGCATCGAGGGACGCTAACGCTCTCTTTGAGCCCTCGACCCGGCGCGCCTGAAGACGCGGGCCTCAGCCCACCGCGTCGCGCAAGCGATCTCGCGCAGCACGTTCGCGCGCGAGCCCTCTTCGAGAGCTGGCACCATGTCGTCATCATCACCCAATCACGCACCGCGCGACCTCGGCGCAGAAATCACTTCCAAGATACTGGCCGCGCTCGACCAAGGCGTCATGCCTTGGCGCAAGCCCTGGGATGGGGCCAGAACCAGCCCCGCGCTGCCGCGCCGTGCGACCGGCGAATGCTATCGGGGTGTCAACACAATCATCCTTTGGCATGCTGCGGCCACGCAAGGTTACACATCGCCGTACTGGATGAGCTTTAAACAAGCGGTCAAACTCGGCGCGCGCGTGCGTAAAGGTGAACACGGCGAACGGATTGTCTATTATGGCGCAGCCGAGCGTACACGCACCACAAGCGACGGCCACGAATGCAAAGAAGCCTTTCGCTTCTTGAAGTCCTACGTCGCCTTCAACGCAGACCAGATTGATGGTTTGCCAAATCTCTTTCACCCTGCGCCCTGTGCGGCGGCGGCCCTTCCTCTGAACGCGCACGAATGCTGGTTCAACGGCCTTGGCATCACGCGGATCTTATCGCGCGACATCGCCTGCTACGTACCAAGCCGCGATGTCATCGCTATGCCACCGCTTGGCGCCTTCGACAGTGCAGAAGCCTATGCTGCGACGCTGAACCATGAGGCTGTGCACGCGACAGCTGCGCCCCACCGGGTCGGGCGCCAATTGCCGCCCCGCGCCGACATCGAAAAGCTCGCCGCCGAAGAGCTCGTTGCCGAGATCGGCGCGGCTATCCTCGGCGCACATCTCAATCTGCCGCCGGCTCACATCTTCGATCACGCCGCCTATATTGAGCATTGGATGAACTTGTTGCGATCCGACAAACGCGCCTTCTTGCACGCCGCCGCCCAGGCGCAAGCAGCCGTCGATTGGCTGCTGATGAAGAGCCCTCCAGTTGGCCGCGTAAGTGACGCGCAATGCGAGCACGATACAGGCGGCGGCGAAATCAGTTTCGCCTCCTGTCTCCAGCACCTCAAGGGATTTTCATATGTCGCAACTTAAACGCATCGTCGACGTCATGGGCGGCGCCCTGCTGGACGGCGGACGACGCGCGTTGATACGAGGTCCAGGGCACGGGCCCGCCGATCGCTCAGTATCACTCTTTGAAAACGCCGACGGGCGCGTGCTCATTCACTGCTTTAGTCCCCGCGATAATTGGCGCCAGGTGCGCGCCGAGCTCGCAGAACTAGGTTTGCTCGAAGAAGAACAAGCAGAGCGATCAAACACGCATGAAGCACTCGTGCGCGTGCGATCGGAGCAGAACCAAGAAGATCGCCGCACCCGCATGCTTCGCCTTTGGGACGAAGCGCAACCAATCCAGACGACGATCGCAGAGCGATATCTACGCGGGCGCGCGATCGAAGGCGAACTGCCAAGCTCAGAGGTGCTGCGCTTTCATCCCAATATGACAAGTCTCGAGGACCGCGAGCGACGCGGCGCATTAATGGCGGCGCTGGTCGACGGCAATGGCGATTTGCAAGGCGTACAAGTCACCTTGCTCTCTTCACATGGCGCCGCCAAAGCTGCACTTACAACCCCGCGACGGACGATTGGCCGATTGATGGGGTGCTACGTCCGCATCGATGCGCCCGGAGAAACATTGATTGTTGCTGAGGGACTTGAGACCGCGCTCTCAGCCAGACGGGCGCTGGGCGCCGGCGCATGGGCCTTCTTGGGCTCTGAAAACCTAGCCCGCTTCGAACCACCGCCGGTCGTTGATAAGCTCATCATCGCCGCCGACAACGACCCAGCGGGCCTTGCCGCCGCCGAGCGATTGGCCGATCGGATGAAGGGCGAACTGAGCTCTACGATCGCGCCGCCGCCGAAAGGCTTTTCAGACTGGAACGATTTTGCGCGAGCCGCGCGCACTGAGTGAGCCGAGCTAGGTTCTAAGCGGCGTTTTCCAAGGAGCGCGCAGCCGTCACTTGCGGCTCCCCTCCTCCTCACCGGAACCGGCGCCACAGAAGCTCGCCCACGCCGTCGCCATTCAGCCCAGCCGTCAACGTCCTGCAAGTACAAAACCGTTACCCCGCGCGGCGTTGCGCGCCGCCATCGGCCCTGAAGGGCGCGGGCCCCACCCTTTTGTACCTGCACGCCGCCGCCCCATGGCCGGGCTCTAAAACGCCGTCGCGGGCGAGCTCCCGCGGCCCCGCTTTAAGCGGGCGATCAAGGAGCAAGTCATGAACAGCAACCGTGTCACACTTATTGGAAAGCTTTTGGACGATCCAAAGGTTCGAACGATCGAACTGCGCGGCGGCTCAAGCGACATCGTCTCGCTCTGGCTTGAAGTTCGCAACGGCGAACGCGTCGATCGCTTCACCGTTGAGATCTACTGCCCAGCTCAGCAAGAAGCCGCAAAAGCCATGCGTCAAGGCGTTCGAGCGGAAGTCACCGGTGCGCTTCGCCACGATCGCTGGAAAGACAAGACCACTTCAAAATGGATTGGCAAAGTTTTCGTCGCCATCGACCCCGCCGAAGGCAAGATCAAATCCCTAGGTCTTGCAGACAATCTCTGATCCGACGAACAGCGCCGCTTGCCACGAACCAAGCGGCGCTTGGCGCCCTGGTCGCGATGCGCAGCCGCAATTCATCGCCCAAATACCACTGACGGCGTGCATCCTGCCAGCGTCCAAGCCATACTCGCTAAACGAGCTCAGCATGCGATGCAGAATTCTCGCCTTCGCCGCCGCCAGCGTCGCAACGCTTTGCGCGTTGACGGCGCTTACGCTGCCGGCGACCAAGGATATCGTCCTCTACAATCACTCAGATTCAATACCGCGCGGCTTTTACCTCAGAAGCAACGCGCCTATTGCCATTGACGCCTTCGTTACCGTGCGCGCCGGCGACGTTGCGCCGGCGGCTGCACGCCAGCGCCGGTTCGATGGCGCAGATGACCGTTTCATCAAGCGTGTGGCCGCCCTCGAAGGCGATCATATTTGCCTGACAGGCGATGTCCTGATCATCAATGGCGGCCCACCCATCAGGCGACGCAGCCATGATAACCAAAATGCGCCACTGCCACGATGGACCGGTTGTCGTGCGCTCGCTCAGGGCGAAGTCTTACTTCTCGGAGACAGCCCTGACTCTTTTGACGGTCGCTATTGGGGACCAACACAGCGCCACAGCATCGAAGGCGTGTGGCGACAACTTTGAGCGCTGCAAGACGCGTTTCGACCCAGACACAAAAGTCTACCGCCTAGATCATATCGCTCGTCACCGGCGCTATCGAGCGTGGCTCCACGGCCAGATGATAGCGCGTCGACTTCAAATCACCGGTACGCGTAAGCGCGCCAAGTGTGACAAGTTCTGCAAGATCACGCGTTGCCGTGGCCGTCGCAGCGCCAGTAATCGTCATATAATTCTTTGCGCTCAAACCGCCAGCAAAGCCCTCTGGCCCCGCTTCGAACATACGCAAAAGAGCACGCTCTTGACGGGTATTGATCGCACCGCTGACACGCGCCATTAAACGCGCCTTGTCGATGACAAACGAGAGTTGCGCTTCAGTGCGTCGCTGCGCTTCGATCACGGCGCTCGCGAACCAGACAAGCCAGTCGGTGATGTCGAGAGTCCGGCTCGCATCCTCCAGCGCTTGATAATACTCTTTTTGTCGACGCAAGAACGTGCCAGCTGCGCCTGTAAGCACTGGTCTCGCCAAACCTTGTGCAAGCATCGTCTCTAATAACGCGCGTCCTATGCGGCCATTGCCATCCTCGAATGGGTGGATGCTCTCAAACCAAAGGTGCCCCACTCCCGCACGAGTGAGTGCGCTTAAAGGTGAGGTTCCGCTTGGAGCGCTCTCCTCCAACCAGGAAAAGAACGCGCGCATTTCGGCGCCGACGGCGCTGCTTGGCGGCGCTTCAAAGTGCACCCGCTGATTTTGAAACGGACCTGACACGATCTGCATCGGTTCGGCATGAGTGCGATAGCCGCCCACGACAGTGAGGTCTCTTCGGCCATGCATCACCATCGCGTGCCAGCTGAAGAGACGCGTCTCGTCGACGGGCGCTGCGATATTCCGATAAACGTCGACCATGAGTTCGGCGATACCCGCCTCCGCCGGCCCGGCTCTACGCTCTGACTTCAAACCCAGCTGGCGTTGAATCGAAGATTGGACGCTGTCGCGATCGAGCATCTCTCCTTCGATGGCCGAGGTGTCGTACGCCTCGCCAGTCATCCATTGGATCGCAAATCCATCTCGAACCACTGGCTCAAGATGCTGGACCGACCCCACCAGGACACCTGCCTGCTGGGCGAAAAGCACCTCCGCCCTGGCCAAACGGCCAGCATCCCATCGAAAACGCGGCCAGTCGGGGGCTTCCCAATTCCATGACATGATCGATAAAAATCCGATTTATCGATCATGATATAGGCTTTTTCTGATTAATAAAGACCTTCTTATCGATCGGCTCTGCGCAGCGCATGAAGGCGCCGGAGGCCACGCTGTACGCAGCTCATGATGGCGGCGCTCGCAGCGCTAACCAGTTCAACGGACCGGCTCTCGCCTTCAAAGCAAGCGAACACCGCCCCAGCCCGCAAAAGCTCAGAAGGCGAAGGGCAAGACAATTGGCCCGAACATCGAAAGGAGCGTGGGCTAGATAAAGCCCCGAGTCTTTCATGACGCCAGAAATCTGAAATTGCTCGCTCAATCACGAAGTGTGAGTCATCATACGTAGTGAGACGCAGTGCGCGTCCACCCTACTCGCACCCTATGCTTCGGACCTCCGCGCATGTCGCAGCCTCCGATCACAAGGCGCGTGTTCCGCACCAGTAAGCTGACGCGCAACCGCGCCGACCAAGATCAAATTTCGCCCGGTTCGCCGCTCGGAATAATGCGGACGCTTGAAATAGAAATTTTGATCGGACGCCACGAAGGCGGAAGCGGACTTGCCCGATCCGTAGACAGCTTATCGTCGCGCTTGCAAACACGCATTGGCAGTTCAAGCAGACTCGCGTTTGCAGCGATGCGTAAGCGCGGCAAGGCTCGTTCCGGTCGGCTAGACAAACGACAATTTGCAGTCGTCAAAGTGCGCTTCTTCAACCACAACAACGGTAGCGCCCGCGCACTGAAGCAACATGAACGTTACCTTGCTCGCGATGCTGCGTCGAAGTCGCCGACAGCGTGGCTCGAACCAGAACAACATGAGCACCGGCCCGGCTTGTGCTTTGACGCCACCAAGGACCACCTTCATGGAGCACCGCTCGCGGAACAATGGAGCAAGGCCGACGCCCGCCACTTTCGCATCATTTTATCTCCCGAAAACGCTGGTCAGCTGGGTGATCTCCAAAGCTACACGCGCCAAGTCATGGCGCGCTGTGAAATCACGCTCGGGCGGCGGCTTGAATGGTTCGGCGTAACTCATTGGGACGGCGCCAATCCGCACGCTCATGTCGTTCTGCGTGGCCGATGCTCCGAGGGACACGACCTCAGACTTCCGCGAGCTTTTGTAACCGAGGGATTGCGGGACGCTGCACGTGACGTCGCCACAAGCTGGCTCGGCCCTCGCACCCTGGATACGGAACAAAACACACTGCAACGAGAAGCGATGGTGCATGCGCCCTCGAAACTCGATATGATGATTGAGGCTCATCGAGCAAAAAACGGCGAGCTCCGGGTCTCCCATCTTGAGGCGCCAAACGGCTCGCCTGAACTAGCGGACGCTCTAAAGACGCGTGCGCGCGAATTAAAGCACTTGGGAATGGCGCACGAAGTGCGGCGGGGCATTCTCCACTTTGAGCCTCAATGGCAGGCGATGCTCGCCAAATTGAGCCACGATCTTCGCACGCAAAAGTCCCTCACGCTCAACAGAATGCGCGACGTTGAACGAGCCTTGGATCTGCCATCACATCGGGCTGGTAAGTTTCCGCTGGGGTTGAGTTTGTAGGAAGTGAGATCGCACCACCCCAATTGATGATCCGTCACCGCCGCTGTGAGCCGTCATCACCATCAGAAGTCAGCCCGCGTTTTGCGATCTCTTCCGCTTTCCAAGCGTCCAGTCGATCAGCCCACCACTGCATCAGCTCCCGGCGTTGAGGCAGGTATTGAGCGGCATTGTAAGCTGCGCGTACCCGATCCCGCTCATCATGCGCCAGTTGCCGTTCCACCCAATCTTCGTTCCAACCCTGCTCGTTGGCCTCGGTAGAAAACAAGCGACGAAACCCATGTGTTGTCAGGCGACCATGGTAACCCATGCGATAGAGCCCAAACAGCATCGTGTTGTTCGACATTACGCCTTCGCGCGTGCCGCTCGGAAACAAAAATTTCGACCTGCCCGTACGCTCTCGCAGCACAGAGAGAAGTGTGCGCGCCTGACGCGATAGCGGCACAAGATGCTGCTCACCCATCTTCATGCGCGCCTCGGGAATTCGCCAAAGCGCTCGCTCGGCATCATGAAACTGCTCGAACTCGGTCCATTGCGCTGCTCGCAATTCAGTCGTGCGCGGCGCCATAAGCAACGCCAAGTTGATGGCGATACGCGTTTCGATATCGCCATCATAAGCATCGAGCTTAAGAAGAAACGCGCCGACCTCTGATCTGGGTATCGTACTATGGTGCTTCGGCCGACCGGGCGACTTTAGTGCGCCCTTAAGCGGCGCGGCCGGATCATGCTCGCAATATTGGCTCGCAATGCCGTACCGAAAGATCGCCGAGCAGTACTGCTTTAGACGCCGATTGGTTTCGAGCACGCCGCGCGCTTCAACCGCCTTCAGCACTTCCAACATCTGCGCCGGCTTGATCTCCGCCACCGCCTTGTCACCGAGCGCCGGGAACACGTCTGCTTCAAGGCGACTAAGAACTTGGCGCGCATAATCTGGCGTCCATTCGTCCTCACGCATCGCGTGCCATTCAAGCGCAACGGATTTGAACGTGTGTTTGCGCGCCTGCATCCGCGCCAGCTTGAGTTGGCGACGCTCTTCAGCGGGGTCGACGCCGTCTTGTAGTTTCTCAATCGCGGCGTTGCGCTTCTTGCGCGCAGCGCTGAGCCCGACGATTGGATAAGTCCCCAATGAGAGCAATTTCTCTTTGCCGTCGCGCTTGAAACGAAAGCGCCAAATCTTGCCGCCACTTGGCGTGACCAGCAAAAACAGCCCGCCAGAATCGTAGAGTTTGTAAGCGCGCTCGTCAGGCTTGGCGGTGCGGACTTGTGGTTCTGTAAGGGGCATTAGCGCCAAGTGGGGTATGTTGGCGCAAAAGTGGGGTATGTGCCCTAAACATACCCCACCTCTTGCGCGACGGGTTGATATCGGGCGCCGTTACCCGATCAAAAAATCTGAATGAGATCAATCAAGTTGGCGGCTCAGCCTGGATCACCAAAGAGCCTTCTGGCGGACAGAGAGGGATTCGAACCCTCGTTAGGCTTGCACCTAAACACGCTTTCCAAGCGTGCGCCTTCAGCCACTCGGCCACCTGTCCGGCGCGCGGTTTATGACTGCCGCCGCCGCGCCGCGCAACGGCCAGAAGGTGTAACCATCCGACCCATCGCCGCGTATTGAACGGTCCCACCGCAATTTTCGCCGCAATCGACACTCTTCCCGCTAGCGCCCATCGCCTCGCAGGGTGCGAAACCCGCGACAGCGACCTATCATTGCGCCAACAGCAACGAGGTTCTCATGGCCCGATCCACCGTCATGCCCGCCCCCGAGCACATCTTGCCGGGACGGCCCGACCCCATCGCCACCGCCGCCACCCATTTCGTGAACGGCAACGCCCTAAAGCCGCCCTTCCCGTCAGGCCTCGAAGAGGCCGTGCTCGGTCTTGGCTGCTTCTGGGGCGCCGAGCGCAAATTCTGGCAGACGCCGGGCGTATGGAGCACGTCGGCAGGCTATGCCGGCGGGACAACGCCGAACCCGACCTATGAAGAAGTCTGCTCAGGCCGCACCGGCCACACGGAAGTTGTGCGTGTGATCTTCGACCCCAAGCAGATCAGCTACGAGCAATTGCTCAAGGTCTTCTTCGAAAGCCACGACCCGACCCAGGGCATGCGCCAGGGCGGCGACATCGGCACGCAGTATCGTTCCGCCATCTACACGACTTCCAACGTGCAAAAGCGCACAGCCGAAGCGGCGCTGAAGGCATACGATGAGAAGCTGCGTGCGGCCGGCTACGGCGCAGTCACCACCGAGCTTCGTGACGCGCCCGAATATTTCTATGCCGAAGACTATCATCAACAATACCTGGCCAAGAACCCAAACGGTTACTGCGGCATCGGAGGAACCGGCATCACTTGTCCCATCGGACTGAGCATCCCGTAGCGTCATTGCCTCAACTTCCTTTGCGTAAATTAAGTGAAGACGAAGAGATCGGCCCTGTGGTAGCAGTCACTACATTGTAGTTTGACTCGCCACAGGCCGATGAGTTCACACGCCCGTATTTGCTTGATCGACGATGATATCTTCGTCCGTGATGCGATGGCGCTCGGACTTGGCGATGCCGGCTTTGATGTGATTACGGCACCGGGCGCCGCAGCTGGTTTCGACATCCTCACTCGCGAGAGCATTGAAGCTGTCATCACAGACATGAACATGCCCGGAACCGACGGCGCGCGATTCATCGCAGAGGCACGCGGTCGCTGGCCGAACATTCCGATCATCGCAATCTCCGGCGCTGCCGTGATCAACGGACGCAATACCGCTGACGTTGCGCGGGAACTCGGCGCGAACGCCACTCTCATAAAGCCGTTTCGAGCACGCGAGCTTGCGGCCTTGATTGAACGTGTGCTCGCCGCTGCCGGGCCGCCCGGCTGACAATGCAGGCGAGCCATGAGCAGTCGCGATTGCGCGCCGTGGTCGATACCGCAATCGACGGCGTCATTCTGATCAACGCCCATGGCGTGATCCTCATGTTCAACCCTGCGTGCGAGCGGCTTTTTGGATACGCGCCTTACGAGGTCATGGGCCGCAACGTTAAAATCCTGATGCCTGAGCCGTATCAAGGCGCTCACGACGAATTCTTGCGCAATTATCTAGAAACAGGTGAGCGCAAGATCATTGGCATCGGACGCGAAGTGCTTGGCCGCCGACGCAACGGCGCGACGTTTCCGATGGACCTCTCGGTCGCCCAAGCAGAGGAAGACGGTCAGCCAATCTTCGTTGGCATTATTCGCGACCTCAGCGAGCGTAAGGCCGCCGAAACAGCGCTGCGAGAGGGCGCTGCGCAATTACGCGCTGTCGTAGAAACCGCCGTCGACGGCGTCATTCTCATCGACGCGCGCGGTCTTGTCCTCATGTTCAACCCCGCATGCGAGCGCCTCTTCGGCTACACCGCTGCCGACGTGATCGGCCAAAACGTGCGCATGCTAATGCCTTCGCCCTATCGTGGCGAACACGACAGTTACATCGCCAACTACAATCACGGCGGAATTGCCAAGATCATTGGCATTGGCCGCGAAGTCACGGGCCTACGTAAGGATGGCACGAGCTTCCCGATGGATCTTTCCGTCGGTGAAGCAAAGCAGGAAGGCGAATCCATCTTCGTCGGCATCATCCACGACCTCACCGGCCGCAAACGCACCGAAGAGCAATTGGTGCAAGCACAGAAGATGGAAACAGTCGGCCAACTTTCCGGCGGCATCGCGCACGACTTCAACAATCTGCTGACCGTCATCCTTGGCAATGCCGAAGCCCTGGGCCTCCGCCTCAAGGCGCGCAACGATCTTCGTCAACTCTCAGACACTATCATTCTCGCCGCCGAACGCGGCGCAGAGCTTACACGGGGTCTATTGGCGTTCAGCCGCAGACAGGTGCTGCAGCCCACCGTCATCGACTGCAACCTTCTGATTGAAAGCATGCGCATGCTCCTGCGCCGCACGCTGCGAGAGGATATTGCGCTCAACATCGCTGCATCTCCCACAGCCGTGAATGCGTTGGCGGATCCCGCACAAATTGAATCGGCATTGCTCAATCTCTCTTTGAATGCGCAAGACGCCATGCCAGACGGCGGCACGCTAACCTTTGCAACGGCAGAGGTGGCGCTTGATGAAACCTCGTTCCCGCGCGAACCGGTGCAACCAGGCAATTACGTCGCCATCACAGTTACGGACAACGGCTCCGGCATGCCGCCTGAGATTGTAGAGCGCGCGTTCGAACCATTCTTTACAACCAAGGAAGTCGGCAAAGGCTCGGGCCTTGGCCTCTCGATGGTCTATGGCTTCGCCAAGCAATCGAACGGACACGTGAACATCTATTCAGAGCCGGGCCTGGGCACGAGCATCCGTCTCTACCTACCTCTCGTCGGCCAAGGCGCTGCGCCCCAAAGAAGCCACGCCGAGGAGCGCACAGTCGGAGGCAATGAGCGCGTTCTCGTCGTTGAGGACGATGCTCTGGTGCGCAGCCACGCAATCTCGTCGCTCGAAGGTATCGGCTATCGCGTCATCGTCGCGCGCGATGGGCCAGAGGCGCTCGCGCTACTGCGCGGCGGCGTCGAAATCGATCTTCTGTTCACCGACGTGGTCATGCCAGGCGGGATGAATGGTTGGGAGGTCGCCGCCCTCGCGCGCGAACTCAGCCCGCGCCTTAAAGTGCTCTTCACCTCGGGCTATCCACTTGAGACGCTCTCAAGCCGCGGACAATCCGACCCGGCAGCGCGCATTTTGAGCAAGCCGTATCGTATCGCGGAACTGGCGAAACAAGTTCGTGAAGTGTTGGACGGACCGGCTTAGCCCGGCCAGCGCAGGCCGACACGGCGGCGTTGCTGCAGCGTTTGCTCAGCGCGTTGCAGCGCGCGAAGCGCCACTTCAGCTTGCTGCAGCGAATCCGTTGAGCGCAACGCATCCATCGCCAGACGCAGGCGCGATGCGCCCTCTTCCAACTTGTCGCGCGCGCCTTCACGTTCGCCGAGCGCCGTCAGCGCACGGCCGATTTCTTGTTGCGCCGCGCCCCATGAGATCGGATCGGTCGTGCGATCGACCGCATCGAGATAACGTTGACGAGCGTCGAGCGCCTTCGACAGCCATTTGATGTGACCGCCGCGTTCGCCGAGGCTCAGTGCGCCAGAAGCGAAATCCGATAGAATATCGAGTTGCAGATTCTCGCTGATCTCAGCCGGGCGAACTTCGACCAGCTTGTCCAACGCCTCGACGATCGGCTGCAGACGCTCAGGCTTATAATCTTGCGGACGGTGCAGAACCGGACGCGCCTTGCGGGCGAGCGCAAAACCAAGCGCGCGCTGCACCGCTTCATCGGGACGCCCGACTTTCCAGCCGAGAGAAAAATCCTGCACGTCGTGGGTGCGGCCATATCCCGGCAGCGTCGTGATGCGCAGATCGATTTTGCCGAGCATGTTGCGCTTGCCCCAGACGATGACGTCCGCGGCTGAGCGCTCAAGCGCTTCACCAGCTTCAACAGCAATGCGGCGGCGCGTTTCAGGATGCGCGCGCGGCGAAACGGTTTTCAGTTTGATCGGGAAGAGATCGACCTGCACGTCCTGCTCGAACGAGAACATGCCGAAATTGTCTTCGATCGCTTCTTTCATTTCCTGGCGGAGCAGCCCGCCGCCGCCTTCGATCTCGGCAATGAGCACAAGCGCGCGGTGATCCTTGGTCCGCTTCAGCGCTTGGCCACGCAGCGCCATGCGCGCCATCGTGCTGGCCTTGCCCATGCCGGTGAGCATCCAAAACGCAGCGACCACCACGGCGGCGAGGAAGATCGAGGAGAAGAACATGAACACGTCGGGCTGGTGCACGAACGCGTCCTGGAACTCGCGGGGCAGCAAGCGCATGACGCGAGACGCCAACTCGGGCGCAACCGCTGCAGATGCTGCAAAATTAACCATTTAGCGTCCGTCAGTCCCTGCCCTAACCCATGAGCCATAGCGTGCCGCAAGGCGGTGCACAACGGCCTGCGGCGCCTTAAGGCGCCACACTCCCTGCCTCACCGCCCGCAGGAAAAGGCCTAATTGCCCCGCTGCTTAGCGGCCTCCAGAGCCTGGCTCATGGCGGCACCCATGTTGCCCAAATCCATCGCCTCAACCCCCGCCGGCAATGTGAACAACTCGGCGCTTTGCGGGCCGCGCTGAACGCTGGTGGTTTCCCACACAACCGCGCCATCATCTGTCGCCCGCAGGATGATGCCGTCCTCGGTCACGCACACCGTGTCGGTGCCGTCTTCCGGCGTGGTTTTGGTCCATTCCGCGCCGTTCTCCCCAGCCACCGAGCAATTGCCGGTGCGCGTGGAGTTTTGCGCGAGTTCGCCCTGCCAGTTTGCCGTCGGATCGGTAATGCCATCGCTCATGCCACTGGCGCGGATCGCCATCGTGCGTCCGCCCTGGGTGGTGATGATGTAGCTTTCGCCCGTCGTTCCGTTGGCAATGAAGGTCGAAGGCGAATCTTCGGAGCTGAATTCCATCCGGATGTTGCTGCCATCGCGGATCATCACGACCGGCATCGAGCCGTGTTGCGCGCTCGAGAGCGTCGCTTCAGCGCGATAGGCGGCATGACTTACATCGGGGAACAAGCCACCGCCATTTGCGCCATTGCCGGCGCTATCACTAGCCGGAGCCGCAGGATTGCACGCCGCCAGCGCACACACAGAAACCACGGCCAAAATCGCGCGACGCATCTCGTTTCTCCTGAATCCAATGAGCGCCTTGGTAGCAGCAGCGCCGCGCCCCCGAAACCCCGCCCCGCCGTTCGTCGCAAAAGAACGTCGCCTCGTCAGCGTGGCGCCAGCCGCACTTGCTACCACACGGCCTAAGCGGCCAAAATCGCCCCAACGCCATCGCGAGCGCCCAAGCGCCCGCGGCGCATCCTTTTTGGGGGTCCCATGAAAAAGCAGCTTTTGGCCATTTGCCTTGCCGCGAGCGTTCCGATGCTAGCCGCGTGCGCCACGACCGGTGCAGATTCCGCCGCCACTTTCGGCAACGCCACCGCTTATCAACAGGCTCAAACCGACGTGCAACGCCTCACAGCCCAAGCCAACCAAGACCCGCTCCTGAAGCCTTGGACCGGTCAATACGGCGGTGTGCCGCCGTGGGATCAAGCCCGCGCCGAACTGGTGCCGCCGGCGCTCGAACTCGGCATCCAGCTCCAAGAAGCTGAAGTGCAAGTGATCGCCAACAATCCAGAGCGCCCGACCTTCGACAACACCATCGGCGCGATGCAGAATTCCGGCCGTCACCTCGACCGCGCCACCACCATCTTCGGCGTCATGACCGACAACATCAGCAACGAAGCTATTCAAGGCGTCGAAGCTGAATGGTCACCGCGCCTCACCGCCGCCTACAACGCTATCACCTTCAACCGCGCGCTGTTCAACCGCATCCACGATCTCTACGAGCGCCGTGAATCGCTTGGCCTCAATGCGCACCAATTGCGTCTGCTTGAGCGCACCCACGATCAGTTCGTGCGCGCGGGCGCGGCCGCAACGCCGGAGCAGCAAGCACGCCTCGGCGCCATCAACGAAGAACTCTCCACCAAGTACGCGGATTTCGGTCGCCGCCTGCTCGCGGACGAAAACACCGCCATCTTCATCACCAACCGCCGCGATCTCGCCGGCTTACCGCCGAACATCGTCGAAGCGCTCGCCGCCGCCGCAACAGAGCGTGGTCACGCGGGCCAATGGGCGGTCGTCAACACGCGTTCGAGCGTCGATCCGTTCCTGACCTTCTCCTCGAACCGCCCGCTGCGTCAGCGCGTCTACACCGCCTTCAAAAATCGCGGTGACAACGGCGACGCCAACGACACCAACGCCGTCATCGCCGACATTCTGCGTCTCCGCGCCGAGCGTGCGCAGATCCTCGGCTTCCAGAACCACGCTTACCTGCGCATGGCCGACACGATGGCCGGCACGCCGGAGCGCGCTCAGGACCTGATGATGCGCGTGTGGCCGGCCGCCGTGGCTCGCGTCCACGAGGAAGTCGCCGACATGCAGGCAATCGCCAACCGTCAGCGCGCCAACATCACGATCGAACCGTGGGACTACAATTACTACGCCGAACAAGTCCGCCGCGATCGCTACAACCTCGATCAGAACGAGCTCCGCCCGTACTTCGAGCTCAACAACATGATCAACGCGTCTATGTACATGGCCAACCAACTCTATGGCCTGTCGTTCCGCGAGATCACCGGCACGGTGCCGGTGTTCGAGCCGAACGTGCGCGTGTGGGAAGTCACCGATCGTGACGGCTCGTTCCGCGGCCTCTTCTACGGCGACTATTTCGCACGCGCTGGCAAACGCTCAGGCGCCTGGATGAACACCTATCGTTCGCACGAAACGTTCAACGGCCCGACCATCACGACGCTCGCCTCGAACAACAACAACTTCGTGCGCGGCGGCGAAGGCCAACCGGTCCTCATCTCGCTGGACGACGCCGAGACGCTCTTCCACGAGTTCGGCCACGCCATTCACTACCTCGTCTCCGAAGTGGACTATCCGGGTCTCGGCAACGTGCCGCGCGACTACGTCGAATATCCGAGTCAGGTGCACGAACATTGGGTGCTGTCGCGCCCGATCCTCGATCAATTCGCGCGCCACTATCAAACCAACCAGCCGATGCCGCAGGCGCTGGTCGATCGCGTCCACAACGCTTCGACCTTCAACCAAGGCTACGCCACGGTGGAGTATCTTTCCTCCGCGCTGGTTGACATGGCGCTCCACAACCGCGCAACGCCGGTGACGGATGTCGACGCGTTCGAGCGTGAAACGCTCGCCTCGCTCAACATGCCGCGCGAAATGTCGATGCGTCACCGCCTGCCACAGTTCGGTCACTTGTTCTCGAGCGACGCCTACTCGGCCGGCTATTATTCGTACCTCTGGTCCGAGACGATGGACGCCGACACCTGGGAAATGTTCGAAGCCACCGGCAACGTGTTCGATCCGACCGTCGCCGCGGGCATGCGCAACATCATCCTCGCGCCCGGCAACATGACCGACCGCGCCGAGGCGTATCGTCAATTCCGCGGTCGCGATCCGGACGTGAACGCGCTGCTGCGCACGCGCGGCTTCCCAACCGACGCGCCGGCCACGACCGGCGGCTCGACCGGCAACGAATAAGCCGAGCGCTAGACACAACGAAGGGCGCGGACTGCAACGTCCGCGCCCTTTTTGTTTGCCGCCCGCCTCCAAAAACTCAGGCCGCGCGCCGGCGCTCAAGAGGGATTCAGCCGCCATTCAGCCGCCCGGCGCGAGTGTCGGGACGGGAGCACTGACAATGATGCGCAAATTCATCGCCACGGTCGCGACAATAGCGTTCGCGATGGCCACCTTCACCGCCACGCCCGCCAGCGCCCAGCATTGGCGCGACCGCGACCGCGGCGACTATGCCGGCTGCCGCAATGACAACAACTACGGCTGCGAACGCGACCGAGACCGCCGTGAAGCCCGGAACGGCTATCGCCGCGAATACGGCTACGACCGCGGCTATTACAACCGCCCCGAATGCTACGACCGCCAGGGCCGCAACCATTGCTATGACCGCCACGACGACAACGACGACGCCGTCGCCGCCGGCGTCATCGGCCTCGTGCTCGGCGCGGTGATCGCGTCAGCCGTCACCAACAGCAACAACAACCGCCAGGACGACAGCTATTATCGCGGCAGCGATGGCTACGATGACGGCTATTCCGAACCGCAATGCACGCAGCAAGTGCGCCGCTGGGACCGCACCCAAGATCGCTACGTGCTGGTCGAAGTCCCCTGCTGAACTCATCCACGCAAAGTGAAGGCGTGCCTTGTGGACCACAGGGCGCGCTTTCGCGCATCGGTGTGCAGCTCTCTCCATAATTTGTTCCGCGTCATGCCTTACACTGTGCGGCATGCGGTACGTATGTGACGCGCCGAACGGCGCGACCTGGTTCAGATTTGAAACCGAAGCCGAGGCGGAAGCCGAAGCGGCGCTGATGCGCCATGTCGTCGATAAATACTTCCGCCGCTATGAGGGCGCAGCGCGTGAAACCTACCGGGCGCCCCAAACCGCCGCCTCATTCGAGCAAGCGATCGGCCTCAAGGACCATATCGCCAAGGCCATGCCACTGTTTTTGACATTGCGCGCCGCCGATGGCGAAGGCTTAGCGACGGCTATGCTGCCGCCGGGCGGACGCAACCAAGCCAACTTCCGCATCGTGATCGTGGGGCCGGCCAACGCCGACCCCTACGAAAACCACGAGGCGGCGATCGAAGCCCTCGCACAGCATTTCAATATCGAACTGCCGCGCGAGGAATGCTTCCCTTACGCCTGAGGCTAGCGCTTACGGCTTGCCCGGCGTTGCGCCACCGGTCGTCGCGCCGCCCGTTTGCTGTTGCGGGACCTGCGGCGGCGCAGCATTGGCGCCGTTGCTGACGATGCGCACACCTGCATAGCAAGGCGAAGTCGTGCACGCCTGCATCAGCAAGCGAACCATGTACTGGCCGTTCGCAGTCGGCGTGTACGGGAAGATCGGATAGTCGTCCGGCAGCATGTCATTGGCGACGACGCCGCCGGTTTCCATGCTGATCAGCTCCAGATCGACATTGCTGCAATCGCCGTCGCACGAACCGATGAAGCCATACTCGGTGCCGGCCGTCAGATCGACGATGAAGCGGTGATCATGACCCGGCTGCATCGGCACGATCGTGTCGCTGCCGACTTGCGTGTAATTGCCGGCATTGGCGCCCTGCAGCTGACCCAGCTGCGTGCCGATCTGCGCGATCAGCTGCTGGCGCACTTCGTCGGTGACCTGCGCCTGTTGCGTCGGTGAACCCGGCGATTGCGTGGAAGGCGGCGTAGCGCCGGCCTGTACCCGCGGCAGCGGCGGCCCATCTGCGCCCGCGCCGCACGCGGCAAGCATGCAAGCCGCTGCAGCGGCGATCAGAAACTGACGCATGGAAATTCCCTCCTCCGTTCGCGAAACCGCCTAACCCCGGCGGACGTCACTGTCCACGTCTGCCCCACCCGCAAACGGGGGGCTGTGCCCCCAGTCACGAGTCAGATGACGCCCGAGCCAGATCAGGCCGATTACCGCGCCTTCCAAGCACAACGCCACGCACCCAACGTCACATCAGCGTCACCGGCATCACCTACCCACCGCGCGGGAGACGCCGCCATGTCCGCATCCGCCAATCACGTCCTCACGCTCGCCGAGCAACTGCGCGAAACCTTCGCCGCCCAAACCGTCGATCGCAACGCCGTGAACCTCCTCGTCCATGACGCCCTCCTGAAAGCCCTCGACATCAAGCCAGTCGACATGCGCGCCGAGAGCACGAAGAAGGTAACGTAACAAAGGTCCTGCCTTCTCGTCCGCAAGGGGAGCCCCTGGATCGGCGCTAGACTTTCGACTGATCGACGGCGCTCCCCAGTTCATGGTCGTGGATGCGGAGAAGAGCGCGACTTCTAAAAGCCCACTCGTCGGAACGATGCTCAAACGATCCGACGTGATCGGAACTCCTATCGCGGCGCAGGTCTTCGCCGTGATCGACGCCGTCTAGATGTCCAATAGCGGCAGCGAGGTGCGGAGTTGGAGCGAACGCTAAGGTCCGTTCAGGGCCAAAAGCCACGACTAATCGCTATCCATCTTCAGCGCGGCGATGAACGCTTCCTGAGGAATATCGACCTTGCCGAACTGGCGCATCTTTTTCTTACCGGCCTTCTGCTTATCCAGCAGCTTGCGCTTACGGCTGGCGTCACCGCCGTAGCACTTCGCAGTCACGTCTTTGCGCAGCGCTGAGAGCGTTTCGCGAGCGATGATGCGGCCGCCGATGGCAGCTTGGATCGGGATCTTGAACATGTGCTGCGGGATCAGCTCTTTGAGCTTTTCCACCATCGAGCGGCCGCGGCTTTCGGCGCGGCCCGCGTGCACGAGCATCGAGAGCGCATCGACCGGATCGTCGTTCACCAGGATCGACATCTTCACCAGATCGCCGACGCGGTGATCGATGATGGCGTAGTCGAAGCTGGCATAGCCCTTCGAGACGCTCTTCAAGCGATCGTAGAAATCGAACACGACTTCGTTGAGCGGTAGCTCATAAACCAGCATCGCGCGCGAGCCGACATAGTTCAGCTCTTTCTGAATGCCACGCCGATCCTGGCAGAGCTTGATGATGGAGCCCAGATATTCATCCGGCGTCAGCAGCGTGGCTTTGATCCACGGCTCTTCGATCTCTTTGATGTAAACGACGTCCGGCAGATCGGCCGGATTGTGCAGCTCCTTGATCTCGCCGTCGTTCATGTGGACTTTGTAGACGACGCTCGGCGCCGTCGCGATGAGATCGAGATCGAACTCGCGGCTGAGGCGCTCCTGGATAATTTCCAAGTGCAAAAGCCCAAGAAAGCCGCAGCGGAAGCCGAAGCCGAGCGCGGCTGAGGTTTCCATTTCATAGGAGAAGCTCGCGTCGTTGAGGCGGAGCTTCGACATGGCGGCGCGCAGATCTTCAAAGTCCGCCGCGTCGGTCGGGAAGAGGCCGCAGAATACGACAGGCTGCGCCGGCTTAAAGCCTGGCAGCGCTTCTTTCGTCTCGCGGCGATAATCCGTGATCGTGTCGCCGACGCGCGCGTCCGCGACTTCCTTGATCGAGCCGGTGAGGATGCCGATCTCGCCGGGGCCAAGCTCTGCGACGTCTTCGCGCTTCGGGCGCAGCACGCCGAGCGTATCGACGTTATAGTCGGCGCCGGTCTGCATGAGCTTCACGCGCATCCCCTTTTTCACGACGCCATCGATGACGCGGAAGAGCACGACGACGCCGAGATAGGCATCGTACCAAGCGTCAACCAGCATCGCCTTTAGCGGCGCATCGCGGTCGCCGGTTTTCGGTGGCGGCAGGCGCGTCACGATCGCTTCAAGCAGATCCGTGATGCCCTCGCCGGTTTTCCCGGAGGCGAGCACCGCCTGGCTGGCGTCGAGGCCGATCACGTCCTCGATCTGTTGCTTCACGCGATCAGGCTCGGCCGCGGGCAGATCGATCTTGTTGATCACCGGCACGATCTCGAGATCGAGATCAAGCGCCTGATAAACGTTCGCCAGGGTCTGCGCTTCGACGCCCTGGCTCGCATCCACGATCAGCAGCGCGCCTTCGCAGGCCGCCAGCGAGCGCGAAACCTCGTAGGCGAAGTCCACGTGCCCAGGCGTGTCCATCAGATTGAGAACGTAGCTCTCGCCGTCTTTCGCTTTGTAGTCCAAGCGAACGGTCTGGGCCTTGATCGTGATGCCGCGTTCTTTTTCGATATCCATCGAATCAAGAACCTGCTCAGTCATCTCCCGCGCCGACAACGCCCCCGTCTCTTGGATAAGACGATCGGACAAAGTGCTCTTGCCGTGGTCAATGTGTGCCACGATTGAAAAGTTTCGAATGCGGTCGCGCGGTGTCATTTAAGAGCGTGACGTATAGGCGTCCGGCCGAAACGCCAAGGCTCTGGGCTGCGTCAGTTCGGCATTAGGGCGAAAAATACGGCGTAGAATAAGAGCCATGCGCCGATGAGGACCCAGAGAAGCTGACGCTCGCTCAGCCAGCGCCCGAGGATGCGCCCGATCAGAGAAACGCCGATCGAGACGATCAAGAAGCGCGGCAAGCGCGCGGCGACGCTGGCCAACGCGAACGCCGGAAGCGGCGCGCCAGCTGCTGGCGCGAGGATGGCGAACACCTTGAACGGCGTTGAGCTAAGTGGTCCGAGCACGGTTGCGAGGAACCAATTTTCAGCCATCGTCACGTGCGCGCGTTGCTCCATCGCTTCGCTGATCGATGGCACCGCAAGCACCGCCTCACGCGCCGCGGCGGCATCGCTCGTACTCCAAAGGTACATGATGACGCCGCCGGCGGCCGCACCGACAGCGGCGATGACCGACGCGCGCACCGCCGCCTTCACGCCGCGCTTGAGGGCGACATAGCTCAGCAACACGTCCGGGACGAAGAAGAACAACGTCGCCTCCGCCACGCCCCAAATGAAGGCGGCGACGTCGAGCACGTGTCTGCGGAAAGCGTCCATCACATCATTCTGGCAGGTCAGGGCACATGTCGAAATGGCCACGGCCTTACCCAGAACGAGGGAGACGCCTCGGACGTGTTGACGCCCCAACCGGGCTCCCTTAAACCCCGCCGTCTTCTACCGAACTAGACTGTGCCCGGATGGCGGAATTGGTAGACGCACCAGCTTCAGGTGCTGGCGCTCGCAAGGGCGTGGAGGTTCGAGTCCTCTTCCGGGCACCATTACCCTCTTGAAATAGCGAGTTGGTCGCCGCGGCCTTTGGCGCGCGCGGACCGTGTGCTAGCCCGGCCTCATGAAAAACCTGAGCTTTGCCCTGGCCTTGGGCCTAATGGCGTGCGCCACCGCCCCAGCCGCTGAACATCACGGCCCACCTTCGACCGCCGGTATCGCGCCCAGCTGGGACGCCGCACGCGCCGACGCGGTCCTCCAGCGCACGCAACGCCTCCACCTTGCGCCGGATCTTTCGGGGCTCAGCGAGGGCGAACGCACCGCGGTCGGCGAGTTGCTGCAAGCCGGCGAGCGCATCCATCAGCTCTATATGGTCCAGCGGCATCCGCAGGCGCTGAACGCGGCCGCGTATCTGGCGCAGCACCCGGAGCTAACGCGCGAGAACGATCTCTTCCGCATGAACTCCGGACCGATTGCTTCGACGTTGGACAACACGCGCGAGGCATTCCTCACCGTTTCGCCCGAGAGCCCTGCGCGAAACATGTATCCACCCGGCACGACGCGCGACGCGATGGATGCATTCCTGACAGCACATCCCGAACGGCGCGCCACGCTCCTCGGGGACCGCACCGTCATCGTTGAAGCAACACCGGAGAACCGCGCACACGCGCTCATGGTCCTCGATCATCATAGCGTCCTCGATACACTCCATCCCGGCCTACGCGCTCGCCTGCAAACCGAGGAAACCTATCTGGCGCTGCCCTATTCAGTGGCGTACGCGCACGACATTCTCTTCATCAACGAGCGGCTCAACGCCGCCGCCGACGCGGTGCAAGGCGGCGATCCGGCTTTTGCGCGCTATTTGCGCTTGCGCGCACGCGATTTGCTCGCTGACGACTACGAAGGTAGCGACGCCGCTTGGGTCACGGGAAGCTTCACCGGCAATCTAAACGCCCAAATCGGCTCGTACGAAACCTATGACGATGCGCTCTACGGCGTGAAAACGTTTTTCTCGCTGTCACTTCTCGTTCGCGACCGCGCGCGAAGCGATGAATTGCAAGCCGGCCTCGCGGATATCCAACGCGTTGAAGACGCGCTGCCTTACAACAACCACCGGCAAGTACGCACCCATATTCCCGTCGGCGTTTACAACATCATCGCGGACTTCGGCCAGGCGCGCGGCACGAACACCGCAACGATCCTTCCGAACGAAGCCTATCTCGCGCGCCAGTATGGCCGCACCATTCTGATGCGCGGCAATATCCTGCTAGACGACAGCATCTTCGCTGAGAACCAGCGCGCTTTCGGCGCGGCGGTTATTGCCAGCCAAGCCAATGATCTGACCGCCGAGGGCGGTTTCTACCGAACGCTTTGGCATGAGATCGGTCACTATCTTGGCGTCGATCAAACCTCAGACGGCCGCGGCCTCGATGAATCGCTCGAAGACACGGCAGACTTGCTTGAAGAGATGAAAGCCGATCTGGTGTCGCTCACCTCGGCGCGGATTCTGCAACAACGCGGCTTGCTGACCGAAGCACAATTGCGCGGCATATATGCCTCCGGCATTCGCCGCGTCCTTCAGAAGAACCGCCCGCGGCGTGAGCAAGCCTACCAGACCATGCAGCTCATCCAATGGAATTGGTTCATGGATCGCGGTGCGTTGCACTTCGAAAATGGGCGCCTGCGCATAGATTACCGCCGCTACCCCGAAGCCGTGACGAGCCTGCTTCGAGAAGTACTGGCGATCCAACGCGCCGGTGACCGCAACGCCGCCAACGCCTTCGTGGAACGCTGGACGACATGGCGGCCCGAACTCCATGAAGTGATCGCGCAACGCATGCGCGAAAGCGAACGCACACGGTTTACCATTGTGTCGTATGAAGCATTGGACGGCGCGCACTGACGGGGGCGGAATTGGACTGCAAAGCGGCAAACGAAGACATCGTCATCGTTGCGCCGCGTCTGCCCGAGGCGGCTGGCGAAGCCGCCTACTCTGCCTATGAGATCGATACGGTCGTCCTAGAAACCGCAACGCGCTTGGATGAAGCGCTGCGTACCGCGCCAGGCGTCTCGACATTTCGCCGTAACGATAGCGCCGCCGCCAACCCGACGATCCAAGGACTTTCCATTCGGGCCTCGGCGCCGTCAGGCGCGGGCCGCGCACTAGTGACTGTGGATGGTCAGCCGCTGAACGATCCGTTTGGCGGCTGGGTGATCTGGGGCGCCGTGCTGACTGAGACAGTTTCTGGCGCAACCATCCTTCGAGGCGCCGGCGCCGGTCCCTACGGCGCGGGCGCGTTAACGGGCACAGTGCAGCTCGATGAACGGCGCGGCCAAGGCGCAACGCTCTCACTCGAATCCGGTGATCGCGGCTACGTGCGCGCTGCCGGCGTCGGTGAAGCACAGGGCGATGCGTGGTCGTTCATGCTGGCTGCAGCCGCACAGCAAGACGATGGTTGGACGCCGGTTCGCGACGGACGCGGCGCGGCCGATACCCACCTGTGGTCAAACTCCATCGCCGGCGTCGCGCGTACCGAGTGGCGCGATGGCGGGCGCGTCTTCTCAGCGCGGCTCAGTGGGTATTCGGAAAGTCGCAGCGCCGGATTGGTCGGCGCGAAATCTGCTTCGGATGGCGCCAGCCTCAGCATGACGCTCGCAGCGCCGCAAGGCGATGTTGCGTGGCGGGTCCAGGCGTGGGCGATGGTTTCCGATCTCTACAATGGCTCCGTCGCAACCGCGCCGGATCGAAGCGCAACCACACCCGCAAACGAACAATACGAAACACCTGCCTTCGGATGGGGCGGCAACGCTGCGCTGCGCTGGAGCAATGAAGGCCAAGGTCTCGAAATCGGCGCGGACCTGCGGGCGGCTGACGGTGAAACACATGAGCGCTTCTCGTTCAGCGGCGGTCAATTCACGCGCACGCGCGTCGCCGGCGGCCAGACGCTCACCGCCGGCGCCTATGCCGAAGGATGGCGCGAGCTTGGCGACTGGCTGTTCACCGGCGGCGCCCGCGCCGACATCTACCGCGCGTGGGACGGCGCGCGCGTCGAGCGCTTGATCGCAACCGGCGCGCCGCTTCTGCAATTCGCCCCCGAGGACAGCGAAACCATAGCGCCAACCGCGCGTGTCGGCGTTCGGCGTGAGCTTGGCCCGCTATTCGTGCGCAGCGCGGCATACGCCGGTTTTCGCCCGCCAACACTCAATGAACTCCACCGCCCCTTCCGCGTCGGCAATGACGTCACCGAAGCAAACGCCGCGCTTGAGCCAGAGCGGATTGCGGGCGTTGATATCGCCATTGGCGCCTCGCAGCGCGCTTGGTCCTGGGAAGCAGGCGCGTTCGCCACGCGGCTTGAGGACGCGATCGTGAACGTGACGTTGGGCGCAGGCCCGGGCACATTTCCTCCGGGCGTCTTCATCCCAACCGGCGGCGCCTATCGCCAACGCCAAAACGCCGGCGCCATCGAAGCGATCGGGCTCGAAGCGGAGGCACACGGCGACTGGCGCGAACGCTTCGCGTGGCGCGCCGCCCTCAACTATACCGACGCCGCCTTCGCAAACGGCCCACTCTCGCGATTACGCCCCGCGCAATCTCCCGAATGGAGCGCAAGTGCGGGGCTGGAGTGGCGCGTCACCGACGCAAGCTCAATTTCAGCGGCGTTGATCTATGAAAGCATCCGCTTCGAGGACGACCTCAACACCCGCACCCTCGACTCCGCGGTCACCCTCGATCTCCGTGCCGAGCAGGAACTAGCGCGAGGCGTCAGCCTCTACGCCGCGCTCGACAACGCCCTGGATAGCGAAATCGAAACCGCCGAAACAGCGGACGGGATCGAGAGTTTCGGACCGCCGCGCGCGCTGCGATTTGGCGTGGTGCTGCGGCGATAAGGCAGAGTCCGCCAAGGCAGACTGGCGTGACGCGGAGAATTGCCCTAAGCCCGCGCCCCATGACACGGAAACTCTCCCTGACCGTCGATGGCAAGAACATCTCGGTCTATCTGCACAAGGGCGACTTGCCCGACAGCGTAACCTTCAATGGCCCGGTCGCGGTCGATAGCGAAACGCTCGGCCTTTCGCTCATTCGTGACCCGCTGTGCTTGGTTCAACTCTCAGATGGCGGACCCGAAGCGCACTTGGTGCAACTCGATCGCTCCAGCTACGATGCGCCAAACCTGAAGCGCGTGTTGACTGATCCGGCGCATCTCAAGCTCTTCCACTTCGCACGCTTCGACATCGCCATGTTCATGCGCGATCTCTCGATCGTCACCACCCCGCTCTATTGCACAAAAGTTGCTTCCAAGCTGGTGCGAACCTACACGGATCGTCACGGCCTGAAGGACCTCACAAAGGAAGTTCTCGGTCGCGACATTTCCAAGGAGCAGCAGTCCAGCGATTGGGGCGCGCCCGAGCTTTCAGACGCGCAGCTCGCTTACGCGGCCTCGGACGTCTTGCACTTACACGCTCTGAAGGAGCGACTGGACGCGATGCTGGCGCGCGAAGGCCGCACCGAGATCGCGCAATCGTGCTTCGACTTCCTGCCGACGCGCGCCGCGCTCGATCTCGCCGGCTGGGAAGATACGGACATCTTCGCGCACTCATGAGGGCGAGGCGCCAATCGCACCGAACGCCGCTGGCAAACTAAAACGACGGCGCTACGGTGGGCGCATGAGCAAGATCAATCTCGCCGACAAGCTTTCGCAGTTCGAAGGCCACTGGCAGCCGCGTGTCGTCGGCGCTTTCAACGATCACGATCTGATGGTGGTGAAGTTTCAGGGGCAATTCTCCTGGCATTCCCACACCGACAACGATGACTTTTTCCTCGTTCTGAAAGGCGAGATGATCATGCGTCTGCGCGATGGTGATGTGAAGGTTGGCGCAGGCGAAATCTTCGTGGTGCCCAAAGGCGTTGAACACGCGCCGTTCGCGGAAGAAGAAACGCATGTGCTGCTGATCGAACCCAAAGGTACCCCGAACACCGGCGATCCCGCCACAGCCGCGCCACGCCGAGAGATTTGAGATGAGCGCCGAAACCTTCAAACCCCTGCCCGAAATGGTCCACGCGCATGCTGAAAGAGCGCCCAGCAAGATCGCCCTGATTCAAGACGAGCAGCAACTGTCGTACGGCGCGCTCGATACACTCATGGATCGCGTCGCTGCGGCCTTGCAGCGCGACGGACTGGCGCCGCGCGATAGCGTCGCCATCTGCGCCGGGACATCGAGCGAGTATGCCGCCGCATTCCTGGGCGCCTTACGCGCAGGCGTCGCGGTCGCGCCAATCGCGCCATCCTCCACGGCGGACAGCATCGTCGACATGATCGCCGATTGCGGCGCCAAGGTTTTCTTCGTTGATCGCAGCGTCGCCGAAGCTTTGGGCGACAGACTGAATACCCTGAAGGCCAAGGTTGTAGGCTTGGACGATGGCGCGCCGGGTACGCCTTTTTCCGCATTCCTGGCGCGTGTAGGCTCCCGGCCGGCGCCGGTGGCGATCCACGAGGATATGCCCTTCAACATAATATATTCATCGGGCACCACTGGCACGCCCAAAGGCATCGTGCAGAGCCACGGCATGCGCTTTGGCCACGTGATGCGCGCGGCGCCTATGGGTTACGGCGAAAACACCGTCGCACTGCTCTCGACACCGCTCTATTCGAACACGACTTTGGTGAGCTTCTTCCCCGCAATTGGCTGGGGCGGCGCTGTCGTGCTGATGAAGAAATTCGACGCCGCACACTACCTTGAGCTGGCGCAGAGACACCGCGCAACGCACACGATGCTGGTGCCGGTACAATATTCGCGGCTGATGGCGCGCGAAGATTTCGATTCCTTCGATCTCTCCGCGTTTCAAATGAAGTTCTGCACCTCGGCGCCCTTCTCAGCGGCGCTGAAGGCCGACGTCCTGAAGCGTTGGCCTGGCGGACTGGTTGAATATTTCGGCATGACCGAAGGCGGCGGCACATGCGTGTTGATCGCGCACGTCTATCCCGACAAACTGCACACGGTCGGCACGCCCGCGCCTGGGCACGACATTCGCATCATAGATGAAGATGGGCGCGAACTTCCACGCGGCGAGGTCGGTGAGTTGGTAGGCCGCTCGGAATTGGTGATGAGCGGCTATCACAACCGCAAAGATCAGACCGATGCCGCGACATGGGTTTCACCCGACGGCCTCGCCTTCATTCGCACCGGTGATGTCGGCCGCTTTGACGCGGATGGCTTTGTAGAACTCATGGACCGCAAGAAGGACATGATCATCTCTGGTGGTTTCAACATCTATCCAAGCGATCTCGAAGCGGTGCTGCGCCAGCATCCGGATGTGGCCGATGTCGCCGTCGTCGGGGTGCCAAGCGCAGATTGGGGCGAAACCCCGGTGGCGTTCGTGGTATCGCGCGGCGCGGATGCGGCGGCGCTAAAGGCCTTCGCAAACGAGCGCGTCGGCAAGACCCAACGCATCAGCGACGTCCGTCTGATCGACGAACTTCCGCGCAGCCACATCGGCAAGATTCTGAAGCGCGAACTGCGCGACGCCTTCGCGAAGAGCTAAGGGCGCTTTGCTCTGCACTTGTAGGAGCAGTATCGCACGACCTCCCATTCGCGCGCCCATTTCTTGCGCCACGAAAATGGGCGTCCACACGCAGCGCAGATTTTGGCGGGCAGATTCGTCTTCTCTCGCCGCTCGCCATTCGCGTTCTTGACCATAGATCGACGCTAACCGCGCAGCGGCGACCGATCCAGAGCAACCTCTGCCGCGTAGCTAGAAAATGACGCACGCGCTGAGACTTGTATTGGACGACCAGCTCAGCCTGCACATCGAGCACTGCGCGACCTCGCCCCCGCCAATGACGTGGTCCTGATGGCGGAGGTCGCGGATGAAACGACATACGTTCGTCATCACAAAAAGAAGATCGCGTTCGTGTTTGCAGCCATGCGCGCGTTCGCGCAGCGGTTGGAACGCAACGGCATACGGGTCCACTACATCACGCTCGACGCACCCGGCAATTCAGGCTCACTCACCGGCGAACTAAAGCGCGGAGTCGCTGCGTTGCAGCCAACAGAAATTGTCGCCACCGAGCTGGCGAACACCGCCTCTCTTAGCGGAGATGGAAAGCTGGGAAGGACAGCTCGGTCTGCCTGTCGAGATCCGGCAGGACACCCGCTTTATTTGCTCCGACGCCGCGTTTCGGGACTGGGCGAACGGCCGCCAACAACTGCGGATGGAGTACTTCTACCGCCGCATGCGTGAAGCAACCGGTCTGTTGATGGAGGGTGACACGCCGGTCGGCGGGCGTTGGAATTTTGACGCCGAGAACCGCAAACCCGCCAAGGCCGATCTCTTCATGCCGAGGCCGCCGCGTTTCGCGCCAAATGCCACCACGCGCGCCGTACTGGACCTCGTGTCGGCTCAGTTTGCGGACCACTTCGGCGATCTTGAGCCATTTTGGTTCGCGGTTACGCACGAACAAGCCGAAGCGGCGCACGGCCACTTCTTGAGCGAGGCATTGCCGCGCTTTGGAGACTATCAAGACGCTATGCTGCGGGACGAATCGTTCCTCTATCACGCCGTCATTTCAATCTATCTCAACGTGGGATTACTAGACGCGCTCGATATCTGCCGCCGGGCGGAAGCGGAGTATCGCACGGGCCGCGCGCCATTGAACGCCGTCGAAGGGTTCATCCGCCAAATCCTTGGGTGGCGAGAATATGTACGCGGGATCTATTGGCGCGAAGGGCCAAGCTATCTGAAGGGCAATGCCCCGGCGCCTCACGGGAGCTGCCGTGGTTCTATTGGTCTGGCAACACCGAAATGGCCTGCATGCGGGCAGCCATCCAACAGACCAGACAAGAAGCCTACGCACACCACATTCAGCGACTGATGGTGACAGGCAACTCGCCGTCTACGCGGATGCTTATGAGTGGGTGGAGGCGCCCAACACGTTGGGCATGAGCCAGTTCGCTGATCGCGGCCTGCTTGCTTCAAAGCCCTACGCAGCGCAGCGGCGCCTACATTGACCGCATGTCGTACTATTGCAGGGGCTGGACGTTTGACGTGAACGCAAAGGCGGACGCAACCGCCTGCCCTTTCAACTTCCTCTATTGGGACTTTCTTGCACGCAACCGGACGGCGCTCGAAGGTAACCCGCGCATCGCTCCAATGTATCGGACGTTGGACAAGATGAGTGAGGAACGACGCACTGAGATTGCAGCAGATGCATCGAGGTTTCTGAGCACCCTTGAGAGTTGATCCACGACGAGCCTGCGTACGTACCACCGGAAACCCATAGGGCCCGATCGCATGCGCATTGCCTTGTTCGGCGTCTCCGGCGGCATAGGCGGGGCGCTGCTCCGCCTCTTAGCGTCCGATGAATCCGTTAGCGCGATATATGCCGGCGCCCGCACTCCACCTGGAGAGATCGCCCCTAAAGTAACGCCGTTTCATTTTGACTTGCTTAAAGAAGACACAATCGCGAACGCAGCGGCGCGGGTCAGTGTTGAAGGCTCACTTGATCTTATCCTCGTCTCGACTGGCGTTTTGAACGATGGCGAAGAATTGGTCCCCGAAAAGACATGGCGCGATTTCACACCAGAAGCATTTTCTCGCGCATTTGCGGTCAATGCGACTGGCCCCGCTCTGGTCGCCAAACACTTCCTGCCTCTGTTGGCGCGCGATCGCCGCGCTCTATTCGCCGCTCTCTCCGCGCGAGTCGGATCGATTGACGATAATAAGTTGGGCGGATGGGCGGCCTACCGCGCCTCGAAGGCGGCGCTTCACCAGATCATCCGTACATGCGCGATCGAACTCTCTCGGAAAAACCGGAATGCCATTTGCGTAGCGATACACCCCGGCACAGTCGACACGCCGCTTTCAAGGCCTTTTCAGCGCCGAGTCACGCCGGAAAAACTATTCGCACCGGAGCAGAGCGCGCGACACATTATAGCCGTTCTCAGCGATCTGAAGCCCCAAGACAGCGGCTATGCCTTCGCTTGGGATGGCGCACGCATCCCATTCTAAAGCTAAACCTTCACCACTTGCTGATCGATGCGGCCGAAGATCGAGTGCTTTTTTGCGTCAAACATTTCGATCTCGACGCGGTCGCCGTGCCTTAAAAAAGGCGTCGATGGTTTCCCGGCCTGGATCGTCTCGATCATGCGTTGCTCGGCAATGCAGGAATAGCCCAGACCACCCTCATTGATGGATTTGCCCGGCCCGCCATCGGCGCCGCGGTTCGATACCGTGCCAGAGCCAATGATCGTGCCGGCGGCGAGGTCACGAGTTTTGGCGGCGTGAGCGATGAGCCGACCGAAATCGAAGGTCATGTCTTCGCCCGCGTTTGCGGCGCCGAAAAACTTACCGTTCAGCGTCACGTGCATCGGCAGATACAGCTTGCCATCGCGCCAAGCATCGCCGAGCGCATCCGGCGTCACCGCGACCGGTGAAAACGCCGACGATGGCTTCGATTGGAAAAAGCCAAAGCCCTTCTCCAACTCACCCGGAATAAGATTGCGCAAGCTGACGTCGTTCACCAGCATCACCAGGCGGATGCGCCTTTTTGCATCGTCGGCGCTGATGCCCGCTTCGCAATCATCGACAATGACCGCAACTTCCGCCTCGAAGTCGCAGCCCCAAGCTTCATCCTTCAGCGGAATAGCGTCGCGCGGGCCAAGGAACGCGTCGCTGCCGCCCTGGTACATCAGCGGATCGGTCCAGAACGTTTCCGGCATCTTTGCGCCGCGCGCTTGGCGCACGAGCGCGACGTGATTGACGTAGGCTGAGCCATCCGCCCACTGATACGCGCGCGGCAACGGCGATGCCGCTTCGCGCTCGTGGAAGCGCTCACGCAAAATCGTGCCGTTGTTGACACCCTCCGCAACCGCACGCAGGCGCGGCTCCGCATGCTCCCAATCATCGAGCGCGGCCTGCAGCGTCGGCACTTCCGGACCCGAGTGCGCATACCAAGCCAGATCATCAGAAACGACGACAAGCCGGCCATCGCGGCCATGACGCAGAGAAGCCAGTTTCATTGTTTCACCGCGTCCTTCTGGTTTTCGGGGGCCGCCTTTATGAAGGCAGGATGCTGCCGCGCGCTTTCATCCCACGCAACAAGACGCGGGAATGGCGCAAGATCAGTCTTGAAGCGGCGCGCATTCGCCATCTGCGGCACCAGCATGACATCGGCAAGCGTCGGTTCGTCACCAAAAACGTGTTTCGTGTCCGGATGCTTGGCGACCTGATGTTCAAGCGCGTTGAATCCAAGCTTGATCCAGTGGCGATACCATTCGCCGACATGATCTTCGCTGGCGCCGAACTCGAGCCTGATGCGCGTCAGCACGCTGGTGTTGTTGAGCGGGTGAATGTCGGTCGCAATCGTCGTTGCAAAGGAGCGCACCTGCGCGCCCAGCCAAGGATCAGCCGGCATCAGGCGCGGATTGGGATACATCTGATCCAGCCAAACCAGGATCGACAGCGATTGCGTGATGATGCCTTGCTCGGTTTCGAGCGCAGGCACGCGCATCTGCGGATTCTTCGAGCGATAAGGCTCGCGCATCTGCTCATCGACGCCCGGTATAATGTTCACCGGAATGCTTTCGTACTCCACGCCCTTTAGCGCGAGGCCGATGCGGACACGATACGCCGCCGACGAGCGCCAATAATCGTAGAGCTTCAGCATCAGCGCGCTCCCTCGTTCAGTGCGATGTTACGCACGTGCCAGGCGCCATTCGGCGCATGGACGATCCAGATCATCGTGGCGACCCTACCCTGCTCCGTTGTGAAGATCACCGGACAAGTGAAGATGCCCCCACGCGGCTGGCATCCTTCGTACTCCGCGATAGTCGCATTTGCGAGAGCGGGTGCAGCAGGATTTTCACCGCGCGCATAGAATTCGTGGACCGCGTTTTCGAGATCCGCCTTCGTCGGGCCGAGAATGCCAGCGCACGCGCCAAGGACACACAGCGCCGCCAGTGCGGCCAAGTCGCGGATCATTCGCCGATCCGCGACTTGGCGTGCGCGGCGCGCGCCTTTTCGTGAAGCCAAGCAGCGTGCTGCGGCGCCTTCTTGGTCCGGCTCCACTCTTCCAGCATCTCCGGCGCGACACGCTTCAGTTCGGCGTACTCCTCAGCCGTACCGGTATCGGCCGTAAGTTCAAGGCGGTGACCATTCGGATCGAAAAAGTAAATCGATTTGAAGATACCGTGGTCCGTGGGCCCCAGAACATCGAGACCTTTGGCTTCAGCGCGCGCCTTGGCGGCCATTAGCGCATCCAGGCTCTCAACCTTGAAGGCAATGTGTTGGACCCAGATCGGTGTGTTCTCGTCGCGGCCCATATCCTTCTGGTTCGGCAATTCGAAGAAGGCGAGCACGTTGCCGTTTCCAGCATCGAGGAAGACGTGCATGTACGGATCGTATTCGCCTGTGGACGGCACGTGGTCCTCGGCGAACGCGGTCGTGTAATCCATGTCGAGCACGTCGCGATAAAACTCGACCGTCTGCTTAGCATCTTTGCAGCGGTACGCGACGTGATGGATGCCTGAGGTTATTGCCATGACGGGCGCTCCTGCGTGGCTGCAGGTACCGCGCCCGCAGCTTCTAGTGTTGATCGGTCGAGACGTCCTTGGTGCGCGTCTTGCCGACGCCCATTGCGATGCCGAGGCCCAGCATCACAAGCCCGCCCACGATAATCCATTGCGTAGCGATGCCGAGCAGTACGGCGCCGTAGATGAGACCGGCGAGAAGAATGAGATAGCCGATCGCGTAAATCACGAACGTAGACATGAGGTGCTCCCGTAAGACCGAAAAGTTCCGGCCTATAAACGGGCGACACCGCGATTAGTGCCAACGACGCGGCGTTGTTCCTCATTCCTCGTCCGCGAAAATCTGAACGACAGGCGCGCCGCCGGCAGATTGCGAGGCGCGATACATGCCCGGCGAATTCATCGCCCAAGCGACGTTGCCGCGCCCGTCAAGCACGATAACGCCGCCATCACCGGCCACTCCATCGGTTCCCGTTGTGGCGCCAACTTCCGCGATAACGTGATCGGCGGCTTCCTGGGCGCTCTCGCGATTGAACTGCATGCGGGCGCAGATATCACGCGCGACGCCAACGCGAATGAAGAACTCCCCCGTCCCGGTGGCGCTAACACCGCACACACCGTTCTGCGCGTAAGTGCCCGCGCCAATGATCGGCGCGTCGCCGACGCGGCCCCAGCGCTTGGCCGTCGTGCCGCCAGTGGAAGTGCCTGCCGCGATATTTCCGTGCGTGTCCAGCGCAACAACGCCGACCGTGCCGAATTGGTGATCGTCAGGGTAACTAAGTTCCGCGCGCGGCGCCGGCGGCGCGCCCGCTGGACGCGGCGGCACCGGCAGATTGCTGGCGCGCAAATTCTGTTCGAGCTGCTGCCAACGGCGCTCGGTGAAGAAGTAAGACGGATCAACCGTCTCGAGATTGTGAGATCGGGCGAACGTCTCAGCCCCCTCGCCGATCAGCATCACATGGCGCGAGCGCTCCATCACAGCGCGCGCGGCGCTGATGGGATGGCGAATAGTCGTAAGGCCGGCGACCGCGCCCGCAGCGCGCGTACGGCCATCCATGATCGAGGCATCAAGCTCGTTGCGGCCCTGCGCCGTGAACACGGCCCCGCGGCCCGCATTGAAGAGCGGATCGTCTTCCATCTCATGGATGATGGCCTCAACCGCATCCAGCGAAGAGCCGCCGCGATCGAGAATAGCGCCACCGGTCGTCAGTGCGCGCTGCATGGCCGCCCGGTATTGGGCTTCAAGCTCCGGCGTAAGGCTCGCACGCTCGATGACGCCAGCACCGCCGTGAACAACGAGCGACCAACGCGGCGCAGGCTCTGGCGCAGTAGCACAGGCGGCGAGGGCGAGCAGCGCCAGCGCGAGGAGGGAGCGCATCAGCTCGCCTTCAACACGCCGCGTTTGATCTGGTCTAGCTCGATACTCTCGAACAAGGCTTTGAAATTGCCCTCGCCGAAACCTTCATTGCCCTTGCGCTGAATGAACTCGAAGAAAATCGGACCAATCGCGTCCTTGCCGAAGATTTGCAGCAAGAGGCCCTGCCCTTCGCTCGGCGCGCCATCGATGAGAATGCGACGCTTGCGAAGCTCCTCGACCGGCTCGCCATGCCCTGGCAGGCGCTTATCGATGAGATCGAAATATGTCTCGATGGTGTCTTGCAGCTCGACGTTGCGCGCCTTCAGCCGATCGACGACGTCGTAAAGATTGTTCGTGCCGAAGGCCAAGTGCTGGATGCCTTCGCCCTTATAGCGCTGCAGATATTCCTCGATCTGATCGACTTTCTCGGGATCGCCTTTGCTCTCGTTGAGAGGAATGCGAATCTTGCCGTCCGGGCTCGTCATCGCCTTGGAGAACAGACCGCTGACTTTGCCTTCGATGTCAAAATAGCGAATTTCGCGGAAGTTGAAGATCTTCTCGTAATAGTCCGCCCACGTCTTCATGTTGCCGCGGAAGACGTTGTGCGTGAGGTGATCGAGATAGGTGAGGCCAAGCGAATTCTTCGACTCGTCAGCCCCTTCAATCGGTTTGAAATCGATGTCGTAGATCGACTGCGCACCGTAACGATCGACAAGATAGATGTAGGCGCCGCCAATGCCCTTGATGGCGGGAATGTTGAGCTCCATCGGCCCAACTTTGCCTTCGACAGGCTCGGCGCCGCGTTTCACGGCTTCGCGCAACGCGTGCTGAGCATCTTTCACACGGAAAGCCATCGCGTTCGCTGAGGGTCCGTGCGCCTCGCGGAAATCAGCGGCTTGGCCCGCCGGCTCCATGTTGAGAATAAAATTGATGTCGTTCTGCTTGTAACGAATGACATTCTTGCTGCGATGCATGGCCACCGCGGTGAAGCCGATTTGTTCGAAATACGCGGCAAGCTTTTCTGGTTCGGGCGAGGTGAATTCGACGAACTCAAATCCATCGGTCCCAATCGGATTCTCGAACAAATCGGCCATGGCGTTTCCTCGAAGCTTGCGTTTCATTGGGATTTAGTTTCATCTGAAACCAATGGCAAGCGCAAAGCGAAAACCAACGGCTGGATCGTCCGGGGAATTGCTGGTTCTGGAGGAATTCCTTCCCTACCGGCTCTCTATCCTCTCAAACCGCGTCAGCCGCGCCATCGCGGCGCGCTATGCGAAGACTTTCGACCTCACCATCCCCGAATGGCGGATCATCGCCGTGTTGGGGCGTCGCCCTGGATTGACTGCCAAGGAAGTCGCCGAAGCAACGGAGATGGATAAGGTCGCCGTCTCGCGCGCCGTGGGGAAGCTGGTCGAATCAAGACGCGTTGCGGCGCGCGCAGATCGTGACGATGCGCGCCGGCAAATCCTGTCACTCACGGCGCAAGGCGAAAGCGTGCACGCGCGCATTGCGCCGATCGCGTTGGAGAGCGAGCAACGATTGGTAGCAGCGCTCGACAAGCGCGAACGCGAACAGCTCGATGACCTGCTGGACCGATTGCTCGACACAGCGAAAGGCCTCTGAAGTTCCCGCGGGAGTTCCGCCCAGGAACGAAGTTCGTGCTGATACGTAGCCTTGGTGGCTCTGTGGCAACGCCAAGGAGCACAACACATGACAAAGTTCCAAATGCTTGCCGCAGCAGCGGTCGCGGCTCTGACGGCGGCGTGCGCCCTCACTCAAACCACGCAAGCTGAAACACAATCGCTGACGGCGACAAGTTCGACGGCAACACCGGCGCCCGCCGCGCAGCCCGCACCGCCAGCGCAAATAGCGCAAGCTACACCAGCGCCAACCACGCCCGTCGCGCCGACGAATTTTACTGACGACCAATTGCGCTCGTTCGCGCGCGCTGCGATCGAGATCGATCCGATCAGCCGCACGCTTTCAGCAGCAACGCCCGAGCAGCAAACCGCCGCCGCCGAGCAGATCCGCCAAATTCTGGCGCGCAACGGCATCGATAGCGCCACATACAACGCCATCGCCGCTCAAGCGCAGCGCGACCCGGCGTTTGCTTCACGCATCGCCTCGCTCAATCGCACCGACCCAAGCAACGGCTAACTACGATTGAGGAGTCAGCCTCAGGATGCGGCCGTTGTCTTCATCGGTGACGATCCATATTGCGCCGTCTTCGCTTTCGGCAAGGTCGCGAATGCGGCCAACACCGAGAGCGAAGCGCTCCTCGCCTGTGACCCGCTCGCCGTCGATATCGAGCCGCACGAGCGCCTGCGTATCCAAGCCCGCAATCAACACATCACCGCGCCACGGAAAGAGCCCGCCGCGATAAAAATCCATATCGCCAGGCGCTATCACCGGATCCCAATAATAGATCGGTTGTTCCATGCCTTCGCGCGCCGATGTCTCGTGCTGCGGCGCACCGTTGTAGTCGATGCCATAGCCGATGATCGGCCAACCATAATTCAGGCCGGCACGCGGAATATTAAGTTCATCGCCGCCGCGCGGACCATGCTCGACGATCCACAACTTGCCAGTGTCCGGGTTGAGGTCGGCGCCCTGCACATTGCGATGACCGTACGACCAGTTTTGTGGCAAGGCGTCCGCGCGTCCTACGAACGGATTGTCGGGAGGCACACTTCCGTCGGCATTAATGCGTACGATCTTACCGAGATGCGTTGAAAGATCCTGCGCCAGAACGCGCGATGCCGGGCGCTGACGTTCGCCGAGTGTGATGTAGAGATGCCCCGCACGATCGAACACGAGCCGCGAACCGTAGTGACCGCCTGTATCGCGAGCCGGTAGCTGACGGAAAATCACCTGCACCTGCTCAACGCGCCGCAAATCATCGGTGAGACGGCCGCGCGCGACACTGGTGCCGCGCCCACCATCACGCGGCTCCGCGTAGCTCCAATAGATCATGCGATCTGTCGCGAAGTCCAGCCCAAGCACAACGTCGAGTAAACCGCCCTGACCTTGCACATGCACGCGCGGCAATCCCTGCACCGGATTTGAGATCGCGCCCTCGCGGGTCACCACACGCAGCCGCCCGGCGCGTTCAGTCACGAGCATACGGCCATCAGGCAGGAACACGATCGCCCACGGATGATCCAAGCCACTGGCGATTTCCTCAGCATTGATACGCACGCCGCTCAGTGCTTCTGGCGCGCGGGTCTGCCCCTCAAACGCCGGCGTGAAACTCGAGTGCGGCGCACCTTGCGCAACAGGATGCACAGCTTGCTGCTGGCCATTGCTCGGCGAGCCCGTGCATGCGGCGAAAATGACAATCGTTGCAAAAATCAAGGCGCGCATGGTGTGCTTCCATTACCCTTACTGAGCGAAAGAAAGTTAGCGCGCGCGCTTTGCCTTGCCAGCGCCGTTTTCTCTCGCCACCTCACCTTTCCTGGCGTTAACATGGACCTGCTGGGGACAGCGGGACGGCAATTTGGCGGACGTTTTCATTTCCTGTTCGCGACTGGATCGCGATCGCGTTAAGCCCATTGCTGAGCGGCTAAGCTCGCTTGGCTATTCTGTGTGGTGGGGACCACGCGACGAGCACACCCGCGCTGACGAAATCGAACGGCAATTTGCCGAGGCGCGCGCGGTCGTGACGGTGTGGAGCGAAAACGCGCAGAATTCGTCCTGGGTGCTGGCGCAATCAGCGCGCGCCCTCGACGAGGAAAAACTACTGCAGATGCGGCTCGACAATTTCCGCCTTCCCGCTCCGTTCGAGACACTGAAGGTCGCGGAACTTCATAGCGGCAAGAGTGAGTGGGGCATGCTGGAAGCGGCGCTTGCCGGCCTCGTGCGCGAACAACGCCCGCTTGACCCGATCGACCACCGCGCGTTGCAGAATGCGCAGCCAAATCTTGTCGCCGCGCCACGGCTTTTGCTTACGGCCGCCACGATCGCGCTCGTCGCTTTTTCCGGCGCGGTGACGGCCGCCTATAACGGCGTCATGCGGACCGACCAATTGCAGCTCGCGATGCTCGGCGTTCTCGTTGTCGGCGCACTCGGCACGATCGTGGCCGGGCAGCGGTTATTCTCCATTCGGCGCGCGGGAGGTTAAGCGCGCATGCCGAAATCCGTTCTCAGCGGCTTCGTCACCAGCACGCGCGCTTTGCTCGTGGCGCAATTGGTTGTGTGCGTCGGCGCAATCGCGCTTGCCGGCTGGACATTGAGCGTCACCGGCCAGGTGCTGCGCGAACGCAATCGCTTGCAGGAGCGCGTCATCCAGCTGGAAGAAGCGATGGCGGCAAGCGGCGTCATCGCACCGCCGCCAACGGCAGTCGTCGCCGCGCCGACGCCAAGCGACGCCGCCTATCCCGGCTCAATCGCCAACGCGCGTCCGCCGACCAGCGACGCCGCGCCGAACACTGCCTCCGCCGAAGCGGACCCGCGCAACATTGGCAGTGTCATCAACAGCCTCTTCGGACCGGCGCCGCCACTCAGCACAGTTGTGATCCACGTGCGTTCGCAAGCCGATCTTGCCGCCGCCGAAGCCATCGCGAGGGCTTTGCAATCCGAAAGCGTGCGCGCGCTGATCAACGTCATGACCGCCAGCGATCAGCGTCCCTCCGGCTATGCTTATTTCGACGGCCGCCAAAGCCGCGCCGCGGCTGACATCGTTGCGCGTTTCCACGACCTCGCGCGCGAGCAACAGGTCGCGCAATGGTCAGCGCAGTTGCGCGGGACGGCGCTCCCGGCAGTCGGCGAATACACAGCGGACCGGCTCGACATCGTACTGCCGCCGCTGCCGCTGCCGCTGCCGCCGCCACCACCGCCGCCGGTTGAGACGCCCGCCACCACCGTCGCCATTACCCCCCAGCCGTAGCGGTTGAGCTGCCTTGCTTCCGCCAACAGAGCGGGTGAAAAGCCGGGTGTGACAACCGCCGCCGGTTCAGCCTTCGATCTCGCCTGGGAGCCCAAACGGGCGCTCACGCTCAAGGCCGCGCGCCGCCGCTCGCGCCTGATCGCGGCGTTGCGCCGGTTTTTCGTGGCCGGCGCGGGCGCCTCATTCGCCGCTGTCTTCGTTTTCATGGCGCTTCACGCCATCCAGGGCGGCTTTAACGCAGGCCAGTACGCCGCCGCCGAGCCGCTGCGGATGATCAACCCCCGCTTCATCGGCCGGACCGAAAACGGCGGCCCCTACCAGCTTTCGGCTGAAATGGCCGAGCGGGCCGTCGGCGAGAACCAGCCGATTGAGCTCGTCGCCCCAGTTTATCGGACCGAAGCCGGAACGATTATGCTGGCCCCGCGCGGCATCTACGACGAGCGCGCCCAGACCGTGATTTTCGACGGCGAGGTCCTGTTCTCGGACAGAAACGGAAACCGGTTCACGACCCCCAACATGGTCGTCGACCTGGAAAAAGGCACACTGACCGGCCGAGGTGGGGTCACCGGCGCCGGGCCACTTGGCGTGCTCCAGGCCGGAAGTTATGAATTACGCGACAGCGACCGTGCTTTGGTGCTGGGCGGCGGGGTCCGGGGACAGATCCCGGACCGTGAACAACAGAATGGGGAGACGCCGCAATGAGGCCCGTGAGCTTTTTCGTCGCCGCTGGCGCCTTCGTGCTCGCGGCCTTCGCGGCCGCACCTGCCCACGCTCAGCTGAGCGAAGGCGGCGGCCCGGTTTCGTACTCCGCCAACAATCTCGAATACTTCGATAGCGAACGCCGCCTCGTGCTCGTGGGCGACGTCGATATCGTTCAAAACGATGCGCGCCTGCGGGCCGATCGCATCACGCTTTTCTTCAGCGGCAGCAGCGGCGCGTCCAGCAATGGCGGCCCCTCGCAGCAAGGTCTCGCCTCCGGCGACATCGAGCGCATGATCGCTGAAGGCGAGGTCTATTATATCCGCCCGTCACAAGACGCCCGCGGCGATCGCGCCGAATACAATGTCGCCCAAGACAGCGTGACCTTCACCGGAAACGTCATAGTGATGTCCGACGAGAACGTCATTCGCGGCAACACTCTGGTGCTGCAAATCGGCTCGCGCCGGACCACGATCCGTCCAGGCGCCGGCCAGCGGGTCCGCGGCGTGTTCGTCCCCAGCGAGGGCGGCCAGCAACCGGCACAGGGCAATCGTCCACAGTGACGGCCCCTTTCACCCCCAAGGGTTCACTAATTCTTAGCGCCGGCGGGTCGAAATGAGCCCCGAGGGCACGGCACGCCGTTCGGCTCAGCCCGAGACCACCCAAGGTGGTCTTGGCGCGGTTCGGATCGCCAAAGCGTATCGCGGCCGCCAGGTGGTGAAGGACGTTTCGCTCTTCCTCCGCCGTGGCGAGGTCGTCGGTCTGTTGGGCCCCAACGGAGCAGGCAAAACCACCTGCTTCTATATGATCACGGGGCTCGTACGCGTGGACCAGGGGCAAATCTTGTTGGACGGCCAAGACGTCACAACACTGCCTATGTACCAGCGCGCCCGGCTTGGCGTGGGCTACCTCCCACAAGAGCCGTCGATTTTCCGTGGTCTGACCGTCGAACAGAACGTGATGTCTGTCGTCGAGTTGAGTGAGCGCTCTCACTCAAAGCGCCGGGAGATCGTAAACGGTCTGCTCGCCGAACTGCGCGTCGACCACTTGAAAGACGCGCCGGCCTCCGCCCTCTCGGGCGGCGAACGGCGCCGGGTTGAAATTGCGCGGGCTCTGGCGACCAGGCCGTCCTTCATGCTGTTGGACGAGCCTTTCGCCGGTATCGACCCGCTCGCCATCAACGACATCCGAGAGCTGATCACGTTCCTGAAGGATCGCGGCCTCGGCATTTTGATCACCGACCACAATGTGCGCGAAACGCTGCAGATCGTGGATCGGGCTTCGATCATGTTCGACGGTGAAGTGATGTTCGAGGGCACGCCCAACGAGGTGCTCTCGGATCGGACCGTGCGCGAAAGGTATCTCGGCAAAGATTTCAACTAACGGTGGCCCGCCCATGGCGATGACCCCCCGTTTAGAGATGCGCCAGGGCCAAGCCCTGGTGATGACGCCGCAGCTCCAGCAAGCGATCAAACTGCTGCAGCTTTCAAACGTCGAGCTTCAAGAATTCGTCGAAGGCGAGCTCGAGCGCAACCCGCTACTTGAGCGCGAAGAAGGTTCGGCCGAAGCCAAGAAGAACGAAGACGGCGGCGATGCTCAAGCGCTTGAGTTCGATAGCGGCATGGCGCCGGCGGAAGCGGCGCTCGATGTCAGCGTCGCCGATATCGCACCGGATTTGAGCGCCGGCGAACTCGCTGAAGCCGGCGCAGCCCCGTTACAAGATTGGTCCAAAGCCTCGTCGGGCAAGAGCTTCGACGACATGCCGGGCCTGGAAGAAACCCTCGCTAGCGACAAGACGCTGGCCGAGCACCTCGACGCCCAACTCACCGAAGCCGGCCTCACCCCGATCGAGCGCATGATCGGCGGCGTGTTGATCGATGCGGTCGACGATTGGGGCTACATGCGCGCCGACGTTCTCGATATCGCGCATCGCATCGGCGCCGACGACGCCGCGGTGCTGAAGGTCCTGCAGGTCATGCAGGGTTTCGAGCCCACGGGCGTGATGGCGCGCGATATTCCCGAGTGCCTGACGCTGCAGCTGAAGGAGCGTGGCCGCTTCGATCCGGCGATGGAAGCTTTGGTCACCAACCTCGATCTGCTCGCCAAAGGTCATTTCGAACGTCTGATGACGCTGTGCGGCGTCGACCGCGAAGATCTTTCGGACATGATCGCCGAAGTACGCGCGCTGACGCCAAAGCCCGGCGCCGGTTTTGGCGGCGGCGCCGTGCACTCAGTCGCGCCCGACGTTTACGTAAAGCAAACGCCGGACGGCATGTGGCTGGTTGAACTCAACACCGACACCATGCCGCGCGTGCTGATGAACCAGCGTTATTACGCGACGGTCTCGAAAACCGCCAAGCGTGAGGAAGACAAACAATTCCTCACCGAATGCGCAGCGAACGCGTCATGGCTGGTGAAGAGTCTCGACCAACGCGCCAAGACCATCCTCAAAGTCGCGCGCGAAATCGTACGCCAACAGGACGGCTTCTTCGCTCACGGCGTTGCGCACTTGCGACCGCTCAATCTCAAAACCGTCGCCGCCGCGATCGAGATGCATGAATCGACCGTGAGCCGCGTCACCTCGAACAAGTATCTCTCCTGCGCGCGCGGCGTGTTCGAGCTGAAATACTTCTTCACCGCCTCGATCAACGCAGCCGACGGCGGCGAGAGCCACTCCGCCGAAGCCGTACGCTACCAGATCAAAGGCCTCATCGACGGCGAAACGCCGGTCGAAATCCTGAGCGACGATCGCATCGTCGAAATCCTGCGCGAGAAAGGCATCGACATCGCCCGCCGCACCGTTGCGAAATATCGCGAAAGCCTGCGCATCCCAAGCTCAGTAGAGCGCAAACGGAAACTGGCGCACGGCCTTTAACAGGCCCGTTCCGCCAGCAGCACCTTCGACGCGCTCATCCAGACAGGACATTGGTAGTAATTTGTCCAAGCGGCTATAGTTGGCCCACTGCGATCATTGGCTAGGATCGACGGGCGTGCGCGTGCCCGCCTCCGTCGCGAAGCAAACGTAGGGCAGTTTTCAACCAACGTCCGCCCGGCGAAATTCCAGCCGCATGCCGTAGAATTTGCCGAACGTCCGCTCCGGGGCCGGCGGCAGCCGCCTGCGCTCTATCCCACACCAATTCCCGCTCGCGCCCAACAAAATCAACGCCCACGCAGAAATCTATCCAACACCTCCACACTTCAAATATCCTGCACGCATCCCTCGCACGGGAGGCTCACCGGCTAGCCGAGCCAAGCGAGCGCGGGGGGATGCGATTGAGCGTGATGCGCGGCGAGACCATCCGCCAAGCAGAAGCCCACGGGACAACGCTAGACGTGAACTGTGGGAGCGCACCGGAGAAGGGCAAATCTCCGCACGCCGCCGGGGACCTATCCAAGGGAGTGAAACACATCCTGGTGACGGCCCGGTGGAAAACAAGCGCACCGGGCGCGTGGCGACACGCGGCGAGGTTCGAGCGATCGAATATCGCATCAAAGGCACTAAACCAGCGCGTCCCTCACGCGCCCTGCTCCCAACTTTGAGGGTGCCCCAATTGCGAAGCACCAAGCGATGACGCATGCCCGGTCCAAATTCCTGCCTATTCCCGATTATTCCAGTTGTATTCAATGCATTCCTGCCAATGACTGGTGCTCATGAAATTCGGCGAGTACCTCAAGAACCGGCGCACTGAGCTCGGGTGGACGCAACCGGACGCGGCCGCCAAAGCCAGCATCGAGCAATCGTATTTGTCGAAGCTTGAGACCGGGAAATCGTTTCCGTCCGAGGATGTCTATCAGCGGCTGGTCGAAGCCTTCGATCTCGACACCGAGACCCTCGTGGGCGTGCTCTACCCCGCCGAACTCGATCGTCTGCGTGAGATCGAAGACGTCCGTAAACATCTGCTCCAGCGCGCACACGATACCCGCACCGCCACCCACCGTTGGCTCTATGCAGGCCTTGGCGCGCTTGTTGCCGGCGGCGCCCTCGTCGGTCTCGCCCAGATCGATCGCGGCGGCAACGCTATGCATTACACCTACCAGTCGCCGGGCGTCATTCTCACCGGCGAAAGCTCAAGCGTCTTCGATGACCTCGACGACAATCCAGCGCTCACCGCGCGAGCGGACGAGCAAACAATTTTCGTTCCCGAAATGCGTGGCCCTTCGTTCACGGAAAACGTGCCCGAAGGCCGTCGCGAATGGCATCTCGTTGGCGCCAATGCGGTGCTCATCCCAGCCAAGTTTGGCTGGGCCCTCGTCCCGGGCCTCGCGCTGATCATCGGCGGGCTTGGATGCTTCTTTATCAGCTGGCGTAGACCCTGAGGACAAAATGAAACTCTCAGCTTTGATTTTCACCGCAGCCTTGGCGGGCTGCGCCAGCAGCTCGCTGCCCACAACGCAGCGTCTTGAAGGCGTCGCATTGGACGGGCGCGTCGAAGCCTTGATGGCGCGCGAGCACGTTGTCGGCATGGCTGTGGCCATTGTCGATCACGGCGAAATCACGCATCTCAACGCCTACGGCCTGCGCAATCGCGAGAACGCGCTCCCGCTGCAAACCGATACGATCATGTACGGCGCATCCGTCACCAAAGCCGCGTTCGCATACATGGTCATGCAGCTCGTCGACGAAGGACGCATCGATCTTGACCGCTCCATCGCAGAATATCTGCCGCGGCCGCTGCCCGAGTACGAAGATTATACAGATCTCGCCGGCGACGAACGTTGGCGCCAGCTAACGCCGCGCATTCTGCTCACGCACCGCAGCGGCCTCGCCAACATGCGCTTCCTCGAAGAGGATCAGCGTCTGCGCTTTCACTTCACGCCAGGCGAACACTACGCGTATTCAAACGAAGGCATCTGGGTTCTGCAGATCGTCCTCGAACAAGGCCTTGGTCTCGATGTCGGCGCGGAGATGCAACGCCGTGTCTTCGATCGCTTCGGAATGACTCGTACGTCAATGCAATGGCGTGACGATTTTGGCGCCAATCTGGCCGATGGCTATATGATGGACGGCACATTCGAACCGCATGACCGCCGCGACAACGTCGCTGCCGCTGGCTCGATGGACACTACTATTGCAGACCAGGCACGCATGTGGCGCGGCATGTTTGCCGGGGAAGGCCTCTCTCCTGCCGCGCGCGCAGAATGGGCAGCGGCGCAATTTCCAATTCGCACCGCGCAAAAATTCCCAACGATCCAGTTCTTCAACACAGTCGACGCACGCGGTGAAGCCTCCGATCTCTCCGCGTCACTCGTCGGCGAAACCTGGAACGGCCCGAACGACCGCTACTTCTCAAAAGGCGGCCACAACGACTGGACCGGCAATCTGGTGATCTGCGCTGAACGCCAGCAACGCTGCCTGATCATGTTCGGCAACAGCGTCCGCGCCGAGACAATCTTTCCTGAGATCGCCGAGTTGGTCCTGGGTCAAACCGACTTCCCGTTCTGGTGGACCTATCCGGAGCTGCAAGCGCATGAGTGAAAGCACGGGGCGGTGCGACAGTCCGCGGACAGAGGGCGCATCATGTCTTTCGCGCCACGAAGAAGGTGCGCACATCTCGGTTCGCGGACCCGTGCTTTCCGCTCTCAACGATCTCAAAGCCATTTTCGGTGATCTCACGTTCGTAGTCTTTGCTCGAGAGAATCGCCACGTACGGCGCTTGCCCCACAGCTTGCATGAGAGGCACCAGAAGCCGGATGAACACATTCATCTCAGCCAGCGCCGGTGTTTTCGAGATGAAGAGCCCGCCGGGTTTCAAAAGCCTGTGCACGCCGCGCAACACCGCCCGCCGATCGGGGACCAAGTGCAACACGTTGAAGCCGAATGCCGCATCAAAACTCGCATCGGGCCAGGGCGCAGCGTCCGGCGTTGCGACCGCAAACTCAACGTTGGCGCAAGCTTCCGCTGCCGCCTTCTCGCGGGCGATCGCAATCATCTCCGGCGAAATGTCGCTGGCGACCAACCGCACGACCGAAGGCGCCAGCTTTAACGCCGACGTACCCGTGCCGCATCCGAACTCGAAAGCAATATCGGTGCTCTTCAGGAGGCGGCGAGTATGCGCGAGCGTGCGCTCGTAGCCTTCCATGTCCGCGATGGGGTCTTTGGCGTACTTTCGCGCGATGCGATTCCAGAAGCGTGCGTTGTCGACTGGCATGGCTGGGGCCTAGCACAGACGCAGTCGGAGGTTCAAAATCTGCCGCCTGAGGACAGTTCGCCACCTCCGCAGGCCACCGCGAATCCTCTAAGAACCGGCTCATGACAGACATTCTCCCGATAAAACGCGCTCTCATTTCGGTTTCCGACAAAAGCGGCCTGATCGATCACGCCAAAGCGCTTTCGGCGCTCGGCGCGAAGCTCGTCTCCACCGGCGGCACTCACAAGGCGATCGCAGACGCCGGGATGGCCGTGGAGGATGTCTCGTCCGTTACCAACTTCCCGGAAATGATGGATGGCCGCGTAAAGACGCTGCACCCGAAAGTGCACGGCGGCTTGCTCGCACTGCGTGACAACAAAGAACACCTCGCCGCCATGAAGGAGCACGGCATCGAAGGCTTCGATGTTCTCTACGTGAACCTCTATCCGTTCGAAGCCACGGTCGCGCGCGGCGCCGATTTCGAAACCTGCATCGAGAACATCGACATTGGCGGCCCCGCCATGATCCGAGCGGCGGCAAAGAATTACGGCTTCATCGCCGTCGCCACAGACGCCGACGACATGGCAGCCATTCTGGAAGATGCAAAAGCCTACGGCGGCACGACGTTAGCTTTGCGCAAGAAGCTCTCGGCCAAGGCCTTCGCACGCACCGGCGCCTACGACGCGGCAATCTCTGCGTGGTACGTGGAACAACTCGAAGACAAAGCGCCGGCCTATCGCGCGCTCGGCGGCAAACTGAAGCAATCGCTGCGCTACGGCGAGAACCCGCACCAAAGCGCGGCATTCTACGTCACCGACGAAAAGCGCTTCGGCGTCGCCACCGCCACGCAGCTCCAAGGCAAAGAGCTGAGCTACAACAACCTCAACGACACCGACGCAGCCTTCGAGCTTGTCGCCGAGTTCGATCCCAAGAACGGTCCGGCCGTCGCCATCATTAAGCACGCCAATCCATGCGGCGTGGCGCTCGGCAGCTCATTGGTCGACGCCTACAAGCGCGCGCTCGAATGCGATCCGGTTTCAGCGTTTGGCGGCATCGTCGCGCTCAACCAACGTTTGGACAAAGCCGCCGCCGAAGCCATCGCGGAAATCTTCACCGAAGTCGTCATCGCGCCGGAAGCGAACGAAGACGCCGTCGCCGTATTCGCGAAGAAAAAGAACCTGCGTTTGCTGGTCACTGGCGGCCTGCCAAACCCCAGCGCACCGGGCCTGTCGTTCAAAACCATCGCCGGCGGTTTTCTCGTTCAGAACCGCGATATCGGCCACATCACCCGCGCCGACCTCAAGATCGTCACCAAGAAGCAACCGACGGACGCTGAAATCAACGACATGTTGTTTGCCTTCACCGTCTGCAAGCACGTGAAGTCCAACGCGATCATCTTCGCCAAGAACGGCCAAACCGCCGGCATCGGCGCCGGTCAAATGAACCGCCGTGATAGCGCCCGCATTGCGGCCATCCGCGCTGGTGAAGCGGCGGAAATGGCCAAGCTGCCAGCATCACTCGCGAAAGGTTCGGCCTGCGCCTCCGACGCATTCTTCCCGTTCCCCGATGGCTTGCTGCAAGCCGTCGAAGCTGGTGCGACGAGTGTCATTCAGCCTGGCGGCTCAATCCGCGACGAAGACGTGATCAAAGCCGCCGACGAAGCCGGCATCGCCATGGCCTTTACCGGCATGCGCCACTTCAGGCACTAAGGCGGCATGAGCCAGTCAACAGACGACGCCAAGCACCACACCGCCACCAAGAGCGAAAGGCTCGTCATCGGCGCATCTTCGCTTGGCACCGTCTTCGAGTGGTATGACTTCTACCTCTACGGCTCGCTCGCCACGTACCTCTCGGCGCATTTTTTTTCGAACGTAAACGAGACGACAGCGTTCATCTTCGCGCTCGCAGCGTTCGCTGCGGGTTTTGCGGTCCGCCCCTTCGGCGCGCTGGTTTTCGGCCGTATCGGCGACATCGTCGGGCGCAAAAACACGTTTCTCGTCACCATGGCGATCATGGGCCTGTCGACGTTCGTCGTTGGCTTATTGCCCGGCTACGAACAAATCGGCGTCGCCGCGCCAATTCTGTTGGTCCTGATGCGCTTGCTGCAGGGTTTGGCGCTCGGCGGTGAATATGGCGGCGCAGCCACATACGTTGCCGAACACGCGCCGAACGATAAACGCGGCCTCTACACGAGCTGGATTCAGACAACGGCGACGCTGGGGCTTTTCCTATCGCTCATCGTCATCATGGCGACGCGCACGCTGATCCCAGCGGAGCATTTCGCGAAATGGGGTTGGCGTCTGCCCTTCCTCGCTTCGATCATTCTCCTCGGCGTCTCGCTTTGGATCCGGATGCAGCTCAACGAGAGCCCTGTCTTTCAGAAGATGAAGGAAGAAGGCGCGACGTCGAAGGAGCCGCTGGCGGAAAGCTTCGGCAGGTGGAGCAACCTGAAGCTGGTGCTGATCGCATTGTTCGGCGCCGTCGCTGGCCAAGCCGTGGTTTGGTACACGGGCCAGTTTTACGCGCTCTTCTTCCTCGAGCGCATGCTGAGGGTCGACGGGCTCACCGCCAACGTCCTCGTCGCAATGGGACTGCTGATCGGCACGCCGTTCTTCATCCTCTTCGGCTGGCTCTCGGACAAAATCGGCCGCAAGCCGATCATTCTCGCCGGCTGTGCGCTGGCGGCGCTCACCTATTTCCCGCTGTTTAATGCGCTCACGGTTGCCGCGAACCCGGCATTGGCCTCAGCTCAGCGCACTGCGCCGATCGTGGTCGTCGCGAATCAGAGCGAGTGCTCGTTCCAGTTCGATCCAGTCGGCCGCAACAAGTTCGACTCCCAATCGTGCGACGTCGCGCGCGCGTTCCTGTCGCGCGCTGGCGTCAGCTACAACAATGAAGCGGCTGAACCGGGTGCGCTTGCGGAAGTCCACGTCGGCACACGCATCATTCGCGCGCCGGATGTCGTGAACCTGACCGGTGACAACCGCGCCGCCGCAATCGCCAGCTTCCAAACCGATGCACGCGCCGCGCTTGACGAAGTTGGATACCCCGTCGCTGCGAACGAGGAGTCGATCAACAAGCCCCTCGTCGTAGCCATCCTGGCGCTGCTCGTGATCTACGTGACGATGGTCTACGGGCCGATCGCCGCATTGCTTGTTGAACTCTTTCCCACGCGCATCCGCTACACCTCAATGTCGCTGCCCTATCACATCGGCAACGGCTGGTTCGGCGGCTTCCTGCCAACGACGGCGTTCGCCATCGTCGCCGCGACGGGCAACATCTATAACGGCCTCTGGTATCCGATCGCGATCGTCGCACTCACATTGATCGTCGGACTCTTCCTGTTGCCCGAGACCAACAAGCGCAACATCGACGCGTAACTAGCGCAGCGACGACGATGTCGGCGATGAAGTGTTCTGCGCTGCAAGCGCCGTCGTAATCGCGTTGCGGATTTCTTCGCTCGTCGGTTCGGTGCGCGTGTCGAACGCACGGATCACGCGACCGTCGCGGCCGATCAGGATCTTATGGAAGTTCCATTGCGGCACGGCGGACTCGCCGATCTGCTGCTCAGCCCATGCGTAAAATGGATGCCGGGTTTCGCCTACAACATCCGTCTTTGCCGCCATCGGGAACGTCACGCCATAATTCAACGTGCAGAATTCTTGGATCTCCTCGGTTGATCCCGGTTCTTGGCCCATGAAATTGTTCGCGGGGACGCCGACGATTTCAAATCCCTGCCCATGATATTCGTCGTAGATTGACTGCAGGCCTTCATATTGCGGCGTGAACCCGCAGCGGGACGCAGTGTTCACGACCATCACGACTTCGCCCTCAAAGGCCGTCATCGGCACCTGATCGGACCACAACCCTGGAAAGGAGAACTGATACGCCGTGGCATGGTCGGCAGCAGCCGGGTCGGGGGCGGCCGCAAAGCGCACGCGCTGCGCCTCGACCGCGGCGGTCACCGCCGCCGCACGTTCTGCCGAAATCTCTGGCGCTGGCGGCGCCGCCGCCCGGCTGCAAGAAGCTAACGCCAAAGCTGCGGCAACGACTAAGATACGGCGTGTCATGGGCATGTCGGTGAACTCCTTCCGCAATCTGACGCAAGCACGTCAGCAGCGCCAGCCTTGCGCGACGATCGGCGCCGCCCCCATTTTGGCATTGGCCCTTCTTGCTCTGGGATTTCTCATGCCGGTTCAGGCGTTCGCGGAAAAACTCGAACAGCGCATCGCGCGGCTTGAGCCATTTTACGACTTGCGACGCCCCGCCGAACCCACTGCGCGAACGCCCGTCGTCATAATGCTGCACGGTTGCGGCGGTCCCCGCCCCTTTATCGAGGACATGGGGGACGCCGCCGCCGAGGCCGGCGCCACCGCCATTCTGGTGGATTCATTCGCCCCTCGCCGCATCAGCCGCATCGCCGCCTTCGCGACCGTTTGCACCGGCGCGCAACTCCAGGGTCGCGAACGCGCCGGTGATCTTTACGCCACCATGGCATGGGCGCGGCGCCAACCTTGGGCGGACCCGAACCGCATCAGCGTTATCGGCTGGAGTCACGGCGCCTGGACCATCATGGATGCGCTGGCACTTCGCACCGGTGAAGAAATGCGTCGCGCAACCGGCATAGAGGATCTCGAGGGCGAACCCCTTAGCGGTTTGGAAGCGACGATGATCGTATATCCGTACACGGGCGTCGGAACTTATGCCGGCCGCCGCGAATGGCGCCTTGCGCCACGTAGCACCGCCATCATCGCCGAACGCGACTACATCGTCGGCTCATCGCGCGCCGCGCTCGAACGCCAGCGCGCTCGCGGTACGCCGATGGATATTCACCTCTTCGAAAACGCTACACACGCGTTTGAAGATCGGGACGCCGAAGACCCTCGCGTGCGCTACAATCCCGCCGCCACCGCGCGCGAGCATCAAATGCTGCGCGAGATGATCGCAGGACTCTAGCGAACCGCCGCTACGAGCGCGTTGAACTCGGCCGAGATCAGCATCAGCTTCGCGAACGTCCACGGGCCCTGCCCGTCAAGCTCCGCAAATGCCGAACGCGCACGATGGACCGGCTGCCCCAGCGAAGTCAGCCATTGGCGCGCCGCTTCCGTCACCCAAGCCACATCGGCGTCCTTCGGCGGAGCGCCAATCGCCCGCGCCGCCGCTTCTGCGAGCTTGAGTTGAGCCTCGCCAAAATCCCCCGCCGTGCGCCGCACCACTAGGCGATCCCAATGCTGCTCCAGCTTCATATTCGTCGCCGAATCCCGCAACGCATCGAGACCAAGCTCTGCGCCGATGACACAGTGCAGCGTCGAGGCAGTGTGCAGCGGCCAGCCGGTATCCCGAGCGAGATCCGCCACATCGAGTGACAGTGTAAGCGGCGAAAGCAGCGCCGCCTCGTAAGCGAGATCATCCGGAGCGCCGAGTTCAAGCAGCGATGAACGGCGAACGGCCACACGATCTTTTTCGATCTTGCTGAGATCTTCCAGAATCGTTGCGCGCTGTCCGCGCACCGGCTCCAGGTAACGCGCGACGACGTCCAACACTGTTGGCGCTTTATCGCTCTCAAATCCGGCGTTGCGGGCAAGATAAGTCACCGCGCGACGAAGAGCGCCGCCAACGCGTTGATGCAACGCAATCTGCGCCGCCGCCGGCGTCTTGTTGTCGAGCGCATTGATGCGATCAACGAGATCTTCCAATTCGAAAATGCGGCGCGCGGCTTCAAAGGACAACGCAACTGTTACGGTGCGCGCCCGAGATATTTCCTTGATGCGATCCACGAAAGAAGGGCCGCAACGGTTGACCAGATCATCTGCCAATTGCGTGGCAATGATTTCCCGGCGCAGGCGGTGACGCTGCATTTGAGTCTCGAACTTCCGCAGCTCGCGCGGGAAGTATTCCTTAAGCGGCTCGGCAAACGCCGGATCGTCCGGCGCTGACGACGCAACGACAGCGTCGAACAAGTTGATCTTGGAATATGCAACGAGCTTCGCCAATTCCGGCCGCGTGAGGCCGATCTTCGCCGTGCGCAGCGCCGCAAATTCGCTGGTCAGCGGCAGACCTTCGACGCGGCGCGAGAGCTTACCTTCGGCTTCCAGCCGCTGGATGAAGCGCTCATGGCTATCGAGGTCATTCACTGCGCTCGCCTGCGCAATCGAGATGGCGCCTGTCTGATCATAATTGTTCATCAGGACCAGCGCACCGACCTCGTCGGTCATCGATTCCAACAACTTATCGCGCTTGTCTTCCTTTAGCGCGCCGCTTCGGATCGCATCGGCCAGGAGGATCTTGATGTTCACCTCATGGTCAGACGTGTCGACGCCTGCCGAATTGTCGATGGCGTCGGTGTTGATCCGGCCACCATTGCGCGCGAACGCGATACGGCCCTTTTGCGTGACACCGAGATTTGCGCCCTCGCCCACGACTTGAGCGCGCACATCCTCTGCATCAACGCGGATGCTGTCGTTCGCTTTGTCTCCGACGTCGGAATTGGGCTCCGAGCGCGCTTTAAGATAAGCGCCGATGCCGCCAAACCAGAGCAATTCGCACTCGCTCTTTAGCAGTGCGCTCATCAGCTCAACCGGGGTCACAGACGGGCGATCGAGGCCCGTCAGCGCGGCGATCTCCGGTGAAACATCGATCGATTTCAGGCTGCGCGAGAAGACACCGCCACCTTTGGAAATGAGCTTCTTGTCGTAATCCTGCCAGCTGGTGCGCGGGGTATCAAAGAGACGCTTGCGCTCAACGAAGCTCTTTTCGCAATCGGCAGGATTTGGATCGATGAAGATGTCGCGGTGATCGAACGCCGCCAAGAGACGGATCTTGCGTGAAAGCAACATCCCGTTTCCAAACACGTCGCCGGACATGTCGCCGACGCCGACAACAGTAAACTCTTCCTCTTGGATGTTCTTACCGATCTCGCGGAAGTGCCGCTTGACTGCTTCCCACGCACCCTTGGCGGTGATGCCCATGGCTTTGTGGTCATAGCCAACCGAACCGCCTGAAGCGAATGCATCGCCAAGCCAGTGACCGTACTCGGCGCTGATGCCGTTGGCGATGTCGGAGAACGTTGCCGTGCCTTTGTCGGCAGCCACCACGAGATAAGGATCGTTATCGTCCCAGCGCTCGACATCGAGCGGCGGCACGATTTCATCGCCTTTGATGTTATCGGTAATGTCGAGCAAGCCGCGCAGGAACGTTTTGTAGGCCTCGACGCCGGCTTCTTGGAAGCCCGGTGCGCCGCGGGCCGGCAAACGCTTCGGGAAGAAGCCACCCTTCGCACCGACCGGCACTATAATGGCGTTCTTCACCTGCTGCGCCTTCACGAGATCGAGCACTTCGGTTCGGAAGTCGTCGCGGCGATCAGACCAGCGCAAGCCGCCGCGCGCGACCGGGCCGAAGCGCAGGTGAACGCCTTCAACTTGCGGGCTCGCCACCCAGATTTCGCGATACGGCTTCGGCGCCGGCAGCTCCGCCACCGCATGCGAGTCGATCTTGAAGGACATGTAGGGCTTCGGCTGCTCGTCACGGCCGATCTGATAATAGTTCGTGCGCAGGATCGCCTTCACGAGCTGGGCGATGCGGCGTAGCGCTCGATCTTCATCGAGACTCACAACTTCCTTGAGCTTGGCCTCGATCATGAACTCGAGCTTTGAAGAACGCGCCACGCGCGTTTCATGGCTTTCCGGCAAATTCGGATCGAAACGCGCCTTGAAGAACGCCAAGATCAGCGCGGCAATGCGCGTGTTATTCGCAAGCGCCTGCTCTTGCATCGCTTGCGTCGGATCGAGGCCGGTTTGCTGGCGATAGCGGGCGAGCGCGCGAATGAGCGCCGCTTCGCGCCACGAACACGGCAGCGCCAAGATCAGCTTGTTGAACCCATCACTCTCGGCCTTGCCGGTCCAAACGGCGGTGAATGCCTGTTCGAACAACGGACCCGCGCGTTCCAGATCGATCGGCTTGCCATCGGCAGACCGGCATTCGATGTCATGAACGTGGATGCGTTGGGCCGTGTGAAACGAATCCGCCTGCAACTGCAATTCGAAGTTCACTTCTGAATCAACGAACAGACCCATGTTTTCGAGGATAGGAACTGTCGCTGAGAGCGCCAAAACATCGCCGCGTGCGTAGAATTTGCAACGCATGATGTTGGTGGCGTCGCCCGGGCGGCGATAGGCGCGAGCACGGATAGTCTCATCGTCGCGCGCGCTCATAATCTCGGCAGTGTCGATGAGCGCTTCATCGACTGAATAGCGTTCGCGATATGCGGCCGTAAACGCGCCGCTGAAGCGATTTGAGGCTTCTTCGCGGGCTCCGAGATCGAAGCGATCGGAGCGCAAGAGCGAGCGTGTGTAATCGTCGTCCCAAGTGCGCGTCAGTGCGGCGATGTCCGCGTCAAGCTGGCGCTCGTCAGGGTTGGCGCGCTTCTTATCGATATCGCCGATGACGAAGAGAACGCGTGCAAGCTGGCCTTCGCCGAGCTGCGGCTGGAAGCTTTCGACGTGTCCGCCAAAAGCGCGTGCAATCACCTCGCCTGCGCCAACGCGAACGTCGGTGTCGTAGCGATCCTTAGGAATGTACGCGAGCGCCGTCGCGAAACGATTGAAGCGGTCACGGCGCAAAAACACCCGCGCGCGCGGACGGTCCAACAGGTGCAGCACGCCGCGTGCAATCTCGGAGAGCTCTTCGCGAGAAATCTGCCAGAGTTCTTCGCGCGGGTAATATTCGATGATTTTGCGCAGGGTCTTGGCATTGTGGCCGCCCGGCGCAAACCCGGCCTGATCCATCACCCACTGCACCTTACGGCGCAGAACCGGAATGTTGCGCGTCGGTTCGGTGAAACTTTCGCTGGTAAAAAGGCCCACGAAGCGAACTTCGCCAATGGCCTCGCCCTGATCATTGTAGCGCTTCACACCGACATAATCGGCGGTGGCGCGGCGGTGAACGCGGGCACGCAAAGTCGATTTCGCAACGATGAGCGGCGTCGGCTCAGTCACGAGGCGCTTCAATTCCGGCGTAAGCACCATCGGCTCGGCGGTTGTGCGCAGCACGTAGCGATCCATGTCACGCAGGACACCGAGGCACGTGCCCTCGATGATATCCGGCTCGTGCGGTGTGAAACCACCTTTCGCGTCGCGGACATATTGGTAGTCGCGCGCGCCGAGGAAGGTGAACTTGTCGGCAGCCAGCCAGCGCAGCAGCTCAACACCTTCGGCCACGTCGCTGGGGGCAGCGTTCGACTTCGCTTTTTCCAGTTCATTGGCGCAATCGAGCATGCGCTTGCGCATCGCCTGAAAGTCGCCAACCGAGTCACGCACATCGGCGAGCGAAGCGCGAACGCCGTGGAGCAATTCTTTGCTCTTTTGCGCAGAGAGCGTCGGCACGTGAATCTGAATGAGAGAGTCGCGCCCCTTCCCTTTGGCGGACGGAGCCAGCGGGTGGAACATGGCGAGCGACGGGATGCCTTGGTCAGCCAGTTCGCCCATGACCGAGTCCACGAGGAACGGCATGTCGGGGCCGGCGATCTCAAGAATGTCGCGATCGAGATGTTTGCCGCCAACACCGACGCCATGGCGAAGACGAATGCACTGCTCATCGCACTCACGCTCGGCACGCCAGATCCAGAAATCGTGGGCAAGCGCGGCGAAGTCCTCGACCGACAGATCGCCGAGTTCGTCATCCGAGGCGTCCTCATAGAGGCCCCTCAAGAACATCTCGGCGGCGGAGTCGATGGCGCCGTTTGCGCGGAACGCGGGCCAAGGGCCTTTAGCGGCCTGATCGACAAATTGGTCAGCGGTTTTGGGGAGTTCCTGGCGCGCGGCAGCAGCGTCCATGAGGCGTTTCCTTGTTTTGGCGCGAACCTACTCGCCCCGGCGTCAACTGCAACCGCCGGAACGCCGCGTTTCGGTCTCAGGAGCGGGTCTTAGGTGTGCATCGGCGCATGGCCGGGAACGCAGACGCCGTTGTGCGTTTGCCGAACGATGTTCGCTCAAGAAATTCTCCTCGTGACCGCCCGCTGGGCCCGCAGCCAGCTCAGGTTCGAACCGAAGACCTCCGCCAAACGACGTCAGCTCCGCCAGCTTATCGCTGCTGCAGAGGCATTGCGCCGCCAACTCCCATCTGAAAGCGAACTCCCCGCCAACGTGCTGCGCCTCAGCGAGTACCGGTGCACTTCCCCGCCGATTACGCGCGAGGAAAGAGCACACAAGTTCAGGCGGTTCTTGGACGAGTGAATTTGCCGCAAATTGGCGGCGCCGTCGGACGGGGACAAGCTGTCCGACGGCGCCTGCAGGCCTCGCAGCAGGCTGGGTGGGGGACGCACGCGGAGGCCTGGTTCTACAGACGCGCCGTTTCGCTTGATGAAGCCCCCCATGAGCCCACGTGTGCGATTCGAAACGTCAAAAACTGACGTGAGCGCGCCAAGATCAGGAGCGAACTAGAGTTTGCGTTTTGCAAAACGCCCCTAGCCCCGGCGACGTTCTTCACACCAGCGATACATGTTCGTCTACGATTCGCAACATCATTTTGGTCCGGACTCGGACTTACTCACCCGCTTCGTTTCGGGTGTGGGTTTGCCATCGGCGGAGAGCAGAATCGCGATCCAGCGCGTCGACGGAAATTGCGCCAATACAATCATGATCATGACCGTCATCGGCGCAGCGAGAAACGCGCCGACAATGCCCCACACGAGGCCCCAAATCGCGAGCGCCAGCAGAACGACGACTGCAGAAAGGTTGAGCGACTCGCCGGTCATGCGCGGCTGCACGAAGTTTCCGATGACAAATTGCCAAAGCCCGACGCCGGCAAAAATCGCGAAGACAGGCGGCAATGTTGGAAATTGCACAAGCGCAACGGCTGTCGTGAGCGCAACCGCGGCGATCGATCCGATCGTGGGAATGTAGTTGAGAAAGAAGATCAGGAACGACCAGAACAGAGCGTTCTCGAGACCGATAATCCGCAGCGTAATGTAGGTAAGCGCGGTGATGACGAGGCTCATGACCGTCTGCACCCACAGATAGCGCTCCATGGACTCTCGAATGCGCGCAAGCACCTCACGCGCTGCTTCGCGCTGGCCTTTGCCGCGGAAGATGAAATCCAACTTATCCTTCATCGCCGCCGAGGCCGGGAACAAGAAAGCCAAATAGATCAAGGTGAAAGTGGCTGCAGAGGCGAAGTTTTGCAGACTGCCGCCGATCTCGACAGCCAGCCGGTTGTTGGGGTTGGCTTGCGCAACGAGATCGCGAACGGTTGACGGAATACCAGGCGCCCCAAGCGCTCGGTGAGCCTGGCTGATCACTTGATTGAGCCGAAACTCGTAGCGGTTCAGGTCGCTCAGGATGTTCGCGAGATTGTCGATCACGACAAACCCGATCAACGCAAACAAACTCAGCACCAAGATGAGCGCAATCGGGAGCGCCAGCCAACGCGGCGTGAACGGAAGGCGCATATCGAGGGTTGTGGTCAAGCCATCAATGGCGAGCCAAAGAATGAGCGCCATTGCGAATTGCGTCAGCGGTTCGCGCAGGAAATAAAGCCCCGCCGCAATGACGCCGGTGGCGACAATCCAAAGCGCCCCGCGTTGCGAAATTTCCAGACTGGCCATGCGCCCTCTTGCTTTGCATGCGCCTGCGGCGCAAGGCCCGGCTTGGCCGGAAAGGCCCGTTGCGCCAAGCTATTGGCGAAGCAGGAGTCGCAAGAATGGCGGAAAGTATCGAGATCGGCCTGGCGCCAGAAGGTGTCCAAAGCCTGGCGCTGAAGCGCGCCAACCGCCACGGGCTGATCGCGGGCGCGACGGGAACCGGCAAGACCGTAACGCTGCAGGTTCTGGCTGAAGCGTTTGCGCGCGAAGGCGTCAACGTGTTCGCCGCCGACATCAAAGGCGACCTTTCCGGGTGCGCTGCGGTGAGCGATCCGCCGCCAGCATGGGCAAGCGCACGCGCCACCGAAATCAACATGCCGCTGACACCGGAAGCACAGCCAGTCGTGTTCTGGGACGTGTATGGCGAACTGGGTCATCCGGTGCGGACCACCGTGACTGAGATGGGTCCGGTTCTCATGGGTCGCGTTTTGGAAGCGACGGACGCTCAAGAAGGCGCGCTAACGATCGCGTTCCGCCTCGCCGACGATTGGCTCAACGAAGGCAAGAACGAAGGGCTGCTACTCGATCTCAACGATCTGCGCGCGCTGCTGACGTATCTTTCAGAGAACTCCGAGGATATCGGCAAGAAATACGGCCTGGTGACGCCGCAATCGATCGCGGCGCTGCAACGCAAAGTGCTCCAGCTCGAGATGGACGGCGCGGACCGGTTCTTTGGTGAGCCGGCGTTCAAGCTTGAGGAACTCACCCGTGTGCGCCCGGACGGCAAAGGCACGATTAATGTGCTGGCTTCAGAGCGCCTCGTTCAAAGCCCGCGCCTTTATTCGGCGTTCCTGCTTTGGCTGATGAGCGAGCTTTGGGAAGAGCTTCCGGAAGTCGGCGACATGGACAAGCCAAAGCTCGTCTTCTTCTTCGATGAGGCACACCTCCTCTTCCGCGATGCATCCAAGGATCTGATCAACAAAGTCGAACAGGTGGTTCGCTTGATCCGTTCGAAGGGTGTCGGGGTCTATTTCGTGACGCAGTCGCCATCCGATATTCCAGAAACCGTGCTTGCACAGCTCGGCAACCGCTTTCAACACGCACTCCGCGCCTACACGCCAACGGATCAAAAGGCGGTGCGCGCTGCGGCGCAGTCCTTCCGCGCCAATGCGAACGTCGACGTGGCAAAGGAAATTCAGGAGCTGAATGTTGGCGAGGCGCTGGTCTCGACGCTCGACGTCAAAGGCGCGCCAACGCCGGTTGCGCGCACCAAGGTGCGCCCGCCGAATAGCCAAGTCGGCCCGATTTTGCCGGCGCAACGCGAAGCTTTGATGAAAGCGAACACAGCAGGCCGTGCTTACGAGAAGTCAGTCGACCGGGTCAGCGCGCACGAAATCCTGAGCAAACGCGCCGCGCAGCTTGCCGAAGCAGAAGCGCGTGAGGAAGAACGCGAGGCACGGGAAAAAGAAGCTACGAAGGCAAGCCGCTCTCGTTCCGGCAGCGGCGGAGCAACCCGTTCGCGCTCAACACGCAGCAGCTCACGCACAACGCCGCTCGAACGCCAAAGCGGCCGCGTCGCCAGCGGCGTGTTCAACACGATCGTACGCGAAGTGATGCGCGGCATCCTTGGCACGCCTTCGCGGCGGCGGCGTTAGTCCACGATCCCGCTCTTCCACTCCGCATCGCGGCGCGGAAGAGCGAGATAAGCTTCGCTGCGCATTTCGATGAGGCGTGAGGCCGTGCGCTCGAACTCAAAGCTCTGATCACCAGCGGGATAGAGATCCTGGGGCTGTGCATCGGCTGAGGCAATGAGCTTGACCTTCGCTTCATAGAGCGCGTCGATCAGTGTGCGAAAGCGCGCGGCCTCTTCGCGCATTGAAGGCGTAAGGCGCGGTATGTTTTCGAGAAGAACGGTGTGGAATCGCTCCGCGATTTCGAGATAGTCCGCCGCCCCGAGCGCGCGCGCACAAAGCTCGGTAAAACCGAAGCGTGCGACGCCGGCGGCTTGACGTTCAACACGGAGTTCCCGCCCGCCAACATCAAGCGTTACTTGGTGTGGCGCGGCGCCCGCGGTCAGGCGCTTCCAGGCGCGGTCCATCGATTCATCTGCGGCCGGACCGAGTGGCGAGTAAAACACCGGCGCTGACATGAGTTGCCGGAGGCGAAAGTCCTGCGGGCCGGCAATCTGCAAAATGTCGAGCCGGCGCTTCAGAATGTCAATGAATGGCAAGAAGAGCTGGCGGTTGATGCCGTTCTTGTAGAGATCGTCCGGGGTGCGGTTGGAGGTGGCGACGATGACGACCTCCTCTTCGAACAAGCGCTCGAACAAACGCCCGAGGATCATGGCGTCGGCAATGTCGCTGACTTGAATTTCGTCGAAACAGAGAAGCCGCGCTTCGGCAGCGATAGCTTTGGCCGCATCGGCGATCAGACGATCTTGTCCAGCTCCGCGTTCACGCGCGTCACGCAGGAAGGCGTGCTGCTGGAGCATGAATTCGTGAAAGTGGACGCGGCGCTTCTTTTTTACCGGTGCGCTGTCGAAGAAAAGATCGAGCAGCATCGACTTGCCGCGACCGACAGGCCCCCAGATGTAAATTCCCCGCGGCGCCTTGCTCTTGAATGGCCACCCGCCCGGCGACCAGCTCGTCAGCGCCTTCGCGAGCGCCTCAAGACGCTCCGCGGCCTGCGCCTGGTCGGCGTCAGGCGCGAGTTCGCCTTCGGCCAGGCGCCGGCGGTACGCGGCCAGAAGCGAAGTCATTACATCTCCAGAGGAATCGCGCCGCAAAAAAGCCTGCTGGACGGGGTGAAGGCAAGCCCATAACGCGCCTGCGAACGCCTTTAGCGAACTCCCCGAGGGTATGCTTCCATGGTACACGCTTCCGACTCGCGAGACATTTGAGACCATGACGGACGCCGTCGCTACGCACCAACAGAGCCAACCGCTTACGCGGCCTAAGCATATCGTTGACGTGCTCATCGAAGAGCGCGCGCCGAAGCTTTCAACTGGCGCTGCATGGCCGTTGCTGCGCCCCCTGCTCTACACGGCGCTCAACTACGACAAGGCCGTGCGCATGGCCGACATGATCGCGCCGATGAGCGGCCGCGATGCGCTTGAGGCGATCTCGAACCTGCTTTCGGTCAAGCTCGACATTACCGGCCTCGACCGCCTGCCAGCGGACGGCGCCTTCATCATTCTCGGCAATCACCCGACCGGCATTACCGATGGGATCGCGCTTTACGATGCAGTGAAGCACAAGCGGCCTGATGTTCTATTCTATGCCAACTCGGACGCCGAGCGGGTCTGCTCACGTTTCAACGAAACGCTGATCCCGGTTGAATGGGTGCAGGCTAAGCGCACACGCGAACGCACACGCGTAACGTTGAAGATGACGGACGAGGCGTTCGAAGCGAACCGGCCGCTTGGCATTTTCCCGGCGGGACGTCTTGCACGGATGCGCGATGGCATGCTGCTCGATCCCGAATGGATGCCGACAGCCGCTTCGCTCGCACGCAAGTATGAATTGCCCATCCTACCCGTTCACATGAGCGGGCCCTATTCGTTTTGGTTTCATACGTTCTCGAAAGTGTCGGCCGAGCTGCGCGACATCACGCTGTTTCACGAACTGCTCAACAAGCAGGGCAAAACCTACAAGCTCACGTTCGGTCCACTGATCCCGAGCGCCCAAGTGGGCAGCGACAGCACGCGGGATATCCGAAAGCTCAAATACTATATCGAACGCGTGCTTCCGCATGCGCCAGACACGCCGTTCGATCCAAACGGCCCTGAGTGCGACTGGCGCGATCCGCCCAAACCGCAACCCTAAAATCTCTCGATTGTGAAAATATCTCCATAGACGGAGCACCCGACGCGGCGCAGAATGCTTCGTACGAGGGGCCGGTTTGGGAGAAGAGGACTTCCATGCGCGCCCATATTTTGGCGTTTGCGACCTGGACTGCGGCTGCTGCCAGCGCCTTCGCGATCCCATACATTCCACCGCCACAACCAGTTTATGACGCGCCGATCGATCGCGCGCTCGCCAACGTGCAAACGATGGAAGGCCTTGAGCCTACGCAGCGCGAACTTCTGCTTGGGCGTCTCAATTTGCTCGCCTACGCGCGCAACGATGGTGCGTTTACGTATGTGACAGAGGGCGACGCCTTTAACGAAGCAGGAAGCACGCTCTGCACCGAGATCCAAAGTCGCGGCTATCCGCCCCAAGAAGGCCTGCCCACCTTTGGGCCAAATGATCGCTGCGCCGCACTGAACTTTGCGCTCGGCCCGCGTGTGGAAACGCCAAACGCAGCGCCACCTGCTCCAAGCGCATCTGCGCTGGCTCGCTTGGAGGCTGCGCGCGCCCATTATTCAAATGCGTTGCGCACCGAACCGGCCAATTTGCGCGCCCGCCTCGGCTACGCATACGTCCTCGACCGGTTGGAGCGCACAGGCCAAGCGCGCACGCAGCTGCGCAACATCATCAAACGAGGCCTGCCGCGGCTCTCCAGCCCGCAATCGGATTGGGAAGATCATGCGGTTCTCACCGAAACCGCGGCGCATCTCAGCCACCTTGCGACCTCACGCGGCGATCGCGCGCGATTGGAGCGATTGCGTCAACGTCTCGATGCGAGCCAGCCCATCATCTATGTGACGCCAATTGTTGTGCCGATGCGCGACCGGCCGTTTTCACAGCTCGTCGACGAAGGCTCGTCCGTTGTCTTCGATTTCGCCGGAACTGGAGATCGCCGCGCGCAAGGCTGGTTGACGCCGGACGCGGCGTGGCTGGTCTGGGATCCGGAATGGCGCGGCGAAATACGTTCGGGCTTCGACCTTGTCGGTCAGCGCACGTGGAGCGTGTTCTGGAGCGACGGTTTCGAAGCGCTGCGCGCCCTCGATGACAATCGCGATGGCGAACTCACCGGCGGCGAGCTTGGCGGCCTTGCGCTGTGGCGCGACGAAAACCGCAACGGTGTCAGCGATCCAGGCGAAGTAATCCCCGCCAATGTGCACGGCATCGCCTCACTCGCGGTACGGGGCGATGTCACACGGCCCGGGCTCATCACAGCGCCGAACGGCGTGCGCTTCGATGACGGCCGCACGCGCCCGCTCTATGATTGGACACCAGGCCTTGGCCGCACGCCAGTGAGCTAGCCGGCGGTAACACCGCTGTGACTTGCAGCAACTCTAAGCGCACCACAGCTGAAGACAGCGCGGGCGCGGGCCTGCTTATCCGAGGGATTTTCATGTTTCATAACCGTCGCTCATTCGCCGCCGCATTCATCGGTGCGGCGCTCGCCTTCTTGGCTACACCGACATTGGCGCAGACGCAGGACATCGCCCAGGCGGCGGCGGGCACTTACACGCTGGACATCAACCACACGGCAGTCGTTGCGCGGGTTCCACACGCAGGCTTCTCATATGAAATCTTTCGCTTCACGCCGACCGCGGGCGAGTTGATTTGGGACCCGGCGTCACCGGCATCCAACCGCGTGAACGTCACGGTCAGCACCGCTTCAATCCAGACGCCGGTGGAAGGATTTGCGGAAGAGCTGCAGGAGCAACGCTTCCTCAACGCCCAGCAATTCCCGACTGCGACGTTCGTATCGACCGCATTCCGTCAGACTGATGCAACGCATGGTCAGGTCGAAGGCGATCTCACACTGAAGGGTGTCACCAAGCGCGTCACGTTCGATGTCGAGCTGATTGGCGCAGGACGCGGCATGCGCGGCGGACATGTCATCGGCTTTCACGCCACGACCACGGTTAACAACGCCGACTACAGCTTCCCTGGCTTTATCAGCGGCCAAACCCAAATCGTAATCGACGCGGAATTCCAGAAGCGCTGAGCTTAGCGATCACTTACGCCAACTGCGGCGCCGGCGGAGAGCACTTCGTCGGCGCCGCTTGCGTTTTGAACTAAGCTGTTGGCGCGCGCAAATTCACCAATCATGACCGCAGACGGCTTGATCGCACGCGCCATGGTGCGGCGATCAACGCCGACGAGACCGAATGTCGGCGCGTAACCGCTCATCCATTCGAAATTGTCGAGCAAGGTCCAATAGACGTAACCACGGATGTCGACACCGTCGGCCATTGCGACGCTGACGCTTTCAAGCGCGCTGCGAATAAAGGCGCGGCGGCGGCTATCGTCCTGCGTAGCGATGCCGCTTTCGGTGACAATGATCGGCGTGCCCGTCGCCGCCCAAGCATCGCGGCACGCAGCGCCGAGCGCCTGCGGACGATACTCGTAGCCCATCTGCGTAAGTTCGACCTCGGGCGGAGGACGGCGCGTAGCTTTGCCATCGGCGCCGAAACGCATGCGCGTGTAGGTTTGAACGCCCAAGAAATCGTCACGCTTCGCTGACTCGTAATACGGCGCATAGACACGCCGCTTGTAGGCTGCGACCGCCGCCTCACCGCCGGGCTCGGCTTCACATTCCTGAATGGACATCGTCATGCCGACCGGCACGTGCGGCGCGGCCGCCTTGACAGCGTCACGCGCCAATTCGTGGGCGCGGATGGCGCGCGCTGTGTAGCCTTCGACGCCCGAGAACAGAAAGAACGACTCGATCACGGCGCCAAGCGCGCCCTCGCCTGCGGCGACGCGATCCGGATACTTCGCTTTCACCCTCGCCATCAGCTCAAAGAGCGAGTCCGGAAGGTTGATTTCGTTGATCGTGCACGCATAGGCGAGCTGATCGCCAAATGCGCCTGCCGTCACTTCGCAATAACGGGCGAAGCGGTCCGGGAAGCGTTCGTCCAACCAACCGCCATCGCGCGCGACCCAACGCGGATTTGTGAAGTGATGGAAGGTGGCGACGGGCTGGATATTACGCGACCAGCAGGCGTCGATGACGCGCTTATAGTGATCGAGCGCCACTTGCGAAAACGCGCCCTCTTCCGGCTCAACGCGCGCCCATTCGATGGAAAATCGATAGGCGTTGAGCCCAAGCCCGGCGAGAATCGCTAAATCGTCGCCATAGCGGGCGGCGTGATCGCAGGCGTCGGCGGAAGGTTCGATGAAGAAGCTTGGTTTGGCGTATTCAAGCGCCCAGCAATCGCTGTTGCTGTTTCCGCCTTCAACCTGATGTGCGGCCGTCGCCGCGCCCCAGACGAAGCCGGAGGGAAACATCATAGCTTACGCTCGACCATCGCTTTCTTGATCTCAGCGATAGCTTTGGCCGGGTTCAACCCTTTCGGGCAGACCTGCGCGCAGTTCATGATCGTGTGGCAGCGATAGAGCTTGAACGGATCTTCGAGCGCATCGAGACGCTCACCTTGCATCTCATCGCGGCTGTCATTGATCCAGCGATAGGCTTGCAGCAGCGCCGCCGGTCCCATGAAGCGCTCGCTGTTCCACCAATAGGACGGGCACGATGTCGAGCAGCAGGCGCAGAGGATGCACTCATAAAGACCATCGAGCTTTGCGCGCTCTTCCGGGCTTTGTCGCCACTCACCATCCGGCTCGGGGGTGACGGTTTGCAGGTATGGTTGGATCGCGGCGTATTGCGCGGTGAAGTTCGTCAGATCCGGCACCAGATCTTTCAACACCGGCTGATGCGGCAGCGGCGAAATCGTAATCGCGCCGGCCGGCAACTCATCGATGCCCTTGGTGCACGCGAGCGTGTTGCGGCCGCCAATGTTCATGGCGCACGAACCGCAGACGCCTTCGCGGCACGAGCGGCGGAAGGTCAGGGTCGAGTCGATGTCGTTCTTGATCGCGATGAGAGCGTCCAGAACCATCGGACCGCAGGTCGTAAGGTCGACTTCGTAGATGTCCCAGGCGGGGTTCTCGCCGGTTTCTGGATCGTACCGGTAGACTTTGAACTCACGAACTTTCTTGGCGCCGGCGCGCGCCTTATGGCGCTTTCCGCGTTTGACCTTGGAGTTCTTGGGTAGCGTGAGTTCAACCATGGCCCGCATACCTGACGAGCGCCGGAGCGCCCGTCAAGCACGCGAATTGTCTTAGGTTTGTCCGTTGGACGCTGGGGTCGTACCGCGGCCGTACCAGTCGATCTGGCGGGTCGCGATCATGGTCGCCGCGATCACCACAAAGGCTACGATTGAGCCTGCCAGCATGGCGAAGTCCTCAAGCGTCATGAGCACGTACATGGCGCCGTAAAGGACGGCCAAACCGGCCAGGGCCCGCGCCCCAATGGCGCCCGAGCGGAAGGACGCCCCGGCATAGTAGCCGAGCAGCGATACCGTTGCCGCCGCTGCAATCACAAAGGCGGTCGTAAAGCCGATGATCTCGGTCAGCGAAAGCAGGAGCAGATAGAAAACGCACTGCGCCAGGCCGACCAGAATGTACTGAGCCGGGTGGGCCTTACGGCCGCTGACGGCCTCAAAAATCAGCGTGGCCAGGAAGACGATGCCGATGAACATGATGCCGTAGGCCACGGCGCGCGCGACGCCCCTGTAGACATCGTCCGATGACACGAAGCTCACCGCCATGTCGCGCCCGGTGATGAGACCGAGGTTGAAGGAGGAAAGATCGGCCGCCTTCTCGGCTCCGCGCGCAACCAACGGGACGCGCCACGCGATCTCGAACCCCGCGTCCGTCGTCTGCAACGGGTCGGGAGACTGGAAATAGCCCTCGGCACGAACATCGCGGCGGTCGCCGCGAATGGTGACGGCGGTGTCCTGCGCAAACGCCGCGACCGAAAAGCGCTCCGCACCAGAAAGCTCCAGCCGCGTTTCGACGGTGAAGTTCTGCGGCGCGCCTGTGAGATGCGCGGGCGCGGCGAAGGCCTGCAAAGTCGTTGGCAGCGGCGCGGACGGCGCCGAGAAAAGGCCCGGGCGCGAGTAGTTTTCAACGCCACCAGCAGGCACGAGGCTCAGATCTGAGATCGGCTCCATGGTCTCCGTCGAGCCATCGGCGAAGCGCAACTCGGCGGCGTTTCGAATGGCGCGGCTGTCGCTGACGAACATGACGACACGCGCTTGCGACCAATCAAATCGATAGGATTCATCGATGCCGGTGAGCGCATCGGCCGGCGTGAACGCCGCGTCAAAATCGGTGGCGGCGGAATAGATCGCAGCGCGATAGATGCCGCGCCGACGGCTCTGCACCGTCAAAGTGGTGTCAGCGGCCCCGGTTTCGGCGAACACGACGTAAGTGCCGCGATCAAGGCGGCGCTGGGTGCGGCCCTGATCATCGGTGACTTCTACACTGCGCGTGTATGGGACGATCAGCATCGGACCGCCAAGCACTTGCGATCCTCCAGCGGCTGCTCCGAGTTCGGCGGTGACCTGGCGCGCCCTGTTCTCGCGTTCGGACACAAGTCCGCCAACGACGAGCAACGGCACGCCCATCACCAGCACCAGCAAACAGATAAGCAAAAGCTTCAGGCCCAATGATCCACGCGGGATCAGGCCCGATATCGGATTGGTCGCCACGGAAGTCCCTCCCTGCGCGCCCGGCTCAACATGGCGCGCGTGTAACCATCTTCGCTGCGATCAGGGCGATATATCGACTGAGACAGCGCTTTCTGGCGGCGCCCACTCCTCAATCTGCGGGGGTGGCGGCTCCGAAGTCAGGGCAATTACAAACGCAGCGCCCCCGGCCAGTGCGCAAGCGAAAGAAAACAGACGCGCGGTCCAATCGTACTTATTGGCTAGGACGTCTGCGTCGCCGCCGCGCGTTACATCGGCTTGCCGGCGCCAATCGATCAGCAAATATCCAATCACGAAGATTGCTGGGGGTGCAAAACCCCACGGCGCGACATCGATCATCCAGGGACGCAGAAACAAGCCGAGTGAGCCGAGCACCAATCCCGCCAGGACCGCAAAGCTCGCCAACGCCTGACCGCGATCGCCAAGCGACTTACGGAGACGGCGGCGCCGGTTGCCAAGTTCATCGAACAGACTTGTGAAGAATCCAGCCATTCCCAGCGGGATAGCCCAGTGCGGCGGTTTCCGCAAAGCCGCCAGGCGGCTCGATTTTGCCCCATGACAGCACTAAGTTTGCTGGCGAAGGGGTTACGCGATGAAGCTCAATTGGAAATGGATCGGGATCGGTGTCGGCGGATTTATCGCCATTATCGTGCTCGCGATCGTTCTTTTCATCGCATTCTTCCCAAAGGAATTAGCGGCGCGCGAAGCCGAACAGCGGATCGAAGAGGCAACAGGGCGCGATTTGGTTCTTGGTAACAATATCGAGATTTCGTTTTGGCCAGCGCTTGGCTTCTCGGTCGACAACGCCGTGCTCTCCAACCCTGCCGAATTTGATACCCCCGCCCGCCGTGGCGGCGTCGACGCGGCCGAAGCGCCGTTCATCTCGGCCGACCGTATCGTCTTCGCGGTGAAAGTGATGCCGCTGCTGCGCGGCGCGATCGAAGTCAAAGAGCTGATCTTCGAAGGTGCCGAAGTGAACATGGTCGCGCGCGAAGACGGCGCCAACAACTGGACCTTCCCCACTGAAGAAACCGCGGAAGTTCAAACCACGCTAGAAGATCTCCGCCTCGACGATGTGCGGCTGACCGATGGCACCATCACATTTCAAGGTGCGGAAGGTGATCCGCTACTCATCCTCGGCGATGTCGATGCAAGTCTGGCGCTAGAATCGCTCGACACCCCAGCGCAATTGCAGGCGGCGCTCGACTATCGCGGCGAACGCATGAACGTTGACGCCGAAATTGGTATGCCCCGCGCAGTATTGGAGAAGGGGCGAACGCCAATCACTGCGCGCGTCAACGCAGCGCCACTCGAAGCTTCGTTCAACGGCACTTTCAATAGCGAGAATGGAGCTTTGCAGGGCGCGCTCGAAGCCAGCGGCAATAGCGTACGACAGCTGCTAGCCTGGATGGGATCGCCCATGCCGGATGGCGGCGGCTTCCGCAATTATAGTTTGAATGCGCAAATAGCGCAGGAAGGTCAGACAACAGCGCTTACCGATGCGACGATCCGTTTGGACAACATCAACGCCAACGGCAATCTCACGCTCGTTACACAAGAGAGTGGCCGTTTGCAGGTGACTGGCGCACTGACGGCGCCTGCTGTTGATCTCAACACCTATCTACCCGCGCCCGCACAGCAAGGCGCGAATGGCGTCGAAGTCGATACAGCGTGGAGCAATGATCCGCTCGATCTCACGGGCCTACGCGCGCTCGATGCCGACCTGAACCTTGGGCTGGGTTCGTTGCAATTCCAGCGCATGACATTCACCAACGTCGCGCTCGGGCTTCGTGTGGCGAACGGCGCGGCGGACGCGCGGTTGACGCGGATTTCGCTTTATGACGGCGGCGGCACGGCGCGGCTAATCGCCGATGGTTCTGGCTCGGTGCCACGCATCGCCGTTGAGCTCAACGCGCAAAATGTCCAGGCGGAAACGCTATTGCGTGACGCGATTGGCTTCGATCGCATCGCCGGGCGCGGGCGCCTCACCGCATCTTTGGTAGGACAAGGCGCGTCGCAAGCTGCGATCATGCGTAGCTTGCGCGGCAACGCGTCATTCAACTTCAACGACGGCGAGCTGAAGGGGGTCAACCTCGCCCAAGTCGCGCGCACCGTGCAGGCTGCACTTTCAGGCCAAGCCGTAGGCGCTGCGGCGTCGACGGATTTTGCAGAGCTTTCCGCCACCTTCGCGGTCGCGGACGGCGTAATGGCGACGGACAACCTTCGCCTGCTCAATCCGTTCGTGCGTCTTGATGGGCAAGGCCTCGTGAATGTCGGCAGCCAGACCATCGACATGCGCATTGCACCGCGCGCGGTGAACAACGCGCAAGGCCAAGGCGGCGATGCGAGCTTGGCGGGCTATGGCATTCCATTTCGGGTGTCGGGCCCATGGTCACGCGTGAGCTTCGCGCCCGCGGTAGAAGAGATCGTTCAAAATCAACTGCGCGATATCCTGAGCCGTCAGGAAGAAGGCAGCGCCCTCTCTCGTATTGGAGAAGCGTTGTTCGGCCGGCAGCCGCCAGCCACAACAACGACGCCGACCGATGCTGAAACGCCTGCGACGCCGCCCGCTTCAGGTGAGACTGCGACAGAGCAACCAGCCCAACCGGCGGAGCAACCCCGCCCACGCAATCTGCTTGAGGACTTGCTGAGGGACGCGATGCGCGGATCGCAGAAGCAGGAAGACGCCCATGCTCCCACGCCCGCACCGACGCCGTAACGCTATTTCTTCTGACGCTCGGTCCAGAAGACGGCGATCTTATTCCCATCGAGATCGCGGAAGTACGCGAAGTCACCGAACGCACCACGCGCGCCCGGCTTACCTTCGCATGTGGCCCCAAGCGACAGCGCCTTTTCGTAAATGCGCGCCACGTCCGATTGCTCATCGACGTTGATCGCAAGCATGGTGCCATTGCCCGCGTGCGAAGCTTCCCCGTTATAGGGGCGCGTCACCATAATCATCGCGCCGCCACCGAGGCGGTACATCACGCCCTGCGGCGTTGGGAAAAGCTTCTTGCCGCCAAGCTCGGGGGTGAGCGCGTCGTAGAATGCGCACGCGCGATCGAAATCGCTGGTGCCGAGACAGACATAACCAATTTGAGCCATCGCGCATTTTCTCCCTGCCGCGAGCGCGGCTGTACTTCTGGACGCAATCTCTCGCGCCGCGCGCAGGCGGGCGTCAAGCATGCCGTAACGTCGTGAAGCTTACTCGCCTGGCTCCGTTGTCTCGTCTGCCGAAGGCGTTTCGGCAGGCGCTGCTTCGGGAGGTTCGGCCGCAACCGTCGGCGCAGTCTCAGGCGCGGGAAGACTTGCCAGCCATTGCACGCCTTCGCCCATGTTGGGATCGCTCGGCGTCCGCCCGACGGTGATTTGATCGCCGAGCCCTGACCAGATCGGCGCTGCATAAGGTTGAAACAGACGCACGGCCAAATCCTGGTCGCAGAGATTTCGTTCCACACAGATCTGCAAAGCATCAAAGAAATCGAGCGTCACCCAAAGGTCATGACCTTCAAGCGGCGCATCGCTGTTGGCCGCCTCCATGACGCGCTGCCGGCTTTGCAAGCGCTCGCTGCTGTTGAACATCTCAAGCAATGCGAAGGTTTGAACGACGCGCGCGTCTTCCATCTTCGCGACTTCTTCATTGTACGTTTGCAACGCCGTGTAACCGCCGACACCCGCCGCGGCGATGCTAACCCACGTCCCCAGCACACCCGACCATGCAGCCAGGTTCATACGCTCCGCCATGATTGAACTCCCCCTGTTCCTGGAGGGAACTTAGAAGCGTGTCAGCGCGGACTCAATCAAGATGGGCGTAGCGATCAATACGCTAGGCGTTGCTAGCGCCCCGCAACGTAAGCGACGACGGAGCCGGCTTCATCACATAGCCATTCGCGAAAGCGCGCGATCTTGCGGCTTCGCTCACGTAACGTGGGATAGACCAGCCAGAATGCGCGTCCATCGGCGGCGATGAAGTCATGCACCGGCACGAGACGGCCCGCCGCGATATCGTTGCCGAAAAGGATCGGCGAGCCAATAGTGACGCCCTGCCCGGCGATTGCGGCAGCCGCGTCGAGATGCTCGGCGTTCAGCCTCGTTCCGAAGCGATTGCCAAGATCTACGCTTGAGACCCCGATGCCCGCATACCAAGCGGCCCACCAATCCGGCCGCCCAAGCAACGTCACGTCCAAGGCTTTGGTCGGATCGACGATAGCGCGCGCGGCGCGCTTCAGCGCTGGGCTGCAGAGCGGCGTGAAGACACTGTCGAACAGTTTCACAGTCCGCAAACCAGGCCACTTGCCGTGACCATTGCGAATGGCAGCATCAAAATTGCCGGCATTGAGATCGCGCGCAGCCTCTGAAAGCTCGATGCTGACGCCATCGTTCGCTGCGCGAAAGGCGCCAAGGCGCGGCGTCAGCCAAGCCGTACCAAACGTAGGCAATGCCGTGACTCTGAGATTTGCTTCGTCGGCCTCATGCGCGCGAACGAACGTTGCGCCTAAAGATGCAAACGGCGCAGTTCGGGTGTGAGGCTAAGTCCTCTTTATGGTCGACCTTCCGCCTCTCGCCTCGATCAGGGCCTTTGAAGCCGCGGCGCGCCTGGCGGCGCCACAGTGGATGAACTCTACTTTACGACGCGCCACAGCTCAGGACTGACGTTGAGATTGTTCGATCCCGAAGCGCGGCAATGGTCGATCTATTTCATCAGCAGCGTCGACGGACGGCTTGATCCGATCCCTGTGGTCGGAGGCTTCCAAGGCAATCGCGGCGAGTTCTACGCGCAGGACCGAGTGGGCGATCGCCCGGTGAAGGTCCGTTATCTGTGGACGATCCAAGACGAGAACCATGCACGCTGGGAGCAAGCGTTCTCGTACGACGATGCGACATGGGAGACGACTGGACTGCGGATTTCACACGCGGAGATGCGGCCACGCTATGTGAACGCGGCCAACCCCGGCGTTAGTACACGCGCTTCTTCGGCGGGATGTACTCGACTTCGTTGGTCATCGTGTTGGTGTGCACCGGGCGATAGTCGATCGTGGCTTTACCGGTCTTCATGTCTAGCCAGGCGAGCGTGTGCTTCATCCAGTGCTCGTCATCACGATCCGGGAAGTCCTCACGGGCGTGAGCGCCGCGCGACTCAGTACGGTTCAACCCGCCGACTACGGTGACGACGGCCTGACCAAGCAGGTTATCGAATTCGAGCGTTTCGACGAGATCGGTGTTCCAGATCATCGAACGATCAGTGACCTTCACGTCCGGCGCCTCGGCCCAGACCTTCTCCATTCGCTGCACGCCTTCTTCCATGACCGGTCCGGTACGATAGACGGCGCAGGTTTCCTGCATCGTGCGCTGCATCTTATCGCGCAGTTTCGCGGTCGGCGAGCCGCCATTGGCGTTACGGAATTTGTCGAAGCGCGCGAGATGCGCGTCACCGGCGTTGGCAGCGAGTGAAGGCTGCGAAGCGTTAGCTTTGAGCTTTTCAGCGCAGCGTTGGCCAACGGCGCGGCCAAACACGACAAGATCGATCAGAGAGTTCGAGCCCAAGCGATTGGCGCCGTGCACGGATACACATGCCGCTTCGCCAACGGCCATCAAGCCAGGCACGATTTCGTCCGGGTTACCGTTCTTCTTCGTCACGACTTCGCCGTGATAATTCGTCGGGATGCCGCCCATATTGTAGTGGACCGTTGGCAGCACCGGGATCGGTTCGCGCGTAACGTCGACGCCAGCGAACACTTTCGCGCTTTCCGAAATGCCCGGCAGACGCTGATGGAGCACTTTTGGATCGAGGTGATCCAAGTGCAGATTGATGTGATCCTTGTTAGGACCAACGCCGCGACCTTCGCGGATTTCAAGCGTCATAGCGCGCGAGACCATGTCGCGCGGCGCGAGGTCTTTCACGGTTGGCGCATAGCGCTCCATGAAGCGCTCGCCGTTTGAGTTGGTGAGATAACCGCCCTCTCCGCGCGCGCCTTCTGTGATAAGGCAACCGGCGGGGAAGATGCCAGTCGGGTGGAATTGGACGAATTCCATATCTTGCAGCGGCAGGCCGGCGCGCAGAACCATCGCACCGCCATCTCCGGTGCAGGTGTGCGCCGAGGTGCACGAGAGATAAGCACGGCCGTAACCGCCGGTCGCGAGCACAACGGTTTGCGCGCGGAAGCGGTGCAGCGTGCCGTCATCCAGCTTCCAAGCCGTCATGCCGCGGCAAACGCCCTCTTCATCCATGATGAGATCGAGCGCGAAGTATTCGATGAAGAAATCGACGCTGTGGCGCAGCGATTGGCCGTACATCGTGTGCAGCATGGCGTGACCGGTGCGGTCGGCCGCGGCGCAGGTGCGCTGGATCGGCGCTTCGCCGAAATTCTTGGTCATGCCGCCAAAGGCGCGCTGATATATCTTGCCTTCTTCGGTCCGCGAGAACGGCACACCCCAGTGCTCAAGCTCGTAAACGGCGGCAGGCGCGTTGCGGGTGAGATATTCGATCGCGTCTTGGTCGCCCAGCCAGTCCGACCCTTTCACGGTGTCGAACATGTGCCACTGCCACTTGTCTTCACCCATATTGCCGAGCGCGGCGGAGATGCCGCCTTGCGCTGCGACCGTATGTGAGCGTGTCGGAAAGACTTTCGTCACGCAGGCCGTTTTGAGACCGGCTTGCGCAGCGCCGAGCGCGGCGCGAAGTCCCGAGCCACCGGCGCCGACGACGACGACGTCAAAGGTGTGATCGATCCAAGTGTAAGCGGCCAACGGATCAGACTCCGAAATTCACGAGCAGGACGGCGAAGATCGCGCCGACCGCTAGGACAAGCGGGAAAGCGACGTTCAAGAACAGCAACAGCACCTTCGTGAACGGCTTCAAGATGTAATCAACGATGACTTCCTGCATGCCAAGCGACATGTGGTAGAGGCCGATAGCGATCAGCAAGATCACCGCGACCGCATTCACCGGATCCGACAGAAAGTCGATGGTGGCGAGATAGCTCGCGTCGCGAATGGAAAGTGCGGAGGAAACCACAAACCAAGGCGCCAGCAGAACAAGCGCAATCGAGGTGACGCGGTTGGCGATGAAGTGGCCGGTCCCTTCCCGGGATGCGCCATGACGGCGGACCCGGCCGAGGGGCGTGCGCATGCTGCGTACGGAATTGCTCATTTTCAGCCCCCGAACGTCACGAGCGCCCACAGACCGATCGGTGCGGCGACAGCAAAGAGAATAGCGAACCAGGCGCTGGCTTCAGCATCGGCGGGCGTAAGCCCTGCGCCGGTGTCGAACACCAAGTGACGAATGCCGTTGGCAAGGTGATAGGCGAGCGCAGCGACGATGAGATAGAGCGCCACCTGCCCGTACCACGCGGTGAGCACCATCTGAACGAACGCGTAAGCCTCGGGACCTGCCGCAGCGGCCATGACCCAAATCACCATGCCGACCGCCGCGCCATAAAGGCCAATGCCGGTGAAGCGATGGATGATCGATGAAGCCATCGTCGCGTGCCAGCGCCAAACGCTCAGGTGCGGGGCAATGGGGCGGTTTTCCGGACTGGGCGCGCCGGCCATCAGGGCCTCTTGTTCTTGATATGGGTACAGATTCCAGGCCGGAACATAGGCTCGGCGCCCCTCAAGTCAATCAATCGAATTGCCGCTGTTGCCGGTCGATTCACCTGCGCACCGGCCGGCGCCCGTGCTAGCGTCGCGGCGACTTTCTGGGGGACCGCTCATGATCCGGACTATCGCCGTTTGCACCGCCGTTTTCCTCACGGCGGCAACACCCGCTCTTGCTCAACAACGTAGCAACCGGGCGCTGGCGACGGTGATCACAGCCTATGAGCAAACGGCGCGGCGCTACGATCCAATTACTTCGGCGTCGGAAGGCGACCGCGCGGCGCTACGCTTGCTGCCAGATACATCACGTGAGGGCGAGCTTGCATTCCGCGCGGAGTTGGTCGCATTCAAAGCGCGGCTGGAAAGAACGCCTACGCGCGGGCTCAGCGAGGAAGACGCGCTCAACCGCTCCTATCTGATGCGCGTGATCGATCAATCGATCGAGGGCATCGACCTAGATTTCGGCCGCGCGCCGATCGGCAACGGCGACGGCTTCTTCACCGCCGGGGACTACCTCGCCTACACCACGCCGATCCAATCCGGTGACGACGCGGAAGCGTGGCTGGCGCGCCTCGAGGCTCTGCCGAATTACTATCAGCAAGGCTTCGCAAACGCCCGTCGCGGCATTCAGACCGGCTACACGCAGCCACGCATCGTGGTTGAGCGCGCGCTGGATACGGCGCGCGCGCAGGTCGGATCACTCGAAGCGACGTTGCTAACGCCGCTGGCGTCAATGCCGAGCAACATCCCAGCGGCACAGCAAGAGCAATATCGCGAACGGGCACGCGCGATCATTCGCGATCGAATAATGCCGCTGCAACGAGAGACCGTTGCTTTCATCGAGAATGAATATCTTCCCGCGGCACGGCCTCAGCTTGGATTGCGATCGGTGCCCGGCGGAGCAGATCTCTACCGCTATCTCGTTCGCTCCTACACGACAACTGACATGACGCCGGAGCAAATTAACGAACTTGGAAACCACGAAGTCGCGCGCATCCGCGCACTCATGGAGCAAGAAATTCGCGCGAGCGGCTTTCGCGGCGACTTTGCCGCATTTCAGCGCTTTCTGAGAACGGATCGTCAATTTTACGCGCAGACGCCGGACGAGCTGATCCGCTACGCCTCCGAAATCGCAAAGCGCGCCGACGGGCAATTGCCGCGCCTGTTCGGCACGTTGCCACGTCTCTCTTATGGCATCCGCGTCATCCCGGCGGAGCAAGCCGAGGGCTCGACCACAGCATACTACACACAAGGCAGCGCAGCGCTCGGGCAATCGGGCACATATTGGGTCAACACCACGCGCCTCGACCAGAGACCACTCTACGAATTGCCCGCGCTTACCGTGCACGAAGCAATGCCGGGGCATCACCTGCAGATTTCTCGCGCGCAGGAACTGGGCGAGCTCCCCTATTTCCGGCGCAACGCTTTCGAGACGGCGTTCGTTGAAGGCTGGGGCCTCTATTCAGAATCTCTGGGCGAAGACATGGGTCTTTATCGGACGCCCTACGAGCGCTTCGGCCGGTTGAGCTACGAGATGTGGCGCGCTTGCAGGCTCGTCGCGGACACCGGCATCCACTGGCTCGGCTGGGACATTGAGCAGGCGCGTCGCTGCTTCACCGACAACACCGCGCTCTCACCGCACAACATCCAGACGGAGCTGGAGCGCTATATCGCGACGCCCGGACAAGCGTTGGCTTATAAGATCGGCGAGCTCACGATGCAGCGCCTGCGCCGGGAGGCGACTCAAGCCTTGGGCGATCGCTTCGACATTCGCGCTTTCCACGACGAACTGCTGAGCGCCGGCGCGGTGCCAATGGATGTCCTAGAAGCGCGCATGCATCGCTGGGTTCAGCGTCAGCAAGCGGCAGAGCACTGATGTACATCGACTTCAATCAGATCGCGCGGCTCGGAAAACTCATCGCACTGCTGGGCTTTTTCCTGCCATGGGTGACGGTGTCGTGCTCGAACACGGAAATCCTCAGCGCGACCGGATGGCAATTGATGACGGGCGATCCGCAACCCGCGGGTCCGCTCGAAGGCATTGCGAATCAACGCCAGCAGGCGGAGGATTCTGAGCCGGCAGTCATCGTTATTGCCGCCTTCGCCGTAATCTTGATTGGCCTCGTGACGAGCTTCTTCACGCGCGCTCAGACGGCGGCGATCACAATGCTGGTAACGTCAGTGCTTGGAATCGGCGTCTCATATTACGGTGTCGAGAACATGCGTACTGAGCTGCGCCGTCAGATCAACGAAACGCAGAACGAGAATGGGTTCGACCGCGGCGACAATCCGTTTTTCAGCGCCGATCAACAACGCGAGCTTTCGGACGCTGTCTCCTCGTCGATCACCGTTGAAGAGCAGGAAGGCTACAAGGTTACCCACGGCGGGTTGTTGCTTGCTGGTCTGTTTTCGCTTCTGACTCTCTTCCGGCGTCGCGCTCAGAGTGCAGACACACCACCAGCAGCGACGCCCTAGCGTTTTGGAATGGCAGCCCAGTAGTCAAAGTCGAGAACGACATTGGCTTCATATTCGCCCGCTTGATTCTTGAGCGGGAATCCAGCCGCATTCTGGTTTTTAAGCGCCACGAGACGGAGACGAAGCGCACCGACCTCGCCGAGATCCTCCTTCGCCAGAACCTCCGACCACGCATAAAGCGTATCGCCGGCGAACAGCGGATTGACGTGGCGGCCGCCATTAATGCCGAGCATCAGTTGCGCGTTAGCGAGACCGTTGAAAGACAGCGCTCGCGCCAGCGAGATGGTCACGCCGCCATAGATGAGGCGCTTACCAAAGCGCGACTCCTTCTGCGCCAACACATCAAAATGGACCTTGGCGGTGTTTTGATAAAGACGCGTCGCGATCTGATGCTCGGCCTCTTCGACCGTCATGCCGTCGACGTGATCGATCCTCTCGCCCAACTCATAATCTTCGAAAGCGTGTGGAGAGCCGGCAAGCGTCCAATTGTAGTTCGAAAAATCCAGCCCGGGCGGAAGCATCAACTCATTGGCCGACACAACATTCTTCGGCGTTATCGGCGGCGCGTCTGTGGTTAGCGCCGCGGCGTCACGCTTATTGACCATGACCCAGCGCACATAGCTCAGCACCGGCTCATCATCTTGATTGAACCCAGTCGTGCGAACGGTGACGACTCCTGTCTTGCCATTGGAATTGGCTTTGAGCCCGATGACTTCAGACACCGCCGAAAGCGTGTCGCCGGGATAGACCGGCGCGACGAACCGCCCCTCTGCGTAGCCAAGATTGGCGACGGCATTCAGAGAAATATCCGGCACGGTTTTGCCAAACACGGTGTGAAAAACGAGCAGCGGATCAATCGGCGCGCCGGCGAGTCCGCAATCCTGGGCGAAACTATCGCCGCTGAAGAGCGCGTGGCGCGCGCCCGTGAGCGCAATGTTGAGCGCGGAGTCCGCCTCGGAAAGCGTCCGCGGCGTTGCGTGCGCAATCTGCTGGCCAGGCGTGAAGTCTTCAAAGAAATTCCCGAGATTGGATTTGGTCATGATCGAAGGCTTTCAATCGCTTCGGCCACCGCAACAACCTGCTTCGCCTGTTCGAGGTGCAACAGCTCGGTCATTTTGCCATCCACTTTGATGACGCCCTTGCCTGCGTTCTCGGGCGATGCAAAGGCGTCAATCACGGCGCGAGCGCGAGTGATCTCTTCATCTGTGGGAGCAAAGACGGCGTTACATGCCTCCACTTGGCTCGGATGAATGAGTGTCTTGCCGTCAAATCCGAACTCGAGGCCCTGCCGGCACTCGGCCTCGAAACCTACGGCGTCGGCGATGTCGTTATAAACGCCGTCGATCACGTTGAGCCCTGCCATGCGGCCGGCCATGACGGTTAGCGACATTGAGGTCTGAAACGCGGCACGACCGGCGCCTGTCCGCATGCGTGTTTCTTTAGCGAGATCGTTGAGGCCCATCACCAGCACCTGCAAGCGCGTGCTGCGCGCCGCGGCGACGATCTGCGGCAAGTGGAAAATTGCTTGCGGGGTTTCGATCATGATCCAAAGCGAAGCATCTTCGCTGAAGCCCGCATCTGTCATCGCGCGATTGAGCGCGTCCACCTCAGTCGCTGTTTCAACCTTTGGCGCCAGGATGCCGTCCGGGCGAGTTACGCCGATCGCCGCTATGTCGGCGCGGCCCCACGGCGTCGCCAGAGCGTTAACGCGCACGACCACTTCACGCTTGCCGTAACCGCCCTGCTTCACGGCGTTGGCGACCTGATTGCGTGCGGACTCCTTGGCGTCTGGCGCGACGGAATCTTCCAGGTCGAGCAGCAGCACATCAGCTGCGAGAGTCTTCGCCTTTTCCAGTGCCTTTGGGTTGGCCCCTGGCATATAAAGGCAGGAACGGCGTGGTCGTGCTGTCATCTCTTGCTCGGGGATGCGACGCGGGCAAACATTGCCAGCAGAGGTTTTCTAGCCGCGTGAAGACAATTTTGTCGATCCAGAGTCAGGTTGTCGGCGCCCGCGTCGGCAATTCTGTCGCGGCCTTCGCGATGGAGCGTCTCGGCGTGCGCGTTTTGCAGGCGCCTACAGTGCTGCTTGGACGCAGGCCGGATCACGGCGCGCCCGGTGGCGGCCCCATCCCTACGGAAACTCTAGCGGCGCTGCTTGAAGGGTTGGCGGCGGATGGCGTGTTCGCCGAGATTGATGCGGTCCTGACCGGCTATCTTGGACACGCGGAGCACGTCGGCGTGATCGTCGATGTTGTGGATCGCATCAAGCGCGCCAATCCGAAAGCAATCTTCGTCTGCGATCCGGTGCTCGGTGATGAAGGCAAGCTCTTCGTTAACCAGGCGATCGCGGACGCGGTGCTCGACGGATTGTGGCGGCACGCAGACTGGCTGACGCCCAACAGCTTCGAGCTCGGCTTGATTACAAGCCGCACCATTGACGGTCTGAATGCGGCTCGCGACGCGGCCAAGCGCATCGGCAAGCCAGTTTTATGTTCCTCGATCCGCACCGCACTTGGGCTTGGAAATTTGCTGGCCCAACCGACGGGCGATTGGTTTTGCGAGACGGCGCGCCTGCCCCGCGCGCCGAAAGGTACGGGCGATTTGCTGTCGGCGCTTTTTGTTGGTCGCCGTATCCGAGGCGACGCTCCAGCAATCGCGCTCGAAGGCGCGACGGGCGCCGTCTATGACGTAATCGTGCGCTCGCTTGCGGCCGACAGCGAAGATTTGTTGCTGCCGGAGGCGCAAGCCGTGCTCGACGAACCTGTGACCTGGCCCCGCGCGCGCCCTTTGGAGGTGGCTTTATGACGGAAGGCTATGTCGCCCCGGGATTTGAACGGGTGCGCGAAGCATTCGATGCCGGACTCGCCGAAGAGATGGGCGCTGGCTTTGCAGCAATCCGCGACGGTGAGGTCGTGGCCAATTTATGGGGCGGCTGGGCCAATCGTGAGCAAACGCGGCCATGGCGCGAAGACACAATAGTACCGGTCTATTCGACCACAAAGGGCGTCGGCGCTTTAGTCATGGCGCTGCTCGCTGATCGCGGCGCGCTCGACTATGACGCCACGATTGCATCGATCTGGCCGGAATTCGGCGTGCACGGAAAAGACACGCTGACGATACGCCAGGCGCTGGCGCATCAGGCGGGCGTGCCAGGCTTTATCGATCCGATCGATCCCGACCTATGGCTTGATCCGGCGGCGTGTAGCGCGGCGATCGCGACGCTCGAGCCTTTGTGGCCGCCCGGAACGGCAAGCGGCTATCATCCGATGACTTGGGGCTATATCGCAGGCGAGATAGCGCGCCGCACGTCTGGCCGTTCGCTTGGCGCAGTGCTGCGCGAAGATATCTGCACGCCGCTCGGCATCGACTTTCAAATTGGCACGCCTGAGCACGATCACCCGCGCGCTTCCGAAATGCGCAAGCCCACGCGCGGCGGCGATTTCGGAGAGATCACCCCGGCGCGCAAAGCGGCCTTCTTCACCAAATGGGCGGCGCCTATTCGTGGCTCCACTCAATGGCGCATGATTGAGATACCGGCTGCAAATGGCCACGGCACCGCGCTCTCTGTGGCGCGGCTCTACGAGGCTTACGCAACCGGCGGAATGATCAATGGCGCCCGCGTATTGTCGCAAGAAGGATTTGATGCGCTGACCCGTCGCGTGTGGAAAGGCGACGATCTGGTGCTGCCGTTCAATGTCGATTGGCGCGCCGGCATCATCGGAAACTCAAACCGGTATTACGGACCAAATGCGGAGGCGTTCGGACATTCAGGCAATGGCGGCAGCGCAGGCCTTGGGGATCCGGTCGCGGGCGTCTCGATCGGCTATGTCATGAACAAGCAATCTCACCACATCATGGGCGATCCGCGCTCGCTGAATCTGATCGACGCACTCTACTCATGTCTGTGAAACGTTGGGCCTTCGAAGTTGTCGCGGTTCTGATCTCCGCGAGCATGCTGACCTACATGCTCTGGCGCATCTCCGGGGCCGAGAACATGACGCTGCCGAGCGGGCAGCCGTTCTTCGGCGACTTCATGGCGTTTTGGAGCGCCGGACGCGCGGCTCTCGATGGCCACATCGCCGATATCCACGATCGCGCGATGTTGTGGTCGTATCAGCAAGCGGTGGCGCCGGACGTTCGCTTTTACGCGCCGTGGAATTCGCCGCCGACGTTCCTGATATTCGTTTGCCTCCTTGCACTGCTGCCGTACCCGGTCGCGGCGATCGGATTTTTGGTCGGAACCGCCCTTTTGTTCGGCCTTGCGATCCGGCGCTTCCTGCCAGACGCGCGCGCCTTGATCTTTCCCGCAACCGCGCCGGCGGTGATCTATCAGATCGGCACCGTGCAAGCTGGAATGCTCCTCGCGGGGATCACCGGATTTGCGCTGCACTTTTTGGACAAGAGACCACGCGTAGCAGGCGGCCTGATCGGGTTGATGGCGATCAAGCCCCACTTGGCGATCCTTTGGCCATTGTTTCTCGCGCTTTCCGGACGCTGGCGCGCGTTCATTGCCGCGACTGTCGCCACCATCGCTTTTATCGTGGTGAGCGGTCTTATTTTTGGATCGGAATCGTATCTCAACTGGTTCGAGAGCCTAACGGCGTCGCAACGCTTGATCAGCGAACAGCGCATCACCACGCCCGCGTACGCTTCATTATACGCAAACTTGCTTGGCCTTGGCGCGTCGCACGCGCTTGCGATCGGCATACATGCCGGAAGCGCGGCAGCTGGCGCCCTCGTGGCGTGCCTACTCTTTCGCAAAGGCGACCTGGCAATCGGCGGCGCAGCGCTATGCGCCGCAACGCTGCTGATCTCGCCCTATCTCTTCTTCTACGATTTCACGGTGTTGCTCGTCGGCGCCGCTTTACTCGGCGCACCGCGCACGCCGCTCGACTACACCGCCGCGATCTTCGCTTGGGGCGCCGGCCTTACGGTTGCGGCCGGGTATTATTTTGCGTTGCCAATTTGCCCGCTTGCAGCATGGCTGGTTCTTGGCGCCGCCTTCATGCGCGCAAGAAGCGCGGCGCCCGCCCCGGGGCTAGCACCACAGCGCTGAGCGGCCCGCCGAAACACGCACCAGTATCGACATTGACGCGGCACGGATTGGCGTAGGGTTCAAAATCCGCGGTCGGTGTGTGGCCGTGAACGACCATAAGACCCTCAAGCTCTGCCCGCTTCGGCCAACGATTGGGGTCAAAGAACTTCTGCGACCGGGTCCACATTCGCACTTCATCGCTGCAATTCGGGAACGTCGCCGGATCAATGCCGCCGTGCACGAAGGCGAGCCCCCGCGCCTCGTCACGGATGATCGCAGGCAAGGAGCGAAGCCAGGCGATGTGACCTTTATCGACAGCATCACGCCAATCGTCACAGACACCATTCGCCATCATGTAAGACGAGATGGTTTCATCACCGCCGTTCTCGGCCCAAAAATAGATGCCGACGGATTCACGCTTATCGTAAGCATGAAGCATCAGCTCTTCATGATTCCCTTTGATGGCCCAAGCTTGATCCGCCGCGCAGAGTTTGCGCGCGCGATCGACAACGCCGCGGCTGTCCGGACCTCGGTCGATCAAATCACCGAGAAAGACAATTCGATGCTCATCGCCATTGAAGCGAGCGTCTTCACGAATGTAGCGCAGCAGATTGTCGAGCTTCTCCAGCTCGCCGTGCACGTCGCCAATCGCGTAATAAACGGTTTCACTCATTCAGTTTGGCTTGGCGCAACGTATCCCAGGAGAAAAAGGCGAGGCCCGCCCAAATCAAACCGAAGCTTACAGCGCGAAGCGGCGTAAATGACTCACCAAACGCAATGCCGGTAAGAAATTGCAGCGTCGGCGCGAGGAATTGCAGCAACCCTAGAGTTGTGAAACTGACCCGTCGCGCACCAAAAGCGAAAGCCATAAGCGGGATGGCGGTCACCGGCCCCGCAACCGCGAGCAGTAACGCCATTTCCCAGCCGAGCGTAAACCCTAAGGGTGCGGCGCTCGCCGCCCAAACCAGCAATCCAATCGCCACCGGCGCTAAGGCCAAGCTTTCAATCAGCAAGCCAACAGCCGCCGGAACCGGTGCGCGCTTTCGAATGACCGCATACACAGACCACGTCGCGCAAAGACCAAGCGCCATCCATGGCGGAGCGCCGAGCGCAAAGCCCTGCACCACAACGCCGACCAGCGCCAACGCCAAAGCAATAACGCGCGGCGTCGTTATAGATTCTTTGAAAAACAGCACGCCGATCGCAACGCTGACCAGAGGCGCCAGAAAGTAGGCCAATGCCGATTCAATCACGCGCTCGTTGAGCACAAGATAGACGTACATGCCCCAATTTACGAAGATGAAGCAGGCCGAGGCAGCAAGCGTGCCGAGCATGCGCGGCGTCAGGGCCGTTGCGATCTCACGCCAGCCTGCGCGCCAACCGCTCATCACGAACACCGCAATGAACGCAGACGGCGCCGCCCAAAGGATGCGCTGCGCAAGAACTTCCCGCACGTCGATAGCGGAGAGAAGCTTTAGGTAGAGCGGCAGGAAGCCCCATGCGACATAGGCAAACGCCCCCGCAAGAAACCCGGTGCGACGTTCCAAATCCGATGGACTAGCCGTGATCGGCGCAGCTTGGCTCATGTCGCCTTCAATCCGTACGGCTCTGGGTTTCTGATTTCCATAAGACGTTGGGGTGCCGCCAACGGCGAAAAGCCGAGCGGCGCATAAACGCCGTGCGCGTCCTTGGTGCCAAGCAGCCAACGTCGCAAACCTTGAAGCTCGGGATGCTGCTGAAATGTCTGCACCAACGCGCGACCCAAACCTCTGCCCTGCTTTCCGGGGAGAACAATCACGTCGCAGAGCCATGCGAACGTCGCTTTATCGGTAACCAACCGCGCAAAGCCGATGAGCTTGCCGCTCTCGTCACGCGCGATTGCACACATTGAATTGGCGCATGCACGCTCGACCACGTCTCGCGGAATGCCGGGAGACCAGTAGGTCTCCTTCAGCACTACGTGAATAACCTCAATATCCGCTTGTGACGGCTGCTGGATGGCGATGGAAGTCATGCGTCCCCTTCATCGCTAGATAGGCACGCACGAGCTCCGCCGCCATGCGTGTGCGACGAAATCGACTACATAATTTGTAACAGCGGATGTCAGATGCGCTCACATCCGGCGCAATGTTCACGCCGCGCGCACGCGCTTGAACAATCCCTTATTCAGCATCAGCTCGGCGATCTGCACTGCGTTGAGCGCCGCACCCTTGCGGAGATTGTCACTGACGCACCACAGGGAGATTCCGTTTTCCACAGTCGCATCTTCGCGTACGCGCGACACGAAAGTGGCAAACTCACCCACGCACTCGATCGGCGTGGTGTAACCTTCATCCTCGCGGCGATCGACGAGCATCACGCCAGGCGCTTCGCGCAAGATTTCTTGCGCTTCCTCTGCGGTGATCGGCTGTTCGAACTCGATGTTCACCGCTTCCGAGTGACCAACGAACACCGGTACACGCACACACGTAGCCGTGAGCTTAATCGACGGATCCAAGATCTTCTTGGTCTCCGCCATCATCTTCCACTCTTCCTTCGTGTAGCCATCCTCCATGAACACGTCGATGTGCGGGATAACGTTGAAGGCGATCTGCTTGGTGAATTGCTCTTTGACGATCTCATCGCCGACATAAAGCTTCTTGGTCTGGTTCCAGAGCTCATCCATGGCGTCACGGCCGGCGCCGGATACGGATTGATACGTTGCCACGACGACACGCTTCACCTTCGCGCGATCGTGCAAAGGCTTCAGCGCCACAACGAGCTGCGCCGTCGAGCAATTTGGATTGGCGATGATGTTGAGTTTCTCATAGCCATGTACCGCTTCCGGGTTCACTTCCGGTACCACCAACGGCACACGCGGGTCCATGCGCCAAGCGCTCGAATTGTCGATGACGACTGCGCCGGTAGCGCCAATCTTGGGTGACCATTCGCGGGAGACATCGCCGCCGGCGCTCATGAGTACGAGATCGACACCGGAAAAGTCGAATTGCTCGAGATCCTTCACCTTCAGCGTCTTGTCGCCAAAGCTGACCTCGCTGCCCATGGAACGGCGAGAAGCGAGCGCGATCACCTCATCGGCCGGGAAGAGGCGTTCCGACAGGATTTCCAGCATTTCCCGGCCCACGTTCCCCGTGGCGCCGACGACGGCTACGCGCAATCCCATGAATGTGTCTCCAGCGGCCACTGCTGCTCTCTCGCGCCCGCGCTAGCCTAGCTAGGCAGAATCCAGGGTATTTCCAAGGCGTACGGGCAAGACAGGAACGCATAGCGGGACTACATTTCGGCCCAACGGGGGATCACATGACGGACACGGCGACCAATCTTGAGATCTACAAATTGCTGGTCGAGGACGTTCGGGAGGCGCGCCGCGCACGCCGCGAACTTTCGAACGTATTCATGACGCTGAACATCGCCGGCATCAGCGCATTGGGCTTCTTGGCCAGCGCCGAAGGGCTGCCAAACCCGGTGCTCTTCACACTCTGCACAATCGCGCTGGCGCTTACTTGCGCAATCTGGCGCACCTCGAACTCGTATTACACCGTGCTGCTCGCGGCGAAGTACAAGAACATCTACGCGATCGAAGATGACCTTGGCGTTCATCCCATCCGCGACGAATGGCAAAGCATCACCGGCAAGCGCCGCACCATGAAGTGGTGGTCGCTCGAGCGCGCCATGCCGGTGCTATTCATTATCGGCTACGCGATGTTCTTCGCGGTGCACGTCGGCGGTTGGGACGTCGCCGGCTCACTTAACGCCCTCGTAGACGGCGCCGCCGGCGCGCTACGCAGCGCCGGGGCGCCTATCTAGATCTAGGCCGCGAGCATCGCTTCATTGCCGGCATAACGCATGCGCTTCACCGGTGCGCTTGCTGCGCGCCCGAGCGAGAACAAGCTCGGTGTTTCGCCCGTGTAAGCGAACCCGCCCTTCTGCAAAACGCGGCCGGACGCCGGATTGTCGACGAAGTGACCCGCCTGCAAGTGGCCAAGTGATTTCGCTTCGCCGAGAAAGCCTTGCAGCGTCTCAGTTGCGAAGCCCTGGCCCCAGTACGGACGACCGAACCAATAGCCGACCTCAAATTGGTCATTGCCGCTCTTATGAGCGCCAACGACGCCGATGAGGCCCTCGCCTTCGAGATCAACCGCGTAAACGAAGTCCTCTGCAAGCGGCTCACGCGCCTTCAGCGTCATGATCCAACCTTCGGCAGCAACAGGAAGATAAGGGAGCGGCGCGCGAAGAATCATGCGCGCTACGCCCGGATCGTTACAGAACGTCGCCACGCGTTGCGCATCGGACATGCGCAGCGGCCGCAGCTTCAGTCTTTTAGTTTCGATCTCGTACACGTCACGCATGAGCCGCTCCTTTTGGCTCTAACGCGTGGGGCATAAAAAATGGGGCGCCTTGATCCGGGCGCCCCACGCTATTTCGGGAACCGGATCGCCCTGTTGTCAGGCGATCCGGGAATTTCTTCCGTTATCGCCTATTCCGCGGCCACCGCGAGCGGTGCAATGGATACGTACGTGCGGCCATTGCGTTTCGTCGCGAACTGCACCTGGCCCTCACAAAGGGCAAAGAGCGTGTGATCGCGGCCGAGGCCGACGTTTGAACCCGGATGGAATTTCGTGCCGCGCTGACGGACGAGGATCTCGCCACCATTCACCGATTGGCCGCCGAAGCGCTTCACGCCAAGGCGTTGGCCCGGCGAGTCGCGACCGTTGCGAGAGCTACCACCTGCTTTTTTGTGAGCCATGACGCCCTCTTATTCCTTGCCGCCGATGGCGGTGATCTTGATGTGCGATTCAGTCTGACGGTGACCGATCTTGCGGCGATAGGTGTTGCGACGGCGCTTCTTAAACACCGTGACTTTGTCGCCCTTTTCAGTCTTCACGAGCGTGCCCGTAACGGTGAAGCCCGACAGATCCTTGCCAAGCTTCACGGTCTTGCCGTCGCCCGACATCAGCACATCGCTGAACGTGACCTTCGAACCGGCATCGCCTTCGAGCTTCTCAACGACGATCACATCGTCCTTGGCCACTCGGTACTGTTTGCCGCCCGTCTTAATTACCGCGAACATCGTTACCGCCAAAAAATTCGTGCGCCCGGACGTAGCTCGCCCGGGCGGGGAGCGGCGATATAAAGGAAACGCCACGTCAGCGTCAATGCGGAAGCGGGACATTTTCGCTGGATTTTACGGCCCCGGCCGACGCCTGGGCACAAGATCGACGCCTCAGAAAATATCTTATCTTTTCAGTAGCATGATGAGTTGCGCCACCGCAGAGACATACAGGAAAGACCAGCGTCGATTTTGGCGATTTCCCGCGTCTTCAGCGGCTTAACCCGATAGCCCGCCTGCCCGAGCAGCTCAGCACTGCGTGGAAAGTCTGCGCTAATGAACACCTCGTCGCCGATCCGAAGTGCGTTGGCGGCGCCTTCTTCCCGCTCAGGTGTCAGTATGAGGCGAAACCCGGGAAAAGGTTCGGCGCCCGCCAATCTCGGCGTGCAAAGGATGGTCTCCTCATCCAGCATCGAGCAATCGGACTTCAGGTGAAGAACGCCTGGAGGTGACTGGACCACGGTTCCGCGCAATCCGATTTCCGCCAGGAGCGCAACGAGCGCGGCGGCGCCCTCGACGCTGGTTCTCGCAGACGTGCCTATGAAGACTTCGCTAGGCGTACTGAGCACATCTCCGCCTTCGGCGGTCCCCGATCGCAAATGAAGAACGCGCTCAAAATTGCGATCGAGCGTTTCACGCATTTCCTCTGTTTCTCCCCGCCGCGTCGCCGCGCCGGGTCGTAACAAGATCGCCGCGTGTGTGAACACAAGTGCAGTGTCTTCGACAAAGATGGCGTCTGGAAAAGCGTCGAGCGGAGGCAGGGTCTCAACGCGAACGCCCGCGCGTTCGAGCGCAGCAACGTAAGCGGCGTGCTCAGCCAGCACGTCTTCATAGATGGGCGCGCCGACATCAACTGCGCGAAGACCATCAACGACCGACACTGACGGCGTACGCACGATGGCGCGATTGAACGCATGATAACTCATGCGTCGATCCTATCGCAAAATTACGCCCGCACCCACTCCATGATCCAATTTTGCGCCCAGGTTTTGCCGCCGTCGCGCGATGACGCCTGGCGCCAGCGGCATGAACGCGACGTGATATTGTCCCAGACGCCGACATGCTTCACCGCCACGCCGTCGTCGATCTCATCCGTTACGAAAATTCCTTCGCCACTTTCAAAACTGCCGCGCTGCCCTGGAAGCGTGAGGGCGCCCGTGCGGGCGTTGACCCAATGATCAGACCACACCCGCGTCTCGACATCGAGCAACCGCAACCCCATGCCCGAGAAATTGCGAGCCGGAATGCGCAGTTCCTCCACGCTGCAAATCCCATCCAAAATAGCGTGAACGGTGGCTTCGCTCGGATATTCCAACCACTCACCTTCGACGATCGAACGGTTCTGGATGCGCCACTCACCGGTGAGGAAAGCAAAATCGCCGGCCTGACCGGGAGTCGCGGAATTCGGCAGCGCCGGTATTGGATCAAATTTCATGGCGGGAGCCTATCCAGCTAAATATGCCATCCTATGTCATGATTTTGTGGCATCATCGAAAAATGCGTGCGAGCCGCCTCCTCTCCATTTTGATCCTCCTGCAGATGCGCGGCCGCCTCAGCGCCGAAGCGCTCGCGGAAGAGTTCGAGGTTTCCGTGCGCACGATTTATCGCGACGTCGACCAACTCAGCGCGGCCGGCGTGCCGATCTATGCCGAACGTGGCCGCGCCGGAGGCTTCCAGCTTCATGACGGCTATCGCACCAAACTCACAGGCTTCACCGCGCAAGAAGCCGACGCATTGCTATTGTCCGGCGTCGGCTCTGCAGCACAGGATTTGGGCCTCGGGCCCGATCTCGCCGCCGCGCAATGGAAGCTACTGGCCAGCTTACCGCCCGAACGTGGCCAAAGCGCCGAGCGCGTGTCAGCACGTTTTCATCTCGATCCCATCAACTGGTACACCCGGGCGGACGCCTCCGACGCACTGAAACCCTTGGCCGCCGCCGTATGGAGCGAACAGCGTGTTCGCGTTCGCTACGAGAGCTGGAAAGGCGTCGTTGAACGCACGCTCGACCCTCTCGGGCTCGTGCTCAAAGCCGGCATTTGGTATTTGGTCGCCGACGCAAAAGGCGCAACGCGCACCTACCGCGTTTCCAACATCCAATCACTAGAAACGCTGAACACGGCCGCCAAACGCACGCGCCGTTTCAATCTTGCTCGCTATTGGGATGAATGGTCGAAGGATTTCGAAGCCCGACTCTTCAAAGAAACCGCCACGATCGAAATATCCCCCGCTGGCAGGCGCCTCCTTCGCGACACCAATGCCGCAGCGCACGAAGCGCTCACTAAAGAAAGCACGCCCTGCAAACCGGAAGGCTGGTTGCGCGCAAAGACGCCGATCGAAAGCATCGAAGCAGCAAAGCGCCAATTTCTGCTCCTCGGCGCGGAAGTTAGAGTGCTCGAACCCAAAGCCCTGCGCACCGCGATCGCGAACGAAGCGAAGGCCGTGGCGGCGCTATATAGGAGATGATTGGGATGACCAGCGTGAGCAGACACGCAAATTGCACCGGCGCGCGGACGGAAGGATAGTGGCGCGGCTGGCGGAGAGGGAGTCCGTATGCGCTGAATCCAGCGGAGTCCATGGCGGTCCAGCAAAGTCTTTGCCGTCAAAGCGTTGGACCGAGGACGTGACAAATCACGGTCCACCAGAGTCCAGCGCGGTCCACCCCAATCCCGTGCCTGCACTAGGGCACAGACTGGGGCAGAGCGCTCCGCTCGAAAAGCGGAGTGGACAATGCCAAAAATTTCTCAACGCCTGTCAGCTCGACGCGCCGCCACCCTAACGAAATGCGGACGGCACGCCGATGGCGGCAACCTCTATCTGAACATCTCTAAGAACGGCGGGCGCCGCTGGGTGTTCATCTACACTTGGCAAGGCAAGCAAGTTGAAATGGGATTGGGCAGTGCACGGCCTGGGCAAGTCAGCTTAGCCGAGGCGCGTGAGAAAGCTGACCGCGCGCGGCAACTTCTCCGCGACGGGCGCAATCCACGCGGAGCAGATCGCTCACAATCGGAGGTCCCGACGTTCGGCGCCTACGCTGATGCTTTGATCGCCGACATCGAAAGCGGTTTCAGCAATGCCAAACACATCGCTCAATGGCGGATGACACTCACGAAGCACGCCTCGGCCATACGCGACGTTCCGGTTGACGCCCTGACGACCGACCATGTTCTCAAGGTTCTGAAGCCGCTCTGGACGACGCGTCCCGAGACAGCATCGCGGCTACGCGGCCGGATCGAACGGGTGCTGAGCGCTGCCAAGGCGCGAGGCCTGAGAAGCGGCGACAATCCCGCGCAATGGCGCGGCCATCTCGAGGAGATGCTCCCTCCCCCCAAAAAGCTCACGCGCGGCCACCACCCCGCTCTGTCCTATCGAGATGTACCGGCGTTCATGGACGAGCTGCGTGACCGCGTCGCACCGGCCGCGCGAGCGCTCGAATTTCTCGTACTGACGGCAGCGCGAAGCGGCGAAGTACGCCTCGCCACGTGGCGCGAGATCAATTTGCGCGAAGGCATTTGGACGATCCCCGCAACACGCATGAAGGCCAGGCGGGAGCATCGCGTACCGCTCACCGAACGGGTGCTGGCACTTATCGGCCCGCCATCCGGAAATCTTGACGAACTGATCTTTCCCGGACGGTCAGCCGGAAAACCACTCAGCGAAACCGCTTTCGCTGCGTTGTTGGAGCGCATGGGCCATGGCGCGGTAACCGCGCACGGGTTTCGCAGTTCATTTCGAGATTGGGCTGCTGAGGAGACCACCGCATCACGCGAAGTAACCGAGATGGCACTCGCGCACGTCATCGCCAATAAAGCCGAAGCCGCCTACCGGCGCGGCGATCTCTTGTCTAAACGGCGCGAACTCACGGAACTGTGGGAGGCATATTGTTTGGGTCGCCCATTGCCGGGGGGTGGAAGAACATCGATTTCGTTAGCGCGTGCTGATGAAGAAGCCGCCTAACGCGCATATCGCTCCGAAGGAGAGAGCATATGCGAGCACCCAAGCAGCCATCGCGCGAACCTGTCATCAAGCGGCTCCGCCGCGCCGAAGGGCATCTGCGCGCCATCACGCGCCTTTTGGCGACGACCCGTTCCACCGTCAACATCGCCCAGCAAATCCGCGCCGTTGAGGCCGCCGTTGCGCACGCCAAGCAGCAGCTCATCCACGACCACATGCAGCACTGCGTCGAGCGACGCGATCTTTCCGGCGACGCACTACGCGAGCTGCGTCAACTGGCAAAGTTCTTGTGACCACCGAACATTGCAGCAAGGAGCGTGACATGAAAGAGCGCAGCAAAAAGGCCCCACTGAAAGAGAGAGGCGACAGCAAGAAAATGACGGAGGCGATTGACTGGGCGCAGAAGCATGGCCTCGAAATCTACCGCACCACACCGCGGTGCGTGCAGATCGAAGGCCACAATTTCTGGCCAGACAAAGGCACGATCCAACGGGCCGACCTTCGAAAGTACGACAAGAAGGGACTGGCCGAACTTGCGCGGTTGCTTGAGCAACCGCTGCCGGGCGAACCGGGAGGCCTGCGCTTGGTTGTCGAGGTTTGACTCGCAACGCTCACCACTCGGCGCAAAATATCGCGAAAAGTGCTGCGAAACGAATGGTAATCACTCTATCTTTTTCTGAAGCCCCTTTGGAATGGCATGCTAACCGCGCCAGCATCCGGAAGGCATCCGCATCTACTGCCGAACCAAACCCCAATCATTCCCCTATGCAATGCACTTCTCATGGGAGGGGGAGGAAAAGAAGATGTCGTGTGCGGGTCGCGCGCGGCGGGGGCTTTTTTATCTGCGGGCAATTTCACACCCCGCACACTGAACACGGCGCATGTCACGCGCCGCCCCTTCCACCGTTGTCCCTTCATCTGACACGCCGCCCACAGCGGACACGCGCCACGCCGCGCCCGCACCTTCCTCACCACACACTCCTTCCTCAACAGACGCGCCCGACACACACACCGCGCGTTCGGGCCCGGTTGCACTCGCGGCGCGCGTCACGGCGCAACTCATCGACGCGCTCAACCACGGCGCCCGTCCCTGGGTCCAACCCTGGGACAGCGCCGCCGCACTCGCCCTCCCGCTTCGTCACAACGGCGTCCCGTACAAGGGCTTTAACATCATCGCGTTGTGGGCCGCGGCGGCGGAACGCCAGTTCACCTCCCGCTACTGGCTGACCTTCAAACAAGCCCAAGCACTCGGCGGCGCGGTCCGCCGCGGCGAACGCGCGACACACATCCTCTTCTACAAAGACCTCGCGCCCCCTTCGTCCGGGGACACGGCCGCTTCGTCCGCCGACACCGGCACCGGCAACGCCGCCACCCCCGACACACCCGCGCGCCGTGTCGTGTTGCGTTCATTCGCGGTCTTCTCCGCCAGCCAAATCGACAACCTGCCGCCGCACTTCTTCACGACACCGGCCCCCGCCGCGGACAACACGTTCCTCGCCGCACGCCTCGACCCACTGTTCGCCCGCGTCCCCGTCGTCACCACACACGGCGGGACGCGCGCCTGCTACAACCCCACCACCGACACGATCCACCTCCCGCCGCGCCCCGCGTTCGTCTCCCTCGCCCAATACTTCAGCACGCGCCTCCACGAACTCGCGCACGCGACGGGCCACCCCACCCGCCTCGCCCGCGACGCCTTCCTCGCCCCCGGCCCGCGTTCCACCGCCGCCTACGCACGTGAAGAACTCGTCGCCGAACTCACCGCGGCCTTCCTCGGCGCCGAGTTACATCTGCCCGTCGACCACCTCGAAGACCACGCGTCGTACCTCGACCACTGGCTCCAAATCCTCGACCGCGACCCCGGCGCGTTGCTTTCGGCAGCGGCCCACGCCCAACGCGCCGCTGACTTCCTCCGCCCGTTCCTCTGCCCGGACACCGTTGTCCCCGTCACGCCAGCCGCACGCCCATGACGCCGCCGCCGGACGCCGCGCTTCATCTCGCCTTGCGTGCACTCGCGCATCACCGCGCGGCGCGCCACCACGACCACCACTCCCGCGCCACCGAAGTCGCCCTCGCGCACTGGGCCCGCGCGCGCGCAATCTCTCTGAGCCGCGCCACCCGCTCACAACACCCACTGGCGCAAGAATTGCGGCAGCATCTCCGCACCGCCGTACGCGCGCGCCGCCAACGCGACCGCCTCCTGCCTGCACTCGCCGCCGCACGCGCCGCGTCGCTGCACGCCGCACGCGCCAAACTCTGCGTCGCCCGTCTCTTCGTCGACAACACGCGCGCCGCCACGCTTCTCGCCAGTCTCGCGCGCGACCTCCGCCGACTGCGCTGATCGCAACCGCACCAACGTCCGCGCGCCGTCCACACGCCGCGACCACGCAAAACTCAACGGCCTTTGAATGAGAGACAGACGGGCGCGCAACTATATGGGCATGCCGTTCCAATACGAGGAGCATCCATGCCGAAGCGTTACTCGAACGAAGACTATCGTGAAGCAACCCGACATCTCCGCGATCTCGCCCTCATCGAGATCGACGCGCCGATTTTCGAGGACACATCCACCAACGACACCGGCGCGCTAATCGACTTTGAAACCGAGATCCTCGAAACACTCGCGGAAGCGCAAGAGGACGCCGTCCGCCACCTCATCTTCGTTCACCCACCGGTCCGCCGTCTGAAAGGCGCAACCACCGGACCGGCGGTCCTCCGCTGGCTCCTCACACGCGCGCCATGGACGTGGGAGTACGTCAAACGCGCTAGCGTCCGCTTCTTCCGTGATGCAACTCTCGCCGAGATCCGACTGCCTGCGCCGACCGAAGCCGAGTACCACCGCCACCACGACAGGCACGCGCGACTCGCCGTGTCCAACACGCGCGGCGCTACACACCAGAACACACGCGGCCACACCGGGGATACGTCATGAACTTCAAAACCCAAGCCGGGCATTGGCACTTCGCCGCCGCCCGTTTCCCCGACGCGGTTCAGATCGGGTTTGAGGCCACCCACGTTGGCGCAGACGACCTGACGTGGATCCATTCGTACGAAGCGATCGTTTTCAACGTCATCGAGGCGGCACGCACTGCCGGCGCGTCCGCTGCCATCCTCATCCACGGCAACCCGACGCTCCCGCCCAACACCGTTTCCCTACGCACCATCGTTCGTGACGTCATACGAGCGGACGACCTGGCGTCGCGCCTGTGCATCGAAGAGTGCATCGAGTGCGACGAAGCCTGCATCGTCGTCTTTGGTCCTCTGCCGCCGCACCGCCGCCAGGCCGCTCACTAACGGCGGGACGGCGGCTTCATCCCAAAAGAAGACGTTCGACTGTCGCCCAAAAACGGACACCGGGCGCGCACCTGAAGTCGGCGGCAGCGCGCAGTTTTGCAGGGTCCGCTATTGCTCGGCGGGTGCGGTCGCTGACTTCTGAAATTGCCCCACTTGAGACACCAGCAGCAGATCGGCGCAAACCGCAGCGCCGTTTGCTTCCTGTGCGCGAAATCACCCGCCGGCACGCGGTCCACGCCCCACAGGCGGTCACGCGCCCCCGGCCCTGCGGGTTTCGAGATTCCTTCCCTCTGAGTCGCACCCTTCCCTCATTTCCCGTCGCAACGCGTTGACAACACGCGGAGAATTCCGGGCCTTCTTCGGCCGATCTGCTCGGGTTCAAAAACGGCAGACGCGGCACCGACAGACGCCAGGCAACTTCTCGCCACTCACCGTGAATCTCCACGCAACTGGAGGCCCGCACACATGGCGATGCACAACCCCGAACTTCTGCCGCTCATCCCCGAACGCCTACTCCGACAACACCACGTCTACGAGCGACACGACGGCCGCTTCCGCGCCGCCGCGCGCCTTCTGCAAGCGCTCTGGCGCGAACGGCGCAAACTATCCGAAGGCCACTACACCAACGCCGCCGGCACGCGCCGCCGTTTGGGTTCGCGCCTTGCGACCGACGCCGCCCGCGCTGGTGCGAACTTCTTGACACCCGACATCTTCGGCCAAGCGCGGCTCGACTACGCGTACCGCGAGCCAGGCGCGTTGATCGACGTAGAACGCATGCACGCCAACTTGCTCTCGTCGATGCCGCTCGCCTTCAACCTCCTCGCGCCCCTCAAGGCCGACAAGAAACTCGCGCGCCGCGTCTTCAACCAACTCGCGCCGGGCATTGCCAAAGACATCACTCACATCCAGTTCGAGCACTCGCCCGGACGCGGCGACCCCACGTTTACGTCCGACGGCACGGCGTTCGACGCCTTCGCCACCGCACGCGCCCCCGACGGCGCGAAAACCTTCATCGCTATCGAGGTCAAATACAGCGAGAGCCTCAACGAACCGGAAGCGCGCCTGCGCCCGCGCTACGACGAACTCTCGCGTTCGAGCGGCCTCTTCGCCGAACCCGACGACACGGCGCTACGCAAGAACCCGCTGCAAGGTCTATGGCGCGGGCACATGTTGGCGCAGAGCATGGTCGACGCCGGCATCTTTGATCGCGGCGTGTTCGTCCTTGTTGCGCCGCGCCAAAATCGGGACGTGCAACGCGCAGCGCGCGCCTACGCCAAGCGGCTCACCAACGCGGACGGCAAAGTCGCCTTCCTCAATGTTGAGCTGGAGGACGCGATCGACGCGATCCGCTCCGGCGGCGCGCCCGACCTCGCCGCCGCCCTGCGCGAGCGCTACGTCGACTTCACTCCGGTGCACGACCTCGTCCGCCAGGCGTGCCTCAACACGCCACGCCGCCGTCGATCGTTGCGCCCAGCGCCGCGACCAGCAAGTGCACAGCCTCGACCGCCGCGCAGCCCGCTGGCGGCCGCACGCTAGCGCAGGATAGCCCGGTCCGTGGCGATTATGCCCCGCCGGTCTCAGAGCTAGGCACCTCGCCAAGCACTAGGTGAAGGAGGGACGGACGCCTCCGCTTGATGATCCGCGTCCTCCACATCGGCGATCGGCTGCGTCGCGTCGGGGAGGTCGCGGAGAATATAGAGGCAAGCTTCGTGAACGATGAGCCCGGCTTCGTTCAGATCGAAACCATATTCAAGCGCTACGCTTCGCAGTTTCTTCCCGAGCGCAACGACACGCAATTCGAGACCTTGCATGGCGCCCTCTTTAGCGACCTGCGACGCTCCGACGAAAATTTTGGCGGCCGCATTTCTATGCGGGGGAGTTCAGCGAAATACTGACCGCCATTCCGCCAAAGCGTCGCTCCAGATAGCCGCGCCAAATGTTGCGGCAAGCGAAACCCTGCTCTCTATGTTCCGCGATCCATTTGACCATCATCAAGAGTGACTGCGGCACTTTCGACGGTGTTGCGAGGTCGCAGAAACACCCTGAATTAGGCAGCGAGCTCCGCCGCATTGATTGACGACTATCAAGGCGCAAATTGACGAATGGCAACATCTGCGCCGCGTTGTCGCGTGACCGCGCAATTTACCTCTCCATTACGAGAGACTCGCCGACAGTGGTCGTCGATGCAGCGAATGCACATATGGAGAATGCAATGCCGTTCGACGCCACCATCTCTGCGGAAATTTGGAACGCCAAGTACCGCTTCCTCAACGAAGGCAGTGACGGTGACGCGGATGTCGAAGGCACGTGGTCGCGTGTCGCTGCCGCTATCGCTGAGGCCGAACCTGGACGCGGACGCCGTCACTGGCGCGAAAAGTTCAACGACGCGTTGATGGATTTTCAGTTCTTGCCCGCCGGAAGAATTATCGCCGGCGCGGGCACTGGCCGCGCGGTGACGCTGTTCAATTGCTTTGTCATGGGGACGATCCCGGACAATCTCGACGGCATCTTCGAGCATCTGCGGGAAGCGGCGCTGACGATGCAGCAAGGCGGCGGCGTCGGTATGGATTTCTCGACCATCCGGCCAGCAGGTGCGCCCGTGCGCGGCGTTGGCGCCAAGGCCTCCGGTCCGCTTTCCTTCATGGACGCCTGGGACGCCATGTGCCGAACGGTTATGTCCGCCGGCCAGCGTCGCGGCGCGATGATGGCTTGCTTGCGCATCGATCATCCGGACATCGAGGACTTTATCGACGCCAAGCGCGACCCCGCTCGACTGCGCAACTTCAATGTATCCGCCTTGGTGACCAATTCTTTCATGGCTGCGCTCGCGGCAGACCAAGATTGGCCGCTGCAGTTCGACGGCGAGATCTATCGCACCGTGCGCGCGCGCGATCTCTGGGCCCGACTGATGCGGGCAACCTATGACGTTGCCGAACCAGGCGTCATTTTCATCGACCGCGTGAACGCCTCCAACAACCTGGCCTATTGTGAAACCGTCTCGGCCACCAATCCGTGCGGGGAGCAACCGTTGCCGCCCTATGGTGCGTGTCTGCTCGGTTCAATCAACCTTTCTCGATTGGTCGAGAGTCCATTCGAGCTCAATTCGCGGATCGATGAAGCGCGACTGGCTGACCTCACCACCACCGCCGTTCGTTTCCTCGACAACGTCATCGACGTCTCTCGCTACCCACTGCGCGAACAGGAAATAGAGGCCAAGGCCAAACGGCGCATTGGTCTCGGCATCACAGGGCTTGCCGACGCGCTGATTTTCTGCAACGCGCGTTACGGCGCGGTCGATGGTGTGGCGCTTACGCGTCGATGGCTCGACACGATCCGGACCGCCGCTTACCGCGCCTCTGCCGAACTCGCCGCGGAGAAAGGAGCCTTCCCGGCCTATGAGTCGGCCCTCCTTGAGCGCCCCATGCTCGCGTCGCTCGATCCCGACACGCGCGCGATGATTGCGGAACACGGTCTGCGCAACGGTTGCCTCACCACAATCGCGCCCACCGGCACCATTTCACTGCTGGCTGGCAACACCTCGTCTGGCATCGAGCCCGTCTTTGCCTTCTCGTACCAACGGCGTGTGCGGCAACCCGACAATTCCTTCGTTGAAGAACCGGTCCAGGATTACGCGCTGACGCTCTGGAAGAAACTCAAAGGCGACGCCCCTCCTCCTGAGCATAGTTTCGTCAGCGCGCAAACGCTGACGCCCGCGGATCATCTGGCCATGCAGGCCGTGGCGCAGCAATACATCGACAGCTCGATCTCCAAGACGATCAATTGTCCGGAGGATATTTCGTTCGAGGATTTCGCCGACGTCTACACCAGGGCGTACGATCTCGGTTGCAAAGGCTGCACGACTTATCGCCCGAACGCGGTGACAGGCTCAATCCTCTCAGTCGCGAAAACCGACGATGCGGAAAAGCCTGTCGCGGAAACAAAGCTGATGAGCCTCACCCCACGGCCCGATGCGTTGATTGGCTCAACCTACAAGATCAAATGGCCCGAGAGCGAGCACGCGCTTTACGTCACGATCAACGACATCGAGGAAGACGGCAAGCGCCGACCGTTCGAGATCTTCATCAACTCGAAGAACATGGAGCACTATGCGTGGACATTAGCGCTGACGCGAATGATCTCGGCTGTATTCCGTCGCGGTGGCGACGTCTCATTCGTCGCCGAAGAGCTGAAGGCTGTGTTCGATCCCCGCGGCGGGGCCTGGCTTGGCGGGCGCTATGTGCCTTCTTTGCTCGCAGCCATCGGCGATGTCATCCAGCGTCACCTTGATAGCGATACGATCAAGGCTGTTGTCGCGCAAGAATCTGGCCCGCGGGTAAAGCCGAGAGGCTGTCCCAAGTGCGGCGCTGCCGCGCTGATACGCGCCGAGGGGTGCGATAAATGTCTTGAGTGCGGCTATTCGAAGTGTTCGTGATGCCTAGTTATCCGGCGCCGTCACGCGACGGCGCCGGGCGATTAGGCGCAGGCTCAGCACCCGGAGATCTTCGGCATCGAAGCGACGACGCGCCAACGGCACGACAACCGCATTCTCCAATGTCAGATGACGCATCTCGTGCTTGGCGAAGGCGGCTAACGCTTCCGCACCACCTTCAATAGAGTGCGGCGGCTTCCTTATAATGAGGCAGGCGTTGAGCACGTCGCGCACCCGAACTGACAGCGCCTTGTCCTCGGCATGCTCAGAGGTCAGGCGATCGAGCACATCCTCCACAAGATCCTCCGGCAAGCATCGCTGCCGGAGCATCGGGAAGAAATCTTCCTCTTCGTCGATCACATGCAACGTGAGATCGAAACGTATGAAATCGAGCAATGCTGTGATGACAGCCGCGTCAAACTCCGTCGCGTCAGAAAGGCGCTCAAGGGCCCTGCACATGCGCCGATGGTTGAGATGCTCGGCCAAGATAAATTCAATCGGATCGTGCGGCGTGGGACGGCGCGCGCCGTCGTCACGCAGGCTGGGGGTCATAGCGCACTCTCCATTCGGAGACGAAAGGTCGTGACCTTCGATACGCAGGCAGCCCCTGGATCCTTGGCGTCGCGCAGCGCCGAAACCAGGTCAGCCCAAGTCTCTTCATCGGCTTCCGCCATGAAATCAGAAACCGCGATGCGAACGAATTGAGCCAAGGTCTCGCCACGGAGATTGGCCTCACGTTGAAGCTCTTGCTCAAGCCGCGCGTCTTCGGCGCCAAGCCAAGATTGCAACTCGGCGCTAGAGGTCTGGCCAAGCGACAAGAGCTCGCCAAGCTGCATCGCGCGGCTCATACCTTTGATCCCAAAGAAAGCGAGAGCCCCTCGATCTGAGCCGACGCCGCAAGCGCCGCCACATAGCGAGCCGAGGAAGCCGCCCACGCACGTGTGCGCAATGATCCCTTGATGAAAGCCTTGACGACTTCGAACGGGAGTTCCTTCGCCGCGCTGTGCTGATCAAGACGAATGACGTGCCAGCCATGGCGGGTACGAACTGGCTTCGCACCGATCTGACCGGGACTAAGATCCATCAAGGCGCGTTCAAGATCATCTGCCAAGTCGCCGCGCTGGAGCTGACCGAGCGAACCGCCCTGCTCTGCAGTTGGACAGGCCGAGCATGCGCGCGCCCACTCGGCGAACGGCTCTCCCGCGCCGATGGCTTTGATGGCGGCGGCAGCGCGTTCATAAGCGGCGACCCAGGCCGCCTCTCCTTCGTGTTCGGGGGCAAACAGAATGTGGGATGCTTCGTAGAGTTCAGGCGCGGCGAACTGCGACGCAGCGCCTTCGTAGACGCGTCTGCACTCAACGTCGCTTGGCTCAACCGAAGCAACCTCAAGTTCGAGGACTTGCCGGACAAGCGCCTCCTCATCGGTCTCTTCGCGCCCTTGAGCATCTCGCGCCGGCGTCGGCTCCAATGCCAGCGCGCGAGCACGGAGCAAGAGCAGCTCACGAATGACCAATGCGCGAGCGGCTGCGGCGCGAGCCTCTGGGCCGGAGGCCGCGTCGTGGTTCTGCGCCTCTTGCGCAATCGCCGTCTCCGGTATCGCAATCCCGTTCACGAACACTGGCGGGGCGTTGGCTGGACGACGCGCCGCAGGAACGGGGCCATGACTGCAACCGGAGAACGCCTCTGCCTGAGGTTCATTCTGTGCGGTCTGTATGAGGGTGTGTTTCATCGCCCGCCTTGCCCTGCCGCCAGGCGCTTCGAACGTACGATTTGCCACCCACGGCGATTGAGATACCAAATTGGCGCCGACAGCATGTGTACGAGGCGCGTGAACGGGAAAACGAGAAGAATTGTGAGACCTAATGTGAGGTGCGCCTTAAAGATCCAGTGCGCGTCGGCCACGTAATCGGCAGCGCCGGCGCGGAACGTGAAGATGCCTTGCGCCCAATACATGAACTTAATCATTTCGCCGCCATCACGGTGCTCAAGCGAGATCGGGATGGTGGCGAGGCCGAGGCAGAGTTGCGCCAACAGCAGCGCAAGTATCGCCGTGTCGCCAAAGCTCGATGTTGAGCGAATACGCGCGTCGAAAACGCGCCGATGCAGAAGCAAGAGACCACCAACGAGGCACATCGCACCGGCAACGCCTCCTGCCACGATGGCGAGCATCTGCTTTGCGCTGTGGGTCACCCCAAGCGCATCCCACACCACAATCGGTGTCAGCAGACCGATAAAGTGGCCGGCGAAGATCGCGAGGATGCCCACATGGAAAAGGATGGAGCCCAGCACGAGCTGCTTTCGGCGCAGCAATTGCGATGATCCCGTGCGCCACGTGTACTGTTCCCGGTCGAAACGCAGCACTGAGCCGAGCGCGAGCACTGCCAGCGCGATGTATGGGTAGAACCCGAATAGTGCCTGATTGAGCCAATCCATGATGCGCCCTCAGAGCCGATATTCGACCGCGAACCAAATCTTGGTGCGGTCTGCAAAACGAGGATCCTCGCCCTCGAACGTTGCCGCCTTGGCCTCAAGTGAGACACGTTCGTTGAGCGAGAGCCGAACGGAGGCATTCAATTCGGAACCAAAGTCGGCGCTGCCGCCGTCGTCAGTGAAATCGTGCGCAACTACGTTGAAGACGACAGGCTGCTGCGCCGGCCAGGGGCGCGTCGAATACGAGACGCCGGCGTAGAGGTCACGAACGCCGTCAGGCGGCGTCGCTAGAAATACATCAGCCCAGCCTTGAAAGGCGTGCAGCGTCGCCAGCGGCGTGGAGAAGCCGCGAACGCCGTCGCCCTCAAGGCGTTCACCGCCGACGGTCACGGTCCATCGGTCGTGACGGACAGCGAGCTCGCCGTGCTGGTAGCCAAGGTCAAAGCCGGTGCTGTTGCCGCGATAATCGCTCTGCGCCGCTGCTTCCAGCGTCAACCGCGGATGAAACGAGCCTGCTTGCCACTCATTCGACCACCGCAGTCCGTACGTCTGACTCGATTGCGCCGGAGCATTCTGAAAGTCGAGCAAAAGGCCATAGGCACTAAGGCGTCCGGCCGGCAGATCGAGATCGGCCTGCAATACGTGCGAATCGCTATCCCACTCACCTTGCGCGCTGTCGTCGCCAAAGATCCGGCGCACATTGTCGATGTAGACGTAGGTGAAGGCGCCGTGCTCAAACGGCCGCGCTTCAATTCGGAGTGCGTCAAACGTCTGCTCGTTTTGGCGAAAGCCCACATTGCCAACGAAGCGTGCGTTGTTGAGGACGATGCGTTGACGCCCTGCTACAACACGCCGGCCCTGGGCGCCGGCCCACGTGACTTGCAACCGATTGAGCTCGAAGGCTTCGGGATCTGACACGGTGGCAAATGCTGTATTGCCGTTTACCGTATCGTTGAAATCATCCGTCAGCTGGGCCACGCCCTCGAACTCAGCGAGGAACTTGAAGCCATTGAACGCGCGGGTTTCGTAACCCAGGCGGGTGCGAAGAGTCAGCGCGTCGGCGTCATTGAGCCCATCTTGCGAAACGCTCTCGTAGCGCAGGCGGGTATCAACGATCCAATCGCCCGCGGCCTGCGTTTGCGCTGAGGCCGATAAGGGCGCTGCCCAACATGCGCCGAAGGCGCCCAGCGCAATCGTGAGCACACGCAACGGCTGTTGCACTGCGTTCATTGAGTGGTTTCCCCCATGCGTGCGACCGCCGCGGCGGCCTTGGGGCAGCCGACTTGATCCGGACCAAATGTCACCTGCTCTTCCGCCCAGGCCCTATCGAGCGCTTCGAGATCATCGGGATCGTCGTCCGGTTCCTGCAGCAAGGCGTTGAGCGCTTCGGCGTTTCGCTTCGTTTCGACCAGAGCCACTAAGATGTCGAACACACGGGCGTACGGCGACCGGCGCTTTTTTAAACGCTCTCGCAACGCTTCCAGAACGTGCGCGGCTTCACCGAGCAGCGCCGCGGCTTCGTCCGTCGGCAGCATCGACAGAAACTCGAGAAATACCGGGAGGTGATCTGGCAGCTCCTTTGCGGTCAGCTCAAGACCGCGCGACGAATAGAGCTTCAACAACTCCACCATGGCCTGGCCACGGTCGCGGCTCTCACCGTGGACGTGCTCGTAGAGTTGCAGCGACAAGGAGCGCGTGCGGTCGAACAGATCAACGTAGCGCGCTTGCGCCCCATAGAGATCTTGTCCCGAGAGCTCGAATGCCAAAGAGGTCAAGCGCCGCACTAAGCCCGCAGGCGCCAATCGATCGCCGTGGAGCGCCTCGACTGCGGCCGGCACCAGCGCCGACGTTTCCGCAGTGGGATAGCTCAACAGCACCGAGAGCGCGCGATAGGTTTGCGCCATGTTCAAATCTCCATCGGGTTCTTGGCGCGGCTGTTTTTGGTCCTGCCAAACAAGCCGAACTCAGTGCGTCCGCCGGACGCTTCATTGCCGAAACTAAAGCCGCAGGCGCCACGAATGCCCAAAGCGTCCTCGGCGCCCTCGCGATGCGAAGTCGGGATCACGAAACGATCTTCATAGTTCGCGATCGCCATGATCTGGTACATGTCCTCGATCTGCGCCGCGGCTAAGCCTACCCGCTCCGCCACCGCATGATCGATCACGCCGTCGATTGACTTCGAGCGCATGAATGAGCGCATCGCCAGCATTCGCTCGAGTGCGGTAATGATCGGCGTCTCCTCACCTGCGGTGAGCATGTTGGCGAGATATTTCACCGGTATCCGCAACGAGCGCACATCCGGCATGACGCCATCGTGTTCGATCGCGCCCATCGACGCCGCCGACTGGATTGGCGACAGCGGCGGGACGTACCAGACCATAGGCAGCGTGCGATATTCCGGATGAAGCGGAAACGCGACCTTCCACTCCATCGCCATTTTGTAGACCGGGCTTCTCCGCGCCGCTTCAATCCACGCCTCCGGCACGCCGTCCGCACGCGCTTGCGCAATCACCGCCGGATCGCTCGGGTCAAGAAAGACCTTGAGCTGCGCCTCGTAGAGATCCTTTTCATCGACGCTGGCGGCTTCCTCGATGCGGTCCGCGTCGTAGAGGATAACCCCCAGATAGCGGATGCGCCCGACGCAGGTTTCAGAGCAGACCGTAGGCTGTCCGGCTTCGATACGCGGATAGCAGAACGTGCATTTCTCGGATTTTCCACTCGACCAATTGTAATAGATTTTCTTGTACGGACACGCCGACACGCACATTCGCCAGCCGCGGCACTTGTCCTGATCGATCAGAACAATGCCGTCTTCCTCGCGCTTGTAGATGGCGCCGGACGGGCAAGCCGCGACGCAAGTCGGGTTGAGGCAATGCTCGCACAGGCGCGGCAGATACATCATGAACGTGTTTTCAAACTGCCCGTAGATGTCCTTCTGCACCTTGTCGAAGTTCACATCCTTGGATCGCTTGGAAAACTCACCGCCGAGAATCTCCTCCCAGTTCGGGCCCCACTCGATCTTCTCCATACGTTGGCCGGTTATCTGCGAACGCGGCCGCGCGGTTGGAAACGCCTGCATCTCCGGCGCGTTCTGCAAATGCGCATAGTCGAAGTCGAAGGGCTCATAATAATCGTCGATCTCAGGCAAATCCGGGTTGGCGAAGATCTTCGCCAGGATCCGCCACTTCGGGCCCATGCGCGGTTGGATTTTTCCGCCCCTGGTACGCTCCCAGCCGCCATTCCAGCGCTTCTGATTTTCCCATTCGCGCGGATAGCCGACGCCCGGCTTGGTCTCGACGTTGTTGAACCAGGCGTATTCAACACCTTCGCGGCTGGTCCAGACATTCTTGCAGGTGACTGAGCAGGTATGACAACCGATGCACTTGTCGAGGTTGAGCACCATGCCAATTTGAGCGCGGACTTTCATTGACCGGCTCCCACTTCAGCGAGTGGTTTGTCGAGCCAATCCACTTTGTCCATCTTTCGCACGATGACGAACTCATCGCGGTTTGAACCGACCGTTCCGTAATAATTGAACCCATAGGCCAGCTGCGCGTAACCACCGATCATATGCGTCGGCTTCAACACCGTGCGCGTCACTGAGTTATGGATGCCGCCGCGATGCCCGGTCATCTCCGAGCCGGGCGTGTTCACGATCTTCTCTTGTGCGTGGTACATGAAGACCGTGCCTTCACGGATGCGCTGAGAAACAACTGCGCGCGCGGTGAGTGCGCCGTTTGAATTGAACGCCTCGATCCAATCATTATCCTTGATGCCTGCTCGGCCAGCGTCCTTCTCCGACAGCCACACCACTGGTCCGCCGCGATTGAGCGTCAGCATCAGCAGATTGTCCGAGTAGGTTGAGTGGATGCCCCACTTCTGGTGCGGGGTAATGAAGTTGAGTATGATCTCCTTTTCGCCATTCGAGCGGAACTTGTGCGCCAACCCCGTGGTCTTGAGATCAATCGGCGGCTTGTAGACGCACAGACCCTCGCCGAATGCACGCATCCAAAGGTGATCTTGGTAAAGCTGCTGGCGCCCTGTCAGCGTACGCCAGGGGATCTGCTCATGTACGTTGGTATAGCCAGCATTGTAGCAAACCTTCTCGCTCTCGATCCCCGACCAGATCGGCGAGGAGATGATCTTGCGCGGCTGCGCCACCACGTCGCGGAAGCGGATCTTTTCGTCTTCCTTCGGTAGCGCCAGGTGCGCGTGCTCACGGCCGGTCTGCTTTTCCAACGACTGCCATGCCTTTACGGCCACCTCACCGTTGGTCTCTGGCGCGAGCATGAGAATGGTCTCACAAGCGTCGATGTCGGTTTCAATCTTCGCCAGGCCCTGGGTCGGTCCATTGAGGACTTCGCCATTGAGCGCCTTCAAATGCGCGATTTCATGGTCGGTGTTCCAGCCCAGACCCTTGCCGCCGTTGCCGACCTTGCCCATTAGTGGGCCGAGCGAGGTGAAGCGGCGATAGACGTTCGGGTAGTCGCGCTCGATCACTGTAATCTGCGGGCCGGTTTTTCCGGGGACCAGCGCGCAATCACCCTTCCACCAATCCTCTACATCAAACGGCTGCGCCATTTCGCCGGCGGTATCGTGTTGGATCGGCGTCAGGACAACGTCCTTCTCCACGCCCAAGATTTCGGGGCATACTTCCGAGAACGATTTTGCAATGGCCTTGAAGATTTCCCAGTCTGACTTGCACTCCCAAACAGGATCCACGGCCGCGGTCAGCGGGTGGATGAACGGGTGCATGTCCGAGGTGTTGAGATCGTTCTTCTCATACCAAGTCGCTGTGGGCAGAATGACGTCGGAGTAGACCGCGGTTGTGGACATACGAAAGTCGATCGTGACAAGCAGATCGAGCTTTCCTTCTGGCGCTTCGTCGCGCCACTTCACGTCCACGGGCTTGCGTCGGCCGGTAGAACCCAGATCTTTGCCGAGCACGCCGTTTGTCGTCCCAAGCAGATGCTTCAAGAAATATTCGTGACCTTTGCCGGACGAACCCAACAAATTCGAGCGCCACACAAACATGTTGCGCGGCCAATTGTCTGGGTGATCTGGGTCCATGCAGCTCATCTCGAGCCGCTTGGCGTTCAGTTCGCGCACGACGTAGTCGCGTGGATCGACACCCTCGCGCTCAGCCGCTTTCGCCACGTCCAGTGGATTGGTCTTGAGCGCCGGCGCCGAGGGCAACCACCCCATACGCTCGGCCTTGGCGTTATAGTCGATGAAGGTCACACCCCAGTCGCCGTCTGGTGCGGTGGGTGAAAGGATTTCTTTCACGTCCAGCGTTTCGTAACGCCACTGATCGGAATGCGCATAGAAGAAGCTGGTAGAGTTCTGTTGGCGCGGCGGACGCGCCCAATCGGTCGCAAACGCCAGCGGTGCCCAGCCGGTCTGAGGCCGCAACTTTTCCTGTCCAACATAGTGCGACCAGCCACCACCAGATTGACCGATGCAGCCACACATCGCGAGGAGGTTGATCACCCCGCGATAGTTCATGTCCATGTGATACCAATGGTTCATCGCCGCGCCGATGATCACCATCGACTTGCCGTTGGTCTTTTCCGCGTTGGTCGCAAAACCGCGCGCCACGGCGATGATCTGATTGCGCGGGACAGTCGTGACGGCCTCCGCCCAAGCCGGCGTATAGGGTTCAAGGTCATCGTAGCTGGACGGCATGTGCTCGCCGCCGAAGCCCTGATCTACACCATAGTTGGCGAGCATCAGATCGTAGACGGAGGCAACTAACACCTCACCGTCCTTCAACGTCATGCGTTTTGCAGGAATGCGACGCATCAGCGTGTCAGGGTGGTCGGTGGACGCAAACCCGTTCGAGGCGGTGTTGGCAAAGTAGGGAAACAAGACCTCGGCGACTTCGTCGTGCGCGCCCTTGAGGCCAACGCGCAGCTTCACCGGCGCGCCATCCGCCTTCTTCTCTTCCAAATTCCACTTGCCCTGTTCACCCCACCGGAACCCGATCGAGCCGGTCGGCACAACCGGGTTGCCAGTCGCTTCATCAATGCCGATCGTCTTCCAGTCGGGATTGTTGTCTTCGCCTAAGCCATCGACAAAGTCCGAAGCGCGCACCAGCCGATCGGGAACGTAGCGGCCATCCTTCTTCACAAGCCGCACCAGCAACGGCATGTCGGTGTAGCGGCGGACGTAGTCCTGAAAGTACGGCACCTGCCGGTCGCGATGGTACTCGCTCAGCACCACGTGACCCATGGCCATCGCGAGCGCGGCATCTGTCCCCTGCTTCACCGAAATCCACAGGTCGGCGAATTTCGAAGCTTCGGAATAGTCCGGACAAATGACGACGGACTTCGCACCTTTATAGCGAACCTCCGTGTAGAAGTGCGCGTCCGGCGTCCGCGTCTGCGGCACGTTCGAGCCCCAGACCAGAATGAAGCCGGAATTGTACCAGTCCGCGGATTCCGGAACGTCGGTTTGCTCGCCCCAGGTTTGCGGCGAAGCCGGCGGCAAGTCGCAGTACCAATCGTAAAACGAACCGCAGACGCCACCGATCAATTGCAGATAACGAGCTCCGGCCGCGTAGGAGATCATCGACATCGCGGGGATTGGCGAGAAACCAAACACTCGATCTGGACCGTGCTTCTTCACGGTGTAGGCGTTGGCGGCGCCGATCAACTCAGTGACTTCGTGCCAGGCAGCGCGCACCAGGCCGCCGCCGCCGCGAATGGAAGTGTAGGATTTCCGCTTGGCCGGGTTCTCGACGATCGACGCCCAAGCCTGCACCGGCGACATCGTCTTGCGCGCTTCGCGCCACATCTTCATTAAGCGACCACGCACGAGCGGATACTTCACACGATTGCCGGAATAGAGATACCAGGAGTAACTCGCGCCGCGTGCGCAGCCGCGTGGCTCATGGTTCGGCAAGTCCGGTCGTGTGCGCGGATAATCCGTCTGTTGCGTCTCCCATGTGACGATGCCGCCCTTGACGTAGATCTTCCACGAACACGAGCCCGTGCAGTTCACGCCATGCGTTGACCGAACGATCTTGTCGTGCTGCCACCTGCGCCGGTAGGCTTCCTCCCAGGAACGATCCTCGTCGTTCATGACGCCGTGCCCTTCCGAGTAGAGCTCGGTCTTGCGCGTAAAGAAGGCGAGGCGATCGAGTGTATGGCTCATGTCAATTGCCCTCAGTTCGCAGATGCTTTGACAGCTGAAACAGCTGGCGCGCGCTTATTTTCGACGTCGAACAACACACCGCCGGGCCGCGCATAGACGAACCAGGTGATGGCGAGGCACGACACATAGAAGACGAGAAAGCCGATCAGCGCCGCGTTGGCGCTCCCGGAAGCCGCGAGAGACATGCCGAAGCTCTTAGGAATAAAGAACGCGCCGTAAGCGGCGATTGCCGACGTAAAGCCTGTGATGGCGGCAGATTCCTTCTCCGCCTGCTTCAACTGCTCGGTGGCAGATGCGCTCGGAGAAAGCCGCGCAATCTCTTTCCGCATGATGGCCGGTATCATTTGGAAGGTTGATGCGTTGCCAACTCCGCTCGCAAAGAAGAGCAGAATGAAACAAGCGAAGAAGCCCGTGAACGCGCCAGGCGCGTCCTTGTTGGCGAGGAAATACATGACGCCTATGGTGCCGAGCATCATGCCTACGAACACCACGAGGGTCACTCGCGCGCCGCCGAACCGATCGGACACCCAACCCGTTAGGGAGCGCGACAGCGCCCCGACCAGCGGGCCAAGGAAAGCGATTTGCAGCACGTTTACATCTGGGAATTGCGTGCTGGTGAGCAGCGGGAACGCGGCAGAGAAGCCAATGAAGGAGCCAAACGTGCCAGTGTAGAGCCAACACATGACCCAGTTGTGTGTGCGCGTGAAGATGACGGATTGTTCGGTGAAAGACGCCTTTGCCGTCGACAGGTCATTCATTCCAAACCACGCCATGAACGCCGAGGCGACAATGAACGGCACCCAGATGAAGCCGGCGTTCTGCATGAACAACGTATCGCCGGTCGTGGTGGCCTGACCTTCACCGCCAAACGATCCAAAGACGGCGGCTGTGATGGCGAGTGGAACCAAGAACTGCATCGCGCTGACGCCGAGATTACCGAGACCCGCATTGAGCGCGAGGGCGTTGCCCTTCTCTGCGCGCGGGTAGAAGAAGCCGATGTTCGACATCGACGACGCAAAGTTGCCGCCGCCCAGACCACACAGAAGCGCCAGCCCCAGCATGATCCAATATGGCGTTTCAGGACTCTGCACGGCGAAGCCAATGCCAAGCGCTGGGGCCAGCAGCGACCACGTCGTCAGCGTTGTCCAAAAGCGTCCGCCGAAGATCGGCACCATGAACGAATAGAATATGCGCAACGTCGCGCCGGAGAGTCCCGGCAATGCCGCGAGCCAGAAGAGTTGGTCCGTGGTGTAGTTGAAGCCGATGAGCGGGAGCTTGGCGACTACGACCGACCAGACCATCCACACGGCGAACGAAAGGAACAGGGACGGGATCGACAGCCACAGATTGCGTGAAGCGATCTTCTTTCCGGTCTCCTTCCAGAACACCGGCTCTTCCGGGCGCCAATCGGCGATGAGCCCGGCGCCACGAGCGCCGTGCTTCGCGGGCTCGTGAATCGGCTCCATTTCCGGAAATTGCGGCAGCGTCTCGAGGATAGCCTCGGCCGCGCGGCTCTCCATGCGCTGGATCGCGAAATGCATCCAAAGCAGTGCGCCAGCGGCGATGGCGAACAACAGCATAAAGCAGCTGGTCCAGATGCCGGTGAGGTCGTTGAGCACGCCAAAGGCGATCGGCAACACGAAGCCGCCCAGACCGCCAATCATGCCGACCAGCCCGCCGACGGCGCCCACGTCTTTCGGATAGTAGACCGGGATGTGCTTGTAGACGGCGGCCTTGCCCAGACTCATGAAGAAGCCAAGCACGAAGAGGATCACCGTGAAGGCGATAAGCCCGGTTTCAAGCCGAAACGCGATTGGTCCGTGAATCCCATCGACGACGTAGGATGTCGGCGGATAGGAGAGAATGAAGGCCGCGGCGACGCTGACAAGGAACGTCCAATACATAACCTGGCGCGCGCCGACGCGATCGGAGAGATGCCCGCCATAAACCCGGAAGAGCGAGGCCGGCACCGAGAACGCGGCGGCCACCATGCCGGCCGTCTTCAGGTCGAGGCCATAGACACCGACGAGATAGCGCGGCAGCCAAAGCGCCAGCGCAACGAACGCGCCGAAGACGAAGAAGTAATAGAGCGAGAACCGCCAGACCTGAATGTTCTTGAGCGGGGCAAATTGTTCGAGCATCGGCCGGGGCTTCAGCCCTTTGGCGCGTCGTTCCACGAGCTCTGGATCGTCCTTCGTGAACAGAAAGAACAGTATGGCGATCGCAACGAGACCAACCGCCCAAATCTGCGCCACCGCCTGCCAACCCATGGCAATGAGGACAAAGGGAGCAACGAACTTGGTGACGGCGGCGCCCACATTGCCCGCGCCGAAAATCCCGAGAGCCGTCCCCTGCTTTTCTGCGCCGAAGAACTTAGACACGTAGGTCACGCCGACGGCAAACGTTCCGCCGGCGATGCCAACGCCAAGCGCCGCGATAAGAAACTGCGGATAGGTCTCGGCGTATGACAGCAGAAAGGTTGCGCCGGCGGCGGCCAGCATCACCAGTGGATAGACGACGCGGCCGCCAAACTGGTCAGTCCACACGCCCAGCACGAGCCGGATCAGCGAGCCGGTCAATATCGGGGTGCCAATCAGCAAACCGAATTGCGTTTCCGACAGGCCCAAATCCTGCTGAATCTGAATGCCGATGATCGAGAAGATTGTCCAAACGGCAAAGCTCGCGGTGAAGGCGATTGTGCTCAGCCAAAGCGCCGTATCAGCGCCGCTTCGCTTAGTTGCTCCCGTCTGTAGAGACATATTGACCGCCCCGAACACCAGCGAGAGTGAGACGCCTCGCAGGCTTCTAAGAGCGTCAAGTCGGCGTCGGAGCGTTTGATGCAGATCAAGCGAGCGGCGCAATTACCCGAAAAATTGCGCGTTCGACATTCGCTCGCCGCCCCACTTGACCTTTGTCCGCCTCGTGACTTGCGGAATATCAAATGGCGGACGTTTTCTGCGTCCGCCTCTCTCCTGAATTGACTTGTATCAATTCAACGGGGGCCGGACGGCGCCACAAGACTCCAGCTGCCACCGGAGAGCGCCATGCGAGCGTGTGACATGGATCGGGTCAAGGGCCTGCCGCTTTTTGCGGATGCAGCGGCTGACACCTTTCGTGTCGCCACGGCCGGTGCCCACCTGCAACGCTTTCCCGCTGGGACTATGCTCTTGCTTGAAGGTGATCCGGTAGATTTTCTCTACGTTTTGCTGGACGGCCAAGTCGAACTGCACGGCACCTGGAACGATCACGAAACCGTTCTGGCGATTTTGCGCCCTGTTTCGACATTCATTCTCGCCGCCGTCGTTTTGGACGCGGATGCCCTTATGTCGGCGCGTACGCTGGAGCGTTGTGAGATTCTAATGATCCCCGGCGACGCGATCCGCACCGCCATGCGGCTCGATCCGAGGTTCGCGATGGCCGTGTCACGCGACTTGGCGGGTTGCTATCGGGGACTCGTTCGCACGGTCAAGAATCACAAGCTCCGCAATAGTGTTGAGCGCTTGGCCAATTATCTTCTCGCTCTGCGCGCGGCGGACAATTCAGGCGGCGTCGTGCGCCTCCATCATGAGAAGCGCATTCTTGCCTCGTTGCTGGGCATGACGCCCGAAAATCTCTCCCGGGCATTCTCTGCGTTGCAAGCGGTTGGCGTGAACGTCCAAGGCGCCGTGGTCACTCTATCCAATGTCGCGGCGTTAGAGGCCTTAGCCAAACCAGATCCCCTGATCGACAACCACGCCCCACGCGGTGGCGACATTGTCGCCGAGGCAGATGCCGAGGTCTGGTCATCCGAGCGGAATCGCGCGGGCGGTGAGGCCGGCGCACGCACCGCAAGCGCAGGAAGGCGCAATGACTGAATCACATCCAACAACAGAGCGCGTGGGCGGAATGTTGCTCGCAGGCGGCCAATCTCGCCGCTTCGGCGCCGAAAAAGCGGTGGCGCGCTTTGGCGAAACATTGATGATGGATGCGGTCGCTGAGCGATTTGCTCGATTTGCTGACTTTGCGATTAGCGCGAGACCGGGTTCCGCGGCCGCGACGCGCGCGACGCGCTTGCACGCTACAATTTTGAATGATGATCCAAGCCTGCCCTCTGGGCCACTTGCAGGGGTATTGGAAGGGCTGAAGTGGGCGCACGCCCGCAACCTCGACTTCCTCGCGACTGCCCCGTGCGACGCACCTCTCCTGCCGACCGATGTGTTCGAGCGCCTCCTGGATGCGATCGGTCTAGCGCCTGCGGCGTTCGCGGTTACCTCGGTAGGCGATCATCCCCTTTGTGCGGTCTGGCAGGTTGCGCTTCAGACCCCACTTGAACATTCTTTGAGAGGCGGCGTGCATCCCTCGGTCAGATCGTTTCTGGCAGAGCAGCACGCGGAGCGTGTTTGGTTCGACGACGCACGCGCTTTTGCCAACGCCAACACGGCTGACGCCCTTCTCGCCTTAGAGCGGCCGGCATGAACCCCCTCGTGGATCCCTTCGGTCGTGCAATCACGTACCTGCGTGTTTCGGTTACCGATCGGTGCGACTTACGCTGCATCTACTGCATGAGCGAGCGTATGCGATTCCTGCCGCGCACAGAGCTATTGACCCTCGAAGAGCTGGATCGATTGTGCACGGCATTCATCGAGCGCGGCGTGCGGCGGTTGCGGTTCACCGGCGGCGAGCCGCTGGTGCGCAAAGGCTTCCTCGATCTACTGCGAGGGGTCCGCCGTCACCTGGGCAAGGGTCTCGATGAAATCACGCTGACGACCAATGGTGTGCAGCTGGCAGGGTTTGCACAAGCGCTCTTCGAAGCCGGTGTGCGTCGCGTCAACGTGTCGATCGATTCGCTCGACAGGGAGACCTTCGCCCGCATTGCGAGGCGCGATTGCTTGCCCCAGGTGCTCGCCGGCATTGAGGCTGCTGTCGCGGCCGGACTTAGAGTCAAGATCAATACGGTAGCGCTGAAACACGACAACGCCCACGAGATCCCCGATCTTATCAAATGGGCGCATGGCCGCGGCCACGACATCACCCTGATCGAAACCATGCCGCTCGGCGAGGTAGACGAGGATCGCACCAGCCAGTTCCTTTCGATCACCCGCGTCCGCGAGGACATGCAAAGTTATTGGCGCCTAATTGATCTGCCGGACCGCACCGGCGGTCCGGCCCGCTATGTGCGCGTCGAAGAAACCGGCGGGCGCCTCGGCTTCATCACACCACTGACGCACAATTTCTGCGAAGGCTGCTCGCGGGTTCGGCTGACCTGCACCGGCCGACTCTACTTGTGCCTCGGCCATGAAACGTCGGTCGATCTGCGAACACCTCTGCGCGCGGGCGCAGACGCCCAGACAATTCACGATGCAATAGATGCCGGCATCGCGCTGCGGCCCAAAGGGCATGATTTCCAAATCGAACGTCTCTCAACACCCGCTACGCAGCGGCACATGTCGGTGACTGGCGGATGACAAAACTCCTTTTCTTCGGCCGCACGCGCGATGCAGCAGGCTGTGGCGAAATGGATTGCGAAATCCCGGCGGCGATAGAAAGCGTGGCGGATCTCCGGGCGTGGATCGCTTCACGTGATCCTGCACTAGGCGCTGTACTTGCAGCGAGAGATATTCGCGTTGCCGCAGACCAATGCATTTGCGTCAATGAAGGCGCCTCCATTCGTGGCGCCTCCGAAATCGCCTTCATGCCGCCGCTGAGCGGGGGTTGAGATGAGCGAGACGATCTTCCTCCTTGCGCTCGCGATTGCCGCCGCGGCGGCGCTTTATTCCTCCGTCGGACACGGCGGCGCCTCAGGCTATATCGCGCTGATGGCGCTTGCGGGCCTGGGGCCTGAGGAAGTGCGCCCGGCAGCACTCGTGCTCAACATTGTCGTCGCCGGCCTTGGCGCCTATCGCTACCTGCGCGCCGGCCGTTTCGACTGGAACGTATTCTGGCCGTTCGCTGTGACCGCAATTCCTGCCGCGTTTCTCGCGGGACGCATCGATGTGCCGGAAGCGGTGTATCGTCCGCTGCTTGCCGCGGCGCTTGCAGCGGCCGCACTTCGCTATCTCCTCTGGCCGCAGATTGACGCGATTAAGCCGAGCGCAGCGCCTTCCAAATTTATCGCACTGCCTGCTGGCATCGCGCTCGGCGGTTTGGCGGGGCTAACCGGCATAGGCGGCGGCGTTTACCTCTCACCGCTCCTTGTTTTCGCTGGTTGGAGCGATCCTCAGCGCGCGACCGGCATCGCCGCTTGCTTCATCGTCGTCAACTCGGTGGCTGGTCTTGCCGGACGCGCCTCTTCGATGGCGCTGTTGCCGACCTACCTTCCATGGCTCGTGCTCGCCGCCTGCATCGGCGCAGTGATAGGAACGACGTGGAGCCTCAAGGGGCTCGACAAGACCGGGGTCTTGCGCGTGCTCGGCGTTGTGCTCGGTTTGGCGGCTGCGGCGCTGGCGACATGATCCGAACACTCATCACCCCCGATCCGTTTTCTCCGGAGACAGAGATGCAGGCCCTCTCGAAAGAGCGGGACAGCGAAGCCGGCGCGCTGGCGAGCTTTGTTGGTTACTGCCGATCCGCGAACGGCGCCGTGAGTCAACTTGAACTGGATCACTATCCCGGCTTCACCGAGGCGGAAGTTTCCCGTCTCGCTCACAGTGTCGCTGCGCGCCATGATCTGCTCGACCTGCTCGTGATCCATCGGATCGGCGTCATCCCGGCCAATGATCCGATTGTGCTCGTCGCTGCACTGAGCTGCCACCGCGCCGAGGCGTTCGCCGCAGTCGCCGAGATGATGGATTACCTAAAAACAGATGCGCCCTTCTGGAAGAGTGAGACGGGTCCAGATGGTTCTCGCTGGATTGAACCCGTTGCGGCGGATTATGCGCGCCGCGCGGAGCACACAAAATGACTGAGACCTCCCAAAGCTGCCGCATCGACGAGACACTGCCGTTTAAGCCGGTGCGCATCGCTATTCTAACGGTCTCCGATACGCGGGATGAGGAAACCGACACGTCCGGCGCCCTGCTCGCTGAGCGCGCTGCCCGCGACGGCCACCTTGTTACCGCGCGCGCGCTGGTGAGGGACGATACCGGCGCCATTCGGGCGCAGGTAAACGATTGGATCGCCGATCCACAAATCGATGTCGTCATCAGTACGGGCGGCACCGGGCTCACGGGCCGCGACGTGACGCCGGAAGCGCTGAGGCCGCTGTTCGAGAAGGAGATCGAAGGCTTCGCCGTCGTTTGGCACATGCTCAGCTATCAAAGCGTTGGCCTCTCGACGCTGCAATCGCGCGCCTGCGCCGGCGTCGCGCGCGGCAAGTTCATCTTCGCGCTGCCGGGCTCGAACGGCGCCTGCAAGGACGGCTGGGAAAAAATCATCCGCTGGCAACTCGATAGCCGTCACATGCCCTGCAATCTGGTGGAAATCATGCCGCGGCTGACGGAGCGATAAGTATGGGGAATCGTCTCACGCACCTCGACGAACGCGGCCGCGCGCGCATGGTGGATGTCGGCGACAAGAGCATCACGAGCCGCGAGGCCGTCGCCAGTGGTCGCATCCGCATGCAGCCCGATACGCTCCGGCGCGCGCAGAACGGCGATCTGCCAAAGGGCGACGTGCGAGCGATCGCCGAGATCGCAGGCGTCATGGCGGGCAAGCGTACGTCGGAGCTGATTCCGCTATGTCATCCACTCGCACTGAGCAGCCTGCGCGTGGATGTAGCGCCGGATGAACGCCTTCCCGGCTTTGTCGTCACCGCCCGCGCGCGCGTGACCGGACAAACCGGCGTCGAGATGGAGGCGCTCACCGCGGTTTCGGTCGCCTGCCTCACGCTCTATGACATGCTTAAGGCGATCGACCGCAGCATGATCATCGAGGCGATCACTCTGGAAGAGAAGCACGGGGGCGCGAGCGGCTCATACACGCGGGCCGATGCATGATCAGCGTCTCCGAGGCTCGCGCGATTATTCTGGCCAACGCCGCGCCGTGCGAATCCGAAACCGTCGAACTACGGGCAGCCTTGGGCCGCGCGCTGCGCGAAGATGTTCGTGCCTTCCGCGCCCAGCCGCCTTTCCGCGCTTCGGCCATGGATGGGTACGCGCTACGTGCCAGCGACACGCCAGGCGTACTCCGGATGATCGGCGAGGCCGGAGCCGGCCGGGCGTTTGGTCGTCAGCTCCGTGAGGGCGAATGCGCGCGGATTTTCACCGGCGCGCCGCTCCCCGCGGGCGCGGACTCGGTTTTGATCCAGGAGGACGCTGTTCGCGACGGTGAGCTGGTGACATCGCTTGCCGTCGAGTTGGGCCGCCATGTGCGCAGTGCTGGCGTGGACTTTGCGGCCGACGAAGTCCTGCTCCGCGCCGGCGCCGTCCTAGATGCTCACGCCATCGCGCTTGCCGCCGCTGCCGGTAAGGCGTCACTGAAAATCTCGCTAAAACCGCGCGTCGCCGTGCTGAGCGGCGGAAACGAATTGGTGGCGCCAGGGCAGCAGCCGGGCGATGATCAAATCTTCGACTCGATGGGTGTCGGAATCGCAGCGCTCGCGGAGCAATGGGGGGCGAATGCAACGCGCATCGGGCCCCTCGCCGACGACGCGCAAGAAATCGCCGAGGCCATCGCCGCCGCGATCCCAGAACACGATCTCACCATTGTCGTCGGCGGCGCTTCGGTTGGCGACCATGATCACGCTCGCCCCGCTGTGCGCGAACTCGGCGGCGAGCTTTTTTTCGAGAAAGTGGCGATGCGTCCCGGCAAACCCACCTGGTTGGCGCGTGTCGGCGGACGCCTCATTCTTGGGCTGCCGGGAAATCCAGCGTCAGCATTCGTGTGCGCGCGACTCTTCCTGCGCCCTCTGCTCGATCAGATGTGCAGCCGCGATCCCGGCGCATCAACGCGCACGCTGAAGGCCAGAGTTCGCACCACGCTCAGCGCCAACGGAGCGCGCGAGACATACATGCGCGCCGTGCTCGAAACCGATGAAACCGGTCAGACTTGGGCGTTAGCGCCGGCCCGACAAGATTCCTCGCTACTGTCCGTCTTCGCGAATGCACAGGCGCTGATCGTGCGCGCACCGGACGCAGCAGAGGCGCCTGCCGGCGCCATTGTCGATGTGCTCCCACGCTGACGCTGCGCGCTTGGGCCGCATCTTGGGTTGATCCACATCAATCGGTCCGGAGCCTCATGGGCGGACGATGCCTCATGGATCCGCATCTCCTTCCATACGCGGAACGCCAAGCGCCCCGGTACACATCGTATCCGAGCGCCAACCACTTCGACACTTCGGTCAATGCGAACACCTACGAAGGTTGGCTAAGGTCGCTTGGACGAACATCGACGCTCTCGCTCTACTTGCATATCCCCTATTGCCGGCAGCTCTGCTGGTACTGCGGCTGCAATACCTTCATGACGCGCGGGGGCGACATCGCCGATTTCGTCACCACACTCATGATGGAAATCGATCTCGTCGCATCAACGCTTGGCTCGCGGAATGTCGACGAGATTCATTGGGGCGGCGGAACACCGAACGTCCTATCACCGGCGGAGTTTCGCCGTCTTTTGCATCACATCGATTTCTGGTTCGACCTATCACCCCAGATTCGGCACGCAGTTGAACTTGATCCGCGTTACGTCACGGCGGAGCTCGCCACTACCTATACTGATGCAGGCGTCACTCGCGTTTCGCTTGGCGTCCAGGACCTTAACCCGCACGTCCAGGAGGCGATCGGCCGTGTTCAGCCTTTCCAGCAGGTGCGCGACGCCGTCCACACATTGCGGGACGCGGGGCTACGCGAACTTAGCTTTGACCTCATGTACGGCCTCCCACAGCAATCGTGCGCCGACCTCGCGAAAACGATCAGGTTGGCCGCAGATTTGGAGCCAAGTCGCATCGCCCTTTTCGGATATGCACACGTCCCTTGGTTCAAACGCCGGCAGAGATTGATCAACGCTGATGCGCTGCCTGGACAGAGCGAGCGCTACGAACAGGCTGAGCTCGCCCGGCGCATGCTGGCGGATCTCGGATATGAGAGCGTTGGCCTCGATCATTTTGCGCGCTCCGACGACCCACTGGTGATCGCCGCACGCACCAAATCGATGCGGCGCAACTTCCAGGGTTATGTGGCAAGTGAAAGCGACGCGCTGATCGGTTTCGGACCTTCAGCAATCTCGCATCTGCCCGGCGGATACGCACAAAACATCTCGACCATCGGCGCTTGGCGGCAAGCGATTGAGTCAGATGCGCTTCCAGTCGCGCGCGGGCATGTGCAATCCGCCGAAGACTGGCGCCGAGCCGCCATCATCCAGTCAATCATGTGCGACCTTGAGATCGATCTGGCGCCATGGGGTGGTTGGGACATGTTTCCAGATGCCTACGTCGCAGTGGCGCAGCTGGCCGCAGACGGAATCGTCGAACTGCGCAACGATTCCCTCAAAATCCCTCCCTCAATGCGTCAGTTTTCTCGTCTCGTAGCCATGACGTTCGACGCATATTCTTCGCCTTCAACCACGGCGCACTCGCGCGCCATCTGAACACAGAGAGCGAATGACAACGACGACTGCAGAGCGCTACCGCGCCTATCGAGGCCATCCGCTCTTTAGTATGGGGTTTCGCCCATTCTTCTTGCTTGCGGCGCTTTGGGCCGCCTTTGCCGTTCCGATTTGGATCGGCGCGAACGCAGGCTGGCTGCCGGCGCAACATTTCACGCGCGACTGGCATGCCCACGAAATGCTGTTTGGCTATCTGAGCGGCGTCATCGCTGGGTTCCTGCTGACGGCGGTGCCCAATTGGACGGGCCGCCTGCCCGTCACCGGTAGCCCACTTGTCGCTCTCGTGTTGCTCTGGTGCGCCGGGCGTGCGGCCATGCTTGTCCCTTCCTTCGCAGCAGCGCCCTTCATCGACAGCGCGTTCATCTTCGTTTTCGCGCTGGTGGTCGGTCGCGAAATTGTCGCCGGCCGCAACGCAAAAAACCTGCCTGTCCTAATTCTATTGACCGTGTTGGGGAGCGCCAACGTCCTGTCTCATCTCCATGCCTTCGAGCCTGAGCTGGCGCTCCTCGGAGAACGCATCGGCGTGGCGGTCGTCGCGATGCTGGTTTCACTCATCGGCGGCCGGATCGTGCCGAGCTTCACGCGCAACTGGATGGCAAAGCAAAAGCTCAAGCCCGAACCGGCGCCAGCAGGATGGTTCGACGCTCTTGTCTTGGCCACAAGCGCGGTCGCTTTGGGACTGTGGGCGGCGGCCCCCCACGTCTTCGCGACGGGTTTGGCGCTCGCTTTGGCAGGTGCGCTCCACTTCGTCCGACTGGCGCGTTGGCGTGGCTGGCGCACTGTCGCCGAGCCTTTGGTGCTCATCCTTCATCTTGGCTATGCGTGGCTCGCGCTCGGCCTCACCTTGATGGGCCTCGCGATCGTTTCATCGGGCGCGGTTCCCGCTGCCTCGGGCCTGCACGCGCTCACGGCAGGCGCCTTTGGCGTCATGACACTCGCTGTTATGACGCGCGCGAGCCTCGGCCATGTCGGGCAACCGCTGACAGCGACCCGTCGCATTGCGGCGATCTATGTGCTGGTGAACCTCGGAGCGCTTGTGCGCGTCATCTCTCCGATGGCCCCCGAGATCTACACATTGCTTCTCGCCATCTCTGCGCTTCTCTGGAGCGGCGCCTTCACCTGGTTTGTGATCGTCTACGCGCCGCTCCTCTTGCGCGCCCGTGTAGAAGCTGGCCTCCGCGGAGCTAAAGCATGAAGGCGGCCCAAAGCTTCCTGGCGCTGGCTTCGCGCGAAGGCATCCGCGCCTGCTTTGCCAATCCGGGCACTTCCGAAATGCACCTGGTTGCGGCGCTCGATTCAGCGCCGGCCATTCGCCCCGTGCTCTGCCTATTTGAGGGCGTCGCCACTGGCGCCGCTGATGGCTATGGCCGTATGGCTCAAGCACCGGCACTCACCCTCTTGCATCTCGGCCCCGGCCTCAGCAACGGCCTCGCAAATCTGCACAACGCCTATCGCGCCAAGACGCCGATCGTTTCATTGGTTGGCGAGCACGCCACATATCACCGCGCCAACAATCCCCCGCTCTCAAGCGACATAGCCTCCATCGCCAGACCCGTCTCATCCTGGCTCAAGACGGTGGAAGTGCCCAATCAGCTGCTTGATCTAGCTCTGGAAGCGATCCAAGCCGCGCGCAAGACAGGCCCGGCGGCGCTCATTCTGCCGGCTGATGTCGCCTGGAGTGATGAAGAGCTTACGCCGCCAACGCCGCGAGAGCGCCGCGAAGAGCCATTCGATGCAACTCATCTGGAAGAAGCCGCGCGTTTGCTTGGGCCACGCACTTTACTCTTGCTTGGCGGCCGCTTCCTTTCGGCAGTCGCTTGTTCGGCTGCTCAACGCATTGGTGCAAAAACTGGCGCACTTGTTCTCATAGAGACCTTCCCGGCTCGGGTCCGCCGCGAAGGGCCGGCAGCGGCGTTAAGGCGCCTGCCTTATCTCAGCGAGATGGCGGCAAGCGCGCTCGCCAATATCGACACCATTGTACTCGCGGGCGCAGCGTACCCCGTTGCGTTCTTTGCCTTGCCCGGACGGCCAACCAAGCTTGCACCGGAGCACGCGCGCGTACTGGATCTCGCAGCGCCAGGCTCAACGATCGAGGGGGCTCTCAACACGCTTGCGTCGGTTCTGCAGGCGCCCGAGACCGAGCCTTCGATTGTGGACAGGCCGGCAAGACCAGAGAACGGCGGCGCGATCGACCCCGCTTCACTCGCGCAGAGCATCGCTGCAACAATGCCGGAGAACGCCATCGTTTGCGACGAATCCAACACAGCTGGGTTGTTCTGCTATGATGCCGCGGCGGCCGCACCGCCTCACGATTGGTTGACGCTGACAGGTGGCGCAATCGGCCAGGGCTTGCCATTGGCCACGGGCGCCGCCGTCGCGTGCCCCGATCGTCGGGTCCTCGCACTCGAAGCCGACGGCAGCGCGCTTTACACCATCCAGGCTTTGTGGACCCAGGCGCGCGAGGGCCTCAACGTCACCAATGTCATCCTCAACAATGGCGCCTATGCCATACTGCGCCTGGAAATGATGCGCGCCGGCGTCAACGAATTATCGGAAGCCGCAAACGCGCTATTTGACTTAAAGCGCCCCGCTATCGACTTCTGCGCCATCGCGCGCGGGTTCGGAGTCCCCGCTGAGCGGGTCGAAACACCCACAAAGCTCGTCGCGGCGCTTGAGCGCTCCTACGCAGCGTCTGGTCCCGCTCTCATAGAGGTGATGATCCGATGATGGATTTGCCCGACGCGCTGACGGCCCAGCTTCAGACTCTGTTGGGCGCACGTTTCAGCCGCGCCGCCGCGATCCGAGATCAACATGCCGGTGGCGGCATGCATTTGCCGGCGCTGCCGCCCCAAGCTGTAGCGACAGTTGAAAATGTGGAAGAGATTGTTGCGGTCGTGCACGCGTGCGCGGATCACAGCGTGCCGATCATCCCTTACGGGGCGGGTACTTCTCTCGAATGTCATGTGGGAGCGCCGCGCGGCGGCGTCTCAATCGACTTGTCGGGCATGAAGCGAGTGCTGCGCGTGAGCATGGACGATCAGGATTGCACGGTCGAAGCGGGACTGACACGCGTGGCGCTGAACGATGAGCTTCGCCACACCGGGCTCTTCTTCCCGGTCGATCCCGGTGCGGACGCCACAATCGGCGGCATGGCCGCGACGCGTGCATCAGGGACAACAACACTGCGCTACGGAGGCATGCGCGAAAATGTCATGGCGCTCACCGTGGTCACCGCCGATGGCCGTGTCGTCAAGACTGCGCGGCGCGCCCGCAAATCTGCAGCCGGTTACGACCTGACACACCTTTTTGTTGGGAGCGAAGGCACACTCGGCGTGATCGCCGACGTCACGCTGAAACTTCATCCCACACCAGAAGCTACGAGCGCAGCAGTATGCGCTTTCGAGTCTTCCCACGGCGCAACCCAGACTGTGATCGAGTCTGTGCAATGCGGCCTTCCTTTGGCGCGGGCGGAGTATCTCGACGCCGCTGCCATTGCTGCCGTCAACCGTGCGTTTTCCACTGACTATATGGAGAGCGACACGCTGTTCCTCGAATTTCACGGCTCGCCCCAGGAAGTGACGACACACGCTGAACGGGTGAGCGCCATCGCTGCCGAGAATGGCGGCGGCGAATTTCGCTGGGCTATCGAAAGCGAAGCGCGAAACCAATTGTGGAAAGCGCGCCATCAAGCGGGATTCGCAGCATTGAGTTTGAGACCCGGGGCACGGCCATGGTCTACGGATGTTTGCGTACCGATCAGCCAACTCGCCGCCTGCATCGACAAGACCAAACGCGACATCGCCCTCCTCCCGTTTCCTGCCGTAGTGCTCGGGCACATCGGCGACGGCAACTTCCACGTGATTTTGTTGCTGGACCCCGCCAATTTAGGGGAGATGGACGCTGCCAAGCGATTCAATGACACCCTGATCTCACGCGCGATTGAGATGGACGGCACCAGCACTGGCGAACATGGCATTGGCCTCGGCAAACGCGACTCACTGCGTCACGAACTCGGCGGGGCCGTCGATCTCATGGCTGACATCAAGCATGCGCTCGACCCGCGCGCGATCATGAACCCAGAGAAGATTTTTGCGTCCAAGGCGTCGTTAAGTGCGCACGGACGTCCGAACCGTTAGATCAACTCAAAGCCTTTGGCCGACGAAGCGAGTTTCTGTCCCGTCCACAGCTGAATGACCATGAGCGGAGCGCCGTCGCGAATTTCGTGACTTGGCAAACCAATCACGAGCGGATGCATCTTGAGAAACGACCTCCATATCGTTGGGAAGTCGGAGCCCGACGCCTGCGCCTCTCGACAGCGGCGCAACAAGTCGGCGGCTGAAGCATCGTGCATCACGCAATCCCCCAGGAGGAAGGATTGCCAGCGGCAGCGCGCCGCTCCTTGAGCCTACTCAAGGGGCCAACAGTAGCTTGCGGCATTCGACCGCGGCGCTGCTTGACGTTCGTCAATCCGCCTGCACGCGCGTCGTGTTTAGCTCCCACATGGCGCTCGGGCGCCGTTGGCCGGCCGCCAGCACCCCCCAGGGGGCGCGGAAAGCTAGGCCCGGGCACGCCGCTCCGTCACAGCACGGAGCGGCCTGCCTGTCAGCCGCCGCCTCCTGGGACCCTGACATGACAAGCGACTTCCAAGCCCGCATCGCCGAGATCGATGAGTATGCAGTTGAATTGAGAGCCCTCATCCCTGACACGCTGAATGCGTTCGGAGGCTTGTCGAAGTCAGCACAAACCGCTGGAGAGCTCGATAAGAAGACTAAGGAACTGCTCGCGCTCGCCATCTCGGTTGCGATCCGTTGCGACGGGTGCATCGGCTATCACGCGCGCGGCGCGCATCGCACAGGCGCAAGCCGGCAAGAAATCGCCGAAGCGCTCGGCGTCGCCATTCAAATGGGCGGCGGCCCGAGCGTGAATTATGCTGCTGATGCGTTGCGTGCTTTCGACCAATTCCAACCGAAGGCGACAATGGGAGCGAGTCCCATCTCAACCCGGTCATGACCTGAATGGTTCGATCCAGCCGAACGACCATCACGGGCCAACAACAGCCGCGCGGCCACATTGTTACGAACGGCGGCCATCGAGCCGTCCGCCGCCACCCACGCTCCACGTAACGGGTACGTTGCCTCTTGCGATGCTGGCCCCGCCCAGCGGCCTATCCGCTTCGGGAGTCGCCCTCGGTGAATTTCCCTCTCACTGAGTCGCACCTCTCTCTCTTTTCGCCCCGCAACCCTCTGACATTGCGCCCACAATTCTGGCGCTGATGGCACGCGTCTGCTCGCCCCGCAATTTGGCAGACGGCGGTCACAAGAAACGCGACGGCCCGCGCCGCGCCACCGGTCAAATTCCGAGAGAATGCAACTCCGTCTGCGCCGCCCACGCCGGCCGGTCGAAGGCCGCGCCCAACGACGCGCCCAACACACGCACCGCCGCTTCGGCCGCCGCCAACCGGCGCACGACGAGCCGCCCGAGCGGCAACTCCAGCTCCTCGACGAGCGACGCGATCTGCTCCGCGTTCTCATTCACCACGACATGCGCCGCCTCTACCGACCGGCGCAGCTCGGCCCGCGCGCGCCGGCGATCTTGCGGGTCACGCATCGCGCCAGCCAACGCGAATTGCACGTGCACTCGACACAACGCCGCCCCGGCAATCTCCACGTTGCGCTCGACGACAGTCTGCCACCCGAGCGTCTCCGGCGGCAGCGCATCGCCTAGCGGTTTCACCCGCGTCTGCCACTCAGTCAGCGACAGCACCGCCTCCCGCACGGGCGCGATTTCCGCGTCGTCCAACGTAGCGACCGGACACCAGCGCCGCACAAACTTCAGGAAGTCCGGCGGGTACAAAAAATTCACGTCACGCTCGCCGCGCTCCCACTTCGACCGCCACTCCCCGCGCGCCCGCGCGCTAATGCTCGCGCCGACAAACAACCGCTTGATCGGCACCACGCCGGGGTCGCAGAAATCGAACGCCAGCACGTCGCGCAGCAGCACCGGCTCGCTATCCGGCGCGTCCGTCGCGGTTTGCACGACGGCGCCGCCATCGCTGCCTTTGAGCAGGTAGTGCGTGACGATGTTGTGCGACAGCGCATAGTCTTTGCCATAGCGGTTGAGCCGCGACGCTTTGCGTTCGTACGCCACGCCCCAGCGCGCACACTCGGCGCGCACCCACCCTTCAAGCCACCCCCGCAGCATTGGACGATACGAGGCCGGTACATGCGCAGCGATGTGCACGTGCAACCCGATCTTCGGGCCGCGCTCGACAACGGCGATGTAAGCGCGCGGCAAGGCATTGTCGCGCAGCCACTGCGCGAAACACTTCAACAAGCGCTTCAATGAAACATTCGCGCGTTTCGGGTCGCCCGCCCCCAGCAGCGCCATGGACAACGTCAGAAGCGCCCCGAAACGCCACCCACGCGACTGGGCGAACTCGGCGGCGCTCAAGACTTCGCCGACAGCATCAACACTCAACACCGTCGCGTTGGGATTGGGCGGCGACGCCCGTCGCCCGCGCGTCAACTTCTCCAAGAAGATATGCGGCCGCGCCGGCGCCTCGGCGCGCAGGTCCGCCAGCCATTCCTGAAAGGCCGCTTTGTCGTCGCCCCACACGGCACGAAAGAGATCACCGTGCCAACCACCCAACCGAGCGCAGAACCACACGGCCTCCGGCGACCAAGGACCACCATACTCCCACATGGTCCGGGCGAAGTCGGCGTGGTTGGCGAAGTCAGCGCGACGTAGTGTGGTCACGGATCGTCGTCCGGCGCGAGTAGGCATGCGAACTCGCCGGCCGTATCCGGGTCAACGTTGACGGGTTGGTTGAGCGTCACGCGCGCCAGCTCATCCGCGAAGTCACGCCGTGCATCTGCCAGCGCGTTCTCGCGCGCTGCGTCCCAGGCAGCGTGCTCTTCCCGCAACGCGCGTTCGCGCGCCTCTTCGGCGGCCTCGATTTGGGCGTGCCACTGAAGGCCGGGACACCGTTCAAGGCAGCCGCAGCGCAGCAGCTTGAAGAGCCCGTGCTTACGATCGAACTCTTGCATCGCGCGCTCCAGCGCGCGCTTCGACGGCCGGCGCGGTGGTGCACGCTTTGGCAACGGCACCGGACAGCCCGCCTCGCCCCACACCGAAACGTCGCGCCGGCCCTCGCCGGTATAAAAGTACGCGTTGGGCGTGCGACCAGTCTCAATTGCGGCCACAAGCAAGGGACCGAGCCACAACACCGCTTCACATGACAAGAACAGCGCGCGCATCTCGTCGTTGTCAGGGTGCGCCCCTGAGTCGTACAAAACCTGCGCCCGGCGATCGACGGAAAGCCCCCACAGCTCTTCGAGTTTGTGTGCGGTTCCTGACCGGCAGGCATAACTCTCATCAATGGTAATCTGCGGAGGCTGGGCTTTCTCGATCATACGAAAAGCATGACCGAGAAAGCCAACAACGTCTGCGCAAGGCCTAAGGCATTTCCCTGCGAGCGCGCTTCTTGATGACTCGGCGTAGGCCGCGCTCCAGCGTCTCGTAGGCGTATGACTTCTTGAGCTTCGCGCGGGTCAAGTACTCAAAGGGTTGATCCCCCGTATCGCAGCGCAACGCTGCAAACTCTTGGATGTCCATTTTTCGTTTCACCATCTCGTCCGCCAGCGCCTCCATTCGACGCCACGCCGCATTGGCATTCGCGTCGACGGCCATCTTCTGCCGACAAGCCAAGCTCAAACTGTCAGCTAGCTGCGCTCCGCCGAATTTGTTGCAGTTTTCCGTGACCCACCGCCAAATTTCCATTTCGCTCCACATCCGAGTTCCGTCGAGAAATCGGATTGCGGGTGGAAAGTCCGGAAGCTGAATCAGTTCATAGAACTTGGAACGCCCGATCGGCAGAATGCCGTCAGGCTTGTGAATCTGTTTTGGGCGAAGAAGGCGATCGCCAGCACATAAAGACATTGCATTTGAAACCCACCTATCGAACCGCGGCATCGTCGCTGCGCTCTTGCTAGGCGGGCATGGCGAGTTATGCCCTGTTTAACACCCACTAGCTTGCGCACGCATGGTACCGAGCGCGCGAACCATTCACCCCAACTAGGGCCGGCACCAGGGCACGCCGGTTCCTTCGGGCATAACGCCCTCTAAAAAAACAATATTTCAGATTGACTGGCGGAGAGGGAGGGATTCGAACCCTCGATACGCTTGCACGTACTCCGGTTTTCGAGACCGGCCTATTCAGCCACTCTAGCACCTCTCCGGAGGCCCGCTTAATGACGACCGCCGGGCCGGGTTGCAAGTCCGGCGTCCAGTTTTTTCGAAAGAGAGCACACGCTGTGAGTGGGACGGGGCTTAAATTCACCATCCTGGCCGGCATGGCCACGTTGCTCGCTGCCTGCGGGCAGGCGCCGAGCGCGCCGGCGGCGGCCTTACGCCAGTGCGCGCCCCTCAACGGCGCGGCGCAAGTTGCAATCGCCGGCGGCAGATTGGACCGCGGGCCAAACCGGTTTGAACCGGAAGAACAAGCTGGCGGTGCGGGCGATGTGGCATCGTTCAGCATCGATAGCCACGAAGTGACCAACGCGCAGTACGCCGCCTTTGTGGATGCCACACGCTATGTCACCGTCGCCGAACGTCCAGGACCGGATGGCGCGCCGATGGGTGCGGCGGTGTTCGATCGCGCGCAAGCGCGCTGGCGGATCGACCCCACCGCAAACTGGCGCCACCCCGACGGCGCAACTTCAAACATCGAGGGGCGCGGTGCTTACCCCGTCGTCGCGGTCGCCTACGAAGACGCGACCGCATACGCGAGCTGGGCTGGCCGGCGTTTGCCGACGGAAAATGAGTGGGAATATGCAGCGCGGGGCGGCGCTCCCGCCCCCGCAGACCGGCGCGCCGAAGCATTCGACGCTCATGGCGCGGCGCGCGCAAACACCTGGCAAGGCGTCTTTCCATTCCAAGACGCAGGTGAAGATGGTTTCATTGGGCTCGCGCCAGTCGGTTGTTTTCCGCCGAACGCCAATGGCCTCTACGATATGACGGGGAATGTCTGGGAATGGACGAGTGATCGTTTCCTGGGTGCAGATGGAGTGGACACTGCACGAGCGCCTGACGCGCCAAGCCGTGTAATCAAAGGGGGCTCGCAGCTCTGCGCGCCGAATTTCTGCGCCCGCTACCGAAGCGGCTCGCGTCAGCCCGGCGATGAAGGCCTCGGCATGTCACACATCGGATTTCGCACAGTAGCGAGCGCGCCTTAATCGACCAGCGCGCCGAGTATGCGGCGCAGAACGGCTTGCGCTTGCTTGATGCTGAGTTCTTGTTCGTAGCGCAAACGACGCCAAGTTTCGAAACTCATCGCAAGATCGAGAGCTTCCAGCATGTCGCCCTTGGCGAGGTTTGCCGGCAATACCGCGATCAGAGCCTCGCGTTGAAGGCGCGTAATCTTCTTGTGCTCGGTTCGCAAGAAATTCGAGGTGTAGCGGCGCGCGTCCGCCGCGGTTTTGATCGGGAGCATCTGCTCGAACGCCTTGGCGCGACGCTCCACGAGCTCATCCAACCGTTCACGCCACGTATTGGCCACGAAGCTGCGTGCAAATTCGGGGGTCAGCCGCGAGGCCATGATCGCGTGCATTTCTCGAAACACGCCGTCCATGTCGGAAAAGAGCCGAAACACCGTTCGCCGCCCTACCCCGGCGCGCTCAGCTACGAGATCGGCGCTCGGATCGGCTTCGCCTTCACGCAGCAGATCAAGCATGGCCAGCGCAATCTTGCGACGGCTTGCATCAGACCGCTGACGGCGGCCATCGGCCGTCATCGCTTCTTCAGCTCTCTCACTGCGTGCACTCACGCCGTTTCCTTGATGAAGGCGTGGATGACCTCCGCAAGTTCATCCGGCTTATCCTCCTGAAGGAAGTGGCCGCCGCCGACGATTGTCGTGTGCTTTTGACCTTTGCAGCCTGGGACGCGTTCCTGCAGACGCTTTTCAGCGCCGCGCGTGATCGGATCCTGATCGCTGAAGGCGGTGAGAAATGGCTTGTTGAACGCCTCAAGCACTTTCCAAGCCTCGAGGTTTTCCTTCACAGATGGCATGTCAGGCGCAATCGGCACCAGCGCGGGGAATTGTCGTGCGCCGGCCTTGTAGCTCTCGTCCGGATATGGCGCCTCGTACGCATCCATCTCTCGTTGGCTAAGCTCACGCACAGTCCCGCCGTTCAAAATATTGCCGGTTGGGAAGATGGGCACGGTCTGACTAAAGTTTCGCCAAGCCTCAAAGGCGGGATTGGCGCCCGTGCCTGCAGGTAGGAACGTATTGCCTGCCACAACGCGCGCGAAACGGTCAGGAAACGCCGCGACGAGGCGCAGGCCGATCAGGCCGCCCCAATCTTGGCAGAACAAGGTGACCTCTTTCAGATCATTGGCAACGAGCCAATCGCTCATCCATTTCACGTGCTTCTCGTAGGTGTAGTCTTCGCGCTCGCTTGGTTTGTCCGAACGGCCAAAGCCGACGAGATCCGGCGCGACGACGCGATGGCCTAGCACGACGAGGCGTGAAATCATCTTTCGATACAAGAAGGACCAGCTCGGCTCTCCATGCAGCAGCAGGATCGGCGGCTGATCGCGAGGGCCTTCGTCAATTGCTGCGATGCGAAGCGTGACGCCGGAGGCGTCGCGGATGTCCGTATAGTGCGGTGCAAAAGGAAAATCCGCCAAAGTCGAAAAGCGTTCGTCGGGCGTGCGCAGAACCTGCATTTCGTTTCTCCCCCGGGCGACGCGCATTGACATAGCGCCGCTCTGCAATGTATTGGCACTTATAGTGCCTATTGTTACTTGATCGCGTCAAGCCGCAAAATCGAGCGCTGGGGAACGTCAGATGAAAGCAAGAGCCTGGCTTGGCGGGTTGGCCGTGGCGCTAATTGCGGCGGGCGCTGCCGCCTATGCTTTTCGCGGCGAGATTTCCACGCGCCTCGTAGAACGCACGGCGCAAACCGCCATGGCGGAAAATCTGCGCGAACAATTACCGGACGGCTTACACGCGGCATTCTGCGGCACGGGATCGCCACTTCCGGATCGCACGCGGGCGGGCCCGTGCCTTGCGATCATAGCCGGACAACACACGTTCCTATTCGATGCCGGCGATGGCGCGTCAGAAACGCTTTCGCTGATGGGCATTCAACAAAACGAAATCGAAAAGCTTTTTCTCACTCACCTCCACTCCGATCACATCGATGGGATCGACACCGTCGCTCTGCAGCATTGGGCGACCGGGCCGTCCAACGAACAACTCCAGGTAGCCGGCCCGGTTGGCACAGCACGCGTCATCGCTGGCCTCAACGAAGCCTACGCCATCGATCAATCCTATCGCGCTGCGCACCACGGCCCGGACGTGATGCCGTCGAGCGGAGCCGGCATGCACGCGACGGAGTTCACCGTTCCACTGAACGACGGCGAAGAGCTTGAACTCTACAACCAGGACGGCGTGCGCATCGTGACGTTCCGCGTGGAGCACGCGCCTACCGACGCCGTTGGCTATCGCGTCGAATATGGAGGGCGCAGTATCGCCATCAGCGGTGACACATCGCGATCAGCCTCGCTTACGCAAGCAGCCGAAGGGGCTGATCTGCTGGTGCACGAAGTGATTTCGCCACGGCTTGACGCCATCATGCACCAAGCTGCTCAGAATTCAGGTCGTGAGAACATCGGCGCCATCTTCCACGACATCATGGACTATCACACCTCCCCTGAGGACGCCGGACGCGTCGCGCAACAAGCCGGCGTCGGTGCTCTTGCTTTCACGCACTTCCTACCGCAGACGCCTCTCCCGGGCCTTGCGGAGACTTTCGTGCAGGACGCCAAGCGCACGTACGACGGCCCGGTCTTCGCCATGCGTGACGGGGACGTGATTTCATTGCCGCGCGCGGGCGGCATGCTGCGCTCACATCATCTTCGCTGAGGAGAACGTCATGAAACGTCTCGCAATCGTGTTGGGCGCCGTCGCGCTTCTGGCAGCCGGTGGTTATTTACTCTATCAGCGCTACTGGTATTACGCGCCGGGCATCATCGGGAACATCACCAATCCGATTTCGGCGAACCGCGATATCACCTGGGCGCCCGGCCCTGCGGAGGCGCCGAGCGGCGAGCGGCCGCCGAACATCATCGTCATCGTCGCCGACGATCTCGGCTACAATGACATTTCCGCCTTCGGCGGCGGCGTTGCCGGCGTCGTGCAAACGCCGAACATCGACGCCATCGGCCGCGACGGCGTGATTGTCGATCAAGGCTACACGTCGAACGCCACCTGCTCGCCTTCGCGCGCTGCGATCATGACGGGCCGCTACCCGACCCGCTTCGGATTTGAATTCACCTCCGCGCCACAGGCTTTCGCTCGCTACATTTCGCATTCGTCCGAAGACTCAATGCGTCCGGCCATCTTTCATGAAGAGCGCGTTCGCGATGTACCGCCGCGCGCCACATTGGGTCTGCCGCCGAGTGAGGTCACGATCGCCGAGATGCTGCAACAGCAGGGCTATCACACCATGCTGATCGGCAAATGGCACTTGGGCGAAGTCGCTGAAATGCGGCCAGAGGCTCAAGGCTTCAATGAATCACTTGGCGTCATGCAGGGCGCGGCGATGTTCTTGCCGCCGAACGATCCCGATGCCGTCAATGCCCGGCTTGATTTCGATCCAATCGATCGGTTCTTGTGGGCAAACCTAGCCTACGCCGTCGATTGGCACGGCACGGACGGCGACGCACACATGCGCCCACGCGGTTACGTGACGGACTATTTCGCCGATGAAGCCGTTTCCGCGATCGAGGCAAACCGCAATCGGCCGTTCTTTCTCTATCTGAGCTTCACGGCCGCCCACACGCCGCTGCAAGCGACGCGTGAGGATTATGACGCGCTGAGCGCCATCCCCGATCACACGCAACGTGTGTATGGCGCGATGATCCGCTCACTCGATCGCGGCGTCGGCCGCGTGATGCAGGCGCTGCGCGACAACGGCATCGACGACAACACGCTGGTGATCTTCGTCAGCGACAATGGCGGAGCTTGGTACACCGGTCTTCGCGACATTAACGCGCCCTATCGCGGATGGAAGTCGACCTTCTTCGAAGGCGGCATCCGCACGCCCTATTTCGTGCGTTGGCCTGGCGGCTTGCCGCGCGGCGCACGCGTTCCCGGCCCAGCATCGCACATGGACATCTTCGCCACCGCTGCGGCAGTTGCGGGAGCACCCGAGCAAACCCAAGTCGATGGGGTAAACATGCTGCCGTACTTGCGCGGCGAAGCGCAGCCGCCGCGTACGATCTTCTGGCGTTCCGGCCCCTATCGCGTTGTACGCGACGGCGATTGGAAGCTGCAAGTCAGCGAGACGCCCGATCGCGTTTGGCTCTTCAACTTGGCGGAGGATCCGACCGAACAACACGATCTCTCGGCGCAACAGCCAGAACGCGTCGCGGCATTGCGCGCAATGATTGAGGCGCAGAACGCCAACTCGCCGCCACCGCTCTGGCCCGCCCTTATCGAAGGGCCGGTTCGGATCGACGTGCCGCTCAACGCACCGTGGAGCGAAGACCAAGAATATATCTACTGGTCGAACTGATGACGCTTGCGCTCATCTTCAGCGTCTCGCTCGGGGTGCTCATTGCAGCGCTCTGGGCGATTGGCGCACGCGAACAGTGCTTTGCAATCAGCAAAGGCAGCGGACCGCATTGGTTCATTGCGATCCGCGGTCAACCAGGCGCGCTGAAGCCACACGTAAGCGAACGTTGGCGCAGTCGCGCTGATTTCGGTCTGATAGGCGTCCCGCCGGAAGACGCATATTGGCGCCATTTCATCATTGCCAGCGGCGGCGATCCAGCGCGGCTCCCTATCGATCTGGGAACAGCTGAAGACGCATACATCGCGCGCATTAGCTTGCGCCGCCCACCAGCTCTACTTTTTGGCGTGCTCAAGACGCTGGTCGGACTGCGCATCCTGACCAAGCCTGAGGGGCCGATCGTGCAAGACGCACAGACCCTCAGCTTCCGGGGCGATGTCATGCCCAGCGCCGCATCGATTGCACGCCTGCTGGCGCAACCACAAAACTACGCGCCGGCGATGGTGAACTTCCTCGCCTATCATAAGGACGCACAATATCGCACCAGCGCGCCGGGCATCTCCGGTCGCCGCGCTTACTTGCGCTATGGCGTCGTCGCAATGCGCACGGTCTATCGGACGGGCGGGCACTTGCTCTTCACTGGGCGCGTTCTGGACGTCCTGCGCGAAGCCAGCGCCGGGCCCGGCGTTGGCCGATGGGATGATGTGGCGGCGATGCGCTACCCAAATCCGCCCGCCATCCTCTCTATGGAGCACGCCCCCGACTATCACGCCGCGCTCGATGATCGCGACGCGGGGCTCGAACGCACGATTGTGATCGCGACCACACCGGGAATCTGAACCGGCCACCGGTTGCGGACCGGCCCCCGAGGGGGCATCCTGGGCTTCCTACCGGGAGGTCTTACCGTGCGTCTGCTCGCCGTCGCCGCCATACTTGCCGCCACACTGATCGCGACGCCGGCGCTTGCCCAGTCCGGCCCCGGCATGTCGACGCCGCCGACGCGTAGCATTGGGGAACTCAGCCAGCTCAGCCCGACGCACCGTTATTGGGAAATTTGCCTGACAGGCGCCGGTGAAGAAGCAGTGCGCGCCTGTGGCCGCGTCATCGGCGCTCGGGTGTCGAGGCTGCACACGGCGACGGCGCACTATTTCCGTTCGGTGGCACTGACCTCGATGGGCCGCGACGAACGCGCACTGCGCGATCTCCGCCGAGCTTATTTCAGCTACGTCGACCTCCTCTTCGAAGAAGAAGACAACGCCCTCGCCCGCTATGGCCGCGGGCTGAGCCTGATCCGCCTTGGACGGGAAGCCGAAGGCGAGGAAGACATCACGCGCGCGCGTGAGACCTCCGAAGGCCGCGCTGGCGAGTTCTTTGAGATCAGCAGCTAAGTTGCCGGCTCATTCGCCTCCTAGTATGCGCGCGCCATCATGCGCGCTCATCTTGGCGACGGCGCTGACATCGTCGGGGCGCCAGTGGAATTTCGCAGGAACGCTCGATTGTACGCTGCGGTCGCGCAAATGACCTTCAAAAGCCGCTAAATTCGCCATTGTCGGGGTCTTTATTTCATATATAAACTAACGCATGCGCATTGCCTGCGTCGGCGGCGGACCAGCCGCCCTTGTCTTCGCCATCTCCATGATGCTGCGCGACCCGCGGCACGACATCACCGTGTTCGAGCGCAACGATCCTGGCGACACGTTCGGCTGGGGGGTCGTGTTCTCTGACCAGACGATGGAGAACCTTCGCGCCAATGACCCCAAGAGCGCCGATGAGATCGAAGCCGGCTTCGCGCATTGGGATGACATCGATGTTCATATTCACGGCGAGACGGTCACGTCATCGGGCCACGGCTTCGTTGGGATCGGGCGCAAGCGGCTGCTGAATATTCTACAACAACGGGCCGGCGAACTCGGTACGCGCCTAAAGTTCAACACCGAAATCGAGCCCTTGCCGCAATTGATGGCGGAGTACGATCTCGTACTCGCGTGCGACGGCGCAAATTCCAAGCTTCGCACGGCCCACGCCGCGCATTTCGGAGTTGATATCGACCTCCGCCCTAACAAATATATTTGGCTGGGCGCCGACAAAACGTTCGACGCATTCACGTTCGCCTTTGAGAACACGGAACACGGTTGGGTTTGGGCGCACGCCTACAAGTTCGAAGACAGCGCATCGACCTTCATCGTCGAATGCAGCGAAGCGACATGGCGAAGCTTCGGCTTTGACGAAATGAGCCAAGACGAGACCTGCCGCGCAGCGGAAAAGCTGTTCGCCAAATATCTCGCCGGCGCGACACTTTCGACCAACGCCAAGCACCTCCGGGGCTCGGCCTGGCTGAACTTTCCCCGCATCGTCTGCGAAACCTGGCATAAGGATAATCTCATCCTCATGGGTGACGCCGCTCATACGGCGCACTTCTCGATCGGTTCGGGCACCAAACTTGCCATCGAAGATGCGATCAAGCTGGCTCAGGTTCTGCATAGTGAAAGGCCGTTGGCGGAGGCGCTCGCCGAGTACCGCGCGGAGCGCCAAGTTGAGGTGCTCAAGCTGCAAAATGCGGCGCGCAATTCAACCGAATGGTTTGAACATATCGATCGCTACGCAACACTCGATCCCTTGCAGTTCACCTATTCCCTGCTCACGCGCAGTCAGCGCGTAAGCCACGAGAATCTGCGCCTACGAGACAAGAATTTTCTTCAACGCGTCGAAAGCTGGTTTTCCGGCATTGCGCAAAATCCGCCGCCACCGATGTTCGCGCCGCTCAGGCTCCGCGACATGGAAATTGCAAACCGCATCGTGGTTTCGCCGATGTGCATGTATTCGGCGACCGACGGTGAAGTGAATGACTTCCACCTCGTCCACTACGGCGCTCGCGCGGCGGGTGGCGCGGGGCTCATCTTCACCGAGATGACGGACGTTTCCGTCGATGCCCGCATCACGCCCGGTTGCGCGGGCATGTATGCCGATAAGCATGTCGCAGCATGGAAGCGCATCGTGGACTACGTTCACTGCCACGCGAACGCGAAGTTTGCACTTCAATTGGCGCACGCCGGGCGCAAAGGTTCCACACGGGCGCCGTGGGACGAAACTTTTCCCGACCAGCCGCTGGAGGCAGGAAACTGGGAGATCATCGCTCCGTCGCCGATCGCCTGGTCGGATCGCAACGCCACGCCGCGCGAAATGACCCGCGCCGACATGGAGCGCGTCAAGGCTGATTTCGTTCGTGCGACGCTGATGGGCGAGAGAGCAGGGTTCGATATGCTCGAACTGCATTGTGGACACGGCTATTTGCTGTCCTCATTTCTCACTCCGATTAGCAATCACCGCACTGACGAGTACGGAGGCGATGTCGCCAGCCGGTTGCGATTTCCACTCGAAGTGTTCATTGCGATGCGCGCCATCTGGCCCAAGCACAAGCCAATGAGCGTTCGCATCTCCGCTACCGATTGGCACGATGAAGGGTTGACGCCCGAAGATTCCATCGCGATCGCAGAAGCGTTTGCCGAGGCCGGCGCGGATCTCATCGACGTTTCAGCCGGGCAGACCACCCCACTCGGCCGCCCAGTCTATGGGCGCATGTTCCAAACTCCGTTCTGCGACCGCATTCGTAACGAAGCGCACGTGAAGACCATGGCCGTCGGCAACATTTTCGAACCGGATCACATCAATTCGATCCTCGCCGCCGGCCGCGCTGACCTTTGCGCTTTGGCGCGCCCGCACTTGATGGATCCCAACTGGTCGCTGCGCGCCGCTGCCGAACTCGGCTACGGCCAGCTCCCGCCACCAAAGCAATATCGTACCGGCTACGCACAGATGCGGCGCAACCTCATGCGCAAGGAGCAATGATGAGCCATCACGTGTTCATTTCTGGAGGCGGCACCGGCATCGGTCTCGCCACGGCGCGCGCACTGGCGCCAACTGGCGCCCGCTTCACGCTCGTGGGCCGCGACGGCGCACGCGTGCAAAGCGCCGCAGAGGAATTCGAGAGCGCGCAAGGAGTTTCGTGCGACGTTTCCGACGAAGCGTCCGTCAACGCCGCCTTCGAAGCGGCGCGCGATCGCTACGGCACGATCGATATCCTGATCAACAATGCCGGCATCACACCCTCTGCGCCGCTCCACTGCATGGACCTAGCCACCTGGAACCAAGTGCTGGCGATTAACCTCACCGGCGCGTTTCTTTGCTCACGCGCCGCGCTCGCGGACATGTACGCAAAGAAGTGGGGACGCATCGTCAACGTTGCTTCGATCGCCGGCCTTAAGGGCGGGCCGTACATCTCCGCTTACTGCGCCTCGAAGCATGGAATGATCGGTATGACGCGCGCGCTGGCGTACGAAGCCGCCAAGCGTGGCGTCACCGTCAACGCCGTCTGCCCCGGCTATGTCGAAACCGACATTGTCACCAAGGCAGCCGAAAACATTTCCAGCAAGACAAAGCTCACGGAAGATGAAGCACGCGCCATGCTCTATGCGGGCAACCCGCAAGGTCGCCTCATAGCAGCCGATGAAGTCGCCAGCGCCATCGCGTGGCTATGCAGCGACGGCGCCGCCGCTACGAACGGCGCGGCAATCCCGATGTCGGGCGGCGAGATCTGATGCCGCAAGCAAGCGAGTCGGTGCGCCTTTCGCTCCGTCTCCTCAGCACCGGGCGCCTGATTGAACGCGAAGTTGACGCGCTCATGCGCGCGCGATTCAACAGCACCATTGCACGCTTCGATTTCCTCGCGGCGCTCGACCGGCACGGCGCACTGACGCTGGGCGAAGTGTCGCAATATTTGCTGGTCTCGAACGGCAACATAACGCAGCTGCGAACCCGCCTCTCCGAAGAGGCGCTCATTGAAACGGAGCAAGATCCGGACGATCGCCGCATCCAACGCGTGCGGTTGACGCGCCAGGGCGAAAGCGTATTCAAGCAAATGGCCAAAGCGCACGCGGCGTGCGTCGACGCGCTGTTGCGCGATCTGTCACAAGCCGACAAGAACGCGCTGTCGCGGCTTCTCGATGCTGCCAGGGCATCGTTGCGCCGCAAGGTTACAAAGGGAGCGACGGCGTGATGAACGATGGCTGGAAGAGCGCCGACTATCGCGCCGAACATTTCCTCTGGAGCGTCGAAGATCGTGTCGCCACGGTGACGCTGAACCGCCCCGAGCGCAAAAATCCCCTCACCTTCGAAAGCTACGCTGAGTTGCGCGACCTCTTTCGACGCCTGAGCTACGCCGACGATTGCCGCGCGGTGGTGTTCACGGGCGCCGGCGGCAATTTCTGCTCGGGCGGTGACGTGCACGATATCATCGCACCGCTCACAAAGATGACGATGCCGGAACTGATGCGTTTCACACGTATGACTGGCGATCTCGTCAAAGCGATGCGCGCTTGCCCTCAACCCATCGTTGCCGCGGTTGAAGGCGCTTGCGCCGGCGCAGGCGCCATCATCGCGATGGCGAGCGACATTCGTTTCGCTTCGGCCAACGCCAAGACGGCGTTCCTCTTCACGCGCGTCGGCCTCGCAGGCTGCGATATGGGGGCCTGCGCGATACTTCCGCGCATTATCGGTCACGGCCGGGCGAGCGAGCTTCTCTACACCGGCCGCTCGATGAGCGCAGAGGAAGGTGCGGCATGGGGGTTTTTCAATCGCATCACTGAAGCGCCGCTCAACGATGCTAAAGCCTTCGCACGCGATCTCGCCAACGGTCCCGCGTTCGCGCACTCCGTGACCAAGAACCAGCTTAACATGGAGTGGAATATGAGCCTCGAGCAGGCGCTCGAGGCCGAAGCACAAGCTCAAGCCATCTGCATGCAAACCAAAGACTTCGAACGCGCCTATGTCGCGTTCGCCTCAAAACAGAAGCCCGTATTCGAGGGTGATTGATGGCGGATTGTAGCTATCTCAATTGGCCGTTCTTCGACGCGCGCCACCGCGAGCTGGCGGCGTCACTCAATGCCTGGCTCGGCGCCACATCGTTCCCGCACCACGTCAACGAAGACAAAGTCGACACCGCTTGTGCTGAATTCTTGGCCGAAATGGTGAAGGGCGGTTTCACCGCCAATGCCGTTTCGACGGAGGGTGCAGCGCTCGACGTACGTAGCCTCTGCCTCACCCGTGAGCACTTCGCGCGCCATTCCGGCCTTCTCGATTTCGTCTTCGCCATGCAGGGTCTCGGTAGCGGTCCCATTTCCCTCTTCGGTACGCCCGAACAGCGCGCGCATTACCTCCGCGACGTGGCCGCCGGAAAGAAAGTCGCTGCTTTTGCCTTATCCGAACCAGAAGCCGGGTCGGACGCCGCATCACTCACACTCACGGCACGCGCCGACGGCGATCACTTCATACTCGATGGCGAAAAGACCTGGATATCCAATGGCGGCATCGCGAGCTTCTATGTCGTCTTTGCCCGCACCGGCGAAGCGCCGGGTGCAAAGGGCGTCAGCGCGATTATCGTTGATGCGGACTCACCGGGCCTGAGTGTGGTCGAGCGCATTCCGCTCATCGCCGCCCACCCGCTGGCACGGCTCAAGTTCGAGAACGTGCGCGTTCCCCATGGCAATCTGATCGGCAAGCCAGGTGAAGGCTTCAAGACCGCGATGGCGACGCTCGATGTCTTCCGCTCGACGGTTGGCGCGGCAGCGCTCGGCATGGCCCGCCGAGCGCTTGATGAAACGCTAACACGCGCCAAGACACGTCAGATCAACGGTGCGCCAATGGCTGAGTTGCAGATGGTGCAGGCTATGATCTCGGACATGGCGCTGAAGATCGACGCCGCCGCCCTTCTCATTTACCGCGCGGCCTGGACAAAGGATTCCGGCGCCCCGCGTGTCACGCGCGAAGCCGCAATGGCGAAACTCTACGCCACAGATACCGCACAAGAAATCATTGACGCCGCCGTTCAGCTTCACGGCGGCTGGGGCGTCGTGCACGGTCATCCGATCGAGTGCCTGTATCGAGATATCCGCGCGTTGCGCATCTACGAGGGCGCCTCCGAGGTGCAGAAGGTCATCATCGCTCGTCAGACGCTTGCGCAGGAGGCCCCATGAGCGCGCACGTCGACACCTTCGTTCGTGACAACCTTCCACCACAGGATCAGTGGCCGGAGCTGAAATTCACGCTTCCGGAGTTGCAGTTTCCCGCCCTCTTCAATGCGAGCTCGATCCTGGATCGCGCCATCGCCAATAACCACGGCGCAAGAAACGCCGTGCTCTATTCTTCTGACGCTATCAGCTACGGCTTGCTACTCGAAGAGGCGAACCGCATTGCTCACGTCCTGGCGCAGGCTTTCGGACTGAAACCGGGAAATCGCGTACTCATCCACTCGTCCAATACAAGATTGTCTATGGCGGTCTGGTGGGCCGTGTGGCGCGCCGGCGGCGTCGCCGTGGGCACAATGCCGATGTTGCGCGCACATGAGCTCGCCGTGATCCTCAACAAGGCGCAGATATCACACGCCATCGTCGACACCCAGCGCGCCGGCGAGCTTGAGCAAGCACAACGCGATGCGCCAGTTCTCAAACACATTCTGACCACGGACGACATCGGCGAGCGCATGACCTCAGCGCCAAGCGAGTATGCTCTTGTGGCGACAGCAGCGGACGACCCAGCCCTAATCGCCTTTACGTCCGGCACAACCGGAACGCCAAAAGGCTGCGTCCACCTCCACCGCGACATTGCGGCGATGGCGGAGACGTTTTCACGCCACGTGCTGCGGCCCAAATCGACTGACGTCTTCATTGGCACGCCGCCGCTGGCGTTCACATTCGGCCTCGGCGCCGGAGTGATCTTTCCTGCGAACGTCGGAGCAGCGACGGCGATCTGCCCAAAGCCAGGATTCGACGTGCTCGCCGACACGATTGAGCAGCATAGAGCCACGACACTGTTCACGTCGCCCACCGGCTATCGTGCGCTTATGAAGCAAGACTTGAGCAAGTTGGGCTCGCTTCATACCTGCGTATCGGCTGGCGAGCATCTGCCGCGCGCCACTTCGGACCAATGGTTCGAGCGCACGGGCATCCGCATCATTGACGGCATCGGTTCGACAGAGATGATCCATATCTTCGTCTCGGCGCGCGGCAATGACATTCGCCCCGGCGCCACGGGAAAAGCCGTGCCCGGATACGAAGCCACCTTGCTCGATGAGAATGATCAGCCAATCGAAGGCGAAGGCGAAGGTCGCTTGGCGATCAAAGGCCCGACCGGATGCCGCTACCTCGCGGACGATCGTCAACGCAATTACGTCATCAACGGCTGGAACGTGACCGGCGACGTCTATCAGCGCGATTCCGAAGGCTACTTCCGGTACATCGCCCGCGCCGACGACATGATCATTTCTTCCGGTTACAATATTGGTGCGCCTGAAGTGGAGAATGCGCTGCTGACGCATGACGCTGTGGCTGAGTGCGCGGTTGTCGGCGTCCCGGACGAAGAACGCGGACAGATCGTCAAAGCGTTCGTCGTGCTAAAGGAAGGTGCACACGCGACAGGCCGCACACTTCAAGACCACGTCAAAGAAACTATCGCGCCTTACAAATATCCGCGCGCCGTGGAATTCGTTGCGGAACTTCCGAAGACTTACACGGGCAAGGTGCAGCGCTTCAAACTACGGTCACCCTCATGAAATTCACGCGCGACCTTATCGTCCGCTTCGAACATTGCGATGCGGCAGGACTTATTTTCTATCCACGTTTCTTCGGGCTGGTGAATGAAACCGTTGAAGATTGGTTCGCCAGCTTGGGCCACTCCTTTAAGTCGCTGCATGTCGATGAACGCAAGGGTGTGCCGACGGTGCGGTTCGAGAGTGAGTTCGTGGGACCTGTCCGCATCGGCGACCTGCTGCACCAGCAACTCGGCGTCGATTCCATCGGCAACAGCTCGCTCAATCTAAAGCATATCGCTTCAATCGGGACGCGCACGGTGGCGCGTTTCGACCAGACCATCGTCTTCACCGATCTTTCAAGCATGAAGGCTGAGCCATGGCCCGCCGGCCTGCGCGCCGCCATCACCAACTTCGCAAAGCTGGACGCATGAGAACGCTCCTTCCCGAGGGATGGCCCCGCCCCAAAGGCTACGCAAACGGCATCGAAGCCGACGGGCGTCTCGTGTTCGTCGCAGGTCAGATCGGCTGGACGCCCGAGGGAGTGTTCGAAGCGAACACCCTCTCCGCGCAATTTGCGCAAACGCTCGACAACACACTCGCTATCTTGCGCGAAGCCAATGCCGGGCCGGAACACATCGCGCGCATGACCTGGTACATCACAGATAAACGCGCGTATTTAGGATCGCTTGCTGAAATTGGCGCGATCTGGCGCGAAAAGATGGGGCGGAACTTCCCAGCGATGGCGGTCGTCGAAGTGAAGGCGCTCATCGAGGACGCCGCGCTCATCGAAATCGAGACAACCGCCGTCGTCCCGCGCTAAACTGGCGTCAGGAGCGTTCTATGGCAGACCACAGCCTTTTCATCTTCGTCCGCGTACAGGGTGCAACACCCGAAGCTGTCGGCAACGCGCTGCGCGACAGCACCGACAAGATCATGGATATTTATTCGATCATGGGCGAATGGGACCTCTTGGTCCGCATCGAACACCCCGATCTGAACACGATCCAAAAGGTGGTCACCGAAAGCATTCGCGCGCACGCCAACGTGGCGCAGACCTACACGATCCTTGGCTATCAATTATACGGCTCGAAGTGGCCGGGCTTCGACTTCCCCGACTCCAAATGAGTCTTGATCTCGAAGCTGAGTACAACAATCGCGCCCGCGTGTCGGGCCACGCGGCGATTATCGCGCGCTGGGCTGCAGAGAGCAAAGCCTACCGCAACCTCAACGCACCTCGCGTCATCGAGTACGGTCCGGGCGAGCGTAACACCTTCGACATGTTCGACGCCGGAGACGGCCCTACGGTCATGTTCGTGCATGGTGGTTACTGGCAGGCGCTCGAAAAAAGCTTCTTCAGCAACATGGCGCGTGGCCTAAACGAACATGGCGTAAGCGTCGCCGTTCCGAGCTACGATCTTTGCCCCACCGTCCGCATCGGCGATATCGTCGAGCAAATGCGCACCGCGAGCACGGTCCTACATCGCGCGAGCAATGCACCAGTAATCATCGCTGGCCATTCCGCGGGCGGACACATTTCGGCGTGCCTCCTAACGACCGAAGCGCACATCACATCAGCCTATGCTATCTCGGGATTGTTCGATCTTTCCCCGCTCATCACCACCAGCCTCAACGAGCGTTTGGGGTTGGACGAAGCAGAAGCCAATGCGCTCAGCCCCCTCTTCTGGCCGGCGCCTGAAGGCAAATCATTGGACGCCGTCGTCGGCGGCATCGAAAGCAGCGAGTTCTTGCGCCAAAGCGCGAGCATCGTCTGGGCTTGGGGTGAGGACGGGGTAGAGACGCGCTACGAAGAAATCGAAGGCGCAGACCATTTCACGGTCATAGACCCTTTATCAGACCCCGCATCGGCGATGTGCGAACGCCTCGCTCAATTGTGTGCGCAGGCCCGGCGAACCTAAGTCGCCGGCAACAATTTGCGACCTGCTGCAAAGAGCGCAATCAAAACGATCTCCACCACCATCGGCGGCAGCATCGTCGCGTCGTAGCCTGAGAGCGCAATCGTCAGCAGCCGGCCGCTGAACCCGATGCCGATCAAAAGCAGCGGCGCCGTCAAGAATCGCGCGCAATTGCGGATGGCCGCGACAAGGCTCAACACGCCCACCGCGCCAAACAATGCCCCGAAATCCGCACGCAGCGTCGAATAGCCAAGCAACCCTTGCGCTTCGACGCCGAAGCGCGCGGCTAACACATCCGTATTGAACCAAAAGCCAAGAGCCACCAACAGCCCAAGCAAGCCTGCAATGGCGAGCAGTGCACGAAGAACGAGATTCATGACGGCGCCCCCACGTCGCGAGCGCTCAACCTGCCACACATGGGATACGCGCGACAAGCGAGAACGCCTGCGAAATTAGCCTCCTTAAAAGCGCAGCGCGCGCTCCAAGTCCGCCAAGAGGTCGTCTTCGTGCTCAAGCCCAATCGAAAGGCGAAGCAGCGTGTCGCCAATTCCAGCTGTGCAACGCGCTTCCGCTGCCATCGAGGCGTGGGTCATCGAAGCGGGATGCGCCACCAAACTTTCGACGCCCCCCAACGATTCCGCCAACGTGAACACGCTCAAGCTTTCCAAGGCAGCGCGCACTTCGCCTTCACCGCCATCAATCTCGAAGCTCAACATCGCGCCGAAGCCGGTCTGTTGACGTCGCGCAACGTCGTGCGTTGGATGAGACTCAAGGCCCGGATAATAGACCGCGCTGACCCGAGGGTGCGCCGCAAGCCACGACGCAATCTTACCCGCGCTCCGCTGCTGCCGCTCCAGGCGCACGCTGAGCGTTCTCAAGCCACGCAACGTCAGCCACGAGTCGAACGGTGCGCCGGTGACGCCGGTACAATTGGCCCACCAGACTAACTGCTCTAGATCCTCTGCCTTCACCGCAATCACCGCGCCGCCAACGACATCCGAGTGCCCGTTCAGGTATTTGGTCGTCGAGTGCACGACATAATCCGCACCGAACGCGATCGGCTTCTGCAAAGCCGGCGATAGAAACGTGTTGTCGACAGCAACGCGTGCGCCAACCAGCTTGGCGCGCTTCGCGATCCCCGCGATATCGACAACGCGCATCAAAGGATTGCTGGGCGTCTCCACCCACACCAATGCGGCCCCGCTCGCCAAAGCGACGCCCAGCGCGTCATTGTCACCCTGATCAACAAAGACGACGTCAATCGCCTTCTTGCGCGCACGCGCCGCAAAAAGACGCCACGTGCCACCGTAACAATCGTGTGGCGCAATTACGCGCGCCCCAGGTTCAAGCTGCGACAAGACAAGATCGACCGCCGACATGCCCGAGCTGGTGATCACAGCCCCAGCGCCGCCCTCCAGAGCTGCAAGAGCGCCTGCCAAAACATCGCGCGTTGGATTGCCCGAGCGAGAGTAATCGTAGGCGCGCTTGCCGCCATAGCCATCGAAGCTGTAGTTCGCGGAGAGGTATAATGGCGGAATGACAGAACCGTGTGTCGGATCGTCGTTCACACCGGTCGAACACAAGATGGTTTCGTCGTGCTTGCTCATTCTGCGCCCTCCAGGCACGTGCGAATAATGGTGGCGACCTGCGCCGGTTCTTTGAGAAAGGCGTCATGCCCATAAAGCGAGGGCAGCTCATGCAAAGCGTGCAAATGCGGCAAGCGGCGCGACAGCTCTTCAATGCACTCAATCGGCGCGATCTGATCGGTCGGGCAAGCGGCCAACGTAACTGCCGCCTGAATGCACGCGGGCTCAACTTCGAGCCGATCGATGGACTCGCTCAACGACAGCCAACGCTGAGGCGCCATGGCGCTGACATACGCATCGCCGCGCGCAACCAAATAGCGATCAAGATCCGAGCGGCCATCGTCGCCCACACGCCCCGGGAAGCGACAGTCGAACTCCTCGGCGCTACGATACGTGATCATTGCCAATTGCCGCGCGAGTGAGAGGCCCTCTTCCACGGCGCCTTGCGCCAACGCGAACTCGACAACGCGGCGCTGCACACCGCGCCAACCACGCGCCAACACAGCGGGCTTATGCGCCGCGGAAATCGCGCACAGGCGTTCAAGCCGTTCAGGCGCCTCGGCCGCAAACGCCAAGCCAACCATCGCGCCATAGGAAGCGCCGACCCACGCGTGCACACGGCGGACGCCAAGAGGATCCAGCGCGATCGCGACCAATCTTGCTTGATCCAGCGGCGATAGCCGTATGCGCTGATCTTCGGTCGGAGCGAAATCGAACCCAAGCGCGCAATACCGCATCAGATCGATCGCAGCGCCTTCGCCAATTTGGTCTCCCCACCAATCATGGAGAAACCGCCCACTAGAAATGCCGCCGGCGACCACGATGAGCGGCTGGCGTAGATCGCCATAAAGGCGCAGGCGGATATGCGCGTCTGGCAATAAATCGCCACTCTCGCAGCGAAAATCGCTCGGTACATCAACGAAAAAATCTTCACCAGGCGCGGTCTCGCGCGCATCTGATTTAAGCGCGAGCATGATCAGGCGCCTTCGCGAGCATCAAGTGTTCGACACAAGCCGCGCCGGACACGAACGCGCCGAGATCCGCAACGAACGCGCGCGCGCGCGTTGCTGAAATCGCCTTGACCCGGCATTTCAAGATGAAACCGTCGGCTTGCGGATTGACCGAGAGCGCGTGCAGCTCTGCGCCTGCCTCGGAAAGCCTCTGCACGATCACGGCAGCGCTCTCCCAATCGCGAAGAGTCAGCAGCAGCTCGTGCTGCAATTCCAATCCAGGAAGACAAAAATCGTCTTCATCGCTGCATATCTCGGGAGGTGTCGGTGCCTCAAACGCCATGACGCTACGCCTTCTTCAACTCGTACGCGTCGAGATTGAGAGGCGGGCGCTTGCGGGCAGGGAGCTACGCCCCGAAGGGCGTCATGCTCCTACGCTTTAGCTGTATTTTTAACGCGCCCGCAAGCTGAGCATCAAATCGGCGCACACCATTGAAAGCACACGCAGCGCGAGCTGTCATCTTTTTTGTTGCGGTGCGGCGAAAAGTTCAACTGAACCATCCTCTCGCTACGCGATCAAAGGATGGTGGGCGCGACAGGGATCGAACCTATCACGGGTTGGGGTCTAATGGCCCGTTTTCATTGACTTCCGTGACTCTTGAAACCGAGTTTTACACTTCGGTTTTACAGAATGCGCCACGAACGACCTCAAGATTCGCCGTCTGTTCGCGGGTAGCCCACTCAACGATGTTTGCGCCATGGCGCTTGGTAGATTGGCTGGAAATGGTCCGAAGTACGCCGCCCAGACCCCGCGCAGGAACAGGCAAAACATCGCCGATGGCGGTCAAAGCACATCTCAAAGAGCCAGGAAGGAATGCGCGCTAATCCCGCTGTTGGCGCTCAAACGACGACGCCATCCCGACCCAGAATCAGGCATTAACGGCGGCGGTGCGTGAAGGCACCGCGACGACTACGGCACCCGCTCTGCTCTCATCCCGAGTAGGCGTCTCTGTTGTAAGCATGCTGCCAGCACAATGCGGCGGGTGACCGCAAACGCTTGCGCATGGCCCTCCAAGCGCGATGGCGGGTCATTCTCAGGGTTCGCCGAGCTTGCCCTGCACGCGGACCAGAGAGCGCGAGGCATTTTCGTGATCGGGGGGATAAGCCACCGGCGTCCACACTTCCAACGCCGACCGGTAACACTCGGCGGCTGCGCGCCAATCCGCTGCGTCCGAGGTGCGGCCGCCGCGAGCTTCAAGCGCACCGCCGAGATAATTCTGGGTTGCGGCCCAGTGCGCCGGGGTGCTCTCGCGTTTGTAGACCTTGAGCGCCAGGCGATGGGCGGCGACGGCCTCGCGCAGCGCCTCGTCGTCATCGCGCTCGCCCAGTGTTCGAAGCACACCGCCGAGACGGTTCTGGGTCGCGGCCCAGTCCGCCGGCCTGCTCTCGCGAGTGCGGACCTCGAGCGCTAGGCGAAAAGCGGCGATGGCCTCGCGCAACGCATCGTCGTCGCCGTGCTCGCCCAGTGTTTGAAGCGCACCGCCGAGATTGTTCTGGGCCGTGGCCCACTGCTCCGGGGCGCTCTCGCGGGTGTAGACCTCAAGCGCCGAGCGATCGGCGGCGATCGCTTCACGCAGCGCCTCGTCGTCGCCGCGCTCGCCGAGCATTGCCAGCGCAGCTCCGAGATTAATCTGGGTCGCGGCCCAGTTTCTCGGCGTGCTCTCGCGTTTGTAGACCTTGAGCGCCAGGCGAAAAGCAGCGATGGCCTCGCGCAGCGCCGTGTCGTCACCGCGCGCGCCCAATACCAGCGCAGCTCCGAGATTGATCTGGGTCGCGGCCCAGTCCGCCGGCGCGCTCTCTCGCGTGCGGACTTCGAGCGCCAGGCGATGGGCGGCGATAGCCGCACGTGACGCATTGTCGTCGCCGCGCGAACCCAGCACTGCCAACGCAGCGCCGAGATTGTTCTGGGTCGTGGCCCACTGCTCCGGGGCACTCTCGCGTGTCCAGTCGCGCAGCAGCGCGCGGTAGCCATCGATCGCGGTCAACAACAGCGACTTGTCCACGAGTGTGTTGCCGATGTCCTTGAGTGCGTTCGCTGCGTTTCCTCTGAGTTCGAGCGGATAGCGCTCTGGGTTGTCCAGCACCGCGACCAGCGCCCGTTTCGCATTGCTCTGGTTGCGCAGGCCGAGCTCGCTAAGCGTCTCGATTGCGGATTGGGCCGCACCAGCGTCGTCGCCGTCGAGCACGCCCTGCAAGCGGCGCAGATCGCGTCCGGAAGCGACGCGCTGCATTACCGAGAGGAGTTGCAGCACTCCGGCGATCAAGGCGAGGTCCATGAGCATACGGAACGCGAATGTCGCGTGCCGCCCGCCGAGCCCCGTCGCGGTGACGCCGGAGATGTTTTGCACGCTGTACACTTCGGAATAATCCAACAGCGGCACAGCTTTCAGAAACTCGCCCAGCGTGTACGCGGCGTGAGCCCAGGGGCCGAGCCCCGAGGGAATATCGAACAAGCTGAACGCCTGGTCGAGGCGATAGAACAGGAGCGGCGCAACCAAGAACATGCAGGCGATGGCGAACATCGCCTCGTGGATCAGGTCTTCATCGCCTTGTAGACGGCGCAGATGCTGGGGCACTTCATTGGCGCGGTCTTCCTCGTCCCAGCCCCAGCGCCGGACTGCCGCGAGAACACCAATCACGCTCAGCAACAGCGCAGCAAGCGCGAACATGAGCGGCGCAAAGGCACCCGTGACCGCCAACGCGACGAACATCGCAATGAGAAGCCCCCATCGCCCGATGCGCGCGAAGCGACCTTTGACCCAATGAAGACCGAACAGCCAGGACACGCGCTCGACCAACAACGTGTCGATGACAGCTAGACCGCGTCCGAGAGCGTCGAGCGCTTGCTGCAACCCTCGCGGCCAGAGCCACCCGAGCATGACGCCGACAACGATCGCCGCTGCGAAGAGGGCGCCGGCTGCACCTAACTCGAGCCAAGTCTCCATGACTTTCCCCGCCAACGTCCCGGTCCGTCCCGGGCAGGGCGAGTGTCCACGCTTTCTAGTAGCCCGCAACCGCCTTCGCGGAAGCGCAGGTCCTTCGAAACGAACTCTTGGGAAATCCGAAGCGTCCGACACTGCGGAGGCTCATGCTGGTAGGCGGCTCTACTCGTGGCGTATAGCGCAACGAGAGCCCGTAACGGCCGACCATGTTATGGCTAAGCGCACTCCGGCATGCCATCGAACATGAGGGACAAGTGCCCCCCAAATACAGAACGCGGACCACCCGGCCCACGGCTGCGGAGAATCAACCGTCGCCGCACCTAATCGCAATCCAAAACACACAGGGCCAACCATTGCCCTCCGGACAAGACCTTACCGATGACTGCAATCTTGAGGCATCCCTGCCCCCATTTCGACGCTGGCCGAGCGAGGCCCGCCCTCCGCTATGAGACCGCGTTGCAGGTCTAGTGATTGTCTTCTGATGCATCTCGAAGACGACGCGCCGCGTCTGCGGCGAGCTTTCGCTTGGACACGTAGCGTTTGAGAATTGCCTCCACGCGGCCCTCTTCCCAGCCCATGAACGCGGCGATCTGTTGGGCACTGAACCCGGCAGAGGCGAAGCGCGTCGCCGCTGTCCCCCGCAAATCGTGAAAGCGCTTGTTGACACCGATCGCGTCGCGCGCGTCGCGAAAGGCGTTGCCGAGACCGCTCTGTGTCCAGGGCCGGCCGAGACCGCTGGTGAGCGCGGTCGGCGCAATGCGCGGCGCGCTTTCTAGCGCCGCGCGGGACTCGGGCAACAGTGGTGGGGTCGCGCGCGTGCGACCGCCACTCTTGTTTGTAACGCGTTCCACTATACCGACATCGAAATCGATCTCGTCCCAGGTGAGCGCGATGAGATCGCCTTGGCGTAATCCGGTGTAGACCGCGACCGTGATGGCGCGCGCGCACTCGGGCGTCGCCGCCGCCAGCAGGCGCTGCAGCTCGTCGTCGGTCCAGATGATATCGGAGCGGTTGGCGCGGTGAATGCCTTCGATCCCGCGTGCGGGGTTCTTGGTGACATAGCCATAGCGCACGCCCCATTGCAGCAACGCGGAGAGCACTTCGACGCGCGTGTCGGCGGCGCGTGGGCGGTCCGCCACTTCGTCCCGCCAGGTCCGAATGCGCGCGGGCATCTGTTCAGACTTGAGCGCCACGACCGCGAGCGTGCCGAAGTGTTGGTCGATCGCTTCGAGTACGCTGCGATACAGTTTCTGCGTGGACGGGGCGAGACGCTTGAAGTCGCCGCTCGCCTTGTAGAGACCAACGAGGCCCGAGATCGTTTGCCCCTGCGCGCCTAGTATTACTGCGGATGGAGCCACGCGAACCGAGTGCGCTTTGCGATAGGCGTTGATGTAGCCCTGCGGATCGGTGTCGGGATCGGGCAGCCTCGGACCACCTCTGTAGGCGTAGTGATATTCCCGGTCCTTCGCGCGCACGATGTGCACGCCGGGCAGATATGGGCGCTTTGCTTTGCGCGCCACTAGAGCGTGTCCGGGCGTTGGACACGGCGCGACGAGCCGGGCTGATCTAGGAACGCCGGACAAGATTGTGCTCCGCTTCCCACGCCTCTAGCGCCTCATCCGCATCGTCTGTCGCCACTGCTGGCTGGCGCGTGTCGGCGGTGATCAGCACCGACCCGTCCGCGCCCAGACGCAAGGCCTTGGGCGTGATGCCCAACTCGGCCGCCAGGCGCGCGATGCGGCGCACCTGTGCGTCTGGCGCGTAACGGGAGCGTTGCCGCGCCACCTACGCTTGCTCTTGCGGTTCGGTTGATGCGGCCGGGACTTTACCAACGAAGACGCGCGCGCGGCGGCGCACGTTGCGTTTGCCGCGCTTCCAATTTTTGCGGAGTTCGCGGAACAGATACTGCGTCGCCGTCCAGTCCCAGCCGCGCTTGAGGCGTTGGCATTCGGGACTCTCGTCGATGTGACGCATCACTTGTGGGAGATCAAAACATCCGGTCGCATAAAGTGCTCTCCCCCGCGCGACCTGGCGCAGATCGAAGACTTTGAGCGCCTGCCGCGATCGCCGCATTCGACGCCGAAGCGCGAACAGCTCGCGGTGGAGCGGATCGTCTAGCTGCCATTCATCGATGCGCAGTTCGTCGTAGATGATGACGATGACGATCGCGCCCGGCAGGCCGATACGGCGGATTTCATCAGCAAGTGCGCGATCATCGATCTGACCGCGATGGCCAATCTCGACGACAATGCAATCGACGCTTTGGGCGCGGATACTGGTTTGGTGCAGCGGCTCTTGGCGAAAGGCGTAGTCCCGACGCAACGGGTGGGTGCGCAGCAGGTCCAAGTTCTCGCTGCGTATGATTGCGGCCATCGAAAAGTTCTGCGAGCCAAAGGGCACAGCCTTGGCGCGCGCTGCGAGCTCGACGTGAGGTTCGATGCCGTGCCACCTGCCAGACGGCCACGTGCCGAGGAAACGGGTGATGGCGGTTGACCCGCAATTGAAGTGCGCGCCCGTGTTCAGCGTGCGGTTGCGCGGATCAATTGCGTCGAAAACGACGCTCTCGAGGTTTCGATCCGGCGCGAGTTCTGGATAGGGCACATTCACAAGCGACGGCGGCTGTTGGCTGGGTTTGGGACGGAGCTTCACGGCCGCCCCCGCTCGATGCTCTCCAACCAATCACGCCGTGCGTGACGCGAATAGTAAATGCGCCCGAGATGCTCGATCCATTTCGGGCCGCGCCCCGCTTTGCGCCAACGACTTGTCGTGCGCGTGCTGCGGCGGATGCTCGCCGCAAATTCGCGGTCTGAGATCAGGTCATTGTCATCGGTCATGTCGTTTCCTCCGTGTCTGCGAAGGAGCGCGAGATGATCCGCGGGTCGTTGCCTTACAATGAGCCGATGCCCATTTCAGTTTACCGCGCGAAGGGTCAGACCCTTGCTAGCTATCCCTGATTTTTCTGTTTGGCTTCAGCGGATTGGCTGAGATTCTGCTCGTACCCGCCACCCGTTGATTTTTTTGTGCGCGCGACGTTGTTTGCGTTGCTCTTTCCGCCCCTTGCTTCGGGCCAGCGAACGAACGTCGCCATCCAACTTGCTTGCTTGTAGGTCAGCTCCTCATACTGAGGGACGAAGTGCTTTTTCCAAAGCGCCTGGATGGCAGGCACAACTTCATTTTCCTTGTGCCCGTGGTTGATGGCGCTGATACCAAGCTGGCTGGCCGCTAGCTTCATAACTTCAAGGAACGGCGAGAGTGGTTGGGTCACGTTCTCCAACTCGGCGCGGACGGCGGGGGCGCGGAGCCAACTCTGAAGATCGTCCTCTTTCACAACATATATACCCCGCCTCCCTTCACCCACGTCGTGCCAACCGCTCCTTAGAGCTTGGGCGATCAGCTGATCGTCTCCCCAGCGCACGCACGGGACTTTGGTTGGCGACGGCTCTGCGTCCGTTATTAGCCAGACGGGCAGCGCGTCGTCGCACAGTTGGCGTTGAAGGGCGACAAGCGCACGCCATTCTTCGTGCGCCGGATAGCGCCGGCGTTTCACGTCGTCAGCCACAAGAGAGTCGAAGAACACTTTCCCAAGCGCGACATAACCCTTGGGCAAAGCAAGCAGCGTGTCGTCGAAGACAAAACCTATGTGGCCGGTGACAGCTTTGATATCATCGCCGTCATCGTGCGCGTGGATCGAATTCTTGGACATCTGCTAGCCCCATCCTGAACGCTTCATGTCGGGATGACATGCGCCACTCCCAAATTTGCTGTTCGGGGAAGGCTCCATCAAGACGGCTTGGGGCTTGACGTGGGGCTGAGTGGTTCAATCGGAGCCCCTTGCAGGTTCAATGGGATCAAGGAGCGCGGCGGTCGATGCTGGTAGCGTCGCCGATAATCGGATCGATGATGGCGCTCTGCGCCGGCCACAACGCCCAGACAAGCGTACTGATCCAGCCGAGCCCGGTCCACGCCGCGCCGAGATTGAAGGCAAAGATGGGCCAGCGGTAATAGTGGCGGCGACGAAACGCGATGATCGCGGGAATGAAATAGATCAACGCGGCCAGGATGAGGAACCCAACGAGGTTGATCCCATCTTGGAGCTGGCCCCAGGCGGCTGCTCGGGCGAAATGTTCCTCAGCAGCGGCGAAATCAGGTGGCGTGTCGGATTCAGCGACGGAGCTGGCGTCAGCTTGTTGAATGTTGCTGTCGATGTCGTCACGGCCACACAAGTCGTCGGGTGTAGTGATCGTGCCCGCAGCGCGACCTTCACGAAACTCTTGCAATGAGAGCGGCGGCAGCTCAACGGATGCCCGGTTATCGTTCAGGCAGCGCAACCCTGCCGCCTCGGTGGCGGCGTCATTGCCCGCCGCTTGCTGCTCCGTTTCTGGAGGCGGCGTCTCGACGCCATACTCGCGGAGATAGCCGTTTAGCCGGTCGGCGTTGCTCTGCGCGGGTTCCTGCGGTGACGTTTCGTTTTGTGCACGAAGCGCGGCTTGTTCGGCCTCCCACTGACGCATGTAGGCTTCTTCTTGCGCCTGTGCTCGCGCGTTGAACTCTTCAGCGCTTTCCTCGCGCGCTTGGGCGAACGCGCCACCCAAGGGTGCGGCGAGCAACAAAGCGCCCAGCAGACCCGCAACAAGTCCCCAGCGGCCAGCTCCCATCTCCCCCTCCGCCTCACACCAATACGGTGTACCCGATAATGCTGTTTATGGGGAAGGCCGGATTGCCCCCGGCCCATGCCCCGTTCAGTGTTCACCGATGCCTATGCCGCCTTCCGTGACACCCTCGTCGCGGTCCGCAAGGATGCGGGCGTCACGCAGATTGAGCTGGCCGAGCGCCTGGGCAAGCCGCAGCAATTCGTGTCGAAATACGAACGCGGTGACCGGCGCGTCGATCTCATTGAGTTCGTCGCCGTCTGCCGGGCGCTCCGCATCGATCCGAAAGAGGCGTTTGCCTTGGTCTTGCGGCGTTTGCCGAAGTCGTTCGACATCTGAGCCTAGCGTGCGGCGGCCATCGGCACGCCCCGTGGAGAACGTGGTCGTGTGCTTGCCGGTCGAGTTGCTGAGCGCAGCGGCCGGCGTCGGCGCGGCGTGTCGAGGCACGCTCGGCGGACGAGGTCGTGCACCGGGCCGAAGTCGGTGTAGCGCTCATGCAGGGCTGCGGCGAGGTCCGGCGCGCCGGCACTACGAACAGCGTCGATCACGTCCTCCAGCTCAACATTGAGGAAGGTCACCTTCCCGTCCGCGTTGGTGAGCCGCGTGGCGTACGCGCGCGCCGCGCGTTGCACATCACGGTTCTGTCGCGGCGCGATGAGCATGAAGATGCCGCGATCGTAGAGGCCGGCGTCAACGGTCGACTGCGCCAGCATGTGGCCACGCCAGAGACCTTGCAGCGGATTCTTACGCAATGCCTCGTCGTTGGGCTCCGCGTAGAGACCGCTGGAGCGAGCGAGTTCATCGTAGCGTGGGCGCAGGCGCGCCTCCGGTTCGGTCATGCTCTCGCTGTATTTGACTTCGACGGCGAGAAACGCTTTCGCCCCATCAGGTGCGCGCGCGGTGGCGAAGGCGTCGAAGGCGGTGCCGTCGGCGGTGAAGGTCGGATCGCCGCGGCCCGGACTGTGCTCGAATTGAATGTGGCTGATCTCTTTTGCGATGCCCGGCGCGAGTTGGTTGAAGACGCGGCGCGCAAGTTTCTTGTCGGCCTTGAGTGGCGCGAGCAAATTGAAGCATAGGGGCATCGACGACAGCAGGTTGGCGTGCATGCGTTCGATGTCGACGAGCGCACCGGGCTCGCGGTAAGCGAGGTCGAGGCGGGCTTGGCCAAAGATGTCGGGCGTGATGAAGTTCGCGCCCTCACGCGCGGCGTCGACGGCAAGACGCGAACCCAAGCGGCGGCGTGCGCCGGCGGCGTTGGTGTAGTGGCCTTCGGGGAGCTTGCGTCGCTCGCGCCAGAGCGCTTGCAGCAGCCGCGCGGCGGCGCGGAAGCGGCTGTCGTGACGCTCGTAAACGTGCGCTTGGCGAAGCAGGCGCTCCGGGATCAGCGGCAGCAAAAGTTCGGGGTTGTGCAGCGCCATGTGTGCGGGCCTCCAGTTGCGGGGAGGTTCACGGTGAGTGGCGAGAACTTGCCTTCGGGTTCATCCCATGTGTGGACGGCACCCTGCTGGCAAGGAAATCTCTGATCATGCTCGGCGGTCGGTGCGCCCATGTGTCCGGCCTGTTGATGCAGCGCGAACACCGCTGGCCTTCATGCTATCCGCTGACCAGATCCCGATCAAAAGCACGCGCTCGAAGACGCTCTGGGATAGATGGGTTTGCCTGGTCCCCGGTTCGACCGGTCTTGCATGATTTCGTGATCGCCCTTTCCAACCTCTGTGCGCGCCGCGATGGGACGCGCGTTCGTTACGCGACCTGCAATTGAGGCTCGCGATATTGCTCACCCTTGGTCATCAGCGCCCAGACCATGCGCGCGGTCTTGTTCGCGAGCGCCACAGCGGCGATCTTTGATGTTCTGCGCTCGAGCAATTTCACCAGCCAGGGCCGCTTCGTGCCGTGGCGTTGCGCATAGCGGATCACCGAGAGTGATCCCGCGACCAAGAGCCAGCGGAGATAACTGTCGCCGCGCTTCGATATCGCGCCCAGGCGCTCCTTGCCGCCGGTCGAACTCTGCTTAGGCACCAGACCAAGCCAAGCGGATAGCGCTCTCCCTGATTTGAATGTCGATGCGTCGCCGATCGTGGCGGCGAGCGCACTCGCGGCCAACGGACCGATGCCAGGTATCGTTGCGAGCCGGCGGCTCGTTTCATTGCCGCGATGCCATGCGAGCACCTGCCGATCGCAATCCAAGATCTGCGCCTGCAGCTGATCGTACTGATTGACGAGATACCCGAGCGCGCGCCGGACCATCGGCGTGATGCGCTCATCCTTCTCATCGCAGATGATCTGCACCAAGCTCTCAAGCCCGATACGACCGATCGGCGCGATCAGCCCAAACTCCGCCATATGCGCACGAATGCTGTTTCCCACGCGCGTTCGATGACGGATCAGCGTGGCGCGGAGCTTGTGCATCGCCAATACACTCTGTTGTTCCACCGACTTTACCTCGGCGAAACGCATGTTCGGTCGGGTCACCGCTTCGCAGATCGCCTCCGCATCAGCTGAATCGTTCTTCTGGCTCTTCACGTAAGGCTTCACATACGCTGGCGGCTTCAGCTTCACCGTGTGCCCTAAAGCGCCGATCTCTCGCGCCCAATGGTGGGAGCTGGCGCAGGCTTCAATGCCCACCAAACACGCAGGCTCGCAAAGAAGTCTCTCACCTTCGCTCTCGTGATGCGCTTTCGAAAGACCACCTCGCCTTCAGCATCGACGCCATGTGCCTGAAACACGTTCTTCGCGATATCGAGACCCACTGTAACAACGCTCTGCATGCTGCCCTCCTTTGACGGAGCTGAACCCTAGATCAGGTTCGCCGCCGCCGGTCGGGCGCCGTCCACAGCATCAATTGCAGACTCTCGCGTCGCGCTGCCCGAAAGCGGACATCGCCCTCTCGTCCCCGAGGCGCAATCAATTAAGTTCGCCCTATGCGGATGATGTGTTGTGCGTCGTCCGCGCGAAGCGCGGGCCGCAGGGGTGATGAAGGAGCACCGCGTCTCGGCCCTTAGGCGGCGATCGCTGATCGTATTCTGTTCTAGAAGATCGTGACACAAGGCACCCGGAGATGTCACAAGGCGGACCTCGTGCTCAACGGTTAATGGCGATGATGGTCAAAGTGAACGCGCCAACTGAGGCGGAACTCGAAAGCCGCATTGCTTCGGCGCTGGCGAGGGCGCTTCCCCACATTCCGCGGCAAGACTTGGTCCAGCAGCGCTATTTCAAACTGCAAATGGGCCACAAGACCGAGGACTACGACAGCGTAGCCAGTTGGACACTTCACGGTAAGGCCGACATCCTCATCTTCTACCGAGAGCGCGCATTGGCCGTACTTGAAATCAAGCGCGAAACAATTTCCCTGACAGACGCGGACTACAAGCAGGCGCAAAGCTACGCCAACCAGATAACACCGCGCCCTCCGCTGGTCATCGTGAGCAACGGGCAGCACACGCGAGTTTACGATTCCAACACTGGACTGAGATGGACCTCCGACAACGATGAGTCCGTGCTGACGCTTCTGAAAAACGCGACCAAGGTCGCGGCCGCAGACATGCGTTGGGCAATCGAAGCGCTGATGGGGCGCGAGACGGACCTATGGACTCGCGTCGTGCGGGGCCGCACAAACGATCTCATCAACGAGATGATCGATCATGAAGGAAACCCGCGGCGGCCTTTCGCTGCAAATCTTCTGTTCCCGCGTCAGATAACCGCGGAATTGCTCCGGTCGCTTCCAGACGACGTGCGCTTCATCTTGATCGAGGGAACGCCCGCCACGGGCAAGACAAACGTAATCCGCGAACTGGCGCTTCGAACCGAGAACAGCGATAAGATCGCCATTCTGATGCTGCGCGGCAATGGACCAGGTTTGTTCCAGGCAATCGCCAATCACTTTGCCGCTGAACTCGAATGGAATCTCTCGCCCCAAGACGTGCGCCAGTGGCTACGTCGCTTGTCCCGCGGCAAGCAAGGTCCAGCACTTGTTCTCGCAGTGGACGGCGTGCGACGCGAAACGCGCATGGCCGAGGATTTGGAAGAGCTTGCGACAATGCAGCTCGGCGACAACCTCAAGATCGTGATCACCACGGATGACGCCGCTGCTCTAACGCGTCTTCCGGGAAACCGTGGTGAAACGGCTCTAGGTGTGCGCGCTCGGACGCTCGAACTCGGGCCACTCGGGCTGGATGAATTCCGCTCCGCACAACAGCTGTTGGTCGAACGCCAAATCGGCTTCCTGGATGGCGCTCAATACGCGGAAGACTATCGCGCGCCCTGGCTCCTGCGTGCGATCCACGATCAGTTTCAGCGCGATCCACAATCCGCGACGCATAGCATACTGTTGGACGCCACCCCTGGACTCGGAATCTTCCGCGCTGCGCGAGACAGCATTCCGGTCGATGCGGACACCGCCAGGAATTACAGACTTGTCGCCCGCGACTGGGTGGCGGATGACGCCGCGCAACCGGGCGCTTCCGCGCTGGCGTCGTCGTCAGGCTTCGTCATACGTCGCGATCGACTGAGTCAGACGGGTGCCGCCGCAGCGGCCGCTCTCGCCGACGCCGGTCTACTGGCTCCCATCCGACTGCGTGACGGCCAAGACGTCTACGCACCCACGCTCCCCTCTTCATTCATGCTCGAACTTGCGACCGTGGTCGGCCACGAACTCATGGAACGCAGCGGAGCGGATCCGTTCTCCGCAGGCGTGTGGCTAGGACGTCGTCTAGACGGGACGTTTCTGGGCGATCTAATCGGCGCGCAAGCAGTCGTGCAGGCCGGCGTCACTAAGGGCGCATTCAGCTCAGGCATCATCAGCGGGCTGCTGTCGATCACACCCCAAGAACAGCTCATTGATGACGCCATGATCGCACTGGCGGCTGAAGATGGTCGACTGGTCTATTTCATCATCAAAGGAGGCGCCGCGTTTGAATGCGACGACCGCGGCATCGCCAGCGGAGAAGCGATCGATCTTGGGGCCGAGCGTTCGCGAATGCTCGAAGACACGACGGCCTGGATGATGCTGGGACACCTCGCACACGTTCCCAGCGTCGCAGACGGCTCGGAGGCTCGCGCGGACGCCTCGATCTTGCTTGAGATCGGCACCTGCCCCTTCCCGTTGATGCGCGTCAATGAACTCGGTCTGCCGCACCTTGAGCATGATCTCGGAGCTTTCGGACGGGTGCTCTGCACTAACGAGGGTACAGTGGAACCGACAACGCAGGCCATCATGCATCTGCTGGCCGGGTCGTGGCCGCACAAGGAAGCATGGATCGCCGAGGCAATTGCGAAGGATTCACTTCCCCTGACGCACCGTATCATGCTGGCGCTGCGCGGTGTTCGCAGGGTCGCGTCGCCCGATCACGCGGCGTGGGCCGAGGCTGAACTCGACACGGTCGTAATGCCTGTGGTCAATGCGCGGCTCGCAAAAGCGAGCGACATGACCTCCAAGGCTTCATCGGGATAGGTACCGCAGCTCAATCCCAATTTGAGACCTAAGCCGCCATCTGCCCGCTAGCGGACATCAGCCGCCAATTGACCCTACCGGAGGATGCGATAGCAACTCCACCAGGTCATGACACTGCGCTACATTCCCACCTCATTTCCAAACCCGACCGTCGCCGATATCGACGCGCGGTTAGACGACATTTGCGTCAACGAAGGCGTTTCCATCCCGTGGGCTATAGAGAGCGGCAGCCGCGCATGGGGCTTTCCTTCGCCTGATAGCGACTTTGATTGCCGGTTCGTGTTCGTCCGCCCGATAGAGCAGCACCTTTCCCCGTGGCTTCGTCGCGACGTGATCGAAACGCCGCTTGTCGGCGAATTGGATGTGAACGGCTGGGACCTCGCGAAGGCGTTCCATCTATTGCTCAAGGGCAACGCTGTAATCATCGAATGGCTGCGGTCTCCCATCATCTATCGCGGGGAGCGCTGGTTTCGGGACGAGCTTCTTGGCTTCGCCACGCGGCTCGCAGATCGGGATCTGATCGCGAAGCATTATTTGCATCTCGGAGAGCGGCAGCGTCGCGTGTACTTCGCGGACGGCACCAATGTCCCGCAGAAGAAAATATTCTATGCGCTGCGGCCCGCAGCAACACTCCGCTGGCTACGTCATCACCCGGGCGCAGCCATCGCCCCCATGCACTTCCCAACGCTGATGTCAGAATGCGATCCACCCGCGGAGCTAGCTTCACTCGTTGCCGAATTGATCGAGCGAAAATCGGTCACACGCGAATTGGGATCCGAGCCTTTGCCAGCAGCAATTGCCGCCTTTATCGATAACGAATTCGAGCTTGCGCGCACGAGCTTTGCTTCACGAGCAGAGCCCGCATCGGCCGACGCACGATCGCAGGCCAAAAAGCTCTACCAAAAGCTGGTACATCGCGCGTTTGCGACTGCCCCTAGCTGAAGCATCCCATAAACAGCCATTTAGGCCCCGCTCCCGATAGCGGACGTTGGGCGGGCCTCTCGCTGAAAGGCCGCAGATGCAACGGGCGATCCCGTCCTTCTAAGCGGCCGTCGTCGTCTCGCTCTTGGAGGACGGAAGCTTGAGGGCGTCCACTAGATTCTTGGGCAGTCGACTTTCGAGCTGCCCGCTCGACGCCAACCTTCCAATCATCTTGGCCGTTAGGCCAACTTCGTTATCGCCCAAAGCGATTGCAATTCGCTTGATGATGGCGCTCCCGTCCAGCCTCGAGACACGCTCATAGGATATTTGTGCAGGCTTCCATTCGTCGAGGAGGAAGTCGAGAAACTTGTTCTTCTTCAGGATTTCGCCGCGCTTTTCTAGTATTGCGTCTAAAATGATCTGGCGAACCTCGTGTACGTCTTTTCCATATTCCGCGGCCAGCGGTTCTGGATCGATTAGAATATTGTCTGCACAGTAGACCGGCAGATGAATAAAGCGATCCGCCCCAGGGAAGGGGTTACCTTCGTTGTCGCCATCAATCAGGAAGTAGGCGTTCGACCAGCCGTCTTCGGCAAGCGACAACTTGTACAACGATTTCACGTTTGAAGAATTTCCGCAAAGCGAGGTAGCGACCTTGCCCCCGAAGTGGGCCGCGAGCGCGTTGACGAACCGTTCGTGTGACGCGTCTTCAACAAAAAACGTTGTCTTCGCGAACTCGCCCAACCGAATAATTTCTATAGCCTCGCCGGCAATGCGTCGGCGTTGATCTGTGCTGAGCTCCTTGCCCCACTTTACCTTTGACCCTTCCCAGAACAGGAATTGGGCTTTTGGCAGATACCGCCGCGTGAACATCGCCCTGCTATGGGTAACGACAATCACCTGCTTTCCATCGGTTGCGCAAATATCGTCCAAGAACCCAAATAGTTTCTCCTCGAGATGCCAGTTCAGATGCACCTCCGGCTCATCGATGAGAAAGACATCAAAATTGTCGCGGCCTGAGTGGATACATGTGACTAGGCTGAGGATCTCCTGTTCGCCGAGCGAAAGAGCTTCAATCGGAAACTCGATTGTGCCGTGCTTCCTCATCCGGATAAGGGGGCTGCCCGCTTTGTCATCCCAGTCAGCAACAAGTTCGTATTCAGCGAAAATCGTCTGAATCACTTTGTTAAACTCGCTGGTCACGGCGCCCATGTGTGCCCGTCGGTCCGTACCGTCGCGGCAACGCTGATCGAAAACGAGATAGTAGAGTTCGCCGAGCGAGGGATAGTTGTCAAAACTCGCGTCGTTGATATTCGCTGCCAGACGCTCGCCCATCAGGGTGTCAAACGTTCGGTTTTGCTGCCGAAAAGTCTGGACTATCTGATTTGCCGCACGGCGCTCTGAATTTCGCTTGGGACTGAATGCCTGGATCCGCAGCGCCTTGCTTGGATCTTTCGCAACCGGCCCCCCGCTTTTCAGTTGCTGCAAAACCTTCGTCTTGAGCGTTCCGTTCTCTCCCCCAATGAGATTCAGACCAGGCAAGAATTCCATCTTGCCCGACAAGATGCCGTTCAAGATGTTAAGGCTGACAAAGTCGATATAGTTTTGCATGCTCGCACAGATAAGCGGCTATTGGGTACGCGCAATACCCAACTTTGTGGGGACGCCGTCGACCGTTGTTTACGCTAGGCGTTTGGCCTCATCGCACGGTGCCGAATGTCTGGTTTCTGCGATAGGAGTCGACGTAAGGCGTCTCACTCTGCCCCGCCGCGGACGTCCGCCCATCCGCTGCATGGCGCGCGCGACACAGAACGCCTCCTTCAATCCGAGGGCCTTACAGGTTCAATCGGAGCGCGCCCGACCCTTGCGCTATGCTGGCGGTCGGAGCACGAGCACCAGCCTGTCTCGGTAGAGACGGCTCTCTTCGATGCAGATGATGTCCTCATGCGCCGGCGAACACACGAACATGCGCACCGGGCTGTGCAGCGCGTCACGGCGCGGCGTCGGCTCGCCAAGCCGGATGACCAGGATCTCCCAAGCGTAACGCCGGGCTTTAGCAAGAGCGCGATAGATTTCCGTGATGGCGCGTCCCCTGCGGGCCGCACGGTGCTTGCGGCCCGTGTAAGGCCCGCGGAAGCGCCGCAGATCACAGACATGAATGTCCACCCAAGGCGGGATGCGACGAAGCCAGTCGCCAGAAGCGCGTTTGATCATTTTCGGTGTCTCCGCCGCACCATGCGGCGGGCGCATATGGATGCTGGGGCCGCCGTCGCACACATGCTCCCGAGAATGCGCGCGCATCCCGTCAGAGGAAGCGCGCGAGGGTCTTGAGCTGGCGCAGCGTTGCGCCGTGGGCGTCGCCGCCGTCGAGGCAGATTTGGAGTTGCTCTTGAACGGCTTGCTGGCGTGCCGCGGCGATGGCGGCTTCCACGGCCGCGAGTTGCTGCGCCAACTCGAGGCACGGGCGCTGGCGTTCGACCATGACAATAGTCGCCGCCAGATGCCCCGCCGCGCGCCGGAGCCGTTTGGTGATGGCGTCGCGGGATGGTTGCTTGAGTTTCGGCATATGCCCTCCGTGATCGGCGCATATGCGGTCGACGGCGCACAGTCACCAGCCAGGGCGGATGACGCCGCACGCTTACACGACACGAACTCTATTGCTTCAATGCTGCGATGAAGCCGTCGTCGAACTGGCTACAGCGTGCGGGGTCGACAGCGTGACTACGCACGGCGTGTTGCACGCCGGTTCGCACTTCCTCCGCCGCTTCGCCGGGGCCGTGGTGGATGATCAGGAAGCGCACGCCGTCGCTGCGCGCGGCGGTCAAAGCTGAATAGATGTGCACGCATATCGACTCGATCGGCATGTCTCGCACATCGAGCTCGGGTGAACCTGCGTAGCAGGCACGCGTGAAGACCCATGATCCTTTTGAAGTCTCGAACATTTCTATCCCTCCTCTGCCGAACGCGGCATCCCCGCGCGGGTCATCGCATATGGACGGAGCGTGCGCGTCGCCTCAGCTGGTGCGGAGATCGCGGAGCGCGCTGCGCAAGAGGGATGCGGCGGCGGGTGCGTCGAGGGTGAGCGCGATCATGAGCTTGGCGCGGATGGCGCGCGTGTCGGTCGCGCGTGTTGCGGCGAGCCTTATCTGAGACTGATCGCGCTTACGCCGCGTGTGTGCGGCCTGACGGAGCTGCGCGCGAAGTTGCCTCGCCAAGGGGTGTGCGGAGCGCGCGGCCGCACGAAGCGAGATGGTGTGGCCGCGCCCCCAGAGCGCCAAGGCCTGTTCGGCTTTGCGGACGTTGCGGTCGTGCCGCAGCACCGCGCGATGGAGCGCAAAGCAGCGGAGCGCGAGCACGAAAGCAGGATCGTCTTTCTTCCCTATCGCCGGCGCACTCATGTTGGCGGACTGGCGGCTGCGCCGTCGAGGAAGGAGCGGAGATAGTCGGCGGCGCGTTGGGCGTGCCCGGCGGCGGTGAGCAATGCACCGGGGTCGCGGTCGAGGAGTTTGAGCCAGCTGTCGATGTAGCTCGCGTGACATTCAAAGTGATCGACCGCCAAGCCGAGCTCCGCGCCTAAAAAAGCGCTGCACAATTCCGCGGTGAGCTCTTCGCGCGCGTACGCGGCGAGTGAGGCGCGCGGTTGGAGATCGCGGGCAAGCCGCGTGGCGTGGCCGGTCCAGTGGCCGAGTTCGTGTAGGTACGTGCTGAGAAATTGCGCGGCGGAGACGAAGCTATGGCGCGGTGGGAGATGGATCGTGTCAGTAACCGGGTTGTAACAGGCGCGTGCGCCGCCGTACTCGACTAAGGCCGGGACGCGCGCGAACCGCGCCGCTAATTCGGCTTCGTTGTCTGCGGGCGGCGTGATCGTCGGCGTGTAAAAGTGTACCGGTAGTCCGCCGATTTGGTCCGCGCTGAAGACGACGTACGAACGCAACACGGCTCGTCGAGGTGTTGTCGCGTCCCCCTCGCCGTCTTCGGCGGACGTGCCATCGCTGTAGAAGACAATGGGTTGGCCGCGTTCGCCCCTGCGCACTGCCCCGCCCAGCGCCAGCGCTTGTTTGAACGTCAGCCAATGGCGGGATTTGTAGCCGTGTGTCTGCGCCGCCGCCCACAACGCAATGACGTTGATGCCTTTATACGCAACACCGTTCGCACGCAGCGGCAGGCCGAGCGCGGTGGCGCTGTCCCAGGGCTGGACCCAGGGGCGGACGCCGTTGTTGAGCGCGTCGATGATGTTTGCGGTGACACGGGCGGCGATGCTGCCTCGCGCGGCGGCGGGTGAAGGCGGCGACACGTTCGTGTTGTCGATGTCACGCTGCTTCGCCTTGTTTTGAGCCGATGTCGCCATGTGACCGGTTCAGTCGGCACGTGGCGAAGTTGCGCAAAAATCGGTGGTGCACGGCGCGCGGCCGTGCGCTCCATGTCTGCGCTCCTGGGCCTGCGCATCGTGCGCGGGCTCGTTTGGAGCATGAACTCATGAGACTTTCAGACAAATACCGCCCCCGTACGTTCGAAGACCTAGTGGGCCAAGACGACGTGGCCTCAACGCTGGGCGCGCTGGTGAAGCGTGACGAGCCCGCACCGATTCTGCTGTCGGGACCGTGGGGCACGGGCAAGACGTCTGCGGCTTTGGTGTACGCGCAGGCTCGCAATTGTGAGGCGCTAACCCCGTCCGGCTCACCTTGCCGGTCGTGTGTCCCCTGTCTGGCTTTCGAGAGCGATGAACGCACGTGGTTCTTTGCCGAAGTGGACGCGGCGCGCCACGGGCAGCGGGAGCACGGCGCATACCTGAATGAACTGGCGCGCACGAGTTCGATGTACAACGTCCGCCAACGCATGGTGGTGGTCAACGAGATCCATTGCGCCACGCCGAGCTGGGAAGAGACATTGCTGGGGTTGTTTGAAGCGCCCGGTGTCGCCGCGTTTGTGTTGACGACGACGGAACCGCATCGCGTGTCCGGACCATTGCGCTCGCGGTGCACACATGTCCGCACGCGCCTGTTGACGAACGGCGAGTTGGTGACGTTCGGGCGGAATGTGTGCGACGCCGAGCGCATCGCGTTTGAACCCGAGGCGCTGGCGTTGGTGGCGGCGGCGTCCGGCGGGCACGTGCGCGATTTTGTGATGGAATTGGAGCGGTTGAGCGCCGACGGCAGTGCGTTGACGCTCACGGCCGCCGCGGCGGGATTGTCCTTGGATTGGCCGGACACGGCGCTGCGCGTGGTGACGGCGTTGGCGCGCGGGAAGTACGACGCGGCGAAGGTGTTGGTGCGCGACTGGACCGCCTCCCCGCCCGAGAAGGCGCGCGCGTTGCGCGATGCGTACGTGTTTGTGGCGCATGTTTGCTTTGGCCCAACGCGCGCGTGCCCGGAGGCGACGGTGGCGTTTCGGTTGGCGACGCAGGCCGTTGTGGATGAAGCGGGGGCGGCGTTGGCCGCGTGTCCTGGCGGGTGCGGCGTGCCGCCGTTTTCGTTCGCGCTGGCGCTGGCCGAACAGTGGGGGCGCGCCGCGCCGCATCTGCACGATGAAGGTGATCTCGATGTCGAGCTGACGCGCGTGGCGCACGGCGTAACGCCGACGGACTTGTTGTTGCCGCCAATGACGATCACGCCGGTGTCCGCGCCGCCGCTGTCGCAGCGCCGCACCACGGTGCGCGCGGCCGTCGCGCATGCGCCGCGTGTGGCCCCGCGGGCGGCGTATCTGACGAAGGCGGATGTGCGTGGCGAGTACCGCGCCGCGACGTTGCTGCCGCAGATGTACGGGGCGTGGTTCAACACGCGGCTGGTGGTGCGCTGGGCCGATTATGGCGTGACGGAATGGAAGGACGTAGACGAACGGGAGGGCGTGACCACGCGGTTTTCCGCGTTGACCCATGAACTCGGCATGCGCGTGCGCGATCGGGTGGGCGACCCGGCGTTTCGGCTACATTGGCTCGTGCAGCATGAAGTGACGGCGCGCGGGTACGAGAGCTGGCTGCTGCTGAGTTTGCCAGTCGACGAACGGGAGGCCGCGCGCGCGTGGGTGGCGGCGCATTTGCCGTGGGCCGCCGGCGTGTTGGTCAACACGTTGGGTGTGGATGTGTGGCGCGCGCCGAATGTGACGGGGCGCGCGCATGTAGTGCATTGGTCGTTGGTGCGCGAGTTGTGGCGCGCGGTGGACCCGGCCTTGCGCGATGTCGATGAAGCAGGGCGACGCACCCCACTGCGCACGGTGTTGGGTGTGCCGGTGCAGGGGCCGCGCGCGGCGGGCGTGTTGCCGGACGGCGCGCGCCGGTGGTCAACGTCCCAAACGTTGGGGTCGCGTGTGTGGGCGGCGGCGGCGCATGACGAACGCTTCGGGTTCGTGTCGCCGGTAGGGTTGCGCGTGTGGCGCGCGGTGGACACGGGGTGGGAAGCCGATGAATGGGGCTATCGGCGGGATGAAGCGGCGCGGCGCGCGGCCGTCATTGCCGGGATCACCGCGCAGTTTCCGCCCGGCCAGTCGGCGCTGACAGATCTGACGCGCGAGAAGAAAATCCGCGCGTTTAACGACAGTCTGCCGTTTGATCCGATGAAGCGGCCGCGCTCACGTCCGTTGTGGTGATGCACAGAATGGGAGGCGCGCGCACGAACCCCGCGCCTCCCCTTTCGTGATTGGTTCTTCCGGATAAACGCAGGAGAGTAGAGATTAGTATTATGGGTAGTGTTGGTAGTGGTGTGGAGGGGTGGTGGTGTAGGTATTGGTATGGAGGAGGTAGTAGTATTGGGGGTAGTGGTATGGGTATGGAGTATAGAGGGGGTCGAGGAAATAATGCGGTTTAATCAGCGGAGTCACCACGCACTCGCGACGACTTCGGCCTGATTTTGAAGCGAGTGGTGAGCGATCGCGAGACAGACGCACTGCCGCAGCAAGCAAGTTGAGCTTTCACGCAAACGAACACACACCACTGAAGGCAGAGCTGCGCGAACTTGCGTTACTCGACGATCTTCAATCCGAGCCGCGTAAGGGTTCAATCGGTTCGGGCCAATTCGCCAAACTCCGCGACAACGGGATTGTGGTCGCTCAGCGAATTCCATGCGGAGCCGGAGACAACACTGCATGCGCGCTGATGCTCGCGCCAAGAAACCGGGACGGAAGGGCCGTCGCATTGATATGGAAACGTCGGTTCCTTAGCGTCGGCTCACCTACCGGATTTGCGCGGTCTTTGGGTTGTGCAGCGCCAATGCTCAAACCACCGCTCTTGAGGGCGCTCCGGATCCGTCAGCGCTCGGTGCCCTCCCGCAACGCGAGTACCTCTATCTTCGGAACGAGAAGCTATGCGCGCTCGTTTGAAACCGATCCGCAACCGCTAAGAGCGGGACGGGTTCAATTCCTTCACGCGATGGCTGCCCGCCTGTCGAGGCTTCTGGCCTCCATCCAATTCCAAACCGCTCTCGTGGCAAGCGCATCCGCAAGAGCACGGTGCGCAACGCCTTCCCACTCATATCCGACATGTTCGGCGGCGACGGTCAATTTGTGCCATTTGAAATCCCCGAACCGCGGGTTCCTGACGCCTCGCGCACGTGCAAAGCGTAGCATCGCGCAGTCAATTGCGGCAGCGCTCCTCAGTCGATCCGGAAAGAAGCGCGTATCAAAGCCAGAATTATAGATGACGACACGCGCTCCGCATACGATTGCTTCGACTTGCGGCAGTAAGTCGAGGAGCCTCGGGGCCGTCGCGACCATGTCGTCAGTAATGCCGTGAATAGTCGACGCAAAACCAATCGTTCGCTCTGGATTCACGAGAGAGTTTAGCAGGACCCGCCCGGTGTCCTCGACAATTGCTATCTCAACGAGGCCATCCGCCGGGGGATTGAGCCCGGTTGTTTCGGTATCGAGGAATACGGTTCTCATGTTGCACCATCGGATCATTCGTTACGCGCCTGCCACTCCGCACGCGCCAAATATGCAGTGCCTGAAGCATCGCAGAGTCGCGGCAATGCGCGACACAGCGAAGTGCTCATTTCCGCTGATTTTCGCGTAACGACTCAGAATCTCTGATGATTGGAGTGGATAAGCAGTTGCGCGATCGAGTTGTTCGAACAGCGTGCATTGAAATGAAACGTTCGTGGACACCTGGCTCGAGATGCTAGGCTGACATGCATACGCGAGCACCAGTCTATCGCGGCACGGCTCTCTTCGAGGGAAATGGGATCCTAGTGCGCAGCTGAATTGAACTTGCTGCGCCTTACGAAGCGCGGAACCGCAAGCTTCAGTGATTATTCTTGTGCCGTTGACCTAAGGCGCAGAGATGCGCTGGGGAGCGCGCGCTTCAACGGGCGCGCTCCCTACCCGCCGCGTAACGAAAGCGCCGCCGCGATCACCAACACGCCGATGAGGAGGAAGAGGCCCCATCGTCCAACGCGCGCCAAGTCGCGGTCAAAGTCGGCGACGAGCGCGGCGCGCTTGGCAGCCAGGGCGGCTTGATAATCGCGTTCGCGCTGGAGCGCGGTTTCTGGATCGACGCGCTGGGATTGGTTTGTCGGCGTCTCGCAGCGCGTGCGCTTGTGTGACAACGGCGCGCCTGCACCCAGCGCCACGACGTTGGCGGCAGCCCAACCGGCGTTCATCGCGGCTTTGTCCCAGACGGTTCCCGGCGGCCATTGGCCATAGCCGACGCCGATGACGCCCGCGTCGTGCGCGGCGGCTTTGACGATCCCCGCCTTCAACACGACCAGCGCGTTCTTTGCTGCCCGGTGCGCCTTCTGCATCGTCTCGAACCGCTGCCGCAACCGCATCGCCATGGCGCATTGAAACGAGCGTCGCGCGACTTCTGCTTCGTTTGACGATGGCGGCGGCTTGTCGCGGCGATAAAGCGACCAAGAGTGTTTCAGGGCGGCGTGCACGATTTCCGCCAACGCGACCGCTGCGGCGACATCGGCGTGCAGCCCGAAATAGATCGGCGCGCCTAGGTGGGCCACGCTGGCGAACGACCGGCTCGCGGGGCCGACATAGACAACGTCAAAGAGCGACGCGATCGCCGTTTCGGCTTCGAAGGCGTAGAGATTTCTCCGTCCCTTTTGCGAGACGCCTTCAAAGCCGGTCCCGGGCCTAGTCCCCCGCTGATTGATCCGCTCGAGCTCCTCGAGCGTGACCCCGTATTTCTCCAACAGCTGGCTCAGCAGCCCCGCGGCCGCTACCGCCTCTGCTTCAGTGCAACCGCGCTCAACTGTCCTCTCTCGCAGCGCCCGAATTCGCGCGGCGAGTTCTTCGGGGAGGTATGCGCGGTTCGTTTGATGGCCGTCGGCGACCATGTCCGTGGCCTTGCGACTAGGTTCTGGATCTATGCTCTTGGCGAATATGGCGGTGGCGGCAGCCGCCCGCGGGACGCGAACTCCGAGAGCACCAGCCCGCACAACGGCTCGGCCCGGTGCGCTGGCAGCCCTTCGACGGCCTCGAGCATCACATTCAACAGCGCGGTCATGACCGCGCACGCTGAAGCTTCATCGACGGGCGCACGCCGAGCGATGGCGCATTCAATCTCCGCCCAGAGCTCCGCGACCTCGACTTCAAAAACTGCAGCTTCATAGGGGTTCATGCCTACCTCCCCGGCCGGCGCGCTTTCGCACGCCAGGGCCAATGTCGTTGCGCACACGATACGAATTTATGGTAAATAATTGCTTACCAGCCGGCGCCTCTGCCCCTCTTTGTCTTGCTTCAAAAATTACGCGGCGTCTGTCAGCTGCTCGCCTGTCGCGAGCGCGCACGCAGCCGCCGCGGGGAACAACAATGGTCGCGCCGCGCAGCCCTAAGCGGGCTCGGATCTTTGCTTACTGAACGCCATCCCGAAATTGCGGAACCAAACTCGATATCCTCGAGCGTCCTCGCGCTGATCGGCGACGCAGGAGTTGGGAGCGACTGCGTTCTCCTTCAAGGACTCGTGAATGCAAAATCTGCAAGCAGCCGGCGGCGTCGAGCGCTACCGACTAGCCGCCCGATGGATTTGGCTTGGTGTCGAGTTTTTCCAGCGCTGCCACGACGGCTGAACCGACGAGCGTCCTAACGTCCTGGGCAAATTCCTGGATGCGCCGCAAGTCTTGGCCGGAGGACGCGGGGATCGGCGCCCATTCTTCATAGAGCTCTTCAATCCGGTGATGACGGCGGCGCGCGCTTCCTGTCCCACTGAAGCCATGAGCCTCCTGCCATTGCGGTTGCGGCTTTTCCCGCAATTGTTGCCTACAAAAGCGGGCAAGCTCGCGAGAGATCTCACTCTTAATTGCGTCGAGGATGACACGCTTATCGTCGTCGTTGGGGGCGCCCTCCCATGCGAGCGGCCTTTCGACAAACTGAGCAATGGCAGTGCTCATCGACTGCAAGAGATTGGACGCCGGGCGCACATGATAGCCATCGTCAAAGCCTTCTGCGTAGCGTCGGCTCATCGCTTTGACCGACTGCCAAGGCAACGCTGAGGTTGACGCGTCGCGGTCAAGGCCAAGATAGCCGCGCCACTTCGCGCGAAACTCGCTCACGCCCTGATGGACAGCCAGGATCCATAAATCGTCCGCGTAGGTCGGCCGCGCGTCCTGCGGCGCAGGCGGCTCAACCCCTGCTGTGAGACGCACGAGCAAGGCATTGAGCTCGCTCTTGGCGGCGTCCGGCGAAGCCTGCTGCAACGACCCGAGATAGAAAGCGTTGTCGCGCAGGTGCGTCAACATTTGGCGCGCCACGTCTTCGGTCAGCAGTTTCGCAAGTTGATTTTCGAGGACGTTGCGAACGCCGCCAAACACATGATCCTTTTTCGCGCTAAAGCTTCCCAGATTGTCGCCGCGCACGGAATCCATGCGTGTGAAGGCGATGAGCGTTTTCGCGGTATGGCCGGAAGCGCCAATCGCCTCCAAGATCTTACCGCCATCATATCCAAACGGCGCGACGCCGCTGTGCATCAGAACGATCGCGTCGCAATCGGGAAAGCGCGCGACCACGTAGTCGGGCACGTCTACGCTGGCGCTGGCCTTGTGCCCGACGCCTTCTGTGTCGATCAACACCATGCGAACCTGTTTGGCGTCAGACCATTCCGGCCGGAACGGCCCAGCCACCCGCACGCCATTCACAAGCGGGGTGAGCAGCGTCCCCCAGCGTCGGCGGTCATTGCCTGAGAAGAAGCGCACCTGCTCGAGAAAAGTTTGCCGCGCGTCGGCATCGGCGTCAGCGCGCCACGCGCGCGGCCAACCGGTCGTCGTTTTTGTCCATGCGCCGCCCTCCACAGCGTCGAACCTGCTCTTGAGGTCCTCCAGGAGGTCGGAGACGAGTACGCCGTAGGCGTCGAGCTCCTCGCCCAGCACTTGAATGGCGTCGGTTCTTTCATCCTTGGCCATGTCCTTGGCCTCAGGCGTTTTGTGCTCGAACTGCCAGCGCGCCTCTGCGGCAATAGCGTGGATGATGGAAACATGAGATTTCAGCCGAGCCTCGAGGCGTTCTTGGTCGCGCTTCGAGACCGATGCGGTGGCATCTTCCGCCGCATCGTCGATGTCTGCTTGGGTCTCGTAGGGGTCGTCATCCTCATCTTGCGTTGGCCAGTCGCCCAGCGCGTACTTCAAGCGAAAGCGCATATCGCTGCGCTCGAGCAACGCTTTGGCGATGGTCGCATCCGGCGTCGACGGATCGATCGCCTCCCACAGCGCAGCCGACACGCATTGGCGAACCTCGAAGTCCGCCTCTTCTTCCGACATGAAGGTCACGACGGCGGCGTAGCGATCCGCGCCGACGATCACTTCGGTCTCGGCGGTGGTGGTACGATTGACCGATGTGGCGGGGAAGCGGTCGCGCGTGGGATGCGCGCCAATCAATTGGCGGATCAGAGTGGTTTTGCCTGCGCCCGGCGCGCCGAGAAACAAGATGCGTGGGCAGCCCTCTTCCCGTGCAGGAAACGGCAGCTCATCGTCGCGCAATCGCCGGTAGTCTTCCGGCTTCGACTCCAGCCCGTCGTAGAAGATCTCGACCACGCGGTCGGTGAACATGCCCGACGCCCGCGCCCGCGCCGCCGGCGAGTGCAGTGACCCATCCGCCAATAGCTTGTTCAGCTCGTCGACGAGCCGCTGGGCCAAGCGTGCGTCTTCCGTGCCCAAACCCTTGCGCACCTTGCGTCCCGCGCGCCCTGGGGTTGCCGGATCGGTCCGCAGCGGATGACGAAATTCTACTATAAATGAGCGTCTTCCAGGGTTTTGGCGCAGTGTTGCGGTGTAGATTGTTGTCATGTCGACCTCGATGTTCCGCGGTGTTCCTAGCGCCCGGACAATCATGCTGTCAAGCGTTCTGGCACACCGTGGAACATCGTGCCGCTAGCCGCGCCTGGCTGCGTCACTGATAGGGTTCAAGCTAACGCCGCGAAGGGTTCAATCTGGTGCGCGTCAGCTCAGGCCAAGCGGCCGACCCGCGCATACGGAACCCAACCGCATAGGCGCGACCTACGGCTCCACCGCAACCGCTTCGGGCTGGGTGACGATCGCCACCTTTCCCACCAACACCGACACGAGATCGCGTTCCGAGCGCGCCGGCAGCGCGACGAAGTCGGCAGGGTCGAGATGCGGCAGCAACGCCAAGCGCTCGCCGTCCCAGTGTACGAAGCCAAGCTCGACGCGCCTGCCGACTCGCACCGCATAGATCTCGTGGGCTTCGAGCGGCAGAAATCGCTGCGTGAGGATTGCATAGAAGCCGGGCAACAGCAGCGACGGCGCCCTACGGCCGCTTTCCTCGGTGAGCCGATAGGCGAACGGATTCACGAGGTCGCGGACATGCGCCCTCAGCACGTCGTCCGCCATCACGGCAAGGCCCAGATGTTTGGCGCTTTGACGCGCCTCGGGACGGTCCGGGTCGGCCCCGACTTTGAGCAGCGAGATGGGCTCGGACGTGTGTAAAGCCAGCGTTTCCAAGGCGCGCGCGCTGAGGCGCTTTGCATCCAGCATCTTGCTTTCGACACTCTGTGCATAGTGCGCGCGTACTGGTGGAAGCTGCGCAATTGCGTGCCTAGGTTCGCGTTTGATCGCGGCGATCGCGCGTTCAGCGATCCGCGCGGAATCAAGCGCTCCGGCCCAGGTGGCGTTTCCCGCCCGCAATCGCGCCCACGCCTTGTAGCTCTCGGGATCCTCCCCGAGCGCTTCGGCCAGCGCCGCGGCGACGTTTTCGCTCGGTACTTTTTCGCCGCGCTCGATCCGCAACACGTACGAGGCGGCCTTCAGTCCCGCCCTTTGCGCAAGGTCGGCCAAGGACAGCTTGAGCTGGCGACGCCGCTCCTTGATCCGCGCCGCCATGGGATCGGTCTCGATCGAGGGGGGATTTTTTTTCGACATAAGAATTCAGAGGGTCAGTGACCCTATCAAAGTTTGCGCAGCATAGCCGCCTTGATATTGCCTGACCAGACAATATTTTCATCTGGCATTGCCCATACAGGCAACGGAGACCGCCCATGCAGCCACGCCACGTTCCTGAACTTCAAACCGAGCGCTTTGTTGATCCAATCAGTGGATTTGACGGTTTTCGCGTGCGTGTCGATGGACCGCAACGTGGAATTCCGACCCCCGCCATGCAAGGCGGCCGCGTCTATTTTGGCGGCGGCTTCGGCAGCTACGACGTCTTCGCGGTTGACATGAGGTCCGGCGATCTCGCTTGGCGGCTGCGCACGACGGACGACGGGCCCACCGCTGTGACGGTGTCAGGGCGTTGGGCGGCGTACAATACCGAGTCGTGCACGATCGAAGTGGTGGACACAGAATCGGGCGAGCGCGTCTGGAGCCGCTGGCTGGGTGATCCCCTACTGGCCCAACCCGCAATCGACGGCGAGCGGCTGTTCATGGCATGGCCGCAGAACGGCGCTCATGTGTTGGGCGCGTTCGCCGTCGCCGACGGCGCCCCGATTTGGCAACGCAGCCTCGAGCATGACGTCATCAGCGCGCCCATCGTGTGCGATGGCGCGGTCTACGTTTCTCAATTCGACGGCAGCGTCATGTCGATTGAGATCGCCACGGGCAACGTCGTGTGGAAGCGCGAACTGCGCGCCACATCTGCACCTTGGATCGTCGGCGGCGATGTTTATGTAGCGCAGCGTTCGGCCGAAAATTCAGGCCCGCGCAGCGAACCAAATCAAAGCCGCACAGCAGAGACCGATGGCGAAGAGCTCGTCCTGGAGCGAACCGCCAATCTCGATGGGCGATATGGACGTCGCAAGAGCGTCACGGCCAGCAAGCCCGCACGTTATTACGCTCAGCGTTGGGCTGCTGATGCGAAGGCTGCGGCTGCGGATCTCGACGGCAGTGTCGGTTTCGCGACGCCCCCGGCTGCCGCGAAAATGGATAAGATCCGCGCCTTGCTCGGTGAAGGCACCATCGCCCGCGCCTGGCGTCATCAGGGCTCGCGCCCTGTCGTCTGGGAAGGCGTGCTGTTTGAGACGACCGGCGACGAACTTGAAGCGCGATCGATCGCGTCGGGTGAGACGCTGTGGCGTTGGCGTGGCGCTGAAGCCCATGATGGCAATCGTGCGCTGACCCCGCCTGCCGTCGCCAACGGTCGTGTCTTGGCCGGCACCGGCGACGGACGCGTCATTGCTTGGGACGCTCTGACAGGCGCGGTGCGCTTTACGGTTCATGTGGGCGCTGCCGTGCATTGGCAGCCGGTGATGTCGGCTGGTCGCGTCGCCGTGGGGCTGGAGGATTCCAGTCTCGTGGTTTTTGACACCAACGATTCCGCCAATGACGGCTGGCCGATGTGGGGCGGCGGGCCCGGCCATAACGGCCCGACGGCGACGAAAAGCGCAAGCGTCGCCGCTGCAGCCTGATCAGCTCTCGCCAACACCCGTTCGTGATGGCTCGCATGCGAGCGAATGCGAGCCATCACCTCCCTGCTCTCGCTCTTTGGATTTGCGATGAAGATCGACGAAGTGAGCCTGCACAAGCCGCCGAGCGCGGCGAAGGCGCTATGGGTCTCGGCATGGCTAAGGATGGCCGCAAGTGCGGGCGCAACCTGCGTTTGGCTGCTGCTTGCGCTGGTGGCGGCTGCGCGTGGAGATTGGTTGATCATGGGCGTCGACATGCTCGGCGTCTTGACCGGCGTGGCGGCGCTGTGCTGGGCCGCGCATCTTCTCCTGCAGTTGGCGGATACGGACGCGCTCGCGCGTTTTGCCTATCACCTCGCGGCCGAACGCCTCGATGTCCTGCTTGAGCAATATGCTTCGATCGAACGCCCCGAGGAGCAATGGTTGAACTGATGACCAGCGCTTGGCGCTCGCCGTTGATCCACAGGAGACAAGCATCGATCCACAAACCACCCAATGACCATCCCCGGCCATGCGAGGGTTTCGCCTCGTTCCCTGTTCAGACTCACTCTAGGTGCAACACATGCCTCAGCCGCGTCCTTACTTGTCTTACTCGGCCGTTGAGCTCGAGGATGTCGCCGAAGAGACCAGCGACGCCGCATGCCTGCGGGCCATCCTCAACGAACTCGCTTTCCGATCAACCCAGAAAGCGCGCAACCTCGAGACCCAGTTGAAGGCCAGGCTAGAGCGCCTCAGTGGGGGCGCGCCCGAAGCGCCGCGAACCGGCATCGTCGTTTCGCTTCCTGTGTCAACGGCGTCCTCGCGATCGCCACGCGGCGGCGAGGTCCCTCCGCCGGCCTTTGCACCGACCGACGAGCAATCGGCCGCGCTTGAGAAGTTCAAGTCCGGCGAGTCGCTCAAGATCTCCGCCTTTGCCGGCTCGGGAAAAACAAGCACGTTGCAGCTCATGGCGGCGGCGCGCCCGCGCCGCGGCTTGTACCTGGCCTTCAACAAGAAGATCGCCAACGAAGCCGCAAGCCGATTTCCGAGCAACGTCGATTGCAGGACCACGCACTCGGTGGCCGCACGCGCCATCCGCAGCCAGCATGCTTATTCAAAGGATAAGATGTTTACGCGCATCGGCGCGATGCAACTCGCCGCCGAACTTGAGCTTAAGCCGCGCATATTCGGCGACGCGATGAAGCTGACGCCACCGCAACAGGCGTTTCTGTTCCAGGCGACGCTGCGGCGGTTTTGTCAAAGCTCCGCGCCGGTAGTCGATTCAAGTCACGTGGTCGCGGCGCAGAGATTCTTAGGCCTTCCGCCGGACGTGCAGATCGAAGCGCGCCGGTGGGTGCTCGCTGAGGCGCAAGCCCTGTGGAAGCGCATGACCTCCGCAGCTGACGCGTTGCCGCTTGGGCACGACGGCTATCTCAAACTCTGGGCGCTTGGACAGCCACGCCTCGACTATGACTACATTCTTCTCGATGAGGCGCAGGATACGAACTTTGTCGTCCTTGATGTGCTGACCAGCCAGCCAGCACAGATGGTCTATGTCGGCGACCGCTACCAGCAGATCTATGAATGGCGCGGCGCAGTGAACGCCATGGAGAAGATCGAGACGGCGCATGAAGCGGCGCTGACGCAATCGTTCCGGTTCGGCGACACCATCGCCAGCGCCGCGAGCGCGGTGCTGCGCGGGCTTGGCGAAAGCCGCCCCATTCGCGGCAATCCCAAGCGCACAAGTCGCATTTTAGATTTTGGCGAAGCTGACGCGGTCCTTGCAAGAACCAATGCAGCTGTGATGGCCGAGGCTTTGGGCGCATTGTCATCGAACAAAAGACCATTCATCGTTGGCGGAACCGATGAATTGAAGCGGCTCGTTGGCGACGTCTTCTCATTGATGGAGGGCAATCCTGGCACGCACCCTGACTTCTTCGGTTTTAAGAACTGGGACGAGGTCGTCGAATTTGCGCAAGCGGAAGAAGGCGAAGACCTAAAGCCGTTCGTCACGCTGGTGCAGATTCACGGACCGCGTGCGCTTTGGGCCGCGATTGCGAATGCCGTAAGCGAGGAAGCTGGCGCTGATATTTGCTTATCGACGGCCCACAAAGCCAAGGGCTGTGAATGGCCAAGCGTGCGGCTCGCGGACGACTTTTCCGCCCAGCTCGATGAGGGCGGTTCCGTTCCGGAATCAGAAGCGCGGCTCTTCTATGTTGCGATGACGCGCGCCAAGGATACGCTTGTCGTCGATCCTCAACTTCTGGCCGCCTTCAAGAGCGGCGTTCCCAACCGACGGGACGGATCGCGCCATGGCGGCGCACAATGGGCCGAAGGGCTTTTCTAGCGGATAAGAGCAAGTCGCGAGCGAAGCTTTGGAGGAGAGAAACCACATCCGAAATGGACTCTCCAAGACCGGCCGTTCGCGACCGATCTCGGCTTAATGCGAGCCTGCCTTTTCAAGCGGCAGGTTCAAGGGATCTCGAGGACTATGCAAAAACAAGCCGACGCTTACCTTCTGAGCGCCACCGATCTCGTTGGCCATTTGGGCTGCAAGCGCCTTACCGAACTCAACCGTGCGCTAGCCGATGATCTGCTGAAGAAGCCTGCGTCTTATCCCGACCCATTGCTCGACGCGTTGATCGAGCGCGGCCGCCGGCACGAAGCCGCTTATGTCGACAGCCTGAGCGCGAGCGGCAAGAGCGTGGCCGATCTGAGCGCGCTGCCCACTGGGGTCAGCGATCAAGGTGTCGAGCAAACGCTTCAGGCCATGCGCGCCGGCGTTGACTTTATTATTCAAGGTGCGCTTAAGGCCGGCCAATGGTCCGGGCGGCCGGACATTTTGCGGCGCGTTGACTTGCCTTCAGGGCAGTCAAGCGCGTTCGGCGCTTATTATTACGAAGCACTCGACGCCAAGCTCGCGCGCGAGACCAAAGCCGGGGCGGTGCTGCAGCTGTGCCTTTATTCGGATTTGCTCGACAAGGCGCAGGGCTTTGCACCCCAACATGCTTACGTCGTTTCTCCGGGCGAGCCGTTCACGGTTGCGCCGTTTCGGGTCGCTGCCTACGCCGCCTATTTTCGCTGGGTGCAACAAGCGCTCACGCGCAAACTCGCAAGTGCGCCGAGCGACGCTTACCCCGATCCGGTGGAGCAATGCGAGATTTGCCGCTGGTATGAGCACTGCGACGCGCGCCGGCGGCTCGACGATCACCTTTCTTTTGTCGCCGGCGCCGGTAAGCGCCAGATTGCGGAATTGATCGAGCGTGAGCGCTCGACGCTCGCCGCACTGGCGGCCATGCCTCTTCCCTTGGGCTGGAGGCCCGAGCGCGGGGCCAAGCAAACTTATGAGCGGCTGCGCGAACAGGCCCGGGTACAGCTAGAAGCCCGCACCAAAGACGCACCAGTTTTTGAAGTGCTGCCGATCACGCCAGGCCAGGGTCTAGCGCTGCTGCCGGAGCCCTCAGCTGGCGACATTTTCCTCGACCTCGAAGGCGCTGGCTATGTGCCGCCTAATGGGCGCGAGTTCTTGTTTGGCTATGTCTATGCCAACGACGCCGACAAACACGACTACCGCGGTGTCTGGGCGATCACACCGGCGCAGGAGCAGGCCGCGTTCGAAGCGTTCATGGATTTCGTCGCCGAGCGGTTGCAGCGCTATCCCGATTTGCACATCTACCATTACGCGCCTTATGAACCGTCGGCGTTCAAAAGGCTTGCGGGCCGTTACGCAACGCGCGCTAGCGAGCTTGATGAGTTGCTGCGTTCGCACTGTTTTGTCGATTTGTTCGCCGTGGTGCGCCAAGGCGTGCTGTGCGGGCTTGAATCTTATTCCATCAAGAAGCTCGAACGCTATTACGGGTTCACACGGCAAGCGGCAATGCCAGACGTCAATCGCTCGATGCCGCGTGTCCAGGCTGCTTTGGAGCTTGGTCAACCGCTGGATGAGCTCGCCGACGATTGCGAAGTGGTCGAGCGCTATAATGAAGACGATTGCCGCTCGACATTAGTTCTCCGGGATTGGCTCGAAGGCTTGCGCGCCGATGAGCTCGCGCGTGGTGTGGCCATTGAACGCCCAGCGCCTCCGCCCCCCGAAGCATCCGAGCATATCCGCGAGCGCGAACGCGCAGCCGCGGAGCTGGCCGCGCAATTGCACCAAGGTGCACCAGCGGACCCTGCAGATCGTGACCAATACGGGCGCTGGCTGCTCGCGCAATTGCTTGGCTTTCATCGTCGCGAGGAGCGTGCGGTTGGATCGGAATACTACCGGATCGCCGAATTGTCGGCGGAAGACCTGTTCGATCATAAGAGCGCGATTTCCGGGCTTCAATTCGAGGCGGTGATCGAGGCTGGCGACAAGCCGGTGCACCGGTATCGCTTCCCTCCCCAAGAGACCGATCTGCAGGTTGGCGATACGGTGCGCCCAGTTGGCGGCGGATACTTGGGAACGATCAAGGCCATCTCCGCCGGCGAAGGCGTGGTCGACATCAAAAAACAGCTCGACGCTACCGAGCTTCATCCTGAAGCCGTGTTCGGGTTCGACACTGTCCCCACCAAGGTGTTGGCGGACGCTTTGATGCGCATCGGCGTCGATGTGCTGCAAAATGGCTTTGGCGCATCCAGCTCTTATCCCGCCGCGCGCGACCTGCTCACGCGCACGCCGCCGTCGAGCGGCGGCGCTTCGCTCGTGCAAGACAGCGAACGAACGTTGGATGCGGCGGTTCATTTGGGGCTGACACTGCCAAGCGGGGTGTTGCCGATCCAGGGCCCACCGGGCACCGGCAAGACTTATACGGGTGCAGCGATGATCGTTGCGCTGATCAAGGCCGGCAAGAAAGTCGGCGTCACCGCAAACTCGCACCCGGTCATCCTACATTTGATCGAGAAGGCGCTGGGCGAGGCTGGCGAAGCCGGCCTCGCCGTCAGTTGCGTGCACAAAGGCGCAAAGACTGCTCATGCTCCCGACGGCGTGCGCTTCATCGGTGACAACGCCCGCGCTGTGAAAGCGCTTGGCAGCGCGCAGCTGATCGGAGGCACCGCATGGTTTTGGTCGCGCGAGGAGGTCGCCAATAAAGTCGATGTTTTGTTCGTCGACGAAGCCGCGCAAATGTCGCTCGCCAATGTGCTGGCCGCGTCCCACGCTGCACCTACTTTGGTGTTGTTGGGCGACCCGCGCCAACTCGACCAACCGACCAAGAGCAGCCACCCCGACGGAACCGATGTGTCGGCGCTCGATCATATTCTCGCCGGCGAGCAAACCATCGCCGCCGACCAAGGCCTCTTCCTGGCCGAGACGTGGCGTTTACACCCCGCAATCTGCGCTTTCACATCGGAGCTCTTCTATGAGGGCCGGCTTCAGCCGCGCCCCGGCCTTGAACGCCAAGAGATAAAGTCCAGTGGACGCTTGCAGGGTTCAGGGCTTCGTTATCTGCCCGTGGCGCACGCCGGCAACGTCAACGTCTCGCACGAAGAGGTCGACGCCATCTGCGCCTTGGTCGATGACGTTCTCAGTTCCGACACGACCTGGATCGACGCTGACGGCGCCGAAAAACCAGTGACGCTCGACGACATTTTGATCATCGCGCCTTACAATGCGCAGGTGTTTCAGCTGCAGCAGCGCCTGCCCGGCGCGCGCGTTGGCACGGTCGACAAAGCTCAAGGCCAAGAAAAACCGATCGTGATCTATTCGCTGGCGAGCTCCAGCAGCACGGAAACACCGCGTGGCATGGAGTTTCTATACAGCCTCAATCGACTGAATGTCGCGAGCTCACGCGCGCGCTGTCTCTGCGTTCTGGTGGCGGCGCCGGCATTGTTTGAAGCTGAATGCCGATCGCCACGACAAATGGAGCTCGCCAACGCGTTCTGCCGTTATCGGGAATTGGCGACTGTGCTCTGAGAGCGCCAAGGGCGTCGGCTCTGCATCGGCCGTCATTTGCTTGCCGGCGTTGCGGAGCTCAGAAGTCCGCAGCGCGCTTGAATATTTGATGTGCTTCCTCTATTTGATGGGTATCGCGCTGATGAGGCGTGATGCATTTCGAGTGGACGTCTTGCGTCCAGCCAACCTGCCTTACCGGGCAAGGTGGAGTCCCCACGGGGAGATGCGGCCTTCGGCAACGAAACGGCGCCTGCATCATGCATCACCCCTTCAACGGAAAGGAAGGAGAGTACGCATGTCGGCTATTGGATCCCAATGAGCGCTCAAGCAAGCGCGTGCAGGCAACAAGACGGACACAGCAAGCAATGCTGCAACATGTCCAACCTCACCATCTTACAGCCGGGAAAATTGCAGTGACCACGCCCGATCTGGTTCGAGCCTACCTAAAAACTCAGTATCGCTTGTCGCCGCCCCACGAGCTGACTCTAAGAATTGGAGAGACGAATGGCGCGCTCGCATCCCTTCTTCAAAACCAAAATGTCCTCAGCGCGGCTTACGTCACCGCCTGGAATCCCTTGAGCCAGGTCAGCGACATTGAAACCAACAAAGCGGCTAACGAACGATTGTGCGCGACGATCTCCGAGCTTGGCTTGATGGCGTTGCCCGGGAACGGAGTCGATCCCGACGGCGCATGGCCCGGGGAAGAAAGCTTCTTGATCCTTGGCGCTTCCCTCGATCAGGCTGAGGCGCTCGCGCGCCGTTATCATCAAAATGCATTTGTATGGGTGGATCGAACCGCCATTCCGGTTCTCGCACTTGTTGATGAGACAAGTGTTCGCCTTGTCACCACTCCAGAACGAACGAGCGTATGATGTTTATCTGTGATGGCGAATTCACCGCAGAATCTGTCGCCGACGGACACCCCGACAAGATTTGTGACCAGATTTCCGATGCACTTCTCGATGCCTGCCTCGCGGCTGACCCTAAGAGCCGTGTGGCCATTGAGTGCCTGATCAAGGGCAATTTTGTCGTGGTGGCTGGCGAAGTTACAACGCGTGCGGACTAGATATCGCTCTCGTTGTTCGACGCACTTTGACACAGATCGGCCACGGCGACGGACGCTGGGGCGTCGACCTCGACCGACTTCAACTTATGACCTGCTTGACCCGCCAGTCCTTCGAAATTGGCGATGCCGTTGACAGTGGAGAAGAGCTTGGCGCGGGCGATCAAGGCACTGTGTTTGGTTATGCCTGCAGTGAAACACCTTCGCTCATGCCAGCGCCGATTGCGATCGCGCACGCTCTCATGAGCAAGCATAAGCAAGTGCGGTTCGCCGAAGCGCTCGGCGACTTTGGGCCTGACGCAAAGGCCCAGGCAACGATACGCTATGAGGGCGGCAAACCGGCATCTATCTCGACCTTAGTGTTGTCCACCCAACATAGAGAAGACTTGGATTTGGCAACCGTGCGCGACATGGTTCGAGCACTCATCGTTGAGCCCGAATTGGAACGTCTGCGCGTCAAGGCAGATAGAATTCTCATCAATCCGGGTGGCACATTCACGCTCGGCGGTCCTGTCGCAGATGCCGGCCTCACTGGTCGAAAGATCATCGTCGACACTTATGGCGGCCACTGCCGTCACGGCGGCGGTGCGTTTTCGGGCAAGGACCCGACCAAGGTCGATCGCTCGGGCGCCTATGGCGCCCGTCAGTTGGCCAAGACCATCGTCGCCGCAGGGCTGGCCTCTCATTGTGAAGTGCGCGCTTCCTACGCGATCGGACATCCCGAGCCCGTATCGGTCGCGTTTGACACATTCGGGACTGGTTGCTCGCGAGATATCGAGGCGCTTCTTGCGCATCGCGGCATCGATGCGCGGACCGTCCTATCGCCATCATCATTGATTGAGCGCCTCGATCTGAGGCGGTGCCTTTATGCGCCGGTTGCGGCGTTCGGGCATTTTGGCAGCGATGGATTGCCGTGGGAGCGGCCCATGCTAGCTGAACAGTAAGGTGCGTGATGAAGGTTCTTCTGACTCTCCGTCATCGGCGGAATGGGACCTTGCGGCTCGCGCAGGAACGACGACCGATCGGCATGGCGTCATCCACCTGCTCACGCTTGAGGACATCCCGATCGTCACGACGCGGCGGATGCAGCTGGCGAACGCACTCTGCAGCTTCGTGAGCTTTCGATTTCCCCTTGAGGCATTCGCCTTCAGCCCGCAACTCTCTCGCCGAGCTTTCCCATGAACACACCTCGCCCGCACTTATCCTTCGACCTCGAGCAAATTGGGCACCGACCACTCGCCAAGCTCATTCGCGACAATTTCAGCTCGCCACTCGAAATCAAAGTCGACGCGGACCGCTGCATCGCTATCGCGAACTGGGGCTCGAGCAGATCCTTTGATGTCGGTATGTTGATCTTGCATGGTGAGGGCGCGATGGAGGTTGGACGGAACTCGCCTACGTATGGCGAATACCTTGGTGTCCCGCCTGAGCTCGAACCTGATCGCGACTACTCGGCCATCGCCGAACTCGCGATCGATTCTTTTGGCGACGAACACTGGCTCGAAGACGTAGAGAGCGACGCCGACCACGGGCGCAGGGCGGCTGCATTGCGGGCGTGGCTTGGCGAGCGCATGCCGATAGACTGGGAGGCTGCTTGTGACTGGCTCCTCGACAACGGTCCCTCGGACAGAACCCCAGGGTTCGAGCTTGAAAGCCATATGTCCAAATCAGACAAGGAGCAGTTTGGTGTGAAGATTGTTGATCTTGGCGGGCCGGCCAGCTCAGTCCCAGCAGTACGCTTCCTCGGTTCAATCGAGGATCTGAACATGCTTCTGAACAAAGTGGGCTTGCCCTATGTCGCCATCGGCCCGGTGAAACGTTAGGTCGTTTCGTGCGACAGGATCACATCGACGCGCTTACGGTGGAAGATCATCTGGCGCGACGCTTTGCTCCTCAGTTCGAGGCGCCATTTACGTTAGACCATAGCGTACAAAATCACGACCGACTTTCATCGGACGCGCCGCGATCATTGCAGTCCTCAAGGCAAAAATCTGTCAAACCGGTCGGCACTTGGACCCGCTCGACGCATCGCACCTAACGCACCAAGTGTGACGACAACACGCGCCACTGAGGGCAGATCTGCCCGCCTTAAGTTGCTCGACGATCTTCAATCCGAGCCGCCTAAGGGTTCAATCGGTTCGCGCAAATTTGCCGAACTCCGCAACAACGGGATTGTGGTCGCTAAACGCGTTCCATTCGGGGCCGGAGACGACGTTGCACGCGCGCAGGTGCTCGCGCCAAGAAACCGGGACGAACAAGCCGTCGCAATGATATGGAAACGTCGGCTCCTTGGCCCAACGCAGCGTCTGCGGAAGCGCCTGATCGGGGTTGGCGGCCTGCCAACAATTCATCAAGCCGAACTCGTCACGCAGTCGCTCCTGAACTTGTTGGTCCGCTCGTGAGGTCTTGCGCGCTTCGGAGACGTGGCGCGCGCCCACTGTAAGGTTGAAGTCTCCGCCTACTATGACATCGCAGTCCGCGGAGAACGGCGCGATAGTATCGAGGATGCTGTTCACGACCTTCGGATAGGACCCAGCGCCCGACGGCGCGTGGACGGAAAAAATGCGGATCCGTCGCGCATTTCCATCCGGCCCGGTAAACTCATTTAGCTCCAACGCTGAAACCCAGCCGCTGAACTGCGGAAGATCGATGGCGATCGCGCCGGGGCCAAGCGACATCGCCGCGCTTCCCCAAGCGAGCTTTTCGCCTTTAGCTTCCGCATTCGACCAGGCGACGCGCCATCGCGCCGATGTTGAAAAGCGCACTGGCTCGATCACTTCCTGAAGCAACAGCAGGTCTGGCTTGAGCTGCTCCACTATCCTGTCGAAGTGAGCGTCCCCTCTTCCGCCCTGGCGAAGATTGTAGGTTACGATGTTCATCGGATCACGTTAGCGAAACACACGCCTGTGCCAAAGGCGATGCGCCCTGGAGCAGCAACCTTGCTAGGATCAGAAAGGCTGCCTAAGCATTAGACGCAGGCTCTGGGTAGTCGCTGGGAGAGAGCAAGGTCCGATGGCGCGCTGGGCCCCGGAGCGGGATACAACAAAGTCAATCGAAGCATACCAAACCTGGATGCAGACTTGTCTTGCGGTTGATGGCGCGCTCTTCGCGCCCAATCACGCGCTTTGGACCAAAGAGCGCTTTGACGAGCTCGACGCCCGGTTTGTGTGCGCGCCCGACGGGGGCACAGGCACTTTCCATGAAAAACTCAGGGGCCAATTGCGCGATGCAACGCCTGAAGCGGCGCAACTGATGGCTGAGGTCTTCTGGACCTATGTTGCCTATCCAACCAATACTTCGCCCGAGAAAAAGCGCTCACAGATCATCGACATTTGGAGTTGGTCCGGCGAGACCCTCAACGCCGATCACTCGATGTTGTCTGACGAGGTTTTAGCTGGCGTCGGCTCTGGCGGCACCGGCTATAGCGTGCGTCGCTGGAAGGAGTTGGTGTACGTCATCAGCGTCCTGCGCGCGTTCAAAGCGCTTGCTCCAAGACAGCGCGAGCAAGCCCTGTCAGACCCTTGGCGATTTGCGCAATGGGTTGGCGGCGTCGATTCAAGTGCAAGCGCGCAGTTCCGGCACGTCCTAAAATTCTACTGCTTTCCGGACACGTTCGAGCGCATTGCCGCGACCGTAGACAAAGACAGGATCCTTCAGGAGTTTGGCGAGGCTTCCAAAGCCGAACTCGCGCGCTGGAATGACGTTCAGAAAGATCAGCGACTGCTCGACTTGAGGCGTCGCTTGGAGATAGGCCGCGGCGACGCGCCATTTGATTTCTTCCTTCCCGATATCGAGGAACGATGGCGACCTAGTTCGAAGAGTTATCTTCTAACCTGGAGCCCAAAGAATTGGGCCTTCGATGAGTTAAGCGACTATCGAGCGAAGACCGCCAACAACGAATTGGTGACCGTCCGTTGGACGAGCGGGACCCGGCAGCCCAAGGTCGGTGACACCGTTTATCTTATGCGTCTTGCAGTCGACCCCAAGGGCGTCATCGCCAAAGGGAACGTGGTTCGCGAGGCTTATGATGCGCCCCACTACCTTCAGTCCAAAGCTGAGGCAGGCGAGACGATCAGCTACATCGACGTCGATTTCGATTCCGTGCGCGACCCAGAACGCGACGTAATCGTGCCAGTTTCTGAGCTCGAAACGCTCGCTCCTGCGCAACCATGGACCCCGCAGAGCTCAGGCATTTCAATATCAGCATCAGCAAGCGCCGAACTTGCGCGACTTTGGCGCGCACTGCCTCCGGTTGACTTGAACGGCGCGTCGCGCGCCGCCTCCCCTCAGACAGCCAAATCAAAAGGTGCGCCCTTGAACGTAATCTACTACGGCCCACCCGGAACCGGAAAAACCCGGGAATTGATGCAACTACGGAGCACCTACGAAACCTCCGCGTCAACGATCAGCGCTGATGAGTGGCTGGCAACCAACATTGCGGGTCTATCTTGGTGGGAGGTAGTGTTCCTGGCGCTCGCGGACACTCAGATCCCAATGAGTGTAGATCAGATCTTGGCGCACCCGTACTTTTCGGCGCGCGCGCGCGGCACGGCGAACAATAGTCTGCGCGGAACCTGCTGGAACGCGCTCCAATATCACGCGTCCCCGGACTCAGTGAACGTAAGGGTCAACAGGGAGAAGCGCTACGAGCCTTACGTATTCGACAAAGATGATCAGTCGCGTTGGACCCTTGTTGGCGACTGGCGGGATAGTTGTTCGGAATTATTGGGTAAGCTCGAAGACATTAAGCGTGGCCCCGGCGCAGCGACCACAGTCCGACGCTGGGAGTTCGTAACATTCCATCAATCCTACGCCTACGAAGAGTTCGTTGAGGGCATCCGTCCACAGGTGGTCGCGGGCGCGATCTCCTATGATGTCGCGCCTGGACTATTCAAGCGGCTCTGCGATCGAGCGCGACGCGATCCCAACCACCGTTATGCGCTTTTTATCGACGAGATAAATCGCGCCAACATCGCTAAGGTATTTGGCGAGCTCATCACTCTCATCGAGCCGGACAAGCGCGCCGTTTATGACGACGCGGGTCTACTGAACGATGGATTGGAAGCGACACTGCCATACTCTGGCGAACGTTTCGGCGTTCCGGCCAACCTCGATCTCTTCGGAGCCATGAACACGTCCGACCGCTCGATCTCGTTGTTGGACGCGGCACTGCGTCGCCGTTTCGAATTCAAGGAATTGCTGCCCATGTCGGGCGTCATTTCTGGGGAAGATGGAAACGGATCTGTCTCGGTCACAGACGGCGACCCCATCAATCTGCGTAAATTACTGGACGCTCTGAATAGCCGCATCGCGACATTGCTGCATCGTGACCAAATGATCGGCCACTCCTACTTCACCAAGGTCAACAGTTTCGACAAGCTCCGCTTAACACTACGCAATGAAATTGTGCCGCTGCTTCAGGAATACTTCCACGAAGATTGGCGACGCATTCGCCAAGTTTTCGCCGACGAGGACGCCGAGCGGGATGCTCAAATCGTCCGAGAAGTGGAGGATAACCCGATCTGGGTTTCGGGTGACAACGACGATGATGCACAACCCATGTTCGAGATCGCCGCAGCTCACGAGATGAGCCCCGACGCTATCCGCAAAATCTATGAGCCGCAGACGTGAGACGGCTCGAGATCTTCGAGCACCAAACGCTAGAGATCGGGCAAGCTGAGACCAACCTGCGTCAGAACGAGTTGGACGCGTTGGATGCTCTTGCCCGTCGGTTGCCGCCTGGGGTCATGAGCGGAACGCGCAACGGCGTGCGCTTTGGGTCTTATTGCGGGGTTGTTTGTGTTGGCGACTTGTCGATTGAGGTCTTACCCAAGATCGAGCGCTCGAGTCCCGACCCAGGCCTAGCACGCGGCATTTTGGTGGATATGCTGCGCCGATCTGGCCAGACCTTGGCGTCAAGCTCGGGCTCGGGGCTGATGGGCGAACAAAGTAAGTTCCTGCTCGACGTATTCATCCTCTCATTCTGCAGTCGTGTGGCGCGCCAACTGAGCACGGGCACGATTCGAAAGTATGTGGCGCTCGAAGAGAACATTCCCGCTGTTCGCGGTCGTATATTGATGTGCGACCAAGCCCGCGCCAGCGGCGCTCAGCTCGCGAAAGTTTGGTGCCGGTTTGACGAGTTTGTCGAAGACAACGAGCACAATCGTGTCTTGAAGAGTGTGTTAGCCAAAATGCACCTCCGCGCCGCTGGGCCCGCGGCGCGCAAAGCCTGTTCGTCGCTGCTGGACCGGTTCGCCGATATCACCTCGATCGAGGCCAACGTCGTCCAAGCGGAGCGGCTCAAGTTCGATCGCTCGACCGAAGCTTGGCGACCCATCTTCGAGGAAGCGCGTCGGTTTCTACGGTGCTATTTTCCGGACGTCCGCGCCGGCCGCCTGCCTAGCATTGCGCTTATGTTCGACATGAACCGAGTGTTCGAGGGGTTCCTCGGCTGGACGATGCGAACAAGTTTGCGCCACCAAGGCGTGAAGGTTGTAACCCAAGGGCCAAAGCGCTTCTTCCTGTCAGATCACCAAGCCGGCGTCCTGCTGATGCGTCCGGATGTGGTGGTGCTGGGACAAGACCACGAACCGCGGCTCATCTGCGACGCCAAGTGGAAGCGGCTAGGCCAGCACGGCAAGAGAATGCCCAGTCCCGCCGATTTGTACCAGATCGCCAGCTATGGGTTGCGTTATCAATGCGCGAAGGTGGCGCTCGTGTATCCGACGCTGTCACCATCTCGGGTGCGCACGATGAGCATGCCCGATTCTACGCTTCGAGTTGCTGTTGTTGAATTGGATGTGAGTGCGGCGCTCAAGAGACAGCCGCTGCCAGCCGCACTGGCCGCGGACCTCTGCCAGTAGACAATGGTGTCGGTTGCTGGCTTCAATCCAAGCTTGTTATGGGTTCAATCCGATGGGCAAGGCCGCCTCAGCCAACCCAGCGCGTCATTCTGGATGGTGTCGACGCAGGCGCGCGGCGTGCCGCGGGTGCGAACGTCTCGCTGAACTTCGATTTCAACTCACGGAAGGAATTGGGCTAGCACACCTGACCGGCCTCCTCGCGGATTCGGCGAACTGGATGCTGGACAATCTCGCGCACGACTACGATCACCGGTCACAGTCGCCGGAATGACCGCGCTCTGCAGACTGAAAGCGCCGAGACTAGCGGACGAGATCTCCCGCCGCAGAAACCCGCATCAGTTCAAGCCCAACGCCTTGAACGCCGCAGTCTTAGGATCACCGAAGAACACCGGATCGACGTGCTCCATCACGTCGGCAGTCACTTCAAGAAACGACCGTTTGCTCTCGAGCGGAATGAGCGCTCGCTTAGCTCCGTTATCCATTGCTACTTGCAGTGGCTCAACCAGCGTGCGCACAGCCTTGATGTTGCCTTGGATACTGAGATCACCAAGAATAAGCATAGCGGGCGCCGTCGGCGCCTTCTTCAACGCCGATACACACGCGACAAAGAACCCGACACCGATCTCCCCTTCGACGCGGTTTCCGAGCAAATCGATCACCTCGACGTGAAAATCCGTAACGTCAAATTCTCGCGCGAGCCCAAGCTCGGCCTTCTTGCTCATGAGATAGCCGAACGCTCGTGTGATCGATTCTTTAGTGCCACCAGAGACGCCGCCGGCAGCCCGCAACTTTCCCGAGCCTGACGAGAGCGATACTTCAATTCGGAACATGCCGACCGTCCCGTCGCTTCCTACACTGGCGGTGTAGGCGCAGCCGGGCGCCAGCGGATCAGATGAAATCGCGTGCCTGCCGCCCTGCTCGGGCACGCCCACAAAGCGTTCTTCGCCGGTGTCGAGCGGCATGTAGCTGAATGAGGTGTGATAATACTCGAACGAGCCCATTTTCTTGAGCTGCTCTTTAACGCGCCGGCGTCCTTCCAGAGCCAGTTCAAGAATCTCAGCGACCTCGGCCTCGGACACCACACCGTGCGGGTACATAATCTTCATCAACCCGGACACCGTCTTTCGCACCGCTTTGCGGTCTCGCGCATTCAAATGTGCGCCAAGTGAAAAGTGCCGATCAATGATCTCCGTGTAGTTGTGCTTCCGCAGTTCGCGGAGAGCCTCGGCCAAGTAATCAACCACAAAGCCATAGTGGTCCGTGAACAGGTCCTGCCGCATCTTCGGCACTTCCCAACCAGGCAGATAGAAGTGCAGCCGATCAATGAACGCCATGTCGTTGCGGATCACTTCTGGCATCGGTTCAAACAAGTGACTCTGCTGCACCATGACGTCGATGGGTTGGTTTGTGTTGCCGAACATAGCAATGCTCGCTTCGCCGGCAGCAGCTTCTTGTCCGCGCTGGAAGGTGCCGGACTCGCAATACGTTTTCATCGTGGTGATGACTTCTTTGGGCATCTTTTCGAGGTCGGCCACCTCATCGAAGCCTACCACATCCCATATCTGCACGACCCCTTTGCTGCGTCCACCCATGTGGCCGAACAGGTTGGCGACCGTGGTTGGTCCGGTGAGCAGCGCAGCGTACGGAGACACTTCTTGAATGACGTAGCTCTTTCCGGTGCCGCGCGGGCCAAGCTCCACAAGGTTGAAGTTGCGTTCTGTCAAGGGGATCAGACGCACGACAAATAAAAGCTTCAGCCGACGCGACATCGCTGCCGGCTCATATCCCATGCTGCGAACGATGAGATCGAGCCACTCGTCGCTGGAGAAGGCCGCGCGTGCTGTTTGATACTCCGCGAGATCAAAAGCCGCGATTTGGATCGGGGTCAGCTTGTCGATCCAGAAAGGGTTTTTTCCCCGAGTCTCCTCATCATACTCAAAGCGGAGATCGAGCTGCGCCCAGACGCCGCCCGTCAACAGGCGCTCATAGTCACGAACATACTGGTTCGGAATATGAATGAACTTGTTGCCGAAATTGCTGCCCTCGGCCCAATAGTCGGAGTCCACCAGCCGCACCTTCACCTTGTCGATGAAGCTATAGCGTCCCTTCTCTTTGACCTTGCTCTGCGCCTTGATGGACTCGTCCGGTCGAATGTAGTTGTCCGCCAGCGTCTGGTTGACCACCTGCAAACCTAGTTGGATCGCAGTCTCGTCCGAGGACGCGCAGTACTTGCCAAGCAAAAATTCGAGTACGAACACCGGCACGTTAGCGCCGACCTTCACCTTGCGGACTAGGTCCTTACGAACGACCTTGCCGGCAAAGACGGCGTTCGCCTTGTCGTCCAAGCTGTCGCGGATCGGGGCGCTCGACATGTTAGACTCCAAGACGGACCGGTAGTGGCTTCGAAGAGCTATAGAGCACTGCGTCGCTATCGGCGTCCAAAACCTGAATCTGAAGATTTTCGGCGTCTTCGTTCGTAAGCCTGAATGCCACTGTCGCTTCAGTCTTCGGCTTTAGCAGGACCCTGCCACCTTCGGCATCTGCTCCGACGACCGCCATAACAACAGCCCCAGGCTTGTTCTCGAAAAGCGCGATGGGACGAACGGCTCTCTGCTCTTCAAACATGTTAGCGGTTCCGCCACCACCCAAGCTAATTTTCACGACAAAGATGCGGTTCGTCACTGCGTCCTCGTGACTCACAGTCACCACGTTCTTCTCCAGCTTCACCTCAGCGGAGCCAGTCAATCGGAACGTGAGCACCGGAATGACAAGCTCCTGAAGCGATGCGCCTCCGTGGTGGTAAGCTAGATCACCGCCAGAGCGAAAAACCGCCGCGCCGCGGGGGACAACCACATCGAGGTCGGTCGCGTAACCAAGCCTGGCCCCCGGAATGCGGATCGAGCCCGGCGGTGTCGTCCCTCCGCGACCTATCCAACAGCGCCGGTGCAGGTCGGCGGTTTGTCCGCCCGGCGCGTCGCAGCGCATAGATTCCGGCAGGTCCTCAGCGAAATGCAGGAAGCCATGGTCGGCGGTCACAACGAACTGTTCTACCCCAGCATCGCCCAACCTGCGGATCGCTCGGGCGAGATCTTCGACGACATTCTCCATCACACGCCGCGCATAGAGCGAATTGCCTTCGCCAGCGGCGTCGATTTCGGTTGATCGGACAAACACAAGGCTCGCGCCTTCCACCTTTCCCTTCAACCGCTTCGCGCCCAGCTGGATGACCTCATCGAGTGTGATGTCCACAAGGTCCGGGCGGTGGGTTTTGAGATAGCGCTGCCGTGCAGTTAGGTCCGGCAAGAACACGCCCTCGACCGTGGCGCCAAATTTGGCGCCACGGTTCGCAATCGAGAACGAGGCCGAAGCGCCTGGAAGAAGCGCAGCCATGCCGATGGGCGTGATGCTTGGAAGCGCCGCGATAGCCGGTCGGATTGTACCTTCGACGCCCTTCATCCGGGCGAGCAGCTCACGGCCCATCTCATAGCGCATGGCGTCCACTGCAAACACGGCGACCGGTGTGGGACGAGATGCAACAATTTCGGGCCAGATCCGCGTCTGGTGGAGCACTTCGGGGACTGTCCAATCCGTGGACTCGAGTGCGTTTGCAAAGCCCACATTCATGCGCTGGACGGCGTCGTCGTAGACCGCGCGCACCTTGGCTTTCGCACGTTCGTCGATGTGGTCATCGACGAGGTGAAGAATAGTCTCAAGTTTCCTTTGAGCGTGATCGAGCGTAAACCAGCCGTCTTGATCGGCGGTGTAGCGCTCAACCCATTTCCTCGGGTTCCCATTTCCTCTGGCGATGGTGCTGACAGTTGCTTCGGCCGCCTCGCCGACTTCAATCATGCGTTGGCAGATTTGCCAGACTTGCACGCGCTCGACATTGCGTTCGATCCAAAAACTGCGCTGTCGCGTCTTGATGATCGCACGCGCCGCCGCGAATTGACCTTTTGCGATACGCTCGAAGCACTCAACACTCACTGCGCGCTCTTCGAACGCGAACGTATCGACGGCGCCCAGATGCGCGCCGGAAACAGACTCCTCGGAGAACCCAAGGTCGCCCGCGACCTGCTCGGCCATCTTGACATAGTTCTCAGCGTGACGTTCTCGCAGACGCTTGGCGATTTCTCGGACAAGGTGTTCTTGATCGCCCGCCGCGGTGGGGATCTCGCCGAGCGCTTGTGCGGCGTCCGGCGTCAGGCAGGCGCCAGGCGCCAAATCAGAACGAAACTCATTGGCCAGAACGAAACGACCGACAATGGCTCGCAGTCGGCGCGAGGGGGCTTCAGCGGGCGACGCAATTCCAAGTTTTGCTTCCAGCAAGCCTCGAAGTTCACCGGTCGCGCCCTTCGCCTCAATCTCCGTGTCCTGCTCATCACTGGCGAGCCAGACCGTGAGGATCGATGCCGTGTCCGTCTCGCGGAACACGCTCTTCAGCAACGAACCACCGCCGCCATTCGCGTCGATCTGCGCTAGACGCGCGTAGTCGGCATAGGTCAGCGCGTCAGACCGCAGCATGTCGTCGATGGCGGTTTCGTGAAAGCGTTGTTTTAGCACGTGGCGCGTCATCAATTTCAACGGCTGCGGGGCGTAGAGCTTCCCCGCCTTCTCAAGCTCCGCCAGCAGAGACATTTTTGGCTCGTGGCGCATCCCCGGAAGATAGATCAAAAGCTCCGGCGCAATCGGACCAGCGACCAACTCTTCGACCGCAAAGCGAGTCTTGAGAAACGAGCCGTCGCACACATGCAGCTTGGGTCGCGCGGCACCGACAGTGACATCGATCAGATCGCCAGTTCGTCCTTCGACAAGTTCATCAAAGAACGACGTCAGCTGACGCTTCTCGTCATAGATGACGACGATCTTGCGCTCCCGGACTTGTTCACCGATCAGTCGGCCGATGTGTTCGTGCAGCGGGTGCATCATCGCCCTCTATTGGCCCCGTCGCCGACGCTGGCTCACGTCCGGCGCCTCGATCAAGCTCTTCAGCGCCGCTTTAACGGCGGGAGAAGCGCGACCCGCGATCAATGACTCCACGGTCTGCGTCGGCGCGGGGCGCTGCTTCCACTTACCATCAGCGTCCTGAAACCAGAACACGTCTTCCAGGTCGTGCGCGATGGCGAGACTACGGTCTTCGGCGCACTTCAGCACAACCCGTTCTGGCCAGAGGTGCATGGCGAGGCGCGCCCAGTCGTAGCCGCCGGCGACCAGCTTTTCCCAAACGCCTTTCACTTCCTTCTGCCAAGAGCGCGTCGCGGAAAAGAGACGCCAAAGCGGCGCAGCATTGATGACGACGCCATCGTCGAGTTCGGGCGCCCAAAGTGGCGCGACCCTCGCGACTTCGTCATGCAAAACCTGCAGCTCTTCAACGAAGGTTTGCTGCGTGGCGATGGCGCGGGAGGCAGCGGCGGTGGGGTTGGCGCCTCCGTCAGCGCGCAGGATGTCGAGCTGGCGGCGTTCGTGGATTAGTTTGGGGGCGACGTAGTCATTCTGCACCCGCAGCAGCGTGTCGCGCGTGAACGCATGAATGTAAATCCAGACGGAATATCCGCCAGAAGCAGTAGCGAGCCGCCAGTAGATCGGCGCTTTGCGCCGGCTTTTGGAATAGCGCTTTATGTGCTCCGTGAACGCATCCTTTCTGAGCCACAACCTGTAGTCATCGGCGTTGGTCGACCCGCTAAGGCCGCGCGTGATCCTCTCGCTTCCAAGCGCAAGATCCATGCGGGCAAAAATCGCCTCACCAATCGCCGCAATGTCGTCAGAGTGACCGAACTCGTCGACTAAGATACCGCCGTTAGGGCGGAATGGCAGCTGGCCGTCGGGAACCATACCGGGCGAGCGCTTTGGCAGTGGATCGAACGGACTAGGCTCTACCGGCAAGCCTCGCTCCCCCGTCGCCAGACGAATATCAAAGCGGCCAAAAGCGACCCCTAATATCCAAGAAAAAAGTGCCGGTCGTGAGGCCTCCGATTCTTGCTCTCCCTCCTCCCCGTCATCGTCCGCATCATCTGCTTCTGCAGCACCCTCCGCGTCACTTGCCTCAACATCTGTCTCGTCGCGCGATGCACCCCTATCGGACCAGCGATGAAGAGCACCGACCTCTTCGTCTGTGAGTCCGTAGTGCCTGGCCACGACGCTATCTGTTGCGGCCTGAATGTCTGCAAAGGACTCACCGAGCGCGCGTCTCACGAGCGCTGCTGGAAGGACAAACGCATCCGTTGTCTCCAGCGTCGATGCCTGAGCCCTTGCCAAGGTCCAGCCGCGCCGCGCGATGGGCGCAAGTTCCGAAACCAGAGCGTCAGACATCGGCGGAATGGGGGTCCCCTCGATTATCCCGACCTCGTACGATCTTGCAACGCCACCCCTGCCGGTGGGTTCAGCCGCAGAAAGCTGAACCTCGACAAGGTGCTGGAACACCTTGCTCATGCAGATGGCAAGCAACGCCAACGTGGCATCCAGCAAATGCCGATCACGCGGGAAGATTGATGGGCCCTTATCGGCAAAAACACAGCCGGCATTGAGAACGCGCATCGAGAGTGGGCTTTTCGTCCTCCTGGTCCACGTCAAGCCCGGGCTGAAGTGAGGGTCATTGCGATGCAGAACGAAGTCGATGTTATCTCGAAGATACGGATACTTTGCTTCCAACTCGGCGGCGATCTCATGAGCGCCGTTCCGCCACGCCACAACCAGATGGATGTCGCCCCAGTACGGCGAATATGCTCCGCCCTTGGCTAGAGAAAACCACTTGTCAGATTCCACACAGGCGACCTCCCACGCGGTTCGAATGTACCTCCCATCGTTTTTTGTTGACGCACCAAGACGAACTTCAAACTGATCTCCTACCGTCGAGTTTTCCCGGAACAAGCGCAACACGAACGGCTCGATCCAATAGGCGAACGGCGCGCCGGGAATGCGCTTGAACTGCGCTGTCTGCACATAGTAGGCGTCGGTAGATGTGCGCCCTGTGATGCCAGCAAAGAGAACTTCTTGCTTGTGGTCGCGAGTGCTCAACGTCCGGTACACTCTACAACGACCGAGATCGTTGCCCGCCTCCAGACAGTAAGCGGCCGCCTCCAACAGCGCAGCATCCATCACCCCTAGGCCAAGATCAGCGATCACGACCGGCGGTGCTGCCTTCAGCACGACGTCCTCTCGCCATCGCTGAAAGCTCGACAGAAAAAACCCAGTTCTTGATGTGATGGCACCGATGCGACCACGATATTCGAGCAGCTGCGTCCCACGCTCAACGAACGCGGCGTAAATGTCGTTCTTGGTTTTGGGATATGCGCGTTCAAACGCAGCTTTAGCGTGCATTGCTCCGGCACCAAAAGGTGGATTCATGAGCACTGCGTCGAAGCGCTGCCGCAGCACGTCCGCGAGCGCGAACCCCTGCACGGCATCTTCAGCAAAGAGCCGGCGCCGCGCGCTCTTCCCGTTTGTCGCGGACGTTGCGTATTCGGAGAGCGCAAAAAAAACCAGTTTTTCCGCTCTCGACCAAAAGTCGTCCACCGCGCCATGCACAAACCGTGCGAGCGCTTCTGATTTGGCTCCATCGAGAGCAAACGCAGTGCCGCGAAAGATCGGCTGCCGTTCCTCCCACTCGGTGCGGCCCTTTTCGATTGCGCCCGCGAGTTCTTGCTCAATCTTCAACAGCGATCCCATCTCGCCAGCGAGCTGCATGCTGTCCCAAACGGTCCCCACGAGCATAGCAAGCGCACTCGCCATCTGTTCGGTTGTCTGCACGGCTCGGTCAGGCGGCACGTCGAGAGCGCGGCGAATAAGGCTTTCGAGGCGGTCCTGCTTTAGCTCGGCAAGAAACTCAGCGAGCATGTCCTTTTCGCCGGGCATCGGCTCCGCGATCACGATGTTCGAACGCCGGATCGCCGGGCGATCCGCCCGTGAGATGCCGAGTCCGTCAAAAGCCCGTTGCGCCCGCATCCACAGCGCGAGCTGAGCGATCTGTGCGCAGCGCGGGTCGATGTCGACGCCGAACAAGTTGTGCGCGAGGATGAGACTTGGCAGCGTCCGTCGCAGCGCTCCTAAGTCCGGATAATCCTCACGCAACGTACGCCCGGTGATCTCCGAGGCTGGCGATCCCTCGTCGCCCCAAGCCTCCTCATACATCTCAAGATAAAGGCCAAACACGTACAGCAGGAAGTGCCCAGATCCGCATGCCGGATCGAGCGTGCGCATGTCGCGAGGATCCTTCTTGGCTCTGTGCGGCACACGGATCGGCCGTCGCCACAGCTCGTCTTGGCTCATGCCGTCAGGAATGATGTCGGGTGCGACCTCCTCACCTTCTGCGGCGAAGCTCTCTCCGGGCTGACGCACCATGTACTCGCAAAGCTCACCCAGCCGCGTTGCGCCCTTGCGCATCTCGTACCAGATGCGGCCGAGCGTGTTGTCCGAAAGAAACTGCACCACGTAGTGTGGCGTGAAGAATTGATTGCGGATCGCCAACTCGCGGCTGTTTCGCGGCGCCTGGCTTTCCTCGCGCATCTTGCGGCGCTCTTCGCCTGAATTGAAGTACTGGTAGATCCAGCCGATGGTCTCGTCCTGACCCCAGACTTCTTTCAGCTCCTCAGCATTGAGAATTTCGAGGAGCTGCTCGAACGTGCCGCGCCTTGGCCAAACAACGGCCGCCGGATCGCGACGGTCAAAGAGAACCTTCACCTCTGTCGAGAGCTCGTCGAAAATGCATTCGATGTAGAGGCGATAGCCGGCGCCATCCGGCGTCTTTACCGCGGGCGCGAGTCCACAAAACTCTGCGAACCCTGACGAAGCCTCGCCACGCGTGACGCATTCCTGCACGAGCCCACGCGCTTCCAACATCTTCAACGCGGCAAAGCGGTTGAGCGCAGTGAAGGCAGCATCGCGCACATAGTCCTGCACCGCGTCTTTCGGCGTCATACCCGAGGCGCGCTTGTGCTCTACGGCGGCCACGATCTTGGCGCGGTCATAGTACTGACGCTCGTTCAGATGGGCGCCTCCGCGCTCCGCAACGCGTCCATCCGGGCGCACGTCAAAAGTTGCGTCGAGCTGCTCGGCGAAATCTTCTGTCAGAAGTCGTCTTGCGCGTTGCGTCGCCCGTTCGATGGCGCTTCTTGTTTCCTTGTCCACGGCGCGTCTACCTCACGAGCACTTTCTTGCCCGCCCCGATAAGGCGGGCGAGTTCCTCTCTGATGCCCGAGAGCGCCTGGTCCAATTGCTCTTCGGTCTCGATGCCGCCGGCGAAAAATTGCGATACCGACACTGTGGCCAACCGCTCACCTTCGAGAATTTGATGCACCTTCTCGATGGCAGCTACGAGCCGGTGTCCGGCCAGTTCGGTCTCCGACCGCATATGGCGGATCGATTGATTGTTGACGGTCGGATCAGCCCAATGGCTTAGCGGGGCGGCAATGTCGGTTCTTTGGGCCTCGTCCAGCCGCTCCCAACCGGGCGTAGCGTGCAGATGGGCAACCGCACCGGCATAGGCTTCGACGCGTCCGTCGAGCGCCGCCTTGTAACGACGCGCATACTCAGTGGCGACAGTTAGCGTATTCTTTTCAATCGCAGCAAACTCCCGAAAGAACGTCTCGCGCTTGAGAAGGTCGTCCAAGGTTGCGCCAGAGGTCAGCACCGCGGCATCAATGTCGACCTCTTCGCTCAGCGCAGGCATGCGCACGAGCGCCTCCCGAGCCTTATGCACGGCCTGCAACGCCGGCTCCGTCAACGCTTGGCTAAGTTCGCCAGAGCGCTGGATCGCTTCCTTGATACCTAGATACGATGCATTGAATCCGAGGATCGCCGCATCCTGCGTACCGCGCCGGATTGAACGCATTTCGCTGAGCGCCGTCTCAAGCATCTCGGCGCCAGGCAGCTTGTTCGCCCTTAATGTCGCCAACGCGCTGTCGACGGCCTCTTCCCGTCGCTCAACTGCTGTTCGGATCTCTTCGGCAATTGGCCCCTGCGCCAGCTCCTTCGCTTCTTCCCCGAAGGTCTCCTTGAATCGCGCCGCTGCATCAACGATGACATCAAAGTCGATGCCTTTCTTCGGTCGGAAGCTCGATGATCGGAAGAGGTTGTTGTTCGAGAAGCAATCTCGCGCCGCATCGCTTGTCGCGGTGTCAAAGGGTTGTCCTTTTACCACGCCATCGATGACGCCCGCCCGCAGGAGCGACAATGTAAGCAATCGCACGACATCGACGTCCCAGCCGAAAGGCGCCTTGAGAAACTGATCCTCTAACGTCTTGCCGGTTGCGATCTGCCCGTAACTGGCGCGACTGTCGATAAGCGCGGCGATCTCCGACAACGGGTTCGCGTCAGTTCGGAATACCTTCTTTCCTTGCTGCTCCTTAAGCAGCGCTAGTTGTGAAAACACCGCCGGAAGCCCGGCAAGATTTTCCGCCGTGAGCAGCGCCTCGATGCCCTTCGCGACATCTGTTTTCTTCGCAGAGGCCTCGGTGTGTCGATCATACACAAGTGGAAGCGCCTGTCCGAGAACGCTCTCTACCGCCTTGCCAACATCCGCCACGCCGGGCTCAGGAGCGCGCTCATTCCCTCTGAAGTAAGCGCGGCCAGCAAGAACGGCCGCGCGCATCCGGCGCGTGAGTTCCCGACGGTGATTGCTCAGGCGCGCCTTCTCCTCGGCGACCAACGATGTTTCTTCGGCGCTCTGCGCGCCTCGCGACTTTTGTTTAATGATCTCATCGGAACGGAACGTCTCGATAAGATCGCGCCTGAGGTCCTCATCCAGGGCGGCAACCCAGAACACGCCCGCAGGATCCGTCTGGCTGCGATTACGGGCCTGTTCCGCTGTTGCCGCCAGCCCAGCTGGATCGTCCGCGAGTTCAAAATGGACCGTGAGATCTCCAACCTCCTCCGAATTACCTGCAATCGTTAGGCCGGCGCGAAAGTTCTTGGCATCGCCCAGCGTGTGCGATGGTTGCGGCCGCCAGAAATCTGCGATTATCCCCGCGATCAAACGCTTCTCGTCAGCGGGCTTCAGCGTGATGGCCGCGCGCGTCTGATCCCAATCATCTTCCGCTGGCGTAGGGATCTTGTAGCCGCCGCTGTCCGACCGAATGAGGTACGCCTTCTCCAGCGCCAACAAGGCTTCGCGCACTTCGGTCAAGCGCGAGTCTCCCTCGACGCTGTCGATTAGCGTGGCTGCGATATTCTCGGCCGTTCGGTGGACGGTCTTCACAAACTGCAAAAGGCAGATTGCCTTTGCCACTGACTGCGCGAGTGGGTGCGAGACCTTTGCTGGGATCGTCGCGATCTTGGCCCGCACCTGGCTGTCAATGTTGCCCTCAATGAGGTCGTAGATGCGGTCTATGCTGACCAGAGTCCCCACCGCTTTAGATGCGATGTCGGTTTGGGGATTGATCAAGAGCTGCTGAGCAAGCTTGATAATCGTGCGATTGGCCCCGCCCACATGTCGGCTAGCTCCACCCTGCATGCGCAGCCCAGACACAATGTCGATCACTAGACCGATCTGATATGGCAGCAGCGGGTAGAGATCGATGAACGCCTGTCGCGTCAAAGGGGCGAGCGTGATGTCGGCTGTGAGCCGCGTATTCACCTCCAGACGAGCGCGGTTGCTGTCGAACAGTTTTCCGAGCTGCTTCTCCGCGTCGGCATTCTTTGCGAGAACCCGCCGGCTCGTGACCTCGGCGATGTCGGATGGTTCCAAGTGAACCTGCAAGGGGAAGCGATCCATGAGCCGGGCAAGTTCAACCCTCCTGTCGTCGAGACCGGACACAAGTTCAGTCAACCGCTCCTGCGAAGTCACAACGACCCAGTGTTTTCCGCGCCCCTTCACGCCCAGTTGCTGCACGATAGCCTGTAGGTCGAGCATCTTCTGAACGTCGCGCGCGATGAACTGCCCGACTTCGTCCGCGACGAACATCAGCGACTGCCCCGGACGGCGTCGACTCATCAATGACACCACGCGATCCGCGAACATTCCAGTGTGTAGATCGATCTTCGGCCGTCCTCGCGCCCACGAATCTGCCAGTGGATATGTCGCTGGATCAAGTTGATGCAGCACCGCGGAGGCCTCATTGCTCGCAAAAATTGGAGTGCGCTTCTGCTCATCCCAAGGTTTGCTGTGGCGAGCAAGAAACGCGGCCTTGAATGCGTCGAGCTTGCCCTGATCTTCTAACCCAATCTCCAACTCTGCTAGGTCGATGTCGCGCGAATAGCCAAGACTCTCAAGAAAGAGCCGATACATGATCTCGGTGAGCATCTGATTTCCCGACCGGATTCCACGGTCCGTCGAGACGTCGAAAATCACCGTGTGCGTGGGAATTTTCTCACCGATGAGGTTGAGCACGACTCCCATTTTTTTATCGCCGACGCGCGCCGAAAAACGTTCGGATGCGGGCGTGCCCAATATTTCCCGATTCTGAATCGAGAGGCCCAACAATTTGGCGAAGGACGATTTGCCTGAGCCAAAAAACCCGGACACCCAAACTGCCGCGCCCTCGTGCGCCTTCCGTGGCGTCTCCTCGTAGCGTTCAAGCACCTCCAAGAAGTGGCCCTTGATTGCATCGGTCACGACATACTCATCGATCTCCGAGGCGATGATGTCCTCATCAGTCTGATCGACTTTGATCACCTCTTCGATACGGCGGTGAATGTCACTCGCGAAGAGTCTTGCTATCTGCGACAAGGCGCGCTCCTCAGAATATCTTTGGTCTGTAATTGTGCTCGGCATCAAGGATGCCCATGAAACGCAGCCCCGCCGGACCATCCAAATGCCCCGGATAAAGCAACACAGTGGGCGCAAGCACCCGCCCTTTGAGCTGCTCCAGCAGCGAGAAAGTCCGATAGACGGGAAACAAAGAGCCCGTTCGTTCGATGAGAACCACGTCCTTAAGCGGGTCGGCTGAGGGCGGCATACGCGCCGCTACGAGATCCACAAGAGGAACGAGGTCGCTGAGAACGTTGCCGATTGTCTCTATTGCCTCGGTTGCACCTGCAGAACGCTCAGCTTCGAACCAATCGTCCAAAGGACGCACTTGTTGAAGAGCGTCCTCAAGACACGCGGCAAGCGAGATCGTCGTCACGCGCTTCCCGCGCTGCGTCAGGCGCGTGGTGAGCTTGCCGACTTCATCGCGCAATTCAAACTCTTCGTCAGGGTCGTAGCGAAACAACGCGTACGGCATGTCGTGATAGACGCTAATGCGTTCGCGTGGATCCAACGCCCCTAGAATTGGTTCGAGGTCATTGCGCAGGCGCTGCCTAAAGTCGCTCATGCTCGGTAGCCCTTAGCGAAGGATTCGATTGAGCGATGCTTGGATTCAAGGGCGACCAAGCTTCCTGCAACATCATACGTAAGCCGCTTATACTGATGCAGCCGCAGAAGAAGGGCATGCACCTCCGCTGGCCCGAGCATCGCGAGTCGCCACAGCAGACTCGTAGAAACTTTGCTGAAGCTGCCCTCAACCTGAGCGATGAATACGACGTAGAACAACGCTACTTCGTCGCTCAGGGGGGTTACCGCGAACGCGTGGTTAGATTTGTTGCCCTGAAGCAAACCCAGGTCACGAGCCCCTTTTATAAGTCCTGTCGCTGTGCGTTCGAAGCTGTATCGGGTCGGCTCCTTAGTCCTAGCCATTTCTTTCCAAAGAGCGGCGAGAAAAGGATGCAGGTCGATGCTCCTCACCTGGTATCGCCCACGAACGTACTCTCCGAAAAGCCACTCGGTGACAAAGCTCCGGAAAGGCTGCTCCGTGGCGCCGATCAGGAGCCTGAGACAATCGCGCCACTCGTGGAATGGCATGCCCTGCTTCGCCAAGAGCAAGACCGGCGAAGCCGCTTCGATTGCGCGAAAACGCCGTCTCAACGTCGCTTTGACGGCGCCCTCGAGAGACATCGACCGAAATTGCCCCGCGAGGCTGCTCTCGAAGTTGTCATCGAACGATTTCTGATCGTTCCAGAGACGCGCCATTCGAAACGATTCATCGACGAGCATGCCGACAGTGACAAGGCGCGTGGACCACTCCGGCGCGGGGATCATGGCGCAGCCTCAGCGTAAGGCACGACAAGCTCGCCGATGCCGCCCAAGCCAAAGCCTAACGCAAGCAATGCAACCGCATTCCGCGAGCCGTCGAAGGAATCTCGAATCGCGACAGAACGTCCTTCGGCACACTTGCTCAGCCGCGTCGCTTTGCGGACCAGCGTCTGATCGATGAGATCAACTGCTGCCAGATTTGCTGACAGATCGGGCGCCGTCATACCCGCAACACGGTCAAAGAATGGCGCCCAATCGCTCGCCACGTCGCCCCACAAATCCCAGCGTTCATTGAAGGCCTCCTCAATGCTCGGCGTGAGGCTCCAAAGCGTCACGCGCTTCGCTGCCGGAAATACCTCGCTGCAGCGCGAGCTGGCCGCGAACATCGTGGCGCGCAGCTGTGCGAAATGGTGCGTCCGAGGCAACCCTCGCGAGAAGACAAATGCTCCTCGCTGACTCAGCTGTCCGGACGTGTTCCACCATTGAGCAACATCCATCTCGCCGGTGCGAGCCACCACAGCTCGGACTTTCAACAGCCAATCGAGATCGTCACCAGTCATGGAAGCCCAACACCCGCCCACCTGTTGATATGACCACTTCCATTCAGGGAGCGGCTCCGAATCCGTGCGGCGACTATAACCGAAATGAAGCGCGCGCTCGCCTGGCGGTGCTCCAGCTCCTCGTCCGATGCCGCTCTAGCCGGATCACGTTAGTGCGCTGGAATTACAGGCTTCTCGAGCCCCTTTCTACTTTGAGGCGCTCGAAGATGTCGGCCTCTGTCTTGGCGAAGGTGACTTCCCAGCCTACTTTCGATGAACAGCCCGCCTCAACTAGGCGCTAAACAGCAAGCTTGATCATCCTTCACCTCATCGGCTGCGCCGCGATCCAGGCGCGAAGATCCTCCGATGGAATTAGCGTTCGGCTTCCGAGTTTGATCGCCCGCAGTCTTCGCTCCGCGATAGCCTTGTAGAGCGTCGTTTTGCCGATGCCCAACGCCGTCGCAGCTTCTTTGAGATTGTAAGTCAGTTTCTCGACGGGCAGAGCAACTCGCTCCGGCGGTGGCGGCGGCACGCTCTGCACCTCCGGCACCAGAGTCTCCGGCGTCTTAAGCGGTTCAGCCGCTATCTGCTCGAACAAATCAATTGCGGATCGCAGGTGCTGACAGAGTGCGAATATCCGCGCGTCGCGCGCCTTCATCTGCGCCACCTGAAATGCGCCTAAACCTCTCATCGCTCATGCTCCAGTCTTCGGTCGACCGGCTCGTTGGCGAGACGGCGACTTCCCTCCGACGAGAGAAGAGCACGAAGCAACTATGAGTGCGCCAAAGAGAACGTCCGCGCGTGGCAAGTCGCAGCCTGATTGCCGTTCACGACCACCCCGTAAAAGTTTTACACGTTCGGCAGGCGTTCACGGCATTTTGCCGGAAGTTTTACAGGCTAAGTGCTTGTAAAGATGGTGGGCGCGACAGGGATCGAACCTGTGACCCCCACGATGTCAACGTGGTGCTCTCCCGCTGAGCTACGCGCCCGATTACCTGCGAACAGGTCCTGCGTTGGGTGGAGGGCCTATACAGGCCCCATTCGGATTCCTCAAGCCGCCGCGATCACTCGTTCGATCTCGACCACCAAGTCCTTCAAATGGAAGGGCTTGGAGAGGACCTTCGCGTCCTTCGGCGCCTGGCTTTGAGCCGAAAGCGCCACCGCCGCGAAGCCGGTGATGAAAACGATCTTCATGGCCGGATCGGCCTCGGCGCCCCGGCGCGCAAGCTCAATACCGTCCAGACCCGGCATGACGATGTCGGTCAGCAGCAGGTCGAATGAGGCATGTTCAAGCGCTTCCCAGGCGGCGTCGCCATCGCCATAACCGGCGACGTCGTGCCCGGCGCGCGTAAGGCTCGACACCAGGAACGCCCGGAGTGAGTCATCATCTTCGGCTAGTAGAATTCGCGCCATTCGCCAGCAGCTCCGGAACTTCCGGCCCCTTTCAACCGGTAACGCCTAGCACACACCTGGTAAAGGCCGCCTGAACCGCCACACACAGCCGGTAAACAGGCGTAAAGATTGACGCGGCAGTAAGCGACGCGAACAATAACAGCGCATGAACCCGACCGACCTCGGCTCAAACACGGCGCCGGCCGCTGCGGATGGCGAACGCCACGCGGAGGCGCAGGCGGAGCCGCCGTTCGTATTGATTGAGCCGCTCCGGCGGACCGCCCCCCTGATCTTCGCCTCCCCGCACAGCGGCCGGCGCTATCCACCAGAGCTTTTGGCCGACGCGCGCGTCAGCCTCATCAGTCTGCGCCGCTCAGAGGATGCCTACGTCGACGAATTGTTCGCCGGCGCCGCCGCTCATGGCGCGTCTGTGCTCTCCGGTACGATCGCCCGCGCTTATGTCGACCTCAACCGCGATCCGGCCGAGCTCGATCCGGAGATGTTCGACGAACGGCCACCGCCCTCGCCGCACACCAATTCCGCGCGTGTGCAGGCAGGCCTCGGCGCCATTCCCCGCATCAGCGGCGATGGTCAGGCCATTTACCGGCGCAAGCTTTCGCTGAGCGAAGCGGACCGACGAATCAACGCCGTGCATCGCCCCTATCACGCGCTGCTGCAGAACCTAGTTGCAGAGACCAAAGAGCTGTTCGGATGCGCCGTTCTCATCGATTGCCATTCGATGCCGAACAACGCGCGCGGCGCGCATGCGCCCGATGTCGTGCTCGGCGACCGCTTCGGCGCGTCCTGCCACCCTTCAGTGACCGCGCTTGCCGAAGCGACGCTGCGGCGGTTGGGCTATCGCGTGGCGCGGAACACACCATTCGCTGGCGGTCACACGACCCAGACATACGGCCGGCCCGCGACAAGCGTTCATGCACTGCAGATTGAGATCAATCGCGGGCTTTACGTCGATGAACGCACCCTCGAGCGCACCAACGGTTACGCACGCGTGCGCGCCGACATGACTCGCCTGGCCGAAGCTCTCAGCGCCGCCGCGTTACACAAGAGCTTGGCCTAGATCACGTCGCCGCTTGCATGCTTGTGAGAGCATGGAACGCGCAGATCAGCGAAAGCACCAATCCTGAAAGCAGGACGAGCAGTATCAGCACGATCGTGTAGACTATCGACTTGATCCATGCACCACTTAAGGTATCCGCAATCACGCCGCGCGCGCCGCGCAACGTCGTCAAAAAATACGCAAGCACCACGATCGCGGGCGAAATCCAGACCAACGCAAACATGTTCGGCAAAGCCATTGTCGGCAGCAACAGCAAGCCAACGACCGTGCCCGCAGTCAGCACGCCCATCGCAATGTTGAGCCGGCTTGGCCAGGAAAGCTGCGGTCGAAACCAGCCAAGAGCGAAGACGCTGAGCGATGTGAAGAGCGTCAGCAAGATGGACTGAAGAAAGCCAAATGCGTTGGCGTAGTGACTGATGAACGTTGGCAGATCACCACCGGCGGCACGCTCGAAGATTTCGCGGGAAGCAGGATCCATCGCTGCGAACTGGCGCGTGAGCATGCCTTCCCAGCCGCCCACAGGGCCGAGATCAGCACTTGCAAACCGACAAGACCGAACACGAGCCGCAAAGCAGGCGTGTAGCTGTGGCGATCACGATTGGCGTACGATTCAAAAACGCGCCGCGGCCGCAAAAAACAAATCGCGCACCGTCTTGAGGGATCGGAAATTGAAGCCGAACGCGTCCTCGACAGCGTCGTTCAGTTCTTCGCGTTTACTCGGTTCGGTCACAGATCCCCCTCTACCGCTAGCTAGCCTGCGGTCGTACCCGCGCCCAAAGAAAAAACCGCCGGGCTGTGAGGCCCGGCGGCGAAAGGTAAAATAGGGAGGAAACGCCCGATAGGGCGGGAGCGGGATCGCGAAACCCCGCAACGCCATAAACTTATTTCGCAACGCAGCATTTTGCAAGGTGAACCGAACGTCACGTTTTTGTAAACTCATATAAAGATCTGATTTAATTTGATTTTTTAGCTCACCATCCCATATTGCACGTGCTAACATGCATACCCGCATGGGTCCTGCATAAGGAATCTCCAGGTCTGCCGTTGAAGCAGGCGCCTATCGCGGGCAGAAGCCTGCCCTTCCCGTCTGAAAGCCCAGAATTATGGCCGAGCGCCTCCGCAACCTCGCGATCATCGCCCACGTCGACCATGGCAAGACCACTTTGGTCGACCAACTGCTTACCCAGGGCGGCGCCTTCCGCGCCAACGAAGCCCGGCAAGAGCGCGCCATGGATTCCAACGATCAAGAGCGTGAGCGCGGCATTACCATTCTCGCAAAATGCACTTCGATCCTCTGGGACAAGGACGGCGAAGAATATCGCCTGAACATCGTCGACACGCCCGGCCACGCCGATTTCGGCGGCGAAGTCGAACGTATCCTCGGCATGGTTGATGGTTGCGTGATCCTGGTCGACGCCAGCGAAGGCGTGATGCCGCAAACCAAGTTCGTGCTGTCGAAAGCGCTTGCGCGCGGTCTGAAGCCGATGGTCGTTCTGAACAAGGTTGACCGCCCGAGCGCCAATCCAGACCAGGCGCTGAATGAGATCTTCGAACTTTTCCTCGCGCTCGGCGCCAGCGACGAACAAGCCGATTTCCCGATCCTCTACGCGTCCGGCAAAGAAGGATGGGCAAAGACGGAAATGAGCGGCGAGAACAAGGATCTCACGCCCCTCTTCGAACTTATCGTCCGCCACGTACCTGAGCCCGAGCCGATCACGCGCAAGGACGAGCCGTTCGCGTTCCTCGTCACCATGCTCGACTCTGACCACTTCCTAGGCCGCGTTCTCACGGGCCGCGTCGAAAGCGGTCGCGTGAAGGTTGGCGACAGCGTCAAATCGCTTGGTCGTGACGGCAAGGAAATCGAGCGCGGCCGCCTTACCAAGCTGCTCTCTTTCCGCGGCCTGAAGCGCGTGCCCGTCGATAGCGCGGAAGCTGGCGACATCATCGCCATTGCCGGCCTTACCGACACCACCGTCGCCGACACGATCGGCGCCATCGATCTTGCTGCGCCACTGCCCTCGACGCCGATCGATCCGCCAACGCTCGCGATCACGGTTTCGATCAACGATTCACCGCTCGCCGGCCGCGCCGGTGACAAAGTGCAGAGCCGCGTCATTCGCGCCCGCTTACTGGCGGAAGCGGAATCGAACGTCGCCATTCGCGTCACCGAAACCGCAAACAAGGACGCCTACGAAGTTGCCGGCCGCGGCGAACTTCAACTCGGCGTGCTCGTCGAAACCATGCGCCGCGAAGGCTTCGAGCTCTCGCTCTCGCGCCCGAAAGTGCTAACGCGCAGCGAGAACGGCCAGACGCTAGAGCCGGTGGAAGAAGTCGTCATCGATGTGGACGACGAATACACCGGCGTCGTCATCGAGAAGATGAGCATCCGCAAAGGCGAGCTGCAGGACATGCGCCCCTCGGGCGGCGGCAAAACTCGCCTGGTCATGCTGGCGCCGTCGCGCGGCATGGTCGGTTATCACGGCGAATTCCTCACGGACACGCGTGGCTCGGGCGTCATGAACCGCCTCTTCCACTCGTGGGCGCCGTGGAAGGGTGAAATTCCGGGCCGGCGCAATGGCGCGTTGATCTCAAACGACAAGGGTCAATCGACTGCCTACGCGCTGTGGAATCTCGAAGAGCGCGGCCAGATGTTCATCGCCGACGGCGAAGATGTCTATGAGGGCATGATCATCGGCGAGAACAGCCGCGGCGAAGATCTCGACGTGAACCCGCTCAAGGGCAAGAAACTCACCAACGTCCGCGCATCCGGTAAGGATGAATCCATCCGCCTCACCCCGCCGCGCCGCCTCACGCTCGAGCAAGCCATGGCTTGGATCGAGGATGACGAACTGGTTGAAGTCACGCCTGCCGCCATCCGCATCCGCAAAGCCCACCTCGATCCAAACGAGCGCAAGAAGGCTCAGCGCGCGAAGGAAGCCGGCTGACGTCTACGCGTTAACGCTGCTCTTCTGGCGCCGGCACGTGTACGCCGCGGCGCCATACCACGCGCCGTTGCGGCAGCTGTGCTCGAACGTCCACCGGTTGTGGACACGTGTATTCCACTTCTCGCATCTGATCGGCGCCAGTAACCTCGGTGCCGTAGCAGCCCATTGGCGTAAGCACCGCATTCGCCGCCGCGCCCCACCACAAGATGCCAAGCGAGCGATCATTAGCGTAAATGGTCATGTTCTCGGCCATCAATAGGCCAAGGGCGCGCGGCTGGCCGCGAACCACAAGCACACGCTGCGTGCGATCGTGAAACCATATCTGAAAGCGCTGATCGCCGACGAAGACATCGGCATCTGGCATTCCGGCAGGATAGGTGAAGGTTCTCTGGGTCGAAGCACAAGCGCCTAGCGCGAACAGGGCAACAAATAGGAACGCACGCATCTTCATCTTCGGCTCCGTATGAGACGAATAAGTCCCGCCTGAAGATGCACCACAAAGGGCAAGGCCATGTCGAAACCGTGGCCCCGGCGCGTTTACCAAAGCACGTGGCGCCGAAACGGGGCACAAATCGCCTGGCGCGCGCCTCGCATGCTCAACAAAAGCTTACGACGGAACAATTCGCGTCACAGAAGCGTGGCACGGTCCGTGCTCTCCAACTGCGCATAAGGCGGGCCCATGGGGGACACCGCCATGAACAAGGGCGCACACCTATGGCTAACGCCATCGACCTCCATGTCGGCAAACGGCTTCGCCGCCGTCGCCGTCTCTTGGGCCTCACCCAGCAACAACTGGCTGAGTCCATCGGCATCCGCTTTCAACAAATCCAGAAGTACGAATGCGGCGCCAACCGCGTGACGGCTTCTCGCCTGTACGAACTCGCCGTCGCGCTGAACGTGCCGGTGAACTACTTCTTCGAAGGCCTCCAGCAAGTTGCAGCTCCGGCAACGCCTGGCGCGCCTGCGAACGATCGCGATCTGATCGCGGCCGACGTTCTTTCGCAGAAGGAAACGCTGGAACTCATCCGCGCTTATTACAAACTCGGTGAACGTCCGCGTCGCCGCCTCCTCGATCTCGCGAAGGCGCTGCAAGACGAATCCACCGACGCGGCCTAACCGCCGCCTCGGTTTGGGGGAAACGGGGACGGGCTCGGCATCTGCCGGGCCTGTTTTCGTTTGTGCGTGAGCCTATAGTGCACCGATGCCGGTTCACGACACAGCACGCCTTCTAGCTTTTGCCGACACTCTGGCGGATGCCGCACGCGCCGCAATCCTCCCCTATTTCCGCGCGCCGCACACAGTGGAGAGCAAAGGTTCGCTCTTCGATCCCGTGACCGATGCCGACAAAGCCGCAGAGCGCGCCATGCGCGCGCTCATCGAAGCGCAATTCCCAGAGCACGGCGTGCTCGGCGAGGAATACGGCGAGACTCCCGGCGTGAGCGGCTATGAATGGGTGCTCGACCCGATCGACGGCACACGCGCCTTCATTTCAGGCCTGCCGCTGTGGGGCGTGCTGATCGGCCTCACTTTCGAAGGCAAGCCAATCGTCGGCGTCATGGACCAGCCCTACTTGCGCGAACGCTATCGCGGTTGGAACGATGGCGCCGAATTGGTCACCGACGCCGGCGTCAGCCCACTTAAAGTGCGCGCATGCGCATCATTGAGCGAAGCGATCCTCTCAACCACGGACCCATACATTCTGCCGGGCGACGAAGGCGCGGCCTTCTCGCGCGTGCGCCAACAGGCCAAGCTCACGCGATTTGGTTACGATTGCTACGCTTACGCCATGGTCGCTTCAGGCACCATGGATTGCGTGATCGAGAGCGGCTTAAAGCCGTTCGACATCTGCGCGCTCATTCCAATCCTGAACGGCGCTGGAGGCGGCGTGTGCACTTGGGATGGCGGCGATGCGAGCCGCGGCGGCCAAGTGTTAGCGTTCGGAGACCCACGCGCGCGCGACGCAGCGCTGGGCTTACTGCGCTAAGCTTCTTTCGCTTGCCCGCTGACAATGTCGCGGATCGCTTGCACGAAAACTTCTGGCGGCTGACCACCTTGGATCAGCCAGCGATTGTCAAAGATCACCGACGGCACTGCCTGAATGCCGTTCGCGCGCCACTGATCCTCATCGTGACGAACTTCATCAGCGAACTCATCGGTCGCCAGGATTTCACCCGCGCGCGCGATGTTGAGCCCTGCCTCACGCACGGCGTCCAGAAGCGCCGCATGATCACTGGTTGAACGCTGGTCAGTGAAGTTGAGTTTGAAGAGCGCTTCCTTCAACGCAAGCTGCCTGCCCTCGATGTCAGCCCAATGCAGCAGACGATGCGCGTCAAACGTATTCCAAATACGGCTATCGGGACCGTAATTGAACGTAAAGCCAAGGCGCTCGCCGCTTTCCTTGATCATCTGCCGCGCCGCCGCCGATCGCTCAGGCGAAGAGCCATACTTCTTCTGCACATGCTCGCCGGCGTTCTCGCCTTCCGGCGGCATGTTCGGGTTGAGTTCAAACGGCTGAAAGCGAATCTCAGCCTTCACTTCATCGCCTACGGAAGCCAGCGCTTGCTGCAATGACCGCAAACCAATCACGCACCATGGGCAGGCAACGTCAGAAATGAAATCGATGCGAAGCGGGTCGGCCATTAGCGATAAAACTCCGTGCGCCGGTCACGGAAAAAGCCCCACGCGGCGCGGTGCCGATCGAGGAAGTCGAGATCGAACTCGTGCACAAGGACACCCTCTTCCGTGCGCTCGAACTTCTGCACCAGATCTCCACGATGGTCGGCGATGAAGCTTGAGCCATAGAATTTCTGGCCGCTGGCTTCAGTGCCAATGCGATTGCTCGCTACGACCGGAATCACGTTCGATACGGCATGACCCTGCATGGCGCGCTGCCACGGATCGCGCGTGTCGAGCGAACTGTCGTGCGGCTCACTGCCGATTGCCGTTGGGTAGAACAGAACTTGCGCGCCTTGGATCGCCATCGCGCGTGCAGCTTCAGGGAACCACTGGTCCCAGCAGATGCCGACGCCGATGCGCCCGAACGCCGTGTCCCAAACTTTGAAACCTGTATCGCCGGGTCGAAAGTAATACTTCTCCTGATAGCCGGGGCCATCGGGAATGTGGCTCTTGCGATAGACGCCGAGCTGCTTGCCGCCCGCATCCACGATGACGACTGAGTTGTAGTACTGCGGCCCATCGCGCTCATAGATTGAAACCGGGATGACGACGCCAAGCTCCTTCGCCAAAGGCGCCATCGCCAGAACGCACGGATGAGTTTTGGCCTCATGCGCAGCGCCGAACCACTTCTCCTCCTGGGTCGTGCAAAAGTACGGGCCCTGAAACAGCTCCGACGGAAGAATGACCTCCGCGCCCTTGCTCGCCGCTTCGCGAACAAAGCGCTCGGTCTTCTCGATGTTGGCTTTCAGGTCTTCGCCGTACGATGTCTGGATCGCGGCGACTTTGATCGTCTTTGCCATCACGCCGGCTCCTGCTGAGTGATGCAATGGAACGAGCCTCCACCAGTCAAGATAGCGTGCGACGAAAGCCCGATGACCTTGCGACCCGGGAAGAGCGGCGCGAGCGCGTTCACGGCGTCATCGCCGCTGCCAGAATAGATCGGCACCACCACGGTCGAATTTCCAATCAGAAAATTCATATGGCTCGCAGGCACGGCGTCGCCATCTTCGTCCTCGACCAAGCCGACGGACGGAATACGGATCACTTCAAGCTTGCGGCCCTTCGCGTCGCGCATGGCGCCGAGCGAAAGTGCAATCTCCTCCAAAACGTCGTGGTTGGGATCGTCACGATTTGCCGGCGACTGGCACACGACTTTGCCCGGTGCAACGAAACGAGCGAGATTGTCGATGTGCCCATCGGTGTGATCGTTGAGCAGGCCCTCGTCGAGCCACAGAATTTTCTCAACGCCGAGCGCGCGCTTCAGCGCAACTTCCGCACCCTCTTCGGTCCAGTGCGCATTGCGGTTCGGATTGAGCAGGCATTGGCGGGTCGTAAGCAAGGTGCCTTCGCCGTCCATCTCGATGGCGCCACCCTCCAGGATGAAATCATGCCGGCGATAGTCGGCCTTCGCGAGCAGCGCGATGCGGGCGCCAACCTCATCGTCGTGCGGCAGCTGGTACTTGCCGCCCCAGCCATTGAACTGGAACCCATGCGCCACGCCGCTCGCATCGAAGATCGGCCCGGTATCGCGGAACCAGATATCGCCGAACGCGCCAGGCAGCACTTCGGCCGCTTGCCCAAGCGCAAGCTTCGCGGAGGCTTCCGCCTCTCGCCCGTGCGCCAACACACGCACCTTGTCACCATTGCCGCTATCCCAGAGCGCTCGGATCATGGTTGCCACCTCGGCGCGCGCCGGATCCAAATCCTCGCCCCAAAGGTCGGCAGCCGAAGGCCAGCCAGTCCAGATCGCCTTGTGAGGGCGCCATTCAGCGGGGATCGTCGTCATGGCGGCTCCTTAGCGCATACGAACGACGCCAGATAGGCACGTTTGCCCCCCACACAAGTGCGGACGCGTCCTGGCGCCATACGCGCCCATCCGCTAAGACCGCCCGGGGACAATCTGAGACGCCGATGACCGCAATCCGGGCCGCCTTCGACCGCGCGACGCTCGCCTTTCTGTTCGTGCTTATCGCGATCACGGCGGCGCGCATCGTCGCGCTGTTTTACATCCCACTCGGGCTCTACTTCGACGAAGCGCAATACTGGATGTGGTCGCGCACATTTGAGTGGGGCTACTTCACCAAGCCGCCGCTCATCGCCTGGGTGATCGGGCTCACGACCTTCTTATCCGGCACCGACGCTGAATGGGCGGTGCGCCTTGGCGCGCCGATCGCGCACGCCGTCGCCGCCAGCGCCCTCTTTATGCTTGGCCGCTCAATGTACGGCGCCTGGCCCGGATTCTGGGCGGGCTTTGGCTGGCTGATGCTTCCTGGCGTCTGGTTTTCATCGAGCTTGATCTCAACCGACGCGCTACTCCTGCCGATCTGGTCAGTCGCTTTGCTTGCGATGTGGCGGCTGGTGAACACGCGTGCCTGGACGTGGGCCGTGATACTCGGCCTCGCCGTCGGCATGGGCGTGCAAGCTAAGTACGCCATGTTCTATTTCTTCCTTTGTACGGCGCTCGCGGCTTGGTGGCTGCCGACGGTGCGCGAGGCGCTGGCCAAGGGCCGCGGCCTGCTCGCAACGCTCATCGCACTTGTCGTCCTCTCGCCGAACCTCATCTGGAACGCTCGGAATGGCTTCGTCACAGCGCAGCACACCGCTTCGAACGCGCACTTCGACAACACGCGTCTCTTTAATATTGACGAACTGTTCGAGTTCATCTTCGGCCAAGCCGGCGTCATCGGCCCGGTCATCTTCTTTGTCCTGATCTGGGCCTTGTGGCGCGCGTGGCGGCGCAGCGGCGGACTTTCAACCGAGGAAAAATTCCTCATCGCCTACATCATTCCGCCCTTCATCATCATCAGCGCCATCGCGTTCATCTCACGCGCCAATGCAAATTGGGCCGCCGTCGCGTACCCCGCGCTGCTTTTGCTGGTGACAGGAACGTTGTTCTCTTCAGCCGCCGGACGCCGCACGCTCGTGGCGGCGACGCTCGTGAACATCGCCATCGGCGTTGGCTTCGTCGCCATGGTGGCGACCTATCCTGCTATCGCAAACCAAGCCAAAGGCATTCGCACCGCGCGCAATTGGGAAGAAACGGCAAACGAAATCGCACGCCGCGCCGCGGCGCAACCAGGCGAATTGCCCTTCTCTGCGGTCATGGTCGACGATCGCATGACCTATTTCGAACTCAGCTATTATTGGCGCGAAGCACGGCGCGCCGGTGCGCCGCTGCCGCCAGTTCGCATGTGGCTGCTCCACGGCCGCGCGTACAATTCAGCCGAATCCACGGACCCGATGCGCGCCGAAGAAGGCGGACGCGTCTTGGTGGTCCACCTCACGCCCGCCTATCTGCCGCTCGTCGCCACCGACTTCACGACCTTCCGCACAGTCGAACACCTCACGGTGCCTCTCGGCGGCGGCGTCAATCGCGAGCTTGAGATTTCAATCGGCGAAGGCTTCGCTCCCCTCGCGCGCGACGAGGCGTTCGAAGAGCGGTTCCGCCAGCAAATGGGCCTCGACTAGATCGGATCGTAATCCGGAAAGGCTGAGCCGCCGCGCTCGGCCGAGCACGCGTTAGCGCGGAACATCGCAAAGAGCTCGCGCCCGACGCCGCGCGTGTTGCCAAGCAGATCAAGTTGCACCGGCGCACGATCGCGCCAGTCTGTTGGCGCAATCACATCAAGCACACCAGTCTCGGCATCGACGCGCACCACGTCGCCATCGCGCACCTTCGCCAGCGATCCGCCTTCAGCAGCCTCTGGCGTGATGTGGATCGCAGCCAACACCTTCCCGCTCGCGCCCGACATTCGGCCGTCCGTCGCAAGCGCGACACGAAAGCCTCGATCCTGCAACGCGCCCATCAACGGCATCAACTTGTGCAACTCCGGCATACCGTTGGCACGCGGGCCCTGACCGCGCACGACGATCACGCAATCGCGATCTAGATCACCGCGCTTAAACGCCGCCTGCACATCTGCTTGCGACGAAAACACGAGAGCTGGCGCTTCAACGATGCGCTTATCGTCCGCCACGGCGGACACTTTCACGCACGCGCGCCCCAGCCCACCACTCAGCAAACGCAGGCCGCCATCCGAAGAAAACGGGGCGCGCGCACCGCGCAACACACTATCGTCTGCGCTACTTGCCGGCGCCTCGCGCCAGGAGAGCGTCTCCCCGGCAAGAATCGGCTCTTTCGCGTAGTCTGCGAGGCTTTCGCCGCCAACGGTTGCGATGTCGCCGTGCAACAAGCCCGCGTCGAGCAATTCGCGCGTTAAAAATCCCATGCCGCCGGCAGCGTGAAAGTGATTCACATCCGCCGAGCCATTTGGATAAATCCGCGCCAGGAGCGGCGTCGCGTGTGAAAGCTCGGCGAAATCATCCCACGTCACTTCGATCCCGGCCGCCAATGCAATCGCTGGCAGATGGATAAAATGATTGGTCGAGCCGCCGGTCGCCATCAATCCAACGATCGCGTTGACGATCGCCTTCTCGTCCACGACACGCCCAATCGGCCGATATTCATCACCCAAGCCAGTGATCTTGGCTGCGCGCTTGGTCGCGGCAATTGTGAGCGCGTCGCGTAGAGGCGTATTGGGATTCACGAACGCTGCGCCTGGTAAATGCAGCCCCATCACCTCCATCATCATCTGATTGGAGTTCGCAGTTCCGTAAAATGTGCACGTGCCCGGTGCGTGGTAGCTTTCGGCCTCAGCCTGCAGCAACTCCTCGCGACCAATTTTGCCTTCCGCAAACAATTGCCGGCGGGCGGCCTTCTCCTTGTTAGGCAACCCGGAAGGCATGGGTCCGCCCGGTACAAGAATCGTAGGCAGCCAAGGAAAGCGCAGCGCCCCAATCAGCAGGCCAGGCACGATCTTGTCGCAAATTCCAAGCAGCAAAGCCGCGTCGAACGTCGCGTGTGAGAGCGACACGGCCGTGCTGAGCGCGATCACATCGCGCGAGAACAGCGACAGCTCCATCCCCTCAAAGCCTTGGGTGACGCCGTCACACATGGCAGGAACACCGCCGGCAACTTGCGCCACCGCGCCAACCTCACGCGCCGCCTTTCGAATGATCTCAGGGTAATGCTCATACGGCGCATGCGCGGAGAGCATGTCATTGTACGCGGTGACGATCCCAATCGACGGCCAATGCCCGCCAAGCAACTCGATCTTGTCTTGCACCGCACAACCAGCGGCGCCGTGTGCGCGATTGGCTTCAGAAATTTTAACCCGCGCTGGCCTGGTGGCGTCGTAATCGTCAATCAGCGAAAGATAACGGCGGCGGCGCAACGCGCTGCGTTCGATAATGCGTTGTGTAACCGCCTCGACGATTGGATTGAGTGTCATTCCGGGTCCCACCAAGCGCGACCGTCGCGATCCATAAGCAACGCAGATTGCGTTGGGCCGTTGGATCCAGCCGGATAGAGGAAAGGCTCGTGCCCGCTCGTCTCCCACGCCGCCAGCAACGCGTCGGCCCACTTCCAAGCGGCGTCGACTTCATCACGACGCATGAACAACGAGAGGTTGCCGCGCACGATATCCATCAGCAGGCGTTCGTAGGCGTCCGGATAGCGAACGTTGAACTCCTCCGCGAATGACAGATCGAGTGGCGCGGTCTTGATCCGCAATCCGCCGGGGCCCGGCTCCTTCATGTTGAGCCAGAGCCGCACGCCCTCGTCCGGTTGCAGGCGTAACACCAAACGGTTTGGCGCACCGGCGCCCGCGCCAAAGATCTGCACCGGTGTGTCCTTAAACTGCACAACGATCTCAGACCGCCGCGCGCCCATGCGCTTTCCTGTTCGCAGATAAAACGGCACGCCGGCCCAGCGCCAATTATCGACCTCGGCCTTGATGGCGACGAAGGTCTCGGTGCGCGTCGGCTTACCGACTTCTTCAACGTACGCGGGCGCTCTTGCGCCGCCGATGAGCCCCGCCTTGTACTGACCGCGCACGGTTTTCGCGGCGACGTCTTTTGCATCTATGCGGCGCAGCGCCGAGAGCACTTTCAGCTTTTCCGTGCGGATTGCATCGGCATCCATTGAGTTCGGCGACTCCAATGCCACCAAGCACAGAAGTTGGAGGATGTGGTTCTGCACCATATCCCGCAGCGCACCGGATTTATCATAATACTCAACGCGGCTTTCTACCCCGAGTTCCTCCGCGACCGTGATCTGCACGTGATCAATCGTAGCGCGCGACCACAACGGCTCCACCAGCATGTTCGCGAAGCGCAGCACCAACAGGTTCTGCACCGTCTCTTTGCCGAGATAGTGATCGATACGGAACGTACGATGTTCGTCGAAGACCGCACCCACACCGTCATTGATCGCGCGCGATGATGCGAGATCGCGGCCAATGGGTTTTTCAAGCACAATGCGCGATGTTGGCGTCGCAAGCCCCGCTTCCGCCAAGCGCTGCGCAATCGTCACGAACAAAGATGGCGCGGTGGAGAGATAAAAAATCCGAACGTTGCCGTTACCGTTCGCCAGCGCTGCATTCAGCGCACCCCACTCAGCCGCCGGCGCAGTTGCATCGACGCGCGCGTACTCCACGCGCTTCAAGAACTCATCGCACTTGGCTTCGTCGATGTTCGCCTTCGGATCGAACTTGAGATGCGCCTCGTGCACCATCTTACGAAAGGCGTCAGTATCCATCTCCGACCGCGCAACGCCGATGATGCGCGATTGCTGCGGAATTTGCCCGTCCAAGAAACGGTGAAGCAGCGATGGGAAGAGTTTGCGGAGTGAAAGATCGCCGGTCGCGCCGAAGACGACGAGATCGAACGGCGGAACGGGAATGAACTCGGCCATGCACTCACCAAACTAGTGTTCGCCGCGCGGCGCAAAAGGCCGGGAGCAAGCCATCTCGCACCTGCGAGAGTATCTCTTACGCGACACCTATCGCATTTGAGGCGTCTCCGGCTTGTCAAACCGGGCTTCACTGGTAAGCTCCGTTGACACCGGTATCATACCATAAAATGACACCGGTGTCAGAAGAATTCCAGGCAGAGGTCCACGGCCGACTGCACTAGGGGTCAAGTCGGGGAGGAAAATAATGAGTCGTAAGGGACAAATGCGCCCGAAGCTGTCGCTGGCGCTTGGCGCGTCCATCGCCGCTTTCGCCGCTGGACTATCGGGACAAGCGGCCGCGCAGGACGTTGTCGAAGAAGAAGAAATCGTCATCACCGGCTTCCGCGCCAGTTTGGCTGCGGCGATCGACATCAAGCGCGAGGAAAACAGCGCCGTCGACGCCATCGTGGCCGAGGACATCGCCGACTTCCCTGACCTCAACCTCTCTGAATCCATTCAACGCATCCCGGGCGTGGCCATCACCCGCTCGAACGGCGAAGGCCGCAACATTTCAGTGCGTGGTCTTGGCCCGCAATTCACGCGCGTTCGTCTGAACGGCATGGAGGCGATGTCGGCCCTCGGCTCGACAGACGCAGAAGGCGGCACCAACCGCGGCCGCAACTTCGATTTCAACATTTTCGCCTCTGAACTCTTCAACAGCATCACCGTCCGCAAGACGGCCTCGGCTGACGTTGAAGAAGGCTCGCTCGGCGCAACCGTCGATCTGCGCACGGCGCGTCCTTTTGACTATGACGGCTTCACGCTCGCCGGCTCGTTCCAAGGCGGCTACGACACGCTGGCGGAAACCTACAATCCCCGCGTGGCGCTGCTGTGGAGCAACACCTGGGCAAACGATCGCCTCGGCGCACTTTTCTCGTTCGCCTATAGCGACCGCGATTCCACTGAAGAAGGCGCAAGCACCGTGCGTTGGCAGAATGGCGGCACGCCATCGCAGTGCGTGACCGGCGCCGGTCCGAACTTCACGCTCGGCAGCAGCTGCTTCGGCAACGTCCTTGGCCAAACTGAAGATACACCCGCCATTTCACGCGGCGCGTTTGACGCCGTAAACGGTGCGTTCCACCCGCGCATCCCGCGTTACGACGTCTATCAGCACACTCAGGATCGCCTCGGCGCTACGTTTACGCTGCAATATCGCCCGTCAACGTCCACCGACATCACGCTCGATGTGCTCTACGCCGATCACAATGCGACACGCAGCGAATCCTTCCTGGAATCTGCAGTGTTCAGCACCACCGGTGGCAGCGCAATCAACGCCGTCGATGTTCTCGCCTACGAAATTCAGGGCAATAGCCTAGTTTACGGCCAGTTCAACGACGTCGATATCCGCTCGGAATTCCGCTACGATGAACTGAGCAGCGAGCTCGGCCAGATTTCGGTGACGCTCGACCACGAATTTAGCGATCGCCTCAGCGGCCGCTTCTTCGCAGGCACCTCGCGCGCCGACCACTCGAACCCCGTCCAAACGACGATCCTCTGGGATCGGACCGACGTGGACGGCTACGTCTACGATTTCCGCGGCAACAATCGCCTGCCGCTGATCACGTATGGCGGCGTCAACGTCGCCGACCCAAGCTCATACTTCCTCTCGCAGATCCGCTTGCGCCCGCAGTACGTCGACAACACATTCGAGACGATCTACGGCGACCTCGAGTTCGAAGCGACTGAGTGGCTCACGCTCACAGGCGGTTTGAACTGGAAAAACTACGAGTTCGAGACGCGTGAACTACGCCGCTCAAACGGCACGACCGCCAACCAAGAAACCGCCGCGCTTCCGGGTTCAATCACCGGAACGGCGCTGTCGAACTACTCGCAACTCGTGCATCTTAACGGTTCGGGCCTCAGCCTTCCCGCAGGATTGCCACTGAGCTGGGCCGCGCCGAACATCGAAATCGCCGCCAGCCTCTTCGGCATCTACAGCAACACCGGCGTGTTCGCGATGGGCATCGAACCGGCCCTCGGCAACAACTTCTCGGTCGGCGAAGAAGATAGCGGCGCTTACGTTGCGGGCAGCTGGGACACCGACATCGGCGGCATGCGCTTCCGCGGTGACCTTGGCGTTCGCTACGTTGAAACGCAGCAATCATCTACCGGCTACAGCCAAGCAACGGGCACCATCCAGCGTAACACAGTAGATCGCACCTACAGCGACACGCTGCCTTCGTTGAACATGGTGCTTGAGCCAATGGACGATCTGCTTGTGCGCTTCGCTGCCGCCCAAGTGATGTCGCGTCCGCCGCTCGGCAACCTCAATCCTGGCGCGCAGGTCAGCCTGTCCGGCGCGAACAAGACGGTGACCGCCGGCAACCCGTATCTCGATCCGATCCGCGCAAATGCCTACGATTTCTCCGTCGAGTGGTACTTCCAAGAAGGCGCGCTGCTTTCGTTCGCCTACTTCTACAAAGACGTGGAATCGTTCGTTCAGACGGTGCGCGAAGATCGCGCATTTACGGGCAACCCACTCGGCATCCCGGACAGCGTGGCCATCGCAGCTTGCGGCGCCGCCTATCCGGCGACCTGCAGCCCTGCAGACACGAACTGGCAATTCAGCCAGCCGCGCAACACCGAAGGCGGCCCGATCGAAGGCTTCGAAATCAGCCTGCAATTGCCGTTCTTCTTCCTGGACGGCTGGCTCTCTAACTTCGGCGTGGTCGGCAACTATACGCACGTCGAATCCGAGATCGACTATTTCGCCAACACCACCGGCACCTCGATCGTCCGCGACAGCCTCACCGGCCTCTCGGACGAATCTTGGAACGCGACGATCTATTACGAAGATGAGCGCCTCTCGGCCCGCATCTCCGGCGCATATCGCAGCGACTACCTGACGACCGTTCCAGGTCGGAACAGCAACGCGACAGAGAGCACGGCGGAGACCTTCAACGTCGACTTCGCAGGCTCGTACCAGATCAGTGAGCGCCTGCGCTTCTCGATCGAAGCACTGAACCTCACCGATGAAGTCAGCGACCAGTATCTGTCGCCAGACGATCGCATGTCGTTCTACCACAATTACGGCCGCCAAATTCTGGCCGGACTGCGGTTCTCATACTGAGGCCATATACCTCCTAGTGTTTCAAACTTTGGGGCGGCTCCTGCGGGCCGCCCCTCTTCTTTTTTGGACGACCGCCGCTGGCGTTAACTGAACCAATGTGCTCATAACCTCACAGCAATAGACGGACCCTTCGGCTTGAGTTCATCCTCTTCCAATCGGCGCCCCGGAACGGACGCAGCGCGCGGCGACACCAAACGTCGCACGACGATCAACGACATCGCGCGCCTCGCTGGCGTTTCGAAGAAGACCGTCTCGCGCGTGCTCAATAATTCGCCGTTCGTGCGCGAGGAGACACGCGTCAAAGTGAACGAGCTGATGCAGGAGATGGGCTACACGCCCGATCCGCAGGCGCGTGGCCTCGCCTTCCGCCGCTCATTCCTGATTGGCATGGTGTTCGATAACCCGAATGCTCAGATGGTCGTGACAATGCAGGAAGGCGTACTCGCCGGCCTCAAGGGCAGTGGTTTTGAGCTTGTCGTGCACGCATGCGACCGCAACGCACCGGATTTCCTGCCTGAGGTGTCTGCCTTCGTTGAGAGGCAGAAGCTTTTTGGCGTGATCCTTCTGCCGCCGATCTCGGAGAACAACGCTCTCGTGGAGATGTTGCAGGAACGCGGTTGCCACTATGTCCGGATGGCCTCGGCCGTCATCGATGAACCTGGCAACCTCGTAGCCTCGACCGATAGCCTCGCCACCGCGGAAGCGGCAAAGCATCTCGCGAAGCTTGGCCACACCCGCATCGGTTTTATTGCTGGTCCGCCCGGCTTCCGCTCCCGCGCAGAACGCCGCCTCGGATTTCTCGCAGGCCTCAAAGAGCACGGCATTGATCTACCCGCGCGGTACAGCATCGATGGCGCCTACACTTATGAATCCGGCATCGCTGCGGCTGAAAAACTTCTAAAGCTCAATCCACGTCCGACCGCGATCTTCGCCAGCAACGACGAAATGGCGGCGGGCGTCTATCACGCCGCGCGCCAACTCGGACTTTCCATCCCGGCTGATCTTTCTGTTGTTGGCTTTGATGACACGCCTGTCTCTCGTCGCCTGTGGCCGCCGCTGACAACAGTGCGCTGGCCAATTCACGACATGGGCCGCGCCGCCGCGCAGCATTTGCTCAACGCGGCCTCAGATCAGCCAGCGGACGACGACAACGCTGTCTTTCCTGCGTTTCTCGTGGAGCGAGATTCAACGGCCTCCGCGCCCAAATAGGTCACGCTCGTCTGAGGACCATCAGCAGTTAAGTTGCATGGCGCAATGACACCGGTTACCATTCGATCCTAAAAGGACGACCAATATGAAGATCGCGCTCATCATCGAAAACAGCCAAGCCGCGAAGAGCAGCATCGTGCATGACGCGTTGAAATCGGTTGCGGAGCCCCTCGGCCACCAAGTGCACCACTACGGAATGTACACAGCTGAAGACAAAGCTTCGCTTACGTACGTGATGAATGGACTACTCGCCGGCATCTTGATCAACTCGAAAGCGGCAGACTTCGTCGTTACCGGTTGTGGCACCGGCATGGGATCGATGCTCGCGTGCAACGCGATGCCAGGCGTGTTCTGCGGCCTCATCGCCGACCCAACCGACGCCTTCCTCTTCGGCCAGATCAATGACGGCAACGCCATCGCCATGCCGTACGCCAAAGGCTTCGGCTGGGCTGCCGAACTCAATCTGCAGGATTGCTATCGCAAGCTATTCGACGGTGAGCGTGGCCTTGGCTATCCAAAAGAGCGCGCCGCCATCATGGCGAAGAACCGCGGCATTCTGAAGGATCTCAAGGCGGCGGCGTGCAAGGACATGCTGACGGTGCTGAAGTCGGTTGATCAGGACTTGCTGAAGGCGGCAACCGCCGGCGAACGCTTCGAGGAATTGTTCTTCGCCAACGCGCAAGATACAGCACTGGCAGATTACGTCCGCCGCGCGGGCGTGTCGTAAGAGAAAACAATGGCCGCCAATCCGTTCAGTCTTGAGGGAAAAACAGCGCTCGTCACCGGCGGCAATGTCGGACTAGGCCAAGCAATTGCGATAGCGCTCGCCCAGGCGGGCGCCAACATCGCCAGCACCAGCCGCCGTCCGGCGGATGAAACCGGCGCGCAGGTGCGATCGCTTGGCCGCAAATTCCTCTCGATCGAAGCGGATTTAAGTTCAACACAGCCAGTCACCGCCATAGTCGAGCAAACGATCAACGAACTCGGCGATCTCGACATTCTTGTTAACAATGCCGGCATCATTCGCCGCGCCGACTCCGTCGATTTCACCGAGGCCGATTGGGACGCCGTCATCGACACAAATCTGAAGTCTGTGTTCTTTCTGGCTCAAGCCGCTGGCCGGCACATGATCGCCAAGGGCCAAGGCAAGATCATCAACATCGCCTCGATGCTTTCCTTTCAAGGCGGAATCCGCGTGCCCTCCTACACCGCGTCGAAAAGTGGTCTCGCCGGTCTCACCCGTTTGCTAGCCAACGAATGGGCTGCGAAGGGCGTCAACGTGAACGCAATCGCGCCAGGCTACATGGCCACCGATAACACCACGCAACTGCGCGATGACGTTAAACGCAACGCCGAAATCCTGTCGCGCATACCCGCAGGCCGCTGGGGCGATGCGAGCGACATTGGCGGCGCCGCCGTGTTCCTGGCCTCCCACGCCTCGGACTACGTCCACGGCGCCATCCTTCCCGTCGACGGCGGCTGGCTTGCTCGATGAGCGTGGTCCGCTCCGACGGCGCCATTGCCTGCTATGGCGAAGTGCTGCTGCGCCTTTCTGCACCTGGCGCCGAATTGCTCCTGCAATCGCCGCAGCTCAATGTGTGCGTCGGCGGCGCTGAAGCAAACGTCGCGGTCTCACTCGCCGTACTCGGGCACGACACGCGTGTTTACAGCTCACTCCCCGACAACACCTTAGGCCACGCCGCGCGTAACGAACTCCGTCGCTACGGCGTCGACACCTCACCCATCGAGTTCACCCCCGGCCGCATGGGTCTCTACTTCCTCGACCCCGGCGCGGGTGGCCGCGCCGCCGAAGTGATCTACGACCGCGCCGCCTCTTCGTTCGCCACATTTGACCACGCAGCCACGAGTTGGAGCAACGTACTGAGCGGCGCTGGCTGGTTACACGTCTCAGGCGTCACCGCGGCCCTCGGCGCCAAAGTCGCAGAAGCCGCCATCCGCGCTGTCACTGAAGCACGCAAACTCGGACTCACTGTCTCGTTCGACTTCAACTATCGCGCAAAACTCTGGCAAGCTTGGAACGGCGACGCTCCGGCAATCCTCCGTCAAATCCTCGCCCATGCCGACATCGCCTTCGGCAACGAGCGCGACATTGCTCTTATCCTCGGCGGTTCACCCGGCAACGCCCGCGAAGCCGCCGATGCAGCGTTCAGCACATTTCCCAACTTGCAGGTGATGGCTGCCACGCACCGCGTGCAGCACAGCGTCAATCATCACGAGCTCGCCGCGGCGCTTCACACGCGCAACGGCTCAGTCGAAACACCGGCCCTCGAAGTTACGCACATCATCGATCGCATCGGCGCAGGTGACGCTTTCGCCGCCGGCCTCATCCACGCGCTACGAACCGGCGCGAACCACAACGACGCCATCCGCTTCGCACTTGGCGCTGCATGCATCAAGCACACGATCCGCGGCGATTTCAACCTCGCCTCCACCGCCGAGATAGAAGCGCTCCTCGCCGCTGACCTGAGCGTCCGCCGTTAGCGCCAGAGCGCCGGCAGCGTCAGCGATAGAGCTGGGATAAAGGTCACCAGCAGCAAGACGGTCAGGGCCGCGAAGAAGAACGGCCAAATCGAACGCATGGCTTCACTGATCGTAATCCCCCCAATGGCGGATCCCACGAACAGCACCGAGCCGATCGGTGGCATCATCAATCCCAGCCCGCCGGCAAGAACCATCATTACGCCGAAGTGCATGGGCTCAATGCCATACGCACGCGCCACCGGCAGGAAGATGGGCGTGACGATGATGATCTTCGGCGCGAGATCGAGGAATGTCCCCATGATCAGCAGCGAGATCAGCATCAGCAACAACGCGACGTTTCTATCGTCCGTCAGCGCATTGAGTGACTCAACCACCGCGCCAGGAATTTGCAGATAGGCGATCAGCCAACCAAAGGCCCCTGCCGCACCAATAACAAACAGCACAGCACCCGAAGATCGCGCCGCATGCGCCGCCGCCGCCCAAAACTCCCTCCATCCGAGTGCACGATAGATGAGCAAGCAAACAATCAACGCGTAAAGGACCGCAATCGCGCTCGACTCAACCGCAGTAAATATCCCGGCGCGAATGCCGCCGAAAATCACAAAGATCATCAACAAGCCCGGCACAGCGGCCACCAGTCGCTTAAACACCTCATCAAAGCCCGGAAACGCCTCAGTCGGATAACCGCGCACACGCGCCAGCCAGTACGCCGCACCCATCACACCGATCGCCAGCATCAGCGCAGGCACGATCCCTGCCGCGAACAGATCCGCGATCGAGACGCCGCCGCCAGCAACGGCCGAGAACAAGATCAGATTGTGCGAGGGCGGCAACAGCAACGCCACCAGCGACGCGGAAACCGTTACGTCGACCGCGTAATCCTTGCTGAAGCCACGCTTCGCCATTTGCGGAATAACAGTCGGCCCGATCGCCGAAACGTCAGCCAGGGCCGAACCTGAAACGCCGCCAAACAGCGTCGAGGCGAGCACGCTCACCTGCCCCAGTCCGCCGCGCAAATGGCCGACGAGAGAGGACGCAAGCGAGATGAGGCGATCCGAAATCCCGCCTCGCATCATCAACTCGCCGGTAAAAATGAACAGCGGAATCGCAAGCAGCGATATTTTGTTGAACCCCGCAGACACCTGCTGAACCACAACGACCGGCGGCAACCCCAAATACACGACCGTCGCCAACGTCGCGGTTGAAATCGCGAACGCGATCGGCACGCCGAGAATAAGCAGCAGCGCAAACACGCCGAAGAGAATGGCGATTTCCATTATGCGCCCTCATGCGTTGGTTTGGCCGGACTTCCCGTCAGCAAGCGCTCAAGCGCGAAGATGCCTATGAGAGCGCCGCCAAATGCTAGGCCCGCATAGGTCAGTCCCTCAGGCGCGGGCGCGCCGGCCATCGGCGTGCTCCAGCTATCGATCATCAGGAAGAAGCCGAACCACGAAAGCGCAGCGCCAAAGATCACGCCGATAAGCCGCGACACGGAACGCAGGAAGCCGCGAATGACAGGCGGCGACGATTCCATCACGGTTGGAAAGCTAAAATGCGACTCCGCCCGCACAGCAATCGCCGCGCCGAACAGCGCTGAAATGCTCATCAGCGTCAGCGCAACTGGCTCGGTCCAACCGGGGGAAGCATTGAGGACGTAGCGTCCGATCACCTGCCATGCGAGCACGAGAACGAGGCTCGCCATCGCAACGGAGGCAATCACGACCGTAGCGCTTGCCAGCAGATCGAACGCGCCGGTAAGCCCGGATCGCTTCGCGGTCATCGTTCCTCCCCCGCCTGTTTGCTCAGGCTTCGTTTTCAATCCGGCGGAGTAAGCCGCCGATCGTTTCATCTTGCAGATAGCGCCGGCGCATCGGCTCAACCGCGGCCAAGAACGCAGAACGCTCCACCGTGTTCGCTTGTACGCCGGCTTCGAGAACGATCTGACGCGCGCGCGCCTGCTTCTCGTCCCAGAGGCCGCGCATCACCGCAACCGACTCCCGCGCCTTTGCACGCAACAAGTCTTGTTCGGAACGAGACATCGCGTCGTATCGGGTCTTCGAAAACAGAAGGACGTCGGGCGAGTGGCAGTGCTCCGTCTGCGACCAATACCGCGCCACCTCGTATTGCCGCGTAGATTGGAACGTCGACCAATTGTTTTCGGCCGCATCGATCAGGTGCGTCTGCAGTCCCGTGAACACTTCCCCGAAAGGGATTGGCGTCGGATTGGCGCCCATCGTCTCAAGCATCTGCAAAAAGATATCGGAGCGCGGCACCCGCACCTTGATGCCATGCATATCGTGCGGTTCTCGCACCGGCCGGCGCGCACTATACATCGACCGTGCGCCACCATCATAGATCGCCAAGCCGATCAGGCCCTTGCTTTCAAAACTGGCAAGGATTTCACGCCCGACATCGCCATCAACCGAGTGACGCATGTGTTCTTCAGTGTGAAATGTGTACGGGATCACCAGCGCCTGCGTCAGCGGGAATGCGTTGTTGAGCGCCGCCGCAGTGACACGGCAGAAGTTCAACACGTTGAAGTGCGTCAACGCGATCGTGTCGTTCTCCGAGCCGAGTTGCCCGCCCGGATACGAGCGTATCGACAACCGGCCGCCGGTTTCGCGCTCAAGCTCCGCGCCAATCCAACGTACGGCTTCAACAGTCGGATAATCTGTTGGATGGACATCAACTGCTGTCAGAACACTCGTATCGATGTGCGGCGTGCATGCGCCAAGCCCGCCAGCGAGCAATGAACGGCGCGTCGTCATGGCGTTTCCTCAGCTCACTAGATCGCCGCGCCCGCCGCAGTGGGCGTTTGCTCACCACGAGCCGGCACCGCACGACAACGAAGCACACCAAAGTCGCCGAACGAAAGCTCCGCCGACTGACCCACCACGATTTGATGGACGCCAGTGACCGCGCCGCTCGAGACCAATTGGCCTTTGCGCAACGGCCGGCCACGCTCCGCGCAATGCGTGAGGAGGAATGCTAGCGCCGCCAAAGGTCCGCCTGGCAACACCGCCGCATTGCCCTCGCCCACCGGCTTGCCCTCGATTGCGGTTTGCGCCACCGCCCGGCGCCAATCGAGTTCACGCCAGTCTTTCACTTCAGCGCCAACCACGAGCCCAGAATTATTGCCGAAATCCGACACCGTGACCGCTGGGCCGTGATCGTTGATCTCGGCGAAGGGACTGCCAGCGAGTTCGATGCCGATGTGCACCGTACCGATCAGCTCGGCTGCGTCATCCGCTCTCCACGTGCGCTGCATCGGGTCCTGATCGCGACCGATCTTCAAAACGAACTCTGCCTCAACAGCGGCAAAGCCGCCGCCCAGAACGGCGAGATCAACGGTTTCCGAACCCCGCGCGTGGACGACTTGGCGGGCGAAAATCGGACCCGCGATGCGATCAGTACCTAGATCGGCCCTGAGATCGGTCTGTACCAAGCCAATTTTCCAGCCGGCGACCTCGTCGTCCCAAAACCCAATCGCCGCGTCCTGGATCCGATAGGCAGTCGCCAGATCGGCAGGCATTTCTCCCGGATAAACGCGTACGGGCGCGGCCCGATAACGAGCCTCAACGAAGGTTCGAGCTATGGCGGCCGCCGAAGCGGCTGAAAACGGCACGTCTAAAGTCCTCGCCTAATAATAACATAGCGTTTTCCGTTGGTTACGGTGCGATCGGGGAGGATCGCCCGCTTCGCCCGGGCCGCCTTTAACTCATGATTGCACCCTTAGGAAACCGGTGTCAATTTGCTTCACGCACCCACGCTCAGCTTGAATCTGAACGGCAAGCAGGCCCACACAGGACCCATGACCCAACCCCAAGACGCCAGCGCCGTCCTCTCGATATCCCCCGTCATCCCGGTGGTCACGATCGACAGCGCCGCGGACGCCGTGCCGCTGGCGCGCGTTCTGCTGGCGAGCGGCGTTCGCACAATCGAGATCACACTCCGCACGCCAGTTGCGCTGGACGCCATTCGCGCAATCGCGAGCGAGGCGCCGGAGATGGTTGTAGGCGCCGGCACGGTGCTCACAGAAGCCGATCTCCACGCAGCGATCGAAGCTGGCGCACAATACGCGCTATCGCCAGGCGGCACGCCGAAACTGATGAAGGCCGCGCGCAAAGCAGCCATTCCGTTCGTGCCGGGCATCTCGACATCGAGCGAGATCATGCGCGGCCTCGAACTCGGCTACACCTGTTTCAAGTTCTTCCCAGCCGAACAACTTGGTGGCGTCGCAGCGTTGAAAGCCATCGGCGCGCCTTTGGCAGCGGCGAAATTCTGTCCTACCGGGTCGATCACGCCGGCCAAGGCGCCAGATTATCTTGCGCTCACGAACGTGCTCTGCGTCGGCGGTTCATGGATCGCGCCATCGGACAAGATCAAAGCGGGCGATTGGGCTTCAATCGAAAACGCGGCTAAGCAAGCAATGACGTTAAAGCCTGTCGCGTAACGCGTACCAAAGCATGCCAAGTACATAGAGCGGAGAGCGCAATGCTGCGCCGCCGGGAAACTCAGGCGGCGCGATGCTCGCAAGCACATCGAAGCGCTCTGCCGTTCCCGCCATGGCTTCAGCCAACACCTTTCCAGTCAGAGCAGGCAATAAGACGCCCTGCCCCGAATAACCGTGGGCAAAGAAGAGATCGCCGAAGCGGCCAACATGCGGAAGCCTCGACATACTAATCGAGACCAACCCACCCCAGGCGTAATCGATCGCCGCATTCGCGAGTTGGGGAAATACGCCACCCATATGTTTGCGTCCAAACGCGGCGATGTCCGAAGGTGGATGCGGCGTGTAGCGCTCGCCACCCCCAAAGATCAGGCGCCCATCAGCGCTCATGCGAAAGTAGTTCACGACGAAGCGGCTATCGCTCACCGCGAGATCGTCGCGCACCGGCAGGTCGGTCAGCGGCGCCGTTGCCACCAGGTAATTCGCCACCGGCATAATTCGCACGGCCAGTCGCGCGTCTAGATCGCCCAGCAGCGCATCACACGCCATGACCCCGTATCGCGCGCGCACAACGCCCGCCTCGGTCTTTGCGACGACGCCCTCACTCGTATCGACGCGAAGCACGCGCGAGCCTTCATAAAGTTGAACACCAGCATCTCGCGCCGCGCCGGCAAGGCCATGCGCGTAGTTCAGCGGATGCAGATGCCCGCCGCCGCCATCTCGCAATCCGCCGTGAAATCCCGGCGCATCGGCCACGGCTCGCGCTTCTTCCGCCGATACGACCCTCGACCCGCTATAGCCCATCGTCTTCGACAACGCTTCGACTTCGGCGCGCATCCAATTCAAGTCCGCCGGCTTGCTCGCCAACGTCAGATGCCCATTCTCCCGGAGGTCACACTGAATCTTGTGTTTTGAAATACGTGCAAGCGTCAGCGCCCGAGCTTCCAAGCCAAGGTCGCACATCACCTTCGCGCGCGCTTCGCCAAAGGTCGCGATCAACTCAACCGCACCCTTACGCCAGCCCGGGATCATCTGCCCGCCGTTGCGGCCAGACGCACCCCAACCGATTTTTCCGGCCTCGAGCAGAACAACCGAGAAGCCACGTTCAACGGCGTTCAGCGCCGCATGAATCCCCGTATATCCGCCGCCAATGACAACGACGTCAGCGGAAATCTCACCTTCCAATTTGGACGCAGGCGCAAAAGCGTTGGCAGTCGCAACATAATACGACCGCTCCATTCCCAGTCCGGAATTGAAGCCCACGTCAGACCTTAAGCAGCAAGTGATCACGTTCCCAGGATGAGATCACACCCTCGAAGTTCGCAAGCTCATGCATCTTGATCTGATGGAACGCATTACAGAAGTGCTCACCCAAGAGCTCACGCACGGGCGTGCAGCGTGAGAAGCGATCCAGACCCTCGCTCAAAGTGCGCGGCAAAGTACGCGCCCATTTATAGGCGCTGCCCTGCACCATCTCGGCCGGCGCGATCTTGTCTCGAATGCCGATGTATCCACACACCAACACCGCTGCGACGGCGAGGTACGGATTGGCGTCTGCACCTGGCAGGCGGTTTTCAATACGGCGGTTCTCGGGCTGCGAAATCGGCACGCGCAGTCCGCACGAGCGGTTGTCGTAACCCCATTGCAGATTAATCGGCGCCGAGAAGTCCGGGCGCATACGCCGGAAAGAATTCACGTTCGGCGCAAACAGCGGCGTCGCATCGCCAAGATACTTCTGCAATCCACCGACGAAGTGACGGAATATCTCGGTGTTGCCATCGCTTTCGCCATCGCGCGGAACGCCAAAAAGATTGTGACCCCTCTTCGCATCAACGAGCGAAACGTGAAGGTGCATCGCCGAACCTGGCTGGTTCTCCATCGGCTTTGCCATGAACGTCGCGTAGACACCGTGCTTCAGCGCCACCTGACGAACGATGCGCTTGAACACCAGCACTTGGTCCGAAACGTGGATCGGATCGCCGTGATTGAAATTGATCTCTAGCTGCGCCGTGCCGCTTTCGTGGATCATCGTGTCGAGATGCAGCGAAGCCGCCTCAGCGTGCTCGTAAATCGTCTCGATTAGATCCTCGTATTCGGTGATCGCTTCCAGTCCGTAAGGCTGCGGCGATGTCTCGGAGCGTCCCGATCGCCCGGCGGGCGGCGCAAGCGGCAGATCCGGATCGGTGTTCACTTGCGTGAGATAGAACTCGAGTTCCGGCGCCACCATTGGCCGAAGACCCGCGTCCTCGTAGAGCTTCATAACTTTGCGCAGCACGTAGCGGGGCGCGATGTCGTAGGGTTCGCCGGTCGTGTTGTACGCATCCGCGAACACGAAGGCCGTCGGCGTCTTGTAGCCCGGCGCGACGCAGAGCGTGTCGATATCCGGTCGCAAGACCACGTCCGGGTCCTGCATCGAGATCTCTTCGTCCGCCTCGTCGGCGTACTCGCCGGTGACGGTCAGCAAGTAGATGCTTGATGGGATGCGCAGCGAGCCATCGCGCTCGCTTTGGAGGAATTTTTGAGCGGGAAAAACCTTACCGCGGATGACCCCATTCATGTCCGGGATCAGGCATTCGACCTCGCCGATGCCGCGTTCTTTAATCCAGTTCGAAGAGCTCATGACACACACATGTTTTCACGCACGCAGAAACGCGTTGCGCCGAGACGGCGCGCGAGAACCGCAACTGAAATTCTTTCAAACGGGCACGGTGCGATCAAAACCATGCAGCCAGCTAAGGCCGCTCGCGAACCGGACCCATCCGCCTTCTTGGGAAGGCTGCGGGAGCGCATAAGTCACCTGATAAGCCACTATCCCGGCTGGGCCTGGGGCAAGTCAAGGCGCCACAGCCCGCGGTTGTAGTGTTCATTTTGTGTAGTTTTGTAATGCGCGTACCTCTTGATGGGTCTAGAGGCGGCAGATGATTTTGAATTTTAAAGGCTCGGACGAAGGGCTGAACGCCAGCGTTTATGCTGAATTGCGCAAGCGTATCGTCACGGGCTTCATCTCACCAAACCACGAATTGTCAACCCGCGGCCTCGCAGGCGAACTCGGCGTTAGCCAAACCCCGGTTCGCGACGCCCTCTCTCGCCTCTCCGCCGAAGGCGCCGTTTCAATTCGCTCAAAGCGCCGCGTGCGCGTGCCTGAAATGACGAGCGAACGCTTTGACGATCTGCTGCGCTGCCGGTTGTTGCTCGAGCCTGAGGCTGCCGCACTGGCCGTTCCGCACCTCAATGCTGAGGATATTCAGCGCCTGCGCGACCTCGACGTGCAGCTCGCGACCGCCGCCGCCGCGAATGACGCCGCCACCTACATGCAGGCGAACTACGACTTCCATTTCGCGCTCTATCGGGCTCAGCCGCAAAAGACGCTGACTCAGCTCATCGAGACACTATGGCTGCAGTTCGGCCCCTACATGCGGGTCGTGTTCGGCCGCGTCGCCAGCGGCAAGCTCAACGACAGCCACCAGATCGCGATCCGCGCCATCGAGTCCGGCGATGCCGAGGCCCTGCGCGCGGCGATCACCCATGACATCTCCGACGGCATGGGCCTGCTCGGCCGCAGCGCGCTTACGCCTTAACTTCGGCCTTCAACGCGCGCAGCGCCGGCTCTGACTCACGTAGCGCACGGCCGATAAAATCGACCATACGATCGATCTCCTCGCGCGTGATAATAAGCGGCGGGCACATCACGATCGAGTCACGGATGCCGCGGACCATCAGCCCGTTGCGGATGCATGCATCGCGCACGATCGGTCCGGCCTTGCCCTCTTCACCGGTGAAGCGCTCATTGGTCCCTCGTTTCGACACGATCTCGACCGCGCCGATCAAACCAAGCGTCCGCACTTCGCCCACAAGCGGATCGCTCTCCAGACGGCTCAGCGCCGCAGCATAGTACGGACCGATATCGTTCTTCACGCGCTGGACCAGACCCTCACGTTCGATGATTTCGAGGTTCTTGAGCGCTACCGCCGCCGCGACCGGGTGGCCTGAATAGGTGTAGCCGTGGACAAAATCGCCGCCCTTCTCGCGGAGCACTTCGACGATCTTATGCGACACGCCGACCGCCGAGATCGGCAGGTAGCCTGACGACAATCCCTTCGCCATCGGCACCAGATCGGGTGTCACGCCGAAGTGCTGGAAGCCGAACCATTCACCCAGCCGGCCAAAGCCGCAAATGACTTCGTCAATGACCAGCAAGATGCCGTATTTCTTGCAGATGGCGTCCACGCGTTTCCAATAGCTCTTCGATGGAATGATTACGCCGCCAGCGCCCTGCACGGGCTCACCGATGAACGCGGCCACATTCTCAGGACCGACGGCAAGAATGCGATCCTCGATCTCTTGCGCGCAGCGCGCGTAGAAACTCTCGTCGTCTTCGCCGAAGCCTTCACCAAATTTGTAGGGCTGCGCCACGTGTTCGACGCCCGGGATCGGCAAGCCGCCGATCGGGTGCATCGCCTTCATGCCGCCGAGGCTCGCGCCCGCCATTGTCGACCCGTGATAGGCGTTGCGTCGGCTGATAAACACGGTGCGCTTCGGCTGGCCCGACACATTCCAATAGTGACGCACCATGCGCATCACCGTGTCGTTCGCCTCCGAGCCAGAGGAATTGAAGAACACGTGCTGCAGATCGCCGCCGAGCAACTCGGCCAGTTTCGTTGCGAGCAACACGGTCGGCGGCGTCGCCGTCTTGAAGAACGTGTTGTAGAATGGCAGCTCCTGCATCTGTTCAGCCGCCGTGCGCACGAGTTCATCGCGCCCGTAACCGACGTTCACGCACCAGAGCCCGGCCATGCCATCTAGGATCGCATTGCCTTCACCATCGAAGATGGTCGAGCCTTCGGCACGCGTGATGATGCGGCTTCCGCCAAGCGCTTGGATTTCGCCGTAATTGGCCTGCGCCGGTAGATGGTGCGCAACGTCGAGACGACGGAGTTCAGGAATATCGTAATTACGCGCAGCCATGGTCGTTCCCTCGTTCATTCTTGTTGTCGCGCGCCGGAGATCAGCCGGCGACGAGCGGTTCGCGGCGCAGAGCACGGCCCAGAAGCTTGAAAAAGGTCTGGCTCTGCGGGTTTTCGTGCGCCTTCCACTCGGGGTGCCATTGCACCGCGAGTACGGGCGCGCCGTTCACTTCAGTCGAAATCGCTTCAATCACGCCGTCCGGCGCCGTTGCTTCAACCTTCAGCCCAGCACCCAACTTATCGACGCCCTGATAATGCACGCTCACAACATCGAGTTCGTCGCGCTGATAGGCGCTCTTCAAGACGCCACCTTCTTCCAGCTTTACCGGATGCACGTGCTCGAAATACTCGACGAAGCTCTTATCGCTCGGCGCATGGTGGGCGATCAGCTCATCAGCTTGCGCCATGTCGCGTCGCAACGTACCGCCGAACGCAACGTTCAATTCCTGGAACCCACGACAAATGCCGAACACTGGCTTGCCAAGTTCAAGCATGCCTTCGATCAGATGCGCAGTCATTTCATCACGCGCTGGATCGAACGGACCGGGCGCGTCATCGACCAACGCGCCGTAGCGCTTCGGATCTAGGTTCGACGGCGTGCCCGTCAACAGTAAGCCATCGAGACGCGGCGCGATCTCTTTTGCGTGCATCAGCTCCGGCATCGCCGGCACGAGCAGCGCAGCCGCATCGGCATAGACGAGCGAAGACACAAGGTAACGCGTCATCACCGCTTGCGCGGCTTGCGTCTCCACAGTGCGGTTGCAGGCGATAACGCCGAGTACGGGACGATCTTTGAAGGTCATGTCGCTAAGATAGGAGCACCGCGGGCGAACAGGCGTGCCAGGCGAGCCAAACTGGCTCATCCCAGGTAAAATCTTCCTGATCGTAACGCGTCAAATTTGAACGGAAGGTCTTCACGCGGCGTCCGCCCTCAACCTCGACCTCGTAATTGGTCTCGCTGCCGAGATAGACGATGTCACGAATGACGCCCGGCACCACATTGGTGCCCTGTGGCGCATCTTCCATTTTCATCGCCGTCGAGCCATCGGCGCGCTTGTGCATCTCGATCTTTTCGGGACGCAGCGCCACCCAAACCGTCGAGCCACGCGCACCCGTCACGCCATGATCTAGATAAACCGGCGCGGCAAGCTCCGGCACCCGCACCAGCGCGTGCCCCGGCTCGTCTTCCGCCAGCGTGCCCTCGAACATGTTCACGCTACCGACGAAATCCGCCACAAAACGAGAATTAGGAAACTCATAGAGATCCGCCGGCGTCGCCACTTGCGTCAGCACACCTCGGTTCATCACAGCGCAACGCGTGGCGATCGCGAGCGCTTCGTCCTGATCGTGCGTCACCATAATGAAGGTGATCCCCACCTTCTCCTGCAGGCTCGTCAACTCCGAGCGCATTTGATCGCGCAATTTTGCGTCGAGCGCCGAAAGCGGCTCGTCCAGCAACAACACGCGCGGACGCTTAACCAGCGCACGCGCCAGCGCAACGCGCTGACGTTGACCGCCTGACAACTGATCCGGCATCCGTGCGCCCAGACCGCCAAGCTTCACCAGCTCAAGCGCCTCGTCGACACGCTTCTTGATCTCGCCGCCGTCAACGCCGTCCATCTTCAAGCCGTACGCGACATTGTCCGACACCTTCATATGCGGAAAAACGGCGTAGCTCTGAAACACCATGTTCACCGGCCGCTTGTTCGGCGGCAGCGCGGCGACGTCCTTTCCATCGATCAAGATTTTGCCCTCGCTGGGCGTCTCGAAGCCCGCGAGCATCCGCAGCAAGGTCGTCTTGCCGCAACCCGACGGGCCGAGCAGGGCGAAAAACTCACCCTCACGAATGTCCAAGTTCACATTGTCGACGGCGACCATTTTCCCAAAGCGTTTGGTCACGCCTTGAAACGAGATGATGGCGTTCTCTTTGACGTGAGGCGTGGGCTTAGCCGCCGGAGCGTTTGAGACTTGAGCGTCTGTCATCGGATCAGGCTTTCTTGTCTTTCGCTTCGTTGTTGTTCTGCATCTGCAGACCAACGGCCGTCAGGATCACAGTTACGACGATCAGTATCGTCGATGCCGCGTTTACTTCCGGCGTCACCGAGAAACGCAGCATCGAATAGACCTTCACCGGGAACGTAATTGTGTCCGGGCCGGCCGTGAAGAAGGTGATGACGAAGTCATCCAGCGATAAAGTGAACGCCAGAAGCGCGCCGGCGATCAGCCCTGGCTGCATATGCGGCACCAGAACGTCCCAGAACGTCCGCCATTCACTCGCGCCCAAATCCTTCGCCGCTTCTTCGAGTTCGCGGTTGAACGACGCCAAACGCGCCCGCACCACCGTCGCGACAAACGGAAACGCAAACGAAATGTGCGCGATGGTGATGGCGCCGAGGTTCAACGGCCAAGGCATACCCATCGGCCACGGCATCACACGTGCAAAGAACACCAGCATGGCGACGCCCATGCAGATTTCCGGCACCACGATCGGCAGCGCCATCCCGCCCTCGATCACGGTCTTTCCTGGAAACCGGAAGCGCCACAGCATCACTGCCGCCAAGGCGCCAAGCACCACCGAAATAATCGTACAGAAGAATGCAATCGTCAGCGAATTCACGAACGCCTGCAACAGCGATTCATTGTTGAACGCCTTTACGTACCAATCGGTCGTGAAACCCTGCCAAACCACGTTGCGCCGGCTGGTGTTGAAGCTGAACACCATGAGCGTGATCAGCGGCAAATAGAGGAACACCAAAGTCGCACCGACGATCACTCGGAGCGGCCAACGGCGCAGATATTCCAGCGGCCCCGGCTTTTCCTTGGGTTCGCGCTGCGACGCACCGACACCCGGCACGGAGGTGAAGCCCTGATCCGCCATCAGCCCCTCCTCTCGCTCTTACGCTGCACGAGCGCCTGAACGGCGATAGCAATGAACGTCAGATACATCAGCAAGAACGAAAGAGCCGCGCCGAACGGCCAATCATTAGCGCGCTTGAACTGCCGCTCGATGACGTTCGCGATCATTTGGCTGTCGGTGCCACCCAGCAAATCCGGCGTCAGATAAGCGCCAAGTGCGGGAATGAATGTAATCAGCACGCCTGAAGCGATCCCCGGCGCCGCCAATGGCACCACAACCGACCAAATCGTACGAAGATGCCCCGCGCCGAGGTCGAGGCTTGCTTCCATCAGCGAGCGATCCATGCGGTCGAGCGCCGAATAGAGCGGCAGCACCATGAACGGCAGGTGCACATACACCAGCCCGATCACCACAGCCGTATTGTTGTAGAGCAAAGTCAACGGCTCGAAATCGCCGAGAGGCTGCAAGCCCACGATCGCCATGACGCCGCTCGCATTATTCCACATCCACTCGAGGATTGCGTTGACATAGCCATTCTCGCGCAACACCGCGATCAATGCGAAGGTGCGGATCAGCAAGTTCGTCCAAAACGGCAGCATGATCAGCAACAGCAGCCATGCTTTGGTCTTTGGAGATGCAAACGCGATCGCCAGCGCCACCGGAAAGCCAATGATCAGGCAGAGCAGCGTCGTCAGTCCGGCAATGACAAGGCTCTTGCCGAAAATCTCAAGGTAAAGCGGCTCAACCGCCCGCATGTAGTTTGCGAATGTACCCGTAACATCGATCGTGACAGGGCCGGTATTCTCGCCCAGCGAATAGCCCCACACCACCGCGAGTGGCGCCAGAAAGAACAGGAACAGCCAGGCGATAGGCGGAACGGCGATAGCAGCGAACGCCGCCTTCGCTTGTCGCCAGGTCTGTTCCATATGTCGACCTCGCTTAGCTTACGCGGCGCTGATGCGCGTGAAGATTTCTTCGTACTCACGCGCCTTCTCATCGCCCTCGAACGCGCCGTATTCGCTCTTGGCCATGAGTTCAGCTGACGGGAAGATCACCGGATTGTTCTTGTAAGTATCCGGCATCAGATCGCGCGCAGCGCCATTAGGCGTCGGGTAGAGAATTTCTTCCGTGATCTTCTTGCCGGCTTCAGCGTCGAGCAGATAGTTGATGAAGGCATGCGCGCCATCTACGTTCGGTGCGCCGGTCGGGATACAGAGGCAATCTGAGTTGATCAGCGTGCCCTCTTTCGGCACCACGAAATCGAACTTGTCGCCGCCGTCGCCTGCCATCAGCTGCGCGATGTCGCCGTTGTATTCCAATACGATGTCCACTTCACCTGAAGCCAGCAAATCCTGACCGTTATCGGAGTGGAACTGCTTCACACGCGGCTTCTGACGGATCAGCATTTGCTCGATCTGCGTCAGCATTTCTTGCGGAATGTTATTCACGGAGTGGCCGAGATATTTGGCGCTGAGACGAATGAGATCGGCGGATTCGGAAAGCAGCGCGATCTTCTGATTGAACGTCGCGTCGTCGAACAGATACTTCCACGAGTCCGGAACCGTCAGGCCCTTTGCGCGTACGGCTTCCTTGTTGTAGCCGATGCCGAGCACGAGCCACGTATAAGGCATCGAATATTTGCGGCCCGGATCGAACGAGGCATCGCGGAATTCCGGCAGCAGGTTCGCAATGTTCGGGATCTTGGCGTGATCCAGCTCTTGCAGCATTTGCGCTTGGCTCATGCGCGTGACGAACTCGTTCGACGGCACGATGACATCAAAGCCCGGATTGCCGGCGCGCAGACGTGCGAACAATTCATCGTTGGTCGCGAACAAGCTCATGTTCACTGACGTGCCGCTCGCCTCGCGGAAATCATCCAGCGTGGTCGGGCCGATATAGGTGTCCCAGTTATAGAAGTTAACCGTCGGCCCACCGCCGCCACGTGCGCAGGCGGTCAGTGCGCCACCGAACGATATGCCGATCGCGGCGGCCCCGAATTGTTGGAGCAGAGAGCGGCGCGACGCGCCCGTGAGATATTTGCCCTTGGCCATAGTCTGCGCCCTTTCATTCAGCCGCCCACCTGGACGGGATCTAGTCCACGCGTGCCCGCCGCCTAGACGCTAACAAGCACGCAAATACCAGTCATAATCAATATCCGGGATCATGCTTTGGAAGCGATCCTGCTCGACCTGCTTCACAATCGAATACATCCGGACAAAGCGCTCGCCCAAATAGTCCTTCAACACCGCCGATTGCGCGAACCGTTCGGTCGCCGCGAACCAATTGGTCGGGATCTTCTCGCCGCCCTCGGCCTGCGCATAGCCATCGCCGACGACGGCAGGACCCGGATCGACCTTGTTGGAGATCCCATGGTGCACCGCAGCAAGCAACGCCGCCAGCGCCAACGCCGGATGCGCATCTGCGCCCGCGACACGATGCTCGATGTGACGCGTGTTCGGCGCACCTGCCGGCACCCGGAAGGATACTGTGCGGTTGTTCACGCCCCAAGTCGGCGCCACCGGCGCATAGGAATTCGCCTTAAAACGGCGATACGAATTTGCGTTCGGCGCATAGATCGCCATCGAGTCCGCAAGCAACGCCTTCATGCCGCCAACCGCGTGCGCCAACACAGGCTCACCCTCGGGTTTGTCGGACGCAAAAATGTTCTTACCCGCCTTGTCATTGACGCTGACATGCAGGTGCATGCCCGATCCGGCGAGGTCCGCAAATGGCTTGGCCATGAACGTCGCCTCACACCCATGCCGCAAAGCGACACCCTTAGCCGCGCGTTTGTAGAGCACTGCATCATCCGCCGCGCGCAGCGCATCAGCGTGGTGCTTGAGTGTCAATTCCAATTGACCCGGAGCGTACTCGCTAATCGCGCCTTCGAGCGGAATGCCCATTGCGTCGGCAGCCGCCCACAGATCGCGCAGGAAGCCCGACGCCTCCTCCACTTCACGCAAACCGTAAACTTGATGTTGCGTCGCCCGATCGCCGGTAAACGGCGATGGCGGCAATTGGATCTTGCCGTTCGCCGTGCGGCGCGCGTCCACCAGATAATATTCAAGCTCGCAGGCAACGACAGGCACGAACCCATCCGCCGCGAACCGATCGATCACACGCTGCAACACATGGCGCGGGTCGAGATCGTGCGGCTGACCGTTCAGCTCATACATCGTCATTGGCACTTGCGCAACGTCAGCTCCGAGCCACGGCGCCGGCGTGATCCGTCCAGCAATCGGCCGCGCCACGCGATCCGCGTCGCCATCTTCCCAGACCAGCCCCGTCGCCTCGACATCCTGACCGGTGATGTCGTTCACCAGGATCGAGCCCGGCAAGAAGCGGCCGTTCTCATACACGGCCTCGATCTCATGCCGGCGCAATCGCTTGCCGCGCGGCACACCGGCGAGGTTGGTGAACACAATCTCGAAAAACTGAATTTCAGGATGCTTGTCGAGGAAGGCTTTGACTTCCTTCGGATTGGCAATGGTCATGCAGCAGCTTCTTTGGCGTATTCGTCCGCAAAGCTATCGACCGCCGCGACGAGCCGGTCAATCTGTTGCGTCGTCGTGGCGGGGCAAACCAGCATCATCATGTGAAATGGCGCGATCAGTATGCCGCGATTGATCAAATAGAGGTGCAGCGCGTGGTTCAGATCGCTTTGCGCAAGCGCTGGTCGCATAGCCGCAGCATCGCGCGGCGGCTCCGGCGCGAACACGATCTCGGCGCGCGCGCCAACATGCACCACGCACCACGGTAATGATCGCTTCGCGATCACGCCGCGCAGCTTGCTCACAAGATCGCTCGCTCCCGCAAGCATCGCATCGAACGCCTCGCGCGTCGCCACCTCCCGCAGCGTCGCCCCGATCGCCGCCACCCCCATCGCGTTGCCCGCGAGCGTAGTGCCGATGCCAGAGCGACCCGGCCCCCGCGGCGCTGCTGCAATCTTCTCCCCGAGCTCCGCGCTCACGCCCCACACCGCCGCCGGAAACCCGCCAGCGATCGCCTTGCCGATCACCAGCGCATCCGGCGCCAGTGCCCACGCTTTCGTCGCCCCGCCTGGCCCGCTCGACAACGTGTGCGTCTCGTCCAGCACCAGCAGCGCGCCAGCTTTCTTCGCCAACGCCTGAGCGCGCTTCCAGAAATTCGCCTCCGGCAAAATCATCCCGCAATTCGTCATCGCCGGCTCAGCCAGGATTGCCGCGACATCGCCCATCGCCAGCGCCGACTCCAGCGCACCGATGTCGTTGAACGGAATGGCGCGCGTTGTGCGTGTCATGTCGAACACTTGGCCGATCAGCCCCGCATCCGGCCGCGTACGCCCATGGCGCAACTCAACGAAGCAATCCTCGACCATGCCGTGATAACAGCCGTCGAACACAACGATCACGGACTTCCCCGTCACCGCCCGCGCCCAGCGTATCATCGCACGGTTTGCGTCGGAGGCAGACAATGTCGTTTGCCAGAACGGCAACCCAAACCGCTCCGCCAACAATTCGCCCACTTCGGCCGCTTCCGCCGTCGGCAACATGAACGTCGCGCCACGCCGCGCCTGCTCGGCGATCGCGCGCGCAATTTCAGGGCGCGCATGACCGAACATCCCCGGCGTGTCGCCCAGACAAAAATCGTCATAGGTGCTGCCGTCTATATCGGTGAGCACTGCGCCCTCACCGTCTTCCGCGATCATCGCAGACGGCGTCGCCCAATCATTCATCCAATGGAACGGCGCCCCAAAGAGCCAATGTTCTTTGAGCCGCGCCGCCTCGGCTGACGCCTTGGGATGCGTGTCGAGATAACGCTGCGTTTCACGCGTGATGAGATTCGCGAGACTCACGGCTTATACGTAACCGAAATTCCCTTGAGCTCAGTGTACTTCTCTAGCGCATGCAACGAGCGATCGCGCCCAAAACCCGATTGCTTCGCGCCGCCGAACGGCACGGTGATATCGCAAGCATCCCAGCCATTGATCCACACCAGTCCTGTTCGCAGCTTCCGCGCCACGCGGTGCGCGCGCGAGATGTTCGCTGTCCAAAGGCCGGAGGCCAGTCCGTAGACGGTGTCGTTGGCAATCCGCACCGCATCGTCTTCGTTCGTGAAGGCAAGCACCCCCAACACCGGCCCAAACACCTCTTCGCGCGCCAAGGTGTGCGTATTGTCCATGCGATGAAACACCGTCGGCTCCACGTAGAAGCCGCCGCTCTCTTCACGCACGCGCTTTCCACCCAGCGCGAGATTCGCCCCTTCCTTACGCGCCGTGTCGATGTAGCCCAGAACGCGCTTCATCTGGCCTTCGCTCACCAAAGCGCCGGCGACACTCGCCGGATCAAGCGGATCACCCGGCGTGTATTGCTTGGCGCGCTTCAGCACCCGGTCCAGGAACTCATCCTTGATCGAAGCTTCGACCAACAAACGCGACGCGGCGTTACAGATCTCGCCCTGATTGAAGAAGATGCCCCAAGCCGCTGCGTCGGCCGCAGCATCGAGATCTTCCGCGTCGGCAAAAACTATCTGCGGACTCTTGCCGCCCAACTCCAACGCAACGCGTTTCAGATTGCTCTCACCCGCATACGTCATCAGCTTGCGGCCAACTTCGCCCGAGCCCGTGAACGCGATGAGGTCAACATCCATGTGGCGCGCCAATGCTTGGCCCGCCGTGTCCCCATACCCAGGCACAACATTGAGCACGCCCGACGGAACGCCCGCCTCTAGCGCAAGCGCTCCCAGCTTCAGCGCGGTCGATGGCGATTGCTCGGCCGGCTTCAGCACGATGGAGTTTCCGGTCGCCAGCGCCGGCGCCACCTTCCAGCACGCCATGTGCAGCGGAAAATTCCACGGCACGATGGCGCCGACTACGCCGAGCGGCTCGCGCACGATATAGCTCAAACGGTCGGACGGCGTTGTCGCCACCTCGCCATAAACTTTGTCGAGCGCTTCCGCGTACCAACGGATCGAATTGATCGCCGTTGGAATATCAACGCTCAGGGTGTCGCGGATCGGCTTGCCCATATCCAGCGTTTCAAGAAACGCCAGCTCTTCGAGATCACGCTCCATCAGCTCCGCGAGCTTGAACATGATCTTCTTCTTTTCGCGCGGATGCTTATTGCGCCAGCGGCCATCCTCAAACGCCGCGCGCGCGGCGTTCACCGCAGTGTCGATGTCACCGGCTTCGCAAGCGGCAACCTTGCTGACGATCTTGCCGTCGCGCGGCCCGACATTGTCGAATGTCTTGCCGCTTCGCGCGGGAACGAGTTTGCCGTCGATAACGGCGTTCGTGGGAAATTTGATGCCGCGTGCGCGGTCGAGATTTTGTTGCAGTGTCATGGCGGCGTCTTAGCCTAGAAGCACGCTGGCATGAAGCGCCTTACGGCGTGTTGCACGAGGGCGCGTAGGCCTGAACGATGTCCGTCACCATCTGCGCCCGCTTGGCCGCGTCGAGTTCTTCCAGAACGAAAATGAGGTCAGCGCCGAAGCGGTTGAAGCACTCGGTCTTCGCCGGCGCCAGCGGCCGCACCGAAAGATCCGGCGACTGCCCAACATAGCAAAATGAGAAACGCTGCGGCTCGAGCGACTTGCCGATCACGAAGACGCCCGGCTTCGGCTTAAATGTCGTCCGCCGCGAGACGACCATGAAGGTGTACTCCGCGCCAGACTTGCCCTTCAGGATCGTGACTTCAGCAAAGCTCATGTTGGCCCTCGAATGCGTGCGCCTCCCCTAACGGAGGGCGGCGCTAGTTTGAAGCGGTTTCTTCCGCTCACGCGCGAGCTGGTCTATCCAGGCCTCAAAGGCGGTAATACGAACATGAAACTTGGGTACGTCGCGATAGCTTTCTTGGCCTTCGCCGCAAGCTGCGGCCCACCGCCAGCGCCGCCACCGGCCCGCGATTTCCAGCCGACCATCACGCGCGACACGTACGGCGTCCCCAACGTCCACGGCGCCGACGACCCCGAGGTCGCTTACGGCATGGCGCTGGCGCACGCGGAAGACAATTTCGCCACCATTCAGATCAGCGTCCTCATGGGACGCGGACGCCTCGGCGCGCATCTTGGCGAAGAAGGCGCCAAATCGGATTTCCTTTGGAATTTGCTCGACATCAAAGAGTCGGTCGACGCGCGCTACGAGAGCGATCTTTCTCCCGAATTTCGCGCCATCGTCGAAGCCTACGCCGCTGGTCTCAACGCCTACGCCGCCGAACACCCCGACGAAGTGCTGCCTGACGCGCGCAACATCACCGGCCGCGACGTCGTCGCCGGTTCTGCACTAACCGTCCCGCTGTTCTGGGGTTTCGAACGCACGCTCGGCATGGTCGCCAACGAAAACGGCCACCCTTGTTCAGCGCAAACCGCCTCCGCTGAATCCATCGATTGGGGCTCCAACGCATTCGCCGTCGCTCCAACACGAAGCGCGGACGGTCACACGCGCCTGATCGTCAACTCACACCAACCCTGGGCCGGTCCCGTCGCCTGGTATGAGGCCGGCATCGAAAGCGACACCGGCTGGCGCATGCATGGCGGCCTCTTTCCCGGTTCGCCATTCCCAGTGCTTGGTACCAATGGCGCTCTCGGCTTTGCCGCCACCGTCAACCTACCGGACCTCGTCGACATCTATCGTCTCACCACCGACAACGCACATCGCGGCCAATATTACTTCGACGGTGAATGGCGCCGCTTCCGCAGGCGACAAATCTGGCTCTGGGTGAAGATGGGGCCGATCACCGTCCCGGTACCGCGTACATTGCGCTTCACCGAGCACGGGCCAGCATTTGAGACTGCCGACGGCTGGGTCGCGGTTCGCTACGCCGGCGCCGGCGAGCTGCGGGCGCTCGAACAATTCTACCGCATGGGCCGCGCCCAGAACTACGAACAATGGCGCGAAGCCATGGCCATGCGCGCCATCCCCTCGTTCAACTTCATGTACGCCGACAACACAGGCCGCATCGGCTATCTCTATAACGCCATCATTCCGCGCCGCGCTGAAGGCTACGATTGGTCAGGCTGCGTTCCGGGAGACACCAGCGCCAACATTTGGGCGATGGATGATCGCGTCGACGCGCCGGAATTGATCAATCCGCGCTCGGGCTGGCTCGCCAGCACCAACGGCGCACCATGGTACGTCACCGACCAAACAGCCAATATCAGCCCGGAAGATTTTCCCGCCGCCGCGCCTGCAATCGAAACCTACGTCACCAATCGCGGCTATCGCGCCGTGGAGATTCTCTCACCTCTCGCACGCATCAGCGATGAGCAATTGCTCGACGCGAAATTCGACCTCACCTCAAGCGAACGTTCGGCCACAGTCGCGGCCATCAATGAAATTCTGGCGACCGACGCGAGCGGCGACGCAGAACTCACGGAGATTCAAAATTTCCTCCGCACCTGGGATCGACGCGCCGCCAACGATAGCCCGGCGGCTGCGCTTGCGGGCCTCATCTATCAGCCGATTTACAACGCCCAGCGCGCCAACACGCCGCCGCCAACACCCGTAGATGCTGCACGCGGCGCCGCTCAACGTCTTCGCGCCACCTTCGGCCGCATTGATCCTCCGCTTGGAGACCTCCTGCGCCTCCGTCGCGGAGATGTGGATCTGCCGCTCGAAGGCGCGCCTGACGTCCTCCGCGCCATTCGCTGGCACGACGATCAAGACGGCCGCGCCGTCGCGGATTTCGGCGATGGCTTCATGATGGTGATGGATTGGGCGCCCGACCAAACGCTCAGCACTCGCGTCATAATTCAATGGGGCGCCAGTGACCGCCCCGAGAGCCCGCATTTCAACGACCAATCCGAAATGTTCTCCCGCCGTGAATGGCGATCAATCGACCTGATTGCGCCCGATCAAAACCAGCCGGGGCAAACGCGCTAATTTCGGCGCATGCAAACAGAACATCTCGACCACGCCCTGGAGCAAGAATTCGCTGGCCACGGACAAACCATTCATAACCTGAAGGTGTCCGACCCGGCTTTCAAATCGCTACTCGAACTCAACCATCAAATTTGGCGCGAGATTCACAATATCGAAAACGGCGTGACCGCCGCCTCGGATGACTATCTGACCGCTCTCCGCAAGCAGCGTCTCAGCATCCTCGACGACGTTGCGCGGCACATCAGCGCCGCCGAGCAATAACTCGCTCTTGCGGGCGCCCACGGCGCAGGCTCACAATACGCCATGCCTGACACACCACGCCCCAACTCGCTTGATTCCTTCTGGATGCCGTTCACGCCGAACCGGGCATTCAAAGCCGATCCGCGAATGGTCGTCCGCGCCGAGGGCATGCACTATTATTCGCCCGACGGTCGCGCGATCCTCGACGGCACGGCGGGTCTTTGGTGCTGCGCAGCCGGCCACGGCCGCAAACGCATCGTTGAAGCTATTCAACGCGCCGCCGCCGAACTCGACTACGCGACCAACTTCAACTTGGGTCACCCAGCCGCGTTCGAATTCGCCAACCGCCTCGGCGAAATTCTCCCGACAAACCTCGACCGCGTCTTCTTCACCAATAGCGGCAGTGAGAGCGCCGACACCGCGCTGAAAATCGCGCTCGCCTTCCAGAAAGCACGCGGCAAGCCCGGCAAGTATCGGCTCATTGGCCGCGAGCGCGGCTATCACGGCACGAACTTTGGCGGCATCAGCGTCGGCGGCATCGTGCGTAATCGCATGACCTATGGCCCCATGCTGGCTGGCATCGATCACCTGCCGCACACGCTCGACATCGCGCGCAACGCCTTCTCACGCGGTGAGCCGTCGCACGGCGCTGAATTCGCCGACGCGCTCGAACGCATCGTGCAACTCCATGACGCAAGCACCATCGCCGCCGTGATCGTCGAGCCCGTCGCCGGCTCCACCGGCGTGATCATGCCGCCGAAGGGCTACTTAAAGCGCCTGCGCGAACTCTGCACCAAGCACGACATCCTGCTCATCTTCGATGAAGTTATTACCGGCTTCGGCCGCCTTGGCGCGCCGTTTGCGGCGGACTTCTTCGAGGTGAAGCCCGATCTCCTCACCATGGCCAAAGCGATCACCAACGCCGCAGTGCCAATGGGCGCTGTCGCCGCCTCGCGCGAAATCTACGATACTATCCTTGCCAATGCAGACACGCCGATCGAACTCTTTCACGGCTACACCACAAGCGGCCATCCGCTCGCCTGCGCCGCCGGCCTCGCAACACTCGATACCTATAGAGAAGAGCGCCTCTTTGAACGCGCCGCCGAACTTGCGCCCTATTGGGAAGACGCGATGCATTCGCTCTGTGACGCGCCGCACGTCATCGACGTTCGCAATCTCGGTCTGATCGGCGGCATCGAACTTGAGCCTCGGCCAGGCGCCGCGACACAGCGCGGGCTCGAAGTGTTCCGCAAATGCTTCGACGCCGGCGTGCTCATCCGAGTGACAGGCGACATCCTCGCCTTCTCGCCGCCACTCATCATCGAAAAGAGCCAAATCGATCAGATTGCCGAGACCGTTCGCACGGCGCTGAAGAGCGTTGCTTAGCGCTAAGTGCTAAAACCCACACTTGCACTATCGAACGAACGGCGACTAAACCTCGCGCATGACCGAAGCGCTTCCGATCCTGCTCAACAATCTCATCGTCACGGCCGTCTGCTTCACAGCGCTTTGGCTCATCAGTATCCCCCTGAAAGATCCAAGCTACATCGATAGCTGGTGGGCGCTCGGCGTCGTCGTCCTCGCCTGGTCGACCTTCGTTCAAATCATCGATCCAGGACCGCACGCCTTCGCGCTTCTCTTCTTAGCCACGGCTTGGGGCCTACGCCTCGGCATCTATCTCTTCTGGCGCTGGTCCAATCACGGCAAGGATCGCCGCTACGAGAAGTTGGCCAAGCGCGCCAAAGAAAAACATGGCCTCAACTTCGCGCTGTTCTCGCTGCTCTGGGTGTTCGCGCCGCAACTCGTGTTGCAATTCATCGTCGCACTTCCCGCGCAGCTCGGCCCGATTTCGCAAGCCACTGAACTCGGCGCATTCGGCCACATCGGCATTTGGCTCGCGATCGCCGGCCTCGTTTACGAGGGCATCGCTGACGCGCAGCTCGCACACTTCAAATCGCTCGACGCCAACAAAGGCAAGGTCATGGACCAAGGCCTCTGGCGCTACTCACGTCATCCAAACTATTTCGGCGACATGGTCGCGTGGTGGGGCATGTGGCTGATCGCGCTCGACGCCGGGATGGGTCTTTGGAGCATCGCCGGCCCGCTCCTGCTCACGTTCCTACTCACGCGCGTCAGCGGCGGCCCCACAACAGAACCGCACCTGCAACGCACGCGTCCCGATTACGAAGCCTACAAAAGACGCACCAGCGCCTACATTCCGATGCCGCCGAAGATCAGCTGAACCGAGAGCGCGCCTTCGCAGCAAGATCGATCTTCGGCAACGGCCCGTTCGCACCAGCTTCGCCGGGCGCAGGCTCCGGCGCCCATGCCGTCTGCTGAAACTTAGAGCACACATATTCAGGCAAGAAGCGCGATTTGATCGCATACACGTGCTTGTCGCCGCCGCGCGATTGCTGCGTGTGATAGAACCGCTGCGGCGTGATGAGATGCAGCTCATCCTTCGCGCGCGTCATCGCCACGTAGAGCAGCCGCCGCTCCTCTTCCAACGCCGCCGTCGATCCCGTGCCGAGATCGGACGGCATGCAGCCATCAACCACATTCAACACGAACACATTCTTCCATTCCTGCCCCTTGGCCGAATGGATCGTCGACAAGATCAGATAGTCGTCGTCCTTCGATGACTTGCCACTCTCATCGCTCGTCGAGTTCGGCGGATCGAGCGTGAGCTCGGTCAAGAAACTGGTGCGCCCGCCAAACGTCGCACCGATGCGCTGCAATTGATCGATGTCACCAGCGCGCACGCGGGCGTCGTCATAGCGCTCGTTCATCATCGGCGTGTACCAACGCGCCGCCAAATCAAGATCGCTTGGCCAGGCCGGCGTCTTCTCCATCGCGGCAAGCATTTCTTTCAACGCATCCCACGCCTCAGCCGCGCCCGCTGGCGGCGCAGTGTTGCGCACCGCGCCATAGGGGCCGAACTCATCCACCGCATCCAGAATGCGCGCCGCCTTCGCGGGCCCAACCCCCGGCACGAGCTGCAACGTACGAAATCCCGCGATCCGATCGCCGCCATTCTGCGCCCAACGGAGGATCGCCAGAAAATCCTTCACATGCGCCGCTTCAAGAAACTTCAGGCCACCGAATTTCACGAACGGAATGTCGCGCTTCGCCAGCTCCAGCTCCACCGGGGCCGAAAAATCCGCCGCGCGAAAGAGGATCGCCTGCTGCATCAAAGTCAGCCCGCGCTCGCGCGCCTCAAGCACGCTCTCGGCGATGTAACTCGCCTGCGCCGCCTCATCACGCACGCTCACCAGCTTCGGCGCCGTTCCGCCGCTGCGTGTCGTGCGCAGATTTTTGGTGAAGCGCTCCTTCGCCAGATCGATTACCGCGTTCGACGCATCCAAGATCGGTGACGTCGAGCGATAGTTCTGCTCCAGCGTCACCAGCCGCGCCTCCGGCGTAAACGCTTTCGGAAACTCCAGAATATTGCGCACATCCGCCGCGCGGAACGAATAGATCGACTGCGCATCATCGCCGACCACAGTCACGCCGCGCCCATCCGGCTTCATCGCCAACAGAATGCGCGCCTGCAGCTTGTTCGTGTCTTGATATTCATCGACCAGAACGTGCTCGAACCGCGCGCCAACTTCGGCCGCGAGCGCCGGCTCATTCATGGCCTCGGCCCAGAGCCAAAGCAGATCGTCGTAATCCAACACGTTCTGCTTCTGTTTGGCTTCGACATACGCGCCGAACAGCGTCTTCAGCTCCGCGGTCCACTCGCGGCACCATGGAAACTGCGCCACCACCGCATCGTCGATCGACTCATCCGCATTCACGACGCGCGAATAAATCGCGAGGCACGTCCCCTTCATCGGAAACCTTTTCGCGCCCGTCGCGACGCCAAGCTCCTGGCGCACCATGCTCATCAGATCGGCGCTATCGCTGCGATCGTGGATGGTGAACTCCGGATCGATGCCGATCACTGGCGCCAGTTCCCGCAACAGCCGCGCGCCAATCGCGTGAAACGTCCCGGCCCACGGAATACGCACATCGCCGGCCATCACCTTGCCGACGCGCGCAATCATCTCACTCGCCGCCCGCCGCGAAAACGTCAGCAACAGAATGCGCGACGGATCGGCGCCATTCGCAACAAGATGCGCCACGCGGCAAGACAACGTCTTCGTCTTCCCCGACCCCGCACCCGCAATCACCAGCAACGGCGCAGAGCCATGCTCCACCGCCGCACGCTGCTCAGCGTTCAGATCATCCAGCGCAACCGACGTGATTCGCGACATGCTGCGAGGCTGGCGTGTTTTGCCTTTGTTCGCAACGCGGGGAGTGTTAAAGCGGAGCCACGGGAGGATCTCTGTGAGGGGACCAGTTCGGGAAGAAGCGGAACGCAAACTTCATAAGGTGCTAGACCGCGTCTGCGATGAAACGACGATCTCCCCGAACGGCATCGCCCACATCCAGCTCACGGTGCGCGACGTCGCCGCGTCGCGACCATTCTATCACCACCTGCTCGTCGAAACCTTCGGCATGTCGATTCAATACGACGTGCCCGGCCAGGTCTTCTACTGCATCGGCGCGCGCACCGGCCTGCTCATCCGCAACGCCGAGCCGCAACACCGCGACACGCCATTCGACCAATGGCGCATCGGCCTGCATCATTTCTGCTTCCGCCTCCGCTCCCGCGAAGATGTCGACGCGCTCGCCACATCGATGCAAACCTTCGGCGCCAAAATCATCCGCACCGGCGAAGAAGGCCCCTGGGCGCCCGGCTATTACTCGACGCTTTTCGAAGATCCAGACGGCATCCGCATCGAAGCCCTCTTCATCCCCGGCAGCGGCAATCTTGATCGCATCAAGGACGCGCCGCTCGCGCCAGTGGGCTAATTGCGCGTCGCGTTCCAGTTGAACAGGAAATTCCTGTGCTCCGCCCACGTCTGCCCTTCGACGTGATCACCCACCAGGCACGCCGCCGTATGATACGGCCCAACGCCATCAGTCGTGCGGAAACTCACACAAGTGCGTCCACGCGCCGTTCGCCAACGCCCTACTTCGATATCGCTCTCATAAAATGAGCCGGCGACGGTGCCATCGGCGTTCAGCGTCAGTTGCATCGGCTTGGTGTAGGGCTCGGACGGACTGGTCGAGAGATCGACAACCCAGGCGCCATTCAATCCAACCACAGGGGCCGGATCATTCGTCTGGGCCTGCGCAACGCACGCGGCCAACACCAGCACCAATGGCAAACCCGCAAGCACTCTCATCCAGATCTCCCAATTTGGAATCTGGTACGCACGCTTCGGACTTCAGGATCACAAATCTACGCTGCGTCCTAGCGGCTCAATTGCGCATCGGTGACGATCCGGTCGCGCCCTTCGAGCTTGGCCGCACGGACACACGCCTCCGCCCGCGCGATCAACGCAGGCGCCTCCTCGAATTCACGAAAGCGCGCCACGCCCATCGAAAGCGTGATCTCACCAATCACGTCCCCCGTCGATTTCAGCGACAAGCGCTTCGATTACACCGCTTTGCCGACCCGAGCCGCCAAAGCCTCCGCCAAATAGAGATTTGTGCGCGGCATGATCATCGCGAACTCCTCGCCGCCATAGCGCGCCGCCAACACATCGCCTTGCGCATGCGCACGGAGAACGGCCGCGATGTACCGGAGCACCTGATCGCCGAGCGAATGGCCCCACGTCTCATTGAGACGGCGGAAAAGGTCGATGTCGAACATGACCAGGCAAAGATCGCTCTTATCAGCGCCGGCGTCGTTGATGCGGCGGAGCATTGTATCTTCGAACATGCGCCGGTTAGCGAGGTCGGTCAGACCATCCGTCAGCGCCTCGACCTTCACGCTCTCCAGGGCCGTTTGCAGTTCCTGCACCTGGCGCAATCTGCTCTGCAAGCTTCAGATTGTTCTCGATCATCTCATGCGTAGTGACCGCAAGATGCTCGACAACGGATCGAAACTCCGCAGAATCGACGCCGCCCTCGAACCGTGTCGCCGCGTCTTGCAACACCTTCGCGTAAGAGCCCGCTTGCCCGCCCGCACTACGCAGATTGGACACCGTGTCATCGAGCTCACGTGCGATCGTCTCGCTGGTTTCGAGCATCTGGATCGAAAGCCGCGTGTTGGCGAAGAAGCGCTCGAACAATTCCTCATTGGCTTCGTCCGCGAACTGTTCGCCGCGCTGCAGCCGCGCCTCGATCTCCCGGCTCAAGTCCGGCTTCACGCCGGCGACGTGCGTCGTCCAAACTTCATAATTGGCCGGGCTGGTTGAAATCTGCCGTTCGCCCATCCGCTCGATGATATCGCGCGCCCGCTCGACGCCAGGCGCGCTGCGAAACATCGTTAAGTCGCCACTCATCAGACCCGCCCCGAAAGATCAGGGATCAAAAACTGGCTTAAAGTTGACGTTAATTTCTATTGCTAAAGCGCGATCAACTTTGGCGCGCGCATCTCTCACGATCGGCAAGCGCCTCACTTGCCTCGCGCTCCACCCCTGTTAGGTTCAGCAACGAGGGACCTCTTACGAGGAATGAAAATGCGCAAATTGATCTTAGCGACGGTCTTGCTTTGCATGGCCGCGGTCTCAGCCAGTGCGCAAACCCCGAGCATCCCTCCTGTCCCGATCCCGCGTCCGCCCGGCCCACCGCTCGGCGGCCTCTGCACTGATCTCGCGATCGTTGGTTGGAATGGCTCGCGTTCACCGCCTGGTGAACGCCTCGCTGCCAATGAAGTCGCGATCTATTTCCAAGTCCGCAACAACGGCCCACGCACCTACAACGCGCCGGATGACAACAAACAATGGATCTCGCTCATCCTCGTTACACCGAGCGGTGACCAGCAGATCGGCGTCAATGTACTTCCGGGCGATAGCCCCGGCGGTCCGGTTTCACTCGCGCGCGGCGCAAGTTGGCGCGGCCATGTCCGCGCGACATTGCCCGCCGGCGTCACCCGCGCTGGCGCAGCCGCCGCACGGGTTCAGCTCAATTACGCGCCCGCGAGCGGCAGCTGGTCGCCGCCGATCGACTGCAACACCGACAACAATCGGCTCGGCGTCAATTTCCGCTAGAAATCGCTAGCGCACGGCACGACCATCGGCCGCGCGCATTGATCCACGCATCGATGCGCCGGCTACGCCGGTGAATGAATTCCGGCATTTGCGAGCAGCAGTTTCAGCCGGCGATGCCAGTCATTCTCATCGCTCAGCGCATCCCACAACGGCCAGCACAGCGACCGTTCAATCGCATGCAGCAAGGTCCAATTGACCTCGAAGGCTAGATCGCCGTCGGCAGGCAGCATCGTCAGCAAGATTCGCACGTCCGCTTCCGATATGGGCTGACTTACATCTGCCCACAGACGCAGCACTTCATCGAGCTGATCTTGCGATAACGCGCTCGTCAGCTGCGGCGCCGCCTGACTTATCGCAACGATCGCGGCCTGCGCCGTCATGCGCCCTCCAGCGCCTCGCTCGCCTCAAGCCAGCTCGCCTCGGCCTTCGCCAGCGCCGTCGCCGCATGCGAGCGTTCTTTCAGCAGCGACTCCCCGCGCTTCTGATCCTTGGTGAACAGGTCCGGATCAGCCAAAGCAGCATCGATGCGCGCGAGCGCCTGATTGGCTTGCTCGATCTCTTTCTCCGCCGCCTCGAGCTTGCGCGTCAGTGTGTACTTCGAGTGCTTCGGCTTCGCATCCGCCTGCACTGCGGCCGCCATGCTGCTCGGCTTATCGCCCTCATCGGCCGGCCTATCCGCCGCCGCGACGAGCTTGCGATAATCTTCTAGATCGCCGTCATATTGGCGCGCGCGTCCGTGATAGACGAGCCACAGACGATCCGCGCACGCTTCCGCCAAATAGATATCGTGCGTGATCAACAGCACCGCGCCTTCGTAGCCGTTGATGGCATGGATCAACGCTTCGCGGCTATCGATGTCCAAGTGCGACGTCGGCTCGTCGAGGATCAGCACGTGCGGCTTACGGTGCGCCATAAGCCCCAGCAACAAACGCACCTTCTCACCGCCCGAAAGCTTTTCAACTTTCGTGTCGATCTTCTCGACGCCAAAGCCCATCCGCGCCGCAAGCGAGCGCAGCTTTGGCGGCGCCCAATCCGGCTCCAGGTCGCGCACGTGCTCAAGCACAGTCTCGCCAGCGCGCAATTCGTCGAGCTGATCCTGGCTGAAATAGCCCATCACAGCCTTTCCGGACGCCACACGCTTGCCGTTCAGCAACGCCAACCGCGCCGCGATCGACTTGACCAAGGTCGTCTTGCCCTGCCCGTTCGGCCCAATGATCACGATGCGATCATCATGATCGAGACGCAGCGACACACGCTTCAGCACCGGTTTGCCGACGATGTAGCCGCAATCGGCCTCATCCAACACAACGAGAGGCGAAGCGAGTTCAACCGGATTGTCGAAATGAAACGGAATCGTGCGCTCTTCGAGCGGCACGGCAATGTCCTGCATCTTCTCGAGCTGCTTAATCCGGCTCTGTGCCTGCGCCGCCTTCGAGGCCTTGGCGCGGAAGCGATCGATGAACTTCTGCAAGTGCGCCTTTTGCGCATCTTGCTTGGCCTTCATTCCAGCCGCGAGCGCCATGCGCTCCGCCTTCTTCTTCAGATACGCATCGTACCCACCGACGAAGACCTCGAGCTTCTTATCGTCGAGCGCCAGAATGTGCGTCACCGAACGGTTCAGCATTTCGCGATCGTGGCTGACGCAAATCACCGTGTGCGGATAATCGCGGAGGTATTCCTCAAGCCACGCCGCACCTTCGAGATCGAGATAGTTGGTAGGCTCGTCGAGGATCAAAAGATCCGGCGCCGAGAACAGCACGCCCGCCAGAGCCGCGCGCATACGCCAGCCGCCGGAGAACTCGCGCGCCGGGCGCCGCAGATCTTCCTGCTCGAACCCGAGGCCAACCATGATTGCGCTCGCACGCGCTTCGCCAGAATAGCCGTCGATCTCTGCCAGACGCATGTGAATGTCAGCGATGCGCTGGGGGTCTTCCGCCGTCTCCGCTTCCTTCAACAGCGACGTCATCTCCTCGTCCGCCGCCATCACCAGATCGAGCAGCGGTGTCTCCACTTGCGGCGCTTCCTGCGCCACGAACCCCATCCGCGCGCCGCGCCGGATCCGGATCGAAGCGTTCGCCTTGCCTACCTCATCGCGGATCAGCGTCAGCAACGTCGACTTGCCCGTGCCGTTGCGCCCGACAAGGCCAACCTTCCAGCCCTCGGCGATGAACGCATTGGCGTTCTCAAACAACGGCCGCGGGCCGAAGCGAAAGGTGAGGTCCGAAATCTCAAGCATGGGAGGGCCGCGTTAGAGCCGTCCTAGCCGCCGGATGCAAGCGCAGAGCTGCCCCTCTCCCCGTTGGGGTGCGTGGCGTCATGCTTCGACAAGCTTAGCATGACGCCATATCAAGCGCCAATTTCGGCAGCATCACCTAAGCCTGTCGAAGGGCGACGCATGCCACAAAGCATGGCGCAATGTAGCAGCGCGTTAACGCTGCATCGTGTCGCGAACGCGCCTATATTGAGATCGTCACGGAGGGGCCTCGCCCATGAACGCGACTAAACGCCCGCGCGTCGTCATTATCGGCGCAGGTTTCGGCGGTCTCACCGCTGCGAAGGCGCTGAAAAACGCGCCTGTCGATGTCACCCTGATCGACCGCCGCAACCACCATCTGTTCCAGCCGCTGCTCTATCAGGTCGCCACCGCCGGCCTTGCGCCCAACCAGATCGCGACACCCATTCGCGCCATCGTGCGCCAGCAGAAGAATGTCCGCGTCGAGCTCGGAACCGTCGAAGCGATCGACCCCGCGCAACGCCACGTCGTTCTGGGCGATCGGCATGTGCCCTATGATTATCTCATCGTCGCGACCGGCGCTCGCCATGCCTATTTCGGTCACGACGATTGGGAGCGCTTCGCGCCCGGCCTCAAAACACTCGAAGACGCCACAGAGCAGCGCAAACGTATCCTGCTTGCTTTCGAGCGCGCGGAACTTGAACCAGATCCAGCTGAACGTGCAGCTCTAACGACGTTCGTCGTCATCGGCGGCGGCCCGACGGGGGTCGAAACCGCCGGCGCCATCGCAGAACTCGCCAACAAGGCGCTCGCCCGTGACTATCGCCGCATCGATCCGAAATCGGCGCGCATAATCTTGGTGGAAGCCGCGCCGCGCATTCTCGGCAACTTCCCGCCGGACCTCTCGGAACACGCCCGCCGAGCACTTGAGAAACTCGGCGTCGAAGTCCGCATTGGCAATGCCGTCACCAAGGTCGACGAAACCGGCGTCACGCTCGGCGGCGAACACATCGGCTCGCGCTGTGTGATCTGGGCCGCCGGCGTGCAATCGTCGCCGGCAGCGCGTTGGCTCAGTCTGCCGGCCGATCGCGCCGGACGCGCCATCATCGGCGGCGATCTTCGCGCACCGCACCACCCCAACATCTTCATCATCGGCGATTGCGCCGCTGTGAACGGCGCGGATGGCAAGCAACTCCCCGGCGTCGCGCCCGTCGCCAAACAACAAGGCGATTACGCCGCACGCGTCATCAAGGCTGAATTCGAAGGCAACCCGCTCGCTGAACCCTTCGGCTATATCGACTACGGCAATCTCGCCACCGTCGGCCGCAAGGCAGCCGTCGCCGATTTTCGCGGCTTCCATCTCAAGGGCTTCATCGGTTGGTTCGTGTGGAGCGCGGCGCACATCTATTATCTGATCGGTTTCAAAAACCGTATCGCCGTCGCGCTCGATTGGGTTTGGTCGTACCTCACCTTCGAACGCGGCGCCCGCCTCATCACCGGCGACATTACCGATGAAGCGCCGGCCGCGACCGCAAAGCGCGACGCCGCCTAGGATCATTTGGAATTACTGACGTGCCGCTAAGCTAGTCGCGTAATTTCGCGCGCCACAGCGTGGCCGCCAACGCTAACGAAACGACCGACGAGCCGAGCCAGAACCAAATGGCCGGCTCGAAGTCGTACACGCGATCAGCGCCCACCATCACCGAATGCCGCTCAAGCAGCGCGCCAGAAATGTTCTCCTGCAACGCCGCGCCGAGATAGGAGAAAATCCCGATCACGCCCATCGCCGCGCCCGTCGCGCGCTTCGGACAAATATCGACGGCGAACAGACCACCGAGCGAGGCGACCAAACCCGCAAGCCCAAGCCCGAATAAGATCATCCCCGCGATCAGTGTCGGCATGTTCGCCGGACCGAAGAAGATCAGCGCCAGCCCGGCGATCTCACATATTCCGAAGATCAAATTCGCCGGCGGCCGCCGCGCGCCAAACCATCTATCGCTGATCCAACCATAGCCAACGGAGCCAACAATCCCCGCCAGCGTCGAGATCATCAGCATCGTTCCCGATGCCACTTCATCGAACCCGCGCGCTTCCTGCAGATAGAGCGGCCCCCACGAATTAATCGCATAACGCGTCACGTAATTCGCGGCGCTCGAAAGCCCCAGGATCCAAATCGTCGGATAACTCAGCACTGAAAACTGCAGCGCCAGCCGGCTTCTGGATTTATTTCCATCGCTCTCCGCGACGTGATCATTCTTCCAGTCGGCGACTGTCGGCAGGCCCATCGTTCGCGGCCGGTCGCGCATCAGCGCGTACATCATCACCGCCGTCGCCAAACCAATCGCCGCCGGCACGAAATAGCCGAAGTGCCAACCAAACGTCGCCACCGCCCAGCCGATCGCGAAGAATGTCAGTCCCTCGCCGAACGAATGCGACGTGATCCAGATCCCGTAATTGCGCCCGCGCTCGCGATTGGAAAACCAAGAGCTCAGCGCCACCACACTCCCCGGCGCACCAAACCCCTGAAACCAGCCATTCACGCCCCACAGGATCGCCGCCATCAACACCGTGTCGGCAAAGCCCATGCCGAAATTGCAAAGCGCCGACATCGCAAAGCCAAGCGGCAGGAACGTTCGCATGTTGGCGTGATCGGCTAGAAAGCCGTTCGTGAGCTTGCCCAGCGCGTACGTGTAGAAGAACGCCGATCCGATTAGCCCGAACTGCGCCGGCGTGAAGACACCCGCATCAATCATCGAGGGCTTCACCAGCCCGATTGCCAGCCGGCACGTATAGATCAGCCCATAGCCAAGCGTGATCGCCAACAACACGCGCCAGCGATGTCGCTTATAGAGCGCGTCGACCTCAGCCTGGCTTGCGCGCAAAGGCGCATCAGCCGCCGTCGCAAAGGCGCTCAAAAACCGTCCAATCACGTCCCGCCCCTTAATGTTTTGGGCGGAGCTTAGCGAATGTGATGAGAGTTTGAAGGACGGCGTAAGCAATCCAGGACATCCCAACCCCGCTCCCGCGAGCGAGGAATGGTGGACCCGAGGAGGATCGAACTCCTGACCTCTGCATTGCGAACGCAGCGCTCTCCCAGCTGAGCTACGGGCCCGTCCAGTGGGAGGCGCGGTATAGTGCCGGGCGCGGCGAAGCGTCAACCGGCGCCTGTGAGGTTGCCGAATCCGCCCGGCTCCGGGTATTCCGGGCCTCCATGATCCACATTCTCTTTGAACTCATCCGCGCGATCCTTGGACTGATCTCCATCGTCCTGATCGTCTACGTGGTCATTTCCTGGCTTTACGCTTTCGACATCGTCGATCGCCGCAACCAGTTCATCCGCTCGACCTGGGAGTTTTGCGCCCGGGTGACAGATCCCCTGCTCCGTCCGTTGCGGCGCCTGATTCCGCCGATCGCGGGGGTCGACCTTTCGGTTCTCGTGCTTCTGCTGTTGATCTCATTGCTGCAGCACGAAGTGACGTATTGGCTTGAAGGCGTGTTGCTCGGGACGCGAGGCATACTCTGAGCCGGCTGCGCGTCCGCCTTACGCCTTCCGGCGGCGCTGACCGCATCGACGGCGCCGCCAGCGACGAGACCGGCCTTTATCTCAAAGCCCGCGTCCGCGTCGCGCCCGAGAACAACGAAGCCAACCGCGCACTCGAAGCGCTGATCGCCAAAGCGTTCGGCGTCGCAAAAAGCAAGGTCAGCGTGTCGCGCGGGGGAACATCGCGCATGAAGACGCTCGATATCGAAAGCGCCACCGACGCAGACGTCGCGGCATTCGTCGCGCGCTTCACCTAGCACGCCACCATCGCCTATTCCCGGCTCGACGCTGTGTATCCTCCCGGGAATGGGTGGATAAAGCGAGTCACGGTGTTAAACACCGCCGCACAGATTCGCGGGAGCATTCATGACCGGACGCAGCATCGACGGCAAAGCCATCGCGGCGCGTGTTCGCGCCGACGTTGCGGCGGCGGTCAAGCAGCTCCCGGCGCAACCCGCCCTGGCGGTGGTGCTGGTCGGTGACGATCCCGCCAGCCACGTCTACGTCGCCAGCAAAGCCAAAATGACGGTCGAAGCCGGCATGCGCTCGGTCGAAATCCGGCTTCCGGCTGAAACAACGCAAGCCGACCTCATCGCCAAGGTCGAGCAGCTTTCCGCCGATCCCGACATTGACGGCATCCTGGTTCAACTGCCGCTGCCGAAGCACATCAGCGAACCAGCGGTGCTCGCCGCGCTCGATCCGCTGAAAGACGTCGACGGTCTCACCGAAGCCAGCGCCGGCAAGCTTGTCCTCGGCAAGCCCGGCCTTCGCCCTTGCACGCCGGTTGGCTGCGTCATCCTTGCGAAAACCGAACGCCCTGATCTCAGTGGCGCCAATATCGTCGTCATTGGCCGCTCCATCCTCGTCGGCAAACCAGCGGCGCTGCTCTTCCTCGAACAAAACGCCAGCGTCACCATCGCTCACTCAAAGACCCGCGATCTCAAGATGGTCTGCCGCGGGGCCGATATTCTCGTCGCCGCCGTCGGCCGTCCCGAAATGGTGCGCGGCGATTGGGTGCGCCCGGGCGCCATCGTCATCGATGTCGGCACCAACCGCGTGCCGGCGCCGGAGAAAGGCCCCAGCAAAGAGGGCAAACCGCAAACCAAACTCGTGGGTGATGTTGCGTTCGCAGAGGCCATCGAAGTCGCATCCGCCGTTTCGCCCTCTCCAGGCGGCGTCGGCCCCATGACCATCGCCTGCCTGCTGCGCAACACTGTACTCGCCGCCTGCGCGCGCCGCGGCTGGGACATTCCAGCTGCACTAAACTAGGCCGCGACAGCGCCCACGCCTGCAACGCCCTGCTCATTTGTGCGGCGCTCCGGGGTAAGCCCATGCCTTCGCCGCGCCTGAGCGGCGAAAAGCGACCCATGGCGCTTGCCGCCCCCTAACCACGCCGTTAGCTTCCCGCCCACAACCGACCCAGGGAGGGGATCGAACGTGGCAAACACCAAAAAGCCCAGCGGCCTTGGCCGTCTGTTCATTCGCAAGAGCGTTGAACAGATGCACGCCGAGCACGAACAGGGCGAACTCAAGAAAACACTCGGCCCGCTGAACCTCATTTTGCTCGGCATCGGCTGCATCATCGGCACCGGCATCTTCGTGCTGACCGGCCGCGCCGCGGCTGAATTCGCCGGCCCGGGCATCATGATCTCGTTCGTGATCACCGGAACGCTCTGCGCGCTCGTTGCTCTCTCTTATGCCGAACTGGCCTCGGCCATTCCGGTCTCCGGCTCCGCTTATTCTTACTCCTACGCATCCATGGGCGAGATCGTCGCCTGGATCATGGGTCTGTTGCTTGTTCTCGAGTACGGCCTCGCAGCGTCGACGGTCGCGGTCGGCTGGTCGGGTTACACCGTCAGCCTGCTCGCGGATCTTGGCGTGCACATACCGCCGGAGTTTACCGCAGCGCCCGGCGTCGAAGTCACCGACCACGATACTGGCGCCGTCATTGGCGTTGGCGTTCTCAACCTACCTGCCATCATCGGCCTTCTTGCGGTCACCACATTGCTCGTGGTCGGCATCTCGGAATCGGCGCTCGTCAACAACATCGTCGTCTTCATTAAGGTCGGTGTCGTCATCGCCTTCATCGTGATCGGCGCGAGCTACGTGAACACCGATCTTTGGTCGCCGCTCATCCCCGAACAAATTCCGGCGCCTCCGCCTGGAACGGACATGAGTATCGGCGCTCAGATCATGCGCGCGCTCGGCGGCGTTCTAACCGGCGCCGACACCGGCCAATACGGCGTCCCCGGCCTCATCACCGGCGCTGCGACCATCTTCTTCGCCTATATCGGCTTTGAAGCTGTCTCGACCGCTGGCGCTGAATCAAAGAACCCGGGCCGCGACATGCCGATCGGCATCCTCGGCTCGCTCATCATCTGCACGATCCTCTACATCATGACCTGCGCGGTCCTGGTCGGCATCGTGCCCTACCAACAACTCGACAACCCCGCGCCGATCGCACTCGCCGTCGACCAAATCGGCCTGCCGTGGTTTGCCTTTGTGGTGAAGCTCGGCGCCTTCGCCGGCCTCTCGTCGGTCATGCTGGTTCTGCTCTATGGCCAGACCCGCATCTTCTACACGATGGCCAAGGACGGCTTGATCCCGAAGGTGTTCGCCAACGTTCACCCGAAGTTCAAGACGCCGTGGGTCAACACGATCCTCGTTGGCCTGCTCGCCATGGGCTTCGCCGGTTTCATGGGTCTGGACGCTCTCGCAAACCTCACGAACGTCGGCACGCTCGCCGCCTTCGCGATCGTCTGCTTGACGGTTGTCTATCTGCGCTATGCACGTCCGAACATCAGCCGTCCGTTCAAGACGCCGCTGTTCCCCATCACGCCGATCCTCGGCGCGCTCATGTGCCTATTCCTGCTCATGTCGCTGATGGCGCACGTACCGACGCGCAACTTCTTCATCATCTACTTGGCCGGTGGCTTCCTGCTCTACTTCGCCTACGGCATGTGGAACTCGAAGCTGGCCAAGGGCGAGGTTGTCTCGGGTCACGAGCAGCCGAACCCGGTTCAGCCGAACCAATAAGCGAAACACTTCGCTGCAACAGCGCCGCCGTCGAAAGACGGCGGCGTTTTTGTTTGCCGTCGGGACGCACTCAATCCCGCGCATTCGCCGCGCGCGCATCCCAATGCTTGGAGAAGCGCCTCGAAAACCCGCGGATAGACGCCGTTCTATCCGACCGCGTTTGCCCCACATCTACGATGCGCGTTCATGCGGCCGCGCCAATCCTCACCCATTTCAGATCTTCGCCTTGCCAGGTTCGTTGCCTGGCTCAGCGCGCTCTTGGCGTGGGTGGCGCTCGGCGCACCGAAACGTTCGCCATCCGAGCAGCGGCGCGGCTCTCGCTATGGCGGGGTGACGATTACGCGTCTCCGCCATGCCGTTCGCCACATCATCATCCTTCACGCCGCGAAGCTGCTGCCACGACGGCCCCGGCACGTATGGCGCAATTTCGCGCTGTCGGGCCTTCGGTGCCGCAAAGGGCGCTGCACCCAACGCGTCGCCGCCGGCGTCTGGCTTCGCCGGCGTCTCAACGTCAAGGCGGCGCGATCACGCAAGTGCTTCATCTTCTCAAGATCTTGCGCAATTGCCACGCAGTCGCCGCGGCGCTCGCCGCGCGTCGGCGCCGTGGACTTACGCGTCTTTTCGCGCTGTGCATGACCGCGCCCGCGCCTAGCGCCATTCGTACGCTCTCCACTCCGGCCCTACTCGCAGCCGACTCCTCCTGAAAGCGGCGCCCGGCGCGTCCGAACGTCAGACGTTTTTGCCTCCTGGCGAAAGCGGCCTACATGCATGCCTTGAAGGAGTTCATTCATGCCGACAGCAAAGATTGGCGCCGCCGCCGCCCTCGCCCGCCTCGAAGGCTGGCAAGACACCGATGACAATCGCGACGCCATCCAGAAGGAATTCCGCTTCAAGGATTTCAATGCGGCGTTCGGCTTCATGACTCGCATCGCGCTTTATGCGGAGCGCAACGACCATCATCCCGAATGGTTGAACGTCTACAATCGCGTCGATGTCACGTTGACCACGCACGACGCCGGCGGCGTCAGCGACAAAGACGTCGCCCTCGCCCACTTCATGGACGAGAGCTTCCGCGACATCACATCGATCAAATGATCAGCGCCCGCAACGCATAGGCTGCCGCCGCGACGGCAATCAATCCGCCGAACCACAACGCCACGAACCACAACAAGCGTTTGCCCAGTGGCCGCAGCGTTTCACCCTCATCAGGCGGTCCTTCAATGATAGGCGGCATCGTCATCCACCTTGGCGCGGAAGGTCCAATAAACGAACGCCGTGTACGCTAAGATGATCGGCAACATCACCAACGCACCACAGAGCATGAGCTGCAGCGCGTTATCCGCTGCGGCGGCGTCCGCAGGCGTCATCGCAAACGGAATGATGAAGGGCCAAAGCGAAACCGCGAGGCCGACATAGCCGATCAAGAACAGGCAAACCGCATAAAGATAGGGCCGCAGGAATTTCCGCTCCTCGATCCCACGCCACATCAAAAAGAGGATGACTCCAGCGAGCAAAGGCAATGGCGCAAGTTTGATAAACACCGGCCAATCGACGCTCGTCATCGTGAGGCCCCAGCGCTCCGTGACCCGCGCATCGACCCCAAGCGTCGCCAGGCTCACCGCGCCCATCGCTAGCGCCGTGAGCAACGCCAGTTGTTTCACCCAGCGCCGCGCGCGTTCGGCAAGTTCGCCCTGGGTTTTAAAAACAATCCACGCCGCCCCAAGCAGCGCGTATCCTGCAACCAGAGACGCAGAAACCAGAAGCGAGAACGGCGTCAGCCAATCGAACGGCCCGCCAACGAACACTTCACCTTCAATAGCAATGCCCTGAACAAAACCACCGAGCACCAAACCCTGCGCGATCGCCGCCGCAATCGAACCGCCGGAAAAAGCAACCGTCCACAATTTGCGGCCACGCTCGCGCCCATGGTGGCGGAACTCAAACGCAACGCCGCGAAATATCAGCGCCAGCAACATCAGGAAGATCGGCAGATACAATGCCGGCATCAGCGCCGCGTACGCCTTCGGAAACGCCGCGAACAAGCCGCCGCCGCCGAGCACCAGCCAGGTTTCGTTGCCGTCCCACACTGGCGCGATTGCAGCCTGCATCTGGTCGCGCTCGCGTGCATTCTTCGCGAAGGGAAACAAGATGCCGACGCCGAGATCAAATCCATCCAGCGCCACGTAAAGAAATACGGCGACGGCTATCAGCACCGCCCAGACCAAAGAGAGTTCGATGCCAAACATCACGGCGCCTCCTCGATCGCGGCCCCGAGCGGCGTACCTGGCGGTTGATTGGATTGCGGTGCGGGCTCGTCGCTCTCCGGCCCCTTCGCGATCAGGCGCAATATGTAGAGAGCGCCAGCGCTGAACACGATCGAATAGACGACGATGAAAAAAAGCAATGAAGTCGCCACGGATCCCGCCGGCACGGGCGACACCGCATCCGCGGTGCGAAGCACGCCATACACAACGAAGGGCTGGCGCCCGGCCTCAGCCGTGATCCATCCAGTCAGCACAGCCACGAACCCACTCGGCGCGGCCAGCACCAATGCACGATGATACCAAGTGGCGGCATCAAGCCGCTTAAGCGCCCAGGCTCCCGCGCCCCAAATGCCCAAGGTCAGCATCACCAGCCCCATGCCGACCATGATGCGGAACGCCCAGAACGTAATCCAAACCGGCGGGCGATCTTCCGCCGCGAATTGATCGAGGCCCGGCAGCACGTCCTCCGACTCCGCATTGTTCACCACCGAACCCAAACCCGGCACAACAAGCTCAAAATGATTGCGCTCCGCTTCCTCATCGGGCCAACCAATCAGCACCGTCGGTTGTTGCGTGCGTGTGGTCCACCAGCCTTCCAGCGCCGCCACTTTCGCCGGCTGATGCTCGCCCGCGACGATGCCGCTCTCATGCCCCGCCATGATCTGCACCGGCGTCACCAGCGCCATCATCAGAACCGCCATGCGCAACGCGACGCGGCTTTCAGCCAGCGCCTTCTTCCTCAGTAACGCAAACGCCGATGCGCCAGCGACCACCATCGCCGTAGTCAAGAATGCAGCCAGCACCATGTGCGCGAAGCGCGAGGGCAGCGAAGGGTTGAAAATCACCTCCGCAAAATTGGTGGCGACCATTGTGCCGTCTTCGGCCCAGGCCCAGCCTTGCGGGGTTTGCATCCACGAATTGGCGGAGAGAATCCAAAACGCCGAGAACAGCGTTCCGATGGCGACCATGCACGTCGAAAAGAAATGGAGCCCCGGCCCTACGCGCTTCCAGCCGAACAACATGATCCCGAGGAACGATGCTTCCAGAAAGAAGGCCGTCAGCACCTCATAGGCGAGCAGCGGTCCGATAACGCTGCCGGTGATTGCGGAGAAAACACTCCAGTTCGTGCCGAACTGGTAGGACATCACAACCCCGGAGACGACGCCCATCCCAAACGACAGCGCGAAGATCTTGACCCAGAAGAGGTAGAGATTTTTGAAAACCGCGCGCTTGGTGAGAAGCCAGAGGCCTTCGAGGACTGCCAAGAACGAGGCCAACCCGATCGTGAAGGCCGGGAAGATGATGTGAAAGCCGATCGTGAAGGCGAATTGCAGCCGCGAGAGCAGCAGCGCGTCCCATTCCATCTCGTACCTCGCTTACGCTTGGGTACGCCCAAGGCGCTATCACGCCAAGCTTGCAGTTTGCCGCGCCGCGCCACAGAGTCGCGTTCAACGAGGAGGACGCTCATGGCCGGACGTATGGCAGGCAAAAAAGTATTCATCACCGGCGCGGCGCAAGGGCTTGGCGCGGCGATGGCGAAGGGCGTCGCCGCCGAAGGCGCGAAGGTGTCCGTAAGCGACGTCAACAGCGCCGGCGCCGAAAAGGTCGCCGCCGAGATCAACGCCTCGTATGGCGAAGGCACAGCGTTCGCGTTCGCGCACGACGTCACCAACGAAGAGCAATGGATTGCAGCTCTCGAAGGCGCCAACGCCGCGATGGGCGGCATTTCGGGGCTTGTGAACAATGCCGGCATCTCAAGCCGCGAAGGGAGCGTCGAGGAATTGTCGCTCGAAGGCTTCCGCCGCTTGATGAGCGTGAACGTCGATTCCGTTTTCCTAGGCGCCAAGCACGGCATCAAATATCTGGCGAAGAGCCAGCCGGGCTCGATCGTAAACATCAGCTCGATCGCCGGCCTGATCGCGAACCACACCTCCCCTGGCTACAACGCCTCCAAAGCGGCGGTGTGGCTACTCTCGAAGAACATCGCGCTCTATTGCGCAAAGAAGGGCTTGGACGTTCGTTCGAACTCGATCCACCCGACCTTCATCGACACACCGATCCTCGATCCGATCCGGAACATGTTCGGCAAGGACGAGGCAGAGGCGAAACTGGGGCGCCAAGTCCCGTTGGGACGGATCGGCAAGCCGGAAGAGATTGCCGCAGCCGCTATCTATCTCCTTTCAGACGAAAGCCGGTTCATCACGGGCTCGGAACTGAAAGTAGATGGCGGCATCTCAGCTATGTGATTTGCCGCGGCCCTGGCGCCGCCCAAGATCGAAGGTATGCACTTCTTCATGCGCAAGCTCACTGCACTCATCTGCCTCTTCACCCTGGCCGCCTGCGGCCAGCCAGCCGCGCCGCAAGGCGGGACGCCGACTGCCGAGGCTCCGGCAGAAACCACCGAGGCCGGTACGGTCGAGTTCGGCTCGACCCGGAACATGCCTGATTGGCTGCTGGTGTTGCGCACGACCGAAGGCGGCACCGTCCATTTCAACCAGCGCACCATCACCCGCCAGAACGGCCTCGCCGACATTTGGCTGCAAGTCCGCTACGGACACACGCAGGCCTGGGACGCGAGCGATGAGAGCACCGAGCGCACCATCCGCTTCGACGTTGAGCGCATGCACTATCGCTTCAATTGCACCGATGAAACGTTCGTCATCGTCGAGCGCCAGATCATGGGTGCGAATGAAGAAGTTGTCGCGCGCGATGAGCCGCAGCAAATTTATCGTGCGACACCGGCAACCGGCGTTGCACGCCAGATGCTGCCGGTCGCCTGCCGCGGGACTTAACGTCCGGACGGTCTCTGTGGCCGTTGATAGATAATGTTCGCGAGTAGCACCCGCGCGCCTTGCGTGCCGAGAACGCGATCAACCGCGATCTGCATCTGACGGGTAAGCTCGGTCGGGTTCGGTGCGGTGTGTACCCGGTAGTAGACCGAAGAATAATTCGCGAGCGCCGTCCGCAATGCATCGCGCAAACGTGGCGCATTGAGCTGCGCCCGATGGCGAAGCGCTTCGTCCGGAATATCGAGACCCATATCGACAACCATCGTGCCCTGGTTGTCATTCCGCTGAAGAACGCCGGCCGAAAATGTTGGCATCGGCATGTAGGTCTCAGCCGACGTCAGCCGCTCCTGCCGCGTGGCCGGCGCTTGCGAAGAACCACCGCCTCCACCGGAGGCGGCCGCCGGCGCAGCCAGCGCGGCGAGCATCAGCATGGCAATGAGGGGCCCAGCGAAACGCATGATCGGCGAAATTGAGCCGATGCGGTTAGGGAAGGGTTAGCGAAGCGGCTTGGCCTCGCCGCCCTTGGGCGCATCGCGAAACATCGCTGCGAGATCAACGGTTGAACGCTCTCCTAGGGCGTCGAAATGCTCCCCAAGCCACCGTTCGGCGGCTGAGCGACCCGTCTCGAAAAGCCTGTCGAAGAAGGCGAGATCTGTATTCAGATCAACGCCGAGCCCCAGCGGCGTCAGTGCCTGCGTCTCGCTCACGTTGTGAATGAGCATCTTGCGATAGCGCCCTTTCGGCAGGTGGTTGTCGTCAACAAGACGCGCCACGAAATCGATTGCGCGCAGTTCGGCGAGCAAGCTGTTGTTGAACGTGATTTCATTGACTCGTGCAGTGATTTCGACCGGCGCCCGCGGAGCCTCGGAACGTTCAACCGGATTGATTTGAACAATGACGATGTCGCGCGCTGATTTCACATCGAAGAGCGGAAACAAGGCCGGGTTTCCGGTGAAGCCGCCATCCCAATACGGCGCACCATCGATCACAACCGCTTGGAAGAGCTGGGGCAAGCAAGCCGACGCCATGATGTGATCGCCGGTCAAATCCTTGTTGTTGAAGATGCGAATGCGACCGGTTTCGACGTTGGTGGCGCCGACAAAAAGCTGGATGCCTTTACATTTTCGCACGCGCTCGAAATCAACCAGTTCCTCAAGCACCTCCTTCAGCGGGTTCACGTTGAGCGGGTTGAAATCGTAGGGCGAGGCAAAGCGGCTCGCGACGTCGGCCCAGAGCGCCAGATAACTCTCCGGCGCCCAGCCGGGCATGAACGAATTCAAGAACGCCATCATCGGCGTGCGCCGGTACGGATTTGTCTGCCCCGCGCGCGCTACGCCCTGCCAAAATGCGCGCAGGCTTTCGCGCGCGCCATCGGCGCCGCCCTCTTCGAACCCATCCGCGAGAACGACGCCGCACATGGCGCCGGCGGACGAGCCCGAGATTGCGGTGATCTCAACGCGCTCGTCTTCCAAGACGCGATCAAGCGCGCCCCACGTGTAAGCGCCGAGTGCGCCACCACCTTGGAGGGCGAGCGAAATACGCTTGCGCTTTTGGCTCACTGGGCGGTCCAGCCACCATCGACGTTGAGCGCGGCGCCGTTGATTTCATCAGCGGCCGGCGTGGTGAGAAAGAGCGCAACGCTCGCAACCTGCTCGACCTTCACGAATTCCTTGGTCGGCTGAGCAGCGAGCAGAACATCGTTGATCACCTGCTCACGCGTCATGTTGCGCGCCTTCATCGTGTCGGGGATTTGGCTCTCGACCAAACCTGTCAGGACATAGCCAGGTGAGATGGCGTTGCATCGGACATTGAAGGTCGCGCCTTCAAGCGCGACGGTTTTGGTCAAACCGATGATGCCATGCTTTGCAGCGACGTAAGCGGACTTAAATGGCGAGGCGACGTGGCCGTGCGCCGACGCGATGTTGATGATACGGCCATATCTTGCCGCCTTCATCGCGCGCATAGCGCCGCGAATGGTGTGAAAGGCCGACGACAGATTGAGCGCGATAATCGCGTTGTATTTGTCGACCGGAAAGTCTTCGATCGGCGAAACGAACTGGATGCCGGCATTGTTGACCAGTACATCAAGGCGTCCGAGCGCGCCGATGGCGCTCTCAATCATGCCCGTGCATGCATCCGGCTGCATAAGGTTGGCGCCGTCGTAGCGAACTGTGACACCGGTCTCGCGCTCAAGACCTGAGCGGATCTTTTCGATTTCCGCCGCGTCGCCCAAGCCGTTGAGCGTCACATCCATGCCGGCCTTCGCGAAAGCCGTGGCAATCCCCAGGCCGATGCCGCTGCTCGAACCGGTGACCAGCGCTGCTCTTCGTTCGCCCATGTGCTTGTCTGCTCCTCATTGCTTGCTTGTCTGCGCCGGAACCGCTAGCGCAGGCGCTAGACGGATTATTCGGTCTGGCGAGGGACCAATGGATTTAAACGCGCCTCTTAATGCATTTGTGGCCGGGTTTCCGGATTTCATCATCCAACTCGGCGTAGCGCTCGGACTCTTCGTCGCCTCTTTGATCATCTACACGGTGATGACGCCACATAAAGAATTGGCGCTGATCCGCGCAGGCAACCCGTCCGCATCGCTTGCCTATGGCGGCGTCATCGTCGGCCTGGGAATTCCTCTAGGATCATGCCTGGCGCACTCGTTCGGGTTGTTTGACCTGCTGATCTGGGGGGTGGTGACACTGCTGATCCAACTGCTGGCGTTCCGCTTTGCCGACATCTTCCTGCGCGGATTGCCGCGCCGCATCGCCGAGGGCGACGTCGCAGCGGCGATCTTCCTGATGAGTATAAAAATCGGCATCGCGCTGATCGTGGCCGGCGCGGTTGCCGATCCTAACGTACAGCTGTTCCGGGCTGGCTAGCGCATGATGCGACTGATCCCGGATTGGTTGCTCTACATCGTGGTGATCACGGTGGTGGTGTTCGTCCTTTTCCGGGTCGATCAGCGCCACGACGCCCCAGAAGCTTTGCCAGACGCGCCGCAGACAGGCTCGTTCCTGCCACCGCCGTCACAATACGATCCGGCAGTGCTGGTTGAAGTCGGACCGATCTCATCCGGGATGGGAAGCGCGTTCGCGATTTCTCCGGACGGTTGGTGGCTGACTGCGCGCCACGTCGTCGATGGTTGCGAAGCAGTTGGGCTCATCGTGTCGCGCGGCGCAGCTGCGCGCGTGGTGGACGTCAAGCGCGCGCTGTTCGCAGACATCGCGCTTTTGAAGACCGACAGCGCACCGACCGCTTTGGCGATTGACACATCGGAGCGAAGCTTTCAAATCGGTCAGCGCGCTTTTCACATCGGCTTTCCGCAGGGCCGACCCGGCGAAGCGTATTCACGCCTGATTGGCCGCGAAACCCTGATCGCGCGCGGCCGCTACGACATCGAAGAGCCGGTGCTGGCGTGGGCGGAATTGGGCCGCACATCTGGCCTTCGCGGCTCACTCGCGGGCATTAGCGGGGGTCCGGCGCTAGCTTCCAACGGACAGGTCATCGGCATCACAGTTGCTGAATCAGCGCGCCGGGGCCGTATCTACACGGCAGCGCCCTCTTCAATCTTGCGCCTGTTGCGCGTCGAGCAAGTGAATGCGCAAGGCGCGCCCGCCGAGCGGCTGACGCCAGACAATTACGGCCAAGCTTCAGACGACATGCGCCGCAATCTGGCGGTCGCGCAGGTTGTTTGCGTGGCGCCGCAGGATATGCCGGGGACATGACGACACCATTCGCCGACCGTTTGATCGAAGGCGTTCGCGCCAAGAACACACCACTCTGCGTTGGCCTCGACCCCTTCCCGGATAAAATCCCAGCGCTGTTCGGCAACGCCGTCGAAGACACCTCGACGGTTCTCAAATTCGGCACCGCCATTATCGACATCGCCCACAAGCATGCGTGCGTTTTGAAGCCCCAGCTTGGGTTGTTCGAGCAATTCGGCGAGATGGGCTACGCAGTGGCGCGGATGCTTTGCGCCTACGCCAAGCAAGAAGGCATGCTGGTACTGCTCGACGCCAAACGCGGCGACATCGGCACGACGGCGGAAGGCTATGCGCGCGCGACCATCGGCGGTCCACCAGGCTTTGGCGCAGATGCGGTGACAGTGAACCCCTACATGGGCAAGGACACGCTGGAGCCTTTCATCACGCGAGCGCAGGCCGAGGGCAAAGGCGTGGCTGTGCTCGTGCGCACGTCAAATCCAGGTGCTGGAGATTTTCAGGATCTGCAGGTCGGCGGCGCGCCGGTCTGGCAGCGCGTCGCGGAAATGCTGGCGCCGGAATGCGCGCGTTTACGCGGGCAGAGCGGCTGGTCAGGGTTGATGGCGGTCGCGGGCGCGACCTATCCCGAAGAGGCGCGTCGGCTGCGCGAAGCGATGCCAGAGGCGCTCTTTCTGGTGCCGGGCTACGGCGCTCAGGGCGCCAGCGCCGCGGATGCAGTGGCCGGTTTTGTCCAAGCTGGCGGACCGATGCGCGAAGGCGGCGTGGTGAGTTCGTCGCGGGCTGTCCTTTATCCCCAAACGGCCCAGGCGGCGACCAACATGGCCGACTGGCGGGCGGCAATCGGGGACGCCATGGCGGCGGCGGCGGCGGAACTTCGCACCGCCTGTACGTCCTGACACGCGACAAACGAAACCCAAGCCGTTAAGTCTCGATTCTGGGGATGCGGCCCGAAACGGGCGAGCGAGGGAGAAACCCATGCGCAAGAACCTGACGCGCGCCATGCTGGCCGCGCTCGCGCTGTTTATCGCGGTGCCGGCTTACGCTGACGGACCGGGCGATGGCGGACCGAACGAAGCTGCGCCGCCCGTGCGGGCAGCGCCCACGACACCGCCCCCGGCGGCGCCGTCCACTCAGCCGACTGCGGCTCCCGAAGGACGCAGCGGCGTTATCCCGCTTGGCAATGATGGGCTCTCGCTCAATGTGCCGGCGAGCTATCGCTTCTATTCGGCGGCAGAGGCGCGCGCGTATCTGCAGCGCGCTAACCAACAAGCGCCGAGCGGCGAGATTTACGGCCTGCTCGCGCGCAATGGCCAAGACATCCGCGCGCCCGACACCTGGGCGACCGTCGTCAGCTATGACGCTATCGGCTACGTGCAGCCCGAAACGGCGTCAGGCCTCAGTGACGCGAATTTCGAAACCTCCGTGCGCGATGCGCGTCAAACCCAGAGCCGCCGCTTTGAGGGTTTCGCCACCGCGCCTTCGTTCAACGCCGAGGCGCCATACGTAGTGTGGGCTGAGCGCGTTGCGGCCCCGGGCGGCGCTGGCGGAAAGGATCTGCGCTACGAGCAAAAGATCATGGGTCGCAACGGCGTCGCCGGCATGACCTCGATCGGCAGCGCCGATCAGCAACCGGCAATCGCAGCAGCGGCGACTGAATTACGCGCGATGCTCTCGTTCCCGCAAGGCAAGCGTCACGCTGATTTCCAAGCTGCATCCGACACGGTCTCAAACTATTCGGTGCCGGGGTTGGTGACGGGCGTGCCAACGGCGCAAGCGCAAACGCTGGTTGAACGAGACACCAAGACCGGCGCTGGTCAGACTGCTTTTGGCGGACTTTCTGGCTATTTTCCATGGATCGCGCTCGGCGTGATCGTGCTGGCGGGTGCAGGCTATCTGCTCATGCGCCGCCGCGATGATGACGAAGAAGAGTACGACGAAGCCTAAGCGACGCGGACAACACCGTCGCGAACAACAATGGCGATGCGCTCCAGCGCGTCGCCATTGTTACATGGGCCGCCGGCGCAGCGTCCGTCTTCGATGCCGAAGCTCGCGCCATGTGCGGCGCAGACAATGTACCGCCCCTCCTGCACCATCACGCGGCCATCCGAGCGTTGCAGCGGATAGCCCGCGTGCGGGCACTTGTTGCGAAACGCTGCGATACGATCGCCTTTGCGTGTGAGCAGGATCGAAGCAAACGGCTCATCCGGATGCGGCACAACAACGAGGGCGCCCGGATCTTGCAATGCATCGAGTTGCGCGAGGACGATGCCGCGTTCGAAGCTCACGCGCTCTCCGCTTTGAACGGGCGCGAAAGCAAGGCGGTGATGGCTTCGTCGATGCCGACGCGGTCATTCACGATCGCATCGACCGCCGCACAGATCGGCATTTCAACTTTGTATTTCGCCGCCAGCGCCACAACAGCGGGCGCACTCTCCATGCCTTCGGCAACGGAACGGCGTTCGGAAAGGATGTCCTTCAGCTTGCGCCCTTCTCCGAGCGCCGCGCCAAGCGATGTGTTGCGCGAAGTAAGCGAGGCACAGGTGAGCACGAGATCGCCAAGACCGCAGAGGCCGGAAAGCGTTTCGGCTTTGGCGCCCATGGCGAGGCCAAGGCGGGTGAGTTCGGCAAATCCGCGCGTGATCAGAGCAGCGCGGGCGCCGTCTCCCAATTTACGGCCCTCGGCGACGCCGCAAGCAATGGCGATGACGTTCTTCACCGCGCCGCCGATCTCCGCGCCGACGAGATCATCGGCGATGTAGGGGCGGAAAGTCGGCAGACCGATGGTGGCGACGATGCGCTGGGCCAGGGCAGCGTCGGGGCTGGCAATGGTGGTTGCGGTCGGCAGGCCGCGGGCGACATCCTTGGCGAAGCCAGGGCCGGAGAGCACAGCTGGGCCAACGTCCGGGATCTCTTCGGCGAGCACATCCGTCATCAAGGCCAGCGATCCGCGCTCCACGCCCTTGGCGCAGAGGACAAGCGGCGCGCCCGGCTGGAGCTGGGGGCGGACGGCGCGGAGGACGGCGCGCATGTGCTGAGCGGGCGGGACGGCGAGGATGAGCTCGGACTTGGCCGCGTCTTCAAGGTCGGCGGTGGCGCGGACGTGTGCGTTGAGCTTGATTCCAGGCAGGAAAAGCGTGTTTTCGGAGCCCGCATTGATGCTCGTGACAACCTCCGGCTCGCGAGCCCAGATCAAAACCTTGCGGCCAGCGGCGGCCGCGACCTGCGCCAACGCGGTGCCCCAAGCGCCGGCGCCGAGTACGGAGACTGTTTCGTAAGCGCCTGGCAAAATTGAATCCTTCATTGAACGTTCAATAGAAACCGCGTAGCCTGTGGGGATGGACGAAAAATCCGCTACCCGCGACCGCATCCTCCAGGCCGCGATGACCCGCATCAAGCATTACGGTTATGGTAAAACAACCATGGCCGAGATCGCTGCCGATTGCGACATGTCGCCTGGCAACATCTACCGCTTCTTCGAGGCGAAGATCGACATCGCCGAGGCGATGGCGCGCAAGCACTACGCTGAAGAGCACACGGCTATGGCGCAGGTTGGCCGCCGCAAGGATTGGCCAGCCGACAAGCGTTTGAAAGAAATGCTGCTGAAGCGGATGCGCGAGAACTTCCAAATGTTCTCGGACAACGCGAAAATCCTGGAGGTCGCGGAGGTTTTGGCCCGTGAACGCCCTGTTTTCATGAATGAATTGATTGCACTTGAGCGCGTGGGGATCACTGCGGTGATTCAAGAGGGCATGGACGCCGGCATCTTCGCTAAAGGAGATGCCGAGTTCATGGCCGAGATGCTGCAGGCCGCGACGGTGAAGTTCGGCATCCCCCAGCTGATCTCGCGCCTGACGCTGCAAAAGCTTGAGCGCGAATTCGACGGCGTGATGAGCCTTGTGCTTCAGGGGCTCTATGCACGCGCCGACGCGCCGGCGGCAAAGGCCCGCGCCAAGCAGGACGCAACGACGTAATGATCATTACGGAATAATTGAACAAAATCTATTTTCTTCATTGATCACTCCAGGAGCCGGTGGTACACGTAGTCCATCGAAGCCCGAGCCCCTGGAGTTACTCAAATGACCACGACCCGCCCCTCAATCCTTCTCTCAGCCACCTTCGTCCTGGCCGCCCTCGCCCTCTTCGCCGCCGCCGCCTCGCCGTTCATGCAGATCGCGGCTTCGGTCGTCGCGTAGTCCCTGCCCAGCCGGCGCCTCCCAGCGCTTCTCGGGTCATTTTGCAGGCGCGAAGGAGCCCCCTTCGCGCCTGTTCTTTATTTGCATTAACGGGGCGACATTAACGTTTAGATTGCAATAACGCATAACTGGGCTGGTGAAATATGCCTTCTATGCACGCTCGAAAGGGTCCATCTCACCCTCACTGGTGTTCGCACCTGCAACATCGATCCATTCGGGGAAACTCCTAATATGTCCGCTCAAGACCTACCGACGACCGCCCGCGCAATGGCCGTGGTTATCGCGATCGCGCTGGTCGCCACCGCCATGGCGCCGCTGCTTTTCACGGCTGCTCGCGTCGTCGCCTAAGCCTTTGCTCCCTTGCGCCCCGCCTGATGGCTGGGGCGCAAGCGGGCGGCCTCCTCATCCAGCGGCCAACGCGGCCGGGCTGGAAATGACAGGTCGTCACTGAATCCCAGCCGCAACCTTTCAGCGCCCGCCAGAGCAATCATGGCCGCATTGTCTGTGCACCAGCGAAGCGGCGGAGCTATGAAATCGTAGCCGCGATCCTCCCCCAGAGCCTCCAAACGGCTTCGGATCGCCTGGTTCGCAGCAACACCTCCCGCCGCCACCAGCCGCCCTTTCGCCCCCCACACACTATCGAACATCCGCATCGCGTTGCGCGTACGGTCCTCGACGATGTCGAGCACGGCGGCTTGAAAGCTGGCGCAGAGATCTGCCTTGTCTTGATCGGTGAGCACCCCAAGTCGCTCAACCGCGCGCGCGCAGGCGGTTTTCAATCCTGCAAAAGAGAAGTCGCAGCCTTCGCGGCCGAGTAGCGGGCGTGGCAGCGCGAACCGCTTGGAATCACCGTTTTCAGCGGCGCTTTCAACGAGGGGTCCGCCCGGAAAGCCAAGATTGAGAAGCTTGGCGAGCTTGTCGAACGCTTCGCCGAGCGCATCATCCATCGTCGAGCCGTAGCGACGATACACGCCAACATCGAGCACGGCGATGAACTGGCAGTGCCCACCGCTCACCAAAAGCAAGAGATACGGGAACGTCGCCCCGCCCTGGGCGAGGCGTGGGCTAAGCGCGTGCCCTTCAAGGTGGTTCACCGCGATGAGCGGCTTGTCGTGCGCCAGCGCGATGGCTTTGCCAGCCAGGAGCCCGACCATGACGCCGCCGATGAGGCCAGGCCCGGCGGTGGCTGCAATTCCATCCAGTTCAGCAAAACCGAGCCTTGCATCGGCCATGGCCGCGGCGATCGTCCCGTCGAGAACCTCAACGTGTGCGCGAGCCGCGATTTCGGGGACCACGCCCCGATACGGCGCGTGCTGAGCCGCCTGACCGCGCACCACGTCCGAGATGACGTGGGGGCCGTTCTCATCGAGGCGCAGCACCGCCGCCGCGGTTTCATCGCAGCTGGATTCGATGCCAAGGACAGTGAGTGGATTCATCACGCGCACATTTGGCGCGTTCCCCTCACCCGCGCCAGCGGTTAAGTGCAGGGCATGAGTGCTCCGCTTTTCCGCATCGGCGCGCGCGGTTCGAAACTGTCGCTGGCGCAAACCGGTCAGACTCGCGCGCGGCTGGCGACGACGCTGGGCTTGGCGGAAGATGTGTTCGAGATCGTGCCCATCGTCACCAGCGGCGACCGCATTCAAGATCGCAGGCTGATCGAGGCCGGCGGCAAGGGTCTCTTCACAAAGGAGCTGGACCACGCACTGCTCGAACGCCGCATCGATTTTGCGGTTCACTCACTAAAGGATCTGCCGACACGTTTGCCGGATGGCATCGTGCTGGCGTGCGTGCCGGAGCGCGAAGATCCGCGCGATGCGTTTGTGAGCTTAAAAGCAAAGTCGCTGGCGGATTTGCCGGCAGGCGCGCGCGTGGGAACGGCGAGTTTGCGGCGTCAAGCGCAGGTCTTGTTTGCAAGGCGCGATCTCATCGTTTCGACGCTGCGCGGCAATGTCGATACACGGCTGGCGAAGCTTGAAGCCGGAGAGGCGGATGCCACTTATTTGGCGTTCGCCGGCCTGAAGCGGATGGGCTTGGCGGATCGTGTCGCGAGCCTAGTCGATCCAGAAGAAGCGCCGCCCGCCGCTTGCCAGGGCGCGATTGCAATTACGGGGCGCACCGATGATGCTCGCGTACGCGATGCACTGGCCCGCTGCGAGAATACGAACGCGCGCATCGAGATTGAGGCCGAACGCGCGTTTCTTGATGCACTCGATGGATCGTGCCGCACGCCAATCGCGGCACTGGCGCGGGTCGATGGCGCGAAGATGTCGCTCATTGGTGAAACACTGCGTCCTGACGGCGCGCTGCGCTGGCGGCGTGTTGAGACCATTGCAATAGGCGCCGACGCGATTGGGGCGGCGCAAGCCCTTGGCGCGAAGCTTGGCCTGGAAATCCGAGACGAAGCGGGCGACGCGATCGTGTTGGATGCATGACGCTGCGCGTCGCCATCACGCGTGCTGAGCCGGAGGCATCACGGACGGCTGAGCGCGTGCGCGCGCGTGGTGCGGAAGCAGTGCTTGCACCTTTGCTCACCATCGTGGCCTGCGGTTACGACACCAACTCCGAAGGCGCGCAGGCGATTATCTTCACCAGCACGAATGGCGTGCACGCGTTTCCGGACACCCGAGGCGCGCGCGACCGCACGATCCTCACGGTCGGCGATGCGACAGCGGAAGCTGCGCGCGCGGCGGGGTTCACCGACGTACGTTCGGCGGATGGCGATGTCGCCGCGTTGGCGGCGCTAGCGAAACGCGAGCTCGATCCCGGCAAGGGCAAGCTGATCCACATCGCCGGCGATCATGTGGCCGGCGACCTTGGCGGCGAGTTGCGCGCGGCTGGGTTTCAAATCGAGCGACGGCTGGCCTACGCATCGGTGGCGCGGCAGAACCTGCCGGAGGCGCTGCTTCAGCCGCTCGACGTCATTCTTTTCCACAGCGCCCGAGCGGCCGAGACATTCGTGGCGCTCGGCGCGCCGAACGCCACGACGCTTACCGCGGGGTGCCTCAGCGCCACGATTGCTGCCGCTGCCGGAAGAACGTCCTGGGAACGCATCGTTACAGCCATACGGCCGCGCGAAGACGCTCTCCTGACGGCCACAGTCGGGGGGTAATTCTCCCCTGCTGGCGCAATCGCTTGAGCGGCTAGGCGGGCGGCCCTAAGTTTCGCTTGGCTAGCGACTCGTTTCCACTGCGAAATAGCGGAAAAGTCTCGGAAAAAAGCCGGGCAGCTCTTGGGGAATAGCATGAGCAGAGACGACGATGACGGCGACCGCGGACGCGGCGAGCCAATCGACGTTGAATATGAGCCGGCGTACCGCGAGGACGCGGGACGCGGCGTAGGCACGGGCACGGCGCTTGTGCTGGCGATCGTGGCCGCCGGCGTAGGCGCTGCTGGCGGCGCTGTGGCGCCGCGGATTCCGGCTGTGCAGCAAGCGCTGAACAATGTCGCGCCGATCTCGGCTGACGGCGTCAGCACTTCGCCCTCCGGCGAAGCGGCCTCGCTCGATCAGCGCTTGGACGCGATCGAGGAGATCATGAATGCACCGCTCGCGAGCGCTGCGGCTGGCGAAGCCGGCGACGGCGGCACTGGCGCGCGCGTGTTCGCGCTGCAATCGGGACTGCGCGACGTTGAAGCGCGGCTGAACACCATGCCCTCGACGGCGGAAGTTCAGGCTTTGGTTGCAGAAGTGCGCCGCCTGCAAGAAGAATTGCCAGCGGTCGCTGCGGAAGCGCGGACAGCTGCGACGGCGGCGCGTGCTTCGTATGCGGTTGTTGCGGCGTCTGAAGCGGCGCGTTCATCGGGACCTTTCGAACAGGCGCATGCATCACTCGCGGCGCTGCTGCCAAACGATCCGAACGTGGCGGCGCTTGAGCCGTTGGCGCGCGTTGGCGCACCGACCCGCATCGAGCTTCGCGATCAGTTTGCGCGTCTCGACAACGAGATCATCCGTTCAGCGCGGCAAAGCCAAGCTGGCGCGGGTTTCTGGGGCCGCATCCAAGCGGCCTTGGCGCAGTGGATCGTGATCCGCCAAGCAGGCGCGGGCGATACGCCGGAAGGCATCGTCGAACGTGCGGAGCAATATTTAGCGGCCGACCGCTTGGCCGACGCCATTCAAGAACTCAATCGCCTGCCCGCAGCGCCGAAGCGCGCTGCCCAGGCGTGGATAAATGACGCGCAGCGCAGGTTGGAAATCGACACGCGCATCGCGGCCATCCGCCAAGAATTGTCGCGGAGCTGATCAGCCATGTTGCGTGTCGCCTTCCTGCTCATCATCGCGGTGCTCGCGGCCCTGGTGTCGTGGCAGGTCATATCAACTGACCAGGGCACGGTCGAAATCACCTGGTTCGGCACCGAGATCACGACCAGCGCGCTGTTTGGCTTGCTGGTTCTGGTGCTGGCCGTCGCAGTAGCGCTGCCGTTACTGCGCTTGCTGATGTTCCTCATGGATGCGCCAGGACGACTCGGCAAAGTCAGCCAACGTGCGAAGGTGCGTCGCGGTCAGGAAGCCTTGGCGCTTGGCTTGATCGCGGCTGAAGCAGGCGAGTTCGAAGAAGCGCGCCGCCATGCGGACAAAGCCGAAGATCTGATCGACGAGCCGCGGCTTGCCCTGCTTTTGCAGGCGCGCGCAGCGGAGGTCAGCGGCGATACGGCGGCGGCGGAACGCGCTTATGCCGGCATGCTGCAGAACGAGGACACTGAAGTTCTGGGTCGCAAAGGCTTGATGGCGGCGGCCTTGAAGCGCGGCGATCGGGTCGCGGCGCGCGCACACGCGGAAGCAGCACTGAAAGCTTCAAAGACGGCGACGTGGCCGTTCCAATACGCGTTCGATCTCGCGGTCCAGCAAGGCGATTGGGAAAACGCAATCGAGACGCTCGATGCGGGCGATAAGCGCAAGCAGATCGAAGATAAGGTCGCCAAGCGCCGCCGCGCGGTGCTGATGAGCGCGCAATCGCAAAAGCTTGAGCGTGAGCGCCGTCCGGATAAGGCGGCGGAGATGGCGCAGAAGGCCTTCCGCATGGCGCCGGCATTTGCACCGGCCGGTGCAATGGCGGCGCGCCTGCTGGTCGGCGAAGGCAAGCCCGAGCGCGCCGCGGCCATCTTGGAAGAGGCCTGGGAAAACGGCCCGCACCCAGCTTTGGCGCATGCCTATCGCGACCTGGCGCCGGGTGAGACACGTGAAGCGCGGGCTGAGCGCATGCGCGCGTTCGCGGAACGGCGCCGTGACTCGCGCGAAACCAAAATCATCCTCGCCGAACTGGCGATGGAGCGTGGCGATTGGGGCGGCGCGCAAGCGGCGCTTGAGGACGCCTATCGCGAAAACCCCTCCTCGCGCATTTGCATCTTGTTCGCGCAAGTTGCGCGCGGACGCGGCGATGAGAACGCAGCTCGGACCTGGCTGGCGCAAGCGGCGGCGGCCCCGCGCGAAGCCGATTGGTCGGATCTCGATCCGGAAGGTCCGGCGTTTCTGTATGACGACAACGACTGGGCGCGTCTCGTTTACGCGTTCGGCGATGGCGGCATGCTGATTCACCCGCGCATGGAGCGTGGCGGCAACGACGTGCTTGGGCCCGTTATGGCGATGCCAACGGCGGTGCTGACGCCGCCAAAACCGGAACTTCGCGCCGAGCGCGCGCCGGACGACGTCGCCGAGGAAGTCGAAGAAATCCGCTAAGCGGCGTTGGCGTTTTGCCGGCGATGACGCAAGCTCGCTACGAGAGCTTGCGAGACCATGTGCGATAGCTTCGTTGCCCAGCCCCAGCGCACCGCCAATGGCGCGATGCTGTTCGCCAAGAATAGCGATCGCGAACGCAATGAAGCGCAGGCGCTGGAATTGGTGGCGGCGGCAGAGCACGCGTCCGATGCGAAGCTCTTATGCACCTACGGCGCACCAATGCGTGCCTGATCAGCCGACCGTGCTGGATGTGGGGCGCGGAAATGGGCGCCAACGAGCATGGCGTTGTCATTGGCAATGAGGCGATGCATGCGCTGGTTGCGCCCAGCGAGACGCCGGCGTTGACGGGCATGGACATCTTACGCTTAGGGCTCGAACGCGCGGCGAGTGCGGCGGAAGCGGTGGAGGTCATGACCTCGCTGCTCGAGGCGCACGGTCAGGGCGGCAATTGCGGCCATCGGCATGAGTTTTTCTATCAAAACGGCTTTCTGATCGCGGATGGGCGCGAAGCGTTTGTTCTTGAGACTGTCGGACGCTGGTGGGCGGTGGAGCGCGTCAGCGGTGAGCGGGCGCTATCGAACGCTTACAGTATCGGGCGCGGCTACGAGCAGATTAGCCGTGATCTGGCGCAGCATGCGCGCGCCAGTGGGTGGCTAGATAGCGATCACCGTTTCGATTTTGCAGCGCAATTTCTCAATCCGGAGCGAGATGAGGTGAGCTTTGGGCGCGGACGTTGTGCGCGCGGCGGGCAAATCTTGGCGGCGCATAAGGGCAAGCTAACGCCGCAGGCGATGATGGCGGTGCTGCGCGATCACGGCGAAGAGGGCCAAGCGCGAGGCTGGACGCCGGAGCAAACCAAGCGGCGTTCGATCTGCATGCATGCCGCAGAGGGTGCGCGACGCAGCCAAACGACCGCGTCGTGGGTGAGCGAGTGGACGCCTGATGGCGTGGTGCATTGGGTGACGGCGAGCGCCGCGCCGTGCCTCAGCATCTTCAAGCCGATCATCCTTGGCGTTGCAGCACCCGATAGCGGCCCTGCTCCGACGGACAAATTCTATCGGCGCGCGCGCTGGTGGCGGCACGAACTTTGGCACCGGGCCGCGCTCTGCGACTACGCCGAACAGGCCGCGAAGATCGCAGCAGAGCGCGATGGGCTGGGGCTTAAGTTCGCCACCGCGGTTCGCACGGCGATGAGTTCCACCGATCAGCTCAAAAAAGCCATCGCCGATTGCTGGCGCGAGGCCGACGAGGCTGAAGCCCGCTGGGCTGTGAGCGCGCACCACGACGGCTACGCACGCTGCGGCCAGGCCTATGCGGCGTCATGGGCGGAACATGATAAAGTGGGGATGGTGCGCCTACGTGACTCGCGCACATGAAGAATTCTCTGACATTTCTGCGCGTTGCTCCACCGAAGTCGCGCGCGATTTCCCAACGATATCCGCCGGAGCGAGACACTCTCGTAAGCCCTAAGACAAAGCGGCGGGGCCCTTTCGAGTCCCGCCGCAATTCTTGTGTGCGAACCTGCTTTTAACTTGGCGTCGGAGCGGGCGCCGCGGCCCCATCTGGCGCTGCGGCGGGTTGCGCCGCTGGCGCATTTTCTGAGGTGAGCGCTGGCGCCACTTCTGCTGGCGCCAAAGCTTCCAAGTGCACGACAAGCGGATTCGGCACGAGGTTCTGAGTTGCCCCAGAATTGGCGTCAACTGCTGCGCCGATAAGGCCACCAACCAGAACGTTTCCCGCCATGCCCAAACCACCGCCACTCGCGGTCGCGTGCGAGACGTTGGCAGTCACTTCTTGATAGCCCTCTTTTCGAATGAGCACCGTGAACTCGGCCTCGCGACTGATCCGGGCGAAGGTGCATGGCGTTGAATTGCATTCTTGGCCGGTACTCAAGCGCACATAGGCGCCGGACGGAATGGTCTCGACCACGAAGGCCGTAGTGGTGCCGCGGGTGATGGTTGCACAAGAAGCAAGCGCTAGCGCTGCCGTGAGCGCGACAGAAAGACGAAGCATGAAATTCCCCCCATAGATACGCTGACAAAACTAGGGGAACTGCGGTGAACCTGACAAGACGCTAGCTACCGCATTTGGCTTCGGTGGATCACAAAGTACGCAACGCTCCCCATCGCCCTCCAACGTGGAGCTAGCCCGTGTGCGAAATCGCACACAGCGCCGCTATGTAAGATCCACACACCTGGCGCCGCTTCCTTGCTCAGCGGGAGACGCGTCAGATCTCGCAGCTGGCCTTCACTCTCGGGTGCGGTCAATCACTTAGCGCGTGCAGCAACGTCGTGTTCTCGCGGGAAGCCGCGCCGAAACTTGATCCCCTTAGAGATCGGCGCCAACTCGACGTTTCGCGTGGCGCTCTTACCGGCCCCCATCGTCCCAGACAGGCTCGCCGAGGTTTACTCGCTCGGGTGGCACAAAGGCGCCAACACCGGCCCCTATGATGGCGCCGGGGACCGCGCCGATGCCGCCCAAGACTGCGCCTGTGCCCGCACCGATTGCGGCGCCTGAGGCAATGCGATCGCCCATTTGCGTGCCGCACGCGCAGAGCATCAGCGAAGCGCCAGCGGCAAGAGTAAATTTCATCATAAGGATTCTCCTTAGTGCGAACGTGGGCCAACTTTGATTGACGGGCCTCCACCGGTGCGTTCGGCGCAGTGCTAATTCATCACGGTCGCGGATTCTAGCTTTCTTACGCCGCGCAACAGCGGATGACCCGCCTCGCGAGCGCCGCCGCAGAGCTCGTGTCTTGGAGCTTGGCGATCGATCCCAGGGTGTTAGTCGCCTTCGGAGTCGTTCCAGCGCCCCGTCGTCGCTCGCGAATCGACTTAAGACGCTGGGAGCGACGTTGCGGCGAACTCTGCAAGGCACTCATCGGCCATCCGCATGAGCAACTGGTTCATCAGCGCTCCGTTGTTCGCCTCAAGTTCTTCCAACGTGGGTGCGTCGTCGGGCGTTTCTGGCATGGACTTCCTGCACTCGTACTGGGCAACTGCGCGACCGGTAGCCCCATCGATGATCTGGCTAGGGGTACTGAAGTCGATTCTGAATCGCCCCCAATTTGAGCTGAAATAGCGTTGCATCCGCATGTGCGTCTTTACGTCTACATAAAGCAGGTCGGAATTGATCGGGTAGTCAGTGCGTTCCGTCACGGCAGACATATCGCGTCTGTCGCCTACTGTTTGGATGCCATATCGCGACTGCAGTAAGGCGATCAGCTGCGTTTCAATGTGCGTCGCAGGATCAACCACACCGTGCTCTGAGGCGTAATTGCGCGCCGCTGAAGCCATAGCTAGCCCACCAATTGCTCCAAAAGCAGCGCTGCTCGCCCGCATAGGCGTCATGCCCGGGGCGGCCTGAGTAACAGCCACCAGCGTGCGATTTTGATACGCCCACATTCCGGCACTACAAGGCGGCGCACCAAAACGCGCAAAAATCATTACCAATCAATGCATTCGAGACGATTTGCGATGACCTGAGACAGTCTGCGAAATTGCTCGAAAGGAGGGAATGGTGCCGCCTACGTGACTCGAACACGTGACCCCCGCATTACGAATGCGGTGCTCTACCGGCTGAGCTAAGGCGGCGCCGGACGGCGGGCCAGAGGCCGCCGCGGAAGGGCGGTTTCCTACGCGTAGCCGGGCGGAGAGGCAAGGCCGGGCGGCTTTGGCTTGTAGGATGCGGCGGTCCGCCCCAGAAATTGGCCATGTCCGACCCGGCTTATGTGCCCTCCTCGATCGCCAGAGCGCGAAATATCGCCGATCTGCGCCGCATGGCGCGGCGGCGGCTGCCGCGCATGGTGTTCGATTACATCGATGGCGGCGCCGACGATGAGGTTTCTCTAGCGCGGAGCGTTTCGCGGTTTCGTGACCTCGAGCTCACTTGGGACGCACTGGCCGATGTATCGGAGGTCGATACATCGACAACGATCATGGGCGCGGCGTCCGCGTCGCCATTCTTCATTAGCCCTACGGCGACATCGCGCCTGTTTCATCCGCGCCAAGGCGAGCTTGCCGTAGCGCGGGCGGCGCACGCAGCGGGTGTGCCGTACGCATGCTCAACCTTGGCGTCGTCGAGTGTGGAAGATATCGCGGCGGCGAACCCGGGAACGAAGTGGTTCCAGGTTTATGTCTGGCGCGATCGCGCGCTGGTGAAAGAGATGCTGGCGCGCGCCAAGGCCGCCGGCTTTAGTGCAATTTTGCTGACCGTCGATGTGCCCGTCGCCGGCAATCGCGAGCGCGACGGCGCCAACGACTTCACCATCCCACCCAAGGTCACTTGGCGCACGGCGACGCAAGCCTTGGCCGCGCCTGGCTATCTTTGGGACCTGATGACCACGCCGGAGATCAGACCGGCAAACTTCGCGCACATACGCATTGATGGCGGACTGATCGGCTTCATCAACGCACAATTCGACCGCACCGTGACGTGGAAAGATGCGCAATGGTTGCGCGATAATTGGGATGGCAATCTTGCCATTAAGGGCATCTCGACGCCGGAAGATGCGCAGCGCTGCATTGGCATCGGGGCCAATGCGGTATGGGTATCGAACCACGGCGGCCGGCAGCTTGATACAGCGCCCGCTACTATCGACATGCTGCCGGGGATCGCAGAAGCCGTTGCAGACAAGGCGGAGATTATTCTCGACGGCGGTGTCCGGCGCGGCAGCGATGTCGTGAAGGCTTTGGCGCTTGGCGCGAACGCTGTCGCGGTCGGACGCGCCTATCTTTACGGGCTTGGCGCGGGAGGCGAACGCGGCGTGCGGCGCGCGCTTGAGATCTTGGATAGCGAATTGCGGCGCACGATGGCGCTCTGCGGGCGCGCCCGACTAAGCGGCCTGACGCGCGATCTGATTTTCAAAAAGACCCTGCCCTGAGGGCAGCGGGACTAGGAAGCAAGCCTCTGCTCGACCTTGTTCTTCACAAACTCAACGCCTTCAACTGTAGTCTCGAAGTCGTGGAGAACCTCGATGGCCTCGTCTGCTTCCATCATCGGCGTTGCAGCATCTGGGAAGCGGAAACGCCAGAATGAATCGATGTGACGGATGACGCCCACCGCTTCGCCGATGGGAATGAACAGCGATGGCGCTTTCAGGAGGAAATTCCGAAACGCGGAAGGCTGACCTTCGGCAAGCGCGGCGAACGCGACGCCATACTCAAGCAAAGTCTCGTCGACGCGCTTCAGAGCGAGCTGCATCTTCATCAGAATGTCGCGGCGCGTTTCGGCGAGTTGCTGACGCTCATCGGACGTAGCTTGCGTCACTCGCAAGCCGGCGAAGCGTGGCTTGAACTCGGCAAGGCCCGGACGGATCTCGTCCATCAGCCACTTGTAATAGAGGAAACCCTTCCAGGCGAAGACACCCTCGATGTATTCTTCGCCGGAGAGACGCAGCGTTTCGCGAAGCGGATCAAGCGTCTTGGCCGTCTCGTCCGTCATCAATTTATCGGCCAGGCGCTGCGAGAGACCACCGGCGTCGATACCGCCCGTCGCAAACGCGAGGCTGACGAGCTGGGCGATTTCCTTGCCGACGAACGCGCGCATACGCGTGATGTCGGCTTCGGCGATATCGAAATACGCGCGTGCCGGATGAATCCCCATGTGGCGCAGGCGTTCACGCAACAAGAACGGATCGAATGACGGCAGTGCCGCGAGAGCTTTCAAGAGCTCGGCGTCAGCGAGCAAATCAGTGTCGTTAGTATAACCGCCAACGGCGTCCTTTAGCAGGCGTTCGAAGCGCAGCTCATTGACCATGAAGCTGATGCCGCCGAGCTCAAGCTCTTGGGCGGCATACGGCAGAATGACTTTAGTCGCGGTCGTTGTTGGGCGCGTAAAGAGTTCGCGCTCGTGCGGACGAACCACGTGCTTCAAAATCAACGCGCGATTGAGGCGCGGATTTCGAAAGAGTGGCTTGTTCTTGTAATCGTCCGTGTCGCAGAAGCGCTCGAAGGCGAGCGCGAGGTTCAGCACGCGCGCAGTAGAACCGCTGGCGCGGATCAGCGATAAATCGCGTCGGCCGTCTTTCTGACGCACGGAAAACCTCCGCTACGCTTTTCCGGCGCCTGCATAAAATTTTGATTAACCTGGATTCGAATTTGTCGGAAAAGCGCGATCGGGAATTTGATCTGGCGCCACCCCACGCGGCATGACCTTGAGCACCGCACGCCAAAAAATCGGCAGCATAAGCAAGATGATGCCGAACTTGACCAAGTTCGCGTAAGGCAGCGCATCCAACGGCGTCGGGACAGCCACCAAAACGTACGCGAGCACGCCGAGGCCCAAGAGCGCGGAAATCAAAAGAAAGAAGTAACGCTTGGGCGTCTCGCCGATCAAAACCCGGCCCTTCGGATGGGTGACGGCCCAGCGCGCAATCGCGGCGCGGACAAACGGTGTGTAGCTGTCGGAGCGATCTTCGAATTCACGCGCGCCGCAATAATGGACGTTGTCGATGACGATCTTGCGCTCGTCTTTCGGCTGCAGTTCGAACACGTAGCGCCATGAACAAGCACGCACCGGGTCGTGCAGCAAACGCACGCTGGCGATGTCGGACCAGCGATAGCGTTTGTCGCGGCCAGAGCCGCCACGCGTCACAAGCGCGTCGTCCTCGACACGCCACTCGCGTTCGCTTCTCGAAATCGCGCCGCCGCGCCTGCGATAGATGACCGGTTCAGCCATTGCCGTCTGCAAAGTGTGCGCTGCCGGCGCTCCAAAGGAGAAGCTGACGCACCCAATAGGAATAATTCAACCGCCAGCAAGCCATCCGGTTTCCACCCGTGACATCGGCCGCACCATACGCCAAGCGCGCGAGCCAAGGCTACGTTCGGCGTTAGGTCACGCCGCCGCGTGTTTGTGTCCAGTTTCACAGGAGGGAATGGCGCACCCGAAGGGATTCGAACCCCCGACCCCTGCCTTCGGAGGGCAGTGCTCTATCCAGCTGAGCTACGGGTGCGTGCTGGCGCGGGCTAGGCCCGAGCGGGCGACACCTCTAGCCGAGCTTCTCCGGAAACGCGAGCCCTACTCCGCCGGCGGGCGGACGATCCGGCCTTGCAGGTTCGACTGGACCTCGCGGGCGTCGAACGCGTCGGCCTGGTTGGCGGGCTTGGCGCCGTTGAACATGGCGATTTCGGCGATGGCCTCGTAACGGGTCACTTCGCGGTACCGCGACGGTTCATCCCAGAAGGGATCGTACCAAGGCGACCAGCCATAGTGCGGGCGGAACGCGAAATAGGAAAATCCATAGCGATTGCCGAAGCCGTCGCCCTGTAGACGCGAGTGCTCCTCGGTGTCGCGGGTGACGACAACGAAGTAGTCCTTGCCGTTCTGCAGCGTCACTTCAGCTGCGCGATAGAGAAGGTAGGTCTCGACGGCTTCACGATCGGTCAGCGTGTTTCCGCGGAAGGTGATGCGGATGCGGTTGTCCTCGATCCGCTGCTCGCGAAACCCGTAGTCTGCGGTCTCGGTCGGTGCGTAGGGCGTGGCGGTTGCGCAGGCGGCTAGCAGCCCGGCAAAAGCGGCAAGCGCAAGCATTCGCATGCGACTCATCTCCAAATTCGGATCCTGACCACCTTTATGTAGGCCGATGGGCGGCGGCGCCAATCTCAATCTGGTGATGGTGACCACCGCCGCGGCCTTAGTGATGAAGGATAGTCGCGACGTTGTGGACCTTGGCGGGCGCCAGCTCCTCCCCGGTCGCCAACCGGACCGAATGGATAACCGCCTCGATCTCGGCGCGCCAGAACTCGAGGAACTTATGGATACGAGGATAGGATGGCGCGAGATCAAGCGTCTGCCAGGTGAAGCTCTGCAGCAACGCCGGATGGTCTGGCATGTAGTAAAGCACCTCGGCCGTCGCTAAGCGCCAGCCCTTCAATCTCAAAGCGAACTCGGTCTCCATGCGGCCTCCGAAAGCAACGCACAGCAAGCTTGCTGTGTGCTCGCTTAATCGAGGCTGAAGCGGTGCGCTTGGGTGGTCAACGATCTGCAACTGTTGACGCGAAGATTAGCAACCGCCGCGTATCGCTGCTTAGCGGACTTCGCTTTCGAGCGACTTGGCTTCGACCATACGCTGTGAGGCGAAGTGACACGCGAGATAGCCAAGCATAATCGGCGGCGCGCCAATCGCTGCCGGCACGAACGGCGATCCCTCGCCGGCGCTCAGCGCGATCGCCGTCATGATTAAGGTTAGTGGAAAGCCAACGCCTAAAAGGAAGAAGCCGGCAACGGTGAGCAGCTTCGCTTCTGCACGGAGCACAGCAGGATTGGGACGAACAGCGGCCATGAGCCAAAAGCTGCGAAAATCGCGCCACTCGGGAAACACGCAGCGCGCGTGGGGTTAACGTTGCACGCACGCCGCTGGCTCAACGTGTTGTGTTGCAAGAAAATCGCGGTTTTCATCATCTGACGTTAAGGCGGAGGAACTATAATTATATCTGAGGCGTCCCTCAGAAGAACTCGAAAGAAGACGCACGCTGGTATGGCACTCTCGGATCTACTGACCGCTGACGAGCAAGAGCTCGCAGAGCACTACCCGAACCGGGTCGAACACGCGGCCGACGGTATCGTGCATGCGGTTGGGATCATTGCCGCATTGGTTGGCGGCGGACTTCTGGTTGCGGTCGCGTTGGTCAATCGCGGCGTGCCGATGGCGACTGCCGGCGCAATTTACGCGATGTGCCTGATGGCGATGCTCGCCGCCTCGGCCATCTACAATCTCACCAAACCCTCCCGGTATCGCCGCGTGCTGCGTCGGATCGATGAAGCAGCGATCTTTTTGATGATCGCAGGCTCCTACACCCCATTCACCGTGAAGCTGCTGCCGCCTAATTTTGCTGTGGCGGTCACGGTGGCGATCTGGGTAGCGGCGCTCGCGGGCGCTGCAGGCAAAGTGTTCGCCACCAACCTCTCCGACCGGGCGTGGTGCTTTATCTATCTGGCGTTTGGCTGGCTGGCGGTGCTGATCCTTGGGCCGGTGGTGCCGACTTTGCCGCCGCTCGCGATTGCAATGCTGGTGGTGGCCGGCGTCACCTATTCAGGGGGCGTGCTACTCTATCTGAACCACGCCATCCCCTTTCGCCGCGCACTCTGGCATGCATGCGTCATCATCGGCGCTGCTGGGCATTACGGTGCGGTGATGATCGGACTGGTTCTGAGCTAACCGAAACGGCGCGCAAGCGCCTGAACAGCAGCGCCATGGATAACGTCAGTCGCGACATTGCTCGCAACCGGGTGCGATCCGAACTTCGCCATCACCAAATTGAGCTCCGGGCAAATTAGCATGCGCTGGCCGCGCACGCCGAGCATCCACACAGAGCCAAAGTGATCATGTGTGCACCAGAACTGGCTCTTATAGGACCAACCCTGTCGCGTGACCGAGTTGCTGCGCGCGAACGCTTCACGATCACCGCCGGTAAAAATGGAGGCGATCACTTCGGCCGGAAGCGCTTGCTGTGAGCCCACGCGACCGCCCCGGCGAATGGCTTCTCCGAAACGGACGAAATCGCGCAACGTCACATTGAGACCCATGCTGGCGATTTCCATGCCTGCCGCATCGATCGTGAAATACGACGCACCCTCAGCGCCGATCTTTGAATAGATTTCCTCGGCATGCAGCTGCGACAGCGACTTGCCCGACACCCGTTGCACGATCCAACCGAGCACATCACTGCTCGCTGAGCGATATGCGAAAGTATGTCCCGCCGGATGATCGCGCACACTCAGCGTCTGCAGCGAAGCGTAGGCCCCGCGCGGCGGATTTGCAGGATCATGCGGCGACAGGCCCATCTGATAGGCATGACGATAAATGTCGGCTGTGTAGTCCGTGTAGTCCTCACTGAAATGCACGCCGTCCGTCATGTCCGCGACTTCCCGCACGGTGGCGGCGGCATAAGCGGTGTTCGCCATCTCCGGCAGATAAGATTCTACCGTGCGTGAGAAGTCGAGCTGACCGCGTGAGGCGAGGATTTCAGCGAGGAAGCCGCAATAGGACTTAGTGCACGAGAACAGCAGATGCTGGTGATGCGGCTCCATGCCGTCGAAATAGCGCTCGAACACGACGCCGCCGTTGTGCAGCACGATCGCGGCATCAGTGTGTGTGGAGGATAGGAAGTCGTCCCAGGTGATCTCACCGGTTTCGGTTTGAAGGCGAACATCGTCAAACGATTGCGGCGATTCCCGAAGCGCAATCGGATGCCGGATTGCGGGCGTTGCATCGCGCGAAGCGAAGAGTTCGCGCATGTGCCGCACGGACCACTTTGCCTGCGGATACATGTGCCAGTTGGACGGATCGACGCGCGCTGTCTCCGACGGTGGGAACCCGTGCATGTACGCGCGTGCGGTGAGTTCACCGCCCGCAGTCTGCGCTTCGCCGCCGCTTGCGACGCCTGCTGCCGCTGCTGCGCCTAAAAGTGTTCTGCGTGTCATGATGCCCGCCATTGATCGCCCATGAGATGAGACTAGCAGCGCAAAGCGCAATTCCAACATCACCGTGCGGAACCCCCAGTACGCGCACCTGTTCTAGCAAGACACCCCAGAACAGGAGCAACTCCCCATGCCCACAACCACCGGCCACACCAGCGCGATCCGCGCGAAGAAAGTCATCGGTACATCCATAAAGGACACCACCGGTGAAAAGATCGGCACAGTCGAAGATCTCGTGCTCAACAAAGAGAACAACTCAATTCTCTTCGCCGTCGTCGGTTTTGGCGGCGTTCTGAAGATCGGCGAGAAATTCCATCCACTGCCGTGGGCATCACTGAATTACGACGAAGAGGAAGACGCCTACGTGGTGCCCTACACAAAGGACGAGCTTAAATCGGCGCCGTCGGACACGATCGACGAACTCACCAAGAATGACGGCGTCGCGTATCGCGACCAGGCCTTCGCCTTCTATAAGGTTGATCACTATTGGACGTAGGGGATCACGACAAAATTTGAGGCGCGCTCGCTGGCGATAGCGGGCGCGCTTTTCTATGTTGGAATGATGTCTAGATCGAGTTTGATCCAGCGCGCAATCTACGTCCCGACGGAGCAGACGTTGGCTGTGACGTTCACGACAGGCCGGACCTATCTCTATTTTGGCGTTCCGGCAGACGTGTATGCGGAATTCGCCAGTGCTCCATCGCGAATCCAAATCTTCAATTGGCGGATTCGGGACCACGAATTTCGCGAGTTGGATTAAATCCTAACATCGGATGTCAGGTAGACGCGATTAGACATCGAACGCGTTTGCGCAGGCTGGCCGCTGGCTCCGCGCCGAGAGCCCAGGCTTTGTTGTGTACAGCACGGGCTCCGGGGCCCGCCTACGCGGCGCGACAGAAGAACTCGAAGCCTTCGACGCGATGGTAGCTGCGATCCGACGCCAACGCGCCCGTATTTTGTTGGCTCAGATACGAGCCGTCGGATGCCAAGATAAAGAAGTCCGGGTAGCCGGCCGATTCCAGAAAGCGAGACAGAAAGCGCGCGTTTTCGTCCTCCTGGCTCATGTTCACTTTCAGGATGAGAAAGGACTGAGCAAACTCCGCGCGAACGTCGTCATTTTCCGCGGGATAAATATCGAGGATGTCGCACCAGACGCACAAATCGCCGTCAACGATGATCTGAACGCGCCTGTCTTCGCGTTGCGCACGCTGGAGCGCAGCGTTGAGATCGGCGACGGGATTGCTCTGTGGATCATAGCCTTGGTTGGCATACAGCGTCCGATCGAGACGCACCGGCGGGTCAGCCGCCGCTTGCGTCATCATCAACTAAGGGCCGCTACGCAAGCCAGGAGCGCCCGCATTCGCCTACTCATTCTTACCGCGCTTCTTGTCGCGCTCGGCAAGAATGCGAAGACGCAGAGCATTGAGCTTGATGAAGCCTTCAGCGTCGGCTTGATTGTAGCCGCCCGCTTCGTCGAAGCCGACAAGCTTCTTCGAATAGAGCGAGTACGGGCTTGAACGGCCGACTGTGCGGACTCCGCCCTTATAGAGCTTCAACGTGACATCGCCGGTGACGCTGTCCTGGCTCGCATCAATAGCGGCCTGCAACATCTTGCGCTCAGGCGTCCACCAGAAGCCATTATAGATGATGCCGGCATATTTCGGCATCAGCTCATCTTTGAGGTGCATGGCGCCGCGATCGAGCGTGATGCTCTCGATGGCGCGGTGGCCGTACCAGAGAACGGTGCCGCCTGGCGTTTCGTAAAAGCCGCGCGACTTCATGCCGACATAGCGGTTTTCAACCAAATCGAGGCCGCCAATGCCATGCTTGGAGCCCAGACGATTGAGCTCCGTGAGGAGCTCGTGCGCCCTCATCGGCTTGTCGTTGATAGCAACGAGATCGCCGCGCTCGAAGCTGAGCTTGATTGTCTCGGCTTTATCGGGCGCTTCTTCAGGCGTGATGGTACGGCGATCACCGCGCTTGGTGACGATATCCGGCACCTCAACGTCCGGATCTTCAAGCGCCAAGCCTTCACTCGACGTGTGCATCAAATTCGCATCGATCGAGAACGGTGCGGCCTGCTCTTTTCCCTGCGCGATCGGAATGCCGTGCTTCTTGGCATAGTCAATCAGCTGCGGACGGCCCTCGAACTCCCATTCACGCCACGGCGCGATCACTTTCACGTCCGGCTTCAGAGCATAGTAGCTCACTTCGAAGCGCACCTGATCGTTGCCCTTGCCGGTCGCGCCGTGACAAACGGCGTCTGCGCCGACCATGTTGGCGATTTCAATTTGGCGCTTGGCGATCAAAGGCCGCGCGATCGAAGTGCCGAGAAGGTACTGGCCTTCATAGAGCGTGTTGGCGCGAAACATCGGCCAGACAAAATCACGGACGAACTCTTCGCGGAGGTCGTCGATGAAGATGTTGTCCGGCTTCACGCCCATCTTCAGGGCCTTTTCGCGCGCAGGCGCGAGTTCTTCACCCTGGCCGAGGTCAGCGGTAAAAGTGACGACTTCGCAGCCGTAAGTCTCTTGCAGCCACTTCAGGATAATGGAAGTATCGAGGCCGCCTGAGTAGGCGAGCACGACCTTGTTGACCTTGGGCTGCGACATCAACTTTTCCTGGGATTCTTTCAAACGAATGGCGCGCCTTCTTTCACAGCGCGCCGCTTAGATCAACGGCACCGGACGGTCACGGACCCACTTCGAGAACAGCCATTTCACACCGTTGGTCGTTGGCGTCCCGGCGTGAAGCGTGCGGGTATCGGGATGGCCTTCGGTCAAATTCCAGAACGCCAGCGCGTCGCCCGTTTTGCCTTTGAAGCTCCAATCGAGGCGCGGGAAAGTTGTGGCGCCGCCTTCGTAATCGTCATTGAGGTAGATCAGGAAGGTGACGGTGCGTTGACCTACGGTTTGTAATTCGCGCGCGAAATGCACGACGCCGGGATCGATAAAATCGTAGTGCGGGCGATATTCCTGGCCGGGCGTGTAGTGGAGAATATTCGTCGGTTCCTGATTTGCGACAGGCTGGCCTATAGCGGCGGCGATGCGCGCATGGACGACTTGGAGCACCAGATCTGTGTCGATTAGCGAAAAGCCCATGCCGGTATTTGTGCGCACCGCGTGAACATTGGCGCCGCCCGCCTCCGCGTTCTTGATGCGTGCGGCGTCGAGATGCGGGCGCGCCCGACCCATAATCCAGGCGCACGCAGTCTCGGACAGAAAACTTTCTGCGGTCGCAACACGCGGAGCTTCGAAGTGAATGAACTGCTCTGGAATGGCGAGTTGATTACCAAACCCATCGCCTATGACAGCGACCTGCCCGAGAGCGCGCTCGTCACCCTGCTCCGCCGCACGTCGCAACAGATCGAACGCTTCGCGCCAGTCCTGGGCGCGGCCAATACCGAGCGCCGCAAGCACAGCTGAAAGCTGAAGTGCGTCCGCATCCTGTTGCCGTGCGGAAGCTTCGACGAAGCGTGCGCCATCCTGCGGTGCAAACGGCGCGTTTCGGCCGACCAGCAACCGCGCGCCGAGTTCGTATTGGGCTCGCGCGTCGCCAGCGTTCGCACGCTGCTGTAGTGACGTAACGTCGGAGCCTGACACCAAAACGCCCTTTCGCTCGCTGCTTATGCTAGAGTTTTCGCGATGGCTCGCAACTTGGATCGGCTGCTGCGTGATTACATCGCGCCCCCGCCCGGCGTGCGCCCGGCGGATTTCGCCGCGCCCGCCGGTGCGCCGGCATTGTTCGCACCGGATTCGGTAAGCTGGCGGGTCATGAAGAACCCGGTGGCGCTGATCATTGGCGGCATCGCAGCGGTGATCTTGGAATTGGCGGAGCCCCGCGTTCGCACAGGCGTGTGGGAGCATACGAGCTTTCGCAGGGATCCCGTTACGCGCATGCGCCGCACTGGGTATGCGGCGTGGGTCACCATCTATGCGTCGGCCGAAAACGCACGCTCGATGATTGCCGGGGTTGTGCGTGCGCATGAACGTGTCGAGGGGCGAACGGCTGCGGGCGCGCCGTATCGCGCCAATGACCCCGAACTGTTGACTTGGGTGCACGCAACGGCCGCCTTTGGATTTTCGGAAGCCTATTCGCGCTACGTACGCACACTGACGCCGGCGGAGATCGACGCTTTCCACACCGAAGGTGCGCCCGCAGCCGCGCTCTACGGCGCGGACCAACCTCCGCGCTCGGCGGCAGAACTTCAGGCGTTGTTTGCGCGGATGGCGCCCAAGCTCGAACGCTCGGACATCGTGCTTGAGTTCTTCTCGATCGTCCGTGCAGCGCCGCTGCTACCGGTAAAAGCACTGCAACGCCTGGTGGTGCGCGCCGCTATCAGCATAACGCCAGATTGGGCGCGCGAGACATTAGGGCTTGGGCGAGAATTTGCTCTACGGCGCGGCGAGCACACGCTAGTGCGCGCACTTGGAGCAGCATCGGATCGGTTCGTTCTGGAGGACGCACCGCCAGCCCAAGCCTGCATACGGCTCGGCCTGCCCGCGAACTACCTCTATCGCTAGACCATCACCTGATTACCGAGCTCCACGGCGCGCCCGGACGGAATATGGAAGAAGTCCGTGGCGTTGGTGGCGTTGCGGGCGAGGAAAATGAACAAGTGGTCTTGCCAGAGCGGCATTCCGCTTCTTTCGCTCGGCACAATAGTGCGGCGCGAGAGGAAAAAGCTGGTTTTCATAATGTCGAACTTCAGACCGTGCTTGCGCGCTTCGGTCAGCGCTTTGACCACGTTCGGCGTTTCCATGAAACCGAACGTCAGCGTTACGCGCCGAACGTCGGGCATGTAGTCTTCCACCTTGACGCGCTCGCTATCTGGCGCCCGCGGCGCGTTCACGGTCTTCACCGTCAGGATGATGATCTGCTCATGGAGCACCTGGTTGTGCTTTAGATTGTGCATGAGCGCAGCGGGCGCGATGTCTGGATCGCCGGTGAGGAAGATTGCAGCGCCACGCACGCGGTGAGGCGGATGGTGTGAGAGTGTCTCGAAGAGCTTGGCGAGCGGTTCATCGCGGCGCGTCGTCTCCGCCAGAAGCCGAGTACCACGCACCCAGGTCCACATGATGATGATGAGACCGCCAGCAAGCAGCAATGGCACAAAGCCGCCGGACCAAACGCGCTGAAGGTTCGACGCCAGGAATATGCCTTCGATGATGACGAATGGCGTGACGATTGCGGCGGCCAAAATCGCAGGGCGCTTCCAGAGTTTCCAGATGACGATGAACATCATGCAGGTGCTCATCAGCATCTCGCCGGTGATCGAAATGCCGTAAGCAGCTGCGAGGCGTGTCGAGGAACCGAAGGCGAGCGTCAACACGAGAACCCCGGCGAGCAGCAGCCAGTTGATCTGCGGCATATAGATCTGACCAGCTTGGGTTTCCGACGTGCGACGGATTTCCATGCGCGGCAGCAGGCCGAGCTGGATTGCTTGCTGAGTCAGTGAGAAGGCGCCGGAGATGACGGCTTGGCTGGCGATCACGGTCGCGGCAGTCGCCAGAATCACCAGCGGCAAGCGGAGCATGTCAGGAGCCATTTCGAAGAATGGGCTGAAATTGAATTGTACCGTCGTCGCGCCCACGGCCCGCGCAGCCTCGCTTGCGATCTGATATTCGTTGTTCAGAGTGTCGAGGTTCGCAATCACGAACGCGCCCTGCCCGAGATAGTTGAGCGTAAGCGCCGGCAGCACGAGGCCCACCCAGGCGACACGGATGGGGCGGCGCCCGAAATGGCCCATGTCGGCGTATAGCGCTTCGGCGCCTGTCACAGCCAAGAACACCGAACCCAACACGATGAAGGTGAGGAAGCGGTGCTCGATCATGAAGCCGATGGCGTGCAGCGGCGATAGCGCTTGGAAAATTTCCGGGTGCGCCATGATTTGGGTCACGCCCAGCGCACCCATGGTGATGAACCAGATTGCAGTGATGGGTCCGAAGAAGCGACCCATAACGCCGGTGCCGCGCGATTGGATCGCGAACAGGCCAACCAAAATGCCAATCGCGATTGGTAGAATAAACGGATCGATTGGGCCTTCGAGACCCGGCACCGCCTTTAGGCCTTCGACCGCGGACATAACCGAGATCGCAGGCGTGATGAGCGCGTCACCGTAAAACATCGAGGCGCCTGCAACACCGATCAAGAAGAGTAACGGCGTACGCTTGCCAAGCGCTCGTTGGGCTAACGCCATGAGTGAAAGCGTGCCGCCCTCGCCCTTGTTGTCCATCTGCATGACGATGACGATGTATTTCAACATCACCACGATCATCAGCGCCCAAAAGATAAGCGAGATGATGCCGAGGATTTCCTCACGCGTCGCGAGCGTTCCGTCCTGCAGGACGTGGTGGAAGGATTCCTTGAACGCGTAGAGCGGGCTGGTGCCGATATCGCCGTAGACCACGCCAATCGAACCGATCAGCAGCGTCCAGAATCCCCCATGCGCAGCCGCACGCGCGCGGCCACCGCCACCGGCGCCGTTCGATGAGCTGTTTGGCTGGGGCGCTTCGGCTGGAGCCTGCGCCATGAAAGAAATCCCCTTCGAGCGCAGAGCCGCACCCGGTGGGCCGCGCGTTTACGCCCTTTAACGTGGAGGCGCAAATGCTTGCGCCTTCACCTTATTGCGACTGGGGACCTTGTGTTTTGGTTACCTCAGCGGCAGCCGCAGCCACCACCACCGTGGCCGCCGCCATTTCCGCCGCTACGGGCGCTTGAACGGGCCGACGCGTACGCAAAGGCCGAGGCTGAAGCCGAACTCCCACGAACTATGACAGTCGTGCTTGAGTAATAGCCGCCAACACCGATATCGGCGCCAACGCCGCCGCCTCCGGCAAAGAACGAATTGGAAAGGGTCACCGTCTCAGGGCCAGTTTCGACGACCGGCGGCGGCGGGAGCGGCGCGGCCGGACGCGGCGGTGGCGGGCGGCGCATGCGCTGGCGTTGCGGCGGACGTGGGCGCTCGATGCCATCGGCGTAAGCGGCGGTGGGAACAACGACAGCCGGTGCGACAACAAACGCCAAGGCCGCAAGGATCGCGCGCACGCGCATGGCAATCTCCAGAATAGAATGCGTGATCTTCTCGCACGCGCGCACTCAAATGAAGCCGCTTCGCCACAGACGCTCGAAGTTCGCGCGAGATCTGTCGCGTTAATCAAAAATCGCTGGCGATACCTTTGCGCTCCCAGTCGCCAAATCGGGTCGGTTCTGGACCTTCCCGACCGCCGAGTTCCTTCGCTTGTTCCTGCGCGCGCTGAGCGGCACGGCGCTCTTCAGCCTCGGCGAGCGCGCGCTGCGCCTCCGGCGTCAGCTTACGCGGCGGTGGAGCCTCATCTGCCATATTGAACCTATACCTCTGGCTCTCGATATCTTCTCCCAAGTGAGGAGAAAGATGAACCATCTCAAGACGTATATTCTTCTGGCAGCTATGACGGCGCTCTTTGGCGCTGTCGGTTACCTCGTTGGCGGCACAGGCGGCATGTTGATCGCTCTGCTGGTCGCCGGCGCAATGAACCTGTTCGCCTACTGGAACGCCGACAAGATGGTGCTGCGTCATTTCAAGGCGCAGGAGATACAGGCTGGACACCCCGATGCGCGCGTTCGGGCATACGTGGAAGATGCACTGGCGCTAGCGCAGCGCGCGGGTCTGCCCGCGCCCAAGGTCTACATCATCGACAACCCACAACCGAACGCGTTCGCCACCGGCCGCAACCCAGAGAACGCCGCCGTCGCCGCCACGAGCGGCCTCCTTGCCTTGCTTTCACGCGAAGAAATTCGGGGCGTCATGGCGCATGAACTGGCGCACGTGAAAAACCGCGATACGCTGACCATGACGGTGACGGCGACGATTGCCGGCGCCGTGGCGATGCTTGCAAACTTCGCGCTATTCTTCGGCGATCGCGATCGCAATCCGATCGTCGGCCTACTGATCATGTTTCTCGCCCCGATCGCAGCATCCTTGGTGCAGATGGCGATCAGCCGCGCGCGCGAATACGAGGCGGACCGCATCGGCGCGGAAATTGGCGGTGAGCCGGAAGCGCTCGCCAGCGCGCTCCAGAAAATTGAAGGCTACGCTCGTCAACGCGTGAACATGGACGCCGAGCGCAACCCGGCGATGGCGCATCTATTCATCATCAATCCGCTGGCGGGCAAGGGCGCCGACAATCTCTTCTCAACGCACCCGAACACGCAAAACCGGATCGCTCAATTGATGGATATTGCACGCCGTTTCGGTCGCGCAACCACGCCTCCCCAAAGTGGTCCGTGGGGCGCCGCGACGGCGCGAAAGCGCGGCCCCTGGGGTTAAGCTTCGGCAAGGCGAGGTATGGCGTCGCTTTGCCGTTGATTAAATGAGCGAATTTGCTGCGGCACGCACTGTCGCACGGCGGTTATGGTTGATGAATCCTTAACCGCCGCCCTGCGAGCTTTGCTGGTCAGGTTTTACGACAAGCAATGCGCCGCCTTCCCGTCCTCCCTGTCGCGCTTTGCGCGGCCATCGGCTTGCCCGCCGTGGCGCCCGCTTGGGCGGATACGCCAGTGACGATCGACGGCGCCGATCACGATACCCGCCGCGCTATCTTGGATCTCCTCCCGGACCGGGAAGATCCGGAGAGTTTGTTCGACGCCGAACGCATCGCGGAAGAAGCGGCCGCGCGCGCTTTGGCTTGGTTGCGTTCCGAAGGATATTACGGCGCGACTGTTACACCGGAAGCCAGCGAGAACCCTCCATCGGCGCGGCTCATCATTGAACTTGGCGCACGCTTCACGTTCGACACGCCAACCATCATCTACCAAGCAGGCGCTCCCAATGGGGACGCCTCGCGCGCGACCGACGAAGCGATCGCGACCGTGCAACGGCGAGATCCAGCGCGGGCTGCCGCTGTTCTGCAAGCTGAGTCGGATGCGCTCGCGGCGTTGCAGGCAAATGGCTACGCCGACGCCACTGCGGGCGACCGGCGCATCGTCGTCGATCACGCCAGCGCGGAAGTGAAGGCAGAGTTTCGTTTCAACACGGGCGAGCTTGCGCGTCTTGGCAACGTACGCGCTGAGCCGAGCGGTATTTTCCGTCCTGGTTTCATCGGTGATCTCCAGAATTGGGAAGCCGGCGACGTGTATTCGCCGCAAGCACTGGCGCGTCTGCGGCGCGATCTCACGTCAACAGGCGCTGTTTCACTCGCATCCACAGAGCTTGCCCCGGCCAACGAAGCCGGGCTGCGGGATGTAATCATCAATGTCGAGCCGGCGAAGCGAAACGCGAACGAACTCGGCGTCAGCTATTCCACGACCGAAGGCGCCGGTGTGCAAGCAGAGTGGACGCGCCGCAACCTGACCGGCCGCGCGGACTCGCTCACGATAGGCGCAACCCTCGCGGAAATGCAGCAAGGCTTGGAAGCTTCGCTAACGCGGCCGCAAGCTGCGGGCCTCGGGCACGCAACCACCTTCGGCGCATCGGCGGATCGCGAGCAGCTCGAAGCCTACTCGCGCCAAGGTGTCGCCATCTTCGCGTCGGTTGATGCCTCGACGCGGCTGCGCAGCGCCACGAGTTATGGCGTGCGGCTCTCCGCAGACGAATACGACGATCTCATTGGCACGGTGCAGGATGCGATCGTGCTTTCTGGATTTGGAAATTGGCGGCGCGACACCACCTCGTTCACGCTCGATCCAACCGAAGGTTCGATCACGGAATTTCGTCTCGAACCGTCAGTTTCGACGGGCGATGAGACACTTGGCTTCCTTCGCGCGACTGCCGAAGGCCGCATCTATGAATCGATCGGGAGCAATGACCGGCTGACGCTCGCTGCTCGCGCGCGCCTCGGTTGGCTCGAAGCTGTATCCGGCGATCCGAATGACGTTCCTCCCGATAGACGCTTCTACGCGGGCGGCGGCGGCTCGGTCCGTGGCTACGAATACAATTCAATCTATCCCGAAGAACGCGATCTGCTTGGGCTCACGCCCGGCGGACGAGGCGCGGTGGAAACCTCCTTCGAGGCGCGTTGGCGATTCAACGATACATGGGGCGCCGCGGTATTCGTGGACGGCGGCACGGCGTTCGACACGTGGGGCGACGCAACCGACTTGAGCTGGGGCGTTGGCTTCGGCGCACGCTACAATCTGGGCTTTGCGCCACTGCGTATCGACATCGCGTTTCCGCTCGACGAAGACCAGCGCAACGACGATTTCGCGCTCTACATCAGCCTCGGCCAAGCGTTTTGACCGAGGCAGCGCCCAAACCCCGCTGGCGTAGACGCTGGCTCGCTCTGGCAGGCGGCAGTGCTCTCGTCGGCGTGGGCGTTGGTCTGGTGCTTGGTCCAGCTGCGCATGTCGTGGTCGACAGTTTGGGTGATGGTGCGCGTGTCTGGCGGCTCGGCACGCTCAAAATCGACGATGTCAGCGGCAATTGGATGGGCAACCTCCGCGCCGGCACGATAATGATCACGGACGATGACGGACTTTGGCTGGAAGCGCATGACGTCGCGCTGGAGTGGTCGCCGCAAGACATCTTGTTTGGCACTGTCAGGCTCAATGCCGCGCGCGCCAATTCGATCGCCATCGCGCGTCAACCGACGCTTCTCGCGCCGCGACGCGCCACCGGCGCGGGTTTCGATGTGGCGATCGATCAGTTGCATATCGAGCGTCTCACGCTTGCGGAGCCGGTCGTTGGACACGCGGCCGTGTTTACCACCGATCTCGCGCTCAACCTGCGCGACGAGACGCTTCAAACCATCGACCTGACGCTGCGCCGGGTAGATTCTGAAGATGATCGCCTGATCGCGCTCTACCACGCTGATCGTGACTACGCATTGAGTTTCGATCTCTACAGTGCGCCCGGCGGAATCATCGCGCGGGCGCTTCGCGTCGAAGCGGACGGCATCCGCGCGACGGCGATCGGCAATGGCACCCTTTCGGCAGGCGACTCGCATATTGAGGCTGCTACGGGCGCGCGACAGTTGCTGATTGCCAGCACCAGCTGGTCGGAGACTGAATGGTCCGCCTCAGGCCAAGCTCATCTTGATGCATTGCCGGCATTGCAGACTCTGGCGGAGCGGATCGGGTCACGCGTCGACTTCAATCTCACCGGCACACCGCGCGATCGCCGATTCAATGCACACACGGCGACGCCCTTCTTGGCCATCGATGTCGAAGGCACACTTGACGCGGACGGCGAGCTTGATGGACCGGCGCGTATCGTCGCGACGACAAATCAACTCTCCGATGTTGCGCGCGAATCGCCGTTTGCGCTCGGCGCGGCGCGCCTAGAGGGCGAACTCCGGCGCGCACACGGCGTCACCGCCATTCGCGGCATCTTGGACGCACAACAGATCGACGCGTTGGGTCAACGCACTGAGCTTCATGGCCCAGTGCAAGCGGCGTTGTCCGACGAGGCGTTCACGCTGACAGCCGATCTTCGCGCGCCACAGCGCACCGCGCCCCTCTTCGTCAACGCGCGGCTACAAACTGCGCTCGAATACAACCGCCACCGGGAAAGATTTGAACTCAATCGCACCGAGCTCGCGAGCGACGCGATTAACCTCAACGCGCAAGGTTGGGTTAACGGCGGCGACGGCGAGTTTGCCGGTGAGTGGCGCGTGCGCCGCATGGAGGCACTTGCGCCGGAGATGCGCGGCGAAGCCACCGGGCGTTGGCGAGCGTTCCGAGACGGTGAAGGCGACGCGCGCGCGTGGGCGATCAGCGTCGATGGCCAAGGCGCGCTTTTTTCCGGCGCCCCGGATGTTATCCCGCAATTGCTCGGCGCAAACCCTCGTCTCGACGCGCGCATGCGCTACGAGAATGGCGGCATCACGGTTTCTCACGCGCGCATTGAAGGTACGCAACTTCGTGCCGGCGCAACCGGGCGTATCGTCAACGGCATTGCCAATCTGGCCGTCGAAGCGAGCGCGCGTGGTCCGCTGAATTTGGGCGGGGCTGAGATTGGCGGCGCTATCGACGCCACAGGCGCCGTGACGGGCCGCATCACGCGCCCGACCCTGGCGATGAACGGCGCGCTTTCGAGCTTCGCCGCCGCCGGCGTCGTTGTTGAGCAGCCTCAAATCAATTTCACGCTCGCACCAAACGGCAGCAGCTATGCCGGCCATGCAGAGGTTACTGGGACTGCCTCCGGCCAAACTTTGACCGCCGCCGCAAATGTCGCGATCGCGGATGGTACGATCGGTCTGACCGAACTCGATGCGCTATGGGGTGGGTTGCAGGCGCAAGGTAACGCGCAGTTTGCGAGCCGCGGCGTAAGCGCGGTGCTGGACGTCAACGGCGCATTTGACGGATTGGCGCCTGGACTGACGGGTCGCCTCGCAGGCGACCTTACGCTTACACCGGATGCGATCACGCTAGACGCCAACCTCGCAGACGCACGCGCGGGAGATCTGCGTGTCCGCGCCGCGACGTTGCACGCGCAAGGACCGCTAGACGCCATCGCAACCACGTTCGATCTTCGCGGACGTTTGCGTCAGGCCTCATTAGCGTTCGCAGGCAATGCAGTCTTCAACCTGGATGAACAGTCTGCACGCGTCGAAGGACGCGGGACACTTGCGGATCAACCCATCTTCTCGCGCGCGCCGATCACGGTCGATTGGAGCGCCGGCCGGACCCAAGCGTCAGTAAACGTCGCGATCGGCGATGGCGTCGTGCATGCACAGTGGGAGGAGCGCGGGCGCGCGCTGACCGGATCGGCGCAAATCGACGATGCGCCATTGGCGCCGCTCGCGGCTATCTGGGGCGAACGCGCAACGGGCCGTATAGACGGCCGGATTGCCCTCAACAGCAATGGCGGCGGCCTCAGTGGCGATGCGGACATTAGGCTTGATGGCGCCCGCGTATCGGGACGTCAGCGCAACACACTCGACATGCACATCGTCGGCACACTGACGCCAACACGGCTCACCGGAACCGTCGACGCCACCTCCGAAGGTGGCCTAGTTGCGCATCTACAGTCCGATGCACCAGTCGAAACCAGCGCCGCGCCGCTGCGTATCGCGTTGGCGCGTGAGCGGCGTGGGCGCGCCTCATGGTCCGTACGCGGGCCCGCGGACGCATTGTGGGCCGCGGCGCGTTTGCCGGATCAATCGCTTGAAGGCGCGCTCGACGGCGAAGGCTCCATCGAGTTTGGCGCGGGCTACCTTTCAGGCGCAGGTCACCTCGAAATCGTCGATGGACGCTTCGAAGACAAACTCACCGGCGTACGCCTTGTCGATCTCGATGCACGGGTGGCGCTCGATGATCGCGGCGTGACGATTGAGAATTTCACGGCTTCAGGACCACGTGGTGGCCGTCTCACCGCAACCGGCGGAAGCATCAATGATCGTCAGGGCACCATCACAGTCGACGTCGACAACATGCGCGTTGCCGATCGTCCAGACGCGCGCGCAGTTGCGAGTGGCGAACTCACATTGGCATGGGAGGGGCTCCGTTCCTCGCTCACCGGCGACCTCAATATCGTCGAAGCCAGCATCGATATCGCGTCGAACCCACAAGCAGGAATCCCGACGCTCGACGTCATCGAGATCAACCGTCCAGGCGAGGAAGACGAACCGCTCGAGGAAGATCAAGCCCCCCGACGCAACGGCTCGACGACGCTCAGTGTGAATGTCACTGCGCCAGGCCGAGTGTTCACACGTGGGCGCGGCGTCGACGCGGAATGGTCGCTCAACATGCGCCTCGGCGGCACTTCGGCGCGGCCGCTTGTGTTCGGCACAGCGCGGGCCCAACGGGGGACCCTCGCGCTTTCTGGTCAGCCGTTCGAAATCGAAGACGCGATCATCGAGTTTGACGGCGATCCACTCGACGCACGCATCAATCTTACAGCGGTTCGCGATACCGCCGATCTCAGCGCGCGCGTTCGCCTCATCGGCACGGCGCGCGATCCGGAGATCACGTTCTCTTCCGAACCGGCGCTTCCGGAGGATGAGATCCTGCCGCAAGTCTTGTTCGGCCGCTCCGTGGAGGACCTTTCGGCGCTTGAAGCAGCGCAGCTCGCAGCGAGCTTGGCCGCCCTCTCCGGCCGCGCGTCACTAGACCTCGTAGATGCCGCGCGCACCGCCGCGGGCCTCGACCGCTTCAATGTACGACAGGACGAAAGCGGCGGCTTCCTCGTCGCCGGCGGCGTTTACCTAACCCGCGACGTTTACGTTGAAGTGGCGCGCACGGGGCTCGGCCAGGCGCAAACCAAGGTCGAATGGACCGTCCGTCCGCGCCTGGTGCTGATCACGAGCTTCCTTAGCAACGGCGATCAACGTGTTTCACTGCGTTGGCGGCGCGAAACCGATTGAGACGCCCGGTCCGTTCGCCATATAGAGCGCTATGAAATTCCTGGATCAGACCAAGATCTACGTGCGCTCCGGCAACGGTGGCGCAGGCGCGGTCTCATTCCGGCGCGAAAAGTTCATTCCGTTCGGCGGCCCCGACGGCGGCGATGGGGGTCGCGGCGGCGATGTCTGGATCGAGGCGGCGGACGGTCTCAACACGCTGATCGACTATCGCTACCAGCAGCACTTTAAAGGCCAAACAGGCGGCCATGGCATGGGTCAGAATCGCCATGGCGCCAACGGCGAAAGCGTCATCCTAAAAGTCCCGACCGGCACAGAAGTGCTGGAGGAAGACAAAGAGACGGTAATCGCCGATCTCAACAAACCGGGCATGCGGGTACTGCTCGCACGCGGCGGCAATGGCGGCTTCGGCAACGCCTATTTCAAGTCTTCGGTGAACCAGGCGCCGGAGCACGCCAATCCCGGGCTTGAAGGCGAAGAGCGCGTGTTTTGGCTGCGGTTGAAACTCATCGCCGACGCAGGCTTGGTGGGATTGCCGAACGCGGGAAAATCGACGTTCCTGCGCGCGGTTTCGAGCGCAACGCCAAAGGTGGCGGATTACCCGTTCACGACTTTGCACCCACACCTTGGCGTCGTCACCATTGGCGACAGCGAGCGGTTCGTCATGGCGGACTTGCCGGGACTGATAGAGGGCGCGGCTGAAGGCACCGGCCTCGGCACGCGGTTCTTGGGGCACGTCGAGCGTTGCGTTGCGCTAGTACACTTGATCGATGCGACTGCCGAGAGCGCAACAGAAGCCTACCGCACCGTGCGTCACGAAATTGAAGCGTATGGCGAAGGGCTTGCGGAGAAGCCGGAAATCGTCGCGCTGAACAAGGTCGATGCGATGACACCGGCTGATGCGAACCGCAAGCGCGCCGCCCTCTCGCGCGCTATCGGCAAGGACGTGCGTCTTGTATCGGGCGTGTCGGGTGTAGGCGTGCGTGAACTGGTCAACGAGATCGCCGCGATGTTACGCGAACGACGCGTCGAACAAGTCCAAGCCGCAGAGGCTGAGCAGGATTGGACGCCGTGAGCCGAATCGCCAACGCGAACCGGCTCGTTATCAAAATTGGCTCCGCCCTCCTCGTCGACAGCGAGGGTGCTCCGGCGCGCGCTCGGCTTGCAGCGCTTGCGGACGATATCGCGGTGGCGCGCGCAACGGGCAAACAGGTCGTCATCGTCTCTTCCGGCGCAATTGCATTGGGGCGCAAAGCGCTTGGACTGCAGCGCTCCACGACCCTTGCGGAGAAGCAGGCGGCGGCGGCAGCTGGTCAAGCGCGCTTGATGGGCGCCTACGAAGAAGTATTTGCACGTCACAATATCCCAGTCGCACAAGCGCTGCTGACGCCGGACGATACCGAGCGGCGGCGGCGCTGGCTGAACGCCCGGGCAACGCTGGAGACTTTGCTCGAACTCGGCGCCGTTCCGATCATCAACGAAAACGACACTGTCGCCACCGCCGAGATCCGATACGGCGACAATGATCGCCTCGCAGCGCGCGCTGCGCAAATGATCTCGGCCGACGTACTGGTTCTGCTCTCTGACATTGATGGCCTCTACGAGCGCGATCCGCGCAAAGACGCGAGTGCGCCGTTCGTCGCCGAAGTACGCGAGATTACACCCGCGATCGAGGCAATGGCTGGCGATCCGGGCGCCTTGGGCTCCGGCGGCATGCGCACCAAGATCGAGGCCGCGAAAATCGCGACACGAGCCGGTTGCGCGGTGGTGATCACCAAAGGCGATGAGCCTAGCCCATTGACGCGCCTTGAAGGCGGCGCGCGCGCCACATGGTTCTTGCCGAGCGCAACACCGCGCGCTGCTTACAAGGCGTGGATTGCAGGAAGCCTCGCTCCACAAGGCGCGTTGATCGTGGATGATGGCGCCGCGAACGCGGTGCGCAACGGCAAGAGTCTCCTGCCCGCGGGCATCGTTGAGGTACGTGGTACGTTTGAGAAGGGCGATTGCGTTCGCATTGTTTCCACCTCGGGTGACGAGATCGCACGCGGCCTTGCCCGTTATGACGCCGCCGACGCGACACGCATCAGAGGTATGAAGAGCACGGCGATCTCAGAAGCGCTCGGCTATGATGGCGGCTCAGCTCTGGTGCATGCCGATGATCTGGCCCAAATCTAAGCCATGAGCGCGCTCGAAGCGGAAATGATGGAAATTGGCCGGCGCGCCCGCGCCGCCGCTCATGCCTTGCGGCTCTCTTCGCCGGAAGCACGCACCGCCACGATCGAGGCCATGGCTCATCGCCTGCGCACCCAAGCTGGCGCAATCGCCACTATCAACGCTGGTGATGTTGAAGCAGCGACAAGAAAACTGCCAAATGCACAGATCGATCGTTTGCGTTTCGACACGCAGGGGATCGAGGCCGTTGCGGATGGTGTCGCCGCGATCGCGCGGCAGCCGGATCCTGTCGACGCGGTGCTGGCGGAATGGACACGGCCCAACGGACTTCGGATAGAGCGGATCCGCACCCCCATCGGCGTGATTGGCATGATCTTCGAGAGCCGGCCGAACGTTGCGGCAGATGCGGGCGCCCTCGCCATCCGCTCAGGAAATGCGGTCATCTTACGAGGCGGCTCCGAAAGCGCAGCGACCAACGCAGCGATCATCGAAACCTTGCGAACGGCGCTGCGTGAACGCGGTTTGCCCGAGGATGCCATCCAAGGTGTGCCGACGAGTGATCGCGCCGCAGTTGGCATGATGCTCGCGGGGCTCGACGGCGCCATCGATGTGATCGTGCCGCGTGGCGGCAAAAGCTTGGTCGCTCGCGTTCAAAACGAAGCGCGCGTGCCCGTGTTTGCGCACCTCGAAGGCATTTGCCACACCTATGTCCACGCGGACGCCGATCCGGCGAAGGCAAAGGCCATCGCGGTCAATGCCAAGATGCGACGAGTTTCAGTCTGCGGCGCGACCGAGACGCTGCTGATCGATAAAGCGGTTGCAGATGCCCTCCTGCCGCCGATATCCATCGCATTGCATGAGGCGGGTTGCCAGTTGCGCGGAGATGGCGCCGCGCAAGCTATCATCCCAATGGACGCAGCAACCGAAGAAGATTGGAGTACAGAATATCTAGCGCCGATCTTATCGGTTCGCGTCGTCGATGGCATCGCCGAAGCGATCGCGCACATTGCGCGCTACGGCTCGCAACACACCGAAGCAATCATCACCGAGAACGCAGCGGCGGCCGAGCGCTTTTTGCGCGAAGTCGATAGCGCAATCGTCGTGCACAACGCCTCGACGCAATTCGCGGACGGCGGCGAGTTCGGGTTTGGCGGCGAGATCGGCATCGCGACGGGCCGGCTACATGCGCGCGGGCCCGTGGGCGCCGAACAGCTCACAACGTTCAAGTATGTGGTTCGCGGCGACGGCCAAACGCGCCCCTAGGTTTGGCCGCCGAGGCGCCGCAGCATGTCAAACACGTCAGGCCTACTCCAATAGGCGCGCCCTTGTTCGTCCGTAACGCGACCAACCATAGTGCCGAGCAACGTTCCGTCCGCGCCAATCAGCAACGTAAAAGGCAGCGACGTGGACAGCTCGGCGATCGTGTTGCTGGTGCGGTTCATAGAGCGGCGGTCGCGCTCAAATCCGAATGTGTAAAGCAGCGCTTGTTCAGCGCTATCGGCGGCGCGCGCAGTCTCCAGTGCGGAAGCGCCTAGCGATTGGAGCCGCAGCTGCGCGTCCGCCAAACTGGCGCGATCGAATGCCAACAAGGCTTTGATCTGCGTATTTGAGCCTGTCTCGGTTAGACGCGCGCTCAATCTGGATTCATCACGTTTCTCGGCGAGACACGGCGGACACCAGGTCGCCCACACGGCTAAGACGGCAGGTCTGCCACCCAGCCATTCACGAATGCTGACGCGTCCGGCGGCAGATTCAGGCGCGAGACGGGAATTCAACAAACGCTCGGAGGTGCGCTCGGGCGCATCCCAAGCCGCCATGGCGCTGTGCGTGCGTAACCAGTCTGGCGTTTGCGCATGCACGTCGCCCGAAAAGGGCGCGGCGGCCGCAGCTGCGATTAATGCGCGACGCGTACAGGACATGCCTGCCTCCCCTTTTTGCGCCGCGCTGTGGCGCTCGCTCCCGCGCGCTATATAAGCAAGGTGATGCTGTTACCGCCACCGAAAGCCGCATGAAGCGCGACCTGCCTCTCGCGTACGCTGGCATGAAGATAGGCCTCTTCGGCGGCAGCTTCGATCCGGCGCATGAAGGCCACGCGCATGTGGCGGAGACCGCGTTGAAGCGTCTGGGGCTTGATCGCGTGTGGTGGCTGGTGTCGCCGCAAAATCCATTGAAGCCGAAATCGAGTCCGTTCAACGAGCGCATGCAATCGGCGCAAGCTCAGGCGCACGGCGCGAAGATGGTCGTGACCGACCTTGAACAACGGCTGGGGTGCGGCTTCACGTACGAGACGTTGCGGGCGCTGAAGCAGCTCTACCCCGGTGTGTCGTTCATGCTGATCATGGGCGCCGACAACCTTGCGAACTTCCGGAAATGGAGAAACTGGCGGGAGGTCGCGGCGGCCGTTCCCGTCGTGATTGTGTCCAGACCAGGCGCCCGCGCCGCAGAACGGCTTCGGGCGCCCCGTGGCTGGACATACCTAAATGCCCGACTCCACAGGGAATCTTCCACCGCCATCCGTGCGCAAAGGCGTGCGCCGTTGGCGAAACCCAAGCGGAAGTGATAGCGTTTCCCTATCTGGGGCAAGAGAAGGATCAAGGACCCTGTCGCCTGAAATGAAACGCACACCGGCCGCTAAAGCCGGAGCCACGCCGCGAGCAGCCAATCGGCCTGCGCCCGGCATCGATGTCGAGGCCGCCACCAAGGTGGTGCTGACATCGCTCGAAGACGACAAGGCCGAGGAAATCCTCGCCATCGATATTCGCGGCAAATCCTCTTTCGCGGACATGCTCGTCATCGCTTCAGGGCGGTCGGCGCGGCACGTCGGCGCACTTGCTGATCACGTTATGCGTCAGCTGAAGGACGCAGGCGTGAAGGATGTACGCATCGAGGGCATGCCGCAGGCTGATTGGGTTCTGGTCGACGCCGGCGACGTGGTGATCCACCTCTTCCGTCCGGAAGTTCGCGCCTTCTACAACATCGAAAAGATCTGGTCGGGCGCGACGCCGGACTCCGTGCAGAGCTAAACGCTTGCGCGTGATCGTCGCCGCCGTCGGCCGTCTGCGAGACGGTCCCGAAGCTGCGATGACTGTCGATTACCTTCAGCGCGCCGCCCAAGCCGGCCGGCAAATCGGCTTCAAAGGCTTTGACTTGGTTGAGGTCGAGGGCAAGCCGCCAGGCGACATGCGTGCTGAAGCAGCCGCGCTGTTCCGCGCAACGCCGGACGACGCGCGCAAAATCTTGCTCGATGAGCGCGGCGCTGAATGGACCTCCCGCCAGCTTGCCGAAAAGCTCGCGCGTTGGCGCGATGACGGCGTTGCCTGCACGACGTTCTGGATCGGCGGCGCTGACGGCGCTTCACAGGGCGTTAAGGATAACGCTGACGAAAAGCTCGCTTTTGGCCGACAAACGTGGCCCCACAGGCTCGTTCGGGTGATGATTTCCGAGCAAGTTTACCGAGCTGTGACGATACTCTGCTCTACTCCGTATCACCGGGACTGAAGCTCCTGGACGATATGGTGGTGGTGAAATGGCTCGAGGCGCAAAACGCGCCCGCGCCCTTGTCGCATGCGCGACGGGAGTGTTTGCACTCCTGCTAGGGACGGCGGACGCCCAAACGCAACGAACGGCTGCGCAAGCAGAACGGGATCGCCGCGCCGAGTCGCAGCGCGCGGAGCGGCTGCGCACACAAGCCACAACCGCTGCGCGCGACGTCCGCGCCCTAGACACGCGCCTCGTTGAAGCCACGCGCAGACGCCAAGAAGCCGAGGCCGCCGCCGAAGCCTCGCGTCAGCGCCTCACTGGCGTTCAACAGCAAATCGTCGAAGACCTCGCCGCTCGCGCTCGCGCTCGCAACGCATTCGAATCCTCGGTCATCGCCGCTGCCTTCGCCGAGCGCCGAGTCGAGCCACGCGCCGTACGGGCCGGGATCGTGGCGCGCGCCATGGGGCCTGTTTATCAGGCCGAAGAGCGCCAGCGCACGACCGCGCTCGCCCTCGCCCGCCAAGACGAAACCACCCTAACCGCCGAACAAAGCGTCTTGGCCGATGCACAAGCCGCTATCGCCCAAGAGCGCGGCGACATCGTCAACATGCTCGCTCAACGCCGCTCTACCCAGACGCGGCTCGCACGCGAAGCCACCGCCGCCGAACGCCGCGTCCGCCAGTTCGCCGCCGAAGCGCGTTCCCTACGGGAACTGGCGCAACGCGTCCAACAAGCATCGGCAAGGCGCCAACAAGGAACAACGACACCCGCCGGGCCGAACGTAATCCCGGCTGCATGGGTTGCTCCGGTGCAAGGCCAGATCACCCGCGCCTACGGCGCACGGGTCCCCGGCGGACCGGCGGCACAGGGCGCTACCGTCCGCACAAATTCAGGTGCGCAGGTAGTTTCTCCCGCCGCAGGTGAGGTTGCCTATGCCGGAAGCTTTAGAAGCTACGGAAACGTGTTGATCCTGAATCTGGATGGCGGTTACGCTCTCGTTCTGACCGGCCTCGACACAATCAATGTCAGGGTCGGCGAGACGGTACGGTTGGGGCAGACTGTCGGACAAATGACAGCAACGGCCTCTTCGGCGCCGGATTTGTATGTAGAAGTACGCAGGGGTGACCAACCGGTCGATCCTGGACGATGGCTAAATGCGCGTGGCCTTACTGCGGAGGCTGGCGTACGAGCCGGTTAACGCGAATCGGGCACGGACGACCCGGGGAGTACGCGATGCGCTTAGCTTGGATTTTGGCTCCGGTTGCTGGCGCCGCCGCTTTGGTTGGCGCGCTTGCCTGGTCGGCTCCAGAAACCCGCAGCAGCGGCGATATTTACCGCCAGCTTGAGCTCTTTGCGGATGTATTGGCGCGCGTCGAACAAGATTACGTCGTCGAGATCGACGAACAGAAGGCTATGGAAGCCGCCATCCAAGGCATGCTCGCCTCGCTCGATCCGCACTCGTCCTACATGAACGCGGAAGACTACCGCGAAATGCAAAGCCAGACCCGCGGCGAGTACGGCGGGCTCGGCATCGAAGTGACCAGCGAAGAAGGTGTGGTTCGCGTCGTCTCCCCGATCGACGGCACGCCTGCGGCGCGAGCCGGCATTCAAGCGGGCGACTACCTCACCGCCATCAACGGCGAAAGCATCGTTGGCCTGACGCTCAACGAAGCCGTTGGCCGGATGCGTGGCGAAGCCGGTACGGAAATCACGATCACCATCGCGCGTGAGAACACCGATCCCTTCGATGTGACGCTGCAGCGTGAAACCATCAACGTCCGCGCCGTCACCGCCCGCATCGAAGGCGGCGATGTTGGCGTCATCCGCATCTCGACGTTCAATGAGCGCACTGGCTCGATGCTGCAGGACGCGATCCGTCAAGTGAAGCGCGATACTGGCGGCCGTCTGCGCGGCGTCGTCGTTGACCTGCGCAACAATCCGGGCGGCCTGCTCGATCAAGCCATCGAAGTGTCGGACGCATTCCTCGACGGCGGCGAAGTGGTTTCCACACGCGGCCGCCAGCCCGAAGACGTGCAGCGCTACAACGCTCGTCGCGGCGACGACCTAGCCGGCGTTCCGGTGGTTGTGCTGATCAACGGCGCCTCGGCCTCGGCTGCTGAAATCGTTGCGGGGGCGCTTCAAGATCGCAATCGCGCGCTGATCGTCGGCACCGACTCGTTCGGCAAGGGTTCAGTTCAAACCGTGATCCCGCTGCAAGGCGGCCGTGACGGCGCACTGCGTCTCACCACTGCCCGCTATTACACGCCGGCTGGCCGTTCGATCCAAGGTCCAGGCATCGTGCCTGACGTGGAAGTCGCATCGCGCCGCATCGATGCTGCCGAAGTTGAGCGCCTGCAACGCTTGGCTGTGTCAGAAGAAGATCTGCCGAATGCGCTCGACAACGAGTCCGGCGCTCACCGCCGCGCCGCCCACATTCCGGACGATCAGCCGCCGGCAAATTGGGACGCGGAGCAGGACTACCAGCTCTCGCGTGCTATGGAATTCTTGCGCCAAGGCACGGTGGCGGAACGACTTCGCCAACGCGCCGGCTAAGCGCATTTACCACTCGTAAATCAATGTGAAGCGTCCAGCCGTCCTAGTGACGGCTGGCGCGAATTCAGCGACTCTCCGCGCAATGATTCGCCCGCGCGTGAACATGCGGGGCTTCGCGCCAAAGCAACCACCAAAGCCTGCGCGACGCCTGCCGCAACTCAGTCACCGGACCGTCGCATTCGCCTTTGTCGGCGTACTCGCGGTTGGTGCGCTCGCGGCTGTCCAAATTTTCGGTGACCCAAGCGCCGCCGGCCCGCGCCGGATCGTGTCGCTGCAGCCCTCGACAGCTGAAGCTAACGCACCCCGCGTCTCGTTCACTGACGCCGCCGAAGAAGGCGCCGAGATGCAGACATTCGGCATCGATGAGCTGCCGCAAACGGGTGAGTACGGAGAGATCGACGAAAACGGCGAACTCCGTGTCGCTGTCGTTGAGTCACAACCCGCGCCGACGGCCGGGCGGCCGCCCGCTCCGCCACTGCCGCGCGCGCCGCTCGCTGGCCTCTTCGAAAATGGCCCAAACGGCCCGTTGCCGATCATCGCGAGCAATGGCCGCACGCCAGCGCAAGCCTATGCGCGCCCATTCACACCGCAACAGGGTCGCCCGAAAGTCGCGATCGTGATTGGCGGGCTTGGCTTCAACGCGACCGCCACGACCCAAGCGATTGACGAACTGCCCGCAGAGATCACGCTATCATTCGTTCCTTACGCGCAAAATCTGCAATCATGGATCGATCGCGCGCGCGCACGTGGCCACGAAGTCATGCTTGAGCTGCCGATGGAGCCGTTCGATCCGGACGCCGACGACACCGGCCCGCAAACGCTGCTGGCTTCAGCGCCCGCCCAACAGAACATTTCACGGCTCGAGCAATTACTCTCGCGCGGCACCGGCTATTTCGGTGTTACCAACTATCAAGGCGCGCGCTTTGCAACTTCAGCGCAAGCCTCCGCCCCGATCGCTCAAGCACTGCGCCGCCGCGGCATGGTGTTCATCTCATCGGGTATCGGACAGCGCACGGCGCTAAGCGTCGAAGCCCAGCGCGCGCAACTGCCGAATACCGCAGCCGATCGCATCATCGACGCGCGCCGCGAGGCGGACGCGATTGACGATCAATTGCTGAATCTCGAGGCGCTTGCACTGCAAAATCAGAGCGCGATTGGCGCAGGCTTTGCGTATCCTGTGACCATGGAGCAAGTCGGTCGCTGGGCGCGCGATGTTGAATCGCGCGGATATCAATTGGCGCCAGCCTCGGCCGTGCTCAACGCACGCGCCGCGCGCCGATGAACGCTCCGCCGGATCCAAAACGCTACCGTCCGAATGTAGGCCTCGCCCTGTTCCACACGAACGGCTTGGTTTTCCTAGGCAAACGCGTTGCTACTGAAGGCCCCTATCAGTGGCAAATGCCGCAAGGCGGTGTCGATCGCGGCGAGAAGATCGTCGACGCCGCATACCGTGAACTTGAAGAAGAGATTGGCGTAAGGTCAGCGCACGCCGAATTGCTCGAAGAAACGGCAGACTGGCTGCATTACGATTTCCCCATCGACGTGCGCACCAAAATGAAGCCGCGCGGACGCTATTTGGGGCAAAGGCAGAAGTGGTTCGCGTTCCGCTTCAAGGGACGTGACTCAGATATTAGACTAGATACTCATACGCCGGAGTTTGTAGATTGGCGTTGGGCGGCGCTCGATACAGCGCCTTCTCTGGTTATACCGTTCAAGCGGCCCGTTTACGAAGAAGTGGCGCAGCGGTTCAAGAAGTTCACGGCGGGGGCCTCGAAGTGATTGTCTGCCTGATAGGCGCCGCAAAAGCGCACTCCAAGTGAAGCGCGCCAGCGTCGTTACACCGGTCGTCTTCGTGCACGGCGCGTTTTGCGGCGGCTGGGCGTTCGATAGATTCCGCGAAGCATTCGAAGTCGCTGGTTTCGAAACGCACGCACCGAATTTGCCCCACCACGAACGCGGCGCAGATCTCGAGCAACTCGCGCAGACGGGCGTGAAAGATTACGCGCGCGCGATCGGTCACTACGTGCGTGAACTGCGTGCACCACCCGTGCTCGTTGGCCACTCGCTCGGCGGACTAGTATGCCAGCTTGTCGCTGCGCATCTGCCGATCGCGGGCCTCGTTCTGCTGGCGCCTAGCGCGCCATGGGGCGTGCCGCCAACGACACTGGACGAGCATGGCAATCAATTCGGATTGAGCCTGCTCGGCGATTATTGGCGCCGGCCTATTCCACCAGATTATCGTGTCGCGCGCGCGACCACGCTCGACCGCTTGTCACGTGATGATGCGCGCCACGCGTTTGCGCGCTTCGTGCCGGAAAGCGGCCGCGCCATTCGCGAAGCGGTGCAGTGGTGGGCGGATCATTCGATGGCGACGCAAGCGCCGGTCTATCGGATCAGCGCGCCGGTTCTTGGTCTCGCCGGCGGCAAGGATCGCGTGAACCCGTCCAGCACCGTGCGACGCGTCATTGGGCGCTTCCCGGGCGACCAGGCCCACTTCCACGAGTTTCCAGACATGAGCCATTGGCTGATCGGCGAACCCGAGGCCAAGGACGTGTCCACGCTCACGCTGCAATGGCTTGAAGCACGCGGCATCGGACCAAAGCCTGTGAAGCCGAAACGCAAGCAGCTCTCGTTGTTTGGCTGGGGCGAAAGCGCCGGCGCTTAGTTCGACGCACTGCGCAAAGTAATCAGCACAACCTCAGGCGGATTGAGAAAGCGTACCGGCAAGATGCTGGTGCCAATGCCTGCCGTCACATACATCCGCTCGCCGCGCTCTTGAACGAGACCGCACGCGAAGCGTTCGTTGCGCAGCGGTACGATCGGTCGTCCGACGAACGGAATCGTCACCTGCCCGCAATGGCCATGGCCCGCGAGCATGAGCGCTGGGCCGCGCGGCATGCCCACGAATGGATCCGGCGAATGGCTGAGGATGATCGTGTTCGCATTTTCCGGCGCGCCATCGAGTGCAGCTTCAAAATCGGGATCGCCGGTGGTGTCATCCGCGAGCCCAGCAATCACCATCGGCTCGCCACCAGTGCGGCGAATGACGATATGGCGGTTCCACAATATCGCGACGCCGGCGTTTTCCATCTCTGACTGAACCAGTGTCCGATCGTACCAAACATCGTGATTGCCAATGACACCAACAACGCCATAGCGAGCGCGCAACGCCGCAAACGTCGCGATGCCGCCGGTGATCTCCTGATTCTCCGCAGGCGTGCGATCGTGCGGCTCCAGGTGACCGTTCACGTAGTCGCCTAGAAGCACCACGAGTTCAGGGCGCAGGCTGTTTACGCGCCCGATGATCCGCCCCATCCGCGCGGCGTCCACGTGCGGACCGCCAACATGCGTATCACTCAGCACAGCAATGGTCAGCGGCGGGCCGCGCCAGTCCTCGCTGACCACTTCGATGCGCCGGACGAGCAACTGGTTCGGCTCAATGAACCACGCGTAGATGTTGACCCAATAGAGCGCTTCAATCACCGCAATGAGCGCAAGCAGCATCCAGCGGGCGCTAGGCTTCAGCGTGCTCCAACGCCGGAATAGCCAGACGCACGCATAGATGACGAGCGGCAGCCCAATGACCGCGCCGAGCGCGGCTGGCAGCAATTGCGGGTGGAAGAAGTCGGGCATTGGCGCTGAGATTAACGCCAGAAGCGCTTAGCGCGCCATCGCCGCTTTGATGCTTTCCAGACGTGTCACAGCGCGCTGCGCTGCATCTTTCTTTGCATCAGTGTTGGCGTCGCGCAGATCCTCTTGCGCGTTCTTCAAATCCTGCTCGATCGTCGCCGCTTCAAGGTCGTCGAGATCGACAGCTTCTTCGGCCAGAACGGTGAGGCCTTCCGGCGTCACATCAGCGAAGCCGCCATTGACGAATATGCGACGCTCAGCGCCATCATTGATGACGCGCAGCGCCCCCGGCTTGATCACACTCATCACCGGCGCATGGTTCGGCAAAACGCCAAACTCGCCTTCGGCGCCCGGCACCACGACGTGATCGACGTCGCCGTTGAAGAGTTCGCGCTCAGGCGAAACCAAAGCGAAGCTCAGTTTGTCGGCCATGGTTTAGTTCTGCCTCGCCATCGCGGTAACGCGGATCATGAATTTCGGGTTGTCGACACGACCCGACGGGAAGATCGTGTCGACAATCGCCAAGTGATTGTGCGGAAGTTTAATGTCGTACGTGCGGAGCGTGAAGTTGCGCTCGCTCTCGTGCGGCGTGTCCTTCGCCTTCTTGGCGTCCGGATAGAATTGCTTGATCGCACGATCGAGAATGTCCGCCGCTTTGTCATAATCGGCGCCGGTGTACCAGATCGTCGTGAACGCACCGTCCGTGTGGAAGAACACGCCCGAGTCTCCAACGGGATAGAAGAGCGTATCGCCCATATCGGCCATGCCGAGGTCGATCTTCTCGGCCGGTCCAAGACGGCGCGGCGTAATGCCCAACGTCCCGCTGACCGTTCCGGCGATTGCACCCACAGCGCCTTCGATGGCCAAGCGGGTCGCGACTTCACTGTGCTTCATCACGGCCGCTATCCCCTACGAACTTGCGCGCCAACGCGAACAAGAAAGCGCTCTTGAGCAGCGCCACGCTCTACGTACTCGATGACGACGTGCGCGAGGCGCCCACCGCCGAGTTCGACCTGGTACGAACGCACGCGCTGTTTTGGCGCCGCGCCCGCATCGTCCTTCAACTGCTTTCCCTGCGCGCGCTTCAACACGTCCTCAACGGCAGTGAGGCCGCGCTCGTAATCGCCGCCCATGTACCAGACGGTTGCGACAGCGCCCGAGAGATCGATGTAGACGCCGGTGTCGCCGCCAAGCGGGTAGAACATCGTCTGCCCGCCTTGCGGCAGACCGACAGACGCTCGCTCCAGGCCGGTGGCAGGAATGGCGTCCACCGGCATCTTGCCAGCAACTTTGCCAGCGATGTGGCCCAGGCATCCCTCAACGAGCAAAGCTGCGAGTTGGCTGTGCGTCATGCTGGCAGCAGGCATCAGGCTGCCTCCGCCGCGAGCTTTTGCGCTTTGGCGACGGCGTCTTCGATCGAGCCGACCATGTAGAAGGCCGGTTCCGGCAGATGGTCGTAGTCACCTTCGACGAGGCCCTTAAAGCCGCGGACAGTATCCTTCAGATCGCAGAGCACGCCCGGCGAGCCGGTAAACGCTTCAGCGACGTGGAAAGGCTGCGACAGGAAGCGTTCGATCTTACGGGCGCGGGCGACGACGAGTTTGTCGTCTTCCGAGAGTTCGTCCATGCCGAGGATGGCGATGATGTCTTGCAGCGACTTATAGCGCTGCAGCGTTTCCTGCACTTTACGCGCCACGAGATAGTGCTCTTCGCCGACGACGTTCGGATCCAGAATACGCGACGAAGAGTCAAGCGGATCGACGGCCGGATAGATGCCCTTCGCGGCGATGTCGCGCGAGAGAACGGTGGTGGCGTCCAAGTGAGCGAATGAGGTGGCCGGCGCCGGGTCGGTCAAGTCGTCGGCCGGAACGTAGATGGCTTGCACCGAGGTGATCGAGCCCTTCGTGGTCGACGTGATGCGCTCTTGCATGGCGCCCATTTCCGTCGCCAGCGTCGGCTGATAGCCGACCGCCGACGGAATACGGCCAAGAAGCGCCGACACTTCCGAGCCTGCTTGCGTGAAGCGGAACACGTTATCGACGAAGAATAGGATGTCCTTGCCTTGATCGCGGAAATGCTCAGCGATCGTGAGGCCCGTCAGCGCGACGCGTGCGCGTGCGCCTGGCGGTTCGTTCATCTGACCGAACACGAGCGCGCAACGCGAACCTTGGCCACCGCCCTTCACGTTGACGTTCGACTCGATCATTTCGTGATAGAGGTCGTTGCCTTCGCGTGTACGCTCACCGACACCGGCGAACACAGAGTAGCCGCCGTATGCCTTCGCGATGTTGTTGATGAGTTCTTGAATTAGAACCGTCTTGCCGACACCTGCGCCGCCGAACAGACCGATCTTACCACCCTTTGCGTACGGGCAGAGAAGATCGACGACCTTGATGCCGGTGACGAGAATTTCAGGGACCGGCTTTTGATCAACGAAGGCCGGGGCCGGTTGGTGAATTGCACGCCTCGCCGTTGTCTTCACCGGGCCCGCTTCGTCAACCGGCTCGCCGATGACGTTCAGAATGCGACCGAGCGTTTCTTCACCGACCGGCACCGAGATCGGCGCGCCGGTGTCGGTTACTGCTTGACCGCGAACGAGGCCGTCCGTCGCGTCCATGGCGATCGTACGCACAGTGGACTCACCGAGGTGGGTCGCCACTTCGAGTACCAGGCGCTGACCATTATTGGTGGTCTCGAGCGCGTTGTAGATATCCGGCAGGGCGCCATCGAACTCAACGTCGACGACGGCGCCGATCACCTGCGCCACGCGGCCTTTTGCTTGCTGTGCCATCTCTTCTTCCTCGTCCCGTTCCTCATGAGCCCGCGTGGGCTTTGACCCTAATTCCACAACCGCGCTGCGATCACGCCCGCCGCCACCGCCAAAAAGGGTGCGATGATCAGGGCGATGCGCGCCGCGCGCTTCATTATCCTTCGACCACCAACTCGACCTCGATATTGCCGCGCGTCGCTTTCGAGTACGGGCAAATTTGGTGAGCGGCTTCGAGCAGCTCTTGCACTTGCGCACGATCAAGACCCGGCACCGCGAGACCCAGCTTCGCTGACAGAGCAAAGCTCGTCTCGTCCTTGCTGAGACCGATCTCGACCGTCACGGTCGCCTTCGATGCGTCGATTTTCTTTTGCGAGGCCACGAACAGCACCGCGCCGTTGAAGCAATTGGCGTAACCAAGCGCGAAGAATTGCTCAGGGTTCGCACCCTCGCCCGATCCGCCGAGCGCCTTGTCGTGCTCGGTGTGAAACCACGGACCGCCATTTGCGAGCGCAACTTTGCCGCCCGCGCGGCCGCCCTTGGAAATAGCCTTGGTGGTGAAAAGCGGGTTCGCCATCAGAGAGCCTCCGCCCCGGAGATGATTTCGATCAGCTCCTTTGTGATGTTGGCTTGGCGCTGACGGTTATAGCGGAGCGTCAGCTTGCGGATCATATCGCCGGCGTTGCGCGTGGCATTGTCCATAGCGCTCATTTGCGCGCCATAGAAACCGGCTTGGTTTTCAAGCAGCGCCTGCAAAACCTGACCGTTGAGATATTGCGGGAGCAGTGCCTCGAGAATTTCTTCTTCGCTCGGCTCGTATTCGTAGACAGCGCCCTTCAGATCCGGTGGGCGCACGCCTTCCGGCGCACGCGCAGGGATGAGCTGAAGCGCCGTCGGCACTTGGCTGATCACGGATTTGAACTGCGAGAAGAACATCGTCGCGACATCGAACTCGCCCGCCTTGAAGAGATCGAGCAAGGCTTCGCTGACAACGTGCGCGGCATCGGCGCCGATGTTGCGGTAGGCCGAAAGATCCACGTACTGCACGATCTTTTCGCTATGCAGACGCTTCAGCTGATCGCGGCCCTTCTTGCCAACGGCGAGAACCTTCACCGTTTTGCCGGCGCGCAGCAACTCGTCGATCTTCTCGCGCGCGGCGCGGACGATCTGCGTATTGAAACCGCCGCAAAGGCCACGCTCACTGGTCATGACGACCAGCAAGTGCACCTGATCCTTGCCGGTGCCGCGCAGCAGCAACGGCGCGCTTTCACCCGAAACCGCCGCCGCGAGGTTCGCAATGACGCGGGCCATGCGACTGGCGTAAGGCCGCGCCGCTTCGGCTTGGCTCTGCGCCCGCTTCAGCTTCGCGGCCGCCACCATCTGCATCGCCTTGGTGATCTTCTGCGTGGATTTCACGCTGGCGATGCGATTGCGGAACTCTTTTAAGCTCGGCATCTGGGCCCCTTAGGCGAAGGTCGCGGTGAACTCAGAGAGGGCGGCCTTGATTTTGTCTTCGATGCCGTCCTTGCCGATGTCCTTCTTATCGACGATCGACTTCAAAAGGTCAGCCTTCTTGGCGCGCAGCCATTCAATCAGCTCGCGCTCGAAGCGGACGACATCGCCAACTTCGATCTTATCGAGATAGCCGCGCGTACCGGCGTAGATCAGCACGATCTGCTCTTCGACCGGCACCGGTGAGAATTGCGGTTGCTTCAGCAATTCCGTCAGGCGCGCGCCGCGGTTGAGCAAACGCTGCGTCGCGGTATCGAGATCCGAACCGAACTTCGCGAACGCCGCCATTTCGCGGTACTGCGCCAGTTCGCCCTTCAGCGGGCCGGCGACTTGCTTCATCGCCTTGATCTGAGCGCTGCCGCCGACGCGCGAGACCGAGATGCCGACGTTGAGCGCCGGTCGAATGCCTTGGAAGAAGAGGTCCGTTTCCAAGAAGATTTGGCCGTCGGTGATCGAAATCACGTTTGTCGGGATGTAGGCCGAAACGTCGTTCGCTTGCGTTTCGATGATCGGCAGCGCCGTCAGCGAACCCGACTTGTTGTCTTCGTTCAGCTTCGCGGCGCGCTCGAGCAAGCGTGAGTGCAGATAGAAAACGTCGCCCGGGTAAGCTTCGCGGCCCGGCGGACGGCGCAACAGCAGCGACATCTGACGATAGGCGACGGCTTGCTTCGACAAGTCGTCATAAATGATGAGCGCGTGCATGCCGTTGTCGCGGAAATACTCGCCCATGGCGCAGCCTGCGAACGGCGCGAGGAATTGCAGTGGCGCCGATTCCGACGCGGTCGCGGCGACGACGATCGAGTAACTCAGCGCGCCCTTGTCTTCTAGCGTCTTAACGAGCTGAGCGACGGTCGAACGCTTTTGGCCGATGACGACGTAAACACAGTAGAGCTTTTCGGTCTCGCTGGCGTTCCGCTCGTGCGCGTCACGTTGATAAAGCATCGTGTCGAGCGCGACGGCGGTTTTGCCGGTTTGGCGGTCGCCGATGATCAATTCGCGTTGGCCACGGCCGATCGGGATCAGCGCGTCGATCGCCTTGATGCCCGTCTGCATCGGCTCGTGCACCGACTTACGAGGAATGATGCCCGGCGCCTTAACGTCCACGCGAGCGCGCGCTTCTGCCTTGATCGGGCCCTTGCCGTCGATAGGTTCGCCGAGCGCGTTGACCACGCGGCCGAGCAGCGCCTTGCCAACGGGAACGTCCACGATCTCGCCGAGACGCTTTACGGTGTCACCTTCTTTCAGGCCGCGGTCTTCGCCGAAGATAACGACGCCGACATTGTCGCGCTCGAGGTTGAGGGCCATGCCCTTCACGCCACCCGGGAACTCCACCATTTCGCCGGCCTGAACCGTCTCGAGGCCATAAACACGCGCGATACCGTCGCCAACGGACAGAACGCGACCGATCTCTGAGACCTTCGCGTCAGAGCCAAAGCCCTTGATCTGCTCTTTGAGGATTGCGGAAATTTCTGCGGCGCGGACGTCCATGTGTTCGTTCCCTCTCAGGCGGATTTCAGAGCGAGACGCAGCGCGTCCAGCTTGGCTTTTACGGATGCATCGAATTGGTGGGAGCCTACGCGGGCGATGAACCCGCCGATCAAGCTCTCATCGACGCTGATTTCTGCTTCAATCTTTGCACCGAGCTTCTCGCCCAGCGCCGAGACCACGGCGTTCTTTTCTGAGTCACCCGGCTGGCGGGCGAAAATGACTTCGACTTGCCGGGCGCCGCGCTCACGCAGGACAAGCGAACGGAAGACGGAACCGATCGCCAGCAATTCGGCGGCGCGACGATTCTGAGCGGCAGTGCCGATTGCCTTACGGCCAAGGTCCGAAAGCCCCAGCTTTTGCGCCACCGCGACCAAGGCCCTTGCCTTATCCACAGGGTCGATGAGTGGCGAGCGGGCCACATCGCGGAGCTCAGAGCTCTCGCGCCAGGCGGTTGAGAACTTCGAGAAGTCCTGTTCCACCGCATCTAACTGCTTGGCTTCTTTAGCTAAATCGAAGATTGCCTGCGCATAGCGCCGGGCCGCTTCGGAAGCCTCGCCATGAATTCTATCAGCCACACCAGTCTCGCTGCTCACACGGCCGGCGACCGCTGGTCACCCGCTGCTTGGATCACGCCGATTGGGGAAAACCCAAACGCCAGCGGGCCGCTGCGCACGACCGCGCGGACCCCCTGACGCGCGCGCGAAGTAACACGGTGCGTTCCGGCTTGACAACCGGCCCCGAGAACGGCGGATCAGCGACAAAAGCGCCTCATAAGGCGGGGGGAAACAAACGCATGACCGACGCACAGGCGCCCACGCAGAGCAGCCATGAAGTATCGCCCGAAAAGATGCGCCAAGTGGTGCTCGCGAGCGCCGCCGGAACGGTGTTCGAGTGGTACGATTTCTTCGTCTACGGGGCGCTCGCATCGGTGATTTCACCGATCTTCTTTGCTGGCCTGCCGGACGCCCAAGCGTTTGTTTTCACGCTCCTCACGTTCGCAGTTGGATTTGTGGTGCGCCCGCTTGGAGCGCTGGTGTTTGGCAAGATCGGCGACAGCGCCGGACGCAAGGGTGCGTTCCTCATCACCATCACCATCATGGGCATCGCGACCTTCGCAATCGGCCTCCTGCCCACCGCAGAGCACGTCGGCATCTGGGCCCCGATCCTTTTGGTAACTTGCCGGGTGTTGCAGGGCTTTGCCCTCGGGGGTGAGTACGGCGGCGCCGCGATCTACGTCGCCGAACACGCCAACCCGAAAAAGCGTGGACTAGCGACCGGCTGGATTCAAACCTCTGCCGCGTTTGGACTCGTGGGCGCTCTGGGCGTCGTTGCGATCACCCGCGCGGTTCTTGGTGAAGACGCTTTGCGTGAGTGGGGCTGGCGCATCCCATTCCTTCTCTCGATCTGCCTGTTGGCGATTTCGGTTTGGATCCGGCTGCAGCTCGAAGAGAGCCCTGCGTTTCAGAAGCTCAAGGACGAAGGCAAGGTCTCGAAGGCCGCCTATCGCGAGAGCTTCTTTGAATGGCGCAATCTGAAGATTGTGCTGCTCGCCTTCTTCACCGTCTGCATGGCGCAAGGCGTCGTGTGGTACACGGGCTCTTTCTATACGCAGTTCTTTCTTGAGCGGACGCTGAAGATCGACTCGTTGACTGTGAACCTCCTGATGATTGCGGCGGTCACGCTTTCGGCGCCGCTCTATATCTTCTTCGCTTGGCTCTCGGACAAAGTCGGCCGCAAGCCCGTGATGCTTGCCGGCATCGTGCTGATGCTGGCGCTCTACTTTCCCGGCTATCACTTCATAACGCAACAAGGGAATCCGGAGCTGGCGCGCGCGTCAGCAAACGTGCCCGTGACAGTGATCGCCGATCCAGCCGATTGCACCTTCCAACTCGATCTCACAGGCGGCGCCCGCCAATTCTCAACATCGTGCGACATCGCCAAAGGCGCGCTCACTAGCGCCGGTGTCAGCTATTCAACTGAAGCGGGTCCGGTTGGCGCGCTCGCGCGCATTCGCATTGGACAAATTGAAGTCGAGAGCGTCAGCGCGGTCGGTCAATCCAATTCGGAGATCCGGGCAACGCGCACGGCCTTCGAAACCGAGATCTTGCGCCCAGCTCTCAACGAGGCCGGCTACCCTGCACACGCCCCCGGCGCGATGCAGAACTGGAGCTTCGAGGAAATCGCCCGCGTGTTCAGCGAAAAGTTTGGTGTCTATCTCATGATGGCGCTGTTCGTTGTCGCTGCGACCGCGCTCTATGGACCGCAGGCGGCGGCGTTGGTTGAGCTCTTCCCAACACGCATTCGCTACACCGCGCTCTCAGTGCCTTATCACATAGGCGTTGGCTGGCTTGGAGGCTTGCTGCCGGCGATCGTGTTCGCGATCAATACGGCGACCGGCTCGATCTACAACGGACTCTGGTTCCCGACGATCTTCACGGCGATCGCGGCGCTGGTGACGCTCTTTTTCCTGCCGGAAACCAAGGATCGCGATATTCACGCGTAACCATGGTTTTTACGCATTCACCAGCTTTCTGAACGAGACCTTAAACCTGCTCGTGTAGGTTCTCCACATGACGGCGATCCCCCACGCCGCCTTGGCCCTCACCAGCGCCCTTGACCGCTTTGGGCACGCCAGTGCGCGTGTGCTCGAAGCGGTCACTGGCGCGGATGATGCGGATTTGGGCGCTGCGCTCGTCGAAATGTCGGCGGCAAAGACACAAGCGAAAGGTGGTGTCGCGCTCATCCGCTTTGCCGACGAAATGTATCAAGCCTTGCTTGAGATCGGGCTTGAGCCTTCAACCGCGATAAGTTGAGTTTGCAGCGACAAGAACCGCGCGCTGTAATGCGCTAAAAAGCGCCTTCGACGCAGCTTCGTATCGCGGCTTCATGGCCGCATCGACGCCGACGTCATTCCAGCTGCCCATCGCACCGAACACCCAGGCGCGCCCAGCGGCCTTTAATAGGCGCACCGCTTCCGGCTTCATCTGCGTGTAACGCAAAAATTCGAGCGGATACGGAAGGTCTTTTCCTTGCAGCGTTCCGCGCGCGGCGACAAACACATCCGCGAAAGGCGCGCCCGGAATGGCGCGCGCAACGCCTTCGATCACGTGCAACGCGTCGCGCAAGTCCAACGATGCAGCCGCGATCCCGGTATCGATCTTTTCGTCCAGCACCGCTTCGCCGACGAGGACGTAGGCGCTCAGCCAAATCTTCTTGTCGGCCGCCTTCTCGTCACCGATGCGATCAAAGCCTTCCCAGATTTCGGAATGGTCTGGGTAGACAGCTTCAATCAGCCAGCGCGGACCGCCGCCAACCATACCGACAAGCAGGCGCTCTTCGATATGACCGAGCTTTTGACTTTGCTGCATGGGCGAGTTGTGCAAACGCAGCCCGCTGCAACGCCGCGACTTCAGTTTGCCAAACCAATCGGCGGGATTATCGGAGACACGCCGCAAAGCGCCCCGATCGCGGGGCGTCATGAAATCCAAAGAGGCGGAATAGCGAAACAGCGGGTCTGCCGGAAAGAAGGTCGAGACGTCACGGCCGCCGATCGCGGCGTTGCCAACGGCGACCAAAGCCAACGCTCTGAGGATAGGAAGTTGCACGCATCAGTCCTTGAAATAGTCGCGCATCAATTCAGTAACCCATGCCGGCTGGCGAGTGGCGCCTATCGGCGCGAACTCATCCATCCACGGCTTCACATCTAGCACTGGGGTGCCGTCGATTGCATCGAGGCCGCGCACCGTCAGCACCCGTCCGTCAACGCTCACGATCGTTGCACGCGTAAGCCCAATCCGGTTCGGTCGCGCCTTCCCACGCTGACCGAAAATGCCGACTAGGGGCCAGTCCGGGCGCTCACGCGGATGCCGCGCGCCCTTCTCGACCTTCGCTGGATCGACCTGGTGCATCAGGAACAACACCTCGACGTGGCTGAAATCTGAGAGACCATAAAACGCGGCCTCATCGAAACGGTCGGCCAGCACGATTTGGGCGTCGACCGCGCCCCAGAAATCGTCGGTCAAATCTTTGCGCGGCGAGCGAACCGTTGCGATAGCAGACACTTCGGCTCTCATCGTCGGCTCCTCGTCCGCAGGGTCGCACTTCCCGGCGCTGCGGCAATCCCCTACATCCTGCGCGAAGCAGAGGGAAATTACGAATGGATTGGGACGTCAGTCATCTTCTTGCGGATCCGGCCGCCTGGGCCGCATTGATCACGCTGATCGTGATGGAAGTCGTTCTCGGTATCGACAACCTCATCTTCATCTCAATCCTGACCAACAAGCTGCCGGAAGCGCAGCGTGGCCGCGCCCGCCGTATCGGCATCGGCCTGGCGCTCGTCATGCGCCTCATTCTGCTCTCTACGATCGCGGTGATCGTAACTTTGGTTCAGCCCGTCCTCGATCTCGGCATCGTCGGCAGCATCGACGACCACGGCAACCCGGCTTTCGAGACGGCGTTCTCGTGGCGAGACATCATCCTCATCGCCGGCGGTCTCTTCCTTGTCTGGAAGGCGACCAAGGAAATTCACCACAGCGTCGATCCTGTCCCCACCGACGATGTGCTCGACAAGAAGCAGGTCGTCGTCGCCAATTTTGGCGCAACGATTTTTCAGATCATCTTGTTGGACATCGTGTTCTCGATCGACTCGATCCTCACGGCTGTCGGCATGACTGACCATGTGCCAATCATGGTCGCAGCCGTCATCGTAGCGGTTACGGTGATGATGCTCGCCGCCGATCCAGTGGCAAACTTCATCCACAAGAACCCGACGGTCGTGATGCTCGCGCTCGGTTTCCTGCTCATGATCGGTATGGTGCTGATCGCTGAAGGCTTCGGCGTTCACGTGCCGAAGGGCTATATCTACGCCGCGATGGCATTCTCTGCTTTGGTCGAAGGCCTAAACATGCTGTCGCGGAACGCGGCCAAGAAAAAGACGCCGAAAGCGGATACGCCCGCCGCACATTAGGAGACAGGCTCACATGAAGAAGGTCATTCTCGTAGTCGGCTTGGCTCTTGCCGCGTGCGCATCGCCGCCAAGTGCAGGAACAATCGCGCAACTTACCGCCGCCGACGCTTCAACCTCGCTCGCCGTCGGCGAGACGGTGACCGAGACGTTGCGCACACAAGACGCGGGCGAAGGCATGGACCCAATCGTCACGCTCGCGCTTCGTCACGCTGACGGACGAACGCTGACGTTCCAAGAAGCCAACCACACCAACAATGATCTTGCCGCACAGGCGGCGGGTGGTCCGCTCGCGCAGATCATGGGCCTGCAGGGACAAGAGTCGACGACGCTCTATTACCCCGTGGGCGGTGAACGTTCGAATGCGTCAGCCGTCTTTTTTTGCGGCCCGCAGGGCCCCGCCGCTATCGGCCGTTACGATGCACCCGATGGCACAACGCGCTTCGTAGGATTGCGCGAACCAATCCAGTTCGAAACGCGGCCGGATGGGCAAGTTGAAGCACTGCCCTATTCGCCGGACGCGGTGTGCGCACGGCTCCACTTCCGACGCGGCTAGAGGACCAATCGCGTGCGGGATCTGACGCAGGGATCGATCGCCGGACATTTGCTCAGCATGGCCGGATTCATCGGCATCAGCCTCATCTTCCAGACGATGTATTTCATCGTCGATCTCTATTTCGTCTCACGCCTGGGCAGCGCCGCCATCGCCGGCGTCTCGGCAGCGGGCAATGTCTTCTTCCTCGCGCTAGCGGCAAGCCAACTCATATCGATCGGCGTCATGGCGACAGTCGCGCAAGCCGTCGGAAGAAGGGACGAGGCCGAAGCCAACCTCTTTTCCGATCAAGCCATCTCGATGTCGCTCCTGTTCGGCGCAGTGATGCTTGTCGCGGGCTATGCATTCGGCGGCATTGGCGTCGATGCACTGACGGCGGACACAGCGAGCGCCGCCGCCGGCCGCGCCTATCTCTTCGCGTTCCTACCGCAACTGGCGCTGATGTTTCCGGTGGCGGCGATGACATCGGCGCTACGCGGCGCGGGTGTCACCATGGAAACGATGGTGCTTCAGACCGCAACGATCGTGCTGAACGCGATCTTGGCGCCAGTTCTGATCGCTGGATGGGGCACAGGCGTACCGCTTGGCGCGGCGGGCGCTGGCTGGGCAAGTTCGATCGCGGCATTGATCGGCACGATCGCACTCGCCTTCATGTTTGCGCGCGTGCAGAAATATCTCCGGCTTCACCTCAATTCCCTGAAGCCAAAATTCGATGCGTGGCGACGCATCATCTTCATCGGACTGCCAACCTCAATCGAATTCCTGATGATGTTCGTCATCTTCATCGCGATCTATTTCGTGATCCGCAATTTCGGCGCGGAGGCGCAGGCCGGATTCGGCATCGGCGGCCGGATCATGCAGTCAGTCTTCCTCCCGGCTATGGCAGTCGCATTCGCCGCCGCCCCAATCGCAGGGCAGAATTTCGGGGCCAAGCGCTATGACCGCGTTCGCGAGACGTTCAACACGACGGCGCTGATCAGCTGCGGCATCATGCTGACATTAAGTGCGCTTTGTCACATTAGCCCAGGCATTTTGGCGCGCCCGTTCACGGACGATCCACGCGTTTTGGCGATCAGCAACGATTATCTGCAGATCGTCTCATGGAATTTCGTCTTCAGTGGACTGGTCATGTCTGCGAGCAGCCTCTTCCAAGGCATGGGTGACACGCGCCCGTCTCTCTTCGCTAGCGCCACACGCATGATTACATTTGTGGTCCCGGCGCTTTGGATGTCGGCGCAACCTTGGTTCACGCTGTATCATGTGTGGCTGCTTTCAGTTGCATCAGTGGTCGCACAATGCGCGCTCGTGATCTGGCTGCTGTTCAGAACATTCAAACGCAAGCTCACTCCACTGACAGAGGCTCCGGCCCACTAGGCGCACCGCAAACTTCGGGCTAACCTTCTCTCAGGGGAGGTTCACATGAAATCGAAACTGTACGCTGGCGCACTTGCAGTCGCGCTCGGCCTTGCGACACCGGCGCACGCTCAATTCGTCTCGGTCGGAACGCCGGGCGCAACCTCCATCGTGCTCCCGGTTTCGGGCATCACCTATTTCAACCGCGCGGGCGCAACGCTTGCGGATCAACAAGCAGACCTCGAAGCTTGCCACAGCTCAGTCATCGCGATGCAGCAGCCTTATCAATCGAGCGGCGCTGGCGCTGCGTATGGATTGGTAGGCGCACTTACCGAAGCCGCGATCGCCAGCGGGCAGCAACAGATCGCGCAACGACGAGCCCTCCATCCGCACTACGAAAACTGCATGGTCATGCGCGGCTGGCGCGTTGTGCGCCTAAGCGAAACGCGCGGCGCTGAACTCGACACCCTGGATCAAGCATCACTCGCGACCCAGCTCGCGCCGCTCGTTGGCGCTGAGACGCCGGAAGGTGAAGTTGCACGCGTCTTCGGCAACGAAATCGCGCAGGCCTCGTCAGCTCTGTATGGGTACCCAACCAACACACAGGCGCGCTCACTCAGCATTCAAGCCCTGCCGCCGGAAAGCAGCGCCTACATCTCTCCTCCCGCAACAACGGAAGAACGCAACGCGCGCCGCCGCCGTCCTGGCAGCGGCCCGCAAACGCGAGAAGAATATGACGCGCGTCGCAACGCTATCGAAGCCGAACATAGCGGTGACCGGCGCGACGCAGCTGAGCGCCAAGCGATCCAGGAGCGCGCCACTGCCGAACTCGTCGGTCCTGGCGATGTCGCCAACGCCGTACGCCCCCGCGACGTCGCTCGCCTGCCTGAGAATTCAACACTTCTGATCGTGCGCGTGCACGGCCTGCTCTACGGCTCGGGCGTGATCTTGATGCGCCCAGGCGCGGAGGAGGACACGGTCGACTTCGTCAGCGCGATCGTGCCGACGGCGTTCATCTCCGGACCCAAAGAGCAGACAGTGATCGCGCGCGTGCCGCCGGGACGCTGGCGACTCAGTGGATTTGTCGGCGCCGCCGGATACGTGACGTCGCTGTGCATGGGGTCACCCACCTTCGACATCGCGGAAGGCGATGTCGTGTTTGCCGGCTCATTTGGTTTCGGCACGGCGACGCCGCGCATAGATCTTTCGCTCGATCCGGCCCGCACCGCACTGGCGACGGCGCCAAATCTTGCCGCCCGCGTGCACGCAGCCGAATATCGCAACGGCGACACGTTCGTCTGTGGCGCCGCCGCAAACTTCTACGGTTACGAGATCGCCGACGCTCCGTACCTCGACAGCTACCGTTTTGGCTCGCGTGTGAACTACACCCCGCCTGCTGCTCTGGCGCCAAGCGAAGCGCCAGCGCTGGCGAGGGAGGTCTCAACACCGGCGCCTGCGAATTGAGTTCACGAAGGCGGAGGCAAATTGATCGACGCCTGACCGAACGCATAACGCCAGCCCTCTGGCGTACGCACATAGGTGTCGCTGAACCACAGGCGGCGATCGAACGGACCTTGCGGCCCAGTGCCTTTGAGCCAGAGCAGAGCCGTTACGATCGCCGTATCATCTCCGTAAAGCCGCACCGTCTGCGTGCCCTCTTCTTCAACCTGATGCTCGTAGAAGAATTCTTCCTCACGCGCGGAACGAAGCAAATCCTCGCGCGTAAACACTTGGCCCCTACCGACAACCAGGATCATCTCTGGGTGCAGAATGCGCGCCATGGCTTCGGCATCATTGCGCTCAACTGCGGCCTGGTATTCGGTATCGAGCGCCGCGACCGCGGCCCGATCTTGCTCAGGGGTGGCGTGGGCTATTCCGGACATGAACAAGGCTCCAAGCGCAACGGCCATGCCGCGCGCCACAAAAATCATCGACATTTCGGGCGTCTCCAGGATTGGATCGACGCTTAGATCCTGCCCAATCGATGCCTATTTGGCTGGCCGTTTGCGGACTTCACTGGCGCCCGCGTGTGAGCCATGCTCTCGCACCAATCTCGGAGCATCATCATGGAGATCACCGATCCCCTCTGCCGCGCAGCGCGCTCCATGGTGCAATGGCCGCGGGCACAACTTGCGGCAACGTCGGAAATCGCAAAATCGGCGATCCGTGCGTTTGAGACCGGCGATGTCGATCCGGGCGACGAAGCAAAAGCCGCACTTCGGCAGGCGCTTGAGGGCGCCGGTGCGGTCTTCTTGGACGAAGATGATTTGGGTATCGGCGTTCGGCTTCGCTTTACACGTAAGGACGTCAAATAGCTCCTGCGCCTTGAGGGCGAAGGCGGTGTGACGGGCGATGACGACGTCTAACTATTCCAGGGCAAATCTCAGTTCGGCGACGTTATGGCAACGTTGAGCCGCAGCCGATCGCGCCGACGTGCAGATGTGGCGCAGAGTTAGAAGGCCTGTTTCGCGCTCGAGCGGTGTCACGACGTATTCCGAATAGCTCTCATAGTCCGCCTGGAACGACACTGCCGCACCCGCATCCCGCAACGCGTCCAGCAAGTCGAGACTAGTGAATTCATCATACTCAAACGACAGCGCCGTCACCGCCCGATCGTCGCCAAACACCGAAACGCCGATCTGGGCGCCCGAAGCGTCGACCCATCCGTTCCGCCAAACGACAGCCTCGGCAGGACGATCACGCGCGTCCGGTTCGAAGATATGCCAATGCACGAAGCGTGAGATCCGTGCGCTCATCGCATCCCATCGATATCCCCACTCGCGATAGCTGCTATCAGGTAGCGCCTGCACAATCACATTCGCCGTCGCGCGCACAATAGGGGCTTCGCTTCGGTCGACGCGACCGTCTTGCGCGTGCGCGCAAGCTGGCAGCATCAACGCTGCCAGCGCAACAAGGAAAGCGCGTATCAAAATTTCGAGTAACCGCCGTCGATGAGGATCGAGTCGCCGTTGTGGAAGCTTGAGGCATCGCTGGCGAGATAGACCGCGACGCCGCCGAATTCATCCGGCTTGCCCCAGCGCCTGTAGGGAACGCGGCCAATCACGTGCGTCGTGAAGCCATCATTCTCTTGTGCGGTGCCAGTCATATCCGTCGCGATCCAACCCGGCAGGATCGCATTGGCGCGCACGCCATATCGCGCGAACTCGACGGCAATGCCGTTGGTGACCGAGATGATAGCAGCCTTCGTTGCTGTATAGTCCTGATTGCGCGCTGCGCCAAAGAGCGCACCTAGGCTCGCCACGGCAGCGATGGAGCCACCTGGATCGCCCTTCTCTGCACGCGCCTTCATATGACGGCACGCTTCGCGCATCGTCCAAATCATGCCGTCAAGATTGATCGCCATGACGCGCCGATAGTCCTCACCACCAATGTCGAGGAAGGATTTCCAGCGATTGGAGACGCCGGCATTAGCGAAACAGGCATCGACGCGGCCGAACTGCGCCAGCATCGCGTCAAACCCGAGGACGACGTTTGCCTCGGTCGACACATCGACGATGCGCGCGTTCACCTTCGTGCCGTGCGCTTTGAGCTTCTCCAGCGCTCGCGCATTCTTTTCGGCGTTGGTGCCCCAAATCTCGACGCTCGCACCAGCTTGCGCCAACGCATCCGCCATCCCAAGGCCAATGCCGCCATTGCCGCCCGTAACGAGAGCCACGCGGCCGGTGAGATCAAATGGTTTGTAGGTCATGGCGCACTATTGCCGCGACAGCCTGATCCGGCAACACGCTTGGCGTCTCCCTTGCGTGCGTTCGCCTTCTCAGAGGAAGCTATACGGATCTACGTCGATCTGCACCCGCACCGCGCTGTGCAATTTCACGCGAGCCGACCACGCTGCGAGGAACGCGCTGACATCAACGCCGCGATTGGCGCGGACGAGGAAGCGGTGGCGATACATGCCGCGGATGACACTGAGCGGCGCTGGCGCTGGGCCCCAGAGATCCAGGCCTTCAACGTGCGGCGCCTTTTCGCCGAGCGTCTTCGCAGCTTCGGCTGCGAGCTTCTCGTCCGGCGCGGAGACGATCAATGCCGCGAGGCGGCCGTAAGGCGGCATGCCGGCGGCTTCGCGCTCGGCAACTTCAGCGGCGAAGAAGGCATCGCGGTCCTGCGCGGCGAGCGCCTGCATCACGGGCTCATGTGGCGCGTAGGTTTGAATGAGCGCCCTGCCCGGCTTTTCGTGACGACCTGCGCGGCCGGCGACTTGGCTGACGAGTTGGAACGTGCGCTCACCCGCACGAAGATCGCCGCCCTTGAGGCCGAGGTCGGCGTCAACGACACCGACGAAAGTGAGGTTCGGGAAGTTGTGACCCTTGGCTACAATCTGCGTCCCGATGAGAATGTCGATCTCATTGTTCTCCATACGCGCCACAAGATCGCGCACGGCGTCGCCATTGGGCGTTGTGTCAGACGAGAAGATTTCAATCCGCGCGTTTGGGAAGCTATCGCGTACTTCTTCTTCGATCCGCTCAACGCCTGGCCCGATCGACGTGAAGGCGTCGACGGCCTTGCACTCAGGGCATTCCTTCGGCTTCGGAATCGAAAAGCCCGTGAGGTGGCAGACGAGACGCCCCGAATACCGGTGCTCGACCAACCATGAATCGCTGTCGGGCGAGCGCATGCGGTGTCCGCACGCCCGGCACAAAGTCAGCGGCGCATAGCCACGGCGGTTCATGTAGAAAAGCGACTGCTCGCCGCGCAACAACGCCTGTGCGGCGCCGGTGATAAGCTTTGGCGAAAGCCAACGCCCTTTCTCCGGCGGATCAAGCTTCAAATCGACTAGCTCAACGTCCGGCAACTCAGCCGTGCCGTGTCGGGAAGGCAATTGCACGTGCGCGTAGCGACCTGCCTGGGCGTTCACCAAGGTTTCGAGCGAAGGCGTCGCGCTAGCGAGCACAACCATGCAATCACCAAGCTTGGCGCGCGCCACAGCCATGTCGCGCGCTTGATAGATGACGCCCTCTTCTTGCTTGTAGGAAGGATCGTGTTCTTCATCGATCACGATCAAACGCAAATTTGGATACGGCAGGAACAGCGCCGAACGCGCGCCAACGATGAGCCGTGCGCGGCCGGCGGCGATCTCGCGCCAAGCCCGGCGGCGGGCCTTCTGTTGGATTGCGGAATGCCATTCAACCGGCTTCACGCCAAAGCGCGCCTCAAACCGGCTCATCGCGGCCTGCGTCAGCGCTATTTCCGGCAGCAGCACCAGAACCTGTGCGTTCGGCGCGCTCTTCAGCGCCTCGGCAGCCGCCTCAAGATAGACTTCGGTTTTGCCCGAACCGGTGACGCCGTCGAGCAGCGCGACATGGAACTTATGTTCACGGACGGATACGCAAAGCTCCTCCGCCGCAGCGAGCTGAATGGCGGAAAGATTTTTGCCCGTACGCGCGAGATCGGGATTTGGGAACGGTGGATCTTCACTGATCTCCAGCTTCACCAGCGCGCCGCAATCGACGAGCCCTTTCACCACGGCCGAGGACGCCTCAGCGCGACGCGCAAGCTCAGCGGCGCTCACATGTTCTTTGGCGGCTTCTTCCATGACGCGGCGGCGCGCATCCGTCAGCTTCGGCGGCGGTTCGCCGCTTGGCGCGATCACCGTATGGGTCGGTGGCGGGAAGAGCGCCTCAGGCGAACGCACTACCATGCGAGAAAGATCGCCCGGCGGTCGCACGACATATTTCGCCGCCCACTCGACGAAGGCCCGACTGACTTCCGGCACAGGCGTGCCCGGCAAGACTTCCTCGATCGCCTTCAAATTGGCCGCGCCAGGGTGATTGCGTTCCACTCCCCAGACCACACCACGCACCAGGCGCGATCCGATCGGCGCGATCACGTGCTGGCCGGGCTGAACATTGAGCGAAGACGCCGCCCGATAATCGAAGGGTTCAGGCAGTGGCAGCGGAAACAGCACTGCAACTTTGTCGAGCGTATCCCCATCGTCGCCGGCGCCCTCCTCGGCCACCGAAAACAACGGGCCAAGCGGAGGTGTCGTGCGCGTGCGCTTCAGCGCATCCAAGGCGCGACGGCGGGCAATTGAACTCATCGCCCTGAATCTAGGGGCTCTAAGGATTCGGTGGAAGCGCCGGATGTTGCGGAGCTGTTACTGAACGGCTTTTTACTTTGCTTACTGACCGGTTCTTAGCCATGGGGCGCGATCCTTTGACCCCATGTTCGCCAAGCTTCTGTCTCGGCTCGTGCCGCTACCAGCCAGCGCGCACGACCATCTTTTCACAACGTTCGCTCCCGACGGCGCGCCGCCGCGGGTGTTGAACACGATTTACCACCAGTACCGCGCGGCGCTGCCGGATGAGCACGTGCCGCCGCAACACCTGCATTATCGTGCGCTTGTAGATCGCATTATCGGGGCCAATTGGCGGCGGCTGGATGGTATCGAACTCCGGCGCGTAAGCTCGGCATATATTTGCTGCTTCGAGCGCGCCGAGGCTTTCGAATTTCAACTCGCGCTCTGGCGTGTCGATCCTGAGTTTCGCCGCCTCCTAAGCGAGACGCGCGCGCAGTTGATCTCTGAGCTTATCCCCCTGGCGGCGGCGGAGAGCGCGCGGCGGGCACACTTCTCTCGTTGGAAAGAATGCCTCGCCGCGCCGCTCGACCTCGAAGCTTCGACCCTCCTCGGCCTCGTCCAGAAAATGAGCGTCGACGATTGGCACGAGATTGCGCTTCACTGGGACTGGAATTACGGAACGGCCGAACTCGAATGGATCACGGCTCAAAGAGCATGTGATCGCGCCACTGCGCTCTTCGTCTTGTGCGCTGGGGGTCCGGGTGAGGCAGCGACATTGCGCATACGCCGGGAAGAAGAGAATCGCGCCGGCTTCTTGCGCGACTTGGCCGCGCGCATAGAAGGCGGATTTTATCCAAACGCAGACCTTGGCCTTACTCTACCAACACGCCAGCGGCTCACGTTTGCAAATGAACTCGCGACGGCCCGCGCGACGGGCGTCAGCCCTTGGCAATTGCCGGATGAGCTCCTGCTCCACGAGGGCCGGCAGCATGCCCCCAAATATTCCGTAACCGCAGGTCAGGCGCACTATCACTACGAACACTGGCTCACGCATTTGGCGCCGCGGCGTAAATCTTAAACAGACCTCAATAGCCGCGAGCGCAGCATCGCGCCCATGACGGCTGCTTCCGCCTTGCTCGCACAATGGATCGCGCACTTGCGCGATGAGCGCCGCTTTTCTGAAAACTCGGTCGAAGCGTATCAACGCGACGTCTCCTCCTTCCTAGGATTCCTTGGCGGACACCTTGGCGGCGAGCCCAGCATCACAGACCTTGCCGAACTCGAACCGCGAGATCTGCGCGCCTATCTTGCCCATCGTCGCCAGGGCCTCGATGCCCTTTCCGATCGCTCGATTTCGCGGGCATTGGCGGCCATCCGCAGCTTCTATCGCTATTTGGAAAGGCGCCATGGCGTGAAAAATGCGCGCCTTTCGCTGGTGCGCGGTCCCAAGCTCAAACGTGCGTTGCCGCGGCCGGTTTCCGAAGGCGCGGCAGTCAGTCTCATCACTGAGGCGCATGAGACTGGCGCGGACGACTGGCAAAGTGCTCGCGACGCGGCCCTGCTTACGCTTCTCTATGCGGCTGGCCTTCGCATCAGCGAAGCCTTGAGCCTGACAGGCGCGGACCTTCCCCTTCCCGAGGTGCTCCGTGTGGCCGGTAAAGGTGGCAAGGAGCGCGTCGTGCCGCTGCTTGCGGCGGCGCGACAAGCCCTCGATCGCTACGTTGAGCTTTGCCCTTACAGCATTGACGAGGATGCGCCGCTCTTCCGCGCCAGCCGGGGCGGCGCCTTCTCTCCGCGCATGGCGCAAGCGCTGATGGAGCGTTTGCGCATACGTCTGGGCCTGCCGTCGAGCGCCACGCCACATGCTCTGCGCCACTCGTTCGCAACACATTTGCTTGCGAACGGCGCCGATCTGCGTGCGATCCAAGACCTGCTCGGACACGAATCGCTATCAACGACTCAGAGCTACACGAGCGTCGAAGCGCAAAAAATTTTGTTGGCGTACCGGCGCGCACATCCACGCGCATGATCGATTTTGTGCGCGCGAGCAACGCTCCGCGCCTTTGTTTTCAAGGCTCGTAGAGATTTCACGCAGTCATCGCGAAGAGAAAAAGCGCGCGCGCAGAAAAATGCGCATGAGGACTTGCGGAAACTACTTGCAAACCAAATTGCTGCAAAAAAATCTTCGGAGAGTCAAACAACTCCCGTCCAACCAGTCGCAAAGACAAACCAAACGAGGAAATGACAATGGCTAAGAAAGTTAAGAAGGCCGCCGCCAAGAAGCCGGCAAAGAAGGTCGCAAAGAAGTCGGTCCGTAAGGCCGCTGCTCGCAAGACGACGAAGAAGGCCGCCGCCAAGAAGCCGGCGAAGAAGGTCGCGAAGAAGACGGTCCGTAAGGCCGCCAAGCGCAAGACCGCGAAGAAGCCGGTCGTCGCCACCACGATGTAATGACCAGGCAAGGGGGACGCCGCACAGCGTCCCCCTTCGCCGTTCTAGAATTAACTGACAAAGGATCGCATGCGCTCTCCGGTCATTCGTTGCCCCCGCTCCCGCTACGAACACCGTCGACTCTCGCGCTACGCTTTCAAGCAACGATCCCTTCGCGCCTAAGCGCGAAACCTCCTCCCCTCTCGATGGCGTTGTCGCCAATCGCTTGACGCTGGCGCTTCGCTCATCTACTTTGAATTTCAAAGTGGAGACGGGAATGACACGCGAAGAAATGCTCGCGGATCTCGCGTACGCACGAACGCTTGCCGAGGAAGGCCGGCACGCGCCGCTGCTTGGCGGCGCTCATCTTACATTTTGGGGCGTCATGAACGCCGGAGCGTTTTCGGTGCAATGGTCGATCCTTGAAGGATGGCTGCCGTTGGCGGGAGGCGCTGCATTCGCTTTGCTGTGGCTGAGCTACGGAATCATCGGCGCGATTGGATCGATCTGGTTGCGCCAACGCACCCGCACCAAACCTGGTCAAACCGCTATTGGCGCGCGCGCGGAGAAGGCACTCTGGAGCGGCGCAGCTTTGGCGTTGCTTGCAATCGTATTTGGCTCATTGGCGCGCATGATATTCACCGGCGACACCACCGCGCCGAACGCAATCTTCGGCCCAGCGTTCGCGATCTATGGCGCGATGCTGATCGGCACCGCCTCGCTTTCCGAACAATCCTGGATGCGGGGCTTTGGCCTGGCTTCGGTCGCGGTCGGCGCCATCCTCTGTCTCTTCGCCAGCGAGAGCTGGGCCTATCTGCTTGCAGCTGGCGGCAGCCTCGCGGTTCTGGCCCTACCGGGCATCATCCTGCTGCGGCGCGAACCATCGGCGGTCGTGTGAGCAAATTCGACCACACAGAGATCGACGACGTGATCCACGGCCGCTTGCGGCTGGGGATCATGGCGTACTTGTCGACCGTGTCCCCTGCGCCGTTCGTTGAGCTGAAAGCCAAGGTGAACGCCACCGACGGCAACCTCTCGACGCATCTAAGCAAGCTCGAAGAAGCCGAGTACGTGCGCATCGAGAAGACATTCGCCGGCAAAAAGCCGCTGACGCTCGTGCACCTCACAAAGCAAGGCCGCGCAGCCTGGATCGCGTACTTGAATCGCATCCAGACGCTGCTGAACGCGGCAGAGTAAGAGGCTTAGACCGCCGCGCTGAGCGCCCAACGAGCGACGCCCGGGTACGGTGGCTCCCGCGTATCAGTGAAGCCCTGTTTCGCCAACGTGTTGGCCGCGTTGAGATCCTCGGCGTCGAGATGCGCGATGACGCGCTTGGCGCCGTTCTCGAAGCCCCAGGACGCCAGTGCGCGGATAGTTTCCCCGCCATAGCCGCGCCCCCGAAATTCCGGCAGCAAACCGAAAGCAAGCTCAACATCGCCATCTTCGTCGGGCCGGCCGATGAGGGCGGCGATGCCGACCAGACGCGGCGGCGCGCGCTCACCTTCATTCGCCAGAAGCGCCCAGCCGTACCAGCCTTGTCCGTCAGGATCGTGGGCTAGGTTCTTTTCCGCCCACGCGAAGGCCCCGCTCTCGAAGGGCGCGGGCGGCCATACGGGCTCATGGGTGACGGCGATGGCGTTGAAGAAGGCGGTGCGGCTGGATGCCTGCAACGCCGCCAAGTCACGATCAAGCGCAAGGAGCGCGATGCGCTCCGCAGTCAGTATCAACAAGACCCGTCTCCCCTCGCTTGCGATCGGACGAGGAGAACTCACAGACGGCCGGTTGCAAAGTTAGCGATATGCAATTTTCACAGGCGTTGTCTGAGACTACCGCACCCTAGACCTCGCGCGGCGGCCGGCTTTCGTGCAGCGCCAGCATGAAGCCACCGGAGATTATGGCTGGGATGATCGCGGCCAGCGGCCAGCCGGCAACGGCAAGTCCTGTCGCGCCAATCCAGCCCATGGCCACGAACGACCGGCCCAGATTGAGCATCAGGCTCCCGCGCGTGCGGCGGCGAAACTCTTTCCGGCTGCCCGGCGTCTGATGCCACGTGGCGATGAGGCAAGTTGAGAGGATCGCGGCCGCACCGCCTATCAGCATCCACATACCCGCCATTGGCGTCACCAGGATGGCCGCACCAATGACCGGCGGCAGCAATAGCATCACGGATGGAACCGCCGCAGCCATCGATTTTGCGACATCGACCTGATCGCGCGACACCGGGGCGCTCGCGATGAGGTCCGGCGCGTCCTCCGCCGATACGGTTAGCCACGCAAGGCTTGCCGCAAACGACGTCACCAACAAGACAAACGCGGAAGCGAAGCCGGCGGCTGAGATGCGCGTGAGATCGCCCTCTCCTACGCGCGCCCCGAACACTGCAAAGAGCGGTGCGAAATAGAGCAACGGCAGCAGGATTTGCGACAGGAGCAGAGGATCACGCCGCAGCAATCGCCATTCCTTGGCGATAAGCGTCGCGTTGACGCCGCTGCGCATCCCGCGCGCAGCACGCACATTTCGTTTGCGGCGGCTTCCCAGCCCCGAGATCGCGGCTGCATCACGAGCAAATCGCGACGCATACCACCAAACCGCCAGCATGAACGAACCCAGCGCAACCAGCCCCCAGATCCAGATATCGAAGCCAAGGCCGAAAGCAGCTCGCGCGGGCAATGAGACGATGCTCGCAGGATCACCCACCACCGGAACGATGGCGTCGAAGACGTCGCGCATCGCCTGCGCACGCGATTCATCTTCGGTGAAGCGAGGTATTTGCGAGGCAATGAAGAACGCCGCGCCGATGAGGCTGCCCAGGATTTGGGCGACGATGCGCGTGTTCTTTGGCCCGATCAGCGCGAACATCAACCGCGCCAAGACGAGCGCGACGGCGGTCGAGAACAATGTCAGCAGCAACAAACTCGGGGCGAACGCCATCCATCTCCAGCCGCCGAAGCTTGGCAGCCAAACGAAAACAGCGGCAGTGAGAATGAGATAGAAGAGGCCGACATTGATCGCGATCGCGCTCATTCGCACGATCAAGACCCGCCACAACGGCACCGGCGAAGACAGCAAGAGATCCAAGTCGCCGCGCTGGTATAGTGACTCCGTAATCAGCATCAGCGCTTGCGAGATCATCAGCGAGCACAAAATGGCGAAAACGCCTCCGGTGATGCCAAGCATCAGCACGCTGGGCTTAGACTCGACTTCGGACAGGAACCGCGCCGCCCAATAGCCGCCGAAACCCAGCACCGCGATCATAATCGAGTAAAAGATGATGCGGCGGACGTGACGGCCTTTGCCCGAGGCGCGGAACGCACGCCACGTCAGCAACATTTCGTGGCGCAGCAGAAAAAGCACGCCGCCTGGGCCGAACATCAGGCGGCCCCCGAAACGAGTTGGAGGTAAACGTCCTCCAGCGTTGCGCTGGCGCCGCCTGCCCTGCCGCGCAGCTCTGCCAGCGTGCCTTCGGCCAGGAGCTTTCCGCCCTGGATGATGCCGATCCGGTCAGCCACGCGCTCGGCAACATCGAGAATGTGCGTCGTCAAGATAACCGAGCCGCCGCTCCTGGCGCGCTCTTGCAACAAGTCCTTCACTTGCCGAGCGACAGCGGCATCAAGACCCGTCAGCGGCTCGTCGAGCATGAGCAATTTCGGATCGTGGATCAGCGCGCCGGCGAGTGCCGTTTTTTGCTTCATGCCTCGCGAGAAACCCTCGGTGCGTTCGTCGCGATTGTCCCAAAGCCCCAGGAACTTCAGCAATTCCTCGGCACGCGGCGCGGCCGTCTTTGCATCAACGCCCCACAGGCCGGCAATGAATTCGAGATATTCCCACGCCGTGAGCTTGTCGTAGAGCGCCGGTTCGTCGGGCAGCCAAGCCAACATGCGCTTGGCGGCGATCGGGTCCGCGATCGCGTCGGCGCCGAAAACGTGGATCGTTCCCGAATCCGGCTTCAACAGGCCGGTGACCATCCGCAGCGTCGTGGTCTTGCCGGCTCCGTTCGGCCCAAGCAGCGCATAAAGCTCACCAGCGCGGATATCTAGATCGAGCGCATCGACGGCGGTTTTCTCGCCGAACTTCTTGGTGAGCGCGCGAACGGAGAGTGCGTTGGTCAAGACTGCATAACCCAGCCGTCGACGCCCTTCGCGGCTTCGCGGATGGCCTCGGCCATAGTCGGGTGTGCGTGGCAGGTGCGCGCGATGTCTTCTGCGCTGGCGCCGAATTCCATCGCCACGCAAATCTCGCCGATCATCTCGCCCACACCAACGCCAACCATGTGAACGCCGATGACTTTCTTCGTGGCGACTTCTTCGAGCACTTTCACCAAGCCATCTGTTTCGTGATTGGTGCGCGCGCGTGAATTTGCCATGAACTGAAACTTGCCGACCTTGTATTCGATGCCGGCAGCTTTCAATTCTTCTTCCGTCTTCCCGACAGTCGCAACTTCCGGATACGTGTAGATCACGTTTGGTATCACGTCATAGTTCACGTGGCCCCACTGACCCGCGATCATCTGCGCGATTGCGATGCCCTCTTCCTCAGCCTTGTGCGCAAGCATTGCACCGGTGGTGGCGTCACCCAGAACATAAACACCCTCGCCGGCCTTCAAGTGACCATCGTGCGGGATAAAACCGCGCGCGTCGGTTTTGATGCCGATGCTATCGAGGCCAAGGCCTTTGGTGAATGGCCGGCGGCCGATCGCGACGAGCACGACATCTGCATCAAGTGTGCGCGCCTGGCCGCCCTTAGCCGGCTCGATTGTCACCTGCAGGCCAGCACCGCTTTCTTGAACGCCGGTCACCTTGTGGCCGAGTTCAAACTTCACGCCTTGCTTCTTCAAGATCTTCTGGAACGCAGTCGCGATCTCGGTGTCGACCGTCGGTGTGATCTTATCGAGAAACTCCACCACGGTGACTTCCGCGCCAAGACGACGCCAGACACTACCAAGCTCCAGGCCGATAACGCCTGCACCAACTACGATGAGCTTGCCCGGCACTTGCTTCAGCGACAGCGCGCCGGTCGAGCTGACGACGCGCTCCTCGTCGATATTGATCCCTGGAAGCGGCGTCGGCTCACTGCCGGTGGCGATGACGATATTCCGCGTTTCAAGCGTCTGCTTCGCGCCATCGGAGCCGGCGACCTCGACACGGCCCTTGCCAGTGATCGTGCCGAAGCCCTTGAGGTAGTCGACCTTGTTCTTCCGCATCAGGAATTCGACCCCCTTGGTGAGGCCGTCCACCGCGTCTTCTTTTTGCTTCATCATCTGCGGCAGATCGAGTTCGACGCCGCTTAGCTTCACGCCCATCGACGGAAATGTCTTTGTCGCAGCTTCAAAATACTCGCTAGCGTGCAGGAGCGCTTTCGACGGAATGCAACCAACATTGAGACACGTTCCGCCGAGCTTTCCGCGGCTTTCGATGATCGCCGTTTTCAGTCCGAGCTGGCCGGCGCGGATCGCGCAATTGTAGCCGCCTGGGCCGCCCCCGATAATGACGAGATCGTACGACATGAATGCTCCGGTGATGTGAGGTCGCGCGCTTCGGCGCGGGCGTGATTTGTCCGGAACATAAGGCCGCGCGGCTAGCGATCAATCCGCGATTTAGTCGCCCAGCCCTGCGCGCCTGCGGGCCAAGATGGTCCAACCGATCAGAAGCGCCGCCAACGCCACTGTGAGCCAGCCGAAGACGTCGCCGAAGCGCGCATAGATGGTCGCGCCAGGGCCTCGCGTTGGCATAGCGACGTTGTATGCAGTTTGTGGCCCGCTTGGCGCCTGCTGCAGGACGCGGCCGTAGGCGTCGCTGACAGTCAGCATGCCATTGCGTGCGCTGCGCGCGATGGCGTAGCCGCTCTCAACGCCCCGCAAGATAGCCATCCGGCTATGCAGCCAAGCGTCATCCACGAAATCCCACGCGGGCACGAGCATTACGTCGACACCCGCATACTCGCGGCCAAGGTCCGCAAAATCCATGTCCTTGCAAATCGCAACGCCGTAGCGGACGCCCTCATACTCAAAAATAAGATGAGCCGCGCCTAGCGCAAAATGCGACTCGAGCTCCGGGATCATGTGGCGCTTATCGTAACTGGCCCAACCGGCCGCAGTAAAAACGAAGGCGCGATTGAACCTGGCGTTCTCAGGCTCGTCATCGGCGCCAGCGACGATCATCACATCTCGACGTCGCGCGATTTCTGCGAGCTGTTCAATCGCCGCCGCGCGGTCTCCAGGTTCCAAATGCGCGATCTTCTCGGGCAGAATAATGATGCGCCGACCCTCGTCAGCAGCGCGTTCGATTTGCGGCGTATAGGCGTTCCAGACATAGCGCCAATCGTCCGGGACGCCTTCGAACTGATCGCCGGCAATCAAAGTTGCGTTGATCGTTCGCGCGGGTCCGCTTGGCGTCGACGGCTCAACCATCGGAACGCGGAAGACCCCATAGCTCAGAACACCAGCGATAATAAAAGTTGGCGCGAGTGCGGACACCCAAGCGCGTTTGGCAAAGAGAAACGCTACCATCGAAGCAAACAGAGCGACCACAAACGTGATCGCAGGCGCACCACCCAGAGATGCAATCTGAATGAACGGGATGAAGTCCATCTGGCTGTAGGCAAGCGCGCCAGCACTGCCGTGCGGAGAGGTGGCGGCCGTCACCGTGTCGATACCAGCCAGCAAGGCTGGGAAGACGAACACGGCCGCCCACGTTGGCGCGGCGCGCGCTGCGGCGCGGACCGCAGACGCGATCGCGCCCCAAGCCAATGCCTTGCTGAGCGTGATGATGAGCACCGGCACGAGGCCCGCAATGCCCATGAAGTATAACGCGATCAGCGCCATCGAGACGACGCCCGCGAGCGCGCCATAAGCGAATGCGCCGAGGCGCGATGCGCCAATCGCCGCAATAAGCAACGGAATCGGCGCCAGCCACGCCAACGGCCAAAAGGGATTTAAGCTATAAGCCTGCGCCAGAAGCGCGCCGGAAATCAGCGCGGCGAAGATGCGACCAAGCAGCAGCACCTTCGTCTCCTGAATTAAGCGCCTTGCTTGTCCCAGTAGGAGCGATCAGCCGCGTCCACGATGAACACCAGCAAGCCGATGATCAGAATGACGCCGAGAATGCCAACTTGCGCTTCCGTGCCGCCGGAATTGGCCGCGAGTTCCGCGGGCGCAGTGTAGGCGTTCACATTAATACTCTGCACGTTGGCGACCAGACCGCCGCCCTCGTTCTGTTGCGCTATGGCCCAACGCGCACCGAAGAGCGCAAAGCCGATAAGCCAGGTCCAAAAAGCCTGCGTGCGCCGGATGAGACGCACAGCAGCGATAAGGAAAAACATACCCGCGCCGGCCCAGAGACCGACTTCGATCCAGCTCAATTGATCGATGGTGGCTTGCTGCTCGGCCGTCACCGGCAACGCGATTGGCAATTGCGCGAGGTGCACCGTACCGGCGAATGCCGCGCCAAAGCTTGCGAGCACCAAAAGCAGCAGCACCAAAATGGCCGGCCAGCGCAGAATGAATGTCATTGGGCGTCCCCTCCCGCTCCGCTCCCCCGAGCGAGGCCGCCAATCTATCGGGCTCGTTGCGGCTCGCCAATGGGCGACGAGAAAACGCTTGGATTCATTACTCTTCTGCCTGGGGAAGAGGCGCGCTAGCTTGCCCGAGCGGAGGGAATGCGATGACATGGTTTGGCACGGTAAGCGCCTGGGCGGCAGTTCTGGTTGGGTTGGCGTTTGGCGCGCTCACCGCGATGTCGTTCGATTGGCAATCGCCGGCCGTGGCTCTCATCAACGGCATTAGCGCCATTTTGCTGCTGCTCGCGGCGTTTCGAACGCTGCGCAAAATGTCGGGGGGCCTGCGGCTCCTATGCGGCGCGTGGGGGCTGATCGCTGGTCTTTCGATTGAGAGACTGTTTGCCTTCAGCGAGCTCAACGTATGGGCAGTGATCGTGCTGACGTTGGCATCCATCTCGGCTTTGGGGCTAGCGCTGACCGTGCTGCACAAAGAGTCCAAATAGTTTTCCACAACGGTCCGCGCGCGAAACACGCAACAATCTCTCGGTAACCTCCGCTCTACTTGCAAGCGGGCGATCAGGAGATTTCCTTATGCAAGTGCAAAAAATCCGCGCCGCGGCCGATGCAAATGGCCTGGTCCCCGCAGCGACGTTCTTCGCGCAACTCGCGGCCAAGCTCGAGGAGAACAACTTGAAGGAAGCGACGCGGCAAGCCGAGTGGGACGCCGAAGATCGCGCCCTTGAAGCGACGTATCACCGGCGCTCTGCTGCACGCAACTATCATGCGCCAGCGGAGCACCACGCCGTGATGTGATTTTGAATGCCTTGCCCTGGCGTTCCCGCGGCGCGCGATCTCCCGATCGCCGCCGCTTGCGCACATGGTCTAGACGTTGCGATACCATTCAGGCGGCAACGGCGCGCCGACTATTCCTGGCGTATGATGAGAGTTGACAGGTTTGCCGCGCAGCCATTGCGACAAAACCCACTTCTCGCCTCGCGTCGTCGGCAAGCCGGCGTGCATGCTCATTGGGTCAGGCGCGCCGTCCTGATCAACATTTATGAACATCAGCGCATCGCCTTTGCGCGCCTTGAATTTGAAACCGACTTCGGAAAATTCCGTCTCGCCGCCGTCGTAGTCGTCGCTGAGATAGAGAAGAAATGTCGCCACGCGTTGGCCACGCGCTTCGATTTCTTCATGCATCCCCGCCTGCAAGAAATCGGTGTGGCGCCCAAACGTCTCGCGGGGCTTGTAGTGCAGCAACATCCCAACTTCAAAATGGTGCACTGGAATGCCAGACGCGCGCGCGGTGCGGTCACGTATGAGGCTCAAGACAAGGTCTGAGACCTCGAACTCAAATGACGCCTCCGAATTGCTGCGTCCTTCGTGCTGGCTAAGCTCAGTGGCCGAATTCTGATATACCTGCGCAGGCCGGAGCCGATCACGGCACTTCTCGATCAGCCAATCGCATTCTGTTGGCGTCGCAAAGTTTTCAAAGACACGCACACGCGGCTTTTCAAGCACGACGCGCCGTTGCGGCGCACGGCGCAACGCATCGGGGTTCACCGCCGCACGAAGCCTTTTCCAATTACCGGTCGTGCGCGACAGAACCTGCAACTCTCGCACCGCGTCAGGCCAGCCAACAGACGCAGCGGCCGCAAGATTGTTCAGCGCCGCATTGAGATCACGCGGGGTGAAAACGCCCAGCGCTTGCGCGTGGGCGAGATTGGTCAGCGCCTGCGGATTGCCCTTCTTCGCCGCCTCGACGAGGCCCGCTATCCGAGGGTCCATCGCTCAATCCTCTCAGAGATCGAGGAGCATGCGCTCCGGATCTTCGAGACCTTCCTTCACGCGCACGAGGAACGTAACCGCTTCCTTGCCGTCAACGATGCGGTGATCGTAGCTCATGGCGAGATACATCATCGGGCGCACGACAACTTGCTTGTCGACGACGACGGGACGCTCCTGGATCTTATGCATCCCAAGAATGCCCGATTGCGGCGCATTCAGGATCGGAGTCGACATCAGCGAGCCGTAGACGCCGCCATTGCTGATCGTGAAGGTCGCGCCCTGCAGCTCTTCGATTTTCAACTGGCCGTCGCGCGCCTTCACGCCGAGCTCGGTGATTTCCTTTTCGATCTCCGCCATCGACTTGTGATCAGCGTCGCGCACCACTGGGACGACAAGCCCACGATCGGTGCCGACGGCGATGCCGATGTCGTAGAAGTTCTTGTAGATGATGTCGTCGCCATCGATCTCGGCGTTGACGTTTGGAATTTCCTTCAGTGCGGCGATACACGCCTTCACGAAGAACGACATGAAACCGAGCTTCACGCCGTGACGGCGCTCGAAACTGTCCTTGTATTTGTTGCGCGCCGCCATGATCGCCGACATGTCGGCTTCATTAAATGTCGTCAGCATCGCAGCTGTGTTCTGCGCCTCCTTGAGGCGGCGCGCGATGGTGCGGCGCAGGCGCGTCATCGGCACACGCTCTTCGCGATCGCCCACGACGCGCGCCGCAAGCGGGGGATGCGCGGCCGGCGCTTGTTGAGCGCCGCGATTTTCAATGATGGCGAGCGCGTCAGCTTTCGTCACGCGACCGTCCTTGCCGGAACCCGAAACGCCAGAAACGTCGACATTGTTCTCAGCAGCAATGCGTTGAACCGACGGCGGCGCTTGCTTGGCGCCATTTACGGCGGCTGCGGCCGGCGGCGGCGTCGCTGGCTTCGGAGCTTCCGCTTTTGGCGCGGACGGCGCCGGTTGCGCCCCTGCTCCACCGAGACGGCCAAGGATGGCGCCGATGCCAACCGTCGCACCTTCGATGGCGACGATCTCGCTCAGCACGCCAGCTTCCGGCGCGGAGACCTCGACCGAAACCTTATCGGTTTCGAGTTCGACGAGAGTCTCGTCCTTCTTCACGGCGTCGCCGGCCTTCTTCATCCACTTAGCGACGGTGGCTTCGCTTACGCTTTCGCCCAAGGTCGGTACAACAATATCGGTCATCTCAATTCACTCATCGTGACTGGGCAAAACGGGTGATTCGGTGTGAGTCCAGAACACGCCGTCATTGCCATTGTTTTTCTGAACAACCCGTGTGCGCTTCGGATGAAGGCCGCGGATCAGGCGCGCATTGACGGCGATCCGCTCCGCATCCTCCGTTCCGACTTCCGTGCTGTGGGTCGCGCATCCGCAGGTGCGGCAAGTATGAAACTCCAACATGCGGTCACCCCACATGTAGATGGAGGTATCGGGCTTGCTTGCGAACTTAACGTCGCGCTGCGCGTAATACGCCCATAGGCCGCCATAGAGGCGGCAGCGCGAACAATTGCAGTCCATAACCCATTCGGGTTCCTCGACCTCGAAGCGGACCGCACCGCAATGGCAGGAGGCCTGGAGTATGCTCATCCCAGCGCCTGCTCCAAGAACGCCTCAAGCTCTTTGAGGTGCTTTGACATTTGGCCGGCCGCCGTAGAGGCGCTGGCTGGACGGCCGGCATAGCGCGGACGCTTGGCCTTGATATTGAGCTTCTCAAGCGTGAGTTCGATCCACGGCTCAGCAAAGCTCCAGCCACCCATGTTCTTGGGCTCTTCCTGGCACCAAACGAGCTCGGCGTTTGAGAAGCGTTGCAGCTCATGCATCACCGACTTCATCGGCCACGGGTAGAATTGCTCGAGACGCAGCAGATAGACATCGTTGAGACCGCGTTTCTCGCGCTCATCGAGCAGATCGTAATAGACTTTGCCCGAGCACATCACGACGCGGCGGATCTCGCTGTCGCCCTTAAGCTGGACGCTTGTATTGCCATTGTTGAGCTGAGCATCGTCCCACAAAACGCGGTGGAACGAAGTGCCTTCGGCCATGTCGGCCAACGGCGACACGCACTTCTTGTGACGCAGCAGCGACTTTGGCGTGAACACGATGAGCGGTTTGCGGAAATCACGATGCAGTTGGCGGCGCAGCGCGTGGAAATAGTTCGCCGGCGTCGTGCAATTGACGACCTGCATGTTGTCTTCCGCGCATTGCTGCAAGAAGCGCTCCATGCGCGCAGATGAGTGCTCCGGCCCCTGCCCTTCGTAGCCGTGCGGCAGCAGCATCACGAGGCCCGACATGCGCAACCATTTGCGCTCACCGGATGAGATGAACTGATCGATCAGAACCTGCGCGCCGTTCACGAAGTCACCGAACTGGGCTTCCCACAGGGTCAGCGTTTTCGGGTCAGCGAGCGTGTAACCATATTCAAAGCCAAGCACCGCTTCTTCGGAAAGCAGCGAGTCGATGACTTCGTAGTGCGCCTGGCTGCCGTGCATATGATTGAGCGGCGTGTAGCGCGCCTCCGTCTGCTGATCGACAAAGTGCGAGTGGCGCTGGCTGAAAGTTCCGCGACACGAATCTTGGCCGCTGAGGCGAACATTGAAGCCTTCGTCGAGCAAGGTCGCAAACGCGAGGTGCTCGCCAAGCGCCCAGTCGACGCCTTGACCGTCTTCCACTGCTTTGCGTCGCGCCTCGACGACGCGCTGCACCGTCTTGTGCATGTCAAAATCGCGCGGGATTTCGGTGATGCGACGGCCAAGATCCTTGAGCTTGTTCAGCGGAACATCTGTCTGGCCACGACGATCATCATCGACCGGCAATGAGAAGCCGGCCCAAACACCATCCAGCCAATCGGCCTTGTTAACGCGATAAGCCTTGCCGGCGTCGAACTCGCGATCGAGGAAGGCGTTGAAGTCGTTCTGCCACTCATCGACGTCGGCTTGGGTGACCACACCCTCCTTGATCAGGCGGTCGGTGTAGATTTGCAGCGTTGTCTGCTGGTCCTTCACGCGCCGGTACATGATCGGCTGCGTCATCGTCGGGTCGTCACCTTCATTGTGACCGAAGCGGCGATAACAGAACATGTCGATGACGACGTCCTTGCCGAACAACTGGCGATATTCGGTCGCGACCTTCGCGGCGAACACGACGGCTTCCGGATCATCGCCGTTCACGTGCATGATCGGCGCTTGCACCATCAACGCGACGTCAGACGGATATGGCGACGAGCGCGAATAGTGCGGCGCTGTCGTGAAGCCGATCTGATTGTTGATGATGAAGTGCATCGTGCCGCCGGTTTTGTAACCGCGCAGGCCTGAGAGCGCGAAGCATTCGGCGACAACACCCTGCCCCGCGAAAGCGGCGTCGCCGTGAATAAGCAGTGGCATAACGCGCGCACGCAGATCGTGCAGCGCTTCGCCTTCCTCGGTCCACGTTGCGCGCTTCGCCTGCTTGGCGCGCGCTTTGCCGAGGACAACCGGATTGACGATTTCAAGGTGGGACGGGTTTGCGGTTAGCGAGAGGTGGACGTTGTTGCCGTCGAACGCCCGATCGCTTGAGGCGCCCAAGTGATACTTCACGTCGCCGGAGCCGAGCACGTCATCCGGCGTCGCCGAGCCGCCCTGGAACTCATGGAAGATCGCTTGATACGGCTTGCCCATCACGGCGGCCAACACGTTCAAGCGGCCACGGTGAGCCATCCCGAGAATGATCTCTTGCACCCCAAGCGCGCCGCCGCGCTTGATGATCTGCTCAAGCGCCGGAAGCATCGCTTCACCGCCATCGAGACCAAAGCGCTTGGTGCCGGGATGGCGCTTGTGAACGAACTTTTCAAAGCTCTCGCCCTCGAGCAATTTCTTCAGGATCGAGCGTTTGCCTTCCGGCGTGAACGCGATCTCTTTGTCCGGCCCTTCGATGCGCTCCTGAATCCAGGACTTCTCGCCTGGATCGGTGATGTGCATGAACTCGATACCGAACGTGCCGCAGTACGTACGCTGCAGGATTGCGAGCATCTCGTTGACAGTGGCCATCTGCATGCCCAGCACGCCGTCGATGAAGATCGGACGATCAAGATCGCCGGGGCCAAAACCGTGGCTGGATGGATCAAGGTCAGGCGCTGGTGGACGAACTTCGATGCCGAGCGGATCAAGATGCGCCGCCAAATGTCCGCGCGTGCGATAGGCGCGGATCATCATCAATGCACGGACGCTATCGCGCGCTGCGGACTGGACATCTTGCGTGGAGGCGCCGGGCAAGCGCGCGGCGACCTTCTGCTCAAGCTTGCTTGCGAGAGCCGCCCAATTGCCATCGAGCAACGCAGTGGTTTCTGTCGTCTGGGGCTGCGCGATTTCCGGTCGATACCACGACGGACCGCGAACTGCGGCGCGCGAGGCCTCGGGATCATCGCGAAGCTGGTCGAAGACCGCACGCCAGGAGGCGTCTACCGAGTTTGGGTCATTGGCGTATTTGGCCGCCATCTCTTCCACGAACGTCGCATTGGCGCCGTAGAGGAAGCTCGTTTCGAGCATAGCTGCATTTGGCAAGCTGCGGGCGTCATCCGCCATGGAACGCTGACCTTCTCGGAAACCGGGGCAACCCGTGTAAAATATAGGGCGCACCGCTGGGCGGCGCCCCTTCTAAAGTGCGTCGCGCAGGGATTGAAGGGCTGCGAACGCGCAGGGCTAGCCGCTGCTTAGCCTTTGAGCAGTTCCGTCATGGTCCGGCCGAGCGCCGCCGGGTGTGGCGAGACCTTAATCCCCGCTGCTTCCATGGCGGCCATCTTCGAGCCCGCATCGCCTTTGCCGCCCGAAATGATCGCGCCCGCGTGACCCATGCGGCGCCCAGGAGGCGCGGTTGAACCCGCAATGAAGCCAACGGTAGGCTTCCAGCGGCCCTTCTTCTTCTCATCGGCCAGGAACTGCGCCGCATCCTCTTCTGCGGAGCCGCCAATTTCGCCGATCATGATGATGGATTTGGTTTCCGGGTCCGCAAGGAAGAGCTCGAGGACATCTATGAATTCGGTGCCCTTCACCGGGTCGCCACCGATGCCCACGGCAGTGGTTTGGCCAAGGCCTTCATTTGTGGTCTGGAACACCGCTTCGTACGTCAAAGTGCCCGAGCGCGAGACGACTCCCACAGAGCCTTTCTTGAAGATCTGGCCCGGCATAATGCCGATTTTGCACTCGTTCGGCGTCAGAATGCCTGGGCAATTCGGTCCGAGCAGCTTCGACTTCGAATTCGCCAGACGCGCCTTCACCCGCACCATGTCCAGCACCGGAATGCCTTCAGTGATGCAAACGATGTACGGAATTTCAGCGTCGATCGCCTCTTCGATAGCGGCCGCGGCGCCTGGCGGCGGCACGTAAATCACCGTCGCGTCTGCGCCGGCTTTCTCCTTGGCTTCAGTGACCGTGTTGAACACCGGCAGACCAAGGTGCGTGGAGCCGCCCTTCCCCGGCGAGACGCCGCCCGTCATCTTGGTTCCGTAGGCAATGGCTTGCTCGGAGTGGAATGTGCCGTTCTTGCCGGTGAAACCTTGGCAGATGACGCGAGTGGAAGCGTTGACGAGAATGGACAAAATGGCCCCCTGGCCTTGTAAAACTTAGAAATTCGGGATGGCTCCTAGCCCACGCCACGCCGGTTGCAAACCCTAGTGGAACGACGCGAACGAGAGGTCAGCCCATGATGAATGCGTTGAGTTTGTTGCCGTCCGGATCACGGAAATAAGCTGCGTAGAAGGTGTCGCCGCGTGGCCCTGGCGGGCCATCACACGTGCCGCCGTTCGCGAGCGCGATCTCATGAAGGCGATGGATTTGATCCTTATCCTTCGCTTCAAGCGCGACCATAACGCCGTTGCCGACGGTTGCGGCCTCGCCGTTGAAGGGTTTGGTGAGGCCGATGCCTGCGCCACCGCCCGGCGTGCCCCACGCAATGGCGCCCGGCCATTCCATCATCCGCGACGTGCCTAGCTCGGCGGCAATGGCGTCATAGAATTTTGCGGCGCGATCGAGATCGTTCGTGCCCAATGTGACGTAACCGATCATATGTTTGCGCTCCTCACCAACGGGCCCTGCCCTTAGCCCTTCACCGCTTTCACGATCTTGCGTGCGGCGTCTTCGAGATCATCCGCGCTGATCACGTTGAGACCGCTCTCATTGATGATCTTTTTGCCGAGCTCGACGTTAGTGCCTTCGAGCCGGACAACGAGCGGCACTTGCAAACCGACCTCTTTCACCGCCGCAATCACGCCTTCGGCAATGACATCGCACTTCATGATGCCGCCAAAAATGTTGACCAGAATGCCCTTTACCTTCGGATCGGCGGTGATGATCTTGAAGGCGGCTGTCACCTTCTCTTTGCTGGCGCCGCCGCCGACATCGAGGAAGTTCGCAGGTTCCGCGCCGAACAGCTTGATAATGTCCATCGTCGCCATGGCGAGACCAGCGCCGTTGACCATACAACCGATATCGCCATCGAGAGAAATGTAGGCGAGATCGTACTTCGAAGCCTCGATTTCCTTTTCGTCCTCTTCGCCCATGTCGCGCAGGTCGGCCCATTCCGGGTGACGGAAAGCAGCGTTGGAATCGAAGCTGACCTTCGCATCGCCGCAAACGAGCTTACCGTCTTCCGTAACGATGAGCGGATTCACTTCGAGAAGGCTCATGTCGCTCTTCACGAATGCAGTGTAGATCTTGCCGATCAGATCATCGCATTGAGTGGCGAGGTCACCGCCGATGCCGAAAGCGGCTGCGATCTTCGTGGTGTCGGCCTTGCTCGGACCGGTCGCGGGATCGATAGCGACGGTCGTGATTTTTTCCGGCGTGTCGTGCGCGACTTCTTCGATGTTCATGCCGCCGGCTTCGGACGCGACGAACGCAACTCGACCGCTTTCACGATCGACAAGCGCGGAGAGATAGAACTCCTTCGCGATCTTCACGCCTTCTTCGATGTAAATGCGATTGACGACGCGGCCAGCCGGACCCGTTTGCTCGGTGACCAGCGTGTGTTTCAACATCTGCGACGCATAGAGACCCACGTCTTCCGGCTTGAAGGCAATGCGCACACCACCCTTCTCGCCCGCATCAGCTTCCTTGAACTTGCCCTTGCCGCGCCCGCCGGCGTGGATTTGGCTCTTCACAGCCCACACCGAGCCAGCGAGTTTGGCGGCGGCGTCGATGGCCTCCTCCGTCGTGAAAGCCGGAAAGCCGCGGGGCACCGGCGCGCCAAAGCTCTTCAGGACGGCTTTGCCTTGGTACTCGTGGATGTTCATCTTGGCCCCGGGAGCTTGGATCGGTGCGGAAATCGCTGGGCCGCTTTATAGGCCCCAAGCGTGCGCCGCCAAGCCCGTCAGAGCGCATGCGACCAAAACCAGCAGCAGATTGGCTTTGAAACGGATCAGGGCCACGGCGGCGGCGAGCGCCAAGGCGATCATCCACCAAATACCCGACGTTGGGTCAGGTAAGGCAGTGGGTCCGAAAGCGATCTGGCGCGCGAAGAGTGCGTGAGCGGCAAAGAAGAGCGCAAGTTTGGCGATCACGCCAAGCACCGCAGCTGTGATCGCGGCGAGCGCGCCAGCGGCGCTGGTATTGCGTTCCAAGCGCTCGGCGAAGGGCGCACCCGCGAAGATCCAAACGAACGACGGTGCGAAAGTGCACCAAAGCGCGATAACAGCGCCGGAGAGCGCAAGCGCCGGAGAGCCGGCATTGTGACCCGCCAGAAACCCCACGAACTCATTTACGAGAATGAGCGGGCCTGGCGTCGTTTCGGCGAGGCCTAGCCCGTCAATCATCTGAGAGGGCGTCAGCCAGCCGCGCACCGCAGCCTCTATGGTGAGATACGCGAGCAATGCATAAGCACCGCCGAAAGTGACGCACGCGAGGATCGAAAACACCTGAGCAATCTGGAAAAGCACATGATCCGTGCCGAGCGTAAGCGCGATGATTGCTGGCGGAGCCGCCCAGAGAACAAGCCACAGGAGAGCTTGACCGAAGGCGCCCCTGCTCCCTTGCAAAACCGGCGTTTCGAGAGATCGAGTGGCCACGCCTTTCACGAACAGACGCGCTCGCGCGATGCCAAGCAAAGCCGCAGCCACAATCACGACCGGGAACGGCGCGCCAAAAATCAGCGCAACGAAGGCGCCAATCGCCAGCAATAAAGCGGCGCTTGTCTTCAAAGCTCGCTTGCCGACCTTAATCAGCGCTTCAGCAACCAAAGCAACGACAGCGCATTTCACGCCGTCAAGGGCCGCTGCGACCAAGGGAACTTCACCATAGTTCACGTAGAGCCAGGAAAGCGCGAGCACGATCAGCGCGCCGGGGATCACGAACATCCAGCCCGCGATCAATGCGCCCGCCCAACCACGTAAACGCCAGCCGATATAGGTCGCAAGCTGTTGGGCCTCTGGCCCTGGCAGCAACATGCAAAACGCCAGCATATGCTGAAAGCGATCGTCATCGATCCACTTGCGCTCATCGACGAAGACGCGGTGCATCAACGCGATTTGTCCCGCCGGTCCCCCAAAACCGAGACAACCGACTTTCAGAGATTCCGCAAATAACGTGGAAAGCGATGGGCTCACGAACGCGCGCTAGCGCGGATTGTTGGCCACTGCAATCGCGTCCCTGTCATCATCGGGTTTATCTTCACCATAAGCGATCTCACCGGCCGCCACGGACGTGCCGAGTTGCGGCGCGTACTCTTCCTTGGTGACCGGCCCGCGCCGTGTCGAGCGGCGCCAGAACATGGCGATGGCGACGAAGAGCGCAGCGCCACCCGAGAACCAGAACATGCCTGCAACGTCGAACCAGTCGACCAAAGGTCCCATGACCAATGGTCCTATGACGGAGCCCGCCGCCCAAACAAATAAAAGACCCGCCGCAGACTGCGCGAGCTTTCCCGGCTCGGCGCGATCAGCCATATGCGCCACCGCGATCCCGTAAAATGAAAGTGCGCCAGCGCCCCAAATAAAAAACAACAAGACCGCCGACCAGCTAAGCAACTGACCGCTCCAAGTCGCGAGCGCAAAGGATGACGCTGCAGCGATCGCCGCCAGCGCCGCGATGACCAAACGACGATCTATGCGGTCTGAAAGGCGTCCCGCGGGCCATTGCAGCAGGAGCGAGCCGGTGAATGCAGCCGAATAGAACTCGGCCGCGGCATTGGGACCGTAGTGTTGAGCGGCGTAGAGCGGTGCAAGTGCAAGCACACCTCCATTGACCAGCCCCGCCCCAAAACAACCGATGACTGCAGCCGGGGCGATCGCAAATTGTTCGACGAGCGCGAGCGGCTGAGCTTTCGGCGGATCCGGCTGTTCGGCGGCGGTAAAGCAGATCGGCACCATCGAAAGCGCTGTCAGCGCTGCGGCTATCATCCACGGTTCTGCCTGCGCAGGCGCATAGCCAAAGGCCAGGAACGGTCCGATGGCGAGCGCGCCCTTGGTAAGAACCATATAGACGCTCATCACCTCGCCGCGCGCGTGCCGTCCGATGGAAAAACTGATCCAGCTCTCGACAGCGGCAAACATCAGCGCGACCGCCATGCCCGCAATCATGCGTGCAACGCCCCACCACCAGATGTCAGCGCTGAAGTGCAGCGCGAGCGTCGTGACGGAGAATATCGCGGCGCAAGCGGCATAGACGCGGATGTGACCGACGCGCGCAAACAGCACCGTCGCGATCATCGCGCCCATCATGAAGCCAGCCGAGTAAGACGCGGCGACGAGACCGAGCGCTGTGCGCGAATGTTCGACAGTGAACGCGAGCGGAATGCGCACGCCAAGCAAACCGCCTGCAAGTTGCAGGATCGTAACGGCTGCTATGAGTGCAGCAACGTTGCGCAGCAGGCTCGTCATGAGATGACTGCTGCATAGACCCGTTTGCGCACGTCGCAACCGGCAAAACGCCGCGTTTAGAAGAAGAATTCAAACATGAAGCGGCCAGGCAAAAATGAGAATGCGCCCGCAATCAACAATGCGCCAACAAGAAGGCTCATCATGTGCCGCCGATGCGCGGCTATGTTGCGAGTTCGGATGGCGTAGACACCCATCGGCAATACGACGATGGCCCAGCCACTGATGAGATGGATCAACGAATACGCATCGCCATTCAGCCCAGTTATGAACAAGCTTGAGACAGCCGTGATCGACATCGCCCCGACCCAGGTCCAGCCGAGCGCCTTGTGTGGCCCCCTTCCCTTCGGCAGCGCCAAGATCACAAAACCAATCGCGAGCGCAGCAAGCGCGGCCACAATATGGAGTTTGAACTGAGCGGGCAGCGCGCCGAACGCGGCCCAATCAGGCGCGTGCGGCCGGATTTCATGATGCTGGAGGTAATTCCAGACCGGCCCCGCCAAAGGCGCCAAGCCGGCGGCCAAGACTCCCAAGATCAATATCCCACTGATCCGGCGGCGCAGCGATTGTGAACCCACGCCCGCCGCGGCATTATCCACACGCTCCAGTGTCGTCCGGTCGATTGACTTGCGAAGTGCGGTCCGGTTCATCGTGCCTCCCAGCAAAGCGCGTGAATGCGCCAACGCCGGAGAACCATGATCGCCAAACTCCTTCTCCTTGATCTTCGTGAACGCGCCGCGGAACGTCGCGAATTGCCGCTTTGTGCAGTTCACGAAGCGTGAAATGACGAACGCCAAAGAGCCTCGCATACCGAAGATCGATCACCCGCTGACGCGGACGTTGACGATCGTGGCCGCCATCGGCGCATTTTTGGCCTTCACCAACCCCTTCGGCGCCACCGGTTCAGTGCCCTATTGGGCCAGCTTCCTCTATTGGACGACGCTCGTCGGCGAAGGCTGGTTCGGGGCCACCTTCATTGCTCGCACGCTTGAGAGGATGGTTCCGCGTATTGGCGCGCTTGCAAACCGGATCGCCGCGACCGTGCTGATTGCCGCCGTCGTAAGTGGCACGGTCGTGCTCTTTCAGATCGCCATCGATCAGCCAGTTTCGGTCTCGTACTACCCAAGGCTCTACGGCCTGGTTCTGGGAGTGAGCATCGCCATCGCCGGCCTTGCTTGGTTGGTCGACCGTGCATTCAAGGATCAATGGCCAGGCGCCCAAACGCACGCCGCGCCAGCTGGCGCAAGGCCGGTCCGGTTCATGGAGCGCCTGCCGCCAAAACTTAGAGGCGCAGCGCTCCACGCCGTCTCCTCCGAAGACCACTATCTGCGCCTGCATACGTCGAAAGGCTCAGATCTCATCCTGATGCGTCTGTCGGACGCGATCACGGAGCTTGAGGGCCTCGAAGGCGCGCAGACACACCGCTCATGGTGGGTTGCGCGAGAGGGCGTCGAAAGTACACGGCGCGACGGCGACAAACTCGTCCTCATCCTCAAAGGCGGCGCCGAAGCTCCAGTGAGCCGGCCCAACGTGCGCGTGCTACGCGAGGCCGGCTGGTACTAGGCGCTATTGTGCTGCTGGCGCGCCGCGGAATGTCCAATCGGTGTCGGCCGCGAGGTACACGAAGGTCGCCCAGGCAGCGACGTTCTGCCGAAGCGCCGCGGGGTCGATCGCGTAGAGCGTGTCGTCCGGCGTGTGGTGATAGTTGAAGTAGTCCGTACCATCCTGGCTGAGATCAACGACCGGGGTCCCCGCTTCTCGGATCGCGTTCACGTCTGCGCCGCCGTCCGCCTGGTTATTGCCCGGCAAAACACCCAGCGGAGAGAGAGCGCGCTGGAACGCGCGCGTATAAGGCGCGGCCGACTCCGCAAATCGCGTATCGAAACGCCACACGCGCCCGGCGCCGAAATCGCTCTCGAGCGCAACGACGTGGGTTTCGTTCGCGTGCGCTTGCCCGTAGGCCGCGCCGCCGTGGACGCCATTCTCTTCTGCGCCAGCGAGCAAGATACGGATCGTGCGGCGCGGGCGGCGTGGCAAATCACGGATAAGGCGCGCGGCGGCTGAGACGATGGCGACGCCCGCGCCGTCATCAATGGCTCCCTGCCCCATATCCCAGGAATCCAAGTGCGCAGCCAGCAGCACGATTTCATCAGGGCGCTCACGGCCACGGATCTCCGCGATCACGTTGCCAGACTGCGCATTCTCACGAATGTCGGCTCGGATATCGAGGCGAACACGCACGGTGCCGCGCTGGATGAGGTTTGCAAGCACATCGGCATCGGCTGGCGAAATCGACATTGCGGGCAATGAAGCGCCTTGTGCTTGACGCGAGCTGCCGCCTTGGTGCGCGAAACGGTGCGTATCCGTGCCAACGGCGCGGATGAGGCAAGCTGCGGCGCCCTTTGCCTGCGCAACCGGCGCACAGCGTCCGCGCTTACGAACCGCAACGCCATAACCGGAACCATCCTGCGCGCGGCTCATGTGCTCATCGATAAAGACAATCCGGCCGGCCACGGCGCTATTCGGCGCCGCCTCCAACGCGGCCATGTCGGCGAAGCGCACGATCTCGGCAGTCAACCCGCCTTCCGGTGTCGAGGGTGAGCCGCCAAGCGCCGCCGCAACCATGGGGCGCTCAATGCCGGGAGACACAATGTGCGCCTCTTCGCGCGTCGCATCCCAATAAGGCAGCGTGAACGGTTCGATACGAACGTTGGTAAAGCCATTCGCGCGCAACATCCCAACGGCCCAATCACGCGCACGCGCCTCAGCTTCGGAGCCCGCGAGACGCGGGCCAACTTCACTAACGAGGCTCTCTACGATCTCGTATGCGTGATCGCTTTCGAGCGCTGCGGCTTGCAGGCGATCGATCGTGCGTTGCTGTGCGGCAGGTATCGGCGCGACAGGTGGCGCCTCGGCAGGTGGCGCACTGGCTTGAACGAAGCCCGGCACTTGCTGCTGCTGTTGTTGCGCACTCGCCGGATAGGCGAGCGCAAGCGCCGCCGTTGCTAAGATGATCGATCGCATCGTGTCCCCTCGTTCGCATCTAGATCGGACGCGCGCGCCGATCAGGCAAGCGCCAAGCGACGGAAAAGCAGGGCGATCTTGCGCTAAATGACGCCCTTGATCACAGTGCGCGCCGCATGATCCAGCTCCGGCTCAATCCCAATATCGACCCAGCGCCTTACGCAAAGGCATATGCCGCTGACAAAGCGGTGCAGATTTCAAATTTGTTCGAAGAGGAGACGGCGAACGCGCTTGAGCGCGTGCTTCTCAACTTACCGTGGCGGCTGATCTGTCAGAACGAGTACCGCGAAACCATAACGATCACGCAGGAGACGCTCGCGGGCATGTCGGTTGAAGCACGCCGCAAACTGGAAGACGGCATCCGCCAACGGGCGGCGGAGAATTTTGGCTATACGTACTACACATACCCCATGATCGAAGCGGCGTTGCGCGGCTGGGATCCGGGACACCCCATTCACGCGCTCACGCAATTCCTGAACTCTGCCGAGTTCATCGCCTTCGCCAAAGAAATCATCAGCGAGCCGCGCATTACCAAGATCGATGCACACGCCAGCAATTATCAGCGCGGCCATTACCTCACGCGCCACGTCGACGATGGGGCCAAGAAGGAGCGCCGCGCCGCTTACACGATCGGCTTTTCACGCAACTGGCAGCCGGATTGGGGCGGCCTGCTCCTGTTCTTGGACAAGAAGCAGGATGTCGAGGCCGGTTTCCTGCCGCGCTTCAACACGCTAACTGTCTTTGATGGACTGCGTCTGCACTCAGTGACGTCGATTTCGACCTTCACACCTTCGCCGCGTCTCTCAATCGCGGGCTGGTTCCGCGACGATCCGATCACGCGCTAGCGGCGCGCTCTCCACGCAGCCTTCGACTGACCGTAGAGATCGACCTTATGCGCCTCAAAGGGCGGCGCGAGTTGCACGTCCTCGGTTTCGAGCTGCGATCCCAAACGTTCAGCGAGTTTGATCGAGGGCAAATTGCGCTTGTCGATGCAGTGGATGACGTGATCCCAGCCGAGGTTGTCGAACGCCCAATCGGTGGCGGCGATCGCGCCCTCTTGCGCGAAACCCTGCCCCATTGCTGACGCCCTCACGCCCCAACCGACTTCATCGCCCGGCCAATTGCCTTCCTTGCCACCCGGGCGCCACGGACCAAGCCGCCCGATCCATTCGTTGGTGTCGCGGCGGATGACCGAGAACATGCCGTAGCCAAGCATCGCCCACGAGCCTGCGAGCGAAGCCATGCCGCGCCAAGCCGCATCGCGCGGCGCGAGGCCGCCGATGAAGCGCATCGTCTCCTCTTCCTGCGCCATGGCGGCGAAGCCGTCGAAATCTTCGTGTTGCGGCGGACGCAGGATGAGGCGCGCGGTGATGAGCGTTGGGCCGATGGTGGTCATCTGCGCAAGGTAAACGAAAACGCCGCCGCAGGCCAAAGCATGCGACGGCATAATCTAGAATTGTGATGGCCCGTTAGCCGACCGACGGATCAATGCCTTTGCAAGCGTCGACCAGGCCCTTCACGGCATTCACCGAGTGATCGAACATGGCGCGTTCGTTGGCGCTGAGTTCGATTTCGATGACTTTCTCAACGCCGCCCGCTCCGATGATGCACGGCACGCCGACATACATGTCGTTCAAGCCATATTGGCCGTTGAGGTTGGCGGCGCATGGGAGCACGCGCTTCTTATCGCGCAGATAGCTCTTCGCCATCTGAATCGCGCTTTCGGCCGGCGCGTAGAAGGCAGAGCCGGTCTTCAGCAGGCCAACGATTTCGGCGCCGCCATCGCGCGTGCGTTGCACGATCTGGTCGAGCTTTTCTTGGCTGGTCCAACCCATCTTGACCAAGTCCGGCAGCGGAATGCCGGCGACGGTGGAGTAGCGCACCAGCGGCACCATGGTGTCGCCGTGACCGCCGAGCACGAAGGCCGAGACGTCTTCCACTGAAACCTTGAACTCTTCGGCGAGGAAGTAGCGGAAGCGCGCGCTATCCAAGACGCCGGCCATGCCGACGACTTTGTTGTGCGGGAGCTTCGAGAATTGGCGTAGCGCCCACACCATTGCATCCAACGGATTGGTGACGACGATGACGAACGCGTTCGGCGCGTGCTGTGCGATGCCCTCGCCAACTGCCTTCATGACTTTGAGATTGATGCCGAGAAGATCATCGCGACTCATGCCGGGCTTGCGCGGCACGCCTGCCGTGACGATGCAAACGTCCGCGCCGGCGATGCCGGCATAATCGTTCGCGCCCTTCAGCGCGCTGTCCTTACCGAACACCGGCGAAGCTTCGGCGATGTCGAGCGCCTTGCCTTGCGGGACGCCTTCGACAACGTCGAACAGGATCACATCGCCCAGTTCTTCACGCGCCGCGATATGGGCGAGCGTGCCGCCGATCATGCCAGAACCGATAAGGGCGATTTTTGCGCGGGCCATGTGGGGCTGCTCCGGGAAGTAACGGGAAAAGAAGGCGCCCCTCTAAACCCGCTCGCCCGGAGGCGCAATGCGGCGGTTCAACCGGCGCGCTGGCGCGGCCAACAGGCGGCGATCGTGCAGGCGCCGAGAAGGCCCGTAGCGATATTGATGGCGATTTCGGCCTTCATGGCATCATTGTCGCCCGCGAGCGCGTACATCTCGTTCTGGACGTTGAAGGTTACGTCCATGGCGGTGAGGAAGATCAGCGCTGAACCCGCAAGAAGCCCGAGCGGCGGACCCCACGCGCGATTTTGAATGAGACCCAAGCCGGCGCCCATCATGCAAAGCGCCATCCACCCATCGGCGAACGGGAACGCATCCTCAAACGCCACATACCAGCGCTCATGGCTGGCCATGACATCACCGGCGTTGAAATAGCTCCACCAATAAAGCGCCGTGACGGTTGCGCCGACGATCAGCACCGCGCCGAGGACGCGATTGGCGGTCACTTCTTCACGCAGAAGAGCAAGCCGTCGCCGATGCTTGTCATCGCCGCGTGAACGCGCGCGTCGGCTTTGGCCTTCTGCGCAAGCGCGCGAAGCGCCGAAGTATCCGCGGAGGTGTCAGCAGGATCGGCAACGCGGCCCGACCAGAGCACGTTGTCAAAAAGCATGACGCCGCCTTTGCGCAGAAGGTGGAGGCCACGCTCGTAATAGGCGTCGTAGCCGGTCTTGTCGGCGTCTACGAAACCAAGGTCATATTGGCCCGCCTCCCCGGCTGCGATGCGTGCGTCGAGCGTCTCCGTCGCGGGCGCGAGCTTCAGTTCGATAATGTCGTCGACTAGCGCCTCACGCCAATAAGAGCGCGCCTTGGTGGTCCACTCATCGGAGATATCGCAAGCAAGCAGCTTGGCACCGACAGGATGCAAGTCCTTCATCGTCAAAGCGACTGCGGTCGAGGAATAACCGGTAAAGACACCGACCTCAAACACGCGCTTTGCATTCAGCAGGCGTGTCATGACTTGCATGAACGCGCCTTGTTCGGCGCTGATCTGCATCCGCGCCATCGGCAGTTTTTGTGTTTCTTCGCGACAACGCGCGAGCACCGGGTGCTCCGGCGGATTTACGTGCGCGAGATAGCGGATGATTTCGGGTGTGAGACCACGTGAAGAGGACATGCCTCCTAACTTAGGCGAGCCCCTTCAGCTCGGCCACCAGATCGTCACGCTCCCAGGTGAAGCCACCTTCATTGTCCGGCTGACGGCCAAAGTGGCCGTAAGCAGCGGTGCGCGCGTAAATCGGACGATTGAGCTTCAAATGGTTGCGGATCGAACGCGGCGTCGCGCCGCCAATCATTTCCGGCAATTTCGCTTCCAGGATGGCAGGATCGATAGTGTCGGCGCCGTGGAGGTCGACATAGAAGCTCGTCGGCACGGCAACACCGATGGCGTAACTGATTTGGATCGTGCAGCGATCGGCGAGGCCCGCGGCGACCACGTTCTTTGCAAGGTACCGGCAAGCGTAAGCTGCCGAGCGGTCGACTTTCGTCGGATCCTTGCCTGAAAACGCGCCGCCGCCGTGCGGAGCTGCGCCACCGTACGTGTCGACGATGATCTTGCGGCCGGTGAGACCACTATCGCCGTCCGGACCGCCGATTTCGAACTTGCCGGTCGGGTTAATGTGCCACTTAGTTTTCTTGGTGATGAGACCTGCCGGGAAAACCGAAGCCGCGATCGGCTTCACGATCTCGGCGAAGCGCGCTTGACTGTAATTCTTGTCACCAAGCTTCTTCGCGTGCTGGTGGCTGACAACAATAGCGACGACTTCAACGGGCTTGCCGTTTTCGTAGCGCAGCGTGACTTGGCTCTTCGCATCCGGCTCGAGTTCCGGACGCTCGCCCGAGTGGCGCACTTCCGCGAGGCGCTTCAGGATGTTGTGCGAGTATTGCAGCGTCGCCGGCATTTGCTCGGGCGTTTCATTGCACGCGTAGCCGAACATGATGCCCTGGTCGCCGGCGCCCTCGTCCTTCTTGGCAGAAGAATCGACGCCTTGAGCGATGTGCGCGGATTGCCCGTGCAGGTAGCAGGCATACTTAGCCTTCTCCCAGTGGAAACCCTTCTGCTCGTAACCAATGTCCTTCACCGCAGCGCGGACCTTCGGTTGCAGGGAAGCGATGATCTCTTTGGTGAAAGCCTTGTTGGCGGCTTTGTCGTTACCCGGCTTTCCAGCGCGGACTTCGCCCGCGAGGATAATGCGATTGGTCGTAACCATAGTCTCGCAGGCGACGCGAGCTTCAGGATCGGCCGCGATAAATGCGTCAACCACGGTGTCCGAGATGCGGTCCGCGACTTTATCGGGGTGGCCCTCAGAGACGCTCTCGCTTGTGAACACGTAGTTGCTGCGGGCCACGGGCTTCTCCGGCCAAAACGGTAAAAACGAAGCGGCTCTCATAAGGAGAACCGGCCCTAGAGGCAATTTCACAATCGTCGCGGGCGTTTAGCTGTCCTTGGCTTCGTCCTCGGCAAGCGTACGGACCAGATCGACCACACGGCGACGGACCTTCTGGCTCTTGATCGTCGCGAACAGCGCCATGAGCTGAGCCCCCTCGGGGGTCGCCAGGGCATCAGCCACATATTCCGTGCGGTTTTCAGCGCCCCCGGGAACGGCAGCAGTCAGCCCCTCGAAAAAGCGGCCAGGCGTCATGTCCAGAGCATTCGCGATGTCAAACAAGCGACTAACCGCGATCCGATTGACGCCCTTCTCGTACTTTTGGACCTGCTGAAAGGTGACCCCAAGTATTTCGGCGAGCCGTTCCTGGCTCATACCGATTTCCAGGCGTCTAGACCGCACCCTCTGACCGACTTTCTTGTCGATCGCGTTGGCTGCGCGCTCATCATTCATTTTCGGGACCCTCCCGGTCCACGACGTCCGGAGGGAATGAACCGGAACGCGGCGATAACTGCAAACAAAAGCGCGAGCACTATACTACCCCACTGCGCGTATGGGGTCTCTTGAAGCGCAGGGGGGAGTTGCGCCTCCGCATACAGCACTCGCGCATTGGTTGCGGCAACCTGACGGCCATAAGAATCGACGATTGCGGAGATGCCGCCAGAGGCCGCCCGGGCGACCGGAAGCCCCTCCTCGATCGCCCGATATCGGGCCATCGCATAGTGCTGGTACGGACCTGAGCCGCCCCCGAACCACGCGTCGTTGGTGACCATCACGATCCAGCCGGGCCGGCCTTCGCCGCGCGGAGCCATGCCGGGGAAGATTGCCTCGTAGCAGATCAGCACCACAGCCGGCGGCGCGCCGGGAATGACGAGCCGGGTCGGCGAGGGGCCCGCTTCAAAGCCAGAGCCAATGCGTTGCAGCGGCGCGATGTTGAAGTTGCTGACCAGCGACCAAAACGGGATGTACTCGCCGAACGGCACCAGATGGTTCTTGTTATAGAATTGGCTGATGCGAGCTTCGCCGTTCACGCCGTCGATCACGGCGGCGGAGTTGAAGTACGCTACGCCATCCGCGCGGCCTTCACGGCGCGTGAGGCCGGTAACCAGAACGCGATCACCCAAGCCACGACCGAGTGCGGCCATGAAGTCCGGGTTCTCCAGCATGAAGAAGTTCACGACCGGTATGGCGCCTTCCGGCCAGATGACGATCGAGTCCGCATTGTCGTCGTTTGGGTCGCCGGTGACATCGAGATACCGATCGAGCACACGCCATTCTTGATCGGGTCGGTTTTCCCATTTCTCGGCCTGGCCGAGCCCCGAATCCGCGACGCGAACGATCGGCTCAGCACCGGGCGGTTGGGCAGGCGCGCCTGCGATGTGCTGAGCGCCCCATCCCCACGCCATGCCGACAGCAAGCGCCGCGACCAACATCGGCGCAAAGCGCCGGCCTGAACTTTGGTCACCATCAGCCAACGTCGCCGGCGTCGCGGCGATCAACAGCGTAAGCAGAGTTAAGCCGTAAGAGCCGATCAAAGACGCCAGCTGCGAAATCGGCTCGCCGGGCGTCCAGACGTACGCCGCCAACAGCCACGGAAAGCCAGTCAAGATATGACCACGCAGCCATTCCGAAACGAACAAGCCGAGCGCCAGCGCCGCAACGCGCCGAACGTCGTTCGTCCATAGCAGCACCGCGAGGAGCGCGCCGACGCCAAAGAACAAGGCAAGACCGCTCGCCAAAGCGAGCGTTGCCGGGATGCCCCAGATCGGCCCCCACGCATCGCTGTCGACGTTGAAGGCAGCCGCGACCCAATAGAGCCCGGTGGTGAAATGGCCGAGCCCGAAGAACCAGCCCATACTGAAAGCCGAGCGTAAACGACGCTCTTTTTGCGCCGAAACATCCAGCAGCCAGACCAAAACAACGATGGCCGCCACGAACAGCAGCGTCAGTTGAAGCGGCGCGTGCCCTAAAGTTGCGAGCGCGCCCGCAGCGGTTGCGATACCGCGCCGCTGCCAAGGCGAACGCGCGCAAAACCATGTTTGGACGCGCGACTGCGCGGCGCTTGCTGCCTCAGCGTTCAAACGGAAACTCCCCTGTCCAGCGCGAGTCCGGCGTTGGAGCGCGATCAGGGGCTCTGGTCAACACTCACGCGCTGCGATGCGTCGCGTTTTCCTTCGGCGCCACCGTCTGAACCTTAGCTGATGCTTCGGTTGCGGGTTTGATCCTGATGCGTTTCACACGGCGCGGATCGGCATCGACGATTTCAACGTCGAAGCCGGTCGGGTGACGCAAAATTTCACCGCGCTGCGGCAAACGCGCCGCCAACGCCACGGCGAGACCGGCCGCAGTGTCAAATTCATCTTCGTGGTCCGGAAGCGCGAGCGACTTACCGAGCTTTTCTTCGAGCTCCGCAATCGGCGCGCGACCGTCCGCCTCGAAGGCGCCGTTCGGGCGTTCAAGCACCAGAGCGGACTCGACGTCGTGTTCGTCATCGATTGCACCAACGATTTGCTCGACGAGATCTTCCATCGAGACCAGACCGTCAGTGCCGCCGTATTCATCAACGACGAGCGCCAAGTGGATGCGGCTTGACTGCATACGCAGGAAAAGACGCGCAAGCGTCATCGATTGCGGGACGAACAGGATTTCACGGCGGATGCGCGGCAGCGAACGGTCGGCGAACTGCGCATCCGCAACCCCCTCCTCGTTCGGCGAAAGCAAAGCCAACACGTCGCGCACGTGCACAAAGCCCTGCGGGTCATCCAGGGTTTCGCCATAAATCGGCAAGCGCGAATGCTGACTTTCGGCGAACACGCGCGCGGCCTCGCCCAAGGTGGCGCCAGCTTCGATCGCGACGATTTCTGCGCGCGCGCGCATCACGTCGGCGACTTTGAGTTGATCAAAATGCGCCGCGCGTAGGATCAGATCCTTGTGCGCCAATTCTATCGGACTGCCGTTCTCTTCGCGCTCTCTGAGCGCCTCTTCGACTGCCTCAGCGGACCCTAGCTTCCCGCGCGCGAAAATGCGCGTCCAGCGTTGAAGTAGGCCCGCGCGTCTTCGCGAGGGAGGGTCGGCAGCTTCGTTTGTCGTCTCAACCATAATGGTGTGTGTCGCACTCCCTTGGCGGCGCTTTACGCGTAAGGATCTTCTATCCCAAGCGATGCAAGGATCACGCGCTCTCGCGTTTCCATAACATCGGCGTCGGCCGGATTTTCGTGATCATAGCCTATCAGGTGCAAAAATCCGTGCACCACTAAGTGGGCGGCATGAATTTCGAACCGTTTACCTTGAAAATTCGCTTGCTCGACAATGGTTTCCGCCGCGAGCGCGATATCGCCCAGGAAACCTGGCTCCGCTGAGCCAGCAGCGGGCGGGAACGACAACACGTTCGTTGGCCCGCTCTTGCCTCGAAATTGCTGATTGAGCTCCGCCACAGAAGCGTCGTCACCCAACAGCAATGAAACGGTTCCGAATTTTCCCTCTACCTCGGCGGCCGCAGCCAGCGCCCTCGACAACAGGCCCTCGTGCCCGCGCCAAAGTTGCGAGTTCGCCAGGATATCAACTTCGAGTTCAGCCACCGCCACGCGCTCCTTCATCGCGGTGATACGCTTCGACTATATGTGCGACGAGCCTGTGACGGACGACGTCTTGGGTCGCGAACCGTATGACCTCGACGCCCGGCACCTCTTCCAAAATCGAGATCGCATGCGCCAAACCAGATTGATCGGGACGCAACAAATCGATTTGCGAAGGATCGCCAGTTACAACCATGCGTGAGCCTTCGCCGAGGCGGGTCAATGTCATCTTCATTTGCAGCACGGTTGCGTTCTGCGCTTCATCGACGATGACGAACGCATTCGACAGCGTTCGGCCGCGCATGAACGCAAGCGGCGCAACTTCGATTTGCCGGCGCTCACGGCGCGCTTTGAGGTCGGTTTCGCTCATCTGGCTGCGGAACGCATCCCAGATAGGCTGCAGATATGGATCGACCTTCTCTGCCAAATCTCCCGGCAGATAGCCAAGCTTTTCGCCTGCTTCGACGGCGGGTCGCGTGACAATGATCTTGTCGACCCGCTCTTGCTTGAGCGCTTCGACGGCAGCGGCCACAGCGAGAAAGGTCTTGCCGGTACCGGCCGGGCCGACACCAAAAATGAGATCGATGTTCTCGTCGCGCAGCGCTTCGACATAATGCACTTGGCGCGGCGTGCGGAGCGTCAAGCCGCCAAGTTGTGGCAATGGCATAGGGCCGGAAGACTCTGCGTTCGCACCTTCCGAGAAGGCTATCGCCGCCAAAACTTCGCCTTCGCGTACACGGCCCTTGCGACGCGCCTGCTCGATGAGGGTTTCGATGATGCGCTGCGCGCGCACGAAATCAGCCTCGCTCGCGCCGGGGCCGGCGCTGACTATGATCTTATCGCCCTGAGCATCGAATTTCAGCCGATAAGCTGGCGTTCCCCGCGGCGCGCTTGGATCGCGGAAGGCTTCTTGAACTTGCGCAACATGGCGATGCAGCGGCCCGAAGACTGCTTGCGCAACGTGTCCAAGTGCGATTGTGCGAGTTTCACTCATGCGCGAACCAAGGAAGATACTTCACCGCTCAGCGAGTTCTGCGATGAGCCGGTAACGTGCACCTCGACGATATCGCCGTTCCGTGCACGCGCATCATCGAAATGCACGGACTGCAGATAAGGCGAACGCCCGTGCTTTTGGCCCGACCGCCGCCCAGTCCCAGTCACAAGAACCGACAGCGTGCGGCCAACTTGGCTCGCGTTGAATTGCGTCTGTTGCTCGAAGAGCCGCTTCTGCAAAACGGCAAGTCGGCGGCTTTTGTCGTCCTCGCTCACCTGCCCTACCATCGCTGCGGCTGGCGTGCCGGGACGCGATGAGTACTTAAACGAGAACGCCGCCGCGAAGTGCAAATCGTTCACAAGCTGCATCGTCGCCTCGAACTCCTTCTCGGTCTCGCCTGGGAAGCCAACGATGAAGTCCGTCGACAGCGCGATATCCGGCCGCACCGCCCGCACCCGCGAGATGATGTCGCGATAGAAGGCGCCGTCATGCTTTCGGTTCATTGCCTTTAGGATGCGATCTGAGCCCGACTGCACCGGCAGGTGCAGATACGGCATCAATTTGACCTCACTACCGTGCATTGCGATGAGTTCGTCGGTCGTCTCGATCGGATGCGAAGTCATGTAGCGAATGCGCGCGATAGTATCGATTTCAGCGAGCGCAGAGAGCAGATCGGTAAACGCTGCGCCGCCGTGATAGGCGTTCACGTTCTGACCAAGCAGCGTGATTTCACGAACGCCCTTATCTGCCAATGCGCGCGCTTCAGCCAAGACATCCGCGATCGGACGCGAAAACTCAGCGCCGCGCGTATAGGGTACAACGCAGAACGTGCAGAATTTATCGCAACCTTCCTGGATAGAGAGAAAAGCGGTGACGCCGTCCGGTGCGCGCGCCGGCAGACGGTCGAACTTTTCCTGCGCCGTGAAGTCGGTCGCAAGCTGCTCGCCAGACTTGCGCGCCACGCGAGCGATCAGTTCCGGCAATTTGTGATAGGCCTGCGGGCCGACAACGAGATCGACCTCAGGGGCCCGGCGAATGATCTCCTCACCTTCCGCCTGAGCAACGCATCCGGCAATTGTGATCGTCATGCCCTTGCCTTCGGCGGCGCGGCGCTCCTTGTGCGCACGCAGGCGGCCGATCTCGGAATAGACCTTCTCGGTCGCCTTCTCGCGAATATGGCAGGTGTTCAAGATGACGAGGTCCGCGTCATCCGGCTTCTCGGCGACCGTATAGCCAAGCGGGCCCAGCACGTCGCGCATGCGCTCGGAATCGTAGACGTTCATCTGGCAACCGTACGTCTCGATAAAGAGACGCTTCGGCGCGCGTGGCTCGGACATTCTACTTCTTGCCCGCCTTTACCTTGTCGTCGAGCGGGATGCCGTAAAGCTCAAGCCGGTGATCGACGAGTCGATACCCTAGCCGGCGTGCGATCTCCTGCTGGAGACGCTCGATCTCTTCGTCGACGAATTCGATGACCTTGCCGGACTTCATGTCGATCAGGTGGTCGTGATGCTGGTCAGGCACTTCTTCGTAGCGCGAGCGGCCATCGCGGAAGTCATGGCGCTCAAGAATGCCGCTATCTTCGAACAAGCGGACGGTACGGTAGACGGTGGCGATCGAGATGCCGGAATCGACGGCGGCGGCGCGGCGATGCAGCTCCTCAACATCCGGGTGATCATGACTGGCCGAGACGACGCGCGCGATCACGCGGCGCTGTTCGGTCATGCGCATACCTTTCTCGACACATAGTTTTTCGATGCGGTCCATGGCGCTCAAATACCCCCTCCGGCAGGGCAATGTCCACCTCGCGGACTAGACAACTGGGCGCGGCAAAGCACGGCGCATTACGATGGCGTCAACCGAACCGCCCTCGCCCGCATAATAGGCGTGGCGGCGTCCAGCCTCCTCATAGCCGAGCTTCTTGTAGAGAGAGCGCGCACCATCATTGGTCTCTGCGACCTCCAGATGCATCGAGAAAGCGCCGCGCACGAGGGCGGCCACGCCCGCCGACGTCACGAGCGCCGCGCCGACACCCTTGCGCCGCGCTTCGGGTACGACGGCCACCGTGAGCAACTCGGAATCGCCAGCCGCGGCCCACGCCATCACAAAACCGTTGGCCTCGGCGCCATTGCCATGCAACAGCGCAAACACGGCCTGGTTCTCCATCAGCTTTTCAATCTCGCTAGCGCTCCATGGCTTCAGGAATGCGCGAGCATGAAGAGACGCGAGCAGTTCGCTCGCCGAGGCCGGCGCTGCTTCAATCATGGCTTGGCCGGCAGCGTAACATGAGGAGCGCGAAGATAAGTCGGGTCGGGCGGATAGCGCACCGGATCGAGATGCGCCGCCCGCAACGCCAAGGCGGCGGCGTTCACTGCAACGCCCGGTCCTCTAAGCGCAGCTCCGTGCAATTGCACGACATGATCACCGCGCTCGATGTTGCACGGCGCAACCGTCGGCGCGCCATTTTCGTAGCGTGCGAAGTATGAGGCGCCCGGGGTTTCGACCAAGCCGGCGCGCGCGCCGTCCTCGCCATCCTCAAGCGCCAAAGCCTCAAGCGTTGAAACGCCCAGGCATGGTTTGCCCACTGCCAGCGCCAACGCGCGCGCAAACGAGAGACCAACGCGAACGCCTGTGAACGATCCAGGACCGGTAGTCACCGCGATCCGATCCAAATCCGCGAACACTACACCAGCCCGTTGCGCGGCTTCCCTCACCATTGGCGCCAGCCGTTCGGCTTGGCCGCGCGTCATCTGCTCTTGAAGGTGCGTCAACACCGCACCGTCTCGAACGATCGCGACGGAGCACGCGTCGAGGCTTGTATCGATGCCAAGCACGATCATGCGGATTTGCGCACGCTCCGGCTCACACCACCTGCTCGACCGCGTTCACCTCTGGCACGTAGTGGCGAAGCATATTTTCGATGCCCTGCTTCAGTGTGAGAGTGGAAGACGGGCAGCCAGCGCACGCGCCTCGCATATTGAGGCGAACGATGCCTTGGTCGTGGTCCCAGGAATGGAAGGTAATGTCGCCGCCGTCGCGGGCCACAGCGGGGCGCACGCGCGCGTCGATGATCTCCTTGAGCTCTTTCACAATCCCGGCGGCGTCGCCCTCATAGACGACATCGGCTTCATCGGTTTCGTCAGAGGGCGCGGCGCCCTCACCCAGCACCGGCCGGCCCGACGTGAAGTGATCCATGATCGCCGCCAGGACATGCGGCTTCAGGTGCGGCCACTCGATCTCTTCGCTCTTGGTGATGGTGATGAAGTCCCCGCCCAGATAGACGCGTTCGACCCCGTCAACATTAAAGAGCGCCGTCGCCAGCGGAGCGCCTAGCGCCGCGTCGGCGTCCCCATATTCGCGACTGCCCTGCCCCAGGACGTCACGGCCCGGCAAAAACTTGAGCGTGCGCGGGTTCGGCGTGGATTCCGTCTGAATGAACATGACCGTCAGGTGGGCCTTTAGCCCGAATGGGTCAAGCGGGCGGCGGCTGCGGCGCGGGAGGCTCTTCCGCACTCTCGATCGAAACCGCCGCAGCCATTGGCAGGGCGACAGCGCGGATCTCATCACGCGACAGCGCTCCGGGCACCACGACCACTGGCACAGGCCGAGGAGACAGCCCGCCGCTCTTTCCCAATTGGGTGACCAGCGGCCCCGGTCCGCTTGGCGGCGATGCGGCGGCCAGCACCACAAGCTTGATCGAGGTCTCTTCCTGCAAAAGCTTGCGCAATTCCGGCTTCAGGTCGCCGTCGCGTAAAATCGGCTCCGCCGTGACGCCGCATTCCGCCCAGGCTTCAGCCGCGAAGCGCTGCGTAAGCGACTCGGCCGCATCACGCGCCTGAAGATGCATCTCTTCGGTAATCGACGCCCATGGCGCCGGATCCGATGGCTCAATGACACGCAGCATGAGCAAACGCCAACCGGTGTAGCGGCACAGCAAGCCGGCATAGATCAGCGCGTCCGGGAACTCTTCGCTCTCGTCGGCGATGACCAGGCAGCTGAAGGCTTGCAGATCTTTCGTCATGTCGGACGATGGTCGCTCAAACGCTGACGCGCATCAAGCGCGCCAGAGGCCCACAACGTCTCGAACTTCCGCCATGATCGGCGTAGCAACCGCACGAGCCTTGTCCGCCCCTTCTTTCAAAATGGCGTCGAGGGTCGCCGTGTCGGCAGTCAAACGGCGCATCTCCGCAGCGATCGGGCTCAGTTTTGCGGCCAATGTTTCCGCCAGCGCCGGCTTGAAGACGCCAAAGCCCTTGCCGCCAAATTCGCCAAGCACGTCGTCGACGCTGCGTTCGGTAACCGCCGCGAAGATGCCAACGAGGTTTTCGACCTCAGCCCGGTCCGCAAGGCCTTCCTTGCTTTCCGGCACCGGCAGCGGATCGGTCGTTGCTTTTTTGATCTTCGACATGATCGCATCGGCGTCGTCGGTGAGGTTGATGCGCGTCATGTCCGATGGATCGGACTTCGACATCTTCTTCGTGCCGTCGCGCAAACTCATAATCCGCGCGCCTGGCCCCTGGATCAGAGGCTCGGGCAACGGGAAGAAGTTCGGGGCATCGTGATCGTTGTTGAACTTCTGCGCGATGTCGCGCGAAAGTTCGAGATGCTGCTTTTGATCTTCGCCTACCGGAACGTGCGTCGCCTTATAAAGCAGAATGTCAGCCGCTTGGAGGACGGGATAGTCGAAAAGCCCAACGGATGATCGCTGCGCATCCTTGCCGGCCTTGTCTTTGAACTGCGTCATGCGCTCGACCCAACCCATGCGGGCGACGCAATTGAAAATCCACGCCAACTCGGTGTGCTCACGCACGGCCGATTGCACGAAGATCGTCGAGCGCTTGGGATCGACGCCAGCGGCGACATACGCCGCCGCAACTTCGCGGCAACGGCTCGCAAGATTTTCCGGATCAGGACCTGTCGTGATCGCGTGCAGATCGACGACGCAATAGATGCACTCGTATTGATCCTGCAGGCGCACGAACTTCTGCAGCGCACCAAGGTAATTGCCGAGATGCAGGCCGTTGGTCGGCTGCATGCCTGAGAATACGCGTTTCGGGCCCTTATATTCGGGCTGCGGGGCGTTGGTCATAGGAAACTCCAGAACATGAGAACCGGCGCGCTGCTGCGCGCCAAGAATGGCGTCAGGTCAGGCCCGCCATCGCCAAGTGTTCATTCTCGTGTCCATGAGGCGCGCTTCTATCAGCCGTCCAAGCCCGGCGGCAAGCCGCCTCCCCCGCCTGCGGGTCCGCGTTCACGCTTAAAGGCGGAGCGGACCTCCGAAATGGTTACCGCGCGCACCACGAAAGCGACAACGAAATAGAACGTGCCGCCGCCTAGGATCAGGAGCGCGATCGCGGCTTCTTTCGATCCAAGCACGGTCTCCAACGTCTCGCGGTTGGCGTTGCCGAACCACATCACCGCAAAAAGGATGGCCGACGCCAAGACGATCCGCAACAAACGGCCGAACGCCGCCGGCGTCGGAGCGTACGCACCACGCGCCATCAGCGAGCGGATCATGAGCAGAGCATTCGCCCAAGCAGCGGTTGAGGTTGCGATCGCGAGTCCCTGGAAGCCGGGCAAACCCATCGCACGCAAGCCGAAGAAGAGCGCCGCGCCAAGGGCAATGTTGATCACCATCGAGGTGATGGCGTAACGCATCGGCGCCTTCGTATCCTCGCGCGCGAAGAAAGCCGGCGCATAGATTTTCGCCAACACAAAAGCCGGCACGCCCCAGCCATAATGAATGAGCGCAAGCGCCGCGTTATGCGCGTCCGCAGCGTTGAAGGCGCCGCGTGAGTAGAGACCGTCGATCAAATAGAACGGAATTGCTAGCATCGCGGCGGCGGCAGGGAGCGTGAACGCCATTGAGAGCGCGACGGCTTCATCGAGCGCGCCACGGGCGCCGAACTCGTCACCCTCCTGCACAAGGCGTGAGAGGCGCGGCAACATCGCAACGCCGACCGCAATGCCGATCAAACCAAGCGGCAATTGATAGAGACGATCCGCGACATTCAGGTAAGTGATCGCGCCCCGCTCGAACGACGCAAGCGCTTGGCTGATCATGACGTTGATCTGAAGCGCGCCGCCCGCGACGGCGGCAGGCGCGGCGAGTATGAAAAGTCGCTTCACACCGGACGTAAGGCGCGGAAACGGAAACCCAAGCTTGGTTCCCGAACGCACGGCGCCCCACCACACCCAAAGCGCCTGCAATACGCCAGAGATGGAAACAGCACTGATTGCTGCGACCGCCGAGTATTCGGGATTATCATGCACCAACCAAAGCGCCGTGAGCTGACACAAATTGAAGAGGATCGGCGCAGCCGCAGCGGCAAAAAAGCGACCATGCGCGTTGAGCACGCCTGAGAACAACGTCGCCGCCGACATGGCGACGAGATACGGCATCGAAAGCTGCGTCAGCAGAGTCGCGAGTTGGAACGTGTGCGGGTCGCCCGAATAGCCGGCGAACAATGCGCGGTTGATCCAGCTCATACCGGCAATGGCGATGGCGCTCAGCACGCCCGTCATCAGCAACAGGACCGACAGCGCTTCCGACGCCATGCGGTTTGCCGCCTCCTCGCCTTCCGCGGCGAGTGTCTTTGAATAGACTGGGATGAAGGCTTGGCTGAACGCACCTTCCGCGAACAATCGGCGGAAGAGGTTTGGAAAACGCAGCGCCGCAAAAAAGGCGTCGGCTACAGGCCCCGCGCCGAGCGCAGCAGCAAGCGCCAAGTCCCGCGCAAAACCAAAAAGACGTGAGATCAGGGTCAAGCCGCCGATAACGGCGGTGTTGCGGGCAAGGCTCATCTGGGTGGTCGACTCACGCTATGACGCGACCGGCCTAGCGCGCCGCTAACGCGCCGTCGAGGCGCGGCCTACAGCGAGCGGCGCCTTTGCGGGATCCGCTGGTGCGGCAGGTTCGGCGGCGCGGAGAACAGCCTCCAATTTACCGCGAACTGAAGCAATGCGGCGCGGATTCGAGATTTGTCCGCCATCTTCCTCCTGGACGTAGAAGACGTCGGAAGCTCGTTCGCCATACGTATCGATGTGAGCGCTCACCACCGACACTTTGGCCTCCACACAGACGTGCGCCAAGTCAGCCAACAGCCCGAGCCGGTCGCGTCCTGACGCCTCGATCACGGTGGCGTGGGGCGTGATATCGTTGTCGATCCGCACCCACGGCTCGATAGCAAACGCGGCGTTGCGGCGCGACGGCGGCGCGGGGGGCGGCGCGGCGTGGTCGGCCAGTGCGGCGTTCGTCAGCCTGCTGGTCAGCGCGTCCAGCGCACGCGGATCATTGAAGCCGAACGGCTTATGCCCAGTCGTCTGAATCGAGAAGACGTCAAAAGCCGCGCCATCCTTTGAAGTGTGTACACGTGCGCCGACAATATCCGCACCGCTGGCCGAGATCGCGGATGCGAGGCTCGCGAAGAGCCCTGCGCGGTCGCCTGCATAGACCAACACTTCAGTGACCCCCTGCGCCTCGCGAATGCGTGCGGCCACGTGCGGAATGGCCCGCTCTGTGCGCGCGCGCATGACCTCAAGTGCGTGCCACTTCAACGCGTCAGCATCGTGATTGAGCCAATAGCCATCGTCGAGCGCGTCGAGCCAAGCTTGCAAGACATCGGCGCGAGCACCGCCAATGTCCTTCAACAATTGCTCCTTCGCGCCGTGCGCAATCTCAGCGAGATGCGCGCGTACGCCCTCTTCGTCGGAGCGGCCTCCGTGCAGCGCTGCTTCGGTCAAACGATAAAGATCGCGGAGAAGCTGGCCTTTCCAATCGTTCCAGACGTTCCCAACGGCGCGAATATCCGCGACCGTCAAGACCAGAAGCAAGCGCAAGCGCTCGACGTTGCCAACTACCTTCGAGAACTGCGCCACCGTGCGCGGATCGCCGATGTCACGCTTCTGCGCCACATCACTCATGACAAGGTGGTTGCCGACAAGCCAGCCTACGAGATCGACTTCTTCCTGCGGCAGCCCCAGTCGCTCACACGCGCCACGGGCTGATTTTTCGCCCTCGATCTGCTGGTCGCCATCGCCTTTGCCGGTATCGTGCAACAGCATTGCGAGATAAAGCGCCCGCCGATTGATAATCTTTGGGAAAATCTCACTCGCGAGCGGGTGCTGATCCGTATGCCGCCCGCGCTCAATCTCGGACATGGCGTCGATCGCGCGCAACGTGTGCTCGTCCACCGTATAGTGGTGATACATGTTGAACTGCATCTGTGCGACGATGCGACCGAACTCCGGCACGAACTTTCCAAGCACGCCCGCTTCATTCATCAACCGCAGCGCGGCGCCCGGGTGACGCGCCGATGTGGCGACCTCTAGAAACGCGGCGCGGGCCTCCGGCTGCTTACGCCAAGCCGGGCTAAAGGCGCGGACACGGCGCGACACAAGCCCGAAGGCGTCTGGATGAATATCGAGGTCCAGCTTTTCGGCGATCGAGAACAGCCGAAGTGCATTTGCCGGAGTATCGAGAATGTCTTCGCTCTCGATATTCAGGCGCCCAGCGTCAACGAAGAAGCCGGCTTCGACGGGCGCGCTGCGTTTGCGCCCTGAACTCAAAAAGCGTTGCAGACCCTTTGGGCTTTGCTTGGCCTGATCGGCCTCAAGTCTGGCGCACAATGTGCGGGTGAGCGCGCCAACTTCCTTCGCCACCAGGAAGTAGCGCTTCATGAAGCGCTCGACGCCGCTCTGGTTTGCTCGCCCGCCATAGCCCAGACGCTTCGCTAACTCAGGTTGCAAATCGAACGTCAGCCGTTCTTCAGCGCGACCGGTGATGAAGTGCAAATGACAGCGCACGGTCCAAAGAAATTCGAGCGCGCGCCGAAACGCGTTCCGCTCCTCGTTTGTGAACACGCCCGCATCGACGTATTCGCGCATCTGCGAGAAGCCATAGCGGCGGCGCGCGAGCCAGAAGAGCGTGTGTAGATCGCGTAGGCCGCCCTTCCCCTCCTTGATGTTCGGTTCGACCATGTAGCGCGAGGCCCCGGCGCGCGCGTGACGCTCGTCGCGCTCGGTAAGCTTCGCCGTGATGAACCCTGCATGGTCGCGGTCCGCAACCTCCTTGCGAAACCGTCCGAAGAGTTCCTGCGCGAGCGAGTCATCGCCAGCGATGCGGCGCCCCTCGAGCAATGCTGTTTGAATGGTGTGGTCTTCGCGCGCGAGCTTCAGACACTCATCGATGTTGCGCGAGGAATGGCCGACTTTGAGGCCCATGTCCCAGAGCATGTAGAGCATGTACTCCGTCACGCTCTCATCGAAGGCCGTCTGCTTGTAGGCGCGCAAAAAAAGCAGATCGAGGTCAGACGAAGGGGCGAGCTCCCCGCGGCCGTAGCCGCCGACGGCGATGATCGCGAACCGCTCCCCTGCGGTAGGGTTGCGCGCCCGGAATATGTGCGTCGTGGTGTAGTCATAGAGTGCAGCGACCACCTCGTCCGCGACTTGCGCCAGCAGCCGGGCCACAGCGAGACCGTTCTCGCCGGCCTCCAATCGCTCTTTCGCGACCATCCGGCCCCGAAACAATGCGCCATGCAAAAGGCTGCGGACCGCACTCCGCGCGTTTTCGCCCTCGGCAGCATAGGCGGCGCTGAGTTGCGCACGCAGCCGGATGCCATCGACGACATGCTCGATGCGGGCGGGTTTCAGCCGGGAGGCGACCATAGGATTGCTATTTCGTCATTCTGGGGCGTGGGCGCCACTGTTTCGAGCTTTCATGTCTGACTTCTTCGTTATGAACACGTCGAAACCTTGCCTCATTTCGCGGGCACAGCCACAAGTGTAATGGGAACGATTGTTTCCTGGGAGAGCCCTCGAATGCGTAAAAGCGGCAAGACCATCCGCCTCAACCCGGTTGATGAGGATCATCAAGTGCATGATCACCCCGCTCGCGCGAACCTCGAAGCGATCATGGATCAGAAGCTGTTCGCGCAACGCATCAAGAGCGAGCGCTCTTCGGCCTATTGGTTCGCCGCTTCGCTCTGGGGCGTGACCGGTCTCATCCTCGGCGGCATTCTCGGCGCCTACATGATGTTCGTGGCGATGGATTCTTCGCTGCCGCTAGCATCGGAAGCTGTCTCGCGCGGCATGGCCGTGGAACAAGCGCGTCAACGTGTTGATGGCCGCGAGTCCCCGCTCAGAGATCCTGCTGAGCAGCAGCCTTAAGCTTGTAGAGAAGCTCTAAGGCTTCTTTCGGCGACAAGTGATCCGGATTGATGTCGTTCAGCGCAGCTTCCAGCGCTGACGGCGCATGCTCTTGCATCACCTGCGCAAACAGCGGCAGTTCATCGACGATTTCGACCCGCGCGGAACCACCGCTCGCTTCAAGCTTCTGCAGAACGGCGCGCGCGCGCTCAACCGCGCTCTTAGGCAATCCCGCGAGCTTCGCCACCTGGATACCGTAGGAGCGATCGGCCGGCCCGGGGGCGACTTCGTGCAGGAACACAAGATCGCCTTTCCATTCCTTGGCGCGCAGATGCGCATTCGCCCCGCCTTCGAGCTTATCAGCCAAGCGCGTGAGCTCATGGTAGTGCGTTGCGAACACCGCACGGCACTTGTTGGCCTCATGCAGGTGTTCAGCGACAGCCCATGCGATGGCGAGACCGTCAAAGGTCGCCGTGCCGCGACCGATTTCATCGAGCACCACCAACGCGCGTGAACCTGCCTGATTGAGGATGGCCGCAGTCTCGACCATCTCTGTCATGAACGTCGAACGCCCGCGCGCCAAATCATCGGAAGCGCCGACGCGAGCAAAGACGCGATCGACAATGCCAAGCCTCAATTTGCGCGCCGGCACATAAGCGCCGGCTTGGGCGAGCACCGCCAGCAAAGCAATCTGCCTCAGATACGTGCTCTTGCCCGCCATGTTGGGGCCGGTCACGACCATAAGCCGGGGGCCGGAGCGACCTTCAGCATCGAGACGCGCATCGTTCGGCGTAAAGCCGTTGCCATCGCGGCGAACGCCCTCTTCCACGACAGGGTGGCGCGCACCCTCGGCTAAAAGCGCCGATGTCTCATCGATCTCAGGACGCGTTGCGTCTGTTTCTTCGGCCCATTCCGCCGACCCGGCGGCAACATCGAGCGCAGCAAGCGCCTCAGCAGCCGCGCGGATCGGCGCCTCGAGCACAGCAGCGCGCGCTGCAAAGTCTTTGAACAGCACCAGTTCACGGGCCAGAGCCGCTTCACCCGCACGCGAAATCTTTGCGTCCAGCTCCGCAAGCTCCGTCGTTGTGAAGCGCATCGAACCGGCATTGGTTTGCCGATGAATAAAACGCGCATTGAGCGGCGGCGCCATCAGCGCTTCAGCCTGCTTACTCGTTGCGTCGATATGATAACCGAGCACATTATTGTGCTTCAACTTAAGACCAGCAATGCCGGTCTCTTCCGCGTAGCTGGCTTGCAACGCCGCGATCACTTTGCGGCTGTCATCCCGTAGCGCACGCGTTTCATCCAACGCCGCGTCATATCCCGCGGCTATGAAGCCGCCGTCACGCGCCAACAACGGCAAATCCGGCGCCAAAGCCCGGCTCAGCGTCTGCGCAAGCGCTGCACTTTCAGCATGCGCGCTCAGAGACAGCGCGGCGCAGGCGCGCCCTATTTCCGCTGGCGCTGCGTCCGTCACACCAAGACACCGCGCTGAAACGCGATCGCCCGCGCTCAAACCGTCGCGCAGGCTGGCCAAATCGCGCGGGCCGCCACGACCAAGCGCCAGACGCGTGAGCGCGCGCGCGAGATCCCCCGCAGCGCGCAATTCTTGGCGCACGCCCTCCCGCCGACCGCGGCTGTCCAGAAAAAACTGCACCGCGTCGTGGCGCGCGTTGATAGCGGCGACATCCGTCAGCGGCCGCGACATACGCTCCGCGAGCATGCGCCCGCCGGCGGACGTCACGGTGCGATCGACACAGGCGAGTAGTGACCCTTCCCGGCCCCCGCGCACCGAGCGTTCAATCTCCAACGCCGCCCGCGTTGCAGCATCGATCGCCATGAAGGCGCGCTCGGAATTGCGGCGCGGCGGCATCAAACGCGGCGCGGCGCCAGCCTGCGTCAGCTCAATATAATCCAGCAACAGCCCCATCGCCGATAGCTCGACGTTGGTGAAGTCTCCAAACGCATCCAACGCCGCGACTTCGAACGCAGCCTTGATGCGCCGAGCAGCGGACTTCGCATCGGCCTTAACAGCCGGCCGAACAGTAAGCACAGCGCCGGTGATCCGAGCAGCTTCATTTACATGCTGTACGTCCGCGTCAGTGACCAGAAGTTCAGCCGGTGAGAGCGCCGCGATCTCTTCTTCAGCTTCATTGTGCTTTAGCGCGCGCGTTTCGAATGCGCCGGTCGACACATCCGCCCAGGCAATGGCCGCGCCATCACTGTTGAACGCGATTGCCGCCAACCGATTTGCCGCACGCGCGTCGAGCAGCCCCTCTTCCGTCAGCGTTCCTGGCGTGACCACGCGCACAACACCGCGTTGCACGATCGACTTGCCACCGCGCTTTTTGGCTTCCGCGGGATCTTCCAGCTGCTCGCACACCGCAACCTTGTGACCAGCCCGGATCAGCTTCGAAAGATAATTCTCCGCCTGATGCCACGGCACGCCCGCCATCGGGATCGGTTCGCCGCCATGCTGGCCGCGCTTGGTCAGCGTTATGCCGACGGCGGCGGAAGCCTTCTCCGCATCCTCAAAGAACAACTCGTAGAAATCGCCCATGCGAAAGAAGAGCAGCGCATCGGGATGCTCAGCTTTGGCGGCGAGATACTGCGCCATGAATGGCGTCACTTTTGGCGCCGGGTGAGAGGAATCAGCCACGAGCCTCCTTTAGCGAAGTGCGGCGCGGACTTCCATTGACGCGCTGAGGTCCAAAGCTAGGGTGCGCCCACAATTTCCGGACAATCTGACGACCCATGGCCGACAACAAGAAGACCTTCACCGACCAAGAGGCGCTGGATTTCCACCGCCTGCCGACGCCAGGGAAGATCTCCATCGCGCCGACCAAGCCGATGGCGACTCAGCGCGATCTGTCGTTGGCTTATTCACCGGGCGTCGCGGTTCCTGTGAAGGCCATCGCTGACGATCCGGACAAGGCCTACGACTATACGTCCAAGGGCAACATGGTGGCTGTGATCTCTAATGGCACTGCCATTCTCGGCCTCGGCAATCTGGGCGCCATGGCCTCAAAGCCTGTGATGGAAGGCAAGAGCGTCCTCTTCAAACGCTTCGCCGATGTTGACTCGATCGATATCGAAGTGACCACGCAGGACGTCGAAGAATTCATCACCACCGTCCGCAACATCGGACCGACTTTCGGCGGCATCAATCTCGAGGACATCAAGAGCCCCGAATGCTTCATCATCGAGAGCCGCCTGCGCGACGATCTCGACATTCCAGTTTTCCACGACGACCAGCACGGCACAGCGATCATCGCGGCGGCAGGCTTGCTCAATGCGTGCGAACTAACTGGCCGGAGTCTTGAGGACATAAAGGTCGTCGTGAACGGCGCGGGCGCCGCCGGGCTCTCGTGCATCGCGCTGATCAAGCAGCTCGGCGTACCTCATGAGAACGTGATCGCGCTCGACCGCGAAGGCGTCGTCTATCGCGGACGCGAGAAGGGCATGGATCAGTTCAAGTCCGTGCACGCTGTCGACACCAAGGCGCGCACTCTCGCCGACGCAATGAAAGGTGCGGACGTCTTTATGGGGCTCTCCGTCGCCGGGGCGGTGACGCAAGAGATGGTGAAGTCGATGGCCAAGAAGCCAATCATTTTCGCCATGGCGAACCCAGATCCGGAGATCACGCCGGAAGCCGTCCATGAAGTGCGCAAAGACGCAATCGTCGCCACCGGCCGCTCCGACTACCCAAACCAAGTCAATAATGTCCTGGGCTTTCCCTATATCTTCCGCGGCGCACTCGACGTCCGCGCTCGCACAATCAACGAAGCGATGAAGGTAGCCGCTGCGCGTGCGCTAGCGGAACTCGCAAAGCAAGACGTGCCGGACGAAGTCGCCGCCGCCTATCACGGTCGCCGCCCGAAGTTCGGCCCCGACTATATCATCCCTGCCCCATTCGATCCGCGTCTGATTTCGGAAATTCCTCCATTCGTGGCGCAGGCGGCCATGGATAGCGGCGTCGCGCGCCGGCCCATCGAAGACATGCAGGCCTACAAGCACAGCCTGGCACAGCGCCTCGATCCAACAGCGGCGATGATGCAGCGCGTCCAAACCGTCGTGCGCCGCAAACCGGCGTGCATCGTTTTCGCTGAAGGCGAAGAGCCGTCTGTCATTCGCGCAGCGTACGCGTTCCAAGAGCTGGGCCTCGGGCGCGCCGTACTCATTGGCCGCGAGGAGACGGTCAAAACCAACATGGCGCATGTCGGCGTGCCGGATACGGCGCAGCTCAACATCGTCAACGCCCGGCTCTCGGAGCACAACGGCCTCTACGCTGAGTTCCTCTATAAGCGGCTACAGCGCTTCGGCTTCCTCCATCGCGACGCGCAGCGGCTCGTGAACCTTGATCGTAATGTGTTCGGCGCGTGCATGGTGGCCATGGGCCACGCCGACGGCATGGTCACCGGCGTCACGCGGAACTACGCCACCGCTCTCGACGACGTGCTGAAAGTAATCGATCCAGCGCCCCGCGAGCGCACGATGGGCATGTCCGTGGTCCTAATGAAGGGGCGTACGCTGTTCATCAGCGACACCGCGGTTGCGGAATTCCCGGATTCTCCGGAGCTTGCACAGATCGTGCTGCAATCAGCGGCGATGGCGCGCCAATTCGGGGTCACGCCACGCGTCGCGCTGATCTCGCACTCAACCTTCGGCAATCCGAAGATGGAGCGCTCGGAAAAGATCCGCGATGCCGTCTCGATTCTCGATCGTCGGGAGGAGATCGATTTCGAATACGAAGGCGAGATGAATGTCGACGTCGCGCTTAACCCGGACATGCGCGAGCTTTATCCGTTCTCGCGACTATCGGAGCCTGCGAACGTGCTCGTGATGCCCGCGCTGCACTCAGCGTCGATCGCAACCAGCCTCCTCACCTCCGCTGGCGGCGCGACCGTCATCGGCCCGGTGCTGACCGGCCTTTCAAAGCCGATTCAAATCGCGCCGCTTGGCGGCACGGTGTCGGATATCGTCTCTTATGCAACGCTTGCAGCGTTCCAAGTCGCTGAAGCCAAAAGCGAGGCGAAGGCCTAAGCTGGCGCAGGCTTGTCGGCGGTTTCGTCCGTAGCTGGCGGCTGCTTGCGCATGACCGCTAGCGCAAAGATCAGTGCAAAGACGCCAATCACGCCCGAATAGATGAAGAAGGTCATGTAGCCGACGGCAAAGGCTTCCGCCGGACGGCTATATTCCTCCGCCGCGTGCGCGAATGAATCCGGCGCTATGTGTGCGAACCAGCTCCGCAATCCGTTGCTCTCGCCTGCCGCCGCAGCAGCCGTCCCGCTCTCGACGATACGCCCAGACACAGCCGCCAGAATTTTTCCCGGCAAAGCGTAGAGCGATGAAAACAGCGCGTATTGGGTCGCCGTGAAGCCACGGCTCGTGAGGCTCGACATGTAGGCAATGAGTGCAGTGCCTGCGATGCCCGCCGATATGTTGTCGATCGCAATGCACGCATAAAGCCCAGGCAGCCAAGGGCCTGTGAAGATGAGTCCGCTAAAAGCGATATTCGACAACGGTTGCACGATTGCGCCGACCAACAGCGATCGCATCAAGCCGAAGCGGGCCACCATCCAGCCGCCGAGGCCGACGCCAATAACCGACATGATCACGCCGAATAATTTGCGCGCGCCCGCAATTTCATCGAGCGAAAAGCCTACATCGACGTAAAACGCCGTCATCAAATTCAGCACGAAATCGGCGATGCGATAGACGCAGATCATCGCCAGGATGAGCATGCCGGTACTGCCGTGGCGCTTGAAGAAGTCCTCAAGCGGCTCCTTCAAAGTGCCGGCAAAGTACGCACTTGGTCGCGATTTGAACATCGGATAGGTCGCAAAACCGACAATGCCGAGGCCGATCGCGACACCGAACACTTGCCACACCGCACCCCACGGCTTTCCGGTCCACCATTCAGCGAAACCAGCCATAGCGCCTTCCATGCCGATCCAGGGGAACATGAAAGTTAGCGGCTCGGCCTTGCCAGAAAGGCCCGCGCCCATGAAGCATGCGCCGAAGATCACGAGCACGATGCGCGCCGCCCACTCCAACGCTTCCATCCACGCAGGCGTCGTCTGCGGCGGGAATGGTTTCGGTTCGACGCTTTGCTCACGCGGTGCAAACAGCACGCCGAGCACGCCGATGCCCATCACAATCGCCATGGCGGAATAGGACGCCGTCCAGCCAATTCGTGACGCGAGCAGAAGCGGCGCCGCGCCCGAGACCACGACTGCGAGGCGATAACCCCACTGGTACACAGCCGCCATAACGCCCTGCCGCTCAACGGCAGCAACTTCGATCCGCCATGCGTCGATGGCGATGTCCTGCGTTGCACCGAAGAGCGCTGTCATTGTCGCGAACACAGCGACCATGGCGATCAAGTTCATATCGGGATCAGGCTGCACCGCGCCTTCGACGCCGCCGGCAACGGCTGCCGAGACCGCGGGCATACTCGCCGCAATCATCCAAATTCCAAAAATAACGCCCGCTTGCGCCAACAGCATCCATGCGCGGCGCTTGCCGAGAAGCTGGTGCAGCACCGGGATCTTCACGCGGTCAACGATCGGCGCCCAAAGGAACTTCACCGCGTACATGATCGTCACCATGCTGAAGAGCGTGATGACATCGAGCGGCAGCTTCGCTTGGCGCATCCAAGCGGACATCGTGTCATAGAGAAGCAAATTCGGCAGGCCGGCGGAAAAGCCGAGCATCAGCATGATGATGCTGCGCTTCTCAAAGAAGACGGCGATCGCATCCCACGTTGAGCGCTTCGTTGACGCGGCTGGGGTATCTGACATTACGGGCTCTCCGCCGCTTTATTCGCCCGCGAACGTGGCGGGGTTCGGGCGCTCGGTAAAGCGCGCCGCGACTTGCAGCAGCCTGTTCGCGTCGATCGGTTTGGTGATGAAATCGTCCATGCCGGCCTTGGCTGCGTGCGCCCGCTCTTCCTCGCCAGCATCAGCCGTTAGCGCAATGATCGGCGCCGCCGCCGAGGGCCCTCCTCCTGCGCGAATGCGAACGGCCGTCTCAAATCCGTCGAGGCGCGGCATCCGGATGTCGAGCAGGATCAAATCGAAACCGCCTGCGGACGCCGCCACTACCGCCTCTTCGCCATCCTGCACAGTTGTCACCGTGCAGCCGGCGCGGGTGAGCAAGGTCCGGGCGAGCAAAGCATTGATCGGATTGTCCTCGGCAAGCAGCACGCTCATGCCGAGAAGCGGCTGTTGTGCGGGTGTGCTGGCGGAAGCTTTTGGCGTGGCTTGCGCCGGCTCATCTCCTAATGCCGCGCGCACGCGTTCGACCAGCGAACCGCGGCGCACCGGCTTTAGAGTGTAGTGCTCAACCCCAGCCGCGCGGCATGCATCGATGATCTGCCTCTGCTCTTGAGGCGCCAGCGCGATCACCGCACGGGAATTACGACGTAACGCATCGATCTCTTCGCCATCGACCGCGTCGTGCCAATCGAGCAGCACAACGTCCGCGTAATCACCGCGCTCGACAGGAACTGCGCCGAGCGAAATCACCACGGCCCGCATGGTCTGCGTCAACAATAGAGACGGACTTACAACACAGATGCGGACACCGGCCAAAGATGGCGCAGCCTCTTCGTTTGCAGCCGAAGCCAGCGGCAACTCTACCCAGAAGCTCGCGCCAAACCCTGGGCGCGACACCAGGCCAACTTCGCCGCCCATGGCGAGTGCAAGCTTCTTTACGATGGCAAGACCGAGCCCAGCCCCGCCGTGTCGGCGTGCGACGCCGGCATCGGCCTGCGTAAACTCTTCAAAGATCAGCGCCTGCTTTTCCGGCGCAACGCCCGGACCGGTGTCACGCACGTTGAAACGCACGCGGCCATTGGGACGTGGCGCCATTTCAATCACGACGCCGCCTGCCTCGGTGAACTTCACCGCGTTGCCGGCAAGATTGAACAGGATTTGCCGCAAGCGGCCGTCATCGCCGACGACGCGCGCAGGCGCATCGGCGCGCACGGAGACGGCGATCTCCAAGCCCTTGTCGCGCGCACGCGGTGAGAGCAATTCCGCGACGCTCTGCATCGTCGCCTCGGGATCGAACGGGCTGAGCTCAAGCTCGACGTGCCCCGCCTCAAGGCGTGAATAATCCAAAATCTCCGTAATCAGTTCGAGCAGCAGCTCGCCCGATTGCTTGATCGCACCGACATAGCTCTTCGCATTGGGCTCGAGTTTACCCAGCTCCAAGAGTCCGGCCATGCCGAGAATGCCGTTCAGTGGCGTGCGTAGTTCGTGCGTGAGCGTTGCAAACAATGTCGTCTTCGCACGCAGCGCGTCTTCGGCGGCGCGAACGTGACGGGTGATATCGCGAGCGATGACGAGGCTCGCTCCATCGGGCAAGCGCCGCTCGACCCATTCGAACTGCCTGCCATCCGGCGCCGGCGCATCAAAGCGCCGCTCACCATTTTTGAACTCAGACGGCTGAGTTCTGCCCCACGGAGGACGTTGCGGGCCGATCCAATGCCGGAAAGTCGCCCGAAACACCGGATTGGCGCGCAAGAGCGCACCATCGGCCGCAAGGATCGCGACCGGATCGGGCAATGCGTCAAAGGCATCGAAAGCGTGCGTCGCCGCCGGCTGAACCATGCCGCGATCAAGCGCTGCGGCGGTTAAGAAACCCTAGCGAAACCGGCTTGGTCGGCACTTGCCCAACGGCGTTTGAGGCTCAGCGCCTCAGCAACGTGGATTCGGCGCACCGCATCCGAACCATCGAGGTCGGCGATGGTGCGGGAAACTTTCAAAGTGCGGTGATAGGCGCGCGCCGAAAGCGACAAGGATTCCGCCGCCTTTGCAAGCAAAGCCGCACCTGGAGCATCAGGTGTCGTATGACGCTCAAGCGCCGGCATATCGAGCATCGCATTGAGCCCCGCGCCACGCGCCGCCTGTGCTTCGCGCGCCCGCGCCACACGAGCAGCCGCCTCGGCCGTCCCCTCAACCGGTGGCGGCAAGGTCAAATCCGCTGCCGCCGCTTGAATCCGCGGAATTACTTGAAGTTTCGATGCTGCACTCGGTGGCTGGCTCCCGGCAAACGCTGCGCCAGCATTGACTTTCCGGCGCCCGGCGGGCCGACGAAGAGGATGTTGTGCGCACCGGCGGCCGCGATTTCGAGCGCGCGCTTGCCTTGCTCTTGACCGCGCACGTCGCGCAAATCAGGCACGTTCGCGCCGGTGACGAGTTCTCCGCGCTCGGGCGCTTTCAGCGCCGCGCCACCACGAAAATGATTGATCAGCGCCAATAGCGAAGGCGCAGCAACCACTTCTCCGCCTGCCCACGCGGCCTCGGAGCCGCACGCCTCCGGACAAATGAAAGCTGCGTCCATTGCGTGCGCGGCCATCGCCGCGAGCAACGCGCCCGGTGCAGACGCAAGCGATCCATCGAGCCCGACTTCGCCGAAACACACCATGCCATCGAGCGCGTCATGCGGCAGCGCGCCAATCGCAGCCATCATCGCAAGCGCGATCGGAAGATCGTAGCGCGTCCCCTCCTTCGGCATATCGGCAGGTGCGAGATTGACGATGAGACGTCCCGCTGGGATCGCCAGACCGATCGAAGCAAACGCCGCGCGAACGCGCTCTCGCGATTCAGAGACGGCTTTGTCGCCCAAACCGACGATCACGACGCCAGGCGTGCCGCCGGTCATCTGCACCTGAACTTCGACTCGACGAGCTTCGAGACCGGCGAAAGCGACGGTGGTTGCGTTGGCACAGGTCTGCATCGCGACCGCCCTTTATCCACAACCGATGCGAGGGTACTGTCTCAGTTTGAAATCGGAATGACTGCATAGCTCCTAGCGGGGTTGACGCGGAAAGTGTATGCTTAGCGGTAGGCATGACAGCAGAACCACGCCCTTGTCGATGGGATGTGTGCCCTGATACGGCGCTCTCCAACGGCTACCTATGCCCCAAGCACCTCGTAGAGGTTCTTGGTCGCGCGCCGACGCTTCCCATGCTGACAAGAGAACTTGTGGTCGCCGTTGGCGTCGGGCTCACGGCCGAGATTCTCGTCAAGCTCTCTGAGGCGCTCGCAGACGGCAGTCTTGTCTCAGCGATTTGGTCTCAAATGCCCTACAGTCGGCGCGCCAATATCACGCGCACCAAGACGGGCGCGCAGGACATCGAGCGCGCATGCCTCACACAAGAACAATTGTCGCCCGAAGAGCAGGCACGGCAGCTGACCTTACTCAGAAAGATCGTGGCAGGTACACATAATGCCTAAAGGCCCACGCGGAGAGAAGCGCCCAGCGGACGTAATAGGCAACGCCATTAAGGTGGCGAGGCTTGCCGTTGGAGACGAAGAAGAAACCGTCATTGATGACGGGAAAGACCCTGCGGCTAAGGCTCTAGGAGCTAAAGGCGGCAAGGCACGCGCTAAAAGCCTGAGCGCAAGGAAGCGCTCTGAGATCGCGAAGAAGGCCGCAGCTAAACGCTGGAAGAAGAAGTGAAGCGCGCGCTCGCCGCCGCACTGCTTCTCGCCGCTTGCGCCAGCGAGCCAATCCAGCCGGTTGAGCCGCTGAACTTGGACCCGCTCGCGTTCGAGGAAATCCAACTATCTATCGAAGTCCCGTCGCCTATACCGGAAGGCGCGACGCTGAATGGGCGCGAACTATCCCGCACCGTGACTGTCGATCACCCCACGGTCACCGCGATCTGCCGCAACGGCTGGGTTTCGTATTCTCAGCACCGGCGCGGGACGTGCTCCGGCCATCGCGGCGTTCGGGAGTGGGTGAACCGGCCCGCTGACTAGATGCCCTTGCCGTCATCCTTTTCCTGATCGTAGTCGAGCGGAAGCATCGGCGTGTCGCCGTGCCTCGGGTAGTGCTCGTTGAGCAGATTCATAAATCCCGCCCACGACTTGCTGACTTTCATCAGCGCGACCACGGCACCCAAGTGCTCCTTGAGCTTCGGGTAGCCGATATTGCCGGTGAGGCTTTGAAAGTATTTTGCGGTTGGCCGACCATCTTCGTTGCGCGGCGTGACGCGTTGCAGCTCCGCGAGAACACCGGGAGCAAGCCGCTTGTAAACAATGTCGTTTGTGAGAATGCCAAAGTAGCGAGGCCGTTGAACCGACTCCTCTGGAAACTCCAGACCGCGAAGCCGGAACATGTGTTCGTAGTAGTCGGCTGGAAACGTTTGAACGTAAGCCTGCAATTCCTTCGCGATCCACGCCTCTAGAATCTTTGCGAGCGCTTGCTTGGCGCGGTCGCGCTGGTAGCCAGTGGCCTCATCAACAAGAGCGACGATGCCGACGCGAGCGAAGCCTCGGATGAGGATTTCGCACTTCAGCGCGATGCCAGCTTGCTGCTTCTGAAGCACTCCAGCTTCACGCGCTTTGAGCACGGCTTCGCAGAGGTCCGCCAAGAGGATCGCGTCGAAACCGTGCGCCCTAACACCCTCTGGCGTAACGAACGAAATCGGGTTGGCGAATCTCTCGGCTAATTCGTTGGAAATATAGGGATTAACCGACTTTCGCGAGACGAAAAGCTCAAGTCGATTCATACCTGCGATCATCGATCCGCCGCGCGCCATGCCCAGCGCATCGGTGAAGCCGCCTTGGGTCAAAACCCGCGTGCCGTCCTCCAGCACGTAACAAGGGATTACGGCGTCACCAATCTTAAGCGGATGGTCAGGCGACCCGTGGGTCGCCTTGAGCACCTTTGTATTCCAGCGCGCCGCAGCGGCTTTCTTGGCGATCTCATGCCTCTCCTCGCCAGAGAGCTTGAGCATCCGAGCCTTGCCGCCCTTGGCGCGGCCTACTGGTTCCTTGGGGTCCGATTCGTCTGTCATAATTGACGAATGCCAGCGAATCGAGCCTAATGCAAGCATTATCGTATTCATGCTAGCAATATGCTTGACTGCAAGCATAAAGTTCAGTATGAAATAGAAATGGCCAACGTGCTCCCCCTCGCAAAACGCGTTCAAATCCTGAACCTGCTCTGTGAGGGCGTGAGCCTCCGGGCGATCTCCCGCCTCCAAGACGTGAGCATCAACACCGTATCCAAGCTCTTGGTGGATGCTGGCGAGACCTGCCTCGATCTTCACGACCAGCTCGTTACGCACGTCGAAGCCAAGAACGTGCAGTGCGATGAAATTTGGTCGTTCTGCTACGCCAAGCAAAAGAACGTCCCGACTGCGAAAGCCGCGCCCGCTGAAGCTGGCGACGTGTGGACGTGGACCGCGCTGGACGCTGACTCAAAGCTGATGATTTCTTACATGGCGTCTGGCCGCACGGGCTCGGCCGCTGAGACGTTCATGCAAGACGTGGCGCGTCGCATCACCGGCCGCCCGCAAATCACGTCAGACGGTTTCACAGCGTATCCAAACGCAGTGCGCGTCGCGTTCGGCAAGAACGTGGACTTCGCGCAGCTTGTGAAAACCTACGGTCCGGATTTCGGCGCCGGTCCTGAGCGGAAGTATTCTCCCCCGGTTTGCACCGGCGCCCACAAGGTTGTGCGCGAAGGCAACCCGGATCAATCGAAGATCTCAACCAGCCACGTTGAGCGCGCCAATCTCACCATGCGCATGGGCATGCGCCGCTTTACGCGCCTGACCAACGCGCACTCAAAGAAGTACGCGAACCACCTCTACGCGCTCGCGCTGTTTTTCATGCACTATAATTTTGTACGACAACACAAAGCGCATAAGCTCTCACCAGCAATGGCGGCGGGGCTTACCGATCGCCTTTGGTCGATGGAAGATATTGCTGAGCGAATTGACGTCCGCGCAAACGTTCCGAAGCCGCGCGGACCCTACAAAAAGCGGTCCGAGGCATGACGAACCCCCACATGTCGCAACTTGATATTAAACTATCCGTGCATTATGTTGCACACATCAGCGCGGCGTGTTCACACGTCGCACCCCCCAGGTTCCGGCCTGGGGGTTTCGCTTTTCTGGGGTGCGCGCAATGACTATACGCGCCGCCTTCTACGTTGACGGGTTCAACGTTTACCACGCGCTGAAGCGACTAGAACAACCGCACCTCAAATGGCTTGATTGGCATGCGCTTGGAACGCTGCTCATTCCAAGCAGGAGCGAGACGCTTGAGAAAGTGGTGATCTGCACGGCGATCACGACAACAAACCCCGGCAAGCAGGATCGCCACCGTCGATACATCACCGCGCTTGAATCTAAGGGTGTCGTTTGCCTGCGTGGTCACTTCGCAGACGAGGAGCGCAAATGCCCTGACTGCAGCTACACCTGGGAAAAGCCGGTCGAGAAACAGGGAGACGTGAACCTAGCCCTAAGTGTTATTGACGACGCTCATCGAGATAACTTTGACCATTGCTATCTTGTGACGGCGGACGGCGATCAGGTGGCGACAGCGAAGCTGCTAAAGCAACGCTTCCCCGCGAAGCGTTTGACGACGCTGGTCATCACTGGGCATCGCCACAACCACGCTATTCTCCATGTGGCCGACGCCAAAATAACGATCAGCGAAAACCACCTTGAGAGGTGCGTGTTTCCAAAGCTTGTCCCCGGAACGCCAGCGGTCATTCGTCCCTCTGAGTATGATCCGCCGGCAGACTGGGTTCATCCTTCGCAGCGCCCTACATAGATCGCGCATGGGGTCGTCTGGGGAGACGACCATAGGAGCGAGGATGCGCGGACTGTTTCTCTTTAACGCGCTGTTCGCCGCCATCATTATTGGCTGGATCGCTGCTGCGGATAGCGTCCCGATCAACACTGTCGGTGAGGCCGTCAGCTACTATGGCCCATGGCTCCTCATACCGGGGGTGTTCCTGCTGCTGGCGGTGATGTGGAAACGCAAAGCGTGAAGTTAGCCCCCCCTGGCCAAAGAGAGCTATAAAGCCGTATGACCGCGAAACAGGTTCTGGCGATCCTAGCGAGCGCAGCCGTCCCGATTGCCGGAATGCTCGTCGCTTGGGCGTTGGTGACTTGGTTAAACGGTGGTTTCCAGATCGCGGGATAACTCGGAACAAACCGAGCCAAATCAGCCACTTGCAACCTGTGGAAAACTTTTCCGGCTTTTGAACTGGCTCAAAGCGCCAAAAACCCCAGCGATTACAACGCTGTAAGGCCTAAGCATAAAAGTTCAGTTTTCAAACTGAGGCAGTACCGATGCGAGTTATCGCACAGGGCAAGAACAAATAGGCAACAAAAAATGAACGCATTCGCACCCTGCGCGAAGCGGTCAGCAAACTTACCCCCAGGCGCGGGCGTGCGCCATGGAAATCACGGGATTTTAAAAGAAAATTAGTTCTGTCCGACGGCGTTTTCGTCGCCGCCCAGTACGCCATCTGGACCGCGAAATTCCGGTCCGCTTGGCGCCTGCGCGTAATACGGCATGTCCGGCGCTCGCACCTGCATGAACGAGACAACGCGGCGAACGCCGCCCACCACGCTCGCGATCTCCGCCGCACGCTCAAGCTCGTGCTGTGACCGCGCGATGCCCATCAAATAAACGTTCCCATGAAAGGTCTCGATGTTGATGTTGATCGCACGCACGGACGGGCTCGCGGTTAAGCGTGTGCGGATCTGCGCGGTAATGAGTTCGTCTTGTGCGCTGCGCACAAATGTCGACGGCTCGCCGACGATGATCTCGTTGTAGACATTGTCCACGGTGCGCACGCTGCGCGCGATAGTTTCAGCAGCCTGACGATGTTCAGCCGTCGGCGCCGTGCCCGAGAGCAGCAGATTCCGGTTCGCAACTTCGACATCAACTTCTTGGAACGCCATGCTGTCAGCAGCCATCAGGCGCATCTTCACTTGCTGCGATGCCGAGGCATCATCGATGCCCTCGCCGATCGTGCGGTCCTGAGCAGCGTAGACGCCGACACTTGCAGCCGTGCCGATGGCGGCAGTCACGCATCCGCTTGCGGTCGCGGACGCGGCGAAGACGACGAGGAGGAGAGCAATCTTGCGCATGATCGGCGGATTTTGCGCTCGGATCGTTTCGGCACGCTTAATTTCAGCTGCGCGAGCGCTCATCAAACCAGGCGCCGCGTTCATGCCTTGGCAACAGACTTGAACCAACCACTACCAAATCGAAACGTATCGGCGCGGAGGTGAGCCGCCAGCGCCCCGCAAGCGTTTGCGCCGCCCGAGCAATGCGTTGTTGCGCCGTGGCCGTCACCGCATACGCGCCCGCGTCATACGTACTGCGCGCCTTCACTTCGACGATAACAAGAACGCCATCTTTCCAAGCCGCGACATCTACTTCGCCGTAAGGCGTACGCAGGCGATGGCCCAAAATTCGATAGCCTTTGCACATCAGTAGCGCCATTGCGGCCCATTCGGCCGTGCGTCCGCGACGCTCGGCCTTTTGCCGGCTCACGCACGATCCTTGAGTTCAAGAGCGCGCGCATATGCGCGCTTGCGCGGCACGCCAAGATCGCGCGCAGCCTCGCTCGCCGCTTCCTTCACACCGCGCGACAGTGCCCGCAGCAAGAAAACGTCGAGTGCTTCATCACTTACCTCGCCTTTCGCTTCAGGCGGACCGACAATTACGACGATCTCACCTTTCGGCGCCCCAGCTTCAGCATAATGCGCAGCTAGATCAGAAAGCGAAGCGCGGCGCGCTTCTTCGAACATCTTCGTCAGCTCGCGCGTCACCGCAGCTGGCCGTGCGCCCAAGACCTCCGCCATATCAGCGAGCGAATCCGCCAAGCGCGGCCCTGTCTCGTAGAAGATCAGCGTCGCGTCCGCATCCGCAACTTCAGCCAACGCAGCGCGGCGTGCACCCTGCTTCGGAGGCAAGAAGCCCGCGAACATGAAGCGGTCCGTCGGCAGACCTGAAATCACCAGCCCTGCAAGCAAGGCAGAGGCGCCCGGAATCGGAAACACCCGGTGGCCCGCGCTGATGACTTCGCGCGCCAGCTTGAAGCCGGGATCGGAAATCAGCGGCGTCCCCGCGTCGGAGATCAAAGCAATGCTCTCACCCCGCTCAAGAGCATCAAGGATCGTCTCGCGCATCGCCTCAGCGTTATGCTCATGATAGGCGCCGAGCCGCGGCTTCAGCCCGTAGGCATCCATGAGCTTCATCGCCACCCGGGTGTCTTCGGCATAGACGCGGCTGGCTGTGGCCAAAATGTCGAGAGCCCTCAACGTGATATCACGCAGGTTCCCAATCGGCGTCGCCACCACATAAAGGCCCGCTTCCAGCGGTGGACTGGATTCGCGGGCGCCGATACGGTCGCGCGCATTCATTTCGGGGTCCGACGAAGGGTTATTCATGGCTGTCGCCAAATCATCGGCGCGTCCGCTCGCCGCGCCAAGTCTGAAGACGACGGTTGCGATCAGCTTTGCGGCTTTAATGGCCGCCTGCGCCACCGCGCCGGGTCCTGGGCCGTCCGTGCCGCCTCTGACAGGCACACCGACCACCACGCCGGACCTGCCCGTCCAAACCGCCGACGGCGTGACGCCGCCCTTCATGCGCGGCCGCGATATCGTCCGCGTCGGCCTGCTGTTGCCCTTCTCGCTCCGTCCGCAAGACGCCGCCGCGCTTTATAACGCGGCCGAGCTCGCGCTCTTCGAATTGGGCAATGAGAATACCTTGCTGATCCCGCGCGATGCTGGCTCAAACGAAGCATCCGCCAATGCCGCGGCGCGCGCACTAATGACGGACGGCGCTGATATCATCATCGGCCCGGTGTTGCGCGAAGGCGTTGCCGGCGCCGCAAACGCAGCTTCGAGACAAAACGTGCCGGTGATCGGGTTCTCTTCAGATCGCACCATTGGCGGCAACGGAGTCTATCTTCTCAGCTTCCAGCTTGAGGACGAAGTCTCGCGCCTAGTGTCGTACGCCGCCTCGCAGAACATTCGTTCGATCGCGCTCTTGGCGCCGGCGAATGAGTATGGCCGCCGAGTGGAAAGCGCCCTCCGCGCCGAAGCACAAGCGCGCGGTGTCACCATCACGACCTCGCAGCTCTACAACCGCACCGATGCGGATGCCGGCGCTGCAGCACGCGCGATCGCAGCGGGCGCACGCCCGCAGGGCATCATCATCGCCGACAGCGGCGCGCCATTGCGCGCGATCGGCACAGCCTTGGTGCAAGCCGGCCTCGACACACGTCAAACCCGCCTGATGGGCACGAGCGTCTGGGCTGGTGAAGCAGAACGCGAGCCATCGCTCGCCGGTGGTTGGTACGTTGCGCCAGATCCTGGCGCTCGCGTCGAGTTCGAAAACCGCTATCGCACCGCATTCGGTGAATCGCCGACGAGGCTCGCGAGCCTCGGGTATGACGCTGTCGCGCTCGCGACCTTGCTGTCACGCGATCGCGGCGCCGATGGCATCACGCGCGGGGCCATTGAAAACCGCGAGGGCTTTGCCGGCTCCGATGGCCTCTTCCGTTTCGGCGCCAACGGCGCCATCGAGCGCGGCCTTGCGATCATGGAAGTCCGTCAGAACAGCAACAACGTGCTCGAAGCAGCGCCGCGCCGCTTCCGCAACAGCGGCACTTAAGACGCTAGCTCCGCGACAATTCTGTTCGAAAGCAAACGGCCGCTCCGGGTCAAACGGATGCGGCCGTTTTCTTGGCTGACAAGCCCCTGCTCTGTCAGCCACTCAAGCGCTCGGCGATTGATCGGTGCACCACGCAGCGCCTCGACGCGCGCAAGTTCGACGCCTTCTTCGATGCGAAGCCCCATCAGCAACACCTCATCAGCTGTCTCCTGCGGCGTCAGCTCCGCTTCGGAAATCCAGCCAACGCCGCGTTCTTTTACAGCATCCAGATAATCAGACGGCCGGCGCCGGGCTTCGAACGCAATCCGCGCGCCTGCGTGGCCGAGGCGGCCGTGCGCCCCCGGCCCAACCCCAATCCAGTCCTCGCTTTGCCAGTAGACCAGATTGTGACGGGAGCGCGCGGCTATCGTGCGCGCATGGTTGGAAATCTCATACGCAGGAAAGCCAGCAGCATCGCATATGTCTTGCGTGAGCTCGTAAAGCTCAGCCGACAGATCATCACTCGGCGTGACGAGTTGGCCGCGGTCGACCCGGCGGGCGAACGCGGTGCCCGGCTCAATGGTCAATTGATAGAGCGACAAATGCTCGATCGGCAGCGCGAGCGCGGCTTTGAGTTCATGCGCCCATGCCTCCGCGCTCTGCCCTTCACGCGCATAAATAAGATCGACCGACACGCGTTGACCGGTCGCGGCTGCGGCCTCGATCGCGCGCCATGAGGCCGGCGCGTCATGCTTACGGCCAAGCGCCTTCAGCGCATCATCGTCAAAAGCTTGCGCACCGATCGAAAAGCGATTGATGCCGGCGGCGGCCTGCTCCGCAAACAGCGCTACATCTTCGGGATTGGATTCGAGCGTAATCTCGCAGTCATCGCTGACATCGTAATGCTGGCGCGCGGCGGCGATCAGCTGCTCGATCTCTGCACCGCGCAACAACGAAGGTGTACCGCCACCAAAGAACAAACTCACCACCTTGCGCCTGCCAAAGCGCCGCGCGTGCCCCTCCAGATCGTTTGCGATGGCCGCGAGCAGCGGCGCGTTGTCGGCGCCGCGCGCTCGATAGACGTTGAAATCGCAATACGGACAAATGGCGCTGCAATACGGCCAGTGAATGTAGATGCCGGTTTCGCTCATTTAAGCGACGCGACAAGCTTCTCGAACGCGCGCGCGCGATGGGTCAGCGGCAACTTCTCGTCGTGCGTCATCTCGCCGAACGTACGCGTGAGCCCCGTCGGCTCAAAAATCGGATCGTAGCCGAAGCCCTTCTCGCCCCGCGGCGGCCATACAATCGAACCCCGCGCCTCGCCTTCAAAGGTTTCGAGGCTTCCGTCCGGCAACGCCAAGGCGAGCGCGCACACAAAGCGTGCGTCGGGATCGGCGCCTGTCGCGCTCAACTCGTCCCACACACGCTTCATCGCCGCGCCGAAATCCTTGTTCGGACCAGCCCAGCGCGCCGAATAAATCCCGGGATCACCATTGATGGCAAAAACCTCGAGCCCGGAATCATCGGCGAGCGCCGGCAAACCTGACGCCAGCGCGGCGGCCCGCGCCTTCAACGCTGCATTGCCGGTGAACGTCGCTTCCGTCTCATCCGGTTCGGGAAGCCCCAGTTCGCCAGCGGACACCGGCTCCAGACCCAAGGGACCGAGCAACGCCGCGATCTCGCGGACTTTTCCGGCATTATGGGAAGCAACAACCAATCGGCCGGTGAGACGGGGCATGGGCGCAACACTTGTTTGACTAGAGGCAACACGGTCTATATCGTTTATCAATAAACCCAGGCTAAGCTCAGCCCGGAAAGAGGTTTCTCGCCCCCATGAAGGCCCTCGGCAAAGGCTCCATCGCATCGATCGTCAGGATTGGCCTGATGTTCGCCTGGTACGCCCTCTGGGTTGCGGCGATCGGCGTTGTTTGCGGCGCGATTGGCTACGGCGTCATCCTGACGCTGATCGCAAACGGCTCCATTGACCCCGCCCTGCTTCAAGGTGGCGCCGGCAATGCGGAGCTGGGTTCAGGCGGCGGCGACTTTCATATCACCTACGATCAACCCGGCGGCGGCGCCTGGCCCGTGGTCGTTCCAGCGTTGCTCATCGCGGCGGTCGCGGTTGCCGGATCGCTGATCATCGTCTGGCGCCTGCGCAAATTGTTCGACAGCTTCTCTTCCGGAGAACCATTCCAACGCGAAAACGCGACGCATCTTCGCGTCATCTGGATCACGATGCTGGTGATCGAGGTTTCACGCTACGTGCTGATGGCGCTCACCGGCTTCTTGCTCGCGCACTTCGGCGGCCCCGACGTGAACGCGAACTACGAACTCAGCGTCGATCTTTCGACCTGGGGCTCAATCCTCATCTTGATCGTATTGGCTGAAGTCTTCCGCGAGGGCGCGCGCCTTAAGGAAGAACAGGAGCTGACGATCTAATGGCGATCCGCGTCACTCTTGATCGCATCCTGTTGGATCGCCGCATGTCGCTGACTGACCTCAGCGAAAAGGTCGGCGTGACGCTCGCCAATCTGTCGATCCTGAAGACCGGCAAAGCCAAAGCTATCCGCTTCTCGACGCTCAACGCGCTCTGCCGCGTGCTCGAGTGCCAGCCCGGTGAAATTCTGAGCTACGAACCTAGCGAAGACGACGCGCTCGACGAAGCCGCCGATCAAGCGGCCGAATAAGGCGCGCCGACTTCAAGTCCGAGTCCCTCATTATCTTCATCGTCCAGTTCATTGGCGGAAATGAAGTCCGCCTCGCCAAACAGCGCGAAATCGCGGCCGTTGACGTCGAAGACATAGCCAACATCGACGCGATAGGGGTTGGTCATTGCCAAGCGTCGCGGATTCTTGAGTTCAGCGCCAATTAGCCACGGCAGCTCGATATCTTCGCTCGACCAATCGCGCTGGATCGCTTTGAACGCATCCGGTTCGTCGCTCCTCAAGTGTCCGTAAGCGGTTTCGAGCAGAGTCCCCTCTCGCACAACGATATCTGTCGCACCCTCAAACCCGATGTCGATATTGAACACCGCGCCGCTTTCGAACGTAATCTCAATCGGATCGTCGCCTTCGAACGGCGCATAACCCACGCGCACAATGCGCGTGATCGGGCCGGCTTTGATCAAACTCTCAATCATGGACGTTATGCCTTAGCCGACAGCCGCGCGTTGTTTGTCAAACAACTGCCCGCAGCCGAGCTTCGCCAAACGCATCAGCTCAGCGAACTCCTCATCGCTGAACGGACGTTTCTCGCCGGTAGCCTGCAATTCGATCATGCGGCCATCGCCGGCCAGGATGAAATTCGCATCGACTTCGGCGCTGGAATCTTCCGCGTAATCGATGTCGAGAATCGGCGTGCCATCGAACACGCCGCACGAGATCGCTGCGACCTGGCCGGTGACTGGCGTTTCTTTGATCACCTTCTCTTCAACGAGATACTTGCACGCGCGCGCCAGCGCGACCCACGCTCCGGTGATCGCCGCCGTACGCGTGCCGCCATCTGCCTGAATGACATCGCAATCGAGCGTGATGGTGCGATCGCCGAGAATTTTCAGATCGACGACCGAACGCAGCGAGCGTCCGATCAAGCGCTGAATCTCCTGCGTCCGGCCAGATTGCTTACCTTGCGCGGCTTCCCGGCGGCCACGCGTGTGCGTTGCGCGCGGCAGCATGCCGTACTCCCCCGTCACCCAGCCACGTCCCTGACCCTTCAGCCATCCGGGCACGCCCTGCTCGACGCTTGCCGTGCACAGCACATGCGTCTGACCGAAGCGGGCCAGGCACGAACCTTCCGCGTAGCGGGAGACGCCAATCTCGAGGGTCACATCACGCAATTGATCGGGCGCACGGCCTGAGGGACGCATAGGGGCTCCTGGATAGGGTTGTTTGGAATAGTTAGGCCCATGCGGCCAAACTTTCCTATAGATCGGTATTTCCGGACGAAGTGACCGAAGCCGGCCCAGAAGTCGATGCCCCTAAATGGCATGTCCGTTCGGCGGCGCTCGAATAGAAAAGTTCGGGCCAGTTCGGGCGACTCGCCCTAACAGGCTTCCTATACCGCATTATAGGATTGTTTGGCCACGCCGACCTAACCGGACCAAAATACCGTATGAAGGCCACCTACAATCCATACAATCCGGGCGCTGGGGTCCCTCCCCGCGAACTCGCTGGCCGCGATCAGCTCATCGAAAACGCACGCGTCGCGATCGTCCGCGCCAAAGGCGGACGCGCCGCCAAGAGTGCGATCATGCTGGGCCTGCGCGGCGTCGGCAAAACCGTCCTGCTCAATGCCTTCGAGGCCATCGCCGAAGAAGAAGGCTGTCAGACCGCCCTCATCGAGATCGATCCCAACACACCGCTCGCACAGCAACTCGCGCCGCAGCTCCAGCACATCCTTCATCGTCTCGACCGCATGAAGAAGGCCGGCGCCGATTTGCAGAAAGCCTTCGGCGCTCTGCGCGCGTTCGCCAGCATGTTCAAAGCCACCGTCGGCGATGTGGACTTCGGTTTCGCGGTCACACCCGCGACCGGCGATCTCTCAATCGATCTCACCGACTTGCTCGTCGCAATCGCGGACGCAGCCAAGAAACGCGACACGGCCGTCATTTTGCTGATCGACGAAATCCAGTATCTGCAAAAGGGCGATCTAAGTGCGCTGATCATGGCGATGCACAAAGTCGCGCAACGCCAACTTCCCCTCCTCCTCTTCGGCGGCGGCCTGCCGCAACTCGCCAAGCTCGCTGGCGATGCGAAGTCCTATGCCGAACGCCTATTCGACTATCCGCCAATCGGTCCGCTCGACGAAGCGGGCGCGCGCACCGCGCTCACAGTGCCGGCGGATCGCGAAGGCGCGAAGTTCACCAAGGAAGCGCTCGATTACGTCATCGATCAAACCGGTCGCTACCCATTCTTTCTACAAGTTTGGGGATCGCATTGCTGGGACGCCGCCACCAAATCACCGATCACTCTCGATGATGCAAAGCGCGCCACCGAAGCCGCTGTTGCCGCGTTGGACGAAGGCATTTTCAAGGTGCGGCTCGCGCGCCTCACTGACCGGCAAAAGACCTACGCACGCGCCATGGCGGAATTCGGCGCAGAACCCGTCAATTCATCAGACGTAGCCAATGCATTGGGCCTCAGCCTCAGCCAAGCCGCACCGATCCGCGACGAATTGATCAAGAAAGGCATGGCCTATTCGCCCGAACGTGGCCTCATCGGCTTCACCGTGCCGAAGTTCGATGAATACATGCGCCGCGCCGTGCCCACGAACGGCAAAAAGAAAACCGCGAAAGCCTAAGACGCGCAGCGCAGCGTGAGTTGACGCGTACGGCGATTGACGCTGACCGACGAACAACCGGCGCTCAACAAAGCTTGCCCGCCAAGCGTCAGAGTTGGTGGTGTTTCACTCGCCGCGCCTTCCGCGATGATTGCATCTTCCTCTAGCGCGCCGAGCAGCGGCGACACCGTCCGCGCAAACGTCGGGCCGAGCTCAATGCCGTGCACTGTCAGTGACGTCGTCACCGGCTGCATCAGAGTCGACAAACCCAAGATCACGGGCCGTTCCGACAACTCTCCTGCGGAGGGAATGACGCCGTCACGATCAAAAGCGCGCACGGCGGGGCGATTGAGAATGCTCGCATCGTTGGCAACGTCGAAAAGCACCCGCAACGATCTGCCCCCGACATCGGCCTGCACGAACCAAGCGTCCGGATTTTCCAGCGGCAGAACAATATCACGCGCGGCAGCGGCCTCCGCGCCGATGGCGATCGTCACAATATCATAGGGCAGCGAACCCGGTCCGATCACACCATCGGCGCGCGTGCTCACCGGCACAGGAAAGATGCCCGCCATGTTACGCGCCGAGCGCTCGCCAAAGCGAATGTTCGGGCGGGCAATACGACCGCGCATACTGCCGCCACCTTCGATACCAACTTGCACCTGCGCGAACGGCAAGCGGCGCACACCCAGGCGCTCCGCCGCCGGCGTTGAAAGCGCCAGCATGTCCGGCATCCGCGGATCGACCTCCAGCCGAACCGGGCGTCCGTTGATGGTCGCATCGACGATCGCCACGGGCGACGCCTCAAGCGTGATCGACGTTTGCGCCGCCACGGGGCCCGCGAACCACAGAACGAAAAGAAAAGAGAAGAGTCCCCAATGCATTCCGCTTGGTCCCGGCGGAACAGGGCAATTTCAAGTCAGGGGCGACGGTTGCACATACGGCGGCGTTCGCTACCTAGGGCCTCGAATGGCGTTGCCTCCCTCCTCCGACCTCACATCGCTCGATGCGCGGGCGCGTGAGATTTTCCGCGAGATCGTCGAGTCGTATCTGACGACGGGCGAACCGGTTGGCTCGCGCACGTTGTCCAAGCTCGCGGGTGTTGGCCTCTCCGCCGCCTCGATCCGCAACACCATGGCTGACCTTGCCGGTCTCGGCCTGCTCGAAGCGCCGCACGCCATGGCTGGGCGCCTGCCAACACAACAAGGGCTCCGCTTCTTCGTCGATAGCTTGCTGCAACTCGGCGACGTACCGGTGGACGAAAAGCGCGAGATCGATGCGCGCATCGCAGCGGCAGGCTCAAACCCGCAAGACGTCATGGGCGCGGCGTCCGACTTGCTCTCCGGCCTGGCGGGCGGCGCGGGCCTTGTCGTTACGCCCGAACGCGACGCGCCCGTGCGGCACGCGGAAATTGTCGGCATCGGCCCAGGCCAAGCGCTGCTCGTTCTCGTGTTCGAGGACAACCAAGTCGAAAATCGTATCATCAACATTCCGGCCGATCTGCCCGCCGGCGCTCTAAGCGAAGCTGCGAACTACCTCAACGCGCGCTTTAAGGGCCGCACCTTGGCCGATGCGCGCGCCGCCGCTGCGGAAGCCCTGAGCCGCGATCGCGCCGCCCTCGACAAAGCCGCGGCGGGTTTGGTCGAAAAAGGTCTGGTTGAGTGGTCTGGCGAAGATCCGACGCTTGGCCGATCCCTGATCGTGCGCGGGCGCGGGAACCTCCTCCAGGATCAGCAGGCTGTGGCCGACCTCGAACGGGCCCGAAAGCTGTTCGATGACCTGGAAAAAACCCGCGAACTCATTCAAGTGCTGGATTTAGCCAAGGCCGGAGATGCAGTGCGCGTCTACATCGGCTCGGAAAACCCACTATTTTCGCTCTCGGGGTCGAGTCTGATCGTCGCCCCCTATATGAACGCGGAACGGAAGGTAGTCGGGGCTTTGGGCGTGATCGGCCCTACCCGGCTGAACTATGCGCGGGTAATCCCCGTGGTGGATTATACGGCGCGTGTTGTCGGCCGGGTGCTCGACGGACGCGGCGAACGATGAGGATGGAATGACCGACGAAGCGAACCCACAGCCGGACGTGCAAACCGAAGCGAACGCCGAAGCCGCGCCGCTCAACATCGAGGCGCTGCAGGCTGAAGTCACCAAAGCGCGCGACGACATGCTCCGCGCCTTGGCAGACGCCGAGAACACGCGCCGCCGCGCCGAACGCCAAGCTGCCGAAGCGCGCGCTTACGCCATCGATCGCTTCGCACTCGATCTACTGCCGATCGCCGACACGCTGCATCGCGCCTTGCAAACGGCCCCGCGCGACGGCGTGGACGAAGCCCTGAGTAACCTTCTCACCGGCCTTGAACTCACCGAACGCTCGCTCGTCGAGGCATTCGCGAAGCATGGCCTCAAGCGCGTCGGCGCACGCGGTGAGCCCTTCGACCCGAAGTTCCACCAAGCGGTGGCCCAAGCGCCGGGCGATCAACCTGCGGGCTCAGTTCAAGAAGTTATGCAGCACGGGTACGTGCTCGGCGACCGTACGGTGCGCGCGGCGATGGTGCTGGTTTCCGCTGGCCCTCCGGCTGCGGCGTCGGCGCATAACGTCGACATCAAAGTCTAGCAAAGCCCCTTTTTCTTCGCGTCCCGGCGCGTTGCCAGCTAAGCCAAACGCGTCCATCGCTCTGCGGCGATGGCGCGAAAAGGCTGGATTCCGCCTGAATTCCGCTTTGCGTCTGACATGACGGATTGTTAACCATATCCGTACGCGATTTTGAGGGGAGTACCACATGCGAGGGAAGCTTTGGTTTGGCGTGGCTGCGGCGGCGCTGATGGCGTTCGGAATGGCTCCGGGAGCCTCCGCACAAACAGCTGACCAACCGGGCGATGCGACCACAACCGCGACGCTCACCGGAAACGCTGACGGTGAAGTCTCCCCTGCCGGCGACACCGACTGGTATCGCCTGCAAGTCGAGACCGGCCGCCGCTACAACATCGCGCTCGCGGGCATTCCGAACGACGCGGGCGAAGCCCTCGATCCGATGCTCGCGGTCTATGACGAGCAAGGCAATCAGCTCGCCTTCAATGACGACGCAAACGGCTCGCTGAACTCCGCCCTTCGCTTCGCACCGCAATCCAGCGGTGTCGTGTTCGTCGAAGCCCGCGCTTTCAGCAGCGAAGCAACCGGCGCCTATCGCCTTGGCGTTTCATCGGAAGAAGTGCCGCCGGATGACGCCGGCGGCGACACCAGCACCCGCGCCCGCGCTGCTGCAGGCCGCGCCACCAACGGCACGATCGAATACGAAGGCGACACTGATTGGTATCGCTTCGCGGCTCGCACCGGAAACCGCTACCAAATCACGCTGGACGGCGCTCCAGGCGAAGGCGGCTTAGGCGATCCACTCCTCCGCGTCCTCGACCGCGATGGCAATGAACTTGCCGCCAGCGACGACAGCGATGGCTCACTCAACTCAGCGCTCGAATTTATCGCGACGTCCAACGGCGATGTATTCATCGAAGCGCGTGGTTACGGCGACGCTTACACTGGTCGCTATGTTCTCAACATCACGCCTGAGCGTCTGCCGCGCGACAACATCGGCAACACAACCTCAACCGGCGGCCGCATCGCGGCGGGCCGCACGATCGAAGGCTCGCTCGATTTCCCGACCGATAGCGACTGGTACCGCATCCGTCTGACCGAGGGTGAATCTTACCGGTTCACGCTCGACGCAAGCGGCGAAAACCCGATCGGTGATCCGCTGATCCGCTTGCGCGATTCACGCGGCGAAGAGCTGGCGGTCGATGATGACGGCGGCGACGGCCTCAACTCCTACCTGGAGTTCACCGCGCCCACGACCGGCAACTACTACATCGAAACCAGCTCGTTCACGGGCGACGCAACTGGAACCTACACGCTCGCCGCACGCGCTGGCGATGTGCCGGCCGACGCAAACACGGATGCGAGCCTCAGCCCGGATGGCGATTATCGCGAAGGCATCCTTGCCCCCGCCGGTGACCGCGACTGGTACCGCCTGCAACTCGTTGAAGGTCAAGGCGTGCGCATCAGCATGCAAGCGACCGGCACGCCGGACAGCATCAGCGATCCCCTGCTCGTCCTCTATGGGGCGGATGGTGCTGAACTGGCGCGTGACGACGATGGCGGCGATGGCCTGAATGCTTGGCTTGAATTCCAAGCTCCTGCCGCTGGCGCCTACTACGTCGAAGCGCGCGGCTTCACCGACGACGCCACTGGCCGCTACGCCATCAACGTCATCGGCGGCGAAGTCGGCAACACCTACGACACCGCCGAAGCCTTGATGCCGAACGGCGATCCTCGCACGAGCTTCATCGGCTCCGCCGGTGATGTGGATTGGTTTGCGATCGAACTCATCGAAGGTCGTCCCTACCGCTTCAACCTGGATGGCCTTGAAGACGGCGCACTCGCTGATCCGATGCTCGCGCTCTACGATTCAACCGGCACGCAAGTCGCCGTTGATGACGATGGCGGACGTGGACTGAATTCGTACCTGAGCTTCGCCTCGCCAACAGGCGGCACCTACTTCGCTGCGGTCTCGTCATTCGACGGCCAAAGCACGGGCCGCTACTCGTTGCGCGCTGTCGATACCGACGTGCCGGGACACGCCTACACCGACGAATACCTGGATGCGGCTGACGATAGCCGTGCCAGCAGCATCGAAATCCCTGGCGATCTCGACGTCTTCCGCGTCACGCTTGAAGCCGGCGTGACCTACCAGATCGATGTCAGCGGCAATGGCGCCAACCCGTTGGCGGACCCGTTCGTCGCCGTGATCCAAGAAGGCGCCGGTATGGAAGAGGCTTCAGCCGACGCCGCACTGGTGCGCGATGGCGGCCGCCGCGTCGCCTCTGATGACGATAGCGGTGACGGCTTGGATGCGCGCCTGCGCTTCCGTCCGGAAGTCGCTGGCGATTACCTCATTCAAGTCAGCGGTCTCAGCAACACGACCGGTGGCTACGAGGTGAAGATCGCGCGCCGGTGAGCGGAAACGCTTAAGGGGACGCATGCAGGAGCGGCGGCGCTGGACAAGAGCGCCGCCGCTTTCTTTTTGCACTAACTTAAATTCGAAGAGCGTTCGCCGCCCTGACGCTCGAGCATCCAACCCGGATATTCCGGCTTCAACTTCGAAACATCGTCGAGCTTCTTCAGATCATCGCTGGAGAGTTCAACACGCGTCGCGGCAAGGTTGTCATTGAGCTGCGCTTCGGTTTTGGCGCCAATGATCACGCTGGTAACGTGCTTCTGCTGCAGCAGCCACGAGAGAGCGATCTGCGCCACCGAAACACCGCGCGCATCGCCGATTTCCTTCATGACATCGATAATGTCGTAGGCCTTTTCCTTATCGACCGGCGGGAAGTCGAACGCGATGCGGCGTGAACCATCCGTCGGCGCGGTTGCTCGCGTGTATTTGCCCGAGAGGAAGCCGCCAGCAAGCGGGCTCCAGGGCAGAATAGCGAGGTTCTGATCCTTCGCCAGCGGCACAACTTCGCGTTCCAGGTCGCGGCCAGCGATCGTGTAATACATCTGCAAAGATTCAAACCGGGCGAAGGCGTTCTTGTCCGAGACACCAAGCGATTTTGCGATCTGCCACGCCGCGAAATTGCAAAGCCCAATATAGCGAACCTTGCCGGACTTCACGAGATCATCGAGCGCGCCGAGCGTCTCCTCAAGCGGGGTCACGCTATCGAACGCGTGAACTTGATAGAGATCGATATGATCGATCTGCAGACGCGTGAGGCTCGCGTCGATAGAATCCATGATGTGCTTGCGCGAGAGGCCCCACAGATTGGTATTGTTGTAACGACGCTGCTCTTCTTCCGTTTGTTTTGGACTGTACGCGCCCATGCGGCCGAACACCTTGGTGGCAATCACCAATTCATCGCGCGGCAAGTCCTTGATCGCTTGCCCTGTTACCTGTTCCGATAAGCCGTTCGAATAGACGTTCGCGGTGTCGATGAACGTGACGCCCTTATCGAACGCTCCTTTCACGAGCTTGTTCGCGGTCTCTTGTTCAAGCGCGCCGATAGCTTTCCAGATGCCATCACCGCCGAACGTCATAGTGCCGAGGCAGATTTCAGAAACAGCAAGGCCGGTGCGGCCAAGTTTGCGATAGCGCATGGGAGGATCCTTTATGCGACGCCGTTGGCGCGGAACCAGGCGAGACAGCGCGCCCAGCCGTCAGCGGCGGCCTCCGCATTGTAGCTCTCGCGATAGTCGGCATGGAAGCCGTGCTGCACGCCCGGATAGACGATGATCTCCGAGTGCGAAGGATTGTCGGCGGCGCTCAACGACGCACGCATTTGTTCAACGCTTTCAAGCGGAATGCCGCGATCGTTTTCAGCGTAGAGCCCTAGCACCGGCGTGTGCAGCGTGCCGCCAATGTCGTACGGCCATGGGCGATCTTCGTCCGCCCCCCAGCTTCCAGGCGCCGGACGAACGAGGCGCCCATACCAGGCGACGCCAGCTTTCACGTCGGGAAAGCGTGCGGCCGCCATCCAAACAACCGTGCCGCCCCAGCAAAAGCCCGTGATGCCAATGCGATCATTTGAAGACGACTGCGCCTTCAACCACTCGATGGCGCCCTGCGTGTCGCCCATCACCTGTTCATTGTTGGCGGTGGCGACAATATCGCGGATCGCGGTCATGTCCGTCATCGGCGCGGGGTCACCCGCGCGATCAAAATAGTCCGGCGCAATCGCGACATAACCTTCGCGCGCAAAGCGGCGACAAACGTCCTTGATGTAGTCGTGGATGCCGAAGATCTCATTCACGACAATGATCGCGCCATGGCGCTCGCGCCCACTCGGCCGCGCCACGTAGGCCGGCAGCGCATAGCCGCCCGCGCCGTTTATGTGCACATCCTCGACGACCAGCTCATCTGAGGGTGTGGTCACAGGACTGGCGCACGAAGAAGCAGCCGCCGTCGCATAGCCCACGAAGAACAGCGAAGCCGCCATGGTGCGGCGCGTCGGCGGGAAATTGCCCTCTGGGGTGTCAAGCTTCATCCGTTCGTCTCCTCAAGAAACACGCCCGGCGCGCGTCCCCTTGCGCGTGATCTGGAGCGGGCGCAGGCTTTCGGCCAGTAAATTATTCGGGGGCGTTTCGATGCGTTTTCTAGGCCTAGCCGCATTCGCGGTGGCATTCATGCTCGCGGGACCGGCCATGGCGGCCGCCCTACCCTTCAATCCTGAGGACGCGACGCAAGCTTGGCTCGCCACCATGGGCCCGGAAGCCACGGAGCGCTCGAACTCTTACTTCGAGGGCGGCTACATCATCGACTTTGCCGGCACCGCGCTCTCCATCATCGTGGCCGGGCTTATGCTGCTGCTCGGCTGGGCGCGCGGCGTGCGCAGCTGGATCGAGAAAACCCTGAAGTGGTTTCCGTTCGTCGCGCTTGGCACGTCGTTCTTCTATATCCTCGTTTCGAGCGTGCTGACCTTTCCGTTCTCGTACTATGTCGGCTTCGTTCGCGAGCACCGGTACAATCTCTCCACTCAAGACTTCCCTGAATGGTTCAACGAGCAGCTCATCGGATTTGCGCTTGGCCTCGTGATCGGCTCGCTCTTCCTGACCGTGCTCTATCTCATCATTCGCGCAGCCCGGAACACGTGGTGGATCTGGGGCTCGATCGTGACTGTCGCCTTCGCCGGCGTGATGAGCATGCTCTTCCCGGTCTACATCGCGCCGCTCTTCAACACGGCGACGCCGATGGAGCAAGGCGAACTGCGCGACAGCATTCTCGCCCTCGCCCAAGCCAATGGCGTGCCGGCGGACAACGTCTACGTCTACGATCGCTCGCGCCAAACCAACAGCATCAGCGCCAACGTCTCAGGCTTTGGCCCGACAACCCGCATCTCACTCGCGGACACCCTGCTGGAGCGCACCAGCCCCGAAGCCGTACGCGCCGTGATGGCGCATGAAATCGGCCATTACGTTCTAAGGCACAACGTATCGGGCATGATCTTCAGTTCGATCTTCATCATCTTCAGCTTCGCGTTCGTGCACTTCACATTCCGCTGGGCTGCCAAGAATGAGCGCTGGGGCATCCGCGACATCTCGGACCCCGCAGGATTGCCGTTAGTGATGGTGTTGCTCGCGGTCGTCGGCCTCATCACCGCGCCGCTTCAACGCAACATGGTCTATTTCAACGAACAGCAAGCGGACATGTTTGGCCTCAATGCAGCGCGCGAGCCTGACGGCTTTGCGGAAGCCTCCGTGCTGCTCAGCGAATATCGCAAAATGGAACCAAGCGCGTTCGAAGAGTGGTTCTTCTACGATCACCCATCGGGCTGGAATCGCGTGCACAACGCCATGGTTTGGAAGGCGCACGAAATCGCCGCTGGCCGCTTGCCGAACACGCCAGGCGGACCGCCGGCCGGTTGGGTTCCGGACTTTGTCCGCAGCCACGATGCCGCCCCGGCTAGGCCTGCGCCGGCGGTGGAGACGCCCGTGACGACGACGGAACCGTCACCCGCCGCACCGTCAAATTAAGCCGTCCGCCTTTCGGCAATAAGCGCGACGTGCCGTTCATGATGCGATCAACGCCATGATACGCACGTCGCGCAGCGCCGCTCAGCATGCACACATCACCTGATGCGAGACGCACACTCCGCGTCGGATCCGAGCGCACGCTGCCGCCAATACGAAACATCGCCGTGTCGCCAAGCGAGATCGAAAGCACGGGCGCATCCCAGGCGTCTTCGTCGCTATCGACGTGCAAACCCATGCGCGCGTCGCCTTCGTACAAGTTCACGAGGCACGCTTCCGGCGGCGCATCGTAACCACTGAGCTCATTCCAAAGCTCAACGACTTTGGGCGGCATCTCCGGCCAAGCCTTGCCGGTCTCGGGGTGGGTCGCCTGGTAGCGATAGCCCTGCTCCTTATCGGTCACCCAACCGAGCGCGCCGAAATTGGTCATCCGCACCCGCATCGGCAGACCCGACTTCGGCATGCGCGGAATGTAGAGCGGCCCTCCCCGCATGCGCGCGAACACCTCGTCGCGCAGCGCCTCTTGGGCGGCGCGGTCGAGCAGGCCCGGCCAAAGCCGGAAGCCGTCGAAATCGGAAGCGGGGCGGGTCATCGCCATATCGCCTATCTAGGCATTCGGTTTCTTTTTTGTTCCGCCGGAGAACTTGAGCCGGATCAAGGCCTAACGGCCATCGTACTATTTCCCTGCGACGAATGCGGATAGGTCGCCAGAAAGTCTTGCACCTCGTAGGCGATACACCACATGAACCCGGAACGAAGCGGCTTGGTGCTTGGGACGGGGCGACAAGTCGTTTAATCGCTTGAACAAAGGACAGGACGCGCGCTTCGGGGACGCCATGCATTTGGGTCCAATGGCCGGAACCGCGCCGCTGAAAAAGGAACGAGGACTAAGCAATGGGCAAAGTAATCGGCATCGACTTGGGCACGACGAACTCGTGCGTGGCCGTCATGGAAGGTGGCCAACCCAAGGTTATCGCCAATTCTGAAGGCTCAAACACCACGCCGTCGGTCGTGGCATTCCGCGATGATGGCGAACGCCTGATCGGTCTCACGGCGCAACGCCAAGCGGTGATGAATTCCGAACAAACCTATTACGCCGTGAAGCGCCTTATCGGCCGCTCCTTCGATGATCCGATCACGAAGAAGGACGTGGGTTTGGTCCCCTATAAGATTGTGAAGGGCCCGAACGGCGACGCGTGGATCCAAGGCCGCGATAAGCAATACGCGCCGTCCGAAATCTCCGCCTTCGTTCTGCAGAAGATGAAGCAGACGGCGGAGGATTATCTCGGTGAGCCTGTAACGCAGGCCGTCATCACGGTTCCCGCATACTTCAACGACGCTCAGCGCCAAGCCACGAAGGACGCAGGCAAGATTGCCGGCCTCGAAGTGCTACGCATCATCAACGAACCGACGGCAGCCGCGCTCGCCTACGGTCTCGATAAGGGCGAAACCAACAAGACCATCGCCGTCTACGACCTCGGCGGCGGCACCTTCGACGTCTCGATCCTCGAGATCGGCGACGGCGTGTTCGAAGTCCGCTCCACCAACGGCGACACTTTCCTCGGCGGTGAAGACTTCGACATTCGCATCGTCAACTACCTCGCCGACGAGTTCAAAAAGCAAACCGGCGTTGATCTGCGCCAACAGAAGGACGCTCTCCAACGTCTGAAGGAAACCGCGGAACAAGCGAAGAAAGAGCTCTCCTCGCGCAGCGATTATGAAGTGAACATCCCGTTCATTACGCAAGATCCCGCGACTAAGAACCCGCTCCACCTGGTGATGAAGATCACACGCGCGAAGTATGAAGCCCTGGTCGAAGACCTCGTCCAGCGCACCATCGCGCCGTGCAAAGCCGCGCTGAAGGATGCCGGCCTCTCCGCTTCGGACATCAAGGAGGTGGTGCTTGTCGGCGGCATGACACGCATGCCGAAGATTCAGCAGGTCGTGAAGGAATTCTTCGGCCGCGAACCGCACAAGGGCGTCAACCCGGATGAAGTCGTGGCCGTTGGCGCCGCGATTCAAGCCGGCGTTCTGCAAGGCGACGTCAAGAACGTCGTGCTGCTCGACGTCACCCCGCTCTCACTCGGCATCGAAACGCTGGGCGGCGTGTTCACGCGCCTCATCGAGCGCAACACCACGATCCCGACCAAGAAGAGCCAAATCTTCTCGACCGCCGAAGATAACCAAAACGCCGTCACCATCCGTGTCTTCCAAGGCGAACGTGAAATGGCCGCGGACAATCGCCCGCTCGGCCAGTTCGATCTTGTCGGCATCCCGCCCTCACCGCGCGGCATGCCGCAGATCGAAGTCACCTTCGACATCGACGCCAACGGCATCGTCTCGGTCGGCGCCAAGGACAAGGCCACCAACAAAGAACAGAACATGCGTATCCAGCCGTCGGGCGGTCTCTCCGACGACGACATCAAGCGCATGGTCAAGGAAGCTGAAGAGCACGCCGGCGAAGACAAATCGCGCCGTGAAATGGCCGAAGCCCGCAACCAGGGCGAAGCTCTGGTCCACGCCACTGAGAAATCTCTACAGGAAAACGGTGATAAGATCCCTGCGCCAGATAAGGCCGGAATCGAAGCCGCAATCGCTGCGCTGAAGGCCGCGCTCGAAACTGAAGACACCGCCGAGATCGCCAGCAAGACGCAGGCCCTGGTGCAAGCATCGATGAAGATCGGTGAAGCCCTGTACGGCGGCCAAGGCGGCGGCGGTGCTGATGGCGGCGACGCCGGCGGCCCGGACAAGGAAGGTGTTGTTGACGCCGACTTCGAAGAAGTCGACGGCAACAGCAAGAAGAGCGCTTAAGCCAGTTACGACTTGAGGTCGCTCGATGCTGTTGCGCATCTCCCAAACTGAAATCGGGCGGCTTCCCTCCTTGCGAGGAAGCCGCCTCTTTCTCATCTCGGTGACAGCATGAGTGCTGACCGTGATTATTACGAAGTGCTTGGCGTCGCGCGCGACGCTGACGCCACGACGATCAAATCAGCTTTTCGCAAACTGGCGATGAAGCTGCACCCGGACCAAAACCCGGGCTGCAAAGTCTCGGAAGATAAATTCAAAGAGCTTGGCGAAGCCTACGCCGTGCTTTCCGATCCGGAAAAGCGCGCTGCCTATGACCGCTATGGCAAAGCCGCATTTCAAGGCGGTGGACCAGGTGCAGGTGGCGGCTTCCACGGCGCCGGCGCAGCTGACTTCTCCGATCTCTTCAATGAGATTTTCGGCGGCGGCTTCGAGGAAATGTTCTCGCGCGGTCGTGGCGGCGGACAGCGCAATGGTCCTGCTCGCGGCGCAGATCTCCGCTACGACGTCGAGATCACGCTCGAGCAAGCCTTCCGCGGCAACGAACGCGAGATCGTCGTCCCGCGCGCACAAGCTTGTGAGCCCTGCAAAGGTTCGGGCTCGGAAGGCAACGCACCGCTCGAAACATGCGCCACCTGCCAAGGCGCCGGCCAAGTTCGCGCCCAGCAAGGCATGTTCCGCATGGTGCGCACCTGCCCTGCCTGCCACGGCCGTGGTCAATCGATCAAAACGCCGTGCCGTTCGTGCGGTGGGCGCGGGCAAACCCAAAAAGAGCGCACGCTCTCGGTCAAGATCCCTGCTGGCGTCGAAGACGGCACGCGTATCCGTCTCTCCGGCGAGGGCGATGCTGGCGTTCGCGGCGGCCCAGCCGGAGATCTTTATCTCTTCCTCTCGGTGAAGCCGCACGCTCTGTTCGAGCGCGAAGGACCGGATCTCTACTGCCGCGCGCCCGCACCGATGGTGAAGGCAGCGCTGGGCGGTGAAATGGAAATCGCCACCATCGACGGCGAGCGCACCAAGATCGCCATTCCCGCGGGCGCACAGACCGGCCGGCGCTTCCGCGTCAAAGGCAAGGGAATGACGCATCTACGCGGCAAGGATCGCGGTGATCTCCACGTCGAACTTTTGGTCGAAACGCCCGTGAACCTCACGGCGAAGCAGAAGAAACTGCTCGAAGAGTTCGCCAAAGATTGCAGCGAAGAAGCTCACCCGCAGACACAAGGCTTCTTCGACAGCATGAAGAAGTTCTTCGACGCCAACAGCGAACCGCCTGCGCGCTAACTTGCCAGCCAGTGCGGCGCGGCTCACAACGGCGATATGACACTTTCCATCGCAATCGCCGGCGCTGGCGGCCGTATGGGCCGGGCGTTGGTGCGCGCGGCATCGGCTGATCCGCGCTTCCTCGTCTGCGGCGGCACCGAGCGTGGCGATGGCCAATTCCTCGGCATCGATCTTGGCGCGCTCGCGGGCGTCGCCCCGCTGATGATGAACGCCTCCGAGACCTCGAACCTCGCCGCCGACAAGGCCGAAGTCTGGATCGATTTCACAGCACCCAACGCAACCATCGAAGCGCTCGACGCCCTCGACGGCACGCCTGTCAAAGGCGCAATCATCGGCACTACCGGTCTTTCAGATGAGCAAGAAGCAAAGATCGCCGCTCACGCCGAACGCATCGCTATCGTCCGCTCAGGCAATTTCAGTCTAGGCGTCAACCTGCTCGCGGCGCTCGTGGAACAAGCCGCGCAGCGCCTCGGTCCCGATTGGGACATTGAAATCACCGAAGCGCATCATCGGCGCAAGGTCGACGCGCCTTCAGGCACGGCCCTCCTCCTCGGCGACGCTGCCGCTCACGGGCGCAACGTGAAACTCTCCGACGCACGCCTCAAGCCACACGACGGCATCACCGGTCCTCGGAAAGAAGGCGGCATCGGCTTCTCCGCAATTCGCGGCGGCGGCATCGTCGGCGATCACGACGTGCGCTTCATCGCCGAGCGCGAAGTCCTCACGCTTTCGCATCACGCCTCAGATCGCGCCGTGTTCGCGGATGGCGCTCTCGCCGCAGCGCTCTGGGTCGCAGACAAACGCCCCGGCCTTTATTCGATGCGCGACGTATTGGGATTGTAAGGACCGCGCTTTGCCTTGCTGAGCGCCAGACTCAACGCTGCAGCAAACCCATCGCATTCCTTCGGCGACAAGAACGCCCCAAGCCGCATTTGCCCTTCGCGCTCACGGATTAACACGCCACGTCCGTCGCGTGCGACTTGCGCCCATATCGGGTTCAACACCCAATGCGTTGCGATCCCGTCCTGATTCACCGCCGCGACATGCACCTTTCCCGGCGCAATCCGCACATATTCCGCGGCCTTCCCTGCGCGATAATTGATCCAGTACGCCAGCCACAGCGCCAGTACATCCAGCCCCAGAAAGCCCGCGACCGGAAACGCACCCTGCACCCAGAAGAACAGCGCTACCGCCACATTCACAGCGATCACGGCGACCAACATATATTTAAACGCCCGCGCACTCAGGCTTCGATGCGGACGCAGGCTTGCATCCATCAAAAGCGGTCCGTCCAAGAACGGCGCGTCCGGTGAGCGTTCCCACGTCGGCCTCATGTCTCTAAGACTAACCCAGCAGCTTCGACTGCCAAGGATTGAAAACACGTGGCCAAGCGCCTGACCAAAGCCAAGGCCGAAGAGCTTTACGCCCGCCTCGCTCACGTGCGCCCAGACCCCAAGACCGAGCTGGACTACACCAACCCATATACGCTCCTCGTCGCCGTCGTACTCTCGGCCCAGGCGACCGATAAAGGCGTCAACCGCGCCACCGGCCCCCTCTTTCAGATCGCCGACACGCCGGCGAAAATGTTGAAGCTCGGCGAGGAGGGCGTGGCCGACCACATCAAGACGATCGGCCTCTGGCGCAACAAAGCCAAGAACGTCGTCGCGCTGAGTCAAAATCTGATCGACCAACACAACGGCGAAGTCCCGCGCGAACGCGACGCGCTCGAAGCCTTGCCCGGCGTTGGGCGGAAGACAGCAAACGTCGTGCTCATGGAAATTTTTGGCGAAGGCACAATTGCGGTCGATACGCACGTGTTTCGCGTCGCCAACCGCACCGGATTGGCTTCAGGCACAACGCCCGCAGAGGTGGAAGATCAGTTGATGCGGATCACGCCGCCCAAGTACCTGCACGGCGCACACCACTGGCTGATCCTGCACGGACGCTACACGTGCTTAGCGCGCAAGCCAGAGTGCCCGCGCTGCGTCATTGCCGATCTTTGCGTGTTTCAGCCCAAGACACGTGCGATAGCGCCAACGAAAGCGTCCGCCCCTTCGGGCGCGAAATCGAAGAAGAGATAAGGCTCAATCGCTTCGATCTCGATCACGCGCCAGGCGCCGTCGTCGCCGAGCACTAAATCGATGCGTACATAAAGCAGGTCCTGCGGCGCGCGCGCCCGCGCGGCCTCTGCGGCTTGAATGGCGGCGTGCGGCGGCGTTTCGGCTACAAATCGCGCACCGGAGACGTTTGCGAGCCAATCGCCAGCCGCCGGCACTTTTCGCACTGCATGCGAGTAAGCGCCGCCAAACCAGAACAGCGACCGCTCCCCTTCTGTCTCAATCGAACGCAGATAAGGCTGGATCATCGCTGGTCCGATCGGGCCATCGATCAGAGCGGCCTCGCTCCATGCATTACGTTTGAGCCGTACGGTACGAACCGATCCCGCACCCACTTGCGGCTTCACAACAATCTCCGCCGCGTCGAGAGCGTCGAACGCCTGCGCCACATTGTGTGCGCCGGGCTTGCCGTCGGTCCACACGGTCTCAATGGCGGAGGGTCCGAGTTCTTTCAGATAGGTCTTGCGCAAATTCCAGCGCACGACCGCCGGCAGATTGAGGACACGCAGACCCGCACGCTCATGCGCCTCGAGCGTCGCCACGAACTGATCAGCGCGCTCGGTGTAATCCCAAGTCGTCCGGATGACGGCCAGATCAAAGCCGTGTTGCGGCAGATCCATCTCATCCCAATAGACCACTTCGAAATCGATCCCGCGCTGCTTGCCCGCGGCGAGAATGAGATCACGGCTCTTCTCTTCAAGCGGCGGCACCACGCCCGGCCCCAGCGGCGTGCCGCGATACGAACGGCCCGTGAGATAAGCCACGCGCGCCATTATGAGCGGCGCGCCGCTGCTTCCACCGCGCATTGGTCCAAGGTCGGCGCCGCAACCCCTGCCCGGCGCGCGCTTGGATGCGCCTCCTGAAGCCGCATCGCATTGCGCGCATCGGCCGCGAACAGCATCAGCAATGCGCAATTCTCGAACCGATACGTAAGCGCCGTTCCCGCACCGTCGCGGCGCACGATATCGGCCTGGCCGAAATAGCGCTCCACATCCTGCAGCGACGGCGCATCAGCGCCTCCGGCGGCGCGCAACAATTGCGCTTGCCTGGAAGACGAGGTCGAACCCGAAGGCCCCGTGGGCGCGGCGTCGTTATTTGAGGGCGAAGTCGGCGCGGCGGTTGCGCAGGCGGCGAGCAGCGCGAGGGCTGCCAGTGAGGCGATGAATCTCATGCGCGCGAATGTGCCGCCGCCCGCCCTGGCCCGCAATGCTTGCCACGCCTCATTCCGCGCGCTTTAAGGCCCCAACTCCAAGGATTAACTCATGACAAGCTCGACCTACGATGTCGTCGCCGTCGGCAACGCCATTATCGACATCCTGAAGCCGGTAACGGACCAGTTCCTGGCCGAAGAAGGCATCGCTAAGGGCGGAATGACTTTGATCGACGAAGCGCGGGCCGATCACCTGACTACACGCCTCGCAGATCCTGTCGTTGCAGCGGGTGGTTCCGCCGCCAACACGGTTACCGGCGTTGCGAGCTTCGGCGGCACAGCTGGCTATATCGGCAAAGTCGCCCAAGATGATCTCGGCGCTCGCTTCACCAAGGAATTCCGCGCCGCCGGCGTTGCCTTCAACACCGCCCCGCGCCCGGGCACGCCCGGCACCGCGCGCTCATTGATCGTCGTCACACCCGATGGCCAGCGCTCCATGAATACCTATCTCGGCGCCTCCACGCTGCTAAGCGCTGAAGATCTCGATGAGGAGCTCATCCAATCGGGCCAAACACTCTTCCTCGAAGGCTACTTGTTCGATCGCGACGAAGCGAAAGCCGCATTCGTGCGCGCTGCCGAAATCGCACGCGCCGCGGACCGTAAGGTTTCACTTACCCTCTCGGATACGTTCTGCGTCGATCGCCACCGCGATAGCTTCCGCCACCTCGTGGCCGGCCACGTCGACATTCTGTTCTGCAACGAGTCCGAAATTCTCTCGCTCTACGAATGCATTGATCTTGGCGACGCGATTGCTCAGGCCCGCAAGGCCTGTCCCCTCGTTGCGGTGACGCGCTCAGAGCACGGCTCCCTCATCGTGACCAAGGACGATACCGTCGAAGCCAAAGCGTTCTCGGTTTCCAAGGTCGTCGACACAACAGGTGCGGGTGATCAGTACGCGGCTGGCTTCCTCTTCGGATACACGCGCGGCAGATCGCTGGCTGAGTGCGGCGCTCTCGCTTCGCTTGCAGCAGCCGAAGTCATCTCACACATGGGCCCGCGTCCCGAGACAAGCCTGCGTGAACTTGCCCAGCAACGCGGCCTCAGCATCTAAAGAATAAATCGGCTCAAATCCGCGTTCTTGGCGAGCGCGCCAACATTGCTGCGGACATAGTCCGCATCGATGTGCACCGTCTCGCCACTGCGATCCGGTGCGGTATAGCTCACCTCGTCGAGTAAGCGCTCCATCACCGTCTGCAAGCGGCGCGCACCGATATTTTCGACAGTGCTGTTAACGTCCGCAGCGATGCCGGCAATTGCTTCAACGGCATCGTCGGTAATATCGAGCGTAACGCCCTCGGTTTTCAGCAATGCTTTGTACTGCGTAACCAAACTTGCTTCCGGCTCGGTCAAGATGCGGCGGAAATCTTCGCGTGTAAGCGCTTGCAACTCGACACGAATAGGCAATCGTCCCTGCAATTCAGGCAGCAAATCTGACGGTTTCGAGACGTGAAACGCGCCGGACGCAATAAATAGAATGTGGTCCGTCTTCACCTGACCATGCTTGGTCGTAACGATCGTGCCCTCAATCAAGGGCAACAAATCGCGCTGCACGCCTTCACGACTGACATCGCCGCCGCCGACCCGTTCTGAGCGCGAGGCGATCTTGTCGATTTCATCGATGAATACGATTCCATCCTCAGCGGTAAGCGTCAGCGCCTCTTTGACCAGGGTGTCTTGATCAATGAGCTTGTCGCTCTCCTCACGCACTAGCGGCTCATAAGCTTCATCGACGGTCATCCGCACACGCTTGGTGCGCTTCCCAAACGCTTTGCCAAAGATCTCCCCGATATTGACCATGCCCATGCCGGGTTGGCCCGGGATATCGAGCCCGCCCATCGGGCTTGCGTTATCTTCGACATCAATCTCAACGGCCGAGCCGCCGAGCTCACTGTTGCGCAATTTCTTCCGGAAAGACTCGCGCGTTGCGGCGCTCGATCCCTGCCCTACGAGCGCATCAATCACCCGCTCTTCAGCTGCCGCTTCAGCGCGCGCGCGCACTTCGCGCCGCCGCCGTTCCCGAACCAAATTCAGCGACACTTCCACCAGATCGCGGATAATCTGTTCCACGTCACGTCCGACATAGCCGACCTCTGTGAACTTCGTTGCCTCGACCTTTAGAAAGGGAGCGCCCGCGAGTTTTGCCAAACGCCGCGCGATTTCAGTTTTGCCGACGCCCGTCGGCCCGATCATCAGAATGTTCTTCGGCGTTACCTCCTCGCGGAGGTCATCCGGCAATTGTTTACGCCGCCAGCGATTGCGCAGCGCAATTGCAACCGCGCGTTTAGCGTCGTTCTGACCGACAATGTAGCGATCCAACTCAGAAACGATTTCACGGGGCGAGAAATGGGTCATGGCTCGCCAGATTTAGGCGCACCCCTGCTTCGCGTGAAGTGCGGCGTCTCGTCGATAACCTAGGTGGCTGGTGACGCTTCCGGCGGGAAAATTCGCGCCCATGCACCGTCAGGCTTGACCCAACCCAAAAGCGCGCGGCGGGCGCTGTGCCAACTCGCACCAAGGATCAAAACAAATGCGCCGAGCACGATCAGCGTCGAGGCCGCTAGCGCGCCAGCGCCCATACCGACAGCATTCATCAGGATGCCGATCGCCACGCCCGTTGTGATCAATGTCGAGACAATCAGCACCCGGCGATTGATGAGCAGCGAGACGATGCCCAGCAGCAACACCACGGCTAAGGTTATGCCCGCGTGCGCAATTGCGTTGTTCCCGCCTTCGGCAGCCGATGCAACCAAAGCGCCCGACGATGAAAAACCGGCCTGCTCACCGAACATCTGGCCAATCAACCCGAACGCACCATTCAAAATGAACGGCGCCGCTGCAAAGTGAAGCCAAAAGCCGTTGTCGGAATAGCGTGTCGTCCGCGCAGGATCACGCGCATCGAACGCAACACCGGCCAGGAACAACAGCAAGCCGAGCCCAAGCTCAAGCGGCGCCAGATACTGCATCGTGAGTTCGAAATTCGCCGTCAGCGCCGCAACGATCACGAACAACGCAATGCCGCCACCGGCAAAGCCAAGTGAGAACGGCAGGCGGAAGCGCGCGTAAAACGCGAGCGGCGCTAGGAATGCAAACGCCGTTGCGACCCAAATGCCCATGCGCAATTCCGGCGGCATCGTCGACATATCGAGGCCGGTGCCGTCAAAACCGCGGCCCACAAGCACGCCGGCATAAAGCAATGCCACAGCCATCACCGTGAACACCGTGAGCGAAATCACAATTGCGATCGCAGGCAAGAACAAACGACGGCGACGCGCGAATACTTCGCCAAGACTCCACATCACCGCGCCGCATCCTGCGAACAGCGCACCGGTCGTAATCGCGCCCGCCTGCGGACTATCTACGCCCGAGGTCGCGACATAAACCGAAACCCCAATCGCAAGACCGATCGCGAGCAAGGCGATGCCTGTCGCCAAGAAGACGTCGTGGAAATTTCTTAAGAAACGGAGATCCTCCTCCCCGCTCGGCGTCGCCGACACGCCAGCGGCGCGGGAGGCCAAAAAGTCGTGGAGCGGGCCAACCTGTTCGGCGTTGATCACACCGGCTGCGGCTGCAGCTTCCAACGCGCCACGTTCAGCCATTCAGCGTCTCCACCGTCAGATTACCGTTCGTATATACGCAAATCTGAGCCGCGATCTCCATCGCTTTGCGAGCAATAACCTCGGGATCGTCGACATAGTCATAGAGAGCGCGCGCCGCCGCGAGGGCGTAATTGCCCCCGGAGCCCACTGCGATCACCTGATGCTCCGGCTCCAACACATCGCCGGCGCCGGTCAAAAGCAGGGTCTCGTCCTTATCCGCCACAATCAGCATCGCATCCAAACGACGCAGCGCCCGATCAGTGCGCCAATCCTTGGCAAGCTCAACACAAGCGCGCGCCAGTTGACCGGGAAAGCGCTCCAGCTTGGTCTCCAGCCGCTCGAACAAAGCGAACGCATCGGCGGTCGAGCCGGCAAAGCCGACGATCACCGAACCTATACCGAGGGCGCGCACCTTACGTGCATTGCCTTTGAGGATCGTCGGCCCCGCCGAGACTTGCCCGTCGCCGGCGATCACAACCTTACCGCCCTTACGCACGCACACGATGGTGGTGCCGTGCCACCCTGGCTGATCTGTCATATTGGAGATGTGGCGGAGCCAAGCCCGCCGATCAAGCGGCGTCTTCGGCGCTCACATCATCGCCCGCCTGGCGGCGCAGAAGTTCGGCGAACTCGGGCGCAGAAACCGCGGCGCCAAAGAGGAAGCCTTGGATCCAATGGCACCCGCGCGCCGCCATGAATTCCATGTCCTCGCGGCGTTCAACGCCTTCCGCGACGATTTCCATATTGAGCGTACGCGCCAGCGCTAGGATCATCTCAACGATCGCCGCCGATTGCGTATCGCCCTTTTCGAGCGCGCGGATGAATTGCTGATCGATCTTGATGACATCGAACGGCAGCTTCGAAAGCGCCGCCAAGCTCGAATGGCCACAGCCGAAATCGTCGATCGCCAAGCGCACGCCCGCATCGCGCAGAGGCTTGATAATCCGAAGCGCGCGGTCAGGATCGGCCATCACCATAGACTCGGTGATCTCGAGTTCGAGATTGCTCGGCGCCAACCCAGCGTGTGCGACGACCCGGAGCACATTCTCGGCGAAACGATCGCTGCGGAACTGCAGCGCCGAAACATTGACCGCGACCTTTGCGGGCTGCCCTGCCCGCGCCCATGCCGCCGCCTTCCAACAGGCCTCGCGCATAATCGCATCTGAGAGCGCGCCGATGAGACCACTCTCTTCAGCCACAGGAATGAAACGTCCGGGGCTGATGATCGTGCGATCAGGCCTGATCCAACGCGCGAGCGCTTCGCACGCTTCGATGCGACCGGTCGCGAGATTGATCTTCGGTTGGAAGTAGGCGCGGAACTCGTTGCGTTCGAGCGCGCCTCGCATTTCCCGTTCCAGCGTCAAACGCGCCACGGCTTCGCGATCGAGCGATTGGGTGTAAATTTTTACGCGTGCGGGAGCCGCATGCGCTGCCGCCATTGCCATACGCGCGTGGCGAATGGCCGTATCGGCATCGCCGCCGTCATGCGCCGCTAAGGCAACGCCACAGCATGCGCCAAGCGTAAATTTATGACCGCGCCAGTCGAATGGCTGATCCAATGCCGCATTCAAATGCTGCGCAAAGCGCGCTGCATCAGATGCAGATAAGAGATCTGGCACGAATACGCCGAATTCAGATGCACCGAGACGAGCCGGCACGGCTGGACGATCCCCCTGCGGCCGCATTCGCACCACGCGATCCACCGTGCGCACCGATGAAACGAAGCGATCAGCGACGACGCGCAAGAATTCGCGCGCAGCGTCAGGATCAAGTGTCTGCAACAGGCGCGGCAAGCGCATGAGGTCGACAACGGCGACAGCCGCGCCACCCTTGGTCGACTGGCTCTGCAAGATGAAGAAATCCACCTCGCGAATGAAACGATCCTGGTTCGGCAACCTCGTCACTGGGTCGACGAACGCGATTTCCTGGATCTGACGCATCGATGCGTCGAGCCGGCCAGTCATATTGTTCAGCGCATTGGCGAGCGTCTCGAACTCATCGCCTGTGCGAATATTAATCGGCGGCGCCTGCCCCTCCTCGCCCACCTTCGCCGCGTAGCGCGCGAGTTCATCGAGCGGGGCAATGGTCTGGCGCACGGCATGCGAGGTCAAAGGTATCGCCGCCAAAGCCAAGCACGCGAGGATCAGCAGAAACGGCGTCAGCGACGGCACCGCATCGAACTTGTAGGCGTCCGCCTCCCACATCCGCACCGCCACACCGATCACATGGCCTTCGCGAATAACAGGCGAAGCAACCGTGACGACACCATCGGCGCTGCGATTGTAGGCGCTCACGCGATCCGAAAGTGCGCGCTGTGTCACGCGCGCCATAATGATGTTATCTTGCGCGTCACCACCGGACTGAGCCAGCACCGCGCCCTGCGCATCGCGAATTGAAATACTGCGAACGTTACGCTGCTGGGTCGATCCCTGGATCATCATTTCGAGCACGCGCGTGTTGCCGCGCGCCATGATGTCTCCAGCGCGCGTCGCCAAGTGCTCGGTCAAATCGCGCGTAATCGAAAGCTGCTGTCGCTCACCCTCGGTCTGCGCGCCGAAAATCAAGATCGCCGCCGACACCGCCGCCGTGACCGCCATCAGCATCGCGGTGAACACGACCGCACGCGCCTGCAAACCGCGTGGGCGGCTAAGGCTCGCGAGCTTTGGCAAGCGCAGGTTCATCGTCTCTCCGGGCATGCATGGCGCGCACGCGCGAGGAGATTTGCGTGGTTTGGTTAGCGCGGGCCTAAAAATGCGCCCAAATTCACATAGTTACGTGCATTTTGCGTCAACGCTTTGGTCACACGCCTTAATCGGAGGTTTCGCTTGGACGCTTGAGGAAGACGTAAAATGCGCCGGAGCCGCCGTGCGCCCGGTGCGCCGGCGCATACCCTGACACCAAAGGCCTGATGTCGCGCTCAGCGAGCCATTCAGGCAAACACCTTCTTAAAACGCCCACGCCGCCGCGCCCTACACCGGTGATCACAATCACCGTGCGATCGCCGCGCCGATGTGCTGCGCGCAAAAACCGCTCAAGCACCGCGCGTCCACTTTCTTGCGTGTGCCCATGAAGATCGAACGATGCACCGATTTCCAGCTTGCCGCGGCGCACGCGCTTTTCGTTGCCACGATGTTGCGGAGGCGGCGCGGGCTTTGCGCGCGGCGCGGGCGCAGGCGCAGGCGCCTTGCTTGCAGCCGTCGGTACGGCTCGCTTAGGCGCGAGCTTTTCTTCGGCCTCCTCCACCTCAGCGGGCAAAGGACGGCGCGTCTTCACGCTTGCAGCGACACGCCGCCACAATTTCTTTTCATCTGTAGTGAGATCGCGCTGCTTTTTGCTCACGCCGCCTGGACGCGTGATAGCAGCCAATTCGGATCGGCAGAGCGAACATTACGCTCGAAAGTCCAGCGTTCACGCGCATCCCGCACGCCGGTAGCGCCTTCCGCCAGCTCTGCTTCGAACTTCACCACCACGCGCGCGGTATCGCCGTTGAGTTCAGCGTCAGCGATCTCAGCTGACTTCAACCGCACGATCTCCGGGCCAACACCGTTCTGCGCTTCACGCGCCTCAATCGCCGCGACATATGAATCGTAGACACGCGGCGTCAGCAGCCCGCGCAGTGTTTCACGATCGCCCTTGGCAAAAGCGCCTACAATCATCTCGTAAGCCGAGCGCGCGCCTTGCACGAAGTAGCCCGCCTCGAAGTTGGGATCGGCGCGCTCGATCGCAGCCACACCCTCGCCTGCGGAGCCCGTCGTCATCGACGGCGTAAGCGGCGCCTGCACCGGCTCGCGCGGTAGCTCGCCCTGCGCTGGCGCCGGCTCGGGACGCTCAGCGCCGGTGCGTTTGCCAAGCGTCGTGTAGAGCCTGAACAGCACGAAGCCGGCGATAAACGCCAGAACCAGGATTTCAATCATGCTCTGATCCAACGGACGCCGCTCCAATAGTGCGTGGTGGTATGCGCTGATTTAAGATAATGCCAACAGGCAGGTTCTGCCAGCGCGGTTGCTTTGCCCCTATCGCCGCAGCATGTTAGCCGCCGGTTTTTCCGCTCCCAGCACGAGTTTCTGGCGCATGAACACGCAAAACGATGGCGCTCCGCCAGCCGATTCCCCTCACCTGAGGGTCCTGGCTCAGTATGTGAGAGAGCTGTCATTCCAAAGCATCCTAGCAGCGACCTCCGGCTATGACGTCCAGCCCGCCATCGACATGGGCGTCGAAGTGAAGTCACGGCCCGTCGGCCAGGGCGAAGCGACCGAAGTGGACCTCTGTATCAACGTGCAAGCCAAGCGCGCGGATCAGCCGATGTTCGCAGCGAACCTCGTCTACACGGGCTTGTTCCAATTCGTGAATGTACGCGCTGAGGACGTCGAGCCGCTGATCTGGATCGAGTGCCCTCGCCTCCTGTTTCCATTCAGCCGGCAAATCATCGCCGAGATCACGCGCGAAGGCGGCTATCCGCCATTGCTGATCAACCCGATCGATTTCACACCGCTCTATTGGCAAGAGCTCCGCGAACGTCAGAACCGCGGCGACGTTCCGCTCGCAGCAGCCGGCGGCTAGCCAACCTTAAGCCAGATCGCGTTCGGTCCGAGCTTCTCGATGAACGCCGCATGTGCAGCTTGCTCGTCTTGCGTTATCGGGGAAGGCAACGGCGTTGCGCGCGGTGTGCGCCTTGCAAGTTCGATCGGCCGCAACAACGCCGCATCAGCCGCCGCTGCAGCACCCGGATCAAACTCAAGCGCCTGCTCTCGGCCACCCTTCAGATGCAGATAAACTTCCGCAAGGATGCGGGAGTCGACGATTGCGCCGTGACCGCCTGCACCTTTGCGCGAGGCAAGATCGAATCCATAACGATCAAGTTCAAACCGCCGCGCCAAAGCATCGAGTGAGTTCGAGGCGCCCGGAAACTTCTTTCGCGCAATCTGTAACGTGTCGACGAAGCGTTCGTCGCCGAAAGTCGGCAAACCGCACCGGCGCAGTTCAGCGTTCAAGAAACCTTGGTCGAACGAAGCATTGTGCGCGACCAGCGGCGCGTCACCCACGAATTCCAAAAAGTCTTGCACTACTTCGCTGAAGCGCTTGTGGCCACGCAGAAATTCCAGCCGCAGCCCGTGCACACGCACGACCTCTTCCGGAACATCGCGATCCGGATTGAGATAGGCGTGAAACTCGCGGCCGGTGCGCTCAAGGTTGAACACCTCAACGCAACCGATCTCAACGATGCGGTCACGTTGCTTCTCTTCCTTATGATCAGGAAAGACGCCCGTAGTTTCCGTGTCGAAGAGGATTTCGCGCATGAATCCGCGCTAAACCGGTTCGCGCAGAGCGTCCAGCACGGCGCGTACTTGGGTGCGCGTCTGCTCCAGTGAAACACCCGTATCGATGACGAAATCGGCCAGCGCCCGCTTTTCGGCATCAGGCATCTGCCGCGTCAAGATCGCCTCGAATTTCTCCACCGTCATGCCGGGCCGGGACAGCACGCGCGTGCGCTGAACCTCGGCAGGAGCCGAAACCACGACGGTCTTGTTCACAAGCTTCGCCCCGCCGCCTTCGAACAGAAGCGGAATGTCCAGCACAACGAAGGGCGCGCCGGCGTCGCGATGCTGCTGCAAGAATGCCATCTGTGCCTGACGCACCAGGGGATGAACGATCTCCTCGAGCCGCTTAATAGCCTCGGCATTGCCGACAACGCGCGCCGAAAGCGCGATGCGGTCGATCGCCCCGTCCTTAGTCACACCCGGAAAGGCGGCCTCAACCGGCCCAACCGCCGCGCCACCCGGCGCATAGAGCGCATGCACGGCGGCATCTGAATCGAAGCCGGGCGCACCCTCTTCCGCGAACATCGAAGCGACGGTCGATTTGCCCATGCCGATCGATCCGGTGAGGCCAATGATAATCATCCCAGCGCCGCCAAGAGACGCTGCCGCGCCTTCGCAACATCCGGCTTGATCTCGAACCATATCTCAAACGCGCGCGCGCCCTGATGGATCAACATGCCAAGGCCATCGATCGCCTTCAGCCCACGATCGCGCGCAGCGGTCAGCAACGGCGTGTTCAGGGGGCGATAGACAATGTCCGCAACAATCGCATTCGGTCTGCAGAACGAAACCGGCCACGCCATCTCAGGCTGACCCGCCATACCGAGTGTCGTCGTTTGAACAATGAGGTCCGCGTGCCCGAATGCACGCTCAAGATCGTCCCAGCGCGTGGTTCGACCATTGGGGATTGAAGCGGCGGTCTGCTCACCCCGATCGGCAGTCCGGTTTGCGAAATGCACCGTATCCACGAATGGCGAAAGCGCTGCGCCGATCCCCAGCGCCGCGCCGCCCGCCCCGACAATCAACGCCCGCCGCACATGCGAGCGCCAGCTCGGCGCGCTTTCCGTAAGCGAGTCCAAAAAGCCCTGCCCGTCCGTATTAAAAGCCGAGAACCTGCCGTCATCCTCGCGCCGCAATACGTTCGCCACTGCCGCTTCGCTGCGCGCCGCTGCCTTCGCCGCCGCTTCCTTGTGCGGAACGGTCACGTTCAGTCCAGCAAAACCATTGAGTGCACGAATGGCTACTACGGCGTCATCGCTTCGCAGCGGCAGCGCGACGTAAACAGCGTCAATCCGATGGTCAGCGATCCAGCCATTGTGCATCACCGGCGACAACGAATGCGTCACCGGATCGCCAATCACACCATAGACTTTAGTTGCAGCAGTAATGCTCATGGCCGCGCAATACCGTGTTCACGCAAGAAGGCGAGCAGCGGCAGCAGTTGTAGACCGAGCACCGAGAAATAATCACCATCAACACGCTCGAACAATTGCGCACCTAAACCTTCAAGCTGGTAAGCGCCCACGGACCGCAGCACCTGATCCCCTGCTTGCGCCAGATAATCATCCAGAAAGGCGTCGCTGAAATTCCGCATCCTAAGTTTCGGCGTATCGACATGCCGCCAGATGATAGCGCCTTCGCGCGCGATTACGGCCGCCGTCACCAATTCATGGGTCCGCCCACGCAGGAGCAACAAATGCTCGCGTGCTTCCTCAGCGCTTTTCGGCTTGTCGAATACATCATCGCCAAGCGCCAACATCTGATCGGCGCCAATTACAAAATCGGGTCGCGACCGTGAAACACTGAGCGCCTTCAGTTCCGCCAGAGCGTCAGCCTGATCGCGCGGACGCAGAGCCTCGGCGCGCAAACTTGCCTTCGCGGCTTCTTCATCAACGCGCGGAACCTCGACTTCAAAGCTCAAGCCCGCAGCTTCGAGCAGGCGTCTGCGTGCAGCGCTTCCGGACGCAAGGACAAGGCTCACGTGGCGCGATCCGCGAGGAGGTTAAGCACCGCTGCAGCCGTCTCCTCGATCGAGCGGCGGGAGACATCGATCGTCGGCCACCCTTCCCGCTCAAACAGCTTCTGCGCGTCCATCACCTCACGCCGCACCGCGTCTTCATCCGTATAACTGCCTGCGCGGGTTTCCTTCATCGACGCCAGGCGATTGCGACGAATGTGAATAAGGCGATCGGCCGAGATCAAAAGTCCAACCACCAGTGGGCCGTCTTTTGAGAACACCTCCGGCGGCAAAGGCACGCCCGGCACCATTGGCACGTTCGCGGCCTTCACGCCACGGTGAGCCAGATACACGCAAGTCGGCGTTTTCGACGTTCTGCTCACCCCAACAAGAATAACGTCAGCAACGGCCAAATCGACATGCTGCTGCCCATCATCGTGGTACATGGCAAAGTCGAGCGCATCGATCCGCTTGAAATACTCAGCATTCAGTTTGCGCGGGTTACCCACCCGATGATTCATCTCAACGCCGAGATAGCGTGACGTCATATCAAGCACCGGATCGAGCACCGCAACGCAAGGCATATCCATCTCGCGGCACGCATCTTCCAGCTGAGCCCGATGCTCCAGGTTCGAGAGCGTGAACATGACCACACCTGGCGCCGCGGCGATTTCCGTAATCACCCGCTCCAACTGGCGGGCCGACCGCACCAGGAAGTACGAGTGCTCAACCGGCATCACATTGTCGAACTGAGCGCAGGTCGCTCGCAACACGCCAGCTAGCGTCTCCCCTGTTGAGTCGGAAACGAGGTGGAAGTTCGCAAAGATGCCGAGCCGGTCGTGCGTCATCGTTCACATATCAGGCCAGTTAGGATTGTGGACAAGCTGTTGGGTGCGGCGCCAGAAAAGAGACATATGAGAACGAACAGCCACCAAGAGCGATTTTCACTTCTCCTCCCTGGCGATTCCTCCAAACCTTGCTCACAGCGCGACATTCTGGTCGCCCAGGAATCGCACGCGACTCAAGCACCCCTCAAGCCATTCCCACCAAAGACAATTCCGCCGCAGTGCGCGAAGGACAAGTCAGGGGATAAGATGTGGAGAAAGATTTTGTCCCGCAAACAAAGTCGCATCAACAACGAGTCCTCATTAATCAGGATTCAAATTCTAAGAAGTTGGGAAGAGGCGAATGGGTAGTCGGGAAGGAGTTCCCGCGCTGATACGGGTCCTGAACGGAGAGAGGCTGGATCCTCCTCCGGTTTGGATCATGCGTCAGGCTGGACGATATCTGCCGGAGTACCGGGAGCTTCGGACGCGTGCGAAGAGCTTCCTGGACTTTTGCTATTCCCCTGCCCTGGCGACGGAAGCTGTGATGCAGCCTCTCCGCCGTTTCCCGCTCGACGCAGCGATTTTGTTCTCTGACATTTTGGTCGTCCCAGACGCGCTTGGCCGAAAGGTCTGGTTCGTCGAGGGCGAAGGCCCGCGTCTCAATCCTTTGAGCGAGGAAGAGACCTGGCGCTTCGATGACCCGACACGCGGGCTTCAACGTCTAGCGCCCGTGTACGAAGCTGTTGAACGGATCAAAGCCGCGATCCCAAAAGATATCGCGCTGATCGGTTTTTGCGGCGGTCCATGGACTGTTGCGACCTACATGCTTCAAGGAGAAGGCGGCGACAAAGAGCGCGCACGGCGTGTTGTTTACGACCGTCCAGCTGACGTCGATGTCCTCCTCGAAACTCTGATCGAGATGAGTGCTCAGCATTTGACGGCGCAAGTGAAAGCCGGCGCGGATTGCCTACAGATATTCGAAAGCTGGTCTGAAGGATTGCCGCCGGCGCAATTCCAACAGCTCATCATTGGACCGACACGTAAGCTCATGAACCGCTTGCGCGATCTCGGTGTGACGGTGCCGATCATTGGATTTCCGCGTGGCTCGGGTGCGCAGCTTGGCGCTTACGCAGATGAAACAGGCGTCACCGCGCTTGGCATCGATACGCAGACGCCGGCTGATTTTGCGATTCAGGCAGCGCCTAGCGGCATGCCGCTTCAGGGCAATCTTGATCCTCTCGCCCTAGTGGTGGGCGGTGAAGCGCTGGAGCGCGCAGCTCGTGATGTACTTCAGGCTTTTAAAGACGCGCCGCACATTTTCAATCTTGGCCACGGCATAACTCCGCAAGCGACGCCGGAAAACATGGCGCGTTTGATCCAAGTGGTGAAAGGCGGCGTATGAGCGCCGTGCCGCTAGAAGATTCGCCCCCCCCTGAATCCGACAAGGGTCCAGGTCTCCGCGTTATGACGTCACGACGCGTGGCGATCATTCTCTTCAATCTTGGTGGACCGGACAAACAAGAATCCGTGCGCCCTTTTCTGTTCAATCTCTTCAACGACAAAGCCATCATTGGCCTGCCGCAGCCATTTCGTTTCTTCATCGCGCAATTGATATCGCGCTCTCGCGAAAAGCTGGCGAAAGCCAATTACGCACTCATGGGCGGCGGCTCACCCATCTTGCCTGAGACCTTTAAACAAGCTGATGCGTTAGAGCAGGCGATCGCCAAGCGCGTCTCGAACGTGACCTTCAAATGCTTCCCGGCGATGCGCTATTGGAAGCCGTTCACGAAAGACACAGCGAAGGCCGTTGAAAAGTGGGGCGCGACCGATGTCATTCTGTTGCCGCTCTATCCGCAATTCTCGAGCACGACGACAGCGTCATCGCTGAATGCATGGCGCACAGCATCAAAACTGCCGGCTTCAACGATCTGCTGTTATCCGGCCGGTGCGAAGTTCGCACAGGCGCATGCGGACGCCATTCTCAAGACTTGGCGCGAAAACGGATCGCCGCCCTCGCCCCGTTTGCTCTTCTCAGCTCACGGCTTGCCACAGAGCGTGATCGCGCGTGGCGATCCCTATCAGTGGCAAGTCGAGCAGAGCGTTGCGGCCGTCCGCAAACTGCTGCCCCCTGATTGGGACATCCGTACCTGCTACCAATCGCGTGTCGGTCCAATGAAATGGATCGGCCCCTCGACTGAGGAAGAAATCCACCAAGCTGGTAAGGATGGCGTGGGCGTCGTCCTGACCCCCATCGCATTCGTGTCCGAGCACGTCGAAACCCTGGTCGAACTCGACCTTGAGTATGCTCAAGTTGCCCGCGGGCTTGGTCTGCCATATTACCTCCGCGCTCCGGCTCTCGGCGCCGACCCGCGCTTCATCGACGCGTTAGCGGATTTGGTGGAGCGTGCTCTGGGCGCCCCGGGTAAGGTCCAAAGCGAATCCGGCGAACGGATTTGCCCGGCCGTGAATGGGCTTTGCGCACAAGGGGGCGCTCGCTGATGGAACACGTGATCGGCTACGATCTCGCGAGAGGCCTGCACATCATCGCCATCATCGCCTGGGTGTCGGGCCTTCTGATGCTGCCGCGTTTCTACGCCTACATCACGGGCTCACAGGCCGGCGGCGAGCTTGAGCAGGCGATGCTCAAGGCCGCCCGTAGCCTTCGCATGATCATCCTGACGCCGAGCCTGGTGCTGGCATGGGCTTTCGGCATTTTCCTTTTCGCCACCTACCTGGTCGCCGATTGGTCGCGCCCCTTCCCGGATATCGTCGCCAGCGTGCCGCACTGGTTCTGGGGCAAGCTTATCCTTGTGTTAGGCTTGTCCGGTTACCACGGCTTCCTATCTGCAGAAGGTCGCAAGCTCGCCTCAGGGCAGCGGCGCCATTCAGAACGCTACTGGCGGTTGATGAGCGAGATCCCGTTTCTCGTGGCGATCGCCGTGGTTCTCCTGGCTACGCTGGAACCCTAACACCTGAGGCTTTCAGCGGCTTGACGCTCCCCGCGCGGTGTGGTGTGGCTGTCCGTGCGTGCTCCGGCATGCTCGCGACGGCGGCGCCAGCCAACTTCTCCTAACCGCCGGTTCTTCCTTCCATCTCCAGTCCCTGCCCGCGCCCTACGTGCGCCTGGTGTCCAGGGTCACCCTGAGAAATCTCATGACTGAAACACAAGCACTCGAAGAGCTCACCTCACTCACGCTGCAAGAGCTCAAGCGTAAGCCGCCGGCTGAATTGCTGGCGCTCGCCGAAACCCTCGAGATCGAGGGCGCGAACACGCTGCGCAGCCAAGACATGATGTTCGCCATCCTGAAAACCGTCGCTGAGCGCGGCGTTGAGATCGGTGGTGCGGGCGTCGTTGAAATCTTGTCCGACGGCTTCGGCTTCCTGCGCTCGCCGCAATCGAACTACTTGCCGGGTCCGGACGACATTTACGTCTCGCCTCAGCAGATCCGTAAATTTGGTCTCCGCACCGGCGACACCGTCGAAGGCCAGATCAAATCTCCGAAAGACGGCGAACGCTATTTCGCCCTGACCAAGGTGAACTCGGTCAATTTCGAGGATCCCGAACGCGTTCGGCACAAGGTTCACTTCGATAACCTGACGCCGCTCTACCCGACCGAGCGCCTCAAGATGGAGCTCGACGATCCGACCATCAAAGACAAAACCGGCCGCATCATCGACATTGTCGCGCCGATCGGCAAAGGCCAGCGTTCACTGATCGTCGCGCAGCCGCGTACGGGTAAAACCGTCATCATGCAGAACATCGCCAAGGCGATCGAAGCAAACCACCCGGAAGTGTTTCTGATCGTTCTGCTGATCGACGAACGCCCCGAAGAAGTCACCGACATGCAGCGCAGCGTGAAGGGCGAAGTCGTTGCCTCCACGTTCGACGAGCCGGCCACGCGTCACGTTGCGGTTGCGGAAATGGTGATTGAGAAAGCCAAGCGCCTCGCCGAACACGGAAAGGATGTTGTGATCCTGCTCGACTCGGTTACGCGCCTCGGCCGCGCCTACAACACCGTCGTGCCCTCCTCGGGCAAGGTGCTGACTGGCGGTGTCGATGCTAACGCGCTGCAACGTCCGAAGCGTTTCTTCGGCGCCGCGCGTAATCTCGAAGAAGGCGGCTCGCTCACCATCATCGCGACGGCCCTCATCGATACCGGCTCGCGCATGGACGAAGTCATCTTCGAAGAGTTCAAGGGCACGGGTAACAGCGAACTCCAACTCGACCGTAAGGTCGCGGACCGCCGCATCTTCCCGGCCATCGATGTCTTGAAGTCCGGCACGCGCAAGGATGAGCTCATCACGCCGAAGGAGCACCTGCAGAAGATGTACGTGCTCCGCCGCATCCTCAGCCCGATGGGCACGCAGGACGCGATCGAGTTCCTCTTGGACAAGCTCAAAGGCTCGAAGAACAACGACGACTTCTTCCAGTCGATGAACACCTAACTTCGCCACCAAAGGTGACGTTGAGAGGCGCGGCGCAAGTCGCGCCTCTTTTGTGCGTCGATCCAGGATCCCGGGTCTCGCGGGGCCAGGATGACGATGGCCCGCCGCAATGCTAGATCCTCCGGCAACCGGAGGAACGCCCATGCTCAAGATTTATCACTCGCAAGGCGCCCGCTCGCTGCGCGTATTGTGGCTCTGCGAAGAGATGGGCGTTCCGTACGAAACCGCCGAAGCTTCGTTCATGAAGCCGAGCGACGAGTTCAAAGCCATCAACCCACTGCGCACAGTGCCGGTGATGCAAGACGGCGACGTCACCATGATCGAGTCCGTCGCGATGATGATCTACATCATGGCGAAGTACGGCCCGACCGATCTCGAAGTGAAGCCGAACGAGGCGGGCTACGGCGATTACCTGCAATATCTTTTGTTCGGTGAAGCTGGCATCGCGGCCTACGGCAATCCCCTTGTCGGCACCCGCTTCATGGCGCCCGCCGATCAGAAAGAAAACTGGACCGCCGGCTATCTCAAGGGCGCAATTTTGAAACGCTTAGAATTCGTCGGCGAGCGTCTCGCCGGCAAACCCTATGTCGCAGCCAATCGCTTCACCGCCGCAGACATCTCGGTTTCATACATCGCCACCGGCGCGAAGTTCGCGGGCATCGCCGACGAACTCCCCGCCACCATCAAAACTTACATCGACAATCTCTGGCAGCGCCCAGCCTTCCAACGCGCCGCTGCTGTGAAGTAAGCGCGCGGCGTTGCGCCAGAAATCGCGTCACCCTGGGCTTGTCGGGGTGACGCTAAATCCTACGGAACGAGCACCGAGCTTCCCGTCGTTCTGCGTCCTTCGAGATCAGCATGCGCCTTCGCGGCGTCGGCCAATGCGTAACGCGCCGGCGCTGCCACCTTCACCGCTCCGCTCGCAAGCACCGCAAACAAATCCGCTGCGGTCTCATCCAAAGTCTCGGCCGTCGAGACGTAGTTGAACATCGTCGGCCGCGTCAAAAATAGCGAGCCGCGTTGCGCCAGCGCGAGCGGGTTGATATCCGGCGGCGGCCCCGACGCATTGCCGAACGAAACCAGCATCCCGAGCGGACGCAAGCTATCGAGCGACGCCATGAAGGTGTCCTTGCCAACGCTATCGTAGACGACATGCGCGCCGGCGCCGGTGATCTCCCGAACGCGCTTGGCAATATCCTCGCGCGCAGGAATGATCGTGTGATCCGCGCCGAGCTTACGCGCGATCTCTGCTTTCTCATCACTGCCAACAACCGCGATGACGTTTGCACCAAGATGCTTTGCCCATTGCACGGCGATCTGACCAACGCCGCCGGCGGCCGCGTGGATTACAACGTCGTGGCCGCGTTCCACGCGAAACGTCTTACGCAAAAGGAAACGCGCGGTCATGCCTTTGAGCAAAGAGGCGGCTGCAATATCGAACGCAATCGCGTCCGGCAACTTCACCGCTTGCGTCTCGTTCACAACGTGCGTCTCGGCATAAGCGCCGATCGGGCCGCTCGCATAAGTGATGCGATCGTCTGCGTTGAAGCGCGTCACATCGGCGCCAACGGCTTCGACAATCCCCGCGCCTTCGAGGCCTAAGCCCATCGGCAGCGCGTTTTTGTACAAGCCTGTGCGATGATAGACATCGATGAAGTTCACGCCGATCGCGTGATTGCGCACGCGCACCTGATGCGGGCCCGGCTCGCGCGTTTCAACCTCGGTGAGGGCGATGACCTCCGGTCCGCCATGGCTCTCGATCCGCATTGCTTTCATGGATGTCTCCTGCCCGACGCATGTGTGGTCGAGGTGGTCGCGCTTCAATTCTCCATCGCGCACTGAAACACGCCGTTGCCCTCGTCGCCGTCCGCTTCGTCGAGGTCGCGCACTGCCTCGGCCGCATTTTCGACGGCGACGATCTGTGCATGCGCCCGCGCGGCTTCGACGTAGTTGCGATCATGGCCGAACATGCCGAACCGCGTCTCAACGCCTCGCGCCGCCAGCGCCGACACCAATGATGCGGCCGGCGTATCTGTCCCGGTCCAGGCGACGATGTGCGAGAGATCGACGTTGCGCCGTTCGAGCGTGTCGAGCTCGCGGGCATTTGAGATCGTCGTGTAGATCATTGCCTGTGGCGCGAGGCGCGCCAGGCGCGCCGCGGCATCGACGCTGTAGGTCACGAAGACCACCCGGCCCATCGCGTTGGCCGCTTCCACTTCGCTGACCACATCCTCAAAGCGAACGCTGCGCTTGATGTCGAGTTCGAGGATCGTCTTGCCATCGGCCCATTCAAGCGCTTCGGCCAAGGTTGGCGCGCGCGCGTCGACGCGCTGGCCGCTTTCGTCTTCAAGCTGGAAAGTCAGCAGCTGCGCCAGGTCGAGATCGGCAATTGCGCCTGTGCCCGTCGTCGTGCGCTCGGCGCGATCGTCGTGCATGAGTACGAGCACGCCATCCGCTGTCCGCGAGATGTCGACCTCGAGAAAGGCGCTTGGCGCGACGCTGAGTGTGTTCTCGAACGTTGGGATCGCATTCTCGGCAAAGCCCGGCGCCGGGCCGCCGCGATGCACCGACACCGCCGTGACGCCGCGATCGCGCAGGCAGTCGAAGTAAGCATTGAGATTGGACGGCACAGCAACGCCGGCGCTCGATGGCGCCTGACCAATGCTGGCGCCGTCACCACCAATCTGTTCACCGCACGCAGCGAGCACCAGCGTTGCAGCAATCAGCGCCCGCTTCATGCGAGTGCCTTGTTCAAGAACGCGATCGTCCGTCCATCCGCGAGCTGCTTAGCGCCCTCATCGTAGTGCGCGCCGCCTTCACGCGTGAAGGCGTGATCCTGCTCGGCGTACTCGCACACGGTGACGAGCGGATTGTTCTTCAGCGTTTCGCGAATGGTGTTGAGCGCGTCTGCCGGGATGAAGCCGTCCTTCATCGGGTTGTGGAGCATCACCGGCTTCTTGATCGCGCCGGCTTCGCCAAGCGCGGTGTGGATTCCGCCGCCATGGTAGGCGACGCTCGCGTCCGTATCGGTCCGGCATGCCGTAAGGAACGCGATATAGCCGCCCATGCAATAGCCGAGCACGCCGGCTTTGCTGACGCCTTGAGTGCGCGCCCAAGTCAGAGTGGCCTGCACGTCTTTGACGCTCGCGCTTTTGTCGAGCTGGTTCATGTAGTCGAGCGCCTGCTTCCACTCGGCCTCGCTCTGGTCGGTCAGATCTATGCCCGGCTTGATCCGCCAGAACAGATCCGGCGACACCGCCAGGAAGCCCTCGCGCGCTAGCCAGTCGGCCTTGCCGCGCATCACCGCGTTGACGCCGAAGATCTCCTGGATCGCCACGACCGCGCCCTTGGGCGTTCCCGAGGGCCGCGCGACGTACGCCTTGAACGCCCCGTCCGGACCCTGGACTTCAACCCATTCACCCATAGCTCGCTCCTTGGCTTTGGCCGCGTTATAGACCGGCAGTGCGCAGATCGCGCGAAGGAATTGGACCCATGAAGTTCACCGTCAATGTGGAGTGCAGCCCCGAGGAAGCCCGCCGCTTCATGGGCCTGCCGGATGTCACGCCGATCAACGAAGCGCTCGTCGCCGAGATGGGCAAGCGCATGGAAAAGAACCTCGCGCTGATGAGCGGCGAGTCGATGATGAGCTCGTGGATGAGCGTCGGCACGCAGGCTCAGGACGCCTTCGTGAAGCTGATGACCTCCGGTGCGAGCATGGCCGCTGGCGCGACTGCTCCACGTGAAAAGCCCTAATCCGGCTTTAGTCGTTTTCACATGAAACCGGAGACCATCGTCGCGCTCGCGACTGGCGCTGGCCGCGCCGGCGTCGCGGTGATCCGCCTGTCCGGACCCGCCGCTGGCGCTGCTCTGAGCGCGCTGACGGCCCGAGATCTGCCCAAGCCGCGCATGGCGACGCGCGAGGCGTTCTGTGATCCCCGCACCGGCGTTTCGCTCGATGACGGCCTGGCGCTCTGGTTTCCCGGACCCCACAGCTTCACCGGCGAGGACGTCGTCGAACTCCACATCCACGGCGGCTCGGCCGTCATTGCCGCCGTCATCGACGCGGCCCTGAGCCAGCCTGGCGTCCGGCCAGCGGAGCCGGGCGAGTACACCCGCCGCGCCTTCGAGAACGGCAAGCTCGACCTGGCCGAAGCCGAGGGCCTCGCAGACCTCGTAGACGCCGAAACCGAAGGCCAACGCCGCCAAGCCCTTCGGCAGCGGCGCGGGGCTTTGAGCGCCGTCTACGAGGGCTGGCGCGCCCGCCTGATCGAAGCGGCCGCCCTGATCGAAGCCGAGATAGATTTCCCGGACGAGGACCTCCCAGGCGCGCTGGCGCAGCGGGCGGGGCCGATCCTCCGAGCCCTTGCCGACGACATGGGCCGGCACCTCAACGACGCCCACCGCGGCGAGCGCGTCCGCGACGGATTCCGCATCGCCATTTTGGGCGAGCCCAATGTCGGCAAGTCGAGCCTGCTGAATGCTCTGGCTCAGCGCGAGGCCGCGATCGTCAGCGACATTCCAGGCACCACACGCGACATCGTTGAGACGCGTCGGGTGATGGCGGGCTTCCCAGTCTGGATCGCCGATACTGCGGGGCTGCGGGAAGCGGCGGATGCGATCGAAGCCGAGGGCATAAGTCGGGCGCTGGCGCGGGCCGAGGAGGCCGATCTCAGGATCGTGTTGGTGGAAGCAGACAACGCCACCGTCCCGGCACTGTTGACCGCGCTCGGCGAGGGCGACCTGGTGGTGAAGTCGAAGGCAGACCTGACCGGCGACAGCGGCCACCTCACGATCTCGACCAAGACCGGCCAGGGCATCCCCGAACTGGAGGCGCTGATCGCCGCGCGCGTCGCCGAAGCGCTGGGCCGCGAAGAGGCGCCAGTGCTCACCCGCGCCCGTCACCGCCGTCTGGTGGAAGAGGCGCGTGCCGCGCTTTCGCGCGCGATCCCTGCACTCGATCTCGGCCCCGAACTCGCCGCCGAAGACGTGCGCGTTGCCGCCGATCAGATCGGCCGTTTGACAGGACGCATCGATGTCGAAGATCTGCTCGGCGAGATCTTCTCAAGCTTTTGCATCGGCAAATAGCCCTGCACGAAAACCCGCATGGAATGGGCCGTTTCACGCGAAACTGGTGAACCGAAATTAGCGGGTTGCACGTGAAGCGCACGCTCTTCGCATCAAGCACCATACCCATTCCCGGAGCGACGCGAAGCGTCGAATCCGGGACCCATAAACGCCTCGGTTGGTCATGAGAGCACAACGCCGATCCCCACGCGCCTATGGGTCCCGCACTGCGTTTCGCGCATCCGGGAATGGGTGGTGTGTGTTGGTGCAGGGCGCATCGCAGTGACGCCGTGCGGCGCGTCCTATATGAAGCCCCGGCACATGAGTTCTGAGCGCTCCTACGACGTCATCGTCATCGGCGGTGGCCATGCTGGCTGCGAGGCTGCGGCGGCCTCCGCGCGCCTCGGCGCGCGCACGCTGCTGCTCACCCATAAGCTCGAGACCATCGGCGAGATGAGCTGCAACCCGGCAATTGGCGGTCTCGGGAAGGGCCACCTGGTCCGCGAGATCGATGCCCTCGATGGCGTCATGGGCCGCGTGGCCGATGCCGCCGGCATCCAGTTCCGGCTGCTCAATCGCTCCAAGGGACCAGCCGTCCGCGGCCCCCGCGCCCAGTCCGACCGCAAGCTCTATCGTGAAGCCATGCAAGCGGCTTTGGCCGGGCAGGCCAACCTCACCATTCTGGCTGCCGCCGTTGAAGACCTCATCACCGTCGTCATTCCGGGACGGCCGGAGGCCGAGCCTGGAACCCAAGGGCAAACAACTGAGCTTGAGACCCCTGGGTCCCGGATACCGCTCCGTAGCTCCGGGATGACGGAAGTGGTGGGTGTTCGGACCGCGAGCGGCCGCGAGTTCGCCGCCCCCCGCATCGTCCTCACCACCGGCACCTTCCTGAAGGGCGTCATCCATATCGGCGACAAGCGAATCCCCGCCGGCCGCCACGGCGAGGCGCCCGCCATAGGCCTCTCGGATCGCTTGTATGGCGCGGGTTTCGCGATGGGGCGCCTGAAAACCGGCACGCCGGCGCGCCTGCAATCTAGCTCTATTGATTGGGCTTCTTTGGAGAAGCAGCTGGGCGATGAAGAGCCGTCGCCATTTTCGTTCCTGACTGACCGCATCACCAATGAGCAGGTCGCTTGCGGCGTCACCTACACGAACGAAGATACCCACCGGATCATCGAAGAGTCGCTTTCTAAGAGCGCCGTGTACTCCGGCGCGATCAGCGGGCGAGGGCCGCGCTATTGCCCGTCGATCGAAGACAAGGTCGTGCGCTTTGCCGACAAGTCCGCACACCAGATCTTCCTCGAACCCGAGGGCCTTGATGACGACACCGTCTATCCGAACGGCATCAGCACCTCGCTACCGGAGGACGTGCAGGAGCGCTTCATCCGCACGATCCCTGGGCTCGAGAACGTCGTCATCACACGCCACGCCTATGCGATCGAATATGACTACGTCGATCCGCGCGAACTCATGCCGACGCTAGAGACCAAACGCATCAAAGGTCTCCACCTCGCGGGCCAGATCAACGGCACGACCGGCTATGAAGAGGCGGCAGCACAAGGCCTCGTCGCGGGCCTCAACGCTGCGCGCGCCGCTTCTGGAGCAGGGCCGTTCGAGGTGACGCGCGCCGAGGGTTATATCGGCGTGATGATCGATGACCTCGTTACGCGCGGCGTCACCGAGCCCTATCGCATGTTCACCTCGCGCGCCGAGTATCGCCTTTCGCTGCGCGCCGACAATGCCGATCAGCGCCTTACGCCAAAGGGCATCAAACTTGGTTGCGTGGGCCCAGAGCGCACGCGCAAATTCGCCGATAAAATGCGGGAAATCGAGGCCGCGCGCGAACTGGCGCGCACGCTCAATCTGACGCCCGCGCAAGCGCAAGCACGTGGTCTGCTGGTGAACCAGGACGGCCAGCGCCGCGATGCCTTGGCGCTGCTCGCGTATCCGTCGATCAGCTTCGAACAGCTCTCGGGCATCTGGCCCGAGCTCGGCTCGCTCAGTGGTCAAGCTCGCGAGCAGCTTGAGATCGACGCGCTCTATTCTGGCTATCTCGAACGCCAGGCGCTCGACGTGGAAGCCTTCAAGCGCGACGAAGATCTGCGTCTTTCGCCCGATCTCGATTACGCCGTCGTTGGCGGTCTCTCCAACGAAGTGCGCGAAAAGCTTGCGCATGCAAAACCCGTTACGCTCGGCCAAGCCTCGCGCATCGAAGGCGTGACGCCCGGCGCGCTCACCGCATTGCTGGCGCATGTGAAGCGCGAACAAAGGAAACGTGCATGAGCTTAAGTCGCGATACGCTCTTCATCATCAAAGCGCCGTTCGAGGATCGGGCGCTTGAAGGCACGTGGTTCTGCACATCGTGCGCAACCATGGAAGGCGCGCTGCTCGCCAATCCGCACTGGGCCAATCGCATCGATGTTCGCCGCAGCGAGTTTCCGCGCCCGCGCCGCGAGATCATCAATCTGATCGGCGAAGGCAATCAATCGATGCCAGTGCTCGTGCTAGCCGGTGGCGCAACGCCGCCAGCCGACGCCAAGGAATTCGAAGGCCGCTACTTCCTCGACGAACCCAAGCCCATCACCCGCTATCTCGCCGCCACCTACGGCGGAGCAGGGCCGCATCCGTGAGCCCGCGGGATCGCGTCCGCGCCTGGGTCGAAGCCTTCAACAACGCCGACGTTGAAGGCCTCGCGGCGATGTATTCCGAGGACGCCATCAACCACCAAGTCGCCAACGAGCCCGTCGTCGGTCGCGACGCCATACGCACCATGTTTGCCGAGGGTTTTGCGCAGGCCGAGATGGTCTGCATCTCGGACAACATCTTCGAGGAGGGTGATTGGGCGATCCTCGAATGGCGCGATCCCAAGGGTCTGCGAGGCTGCGGCTTCTTCCAATTCCAGGCCGACAAAATCGTCTTCCAGCGTGGGTATTGGGATAAGCTGAGCTTCATCAAGCTGCACGGCTTGGAGCAGGGTTCTTGACCTACGGCCCTGACGAGTTCCAGCGGGACCTCGGTTTCACCGTTCCCCGTGAAACAATCGCTCGCCTCGAAATTCACCACAGGCTTCTCGGAGAGTGGTCGGAGCGGATGAACTTGGTCGGGCCTAAGGAGCTGGAGCTTTTCTGGTCCCGCCACGCCCTGGACAGCGCGCAGCTCATTAAATTCGCCTCACAGGCGAAAAGGTGGGTCGACCTCGGATCGGGCGCCGGCTTTCCAGCCCTCGTGGTCGCGGCGTTCTTGGCTGATCAACCCGATACCACCGTCCATCTGGTGGAATCCACTGGAAAGAAAGCCGCTTTTCTCCGCGCCGTGGGTGAGGCGGCGGGGCTTCCGATCAAGGTTTTCAACCAGCGGATCGAGGATTTTGGCGCTGGCGAAGGTCCCTATGAGGTGGTTACCGCCCGTGCTTTGGCTCCCTTGAACCGACTCATCCCCTATGCGAAGCCGATTCTAGATCGCGGCGCGCAAGGTCTCTTCCATAAAGGCGCTGACTTAGACGCCGAGCTGGCCGCCGCGAAACACGTCCTAAATGGTGGGGCGTACCGGGCAGACGTGCTGGAGAGCCTCAGCGATCCGCGCGGCCGCATTGTTCGCATAACAAAGGCCACGCGTTCCTGAGGCTCCGCAAAGGAGAACGGGGACATGCGTACTTTGGCGATCGCCAACCAGAAGGGTGGCGTGGGCAAGACGACGACCGCAATCAATCTCGGTACCGCGCTTGCGGCCGCCGGTAAGGGCGTCTTGATCTTCGACACCGATCCGCAAGGCAACGCCTCGACCGGTCTCGACATCCATCCGCACGATCGCAACGTCACCAGCTATGACGTGCTCGTTGGCCAGCTGCCGCTGTCGAAAGCGGTGTTGCCGACGAAAGTCCCCAACTTGTACATCACGCCTGGCGACGCGCGTTTGTCGGGCGTTGAAGGCGAACTCATGGGTGAGGCGCAGCCGCAATTCTTTCTGCGCAATGCGATCGAGAAATTCCGCTCGGAATCCACACTGGGCGTCGATTACATCCTTATCGATTGCCCGCCGTCATTGAACGTTTTGACGGTGAACGCGCTCACTGCGGCCGACGGTGTGTTGGTGCCGCTGCAAACGGAATACTTCGCGCTTGAAGGCCTCGCGCAGCTCGTTGCGACGATCAACGCGGTGAAGGTGAACCTCAATCAGACGCTCGAAATCCAAGGCGTCGTGCTCACCATGTTCGACAAGCGCACCACGCTTTCAGAGCAGGTGGCCCAAGAGGTGAGGGCGCACTTCCCGGACAAGGTCTACGAGACCGTCATTCCGCGGAACGTTCGTATCAGCGAGGCGCCGTCCCACGGCCTGCCCGCAATCATTTACGATCAGAATGCCTCCGGCAGCAAAGCCTACATCAAGCTTGCCAAAGAACTGATCGAACGCGAGCGCCTCCTCAACGCGGCGTAGGAAACAAGTCGGAAATTTTTACCCATGGGCAAGGTTTGCCCATCAAATTCTTAAGCATACCGAATCGGGTCGGGTCAGAGACGAGGGCTAGAATGAGCGACATGAGACCGAGAGGGTTGGGCCGAGGCCTCTCCGCTCTGCTTGGCGAACCGGTGAAGACCGAAGCGCCGAAGCCAGCCAATGTGTTTGGCCAGCCTCAACCGCAAACTGAACCGGTGCGCGCGCCGATCGAGCCGCCGCGCAACGTGTTCGAACTGCCGATCACGCAATCTGCGCCTGCGCCAATCCAAGCGCCGGCGAACGAACCGGTTTCGCCGCCTGTCGCCGCCGCGCCGCCAATTGCCGCGCCCGCGCCCGTTGAGGCCGCCGGCGATGTCGGCCCGCGTTCGATTCCGATCGATCTCGTGCAACGCAATCCGCAACAGCCGCGTAAGCATTTCGACGAAGCTGAGCTCAACGATCTCTCGTCCTCGATCAAGACGCACGGCATCTTGCAACCGATCCTCGTGCGCCCGATCGCCGATGGGAAGTATGAGATCGTCGCCGGTGAGCGCCGTTGGCGCGCGGCGCAGCGCGCGGGCCTGCACTCAATTCCGGCGGTGATCCGCGAGCTCAACGAAGTTGAAGTGCTTGAGATCGCAATCGTCGAAAACGTCCAGCGTATGGACCTGAACCCGATCGAAGAAGCGCAAGGCTTCCAAGCCCTCATCGATCGCTTCGGCCGTACGCAACAAGAGATCGCCGATGCTGTCGGCAAGTCGCGTCCGCACATCGCCAACATGCTGCGCCTGCTGCAGCTGCCGGACGATCTGCAAGAGATGGTGCGCGATGGCCGTCTCAGCTCCGGTCACGCTCGCGCCATTCTCACCGCGCCCGATCCGCGCGGCCTGGCGCAGCGCGCGATCAGCGAAGGCTTGAACGTTCGCGACATCGAGCGTTTGGCTCAGCAAGCCAAGGACGAAAAGCACGGTCCGCGTGTTTCGCCCGGCGGCTCGTCGACAGAGTCTAAGAGCGCCGACACGCGGGCTTTGGAACAGTCACTCTCCAACGCGCTCGGGCTCGACGTCACGATCAACGACAAGGCCGGCGCAGGGGAGGTGAAAATCTCCTACAAGACGCTCGAGCAACTCGATGACGTCATTCGCCGTCTGCGAGGCGGGTTCTAACGTAGGACCCGCGTCGCATCGACGACCTCGACATCGCTCATCATCGAGAGATATGCGTCAAACCAAGGTTTGTGCGCTGATCCGACGATGACCAAAATCCGCCCGCCCGGATAGCGCGCGGAAACTTCGCGGATGTTCGCGATCATACGCAGATTGCGTGTTTCCCACGCCGCAACACGCGCGCGCCCGACTTGGCTCGGGCTGGCGCGATTGATCATGTTGAGCCACTGACCGTTCGCATCCGTGCGCCCAGTGCGTGCGCTATTGATGAAACGGTAGGTCGCTAGTGCTTCTTCCGGCGTTGTCAAATGTTGTCCCGCTTCACGCAGCGGCGTGAAATTGGGATCCGCCATCAGCGCAGCGAACCACGGCTCTCCGATGAACGCTTCCATGTTCGTTTCGAAGTCCGGCGCCACATCGTCACTCTGATCGTCGGTCGGATAGACGCGTTCATGTCCCAAGCGCACGGCGAGCCGTGCGGCGATCAATTGATCTTCATTCTTTCTGGCCGGCGTCTCATAGGTCGCGAGCTGTTCGGCGAGCAGCCGCGAAATGTTTTCATCGGCTATGCGCTCACTCGGTTCCAACCGCCACCATTGCACGATTGCTGAAGCCGGTTCTCCCGCCGCGACGAAGAGTGCGGTAAGTCTGCGGCGTTGCGCTGGAGTCGGGGAGGCGGGCCAGTCGGCCAGTACGCGCCGGATCTCGGCATTGGCCTCCGCCATATCCATACCGACCAATCCGCGCGAAATGCCGGAGAGCGCCATGGCGCGCCCACCATATTGTTGCGCTGTCTGCGGATAGCTTTCGCGGAACTGCCACATCTGCTCGATGCTTCGACCCGGCAGCGCCTCGATTGCGATGGCGTCCGGATGAAACGCTTGCAGCCTCTGCAGCAATGGTTCGAGCACCGCGGGATCGAAATTCTCAGGCGTGCCGCTGAGGTGCGGCGTGCCGATCACGAGGATCTGCGTCGCCTCGCCGACATGCCGGCCTTGATACTCACGCGGATCGAAAGGCCGATTTTGCGCAGACGCGGGCGCCACGGCGGCAAGCGTCAGCGCCGCCGCGATAAACAAAGATTTCATCCAAAGTCCTCCGCATGAGAGGACGCTTACGCCGCCGCTTTTGGATGCAAAGACGGTAACACTTGCGACGAACGACAGCGCGGGCCGGCGTGCTAAGGAGAGCCATGAACAGCGTCTACGCCTCGCTCGGCGCCACCATCTTCGACGTCATGTCCCGGCTTGCGGCGGAGAAGGGCGCGATCAATCTGGGCCAAGGCTTTCCTGAAAGCGACGGCCCGCGCGACATTCTCGAAGCCGCAGCGCGCGCCACGCTCGATGGTCCCAACCAATACCCGCCAATGCGCGGTCTCCCCGATCTCCGCCTGGCCGTCGCCGCCCACTATAACGAGCATCACGGGCTCGACCTCGATTGGTCGCGTGAAGTCACCATCACCAGCGGCGCCACGGAAGCCATCGCCGCCGCATTGCTCGCATTCATCGAACCAGGCGACGAAGTCGTTCTCTTTGAGCCGCTCTATGACGCTTATCTGCCGATGGTGAGAAGGGCAGGCGGCGTGCCGCGCATCGTGCGCCTGCAACCACCCCATTGGCGCTTCGAACGTGAAACGGTCGCGGCCGCCTTCTCCGATAAGACTCGCGTCGTCGTTATCAACACGCCGCTCAATCCCAGCGCCAGCGTCATGAGCCGCGCCGAGATCGAACTCGTCGCCGAACTTTGCCGCGCACACAATGCGATCTGTGTCAGTGATGAAGTTTGGGAGCATTTACTTTTCGACGGCGCCGAGCACGTCTCAATGCTCTCGGCGCTGCGTGATCGTACATTGAAGATCGGTTCCGCCGGTAAGATGTTTTCGCTAACGGCCTGGAAGGTCGGCTTTGCTTGCGCTGCACCGGAGCTGACGGAGCTTTTCACGAAGGCCCACCAATTCCTCACCTTCACCACCCCGCCCAATCTTCAACGCGGTGTTGCGCACGGTCTCGGTAAGGATCGAAGCTATTTTGAAGACATGCGCGCCGGCTTTCAGCGCTCGCGCGATCGCCTCAAGGCGGCGCTCGAAGGGGAGGGGTTCGCAACCCTACCCGCGCGCGGCGCATACTTTTTGAGCATCGACCTTGCTGCGTCCGGCATCGCACTGAGCGAGGCCGACTTTGCCCGTCACGCTATCGATCACGGCGTCGCAACCATTCCGATCTCAGCATTTTACGCCGCGCCCGGAGCTCCCGCTCTCGTGCGCCTGTGCTTTGCCAAGAGCGACGCCACGCTTGATCGCGGCGCCGAGGCCTTGATCAAGGCCAAGCGCGCCCTCGCCTGAGTTTGTTTGCAGCGCAGCAAGATCGCGCGCGGCCTTCGTTGTGTTTTCGCTTCCGATGTGACGGTCCGCCAGCTAAGCGGTCTGGATGCAACGCTTCCTGACCCTCTTCGTTCTCGCTGGCCTCATCCTCGGTGTTGGCGTCGGCTATGTGCTCCACGAGCAGCAACCTTCCGAGCAATGGCCGGAGATCGCGTCGAACTTCAAATTGGTTACCGACGTCTTCCTGCGTCTGATCAAGATGATCATCGCGCCACTGGTATTCTCGACGCTGGTCGTCGGTATCGCGCACATGGGTGGAACGGGTTCCCTTGGCCGCGTCGGCGTGCGTACATTGCTTTGGTTCGTCACCGCGTCGGTCTTCTCGCTGGTGCTGGGTCTCGCCGTTGTTCACCTCTTGCAGCCCGGCATCGGCCTGCAGCTGCCGATCCCGGAGGAGGCGACAGCCCCGCAGGCGTCAGCGCTCAACCTTCGCGACTTCGTCACGCATCTGGTGCCGACCTCCATCTTCGATGCGATGGCCACCAACCAGATCTTGCAGATCGTTGTCTTCTCACTCTTCGTCGGTGTCGCGCTCGCTGCGCTTGGTGAGCAAGTGAAGCCCCTGGTCGAGATGGCCGAGCAAGTTTCACACGTGATGCTGCGCGTCACCGGCTACGTGATGAATTTTGCGCCACTGGCCGTGTTCGCCGCGATCGCCGCGACGGTCACCGAAAATGGCCTCGATATCCTCGTCACCTACGGCAAGTTCATCGGCGGCTTCTATCTCGGCCTTGGTATTCTTTGGGTGATCCTGATCGGCGCCGGCTTGCTCATCGTCGGTCCGCGCATCCTTCGCATGCTCGGCCTCATTCGCGATCCCATCGTGTTGGCGTTCTCGACAGCAAGTTCTGAAGCTGCTTATCCGCGCACCTTCGAAGCGCTGCAAAAGTTCGGCGTTTCGCGCCGCATTGCCGGTTTCGTTCTGCCGCTTGGCTATTCGTTCAATCTCGATGGCTCGATGATGTATTGCACCTTTGCGGTGCTGTTCATCGCTCAGGTTTACGGCATCGAACTCACCATCGCCCAACAAGTCACGATGCTGTTGCTGCTGATGGTGACCTCAAAAGGCATGGCCGGCGTACCCCGCGCCTCGCTTGTCGTCATCGCCGCAACGCTGACGCAGTTCGGTATGCCGGAAGCTGGCTTGCTTCTGATCCTCGGCGTCGACCATTTCCTCGACATGGGCCGCAGCGCCACCAACGTCGTAGGCAACTCGGTCGCCACCGCGGTTGTCGCCAAGTGGGAAAAGGAACTCGGCCCTGAGCGTCCGGAGGCGCCGCTGCCTGCAGCTGCAGCGCCCACGCTCGAAGATCAGGGTGATACCGAGATCGGGCGCTAGCTCAGCTGAAGCGTCGCACGTACGGCGAGCCGGAGAGCATCAAGCGGGTAGGGCGGCCGTCGACGAGGCCGTCAAAGCGGATGCGTTCTGGGCTCCATTCGTCCGCGCCGGCGCGCCATGAGCCGTCGCTCAGTAAGGTCAGCGGCTCTGCATTGTTGAGCCAAAGCTTGCCGGCGCGCGCGATCACCCAAACCGTGCCCGACCACGCATTGTCGCTGTCATAGATGCCGGCAAGCTGTTTCAGCTCGTCGCTCGGCTGTGCCTGATACGCGTGCGGCGGCGGCCCGCGTAGAAATTCCACATCATCGGCCCAGGCGCGCACCACGTCGCTTTCTTCCGCTTCAAAGAGAACGCCGCTGGTCGCAAACCGCGGATCGGCGCTGACAAAGAATGGTCCTGCCAAGCTTTGCATCCGGCTCCTCGCGCCGTGGCGGACCATTGCCACCTGATCAGCGCCATCGGCTTGGACCTCAAATGTTTCGCCAGATTGCGCGGTGTAAACGCCGGTTAAGCGCGCGGGATCGCTGATCGTGGAGCGCGTCGGCGCCGCCGCTGCAACTTCACCACCCTCACGCGCCGCGTGAAACAATCGGCACGCCTGCAGAGTGATGTCGCGCGGGCGATAGCCAAAATCGAAACTCACATTGCTCGACGCAAACGCCGCAACACCTGCTTCGGTGTCGACATGCATCGATGATGAGAACGACACCATCCCGCCCGTGTGGTGGAGATAGTGCCGGTCATCGACGGTGAGCCGCGCAAGGCCGTTGCCGTAAAGCGCTGTCTCTGACCATCCCGGCGCTGCCGCCGGGTTCGCCATAAACGCCGCCGCCGTTGCGTCAGAAAACACCGGTCCTCCGCGCCCCTGCGCCAGCTCCATCAGGAAGCGCAGGAACTTCGCCATGTCCGCGGACGTGGCCGCGACACAACCTGCGCCAGTTTCAACATCAACCCACGGCGCTGGTCCAACAGGGAAGGGGCGAAACGAGGGACGATCCGAATAGAGCACTTCATAGCCTTGCGCGTAGCGTGGCCGATCGATTGTTTGGATGGCGCCGCGCGAGTCATCCATGCCGAGCGGGCGCAGCACGCGCGCTTCCAGCGACTCAAAAAAGCGCGTCCCGTCCGCCTGCGCCACCGCGCGCGAGAGCAATTCATAGCCCGTGTTGCTGTAGGCCCAGTGCTCGCCCGGCGTATAGCCGGACCACAATCCGCCATCCGTCACGATCGGCGCATTGCCCGGCAAGCCAGACGTGTGATTGAGCAAATGCTGGAGCGTCACCGCTTCTGCGTCGCGGATTTGGATGTCCTGCAACACCGCGCGCACGCGCGCTTCGGGCGAGAGCTTGCCTTCCTCATGCAGCGCGTACAGCGTGAGCGCCGTGAACACCTTGCTGATCGAGCCGATCTGAAAGAGGTGCTCCGGCCGCACCGGTATACGCGTTTCCTTGTTTGCGTAACCGCTGGTGATGAACCCCGCATAGCCGTCGCGATCGACCACGCACACGGTCAGCCCCGGCAGGCCCCAATCGCGAACGTGCTGTTCCGCATAACGGGTCAGCGCCGAGAGGGCAGTGCGATGCGCGCGTCCTCCGCCAGTGCTGTGCGTTGCGGCTTCCGCCGTTCCGCCTGCCGCGATCGCTGCTGCGCCCGCGCCTAAAACCAGCCTGCGATTGAGTTTCATGCCCCGCCTCCCGCCATCAAACTAGCCGGGCGAGGCGCTTGTGCAACCTAGTTGCCAACGAGTTTGGCGACGTTGCGGTACGCATCCGCCGCAATCAGTTCCTGCGGCGCGCCCGCCGTCTTGCTGCGCATCTCAGCCGCCCACAATACGTCGTAGGCCGCGTTCAGTTTCTTCGAAGACCAGAGTCGCGCCTGTGACGCCACCGCATCGCGTTCCTTCCAGAACACCGGCGGGCGCAACTTCGCCACCGCATCTTCCGAACTCATGCCGCCATCGATCAGGATCCGTGCATCGCGCAATTGGTGCAGCCGCCGCAGCAACGCGCGCAATGCCGAGACACCGGAAAGTGCATCGATCCGCGCCAGCGATTCAACCGCCTTCGCTGCTTTGCCCTGCGCCGCCGCCAGGCTCGCCGCATCGAGCGCGCTTTCCGCCTCCGAAGCCATCAGCGTCTCAAGATCCTCAACGCTGATATTGCGTCCAAGGTTGTGCGCATAGAGCGCTAACTTCTCGATCTCCTGCCGCGCCAAGCCGCGATCCGAGGGTAGGGTGGAGAGGAAATAGTCCTCCGCATCGCGGTCGAAGGTGATGGTAAGTTCCTTGGCCAACGCCTTGGCATAAACAGCCCGCTCCGCGTCGGTCTCTTCGTAGAACGCGATAACCGAAGCATGCGTCGCCGCGCCGAACTTCTTTACGATCTCCGCCGAGCCGCCGAGATCGCCTGCTTCGACGATGAGATAGCCGCTTGGCTCGCCGCGCTCGATCCCAGCCAGCGCATCAAGGATTGCCTCGTCCGCACCCTTGCCGCTGATCCGCGCCCACACGATCGTCGGCCCACCTAGCAGCGATTGCGCCGCTAATGCATCGGCCAGCCGCGCGCTGTCGCGCTTGATCTCATCTTCGCCAAGCTTGGTGATAGCATAGGGATCGTCGGATTTGCCGAGCGCCCATGCCGCGAGCCTCTGCGCTGCCTCATGTGCGACGCTTTCATTCGGGCCGTAAAGAAGGATAGCGCGAACGCTTTTGTCCGGCTTGTCGAGGAAGCGCCGGATCGAAGCGCCTTTGATTTGCGCCACGCCTTAGCCTTGACGTGCTTGCGCGATGCGCAGCGCGAGCTCAGCGCGGAAACGCTGCGCCATGCTCTCTGCCGCGCGTTCGCGCGCATCGTCTTGCGCCGTGATTTCACCGAACGCGGCGCGCGGGATGTCGTAGTTCACCACCGTCGACACCGATCCGCGCATCACTCGTGCGCCCGCTTGCGCCGGCGTTAGAATGTAGTTCGCCGTCAACCGCAGCTCCGAGCGCGTCGCCGATTCGTCGATCCGGATGCCGAGCGGCGTCACCACTTCCGTCAGTGTCACTTGCAGGTTCGCCGGCGGCGAGCCGTCATTTTCGGCAGCCAGGATGCGCGTGAGCTCGGTGCGCAACACGTGACCTGCGCGCCCTTCGATCTCGGCGATCTGCACCGGGCCAATTGCGTTGGCGCCATCCACCGGCGCGTACATCGGCTGGAAGCCGCACGCCGTGAGCAAAAGGGTAAGACTGGCGAGCAATACGCGCATCTGGGGTTTCTCCCGCCGCTAACTGGCGACGATATTGACGATCCTATCCGGGACCACAATCACCTTGCGAACGGTAACGCCCTCGAGAAAGGGCTTCACCGCGCTGTGTTGCAGCGCCAGCTCACGAATATCGGCTTCCGCCGCGCCTTTCGGCGCTTCGATCTCGGCACGTTTCTTACCGTTCACTTGGATCGGCAGCGTAACCGTGTTGCGCGCCGCCAGGGCCGGGTCCGCAACCGGCCACGGCGCGGTCGCGACAAAGCCCTCGCCGCCCAACGTCTCCCAGCATTCTTCCGCCAGGTGCGGCATGAAAGGGGAGATCAGCTGCGCGAGAATCCGCAAGGCTTCACCGCGCGCGAACACAGCGCCCTCGTCGTCGCCCTTCAGTTTGGCGATGGCGTTGACCAGTTCATAGCCGCGCGCGACCGCGACGTTGAAACGGAAGTTCTCGATATCATCGGTGACGGATTGAATGGCGCGGTGCGCGAGCTGGCGCAATGCCAGCGCCTCGCCGGCGTTCGCGGACGCCGGCGCCGCATCACCTGGTTTCGGTGCGGGCCGCCCGTGCGCTTCGGTGAGTGACCAGACGCGCTGCACGTAACCCCACGAGCCGCGGACGCCAGAGGCCGTCCACTCAACATCACGCTCCGGCGGTGAGTCCGACAACACAAACCAGCGCGCGACGTCAGCGCCGAAGTCCGTCACGAACGCATCGAGATCGACGACATTCTTCTTCGATTTCGACATCTTCTCGATCGCGCCGACCTCAACCGCCGAGCCGGTCTTCAGATCAACGCGCTTGCCTTCTTTGATGTCTGTCTCTTCTGGCAACAGCCAAGCGCCAGCTTGTGATTTATAGGTCTCGTGAACGACCATGCCTTGCGTGAACAAGCTCCGGAACGGCTCGCCATCGGCCGGACCCTCGAGGAAGCCGCAATCGCGCATGCCGCGCGTGAAGAAACGCGCGTACAGCAAGTGCAGCACCGCGTGCTCAACGCCGCCCACATATTGATCGACCGGCAGCCAATAGCCCGCGAGCGTCTTGTCGAACGGCGCGTCCGCGTTCTTCGCGTCGGTGAAGCGCGCGAAATACCAGCTCGAATCCACGAACGTATCGAGCGTGTCGGTCTCGCGCGTTGCCGCGCCTTTGCACTGCGGGCAGGTCGTGTGTTTCCAAGTCGGGTGCCGATCCAGCGGATTGCCCGGCTTGTCTTTGTCGAACGTGACGTCTTCCGGCAGTGCGATCGGCAGGCTCTCCTCTGGCGCCGGCACGACCCCGCATGTCGCACAATGGATCGCCGGAATAGGGCAGCCCCAATAGCGTTGCCGTGAAACACCCCAATCGCGCAGACGCCACTGCGTCGTCGCTTCGCCGGCTTCGCGCTTCACCAGCTCGGCGATCGCCGCCTTGATCGCATCACGCGTTGAAAGGCCATCGAGGAATTTCGAATTGTAGATCGTGCCGTCTTCGGTGAACGCGTCCTTGTCGATCTTATACGTCGCCGCGTCCGCGCCAGGCGGCAGCACCACTGGCTTGAACGGCAATTTGTATTTGTTTGCGAAGTCGAGGTCGCGCTGATCGCCCGCGGGCGAAGCGAAGATCGCGCCTGTGCCATACGTGGAGAGCACGAAATTCGCGCCCCACACCGGCAAAATCCAATCTGGATCGAAAGGGTGACGCACGCGCACGCCAAGATCGACGCCGAATTTCGGCGCCTTTTCAATATCCGCTTCGGACGTGCCGAGCTGCGCGCACTGCTCAACGAACTTCGCGACTTCAGGATTGTGCTCGGCAATTGCTTTGGTCAGTGGATGGTCCGGCGCCAGCGCCAGGAAGCTTGCGCCGAACAGCGTGTCGGGCCGTGTTGTGTAAACTTCGATCGGGTCGCGCGTGTGGCACGGCTCGCCCGCCGGTGTCTGCGCCAAAAAGGAGGGGGCATCTACGATGTCCCACCAGATCTTCGCGCCTTGGCTTTTGCCGATCCAATTGGTCTGCATCAGCCGGACTTTGTCGGGCCACTTCTCCAGCTTCTCGAGCGCTGCCAGAAGATCGTCGGCGTAGGCTGTGACCTTGAACATCCATTGCTCAAGCTCACGCGTTTCAACCGGCGCGCCGGAGCGCCAACCCTTGCCGTCGACCACCTGCTCGTTCGCGAGCACGGTGTTATCGACCGGGTCCCAGTTCACCTTCTGCTTCTTGCGATAGACGAGGCCCTTCTTCCAAAAGGCCAAGAACATCGCTTGCTGGTGCTTGTAGTAAGCCGCATCGCAGGTCGCGATTTCGCGCGACCAATCGATGGCGAGGCCCAGCAATTTCAGCTGTTCGCGCATCGCGGCGATGTTGTCGTAGGTCCAACCTTTCGGATGGATGCCGCGCTCCATGGCGGCGTTTTCGGCCGGCAAGCCGAACGCATCCCAGCCCATGGGGTGGAGCACGTTGTAGCCGTTCGAGCGGCGGAAGCGGGCGATGACGTCGCCCATCGTGTAGTTGCGCGAATGGCCTACGTGGATGCGTCCCGACGGATAGGGAAACATCTCGAGCACGTAGGCTTTCTTTTTGCCTTTAGCGTCTTCAGGCGAAAGCGCGCGATCGATGCCGGCGGCGGCCCAACGCTCGCGCCACTTCGGTTCGACTTCGCGGTGATTGTACCTGGACGACATACTTGCTCACGCCCCATTCCTTGGAGCGTTTTGGTGACGGCAAACGCTCGTTGTGTCTAGCGGACGTTGCTAAGGCGCAGTTCGCGAGCGCGCTGCAGGATCGCGTTTTCGATCTGAATCTCGGTGTCCGGATCGACCGACGCGTCCGACCATTGGCCGTTCGTGTTGGTTTGACGGAAGATTGAGACGTTCAGCGCGTCAGCGCGAAGGCGCGTGTCGAGGATATACACCGTCGCCTTGAAGCGCTCGTTCGGCGTGGTTGGGGCCGAGTACCAGTCGGTGATGATCACGCCGCCGAACGGATCAGCCGAGCCGAGCGGCATGAAGTTCAGCGTGTCGAGCGACGCGCGCCAGAGGTACGAGTTGACGCCGATGCCATCTTCGCTGGCGCGGCCGCCACCGCCGACGCCGAAAATTCCACCGCCGCCGCTGTTGCTGCTGCGGCCGGCATTGTCGTCGGCGCGGGATTGGCCGCTGTCATCGGCTCGGAACATTGAGCAGCCCGAGAGCGCCACGGCCGCGACCATGAAAATCGCGCCCTTCAGAAGTGTGCGCCCAGCCTGCATCATTCGAATTCCTCCGCCGTCGTCGGCGCCATCCCCGGCGCTTTGGCCCGCCCATATATCATGGGCTAGCAACTGAGCCAGGGGTCAGCTGCGAACCCGGCTATGTTGTGGCGGCAGCTCCCATTTATGGTTTATCCACACCTGTGTGCCTACCTTTCGCCGCAAATTTCCTGGCTGGCTGTGTCCTAAAGTTCACTGCGGATCAGCCCGTCATGCGTTATGTTGGTTCGCTGAGTGAGTGCTGAGGGGTAGGAAACGTGTCTCGGGCGTCTGCAGTTGTGATCGCGGGAGTCGCCATTTTGGCGACGGCCGGCGTCGCGCAGGCGCAGGAACGCGTGCCAACCCCAGTGACGCCTGCCCAAGCGAGCGAGTCGTCGGTACCCTGGTACCAACGCTTCACCACCTCCAACGGCGTGACTGAATCCATCGCCGGTGACCAGGAAGCTGGCCTGTTGGCGCCAGCCTGGACGTTGAGCCAGCGTTGGGGTGTCACGGTGGACGTTCGCGAAGCGCAACGTATTGAGCGTGCGCCCGACGGCGGCCACGGCGATCAAACTTCAGTCGGCGCCTACTATCAGTTCACGCCGAACATCAGCGTCGGCGGCCAGTTCAATCTGGAAACGACGCCAGCGCCGGGCGTAGCGCCCGTGGCGCGCGCCAACGAAGACGAGCCGCGCGCTGACGTGCGGATCGAGTCGGCGTTCCGCTTCTAAACTTCAATCAATGCATCAACTGCGGCGACGCCGGCAAAGCCGCGTCCAATGAGCCGCGTTGCGTTGCTCGCATTCACGCCGCCCAGCGCAATCACCGGCACAGCGCTGGCGCGTGCAATCTGGCTCGCGCGAAACACACCAAGCTCGCGTTGCGCTGAAGCGCTGCGGCTTGGGAAGATCGGACTGAGCACACACGCGTCGAGCTTTGCGGCGTTTGCCCGCAATACGGCCCCAGCATCGTGCACCGCCGTTGATTCAAGCCGAAACACATTGCTTCGCGCGCTCGGCATCATTCGCTCTGGCCAATGCACGCCGTCCGCGTCGCATGCCGTCGCCAATTCCGGGTCGGCGCCGATCAGCAGATAAAGCCCGCGCAGACGGCAAACTGCCGATAGCTTCCGCGCCACGCGCGCGCGGTCGTCTGCGCCAAAATGCCTGTAAACCACAGCGGTTTTGCGCGGGAGCCGGCCGGCGATTGCGACTGGGTTGGGTGTTCGCTCCGGATCCGTGAAAAAATACAGCGCCGGAATGCTGATCGCGCCCGCATCACGGTTGAGCCGCGCCGCTGTCGCCGCTAGCACTTGGACTGACCGCATGAGCGTTCCTTCCGACATCGCCGCGGCGCGCGCCGCCATCCTTAACCGCATGGCGAAAGCAGCGGCCGAAGCAGGGCGCGCGCCGCAAGGCGTCACGCTCATCGCAGTCTCCAAACAACAGCCCGACGGCCGTGTCGAGGCCATGCTCGCAACAGGCCAACGCGTGTTCGGTGAAAACCGAGTCCACGAGGCGCAAGCCCGCTGGACCTCGCGACGTTCGGACTACGCGCACTTGCAGCTCCGCCTCATTGGCCCGCTTCAGTCCAATAAGGCCGCCGATGCGGTGGCGCTGTTCGATGTGATCGAGAGCCTCGACCGCCCAAAGCTCGCCGCGGCGCTCGCCGACGAAGCGCAAAAACAGGGCCGCTGCCCCGAGATTCTGATCCAGGTAAACACCGGCGAAGAAGCGCAGAAGACCGGCGTCCCGCCGCTTGAGGCGGACGCCTTCATCAAGTCCGCCCGCGAAACCTACGGCCTGCCGCTACGCGGCCTCATGTGCATCCCGCCGGTCGATGAGGAACCGGCCATGCACTTTGCCCTGCTCGCCAAGATCGCCGCTCGCAACGGTCTCGCCACCCTCAGTATGGGGATGAGCGATGATTTCGAGACCGCTATCCGCTTCGGCGCTACGCACGTAAGAATAGGGTCGGCGCTGTTCGGAACGCGGCCCGGATCCGCCCAGTTGACCGAGTAGTGATCGCTCCGGGACGCCTGAGGCGGGCGTCAAAGGTTGCAAATCACTGATCCGCCGTGGTCATTTCCATTCAAATAAACTTTAAGCCTGACACTCGGGGCCCAATGTCACGCGAAACAACCATCCTCGTGATCGATGACGACGCCGACCTCCGTCAGGCATTGGTCGAGCAGTTTGAGTTGGAGGAGGGCTTCGGCGCCGTCGGCGCCTCCACGGCCGCCGAAGGCTTCGCTGCCGCCGCCGAGCACAAGCCGGCGGCCGTTGTGCTGGACGTGAGCCTGCCGGACATGGACGGCTTCGAAGCTTGCAAGGCGCTCCGCGATCAAGGCGTCAAAGCCCCGATCATCATGCTGACCGGCGCCGCGCAGGAAGAAGAGCAGCAGGTCCAAGGCCTCGACGCCGGGGCCAACGATTACGTGCTGAAGCCGTTCAAGTTCTCCGTGCTGCTCGCCCGTATTCGCGCGCACCTGCGCAGCCACGAAGCCAGCGAAGACGCAGTTTACAAAATCGGTCCGTACGAGTTTCGGCCGGCCATGCGTCTCTTGGTCGATCCGGCGCAGAAGAAGGTCCGCCTCACCGACAAGGAAGCGTCGATCCTGCGCTACCTTTATCGCTCCGGCGAAAAGCCCGTCGGCCGCGAAGAGCTGCTGCGCGAAGTCTGGGGCTACAACGCCAACGTCACCACCCATACGCTCGAGACGCACATTTACCGTCTGCGTCAAAAGATTGAGCCGGACGCACAAAGCCCCAAGCTTTTGATCACCGAAACTGGTGGCTACCGCTTACAGGTGTAACTCAATGAAGAACTGGCTGATTGGCTTGTGCGCGCTCTTTGGCGCGTGCGCGACGCCGCCGAATTGTGAAGCGCAGCATTCGCCAACAGGCGCAGCGCGCTCAACCCCAATCACCATCGGCACAAGCTACATCCTGCAATCCACGACACTCGGCGATGAACGCCAGATCAACGTCTGGGTCCCGTCCGATTACGGCGCCGCCGACAACGCCAACCGGCGCTACAACGTGCTCTATGTTCTCGACGGCGCGCTCGATCAGGACTTTCAGCACATTGCCGGCCTCGGCCAGCTCGGCGCCCTGAGCTGGACCTATGAGCCGCTCATCGTCGTTGGCATCCAAACCAAGGACCGCCGCGCCGAACTCACGCGCCGTCCGGAAAATGCCCGCCACGGTGCCGAATTTCCGCAAGCAGGGGGCGCGCGCCGCTTCCAGGACTTCATCGCCAGCGAAGTCATCCCGTTCATCGACGCCAATTATCGAACAGGCGAGGGGCGCGCTCTAATGGGCGAGTCGCTCGCCGGCCTCTTCGTTGTCGACACCTTCCTCCACCGTCCACAGCTCTTCCGCGACTACATCGCCATCAGTCCGAGCCTTTGGTGGGACGAGCAGCACTTCGCCCGCGATGGCGGTCGCGATATCCAGGGCCGTGCGTCATCCAACACGCGCATCTATCTCGCCATCGCCAACGAAGGCGACGCTACACAAGCGGGGATGAACCGTTTTTTGGGGCTGCTCGAAGCCGCGCCGCCAGGTAGCGTCACGTTCCGCTACAGTGATCGCAGCGCCACCGAAACGCACGCGACCATTTATCACGCTGCCGCGCTCGACGCGCTTCGCTGGCTCTACGCCGCGCCCGAGCCGAATTACGGCCCGTCCCCGTGGTACTACCTCGAAGAGGCCAACCGCCCCGCCGCCCAGGCTCAATAGGTCTTTATAGGTTTGTTCGTGCGGTAAGGCCGAACTCACAAAAGATGAAGGCCCGGCTTTCGCCAGGCCTTCTGTCTTCCGAGTGGATTCTTCATCAGCGCTGGCCGTGCGCGGTTAAAAAGGCCAGTGCGGATTTGAACCGGGAAGCTCCGATTTTCCGGAGCGGCTGTGTTCAGGTGGTTTCGATCGCCGCCCCCTCATTCCGATAAGAGCAAGATGGAGCGTTGCGCGCCGAACCAATGTGCCCGTGGTCACATGATGTGTTTCGACCACAGGCGCCGGGATTGCGCTGACGACGGCTATCAGGGCGCGCGCGTTAGGGCTAGCAAGGTGGCGGAGCCGGGGGGCTCTACTACGAAAGCGGTCTTCTCCAGCGATGGAGGAGGCCGTTTTCATAAGCGCAACCCGTCAGCGAATACGCCCGCCGCTTGCGGCCACATCACGGCGTCAACGCAACGCGCTATAATGCGCACGCATGAGCGGCAGCGATCCGATTTTCGAACCAAGGGCAGGGTCGATGCAGACCCATGCCATCAACGGCGCGCTCGCCATCGGCATCGCTCAGCTGATCAAGCTACCCTTCCAAATCGGCTCGCTCATCGTGCTGCCGCGGCTGTTGCAGCCGATTGATTACGGTATCTACGCGATGATCGATCCGATTGTTGCGATCGCCGCGCTCATTCTCAACTTCGGCATCAGCCAGGCGCTTATCCAGGCGCCGGCGCTTCAGCGTAACCAAGTCGCCGGTATTTTCTGGATCACCGTGATCGCAAGCTGTGCCGCCGGCGCATTGATGCTCGCCTCCTCGCCGTTAGTGGCCTCGCTCTATCACGAACCGCGCGTCGCGCTCGTTGCCGCGGTATCGTCGCTGTTTCTCATCTTCACCGGCTTCACTAACGTTCACGAGTCGCTGCTCAACCGCAAAATGAAGTTCGCATGGGTGGCGATGATCAGCGCGGTCGGCATGGCGCTTGGCTTCGGCGTCAGTCTGATCGCCGCCTATCTCGGGGCCGGATATTGGTCGCTGGCGTTGGGCTTCGCCGCTCAGCAAGTGGTGAGCCTCGTGGGGTGTTGGCTCGGCGTTGGCTGGATACCGCGCGAGAAGCCGTCGTTCGCAGGGCTCTTCAATTTCTACAAGTTCGGCGGCCCCGTGATGCTGGCGGATCTCGCAACCGTCACCTCGCGCGAAGCCGACAGTATGCTGATTGGCCGCTACGTCGGCGCTGCCGCGCTCGGCAACTATGATCGCGGCAACAAGCTCGCCATCGTTCCGATTCAGCGCATCAACACGGTGCTGCAGCAGCTCCTATTGCCGATCCTTTCGCGCCTGAACGAGGAGGGGGAACGCTATCGCTACGCCTATCTCCGCATCATCCGCCAGCTCATGCTCTACATCACGCCCGGCGTCGTTGCGGTCGGCGTCACCGCGCCCACCTTGGTGCCGTTCGTGATCGGCGAACAATGGGCGCCCGCCGCGCCGATCTTCGCGTGGCTCACGCTCGCCGCTCTGCACCGCCCCGTCAGCATGACGATGGACATGCTCTTCATCAGCCAAGCCCGTACGCGCGACTACATGATTTGGAGCGCCTTCAGCACAATCACCAGCCTCATCTCGTTCGTCATCGGCTTGCGTTGGGGCGTTGTCGGCGTAGCGGCGGCCTTCGGCATTAGCGATCTTCTACTGCGCATGCCGGCGCTCTGGTGGTGGGTCTCGCGCCGCGGCCCGATCCGCATGGCCGATCTTTATCTCAGCGCCGCGCCGTTCGCCGCCGGCAGCACCGTGGCTTTCGCCATCGTGAGCGGCTTGCAGCGCATCGCGTTTCCGGGCGTCTTCCAGCAACTCGCCGCGAGCGCCATCGCTGCTTACGTCGTCGCTTGGGGCACGATTGCACTGTTCAAGCGCGGCCGTTCCACCATGGCTGACAGCGTTCGACTCGTGCGTTCCGAACTGCCGCGCCTCTTGCGCGGCAAGCGCGCCGCCTAAAGAAAACGGCCGCCAGCTCTCGCCAGCGGCCGCATTTCAGTCCGTCATGCTTGCTCAGGTCGCTGAAGCGTTGCCCGCAACTTGGCGCGGCGCTGCCGCCGCGCGTGCAGCCGCTGCCTTCATCGGCTTGCCGGAGCGCGCTTCACCCAAACGCTCGATCAAAGCGGCGTACTCATCCCACAGACGTTGCGGGAGGCGGTCGCCGAACTTCTCGTAGTGCGCCGGGATAAGATCGGCTTCTTCGCCCCACACGTCGAGATCGACGCTGGTCAAAGTTTGCATGGCCTCGTCGGTGATCGTGAGCCCGCTGATATCGAGCGCGCCCTTGGCAGGCACAAGGCCGATTGCGGTTTCGTGCGCTTCAGCTGTGCCGTCGAGACGATCGCTGATCCACTTTAGAACGCGGCTGTTGTCGCCGAAGCCCGGCCAGATGAACTTGCCGTCTTGGTCTTTGCGGAACCAGTTCACGAAGTAGATCTTCGGAAGTTGCGCGCCCTGCCGCTCACCGACTTTGAGCCAGTGTGAGAAATAGTCGCCCATATTGTAGCCGCAGAACGGCAGCATCGCGAACGGGTCGTAGCGAAGTTCGCCGACCTTGTTCTCAGCCGCCGCCGTGCCTTCCGACGCGACGTTCGACGCGAGGAACACGCCATGCGCCCAATCGAACGCTTCCGTCACCAGCGGCACAGCGCTTGCGCGGCGGCCGCCAAACAGGATCGCATCGATCGGAACGCCCGCCGGATCTTCCCACTCGGGGGCGATCACGGGGCATTGGCCAGCCGGCACGGCGAAGCGCGAGTTCGGGTGCGCCGCCGGGAATTTTGAATCCGGCAGCCACGCATTGCCTTGCCAGTCAGTGAGACCCGCCGGCGGTTCTTTGGTCAGGCCTTCCCACCAAACGTCGCCGTCCTTGGTGAGCGCGACGTTAGTGAACACGGTGTTGGAGTGCAGCGTGTCGAGCGCCGATTTGTTGGTTTTCGAACCGGTGCCCGGCGCAACGCCGAAAAAGCCCGCTTCCGGGTTGATCGCGTAGAGCTTGCCGTCGTCGCCAAAACGCATCCAGCAAATGTCGTCGCCGATCGTCTCGGCCTTCCAGCCTGGGATCGTCGGTTGCAGCATGGCGAGATTGGTCTTGCCGCAGGCGGACGGGAACGCCGCCGCGACGTACTTCACGTCGCCCTTCGGGTTCGTCAGCTTCAAGATCAGCATGTGCTCGGCGAGCCAACCCTCATCGCGCGCCATCACCGAAGCGATGCGCAGCGCAAAGCACTTCTTACCCAGCAGCGCGTTGCCGCCGTAGCCGGAGCCGTAGCTCCAAATCTCGCGCGTTTCCGGGAAATGGACGATCCACTTTTCTTCGTTGCAAGGCCAAGCCACATCTTTTTGGCCCGGCTGCAAAGGCGCGCCGAGCGTGTGCACTGCCGGCACGAAGAAGCCGTCTTCGCCCATTTCATCGAGCGCGCCTTTGCCCATGCGGGTCATGATGCGCATCGAAGCGGCGACGTAACCGGAATCGGTGATCTCGACGCCGAGCTGTGAAATCTTCGAGCCCAGTGGACCCATGCAGAACGGCACGACGTACATCGTGCGGCCGCGCATGCAGCCATCGAACAGCGTGCCAAGCTTGGCGCGCATTTCCGTTGGCGCCATCCAATTGTTGGTCGGGCCGGCGTCGGCTTTGTTTTCAGGGCAGATGTAAGTCTGCTTCTCGACGCGTGCGACATCCTTTGGATCGGATGCAGCGTAGAACGAGTTCGGACGCGCCTCCGGATTAAGCTGCTTTAGCGTGCCGGCCGCGACGAGCTCTTTCGTCAGGCGATGCCACTCAAGCTCCGAGCCGTCGCACCAATAGACGCGATCAGGCTTGGTCAGCGCTGCAATTTCCTCAACCCAAGCGATGAGCTTTTTATGGTTCGTCGGGGCGGGGTGCAGGCCGGCGATGTGTTGCGTCACAGAATCCCTCCAGGCGCCGCATTTTTGGCGGCGCTCCAGTCGCGTTTCTTCCCAAAGTCTAGGCTGCGGCTTTTATGTCAAACGCGTTCTTCGGGCCACTGTGACAGAGGCAACAATACACCAATGACACCGGTGGCAATTGCGTTTGAGGGGCTGCCTTGCGCAGTTGGCGCCCTTCACGCCGCGCGTTGCTCGAGAACGCTTGGAGTTAACCTTGCGCCGCCGCCCAATCGTGCAGGACCCGCTCCAACACAGAGAGCGGCACCGCGCCATTCGCGAGCATCGTGTCGTGGAAGGTCTTGAGATCGAAGCGCGGCCCAAGCGTGGTCGTAGCTTGTTGCCGTATGCGATTAATCGCCTGGCGGCCGATCATGTACGCGCAGGCTTGGCCTGGGTTCACGCAATAGCGCTCGATTTCCGTCGTCACCGAAGATTCCAGATCGCCGGTTGCTTCCATCATCGATTGGATCGCCTGCTCACGCGTCCAGCGCTTGTGGTGAAGGCCCGTGTCGCAGACTAGGCGCGAGGCGCGGAACGTCGCCGATTGCAGATACCCCAAACGTCCGAGCCGGTTGTTGGCATAGGCGCCAAGTTCATCAGCGAGTTGCTCCGCATAAAGCCCCCAACCTTCGCTGAAGGCCGAGAAGCCAAGCATGGCGCTACGAATGAACGGAATTGAGCCGGATTCTTGTTGGATTGAGATCTGCCAGTGATGACCCGGAACGCCTTCATGATAGTTCAGTGTCGGCAGCGTAAAGCGCGGCCATTCGCCGGTGTCGCGCAGATTGATGAAATATGCGCCCGGCCGTGAACCATCGAGCGCCGCGCGCTGATAGTAGCCGCCCGGCGCACCCGCTTCCGTAAACGGCGGTACCCGGCGTATTTCGAGCTGCGCGCGCGCAAGTGTGTTGAATGCGCGTGGCATCATTGCTTCGATTTCGCGCGTTTGTGCGTTGAGATCGGTAAGGATCTGTTCGCGGCCTGCATCGGTGTTCGGATAGAGCTGATCCGGCCGGCGCGAGAGTTCTTGCACGCGTTGCGCAACACTGCCGCGTGTCATGCCTTCGGCGCGCAAAATGGCGGCCATTTCGCTGTTGAACTGCGCGATCAGTTCAAGGCCGACATTGTGGATCTCATCCGGCGACATGTTCGTTGTCGTCCGTGAACGCAGCGCCACGGCGTACATCTCCGCGCCTTGCGGCAAACGCCAGATACCTGCGTCATGCACGGCTTGCGGCCGCACGCGTTGAAGCGCTGCGATTTGGCGCTGGACGGCAGGGATTACGCGCTCACGCACCGCCGCTTCGGCGCGGCTCATATAGCCGGCGCGTGACGCCTCGGGGATCGCTTGCACATCAGGCAAGCGGCGCACCAATGATTGCACTAAAATATTTTGGTTAGGTGCGCCCTCAGCGAAGCGCCCAAGCTGAAGCACCGCCTTGTCGATCGCGAAATCCGGCGGAATGACGCCCGCCGCCGCATCCTCCGCGATGATCGCCGTCTCAGCGTCAAGCTGACCGACAAAGCCGTCAATCCGGGCAAGATACCCGTCGGCTTCATCAACGCTGCGAAGTGGATGCTGCTCGTTGAGGAAGTTCGGCATCGAGCGATAAGCGCCCGTGAGCTGCGTCACCACATAAGGCGAGCCAGCGCCGCCGCCGACTTCGAAAGCGCTGCTATCCAACGAGTTGACCCATGCGGTCTCAACCACATCGTACGTCACCCGATCTCGCGGCGTGAGCGCGTCGCGGTTGATCGCGCGCAATTCATTCAACGAGGTTTGCTGTAGCGCCCGCGCCTCGCGTGCCGCGGCTTTTGAAGCATCGCTCACTTTGTCGATGAAGCGATAGCCGGCCCGCTCTTCGGTTAAACCAAGGCTGGTGCACCGTTCTGGCGAACGGCGAAGTGAGTTGGCGACGGATCGATCCAGCACGGCGTTGAACGTGGCGCTCACATCTGGTGTTGGCCTCGCCGCTGTTGCGCAGCCTGAAAGCACCGCGATGCTGGCCGCGCCTGCGCCCAAAACGGCGCGCCGAGAAATGTGCATGATCGATCCCCGTATTGCTTGGCGTTCACTGTAGCGATGCAATCGTGCGTCTCAATTGGCGCGCGACGAAAGTCTCAAAGTTTCAAACCGGCCACGACCGGAACATGGTCGCTCGGCCGCTCCCACGAGCGCACCGGCACGTGAATATGAAACGCAGCTGCTTGTGAGGTCACAGCGATATCGCTTGTGGCCCAGATGTGATCGAGACGGCGACCACGATTGTTCTTGGTCCAGTCGGGGCTGCGATAGCTCCACCAGGTAAAGAGCTTTTCCGGATCAGGTTTGTGCGCACGCGCTAAGTCAACAAAGCCGCCCAGATCGCGCACGGCGTTCAGGCGGTCGGTTTCACCCGGCGTATGCGACACGACGTTGAGCAATTGCTTGTGGCTCCAAACGTCGAACTCCCCCGGCGCCACATTGAGATCGCCAACAAGCACTGTCGGCGTTCCACCTTTGCGCTTCTTGTAGAGCGTTTTCATCCTGTCGAGCACGTTGAGCTTGTGGGCGAACTTTGGGTTCGTCAGCTCCGGCACGTCCGCGCCCGCGGGCACATAAAGATTGTGCACTTCGATGCCCTCAATCAGCGCGGCTGCAATGCGCGCTTCTTTCTTCGGACAGATCGCTGGCGCTTCGACCGGTTCGAGCTTCACGCGAGAAACGATGGCAACGCCATGCCAGCCTTTCTGGCCGACCACGTGCATGTGCTTGTAGCCCGCCTCCTTGAAAGCCTTGGCCGGAAACTCGCCATCGCGGCATTTGATTTCCTGCAGGCATAAAACGTCGGGCTTCGCTTCGGCCAGGAAGCGGCAAACCATGCCAATGCGCAGGCGCACGGAATTGATGTTCCAGGTCGCGATTTTCAGCATCGAATGTGTTTGGCGGTTTGAGAGCTCAGATTCAAAGGGCCAAGAAAAAGAAAGAGGCCCGATCGCAGTCCGCGACCGGGCCTCGATTTTTGCGCCTTTAAGGGGGCGCTTTCTCGCCGGCAGGGGATTCCGGCAAAGCCGCCGCGCTGGATCCGTCAGCGGGGGGACGACGCCATCCAGGGGATGAGCGGCGGCTCGATGTTGCATATACGCTACATGGGCGGAAAAAGCAAGATTTCATTAATGAAACTTCTTGCCCTCCTTCGCCTTAATTCGTCAGCGGCGGCTCGGCGCAACCACGTCTTCGAGACGGAAGAGACTACGGTCGAAACTTGCCGGCTGCGTGATGTCTGAAAGCGTAATCCGCGTCCGGGCGCCGGTTGCGTCGATGACGTCCCATGAACGCAGTTCGGCGTTCGGACCTTGGAATTGCAGCGTGATCTGGCCGTCGGTTTGACCCGAACGATCGCGCGCGGTGATCATAAGCCAGGGCCCTGCGCGCGAAACACGCAGCACCCGCGCATCGCGCTCAAGATTGATGGTTTGGCCGAGAATGAGGTTCAGCGGTGTTGAACGGATTGGCGTTCGTTCTGTTGTGCGAAGCTCGGTATCGCGCATCGCGACGACGCTGCCGTCTGCAACGATCAGCAAAGTTGCAGGAGGATCGTACTGGAAGCGCAAACGCCCTGGCCGCTGCATGTAGAACATGCCGCTTGCACGCGCGCCGCCGGGCGAGCTTTGAATGAATCGGCCCTGCAGCCGCTGAACTGCGTTCAAGGAGCGGTTCGCGAGCGCCAAACCTTCGGCGCGATCTGCGCCTTCGAGCACGACGGGAGTCGCCTGCTGCGCGTAAGCGGCTGGAGCAAGCACGAGGGCGGAAAGGCCCAGGAGGGCGAAGCGTCTGTTCATGTGGGTCATGTGCCCAAAACGCATGGCGAAAAAAAGGGTTCACGTTGCCCAGAAATGGCCTTTTCGCTTCAGTTTCGGTTCAGGTAGACCGGGAGGCGATTTGGCTTCGCGGGGGCGGCAAACATGTTCGGCGATATGACGCGGGAGCTGCCGTCCGTTGGATGGGCCGGGTTTTTGGATACTGAGGCGCTTGGGCAGTCGTTCCTGTCACTGGTGCTGGCGATTTTCCTCGGGGCCGTGATCGCGTTTCACCCGACGACGGCGCGAACCGTCGATACCCGGGAAGAAGCTGAGCTTCCGAAGGTGCTCATCATGTACGCGCTCGTGGGCGCTGTGGTGGGTGAGATCGTGCTGCAATACGGCATGGTCGTTGGCTTTGTGATCTTCGGGCTTGGCGGGCTGATGCGGTTTCGGACCGACGCGGCTTCGACGCGGGACACCGGCCGCCTGATCATGGTGACTTTGATTGGCCTCATCTCGGGGCTCAATCTTCCGCACTTTGCGGTGATGGCCGCCGCGTTTTCGTGGCTGTTGATCTACGCATTCGACGGGCGTCCAGTCTGTGAGCTTGAGGTCAGCGAGATCCCGAAGGGCAAAGTGAAGGAAGCGGCCGAAGCTTATCGCGTCGAGCTTGCGAAGCTCGGCTGCAAGGTGATCAGCGAAGATCGCTCGTTCACGAAGAACCGGGTGATCTTCGTGCTTCGTGCACCGCGAAACCAAACCGAAACGCGGATGACGGCGGCGCTTTGCGAACATGTGCCGGCGGAAGTCCGCGGCGAGATCGACTGGGAAGTCGAGTAATCAGGTCCTATAAGCGCCGCCGGCTTCTTGCGGGGCCGGGTTCGGACTTGTGTGCTGACCTGCGTACCAAACCCCGACAGCGACGAGAGCCGCGACGGCTCCGACGGCGCGGATGAGGCCGCTGGAGCGGCGCTTTTCCGGTAGGGGCGCCTGCAGAGCGATGAAGCCGCTGCGGGCGACGCGTTGCCGCCGCGATTGGGGTTGGATTGGAGTGACGAGTTCGAGCACGGGCGGAGCTTTGGGTTCGTGACCGGTCAGCATCGTCGCCAGCGTATCGAGTTGCAGCGCGGCTTTTGAATCCGGCATCGCCTCGAAAATCGTTTGCCCATCGGCTTCGGCGGCGCCGAACAATTCGGGCTCGAAGCTGAACGACATCACCGGATCGGACTTCAGCGCTTGCGCGAAATCCTTCAGCGGAATTTCCGGCCGCTTTGGCAGCTCGTTCATCGAGAGCACCACGGCCGGCATGCTGGGCCGATCGCGCTCGGAGCGGAGCAACTTCAGCATGTTATCGGCATTGCGCAGGCTGGCGAGATCGGGGCCAGCGACGATGACGATCTCGTCCGCGTCACGGAGCGCGGTTCGCACCCACGGCTCCCAGGCGTGCGGCAGATCCAGCACGACAAAGTGTGCAGTACGCCGGAGGTTCGCCATCAGCTCATCGAAGGCGTCCTGCGGGATGTCGAGCGCGTCGATGTGCTTGGGCGCGGCGAGGAGGTGGAGGCGCGGCGTGACCGCGGTAAGCGATTGGGTGAGGGTTTGTTCGACGTCTGCGGAGACTAACACATCCCGCACAGCTGCGGATGGCGACTGGCGAAAATTATGCGCGGCGGTTCCGAGAGAGAGATCGAGATCCACCAGTGTCGTTCGCTGCTGCTGACGTTCGGCGATCACCCAGGCGAGGTTTTGCGCCAGGGTTGAAGCGCCAATGCCGCCGCGCGCGCCGATGACGGCGATGACGTGGGCGGGCTCGACATCTTCGAAGAGCGCACACAATGAACGCGCGATCCGATCGGCGCCAGCTGGGGGCACGATGTAATCGCTGACATGACGTGCGGCGAGATCGCGGAGGAGCGCGATATCGTTGACGGCGCCGAGGATGACGACGTTTGCGGTGGGCGCATGAGCGCGGAGGCGATCGAGCGCCGCCAGCATCGGGCCGCGTTCTAAGGTGGTATCGAGGACGTAGAGATCGGCGCAGTGATCGAGCGCGGCTTCGATGCCGCCGCGGGCGATTTGCATTTCAGCGCGCGCAAGGCGCGGATCGGCGGCGAGTTCTTTTAGAAGCGCTTGGGATTCCGGGCGATCGTAAGCGGCGAAGATCGAGATCGCGGGGAGAAGGCGATCGCGCTGCGGCTGCGGTTCGGGTTCTGGCGTCGCAATTGGCGCGACCGCCACGGGCGGCGGAGGTTCGGGTGGGGGCACGGCCAGGAAACCTCTGCCAGTTTCATCTTCGAACTCGAATTCCGGCGGATCGAACGGCGCTTCGTCGTCCTCGGCTTCTTCGCAGCCAAAAATATCATCGAGCGGCGGCGGCTCAAACGGCGCCTCTTCGGCATCGGCGGCGATCACATCGCCGGCGGTAAGCTCAAGCGTCGCTTCCGCTTTCGCGGGACGCGTGCGCTGACGGGCGCGAGATTTGGCTTTCTGAGCGGCAGTGAGCAAGACGCACTTCGTTCGCTTTCAAATGGCCCCCGCGTATCAATCTGGCGGCAATGTCTTGCAAAGAAGCTAGCAAGGAAAGTGAACGCTGCGTTTGTCATGCGTCTACGCATCCGCACTGGCTGGCGCGGGTGATTCAGTTAGCGGCGTCTTTGCCTATCTGGCCGAGCTGAAATGCATCGGCCAGGCGTCTTCCGCGCACGCGCCTGTGAGTTTGATCGATGCGGTTCACGGCTTTTGGCGGTGCGCGCATCGCGTTCTTGATGGGCTCCGGCTTGGCGTGAAGCCGCGTCGCGAGCCGCTTTGCATAAGCGGCGGGATCGTTGAAGACGCGGATCAGCGCTTCGAAGCGTTCAGCCAGCGCCCAGGCGGAGCACAATTGCTGCGGCTCCAGCCATTCCGTGCGCCAAAGGTCATCGCGCGAGGGGCAGTTGTGCTTTGGCGCGCTGCGCTTCATTGGCTGACGAAAAGCAGCGGAACGAAACGCGCCATTCTTTGGGCTTGGCGGCTTCGAAGCTCAGCCAGAAGCGCACGCTCTCGCGCGGCGTCCACAACCTCTGGCGCGGTGTGCGCTTTGGATAAGCCACCGCCTCGATCATCAACAGCCGACGCAAAAAGGCCTCGGCGCAGCGCAGCCATGAGGCGAGGCGCGTGTGCGCCCGCAGCGTCAGCATGGGATGGGCCGCGATTTCCTCCGGTGCGCCGAAGATGGCGTGCAAAAACGCACTCGCAATCAGCCACAGCTCAGGCGGTGCTACGCGATCAGAAAGGGATGCAGCCTCGTTTGCATCGGCGCGAGATGTTACGCGCGGTGCGGTAGGGGGAGGATAGATTATTTGGGGGGCGACGGGACTGAGGCTCGCCGCGTTCTGCGGCGAGACCCAACTCTAGCGTTTATCGAGCATTTCGAGAGCGTATAGCGCCGCTAGCTCGAAGAGGCGCGTCAGTTTTCGCGAGTGCGGCCTGCACAGGTTCGCCAGTTCTTCGGCGCGGTCTGCGATCCGCTCCCAAAAGCGTTCATCGGTTGGTGTGTGGTTCTGTATAGACATGGGATCGCCCCCTCCTTAGGGGCGATCCAGTCAAGGCAGTTATTCACAGGCAGCCCTCTGTGAATTTGCGCACACGTCAAAGAAGTGGAGCCAAAGCGGTGCCGTTGCGAGCGCGGCGATCAAGACCACGGCGATTGAGACCTTAAGCGGTGTGTTTGAGGTGACAGCGACGAACTGCCAGCGGTTCGCACGAAAGAGCTAAATGCGGCCGGTTGGCTATCAATCCTCGTCGATCACATCGACCAAGATATCCCGCTTACCCGCCGCATTCGCCTCTGAGATAATCCCAGCCTTTTCCATCTTTTCGATGAGCGTGGCGGCGCGGTTGTAGCCGATGCTTAGGCGGCGCTGCAGGTAGCTTGTGCTGGCCTTGCGGTCGCGTTGGACGATCTCGACGGCGCGGTCGAACAATTCGTCGCCGCCGCCTTCGCCATCGGCGAACAATTCCGGATTGTCGTCGTCGCCCGCGTTCTCGTTCGGCTCGGCGGTGACGTCGGTGCGATATTGCGGCGCGCCTTGCTCTTTCAGCATGGCGACGACGCGCTCGACTTCAGCGTCGGTGACGAACGGCCCGTGGAGACGGCGGATGCGGCCGCCGCCGGCCATGAACAGCAAGTCGCCCTGGCCGAGGAGTTGTTCGGCGCCTTGTTCGCCAAGGATGGTGCGCGAGTCGATCTTGCTTGTGACCTGATAGGAGATACGAGTCGGGAAGTTGGCCTTGATCGTGCCGGTGATGACGTCGACCGAGGGACGCTGCGTCGCCATGATGACGTGGATGCCGGCGGCGCGCGCCATTTGCGCGAGACGCTGCACGGCGGCTTCGATTTCCTTGCCGGCCGTGATCATGAGATCGGCCATCTCGTCGATGACGACGACGATGTACGGCATCGGCTCCAAGGGGAGCTCGCGGGTTTCGTAGATCGGCTCGCCGCTGGTGGGATCGAAGCCGGCGTGCACGGTGCGCTCAAGGCGTTCGCCGCGCTCAAGCGCATCGGAGACGCGATCATTGTAGCCGGAGATATTGCGCACGCCGAGCTTGGACATGCGGCGGTATCGATCCTCCATCTCGCGCACGACCCATTTCAGCGCGACGACGGCCTTCTTGGGATCGGTCACGACCGGGTGGAGGAGGTGGGGAATGCCTTCATAGACGCTGAGCTCCAGCATCTTCGGATCGATCATGATGAAGCGGCACTCATCAGGCGTGTGCTTGTAGAGCAGCGACAAGATCATGGCGTTGATGCCGACCGACTTGCCCGAGCCGGTGGTGCCGGCGATGAGCAGGTGGGGCATCTTGGTGAGATCGGCGGCGAAGGGATCGCCTTCGATGGTTTCGCCGAGCGCTAGCGGCAGATCGCCTTGCGTGCCGGCGAAGCTGGTGCTGTTGAGCAGTGAGCGCAGGTAAACGGTTTCGCGCTTTGAATTCGGCAGTTCGATGCCGATGGCGTTGCGGCCCGGGATGACGGCGACGCGGGCTGCGGTCGCGTTCATGGTGCGGGCGATGTCGTCGCTAAGGCCGATGACGCGTGAGGATTTCACGCCGGCTGCGGGTTCGAACTCGAACAGGGTGACGACGGGGCCGGGGCGCGCGGACAAGACTTCGCCTTGCACGCCGAAGTCGGCGAGCACGGTTTCGAGCTGGCGGCTCATGGCGTGCAGCGTTTGCGCGTCGGTCTGGTTGGTGCGCTGCTTGGGTTGAGCGAGCAGCTCAGCGTCGGGCAGATCGAACTCGCGGCCGAAGGCGAAGGTCGAGTGCTGCTTTTCTTTCTTTTGCGGGCGCGGCGCGGCGGCGGTCCGGCGCACTTCGGCCGCTTCACGCTGCGGCGGCGCTGCAGGGCGCGGTGCGCGTGGGGCGCGCGGACGCGGCGCTTCTTCTTGGTTTTGCTCGCGCTCGGCGATCGGCGCGCGACGGTAAGACGTTTCCTCGGGCTCGGGCTCGCGGCGCGTCTTCTCCGAGACGTAACCGATGGCGCGTTGTGTGGCTTGTGCGCCGCCTTGAGCTGCGCGGCGGGCGGCGTCAGCGGCGTTGCGCACGTCTGAGGCGCGCACTTGGAATGACCAGCCGACAGCCAAGACACCGCCAATGGCGCAGACGATACCGGTGAGAACATGCGGGAACGGCAGGCCAGGCATCGAGGCAAGGCCGCTGATGATGCCGGCGAGGCCGTCGCCGAAGAGACCGCCGAAGCCGGTCGCGAGCGGCCAGCCTTCCGGCGTCGGGATCGTGGTGGCGGCGGCGGCGAGCAGAAGGATGCCGCCGGTTGCAGCGCCGATTCGGCGCTTGTCGATGCGCATGACGAGCTGGCGGCGCATGACGCGCATCACGCCGGCTGCAAGCAACGCGGCCATCATCAACGGCGCGGCGGCGCCAAGCGCTTGAATGGCGAGGTCAGCGACGACAGCGCCGGGGCCGCCGAACAAATTGTGCGGCACGCTGTCAGCGGCGGTGTTGAGGCTCGGATCTTCCGGTGAATAGGTCAGCACGGCGCCGAGGCCGTATGCGCCAACGACACCTGCCCCGATGGCGAGCGTTGCGCGCTTCAGCGCCAGCCGCGCTGCGGCAGAACTGTTCGCGGCGGGGATTCTTCCCCGTTCTGTGTAAGCCTCGTCAGTCATGTCGTAGAAGCGCTCGCTTTGTGCAGAGAGTTCGAGCGTGGAATGTTCGCTCTCCCGGTAAATGAGCGATGAATTTTCGGGTGCGAACAGAGTTACCGGCGCATTCATCTGCGTCGCGGAAGTTCCGATTAATAAAGGTAAAAAGAAAAGAGCGCGGACCGGAACGATCCGCGCTCTGAAGGTGAGGGAGAGTTGCCGGTTAGGTGTGGTAGGCGACCTCGCCGTGCTCGGCGTAGTCGACGCCCTCTGCTTCAACCTCTTTGCTGACGCGTCCGCCTGTGAGCACACGCGCGATAATCCACACGATGGCGCTGCCGACGCCGGACCAGACGATGGTGACGAGAACGCCCTTGGCTTGCGCGATCACTTGCGGAACGAGCCCTGGATAGACGGCGATTCCGCCGGCTGCGTAATCGACGATGCCGGCGCCGCCGAAGGCTGGATTGACGACGATGCCGGTGCCGATGGCGCCGACGATGCCTCCAATGCCGTGAATGCCGAAGACGTCGAGGCTGTCATCGTACTTGAGCCAGCTCTTCAGCGCCGAGCAGGCGAACAAGCAGATCGGGCCAACAACGAGGCCGAGGATGAGCGCACCGACTGGGCCGGCAAAACCGGCGGCCGGCGTCACCGCAACGAGACCCGCAACCGCGCCTGACGCCAAACCGAGCAGGCTTGGTTTGCCCTTCGTCAGCCATTCGGTGAGCGTCCACGAAAGCGCGGCGCCGGCTGGGGCGACGAAGGTGTTGATCAGCGCCAGCGCCGCGTAGGCGTTGGATTCAAGGTTTGAACCGGCGTTGAAGCCAACCCAGCCAACCCACAGAAGGCCCGCGCCGATCACCGTGAAGGTGAGGTTGTGCGGCGGCATCGGTTCTTTGCGATAGCCGGTGCGCGAACCGAGGATCAGCGCGCCGACGAGCGCGGCGATGCCGGAGTTGATGTGAACGACGGTGCCACCGGCGAAATCGAGTGCGCCAAAGCTCCAGATGAGGCCAGCGCCGGCAGCGAGTGCTTCAGCATTGGCGGGATCGGACGCCATGATCGGACCGCCCCACCACCAGACCATGTGCGCCATCGGATAATAGACGATGACGGGCCAGAGGATCGAGAAGATCACGATGGTGCTGAACTTCACGCGCTCGGCGACGCCGCCGAGCACGAGCGCCGCGGTGATGCACGCGAATGTCATCTGGAACGCGACGAAAACCAGCTCTGGTATGGAGATTCCGACCGAGAAGGTTTCGACCAGAGTGGTTGTGTCGACGCCGTTGAGGAAGGCTTTGCTCAAGCCGCCGACGAAGCGGTTCAAGCCGCCGCCGTCGGTGAAGGCGAGCGAGTAGCCGATCAGCAGCCACATAACCATGCCGATGGCGGTGACGACAAAAACCTGGCTCAGCAGCGAGACCATGTTCTTGGCGCGCACCAGGCCGCCGTAGAAGAGCGCTAGGCCGGGGATGATCATCATCAACACGATGACGGTGGAGATGAGCATCCAGCCAGTGTCGCCCTTGTCGACGACAGGCGATGTTGGCGCCGCTTCCTCAACCGCGGCCTCGACGGCAACGGCATCAGGCGCAGCGTCCGTTGCGGCCGCTTCGACAGCTGCGGTGGTTTCCTGTGCGAATGCTAGCTCCGGCGCCGTTGCGCCTAGCGCGACCGCGCCGACCAGCGCCAATGCTGCGATCCGCAGCGAGCGCCAGAGCCCCTTGGTTTTTGTCATTGCCCCGCTCCTCAAACGATCGATGGGGCGATTGGTCGAGGCGCTGGGCGATCCGGCAAGCAAACCGGGCTCGCTCTTTGTGCAGTGCAGCAGCTTCGCTCAAAAAAGTGGCGCCCTGCCTCAAGCTTGCGCGTCAGCGCCGCATCGACGCTGTGGCGGGCGCGGCGCTATCGTTAGGTATGAGCAATGGTCGCGGTTTCGACGCCGATGTGATTCTGAGCGGCGGCGGTCTGGTGGGGCAGACTTTGGCCCTGGCGCTGGATCAGGCGGGTTTATCCGTTGCGGTGATCGACGCTTCGAAGCCGGCGGAAACGCTGGCGCCGGCGTTTGACGGTCGCGCTTTCGCGATCGCGTTTGCCTCGTACCGGATGTGGCGGACGCTCGGGCTCGGCGCGCAACTTGATGAAGTAGCGCAGCCGATCGAACAGATCATGGTCACGGACGGCAAGCTCGGGCGCGGGCCGTCCTTGCTGCATCTCCATTTCGATCGCGCCGAGATGCGCGACACCGATGAGCCGCTTGGACTGATGCTGGAGGCGCGGCACGTGCGGCTGGCTCTGGATAGCGCCGTGAAGGCGCGGCCGAGCATCAATATGATCCAGCCGATGTCGGTGAGCGCGATTGAACGCGATCCGGCGGGCGCAAGCGTGACGCTGGCCGATGGCCGCAAGCTGCGCGCGCCGCTGCTGGTCGGCACCGATGGGCGCCGTTCGTTCGTCCGCGGCGCTGTTGGTATCCGCACGATCGGTTGGGATTATCCGGTGACGGCGATCGTCACGACGATCAAGCACGAACGTTCGCATGGCGCGGTGGCGCATGAATTCTTCCTGCCGAACGGACCGTTCGCGATTCTGCCGCTGAAAGGCGAGCGTTCGAACATCGTGTGGGCCGAACCGCGCGCGGCGGCGGAAGCGCTGCTGAAAATGAACGAAGCTGATTTCATCGCCGAGTTGCGCAAGCGCTTCGGCGATTTCCTGGGCGAACTTTCGCTGGAAGGGCCGCGCTTTGGCTATCCGCTGTCGCTGCAATTGGCCGAGCGCATGATCGATCAGCGCGTTGTGCTCGCCGGCGATAGCGCGCACGGCATTCATCCGCTCGCCGGGCAAGGCTTGAACCTTGGCTTGAAGGATTGCGCGGCGCTCGCCGAATGCATCGCCGATGGCGTTTCTCTGGGCTTGGACCCTGGTGATGTCTCGATCCTCGAGCGTTATCAGCGCTGGCGGCGCTTCGATAACGTGACGATGGCGCTCGGCATGGAGTTTTTCGACAAGCTGTTCTCGAACGACATCAAGCCGCTTCGCGCGGCGCGCACATTGGGGCTCGCGGCTGTCAACGCCGTCGGCCCGGCCCGGCGTTTCTTCATGAAATACGCCGGCGGCGGCGCCGGCGATTTGCCGAAGCTGCTGCGCGGCGAAAGCTTGGCGGCTTAGTTTTCGCTCGTCGGTACCGTGTCGGCAGGGATCAGCGCCAGTAACGCCGCAAGCCCGAGGTAGGGCGCGAGTGCGAGTAGCGGTGTGAAAATCTCGCTCATGGGGTTCTGCTCGGTCGCGAAGCTCGAACAACTTTGCCCATGAGACTGCGTTCCGGGGGAACCTGATGTTCCGCGTTTCAGACATGCGAAGAGCGCGAAGGGGGAGCAATCCTTCGCGCTCTTCTGTCGTCCAAGGCCGCGCTATCTGGGGCCAGAAGGATCGTGCTGCTTTTGGGAGCTTAAGCGACGATCTGCGCGGCTTGGGTCATCACGCTGAGGGCGACCGGAGCAAACACGGCGCAGGCAGCGATGAGGGCGAAAAATTTGGTCATTGGATGAGCTTTCAAATTCGAATTTGTTTAAGGATGAGTGCGGCGGCGATCGCTTAGGCGACCATCATCGCGGCTTGGTGCATCGTGGCCCAGGCCATCGGGGCTAACAAAGCCGCCGCCAACATCAGGGAATAAAACTTTGTCATTGCTCTTGCTCCTCTTGGTGAGACCCGATGGCCTCATCTTCGATGAGGAGAAGGTAGCTGTGCGTTGACCTTATCGCTGTGACGGTGGTCACAAGGGGCGCGTGGCACGCTTTCAGTCGCCGGTTTGGCCCACTATTGCCGTTCGATCTCAAGCGGATTGAACAAACTCTGAGTGGCCATTCTGGGCCGCGCGCCGGATAGTTGATCGCGGCGATGCGGCGCACGATCTCAGGCCCCTCGTCACGGCGGCGCCGCAATTGCTTGTGCCGATCGTGTAGTCCTCCGCGCGCGCCCAGCGGGGTCATCATTCGCAGCGCATTGGGTTTGGAGCGCGATCCGCAAGGTGGCGTAGCCTTCGCCCGCATCCATGCGCGCCCGGATGCCCGCGTCATCTTGCGGATAATAACGCTCCTGCAGCATTGGAAATTCCGGCAAGGGCGCTGCAGCGGCGGCGGTGCTGAGACCGAGCGCGAGGCAGAGCTGGGCGATGATGATGCGCATGGGCGAACGTCTGCGTCAGGCGCGCTGCAAACTCAATGCTGTGAGGCTGGTATCGTTGGTGCGGGTAGGCACGAGCGTTTGTTGTTGTAGAGGCGCTGAGTGTGGACGAAGGAGTGGTGATGGCGAGTGCGTTTCCGATTGGCGTGGCCGGGCGTGCCTGGGGCGAGCGGGAACGCGCGCAATGGCGCGCCACGCAAAAGAACCGGCGCAGCTATCAAGCTGATGTGGTTTCGCGGATCGAGGCGCTCAGCGATCGGTTTGAGCGGATCGCCTATGGCGAGATCACTTACGCCGATGAGGCTTACACACTCTACGCATTGCGCAGCCGGGTGGTTCGTCCGGCGCTGCCGAACGTGTTGGTGACGGGCGGGGTCCACGGTTATGAAACCAGCGGCGTCTTTGGCGCGCTTGCGTTTCTCGACGAGGTTGCGGGCGAGTTCAGTGATCGCGTCAATTTGTTGGCGGCGCCGTGTGTCAGTCCCTGGGCGTACGAGCGCATCAATCGTTGGAACTATGACGCGATAGATCCGAACCGCAATTTTCGCTCCGATGGCCCGCGCGAAGCGACGGCGTTGATTGAGCTGGTGCGCTCCTTCGCCGGCGACTACCTGCTGCACATCGATCTGCACGAAACAACGGATTCCGATGAAACTGAATTTCGCCCGGCTTTGAGCGCGCGCGACGGCAACGCTTTTGAGCCCGGCGAGATTCCGGATGGATTTTATGTCGTCGCGGATACGGCTGATCGGCAGCTTGAATTCCAAAAGGCCATCGTCGCAGCCGTCGAGCAGGTGACGCACATCGCGCCGGCCGATGCGAAAGGTGAGATCATTGGCTCAACCGTGATCGCGCACGGCGTCATCGAATATCCGCTGGCCGAACTTTCGCTCTGTCCTTCGATCACCAATGCGCGCTTCAAGACGACGACCGAAGTCTATCCTGACAGTCCGCGCGCTACGCCCGAGATCTGCATCCGCGCGCAAGTAACGTCCGTCCGCGCCGCGCTCGACTTTGCGTTAGAGGCCTAAATTGCGACCTGCGCGCCTAATTCTACGACGCGGCTTGTCGGGATGTGAAAAAACTCGGTGGCGCTCGAGGAGTTGCGGGCGAGGAAGATGAAGAGGAGGTCTTGCCAGCGTGGCATGCCGCTCTTGTCCGTCGGCACTAGAGCACGGCGGCTGAGGAAGAACGACGTGGTCATAATGTCGAAGGCGAGGCCGCGCTCGCGGGCGAGGGTAAGTCCGCGAATGACGTTCGGCGTTTCCATGAAGCCGAAGCTCAAGGTCACGATCTGGATGTCGGGGCGGATGGTCTCGACGGTGATGCGCTCGCTATCGGCGATGCGCGGCGTCGGTGCAGTGCGGATCGAGAGCAGGATGATCTGCTCGTGTAGTACCTGGTTGTGCTTCAGATTGTGCAGGAGCGCGGTCGGCGCAGCTTGCGGATCGGCGGTGAGGAAGATGGCCGTCCCGCGCACGCGCTTCGGCGGCGAGATTTCGAGCGTCGCCAGTATTTGCTGAAGGCTTACATCGCGGCGTGTTTGCTCGTGCAGCAAGGCCGAACCGCGCACCCAGGTCCACATAATGAGGATGAATCCGGCGGCGATGATCAAGGGCACGATACCGCCGTGGAAGACTTTGAGCAGGTTCGATCCGGCAAAGATGAGCTCAATGACGATGAACGGCGACATCAGCAGCACCGCGAACCAAAGCGGCCGCTTCGAGACTTTCCAGATGGCGAGAATAGCGAGCACGGATGAGGTCATCATCGTGCCGATGACAGAGACGCCGTAGGCGGCGCCGAGCGCGCTTGAAGAACCGAATGAGAAGGTCATGAACAAGACGCCGAGCATCAGCAGGTAGTTTACTTGCGGCATGTAGATTTGGCCGAAGTGGCGCTCTGAGGTCTGCAGGATGCGCATGCGTGGCAAGAGGCCGAGCTGGATGGCCTGCTGGGTCAATGAATAGGCGCCGGAGATCACGGCTTGGCTGGCGATGATGGTTGCGGCGGTGGCGATGAGCACAAGAGCGGGGCGCCAGGCTTCCGGCGCCATCAGGAAGAAGGGATTGCCGATGGTGCTGCGGTCCGCGATCACCATGGCGCCTTGGCCGAGATAGTTGAGCGCGAGTGCGGGAAAGACAAGCCACGCCCAGGCGACAGAGATTGGCTTGCGGCCGAAATGGCCCATGTCGGCGTAAAGCGCTTCGGCCCCGGTGACGGTGAGAAACACTGAGCCCAGCACGATGAAGCCAAGGCCTGTGTGCGAGCTGAGGAAGTTGATCGCGTAGAGCGGGTTGATGGCGGCGAGGATGCTGAGATCCTGGCTGAGATGCAGCAGACCCAGACCGCCGAGCACTGCAAACCAAAGAATGCAAATCGGGCCGAACCAGGCGCCGACAACGCCTGAGCCGCGCCGTTGCACCAAGAAGAGCGCGATGAGAATGCCGAGCGTGATCGGCATCACGAACGGTTCGACGCGGCCGGTGAGCCCTGGCAGCACGGCCAGACCCTCGATGGCGGAGAGCACCGAGATCGCCGGCGTCAGCATCGCGTCGCCGTAAAAGAGGCCGGCGCCGGCGAGGCCGACGATAAGCACTAATGGCGTGCGCTTGCCGAGTGCCCGCTGGACGAGCGCCATCAAGGAGAGCGTGCCGCCCTCGCCACGATTGTCGAGGCGGAGCAGGATGGTCGCGTACTTGATGGTGACGATAGCGATGAGCGCCCAAAGCATCAGTGAAATGACGCCGATGATCTCACCGTTGGTCGCGGCGCCGTTTTCGCGCACGACATGGCCGATGGACTCGCGGAAGGCGTAAAGCGGCGAGGTGCCGATATCGCCGTAGACGACGCCGATGGCGGCGAGGGTGAGGCCCCAGAAGCCGCGCTTTGATGCGTCGGGAAGGTTGGCGGCCGCGGTGGGGGCGTGGGTGAGAGTGCTCATCGCCCGGCTGTGACGCCGAAGCGCATAAAGATTCCATGTGGTTGCGCGGCGCCGCTTGTAGGGCCAGATTCGGCGGGTGAACGAGCGTTCTGCTTCTTGGCCTGCGCGGCTTCCGATCATCGCAGCGACCGCCTCTATGGTCGGCGTTGCGGCCTTGGTTGCGTATGTGGGCGAGCGTTGGCTCGATCCGCAGAGTCTGTCGCTGTTTTTCGTGGTTCCGATTGTGCTCGCGGCCATGCGCTATGGCTTGGCGGCTTCGCTGGGCGCGTCGGTGTTGAGTGTGGCGGCGCTGAATTTCTTGTTCGTGGAGCCTCGCTTCACGATGGCGGTAGCGCGGCCGCAAGATTTGTGGGCGCTTTTACTTTTGGCCGCAGTGGGCGTACTGGTGAGTTTGATCGCGCAGCGCGCGCGCACCGCAGAGGCGGCCCGCGTTGAGGCGGCGCGTGAGCGGTTTAAATCGGAGTTGCTTGCCGGCGTGTCGCACGATTTGCGCACGCCCTTGGCGACAATTCTCTTCACGCTGCAAAGCTTGCAGAGATTTGCCGCTGATCACGATCAGGCGTCGCGCAATGAATTGTTCGATTTGGCCGAGAGCGAAACGCGGCGGTTGGCGGGATTGGTGGAGAGGTTGCTCTCGGCGTCGCGCATTGAGGCTGGACGAACGCCTGTGCAGCTCGAGCCTGTGAGCGTGAGCGAGATTGTGGCGTCGGCGATGCTGGATGCCGGCGCTGAAATTGCTGAGATTGAGATTGCGGTGGAAGCGCCCGCGGATTTGCCGCTGGTGTCAGCCGACCCGGCGCTGGCGACGCGAGCGCTTGCGAATGTGCTTTCGAACGCGGGGAAGTATGGCGGAGGTTTTCCAATCAGCGTGTCGGTGCGCTGTGAGGATCATAACGTGCTGATCGATGTGCGCGATCGCGGGCCAGGGCTTGGCGAAGATCCGGAGCGCTTGTTCGAGAAGTTCGTGCGCGGTGTCGATGCGGATGGGCGCGCGCCGGGTTTGGGGCTTGGGCTGGCGCTCGCACGCACGTTTATGGAGTCGCAAGGGGGCGGGCTAAAGGCCGCCAATTGCGAAGGCGGCGGCGCGCAATTCACTTTGAGTTTGCCGTGTTGGACCAAAGCGACGCGTTATGGTGACTGAAACGATAATCCTGGTGGTTGAAGACGATGCGTCGTTGCAGCGCTCGTTGGTGATGACGTTGAAGACGGCGGGGTATGCGCCAATCGGCGCGGGCTCGCTGGCGGAGGCGCGGCGGATGCGGTCGCATCACAGACCGCAAGCCATTTTGCTCGATTTGGGTTTGCCGGACGGTGATGGGTTGGACTTTATCGGCACCGTGCGCGCCGAAGCGTTGACACCTATCGTGGTGCTGACGGCGCGCGATGCCGAGGCGCTGAAGGTGCGCGCGCTCGACGCCGGCGCCGATGACTATGTGACCAAGCCGTTTGGGCTCGATGAATTGCTGGCGCGGCTGCGCGCGGCGCTGCGTCATGCGGTGCAGGCGGGTGGAAGTGCGCCGAGCGTTCGCACTGGGCCGCTGGAGATCGACTTAGCGGCGCGCGTGGTGCGGCGCGAGGGCCGTGAGATTGAGCTATCGCCGAAAGAGTTCGAGATTCTGGCGCTGCTTGCGGCGCAACTCGGCAAGGTGGTGCGCCATCAGGACTTGCTGAAAGCGGTATGGGGTTCGGAGCGCACGGACATTCAGTATTTGCGCGTCTATGTCGGGCAGTTGCGGACGAAGCTTGGCTTGGCAGACGCGCCCTTGCTGGTGTCCGATCCTGGCGTCGGCTACAGGCTGATCGCGGCGCCGCCAGTGTGAGCTTACGTTTCGGCTTCGGCGCCTAGATATTTGACGCCGATCTTTTCCCATTCGTCGCGGCGTTTGGCGGCCATGGTTTCGGCGATGTCTTTTGTCGGCCAGACGAATTTCGAAGGCGTGCGGCCGGGTCCGCGCATTTCGCCGCCGATCTCCAACTGGCGCTCAAGCCAGTAGAAGTTGCGCCACCGTTGCGCGGGCCGTGTGATCGGACGTTCTTCGAGTTGCGTGGACACTAGGCTTCGTCCCGCAGCGCGCGCAGGCGGAGCGTGTCGCGATAGATGCGCAGCTTCTCGTCCTTGTCGCGGCCGAGATCGTAGAGCAGGTCCCACGAATAGAGGCCGCTGTCGTGGCCGTCGTCGAAAACAATGCGCACGGCATAGCGGCCGACGGCTTCAGCGCGCACGACATTGACGTTGGCCTTGCCAGTGACGGGCGGCGGGACATTGCCGCCGTGGCCCTTGTTTTCGGCGCTCGGGCTTTCGACGCGCAAGAGTTCGAACGGCACCTCGAACAACTCGCCGTCGTCAAAGGCGATGGTGAGCGCCTTGGTCTCGCGATCGAAAACGAGATCGGTGGGCCAGGGGCGGGAGATTGCTTCTGCAGTCATGTTGATTCTTTACACCACACGTCTTCCGGACGCACGCGGCGTCCGCCGTGCGCTTGGGCGCCGCTATTCATCGGCCCCGAGTTCGCGGGCTTCATCGATCAGCATGATCGGGACGCCGTCACGAACCGGATAAGCAAGGCGCGCGCTTTCGCTGATCAGTTCTTGGCGCTCGCGATCGTAACGCAGCAGTGTGCGCGATGCGGGGCAGATCAGCACTTCGAGAAGTTTGGGATCGACGTCGGTCATTGAATTGGACGCGGATCGTCGCCGGCGGCGCGGTCCCATTCGAGCAGCGCCAGTAGGGCATTGGTGCGATCCTCGAGCGTAACCGCTTCGAGCATGGCTTGCTTGGCGGCGGGATCGAACGGGCAGATCTGCGCGGCGACATTGACGATCGTTTCCGTCGGCGCCTGTTCGACTGAGTCCCAGTCCACGACGAAGCCGTGCAGCGAAGCATAACTTTTCAGCGATTTGATCAGGCCGTCGCGGTCGATGCGTTCGCCGCGGGCTTGTGTGAAATCGTCTTCGAACGCGTCGTAAGAAACCAGCGCTTGGCGATAGGGCGTGCCGGGCTCGAGTTCTTGGTTGAGATCGAACCGGCAAATACCGGTGAGCGTGATGAGATAGCGGCCATCTTCGGTTTCGGAGAAGGCTGTGATGCGTCCGACGGTGCCGACATCCGAGAGATCGGGGACGGGATTATCTTCCTCGCCCGTGGCGGGCTGGATCATGCCGATGAGACGATCACCGGCGAGCGCGTCGTCGACCATGTTGAGGTAACGCGGTTCGAACACGTTGAGCGCCAGTACGCCGCGCGGCATCAGAATGGCGCCGACGAGAGGGAAGAGCGGAATAGTCTGCGGCAAGTCCGCGGGCTTACGATAACCGAAGGCGCTCACGAGAACAGAATCGCCGACAGCTTGCGGCGCCCCTGCTTGGTGACGTCGGACATCGGGCCTGCGGCCTCGAAGATCTTCAGCAGCTGGCTGCGTGCGGCGCCCTCGTTCCAATCGCGGTTCTTTTCGATGATGGTGAGCAATTGATCGCTCGCGGCTTCAAGATCACCGCGCGCGGAGAGCGCTTCGGCGTATTCGAAGCGTGCTTCGAGATCGTTCGGATTGGCGGTGACCTTGGCGCCGAGCTCGTCGTTGTCGCCGACATTGGCGGCGTTGCCCGCGAGCTCGATGGCGGCGCGGACCCCGGCGATATCCGGATCGTTGATCTTCTCCGGCGGCGCCATGGCGAGAATTTCTTGCGCGTTCTCGATATCCCCGGCGCTGAGCGCGATGCGCGCCATGCCGGCGATGGCTTTGGTGTTGGTGGGGTCGAGTTGAAGCACGACGGTGAAAGCTTGCGCCGCGCCGCCAATGTCGCCGAGCTGAATTGACTCGGCCGCTTGCGCGAGCAGTGGTTCGATCTCGGCGGTCATGTCGGCGCCGGCGAGGCGATCGACGAAGAGTTTGATCTGGCTTTCCGGGATCGCGCCCATGAAGCCATCAATGGGGCGGCCTTGATCGAAGGCGTAAACTGCCGGGATCGAACGCACGCCGAGTTGGCCGGCGACGCCGGGGTTCTCGTCGATATTGATCTTCACCAGGCGCACTTTGCCGCCGGCGCTGCGCACGGCGCGCTCCAACGGCGGGCCAAGCGTCTTGCAGGGGCCGCACCACGGCGCCCAGAAATCCACGATGACCGGCGTTGAGCGCGATTGCTCGACCACTTCGGCCATGAAGCCTTGGTCGGTGCCGTCTTTAACGATGTCGGTTTCAAGCGGCGCTGCGCCGTCGATAAAAGTCATGCATTCCCTCGTTGGGTCTAAACATGGGCCGGAGTGGTGTCCGGTTCAATTCTTGTGGGTGTGCCTGCGGCATCGAAAGTGAGCCGGATCGGTTCGCGGCCGAGGGAACGCACGAATTTCAGCATGTCAGCCGGGCTGATCGCGGTGGTCGCGTCGTTCTTCAGCGGATGGAAGTTCACCGGATCGCGTTCGAACAGCGCCTCATCGAGCACCAAAGTGACGGTTTGGTTTGGGTCATTGATGACGGCGAACAGCGTCACAGATCCTGGCTCGACGCCCAGATGCTCCTTCAGCCGCTCGGGTGAGCCAAACGAAAACCGGCCGGAGGCCAGCAATTTCGAGGTGGCGTTGAGATCGATGGCGGTGTCGGAGATGGCGCAGATCAGGAAGATCGCGCCCTTCTTGTCCTTCACGAACAGGTTTTTGGTGTGCCCGCCCGGCATCGAGGCTTTGAGATCGCGGCCTTCTTCGACCGTGAACACTGGCCGGTGCCGGTGCGTCACGTGCTTGATGCCGAGCGCATCAAAACGGGCGAAAAGGTCGGCTTCGGTCGCTGGCATCGTGTGCATCCCCTTGGCGCAAGCGGCGGCGAGCGTCTAGGAGGGAGAGGATGAAACTCACTTGTTATCAAGTCGATCCGCAGCCAGCCGAGATGGTGCCGGGCTCGCCGGATCGCGAATGGATGGATCGATTTTCGGATCGCCACCCTTACCGCTGCTTGCCGCTGGTGGTCGCCAACACAACTGGCTGGGCGCTGCTCTCGCCGGTTAGCTTCACCGCGACATGGACGGGCGGGCCGCGCATCGAAGACATTCGCCTCGATCCGGACGGTGACACCACGCGCGCGCAACTTGATCGCTGGGCGGTTTCGCACTTTTCTGGCGGCGTGCTGACGTTTCACACCGGCTGGCTGTTCCGCACCGAAGAAGGCTGGGATTTGTGGGCCGGTGGGCCACCCAATCACATCAAGGACGGCATCCAGCCGCTTGCGGGCGTGATCGAGACCTATTGGCTGCCGTTTCCGTTCACGATGAACTGGCGCTTCACGCGGCCGGGCATGATCTCGTTCCAAAAGGGCGAGCCGTTCTGCTTTGTGTATCCTCTGCCGCACGAGAAGATGGATGAAGTTCAGCCGATCGTGAAATCGCTCGACTCCGATCCTGAGCTGAAGAGGCAGTATCTGGCGTGGGGCGCGAGTCGCACCAATTTCCTCGACAAGCTCGCCGACAAGGATTCCGAGGCGGTGAAGAACGGCTGGCAACGCGATTATTTCCGTGGCCGCACGCCAGAGGGGCATCTGGCGCCGGATAGCCACGTCAATCGCCGCCGCCTGAAGCCGCCGCGTAAGGCTGAGCCGGGGGAATAACGGCGCATCTAGATGCGGCGTCCGCGGCATCCTTGTGGGACCGATCGGGGAGGACAGCATGGATCGTCGTGAGTTTGCGCTGGGCGCGGGTGCGTTGCTGGCGGCGGGAAGCTTTGGCGGCGCGGCTTGGGCCTATGATGGCGCCATCAGTTCGCGGGCGCGTTCAGTGCACAGGCGCGCGATCATCGTCGACGCCAATCTTGGGCCGCCGATTACCTCCGACCAGTTGCCGCTGCCGCAAGCGACGCTCGATCTGGCGCGCAATGCCGGTGTTTCCGCGATCAAGACCAGCATGGGCGGCTTCAACGCGCCGTTCGAGGACACGCTTGACGAGATCGCGTTCTACCAGCGTTTGATCGAAGCGCACCCGGACTATTTCCGTCAGATCCGCACAGCCGCCGATATCACCGCCGCCAAGCGCGCGCGGCAAGTCGGCATCATCTTCTCGTTCGAGAGCGCGGCGTGTTTGGAGGATAAGGTCGATCGCATCGATCTTTTCCGCAATCTCGGCGTGTGCGTGATGCAACTTTCCTACAATACGCCTTCCCCGTTCGGCGCAGGCGTGATGTCGCCGCCGGAGTCGACGCTCACCGAGCTTGGCCGCCAAGCCGTTGCCCGCATGAACGAGAAGGGCGTGGCCTTGGATTTGAGTCACGCGAACCCTGCAACCACCAGTGCAGCGATCGAGGCTTCGACGAAGCCGGTGCTGATCACGCATGCCGGGTGCGCCGCCGTGCACAACAATCCGCGCAATAAGAGCGATGAAGTGATGCGCGCTGTCGCCGAAAAGGGCGGAGTGTTTGGAATTTTCGATCTCTTCTTTACCGCGCCAAGCCCGCGTCAGCCGAATGTCGACGATTATATCGCGCACATGACGCACGCGCTGAACGTGTGCGGCGAAGATCATGTCGGCATCGGCAGCGACACCAGTTTCGACACGATGGAAATGTCGGCTGAGGAGCGCGAAGGCTGGAACGCTGAAACGCAGCGTCGCATCGCGGCTGGCGTCGCTGCACCGGAAGAAGATGGGCGTTTGCCGTTCACGGAAGGGCTCAACCGTCCAGATCGCGCGCTGGTGATTGCCGATGCGCTGCTCGATCGCGGAATTGCGCCGCGTGTCGTTGAGAAAGTTCTGGGCGGCAATTTCATCCGTGCGTTTGGCGAGATTTGGTGACGCGATGAACAAGATCTCCGCTGGCGGGGTTTTTCTGCTCTGCCTGTTTCTCGGGATTGTCTTCAATCAGGTCGCGATCGGTATTTTCGCCGGGCTGCTTCTTGGCGCCGCCGCCGGCAAAGCGACCGAGAAGAAAGAAACCGCGCAATAGCGCTTGTGGAGAACGCTGGGCGCGTGTGACGCAGGTCGCGTTGGCCAAGAATGGCGCGTGCTATTTTTCACTCATCGGAGCAGCACGAAGCTGCATGGTGGAGTGGAAGTAAATGGCACACGCATACGAAACCCGTCATCGCCGTAACGGTGCGATCGATCTGCGCGACGACGTGAACACGTTGGGCAGGGATTTCACGCAATTGACCGACGATCTCGGCAGCATCTTCACGCAGAAGTGGAACGGTGTAGGTGAGCGCTTGAATGGTGGCTTCAAGCGGGCCGCCAAAGAAGTCCGGGCCCGCCCATTCGTCGCTATTGGCGCAGCTGCCGGCGCAGGCATGCTGGCAGGGGTGCTGGTCACCGCCCTGGCCCGCCGCCGCAAGTAAGCTGGCGCTGGTAATGAAGGCCGTGCCTCGGCGGTAGCCCGCCTGGGCGCTGGCCTATTGCAGCGTTCATAAAGACAGTTCTAAACCGCCCCTTGCTTTGCCCGGGCGGCTCTGCGATATGACCGCCCCTCAGCCCGGAGCGATCCGGGTTACCCACGGATGCGGGCGTAGCTCAGGGGTAGAGCACAACCTTGCCAAGGTTGGGGTCGTGAGTTCGAATCTCATCGCCCGCTCCAATTTAAACACACTTAGCCGCACTTGGGGCTGCCCATTGGGCAGATAGCGCAGCAAAGCTGTGCCTTCCGACGCGCGTTATCGCTCCAGTGAGGCCAGTCCTTCTTCGGCGATTGCGCGGCGTATGCCTTGCGCATTCTGGAGGATGGCTTGGAGGGCTAGGCGATGCGCGCGCTCGAGGGCCTCTTCGGCAGGGACTTCGACATCCGGCCTGACGCCGACGCCTTCCCAATTGGCGTTGGTGATCGTGTTGTTGACGGTCTGCATGGGGATGAAGGCGGCGAAGCCTTCCGCAAGCGGACGAAAGCCGCCGGGCGTTGCTGCGCCGTATGTTGTCGTACCCACAAGCGTCGCGCGCCGCATGGCTTGCAGATCATAGGCGAATTCTTCAGCGCCTGAGCCTGTCTCTCCGTCGATCAGCACGAAGACCGGCTTACCCGTGAAACCCGGGCTTCTTGGCTCAGCGTAATAGGTGCGGCTTAAAGACGGGTCGAACCGATCTGCCGTGCGCACCGTGGCCGTGCGCTCGGTCACGAGATGACCGATCACGTTGGCGACTCCTGCCGGCTCGCCGCCTGGCGCGCCGCGAACGTCGATAATCAGGGCGCCGGTATCGGCGAGCATGCCCATCGCGGCAGCGAGCTTATCGATGCTGGGCTCGGCATCGAGGAACATATTGATGCGCAGATAGCCCACATTGCCTGGGAGCCAGCGCACGTCCGGAATTTCGCCGCCGCGAAGACGGACCTCTTCGTGAAAGCCCGCGATCTCTTCGGCCGAGGGCGGCGCTTCGCTGAACCCGGCGATAATCTCAGGGCCCATGTAGCGAACACGAAAATGGCGATCGTTGACGATGGGGGCGATACGAGTGTCGATGAGCGTAAGCAGTTCCGCCGCCGTGCGCGCGTTGCGGAACTCACCGCGTCTTTCCATGGCGACAATCTGGCGTGCAGCGGCGGCGCCGCGTGCGCGGAAGGCGAAGCGCTCGCGCAACACCTCGGCCAGGGAAAGCACGACGGCGCTATTCTCTGAGGCGCTCATCGTGACGGATGCCGGATCTGGCGGGGGCGCTTGAGCAAAGGCTGCGGCTGGCGCCAGCGCCAGCGCGATGACGGCCGCGCAAAGGCGCGCCGGAAAACGTCCAATCATGAAGCCCCCCAATTTCGTCCTGGGAGAGAGATGCAGGCAGCGCGGCAGGTGGATGCACTGAGATTGGGGGAGGGCTCCAATCTCATCGCCGCGCGTTGGCCAAGGGCCGTGTGACCACTTGCCGCTTGTGCTCATTGTGCTAACGTGTTAAAATGCTAGCACAATGGCTAAGTATGATTTGATTGATGCGCTGCTGGCGCTGGAGGGCCGCAAAACGGCCGAGGCGTTCCTTACCGACTTGCTGACGCCCAGCGAGTTGCGGGCGCTGTCCGAGCGCTGGGCGGTGGCGCAATTGCTGGATCGCGGCGAGCTTTCGTATCGCGAAATCGCTGAGGAGGCGCCGTCGAGCACGGCGACGGTCGTCCGTGTCGCGCGGTTTTTGAAGGAGATGCCCCACAAGGGCTATCGGCGCGTGCTCGATCGTCTGCAGAGCGCGCGGCCATGAGCGAGCGTCTGCGCATCGCGGTGCAGAAGGGCGGCCGGCTGGGGACGAAGAGTCTTGAACTGGTGGAATCTGCCGGCTTTCGCATTCTGCGTGGCGCTAATGAATTGCTCTATCGCATCGAGAATGCGCCGATCGATCTTCTTTGCGTGCGCGATGACGACATCCCGACGTTCGTTGACGATGGCGTTGCGGATTTCGGCATTGTTGGGCGCAATGTACTGGAAGAACGCGGCGCGGGCGAACTTACCGAAGTGATGCCGCTCGGGTTTGGCCGCTGCACGCTGAAGATCGCGGCGCCGGCGGGGTGGCCCTATCGCGGCGTGCAATCTCTGCAAGGCGCGCGCATCGCGACGACGTATCCGCGCACATTGGCGCGGTTCTTGGAACGCAACGGTGTCGAGGCCGAGATCGTGACGATGCGCGGGGCTGTGGAAGTGGCGCCACGCTTGAAATTGGCGCAGGTGATCTGCGATCTCGTTTCGACGGGCGCAACATTGGAAGCGAATGGGCTGGTTGCTGTCGATACGGTGATGAATAGCGAAGCGGTGCTCATTCGCGGCGCGAGCAAAATCAATGCGGCGTTGGCGCATGTCGCTGCGAGTGTCGTGCAGCGTTTTCGCGGCGTGGCGGCGAGCCAGGGCTCGAAGTATGTGATGATGAACGCGCCGCGTTCGGCGCTGCCCGAGATTTCGCGGATCTTGCCGGGCGCCGGCGCGCCGACGGTGACGCCGCTTGCCGGCAATGACGACGCGGTCGCGGTGCATGCCGTGTGTCAGGAATCCGTGTTCTGGGAGACGCTCGAGAAGCTGCGGGGCGCGGGCGCATCGGCGATCTTGGTGTTGCCGATCGAGAAGATGATGTGAGCCGCAGGTGAAACGTCTGCGTTGGGACACGCTTTCTGTCGAGGAGAAAAAGCTGGCGCTGGCGCGGCCGGAGCAGCGCCGCGATGCACGTGTGCTCGCTGTGGTGCGCGGCATTTTCGAAGATGTGGAGCGCGAAGGCGCTGCCGCAGTTGATCGCTGGTCCGAGAAGATCGATGGGCGGCGCGTAGAGCGTTTGGAGCTGACGAGCGCCGCTGTGACTGCCGCGCGCGCGGCGCTTCAAGCAGAGGACCTCGCTGCGATCGACGCGGTGATTGAGAATGTGCGCTTCTACCATGAGGCGACGGCGCCGAATCCGATCGCGGTCGAGACGGCGCCTGGTATTTTGTGCCGCCAGGTTTGGCGGCCGATCGAGACGTGCGGACTCTATGTTCCGGCTGGGAGCGCGCCGTTGGTGTCGACGCTGATCATGTTGGCGGCGCCGGCGGCGGTGGCCGGTGTGCCGAACCGTGTCTTGGTCAGTCCTGCGAGCAAATCGGGCGAGACACATCCAGCGATCATCGCCGCCGCCGCGGCCTGTGGAATCGAGGCTATCTGGCGTGTCGGGGGCGCTCAGGCGATCGCGGCGCTGACGTTCGGCGCGATCTTGCCGAAGGCGGAAAAGATCTTCGGTCCGGGCAACGCCTATGCTGCGGAGGCCAAGAGGTTCGCAGCGGCGTTGCATGGTGGTCCGGCAGTGGATTTGCCGGCGGGGCCGAGTGAGTTGGCGGTGGTGGCGGATGCGAGCGCGGATGCGGCGCTCATCGCGGCGGATTTGCTGAGCCAAGCCGAGCACGATGCCGACGCGCAAGTGCTGCTGATATCGCCGTCTGAAGAACTGCTGAGCGCGGTTGAGGCGGAGCTTGAGCGGCAGTTGGCAAGCTTACCGCGTGCGGACATTGCGCGCGCATCGTTGGACCAGGCGCGCTTCATAAGAGTTCGTGACGCCGGCGAAGCGATCGATGTGGCCAATGCGTATGCGCCGGAGCATTTGTCGCTTGTCGTTGCCGACGAGCGCGCCGTGTCACGTGTGCGCAATGCGGGCGCGGTGTTCGTGGGTCGCAATGGAGCGGAAAGCTATGGCGACTATGTCGCCGGCCCAAGTCATGTGTTGCCGACCGATGGCGCGGCGCGGAGCTGGGCTGGTGTCACCACCGCATCGTTCATGAAGAGCTTCACGATCCAGGAGATCGACGCGACGGGCGTGCGGCATGTTACGAATATCGCTGCGCGATTGGCGCGCTTGGAGGGCCTGGAGGCGCACGCCCGCGCCGCCGAGGCGCGGATCGCTGTGGCGAAGGAAGCAGACGCTGCGGTCGTGGTACGTAGGCGCCGCGCCGAGGTGATGCGAGAGACGCGGGAAACGCAAGTTACGGTGACCGTGGATTTGGATCGGCGCTCCGCGCCGGTGATCGATACGGGTGTGCCGTTCTACGACCACATGCTTGAGCAAGTTGCGCAGCACAGTGGCATTGGGCTGAAGCTGCTGTGCAAGGGCGATCTTGAGATCGACGCGCACCACACGATTGAAGATTGCGCGCTGACATTGGGTCAGGCGCTGAAGCAGGCGTTAGGCGAGCGGCGCGGCATTGCGCGTTATGGCTTCGTGCTGCCGATGGATGAGGCCGAGGCAAAGGTCTCGATCGATCTTGGCGGGCGGCCCTATCTGGTTTTCGACGGCGCGTTCGCGCAGCCGAGCTTGGGCGCCTATCCGACGGAGATGACGGAGCATGTGTTCCGTTCGCTCGCCCAGAGCATGGGCGCGGCGATCCACGTGTCGGTGAGCGGCGAGAACGATCACCACATGACGGAGGCTTGTTTCAAAGCGTTTGGCCGCGCGTTGCGTCAGGCGATCGCGATCGAGAGCGAGATATTGCCCTCGACCAAAGGCGTGATCGCATGAGTGTCGCTGTGGTGAAGATCGGCGTCGGCAACACCGCATCAGTGATGTTTGCGTTGGAGCGGCTGGGTGCGGCGGCGGTGTTGACCGATGATCCGGCGCGTGTGGCTGAGGCCGAGCGGGTCATTCTGCCCGGTGTTGGCGCGGCCGCGCATGCGATGAAGCGGCTCAATGAAAGTGGTGTGGAGGATGTGTTGCGCAACTTTTCACGGCCGTTGCTTGGCATTTGTCTCGGCCAGCAATTGCTGTTCGAGACCAGTGATGAGGGCGACGCGGAGGGACTGGGGCGCATTCCGGGGCGCGTGACACGCTTTCCCGTCTCGCCCGAGGCGCCTGTGCCGCATATGGGCTGGTCGAAGATCGAGACGACGCGCGAGAGTGCGTTGCTCGAAGGATTGGTCGAGACGCCATACGCCTACTTTGTTCACTCCTTTATTTGCCCGGCTAGCGACGCGACCATTGCAACGGCGCGTTACGGCGCGCCGTTTCCGGCGATGGTCGCGTCGGGGAATGTGTTTGGTTGCCAGTTTCACCCGGAAAGGTCCGGCGCCGCTGGCGCAACAATTCTACGCAACTTCTTGAGTTTGCCATGCTGATCTATCCGGCCATCGACATTCTGGGCGGCCGGTGCGTGCGCCTTGCGCTCGGCAAGTTCGATGACGTGACCACGTACGGCGATCCGGCGGTACAATGCACGGCGTTTGCGTTGCAGGGCGCGACCTGGGTGCATGTGGTCGATCTCGATGGCGCGCGCGAAGGCACGCCAATGCAGCACCACTTGCTGCGCCAACTCACGCAATGCTCGGATGCGAAGATCCAGTTCGGCGGCGGCGTGCGGCAGTTCGCGCACGTCCAGGCATTGTTCGATGCTGGCGTCAGCCGCGTGATCGTGGGCTCGGCGGCAGTGCAACGCCCCCAGGAAGTGCGTGAGTGGACGTCGTCGTTCGGGCTGGAGCGTCTCTGCTGCGCGCTCGATGTGCGGCCGGTAAACGGCGTTTACGAGGTGGTGGTGCGAGGTTGGACGGCGGGCGGCGGTGTCGATCTTAACACCGCGCTATCGCAATTTCCGGTGGGGACGCTGAAGCATGTTCTGGTCACCGATGTTTCACGTGATGGCGTGCTTGGCGGGCCGAATTTTGCGCTGATGCGTCAGCTTTGCGCGGAGCGGCCCGATCTGGAGATACAGGCTTCGGGCGGTGTCGCTTCGTTGGATGATCTGCGCGCGCTGCGCGAGACCGGCGTCTCAGGGGCGATCGTCGGCCGTGCACTTTATGAGAAGCGCGTGGCCTTGGAGGAAGCCTTTGCCCTCTAAGCGCATCATCGCGTGCCTGGATGTAAAAGGCGGCCGCGTCGTGAAAGGCGTGCAGTTCGAAGGCCACGTCGATGCAGGCGACCCGCTGGACCTTGCGCTACGCTACCGCGATGAAGGCGCCGATGAGATCGTGATCTACGATATCGCGGCGTCGGCTGAGCGGCGCACGATTGATTATGATTGGTTGGCGCGCGTGGCGCGGCGCCTGGATGTGCCGCTCTGTGTTGCGGGCGGTATTCGCACGAGCGAGCAGGCGATCGGCTGCCTTGAGCACGGAGCGGATAAGGTCTCGATCAATTCACCGGCGCTTGAGCGACCCGAGTTTATCAATGAGCTTGCCGATGTGGCGGGATCGCAATGTGTCGTTGTGGGCGTCGATAGCCGCGCGACCGAAGGCGTGTGGAGCACGTTTCAGTACACGGGCGATGCGGCGACGATCCGGCGCACGCCGCGTAAGACGATGGAGTGGATCGTTGAGGCGCAGGCGCGCGGCGCAGGCGAGATCGTGCTGAACTGCATGGACCGGGACGGCACACGCGATGGCTTTGACATCGAGCAACTCGCGGTGGCGCGGCGATTGCTGACCATTCCATTGGTGGCGTCGGGCGGCGCCGGCGCTGCCCAGCACTTTGCGGACGTGTTTGCTGGCGCCGACGTGTCGGGCGCTCTGGCGGCGAGCATCTTTCACTTTCGGCGCGTTGGCGTCGGAGAGGTTAAGTCGGCGGTCGCTGCGGCTGGCTATGAGGTGCGGCCGTGACTTTGGATGTCGACGCGATCGATTTTGCGAAGAGTGGCGGGTTGGTTCCAGCGATCGTGCAGGATGCGCGGACGCTACAGGTCCTAATGCTGGGCTACATGGATCGTGCCGCGTTGGTAGAGACCATTGAGAGCGGCGAAGCGACGTTCTTTTCGCGCTCGCGCGGTGGACGTTGGCGCAAGGGAGAAACTTCGGGAAATCACATGTGCGTGCTCGACGTGAGTACAGATTGCGACCGCGACACTTTGCTTGTGTTGGTCGAGCCGCAGGGACCAGCGTGTCATCTCGGAACGCAGAGTTGCTTTGGCGCCGGTGCGCGCGCCGATGTGTTGGCGGATCTAGAGCATATTATCGATGCGCGTGCGAAGGATGGGGGTGAAGCAAGCTACACGGCGCGCTTGTTCGCAAGCGGTGTAAAGCGCATCGCGCAGAAGGTTGGCGAAGAGGGCGTAGAATGCGCTTTAGCCGGCGCATCGGGCGCTGACGATGAGTTGTGCGGCGAGGCCGCGGATTTGCTCTATCACTTGGCGGTGTTGTTGCGCGCACGCGGGCTGTCCTTGCCGGATGTGTATGAAGTGCTGTCGCAGCGCGCGGGCGCCCGGCCATGAGCGACCCTGTACCGAAGCGCTCGATTCTTGAGATAAAGCCGTACGTTCCTGGCAAAGCTGCCGCGGCCGGTTTCGTAGCGCCGATCAAGCTGTCGGCGAATGAGAACGTCTTGGGTTGCAGCCCAGCGGCGCGTGCTGCGTTTTTGGCAACGGCTGATGGATTGCATTTTTATCCGGACTCGAAAGCCTTTGCGTTGAGAGAGGCGTTGGCTGCCAAGCACGATCTCGAGCCGGCGCGGATTGTGCTGGGCGCGGGATCGGATGAGATCTTTTCTCTCGTTTGCCAGGCGTATCTCTCGCCCGGCGATACGATGGTGCAGCCGCAATTTGCGTTTGCGGCATGGGCGATCGCTGCGCGCGCGGCGGGCGCGGATGTGATCTCGGTGCCAGAGCGCGATTACCATGTCGATGTGGACGCAACAATTGAGGCGGTCGATGCGCGAACGCGTGTCGTGTTCGTCGCCAATCCGGCAAACCCGACCGGGACGGTTGTTCCGTTCTCGGAGATCCGGCGCTTGCACGCGGCGTTACCGGATCACGTCGTTTTGGTGTTGGATGCTGCGTATGCGGAGTTCGCTGAGGGCGAGGGCGATTATGAAGATGGCTTGCGCCTAGCGCGGTCGTCGCCGAACGTTGTGCTGACGCGAACTTTTTCGAAGTTACATGGCCTGGCGTCATTGCGCGTGGGTTGGGGGTATGCGTCTGCGGAGATCGTGGATGTGTTGAACCGCATCCGGCTGCCGTTCAACACCTCGACCATGGGGCAGGCCGCTGCGATCGCGGCGTTGAACGACGATGGGTTTGCCGCCCGTTCGTTAGCGTTGGTACGCGAAGGCCGGCCGGTACTGGAGCGGTTGCTGCGCGACGCGGGCTTGGTGACGTTGCCGTCGGCGGCAAACTTCGTGACCGCGCTGGCGCCGAATGCCGATGCCGCTTCGGCTCTGGATCGTAAGTTGGCGGCGCGCGGCATACTCGTGCGCACGCTCGCCAATTACGACATGCCCGCCGCCATTCGCGTGACGATCGGTGATGACGCGCAGATGCGGGCGCTTGAAGAGGCTCTCGCCTAGGCGCCAGCGCGTTCGAGCTGGCGAACGGGACTTGGCGGCGCTTGGGTGACGTGGCGCGTGTAAGTTTCCATCAGATCGAAGGTGATCGCACCAGGCTTGTAGGCATGCACGCCAATCTCCGCGACGGGCGTCACTTCAGCCGCCGTGCCGGTGACGAAGCATTCCGAGAATGTGTCGAGCTCGTCTGGGCGAATGCGTGTCTCGATCACGTCGAGATCTTTTGCGCGCGCGAGTGCGATGACGGTACGTCGGGTGATGCCATCGAGGAAGCTATCGGCTTTTGGCGTGTAGATGGCGCCGTCGCGGATGAAGAAGATGTTGGCGCCGGTGGTTTCGGCGACGTTACCGGACGAATCGAGCATTAGGGCGTCGTCGTATCCAGCGCGTTCCGCGGCGTTCTTGGAGATCGTGCAAATCATGTAGAGGCCGGCCGCTTTTGCGGAGGTCGGCGCGGCATCCGCGGGTGGGCGTCGATATTTCGCAGAGGTCAAACGGATGCCGCGCCTGAGCTTGGCGGCGTCGAAATATTTGGGCCACTCCCAAACAGCGATGGCGACGTGAGTCTTGGTGTGAAGCGCCGAAACGCTGAGCTGCTCGGCGCCGCGCCATGCGATGGGGCGGACGTAACAGTCTTCAAGGTTGTTGCGGCGGCAAGTTTCGATCGAGGCTGTGTTGATCTCTGCCTCCGTGAACGGGATTTCGAAATCCAGTGTCTCGGCGGATTGGAACAAGCGGCGCGTATGCGCCTCGAGTTCAAAGATATGGCCGTTGTACATGCGTTCGCCTTCGAACACGGCCGAGCCGTAGTGAAGGGCGTGCGTGCAGACATGAAGGCGCGCATCGCTCCAGGGCACGAAGGCGCCGTCGAGCCAAATACAGCCTTCGCGATTGTCGAACGGTAACATGTTTAGCCCCAATGCATTTGGACGTTGCACGCCCGCGGCGCGGAGAGATCGTGCAATTCATCGATGATGGCTGCGCCCATGGCGCTGCAGGTGTGAAATCCGCCTAGATCCTTGGTGCGGGCGCCGTGACGGATTGCACGCTCGACGGCGGCTTCGAGTGCGTCGGCTTCATCATGCAAGCGCAGGCCATAGCGCAGCAGCAAGGCTGCCGAGAGCACGGCTCCGACGGGGTTGCATGCATCCTTGCCGGCAATATCCGGCGCTGAGCCGTGCACGGGCTCGAACAATCCAGGCCCGCCAGCACCCAAGGAAGCGGATGGCGCGAGGCCGATGGAGCCGCCCAGCACAGATGCTTCGTCGGAGAGAATGTCGCCGAACATGTTCTCGGTGAGGATGACGTCGTACGAACCCGGCTGGCGGATGAGGTTCATGGACATGGAATCGACCAACTGGTGCTCGAGTTGCACCGTTGGGAAGTCGGCGTGCACGCGTGTGACGATCTCGCGCCAGAGGCGGCTGGTTTCCAGCACGTTGGCCTTATCGACTGACGTGACTTTGCCGCGCCGCGCGCGCGCGGCGCCGAAGGCGGCGCGTGCGATGCGTTCGATCTCGCCGGCCGTGTAGACGCACTGATCGCTGGCGTAGCCTGCGCCGCGCGTGGATTCGCCGAAATAGAGCCCGCCGGTCAGCTCGCGAAAGACGACGAAATCCACGCCTTCGATGAACTCCTTCTTCAACGGCGAGCGGTGGATGAGATCAGGATAGATGCGGACCGGGCGGATGTTGGCAAAGAGGCCAAGCTCTTTGCGCAATCCGAGCAGGCCTTGCTCTGGGCGTTTTGCACCACCATCCCATTTGGGTCCACCGACAGCGCCAAGGAACACAGCGTCAGACGCGCGGCAGGCGTTCAATGTCTTTTGCGGCAGCGGATCGCCAGTCGCATCAATGGCGGCGCCGCCGATTGAGTGAATTTCGAACTCGAAGCGGCGTCCGTGCACTTCGCCAACGGTGGATATAACATCGCGTGCGACTGCGGTGACTTCCGGACCAACGCCGTCGCCGGGCAGCAAAACGATCTTGTAGCTCTTCATGACGGATGTCCTCGTTCGAATTCTTCAATTTGCGGCAGACGGTCGGTGAGCCAGCCGAGAGGGTCGACACCTTCGATGAGGCAGCGCCGCGCGAAGGGCTCGATGGTGAACCGAATGGGTGGAGTGTTGCCAATGGTAAGTTCTTGGCGCTCAAGATCGATGCCGACGCGGCCGCCGGAATCAGCCAGCAAACGCTGATGCGTCTCGGCATCGACGACGATCGGGAGGAGACCATTCTTCAGTGCGTTCGAGCTGAAGATGTCGGCGATCGATGTGGAGATGACGGCGCGAAAGCCATAGTCGAGCAGCGCCCAAGGGGCGTGCTCACGCGATGAGCCGCAAGCAAAGTTTTCGCCCGCGATCAAGATGCGGGTTTCTTTCGTGTCGAGCACATTGAGCGGGTGGTCGGCGATGGGCACGCCGGACGCGTCATAGCGCCAATCGTAGAAGACTTTGGCGCCGAGGCCGGTGCGCGTTGTCGTTGTGAGAAAGCGCGCCGGGATGATCTGATCTGTGTCGATGCTCTCTTGCGGAAGAACGAAGGTGCGCGAGATCAGTTGGGTGAATTGCTCAGGCATAAGCAGTCTCCCTGGCGAACACGCGCGGATCGGTGAGAACGCCTGCGATGGCGCTTGCGGCTGCGGTTGCGGGACTGGCGAGAATGGTGCGCGCGCCTTTGCCCTGTCGGCCTTCGAAGTTGCGATTGGATGTTGAGACCGCGAGCTTGCCTGGCGGCACGACGTCGCCGTTCATGGCGATGCACATGGAGCAACCGGGTTGGCGCCATTCGGCGCCGGCGGCTTCAAAGACCTGATTGAGGCCTTCGGATTCCGCATCGCGTTTCACGGCTTCCGATCCGGGAACGACGAGCATGCGCACGCCAGCCGCGATTCTTCGGCCGCGCAGAATTTCTGCGGCGGCGCGGAGGTCGGAGAGGCGGCCATTGGTGCATGAACCGACGAAGACGACGTGCACGGGCTCATGTGTCGTCGGCTCATTCGCGGCGAATTGCATGTAAGCGAGAGCCTTACGCTCGGACTCGCTGCGCGGCGCCGGCGCAGCTGCGCCGATCGCGATGGCGGCGTCAGGCGTTGTGCCGAATGTCGCCATCGGTGTGATAGCGCCGCCGTCGAGATGAAGCTCTTTGTCGAATGTTGCGTCCGGATCTGTCGTGAACGAGAGCCAGCGCTTGGCAGCGGCTTCGAACGTCTCGCCGTGTGGCGCGTGGCGGCGGCCGCGCAGATAAGCGATCGTCTTTTCGTCCGGCGCTACCATGCCAGCGCGGGCGCCGGCTTCGATCGACATGTTGCAGAGCGTCATGCGCCCTTCCATGTCGAGCGCGCGGATCGCGTCACCGGCATATTCGATGACGTATCCCGAGCCGCCGCCGAAGCCGATAGCGGCGATGATCGCCAACGTCAGATCCTTTGCCGATGTGTCCCGCTGCAATCGGCCATCGACCGTGACACGCATGCGCTTGGGCTTGCGCTGCAGTAGACATTGGGTTGCCAGCACGTGTCCGACTTCGGAGGTGCCGATGCCGAAGGCGAGTGCGCCAAACGCCCCGTGGGTTGCGGTGTGGCTATCGCCGCAGACCACGACGGCGCCTGGTTGGGTGAGGCCCAGCTCCGGCGCCATGACGTGGACGACGCCGCGATCACCGCTGTCCCAGCCAGCGAGTGTGACGCTGTGCTTGGCGCAATTTTTTTCCAGCGTTGAGACTTGCGCCTCGGCTTCCGGCGTCACGTAGGAGCGCTGTCCGTCTGTCGGTGTCGAATGATCGAGCGTCGCGAATGTGCGGTCGGGGCGGCGTACCTTTAGGCCACGCGCCTCGATGTCGGCGAATGCCTGTGGACTGGTGACCTCGTGAACAAGGTGGAGATCGACATATAGCACGCCTGGCGCATCGGTGCTTTCCGGAACGACCATGTGGGCGTCCCAGACTTTGTCGAACATCGTGCGCGGAGAGTTAGACGGCGGCATGGATGCCTCGCGTCTCTTCCGTTTCGCTCCGGATGATGGCGACCAACTCAGCGTCATCGATCTCACCGATCTCGTCGGCGCGTCGCTTGAAGCCGGCGAAGACCGCGCTCAGCGCGTTGCCGCTGAGTTCGTGGCCGAGCACGGAAGCGCGTTTGGCGACAGCGTGACGCCCGGAGTGCTTGCCTAGAACGAAGCTGGTGCCATCGAAGCCAACATCCTGAGGCAGCATGATCTCGTAGGTGCGCGCGTCCGCGAGGACGCCGTGCTGATGGATGCCAGCCTCGTGCGCGAAGGCGTTGATGCCGACGATGGCCTTGTTGCGTGGCACCGGGGTTTCGGTGACTTGGCTAAGCAGGCGGCTGACGCCGACCAGCTTGGTGGAATCGACGCCTGTGAAAAGGCCGAATTGGTCAGCGCGCGTACGCAGCGCCATCACCACTTCTTCCAAGGCGCAATTGCCCGCGCGTTCGCCGATGCCATTGATTGCGACTTCGACCTGGCGTGCGCCGGCTTTGACCGCCGACAGCGTGTTGGCGACGGCCATGCCGAGGTCATCGTGGCAGTGCGTCGAAAGGATTGTGTGGGGGTATCTCTGGATCACGCGCCGGTTCAGGTACTGAAAGAGACCGCCAATCTCTTCCGGTGTGGAATAGCCGACGGTGTCCGGGACGTTGAGTGTCTGTGCGCCGGCCTCCGCGACGGCCTCCAGCACATCGCCCAAATATTCGGGCTCGGTGCGGATCGCGTCTTCAGCTGAGAATTCGACGTCCTCGAAGAGCGTGCGTGCGAACTGAACCGAGGCCACCGCCTGTGCGAGCACTTCATCGGCGCTCATGTTGAACTTGGCTCTGCGGTGGATTGGGCTGGTGCCGAGGAAGATGTGCAGACGCCGGCACCGGTTGTGACCCAGCGCGCGATGGGCGGCCATGATGTCGCTCTCGGTTGCGCGTGAGAGTGAGCAAAAGATCGGTCCTTCGACCTCTCCGGACACGACGCGCACCGCCTCCTCGTCGCCGGGAGAAGCCGCTGCGAAGCCGGCTTCGATGACATCGACGTTAAGCGCTGCGAGCGCGCGGGCCATTTCGAGCTTCTGCGCGACGCCCATCGAAAACCCGGGCGCTTGCTCACCGTCGCGGAGTGTGGTGTCGAACACCAAGACACGATTTGGATCGCGCGCAACGCCATCTACGCTGGGCATGGCGCCGCCTCCTCTACGTGCGGTGAGGCGGCGGGGGCCACACGCCGGGCGCCGATCATGCGGTCGATCTGACGGCCGAGCACTTCGCTGCAGCGTCCGGAATCGCGGCCGCGCACGGCGATGCGCACTTCGCGATGCGCGCCGGCATCGGCGACGGCGAGCTGGTCAATGTGGAAGCCACGGCGCTCGATGAGTCCGATAAGGCGTTGCAGTGAACCTTCGGCGTGATCGAGTTGAATGAGGAAGCTGGTCATTGGGTTGCTCCGTGGATCATGTCTGAATTGCTTTTGCCGGGCGGCACGAGTGGCCACACATTGCTGCGTGGATCAATGACGACGTGCGCGAGGCAGGGGCCGGTGGATGCGAGCAGACGCTCGATGCCGACGCTGACCTCCTCGCGCTTGCTAATTCGGAACGCGTCGATGCCAAACGCCCGCGCGACGGCGGCAAAGTCCGGATTATCTGAGAGGTCGATTTCGCTGTAGTTCTGGTCGAAGAAGAGCTCTTGCCACTGGCGCACGAGGCCCAGCGACGAATTGTCGAGCAGCACGATCTTCAGCGGAATGTCGTAGCGCTTCAGCGTTGCTAATTCTTGGATGTTCATGAAGAACGATCCATCGCCTGTGATGGTGACGACGTCAGCGTCGGGTCGCGCGAGCTTGGCGCCGATGCCTGCGGGCACGCCGTAGCCCATGGCGCCGAGCCCACCTGAGGTGAGATGCGCCTGCGGCGCCGGGAAGCGACAATGCTGCGCCACCCACATTTGATGCTGGCCGACGTCACACGTGGCGATGAAGTTGTCGCCGCTGCGCTCGGACAGTTCCTTTAGGAGCGCGGGCGCATAGATATCGTCGCCCGGCGCATCATAGCGAAAGGCGGACGCGGCTTTCGATTGCGCGCAGGTTTGCCGCCACGCCTCGACGCGCAGTGGGCGAGGGCTCAGAGCGCGCAAGGCGGGTTTGAGATCGCTGGTGATGGCGATCTGGGCGTCGCGGAGCTTGCTTATCTCGGCGGCGTCGATGTCGATGTGGATGACGCGGGCATGCGGCGCGAACTTGCTTAGTTGGCCGGTCGCGCGATCGTCGAAGCGGGCGCCGAGCACGATCAGGAGATCGCATTGCTGAACGGCTTCGTTGGCGGCGCGCAGACCATGCATGCCGATCATGCCGAGATTGGTTGGCCAATCGGGCGGCAACACGCCGAGGCCTTGCAAAGTGCAGACAGCGGGAATGCCCGTCGTGCGCGCGAAGGCGCGGACGTCATCTGTCGCGTTAGCAATGCGCGCGCCGCCGCCGATATAGAGCAGCGGACGTTGCGCCGCGCTGATGGCGGATTCAGCGCGGCGCAGTTGCGCCGGATCCAGTCGTTGCGCTGGCTCTTGGGGGATGGGTGATGAGCTGGCGCGAGCGACGGCGGCGACCTGAACGTCTTTGGGCAGATCGATCAGCACTGGGCCCGGGCGGCCCGATGTTGCGACGTGGAAGGCTCCGGCGAACACTGCGGGGATGTCGGCGGCGTCGCGTACGATCCAGGAGTGCTTCACGATCGGCAGAGTGAGACCGAGAATGTCGATCTCTTGGAAGGCGTCCGTGCCCATCAACGCTGAGGCGACGTTGCCGGTGATGGCGATGAGTGGCACCGAGTCCATCATTGCGTTTGCGATGCCGGTCACAAGATTAGTGGCGCCGGGGCCTGACGTGGCGAGGCAAACGCCCGGCTTTCCGGTGACGCGCGCGTAGGCGTCAGCGGCGAAAGCCGCGCCTTGTTCGTGGCGCACCAAGATGTGTTTAAAGCGCGCCGAGGTCAGCGCGTCGTACACAGGCATGATCGCGCCGCCAGGATAGCCAAACACAAGCTCAACGCCCTGCCGCTCGAGCGCTTCGACCACAAGTCGAGCGCCGGTCGCGGTGGCGGGCGTTGCGTCTTGCTTTGGCAGGGTGGAGGCGGCGCTGGTCATCGGCTCAGGCGTTGGTTGGTTGCTTCAGCCAGGCCATGCGTGAACGCAGCTCAGCGCCGGTCTTCTCGATCGGGTGATTGCGGTCAGCGTTCAGCATCGCGGTGTAACGCGGCTTGCCGGCCTGGTTTTCGAGGATCCAATCGCGCGCGAAATTGCCGGACTGGATGTCCTTCAACACCTCGCGCATGCGGCCGCGCGTTTCCTCGGTGATGATACGCGGCCCTGAGGCGACGGCGCCGTATTTCGCGGTCTCGGAGATGAAGTCATGCATCTTCGAGATGCCGCCTTCGTAGAAGAGATCGACGATGAGCTTCAGCTCATGCATGCACTCGAAATACGCGACCTCAGGCTGGTAACCGGCGTCGACCAAAGTTTGATAGCCGGCCATAACGAGCTCTTTGGCGCCGCCGCAAAGCACTGCTTGCTCGCCGAAGAGATCGGTTTCGGTTTCTTCGGCGAATGTCGTCTCGATCAGACCCCCTGATGCGCCACCAATGCCTTTGGCGTAGGCCATGGCGCGGCTGCGCGCGGTTTCGGTTGCGTCTTGGTGCACGGCGAACAGTGCGGGCACGCCGCGCCCTCGAATGAACTCGCGGCGCACCAGATCGCCGGGGCCTTTCGGCGCTACCAGCACTACGTCCATATCGGCGCGAGGCTTCACGCGGCCGTAATGAATAGAGAAGCCGTGCGCGAAGAGCAGTGTCGCACTTTTTTTGGCGTTCGGCGCGATGATGTCGTTGAAGATTGCTTCCTGCGCCATGTCGGGCGTCAGGAAGGCGATGAGATCTGCGCCTTCGATGGCTTCGGCGGGTTCTGCGGTTTCGATCTTGTCGGCGCGAGCGTTGGTCCAGCCTTTGCCGCCCTTGCGCACGCCGGCGACAACGTCGTGGCCGCTGTCGCGCAGATTTTGCGCGTGGGCGCGACCCTGGCTGCCATACCCGATCACGGCGATACGCCGATCCTCGAGCGCCGCTGCGCTCACGTCATCTTCGCCATAGACTTTCATTACGATGCCTCGCGCATGTGTTCAGGCCGGCGTTGCGCCGGCGATGGATTCGGGATGGTGACGGCGCCTTGCGACGCGGAAGAAACAAGCGCCGCGTACTTTGCGAACACGCCGGTGGGCGCCTCGCGCTTTGGCGGACTGGCGACGCGGTTGGAGAGATCTGCGCTTGTCTCGATCCGGCGTGCGGCGACGTCAATGGCGATGATGTCGTCGTCGCGTAGCAATGCGATCGGCCCGCCCGCGGCGGCTTCGGGTGAGACGTGACCGGCAACGAAGCCGTATGAGGCGCCAGAAAAGCGCCCGTCCGTGATCAGAGCGACGTTCTGCACGCCGCGACCCTTCAGGGCTGCAGTAACTTGCAGCATCTCGCGCATGCCAGGGCCGCCGCGCGGTCCTTCGTAACGAATGACGATGACATCGCCTTCTCGAATGGCGCCGCGCTGCACGGCATCGAACGCGGTCTCTTCGGTGTCGAACACCCGCGCGGGGCCCTCGAAGCGCGCCGTATCGTGGCCAACGAGCTTGATTACCGCGCCATCGGGCGCGACGTTGCCGTAAATGACGGCATAAGACCCGCGCGTCATCACGGGCGCATCGAAATCGCGGATCACCTTTTGGTTTGGCGTTTCGATTGCTTCGCGCGCTTCATCGAACAATGAGCGACCTGAGACGGTGGTTGCGTCTTCGATTTTGCCGGCTTGCATCATCCGCTGCAGCACCAAGCGTGTGCCGCCGGCCTGGAAGAGGTGACTTGCGAGAAATTGGCCGCCTGGTTTCAGGTCGCAGATGACGGGCGCCGCCTCGCAAGCATCGTTGCAATCTTCTATGCCGAAATCGACGCCAGCCTCGGCGCCGATCGCAACCAAATGCAGGACTGCATTGGTTGAGCCACCACTGGCGGAGACGGCGGCTGCAGCATTGCGCAACGATTGCGCTGTGATGAAGCGCCGTGCGTTGAGGCGGCGCTTTGTGAGTTCAACAGCGAGGCGGCCACAGCGTTCGGCTTCGACGGGCTTGTCAGGATGCGTTGCCGGAACGTCGTTCGCGCCGACGGGTGAGATGCCCATGGCGGTGAGCGCCATCGCCATTGTGTTCGCCGTGAACTGACCGCCGCAGGCGCCCGCGCCGGGACAAGCGGCGCTTTCGACTTGCCGCAGCCCCGCATCGTCCAATGAACCGGCGCCGTGCGCGCCGATGGCTTCGAAGACTTCCTGGATTGAAATTTCTTTGCCCGCATGAAGGCCAGGCATGATCGTGCCGCCATAAAGAACACATCCCGGCAGATCCATGCGCGCGAGCGCCATAGCGGCGGCAGGAATGGTCTTGTCGCAACCGACGATGCAGACGACGCCGTCGAGCTGATGGCCTTGCACGGCGAGTTCGATGGAATCGGCGATGGTTTCGCGTGAAATCAGCGACGCCTTCATGCCAGGCGTGCCCATCGAAATCCCGTCGGTGACGACGATCGTATTGAAGTCGATCGGTACGCCGCCGGAGTCCCGAACGCCGCGGCGCACGTGCTCGGCGAGATCGCCGAGATGCATGTTGCAGGGTGTTACCGATGACCATGTGTTCACGACACCAATCAACGGCCGGCTGAAATCCGCATCATCAAGACCCGCGGCGCGCAAATACGAGCGCGCGGCGGCGCGATTTGCGCCCTGCGTGACAGCAGCGCTGCGCAGGTTTTTCGGCCTTGATGGCGGCGTATAGGGCGGGTCTTCGTTCATATCGGTCCGGCTAATGCGGACCGCAGGCAACAGAAAACCCCGCTACCTTTCGGGAGCGGGGTGGAAGCTTGCGGTCCTGAGTTTGTTCGTCAGGTCACATGCAACAACGCCGCCCCGGGCTTAAGAATAAGCACGAGCGAGTTGATAAGGAGCGATACTACGACGAGCGCGAATGAAAGCACGCGTACGTCCGCGATCGCCTCAACAGCGAATTCAGCGGAGGTAATGTCGCGCGCGTTGGTCACGTCGTTAAAGCTCCCACAGCATTGAATGCACGACTTGTGGATACGCGCAACGAAAAATCTCGCAACCGCAGCAATGAGCGAACGATTTCGTGCGCACGCGCAACACAGAGCACGATGCGACGATGAATGTGCTCAATAATTGCGCGACCATCTGGTCAGTTCTAGAAGCGCGCCGTGTTGAACGAGCCTGATCCCGAGACTGAGCGACTGCTTTACGCGGGTTCACGTGCGTATGCCGGCGGCGACAAAGCCGGCGCTGCGTCATTCGCACGCCAGGCCTTGTTGCGTGGGCCAGGAAATCCGGCGGCGCTCCAGATTCTTGGCGTCGTCGCGCTTGACGCGGGTGACCTTGAGGCGGCGCGGCGTCATCTCGAAGCTTCAAACGCCGCGAAGCCTAATGCGGTGACATTTAATTTGATCGGTGTCGCGGCAAGCCGTGCTGGCGACGTGGCGGCGGCGCGGGCGGCGTTTGCGAGGGCCGGTGAACTCGGGCTCGTCGATGGCTGGCGCAATCTGGCGGTCAGCGAGAAGGGCGAAGCGCAGGTCGGGGCCTATCAACGCGCGCTCAAGCTGGTCCCTAACGATGCAGCGTCTCACGCCGGGTTGGCGCAGGCGTTGGAGGCTCGCCATGAACTCCGCCGCGCGAGGGAACATGCCCAGGCGGCGCTGCGGCTTGATCCGGCGAATGCAACCGGGCGGTTGGCCCTGGGGCGTGTACTGATCCGAGAAAAAGATTTTGCTGCGGCGGAAGCAGCCCTTGGGCCGATCCTTCAATCGCCTAAGGCGACGATTGAACTGCGTATCCAGGCGCTCGGGCTGATTGGCGATGCACGTGACCATCGCGACGATGCGCGGGGCGCCTTCGAGGCGTTCACCGCCGCCAACCAGATGACGCTGCAGCAGCAGCGCGCGTGGCTCGATGCGCGAGAGCGGCTCTATCATCCCGACAGCGTGCGCCGGATGGCCGATGTGGTGGCGGGCCTGGATGTTCCCACTTGGGTGGCGGCGCGAGCGGAGCGCTCGCCAGTCTTTCTCGTTGGCTTTCCCCGCTCAGGTACGACGCTGTTGGATCAGATCCTCTCCTCTCACCCTGGCATCGTGTGTTTGGAAGAGAGTGAGCACTTCGGCGACGCGCTCAGTGAGACGCTGGCCGATCCGTCGCGCGCATTCCTGCCTGAGTCGTTCACGGCGGATGAGATCACGCGAATTCGCGAGAGCTATTGGCGACGCGTCGGCGCGCCGGCGGAGAGTATCGTCGTCGATAAGTTTCCGCTGAACATTGTGGTGCTGCCATTGATCAAGCGCGTCTTTCCGGATGCCAAGATCATCTTCGCCATGCGCGATCCGCGCGATGTGGTGCTATCCTGCTATCAGCAGCGCTTCGTTATTAACGCGGCGATGGTGCAATTTCTCGAGCTTGCGCGTGCCGGCGCTTACTATGGACTAGTGATGTCTCTGCTGGAGCTTTGCCGTGAGCGGCTGGCGCTGGACTTCTATCAAGTGCGTTACGAGGACGTGGTTGGGGATCTAGAGTCTGCGGCGCGGGCGCTCTGCGGGTTTCTTGGCGTCGCCTACGATTCCAACATGCTCAACTTTAGCGAGACAGCGCGGAAGCGAGAGATCGCCACACCCAGCGCGCGCCAGGTCATCCAGCCGATTTACAATCGCTCAATGGGACGTTGGCGCCGTTATGAGCGTGAGTTGGCGCCGGTGCTGCCAGTGCTCGCGCTCTGGGCGGCGCGATATGGTTACGCGCCTTAGCGCGGGCCGTTAAAGGCGGCCTGAGCTTGAAGCACCGAGCTGTCGGCTGCCGTGAAATCACCGGCGGCGATTGAAGTCAGCACGTTGCGAAGATGATCGGCGCAAGTCGTCAGGTGTTGGCGCTCGGCCTCGGAAGCGGCGAAGCGCGCAAGTTCGTAGACGCGGCGGCGGTCATCGGCGGTGAATGTGCTATTCAGCTGTACGCGGAGGCGGCGCATGACGGCGCCGAGGGGCGGTGGTTCAGCGGCGTCGTTGTAGGAGCGCCGGTCACCCCAGCGCTTTCCCAGACCGCCCTTGCGGCGGTCTGGTCCAAAATAGACCTCGTTATCAACCCACTTACGGTTCATCACGGGGAAAAGTTACGTGTGGACTGACTAACGCTAAATTAGCGAAACTGAAGTCACACGCCCAAGTTGCGGTAGCGATTGCAGTAAAGTTAGCCGCGCTTGCGGATGAGGCCTTCTTGCGCCGTCGACGCCACCAAAGTTCCGTCGTTGCGGTAGATTGCGCCACGATTGAAACCGCGCGCGCCGGACGCGCTCGGGCTGTCTTGCACGTAGAGGTGCCACTCGGAGAAATTCGTCGGGCGGTGAAACCAGATGATGTGATCGAGGCTAGCGGTCTGAACGCCCGACTGCCAACTCACACCGTGAGGCCGCATGGCGGTGCCGAGCAGCGAATAGTCGGAAGAGTAGGCGAGGAACGCTTGGTTCAGAGCGATGTCGTCTCCGGCATTTGAGCGAGCGCGGAGCCAGACGCTTTGGTATGGCGGCTTCGGCTTTGGATTGACGACGTCGACAGGATCGATGGCGCGCATCTCGATCGGCGCGTTGCGCAACCAGCGTGTGTTTTCTTCCGGCTGGCTCTTGATCCAAGCTTCGACGAACTTGCCGACTTCATCGGCGGAATAGGCGGGCGTCGGCATTTCGCTTTGGTGCTCGTAGCCGTCCTCCGGCGTCTGAAACGAGCAGGCCATGTTGAAAATCTGTTCGCCCTTTTGAATGGCGATGACCCGCCGGGTGGCGAAGCTCTTGCCATCGCGTGAGCGCTCAACCTGGTAGAGCACCGGAATTGATGGATCGCCTGGGCGGATGAAATAACTTTGCAGCGAATGGCAGATGTGACCGCCCACTGTTTTGTAGGCGGCCATCAGCGCCTGGGCGACGACTTGGCCGCCGAAGATGCGCTGCCGCTCTTCGGGCGGGGAGACGCCGCGAAACAAGTTCACCTCGATCGGTTCGAGGGTGAGGATGTCGATGAGTTCGTCCATTGCGGACATGAGCGCATTCCAGCTTGAGGGAGGTGCGTCCGGCTTATGGGTCGCGCACGCCGCTGACAAGCGCTGCGCCGCAAGGCAGCCCTACGGAATAAGGTTGCCGTTGGTGTCACACCAGGGTTCGCGGCGGCCGCGCCAGGGCCGAGCCAAGCCGGCGGCGATCAGCATCTCGCCCATGTCGCGGCCATCGAGAACGACGTAGGCGATTGTGCGGCCGTAGCGATCGATCCGGCCGGTCGGGCGCAGATCGACGCGGCGGGTTTCAGCGATAAGGGTGCGAACCGTCGCGGTGGCGCGATTGCCGAGTTCGCGCTCAGCAGCGCAACGCGCGCGTGAACCGGTCTCGGGCGTATCGATGTTGACGACGCGATAGGTAATCTCGTCGCGCGTGTCTTCGAGCGTGTCGCCATCGATGACCCGCATGCGCTCTGCGGCGTTAGCCGCACGATGCCGGGGCGTTCGCGGCGCATCGGCGCTGGCGAACTGTGAGGTCTGTGCGCTCGCCTGCGGGGCAGGGTCAGAGATGAAAATGACGCTCACCGCTGCGGCGAGCATGAGTGCGCTGGCGGCGAGGCCCGCGCTGAAAATGTTTGAATGCGCCATGGCGCGAGCTAGGCGTCGAAACTCTTACCGAGAGGTGAATGAACGGCGCCGTTACAGTGGCGAGTACCGGTAATTACAGTCGTTTTAGAAGTTCCCAAACCACGATCATGTTTGCGTTGTCGCGTGATCGACTCCGCTTACCCGCTGTTGGCGCCGCATGAATTGGCGCAAACCGGCCAGGCGCTCTTTGGAGCAGGCTGGCGCGCTGCGCTCGCGCATGCGATCGGTGTCAAGGAAGCCGAGATCGTGTCGGTCGAGAGCGGCAACGCTGCCGCGCCTTCGGAATGGCGCGCTCAGCTCATTGCCTTGGCGCAAGACATGGCGCTGCGTTCGCTGGAAGTCGCGAACAATCTCTTGTGGCGTGATCTGCCCGAGGAAGCGCCGCAGGAGCTCTACGCGCCGCAAGCGCCGCGTTACGCTTAAGCGGTTTGCCGCTCGCCTTCGCCCTGATTGGTGAGGCGCTCTTCCAGCATCTGAACCGTGTCAGCGACTTGCTCAAGCGTGCGGACGCTGCGGAGTTCGATGCCGAGGATTCGCTCTTCGACGCGGCGGCGCAGACCGTCAAACTCGGCGGCGAGGTTGTAGTCCATTTCCGTGTGCTCAAGGCTCGCAAGACGGCGATCATTGTCGCTGACGAAGCGCACGATATCGGCGCGCAGCGTTTCCAGTGCTTCCGTCTGACGGACTTCCATGGCGCGAATGCGTTGCTCGAATTCAGCGATGCTTGGCGCTTGAACCGGGGGCGGCGCAGCGGCGTGAGCGCGCTCCATGGCGCTCAGGCGATTCTTCAGTGCAATGATATCTTCGCCGGTGGCCGAGGCTTGCAGGCGCTCGACGACGGCGACGCGGCTTTCCAGGGCCGCCACATCGTCAGGCGAAGTCATCGCCTGCAGGCGCTCCACAGAGCTGAGACGCCCTTCAAGCGAGAGGATATCGTTCGGGTTGGCGACCGGCATTTCGCGAATGGCGATGGTGTCGAGCCGCAGATCTGCGAGCGCGACTTCTACTTTGTGGAGACGATCGTCCGACTGCGAATTGGCCTCGGTGTAGTTCGTGGTGAGGCGGCCCAACATGCGGACGAGGTCTTCGGTCTTGTCGGCGGCGATAAGAGCGGCGTTATCTTGTGCGTTGATCCGCGCGCTCATGGCTTCGATGCGCTGCAGCAGATGCGGATCGTCCGCGCGCGCTACGGCCTGGCGCAGCACGTTCAGTTGCGTTTCGATGTCGGCGAAGCGATTGGCGCTGGCCTCTTCGATGTTGCGGACGAGATTGGCGTCTTCACCGCTTCTGCCCATCGCTTGGCGCAGCAGATTCACTTGCGCTTCAACATCAGCGAGTTTGCCGCGCGAGGCGGCGTCGCAGAGGGCGGCTTCCGCTTTCTCAACGCGCTCGCTGAGCGCCGGCAGCGTGCGGAGTGCAAGATCGATGACGGTGAGGCGGGCGCTGGCGCCTGCTTGCAGATCGCGCAAAGCGGCGATTTCGTCCTGAAGCGCTGTGCGGGTCAGTTCGGTCGCTTGATGTGCGTTGGCGCGGCCGATGGCGATGTCGCCGGCTAGCTTTTCCAGCGCTGCGATCGTTGAAGCTTCGACGCGTTCATTGTCGGCGCGGAGTTGGAAGTGAGCTTCGAGCACTTCCGCTTCGTGACGCGTCAGGCGCGCGGCGAGGGCATTGGCTTGTTCGCTGGTGTGGCCAAGAACCTGAGAAATGCGATCGACGCTGGCTTTCTCGGACTCGTCAACGCGTTGGAGCAACTGGGTCCGCAACGCGGCAATTTCATTGGCCCCGTTGGTGAGATTGGCGTCGAGCATTTTGAGGCGCGCGAGAGCGCCTTGCTGACGTTCTCGCAGATCGGCGATTTCGTTTGAGAGGTCGCTATGGGCACTTTCGAGCGCTGCGCGGTGAGCCTGTGCCTCGCGCTGGACGTCGGCCGCCAGCGCCGCGCCGGCTTGGCGGAGGCTTTCGGCGGTTTCTTCAAGCGCGATTTGGGAGGCGTCTTCCATGTCGGCCATGCGCACCTGCAGGTGCTGCGCGGTCAGGGCGCTTTGACGCTCCATCTGATCGACACGGTCTGACAGGCCTTCCATGCGCTGGGCGGCGTCGGTGAACGCGGCGTGCACGCGGCGGCGGGTTTCATCAACGCCGTCGGCGACGCTCTGCTCGAGCGATTCCCGAACGCCGCGAAGCTCGATGATGAGCTGGGCGACGGCGGCGTCGGCTTGAGCGGCCGCTTCGTCAGCGGCGGACGCGACCTCACGGAGGCCGCTCTTGAGTCGGGCGCTGATTTCTTCGGCGAAGGCGCTGAAATCGCCAGCGACGGCGTATTTTAGGGTTTCGTGCGCGTCGGCCAGAACGGCGGTGTTGGTTTCGGCGCGGCGGGCGCTCGCATCTACATCTTGGACATGATGGCTGAGCGCTGCGATGGCGCTGGCGAGGCCCTCATGCGCGGCGGTATTTTCACTGACGCGGGCAGCAGCACTCTCGGTAGTGTGTTGCTCAAGCTCGATCAGCTTTTGGGCGGTATCCCGCAGGCCATCCTGCAGCGCCTGGGCGGTGTCGCCCGCAAAGCATTCGAGCTCGCTGACGCGGTCTGCGATGTCGACTACCGCCGTATCGAGTGTGCGCACCGAGGCGTCGACGCTTTTGGCTGTGCTCTCAAGGCGGCGCTCAAGTGCGCGAAAGCGCGCGCGCGCGCCGAACTCACCTAATTCCGGAGCGGAGGACTCTTCTTCCACGGGTTCCACGGATGTGACGACCGCTTGGTCGAGGATTGCGGCCTGAAGAACTCTGTTCGTCAGGTAATCGGACAAGCTGACGCCCAGGCGCTGGGCCTCTTCCACGGCGTGTTGCCGTGTTTCAGGGTCAACACCCTTCAGCACCCATGCACTGTCACTCATTGGTCAGCCTTTTGCGGTCCCCAGCCCCAAGGGATGCCGCATCGTGCTTAAGGCCACGTAAAATCGAAGGTTTTCGCTTCGTTAAAGTGGCGCACCAAATTTCCGCGCCACAATTCGTTCAGCTTTCGCTCACCTTTGTGACGCGCTGAGTTTTTCCAGCGTTTTGCCAATCCACCCGGCGCAAATCATGTCATCCTTTGCACGTTGTTTGGGCGGATCGTGAGCGGCGCCACAAACCTCACCTTATCGCCGCCAGATTCGCATGGCATTTTTGTAAGCGTCGTCTCGGAACCGGAGTTCTGTTCTTATGTAGGTTGGTGAGACGCGGACGGAGACATGATGTCTGAAGATCTTTTTCGCAGTTACGCCCGCTCGTTCGAGCAGCGTCGAGAAGCGGAAATGTCGTTGCAGGACTTTCTAAGCCTCTGCCGCGACGATCCCATGGCCTACGCGAGCGCGCATGAGCGTCTGCTCGCGGCGATCGGTGAGCCTAAGATGGTCGATACGTCGAAAGACGCACGGCTCGGGCGCGTGTTCATGAACCGCACTATGCGGGTCTATCCTGCCTTCGCTGAATTCTACGGCATGGAAGAGACGATCGAGCGTATCGTCGCGTTCTTCCGTCACGCCGCGCAGGGTTTGGAAGAGCGCAAGCAGATCATCTATCTGTTGGGCCCTGTCGGAGGCGGCAAGTCCTCGCTGGCGGAGCGCTTGAAGGCGCTGATGGAAGATCAACCGATCTATGTGTTGAAATCGGGCGATGAGCTTTCTCCTGTGTTCGAGCACCCGTTAGGCTTGTTCGATCCAGCGGTGTGGGGCCAACGCCTCGAAAACGATTACGGCATTCCGCAACGCCGCTTGAATGGCTTGATGAGTCCGTGGTGCGTGAAGCGCCTCGACGAGTTCGGTGGCGACATCGCCAAATTCCGGGTTGCTAAGATGAACCCGTCGCGCTTGCGGCAAGTCGCAATCGCCAAGACCGAACCAGGGGACGACAACAATCAGGACGTCAGCTCGCTCGTCGGCAAGGTCGATATTCGCAAACTCGAAATGCACGCGCAGAACGATCCTGATGCATATTCCTACTCAGGCGGTTTGAACCGCGCCAATCAGGGCATGCTCGAATTTGTCGAGATGTTCAAAGCGCCGATCAAGATGCTGCATCCGTTGCTGACCGCGACACAGGAAGGCAATTACGTCGGCACCGAGAATATCGGCGCCATTCCGTTCACCGGGATCATCATGGCGCACTCGAACGAGGCCGAATGGCAATCGTTCAAGAATAACAAGAACAACGAGGCCTTCATTGACCGCATCTACGTGATCAAGGTCCCGTACGTGCTGCGTGTTCAGGAGGAGCAGCGCATTTACGAGAAGCTGATCCGCGGTTCGGAATTGTCGGAGGCGCCGTGCGCGCCGGGCACACTTGAAATGCTGGCGCGTTTCTCGGTGCTCTCTCGCCTGAAGGAGCATGAAAACTCCAACGCGTTCGCGAAGATGCGCGTCTATAACGGTGAGAGCCTGAAGGAAGTCGATCCGAAGGCGCGCACGCTGCAAGAATACAAGGACGCAGCCGGCGTCGATGAAGGCATGGAAGGCATCTCGACGCGCTTTGCGTTCAAGGTGCTGGCCGCGACCTACAATCACGACACGACTGAAGTCGCTGCCGATCCCGTGCACTTGATGTACGTGCTCGAACAGCAAGTTCGCCGCGAGCAATACCCGCAAGAGCAAGAGGCGCGCCTGCTCGAATTCGTGAAGGCGGATCTGGCGCCGCGCTACGCCGAGTTCATCGGCAACGAGATCCAGAAGGCGTACCTCGAATCCTATCACGACTTCGGTCAGAACCTGTTTGATCGCTACGTGGACTTCGCAGACGCTTGGATCGAGGATATCGATTACAAAGATCCCGACACCGGCCAACTGCTCAATCGCGAATTGCTCAACCAGGAGCTCTCAAAGATCGAAAAGCCTGCCGGCATCGCCAATCCGAAGGATTTCCGCAACGAAGTCGTTAAGTTCACGCTTCGCGCGCGCGCGGGGCATGGCGGCAAGAACCCGTCGTGGACGTCGTACGAGAAGATCCGCGAAGTCATCGAGCGGCGGATGTTCTCGCAAGTTGAAGATTTGCTGCCGATCATCTCCTTCGGCTCGAAGAAAGACGGCGACAGCGAAAAGAAGCACGAGGAGTTTGTGTTGCGCATGGTCGAGCGCGGCTACACCGAGCGGCAGGTCCGCCGGTTGGTCGAGTGGTACATGCGCGTTAAGCAAGCGGGGTAGGCGGCCGGCCATGAACATCATCGACCGGCGCTTGAACCCTGGCGGGAAGAGTTTCGCCAATCGTCAGCGCTTTCTGCGCCGCGCGCGTGCTCATGTACGCAAGGCGGTGCGGGAAGCCTCGTCGAGCCGCTCGATCAAAGATGCGGGCAAGGGCGGCGAAGTTTCGATCCCCGCGGGCGGCGTGCACGAGCCACATCTGCGCCGCTCGGGGCAGGGCGGCGTGCGCGACTACGTGCTCCCCGGCAACAAGAAGTACATTGAGGGCGATAGCATCGCGCGCCCCCCGCAAGGTGGCGGACAGGGCTCAAAGGCCAGCGATAGCGGCGATGGAGAAGACGAATTTCGGTTCGCTCTTTCGGACGAAGAGTATCTTGATCTCTATCTAGAAGATCTCGAATTGCCGGATCTCGCCAAGCGGCAGGTGACGGGCGCAAAATCGGTGCAATGGCGCCAGGCGGGCTATTCGGTGTCTGGGCCGCCGTCGCGGATTTCGGTGCCGCGCACGTTGCGTCACTCGATGTCGCGCCGCATCGCGCTGAAGCGGCCGAAGCAGGACGAGATCAACGCGCTGCGTGAAGAGATCGAAAAGCTCGAGCGGGAAGGCGGCCAGTTCGAAGCCTTGGTGGCGAAGCGCAAAGAGCTTGAGCACATCATCCAGCGTTCGAAGCGCATTCCGTACATCGACCCGGTCGACGTGCGTTATCGTCGCCTGGAGTCCAATCCAAAGCCGATCGCCAAGGCGGTGATGTTCTGCCTGATGGATGTCTCCGGCTCGATGAACGAGCACATGAAGGATTTGGCGAAGCGGTTCTATTCGCTGCTCTATCTCTTCTTGAACCGCCGCTACGAACATGTGGACGTGGTGTTCATCCGCCACACCCACGAAGCTTCGGAAGTGGACGAGCAAACCTTTTTCTATTCGCGTGAAACCGGCGGCACTGTTGTTTCGACGGCGCTCTTTAAAATGGCGGACATCATCCGCGAGCGCTATCCGGTCGATCAGTGGAATATCTACGCCGCGCAAGCCAGTGACGGCGACAATACCTCCAGCGACAACGCCGTGGTGCTTGGCCAATTGCGCGACGTGATCCTGCCGATCTGCCAATACTATGCATATGTCGAAGTCGGTATGGACGACGAGGAAGAGCAACCGGGCGCTGGTGAGCCGAGCACGAACCTTTGGCGCGCTTATCGCCGTGTGTCTGTCGATGCGCCGTTCGCGATGCGCAAAGTCAGACATCGCCGCGATATCTATCCTGTGTTTCGCGAATTGTTCGCCCGCCGCCCGGAAGGCGTTGCAGCGGATGGCGCCCAATGACTTTGCTCGCACCCGGCAACAAGTTGCTCTTCCAGGGCCCGGATTGGAATTTCGACCTTATTCGCCGCGTCCATGACGCATGCGGGGAGATCGCGATCAACGAGATGGGGCTCGATCCTTATCCAAATCAGATTGAAGTGATTACGACCGAGCAAATGCTGGATGCGTACGCATCGACCGGCATGCCGCTGTTTTATCGCCACTGGTCGTTCGGTAAGGAGTTCGCGCGCAACGAGGCGCTTTATCGCAAAGGCTATCAGGGTCTCGCCTATGAGATCGTGATCAATTCCAATCCGTGCCTTGTCTACATCATGGAGGAGAACTCCGCGATGATGCAGACTTTGGTGATTGCGCACGCCGGTTACGGCCACAGCCACTTCTTTAAGAACAATTATGTGTTCAAGCAGTGGACCGATGCGGACGGCATTCTCGACTATCTGGAATTTGCGCGTGGTCTGATTGCGAAGTTCGAAGATCGTTATGGCCATGAGGAAGTGGAACGGGTGCTCGATGCCGCGCACGCTCTGCAAAGCCACGGTATCCATCGCTTCCCGCGCAAGCGCATGCCCGACCTGCGTTCCGAGCAGCGCCGGGAGGAGGAGCGCCGCTTGCACGGCGAGCAGCTCTTCAACGATCTTTGGCGCACGGTGCCAGTCGGCAAACGCAAGTCTGGCAAGGACGATGACGCGCGCCGCAAGGCTCTGCTCGGTTTGCCGGAAGAGAATTTGCTCTACTTCCTGGAAAAGACCGCGCCGCGGCTTGCGCCATGGCAACGCGAGATCCTCCGCATGGTGCGGATGATCAACCAGTATTTCTATCCGCAGCGGCAAACGAAGGTGATGAACGAGGGTTGCGCGACTTACGTGCACCATCGCGTCATGACGCGGCTGCATGAAAAGGGGCAGATCGACGACGGCGCGTTTCTTGAATTCCTGCACTCGCATACGAGCGTCGTGATGCAGCCGGATTTCGACGATCGCCGCTATTTAGGCATCAATCCGTACGCGCTGGGCTTTGCGATGTGCTGCGATATCGACCGCATCTGCACCAACCCCACCGATGAGGATCGCGAATGGATGCCCGACATTGCCGGGAATGGCGATGCCTACGGCACGCTGCGCAATATCTGGGCGAACTTCCGTGATGAGAGCTTTGTCTCGCAATACCTCTCGCCGCAATGCATTCGCGACTTCGGCTTGTTCAATGTCCACGACGATGAAGCGGTCGAGGATATGAACGTGTCGGCGATCCATGATGAACGTGGGTACCGGAAAATCCGCCGGGCGCTGTCGAAGCGTTACGATGTGGCTTACAGCGATCCGGATATTCAGATCGTGGATGTCGATCTCGCCGGCGACCGCAAACTCATCCTCTCGCACCGCGTCCTCGATGGCATGACCCTGGAAGGGGGCGATGCCGACAAGGTGTTGCAACACGTCGCGGACCTTTGGGGCTACGATGTGAAACTGGTGGAAGCGGACGATTCAGGTGTTGTGCGGGCCGAATACAGTGCGAGCCCGCGCCGGCCGTTTATGTGAGCAGTCTGAACGCTGCTCAGTGGTGCTGTTCCATGCAGACGATGCCTATGTTCTCGTCATCCATGGCGATGTAAGCCCAATCAAGATCGGCCTTGGTGATCGGATTTCCGCCGGAGACGATTGTCCCGGCTTTTGGACGCTTGGAGAGCCTGTTCATCAGGCGCGCAATTTAAGTCGAACATCCCGTAGAAATCACCAGCAATTTGCCGCGCCACTTCGACGGTGAACCAGGGACGGTTGTCTGTAGAATCGATTCTACGCTGCAGGCGCGCAGCGAGGTGATCGTCAGGATCGCCGCAATGCGGGTCCAAGTGATGGCGAATGTCCCACTGAGGATCAATCCAGCGCTCGCCTAGCGCGGACATGTGTAGCGACCACACGAAGCTATTGGCGGCGGCCTTTGGGTGGATGATCATCGCGTGACGCGAACGCGATGGTGACGCCACCATCTTGGCCAAGCTTGCTTTCATCCGTCGCCATGAACTCGTCGAAGGCCATGCGTGTCCCTAAAATCCGATCCGCTGCAAACCTTCGGCGATGGCCGGATCAACTTGCACGTCACGCGCACTGATGGGGCGGGTTAGCCGCAGTGTCTCCATGCTGCGGGCGCGGGAAAGCGCGACGTAGGTCTGGCCTGGCGCGAAGGCGCCGCGGCCAAGATCAATCTCTACGCTATCGAGCGTCATGCCTTGCGCTTTATGGATGGTGAGCGCCCAGGCGGGCGCGAGCGGGAATTGCACGTATTTGAATTCCTCTTTCACCTCCATGCGGTTTTCCTTAGCGTTCCAGCTCCAGCGCGCTTGCGGCCAGACGGCGCGGCCAACATCGACTTCTTCGCCAGCGTCGAGCAGCACTTGGACGATGTCTTCGTCGAATGCTTTCACGGTTCCGAGTGAGCCGTTCACCCAGCGCCCCTCGGGATCGTTCTGCGTGAAAATCACACGTGCGCCGCGTTTCAGCACCAATTCCATAGGCGCCGGAAAACGATCGCTTTGCGCTTTGGGCGCTTCGCCTTCGAAGCCGCCAGTGTAGCGCGCCGCCGTGCCTTCAAGCGATGACAGGCCGCGCGCGTTGTAGCCATCGGCGACGGCATTGGTGGCGCAGAGCAGAACCGGACGCTTCGGAAGCGAGCGGTCAAGGCAAACTGTGTTGAGGATTGTCACCGCTTCTTCGATGCCGCGCCGTTCGCGGATCGAGGAAAGAATTGAGATGAAGTCCTGATTGGTTTGCCGATGCACTTCGGTGAGTTCGACACCCGCGATTGGCGCATCGCGCAGGCAGTGGGCTGAGAACGCGTAGGGACTGTTATAGCCTGCGTCCTCTAGCAGCTGGCCTTCATCGCCGCGCACGACCGGTGGCAATTGATAAAAATCACCGACGAGCAGCATCTGCACACCGCCGAAAGGCCGCGAGCTTTTGCGCGCCACTTGCAAGTGCGTGTTCATGGCGTCGAGCACATCGGCGCGCAGCATCGAGACTTCGTCGATGATTAAACGTGAGATCGCGCGCGCGGTGCGGGTGAAGAAGTAGCTCGGTTTTTCGGCGTTGCCGATGAGCGGACGTGGCGGAAAGCCGAAGAACGAGTGCACGGTTTGGCCGCCGATATTCATGGCGGCAAGCCCAGTCGGCGCCAGCAGCGCCTGTGGATAGCCCGGATTGCTTTCAACCAAGCTGCGGATGAAGTGGCTTTTTCCTGTGCCCGCGCGTCCAACGAGCATCACCACCGGCGTGCGGTCATTGATCGCGGCGTAGGCTTCGGCAATCGCAGGATCTGGAAGGGCGGGAATCGACATGCGATTTGTATATAGAGGCAGATCGGGCTGCGCTAAGCTCCGAAGCTGAGGAGTGAGCGAACATGCGCATAATGTTGATTGCCGCGGCCTTGTTGGTTTCGGCTTGTGCTCAAACCGAAACGCCTGCGCCGGATCCTGCGGCCGTCAGCGTTGGCGCGGAGCTTGAGGCGATGGCGGCTGATGGGCGCGAGATCGCTACCGCACAGTGCGCGGCTTGCCATTCGGTTGGTGAGTATGGCGAGAGCCCGAATCCGCAGGCGCCGGTCTTCCGCACGATCTTTCAACGATATGATCCGGCGGTGCTCGAGGACGAATTGATCGCCGGCATTCGCGTATCGCACCCGATGCCGGATTTTCAGCTCAACCCGCAAGGCGTGGATGAGCTGATCGTCTATCTACGCAGCATTCAGGAGCCGCCGCCCGTGACGCATTAAGTCAGAGCGACCAGCGCAAGTGCGCGGAGAAGGGCGCCGGCAAACCATCGAAGTTGAGCTCGACGGGCTCAGTGATGGATGTCGTTTCCGCCGTGATGAAACTGCGGCGGGCTTGCGCGCGCGGCGTGCGTGAGGCGTGTCCCTGCGCGGGCGCAAAGCGCGTCCACGGCGTGATGGCGACGGCCTCGGTTTGCGGGGCGGCGGCAATTTGTGAGGCGTCTTGCGGCACAACAAGCTTGGGCACGCGCGGCGCGACGAGAATGGTCTCGTCCGTCAATCCCGCAATGGCGGCGAATTCCTCTGCGCCGATCATTTGCGGCACGCGTCCGCTGATGCGGAGCTGCATGTCGAGTTCGTAGGTCGCGCCCGACGGTTCGATGACGCGCAGTTTCACGGCGTGGATGGTGTTGCGCTCACTGTGCAGAATATCGTCAGCGGCGACGGTAACAACGCCCATGGCGCGATCCACCACGAAACGGCCATTGGCGTCATCGAGCAAATAAAAGCCCGGCGCGGTCTCCGGCTGCAGCATGTACGGCGAGACATGCGCCACAGCGCTTTCGATCGCGGTGCGTGCGGGCGTGCGCGAGGGGTCGATCTCGATCGAGTCAAACTTTTGCGCAAAGGGGTCGAGTGGCGGAATCATGATCCCGCCACTCTGCCTGCTTATGACTAACGCGCCGTGAAATGCGCGTTGGTGTTGTGTTTACGCTTGGTCGCCCCAGCCGTACGCGCCCTTAACTTCCAGGAAGTCTTCGAGGCCGAACGGACCGCCTTCGCGGCCAATGCCCGATTGTTTGTAGCCGCCGAATGGTGAGCCGAGGCCGCCTTGCGCGCCGTTGATATGCACCATGCCGGCGCGCAATTGGCGCGCGACTTTGCGCGTGCGCTCTTGCGAGCTGCCCTGCACGTAGGCGGCTAGGCCGTACGGCGTGTCGTTGGCGATTTGCACCGCTTCTTCTTCGGTTTCGTACGGAATCACGACCAGAACCGGCCCGAAGATTTCCTCGCGCGCGATTGTCATCTGATTGTTCACGTCGGCGAAGACGGTCGGCTTCACATAATAGCCGCGATTGAATCCGTCCGGACGTCCCACGCCACCCGCTGCGAGGCGTGCGCCTTCGTCGATGCCTTTCTGAATGAGGCCCTGAACCTTTTGGAATTGGTTGGCGTTCGCCAGCGGGCCGATGGCGCCGGCTTCGGCGGACTCAGGCGCTTGCACCTTGATCGAGTTCGCAGTGGCGGCGGCAATCTGCACAACCTCTTCGTACTTGGCTTTCGGCGCCAGCATGCGTGACGGTGCGTTGCACGATTGGCCGGTGTTCATCGCCATGTGCATCATGCCGCGCGCGACTGAGGTTTTGAGATCCGCGTCGTCGAGGATGATGTTCGGGCTCTTGCCGCCGAGTTCAAGCGCGACTTTTTTGATACCCTTGGCGGCGTTTTCCATGACTGATTGGCCGGCGCGCGTTGAGCCGGTGAAGCTCAGCATGTCGACATCCGGGTGAGCTGAGAGCACCGCACCGACGCCAGGGCCGTCGCCATTGACGAGATTGAAAACGCCAGGCGGTACGCCGGCCTCATCGAGGATTTCCGCGAACAAAATGCCGTTGAGCGGCGCAAGTTCTGACGGCTTCAGCACCATGGTGCAGCCCGCTGCGAGCGCGGCGCCGACTTTGGCGCAGATTTGATTCTGCGGCCAATTCCATGGCGTGATCATGCCGACGACGCCGATCGGCTCCTTCAGGATGCGGCGGCCCTTGCCGTAATCGTATTCGAAATCGAAGGTATCGAGCTGCTTGCGCGCATCGATCAGATAACCAAGGCCTGCCGGCGCTTGCGCGGCGTTCGCGAGCGGCATCGGCGCGCCCATTTCCGAAGAGATGGCGGCGGCCATTTCAGGCAAACGGCGCTGATAGACGGCGACGACTTTGTCGAGGATCGCTTTGCGCTCTTCGACCGAGGTTTGTGACCAGGTCTCGAACGCCTTCTTCGCGGCAGCGACGGCCTTGTTCACGTCCTCCGCCGAACCCAGAGAGATGCGGCCGATCGGTTCTTCGTTGGCCGGGTTGATGACGTCATGCGCACGGGCTTTGGCCGGGGCGACCCACTTGCCGTCGATGTAGAAGTTCAGGTGTTCGCGCATGTCGTTCCTCCGCGGATTTTCGGTGTCACTAGCAGATATAGGGAGGGGCGGCGAGTTCGCGCGGCGGCAATGTTGCGCTATGCCCCGCGGCGATGGATGAGCACCGCCCCTTACGCACCTTTGGCCGAATCAAAGCGCGGACGCTAAAGCCGCGCCAAGCCGGGTTGATGGAAAGCCTGCTGCCGCATTTGGCTGTGCCGGAAGAGGGCGCGATCGATGTCGCGCAACTTTTCTCTGGAAGTCCGCCCCCTGGCGGGCCGGGGGGTGGAGCCCCCCCGATCGCGCATTCGGGCGATACCTCCGTAAGTAGGGAGGCGCTCGTTTTGGAAATTGGCTTTGGCGGCGGCGAGCACCTAGTCGCTCAAGCCAGCGCACGCCGCTGGACGCGCTTCATCGGCGTAGAGCCGTTTCTCAATGGCGTGGCTTCGTGCCTGCGGCACATCGAGGAAGCCAACGCGCAGAACATTCGGCTCCATAGTGGTGATGCCCGTGACGTTATCGCCCGCCTGCCGGACGCTTCGCTCGACGGCGTTTATATTCTCTTCCCCGATCCTTGGCCGAAAGTGCGCCACCATAAACGCCGCTTGATTCAGCCTGAATTCCTGGACGAACTGGCGCGGGTGATGAAGCCCGGCGCCGAGCTGCGCTTCGCCACCGATTGGGCGAACTACGCGAGCTGGACCCTGGAGAAGGTAACGCGTGATGCGCGCTTCATGTGGCTGGCCGAGAGCGCCGAGGATTGGCGGGCGCCTTGGCCTGGGCATGTGACGACGCGTTACGAAGCCAAGAAGCTTGGTGATTGTGCGCCGATCTGGCTCCGCTTCATGCGTGCGCCGATTGTGTGAAAAACACGTAGGCACACCCGCTTGCGAGGTTGCCGCCACCGGCGCCAACCGCGATTTCGCGCCGAACCCGCTGATTGTCACGCTGATGCCGGTCGCCGGTGTGGCGTCGGCGGAGCCCTTGTCGGCGCCGGCCGAGGCCGCTCCGGCAGAGCCCGCGCCTCAGCAATAAGTAGTGTGGTGAAGGCGGCGTTCGCCTGGTGTGAGCGTCGCCGGCCGCTTCGAGGGGGCTTGGCGTAGCGGCAAAGAACCGCTATACGCCGACCCAATACATCGCTGATGTCTCCGATGGAGACGCAGCGGCGGGCCGAAAGCCCGCCGCTTTTTTAATGCTCGGGAGCCGCCTCTGCGCGCGACAAACCCAGTTGAAGCGCGCGTCATCGCGCAGATTGAGCCGACGGCTGCTGGCCTTGGCTACCGGGTCGTGCGTGTGCGCCTGTCGGGCAATCGCCGCAAGCGCCTTCAGATCATGGCTGAGCGCGTAAGCGACGGCGAAATGGGCATCGACGATTGCACGAAGCTGTCGCGCGCCTTGGCGCCGGTGTTTGATCTCGAAGATCCGGTGCAGGGCGAATACGACCTGGAAATCAGCTCGCCGGGCATCGATCGGCCGCTGATGCGGGTCGAAGATTTCGAACGCTTCTTGGGTTTCGACGTGAAGGTCGAAACGGCTGTGCCGGTCAACAATCAGCGCCGCTGGAAGGGTGTGATCGCCGCCGTGAACGGCGATGACATCACGCTGACGACAGATCAGGGCGAAGCCAAACTAAAGTTTTCCGCGCTGTCGGACGCGCGCCTCGTGCTGACCGACAGGCTGATCGAAGACGATTTAAGACGTGCGAAGGCGGCTGAAGCCGTCACTGAACAGAACGCTGACGAAGGGTAATACAAATGAGCACCGGCATTTCAGCAAACCGGATGGAAATTCTGCAGATCGCTGACGCGGTCGCGCGGGAAAAATCGATCGACAAAGAGATCGTCATCCAGGCGATGGAGCATGCGCTGCAGAAAGCCGCTCGCTCGCGTTATGGCGCAGAGCACGACATTCGCGCCACCATCGATCCCAAGACGGGTGAGATGGAACTGAAGCGCGTGATGACGGTGGTGGACGAGTCGATGCTCGATCCCGAGACCCGCCCGTTCAATCCGTCGACCGACATCATGCTGAATGTTGCGCAAAAGACCGATCCGGAAGCGGTGATTGGCAAGGAATACAGCGAAGGTCTGCCGCCGATCGAATTCGGCCGCGTTGCCGCGCAAACCGCCAAACAGGTCATCAATCACGAAGTTCGCGAAGCTGAGCGCGAGCGCCAGTTTGGCGAGTACAAGGATCGCATTGGTGAGATCATCAACGGCGTCGTGAAGCGCGTTGAATTTTACAACGTCATAGTCGATCTCGGCCGCGCCGAAGGCGTGATCCGCAAGTCGGAGAGCATTCCGCGCGAAAATCTGCGCGTCGGCGATCGCACCCGCGCTTACGTTTATGACGTCCGCCGTGAAACCAAAGGTCCGCAAATCTTCCTGTCGCGCGCCAAGCCGGAATTCATGGCCCGCTTGTTCGCGCAGGAAGTGCCGGAAGTGTACGAAGGCGTGATCGAGATTAAGGCTGCGGCCCGCGATCCGGGATCGCGCGCCAAGATCGCCGTCATCAGCCACGACAGCTCGATCGATCCGGTCGGCGCTTGCGTTGGTATGCGTGGCGCGCGCGTGCAAGCCGTTGTCGGCGAGTTGCAGGGCGAGAAGATCGACATCATTCCGTGGTCTTCGGATCCGGCGACCTTTATCGTGAACGCGCTGCAGCCGGCGGAAGTCTCGAAGGTCGTGCTCGATCCCGAAGACGCCCGGGTCGAAGTCGTGGTCGGCGAAGCGCAGCTCTCGCTCGCCATCGGCCGCCGTGGCCAGAACGTTCGTCTTGCCTCGCAGCTCACCGGTTGGTCGATCGACATTCTGACGGAAGCCGAGGAATCGGAGCGCCGTCAAAAGGAATTCGCGACCCGCACCGATCTCTTCATCAAGGCGCTTGAAGTGGACGAAATGTTCGCTCAGTTGCTCGCCTCGGAAGGTTTCGAGACAGTCGAGGAAATCGCCTACGTCGACGCGATTGAGCTGGCGTCGATCGAGGGCCTCAACGATGAGATTGCCGAGGAACTCCAGGCGCGTGCGCAGGAATACCTCGAAAAGCTCGCCGCTGAGCTCGAAAACAAGCGCGTTTCGCTTGGCGTCGCCGACGATCTGAAGGCCGTCACCGGCCTCACGGCGCCGATGCTGGTCGCGCTGGGCGAGAAGGGCGTGAAAACGCTTGAAGACTTCGCCGGCCTCGTTGGCGATGACATCCGCGGTTACTTCGAGACCAAGAATGGTGAGCGCGTGCGTGAGCCGGGCATTCTGGAAGAGTTCCAACTCACTTCGGAGCAAGCCGACCAGCTGGTGTTGAACGCGCGCGTTGCCGCTGGCTGGATCGAGGCGCCGCCGGAGCCTGAAGAAGAACCTCAAGCTGAAGGAGACGCCGACGATGTCGCCCGCGTCTTCCCAGATAGAGGCTGAGGGGCCGCGCCGCGAACGCGAGCGGCGCTGCATCGTTAGTGGCGATCACGACAGCGGCGCGAACCTTGTGAGGTTCGCGCTCTCGCCCGATGGCGTCGTAACGCCAGATGTTGCGGCCAAGCTTCCTGGTCGCGGCGCCTGGGTTCGGGCCGATCGCGCCATCATCGAGCAAGCCTCGAAGAAGGGCGCGTTCGCGCGCGCCTTCAAGACGCAAGTGACGGTTCCCGATGGGCTGGCCGATAGCGTTGAAGCGTTATTGTCACGCCGTTGTCTCGATCAACTCGGGCTTGCTCAACGCGCCGCCGCAATCGCTGTTGGTGCGACACAAGTAGCGGCCGCTATCCGTTCAAAACCGGCGCTTTTGCTGATCGAAGCAGAAGATGGCGCCGAAGAGGGTCGCGAAAAGCTGATGAGCCTCCATATAGGGCTCTGGGGCCGGCCACCTGCCGCCGTTGGCTGCTTTAAAGCGGCGGATTTGGGCGTGGCGTTGGGGCGGGAACGTGTGATACACGCTTGCCTGCTTCAAGAGCGCTTGGCTTCGGTTTGGGCGGCTGAAATCGGCCGCCTTTCGGGTTTTCGCCCCGTCGTTCCAAGCTCTTGGCCCACACCCTGGCGCTCTGGTCTGGGACTGGGCGGCGCGGACACTGAACCTGAGAAGGGGCAGAACCGCGGCGAGCCCCAGGACGTTTGAGAGTGCACGTTTGTGAATACCACGCGTGACCACGAATTTAGGATTGGCAATACCACTGCATGTCTGACGGCAACGAACAGAAAGACTCTCCTTCCGGCCGCAAGCCGCTGACGCTGACGCGCACCACCGCCACGGGCACGGTGCGTCAGAGCTTCAGCCATGGCCGTACGAAGCAAGTGGCCGTCGAGGTGCGTGAGAAGCGCTCCATCAACCGCCCTGGCGCCGGCGCTGCAGCACCCGCTGCTGGCCCTGGCGTTCCGCCGCCGCTGAAGACGCGCGCCGCACCTGCGCCTGAGCCGCTGCAACCAGCGCCGCGTGCGCCGACGGCGCCGGGCGCGATCTCGGACGAAGAAGCGCGCCGCCGTGACGAAGCCGTTCGCCGCGCGATGGCTGATCGTGAAGCGCGCGAAGAAAAGCTCCGCGCCGAGGAAGATCAACGCCGCGCCCTGGATGACGCGCAGCGCCGCAAGGCAGCCGAAGTCGCCGCCATCGAGGCGGAAGCCGAAGCGCGCCGTCGCGCCGAGCAGGCAGAACAAGAACTGGCGCAAGTTGCAGCTGAACGCGCTGCCGCGCGCGCTGCTGCTCAAGCTGCGCAGCAACAAGGTGGTGGCGCAGCTCCGACGCCGTCGCTGCTCGACGAGCTGGGCGGCCGGGTGAAATCGACGCGCAAGCCTGCGCCGGTTGCGCCTGTGAAGCCCGCGAAGAAGGGCGAACCGAAGCGCCGCGAAGGCAAACTGACGCTCGACATGGTTGAGCGCGAAGTGGCCGGCGACGATGACCGCGTCCGTTCGCTCGCGGCGTACCGCCGTGCACAGCAGAAAGAAAAAGAACGCCGCGCCAAACTCATGGGCGGCGGTGAGCGCGATCAGATCAAGCGCGAAGTGATCATCCCGGAATCGATCACGGTTCAAGAACTCTCGAACCGCATGGCTGTCCGTGTGGCTGACATCATCAAGTACATGATGCGCCAGGGCCAGATGATGAAGCAAAGCGATGAGCTTGACGCCGATACGGCGGAGCTGATCGCGACTGAGTTCGGCCACAGCGTGAAGCGCGTCGCGGAATCGGACGTCGAAGAGGGTCTCTCTGGCGCCGAAGACGTTGATGATCACCTGCTGCCGCGTCCGCCGGTCGTGACCATTATGGGCCACGTCGACCACGGCAAGACCTCGTTGCTCGATGCGCTTCGCCAGACCGACGTTGTGTCAGGCGAGCATGGCGGCATCACCCAGCACATCGGCGCCTATCAGGTGCGTTTGCCGGACGGCCAGCGCGTCACGTTCCTCGATACCCCAGGCCACGCCGCGTTCAGCGCGATGCGTGCGCGCGGTGCGCAAGTCACCGACATCGTCGTGCTCGTTGTCGCGGCCGATGACGGCGTCATGCCGCAAACGGTTGAAGCTATTCACCACGCCCGGGCTTCCGGCGCGCCGATCATCATCGCGATCAATAAGATCGATAAGCCCGACGCTAATCCGACGCGCGCGCTGACCGATTTGTTGCAGCATGAGATCGTTACCGAAGCGCACGGCGGCGACACGCTCGCGGTTGAGGTTTCGGCGTTGAAGAAGATCGGCCTCGAGAAGTTGGTCGAGACCATTCTGTTGCAAGCCGAGGTCATGGACCTGAAGGCGAACCCGGATCGTCCTGCCGAAGCGACGGTGGTTGAATCCAAGCTCGATAAGGGCCGCGGCACGGTCGCGACCGTTCTGGTGCAGAAGGGCACGCTAAAGCGTGGCGATATCGTTGTCGTCGGCGCCCAAGTTGGCCGCGTTCGCGCGATCACCAACGAGCGTGGACAGCAATTGCAATCTGCAGGCCCTTCAGAGCCGGTCGAGATCATGGGTCTCGAAGGCGTGCCGGAGCCGGGCGATGTTTTGAACGTCGTCGAGAACGAGCCGCGTGCGCGCGAAGTTGCGAACTATCGTGCTCGCGCCAAGAAGCTGAAGACCACCTCTGGTCCGACGCGTACCGGCACGTCGCTCGAAAGCATGATGGCGAAGTTCAAGGATTCGACGGCGAAAGAACTGCCGATCCTGATCAAAGCTGACGTGCAAGGTTCGGCTGAAGCGATCGTTGGCTCACTCGATAAGCTGGCGCACGAAGAAGTTCGGGCGCGCGTTGTGCTTTCGGGCGTCGGCGCGATCAACGAATCCGACGTCCAGCTCGCCAAGGGCTCGGGCGCGCCTGTCATTGGCTTCAACGTCCGTGCCTCGAAAGAAGCGCGCGATCTGGCCGAGCGTGAAGGCGTTGAGATCCGCTATTACGCGATCATTTACGATCTGATCGACGACATTAAGGGCGTGATGTCGGGCATGCTTGCGCCGCATACGCGCGAGACTTTCCTCGGCAACGCCGAGATTTTGGAAGTGTTCAACATCTCCAAGGTCGGCAAGGTCGCGGGCGTGAAGGTCACCGAAGGCGTCGTCCGCAAGGGCGCGAAAGTCCGTATTCTGCGCGACAACGTCGTTATTCAGGAAATGGGCACGCTCACCACCTTGAAGCGCTTCAAGGAAGAAGTGGACCAAGTGCAGATGGGCCAGGAATGCGGCATGAGCTTCGGCCAATTCCAGGACATCAAGCAGGGCGATGTCATCGAGTGCTTCAACGTTGAAGTGGTGCAGCGCTCGCTCTGAGGCGTGACATGCGGCGGATAATCCTCACAGCCATTGCAGCTATGACGCTGAGCGTTGGTGCGTGCGAGCGCAACAGCGACAAATCCAACGTTCCCGGCGAGCGGCCGCAGACCGTCGTCGAGCCGGAGACGCGCGTCGACACGGTGCCGCAAGAAGAGCCGGCGATCGCGCGTTCGCAATGGCGCGCCGCCAATGAAGACGCACGTTCCGTCACCGGCAATCTGCGTGTCAGCTTGCAGGGGCGCCGCGGTGGCCCGCTGGTGTTTGCGTTCGCCACCGGCGTCACGGTCGTTGGCCAACCGTACAATGTCGTTCCCGCGGACTCGCGCTCGGGCGTCGGCGGTCAAAGCTTCGCCGCCGTGCTTGGCGGCGATCCGCGCGTCGAGACCTATCTCTACCGGGTCGAGTCCGAGAACGTGACGCCGAGCGCGCCTCATGGCGGCCTCTGCGGTGAAGCGGTGACGCGCCACCTGGCGGTCAGCGAGTTCGTCGATGGCGCGGGCCGTTGGGTGTTCAAGATCGCCGCGTTCAGCGGCGACGCCCGCCCGCCATCGAGCTCGGATCCGCAGCTCTGCAACGCCTACGCGTACACGGCGCAGTGAAATGAAACGCAAGTCTCGTGGTCATGAGGGCGCAGGTCCCTCGCAGCGCCAATTGCGCGCGGCTGAACTCGTGCGCCACGCTCTGGTCGATATCGTCGCGCGCGAAGAGCTTCGTGATGCGGACCTCAAAGGCGCCTACGTCACCATTGGCGAAGTGCGCGCCTCGCCGGATCTGAAGCACATGACGGCGTTTGTCTCTTCTCTTGGACCAGGCGATCCGCAACGCATCGCCAATGGGCTGACGCGCATCTCTTCATTCTTGCGTGGCCGTCTGGCGCGCAGGATCGATCTGAAATTCACGCCCGAACTGCACTTCCAGCCTGACATTTCCTACGACGAAGCGCGCCACATCGAGGAGCTTCTCGCCAGCCCTGAAGTCGCGCGCGATTTGAAGCACGACGACGAGGAAGAAGAGGGCGAGCGCTAATGGGCCGCCGGAAGAAAGGCGACGATGTTTCCGGCTGGGTCGTGCTCGACAAGCCGGACGACATGACCTCGACTCACGCGGTTTCTGCCGTCCGCCGCATCTTCAATGCGCAGAAGGCCGGCCACGCCGGTACACTCGATCCGCTGGCTTCCGGCATCTTGCCGATCGCGTTGGGCGAGGCGACGAAGACTGTGCCGTGGCTAATGGAGGCGCGGAAAACGTACCTCTTCACGATCAAATGGGGTGTCTCGACCGATACCCAGGATCGCGAAGGCAAAGAGGTTGCGTCCTCGCCGGTTCGGCCAACGCCGGAGGCCATTGGCGCGGCGCTGCTCGCGTTCATCGGCGACATCCAACAGGTGCCGCCGCAGTTCAGCGCCGTAAAGGTCGACGGCGAACGCGCTTACGATCTTGCCCGCTCGGGCGAGACCGTTGAGCTCGAGCCGCGCCAGGTCACGGTCTACGAGGCCGAGCTCGTCGAGACCGATGGCGACCTCGCCACCTTCCGGTTTCGCTCCGGAAAAGGCTTTTATATCAGAGCTTTGGTTCGCGATCTTGCGGCCAAATTGGGTGCGGAGGGGCACGTTTGGCGCCTCCGCCGCACCGCCGTCGGCCCCTTCACCGAGGCCGATTCTGTCACCCTCGACGCGCTTGTGGATTTAGGTCATAAGGGCGCCGCGTCAGAACGCCTTAAACCCGTTGAGACCGCGCTGGACGACATCCCGGCACTGGCCATCAATGGAGAGGACGCGTTCAAGCTCAGACAGGGACGGCCGATCGTCCTCCTCCCGCATGTGGTGGAGACGTTGAAGCCGCAGTTTCGAGATCGCCTTATCGGCGGTGTCGATGCGTCCCGGGCGGCATTGGCTCTCTATGAGGGCAAGGCCGTGGCTCTGGGTGACGTGCGAGCCGGGCGCTTTGAGCCTAGCCGCGTGTTCAACATCTCTGACTAAGAGGAGTCCCGATGTCGGTAACTGCAGAGCGCAAAGCTGCGCTCATTAAAGATAATGCGAAGAGCAAAGGCGACACTGGTTCGCCGGAAGTTCAAGTTGCGATCCTCTCTGAGCGCATCGCCAACCTGACCGAACACTTCAAGACCCACAAGAAAGACAACCACTCGCGCCAAGGCCTTCTGAAGATGGTCAGCCAGCGCCGCCGGTTGCTCGACTATTTGAAGAATCGCGATGCCGCCCGTTACCAGGCGATCATCGAGAAGCTGGGCCTGCGCCGCTAAGCGCTCACCCGGTGAAGGGTGCTGGCGCAAACGCTTCAGACCTTCCGCGATCACTCTTCACGAACAACTTCCTGCGTTCGCGCAGGCACGAACCTCCGGCCATTCGGGCCGGAGGCAATTCGCGCAACAGAATCCGCTGTTGCGTACCGACAAGGCCTGAGGAAGCACCGGCTTCCGGCCTGGAGTTAGATGTATGTTTGATACCAAATCCGTTTCCATCGATTGGGCCGGGCGCAAGCTCACGCTCGAAACCGGCCGCGTTGCGCGCCAAGCTGACGGCGCCGTGTTCGCCAGCTGGGGTGAAACCGCGCTGCTCGCGACCGTCGTCTACGCGAAGGAAGCAAAGCCGGGACAAGACTTCTTCCCGCTGACCGTGAACTACCAAGAAAAGTACTTCGCCTCGGGCCGCATTCCTGGCGGCTTTTTTAAGCGCGAAGGCCGTCCGACCGAACGCGAAACGTTGTTGTCGCGCCTGATCGACCGTCCGATCCGTCCGCTGTTCGTCGAGGGCTTCAAGAACGAAGTCCAAGTCATCATCACGGTGCTGAGCTGGGATAACGAAAACGAATCCGATCTGCTCGCCATGGTTGCGGCCTCTGCCGCGCTGACGATTTCGGGCGTTCCGTTCATGGGCCCGATCGCCGCCAGCCGCGTCGGCTGGATCGACGGCAAGGCCGTTCTCAACCCGACCATCGAAGCGATGAAGACTTCGGATCTCGATCTCGTCGTCGCTGGCACCGCCAACGCGATCATGATGGTCGAGTCGGAAGTGAAGGAACTCAGTGAAGCGCAGATGCTTGAAGCGCTTTCGCTCGCACACAAGGGCATGCAGCCGGTGATCGATGCAATCATCGATCTTGCCGAACAAGCCGGCAAAGAGCCGTTCGCGTTCGACCCGCCGGATCACTCGGCGCTGCAAAAGAAAATCTTCGACCTCGTCGGCGGCGATCTCGCCTCGGCCTACAAGATCACCAAGAAGGACGAGCGCTACGCCGCCGTCGGCGCGCAACGCGACAAAGCCAAGGCTGCGCTGGTGAAGTCTGATGCGAACCCGGATGGCGTCGACGCCAATGTGTTCAAAGAGGTCTTCAAGGCTGTCGAAAGCGACATCGTCCGCACCCGCATCGTCAAGGAAAAGGGCCGCATCGACGGCCGTCCGGTCGATAAGGTTCGTCCGATTGAATCGATGGTTGGATTCTTGCCGCGTACGCACGGCTCGGCGCTGTTCACCCGCGGTGAAACGCAGTCGATCGTCGTCGCCACGCTCGGCACCGGCGAAGATGAGCAATTCATCGACGCGCTCTCGGGCACGACCAAAGAGCGCTTCATGCTCCATTACAACTTCCCTCCCTACAGCGTCGGTGAAACCGGTCGAATGGGTGGCGCCGGCCGTCGCGAAATCGGCCACGGCAAGTTGGCTTGGCGCGCAATGAAGGCGGTGCTGCCGTCAGCTGAGCAATTCCCGTACACGGTCCGCATTGTGTCGGAGATCACCGAGTCGAACGGCTCGTCGTCGATGGCCACGGTTTGCGGTTCGTCGCTGGCGCTGATGGATGCGGGCGTTCCGATTTCGGCGCCGGTCGCCGGCGTCGCGATGGGTCTCATCCTCGAAGACTACGGCTTCGAAGTTTTGACCGACATCCTGGGTGACGAAGATCACCTCGGCGACATGGACTTCAAAGTCGCCGGCACCGCGAAGGGCATCACCTCGCTGCAGATGGACATCAAGGTTGCGGGCATCACGCAAGAGATCATGCAAGTCGCGCTCGACCGTGCCCATGGCGCGCGCCTGCACATCCTTGGCGAGATGAACAAGGCCATGGACGCCCCGCGCGGCGAAGTGGGCAAGAACGCCCCGCGTATCGAGCAGATCAAAATCCCGACCGACAAGATCCGCGACGTGATCGGCACCGGCGGCAAGGTGATCCGCGAGATCGTGGAAAAGACCGGCGCAAAGGTGAACGTCGAAGACGACGGTACGGTGAAGGTGGCTTCGGCCAACGCCGAGTCGATCGAAGCGGCGATCAAGTGGATCAAGTCGCTGACCTCCGAACCGGAAGTCGGCCAGATCTACGAAGGCAAGGTCGTGAAGGTCATGGAATTTGGCGCCTTCGTGAACTTCTTCGGCGCTAAGGACGGCCTTGTCCACGTTTCCCAATTGGCGCGTGAGCGCGTTGAGAAGCCGGGCGATGTTGTGAAGGAAGGCGACACCGTGAAGGTGAAGCTCCTCGGCTTTGATGATCGCGGCAAGGTTCGCCTCTCGATGAAGGTTGTCGATCAAGCCACAGGCGCTGATCTGACCGCTGAACTTGGCGAGGAAGCGGTCGACGAAGGTCCGCGCCGTGAACGCAGCGACCGCGGTGATCGCGGCCCGCGTCGTGGCGGTGGCGGCCGTGATCGACCGCGTCGCGAGAGCTCGGGCGACTAAGCTCTAGCGTTAACGCAATCGGAAAAGCCCGCTTCGCAAGAGGCGGGCTTTTGTTTTAATAGGGCGATGGGATTGCAATCTTTTACCTCGCTCAAATGGCGCTCGTCGGCCTCTTTCTATGGGTTCCCATGCGCTCCTGCAGATGGACGCAGCGCGCCGCATAGGCTTGTCTCTTTTTTGCCGCTTCCGGTGCTAGGCTCGGCGCCATGTCGGATCTTGTGATCGTCGCCCGCTTTGCGTCGCGCCCAGAGGCGACTGTTGCGCAATCTCTCCTACGCAGTGAAGGCATCGAGACCCTCATGCCGGAGTTCAACGCGCTTCTCGCCGACTACGATCCATCGATGATGGAACACGGCTGGCGCTTGCTCGCGCACAAAGATGATGCGGAAGAGGCGCAAGCTGTCCTTCGCGACGCGCAGATGGAAATTTAAGCTTCCTTTGTCGGCGTCGCGGCCCACGCGGCTAGCAACGCCGGCACGATCACAAGCCAAGCATCGACGCTGGCATTGCCAGTGCGCTGCATCGCGATATCCAGCACATGAATCATAGCGTGCCCGCACATGAACGCAGCCCCCGCGATAGCGGCGGGCCAATAGCGCGGTCGGCACGCCCGCGCGAGCAGTGCGAGATTTGCTACAAGATACGCAACGCCGATGTCGGAAACGAAGTGCGCGTTGAATGGTCCGGTGTGCGCCAGCCCCGGAACGCTGTCGTACCAAAGCGCCGGCGCAGCCAGCATGAACACGCCGTTCGCCGCGCCGCCTAAACCGAGCAGCCCAGCGGCAACGCGTTTTATCGGCTCCAGCTTATTCACCGTCCGGCGATGGCACGCCGACGATGTGGAAGCCGGCGTCGACGTGGATGACTTCACCGGTGGTCGAGCGGCCGAGGTCTGAGCATAGCCAGAGCGCGCAACCGGCAATGCCTTCCATCGACGTGTCTTCTTTCATTACCGACCATTCGCGGCCGGTTTGGATGAGCCCGCGGCCACCTTGGATGCCGGCGATGGCGAGCGTGCGCATCGCGCCCGCGCTGATCGCATTGACCCGAATACCGGCCGGGCCGAGGTCGCGCGCCATGTAGCGCATCGATGCTTCGAGCGCCGCTTTGGCAACGCCCATGACGTTGTAGCTTGGCAGCACGCGTTCGGCGCCGAGATAGGTGAGCGTGATCATCGAGCCGCCGCGCTCCATCATTTTTGAGGCGCGTCTGCCGGCTGCGACGAACGAGAAGGCGGAGATATCCATCGAGCGCAGGAAGTTCTCGCGTGTCGTATTCTCGACGAAGGAGCCCTTGAGTTCGTTTTTGTCGGAGAAGGCGATGGAGTGGACGAGGAAGTCGAGCTTGCCCCACTTTTGCTTCAGCGCGTCAAAGACGGAATCGAGCTGCGCATCGTTGGTCGCGTCGCACTCGAGCATGGTGTCGGCGCCGATGCTTTGGACCAACGGGCGCACGCGCTTTTCGAGTGCGTCGCCTTGGTAAGTGAAGGCGAGTTCCGCGCCCTGGGCTGCGAGCTGTGAAGCAATGCCCCACGCAATCGACTTGTCATTGGCGACGCCCATGATCAGGCCGCGCTTGCCGCGCATCAACTCGCCCTTCGGAAACACCCACTCGTCGGCCATAGCTCAAAGCTCCTCTTTGTCGGGAGCCATAGCCGCTTTGCAGTCAAATCGGAACCCTGAAGGGTTGGCGGCGTTCAGCAGCACGAAGATTTCAGGACGCCCGAATGGCCAAAATCTATGAAACCCGCATCGACCATGACGCATTGGACCTCATCGAGGTCGATCCACCGTCATCGCGGTGGCGCTGGCTCTGGGGCGCGGTGTTCGTCGCGTTCTTGATGATTGGCGCAGTCACCGGCCTGACATTGGCCACAGGTTCGTTCTCTGATGCAGCTGAGGTGGCGCAGAACGGCTTCGCCGCCAACCAAACGGGCGAACTCGCGACGAACTAACCCCTCGTCTCAACGGGATCGCTTAGAGCGCCGGCCTTTAGGGGCTGGCGCTCGCCATTTGTGATGTCAGTTGCGTATCAGGCCGCGATGCGCGTGAACGCCAACGACGCGTTGGTGCCGCCAAATCCGAACGAATTGCTCAGCACGCAGTTCAGCTCACGATCGACGCGCTGACGCAGGATCGGCAGATCTTCGAACGCCGGATCGAGGTCTTCGATGTGCGCGCTCTCGCAGGCAAAACCGTTGTTGAGCATCAGAATCGAATAGATTGCTTCCTGCGCACCGGCCGCGCCAAGCGAGTGGCCGGTCAGAGACTTTGTGCTCGAAATCAGCGGCAACTTCGAACCGAACACCGCGCGCACCGCTTCCATCTCTTTAAGATCACCCACCGGCGTCGAAGTGCCGTGCGGATTGAGATAATCGACGGGGCGATCGACGTATTTCAGCGCCATCTTCATGCAGCGCGCTGCGCCCTCGCCGGAGGGCGCGACCATGTCGTGTCCATCGCTGTTGGCGCCATAGCCCGCGACCTCAGCGTAGATCTTTGCGCCGCGCTTGCGGGCCCGCTGGTATTCTTCCAACACCAGCACGCCAGCGCCGCCGGCGATGACGAAGCCGTCGCGGTTCCTATCGTAGGCGCGCGAGGCCTTCTCCGGCGTGTCGTTATATTTCGAGCTCATCGCGCCCATGGCGTCGAACAGCACGGAGAGTGTCCAGTCGAGCTCTTCGGAGCCCCCGGCGAACATGATGTCCTGACGCCCCGCGGCGATGTGTTCGTAGGAATCGCCGATGCAATGCGCGCTCGTCGCGCAGGCTGAGCTGATCGAATAATTGATGCCGCGGATTTCGAACGGCGTCGCCAATGTGGCGCTTGCCGTCGAACTCATCGCCTTCGGCACCGCGAACGGCCCGACGCGTTTGGCGCCTTTCTCACGCGCCGTGTCGGCAGCGGTAACGATGGCGCGCGCGGACGGGCCGCCCGAGCCCATGATGATGCCGGTGCGCTCGTGCGAGATTTCGTCCTTCTGCAGGCCGCTATCGGTGATCGCCTGTTCCATGGCGATGTAGTTCCAGCCCGAGCCTTCGCCCATGAACCGCATCACGCGTTTATCGACGACGTCTTCCGGATTGAGCTGCGGCTGTCCCGATACTTGCGAACGGAAGCCGCGCTCAGCGTAATCGGGCGCCGCGCGAATGCCGCTCTTGGCTTCGCGCAAACTGGCGAGCACTTCTTGCGTATTGTTTCCGATCGAGGAGACGATCCCCATGCCGGTGACGACGACGCGACGCATAAACTGCTCCCGTTATTTCATCTGGGCTTCGAGCTGTTCTGGTGAGAACAGGCCGACTTTGAGGTCCTTGGCCGTATAGATAGGAACGCCGTCTGCTTTCACGATGCCGTCGGCCACGCCCATGTGCAGCGAGCGGCGAATGACGCGCGTCATATCGATTTCGTAGGTCACGAGCTTGGTCTTCGGCGTGATCTGCCCGCGAAATGCAACTTCGCCCACGCCGAGCGCGCGGCCGCGTCCCGGCGAGCCCGACCAGCACATGAAGAAGCCCACCAGCTGCCACATGGCGTCGAGGCCGAGGCAACCCGGCATGACGGGGTCGCCGCGGAAGTGGCATTCGAAGAACCAACGTTCTGGATTGATGTCGTACTCGGCGATGATGTGGCCCTTGCCGGCCGAGCCGCCATCGATCGAAATCTGCGGGATGCGATCGAACATCAGCATTGGCGGCAGCGGCAGCTGCGCATTGCCGGGACCGAACATCTTGCCCTCGCCGGCGGCGATCAGGTCTTCATAGGAAAGGCTGGAGGGACCTGCGGTGGTCATGCTGCGTCTCTGCCGGAAAAGGGGGAAAATCCCGCCCGGCTTACAGGCCGGGGGAGGCAGGGGCAAGGCAAGGACGATGGCCTGACGCCACGGATCTAGGGTCGGCGGGCGGTTCGGGGGCCCTCGGGCCACCGCATCGCGCTTTGCGTCAGGGTCGCGTTGCTTGATCGAGGCCGGCGCATTCGCCGCCCCAAAGTGAGGCGTTCTGGACCCAGCCGATGCGTCCGCCGACGGCGACCCGCCGCCAATCCCCATCACAGCGCGTCACCGCGCCAATGACCCCGGGCATCAGATAGGCGACGACTTGTCCATTGGCCCGCGCCGTCCGGCGCAACGTCGCTTGTTCGCGCACATAGACGGTGCGCCGTGCTTCCAAATCTTCGCTCCGCATCCAGACTTCATCGCCGTCAGGATCGCGCACGCGTTTCCAGCCTTCGCGCTCGGCCAGCACCATCACCGGCAACCCGGCGCGCTGATAGAGCCACGCGACGCGCTGATCGGCGCCCGGGCCTTGGCGACCTTCGACGCCGTCCATCCGGACGCTCATGAAGTGCGCCGGCTGGTCGGCCGTCGCCGAGCTCAGGGAAAACAGGGCGGTCGCCGCGACGATCGCGGCACAAATCCCACTGCGCATGACCCAACTCTTGATCTGGCCCCTCGCCATTGCCGGCAGGGAAGGCGGAGATCATGCAGAGGCGCCGTGAAAGCGGGCTTAATACTCGGGTTAAACTGGCGCCATTATGCCCTCGCTTGGAGCCCGGCGCGGCGTGGTTTATGGAAGTTAAATGTCGTCGAAGAAGCTCAAGGTCGTCGTAACGCGCCGTCTCCCGGATCCGGTCGAGACGCGCCTCAAAGAATTGTTCGACGCGGAGCTCAACGTCGAAGACAAGCCTTTCACGGCCGAGGAACTCGCCGCGGCGGTGCAGCGCGCCGATGTGCTGGTGCCGACCGTGACCGATCGCATCGATAGCCGCATTCTTTCGCGCGCCGGCGATCAGCTTCGCTTGATCGCCCAATTTGGCGCCGGCGTTGACAACATCGACGTCGCCACCGCCGTTCAACGCGGCATCACCGTCACCAACACCCCGGGTGTGCTCACCGAAGACACCGCCGACATGACGATGGCGCTAATTCTCGCTGTCCCGCGCCGCATCGTCGAAGGCGTGAAGATCATCGAGCAGGATAAGTTCACCGGCTGGTCGCCGACCTGGATGATGGGCCGCCGCATCACAGGCAAGCGTCTCGGGATTATCGGCATGGGCCGCATTGGTCAGGCCGTCGCGCGTCGCGCCAAGGCGTTCGGCTTGCAGATCCACTATCACAACCGCCGCAAGGTGGCGCCGCACATCGAAGCCGAACTCGATGCAACCTATTGGGACAGCCTCGATCAGATGCTGTCGCGCATGGATATTGTCTCGGTGAACTGCCCACACACGCCGGCGACGTATCATTTGCTTTCGTCGCGCCGACTCGCGCTGCTGAAGCCACACGCCTACATCGTCAACACCGCCCGCGGCGAAGTGATCGATGAAGGCTCGCTCGCACGTATGCTCGAAAAGGGCGAACTCGCCGGGGCTGGTCTTGACGTGTTCGAGAACGAACCCGCGATCAATCCGAAGCTCAAGAAGCTCACCAATGTCGTGCTGTTGCCGCATATGGGGTCCGGCACCATCGAAGGTCGCATCGACATGGGCGAGAAGGTCATCATCAACATAAAGACCTTCGCTGACGGCCATAAGCCGCCGGATCGTGTCATCCCAGCGATGCTGTGACGTAACGCAAAACGCTTGCGCTTCCCTGCCCAGCCATCAAGGTGAGCGGCAGGGGATGGCTCATGAAACGTTCGATCCGGGCAGTTGTCGCATCATGCACGATTGCAGCGCTCGCGGCGTGTACGCCGACGCAGCAGGCCTCGCACGATATTGCGGCCAACAGCGAAACGGCTGCGTTAAGCGCTCTCGCCGATCGCATGATCGATCTCGAGATCCGCATCGATCCCTTGCTCGGATACTCCGCCGATGTGGGGAGGGTGGACAATCAGCATTGGGGCGATGTGAGTCCTGCGGCTTTGCGCGCTGCCGAAGCAGACGGCGAAGTTATCCTGCGCGATCTGCGTGCCCTGAGGCTGACAGAGCTCAGCGCATCCGATCGCGCCATCGTCGCCGGGATGCGTGAGCGTCTGGAATCTGGGCTGCAAATGCGCGTGTGCCGCCGTGAATTGTGGTCTGTGAGCCATATGTCAAGCTCATGCCCCGGCAATTGACTGCTTACGACAGCGGCGGCCTGGAAATTCTGGCGTTGCGCGCCGAAGCGCAGGCGGCGCTCGGCGATCGCTTCGACGTGCGTGATTTCCATGACCGCGTCTTGGAGCACGGGTCGGTGCCGTTGACGACGCTGCGTGCAAACGTAACTGAATGGATTGCCGCCGAACGCGATAGGCATTGAGGATCGAATGCGCATCTTTTTGACCACAGTGATGTTCGCCGCCTTACTCACCGCATGCGGGCAGGCTTCCGCGCCGCCAGCGCCGCAACTGCCAGGCGCTGCGGCGAGCGAATTCGTTCTCTCTTGCACCAGTTTCGCGGCGCTGACACCCGACGCATTGGCGCAACGGTTCGGCGCCGAGAATGTTGTCACCCAAACCCTGCCTGGAGCGGAGGGCGAAACTTATGAAGCGACGGTGGTTTTCCCGAACGACGTTACGCGCCGGCTCGTTCTGGTTTGGAACGAGGCACGCACTGCGCCTGCATCAGTCGGCATCGAGAATGCAGGCACGCAATGGCGCGGCGCTGAAGGCTACACAATTGGCACGCCGATCGGTGAGATCGAACGCATCAACGTAATGCCGTTTAAGCTCTGGGGCTTCGGTTGGGATTATGGTGGCTGGGTTTCCGATTGGAGCGCCGGCGTCCTCAGCCAAAACCCGATCTGCAACACGCGCATACGCTTTACGCCGCGTGGCGAGCCGAACACCAACGCGATGGGCGATAGAGAGTTCAGCTCCAATGAGCCTGCGATCCGCGCCGCCGATCCTATCGTCAGCGAGTTTGGCTTGACGATAGGCGCGCCGTCACAGCAATAGGCGCTAGTGCGCTGCAGTGCGCTTCGGCGCGCTGTCCCAATTGTTCGCGGCAAACTGCAACGATGTCTTCGACCGGTTCGGGAAGACATGCCGGTAAAGCATGCAATCCTGCGCGATCACGCGCATCAAGCCTTCGTCGCTCTCAAATTCGCTGCGTGGCAACACTTTGACCGGCGCGTCTGGGGTCTTGTTTCGCCACTGACGCCGGCGGGCGAGCTTGGTGCCGGTGATTTTGGCCAGCGTGGGAAGAGTGTCGTCGAGATCGGCGAGATCGATGACGAGATCGAGCTGATCCACGTGCTGTTTGGCCCAATGGAGCACGTAACGGGGCTCGGGCGGGCTGTAGGGATAGTAATCGTCGGCCAGCGCGCGCGTCATCGCGTTATCGATCAGCGTTTTGAGCTCGGGTTCTTTGCTGAGGCAGAAATCCTCAAAGCTTCGCTGTTTGGCTGCTTCGAAGACGGCGCTGAAGATTGGATTATCCGAATGCTGCTTGGCGCGCGAGAATTTGTACAGCGAGACGAGCCGATCATAAGGTTCGCGCAGCACAGTGAAGCGGAAGGCGTCGGCGCTTGTCTTGGTGAGTGCAGTCCAGCCGAAATGGCCCGAAACAAAGCGGGCACGTCGCGAGCGTTCGAGCGTCTTATCATCGAGCGTTGAGAAATTGACGGAGTCGAATTGTGCGATCTTGCCGGAACGGCCGCCGCCGATATTGGTCTTGAAGTGCTGGAAGACAGTGGTGCCGCCGCATTTGGGAATGTGGAGAAACGCGACACGCTTCGGCGCCTGCCCAATGATGCTCTTCAATTGATAGCGCAGCCGCAGCCACTTCCGTTCCAGCATGAATTCCCTCGCACACGCGACTCGTGAGGGAACTTTCGCGCCAGCTTGCTTTCACCCTCACAGTGCTAACGGTGCACAGAGATATTTCCGTCGCTATGACAGGTGTTTGTCGAAGTATGGCGTGCGCACGATAAATGTGGAGACGCGCATTGCTTCTTCGAAAGTTTGTGTCGTGAGTACGCTTCAAACGCGCGTGGTGAGCCAATTTGAAATGAGCGCCAATGCCGCCTCGCGATCGAGGTCGTTCAAGAGCTCGTGACGACCTTCTGGATAAGCTTCCAAATGTTTGTCTGACGCGGGAATTGCGGCGATGAAACGTTCGCTGCCTTTGGGATCAGTGAGTTCATCGCGTGCGCCGTGCAGGACCAAGACCGGCGTCGTCCAGCGAGCGTAGCGGGTCCATGCCTTATCCGCGACATCCATTGCCGTTGCGCCGACTTTGGATGGAATACTGAGCGCCGTGATCATCGGATCGTTGTCGTAGGCTTCGACTTCAGCAGGAATGCGCGAGATGCGATCCGACGGCCCAGCGGGCAATGGGCGGAAAGAGGGCGCAAGCACAGCCGAAACCTTTGCGATCAATCGCAGGTGCGCCGGAACTTCGATCAGCAGCGCGGGCGCACTCAGCACGACGCCCGCAACACCTTCTGCGTTTTCAGCGACGCTCGCCGCCGCGATCAAGCCGCCGAGCGAATGGCCGAATACGAAGAGCGGTTTTGCCTGTTTGTTCAAAACCCGGCGCGCTACTTGGTGGTCTGCAACGGCGCGGCGGATGTCAGCAACACCGCGCGCGCCTGCTGTGCGGCCGTGGCCTTGCGCGTCGAACGCGTAGACATCAAAGCCCAAAGTATTGAGATGCGGGATGAGGCCGCTGTAGCGGCTCACATAGCGTTCCGCGTATTCCGCAAAACCGTGCATCAGCAAAATAGTGCCGCGTGATTCCGGAACGCGCCACGCATAGCCGCTCACGCCCCGGCCAATGTCCCAGGGTTCAGCTGCTTGCGCCTGCGTCATTGAAAGCTCCCGTGCCGCGATCTATTTCGCCGCGCGGACCGAACATGACCGGTTTGCACAGCGAAGGATAGATCGCGGCAGGACGCGCTCAAAAACTTGCTTGCAAGGTCAGCCGGAAATTGCGCCCCGGCAGCGGCAGCTCGTCTTTCAGGAATGAACTGTGTACGCGGCCAAGCTCATCGGTGAGGTTGCGGCCGTCGAGGCGGAGCGTCCAATTTTCGTTCGCGCGCCACGCAAGACCTGCATTGATGAAGGTGTAGCCGTCGGTTTCGGTTTCGAACGCCGCGAGCTCGTCCTGTTTGGCCGTGTCAACAGCTTCGAGGCGCGCTGTCCAGTGCTCGTTCTCGGCTTCGAGGCCGAGGGTGAGCGAGCGCGGCGGAATGCGCGGCGGGTGACCGCCGCCGACGAACTCCGCGCGAACGAGATCAAGCGCACCGTCCGCTGTGATCGCGAAACCGCCGATTTCGAAGAGTTGCGCCGCCGCAGAAATCTCACCGCCCACGAACGTTGCGTCGCGCTGAACGAAGTTGAATACAGGTAAGGTCGTGTCTGCGCCCGCCGGTGCGCTGGCTTCGTCCGCGACAAAGCCGCTGAGGCCTGTGTCTTCATCTGACCACCAGACATCGCCGCGTTCGACGAGAGCGATGTAGTCCGAGAATTCCATGCCGTAGAAGTTCATCTCGAACCGCACCGGCCCGTGCTGGTAGCGCACCGATGCTTCCAGTGATGTTGCCGTCTCTTGGCTCAGATTGACGTCGCCCAGCTCGTAATTTGCTGTCGCCAGGTGAGGGCCGTCGGAGAATAGCTCAAACGCGGTAGGCGCCCGCTCGACACGTGAGAGCGTCGTTCCTACGAACCAGCCTTCTGCCGGGCGCACGAACATGCCTGCGGATGCACTCACATTGTCGAACTTGCGCGCCCCTGCAGTCAGATTTGAAAGTTCGCGGCGCTCGAAGCGGACGCCGCCTTCCAGGCCCCATGTGCCAAGGTCGTAGCGTTCGACCGCAAACGCGCCTGTGTCCTGGGTGTTGGTTGCGCTGATGAACGCTTCATCGCCTTCGGCGCCGAAATCGACGTCACTGAATTGAATGCCGATTGCCCCGTCCAGCCGGCCGCTCTCGTGGTGCGCTTCGAGCCGTGCTTCCCAGCCTTTGCTGCTGAAGCGCGTTCCGGCCGTGCCATCACCTTCGAATTCGGTGTGCGCGTAGTCCGATTGCTGCACGCCGTAATCCAGCCGATCGAACGGCCCCCAAGCGACGCGGAAGTCGCCGCGCGATTCGGTGCGCGTCTGTTCCATCTCGATGTGGCCACCGGGCTCGGATGGATCTTCCGGCAGCAAGCCGTACTCGTCCTGCGTGTTCTTCACGGCGAGTCCGGCAAAGCCCCAATCGCCAAGCAAGGAACCGCCAACGCCATACGAGCGCACGCTTGTCCATTGGTTCAGCGCTTCGCCGATTGGCGTTTCGTAGGGGTCCGTATCACGCGCCGCAGCGCTTAAGCGCAGCGCGAACGGACCCGCGCCAAAGCCAACGTTCGCAGCGCCCTGGGTTCCGTCATCGACGGTGGAATGGGCCGCTAGTCCCTCAAAGTTCATGCCGTCGATGGCGCGCGTCGGAATGGTTTGATCGATAACGTTCACAACGCCGCCAATCGCGTTGCCGCCGTACGCCAAGGCTGCCGCGCCGCGCAGTACTTCTATGCGCTCGGCATCCAGGCCGTCAGAGGTAACCGCGTGATCGGGGGACGCCGTCGATGCATCGATCGCGCCGATGCCGTTCTGCAGCACGCGAACGCGATCTTCGCCGAGGCCCCGGATGATCGGGCGGCTCGCGCCAGCGCCAAAGAAGGTTGTGGCGATGCCTGGGGTTGAATCGAGCGTGTCGCCAAGGCCGCCATGTAGCTCGGCCACGATATCGTCTCGGCGAAGCACCTCAGCGCCTTGCAGGCTTTCGATGCGCGACCCTTCAAGCGGCGCAGTGACGACGATTTCTTGTTCGTCATCTTCGTCTTGTGCGAAGGCGATGGACGGCGTGATCACGCCTGCAAGCAAAACGAACACAATAGGGAGGTGGGACGGCGAAATGGCGCGCGTGCGCGCATGGGTGCGGGAAAACATGAATGCCTCAGAACACAAATTGGAATGCGCACGCGTCTAGGCGTGCGGACGATCGCTCAAGCGAGCGTGTGTGCGTTCAGAGGAAGGAGGGTGGTGCGCGGCTCTGCCACGAATGGCTGCGTGTGTGCGGCGCTAAAGCCAGCGCGATGTCGCTTGCGGTGTTGGTTTGATATGCGCCGTGAACGATCGCGCTGGTCGTGAGTGTTGCCACGCCGCCAGCGGCCAAAGCCTGGCAGAATACGCACGCAAACCGATGGTGGTTCGAAGCTGTCGCGTGCGGCGCTTGATCGGACCCAGACACGGCGGCGGAAGCAACCGGCGCAACCGGGACGTGGATGTGAGTCTGGATGACGAACGCCTGCAGCAGAACCGCGACGAAGGCGACAAGCGTAAACGCTTGCCGACGCCACGTCGTGGCGCGCCCAAAGTCACGGCGGCTTCTGCCCCTCCATCGCATGCGAGGTGTTATACTGTATCACTCAGGGTTAATGCAAACTCCAAGGAAATCAGAGTTCTCACGTTTCGACGAACAGCCCGCAATAGCCGCCGAGCGCCGCGGCGCCGGTCAGAAGTTCCGCCTGGCCGATCGCTAATCTCACTTTTCCCCCGCCAAGCGGTCGCTTCACCGGATCGGGCCCGAGGTTGAAGAGGCAGACGATCCGTTCGTCCCCAGCGAGGCGCTCGAACGCCAACACCGGCTCAGGCGCATCGAGCGCGATGAACTCGCCTTCGCGTAGCGCCATGTTTGCGCGCCGCAGCGCAATCGCCTCGCGTGTGAACGCCAGCATCGATCCTTCGCGCTGCGCATCGACTGCAAGAGCGCGATGACGTGGATCAAGCGGCAACCACGCGTCATCGGCGTTTGTGAAACCGGCCATGTTGGCATCGCGCGCCCAAGGCATAGGCGTTCGCGCGCCGTCTCGGCCAATCCCCGAAGGCCAAAACGCTATCGCCTCCGGATCGCGCAAACGCTCGAACGAGACGTCGCCGTGCGGCAATCCCAATTCATCGCCCTGATAGATAAACGCCGTGCCGCGCAGTGCGAGCAGCAGCGCCATCATCAGCTTGGTGCGCTGCAGATCGCCATCCGCCAGCCGCGTGGGAAAGCGAATGACGTCATGATTGGAAAGCGACCATGAGGGCCAGCCGCACGCGCCTTCCCATTGCGCCATCGCGTCTTTGATGACGGCCGGCGTCATCGTGCGTTGTCTCAGCAGGAAGAAGGAATAGGCCGTCTGAAGCCTGTCGGGTCCATCTGTGTAATCACGCTGAACTCTGAGTGGCTCTTCGTCTTCGATTTCGCCGACCGCCATTGCGCCGTGCTCATCGAGCAGTGCACGAAAGCGCGCGATGAAATCCAGCGTTTCCGGTTGGGTGCGATCATAAAGGTGGCGCTGGAACTGATGCGGACGCGGCGGCGCGCGTTTCAGCGTCGTGATCGGCGGATTATCCCGCAACTGCCGGTCGTGCGTGAAGAAGTTCACGACATCAAGCCGAAAGCCATCAACGCCGCGTTCGAGCCAAAACCGCGCAATGTCGAGCAGGGCGTCTTGCACCGCCGGATTGTGCACGTTGAGATCTGGCTGTTCCGGCAGGAAGTTGTGCAGATAATATTGCCGCCGCCGCGCGTCCCAGGTCCACGCACAACCGCCGAACATGGCCTGCCAATTGTTCGGCGGCGAGCCATCGGCTTTGGCGTCGGCCCAGACATACCAATCGGCGCGCGGGTTCTCGCGGCTTGCACGGCTTTCCGCAAACCATGCGTGCTGGTCAGAAGAATGCGACCAGACTTGATCAATGATAACCTTCAGTCCGAGCGCGTGGGCCTTGGCGATCATCGCGTCGGCATCCGCCGCTGAACCAAAAAGTGGATCAACACCGCGATAGTCGGCGACGTCGTAGCCGTAATCCTTCATGGGCGATGTAAAGAACGGCGACAGCCAAATAGCGTCGCAACCAAGCGCCGCTATGTGATCGAGCTTTTCGATCACGCCCCTCAAATCACCAATCCCGTCGCCGTTCGAGTCACAAAACGAGCGAGGATAGATTTGATAAACGACAGCGCCGCGCCACCAATCGGTCATGTACAAGGCATGGCCAACGCCGCAGCACAAATCAAGCGCGCAGTCGTGCTCGCCGCCATCCCATGATCCTGGGATCACGCAATCATGCTTTATGCGCCACCAAAGCGGCGCATGATCGGCGCTGTTGTTATCAATCTGGATCGCGACACCCAGCGCATGGCGCACATGAGCGTCGAGCTCAAGCGCGCGGCCATGAAGTATGAGCGCTTCGCAGCTCTACGCGGCGATCAATTGCCGTGCGGGATTGCGCGTTACTTTCCGGTCGATGCTGGCCTCTCGCCGGGTGAGATCGGCTGTTACGCCAGCCATCTAGCAATCATGCAGCGCGTTGCGGTTGGCGATTTTCCATCGCCCACATTGGTGCTCGAAGATGACGTCGGGCTTCCCGACGATCTTGCTACCGCACTCGATGCCTTAGTGGCGGTGCTGCCGGAGCAATGGGACATCGTGCGCCTTTCGTACCCGACAAAATTGCTCGCGCGCCCAATCGCGAAACTGGGCGATGACCGCTCGCTAGTGCGCTACTCTCGCGTGCCGACAACAACCGGCGCCTATCTCATCAGCGCTCGCGGCGCGCGCAAGTTTCTCGCCGAGCGGGCGCGCTATGCGCCCATTGATCATGATCTCCGTGATGTGTGGGCCTGGGACCTCGATACTTACGGCGTCAGTCCCGCGCTCATCGCACACGATGTTCTGGGCGCCTCGACGATTGACGCGCTCTCGCCGCAAGGGAGAGCCGATCTGCGCCGCAGGAAGAGGCGAGCGGCTTTGGTTGAACGATTGAAGCGCGGTGTGCGCGATTTTGGCCTTTCGCGCTGGCTCGCAATTGGGCCGCTCAACTTCGCCGCACGTATTACCCCAAAGTCGCTAAGGCCGTCATTCGTCCGCTGGGCCAATCGGCGCTTGGCCTAGATTGTCCAGGGGCCTGGGCCGCCTTGTGCGCTTGGCGTTGCACTCATGCGTGTAATCGTTGGCGCCGGCGCTTCGGCGTCGCGTACATTCGCGAACGCCACCCATTCTGCTTCGCAGGCGCTGCGCGTGAACTTCAGCGCACCATAGCCGCGATTGGTTACATCGCACCATGCCAGGTGCGGGTTGGCGCTGCGCATCATTGCTTCGCGCGCGCCAGGCGCTCCGGCGGCCATGGCTTGCTCCAGGCCAGGCGAGGTGACGCTTGCACCCGCAAACTCGATTGCCGCCATGCGCGATGCATCGTTCGGCGCGGCGAGATTGTTAATCCAGGTGTTGTGACTGTCGCCGCCTAGGATGACTGCGTTGGTTGCATGCGCCGTGCACGTTTGTAGGAAGCGATCACGCGCAGCCGGGTAGCCGTCCCACGCGTCTAGATTCCACGGCATGTGCATGCGGCCGAGGCGTTCGGCGACCGTCACGTAGCGCCGAACATTGGAGTGCGCTTCGGGCGAAACCATCGCCGCAGCGCCCGCGCCGATAATCTGTTCACCCATCGCAATTTGCTGCGCGACCACCTGCCAAGTTTGCCCGCGTTGCTTGGACGCCGCGAACGTCTCCGCCACCCACGCTTCTTGCTCGCCGCCGAGCAACGTCCGCGCCGGATCAAGCAATTGTGTGCGGAACTCGGCGACAGCCGCCTCGGTGCCTGCTCCGTCGGACAGTAGCCGCAGCCCCAATCCGCGTCGATAATCGAGTTGGCGTACGCGGCCGATATAGCGCGTGTCCAACAGCACGATGCGGGCGACATCGCCCCAATCCAGGGACCGGTAGAGCCGCGCTCGCGTTTCGTCCGGACGCCGGATCGGCATCCAATCGAAATAGGCCTTCGACGCCGCGGCGACACGATCGGCATATAGCCCTTCGTTGCGCTGATGATTTTGCGCGCCGGTGCTGGTTGCGTCGTTGGCAATTTCGTGATCGTCCCATGTCGCTGCGATTGGCTTGGCGGCGCGCAACGCCAGCAGATTGGGATCGGTATGATATTGCTGATAGCGGCGATAATAATCGTCGAGCGTTACGATTTCATGGTCTGGATCGAATGCGCGGCCCGCCACGGCAAGCTCTGTGCTTGGATATTCGTCGGCGCCGTATTCGTAGATGTAGTCGCCAGTGTGCAGTACGAGCTCGATATCATCGCGCGCCGCCATGTGCCCGTAGGCGTGGAAGTGACCGAACGCATAGTTCGCGCATGACGCCAATCCGACGCTGAGCGAGTCTGCGCCAGATGGCGCCGTGCGTGTGCGTCCCACGAGTGAAGGTCCGGACCCGGCAAGGAAGCGATAAAAATACTGGCGGCCGGGCTGCAGTCCGCGCGTGTCCACCTTTACGCAAAAGTCGCTGACCGGGGTTGCCTGCGCTTCACCGCGTGCGGCGATGCGCGCGAATGATTCATCCTCTGAAACCTCCCACGCGATGCGCCCATCGCCGCCGACAAAGCGCGTCCACAGGATAACGCCATCGGTCAAAGGGTCGCCGGAGGCGACGCCGTGCGTGAATGCGCCGTGCGAGAGGGCTTGCGCCCAGGCCGGACGCGTCATCACCGCGGTCGCACCAGCGAAAAGCAATCCACGACGAGCGATCAACATGCGAAATCCCTACTGGCGCGAATGTCAGTTCGATGAAGCGTTAGCAGCGCTCGTCCGGTTGGCACTGAATTTCCGGCAGCGCCGGCAAAGCCGAGCCTTCGATGATCGGCTGCAGGAATTCACGAACCGCAGTCGCCGATTCATCCGGCTTTTCTTCCTGCGGAACGTGACCGCTCGCCTCGAATGTGATCAAGCGCGAGCCGGGGATCGCATCATGAAATTGTTGAGCATGCTCAGGCGGCACGATTCGATCGGTATCGCCGGTGAGAATGAGCACCGGCATGTTGAGCGCTGAAAGCCGCTCTGCCGTCGCGTAATTGCGTTCGCGGAATCCGAGCGTCATCTGCAGCAGGATATCGCGGTGGCCCGGCGCGCGCGCCAGCTGGGTGTAGCGGTTCAGCATCGCATCGTCGACCAAAGCCGGGTTTGCATACGCCGCTTCGAGGCCCTGGCGGATGAGCCGTGTGTTGTCGAGTTGGATGAGAATGGGACCGAGCGTCGGATTGCGCAGCAGCTTGAAAACTTCCGGCTCTTCGCTGGCGTCGGCGCGCGTGTCTTCCCAACCTGATGCATCGACTAAGATCAGCGCGTCGATTTGTTCTGGATAGGCGAGTGCGTATTCCCAAGCCACGTTGCCGCCCATCGATGAGCCGGCGATCACGAAGCGACCCAAGCCCTGCGTGCGCGCAAATTCATGAACCACGTTGCGGAACGCTTCGATGGATGCCTGATATCCCGCCGGCGCGCGCGTGAGGCCGTGTCCGGGCAGATCGAGCGAGATCACGCGATACTCATCACCGAGCCGCTCAACCCAAGGCTCCCACGTGTGGAGTGAGGCTGAAAATCCGTGAACGAGAAGAAGCGCTGGGCCGTTCGCTTGGCCTTCGTCGCGATAATGCACACGCAATCCGCCGGGCAGTTCTGCGTAGCGAGACGCACTGCTCTCATACTGGGCGGCTAGGGTTTCGTATGGAATGTCAGGCCGCTTCAGTGCGAAATAGGCGCCTCCGGCGATCAGAGCCGCCAAGCCGATAAGCGCAAGAACGCCGCCAATAAGCCAACGCAGCATATTCACCCCTCCACGCGCGCCAGAGTGCGCGGGATGGGCGGAAGGTCAAGCGCGCCAGCCCGCTTTGCGCGCCCATGCGTCATAAGCCGCACGGCGTTCCGCTAGGTCGGGCGGCGCCGTTTCGTTTTCGGCCGCGGCGTTGGCGCGCATGTTCGCAATCGTTTCCGCGATTGGCGGTAGCCCGACGCTGGCCCGGCGTTCGTCCAGAGACTCCGGGTCGCGCACCGGCGCTGGCGAGAGTTGGCCGTTGGCATCCCAGTCGAACTGTGTGCCGAAGGTTTGCTCAGCGCCCTCGAAGATGGCGATGCGATCGGCAAGGTAGGCTGCGTCCAATGGATTGGCTTGCCCTTCCGGAATTGCATCGAGGATGAGCGCAAGTCCACGCCGTTGCAGATCTGGGTGACCGATCGCGTGCTGAAGAATAAGGAATGCGGCGCCGGCGCCATCGTCGCCAAACTCGCGGCGGCCTGGCCAGCCGATGTCATCGAACACCCGCGCCAACAGCGCGGCGTTCTCGTCGTGCACCTTTTCCATCTCTGGGTGATAGCCGCCGAAGAGTTCGCCGCTCTCGACCAATCGTGCGCGCGTCTCCAAATCGCGCCGCGCTGCCGCGACGAGCAACGGTCCCCAGTTCTCACTCATAACGACACACCGGACATGCAGGATCGCGCGTCAGTGCAACAGTGCGCGCATCGCCGCGCAAACCATCGAACAGCATCACGCGACCAATCAAAGGTTCACCGGATTCTGCAATGAGCTTAATCGCCTCAAGCGCCATCAGCGAGCCGATCACGCCCGTCAGCGCGCCGACGACTCCAACGCGCGCGCATGTTTCAGCGTCGGGCGGCGTCTCGGGCACGAAGCAGCGATAGCAGGGGCCACCGCTTGCAAACACCGCGACTTGCCCATCCCATCGGCCCACCGCGCCCGAGACCAATGGAACGCCAAGCGCACGCGCGGCGGCGTTCACAGCAAACCGCGTTTCAAAGTCGTCGGTCCCGTCGAGCACGATATCGGCGCCGTTGAGGAGATAAGTGGCATTCGCTTCCGTCAGCCGTTGCCGCTCAATCTCCACCGCCACATTATCGTTCAACGCCGCCAACGCGATTTGCGCGCGATCGACCTTCGGCGCGCCTACATCGGCGCTGCGAAAAATGATCTGGCGCTGCAGGTTGTCCAATGAGACGGCATCGTCATCGATCAGCCGCAACCGGCCCACGCCCGCCGCCGCCAAGTAGAGCGCCGCCGGCGCGCCCAACCCGCCTGCGCCGACGATCACGACGTTCGCCGCCTTGAGCCGCTGTTGTCCTGGCCCGCCGATTTCCTTCAGCAGGATGTGACGCGCATAGCGCTCGCGTTCGTCAGGGCTCAGCATGTGGATGATTTAGCGGCGCGCGCGCCCCGCAGCCAGCGGAAGTTCCTGCGCGGAACGGGCTCGTCTCAGCTGCGTTGCAAGTTTGAAAGGCAGATCATGCGCTACATCGACGAGAGCTTGGCAGACGGCGAGACCATCATTCAGCGCGGTCAATGGCCGGGCGTCTTCTGGTTCGGCGCTTGGGCGGCCTTGATCCTGCTGGGCATCGCCATCGTCGGCATTTTCATCTTCATCTCCTCCCTCATCAAAATGAAGACCACGGACTTTGCAGTTACCAACCGGCGCGTCATTCTAAAGCGGGGCTGGCTCAATCGCACCACGCAGGAGCTCGCGGTTGAGAGCATCGAAGGCGTCTCGCTCGATCAGTCGTTCATTGCGCGCATCTTCGGTTACGGACGTGTGATCGTCACCGGCACCGGCGAAGCGAGGATTGTGTTTCCGCCGATGGCGCATCCGGTTGCCTTCCGCCGTTCCATTGAAGCGGCGCGCGCTGATTGCGGCGGCGAGGTCCATTTGGCGCGCGAAGACCGTCGCGCCATCCTACGCGCCGCCGAAGCCAACGAAAACGAGAAGGTGGTGGAAGCAGAGCGCGAGGTTGAAGAAGCGCCTGTGCGCGGTCAGCGCCGCTCAAGCTTTATCGGGTTGCGTTCGCGCAGGCGTTAGCTACGGCCAGTCGAGCCAAACCCACCAGCGCCGCGCGCAGTCTCCGAAAGCGTCTCGACCACATCCCATTCCCCCTGCGTCACCGGCGCGATCACCATCTGCGCGATGCGCTCGCCGCGTGTGATCGTGAATGGCTCTTGCCCGAGATTGATCAGAATGACTTTCACTTCGCCGCGATAATCGGCGTCGACGGTTCCGGGTGTGTTGAGGCAGGTGACGCCGTGCTTTAGCGCAAGCCCTGAACGTGGCCGGATCTGTGCTTCGTAGCCGGCGGGCAGCGCAATCGTGAGCCCGGTTGGCGTCAGCACGCGCCCACCCGGCGCCACAATGATCGGCGCATCTTCAGCAATCGCGGCGCGCAAATCCATGCCGGCCGACAACGCCGTCTCGTACGCCGGCAATTGCAGACCTTCGAAATGCGGAAGCGTCGCAACCTGGATCGTGACTTTGCTCATGCTTTTGCCCTGCTGCGATTCTGCTGCGACGGCAAATTAAGCGTAGCTCTTAGCGGCGGCGGCGGGCTGCCGCTGCGGCCAGATCGCGGCGCGCTTCGTCTTCATAACGCTTTTGCTCGGCGGCTTCAGCTTCTGCGCGGCGGCGCTTTGCTTCGAGCGCGGCTTCACGGGCTTGGCGTTCGCGCTCAGCCTTCGCGGCGGCCTCAGCGGCGATTTTGCGTTCCATCTTTTCGAGTTCGACGCGCTCGCGGCGACGCTTCTCGGCTTCGACGCGCTTTTCTTCTTTTTCTTGCGCAGCTTTCACGCGCGCTTGCGCCTCTGCCGGATCGACCTGCGTGGGTGCTGCCTTGTTCTTGAACTTTTCCAGCATCGCCTTCTTGGCGGCGTCGGCGGCTTCGCGGCGGTCGTTATGGTTCTGAAAGCTCATGCAGTCGGGCTCCTGGGCGCGCGAACGACGTTCGGCGTCAGACTCGAAGAGGTGAGGTGTGAGCGCCCTACATAGCGCCTGATACGGCGCGCTCAAGTCCCTGGAGACCGTTCCGGGCGCGACGTTTACGCCAGGGTCACCTGCCACTTGGGATTTTTGCGATGAAACGAGCGGCAAACTTCTACCGCTTGGCCTATGGCCAGGAGTAGAGCGCCGGTTTTCGAACCGATTTTTGGACCGAAAGGACAACCCAGACGATCAATGGGACGGGTAAAACCATGAGCGCAGCGGATCGAGGTTCGATGTCGGTCAGCCCGACGACAAGGGTGACACCCAATCCTTCGATGAGAATGCTGCTCCACCAGAGCAGCGATAAAACCCCAAGCACCAGTTCCAGCACGCTCTCTCTGCGCGGTGGACGGTCATCGGCCATCTACTTTCGCGGCGCCTTTGCGCCCAGCGATTTCGCGATTTCCGCCGCAAGCTTCCGCGCGACCGCTTCTTTCGCCATACGCGGCCAAGCTTCCGATTTGTCTTTGCTGATCAAGATGACAGCGTTTTCGGCGCCGCCCATCACGTCGCCGGACACATCGTTGGCGACGATCCAGTCGCAGCCCTTCTTGGCGATCTTGGCGCGCGCATGCTCCTCGACATGATCGGTCTCGGCGGCAAAGCCGACGACGAGCTTCGGGCGTTTCTTGCCGGGTTTTGAAAGCGTGGCGAGGATATCTGGATTTTCTTGCAGCGCGATCGCCGGAATGCCGGCGGCGTCCTTCTTGATTTTGGTTTGTGCTTCTTGCGTCGGGCGCCAGTCAGCAACGGCCGCAACCATGACGGCGACATCCAGCGGCAACGCAGCTTCGCTCGCCTCCAGCATGTCCCGCGCGCTTTCGACGTTGACGCGCGTCACGCCTGCGGGCGCTGCAAGGTTGGTTGGCCCCGACACCAATGTCACGTCCGCGCCGAGTTCAGCGAGGGCCGCTGCAATGGCATAGCCTTGCTTGCCGCTCGAGCGATTGGAGAGGAAGCGGACTGGATCGATTGCTTCGATCGTCGGCCCCGCCGTCACCAGCGCGCGCTTTCCTTTCAGCGGGCCATCGCTGAGAAATGCGATCGCCGTGTCGCGAATTTCTTCAGGCTCGGCCATCCGGCCGACGCCGCTTTCGCCGCGCTCCGCCATTTCGCCTGCGTTTGGTCCGATGAGGCGGATGCCATCGGCTTGGAGCGTCGCGAAGTTCCGGCGCGTCGCGGCGTTGCTCCACATGTGTGGGTTCATCGCCGGCGCCATCAGAACCGGCTTGTCGGTCGCGAGCAGAACGGCGGAGGCAAGATCGTTGGCAAGGCCGTTCGCACGCTTGGCCATCAAGTCCGCGGTTGCGGGCGCGACGATGATGAGGTCGCACTCGCGCGCCAGCCGGATGTGGCCGACGTCGAATTCGTGTGCTTGGTCGAAGAGATCGGTGAACACCGGTTCGCCGACAAGCGCGCCCGCCGCCAAGGTGGTGACGAAACGCTGCGCTGCCTCGGTCATCACCACGCGCACGGCAAGGCCGCGCTCTTTCAAGCGGCGAATGAGTTCGAGGCTCTTATAGGCGGCGATGCCGCCACCGATGATCAGCAACACGCGTTTGCTCATGGCGCCGGCTCCGCCGGTGTCTGAGCGCCCGGCTGTGCGAGATCGGCGTCAATGTCGACCCGCTCAAGCGGTTCCGCATCAGGCTGCACGCTGGTTTCAATCGCCTCTGTTGGCGGCGGCTGGCGTGGCTCGCTTGCGTCCTTTGGTGCGAAGACGGTGACGATCAGCGCGCCGCCGATCAGGCCGATCCAGAACGCAGGCAGCTGATACCATTTGCGTTCCTCGCGCGGCGCCTCAATCGCGACCTTGCGCGCGGCCGCCTCCATCGAGAGCAGCGTCTGAGGCAGGCGGCGCAGTGCCTGGAAGCCCATGCTGATTTCATCGATGCCGCGTTTCGTGACCGCTTCGGCGCCGAGTTCGCGCTGGACCCAGCGTTCAACGATGGGGCGCGACGCCGTCCACATGTCGTGCTGTGGATCGAGGCCGCGCGCCACGCCCTCGACCTGGACCATCGTTTTTTGCAGCAGCACCAGTTCAGGTCGCAAATGCATGCCGAAGAGATGGGTGACGTCGAACAATTGCAAAAGCAAGCGGCTCATCGAAATGCCGTCTGCCGTTTTGCCGAAGATCGGCTCGCCGATCGCACGCAGGGCCTGCGCAAATTCCTCGATCGTGAACTTCTCCGGCACGTAGCCGGCTTCGTGGTGCACTTCTGCGACACGGCGATAGTCGCGGCGATGGAAGCCGTAGAGGATCTCAGCGAGATAGCGGCGCTCTTTGTGACCAATTCGGCCCATGATGCCGAAGTCGACGATCCAGAGCTTGCCGTCCTTGCCGTACATGAGGTTTCCCTCGTGCATGTCGGCATGGAAGAAACCGTAATCGAGTGCTGCAGCGAGGAAGCCGCGGGTCACCGCGATGGCGAGTTCGCTGCGATCGGCGCCGGCTTTGTCGAGCGCCTTTGAATCGGTCAGCGGAATGCCGTCGATCCAATCCAGAGTCATCACGCGCTTGGCCGAACGCGACCAATCGATCTGCGGGACGGAAAGATAGCCTTCCTTCTCCGCTACTTCGCGGAACTCCGCCGCGGCGCCGGCTTCCAGTCGCAGATCAAGCTCGCGCTCCATCGCGGAGGCCACGGTGTCGATGAACTGAACCGGCTCAAGACGGCGAGAGCGCTTGGAGAAGAATTCGATGCATTGCGCCAGGAAGCGCAGCGCGCCCATTTCGCGCGCGAGTTTCTTTTCGATGCGCGGGCGCAGAATCTTGATCGCAACGACGCCGTGGCGTTCGACGATGGCTTGGTGGACCTGCGCGATCGAAGCTGCCGCCATCGCTTCGGAGATGCCGGCGAACAAGCCTTCCGTGCCACCGAGTTCGCTGTTGATCGTGTCGAGCGCTTCGGTGCGCGAGAAGGGCGGCAACCGATCCTTTAGCCGGCCGAGTTCTTGCGCGACGGTGACGCCGATCATGTCCGGACGTGTCGCCAGGAATTGCCCGACTTTCACATAGGCGGGGCCCAATCGTTCCAGCGCTTGCGCCAGGCGTACGCCGACGCTGCGGCCGCGTTTGCGCTTGGCGAAGACGTGCATCGCCGTGTGCGCGGCCTGCACCGGCACGGAGTACTGATCATAATATTCCGAGGGCAACAGCACGTCGTAACGCACGAGCGTGCCCGCCACACGCAGCAACCGCCAAATGTGTCCGAACACGCCGGATACGAACCCGGCGATGATCCCCGCAACAACGAGGAGCGCGATGAACTGCGACAGCGAAACCACTAAATCGACCAACCCCAATGCAGCGCGCAGACGCCGCCGGCCATGTTGCGATAGGCCACGCGTGCGAAACCCGCCTCACGGATCATAGCCGCAAATGTTTCCTGATCCGGAAAGCGGCGGATGGATTCGACCAAATATCGGTAGGAATCCGCGTCATTCGCCAGCAATTTCCCCAGCGCCGGGATCGCGTTAAAAGAATAGAAATCATAAACCGGCTCGAGCCCGCCAATGGCGAGGCGCGAGAACTCCAGACAGAAGAACCGGCCGCCCGGCTTCACAACCCGTTTGGCCTCGCGCAGAACCGCCGGGACATCGGTGCAGTTCCGGATCCCGAAGCTGATGATGTAGGCGTCGGCGACATGGTCATCGACTGGTAAATTCTCGGCGTCGCCTTCGTGCCAGTGCAGTCCATCTTCGCCGCGCGCGCGTCCAGCTTCCAGCATCTCGGTGTTGATGTCGATGACGTGGATTTCCGGCGGCTCCAACCCGCGCCGTTGCGCTGCGCCGTCGCCGAGCTTTTTGAGGCGCCGCGCGATGTCACCAGTGCCGCCGGCGACATCGAGGATGAGCTCGCCCGGTTGCGGGTTGAGCTTCGCTGCAACGGCGTCTTTCCAGAGCCGGTGCATGCCGCCCGTCATCGCGTCATTCATCAGATCGTATTTCGACGCGACCGAGGAGAACACCCCGCGCACCATGCCGGCCTTGTCGGCCTTCGGCACATCCTGGAACCCGAAGGATACGGTCTCGTCAGAACTCGATGTCGTCATGGCCGGAGCATAGCGGCGGGGCCGGGGTGGGGCTATATCGGCCGGCGATGCTTTTGCCTTTGCTTTCCGACATTTCGCCGCATGCCTGAGCTGCCTGAGGTTGAAACCGTGCGGCGCGGCTTGGCGCCGGCTCTGGTCGGGCGGCGCATCAAGCGCGCGCGCACCAAACGCCCGGATCTGCGGTTTCCGTTTCCGGCGCGTTTCGCGGCGCGATTAAGCGGACGGCGCGTCGATGCACTCGAGCGCCGCGCCAAATATCTGCTCGCGCATTTGGATGACGGCAATGTCTGGATCACGCACCTTGGCATGACGGGGCGGTGGACGATCCTCGGCGTCAAGCAACAGCCCGGTGATTTCTACTACGCCGAACCGACAGACCCGGCGCACACGCATGTCGTGATCGACATGGAAGACGGCGCGAAGCTAGAGTTCAACGATCCGCGCCGCTTCGGTTACATGGATCTTATTCCAGAAGATGAGCTTGAGGCGCACCCGTTCTTCAAAGCGATGGGTCCAGAGCCGCTCGGCAATCATTTTCACGAGCCGTATCTGAAAAGCGCGCTGGCAAAAAAGAAGGCGCCAATCAAAGCCGCGTTACTGGATCAGCGTGTCGTTGCGGGGTTGGGCAACATCTACGTGGTCGAAGCTTTGCACCGGGCAGGGATCGCGCCGGTGAAGGCATCCGGCAGTATTTCGGCGCAGCGTTTGGATAAGCTTTTCCATGCCATCCGCGCTGTCTTGGAAGAAGCTATCGAGGCCGGTGGCTCAACGCTGAGCGACTATGCTGGCGTAGATGGCGCACAGGGCAGCTTTCAGCAGCGCTTCCGAGTTTACGACCGCGAAGGCGAAAAGTGCCCAATGAAAGATTGCGGCGGCGCGATCAAGCGCGCTGTGCACAGCGGGCGGAGCACCTTCTGGTGCCCCAAGTGCCAGCGTTAGTCTTCTGAATATCGATTGATCAAGTACAACGTGTGTTCTGCAATGGCGTCGCGTACGCATTGCGCGGCGACGATGCGAGACAACGAGCCGCCTTCGTAGATTGAGGCTTCATACGCGCAGCGCGCGTCCGTCCACCGCCGATGCTGGGAGAGCGCATCGGCGAGCAACATACGCTGCGAGGGAGATTCGTTCGCGCGCAACGTTGCAATCACGGTCGCGCGGACATCTTCCCATTGTAGCCGTTCTGCGTCGACGCATTGGATCGTGCCGATCGTGGTGTCACCGTTCGGCGTGGTTTCGATGCACTCGGCTGCAAAACCGCTGATGCAGGCCGTCTGCGCCGCATCGCTGTCGCCTGCGAGCGTGAGGCAATTTGCGATGGGACTTAGAGGCGTGGTCGCGGAGGCGGCGGAGAAAGGTGTTGTGACCGCGGTGAGTGCGGCGAAGACGAAGAGAAAGGCTAAAGTGCGCATGACGTCTCCCGGTACGTCGCGATCAGAGCTAAACTGCGGCAATGAGTCGAGCCGTGTTTCTCATCGCCACGATCTTCTGCGCCGCGCCAGCGTTCGCGCAGACGGCCTATTTCGCGGCGATCCCGGATCTGCCCATCGCGACAGGTCTGGCTGAGAGCGAAAACCAGCAGACATCATTCGCGACCTCCGATGATGCTGGCTTGGTTATGGCGACGGCGCATGGCGCACCAATGCCGGACCAGGTGCGGGCCTTCTACACCGAAAGCCTTTCCGCTCTCGGCTGGGCCTATGAACCGGCGCAGGGGAGCGAAGATCTGACATTCCTGCGGGGGCGCGAGCGGTTGGTTTTGAACATCGCGCCGCACGACGGCGGAACCCAACTCCGCGTGCGGCTAATCGTGCGTCCGGCGTCGATGAACGCGGATTGATTTTCGCCGCTCCACGGCGCAATCAAAGCGCCCATGACCTACGAGAACATTCTTGTCGAAACCGATGGCGGCGTTGGCGTCATTCGTCTCAATCGCCCAAAGGCGCTGAATGCACTGAACGATGCGCTGATTGGCGAAGTGAGTGCTGCGCTCGACGCGTTCGAGGCGGATGCGAGCATTGGCTGTATCGTCATCACCGGCTCTGAGAAGGCGTTCGCCGCGGGCGCCGATATCAAACAAATGTCGGCAGGTCAGTTCAGCGATTTCTATGCGCGTGATCCGTTCTCCAATCTTGAGCGCGTGCCGCGCACCCGCAAACCGTTGATCGCCGCTGTTGCGGGATATGCGCTCGGCGGCGGCTGCGAGCTCGCCATGATGTGCGATTTCATCATCGCCGCTGACACAGCGAAGTTCGGCCAGCCTGAGATCACGCTTGGCGTCATGCCGGCTTGGGGCGGCTCACAGCGGCTAACGCGCTCCGTCGGCAAGGCCAAGGCGATGGATCTTTGCCTCACCGGTCGGATGATGGATGCCGCCGAAGCTGAGCGCTGCGGCCTGGTCGCCCGCATCGTGCCTGCCGAAAAGTTGATGGAAGAGACGCTGGCTGCGGCAAAAAAGATCGCAGGCTTTGGCGCGCTCTCGACGATCGCCAACAAGGAAGCGGTAAACGCCGCCTTCGAGACCCCCTTGAACGAGGGACTGCGCCTCGAACGGCGGCTGTTTTACAGCCTTTTTGCCACTGAGGATCAGAAGGAAGGCATGGCCGCCTTCATTGCAAAGCGGCCCCCCGAATTTAAGGACCGCTGAGCATTTGACGGCTGCTCACAGCGAGGCTATAGCCCCGCGCTTCGCGTCCGAAACTAAGATCTGGAAATACTGAAACCATGGCGAATACGAAGTCCGCAAAGAAAGCGACCCGCGTGATTGCCCGCCGTACGGCGGTCAACAAGGCGCGCCGCACCCGGATGCGTTCGTCTTGGCGTTCAGTTGAAGAAGCGATTGCCTCGGGCGACGCGAAGGCTGCTCAAGAAGCCCTCCGCTCCGCCGAGTCCGCGACCATGAAGGCCGCCGGTAAAGGCGTTGTTCACAAGAATCTGGCGAGCCGGAAAGTTTCTCGACTTTCCAAGCGCATCGCGACCCTTTCGGGTTCGAAGAAGGCCTAATCGGCCGCCGCGACCGTATTTTTTCTGTCGCCAAACTCTCACGAATCTTCATAGTTCGAGTCCGCAACAGCTTGCGGATAAGCGGTGAGTATTTGTCCGGTTCCGGACTGCTCTACCGTTCGATATATCCTTAAAAACATATTGGAATTCATGTGCTTAACCGCACATCATTTCGATGTGGAAAATGGCTAAAACGTAAAGAAACTGTTATTGACGGCGCCTGTGGAAGGGCGCAAATTTCGCTGGTCAGGCGAGCGCGGCTCGCCCGTTCGACAGTCCCTGTGACGCCGGTGCGCAAGCATCGGGCCGAAAAAGACATTCGGCTCGAACGGGAGAGGTGTGCCCGCCTAGGGGCGGCTAAAAACAGAAACGTTCTAAGCGGGGGCTGCATGGAACAGGGCGAAGAAGCCCGCCGGGATACGGCGGGTGTCGGGGCGGCGCGTGCATTCGAGCTGGTTCAAAAGGAATTGGTCAGCGAGTACGGCGCTGACTTCTACGGTTCGTACATCAGTCCACTTCGGTTGGTGGCGGAATTGAATGGCGTCCTGCTCTTTCGGGCTGGGTCGCGGATCGCAAAAGAGCGTTTGAACCAACAGGTTGTGGACCGTCTCGGTGCGCGCATGCGCGCCTACGAGCCGCGCGTCCAGAAGATCCAAATTCTCCTAGAACACGAAATACCTGCTGATGTCCGCGCGCTCGCGGACGCGCGCATCGAAGAAGCCCGCCAGGCGGACCCCGAACCGGCGCGTCCGCTCGAACTCACCTTCGAGACCTTCGCCGATGGCCCGAGCAATTTTCATGCATATACCGTCGCACAGATGATCGGCGCCGGCGTTGGCGTGACGTTCCCTGTGTGGTTGGTCCATTCGCCGCCGGGTTGCGGCAAGACGCACCTTCTCAACGCCGCCGCGCACGAAGCCATCGCGCGTGGCCGCAAGGTCCTCTTCATGACGGGCCAAGAATTTCTCGAGTGCTTTCAATCGGCGCTGCACAAGAAGCGCGACTCATCGTCGTTCAAAGAGATGGTCCGCGCGCCGGACCTTCTCATCATCGACGACTTCCATCGCATCTGCGGCAAGCGCGCGACGCAAGAAGAAGCGTTCGACACGATTAACGAACTTACACGTCGCGGTGGTCAGATTGCGCTTGCAGCCAATCATGGTCCTGATGGATTGGAAGGACTCGACGATGCGTTGAAGGCAAAGCTCAAGGGCGCTGCTGTTAGCGAGATTGCTGAGCCGGATGCGCCGCTGCGCCGTAAAATTCTTGATGCCCGTGTCGCGCACCACGCGCGCGCGAATTCGGGTTTCAGTGTTGCACCGGAAGCGCTCGACATGATCGCTGATCGCATGCACGTTACTGGCCGTGAACTCGATGGCGCGGTCTGCCAACTTCTCATCGAATGGAAGATCTCGGGAGGGATTACTGTGACGCTAGAAGCCGCTGCGAATGCTCTGCAAAGCAAACTGGCCGAAGGTGCGGAGCGCCGCATCACCGTGCAGTTGGTGCAGAAAGTTGTCGCGCGTCACTACAATATGAGCGTGCAGCAATTGCTGGAACGTACGCGCCGTCATTCGATCGCGCGTCCGCGTCAGGTAGCGATGTACCTCGCCTGTAAGATGACGCACGCCTCGCTGCCGGATATCGGCCAGCGCTTCGGTGGTTTTGACCACACGACAATCATGTATGCGCGCGATCGTATCGCCGCGCTCTCCGAAACCGATCCGAACCTGAAGGCGGAACTCGAAGGTATCGCGCGCGCCGTCCGCCGCGAGCCCTAAACCTGGGTGCCCCTTGGCCGCGCGCCCGCTAAGTCTTGCAATTGGGGCTTGGGGTTCGCGCGGCTTCTGCTAATTTCGCACCCCCTGCGGTAGCCGACTCAGGCTCCCACAGGGGGTGTTTTTATGTGTCCCTGCTGGAGCGGCATAAGGGACGAGGGGTCAAGGAATGCGGCTGACGATCGAGCGCTCGGCGCTCCTAAAGGCACTCAATCACGTGCAAAGCGTCGTCGAACGCCGCAACACGATTCCAATCCTTTCCAACGTCTTGCTGTCCGCCCAGGGCGACAGTCTGAAGCTCACGGCCACGGATCTCGATATCGAGATTTCCGAAAGCGCTTCCGCCGAAGTTGAGCGCGGCGGTCAGACGACCGCACCCGCCAACTACCTCTATGACTTCGTCCGCAAGCTGCCGGACGGTTCGGCGGTGAAGCTCGAAGTGAACGGCGACGATCCGCGTCTCTTCATCCAGGCTGGCAAGTCCCGCCTGCATCTGCCGGTGCTCCCGGCCGGCGATTTCCCGTCGATGCCGTCAGATGGCTTCGAGACCCGCTTTGAGATCGAACCGACCGAGCTCGGTCGCCTGATCGATAAGACGCGCTTTGCCATCTCCACGGAAGAGACGCGCTATTATCTCAACGGCATTTTCTTTCACACAGTCGATGCCGATGGTCCTAAGCTTCGTGCTGTCGCGACGGACGGTCATCGGCTTGCGCTCGCTGATTACGGCGCACCAAAGGGCTCACAAGGCATGCCGGGCGTCATCGTCCCGCGAAAGACAATTGGCGAACTGAAGCGTTTGCTCGATGATGCCTCTGATCTGGTTGAGATCGCTGTCTCGCCGCAGAAAATTCGCTTCGCACTCGGTGACGCGGTGCTGACTTCGAAACTGATCGACGGTTCGTTCCCGGAATATGCGCGCGTCATTCCGAAGAACAATTCCAAGAAGCTCAAAATTCCGAACAAGGCTTTCGCTGAAGCGGTTGATCGTGTCGCGACCGTTTCGGCGGAACGCTCGCGTTCGGTGCGCCTGGCGCTCGATAAGGACAAGATCACGCTCACCGTCAACAACCCCGACGCTGGCGTCGCCACCGAAGATCTCGCCGCCGATTACGGCGATGACGCGCTCGAAATCGGCTTCAACGCCAAGTATCTGCTCGATGTCGCGCAGCAGATTGAAGGTGAGAGCGCGGTTTTCGAATTGGCCGATTCCGGTTCGCCGACGCTCGTGCGTGACGAAGCCGACGATGCGGCGATTTACGTGCTGATGCCGCTCAGAGTGTAATGCACTCACTTCACGTCTCGCGGCTCACGCTTACGGACTTCCGCAATCACGCCGCGCTTGATCTTGAGCTCGACGCTCGACCCGTGTGCCTGTTCGGCGCGAACGGCGCCGGCAAGACCAATATCTTAGAAGCGCTGACCATGCTAGCGCCTGGCCGCGGCCTACGGAGCGCCTCGCTGACCGATGTCGCGCGCGCAGGCGAGAGCGATGAATTCCGTGCGCAGCCCTGGGCTGTGTCGGCGCGCGTTATGAACGATGACTACGCGACCATCATCGGCGCCGGCGCGGAGCGCACGCTTGAAGGTGGTGTAAAGCGCGTCACCCGCCGTGATGGTCAGCCGGCCACTGCATCCGACCTAGCTGAGGCTGCGCGTATGACTTGGCTTACACCAGCCATGGATCGCCTCTGGTCAGGCGCCGCAGGGGATCGGCGCCGTTTCTTCGATCGCTTGACGCTCGCGCGCGCCGCACAGCACGGCGCGGCCGCGGCGGCCTACGAACGTGCGATGCGCGAGCGCCAGCGTCTGCTCGCCGATCGCATGTTCGACGATGCCTGGCTTGGTGGCCTGGAGCGGGAAATGTCGGCGCACGGCGCCGCCATCGCAGCGGCCCGCGTTGAGACGCTGCATCGCCTTCAGGAAGCGATCGATACACGTCCCGACGGCGCGTTTCCGAAAGCCATCCTCGCGCTTGAAGGATTGCTCGAAGCCCGATTTGAGAACGGCTCGAAGAGCGCCGACGTGGAAGAGGATTTCGCCGAGCTGTTGCGTGACGTTCGTGGCCGCGACGCCGGCGCCGGGCGCGCGCTCGATGGTCCGCACCGCAGCGATCTGAAGGCGCGTCATGCCGCCAAGAACATGGACGCCGATCAGTGCTCAACCGGCGAGCAGAAGGCGTTGCTGGTGGGCTTGACGCTAGCTCAGGCGCGGGCGCTCGCGGGCGATCCGGGAGCAGGGCCGTCTCTCATCCTTATCGATGAGGCTGCCGCTCACCTTGATTCAGTACGCCGCGCTGCCTTGTTCGACGAATTGCTCGCGAACGAAGGCCAGGCCTGGCTTACCGGCACGGATCAGAACTTGTTCGAAGCCTTCGGCGCTCGTACGCAAATGTTCGAAGTGCGCGACGGCCAAGTCTATCGCGCTTAAGCCGCAACGCGTAGCGGAGCATTTAGCTCAGCAGGAACGACAAACGTAAACGTCGAGCCTTTGCCTGGCGCGCTTTTGACGGTCACGTCACCGCCCATCAAGCGCACAAAACGCTGTGTGATGGTGAGGCCGAGGCCGGTGCCGCCAAGCCGGCGCGTGACCGTGGCGTCGGCCTGTGAGAACGCGTGGAAGAGACGCGAGATCTGCTCCGGTGTCATGCCAACACCGGTATCGACTACATCAAAGACCAACCAATCGCGACTGCTGTGTGATTTGCGGCGTGCATACAACACCACTTCGCCATCGGGCTGAACCTTACCGCGTTGGACACAAGGTTCAGCAAGCACTGCTTGATCTTGAACGCGTCAGAAACGCCGCCGCCAAGCACGCGGCACGACCGCGCGCAATTTCACGCCGCCGCTGCGCGCCGCAGGCATTAAGGTACCGAGAATGTCGCGAACAGTGTACGCCGCAGGCGGCGATGGCGCGGTAACGGCTGGTGATTGTGAAGAACGCTGCGAAGGCAAATGAGGCCAGCACAAGCGCCAGGAAAACCGAGCCGCCGATGAGCTCCCCGTTCCATTGTCGCAGCGCCGCAGCAAGGAGCCCGATCATGCCGAGATAATGCATGGCGATGATCCCGCCGCCGGAGAGCACGCCGGCCAAGATTCTGCTGCGAAGCGTGCTCGCCCGGTGCGACAGCCAAGACGCAGTCGTCTGCGCGGCAAAGGAAATTGCCAGCGACCCCAACAATGGCAGCAGCGCGAAGCCGAGCGGCAGGCCGACGTCGTAGGCCGTCATGGCGACAAAGTGGGTTGCCCAGACGCCGAGCCCGGCCGTCAGGCCGCCATCGACCAAAGGTTTCCAATGTTTTCACGCCGCGCCTGAGCGCGTTTCAGCATTCAGAACGCGGAAACATTTGTGACAGCGCAAATCAAAGCGGCCATCACCAAGAGCCAAAGATTGTGCTCTTCTGTAATGCTGGAAATGACGCGCAGCATGAACGACTCGAACCTGAACGGCGCCATGTGCGTTAGGGCACGCGTTGCCCTGAAATCGGCTCAACCGCGCCACCCCGTGGCGCCGCTAGGGAAATTCAAAAATCGGAGCGGTGAGCGCTGAGGCCGTGACAAGTGCGCCGAAATTTGGTGCTGTGGGCGCCATGGCCATTTCCGATTACGTTCCGAAGCGCAACGAGGACTACGTTTTCAACTACGATCCGAATGAGGATGCGTGGAAGACTGATCTTTCCAAGTTGGACATCAGCCGCGCAGAGCGTTTCCGGGACAACAATTTCTGGCCGTTCTTCGAGCGGCTGAGAAAAGAGGATCCTGTCCACTACTGCCAGGATAGCCAGAACGGCCCGTATTGGTCCGTCACCAAGTACAACGACATCATGGCGGTGGACACGAACCACCAACAATTTTCATCTGAGCCGTCGATCGTTCTGTTCGATCCGGAAGAAGACTTTCCGTTGCCGATGTTCATCGCGATGGACCCGCCGAAGCATGACGTACAGCGCAAGACGGTTTCACCGATCGTTGCGCCGAACCATCTGGCCAATCTCGAGCCGGTTATTCGCGAACGCGCCGGCAAGCTCCTCGATGAAGTGCCGCGTGGCGAGGTGTTCAACTGGGTCGACAAGATTTCGATCGAGCTGACGACGCAGATGCTGGCCACGCTCTTCGATTTCCCGTGGGAAGATCGCCGCAAGCTGACGCGTTGGTCCGATGTCGCCACCGCTGCACCGGGAGCAGGGGTGGTCGAAAGCGACGAACAGCGACGCGCGGAGCTGATGGAGTGCCTTCAGTACTTCAACGGCCTATGGGAAGAGCGCGCCGCCGCGCCGCCGCGCCACGATCTCATCTCCATGCTCGCGCACGGCGAGAGCACCAAGGACATGCCGCGCCAGGAATTCCTTGGAAACCTCGTGCTGCTGATCGTCGGTGGCAACGACACCACGCGTAACTCGATTACCGGCAGCGTTTACGCGCTAAACAAATACCCAGAGCAATACGCGAAACTAAAGGCCAATCCGGCCCTCATTCCGAATCTGGTCTCAGAGACGATCCGTTGGCAGACGCCGCTCGCCTTCATGCGGCGCACCGCGCTTGAAGACGTCGAACTCGGTGGCAAGCTCATCAAGAAGCACGACAAAGTCGTGATGTGGTATGTATCCGGCAATCGCGATGACGAAGTGATCCCGAATGCCGATGCGTTCGATATCGAGCGCGAGAACGTTCGCCGCCATCTTTCATTCGGCTTCGGCATTCACCGCTGCGTCGGTAATCGCCTCGGCGAAATGCAACTCCGCATCGTTTGGGAAGAGATCCTGAAGCGCTTCGACCACATCGAAGTTATGGCGGAACCCAAGCGCGTCTATTCGTCTTTCGTGAAGGGCTACGAAAGCTTGCCGGTTCGAATTTCGGGCTGAGGCAAGAATAACGTTGGCGCGAATGCAACGCTTCGAGGCGGTTGCGCGTTAACCTGGAACCTGCGTTCCTAAGCGGCGTTTGTCGGGCGCATGATCAGTGTGTTCGCATCCGCCACGTCCGGACCTGAACGGACAGAAGCCCACCCAAACGGGCTCGCCGACGTGCTGGATGAACTCTCCTACAACGTGAACCGCAATAGCGCGCTCGACGGCGTGAAACTTGGCGTTCTGATGAACGCGGTCGGCCGCCGTTCCTACGGGCCGCTGCTGCTGATTTTGGGGCTGTTTGCAATTTCGCCCGCGACAGTCCTGCCGTTCATGACTTCAATCGTTGCGGCCATCACGTTGCTGGTGGCGCTTTAAATGACGCTCGGTTTGAAGCGTCCGTGGCTGCCGACGCCAATGCTTGAGATTTCTGTGCCCCGCCGCGCGTTCTTCGTATTTCTTGATCGGGCGCGTCCAATCCTCGATCCCATTGAAGGCGATCTTCTGCGCCCGCGCTGGACTTTCCTCACAGCGCCACTGTGGGTGGATATAGTGGCGCTCTGTGTGGTCGCGGCCGCGCTGATCACTTTTCCGCTGTCGCTCATCCCGTTCGCGCCGTTGGCGCCTGGTATCGCCATCGTTATGTTTGGTCTCGGCATGACTGCGCGTGACGGTGTTTTGCTCGCCATCGGCGTCGCGCTCACGGCAGCCGCGTTTTTGTTCGCTATTCCGCTCGTCGCTTGACCCAGAAGATCATCCAAGCACCTCCGACACGTGCCAAACGCGCAACGCCCACGAACCTCGAAGGCGTGCTCGATGAGATATCGGCCAAGTGCGATGGCGATGAGACGCCTGAATCCCTCACGCTCGGCGAGATTCTGGATTCGGTAGGGCGTCGCTCTTACGGGCCATTGCTTTTGGTGATCGGTCTGTTCGCAATCTCACCTGCCACCGTAATCCCCGGCATGACCTGGTTCGCGGCTGCACTGACGCTCCTCGTCGCCGGCCAGATGGCGCTCGGCCTCAAGCGCATCTGGCTTCCCCAAAAGGCCCTCGGCGCCAACCTGCCGCGCGATGCTGTCAAAGCCGGCATAGAAAGGAGCAGGGGCGTCGCCACGGCCATCGACAAGCTCCTGAAGCCGCGTCTCACCTTTCTGTCGCGCGCGCCGTTCGTGAACCTCGTGGCGGTATTGTGCATCCTCGCCGCCCTGATCACGTTCCCGCTGGGTCTCATTCCGCTCGCGCCCCTGATACCGGGTTTGGCGGTCGTGTTTTTCGGCCTCGGAATGGTCGCGCGCGACGGGCTTTGGCTGGCGCTCGGGACGGCTGCCATGCTCGGCGCAATTTGGGTCGCCAAGCCACTGATTTTCTGAACGTTTTTCGCGGTGCTTTTTCCCGCCCGCGTGGCATCAAAACCGCGACTTTTCGTGGGTTAATCCCTATATTCGGTCAGCATTTTCACCTCGATTCGAGACCCATGACCGCCCCTCAAAACGCCCCCGCGAGCGCTCCCGACTACGGCGCCGATTCTATCAAAGTTCTCAAAGGCTTAGACGCGGTGCGGAAGCGGCCGGGGATGTATATTGGGGATACGGATGATGGGTCCGGTCTTCATCACATGATTTACGAAGTCGTCGACAACGCGATCGACGAAGCGTTGGCGGGACACGCGACCAAAGTTCAGGTGATTTTGCACCCGGACGGCAGCGCCGAGATCATCGACAACGGGCGCGGCATCCCGACGGACATCCACCAGGAAGAGGGCGTCTCCGCAGCTGAAGTGATCATGACTCAGCTGCACGCGGGCGGAAAGTTCGACCAGAACTCGTACAAGGTGTCAGGCGGCCTTCACGGCGTCGGCGTCTCGGTCGTGAACGCGCTCAGCGAGTGGCTTGATCTGCGCATCTGGCGCGCCGGCAAAGAGCACGCCATGCGCTTCGTGCATGGCGACGCTGTTGCGCCGCTGAAGGAAGTCGGCCCCGCGCCGCAGGAAGACGGCAAGACGCTAAACGGCACCGCCGTGCGTTTCCTCGCCTCTCCCAAAACCTTCACCATGGTCGAGTACGACCGCAAAACCATCGAGCACCGCCTGCGCGAGCTGGCGTTTCTCAATTCCGGCGTCCGCATCATGTTCAAGGATCTACGCGGGCCAGAGCCGTTCGAAGAAACGCTCTTCTACGAAGGCGGCGTCAAAGCCTACGTCAACCACCTCGACCGTAGCCGCACCGCGCTCATCCCGGACGCCATCTATGTCATCGGCGAGAAGGACGGCATCACCGTCGAAGCCTCGATGCAGTGGAATGACGGCTATCACGAGAACACGCTCTGCTTCACCAACAACATCCCGCAAAAGGATGGCGGCACCCACGTCGCCGGCTTCCGCGGCGCGCTGACGCGCGTTGTGAACGCCTACATGCAGAGCTCCGGCATCGCCAAAAAGGAAAAGGTCGAGATCACCGGTGACGACGCCCGCGAAGGCCTCACTTGCGTGCTTTCGGTCAAAGTGCCTGATCCGAAATTCTCGTCGCAGACCAAGGAAAAGCTGGTTTCCTCAGAAGTGCGCCCGGTGGTCGAAAACTTGATGAGCGATGCGCTCAATCAATGGTTCGAGGAAAATCCCGGCCACGCCAAGAACGTGATGGGCAAGATCGTGCAAGCCGCCGCCGCGCGCGAAGCGGCGCGCAAGGCGCGCGAAATGCGCCGCAAATCGACGCTCGATATTTCCTCGCTCCCGGGCAAGCTCGCCGACTGCCAGGAGAAAGATCCGGCCAAGTCAGAAATCTTCATCGTCGAGGGTGACTCGGCAGGCGGTTCGGCCAAGCAGGGCCGCGCACGCGAAACCCAAGCCGTGCTGCCGCTGCGCGGCAAGATCCTCAATGTCGAGCGCGCGCGCTTCGATAAGATGCTGTCGAGCGAACAGGTCGGCACGCTGATCACCGCGCTCGGCACCGGCATCGGCCGCGACGATTTCAACATCGAAAAGCTGCGCTACCACAAAATCATCATCATGACCGACGCCGACGTTGACGGCGCCCACATCCGCACGCTGCTGCTGACGTTCTTCTATCGGCAAATGCCCGAGATCATCGATGGCGGTTATCTCTACATCGCCCAGCCGCCGCTTTATAAAGCCACCAAAGGCAAGAGCGGCCGCTACCTCAAGGATCAAGCCGAATTCGAGAACTTCTTAATCGAGGAAGGCTCTTCAGGCGCCGTGCTTGAAGCGGCCGGCGCGCAATATGCGGGCGATGATTTGAAGCGCCTGGCGCGCGAAGCCATGGCCGTCGAAACCTTGATCAAGCGCTTGCACGCGCGCGTACCTGATAGCGTCTTGGAGCAAACCGCCATCGCCGGCGCGTTCGCACAGGGCGCGAGCGATAAAGAAGCGCAAGAAGCCGCCGTCCGCCTCAACGCCATCGCCGAAGAAGGCGAGGGCAATTGGACCGGCCGCTTCGATCCTGATGGCGCGCTGGTGCTCGAGCGCACGGTGCGCGGCGTCGCCGAACGCGCGACCTTGGATAAGCTCTTTCTCTCCTCCGCCGATGCGCGCCGCCTTGCCGATCGCGCAGCGGCCTTGCGCGAAACCTACGTCACGCGCGCCCAGCTGAAGCGCGGCGGCGAAGTGATCGACATTAACGGCCCGCTCTCGCTGCTGCACGCCATCGAAGGTGCGGGGCAAAAGGGCGTCACCGTGCAGCGTTATAAGGGCCTTGGCGAAATGAACGCCGAGCAGCTCTGGGAAACCACGCTCGACGCCGACGTGCGCACGCTTCTGCAAGTGAAGGTCGATCACGCCGACGATGCCGACGAGATGTTCTCGAAGCTGATGGGCGATGTGGTCGAGCCTCGGCGCGCGTTTATTGAAGAGTTCGCGCTGGAAGCGGACGTGGACGCCTAGGGCTGAATCTGAGACCAATTTCCAGATTTTGGATGAAATGAAATCCAATGGTTTTCGTCGTTCGTCCCAACGATGACCAGAAGGAAATCAGGGAGGGGCGGGTGACGCATGCGGTGCGTTCGTGGCTTTGGTGGAAGAGCTGACGGATGCGTTGGTGTGGGCGCTGACGGCGCTGATGAGCGGCGGCGAGAGGCCGCGTGTGCGCTCGTTTGGGTTGCAGCCGCGAAGGTGCGGGCTGATGGGTTAGTGCGGCGCGATGAAGGAGCGGTAGAGCATGTAGGCGGCGACGAGGAAGACGACGCCGGCGAAGACGCGTTGTAGGGCGCCGCGTTGCTTGGCGAGATGCGATGCGATCGAGGCGCCGGCGAGGCCGCCGATGAGGCCGCCGCCGATGAAGAGCGCGGCGATACGCCAGTCGATGAGATTGTCGAGCGCGTAGGAGGCGGCGGTGGTGGCGCCGAAACTTCCGACCGAGAAGAGCGACGAGCCGATGGCTTGGATCATGCTCATGCCGGTGGCGCCGATGAGGCCGGGGACGATGAGAAAGCCGCCGCCGATGCCGAAGAAGCCGGAGATGGCGCCGACGCCGGCGCCGTAGGCGATGAGCTTGGGGGCGTTCTCGCGGGTGAGGCGGACGTCCTGGCCGGTGTCGCTGGGTGGGCGGCGCAGCATGGCGATGCCGATGACGATCATCAGCACGGCAAAGAGCGGCAGCAGGATTTGCGCGTCGGTGACTTTGCCGATGGCGGCGCCGATGGCTGCGCCGAAGACGCCCGAGGCGGCGAACACCATGGCGCAGCGCCAACGGACGTTGCCGCGGCGGGCGTGGTTGATGAAGTTGGCGAAGGCGTTGACCGATACGGCGATGGCGGAGGTGCCGATCGCGACGTGCGGGTTGGCGACGCCGACGACGTAGAGCAGCGCCGGTGTGGCGAGGATCGAGCCGCCGCCGCCGATGATTGCGAGGACCAGGCCGACGGCGCCGCCGCTCAAGATCGCAAGAATGTCGGGGAGGCTCATGCGCCGAAGCTGCCGCGATTCCACGGCATCGCCTTCAAGATCATCGCCATGCCGCACCAGCCTGTTGTGCCGGCAAAGGTAAGCCCTGCGCCGATGAATGCGGAGAGACCATAGAAGGCTGGATTGACCAGCGCGCCAAGGGTGACGCCAAGCAAAATGAGAAGGCCAGCGGTGATTTGAACCTGGCGCATGATCTCGAGCGGGGCGTTGCGGTTGCTGTGCACGGGCAGGCCGGCCTGCTTCCAGGCCTCGATGCCGCCTTGCAGGTAATAGGCTTCGCGGAAGCCGCGCGCGAGCAAGGTGGCGGCGTTGCTTTGGGTGCGTAGACCCGAGCGGCAGTGAAACACGGCGGCTTTGCCATGGTCGCGATCGAAATCGTGCGCGTCGATTGCCGAGAGCGGCGCGAGGCGCGCGCCGAGGATGTGCTCGCGCGCGTGTTCGTCGGTCTCGCGGATGTCGATGAGCACGGTGTCGCCGCTATCGAGCTTCCGCTTGAGCTCCGGCGCGCTGATGGGATTGAGCGAGGTCATTTCCGTTTCCGTTTTGGGGGGCAATAGATCGACGCCAGCGTGTCGAGGATGCGGGCGACGTTGGGATCGGCGAGGCGATAGAAGATGGATTGCGCATCGCGGCGGGTGGCGACGAGGCCTTCTTCACGCAGCCGCGCCAGATGCTGCGACAACGCTGATTGTGAGAGGCCGGAGGCTTCTTGCAGCGCCCCGGCTGAGTGTTCGCCGTCCGACAATTGGCAAAGCACCATCAGCCGCGATTCATGCGCCAGCGCCTTGAGTAGCGCCGCCGCTTCGCCGGCCTTGGCGGCAAACTGGGTGGGGGAGAGTTCAGCGAGAGCCATCTTGCTGTATATATCAATTGAATCTAATTTAGCAATATCTAATATTCCGCGCATCAACGGAGCCAAAGCCATGACCCTCCCTAAAGTCCGCGCCTTCTTTCACGAGCCTACGTTCACCGTGAGCTATCTGGTCTGGGATGCTGAGACCAAGAACGGTGCGATCATCGATAGCGTGCTGGATTTCGATCAAAGCTCAGGTCGCACCGGCACGCATTCGGCTGAAGCGATCTTGGCCGCGGCGAAGGCGGAAGGCGTCACTATCAATTGGCTGCTTGAGACCCATGCGCATGCCGACCACATTTCAGGCGCCCCGTTCCTGAAGAAGGCGACAGCGGCGCCGATCGCGATCGGTGAGCGCATCAAAGCGGTGCAGCAGGTCTTCAAGGATGTCTTCAATCTTGCCTACGTGACCGCCGATGGCCGTCCGTTCGACAAGCTGGTCGCTGACGGCGAAGTGCTGAAACTCGGCGCCTTGGAGATCAAAGTGATCCACACTCCTGGTCACACGCCGGCGTGTGTCTCATATCTCATTGGCGATGCTCTTTTTGTCGGCGACACCATGTTCATGCCGGACTTCGGCACTGCGCGTGCTGACTTTCCGGGCGGCGATGCGCGTACGCTCTATCGCTCAATCCAGAAATTGTTGGCGCTTCCGCCTGAGACGCGCATCTTCCTCTGCCACGATTACAAAGCGCCGGGCCGCGATGTCTTTGCCTGGGAAAGCACGGTCGGCGAGGAGCGGGCCAAGAACATTCATTTGGCCAATGTTTCAGAGGACGAGTTCGTTGCGATCCGTGAGGCGCGTGACAAGACCTTGTCTATGCCGGCGCTGATCCTGCCCTCGATCCAGGTGAATATTCAGGCCGGCGAGTTACCCCCGCCCGAGCCTAATGGCGTGCGCTATCTGAAATTGCCGATCAACGCGCTCTAAAGGGCCCGGCTTGGAGGGTTCGGTTGCGCAATCCGCATCCGAACCCCTTCGGCGCGGCATCCTCTACGATGAGGGCGTGGGCTTCGATGGAAGTCCGCGCCGCGTCGTGAGAGTTTGCCGGCCGCGCGTGGTGCGCGCGGAATGAGGGGGCCTGGAATGTATAAGGCAGTTATTGGCGCGGTTGCGTTGGTGTTGTTGAGCGCATGCGCGCAGCAGCAGGCGCAAGAACCGACGCGAGAGGAGCTTGTCGCGCGCGGCGACTATCTCGTGAACAACATTGGCGGCTGCAACGATTGTCACACGCCGATGACGCCGACTGGGCCGGACGCAGCGCACGCGCTGCAAGGCGCAACGCTCGCCTTTGCGCCGACGATTGAGATTCCATGGGCGCCGGTTGCGCCGTCGATCGCCGGAATTCCTCCGGGCTACACTGAAGAGCAGTTTGCGGCGTTCCTGCAGACTGGCGTCCGACCCGACGGCTCAAGTCCGCGCCCGCCAATGCCTGCGTTCCGTTTGAACGAAGAAGATGCGCGCGCGATGACGGCGTACATCGCGACACTGCCGCGCGAGACTCCGTAACGACGACGCTTGACGCATGAGATGTGCGCGTGAGTGCGCGCACATTTCAATGAGATCACATTTACTGTTCCGTTCTTGACGCGCACGCGTGATGGGTATTCCATTCGGATGTTGGAAGACATTGGCGCCGTCCGCCGGTTCCCGCCGCATCGCTCATGCAGCACACAGCACCTGGGCCACGGCGCGCGCTGAGTTTGTCTTCCCGTCCGATGAAAACCACCGCGTGCAGCAATGGTGCTGCCAGAGTCGCGGGCCGCTTCGTCTCGGGCCGGCGTCAGGCGACGCTTCAGCAAATGGTGATGTGTGAACGAACAAAGCCGCAACTAAGCCGCAGCGTTTTCGCATGCGGCGCTCAACTCTAGAAAAGCGCAATGCATCGCTCCTATTTCTTGTTCGATGTCGCTTCGTTTGTTCGCTGCTCTTTCAATTCCAGATGAGGTCGCGGAGCGCTTGCTGCCGCTGATGAAGGGTGTTGGCGGCGCCAATTGGCGGCCGCGCGAGAACTTGCACCTGACGCTGCGCTTCTTCGGTGCGATCACCGAGCCTGTCGCGGAAGATCTCGATGGCGAGTTGGAAGCGGCGACGCGCGGGATCGATCCATTCGAGCTGCGCTTGAAGGGCGCCGGTTCGTTCGGCGGCGCCGATCCGCACGCGCTTTGGATAGGCGCAGCTGAAAGCGATTCATTGAAGCAGCTTGCGGCGGCGTGTGAGAAGGCGGCGCGGCGCGTCAAGCTGAAACCGGAGCCGGTCAAGTTCACGCCGCACGTGACGATCGCGTATTTGAACGGCGCAACGCTTGATCGGGTGCAGGCGTTCGTCGCCCGGCACGGATTGTTCGAGACGCCTGCGTTCGCGGTCGGCGGTTTTGGGCTCTATTCCAGCATCACGCGGAAATCCGCTCCGAGCCTTTATCGGCTCGAAGCGGAGTATCCATTACGGGGTTAAGCGCTCGCGCTTAGGAAACCGGCGCAGGTTGCGGCGTTTCTGGCGCGGGCGGGGCGGTGTCGCGCACAAGTGTTGCGGGCGGCGGGTTCGGACCCATCGCGCAGCAGCGCACTTGCACTTCGAGCACCTGGCCGTTGAAGCGGCACTCGGAGTCACTGACCGAGCGGAGGATAGCCATGCCGCCAGCGCGGCTGGTGTAGCGGGTCTGCGTGCAGCCCGTCAGCGTGTAGCCCGGATCGCATGTGCCAGCGCGTGTGCGGTTCATCGTACGCGTGACGCAGACGACGTTGCGCGCCATCGCTTGATCGGCCGTTGCTTGGGCGCGATTGGCGACGCCGAACACTTCGGCGATGCGTGTGCCGAGCGAGGAGCGGACTTCTTCAGTGTCTGCGTGTTGTTTGCAGATGTCGGTGTTGCCGCGCGAAGCGTCTTGGGCACACCATTGTGCGATCGTGAGATCGCCTGTTCGGTTGGCGCAAGCGGTGGCCAAAGTAGCCAACGCCAGCGCGGCGATGATTGAAGCAATGCGCATTCTGGCGCCTTTCCCTCTGTTATCCCCCGCGGGCTCCCAAAGCGGATAGGGAGAAACGCGTCAACACTTGTCGCGGTTTCAGGGAATTCTATCTCTGACTGCCTTTCGGGCGGAGGTTCCATGATTGCCAAGCGCATTTTCATACTGACGGGCGCCGGTGTTTCGGCTGAATCCGGTCTTTCGACGTTTCGTGACACGGGCGGAATCTGGAGTCGCTACAAGCTTGAAGAAGTCGCCTCGATTCAAGGCTATGAGAACAATCCGGCGTTCGTGCTCGAGTTCTACAATATGCGACGGAACACGCATGCAGGCGTTGAGCCGAATGAAGCGCATATCGCGCTCGGCCAATTGCAGACGATCTGGGCTGAACGTGGCGGCGCCGTCACGATTTGCACGCAGAACGTCGACAATCTTCACGAACGTGGCGGCGCGTTGAGCGTCATCCATATGCACGGCGAGATCGCCAAGGCGCGCTGCCACGATTGCGGTGGGCTCGCGCCTTATGATGGCGATCTCTCACCCAATATGGGCTGCGGTGCGTGCGGACGAACCGGCGGCATGCGTCCGCATGTCGTGTGGTTCGGTGAGACGCCGCTTTACATGGATGAGATCTACGAGGCGCTTTCGAGCGCCGATTTGTTCGTTTCGATCGGTACGTCAGGGAATGTGTATCCGGCGGCCGGCTTTGTTTCCGCGGCGCGTGCGGCGGGTATCCCGACGATGGAGATCAACCTTGAACCTTCCGGCAATGCGGAGGCGTTCGATCTCGCGCGTTACGGAAAAGCAAGCGAGCAAGTGCCTGCCTGGGTCGCTGAGATGGTGGCGATCGCAGGCTAGGCGAGAGGCGTTTTCGGGCTAATGTATCCACGTGGGGCAGGCCAGGAGCAGGCGAATGATTGGACGTTTGGCAGTGGTGGCTTTGGCCGTGAGCCTGGCGAGCTGCGCCGGGATCGAACCGGCTGGGCGCAATGCCCGTGGCGGCGGGGCAAGCCCGACCGCAACTGCCAGCGCGCCGACGCCAGCACCGCGCACGGCGCCGCCAGTTGCGCTGCTGCCGCCTCAAACGACAACGCCCGCACCGCAAGCGGCCACGACAACATCGCCGCCAGCGCGTCCGCCGCTCGCGACACCACCGCCCACGCGCCAAAGCGCGCCGATGACGGCCAGTGCGCCGCCGCCGCGTACGCAACCGGCCGCGCCGCCGGTCGTCGCCGCACCGCAAGTGACGGCGCCCGCGCCAACCACGCCTGCGCCAAGCCAACCTGCACGCGCGCTCTCACCAGACGATGACATCATCGTGCCCGGCCAAGTGCAAACGCAGGTGCCTGCGCCCGCGGGCGATCCACGCACCAATGAAGAGCGCCGCGCCGACGTGCGGTCCTGGGATCAGTGCATCACGCAGGTGCAGGGCGCGTTCGACAGTGATCCGATGAGCCCGCAATTGACGACGCCGGAAGAATATTGCGCGCAATCGCTCGGCATGGCCGACCGCACGTCGGTGCCATTCTCACGACAACAACGGCGCTAATCGGCGTCTTCCAGCAGCTTATCCATGTGATCGTCGCTGAGGCCGAAGTGGTGTCCCACTTCGTGCACCAGCACGTGCGCGACGAGTTCGCGAAGATCGACGTCGCCGCGTTCGATCCACTCATCGAGAATGGCGCGGCGATAGAGAAAAACCATAGGCGGGTTTGGCGACGCGTCCATGATCGAGCGCTGGGTGAGGTCGTCGCCCGAATAGAGCCCAGTGAGTTCGAACGGGTCGTCGATGCCGAGTTCGGCGAGGATGTCGTCGTCGGCGAGGTCCTCGACGCGGATCAGGACGTCGCCGGCAAGGTCCCGGAACCTGGAGGGAAGCTCGGCCCAGGCTTGGCGCGCCAGGCGCTCGAATTCGTCCAGCGAGGTCGGGAGGATGGGGCTCATCGCCGTTACCTAGGTGGCGTCGGGGCGCTGGGCGAGGCTGAAAATAGTAAGTTGACGCCCCCGTCATTTTTGTTGCGCGGCCGTGGCCCTTCGATTAGTGTGAATTGATCCAAATCAAAGACCCACGCGAAGTCCGTGGGTCCACACGGGAGAGACGACGAGATGGCCGACTCCGCCGCCCCTATCCGCCAAATCACCAAGGACGAGGTCTACGACGCCGTTCCGCCGACCGATTTCAGCCAAATGCTGGAAATCGATCGTCACCTGAACCGCTCGACCGCGTTCGATAAGATCATCTCAGCGACCCACGATCACTTCTGGGATCCGCTCGACACCAAATACATCGACTTCAAAGACGACTTCGATCCGGACACCACCGACTTCATCCCCGACGTGATGATTCCGGCGCTGCTGACCGATTACGTCTCGAACCACTTTGCCGACAAACCGGCCGATCGCATTCGCTTCAAGAGCCAGGTCGGCCGCTGGGTCATGAGCTCGATTCTGCACGGTGAGCAGGGCGCGCTGAACCTCTCCGCTTCGCTCTGCCACGTGCTGCGCGATCCGGGCGCGCAGGAATACGCCGCCAACCAAACGCGCGAAGAAGGCCGTCATGTCACGGCGTTCGCGAAATACATCATCGCGCGCTGGGGCTCGCCGCTGCCGTGCGGCACGGTGCTCGCGGGTCTCTTGCAAGAGATCGTGCACGCGCCGGAGGTCTATAAGAAGATTATCGGCATGCAGATGCTGGTCGAAGGCCTCGCCATGGGCGCCTTCGCGACGATCTTCAAAGAGTGGAACGATCCGCTGGTGAAGCGTCTGACGCAGCTCGTCATGACCGACGAAGCGTTCCACCATAAGTTCGGAAAGATCTGGGCTGACCGCACGATCCCGAAATTGTCGGCGGAAGAGCATGAGATCGTTGAGAACTGGGCGGCGCATTGCTTCCAGACGCTGCTGTTCAACCTCGTCGCGCCGCACCAGATGACCGCGATCTACGCGCAGTTCGGCTTGGATCCGGACAAGGTGATGCAGGGCTTCCAAGAAGTCGCCACCGACGAAGCGCGCCGCGAGCACATGAAGGAAGGCACCAACATCTTCCGCGTGTTGGTCAAGACCCTGTGGAACGCCGGCATCATCACCGATCGGACCAAGAGTTTCTATGCGATGTACATCGACTTTGATGAGTTCAAGGCCGAAGGTGATGAGATGGTTGGCGATGCGATTGCCGACGAAGGCATCCAATATCTTAAGACGATCAATTTCGGCATCAATGCCGGCGCGCTGAACGATGTGAAGGCCGCCGCGGTCGCTGCCGAGTAAGCGAAACTCAATACGAAACTCCAACGCCCCGCTATCATAGCGGGGCGTTTTGTTTTCTGGCGAGGGGCCGGTCGTGCAGCACAAGATGGGCCGCGGCGATCTTTTGGACGTGCGCGGCGAACTGATCGAACGCGGCTGGGCGAGCGAAGAGGTGCGCCGCTACAAACGCGCCGCTGTGCGTGCGCATCCATTGCGGACGAAAGAGTGGGATTATTATTGCGTGCTGGCAGGTGATTACGGCTTGGCCGTCACCGTCGCGGACAATGATTATCTCGGCTTTCTGGGCGTCACTTGGTTTGATTTTCGCGCACGTAAGTATGTGAGCGAAGACGTGTTGGCGCCGTTTCCGATGGGCAAGATGCGTATGCCGGAAAGTGCGGACGCGGGCGATGTGCGCGTGGCGCACGGCAAACTCGAAATTCGCTACACGCATGTCGTGGGCGCAAGGCGCGTCGAGGTACGCGCGCCGGCGTTCGATAAGGGGCGGGGGCTGGAGGCTGATTTGCTTTTGGCGCAGCCGCCGATGGATCGGATGGTGATTGCGACGCCGTTCGCGGGCGCGCCGCGCTCGTTTTACTACAATCAGAAGATCAATTGCTTGCGCGCCGATGGCGCGGTGATCGTTGGCGGTGAGCGTTTTGCGTTTTGCCCCGACGAAGCGCTCGGCGTACTCGATTGGGGTCGCGGCGCTTGGACGTACGACAACACTTGGTATTGGGGTTCGGCGTCGGGCTTCGTCGATGGGCGCGTGTTTGGCTTCAATATCGGCTACGGCTTTGGCGACACCTCGGCGGCGACTGAGAGCATGTTGTTCGTCGATGGCCGGGCGCACAAATTGGAACGGGTGACGTTTCATTTGCCGGAGGGCGCGCCGGATTCAGCGCCGTGGCGCTTCACCAGTAGCGATAACCGCTTTGAATTGACGTTTGAGCCGGTCTTGGATCGCGCGTCGGCGGCGTCTTTGGGGCCGATCAAGTCCGATCAGCATCAGGTGTTCGGCCGCTTTAGTGGGAATGTTGTGTTGGATGACGGCGAGACGCTTGCAATCAAGGACCTCCTCGGCTTTGCCGAGAAGGTCCACAATCGTTGGTGAGCGTTAGCCGCGCGGCGCGGGCGCCGGGGCTTGTTGCGGCGTCGGCGAGGCGCCTGTGACGCTATCGAGCTGCTCCATGTTCTGACCGACTTGCTCGGCGACCGCTTGCGGGTCGATCAGCTGATAGCCGGCCGGTACGCCGAAGAGGGTGGCGTCTTGATCGCCGCGTTGCAGCGATGTGGCTTCCCAGAGCGTTGCGCCGCTGTCGGAGACGCGAAGCACGATGCCATCGTCGGTGATGCAGGCCGTGCGTTCGACACCCGGCGCCGGGGCTTGGCGCGGCGTCCATTCGTGGCCGCTTTCGCCGGCGACTTCGCATCTGCCTGTCGAGCGGGCGTTGTCCGCACCGAGCGCCGCCCATGCGGTTTCGAGTGGTTGCGGCGCGTCTGCATCCTCGATGCGAACGGCGACGCCGAGGACTTGCGGTGTTGGCGCTTGAACGGTCGTTGCTGGCGCTGGGGTCGTTGTTGCGCCCTGCGGCGCGGTCGTCGTCGGCGCTGCTTGCGCGGTTGGCGCCGGCATCTGCGCGGTTGGGTTGAGCACGTAGGCGGCGTTGGTCGATTCATCGAACACGATCGTCGCGTTGCCGGTGTTGGGGAGTACGGTCTCGACGCGCATGCGCGGGCCATTGCGGTAGATCACGGTATGCACCGGCGCGCCGCCGGTGGCGGACGCGGTCGAGCCCTCGATGCGATATGAGGTTTCGTTGAATTCGGGGTAGGTCGGCGCGCCGATGCCGCAGGCGGAAAGCATCGCGGCGGCGGCCGCGGCCAACAGGAAACTCTTGCGCATGGAAATCTTCCTTCTCTCGATGGCGGGCGAACGCCGGCGCTACCGCCGCAGTTCCGGGCCGCTTGTTCCGCTGCGGGCTGAGTGAGAGAATGTGCATATGGATGAAGGGCTTCCAGCTTCGCGCCCAGATGTGACGGCGGCGTTGGCGCGCGGCGTTACGCGGATGCTGGTGGAACGCGGGCTCGCGCCGATCCTGGAAGTTCCGCTCGCCAACGGGCGTCGCGCTGATGTGATGGCGCTGACGCCGCAAGGTGAGATCTGGATCGTTGAGACCAAATCGTGCCTCGAAGATTATGCGTGCGACTCCAAGTGGCCGGACTACGTTGAATATTGTGATCGCTTTTTCTTCGGTGTGACCGAGAGCTTTCCGCGCGAGATCATCCCGGAAGAATGCGGCCTTGTCGTCGCTGACGGATTCGGCGGCGCGATCCTGCGTGATGCGCCTGTCCGGCAACTGGTCGCGGCGCGGCGAAAGGCGGTGACGCTGCTGTTTGCCCGACTCGCTGCGCTGCGTGCGGCAGAGTTTTAATTGCTGAGCTGCGCGACGCTGGTGCAAACATCTTCGGAGGCGACGCGCGCAGCAGCTTCGTATGTGTTCGGCGTTGGCGCGAGGCGGCGGATCAGAGCGATGCCGCGGGTGCTAGGGCTTTCAACAACCATCGAAGCGCCTTCCGGATGCGCCACGCCTTTGCGGACAAGCGTGATCTCTGCCCCGTAGTGAGCCTCGCGATCATCGATGACGAAGAAATTGTCGCTATTGGCGCCGTAGAGCGAGAGTGACCAATAATCGTCCCACGGCGTTGCGGTGATGATGACTGGGCCTTCGCTCAAATCGAACACGCACGCTGAGTAAGCGAAATCTGGCGAGGGGCGCACGATCTGGCGCGACTCAGCGGTGACGCGGCCCGTGGTGCGCCAGACGTTTTCGCCACCCGTGCCGATACGCTCCATGGCGACATTCATCAGCACGCGCGGCACGGCAATGATGACCGCGAAGTGGATGAGCACAGCTATGACCAGCGCGCCCAGAATATATTTGCCCCAGCTCATGGCGCATCTCCCGCGCAGGAGATTGTCGTCAGCACCGGCAATGCGTCCTTGCTCGGACGGAAATCGCGCTGCGGATTGTAGACGCGCAGCATGATGATGAAGCCGCGCCGCGCTTCGCGCGAAGAAATCCAATGCGTTGCGTCTCCGCGCACGGGCGAGATGCGAACCGCCCACGGCGCGTCGTTGCCGGCGCGCGACGCATCCAGCGAATGAGCGTTGTCGGTGTTCTGGGCGAGGAAGTTGTCGTCGGCGTAGAGCGTCACTGACCACCAGCGCGCATCAAGGGGCCGGCCATTGAGTTCGTAGACGCAGCCTTCATCGAGCGCGCGGCCTTGCTCGTCCTGATACATCGAGAAGTAGACGGCCTCGCGCGCGCTGAGCGCAAGAAGGCCATCGCGGGCGATGATGGCGCGGGTGTAGGGGCCAGCCGCCGTTGAGCCGGCCGCGCGGCTGAACACCCAATGTCCGTAGTGTTCCGTGAATGTGGACGCGCCGAAATGTAATGTCGCCCAGGCCGAGGCCAGGCCGAGCAGCACACCGGCGACGATCGCCGCAATCCAAATCAATATCTGCCGCAGCATCTCGCTCCCCGCCCGCGAACTTATGCTCCAGCCGCTTCCTTTAGGTCGAGCGTAAGCGCGTGCAAGCCTGTGTCGAATTCTTCACGAAGCGCATCATAAACCAAGCGTTGACGCGCCACGCGGGAAAGACCCTGGAACGCGGCGGCGTGCATCGAAAGATGGTAGTGGGTTTCCCCACCCGGACGCGCGCCGGCATGGCCCGCGTGCTGGCTCGATTGATCCGTCAAGACAAAGTGAACGGGGGAAAAAAGTTCGCGAAGCTGCGTTTCTATACGCGAAGCCCTCGAAAGTTGCGTTTTGTGCTCTGTCAATTCCTTGTCCGCTTAACCTCTGGCGCCCATAATCGTCGATCCGATGGCAGATACGTTTTCCTACCGTCCAAAGTTCGTGGACATTCGCGTCAAGAAGGCCGGCAAGGCCGGCGCCGCGAAGGCTGAGCCCGAACCGGCTGATCGTCCGTGCGATCATATAGGGTGTAAAAGCCCTGGGCTCCATCGCGCGCCGAAAAGCCGCGATCGCGCCAATGAGTTTTGGCAGTTCTGCGCCCAGCATGCAGCCGAGTACAACAAGCGCTGGAATTACTTCGAGGGCATGTCCGAGGCCGAGAAGGCCGACTTCCATAAGAAGGAAGAAACCGGTCATCGCCCGACGTGGACCTTCCGTGGCGGACGGGGCGACCGGCTCGCCGCTGCGGGTCGTGGCAAACTTAGCGGGGCAGGCGATCCGCTTGGCATGTTCGGCGGTGACCCAGGGGCCGCGCCGACGAAAGCACGCCGCCGCCTGACTAAGCTTCAAAGTTTGGCGCTCGAGGCGATGCAGCTGGAAGAGAACGCCACCGGGCCGCAGATCCGCGCCCGCTACGCTGAACTGGTGAAACGTTGGCACCCGGATTCCAACGGCGGTGATCGCGGGGCCGAGCAAGAACTGCAAAAGGCCCTCAAGGCCTATCAGACACTCAAGGCCGGAGGCCTCGTTTAGTCCTTCGTCATTTAGCCGCTTTTCCTCGCGTGCCGCGGCGCGTTAAGCTGGCGTGCGAACCTTCCCGAGGCTTTTTCCGAATATGACTGCTGCTGACGATCTCCTCTCCGCCAAGCCGGACAAGACGGTGTCTGCCCGTGAGTTTGGCGTTGAAAGCGACATGAAGGTGCCGGCCTTCTCGAAGAAGACCGAGTACGTGCCGGAAGTGGATCCCGCTTACCGCTTCGATCCGCAGACGACGTTGGCGATCCTCGCGGGCTTTGCTCACAATCGGCGGGTGATGGTTCAGGGCTATCACGGCACCGGCAAGTCCACGCACGTGGAGCAGGTGGCGGCGCGGCTGAACTGGCCGATGGTGCGGATCAATTTGGACAGTCACGTTTCGCGTATCGATCTCGTCGGCAAGGACGCGATCGTGCTGAAGGACGGCAAGCAGATAACCGAGTTTCGCGAAGGCATGCTGCCATGGGCGCTGCAGCGCCCGGTCGCGATCTGCTTCGATGAATATGACGCCGGCCGCCCAGACGTGATGTTCGTCATTCAGCGCGTGCTGGAAGCGAGCGGCAAGCTGACGCTGCTCGACCAGAACCGCGTCATCAGCGCCAATCCGTTTTTCCGTCTGTTCTCGACGACGAATACGATCGGCTTGGGCGACACGACCGGGCTTTATCACGGCACGCAGCAGATCAACCAAGGCCAGATGGACCGCTGGTCGATCGTGACCACGCTGAACTATCTCGATCATGACGCCGAAGCGGAAATCGTGATCGCCAAGGCGCCGACCTACAACACGCCAGAAGGCAAGCGCACGATCATGGCGATGGTGCGCGTTGCGGATATGACGCGCAATGCGTTCATGAACGGCGACATCTCAACCGTGATGAGCCCGCGCACCGTGATCACCTGGGCGCAGAACGCCGAGATTTTCGGCGATGTTGGCCTCGCATTCCGGATGACGTTTCTGAACAAGTGCGATGAACTGGAGCGACCGACTGTGGCCGAGTTCTACCAGCGCGCCTTTGGCGCGGATCTGCCTGAGGCGGCGACGCGGGTGAAGGTGGCTTAATTGCGCTGGGCCATCACCGCGCTTTTGGCGTTGGTGTTGATGGCGCCCAGTGCTTCCTCATGCAGCATGGCGCCTGTCTTTCAAGATGGCGGACGCTATGTCGGCGGTGATCTGACTACGCAAATCGCCGAGACCGCCGAGACGATCCAAATCGTGCGCGCCGTGCATCGCATGCCGATCGGTGTGGCGCCGGGCGATATGGTGATCTATTCGTTTCAATTCGAAGTGGTAGCGACATTGGCGCATCCGGCCGCACTTTGGCCGTGGGATCGCCGGACGGCGCCTGGCGCATTTTCATTGGATGGTTTCGAGCGAATCCGTTCGGTACCGACGCCCGATGGCAATCGTACGCAGGACGCCGTTGAGATCTGGCTCCCGCGCGATGCGGTCGATCGGCCTGGAACGTTGGATGGCTACTCGCACCTTCACGCTCCGGGTCCGGTGCATTTGAACGGGTCGTCTTGTGGATGGCCCATGCATATCGAACTCGGCGAAGAATTCGTGGTGCTTCGCCAGGCCAGCGGCGCGCTGTACGCGTTCGAGAGTTTTGCGAATCTTGATCTCGTAGAAGAAGGCGCTCGGCCTTTGCTTATTGCGTTCGCCTACAATGCCCTTTCTCAGGTGATCGATACGAACCCGGCGCCGCCGCTGGTTCGAATTGAGTCGCGCGACGATCCTTTCCTCGTTCGCCTGCGGGCTGCGCTTGCGAACGAGGAAAGGCTGCTGCGGTAACTAGCGCGCCGCGAGCACTTGCTCGGCTTCGCGCAATTCTTCGCTGCGATCGTTGATCTGTTCGACGAGGCAGCCTCGAACCAACGCGTCATAGCCGCGTGCGCCATTATCTTGCTGGGTCAGGTATTGGCACTCGGCGTCGCGGTGCGTGATCCAAGCGCGTTCACTGGCGCGCAGAGCCGCTTCTTGGCTGTACCAGCCACGGAAGCGGCGATCGCTTCGGTCATCGGCGCGCGCGTCGGCGATACGTCGCTGATAAACCTGGTTGAGACGGCGGTCGGCGTTGGCGAGTTCCTGCGCGCTCGCGGGGCCGAATTCATCGTCGCGGTCGCGGCCGCCACGGCGGTCTTGAGCGCTTGCAATGGTGATGGCGCCGCCGAGTAGCGCGACCGCGAATAGCGTTGACATGACTTTGCGCATGTTGGTCTCCTTCACCCGGCTAACGCGAAGGCATGGGCGCCGTTCCAGATGTTGAGCGGTGGTAATTTGCGCCGGCTGCTGTTCCCGTGGCGTGCATAACCGAGTATTTAGAAGGCCATGTCCGCCAAAGAATCCCCGGCAGAACTCTTCAAACGCTCGCTGGCGCAAACGACGCGCGCCTTGGCGGGAGCGGAAGAAGAGCTTGAGGTGACGTTCGGCGCGGAAGGTCCGCGTCTGTCGCCGGGGAAGATCGTATTGCCGCATCCGCCGCGCGTGCTTTCCGATCCCGAGGCCGAACGCATTCGCGGGCAGGCTGATGGCTTGGCGCTGAAACTTGCGCACCACGATGAGCGCGAACACGCGAAGTTGCGACCGCAAGGCGCCGATGCCCGCGCTGTGTTTGATGCCGTTGAAGAGATGCGCGTGCAGTCCTTGGGCGCAAACGCGCTGAAGGGTGTCGCCAACAATTTGACGGCGGCGCTGACGGATTCGCTCGAACGGCGCGGCGCATCGCGCATGCAGGATCGGGCGTTGGCGCCCTTGGCGGACGCAGTTGCGCTGATGGTGCGTGAGCGGCTCACCGGATTGGCGCCGCCGCCGAATGCAAAAGCGCTGGTGAACGCCTGGCGCGCGGAGATTGAGAAGAACGCCGGCGCCGATCTCGATAAATTGGCTGCCGTAGCTGAAGATCAGCGCGAGTTCGCCAAGCAATTTCGCAATGTGCTGAACGATCTCGGCATGGGCGATGAGCTCACCGTCGAGGAAACCAACGACGACGACAATCAAGCCACGGGCGAAGAACCGCCCCCGCCGCAAGCCGATAATTCGGAAGGCGATGAGGAGATGGAAGATCAGGCGCCGTCAGAAATGGAAATGATCGAGGGTGAGGTCGATACTGAGAACGACCGCACGATCTCTGTCGAAGCTGATGTTGATGCCGACGATCAGCAGGACACGGAGATGGACGATCCCGGCGAAAAGCCGATGCGTCCTAAGCCGCGCAACGACATCGACGATCCAAACGCCAATTATAAGGTGTTCACGCGCGCGTTCGATGAAGTGATCGGCGCCGAGGATCTTTGCCCGCCTGAAGAGCTGGCGCGTCTGCGCAATTATCTCGATCAGCAGTTGAAGCCGCTGCAGAGCGTTGTTGGCCGTTTGGCAAACCGTTTGCAGCGGCGCTTGCTGGCGAAACAGAACCGCGCTTGGAGTTTCGATCTCGAAGAGGGTCTGCTCGATACATCGCGTTTGACGCGGATCATCACCGACCCGATGGCGGCGCTGTCGTTCAAGCAAGAAGAGGACATGCCGTTTAAGGATACGGTGGTCACGCTGCTCTTGGACAATTCAGGCTCGATGCGTGGCCGCCCGATCATGGTCGCGGCGTTGTGCGCGGATATTCTGGCGCGGACGCTCGAGCGCTGCGGTGTGAAGGTGGAGATTTTGGGCTTCACGACGATCGCCTGGAAGGGCGGGTCATCGAAGGATGTTTGGTTGAAGGCTGACCGGCCGCCGCAGCCGGGGCGTCTCAATGATTTGCGCCACGTGATTTACAAAGGCGCGGATTCGCCCTGGCGCCGCGCGCGTCGCAATCTCGGCTTGATGATGCGCGAGGGGCTGCTGAAGGAAAACATCGACGGTGAAGCGTTGATGTGGGCGCACCAGCGTTTGCTGGAGCGGCCGGAACAGCGCCGCTTGCTGATGGTGATCAGCGATGGCGCACCGGTGGACGATTCAACGCTCTCGGCCAATCCGGGCAATTATCTCGAGCGTCATCTGCGCAACGTCATTCATTGGATCGAGGCGCGCTCGCCGGTGGAATTGCTGGCGATCGGCATCGGCCATGACGTCACGCGCTATTACAAGCGCGCCGTTACCATCACCGATGCCGAGCAGCTTGGCGGCGTGATGACGGAAAAGTTGGCGGAGCTCTTCGATGAGCCGGGCGCCGATGCGCCGCCACCGCCGCGCTCGCCGCGTGAGTTGAAGCAACGCATGGCGCAGGCGGCGCTGTGATCCGGTTGTTTGCGGCCGTGGTGTTCGCGTGCGCGCTTGGCGCATGCGAATCCAGTGGCGGATCGTCCGATGGCGATGAGCAATGGCGGGCGGTGAATGTCGAGGTCGTCCCTGTTGCGGCGAATGTGGAGACCGTCGGACGCTTGGCGTATCGGGGCGGGCTTGAGCTGCGCTCGCGCAATCCGATGTTCGTGGGGCTCTCGGCGCTGGAGGTGCTGGACGGCGGGCGGGTGATCGCGATCAGTGACGAGGCCGATTGGATCGAGGGCCAACTTACGCTCAACGGTACTGGCGGGCTGGTGGGCTTTACCGATGTGCGCGCTGCTTTGATGCGCGATGAGCACGGGCGCGTGCTGCGTGAAAAACGCGAAGCGGATTCGGAGGGGCTCGCGCAGCTGGCTGACGGGCGCTTTGCCGTGGGTTTCGAGCGCACGCACGTGGTGCGTATTTATGATCTCAATCGCGATGGGCCGTTCGGCGCAGCTGAGATGGGGCCGCGTTTGGATGGCGTTGCGCATCTGCCGGACAATTCGAGTTTCGAGGCGCTTGCCGCAACCGATGACGCGCTGGTGCTGGCGGTGGAGGGCGGCGATCAGCCGACGACGCCGCTTTGGGTCGCGCCGCTGAATGCGCGCACGCCAGTGGCGCCGCGTTACGCCTATCCTTTGCGTGACGGCTTTTCGATTACGGGATTCGATCGCTTGCCGGACGGCGGCTTCGTTGCATTGGAGCGCTTCTATGCGCCTGTGATCGGCCCGCGCGCGCGCATTACGCGCTTTGCGGCGCCGAGCGGTGAAGGTGGCGTGGTTGAGCCTGAAGTCCTGGCGCTGCTCGAGCCGCCGTTTCCGCTCGATAATTTCGAGGGCATCTCAGCTGTGCGCATGCCCGATGGCGTGACGCGAATCTACATCTTGTCGGACAACAACAAGAGCGCGCAGCAACGCACGCTCTTGCTTGCTTTCGATATTGTAGAAGCGCCGGCTACTTAAGCGGCGGCGGTTTCGGCGAGCTTCTTCTTCAGATCGCGGCGCACTTTCGCGGCGCGCGTCGAGAGCTCGGCTTCGTCAGCCTTCAGCAGGTACTGATCGAGGCCGCCGCGGTGATCAACAGTGCGGAGCGCTGCCGCCGTGATACGGAACTTGAAGCTCTGGCCGAGTGCATCGCTCGCCAACGTCACGTTGACCAAGTTCGGCTGGAACTCGCGCTTGGTCTTGATGTTGGAGTGGCTGACCTTGTGGCCAATCTGGCGATTGATGCCGGACAGTTCGCAACGGCGGGACATGAGACTTCTCGAAACGATTGGGAAAATTGAAGCGCGGACGCTTACGCGAACGACCCCCAGGGGTCAAGGCGAGGCTGGCCGGTAAAACACTTCATACGGCAGCCGCTTCCATTAAACAGCCCCATTTGGTTCATGTCTGGATCAGTGGGCGCCCGTTATGGGTTACCCGCTTCGCACAGGGCCCGAGGGGCCGGATTGGAAGGTTTGGGATCCATGAGGACGTTCGGCGCCGCCAAAGGCCTCCTTTTCGCGATCGGCATGGCCGCGATGGCCACCTCCGCCGGTGCGCAGACGGGCGCAAGCCGCAGCTTTTCGGCGATCTATTCGGTTCACGCCCGCGGCGTCGAGGCCGGTGATTTCACCTACAATTTCACCCAGACTGGGTCGAGCTACACGGCCAATGCCAATCGCGAGATGAAGGGTTGGGTTGGGGCCGCGCTCAATCGCAGCCAGGACTACACCTATAGCGTCACCGGTACCGTGGCTGCTGACGGCGCTCTGCGCCCCACCCAATACACGCACCAGGGCGGACGCCGCCGCGAAGACCGGCCGAATGGCCGTCAGATTCGCGCTGCCTTCACCGCCAATGACGTTGTGACAACCGCAACGCCGGGTCCCGCCAATATGGGAGATCCGCCGGCGACGCCCGAACAGCGCCGCAACACCATCGACCAGATTACCGCGATCGCCGCCATGGCGACCTCGACCGGCGATCCGTGCGCTCGCACGCTCCGCATCTATATGGACGGCCGCGCCCGCTTCGACTTCGTCATGACCCCGAACGGCAATGTCACGGTCAACAGCCGCGCCTATCAGGGGCCAGGCGTCCGCTGCCGAGTCCAGTTCCGCCCGATCGCCGGCTTCGGCGACGCGCAGGAGGCCGCGACCCTGAGTTTCGTCCTTGCCCGCACCGAGAGCGGCATGTGGGCGCCGGTCACGATTGAGATGCCGACGGACGGCGTCGGCGTGGTCCGGCTCGAGGCGCGTCGCCTGACGATCAACGGAACGCGTCTAAGATAATGAAATCACATCGCTAAAGGCGAAGGGCGTAGGCCAAGGCGGTCTATGCCCTTCAAGTCTTGTGTGTTACTTAAGAATTAACCCCAAGATATAGCCGTGAACGTCTAAGCAACGAATCAAACGCCGTGAGTCGCATTTGATTCGTTCTGGTTCCCTTCTCTTCGAATAACTCTTCGAACAACTCGCGGTAATATTTCCTGCGAGTCATCTCGGCCGAGGCGTGGCTTGAATTCGCCATGGCCGGGACCCATCGTCCTCTGCATGACTGCGCGCGCCAGGACGAAGGCCGTCCTGGGACCAACCAATACCGGGAAAACCTATCTCGCGATCGAGCGCATGCTCGGCCACGCCAGCGGGATGATCGGCCTGCCGCTCCGGCTGCTGGCGCGGGAGGTTTATGACCGGGTGGTCGCCGCCAAGGGCGAAGCGCTGGCCGCGTTGATCACCGGCGAAGAGAAGATCGTCCCGGAGACGGCCCGCTATTTCGTCTGCACCGTCGAGGCGATGCCGGTCGATCGCGCGGTGGAGTTCGTCGCCATCGATGAGATCCAGGTCGCGCGCGATCTCGATCGTGGACACGTCTTCACAGAGCGCATTCTGCATGCGCGCGGGTTCGGCGAAACCATGCTGCTCGGCTCCGACACGATGCGGCCGATGATCAAGAAGCTTCTGCCTGACGCTGAGATCAATCATCGCGAGCGGCTTTCGACCTTGGCGTACGCAGGCCCGCGAAAGATCACCAAGCTGCCCAAGCGCTCGGCGGTTGTCGCCTTCTCCGCGGACGAAGTTTACGCCATTGCTGAATTGCTGCGGCGCCATCGCGGTGGCGCTGCCGTCGTCATGGGTGCGCTGAGCCCGCGCACGCGCAATGCGCAGGTCGAGCTCTATCAAAGCGGGGAGGTAGATTTTCTCGTTGCGACCGACGCCATCGGCATGGGGCTCAACATGGATGTCGACCACGTCGCGTTTGCATCGCGTCGCAAGTTCGATGGGCATTCATGGCGCGACCTTCGGCCGGATGAGATCGCGCAGATTGCAGGCCGGGCCGGACGCTTTACCCGCGATGGTCAATTTGGCGAAACCGGCGAATGCGCACCGTTCGACGAAGAGATTGTCGAACGCGTTGAGGCGCACGAGTTCGAGACCATCGAAGCCATTCAGTGGCGAAACGTCGAGCTGAAATTCGAAAGCATCGAGAAGCTCATCGCTTCGCTGGAGCAACCGCCCAATCGCTCAGGCTTGCTGCGTGTGCGCGGCGCGGATGATGAATTGGTGCTGCGCCGGATGCTTGATGACAGCGATCTCATGGATCGCGCACGCACGCCGGAAGTTGTGCGGCGGCTCTGGGATGCGTGCCAACTTCCTGATTTCCGCAAAGTCTCGAAGGACGAGCACGTCCAGCTCGCGCTCCGCATCGCCAATTATATCAGTACCCCGAAGGGTCGCGTGCCGAGCCAGTGGGTCGGCGCTGAGATAGAGAAGCTGGATCGCACGGCCGGCAATCTCGACGTGCTGCAATCGCGGCTGGCGCACATTCGCACTTGGACCTACGCCGCCAGCCGCGCCGATTGGCTGCAGGACGCCGACGATTGGCGCATGAAGACGCGCGAAGTCGAGGATAAGCTCTCCGACGCGCTCCACGACGCTCTGATACAACGCTTCATCGATCGGCGCACCAGTGCGTTGCTCAAGGGATTGAAGCGCGAGGACGCGCTTCTCGCGGGTATTACTGAAGACGGCGAGGTGACGGTTGAGGGCCATTATGTTGGCCGCCTCGAAGGGCTCGACTTTCAGCCGGACCCGCGCACGTCGTCAGGGCTTGAAGGCCGCGCGGTGCGTAACTCGGCGCTGCGGGCGCTGAAGCCGGAGCTTTCGCGGCGCCTCGCCGAGATCGCGCGTGCAGCGGACGAGGACATCACGCTCGGCCGCGACGGGCGTTTGCATGTGAGCCGGGTGGCGGTCGCGAAGCTCGTGCATGGAGCGCCGGTGCTGAAGCCTCGGCTTGAACTGATCGGTGGCGAGCAAGCATCGGAATTCGAGCGCAACGTCGCGCGCGAGCGGTTGGAATTGTGGCTGGCTCAATTGGTGGCGCACGATCTTCGCCCGCTGGTCGCTCTTGAAAATGCTTGGCGCGACGGCCGCTTGCCGCCCGATGCGCGCGGGCTTGCATTCCGGCTCATCGAGAACGTCGGCGCGCTCGATCGGGTTGGCGAAGATCTCGGCCATATGAGCGAAACGGCGTGCAACGCGCTCCGTCGTCACGGCGTGCGGCTTGGACAGCACACCATCTTCATGCCGGCGCTGGTGAAGCCGCGCGCTGCCCATACCCTGGCGCTGCTCTGGCGCGCGGCGTTCCCGGACGCTGGCCGTTCGCTATTTTTGGCGCGTCCCGGAGCGCTCTCGGTCGTGCTGAATGAGAAGCCGACTTGGGGTGAGGGCGCGGCGGCTGGGTATCGCGTCTGCGGACGCATCGCGGTGCGGCTCGATTTGATTGAGAAACTGGCAGAGGCCCTCGAGGCCGAGGCGCAACCAAATGACGTGACGCTCGCGCGCCTGATCGGCCGGCCAGTTCGGGAGATCGCAGGCGTGCTTTCCGCGCTTGGCTATCAGCAAGCGCAGGCGCAGGAAGGTGAACCCAAACGCTGGCGCCGTATCAGCCAAAAGAAAAAGCGCGTCGCTCCAGCCGGGAAGGACAATGCGTTCTCGGCGCTCGCAAACCTCTTGCCGCCAAACACCGCGCCGCCGCGCCGCCGGGGCGGCCCAACTTGAGCGAGCGCCAGCGGATCGATGTTTGGCTCTTTCGCGCACGCTTGGTGAAGACGCGCGCCGTTGCATCGCGGCTCGTGGCCGAAGGTGGCGTGCGGATCGTCCATGACGGCGTGCCCCGGCGCCTGGAAAAGCCGTCGGTTGAAGTTGCCCCCGGCGACGCGCTTCTGTTCTCGCACGGGGGGAGGTTGATCGCGATCAAAGTGAAGGCTTTGGGCGCCCGGCGCGGTCCATCGGCGGAAGCACGCGCGCTCTACAGCGAACTTGACGCAGAGAGCCTCGCTTGACGCTGGCGGCGAGCGCCGTCATTTCAGCGCGGAAAGCGGAACCGGGCCAATGACCTACATCGTCACCGACGCGTGCGTGCGCTGCAAATACATGGACTGCGTCGAAGTCTGTCCGGTCGACTGCTTCTACGAAGGCGAGAACTTTCTCGTCATCCATCCGGACGAGTGCATCGATTGTGGCGTGTGCGAGCCTGAGTGCCCGGTCGATGCAATCAAGCCCGACAGCCAAGACGAGCCAGACGGCAAGTGGCTGAAGGTGAACACCGAGTTCTCGAAGGTGTGGCCCAATATTACGGTCAAGGGCACGGCCCCGAAGGATGCCGACACCTTCAAGGACGAGAAGGGTAAATTCGAGAAATACTTCAGCACGGAACCCGGAAACGGCGACTGAACTCTCGCCGACAGCCGCGCTTTAAAATCGCCTAAAACTGTGGTATACATGTTCCAGAAATCGGGATCGTGCGCGCACGGCCCCGGCAGCTGGATCAATCCAACGCGAAAATTCTGCTCGGTTTAGGGGAACACAGGGTCAAAAACGGGCCTTATGGGTCTTTTTGCCTTGTGCGAGTGGTTTTGACGCGACGGAACGAGCCGGTTGTTTCAACGAAACACCTGGGACTACGGAGTATCCGAATATGCAAACCGCCCAACCGTCGATTGCTTTCCGCCCGGGTGACCACATCGTCTATCCGGCCCACGGCGTAGGCCGTGTGATGGGCGTCGAGCAGCAATCGGTGGCCGGCATTGCGCTGGACGTGTTCGTGATCTCGTTCGAGCAAGACAAGATGACCCTTCGCGTGCCGACCACGAAGGCGCGCTCATGCGGTATGCGAGCGCTCGCCTCGTCGGAAGTCGTCGATCAGGCGATGAAGACGCTGCAGGGCCGCGCGCGCATCAAGCGCACCATGTGGTCGCGCCGCGCCCAAGAATACGAAGCCAAGATCAATTCCGGCGACCTCGTCTCGATCGCCGAAGTGGTCCGTGACCTTCACCGCGCTTCCGATCAGCCGGAGCAATCCTACTCAGAGCGCCAACTCTATGAGAGCGCCCTCGACCGGATGGCCCGCGAACTGGCCGCCGTCGAAAAGGTCAGCCGCGACGACGCGGTGCAGAAGGTGACCGCTTCGCTGGCTTCGAAGAAGCAGGCGCAAGCCGCCGCCTAATCGGCCTAAATCAGAATTGCGGAGAAGGCCGGGCTGTAAGTCCGGCCTTTTTCTTTGGCGCCATAATTGTCCGTCACGCGTTCGTGATGTGCACACGTCGCGCCAACCGCGCCGCGCATGTGAACCTGTCACACGCTGGAGCGTACCCTAAAGTATGGCGCTATCTGAAACATCCGAACTGCAACGAGGCGCACAGCGCTTCCTCCGCGCTGCGATGCGCAAGCCGATGCTCGAAGCCGAGCACGAGCGAGAGTTGGCGCGCCGGTGGCGCGACGAGCGCGACGAGCACGCGCTGCATGAGCTTACGATGGCCTACATGCGCCTGGTGGTGGCGATGGCGTCGCGCTTTCGTCACTACGGCCTGCCGCTCAGCGACCTGGTGCAAGAGGGCAATGTTGGCTTGATGCAGGCGGCGATGCGCTTCGAGCCGGATCGTGAGGTGCGGTTTTCAACTTATGCGTCGTGGTGGATCCGCTCGGCGATGCAGGATTTCGTCTTGCGCAATTGGTCGATCGTCCGCACCGGCACGACTTCGGCGCAGAAGGCGCTGTTCTTCAATCTCCGGCGCCTGCGCGCGCGCATTGGCGATATCGGCGATGCGGTGATGAGCGCCGAAGCGACCTCAAAGATCGCAAGAACGCTGCGCGTGCCGGAGCACGACGTCGAGGTCATGGCGGCGAGGCTTTCTGGCCCGGATCGTTCGCTCAATGCACCGCTCACCGATGAAGGCGATGGCGAGTGGCAGGACTTGCTGGCGGATGACGCCGCGGGGCCGGAGGCCGACGTCATGGAGGCGCACGACAACATTGCGCGCGCTGCGCTGGTGAAGGACGCGATGGCCGAACTCTCCGACCGAGAGCGGCTCATCATTCGCGAGCGCAAGCTTGAGGAAGACGCGGTGACGCTGGAAGCCTTGGGCGTGCGGCTTGGTATTTCCAAAGAGCGCGTGCGTCAGATCGAGGGCAATGCGCTCGAAAAGCTTCGCCGCGCTTTGATCGCGCGCGTTGGCGATCCGGTGGCGGCGGGCTTCGTCAGCTAGTCGGTTAGGATTTCGAGCTGACTGGAATGTTCGAGGCAGAGCTGTGGCTCGTCGCGAAAGACGCCGAGTGGTCCGCGTGCGCGCACATGCGCGCCGGTCAAAGGCGCGCGCGTCTCCAAAGCTGTGCGCTCGGCCGAGCGCACGTGATTGTTTGGCCGGGCGCGCACATAGGCTGCGCCGCGCGCGATGAGTTCGTGCTGTAGCCAGAACCAGGGGCCGCCCTCGCTCTTCACGAATACATGCGCGATCGCGGCTTCACGCGGCGCTTCCTAACCCTCGCGCGGACGGCCAACCCAGCGCCGTTCGCCGCCATAGGTCAGCAATATCTCGCGGTGCAGCGCCAGTGCTTCAACCCTGCGCTTGCGCGGCGTAGGGCGCTTCGCCGCTTGGCGCATCGATCTCGGCCAGGAAGAGGCGTGTGCCATCTTCGAGCAGCAAGGTGTCGCCGGCGAACACCCGCGCGACGCGGCCTTCCTCGCCACGCTCGAGATCGCCAATTTGAGGTCCGCACGATGCAAGCAGCAGCAGTGAGGCGGCGAGCAGCGCGTGCATCAATAGCCGCCTGCGATTCCGTCCTTCCGCATTTCGGTGGCGGCTTCGTAGTGGCCGTCGGGATGGCGCATGATTGCCTGGTAGCCGCCGAACGATCCGTCAGCTGGGCGTAAGCGATGGCCACGTCGCTCAAGTTCGGCGCGCACCGCCGGTGGCACGCCGTTTTCCATCGCGAGGAATCCAACGCCATCCGGCTGGTCACCGGTAGGCTCGGCGCCGCCATAGAAGCGATAGCGGGCGGCATCGCCCGCAGCTTGGAGGTCGAGACCATAGTCGACTAGGTTCACGATGATCTGGACGTGGCCTTGCGGCTGCATATCGCCGCCCATCACACCGAACGAAAGCCAGGGCTGACCGCCGCGTAGCGCGAACGCAGGGATGATGGTCTGGAATGGGCGACGGCCGGGCGCGTAGACGTTGGGGTGGCCGCTTTGCAGTGAGAAGAGTTCGGCGCGATCCTGCAGCATGAAACCCAAGCCGTCTGGCACGAGGCCGGAGCCCATGCCTCGATAATTGGATTGAATGAGCGACACCATCATGCCGTCGCGGTCGGCGGTGGTGAGATAGGTGGTGTCGCCATCGATGCGCAATTCCGCGTGCGGCGGCGGCGGCATGGCGCGATCGTTCGAGATCATCGCGCGGCGTTGCGCCGTGTAGTCGTCGGTGAGCAGGCGGCGCGTGTCGAAATGCGTGAACGCTGGATCGCCATAGAATTGGGCGCGATCGGCGAAGGCAAGGCGCGTGGCCTCGATCTGCGTGTGCAGCGAGTCCGCCGAGAGGAAGCCCATGTCGCGGAGATTGTAGCCGTCGAGAATGCGCAAGGTTTGAAGCGCGACGACGCCTTGGCTGTTCGGTGGCAATTCACAGACTTCGACGTTGCGATAGGGCGCGCATACCGGATCAACCCACTCGCCTTGGTGGTGCGCGAAATCGTCGTAGCGCAGCCAGCCGCCGATGCGGCGCATGTAGGCGTCGATCGTGCGCGCGATGGGCCCGCGATAATAGGCATCGCGGCCGCCGTCTGCGATTTGCTCTAGCGTGTTGGCGAGATCGGGATTGCGGAAGAGGCCGTGGCCGTCCGGCATCTGGCGGTATTGCGCGCAATTCTCACCGCAAAAGTAGGTGGCGCGCGCATTGTCGATTTCTTGCAGGCGGCCAGCGGCGAACTCGGCTTCCAAGCGGCGCTGATTGTTGGCCCAATACATCGCGATCGTTTGTGGGATCGGGGCGCCTTCGCGTGCGTAGTGGATCGCCGGCGCCAGCAGTTCCGCCATCGGCTTGCGGCCGAAGCGCTCGTGCAGCGCGAACCAGCCATCGACGGTACCCGGCACGCTGACGCTCGCTGCGCCGAAGCTTGGCACCGCGTTGGGATTGCCGTTGCGCCGCGCTTCGCGCCGCATCTGTGCGAGCGACATGCCGCGCGGCGTGCGGCCGGAGCCGTTGTAGCCATAGAGACGCTGCGTGCGTGGATCCCAGACGATGACGAAGATATCGCCGCCGACGCCGTTGCCGGTCGGCTCGACGAGGCCAAGCATGGCGTTCGCGGCGATAGCGGCATCGATAGCACTGCCGCCGTTGCGTAGAACGTCAATCGCCGTCTGTGTTGCGAGCGGATGCGCTGTCGCGGCTGCGCCGTGAGGCGCGATGACGGGTGAACGGGTCGCGAAAGTCTCGCCGGACACGCGCTCGCCACGGCCAAAGTTCGGATCGCGCGCCGGTGCGTCTTGTGCTGAGGCGCTCGCACCCAGCAATGACAGGCCAAGCACTGCCCCGATCAGCGTGCGCGTATTCACATGAGCCATGGCTATCCCCTCGAGCGGGGGCACTCAAACAGGTGAGGCCGCGCTCCGCAAGCGCGGCGCGTTGGTTCCTAGCTCTTACGCGCTCGCAGCAATGCGCCGATGAAGCCGATGGCGGCAATGGCGCTTGCGCTGGCGCTGGTAATCGCCAGCCCGTACCGCAAAGCTTGATCGCCGCCGAGGCCGCTAGCGATTAGAGTTACCAAGGTCGGCGCAACGCCAAAGCCAACGATCGCACCGATGACGATGAATGCGCCGAGGCACACGCCGCGAATTTCGTTCGGCACCAACACTGTGATCGCGGCGGAGGTTACGAGGCCCGTGACTGCGCCGCAGGTGAGCAGAAGCAGCAGCATCCAGGCAAAGCCGGTGACGTCCGGCATCAGGGTAAAAAATGCGCCGGGAATGGAGAGCACTGCGGCGACGACGGCCCCGATCAGGATGCCGCCTTTGATGTGGCTCTTGTGACCAAGGTCAGAAGAGATGCCGCCAATCACCGCCCCGATGATGCCGGATCCAAGGATCACCAAGCCCATCCAGCCGCCGAACTCTTGCGGCGTCGATCCGTAATAGCGTTCCAGCACCGGCGCGGCCCAGATCGATGCGGCGGCGTCCGCCATAACGACCGTGACTTGGCCGATGAAGAGCGGCGCGAGCAATGCACGCCGCTGCCAAAGCGCATGCAAAGTCGCGGAGAGAGAGCTTGCTTCGCCGGTGACTTCGCGCCGCGCAGGCTCGCGGATCGTCAGCAAAGCCAAAGTGAGCCCCATGCTCACGATCGCAAACACCAGAACGACGTTGCGCCACGGATCGAGCCCAGCAACGAGCGGCGCAGCGTTGGTGTAGTAGCCAAGCAGCGAGCCGCCGAACGCAAACGCCGAGGCGCCACCGACCATGTTGCCGATCGATAAGAAGATCAGGGCGCGGCCGCGTCCTTCCGGCGGGCTCAAGTCCGCCACAAGCGAAATGCAAACGGTAATTGAAGAGAACGCGCCGATGCCTGCGAGCATGCGAGTGGCGAATATTTGCCAGAACTCCGTCGCGAATGCCGTGAGGGCGGTGCCGGCGGTCCACAACAATGCCAGGCCGAACAACAAAAGCGCGCGATTGCCGCGATCGGTGATGCGGCCTACCGGGATTGCTAGCAAACCGATTGGGATCGAGATTGCGAGGCCTTGAAGCAGGCTCATCTGGAAATCGCTAAAGCTCAATGCTTGCGATACGACTTCCTGCACCGGACTAAACACCGTGCGCATCGCCGAGGCGCTTGCGATGGTCATTGACAGCATCAGCAGCGAGAAGAGCACACCGCGTTGCTTAACCGGCTCAGAGGCGATCGCCTCCGTCGTCGCATCAATCTGCGCCATTGGCGGCCTCTACTTTTAAAAGATCGCCGATCGCGTCATCGAAGTGGAACGCCATTGCCGCTGCCGCCGCGACCGGATCACGGTCGCGGATGGCGGCGGCGACGGCGATGTGGCGATCGATCATTAATTGTTTTTGTCGCTTCGCGACGCGTGTGCGCCACGCTGTCGGCACCGCGACTTCCATCAAAGGCGCGAACGAAGCGACAATTTCTACGAACAGAACATTGTGGCTCGCTTTGGCGATGGCGTTGTGGAACGCGATGTCGTGAGCGGTGCGCTTGGCGAGATCGTCCTTATCGTTCGCCATGGCTTCAGCGAGCGCTACGATTTCAGCGGCTTCTTGGTCCGTGCGCGCGGTTGCGGCGAGGGCGGCTGTGCGTTGTTCAATCGTGCGGCGCACGTCCCAAATGTCGGGCACGGTGATTTGCGCTGTTGAGATCGCATGCTGCAACGAGGTCGCGATCACCGAGCCATCAAGCGCGCCGACACGGGGGCGCCGGCCATTGCCGACGTCGATGAGCTTCAACGCCGCCAGCGCGCCGAAGGCTTCGCGCATCACCGCGCGGCTGACGCCCAACGTTTCGGCGAAATGGCCTTCGCCTGGCAGTGTATCGCCAACGCGTAGGCCATGATCGCGAATGTGCGTGGTGACGGCGTTGATCGCCGACTGCACGAGCGTGCCCCCTTCTGCGGGGCGGTGTGTAGGGGTAGTGGTGGACACGAGGTTTCCTTAGGCCGCGAATGCGCAGGCGCGAAAGTCTGATGGCGATATGCCAAAGCGGCGGCCGAAGGCACGCGCGAAGCTGGCGTTGTTGAGATAGCCGTTTTCGTAGCCGATGGACGAAACAGGAAGATTCGTCGTCAGCAACATGCCTTTGGCCTTGCTGAGACGCTGCTCGGCGATGGCTTCGGCGATTGTGCAATGAAACATGTCACGGAAGCCGCGCGTCAGCTTGGCGCGATTGAGCCCGCATGCGCGCGCGATCTTGTCGAGCGTAAGCTTTTCGTTCCAGCGTTCGTCGATCATGCGGCGCGCGGCAATGACGCGGCGCGTGTCCTCAAGAGAAAGCACGCCTTCGCTGGCGAGCGGTAGGAGATCGTCATCGGCCAGCAGGCGGATGGTCTCGCACAGGAGTTCGATGCTCTTGCCGAGGCGATAGATTTGCAGGGTTTCTCCGGTGAGCGCGCTGTTGCGGATCGACAGGACAATGCCGCGCAGGGCGGAGGGGAGGTGGAAGGCATCGCCACTTGGCTCGATGCCGCCGACGCGCAGGAATGCGCTGCGTTGAATGATGAGAAGAAGCCGAGAGTCCGCCTGAAGCGAGGCGCGTGTCGGCGCGAAATCAAAGCTCAGCGTGGGCGTTTGCGAATCGACATCGAACGCGAGCGCGATGTGCTCGGGCGGCAGCGGGACGGCGCCTATCGGATCCGCACCAAGCAACAGCGTCATCTCCGGAGAGACTTCGACGAATTCGCGCATTTTCCTCACCCAGTGTTCTGGTTGTTGCGGGGACCATGCACCTCTCAGATAGGTTTGGCAACCAGCTATCTGATAGGTAGTTCGGGCTAGGCGCTGAGCGCCCGCCGGAGGGCTTCGCGGCTATCCTGGCGAGCGCGATTAGAGATCGGCGCCGCGCCGCCGAAGATGTCGAAGCCGTGGAATCCGCCTGGATAAACATGGAGTTCGACTGCGACGCCGGCCCGGCCAAGGCGCGCGGCATAGTCGATATCTTCGTCGATAAAGAGATCGAGCGTGGGGCAGGCGATGAAGGCCGGCGGCAAGCCTTTGAGGTCGGTGGCGCGCGCTGGGGCTGCATAGGGCGAGACGTCATCCACACCCGGCTCGTGGCCGAGCAATGAGCTCCAGCCAAACCGATTGTTGTGCGGCGTCCAGATGAATTCGCCAGCAACCGGGTTCGGCGTTTGCACCACGCAGGTGCGGTCATCAAGCATCGGATAGATGAGATGTTGGAAGGCGAGTTTGTAGTCGCCGCGATCGCGCGCCAGTAGCGCTAAAGCTGCGGCCAGCCCGCCGCCTGCGCTTTCACCCATGACGCCGACGCGCGCTGTGTCGATGCCGAGCGCGCTGGCATTGGCGAAGGTCCACGCAAGCCCGGCATAGCAATCTTCGATACTGGCGGGAAAACGGTTCTCCGGCGCGAGGCGATAGTCGACGCTGACGATAACGCAGTTGAGATCGTAAGCTGCCGGGCGATGGAGCGGCTCAAGTTGCGCGGCGCTGCCGCCAACGTAGCCGCCGCCATGAATGTGATAGATGCACGGCAATGGCGCGGTTGCATTGCGTGGCTGGTAAATGGTCAGCGTGATATCCGGCGCACCGGCAGGGCCGGGCACGGTGCGGACGGCTTGCGCAACGCCGTCGCGGACTTCCTGTGGGATGGTGACCGGCAATTGCGCAAAGCGCTCAGCTTCGCGCATCGGCGCCAACAATTCATCGGTCAATGCAACCGTCGGGAAGACATCCAGCACGGGCAGGAGAGCTGGATCGACGAGTTTGCGAGTGTCCATGACTAGTCCGCGAAAATCTTGCCTGGGTTGAAAAGGTTCTGCGGGTCGAGCGCCTTTTTGATGGTGCGCATCATGTCGACGCCGTCTTCGCCAAGCTCACGCACAAGCCAGTCCTGCTTGCCAAGACCAATGCCGTGCTCGCCCGTACAGGTGCCATCCATATCGAGCGCGCGCTGCACCAGGCGTTCGTTGAGCGCCTCGGCTTCTTTTTGCTCTGCTGGATTGTCCGGATCGAGCACGAAGATGACGTGGAAATTGCCGTCGCCGACGTGACCCAGGATCGGGGCGGGGAACGATGCTTTATCGAGATCCTTCTTGGTCTCGTTGATGCATTCGGCGAGGCGGCCAATCGGCACGCACACGTCCGTTGGCCAGCCGATTGCGCCCTTGCGCATGGCAGTCGCAGCGTAGAACGCCTGGTGACGCGCCTTCCAGAGCTTCGCGCGCTCCTCGGCCAAGTTCGACCAGTGAAATTCGCCGCCGCCATTGTCGCGCGCGAGGTCGCCAACGGTCGCGATCTGCTCTTTCACCGCGTGCTCGCTGCCGTGAAACTCGAAGAACAGCGTCGTGAGTTCGGGGTAGTTGAGATTGGAGTGCTGATTGACGGCCTTCATCTGCACGTCATCGAGGATTTCGACGCGCGCCAAAGGAATGCCGAGCTGGATAGCTTGCACCACGGTGTCGACAGCGCCGGCCATGCTCTGAAACGAGCACACGGCAGAGGAAATCTGCTCGGGAATGCCGTGCAGGCGGAGCGTCACTTCCGTGATGATGCCGAGCGTGCCTTCTGAGCCGATCATCAAGCGTGTGAGATCATAACCGGCGGCGCTCTTGCGGGCGCGGCGCGATGTGCGGATGTCGCGGCCATCGGGCGTGACGATGCGCAGTGAGAGAATAGCTTCCCGCATCGTGCCGTAACGCACGGCGTTGGTGCCCGACGCGCGGGTCGAGGCCATGCCACCGAGCGTGGCGTTGGCGCCGGGATCGATGGGAAAGAAGAGCCCGATATCGCGGAGCGCGACGTTCAATTCTTCGCGCCGGACACCGGCTTGAACGGTGCAATCGAAATCGTCTGGATTGATCTCGAGGATCTTGTTCATCTCGGAGAGATCAACACAAACCCCGCCGCGCACCGGCACGGCGTTGCCCTCAACCGAGGTGCCGGCGCCGTAAGCGACGATCGGCACATCGGCGGCGGTGCAGGCTTTTACCAGCGCGACAACTTCTTCCGTCGAGTGTACGAAGACGACGGCGTCGGGCAGCACGGCGGCAAAGTGCGTTTCGCTCGCGCCGTGCTGAGCCCGCATGGCCTCGCCGAGGTGAAGGCGGTTTCCGAAGATACCGCGCAACACTTCGACGAAAGCCGGAGCAAGCGGCGTGCGCGGCGCAACGATTGCGGGCGCGCCCATCGTTTTAGAACCGTGCGCTGACGCGGACGCCAACGCGGCGACCGTCACCGGTGATGCCGAGATTATGCGTCAGCGGGCTGGCGTTTCCGAAGAAAGCGGCGAGCAGCGAACGATCAAGATAGGAGTCGTAGTAATTTTCGTCGGTCAGGTTTGTCCCCCAGAGCGCGATGGTGTAGCCGCCGTGCTCATACGCCAAGTTGGCGTTGACGAGGTAGTAGCCTTCGAGTTGCGGCTGGAAAGTCGGATCCAAGCTCGAGCCGGCGCGATCGCCCTTGTAGGAGACCGTCGTGTTGAACACGATGTTGTCCTGACCGACCGGGATAGTGACGGTTGGTGTGACGTAGAAATTCCAATCCGGCTGGAAGAGGATGAGATCCGACGCGAGGCCGCCTGGGAAGACCGCTTCGAATTCGGAATCGTCGGTGATGCGGGCGTGGTTGTAGGTTAGGCCGCCCGTCAGCTGGAACATGTCGCTCGGCGACCAGATGCCTTCCACTTCAACGCCGTAGCTGGTGACGTCGCCGGTGTTGAGGTTCACCGCTTGCAGCGTCGGCGTCAGTGAGTTCTGGCCGATATAGTGCTGATAATCGTTGTAGTAGATCGCGGTGTTGAGCGTCAGCGTACGATCGGCGTTGGTGAGCTTGTCGCCGAGTTCGTACGTCCAGACTGAGTCACCCTGATAGAACGGAAGCGGGCCTCCCGGCGTGTTGGCGCCGCCGCCGCGGAAGCCGCGTGCGATCGAGGCGTAGGTCATGTGATTGTCTGACCAACGCTGCGTCAGCGTCACGCGTGGTTGCAGTTCATCGGCGCTGTAGGTGCCGGCGGTGCCGTCGACATCGACCTCTTGGTGGTCGAAGCGCAGACCGGCCGAGAGTTCAAGCGTGTCGGTAAGATCGTAGAAGGCCGTGCCGAAGATGGCTTGCGAGGTGACCGTTTGGGTTGATGGCACGATCGGTTGTGGGCCGCCGAAGATGGTGCGGAACACAGTGTCGGTCGAGGTTGAGTAGTTGGCGAAAACGCCGACGAGGGTGCTCAGACGATCGCTCCAGGTGGTGTCGAAGCGAAGCTCGCCGGTGAAGGTGTCGCGCTCGTTGCGTCCGTCGACTACGCGGATGACGTCGAAGCCGCCGAAGTCGCCGTCGCCGGCGGCTTGGCCATCCTTGCGGTCATAAGCGAGGATTGCGGTCATGCGCGTGCTGTCGTTGATGTCGAACTCGCCGCGCGCGTTGACGCCCCAGTACTCGTAGGTCGCGATGCTGTTCACGTTGAGCTGCACGTCGTCGACGTAGTCGGTCGGGCCTGAGGGGCTTGAGTAAGCCGTCTGCGAGCCTTCGACGCTGTCATAATAGACGTTCAGCGTGAGCTGCGCATTCTGTGGTGCGTCCCAGACGAGCGTACCGTTCACCGATTGGTTTTCGAGCGGACGGGCATCGCCGCCGGCGAGCGTGTTGGTCGAGAAACCGTCGTGCGAGTGATATGAGGCAGCTATACGGCCGCGCAGCACGCCTTCGATCAGCGGACCGCTAATGCTTGCGGCGACGGTCTGATAATTGTCCGGATCGGCATAGGACGCCGAGAAGCGGCCGGCGAAATCATCGGTTGGTGCGCGGGTCACGACGTTGATGGCGCCGCCGAGTGTGTTGTTGCCGAACAGCGTGCCCTGCGGTCCGCGCAGTACTTCGATGCGCTCGACGTCGGTGACGGGGTTGTTCAGGTACGAGGTGTTCGTCTGGTAGATGCCGTCGACGAAGATGCCGACGCCAGGCTGAACCGAATCGATCAACGTCGTGCCGACGCCGCGGATCGACATGAACGCACGGCCGACGGCGTCGGTGGTGATGTTGAGGCCAGGCGAGAACTGCGCGATTTCGCGAACGCTGTTGATCTGTTCGCGCTCAAGCGTCTCCGCGGTCACCGCCGTCACCGCGATCGGAACGTCTTGCAGGCGCTCTTCGCGCTTACGCGCCGTGACGACGATTTCGTCGCCGCTTGCGTCTTCAGCCGTGGTTGCGTCCTGCGCCAAAGCAACGCCCGGCATCGCTGCCAGGCTCAAGGCCGCGCCGGCCAGCAGTTTCGTGATGCGCCGCATGTCATTCCCTCCAATGCGCACGCCGCTTTCCTGGGCGTGCCGTCGTTAGGGGGACCCTAAAGCCAAGTGAGACCTATCTGAAAGGTATAGTGAGGGCTAGAGTCTGTGCCGACCGGCTCACACGGTTGGCCAGCCGGAATCTGGACTGCATCGGGCTACCAGCAGGAATAGCCGCCATCGGCAAGCACGATGCTGCCGGTCATCAGGCTTGCGGCGTCGGACGCCAGAAACAGGATGACAGACGCCACTTCCTCGGGCTCGCCCAGCCGAGCTTGCGGCGTGCCATCGATCCAGCGCCGGTACATCTCGCCGGTTTTGTCGGCGAACTCGTTCAAGGGGGTGCGGATATAGGTGGGCGCCACCGCATTCACGCGAACGCCACGCGGCGCCCATTCGGCGGCCAGCGACTTGGTGAGCTGGTGCACGGCCGCTTTCGAAGCGTTGTAATAGCTCTGCGGCTGCGGACGGTTGACGATGAAGCCTGACATCGAGCCGACATTCACGATCGCGCCGGCGCCGCGTTCCAGCATGTGACGTCCGAACGCGCGCGCGCACCAGAACGTGCCGTTGAGATTGACGTCCAGCACGTTGAGCCAATGTTCGTCGGCGACGTTTTCAGCTTGCGTTTCGCTGCGTGCGATGCCGGCATTGTTGATCAAGATATCGATCCGTGCTTCGCGCGCCGCGATTTCATCGGCGACTTCAGTCACGCGCTTAGAATCAGTGACGTCCATCAGCACGCCATCGACTTGATAGCCAAGCTTGGCGAGAGCTGCGCGCGCCTTCTCAAGTGCGGACGCGTCGCGATCGGTGATGATCACGCGCGCGCCGGCTTCGGCGAGCGCTTGCGCCGTCGAAAAGCCAATTCCGCTTGCGCCGCCCGTCACTACAGCGACGCGGTCGGTCAGTTTGAATTTTACCAGGTACATTGCGCCCTCGGGAGCGTTTCTATGGCAAGAAGCGTTCGGCGATGAAGGGCACTTCTGGTGCAACGACGCCGGTATCGATCGTGCACGCGATCTTATTGTCGTCGTACTCGGGCCACGGCAGATCGCCGGTTTTTGCGAAATTGGCCCATATCCCGTTGAGTTTGGTCGCCAGCGCCTGTGGCGGCTCGCCACCCGCAAGCCCGCGCGGGCCGCTCACCGTCGACAGCGTGTCGAATACGAACGGCAACTCAATAGCGTGGCAGGCGCCAAGTTGTCCGCCATAGGCGTTCGATCTCCATGCAAACGCATAGACGTGCGTGCGCCCTTTGTGAGCTTGCGCGAACCGCCGCGCGGGGAGGCGGAAGACCAGATCCGTCAGCGCCTCCGTGAACGCGTCGCCCGGACGGCGCTTGCGATCATCGATGCCGTAAGCCTTCAGGATTTCCTTGGCTTTCGGCTCGGCGCGCTTGACCATGAAGTGCGCGAGAAATTTGCCCAGCTTTTTGCGCACGCCGCTCGGCACGAAATAGAGGTTCATCTCCTCCGTGTTTGTCCCGATCAGGAGCTGCACATCCGCGCCGGCGCCCTTGCGCAACGCCGTTATTGGATGCTCAGGCAGGACTTCATCGCCGTACACGGGCAGAAATTTGCTGAGGCCGAACGCCGGTTCGCGCTTGTCGGGATTACGAAGATCGATTTGCGCTGTTGGCTGCGAAACCTTTTGCAGCGCCGTCAGGCAATCCGCGATCGATCGGCTGCGAAAGCCATCTAAGGCGGGCTTCACGCGCATCATTTTTGCCAGCTTTGCCACCAGCCGCTGCGCGACCGGGATCGGCCGCACCATGTCGCCGTGACCGCTCTGCACAATGGCGCGCCGGAAAAGGCCCTTCGCCAGCGGCGAGGCCAACAAGTTCGCCACCGACATAGCGCCGGCGGATTCGCCGAAAACCGTGACGTTCGCCGCATCGCCGCCGAATGCCGCAATGTTATTTTGCACCCATCGCAACGCCGCGATTTGATCGCGCAGACCAAGATTGGTCGGCGCGCCCGGAATCGGCAGGAACCCCTCGATTCCTAGGCGATAATTGATGGTGACGAGAACAATGCCGGCGCGCGCGAAGGCGCTGCCATCGTAAACGTCCGCGGCGCCGGCGCCGCCCGTGAACGAGCCGCCGTGAATGAACACCATCACCGGCAAATTGGTTTGTGCGCCGCTGGGTTTCCAAATGTTCAAGACGAGAAAGTCGTCGCCCTGCTGCTGATCGCCGCCGATCAACGGCGCGATATCGAGGCCAGGCAGCGCTTTTTCGAGTTCGGCGGCGGAAGGCACGAATTGCGGTGCGATGAAGCCGCGCTGGCTCGCGTCGCGTGTGCCGCTCCACGGCGCTGCCGTTTGTGGCAGCGCAAATCGCAATTGACCGACAGGCGCCGCCGCGTAGGGCACGCCGTAAAAACGTGTCACCGCGCCATCGTCGGTTCCACGAACGACACCGGATTCGGTGCTGGCCAAGGCGCGCGCGTCGGCGCTCGCTGATTCTGCAAGTTGTGTCATCGCTTCAGAATACATGTGACGCCGCACCCGCGCGGCGCGTCAAGCTGTGCCGAGCCGCAATCCGGCCATGCCGGACGGGCCTGACAATCCGCGGCGGTGACGGTAGCGTGTAGCTCGGGTGGGGAGTTGGCCGATGTTCCGAGGCTTGTTGTCCGCGCTGGTTGTGGTTTGCGCCTGGACTGGCTGCGGCACAGGATGTTGAAACTCCGGCGGCGCAGGCGCGCGGGCCGATCTCGATCGAGTCATTCACACGCAATGCCGCGATCTGGTCGGCAACGCTCTCACCGGATGGACGTTCGATCGCGGCGATCCAGGAATCGGCGCTTGGCGATGTCGTCACCATCATTGATTGGCGCACCCGCGCCGCACGCGCGACGACTTTGGCGCGGCGCGACAATAATCTGCGGCTGAATTGGGTCGCCTGGAAGAACGATAACCGCATCGTCTTTTCACTTACCCAGGAACCCGTCTGGCGCGGCGAGCGGCTCATCGTTCCTGGTTCGACGCGTGTGTTCGCCTCGGACCGCGATGGTTCGAACATGACATTGATGTTCTCGGGCGAGCTCAGCCGCCGCGTCCGCGGCAATTCCGGCGTCATCGTGATCGACATGCTGGCGAACGAGCCTGAGCAAATTCTGCTGGGCACTTACGCGCAGCACGGATTTACGGTCTATCGGGTGAACGTCACTACCGGACGCACCACCAACATTGTCGATTACGCCGATTGGGACACCATCGCGATGTACGTCGATGGCAATGGCTATCCGGTTCTTCGCGTCGATGCGCTGACTGACAATTCGGGCTTGCGTATGTATCGCCGCGCGCCGAACCAGCGCGATTGGCAAGTCGCGCACGAAGTCCGCCGCTCCGTAACGTCGGAAAATCGCTATTTCTCGCCTCTCGGCGCCGGGCCTGGCCCTGGACAAGTCTATGTCGCGGCGCGCTCGGACGGCGAAGAATTCCAGTCCATCTATCTCTACAACACTGCGACGGGCGCGCTCGGCGCGCCGGTGTTTCAGTATCCCGGCGCCGACGCTGCCGTGGCGTGGCTCGACACAAACGATCACTCAGTGCTGCTCGGGTGCGGTGAAACGCAGCGATGGCAGTGCCGCGCCGCGCGGCCCGGCACGCAGCGTCACTTCGATGCGCTGATGGCGTATTTCGAAGGGCAAGTGGACATCGCCTTCCGAGGCGTGTCCGAGGATGAGCGCTTCTGGCTCATCTCGACGCACGGTCCGCGTTCGCCGACGTCGTATTACGTTTATGAACTAGAGACCGCACACGTTTCGTTCGTGGCGTCGACGCAGCCGCACTTCATGCCCGAGGATCTCGCGCCGATGCGTGTGGTCAATTACACGGGCCGCGACGGCGTTCCGCTTTGGGGTTATCTCACCGAGCCGCCAACGCCGGGCCCGCATCCGCTTGTCGTTTATCCGCACGGCGGACCAGAGACGCGCGACTCTTACGAGTACAATTTCTTCGTCCAATATCTCGCCTGGCGTGGTTACGCGGTGTTCCAGCCGAACTTCCGCGGATCAGAAGGTTCGGGCCGCTCCTTCGCCACCGCAGGCTATCGCCAATGGGGCCGTCGTATGCAGGATGATGTCACGGACGGCGTCATGCATTTGGTCGAAAGCGGCGCGGTGGATCGCAACCGCATGTGCATCGTTGGCGCGTCCTATGCTGGCTTTGCGGCGCTCGCCGGCGCCGCGCTGACGCCTGATCTCTATCGCTGCGCGGTTTCAATCGCGGGCGTATCAGATCTGCTGGCAATCTTGAGCGAAGAGCGCTCGGAGCAAGGCAGAGGCTCAGCTGTCTATTCCTACTGGACGCGTGTGATGGGCGATCCGTCCACCGATCGCGACGAACTCATTGCCGTATCGCCGGCGCGTCAGGCGCAGAACATTCGCGCGCCAGTGTTGCTCATTCATGGCGAAGACGATTGGGTTGTGCCGATCGACCAATCGCAGCGCATGCGCCGCGCTTTGGTTGATGCAGGAAGGCCAACGGAACTCATCGAGCTTGAAGGCGAAGGTCACTTCTGGGGCAACTGGTCACGCGAGCATCGCCAGCAGCTTCTCGAAACAACCGATCGCTTCCTCGCCCAGCATCTTGCGGCTGAGTGAGCCGCAGAGAAGCCATGATGGCGCTTTCGCGGCGGCCCTGAAGCAATGCAATTCGAAGTGGTGGATAACTCTCGTGCGCCCCGCGGCGACACCGTGCTCACCAATGGCGGCAATGACATCATCCAGGTCGACAGCGCCGCGCTGCTTCTTGATGGCGGATCCGGCATCGACACCATTCAGTTCGTCGGTGACGTCAATGGCATGCTGCAAGCCGACGGCAATAGCGATGGGTTAGCCGACGTCGTGTTCGCCACTGGTGGCATCCAAGTCAGCTTGCGCTCCAACGCCATCTTCGATGACGGCTTCGGCAATTTTGGTCAGATTTTCAATATCGAGAATGTCGACGGCTCGCTGCTGGATGATTTCATCCAAGGCAATGACAATGCCAATATTCTGCAGGGCCTCGACGGCATCGACATCATTTACGGCTATGGCGGTGACGATATTCTCGATGGTGGCGCAGGCGATGACACGCTGCGCGATGGCCCGTCGTCGTACAATGGCCCGAGCGGCAACGACACGCTGCGCGGTGGTGATGGCAACGACTACATGAATGGCGGCGCGGGTGTCGACACGTTCGACGGCGGCGACGGCGCCGATCGTGTCAGCTTCTACAATCTCGCTGCTACGCAAGGCGTGGTCGCTAACCTGATGACCCAGGCCATCAGCGATGACGGGTTCGGCAATGCTGAAACGATGGTTTCGGTCGAAGGCATCGGTGATGGCACCGCTTACGCAGATACATTCATCGGCAGCGATGGCGCCAACCTCATTCTCGCGTCCACTGGTGATACCGTGCAGGCGAATGGTGGGGACGATACGTTCCAGCTCACAGGTGCGACCACGCTGCTCGATGGCGGCGCGGGCGTCGACACCATTTTGGCTTTCATGGGTGACACCCAAGGGCGCCTACAGATCGACAATAACGGCGATGGCTTGGCGCAGATCATCCATGCCACGCAGGGCGTGAACGTCGACCTCCACAACAATCGTATCAACAATGACGGCTTCGGCGGCTCTGGCGTTATTACCAACGTCGAGAATGTCGGCGGTTCGGCGCTCAACGACACTATCTTCGGCAACGACACGGTCGGGAATGAGTTGAGCGGTTTTGAAGGCAACGATGTCCTGTCCGGCTATGGTGGCAATGACACGCTGAACGGCGGCGCCGGCAACGACACGCTGAACGGTGGAACGGGCGTCGATACCGCGACCTACGTCAATGAGACCGACGCGATGTTCGTCGATCTCGCTACTGGTACGGCACGCCGCGGCTCCGCGGGGGCATCGGTCGAAGATACGCTCGCGCAAATTGAGAACGTCACAGGCGGCGGCGGTGATGATGTTTTGACCGGCAACAATTCCGCCAACATTCTTGCGGGCGGCGTCGGCAACGACACTATTCGTGGCGCAGGCGGCGCCGATACTCTGCTTGGTGAGGCCGGCAACGACACGATCGTCTTCATGTTTGGTGATGGGAACGACGTCATCGACGGCGGCGCTGACACAGATACGGCGAGCATTTTGGGAACGACTGGAAATAATGGGCTCAATGTGACGTTTGACGGCGTCTCCATCACGGCGTTCGGCTCAAGCACTGTTGCCAACGTTGAGACTGTCAACGCGGAACTCGGCGCAGGCGCCGATACCTTGGCCTATGTGGGCGCGACCACAAACCTTTCGGTCAATCTGCAAACGGGCGCCGCGTCCGGGTTCGGATTTATCAGTGGCGTCGAGAACGTTACCGGCGGCAGCGGCGCCGATACGTTCGTTGGCAGCGCGGACGCCAACCGGTTTACTGGTGGCGCCGGCAATGACACCTACTATGTCGGCGCTGGCGATACTGTGGTGGAGAGCTCGGGCGGCGGCACTGACATCGTCTATGTCAACGCTGCGTCGTTCACGCTGAGCGCCAACGTTGAAAACCTCACGTCGGTGTTCGCGGGCGCCTTCTCCGGTTCCGGCAACGGGTCGGACAACATCATTATCGGTGGCAATTTTGGCTCTAGCCTGGATGGCGGTGGCGGCAACGATACGCTGATTGGCGGTTCAGGCATCGATGCACTGAATGGCGGCGCCGGTGCGGATCGTCTCGTCGGCGGCGCCGGCGATGACATCATGAATGGCGGCACCAATGACGATGTGTTTGTCTTCTCGGCAGGCGGTGGCAGCGACACGATCTCCGGCTTCGACGCTAACCCGACGGGTGGGCAAGATCTGCTCGACCTCACGGCCTACGGCATCACGGCCGCAAATTTCGCAGCGCGTGTGTCGATCGTAGATCTAGGCGCCGATACGCGCATTACGATCGACGGCACGGACATCATCACTCTGCTGGGAGTCAACGGCAACGGGACGAACATCATCACACAGACCGACTTCATTCTCGGCGGGCCGTAATCAGGCTTGGTCCCGGAGCGCTTCGGTGGCGCTCCGGGGGGGCTAGGCGGTGCCATTGTCTGCGAAGCTGTGTATGAACGCCGCTGAGGCAAAGGCCGGAGGCGGGGTTGGCGGGAACTAGCGGGAAAACGTTGCTTCAGGCCGGAACGAAGGGCCTGCAGCGGCGCGGTTACACGCTTCTCGCCTTGTGCTTTGTTGTTCTGACCATTGCGGTGTTCATCGCCAATCCTGGCGTGCTCACCTCGATGCGTTCGATAGTGTTTGACACCTATCAGCGCCTTTCGCCGGCGGCGCCTGTCGCGGGCGATCCGGTGCGCGTCGTCGCAATCGATGAAGAATCGCTGGCGCATCTGGGCCAGTGGCCGTGGCCGCGGCCTGTGCTCGCACGCTTGACCGATAATCTCGGCGCTCAAGGCGCGCGTGCGATCGTTTACGACGTCCTGTTTGCGGAGCCTGATCGCACATCGCCCGAGCAGATGCTGGAATGGATGCCGCCTGAACGCAGCGCACGTATTCGCAATGTCATCACCGGCTGGCCGACGCATGACAGCGAGTTCGCGGCGGCGATCGGGCGCAATCCCGTCGTGCTTGCGGCTGCAATGCAGTCCGAGCCGACGACGGAGATGTTTCCGTTCAAGGCCGGAATGGCGACGCGGGGGCCTGATCCATCGCCCAGCCTTTCGCGATATCAGGGCTTCTCCGACAATCTCACTGAGCTCAGCGATGCGGCGCAGGGCTTGGGTTTTATCAATTGGGTGCCAGATCGCGATCAGGTGATCAGGCGCGTGCCATTGCTCGCGGTGCACGATCTCACTGTCGTGCCGTCGCTGGCGCTCGAAGCGCTGCGTGTTTCTGAACAGCAATCGACGTACGTCGTCGAGACATTCGGTGGTGAGCGGCCTGGCGTGCTTGCCGTTCGTCTCGGCGATCGGGTTTTCCCAACCGACCCGCAAAGTTCGGTGTCGATCCATTTTAGGCGTGGCGATCCATCTCGCTATATTTCCGCCTGGCGCATTGTCGAAGGCGAGTTCGCCGCCAGCGACGTCGCCGGCAAGATCATCCTCATTGGCGCGACGGCGCCGGGCTTGATGGATCTCCGCGCCACGCCGCTCGACGCATCGGCGCCGGGTGTCGAGGTGCACGAACAGGTGATCGAGCAGATGCTGGGTGGCCGCTTTTTAACGCGCCCGGATATCGCGCCCGCCATCGAGCTGCTGGCTGCGCTCGCGGCGATCCTTATCATCGCGCTGGCCGCGCCGCGTCTTCCTGCGGGTCTCGGCGCGCTTGTTGGTGTTGGTGTCGTTGTCGCGTTTTTCGCGATCAGCCTGCTGGCGTTTCAGGCCAAGGGCTATCTGTTCGATCCGATCTTTCCGGCGGCGGCGGCTTTTTTGTTTGCGGCCGCATCTTCGGTTTATCTTTACCAGCGTACTGAACATCAGCGCGCGCAGATCCGCCGCGCCTTCAATCAGTATGTCGCGCCGGATGTGGTCAAGCAGCTTGTCGCGCATCCCGATCGTTTGGCGCTTGGCGGTGAGGTACGTGATCTCACGTTGTTGTTCTGCGATGTCCGCAACTTTACTGGCATTTCAGAGGGGATGAGCGCTGAGCAACTGACTTCGTTCATCAACAGCCTGCTGACGCCGATTACCGACATCATCATCGAGCGTGGTGGCACCGTCGATAAATACATGGGCGATGCCATCATGGCGTTCTGGAACGCGCCGTTGGATGATCCAGATCACGCGCGCCGGGCCAGCGAGGCTGCCATCATGATTGCAGCGCGCATGACGGATCTCAACGATATCTGGCGCGCCGAGGCGCAGGCGCGCGGCGCTTCGTTCAAGGACGTCGCCATCGGTATTGGCCTCAACACCGGCGAGTGCTGCGTCGGCAATCTAGGCTCGCACCAGCGCTACGATTATTCCGCGATTGGCGACAACGTGAACGTTACGTCGCGCTTGGAGAGCCTCACAAAGCTCTATGGCCTCACTCTCATTGTCAGCGAAGAAACAGTAAAGCGCACGCCGACGCTCGAATTCTTCGAGATTGATCGCGTGCGCGTGAAGGGTCGGGCCACACCAACGCGGCTCTTTACGCTCGCACAACATGTTTTGCCGGCGGACTCGGCCGGCGAGGCGAAGGCGACGCACGAGACGTTTCTCGCCGCCTATCGCGCCGGGCGTTGGGAGGAGGCAAGGGCGGCGCTCACGCCGCTACGCAATCACGCGCCGCTCGCAACGCTCTACGGGATCTACGCGCAGCGCATGGAAAAGCTTGCGCAAGCCAGTCCGCAGAATTGGGACGGCGTCTACGATCTTGACGAGAAGTAGCCTTAAAACCGCGAACGCAGCGAGAGCTGGACGCGCTCGCCATCATATTCAAACAGCGGATCGTTCGAGTCGTTGTCGCGATACTGATAGCTCAGGCGCACAGCGCATTCGCATGGTGCAAAGTTCTGCACGGTGACGGCCGCTTCCGGTGAGACCAAGAAATCCGCGCGATCGTCGCCGCTGAAGAGCGTGGATTCGGTATAGTTGCGCTGACGCAAGCTGCCGCCGGCCGAGAGGATGAGCTTGTCGTTGACCTGGTAGTTGTAGGTCGCTTCCGCGCCGTATTCGAGGAACTGGCCGGGCGAGAGGTCGCCGAGGAAGGTGAAGGACGTGCCCTCGATATCGCTCCAGCGCGCCCACGGGATCACCACGAACGTGTCGCTGTCGCTGAGGATGCGGGGCACTGAGAGGCCGCCGATCAGTTCCGCGTACGGACCTTGATCGGCGACTGCGTCATCGGCGTATTCGCGATAGCCGGCGCGCAGGCGTGTCCAATAGGACATGCCGCTGCTTTTGCCTTCGACGGTGACGCCGATATTGTAGTCGTTGAAGAAGTGATCGCCATTGAGTGTCGCGACCCCGATGCCGATTGAAGGAATCGCCGCGACGTGCGGGCCGACATAAACCAGCGGGCCTGTTTGGGCGCCGACATAAAGACGATCCAGTTCGTCGATATCCGGCGTGGTTTCCGCCTCAACGTTCACGATCGAGCGCCAGTGGCGTCCGCCAAGGTTGCGCTCGTCAATTAGAGTGCCGCGCGCGAAATAGCTATAGGCATCCTCTTCGAGGACGGCGCTGTTCAGTGCGTTCGAATCCCAACGCACGCCGAATTCAGTGTTGAGCGTCGTGAACGGTGGTTCGATCAGGCGGCGGATGCGCTCGTAACCGCGGCGCGCTTCTTCGTTACTGGGATCGTTGATCATCACGCGCTCATAGGCGGCGAGCGCCAGGCGGAGATGGCCTTGCTGCTCGGCCGCACGCGCGTACTCAAAGTTGAGTTCCGCGTCCTGCGGGTTGTCTAGGATGCGGTCGCTCAGCGCGCCCAAATCCTGCGCAAAAGACGACGAAATCGAGATCATGCTGACGCTCGCCACCAGCAGCAGAGCGCGGCAAAAGCCGGCGATTTTTCCCCGAGTTCCCATCGAAAAGTTCCCACCGCCTTGAAAAGCGCTCCGATACTAGGAGCCTTATCGGTCCGTACAAGTCTGCAACTCTGTTTGGAGAGAGGACTTCGCCTATCGGCACGATTCCGGGCAAACGCAGCCCGCCGGCGGCGAAGACGCTGCGAAATCGTTGCCAAATGACGCATTCTGCCGATAGCTTGATCAAAGAGGCCCCCACGCGGCGGGCCAAGGTGGGTTAACTATGCGCGCAGCAATTTCGGGTTTCGGCGCCTGTCTCTTCGCCATGGCGCTTGCGATGAACGCACAAGCACAAACGCCCACGCGCATCGGTGTCGCCGCCGGCGTGCGCAATGAAGTGACGGCAAGTTTGGGCCAGCAGCCACGCAATCTGACCGCGGGCGCGGCGGTCTTTCAAAACGAAACCGTGCGCACCGGCGCTAACAGCGTCGCGCAATTGTTGTTCGCGGATCAGACAACGCTGAGCGTTGGTCCACGCTCTGAAATTCGGCTCGATCGTTATGTCTATGATCCGAGCCGTTCGACCGGCGATGTCGCTGTGTCGTTGACGAACGGCGCGCTGCGTTTTATTTCCGGTCGTCAAGATCCGCGCAGCTATTCGATCCAAACGCCTGTCGCCACCATTGGCGTGCGCGGCACTATCGTTGATTTCTTAATGATGGACGGACGCATGTTCGCCATTCTCGCCGAGGGCCGCGTGATCATCACGCTGAGCGATGGCCGCGCAATCCAACTGACGCAGCCCGGCAAGGCGATCGAGTTCTTCGCCGACGGCTCGACGTCGCAGCAATTCACCTGGCGCGGCCGCTATGAAGCTGGCTTGCGCGCAACTTCGTTCCCGCTCTTCGGCAATCCATTCGCCGACATGCTGGGATGGGAAGGCGCAAATAATCTCGACGACGATACCAACGTCACCGACGAGCTGTTCGCGCGCGATCCCTATGGTGACTTCTGCCAGACCTATTACTGCGACTGAGCCGATCGCGGCCGGCATAGCCGGATCTGAGTTTCCGCACGCCCAAAAGGCCATTGTGCCGTGACAGCACGGCGCAGGGTTTCGCCAAACTCATCAGTTGAGATCGCCTCTCAAGTGCGTTAAGAGCCTCGCCGGGCAGGTGGGGGTGCACATGAAACTCAATATGAACAACGGCCGCGCGCTCCGGTTTGCGTGCGCCGCAGCGGCCATCAGCGTCGGATTGAGTGGCGTGGCTGCAGCGCAGACTACCGCTGACGACACCATCACCGTCATCGGGCCGCGCAGTTATCGCGCCGCCGAGACTTCCAGCTCCACCCGCACCGATACGCCGCTGATTGACGTGCCCCAGTCCGTCACCGTGGTCACCGAAGCGGAGATCCGCGACCGCGCCGCGCAGAATCTCGCCGATACTGTGCGCTACGTGCCCGGCGTTTCATTCGCGCAGGGTGAAGGCAATCGCGACACGCCGATTTTCCGCGGCAATGCAACGACCGCCGACATGTTCGTCGATGGCGTGCGCGACGACGTTCAATACTATCGCGATCTCTACAACGTCGAACGCGTCGATGTTCTACGTGGCTCCAACGGCATGATCTTCGGCCGTGGTGGCGGCGGCGGCGTGCTCAATCGCGTCACGCGCCAAGCCAATGGCCGCAACAGCCATGCCTTCACCACGCAGTTCTCAGGCGAAGGCGGTGGCCGTGTCACGGGCGATCTCGCCATGGCGCTCGATGAAGTGGCCTCGTTTCGCGTGACGGGCGTCTACGAAGATAGCGAAAGTTATCGCGATGACGTCACCTACGAGCGCAACGGCATCAACCCGACCTTGCTAGTTGAGATCGATCCGTCAACCTCGCTGCGCGTCGGCTATGAATACTATGACTATGAATTCGTCGCGGACCGCGGCGTATCGAGCTTCAACGGACGCCCGCTTGACGTCGATCCGAGCGCATTTTTCGGCGATCCGGCCCGCAGTCCGACGACCACGACCGTCAACGCATTGAACCTGCGTTTCGAACATGAGTTCAGTGGCGGCGCGCGGATCAGCAATCACACGCGTTGGGGTATCTACGACAAATTCTATCAAAACGTCTTCGCCGGCGCGCCGTCAGGCGGCGGCGCCAACGTCGCGATCGAAGCCTACAACCAAGCCACAGATCGCAACTCTTTCTTCAATCAGACCGATCTCACGCTCGAACTCGCAACCGGCGGCGTTGAGCACACCATCCTCGCAGGCTTCGAATTTGGCCGTCAGATCACCGACAACTTCCGCGAGACTGGCTATTTCACAGCGATATCTCCAACGGCGACGTCGGTCACCGTCCTGGTGAGCAATCCGCGTTACACCGGCCCGATCGAGTTCCGGCAAAGCGCAAGCGACGCCGACAATCACGGCGCCGCGACCCAATACGCCGCCTTCGTGCAGGACCAGGTAGAGCTTTCGCCGCATTGGCAGGCTGTTATCGGCGTTCGCTATGATCGCTTCGAGGCTGAGCTGACCAATGAACGCACGGGCGCGCAGTTCAGTGCCGAGGACAGTCTTTGGTCGCCGCGTGTTGGCCTCATCTTCAAGCCGGTTGAGAACGCCTCGATCTACGCCAGTTATTCGCAGACATTCGTTCCGCGCGCGGGCGAGCAGCTAGCTTCACTCAGCGCCGCCAACTCGCCTCTTGATCCCGAAGAATGGGAAAACATCGAGCTCGGGGCGAAGTGGGATATCCTGCCGTCGCTGTCGCTTACGGGTGCGATCTACCAACTGCAACGCACGAATGTCGCTGTCACCGATCCGTTGAACGCGACCCAGCTCATCCTCGTCGATGGCCAGCAAGTGCAGGGCTACGAGATTGGTCTGAGCGGCGACATCACCGACAATTGGCATGTTGTTGGCGGCTACGCCTATCAAGATAGCGAAATCCTCACCAACCAATCCGCCATAGTTCGAGCGGGCGCGCGCCTCGCACAGACACCGGAGCAGACGTTTTCTCTCTGGAACCGCTACGACCTCACGCCGTCACTCGGCGCGGGTCTTGGCGTTATCTATGTGGGTGAGCGCTTTGCCACGGTTGAAAACCTCGCAACACCGGCGAGTAACGTCGTTCTCGGTGGTTATACGCGCGTCGATGCCGCCGCCTATTGGACGATCAACGATCAGCTTCGCGTACAGCTGAACGTCGAGAACCTTCTGGACGAAGAGTATTTCATCAACGCTCACAGCGCGACGAACATCATGCCCGGATCGCCGCGTTCATATCGCGTCGCGCTCACAGCAGCCTTCTAGAAGCTCGTTACTGGGCGATTGGGCCCATAGCGCGGCGATTGTGCTCCGCCAATTCGTAATAGTGCGGCGCCAAGGTAAGCGCGGTCGCCAGCAGACGATCGGCGACGGCGCGATCGCCGCGGCGCGCGGCTACGACAGCGACGTTGTTAAGCGTTGCGGGAAGATTGCGTTCTGCAACGCGCGGCCAGCGCGGCGTCATACTGACCGGTCATGGCCAGTGCCATGCGGCGATTGTTGGTTGCGGTCGTCAATGTCGGATCGAGGGAGATCGCGGCGTCAAAGGCTTGCATGGCGTTCGCGGGTTGACCGCGTTGCATCAGAGAGAGGCCGCGATTGTTTTGAAGCGTCGCTTGGTGCGGCGCCTGCCGTGAGGCCGAGATTGTAGGCAGCGTCGGCGGCGTTCCAGTCGTGTTGGGAGTCCGCGATCATGCCGAGGCCATTCCAGGAGCGCCAGAGCGTATTGTCCAATTGAACGGTGCGTTGAAGCGGGCCTTCGGCGGCAGCGAGACAGCGCGCGGCGTTTGCGGCGACGAAGCCGTGGCCGAATATGTCGGTCTCTTTCCGCACGCGACCTATCGCATGATTGAAGGCGCAGTCCATGAGCAATGGTGGGATTAGCCGGACGCCTACGAGACGGCGCCGCGCGAATGCATAGTCTCACTTGATGGCGCGCCTTAGTGGATGGCCGAAGCGACGCGCCTCGCGCGGGAGTGGCGGCTCCGGAGAGATTCGAACTCCCGACCGTGTCCTTAGGACGGACCCGCTCTATCCAGCTGAGCTACGGAGCCTACCAAGCGGAGAGCTAGGGAAATCGCGGCCGTATCGCAACCTGTTTGCGGCCCCGAAGGCTGGACACTCCAGCCGCACCCGGCCCATGGTGCGCCGGGGCGCGAGAGGCAAACGGGGAGACGCCGTTCATGGCGCAGAAATACGCCAATACCTGGTCGCGGGCGGCGGCCAGCCTCACAGCGCTTTCGCATACGCAGGCTGGCGCCTTTCGTTGGGGTGTGTTGATTGTCCTGATCGCTGTGTGGTTCGTCGGCGGGCTTTGGCTGTGGCGCGCCGAGCCGCTCTCGGAAGCGCTCTACCGTACCTTCAGCGCCGTCAGCATGTGGGACGAATATTTCAACGCCAATGAGCCGATGCGCGAAGTGGTGCGCTATGCGGCGCTGGCGGCGCCGGTAGTAGGCTTGTTGTTCGCGTTTTCCGGCCAACTTGGCCGTTCGCTGGCGCGCATTTTCAATCTCGGCGCCGCCCGCCACGTCGTTATCGCCGGCGATAGCGTCGCCGCGCTGTCGTTGGCGCAAGATTGCCGTAAGCGCAGAGATTCCGTAATCCTCATTGCCGACGAGCTGCCCTCGGAAACGGCACTTGGGCTGCGGCGCAAGGGCGTTATCGTGCTTGAAGGCAACGCCACTCACGTCGAGACCTTGCGCACCGCGCGCGCCCATCACGCCGCTCACGTCATCGCCTACGAGCCTGACGATACTGCAAATCTCCAGATCGAAGCCGCCGTACGCCGCCTCGTTGGCGATGCGCGTCGCAAGCCGCCGATTGGGGTGCATGTCTCGACGCGCTCGCCGATGTTGCTGAAAGAAGCGCGCGAAATGCGCTCGGCCCAGGTGCGCAAAAAGAAGAGCCAGGCTTCGCCGATCGATCCCAAGCCATTCTCGCTCGAAGAAATGGCCGCGCGCGCGCTGGTGCAGAAGGAGAGCCAGGTCTTGCTCTCGCTGGCGCAGCAGCTTGGTCAGCCGCGCTTGCACATCGTGTTTTTTGGTTTCGATGGCGCGGCGGAAGCCGTCGCCGAGCGCATCCTTATGAGCATGTGGTCGGCGCACTTTGAAGCGCCGCGCCTTACCGTGCTGACCCAAGCGCCGGAGGCCGCAGAGGCCGGTTTCAAAGCCCGTCACCGCGAAGCCTTCGCCAACCCGAATGCATGGGTCGCCGATATCGCCTTCCAGCAATTCGATTGGGACATGGCCTCGGTCGGCGCCGAAGTTCTTGAAGGTGTCGAGCAATCGCGCGGCAAGCCAACCGCGATCATCGTCTCCACCGGCTCCGATCCCGGCAACATCCATCTTTCCATCGCGCTGAAGCGCGTTTGCAATAACGGCATGCGCTGGCCCGTGCCGATTTACATGCGCGAGACCAGCCAATCGGAGTTTTCGCAGCAATACGCCAAGGGCGATGAGACTGAAGAGCTTGACGCTTACCTGCTGGCCTTCGGGGCGCATCAGGTCAACTCCACCCGCGCTCGCATCATCGATGGCTTGCTGGATCAAGGCGCGGCGATCGCGCACGAGCATTACAGTCGAAGCCTCGGCGAGCGCGATGCGATGAGCATGCGCGAGCTGCAAGCGGCTATGAAAGATTGGAGCGATGTGCTCGAAACTTATCGCGCCGCCAACCGCGCTGTCGCTGATGCAGCGATGGTGAAAGTCTGGGACGCGGGCTTCCGCGCCGCCAATAAGGGCGAGAAGGGCGAGCACAATGTCGCCGTGCCGCCGGATCTGCTGGAGCGGATGGCGCGGCGTGAGCATGATCGATGGATGGCTGAGCGCTTGATGTCAGGCTGGCGCCCGACCGGCTTGAGCGAGGCGCGCAACAACGATCTCATGGCGCACGATAAGATCGTCGGCTGGGATCAGCTTAACGAGAACGACCGCAACAACGACGTCACGCAGGTGCGCGCCTCAATGGATGTCGCGCGCCTGATGCACAAGGAAGGCTTCGTGCCGCGCGGCTAGTCGCCGATCCGGCCGCCGTCATCACGCGTAATCACGATCACTGCCGAGCGCGGCCAGGTGTCGCCACCATCGGGGAAGTGTGAAGGCGGCGGCGCACCCCCGCTCCAACGCTGGGCCGCGTAATCGACGCCCGCCACGTCGCTCGCGCCGGGATGCTGGATGCCGCAGAAAAACGCGCGCTCATCAGGCGCCATCAGCGGACCGCAAATCTCGGCTCCGACAGGACCCACGAGAAATCTCTTGATCGGACGTGGCCATTCCGCAGCGACCGGGGTCATTATCACGCAGTCGTTGCAGTCTTCGAAGATCGCATCACTGCCGTCCGTCGTGATCCAGACGCGATGTGAGGAATCGATGAACATGTTGTCGGGGCAGGCAAAGCGCTCGCCGCTGGTCGTTACTTCGCCGTTGAATGTAGACGCGATGAAGGCCTGCGCGCCGCCGCCGCGTGTGCGCTTGGTCGGCGACGTTGCATTGGGATCGCCGCCCATCACGAAGATGTCCCACGTGAACGTCAGCGCGCCGCAATCGCCATTGGCTTCGTCGAATCGCACGATATGGCCGGTGAGGTTGCTTTGCGCCGCATCCGGGTTTTCGTGATTCTCACGGCGCGGATTGCCGGGATGCGCAAAGCCGCGCTCGCTATTGTAGGTGCAGGCGATCAGAACCGGTCCGAGGCCCACGAGATTTTCGTCGCGCACTGCCTCGACATCTTCGGGGCGATCCATGGGGGTTGCGCCAAGCAGGCGCGCGGCGTCGCGCGCGCGCACCAGTGCGTCGGCTTGGTTGCGAAACCGCACTGGTGATCCTTCGGCTTCTGCTGCCCGGTTCGCCGCCGCTGCATCAATCGGCACCCAGCGGCCACTGCCGTCTTCTTCAAGCCGCGCCACATAGAGCTGGCCCTCGTCGAGTAGATCCATGTTCGCGTCGCGATTGGAGGGATCGAAGCGTCCACGTGTCACGAATTTATAGACGTGCTCATCGCGCTGATCGTCGCCGGTATAAACGGCAACGCGTCCGTCTCGCGTCAGGGCCGTCGTTGCGCACTCATTCTTCTTGCGACCAAGCGCGGTGCGCTTCTTCGGCGTTGAATGTGGATCATAGGGATCGATCTCGACAATCCAGCCGTAAAGTGAGGGTCCGTAAGGGTTCTCGGGCGTCCTAAATTGGCGCGGCGCCCGGTCAGGATTTCCGCCGTCCGCGTATCCGAACGAGCTCGCATCGAGCGCCAACGCCGGCTCTGCGATTTGCAGCCGCGTCGGCAGCGATCCCATGAAGAGGCCGTCGAAATTCTCTTCCGCCGTTAGATACGTGCCCCACGGCGTTAGCCCGCCAGCGCAATTCGCCGATGTGCCGCAACGAACCGCATCGGCCGGGGCATGAGCGCCCGCTGGCGCCGGTTCCGAGGCGTTCACAATCGCTGCTGCCGTCGTGATCCAAGGATGGCGCGCCGCTGGCCCGCTGAACACCATTGGCGTGAACGGCGTGATCCGCCGGTTTCGGCCCGATGTGGCGTTGCTCTTCACCACCCGCCATTCACCAGCGCTGCGTTCGAGCTCGACGACGCTGACCCCGGTCGCGGCATAGAAGGCTTCCATATGCGCTGGCGTCAGGTCGCGCGGCGAGCGCAGCGACGGAAACGCGAGCTCCGGTGAAATTTGTTCGTTGTTTGCGCACAAGATCATCCGATCCTGCGTGCTGGGCGGCGGATACGCATACTCGGCCGCGAAGAGCGCGAGCATGTCGTTGTTTTGTCCGAAGCGGCGCTCCTGTTCCGCGCGGGTCATCGAATCGAGATCGGGCGCATTCGCCATGCCTTCAAACAGCGCATCGCCCCAGGCGATGAGCTTGCGCCACGAATAGCCGGCCGGCAGCGTCACGGTGTCAGCGTTGGTTGCAGCAACTGAGGTGAAGCCCGCACCGTTCGCCGACAGCGCTCCCAGTGGCGCGCCTTGCGGTGACGCGCATGCGGTAAGCTCGAGCAATGGCAAGCCGACAAGCCCGCCCAACAACGCCCGCCGCGAGGCAATCAGTTCATTGATATGCTTGGTCACTTAGCACCGCCCTATAGAGTCGCCGCACGCCTACGTCGCCGATGCGACAGTGCTATGACGGGCCGAGCGCCTCGCGCAGGGACGCAATGTCACGCAGCTTTGCCTCGTACCATGACCAGTCATCGCTTTCGGCAATCGGCGCCCACACCTTCTCTACTTCGTCGATGATGAGTGTCGCCGGAGTGTCGCGTTGGAAGTAGGGGTGGCGCAGAAATTCGCTGGCGCTTGCGCCGGTGCGCCCGGCCATGCCGCTACGGATTGGCGCAAAGTCCGTGTCCGCATAAAGCGCGGCCTGAGGACTTGCCGCGGCGCGGGCGGCGCTCGCTTCGCCGCCATACCAATCGAAGAAGAACTGATCCCAACCAGCTTGGCTCTCCGTCAGCCATGCGAACAGCTCGGAAAGAAACTGCATGTCGGCGCCCATCTCGCCCTCGATCAGATTGAGGCGGGCGAACACACCGTCGCGCAGGCCGATCTGATACGCCGCGCCAAACCGATGCAACTCCGCTTCCAGCAAGTGCGCCGAACAAACGAGGCTCATCGCGCCGCCAAGCTGCGCCAGCGCCCACGACACCGCTTCGGGCTGGCGCCCAAACGCATAGAGCCCATTTTGATCGAAATACGCTGCCGTAAACGCCGGATCGCTGACTGGCACGAACCGCCAGGGCCCATAATCGAAGCTTTCGCCCGCGATGTTGAGATTATCGGTGTTCAGAACACCGTGTACAAAACCAGCCGCCATCCAACTGCCGGCGAGCCGTGCGTTTGCCTCGACCACATCGCCAAACAACGCAGCCGCACGCGCTTCGCCCTCTAAGGCGCGATGGCGCGGATAATACGCTGTGCAGCAATGCTCGATCAGCGTCTGCATCAAGTCTCGCCGCTCGAAATAAGCAACCCGTTGGAAAGTTCCAAACCGGATGTGACTGTGTGAGAGGCGCACCAGAACAGATGAGCGCGTCGGCGAGGGCTCATCGCCGCGGTGAAGCTGCTCGCCGGTCTCGAAGAGCGAGAACGGTTTGGACGTATAAACGCCCAACGCCTCCAGCATCTCCCCCGCCAGAACCTCGCGCACGCCGCCCTTCAGCGTCAGGCGCCCATCACCGAAACGTGAGTACGGTGTTTGCCCCGAGCCTTTCGTCGCGAGATCGAGCAAGCGGCCGTCGTTATCTCGCAATTGCGCGAACAAGAATCCGCGGCCGTCGCCAATGTCGGGATTGTAGGTTCTGAATTGATGCCCGTGATAACGCATCGCCAGTGGTTGGCTCATATTTTCCGGCAGCGCTTCAAAGCGTGCAAAATGCGCTTCCCACTCGGCCTCGCTCAGCGCGTCGAGCCCCACACGCGTCGCCCAGCGTTGGTTCCGCCAGCGTAATGCATGCTGTGGAAATCGCGCTGGCGCCACTGGATCGGCAAATTCTTGCCCGAGTGTCGCGAAGAGAGGATCGGGCCGGTAACGCGCCGTGACGGGCATGAGGTTCATCTAGGCGCGTGCGGGCGAGAAGTCATGCGTCATTCACGCGATGGGCCGTGACGAGCGCGGCGGTTTGTGGCAATCAATTGGCGGGGGCGACGGAAGGGTCGTGGGACTTATGTCGGCGCACACTTTGAGCATTGTCGGCGCGGTTTTCGCCTTCGTGACGCTCGGCGCGTGCACTGAAAACGCGAACGGCGCCAAGACCGAGCGCAGCTCTGCTGAGCGTGTCGCTGCGGCGCTCGATGTCTGCGGCGAAGATGGCGGCGAATTCGCTCAACGCGTGTGTGAAAACACATCGCTCGCCGCACTCGATAGTCAGGTCCGCCAAACCCTCGTCGCTGAATCGGCCTCGATATCGGACGCCGGCACGACGCTGCTTATCCAAAATCAAAACCGCTGGCGCGAGGCCGCGCGCGTGACGTGCGGGATTATCGATGCCGAGGCCCAGCCAGACCAGGACCAGCAACGCTGCCTGGAAGCGGCGTTCCGCGCGCGCGCTCAGGATGCGCAAACCGCCGTGCAGGAAGTTGGCGGCTACACCTTCCAACGTATGGAGCTCGTCGACGCCACGCCAGTGACCGCCGAGGTCGCGTCCGCGATGGGTGGATCCGCCCCGGTCGCGGTCGAGCGCGACATTCGCTTTCCGCGCATCGACGGCCCGCAGACCGCGGAGATCCGCCGCTTCAACGAACTCGTCGCGCAGCAGCCGCAGTTTCAGTTGGGCGACGCCACCAATGAGAACGTCAATTACTCGATCGCTTACGCTGGCCAGGAGCTGATCTCGGTCAAGTTCATTATCAGCGCCGACTCGATCGCCGCCGCCAACGCCACCAATACAGTGAAGGCTGTCACCGTGGTCATGAGCGATGGCGGACGCTTGCTTACGGAAGCGGACGTTTTCCGCGCCGCTTCGGGTTGGCAGGATTTCATCACTGACCGCGCCGTCGCCCGTATCGCGCGCGAGTTTCCCGATTACACCAACTTCCCGCCCCGCCGCGATGTTTATGAGACTGCGACTAAGCCGCACCTCTGGCTCATCACAGAGCAGGGGCTTGTCCTCATGTTTCCGCCGCTCTCGTTCGGCGGTTCGCACGCCGACGGCGGCATCGAGGTCACGATCCCCTGGACGGACCTGCGCCCGTACCTGAACCCCGCGGCGCCCGCGCCGATCCGCGCCGCCGTCTAATGGGTGGAGATGTCGCGCTCCAAAGCGCTGCGCGATTGCGCTAACCAACACCATGGATTCGCGCACCGGTTCGATCCTCGCTCTGGCTAGCGTCGTGCTCATCGGCATGACCGGCTTCGGCATCTTTCTGCCGATCTTTCCGTTCCTCTCGCTCGATCTCGGCGCCACTCCGACGGCGACTACGATCGCCATGGGTGCTTATTCGTTCGGTCAGCTCGTTTCCTCGCCGTTGTGGGGCAGGCTCAGTGACCGTATCGGCCGCAAACCCATTTTGATTGTCGGTCTTCTTGGTGGCGTCGTTTCCTATTTTTGGATCGCGCACGCCAACACCGTCTATGATCTCGGCGCCGCGCGTCTTTTCGGAGGGCTGATGGCGGGCAATGTGGGCGCCGCCTTCGCCGCCGCGGCCGATCTTGCCGATGACAAAACGCGCGCGCGCAATATGGGTCTGCTCGGCGCCGCCGTCGGCTTCGGTTTCATCGCTGGCCCGGCCTTTGGCGCGTTCTTAATTGGTCACGAGCCAACGCGCGAGAGTTTCGTCACTGTTTGCTACGCGTCCGCCGCGCTTGCCGGTCTCGCTGCTCTCGCGGCGCTCGTATTCTTCCGTGAAAGCCTCACGCCAGAGGCGCGGACCCAGCCCGGGGCGCGACGCCGTAGCCGCTTTACGTTGTTGGCCTCGCGTCCGTCACTGTTGCGCTTTGTCGTCGTCACCTTCCTCGCGATTGCCGCGCAGGCGCTGATGGAAACCACGTTCGGCCTCTGGGCAGACGCCGAATTGCAATGGGGTCCGCGCGAGGTTGGCTGGACGCTCGCGGCGCTCGGCGTTGGCGCGGTGCTACTGCAAGGCGGAGGCGCGGGCAGGGCGGCGCGCGTTCTCGGTGAGCGCATGACGCTGCTCATCGGCCTCACGCTTTTTGCTGCTGGCTTCGCGGGGCTCGCAGTCTCGCACGAGGCGCCGACCATGGCCGCCTCACTTACGGCTCTCGTTATCGGCATTGGCCTCGCAACGCCGGCGCTGAATTCGCTTATCGCCGCGCAAGCCGCCGAGGATGAGCGCGGCGAAGTTATGGGGCTGTCGCAATCGGCGTCCGCGCTGGGGCGCGTTGCTGGTCCGCTTGGCGCGGGTGCATTGTTCGATCAGTTGGGCTCAGCCGCGCCGTTTGCGATGGCCGCCGTCTTGATTATGGCTGCGTTGTTCGTGACGCTCGGCGAACCTGCTAAGGAAGCCTTCGGTCAGGCGCGCTGATTATTCCTTGTACGCGCGCCAAACGCCATCGCGGTCGCGCACTTCGTAGCCGTCATCAGTTTCGCGCACTGCTTGCGCCGCCAAAGGCGCTTTGCCGTGTCCGCCGGGAATATCCAGAACGTAAGCTGGCTGCGCTAGGCCCGACGCACGCTCATGCAGCGCCTGCGCCAATTCCTGCCCACGTTCGATCGTGCACCGGAAGTGCGACGTTCCCGGCGCCTTGTCGAGGTGATGCAAATAGTAAGGTTTCACCCGCGCCTCGACTAAAGCCCGCATGAGAGCTTCGAGCGTATCGACATCGTCGTTCACGTCTCTCAGTAGTACTGTCTGCGACAGCATTGGCACGCCGCTATCGACGATCCGCGCAATTGCCGCGCGCGCCTGATCCGTCAACTCGTGCACATGGTTCGTGTGCAGCACGACATAGGTCGTCGCGCCCTCGACGCGTAGTGCTTCAACCAAATCCGGCGTCACCCGCATCGGATCAACCGCCGGAATGCGCGTGTGCCAGCGGATGATCTTGACGTGCGCAATAGCCGCTAGCCGCGCCGTGATCTCGCGCACGCGCCGCGCCGATAGCAAGAAGGGATCGCCGCCGGTCAGGATCACTTCCCAGATACTGGGTTGGCTCTCGATATATGAAAGCGCAGCTTCCAGCTCGGCGCCGGTCAGCGTGCCGTCGCCATCCGGCCCCACCATCTCGCGCCGAAAGCAGAAGCGGCAATAGACAGGGCAGACATGCACCAGCTTCAGCAGCGCGCGATCGGGATAGCGATGCACCACGCCCTTCACGGGCGTATGCGCATCATCGCCAATCGGATCGCTGAGTTCATCAAGTGCAGTCTCAAGCTCTCGTGCGTCGGGCTGAAACTGTGCCGCGATTGGATCGTTCGGGCTTGTTGGATCGATCAGCGCTTCCATCGCCGACGTGATTGCGACGGCGTAGCGGCTAGCTACCTCCGCCAGCGGATCAATCTTCGCCTTCGCGCTCATCTCAAATCCCAAACGCTTTCGCGTACTCAACCTTACCGCCGCCCGCGAGTGCGCCCGGCTCGATCTCCAGCGCCATGAAGTGCGGCCCGGAGAAGGGAGCTTGCAGCGATTCCGCTAATGCGGGCGAGAAACCGAAGCGTGGATAATACTCCGCGTGCCCCAGCACAATGATCGCAACGCACCCCAATTCAGCGCATCGCGCGTTGCCGGCGCGGATCAATTCGCCGCCGAGACCGCCCTTTTGAAACGCAGGCAAAACCGAGACAGGCGCTAATGCCGCAGCGCGAAGCGTTTTGCCGCCGCGCACTATCGTCAAAAGCGAGTAGAGAATGTGCGCCTGGATCGCGATCTCACTCGCCGCCACCAGTTCAGCCAGGTCATCGCCGTCGGCCCGCAACTGCTCGACAAGATTGGCCTCGTCATCCTGCCCGAAAGCGTGCCGCACCACTTGGCGGATGGCGGCGCAGTCCGAAGGCGTGACGTCGCGGATCATCAACTCTGCCTAGACGCCACGGACGGCTTTCGCCAGAGCTAGGTCATGGACGCTGCCGAAGCTGACACCAACGCCGCGCACTTTGATCCGCAGTCGGATGACGTGTTCGGTCGCATTGCCGTACGTTACGACCGTCTTTGCGACGCTTTTAGCTTATTTGCACATCGCATCTGGAAGGATCGCATCGCCGGCCACATAGCGCGAGAGAAAGGCGCGTTAGCGCTCGATGTTGCCTCTGGCACTGGCGACATTCCCGTTCGATTGCTGCGCAACGACGGTGGTCCACAGCGCATCCTTGTCACCGACATTTCCGCACAGATGTTGGCGCAAGCTAAGAAGAAGCTTAAGGGCGCCACGCGCGTTGAGTTCCGCACTCTGGATGCTCACGCACTCGATCTTCCGGACGCTAGCGTTGATACTTATTCGATCTCTTTTGGTATGAAGATTTGTGATCGAGCCCGCGTCATGAGCGAAGCGATGCGCGTGCTGAAGCCAGGCGGCATTTTCTACTGTCTTGAAGCCGCGCGCATCCCCTTCGAGCCGCTGCACCAAGCCTATTTGCTATACATGGACTGGTGCTTGCCGACGATCGCACGCATCGCCACCGGTGGTGACGCTAGCGCCTACAATTACCTGCTACGCGGTGTGCATGATTTTCCACCGCAACGCGATTTCGCGCGTGAGCTGGAAGCGATCGGCTTCGAGAATGTCACATTCAAAAACCTGACGCTCGGCATTGTCGCCATCCATCGCGGTGTAAAACCCGCTAACCTGCCGGCGTCCACAGCACATCATTGATATGCCGCGCCCCCGTCGCCAGCATCACGACGCGGTCAAATCCCATGGCCACGCCGCTCGATGACGGCATGTGCGCGAGCGCCGTTAAAAAATCCTCATCGATCGGCCAGCGTGTCCCGTAGCGCTTCGCCTTCTCGTCCATCGCCGCCACAAGCCGCGCGCGTTGCTCTATTGGATCAGCGAGTTCTCCGAACCCGTTTGCAAGCTCGACACCGCAAGCATAGAGCTCAAACCTCTCCGCCACGCTCGCATCATGCGCGCTCCGCCGCGCCAGAGCCGCCTCTGAGATTGGATATTCTTTCAAGAGCGTCAGTGCGCCATCGCCAAGCTGTGGCTCAACGTGCTGCACCAAAGCCGCCGAGAATGCATCGCTATCCGCCGGCATGGAGATTGGGCAAAGCTGCGAAAACGCATCGCGCACGCTGATCCGTTCGGCCGCCGTGAATGGGTCGCAGCTCCGCTCGCGCCAGGTGAGCATTGCGCTCCCCGCCGCGCGCGCCGCCACGCGCACGATCTCCACGCAATCGTCCATGATCTCTTCGTAAGGCGCGTTGGCGCGATACCATTCGATCATCGTAAATTCGGGCGCGTGCAGCGGCCCGGTTTCGCCGCGCCGCCAGGTTTTGCCGAGGAAGAAGAGTTTCCGCTCGCCTGCCGCCAGTAGCTTCTTCATCGCGAATTCGGGGCTCGTATGCAGGTAATGCGAGCCTACCTCAAACGCATCGATGTGCGTCTCCGCTCCCGGCGAAACGGTGAGCATGTTGGGATCGGCTTCGGTGAATCCTCGCGCCCAGAACCATTCACGCACGGCGCGCTGGATCGCCGCCCGCGCCTCCAAAAACGGCCGCCTGTCCTGGTGGCGAGCCTTGTCCCAGAACGGCGTGCTCATTGTTCGCCTCGCCTTGGGGCGAGGGGGCGCGGGGCGGGGTGAATCGCCGGCATTGGAAGACCTTGCGCGCCGTCCCACCCCCCGACCCCTTTCTCTCGAGAGGAGGGGGAGGCAGTGCGCCGCTTTGCCAAATGCTCAAATCTGGCTAGAGAAGCCCTCAATTCTGGTCCTTTCGGGTATTTCAGGACCGCCGGCAGCCCGGCGGCAAGTGAGGTTTACGTGGTCAAAGTCATCGCCAGCGACGTCCGCAAAGGCAACGTTCTCGAGCACGAGGACGGCAAGCTTTACGTCGTGTTGAGCCACGAAACCTTCCGCCCTGGCAAGGGCACGCCGACGACTACGATCGTCATGCGCCGCATCACCGATGGCGTGAAGACCACCGCCGTCCACAAGACCACCGACGGTCTGGAGAAGGCCTTCGTCGAGCAGATCAAGCACACTTATTTGTTCGATGACGGCGACGCCGGCCTCGTCTTCATGAATCCAACCACTTTCGATCAGGTGCACCTCTCGAAGGACATGGTCGGCGATAGCGTCGCATATCTGCAGCCGGAAATGGTCGTTGACCTCACCATGTATGAAGGTCAGGCGCTCTCCATCGAACTGCCGCCGCGCATCACTGCTGTGATCGACACCACCGAACCGGTGGTGAAGGGGCAAACCGCCTCCTCTTCGTACAAGCCCGCTATGCTCGACATAGGCGTCAAGACGATGGTTCCGCCCCACATCGAAGCCGGCACGCGCGTCGTCATTTCGACCGAAGACGGCTCCTACGTCGAGCGTGCGAAGGATTGATGCTGACGCGTCGCGAAACGTTGCTGGGCGCCGCCGCGCTCGGCGCGTGCGCGCCGCTCAATCCGACCGCTGCCTACACGCCGCCGCCAAACGATCCGCGCTTTGCTACGATCGAGCGGCGCATTGGCGGACGCGTTGGTGTCGCGGCTTTGAACACGGCCACCGGGGATTGGATCGGCCGTCGCATCCAAGAGCGTTTCGCGATGTGCTCAACGTTCAAGTGGCTTCTGGCCGCTCATATGTTGCACTTCGACTCGCATCTCCCGGATTATCGCGACCAGCGGATGCGTTACACCGAAGCAGATCTGCTCGATTATGCGCCGGTAACGCGCGCAAACATCGTGAATGGCGCCGGCGACATGAGCATCCTGGAGCTGTGCCGCGCCGCCGTCGTCGTGAGCGATAACACCGCCGCCAACTTGCTGTTGCGCATCGCCGACGGCCCTCCAGGGCTCACGAACTTCATACGCAGCACCGGTGATGGCATCACGCGTCTCGATCGCATTGAACCGGAACTGAATGTTGTTCCGCTAGGCGAAGAGCGCGACACGACGACGCCTGACGCCATGGTGCGCACGCTGCAACGTATTCTGCTGGAAACCGGAGCTGTGCCGGAAACCATTCTTTCGGGGTCGCATCGCGAACGTATCATCGGTTGGATGGTTGAAAGTCCGACCGGACGTGAGCGGCTCCGCGCCGGCATTCCATCCTCGTGGCGTGTTGGTGACAAAACAGGCACGTGGCACGGCGAGAACAACGCCACAAACGATGTCGCCATCGCGTGGCCGCCAAACGGCGCCCCGATCGTGATCGCAAGCTATTTGCATGGCAGCACCGTCGAACCCGCCCAGCGCAACGCCGCGCACGCCGAGATCGCGCGCATCATCGTGGAGCAATTCAGCTAATGGCTTGGTATCGTCTCTTCGCGTGCGGCGAGGACTTTCCCGTCATTCTCGATAACAACGTCGAGATCGTAGGATTCTACACCACGCGCTATATCGAAGCACCGACCCAGGGCGAGGCCGAGGCGCTGTGCTCGGAACTCTTGTTCGAAGATGAAGACCTCCAACCGCCGCCGGGCGATTGGAGCGATCTGCAATCGCGCATCGTGTTCGAAGAAGTCGAGCAAGTCGCCGAACCTGTCGACATCGACGACAACTTCTCCTTCTTCCCGATGGATGAGAGTGACGAGGAAGATTATTGATGGCGAAGAAGGCCACCATCTATCACAATCCGAAATGCTCCACTTCGCGCCAAGTGCTCGAGATGATCGAGGCGGCCGGCTACAAGGCTGAGGTCGTGGAGTATCTCAAAGTCGGCTGGACCAAGAAGCAGCTCAAGGACCTTTTCGCGGCTGCTGGCATCACCGCTCGTCAAGCCTTGCGGACGAATGCGGGTGAGGCGGAGGAGCTTGGCCTGCTCGACCTAAAAGTTAGCGATGCAAAGCTCATCGATGCGATGGTGGAGCGCCCGGTTCTGGTGAATCGTCCGATTGTCGTCACATCCAAAGGCGCGTTGCTCGCTCGTCCTAAGGAAAGTGTGCGCGAAATCCTTTGACGCGCTTGGCGCACGGCGTACACATCGCCCGCCGGTTAAGGGAACGCGGTTTAATTCCGCGGCTGCTCCCGCAGCTGTACGCGGCGAGTTCGTTGACCATTACCACTGGAGCAATCCGGGAAGGGGTCAGCGCGCATCGACCCGCAAGCCAGAAGACCTGCCGGCATGAAAGCCTTTGGCCCGGGATGTGGCTGTGGAGGTCGTATCGTGCGGTGGCTCATTGCAGCGTTAGCATTCGCCTGTGCGTTACCCGCGCACGCCGAGCCGCGCCGCATTGTCAGCCTCGACTATTGCGCCGATCAATTCGTCCTGGCTCTTGCCGACCGAGATCAGATTGCGGCGCTGTCGCGAGGTTCGCTGCGTGATGATTCCTACTTCCGCGAACGCGCGCGCGGAATCCGCCAAACGCGCGGCACGCTCGAAGAAGTGCTGGCGCTGCGGCCGGATCTCGTCATTCGCAATTGGGGCGGACCTTGGGACGCGGCCGAGGCGTATGGGCGTTTTGACGTGCCAGTACTGCAGGTGGGTGGCACGCCCAATTTTCCAGCGGCACGCGCGAATCTTATCGAAGCTGCGCAAGTGCTAGGTCACCCGGGGCGCGGGCAAGCTCTTGCGCGTGACCTTGACACGCGCCTCGCGCGGCTGGCTTTACATCAGCGGCGTTCGCCTGTGATGTACCTCTCGGGTGGCGGCGCCGTCGCTGGTCGCGGCACGATGATGGACGCCGTTATCACTGCAGCCGGCGGTCGCAATCTTCGCACTGAAGAGAGTTGGGCGGTGCTGCCGCTCGAGCAATTGGTGGAAACGCCGCCAGCGCTCATCGCACTCGGCTTTTTCGGCAGCAGCCGTGACCGCTTGAATGCTTGGTCGCCATCGCAGCATCCGGCGCTTCAACGCGCGCTTTCGCGTACCCGCACCGTGGCGCTGCCGCCTGCAACGATCTCTTGCGAAGCTTGGTATGCAGTCGACGCCGCCGAATTGATCGCGCGGGCGCTCGGCCCATGAATACCGCGCTTCGCACCACTTTTGTCCTTGCGGCGTTAAGCCTAGCGGCGCTGTTCGCGGCGCTCTGGCTCGGACCGATCGTGCTCTCCGATCCGTTCGCTCCCGATCAAGCGACGCGCACCATTGTTTTTGACATCCGCCTGCCGCGTGCGCTTTGCGCCTGGCTTGCCGGCGCGGCGCTCGGACTGTCGGGCGCAGCCCTCCAAGGTTTGCTCCGCAACCCACTCGCGGATTCCGGGGTCCTGGGTCTTTCCGGTTTTGCCGCACTCGGCGCCGTCATCGCGTTCGTCTTCGGCTCTGCGGCGCTGGCGCCGGCTCTGGCGGTGTCGTTCGCGCTGGCCGCGGCCCTCGTTGTTACCACGCTGGGATGGGCGGCGCGCGGACCAGCTAGCCTCGTATTAATAGGTGTTGGCCTTTCTAGCTTCGCCGGTGGTCTCATTGCGCTGGCGCTCAATCTCGCGCCGAACCCTGGCGCGCTCTCCGACCTCGTGAATTGGACGCTCGGCTCGGTGGAAGGCCGCTCAATGCAACATGTCGCGCTTGCTGGCGGCCTCCTCGCCATCGGCGCCGTTCTCATCTTCGCTGCGTCGCGCGGTCTTCAAGCGCTCACGCTTGGTGAAGAATCCGCTGCAGCCATCGGCGCCAATCTTTCATCGACGCGCACGCTTGTTGTCTTGGGCGCTGCTGCTTGTACGGGTGGAGCGACAGCGGTTGCGGGCATCATCGGCTTTGTAGGTATTGCCGCGCCCCATCTTGTTCGCGCGATCGCGGGCCATGATCCAGCACGGATCTTGGCGCCAAGCGCTTTCGCGGGCGGGGCGCTCTTGGTCTGCGCTGATATCAGCGTGCGTCTGTTGCCGACTGACACCGAACTCAAACTTGGCGTCGCCGCCGCTTTGATCGGCGGGCCGGCTTTTGCGCTTATCGCTGCGCGCCTTGGGTCTCGTGGGGGCCACGCATGAGCGTGTTGCTTTCGCTCCAGGATGTGAGCGCTGACCTCGGTCGCACGAGGGTGCTGCAGGGCGTGTCGCTGAATGTCGGTGGGGGTGAGATCATTTCCATTCTAGGTCCGAATGGCGCTGGAAAAACATCGCTGATGCGCGCTGCACTTGGACTTATCGGTGCAACGGGAGAGACGAGGCTCGGCGGCGCCGACCCACGTACACTTACCGCGCGCGAACGCGCGCTTCGCGCCGCCTACCTGCCACAACGCCCGCAATCGATTTGGCCGATCAAAGTCGAGGTGCTGGTCGCGCTAGGGCGCTTCGCCCATGGCGCTGTGCCCGACCGGCTGGCGCCGGCTGATCAAGCCGCTGTAGATGCTGCGATTAAGGCGTGCTCGCTTAGCGAATTTCGTCATCGCGGCATGGATGAGCTTTCAGGTGGTGAGAAGGCGCGTGCACACCTAGCGCGGACGCTGGCGCAGCACGCACCGCTTCTATTGCTCGACGAGCCAACCGCCGGGCTCGATCCAGCCCAATCGCTTGGCGTTGCCGAGATCCTTGAGGCGCACGCGGCAGCCGGTGGCGCAGCTGTGTTTTCAACCCACGACATCGCGTTGGCTGCGAGCGTTGCAGATCGGGTTGTCTTGATGAAAGCGGGCGCCATTATCGCCGAAGGTGCTCCCGAAGAAGCGCTTACGGCGTCCGTGCTTGAAGCTGCCTATGGCCGCGCGGCGCGGCTGGAGCGGGTCGGAGATACATTTGCGGCGGTCTTCGACCGTTAAAGCTTGAATGCGCCAGATTGGATATGCACGTAAAGAGCAGGCGTCAGCGATATATAACGCTGTTCATCGGGTTGGGCGAAGTAGACGGCTTGCTCGATCTTCGCGGGATCAAAGCCATCGCGCACGAGATCAACCTTGCGATACTTGAAGGTGCCGGTTGTTTCGATCGCCGGCGCTATGCGGATGAACAGCGGGCGCGCATAACTTGGCAGCTCGCGGGTTAGATAGTCACGGAGACCTTCAATCTTGAACTCTTCGCTCGGTGTGATCGCCGCCATGCCGGCGCGGCCATCGATGCGATCGATCTTGACGCCGTAAACGCTCGCCTCGTCGACGCCAGGGTAGCGCGAGATGACTTCGGCGACTTCGGTGGTTGAAACGTTTTCGCCTTTCCATCGGAACGTGTCGCCGATGCGATCGACGAAATAGAAGTAGCCGTCCTTGTCCTGACGCATCAGGTCACCGGTGCGAAACCAGGCGTCGCCCTTTTCAAGAACGTCGCGCAAAATTTTGCGTTCTGACGCCGCCTTGTCGGCGTAGCCTGTGTAGTTGTGGCGGGCATCGTCCTTGATGAGGCCAACGGCTTCGCCGGGTTCATCGGGGCCGCATAATTGGCAGAGACCATCTTCGCCGCGGACCGGCATTTCAGTTTCGACATCGAACTTTACGAGACGGACGGCGAAGTTGCGTTGCAGGTAGGGCGGCACGCGGCCGATGGCGCCCGGTTGGCCATCGAAGTTGAACATCGAGACGTTGCCCTCGGTGGAGCCGTAGAACTCCATGACGCGAGGCACGTTGAAGCGGGCTTGGAATTCTTCCCAGACTTCGGGGCGCAGGCCATTGCCAAAAGCGAGGCGGAGTTGGTGGCGGCGATCGTCGGGGCTGGGATCTTGATTGACGAGATAGCGGCAGAGCTCGCCGATATAGACGAACATCGTGCATTCGTTCTCGATCACATCGCCCCAGAAGTGCGTCGCCGAGAATTTTCGGCGCAACACCAAGGTGCCGCCTCTTAGCAACGCCGAGCCGACACCGCAGAGGCCGCCCGTGGCGTGGTAGAGAGGGAGGACACAGTAGATTTTGTCCTCGGCATTGGCCTTCGTCGCGCCGGCGAAGCTGCGCATGTAGAGTTGCGCGCGCATGTGGGTGATCTTTGCGGCCTTGGGCATGCCGGTGGTGCCCGAGGTGTAGATGTAGAGCGCGACGTCGCGCGCCTTCAGGCCGGTGCGGCGTGAGCGTAGCGGGCGCTCGGGCGCGAGCTTTGGTGATTTGAGATCGAGTGCGTGCCGGTCATTCGCTGTGGGAAACTCCGCGTCGATGATCCAGTAGGATAACACGCGCGGCAGACCGGCGCGGATCGTTTCCGTCGCGGCCAGGCCTTCGTTGTCGGTGATGACGTGGCTGGCGTTCGAGATCGATAGGCAGTGCGCGAGCGCAGCGCCCGTCAGGTTGTTGTTGATCAACGCAGCCGCGATGCCGAGTTTGGTGAGGCCGACCCAGGCCGGCACGTATTCGGCGCGGTTCGGCAAAAGCAGCGCGACGTTGTCTCCGGCTTTTAAGCCTTGCGCGTCGGCCCAGGCGGCAAAGCGGTTCGCGAGCGCATCGAGTTGGCGATAGGTGTAACGCTCGCCTTCGAACACCAAAGCGGTGTGATCGGCGAACGTATCGACCGCTTCCTCGAAATCGTCGCAGACCAGGAAATCGGAGTCCGGATCGATTTTCCGCACGCTCCACAGAGTGCGCGCGAGGCCGTCCAGAAATCTGATTTCGCGCGCGATCCCCTGGAGCGGGTCCATGCATTGCCTCCGGCGCGACGTGTAAGCGTGTTCGCGCGGAAGCGGAACCGGTCAGGCGGTCGCGGCGGCTGCGAGTGCGGGCAGGAGCGGCGTCAGTGCGAGCAGCACGGTGATCAGGTAAGCAAATAGGCGTTTCATCGGGCCCTCCGAAGAGGCTCTGATCTAGGCGCGCCGCGTAACAGCGGTGTTGCGGGTTTATTTCAAACCCGAGGCGTTTTGGCGCCGTTTAGTTTGCGGCGTCGCCTTCGGGGAATGCGCCCACGAAATCCATGATGTAGCGCCCTGGCGGGTTGAAGGCGGCGAGGAAGTTGCTGGCGTGCTGTTCGGCCAATTCCTGGCTCGGGAACGCGTCAGGGCCGGCATGGATACCCGGAAACACCGTGCCGACGCGATAGAGCGTCAGCACGTGATAGACGCGGTAATAGTTCCGCCAGCGTTTCGCGGGCGGAGGCGTCTTCGTTTGGGGCTTAGGAGCAAGGCCGAGCATGAAAGATAGGTGAGGGGCGGCGCGCACCAGATCAAGCGGCTTATCCGCTTTCGATGCGCCTGCCGGCTTGCAGCAGCTGGCGCATCAGCGCTTTGGCGGCGCGCAGGCATTTCAGCAAACGTATGCGCTCGGGATGTACTAATGGGTTTGGGCGCAGAAATTCGAGTGTGCAAGTTTTGCACACTGGCTCGGGCCCTCTGGACGCATTAGAGCGCGCGATTAAGGTCGGCGGCTTGAGAAGTTCTAGGGGAAAAATGCTACGCCAGCTTTTCGCGGCCGTAGCTTTAGGCGCGGTTTCACTTTTGGCCGGTTGCGTCACGCAGATGTCGGCGGCGGACCAGACGCCGGCTCTGCAATACACGCCGCCGGATCGCACTTTGGTTGCGGTGATTGATGAGCACACTGTCGTTCGTGAGGGACGTCCGCCGACCTGCGCGGGCGTGATGCGACCGCTTTATGGAATTCCAACGGATGCTGCCCTCGACCTCTTGATGATGGGGTCTAAGGAGGACAAGCGCCTGACGATGGCGCAGTTCATAGGCAAATCGCTTGGATCGGCGCGTGCAGCTTGATCGGCGCGATCACCCAATACCAGTTGCGCCATAGTTTTGCCGGTTCGATGCGGACGGCAGGCCGTTCTTCGAGTTCGAGCATGGGCGATCACGTGGGACGCGCAGCACGAATGTCAGGGGCGCAAGGGATTTATTTCTTGCTGTGGGCGCGTGTGCACTCTCTTTCCACCTCGCCCCGAGCGGGAGAGGTCGCGCGCTTTGCGCGCGGGTGAGGGGTCGAGTTTGAAGGTGAGCTCCTCACCCTCGCCCTGTCCCGCGCTGCGGGAGAGGGGGCGATGGGGTTAGTCGATCGGCTCGCGTTTTTCGCCGGTGGGGTGGACGTAGATTTCGCTGCCGACTTCTTTGAATTTCGCGCTCATCTCTTCCATGCCGCGTTCGGCTTCTTCTATTTTTGCGGCGTAATCCCGCACGTCCTGCGTGATTTTCATGCTGCAGAATTTTGGGCCGCACATGGAGCAGAAGTGCGCGGTTTTGTGTGCGTCTTTCGGCAAAGTTTCGTCGTGGAAGGATTTCGCGGTGTCGGGGTCGAGACCTAGATTGAATTGGTCTTCCCAGCGGAATTCGAATCTTGCGCGGGAGAGCGCGTCGTCGCGGGTGCGGGCGTAGGGGTGGCCTTTGGCGAGGTCGGCGGCGTGCGCGGCGAGTTTGTAGGTGATGACGCCGACTTTGACGTCGTCGCGATCGGGCAAGCCCAGGTGCTCTTTCGGTGTGACGTAGCAGAGCATCGCCGTGCCGAACCAGCCGATCATGGCGGCGCCGATGGCTGAGGTGATGTGGTCGTAGCCGGGCGCGATGTCGGTGGTGAGCGGGCCTAACGTGTAGAAGGGCGCCTCGCCGCAGACTTCGAGCTGCTTGTCCATGTTCTCCTTGATCTTGTGCATCGGCACGTGGCCGGGGCCTTCTATCATGGTTTGCACGCCGTGCGCCCAGGCGATCTTGGTGAGTTCGCCTAGGGTTTCGAGTTCGGCGAATTGTGCCGCGTCGTTGGCGTCGGCGATGGAGCCGGGGCGGAGGCCGTCGCCAAGTGAGAAGCTCACGTCGTAGGCGCGCATGATTTCGCAGATCTCGGCGAAGTGCGTGTAGAGGAAGCTCTCTTTGTGGTGACTCAAGCACCACTTGGCCATGATCGAGCCGCCGCGGCTGACGATGCCGGTGACGCGCTTGGCGGTGAGATGGATGAACGGCAGGCGCACGCCGGCGTGGACGGTGAAATAGTCGACGCCTTGTTCGGCCTGTTCGATCAAAGTGTCGCGATAGATTTCCCAGGTCAGATCTTCGGCGATGCCGCCGACTTTTTCGAGCGCCTGATAGAGCGGCACGGTGCCGATGGGCACGGGTGCGTTGCGGATGATCCAGTCGCGGATGTTGTGGATGTTGCGGCCGGTGGAGAGGTCCATGACGGTGTCGGCGCCGTGGCGGATGGACCAGACCATTTTGTCGACTTCCTCAGCCATGGAGGAGGTGACGGCGCTGTTGCCGATATTGGCGTTGATCTTCACGAGGAAGTTGCGGCCGATGATCATCGGCTCGAGCTCGGCGTGGTTGATGTTGGCCGGGATGATGGCGCGGCCGCGGGCGATTTCGCTACGGACGAATTCGGGCGTGACGAAATCGGGGATGGCTGCGCCGAAGTCTTGGCCATCGCGAATGCCGAGGGCTTCGCGGCGCATGTTTTCACGGATGGCGACGTATTCCATCTCCGGCGTGATGATGCCGCGGCGGGCGTATTCGAGTTGGGTGACGGCAACGCCCTGCTTGGCGCGCAGCACGCGGGGTTGCTTCGGGAAAGGCGGCGTCAGTTTTTCTTCGCTGACGTTGCCGTTGTCTTCCGGCTTCACGGCGCGGCCGTCGATCTCCTCGACATCGCCGCGCGCTTTCACCCATTTGGCGCGCGTGCGGGCGAGGCCTGCATTAATGTCGATGGCGATGGCGGGATCGGTGTAGGGACCGGAGGGATCGTAGATCGTCACCGGCGTTTCGTTGGCGGTGGGATGCACCGCAACTTCGCGGAAAGGCACGCGCAGATCGGGGTGCGCGCAACCGCTGGCGTAGACTTTGCGCGAGCCCACTAGAGGTCCAGTGGTTACGCTCGGTGCGAACGCAGTTTGGTTCTCGGGCTTATTCATAAAGCGCTCCTCCCTCCGCCGGTGCTAACCGGTTCAGGTTCTACGGGTCAGAGCGGGATGCTCAATCTCAGCCGCTTGTCGCATTCAGGCGAAGTGGGAACCGGTTCGGCGCCCGGAATGCGACCACTTAAAAGCAAGCGCGCGCTCGGACGGAAAACCGGGATCCACTTTTCCTGAGCGCGCTTATGCAGCCCCCCGGGATATGCGCGTGATGTAGGCCTAAGCGCTGCGCTTGGCAAACCAGCCGACGAAGCTGAGCCATGCGCCGAAGAGCAGCAGCAGAACGGCCGCGCCCTGCAGCAGAAGCGGCGCGCGAATGGTGATGGCGGTGAGTTGCGCGCCGAATTCAGGCGCCGCCATCAAGGAGGCGCCTTTGAGTGCGGCGAGAATGCCGGTGAGCGAAACCGCGATCGCGGCAGGGCTCGACCAATGGTGGTGTCCGGTAAAGAGGACGAGGCCAGCAATCAAGGTGAAGGCGCCGGCGGTGAGCACCAAGGGCGCGTTCTGCATGAAGGTGGGCAGCAGGAGTTCGAACGTGTGCTGGCGCGTCAGCAGAGTGATGGCCATCACGATGTAGTAGGGGCCGATCACGCGGGCGCAGAAGCGGGTGGCGGCGGCTTGAGCTTCAGTCATGGGATTACCCTCGCGCGACAAGGGTAGGGCGTCGATGCGGCGGATCAAGCGCGTGTTAGCCGCAATTGGATCATGTTTTGGCGCGAAAGCGTCGTGTCGCAGGGCGTGTCCGGCGTAAGCCATTGCTTCGGGCTGGGCGCGTGCGCATGGTCCGTGCCGAGGAGACGACGCGTATGGGAACGCCCGCCGATTACACCATTATCGTGCTGCTGGTGGCCGTGGGCGTGGCGCTGTGGACGGCTTTGGATCGGCTGGCGCAGTTGCAGCGCGACGTCGATGCGCTGAAGCGGCGCGCGGGCGTGGAAGAAACGCCGGACCAAACCTAGCGCGGGAGGGGCGGCGGCGGTTCGCTGGTGATGAGGCGCGTCGTCGATTGGGTGAAGACGATGCCGGCCTTATCGAAGGCGAGGCGGATGCGCCGCAGATACTCGCGCTGAACCGCCCATTGTTTGCCTGGCGCGGTGCGGATGCGGGCTTTGAGCAAGACACCGGCTTCGGAGACGCGGTCGACGCCCGCGATCTCGATCGGCGCGACGATCATGGAATGGAATTCAGTATCTTCGCGCACCTCGTCACCGATGGATTTCATGAGCTCGAGCGCTCTAGCGATGTCGCTGATGTGGTCGAGCGGGAAATCGAACACGGCGTAGGAGAAGATCTTGGTGCGGTTCGAGATCACTTGCGCCTCGCTGTACGGGAAGATGTGCAAGGTGCCGTCATAGGCGCGCAGCTTGATGGTGCGCAGCGACATGTCCTCGACCGTGCCTGAGAACGCGCCGATCTGGACAACGTCGCCGACCGAGACGGAATCTTCCATGATTAGGAAAAGGCCGGTGAGGAAGTCCTTGACGATGGTTTGCGCGCCGAAGCCGACGGCAAGGCCGAAGATGCCGGCGCCGGCGAGCAGCGGGCCGATTTCGACGCCGACCTCCGACAGCGCCATCATCGCCGCGATGATGACGACGATGGTGTTGGAAAGGCCGGAGAGAACAGGGCCAAGAGTGCGGATTTGCGCGGCGCGCCGCGGGTTGCGCGACTGCACCGCGATGCGCTCGAACACGCGCTTGATGCCGAGTTGACCAAGCTCGATCGCCGCGAGCGCCAGTACGAGAATGATGGCGATGCGGCCGAGCACCGAGAACACCGCGTAAATCGGACTGTCGCGGAGATCGCTGAAGTTGAAGCCCCAAAGACGGAGCACGACCACGAACGCGCCGACGAAGATCGCAAGCCGCGCGACGCGCATTGTCCAGCGGCCGATAGCGACGCGCCGTTGACCTGGCGCTTCACCTTTCGGAGCGATGCGTTCGGTTAGAGATTTCAGAATGACGTGCAGGCCCCAGATGATGATCACCGCGGCGACCAGCACCAGGAAGGACAGACCGGCGCGCAAGAATGCTTGTTCTGGATCGAGCGTCAGCACGCCGCGAACAAAGTCTTCGACGTGCTGCGCGAGTGTTTGAAAGGAATAGTTCGCCGACGGCGGCGATGGGGGCGTTGTCGTCATGTTGTGGCGATATTAGCGCGCGCTGCGCCGATTTCGAGGCCGATCAAGCGTTTGGCTTCGTGAACAGAAGTGCAAACCAGCCCAAGATGAGCGTTACTCCCCCGACGGGTGCGAGCATGATCAGCGCGCGGTTGTGCATGATCGCGAGTGTGTAAAGGGTTCCCGCGAAGATCGCGGCGCCGGCGAGGATCATTGCGCCGGCGATCAAGTTCAGGCGGCCGCTACGACTGGAGAGTGCGAGGCCCGCAGCGCCCGCGCCAAGCTGGATGAAGGCGGCGAGCTGGATGCGTTGCAAATCTTCCGGCGCGGGCTGTAGTGCGTGCGCCGCGAGCACAAGCATAACGAGTGGGATGAGGCCGGAAAGCGCGGCGAAGATATTGAGCAGACGCATGAGCGCTCCTAGATAGTCGCAATTCTCGACATTCTAGAGCGCGGCGTCCAGGCGGCGCACCGGGGAGCGGCAACATGCAGCAGAAACGTGAAATCGGCCGGAGCGGCATCAAGATTACCCCGCTCGTGCTTGGCGGAAACGTTTTCGGCTGGACCGCCGATGAAGCGGCTTCGTTCGCGATCCTCGATGCGTTCGTCGATCAAGGCGGCGACGCGATCGACACGGCGGATGTGTATTCGGCGTGGGTCCCCGGCCATGAAGGCGGAGAGAGCGAACGTGTGATCGGCGCCTGGTTGAAAAAGAGCGGCAAGCGCGACAAGGTCGTGATCGGCACGAAGGTTGGGATGTGGCCGAAGCGTTTGGGCATCAAGCGGCAAAACATCGTCGAAGCGTGCGAAGACTCGCTGAAACGGCTGGGGATCGCCACGATCGATCTTTATTGGTTGCATCGTGATGACGAAGCGACGGACGCGGAGGAGTACACCGCCGGCCTCGAAGATTTGATCAAAGCCGGCAAGATCCGTTCGTTCGGCGCTTCCAACTTTAAGCCCGGGCGTTTTGGTGAAGGCATTGCGGCGGCTAAGGCGCGTGATCTGCACTTTGATGCGCAGCAGCCTGAATACAATCTGATGAACCGCGAAATTGAAGCGGAGCTGCTCGGCCAATGCGAGCGCGAAGGCGTTTCGATCTTGCCGTATTACGGGCTCGCGAGCGGCTATCTCACCGGCAAGTATCGTAGCGCCGAAGATAAATCCAAGAGCGCGCGCGGTGGCCGCATGGACAAGTACATGGAAGGCAAGGGTCCGGCGGTGCTGGCGGCCCTCGATGAAATCTCAGCCTGCCATAAAGCAACGCAGGCGCAGGTAGCGCTTGCGTGGATCATGGCGAAACTGCCGACGGGCGCGCCGATTGCGAGCGCAACGAGCGTGACGCAGCTGGATGAATTAATGGGTGCGTTGCGTGTGACGCTCGGCGCCGACGATTTGGCGGCGCTTGATCGCGCCAGCGCGTGATTTGGCGGTTACCAGCCGCCACCACCACCGCCGCCGCCGCCGCCGCCAGATGAGCCGCCACCACCGCCGCCGGATGAGCTTGAGCTTTGTGGCAGCGATGAGCTGACGCCTGAGCTCATGTTCGAGACCATCGAGTTCGAGAGCGATGCAAAGGACTGTCCGGTGCTGATGTTTGCCCAGGTCGGGTGATAGTTCGAAGCTTCCTGCGGCATCAGCTTTTCAAAGTGCGTGGTCCATGGCTTTTCGACGCCGAGCGCCACCGCGTAGGGGAGGAATTTCTCGTAGCGCTCGGTCGTCATTGGTGGTGGCGCCTCGGAGCCGGGTTTGGCGGCGTTGAGCTGAAGTTTTTCGGCCGTTTCCATATAGAGACGGAAGCCTTCGATTTCCGTGCGCAGCTTCTGACCTTCTTGTGTCGGCGCCGGCATCAGATACATGAAAACGAAATTGAGGATGGCGAGCGCGATGATGCCGAGCGTGAGCCAGATCGACCATTCGTTTGCCAAGAATGCAGCGATAACGACAACGATGATCGACACCGCGAGCGCCGCGATTGTGTAGCCAATGTTCCAGCGGAAATACTTCTCGCCGTACTTGGCGGCGAGGGTTTTGCTGAAGTTGGTGTAGGCGCCGGTGAAACCCGAATCATAGGTCCCGCCGAGAGTCTTGTGATTGGAGCTGACGAAGAGATCGGTTTCGAATGCGAGATCTTCGGGTGTGATGCCTTCGATGCCGGCGGATGTTGATGACGACTTACGCGTGAGCTCGGTGTGCTTCTTGTCAGTGGCGTCGACAACGATGCGGCCTTTGACTGCAAGATACATCAAAGTTGCGATCAGCGCGCGATGGCCGTCGGCGGCGCCGCGATTGTAGACGTAGTGTACGCCCGCGGGGGAATAGCCGTTCGGCGCCTCGTAGCGGGGAAACACCGGGCCCTTCTGAGGATCGCGGCCAACGCGATTGAAGGCGCGGTAGAGCCAAACAAAAAGCGCTAACATCGAGATGCCGAGCACGGTGAGCGAGCCGAAGCGCTGCCACCAGAGGCCGGCAATGTCGCTCGTCGATGGCGGATCGATAACCCCCTTATCAACGGACACCGAAACGGTGAGGCCTTCATTGATGTTGAGCGGGCGCGTTGTGCTGAAGGTTTGACGTTCCGCGGCTTGCGTGACGGCAAAATCGTGGCCAGCTTGACCTTGGCCGCCGGTATAGGCTTGCACGTCGCGAACATTGACACCGCGCGGCATTGTGATGGACGTGCGCGCCTGCGCGATCGGAAAGTTCCAATAATTGCCGGTGACGTTCCAGTAGAGCTCGTCGTGTGTTGGGAAATAGCGAATGGCGTTCTTGACGCGATAGCGGATCACGTAGGTGTGGTCGCCGTAATCGAGCATGACATCTTCGTCGCCGATGATGATGCGAAAGGCGTTGCCCTCGGATTCGGTATCGAACTTTTCGCGTCGGTCGTCGCGTTGGATGGTGAGGATGTCGTACTCGTAGTGATAGCGTACGCCATCTTGCTCGTAGAAGCGGGGCAGGTCGCGGAAGATGCCTCGGCGGATTTCGTTGCCTTCGACGCGGACGCTTAGTGTCTCGGTGACGATGATGTCACCGTCGCGTTCGACTTTGATGTCCGTGTTGAAGCTGTTGATCTGTTCGCTCGCGAGGACGGGCGTAGCGAAGAGAAGCGCGAGGAGCGCAAGGAAAAGCGTGCGAAGTCTCACGACTTCAGCCCCAGGTTCGGCACGGCGCGATCGCCGGCCGCGGTGATTTCGAAAAAGGCCCGCTGTTTGATACCGAAGAAGGAGGCGACGATGTTTGAAGGAAAGCTTTCAGCGGCCGTGTTCAGTTCGCGCACGGCGCCGTTATAGAAGCGGCGGGCCATTTCGATTTTGTTCTCGGTGTCCGAGAGTTCGTTCTGGAGATCGAGGAAGTTCTGGTTGGCCTTGAGATCGGGGTAAGCCTCACCGAGCGCGATGAGGCGGCCGACCGGCTTTGCCAGCGCGCTTTCGGCCTCGCCGCGCTGGACGGCGTTGTCACCAGCGGCGAGGGCGGCGTTGCGGCGCTCCGCCACCTCCTCGAACAATTGTTGCTCGTGCGCCGCGTAGGCTTTCACAGTTGTGACCAGTTGCGGGATGAGGTCGGCGCGGCGCTTCAGCTGCACATCGATATCGGCCCAGCCATTGTTGGTCAGCTGCCGCTTGGCGATGAGCTGGTTGAACAGAATGATGACGAAGATCGCAACGAGTGCGACGGTGGCGAAGATGTAAAGCGTGGTCATGCGTCCCGTTTACACGGGCGCCAGGGCTTTCGCAAAATGCTTGGGCCTGGGGCGGCTATTGGCGGAGGATTTTTTCCATCGCCTTACCCTTGGCGAGTTCGTCGATCAGCTTATCGAGGTATCGGATTTCCTGCATCAGCGGCTCTTCGACGTTCTCGACGCGAACGCCGCAAACGACGCCGGTGATAAGCGCGCGCGAAGGGTTCATATTGGGCGCTTCGGCGAAGAAGGTTTCGAAGTCGGTCTTCTTGAACATTTGCGAGTCGAGCTTCTTTTGCGTGTAGCCGGTGAGCCAGCGAATGATCTCATCGACTTCCGCTTTGGTGTGGCCCTTCTTCTCAGCTTTGGCGACGTAGTGCGGATAGACGCTGGCGAAGCTGGTTGTGTAGATACGGTGTTTGGTCATTCACGCGCCGGCCCGATTGGCGACGAGATCATCGACGACGGCGGGATCGGCAAGGGTTGAGGTGTCGCCGAGATTGCTAAGGTCGTTCTCGGCTATTTTGCGCAGGATACGGCGCATGATCTTGCCGCTGCGCGTTTTCGGCAGGCCGGGCGCCCATTGGATGATGTCGGGCGTCGCCGTTGGTCCGATTTCGTGGCGGACCATTTGGACGAGTTCGCGCTTCAGTTCATCGTTGGGCTCGATGCCTTGTTTCAGCGTCACGTAGCAATAGATGCCTTGGCCCTTGATGTCGTGCGGATAGCCGACGACGGCGGCTTCGGCGACTTTGGTGTCAGCGACGAGTGCGCTTTCGATCTCGGCCGTGCCGATGCGATGGCCGCTGACGTTGAGCACGTCATCGACGCGGCCCGTGATCCAGTAATAGCCGTCTTCGTCGCGGCGGCAGCCGTCGCCGGTGAAGTACATGCCTGGATAGGTGCGGAAGTAAGTTTCGAAAAAGCGCTGATGATCGCCATAGACGGTGCGCATCTGGCCAGGCCAGGAATCGAGCAGCACGAGATTGCCGCTGGCTGCGCCCTCTAAGAAATTGCCTTTCTCATCGACGAGCGCGGGCTTGATGCCGAAGAATGGGCGTGTGGCGCTGCCTGGCTTCATCGCGGTTGCGCCGGGAAGATTGGTGATGAGCGCGGCGCCGGTTTCGGTTTGCCACCAAGTGTCGACAACCGGGCAGCGCGAGTCGCCGACCGTGCGATAATACCAAAGCCATGCTTCAGGATTGATCGGTTCGCCGACTGTGCCGATGAGGCGAAGGCTTGCGCGCGAGGTGCGCTTCACCGGCTCTTCGCCATCGCGCATGAGCGCGCGGATGGCGGTGGGTGCGGTGTAGAAGATGTTGACTTTGTGCTTGTCAATGACATCCCAGAAGCGTGAGACATTGGGATAGTTCGGCACGCCTTCGAACATCAGCGTCGTCGCGCCATTCGCGAGCGGGCCGTAGACGATGTAGGAGTGGCCGGTGACCCAGCCCACGTCGGCGGTGCACCAGTAGATGTCGCCCTCGTGATAATCGAAGACGTATTGGTGTGTCATCGAGGCGTAGACGAGATAGCCGCCGGTTGTGTGCAGCACGCCCTTGGGTTTGCCGGTTGAGCCTGAGGTGTAGAGGATGAAAAGCGGATCTTCCGCATTCATCGGCTCGGGCGGGCAATCGGCGCTGACATCGGCCGCAGCGTCTTCGTAGACGATGTCGCGGCCATCGATCATCGGCACGCCGGCGCCAGTGCGGGTGACGACCAGGACAGTGTGGACGCCGGGCGTTTCTTCCACCGCTTCATCGACGTTTTGCTTCAGCGGAATGATCTTGCCGCCGCGCACGCCTTCGTCGGCGGTGATGATGACCTTGGAATCGCAATCCTTGATGCGGTTGGCGAGGCTCTCGGGCGAGAAGCCGCCGAAGACCACCGAATGAACCGCGCCGATGCGCGCGCAGGCGAGCATGGCGTACGCCGCTTCCGGGATCATGGGCATGTAGATTGTGATGCGGTCGCCTTTGGCGACGCCGCGTGACTTTAAGACATTGGCGAAGCGGCAGACCTCGTCATGCAGCTCGCGGTAGGAGATGTGGCGCGATTGGTGCGGATCGTCGCCTTCCCAGATGATCGCGACTTGATCTCCGCGCGTTTCCAGATGCCGGTCGATGCAATTGGCGGTGACGTTGAGGACGCCATCCCAGTACCAGCGAATGTGGAAGTCGGCCTCGTTGAAGCTCGTGTCCTTCACCTTGGTGTAGGGCTTGATCCAATCGAGGCGCTGGCCGTGTACCCCCCAAAATGCTTCTGGGTCCGCGAGGGCGCTGGCGTGCATGGCGCGATACTTGACGTCGTCAACGTAAGCGCGTTCGGCCCACTCTTTTGGAACCGGGATGACGACGGGGTCGGACATAGGTGGCGCTTCCTCTTTTTGGTGCGCCATCATGGGCGCTTGCACACGCGCATCAAGGGGCTTTGCCGTCCAAGGCGAAGACTTCTTCGTCGCTGAAGGCGCGGGCCCGCGCCAGGAAGCGGCGTTCGCGGCCATTGTCGAGCGAGAACATGCCGCCGCGGCCGGGGACAACGTCAAGGATGAGTTGCGTGCGCCGCCAGGCTTCGAATTGCGGACCGCTGATGTAGATGGCGACGCCATCGATCTCGCCGAGCTTTACGTCGCTGTCGCCGATGCGGAATGCGGCGCTGGGGTAGCACATGGGCGAAGAGCCGTCGCAGCAACCACCCGATTGATGGATGAGAACGTTGGGGTGGTCCTGACGGATTTCGGCCAGGAAGGCGCGCGCGGCGTCGGTCGCGATGACGCGCGCAGGTGCACCGGTGTGCATGTGCGGACTCCGAAGAGAAAAATCCCGGCGCCGGGGAAGAGGCGCCGGGACATTCGCGCTTAGAAGAAGCCGAGCTTCTTGGGACTGTAGCTCACCAGCATGTTCTTGGTTTGCTGGTAGTGATTGAGCATCATCTTGTGGGTTTCGCGCCCGATGCCGGATTGCTTGTAGCCGCCGAACGCCGCGTGTGCGGGGTAGGCGTGATAGCAATTTGTCCAGACACGGCCGGCTTTGATGCCGCGACCGAAGCGATAGCAGGTGTTCGCATCGCGGCTCCACACGCCGGCTCCGAGGCCGTAGAGCGTGTCGTTGGCGATCGCGAGTGCTTCGTCCGCGTCCTTGAACGTGGTAACCGACACGACGGGTCCGAAGATTTCCTCTTGGAAGACGCGCATCTTGTTGTGACCGCGCAGGACCGTCGGGCGGATGTAGTAGCCGCCTTCAAGTTCGCCGCCGAGATGCGCTGCTTCGCCGCCGGTCAGCACTCTTGCGCCTTCTTGGCGGCCGATGTCGAAATAGGCGAGGATCTTTTCCTTTTGCTCAGACGACGCCTGCGCGCCGATCATGGTGGCGGGGTTGCGCGGGTCACCTTGGACGATGGCCTCGACGCGCTTCAGCGCGCGTTCCATGAAGCGATCGTAGATCTTCTCATGCACAAGGGCGCGTGACGGGCAGGTGCAAACTTCACCCTGATTGAGCGCGAACATGGTGAAGCCCTCGAGGGCCTTGTCGAAGAAGTCGTCATCGGCGGTGGCGACGTCCTCGAAGAAGATGTTCGGCGATTTGCCGCCGAGTTCGAGCGTCACCGGAATGAGGTTTTCCGACGCATACTGCATGATCAGGCGGCCAGTCGTCGTTTCGCCGGTGAAGGCGATCTTGGCAATGCGCGGGCTGGATGCGAGCGGCTTGCCGGCTTCAAGACCAAATCCGTTGACGATGTTGAGCACGCCCGTCGGCAGAAGATCGCCCACGAGCTCGGCGAACACCATGATGGTGGCCGGCGTCTGTTCAGCGGGCTTCAGCACTACGCAATTGCCGGCGGCGAGCGCCGGCGCGAGCTTCCAGGCGGCCATCAACAGCGGGAAGTTCCACGGGATGATTTGGCCGACGACGCCGAGCGGTTCATGGAAGTGATAGGCGACGGTGTCGTTGTCGATTTCGCCAAGCGAGCCTTCTTGTGAACGCACGCAGGCGGCGAAGTACCGGAAGTGATCGACCGCGAGCGGCAGGTCGGCGGCCATAGTTTCGCGGATCGGTTTGCCGTTGTCCCAGGTTTCGCAGGTCGCGAGCAGTTCGAGATTTTGCTCCATGCGATCGGCAATTCTGTTGAGAATTTGCGCGCGTTCGCCGACCGGCGTGCGGCCCCAGGCGGCTTTCGCCGCATGCGCTGCATCAAGTGCGGCTTCGATGTCGGCTGCATCGGAGCGGGCAATCTCGCAGATCGGTTTGCCGTTCACCGGCGATGAATTGGTGAAGTAGCGCCCGGATTTCGGCGGCGTCCACTTGCCGCCGATAAAGTTGTCGTACCGGCTTTTGAACGGAGAGCGCGGATCGGGGTTTGCGATAGTCATGACTTTCTCCTCAAGCGGACGCTTGCGCCACAGGTGCTGGAGGAAGCGGAATTCGGCTTCTTGCTGGTCGCCATCGGGTATTCCTCCATGCGCGCCGTGTTCGGCGTCTGGAGGGACTATGCGTGCGCGGCGCGAGCGCGTGACGCCTGCGGCGAGGGCGCGTTGCAGTAAAGTGTCTCAGTGCTGAGACACCCCGGCGTGAGAATTATCGAAGTCCCAGCAGCGCCATGCGGCGGTAAAGCGTGGCGCGCGAAATGCCAAGATCGCGGGCGGCGCGTGTCGCATTGCCCTTGGCGTGCGCGAGCGCCCGGCGGATTTCGCCGCGCTCAGCCGCGGCCAAATCTTGCGGACCGGCTGCGGTGCCGAGGATGTCGCGCGCCGGGCGTGGGGCGCTGAAATAATCTGCCGAGAGGCCAAGCGTGCGGCGCGCGCGGCGGGTCGCACCGATGACAAGATCGTCCTGGTCGAGCGCCAGCAACATCGGTCCACCTTCGGACGCGCCGGCCATGACGATACGGCTTTCGGCGAAGGCGGATTGGAAATTCTCTGTTTCGATGCGTCGCGCTGCATTGGCGACTGCATCGCTCAAGAGTGCAACGAAGGCATCGGCCAGATCGGCTCGGCAAGAGGAAATGTCCAGTACGCCGCCGAGCTCGCCTTCGTGATCGAAGATCGGCGCGCCCATGCAGCTCATTGCGGTGTTGGTGGCGTAGAAATGTTGATCGCGGTGAATGGTGACAGCGCGCTGTTCGACGATGGCGGTGCCGATGCCGTTGGTGCCTTCGCGCGCCTCGCTCCAATCGGCGCCGTTCCATAGGCCCCAATGTTGGAACGACGCGTCGTCACCAGGTTTGCCGCGCCGCTCGATGATGACGCCAGAAGAGTCGGTCAGGACAACGCTGCAGCCGCTATCACCGACGGCGGCGAACAGACGATCGAGAACTGGGCGGGCAATGTGCGCCAACCCGCCCATCGCTTCGCGCGCATGTTGATATTCCCCGTCGGAGAGGCGATGCGATCGTTGGGTGCTTTCCGGGTCGAGGCGGTGAACCAGAAGCGAGCGATTCCACGACGCAGCCAGTGCGGATTTCGCGCCATCCTCGTCCGAGAGGGCGACCTGCCGGACCTTGTCGCCATGGTTGGCCACCATGAGAGCTCCTGCCTAACGGGGGCGAGCCTGACATGCCGGCGAGGCGCTGAACAGGCGAGCTCTGTAGAAATTGGGGGCCGACGCGCGTGCTAGGGGCCGACGAATTGTCCCAGTTTCACCCCGTGGTCGCGTGCAATCATTTCGGCGGCCTTTTCGCCGATCATGATCGAGGCGGCGTTGGTATTGCCGCTGACGATCTCGGGCATGATGCTGGCGTCTGCGACGCGAAGGCCCTTTATGCCATAGACGTTGAGGCGCGGGTCAACCACGTCGCCGATGCGGCAGGTGCAGGTGAGGTGGTACACCGTCGTGCAGAAGTGCAGCGCCAAATTTTCGAGCAGCGCATCGCTCGGCGTCTCGCCGGGTGTGTAACCGTGTTTCTTCGCGAGCTCCGGCGGCACTTGCCAGATGGGTTTGTTCGGTCCTGGCCAGTTGTCCGCGATGGCGAGCGCCTTGCGCATTACCGCAACCATGACTTTCAGATCATAGGGATCGCCAAAATAGTTCATCAAGATTGAGGGTGGCTGCATCGGGTCAGCGCTCTCAAGCACGATCTCGCCTTCGCTGCGCGGCAGGACGGGATTGGCAAGAATGATTATGTTCTCGCGATCAACCGCGAGATGCGGTGCGCCTTCGCCGAAATAGCGCGTCGTATCGACGTTGAGAGGGCCTTCGAAGAAGGCTTGGTCGAAACCAACTGGAAGAAAGCCAATTTGGCCGTCATGGCTGTGAGTGTCGCCGAGGCCGGTCGAGAAGAATGCGATGCCATCGTACATCGACGACGCGATGAGGCTTGAACCGGTCTCCATCCATTCGGCAATCCGGCGTTCGGATTCTGCTTTCAGAGCGGCGAGCTCTGGTGAGAGGTTGGCGTCGTCGGCTGAATTTGCCGGGAGCGGACCGGCGGGCGCGCGCAACGCATCTGGGCCGGCGGAAACGCCGACATCTGCCATCGTAAGTCCGTACCCAGGCGCATGGAATGCAAGAGCAGTATGGATGTGGTCCTTAAGGTGCTTGCCGACTGCGGGAAGATCATGACGGCAAACGACATTCACCGCCTCTAGGTCGCGGCGCGGACCGATACCGGAGAGCATCAGCAGGTGCGGTGAACCGACAGCGCCCGCGCTCAAAATCACGTCGCGCGTTGCGTGTATCGCATGCGTTCTGCGTTGGGCATCAAGATATTCGACACCGATTGCTTTGAGGTCGCCGTTGGCGCCTTCGAGCAGAACGCGCGTGGTGTGGGCTTTGGTGATGATCGTCAGGTTCGGGCGCTGTTCTGCAACGCCTTCGAGGAAGGCGCGATACGTGCCGCAGCGCACGCCTTTGCGTGTGTTGGTTTGCACGAGTGAGGCGACGCCAGCGGCGCCGCCGCGGTCGCGTCCGTTGTAATCGCCCTGCGGAATTCCAGCTTTGCCTGCGGCTTCAACGAACGCCCGTGAAGCCGGGATAACCGGCGAGCGAACGCCGACGCTAACAGGACCTTCTTCACCATGGGCTTCGCGGTCGACGGTGATTTCGTTGCTGGCGTTGAAGGTCTCGATCTTGCGGAAATAGGGGAGCACATCGTTGTAGCTCCACCCTTCGGCGCCTTGCGCCGCCCAATTGTCGAAGTCGCCGGGATGGCCGCGCACATAGACCATGTAATTGATGCCGGAGGAGCCGCCGAGCATCTTGCCGCGTGGCACTGGCATGCGCCGGTTGTGCAGACCGCGACCGGCCTTGCCAGCGTCGGCGGTGTACATCCAGTCAGTCTCGGGATTGAGCTGCATGCTTGCGCATGCGGCTGGCATCGCCTCGGCAGGCGGGGGGCGGTCGCCCGCTTCCAACAACGCCACGCGGCATTTGGGATCTTCGCTCAAGCGCGATGCGATCACTGCGCCGGCCGAGCCTGCGCCAACGACGATGAAGTCGTATGTCTCTGCCATTGCTATCCTCCCGTGCGCTCGCGATCTGCGAAGACTGGCGCTTCGCTTCATCGTGATTGGCGACAGGACTTAAGCGCCGAATGTGCGGTGGGTGCAATCCCTCGATCGCTATCGCGCATCGAGCGCCGAGAGAGTGGAATTACGGCGCGGGGCGGACGTCGCGGGGATCGAGGTTGAACACGCTGATCTCCCATGGCGCGAGTTGGCGCAGAACATGGACGTCGATTACGCCGGCTTCCAACTTGGCGCTCACAAGCGTCAACGCCTCGGCCTCGCTTTCACACACAACGCAATGACGGCGCGTGTTGGGCGCGGCGTCGTGTTGGGATTGAACGACGTAACCGAGAAGCACGGCGCGCTCCAAGACTTAGCGTTTAAGCTGCAGTCGCCCGGGTGGGGCTTTCGTCGGTGGTGATGCGGTCGCGGCCGCCGCGCTTTGATGCGTAGAGGCAGGCGTCGGCGCGTTCGATGAGGTCTTGCGCGCGCTCGCCGTTGCGATGTTGCGCAATGCCGATGGAGATGGTGACGGCGCCGATAACCTCATTGGTCGAGCGGCGTGTGAGCTGACGAGAGCGCACGGCTTGATGGATTGAGCTCGCAGCGCTGAGGGCGCGGTTGGCGTCGGAGCTTGGAAATATAATGGCGAATTCCTCACCGCCATAGCGCGCGACGGTTGCACCTTCCGGCGCGTATTGGCGTAGCGTAGCGGCGATGAAACGAATGACTTGGTCGCCAATCAAGTGGCCCCACGTGTCATTGAGGCGCTTGAAATGGTCGATATCGCACATCAGTAGGCAAGGGGCGTCGAATTCTTCGGTCGCTTTGCGCAGCACCTCGTCAAAGGAGCGGCGATTGGCGAGGCCGGTTAGGCCATCGGTGAGCGCCTCGGCCTTCACCACCTGCAGCGCCGATTGTAGCGTATCGACTTGGCGCGAAGAGGTTTCCATCCGTTCGGAGAGCTGGCGATTGTTTTCGATGACGGCGCGTGTGGCGGCGGCCAAGCTGGCGAGTAGCGAGCTGACGTCGGTGGCCTCCATGCCGCCTTCTATGTTGGTGACGGCGTTTTCGAGAGCGTTTGCGTAGGCGCCGGTTTGTGCACCTGCGTCACGCAGATTGGAAACGACGTCCGAAAGCTCGCGCGCAAACGTTTCACTCGCTTGCATCATTTCCGCTGTCAGGCGGGTGTTGGAGCAGAAGCGCTCGTGCAGTGCTTCGTTGGCGGCGTCATCGAAAATTTGGCCATTGTCGATGCGGGTTTGGAGTTCGCGGCTGAGGTCCGGATTAACGTTGGCGACGTGGCTAATCCAAAGCTCGTAGTTGGCCGGAGACGTCGGCACTTTGTGATGCTGCAGAAGCTCAAGCGTGCGCTGCGCCAGCGCAACGCCGTCTTCTCCGCGATAACACCCGCTCTGATCGACCATGACGTGCTCCACCGCACACGAATGCGCGGTGTGACGTTGAACGTCACAACCCTTAAACGGCTCGTAAAATGCGAACAAAATGCGCGTTACAAACTCAGCTGCGCGCATGGCGCTACCGCAGTGCCGCGTTTGTAGCGGGAACTACGTGTTCAATGCGTTAATGCGCGACGCTTGCGGCGCGACGGAAGACGGTGCGGATCGTAAAATTGGACACAAGTCTTCTTACGCCAGGAAGTCGCGAAAGCGTGTCTTGGTGGATGCGTTGATAGCGGTCGTCGTCAGCGATGACGATGCGTAGGAGATAGTCGCTTTCGCCCGTCATCAAGTGGCAGTCTTGAACTTCGCGGCAGAGTGCGACGGCGCGTTCGAACTTGGCCATGGTTTCGCGGCGCTGATCTTCGAGCGTGACGGCCACGAACACGGTGGCGCTACGGCCGAGCGCTTTCTCCGAGAGGATCGCCGCATAGCCTTCTATGACGCCGGCAGCCTCCAGGGCTTTGACGCGGCGATGGCAAGCCGAGGCTGAAAGTCCGATGCGCTCGGCCAGGGCGGCGGCGGTCAGCACCCCATCGCGCTCGAGCTCGATGAGTATCTTGTGGTCGAAATCGTCGAGCTGGACGGGATTTTCTTGCGCCATGTGACGTCATACGCCGAAATATGAGCGTTTGAAATGCCGTGGTGCTCAAAATATCCAAGAAAAAGCGTTCCAGACGGGATATTTCCCCGCCAATAGGAGGAACTCCCATGCGCGTCGGCAGCCCGAAGGAAATCAAGGTTCACGAATATCGCGTCGGCCTGACGCCGGAGAGCGCGGCCGAACTGGTCCGCGCCGGCCATGAGGTGTTCCTAGAAACCAAGGCGGGCGAGGGGATCGGGGCGCCGGATAGCGTCTACGAAAAGGTTGGCGTGAAGATTCTACCGAACGCCGACGCGGTGTTCGCTGAGTCCGAGATGATCGTGAAGGTGAAGGAGCCGCAGCCGGTCGAGATCGCGCGGCTGAAGTCGAGCCATTTGCTGTTTACCTATCTCCACCTGGCGCCGGACCCGGCGCAGGCGGAGGGCCTGATGAAGTCCGGCGCGACATGCATCGCGTATGAGACGGTGACGGATCGCGATGGGCGTCTGCCGCTATTGAAGCCGATGTCGGAAGTTGCGGGCCGGATGTCGATCCAAGTTGGGGCGCACTTCCTTGAGAAGGCGCACGGTGGCCGCGGTGTTCTGCTCGGCGGCGTGCCGGGCGTGCAGCCGGCGAACATCGTAATTCTCGGCGCTGGCGTCTCGGGCTACAACGCCGCGCAGATCGCTGTTGGCATGCGTGCGCGCGTGCAGGTGTTCGACAAGAATCCGGCGCGTCTTGAAGAGCTCGACCGCGAGTTCAATGGCCGTTTGGAGACTGTGTACTCGACGGGGGCGGCGATCGCCGAAGCGATCAAGGATGCGGACGTGGTTGTTGGCGCGGTGTTGGTGGCGGGCGCCGCTGCGCCGAAGCTCATCACGCGCGACATGCTCAAAACCATGCGTCCGGGCTCGGTTTTGGTCGATATTTCGATCGACCAAGGCGGTTGCTTCGAAACTTCGAAGGCGACGACGCACTCCGAGCCAGTGTTTACCGTCGACGGCATCATTCACTATTGCGTCGCCAACATGCCGGGCGCGGTCGCGCGTACGTCGGCATTTGCGCTCAACAATGCGACGCTGCCGTTTACGCTGGCGCTGGCGAAGAAGGGCTACAAGCAAGCGCTGATCGACGATCCGCATCTCGCGAACGGCCTTAACGTTTACGAGGGCGCGATTGCACACGAAGCGGTCGCCAAGGATCTTGGAAAGCCGTTCAAGCGCCCGAGCTGGCTCGCCTAAAGTTCCACCGCTTACGCGAACTCTTCTCCAGCTGCGTGATTAATGATGCGCGGGCGCGCGCATGCTGGGCTTTTAGCTCGCATGCTCAAGCATCGCATCATTTTCGCCGTCGTGGCGTCGGCGGCGTTTACCTTGATGGCGGCGCCGGCAATGGCGCGCACCGTGGATAGCAACGCCGCCGCGTGTGCAAACGAGCGCGACGAACTTCCGGCGAGCGTACAGGCCGATGCATCCACGCGGTTCTTGCGTTCGTTCGGCGTTTCACGTCACGATCGCGCCCAGGCGCACAAGAGCCGTGGCAATGCCTATCGTGCATTAGGACGGTACGAATTGGCGATTGCCGACTATGATGCGGCCATCCGCGTGAGCCCGCGCTACGTGGAGGCGTACCGCAATCGTGCGAGAGCCTATCAGGATTCAGGGGCGATCAACTTGGCGACCGCTGACAGCGAAGAGGCGGGTCGGATTTCCGCCGCGCAGCAAGGCTGATGCGTATCGGCGCGACCCTCGTCGCGCTGGCGGCAGCTGCGATGCTGTCGGCTCCGGCGGTTGCGCAGACGGCTGAGGACTTGAACGCCCGGTGCGTCAACGCCGATCGGAGCATTGGCAATGACCAGCAGGTTTTGGCGTGCACGCGCCTGATCGCGATGCCGGGGCACTCGGCGCAAAGCCAAGCGCAGTATTATAACAATCGCGGCAACGCCTTCCGCGCCGATAGTGAGTTCGGTTCGGCAATCGCCGATTATGACGAGGCCATTCGTCTCGATCCGAACTACGCCAACGCGTTTAACAATCGCGGCATCGCCAATCGAGCGGCGGGCTTGGCGGATCGGGCGATTGCGGATTTCACCGCGGCGCTGCGGATCAATCCGGAAATGGCGAACGCCTATGGCAATCGCGGCAGCGCCTTCGCCGATCGCGGCGACATTGCGCGCGCTCTCTCGGATTTTAGCCGGGCGATCGAGCTCAACCCGGACTATGCGGGCGCTTATAACAATCGCGGCAACCTCTATCGTCAGCAGCGCCAGTATGATCGCGCGATTGCTGATTTCGGCGAGGCGATCCGGGTCAATCCGCGTTACGCAATTGCCTTCAACAATCGCGGCCGTACCTATCAGGCGATGGGCGATATGACCCGCGCGCTGGCGGATTACGAGCAGGCGCGCGAGATCGAGCCGAACAATCCAAACTTCCAAGGCTTTGGCATGCGCCGTTAGGCGCTGAACGGCTGTCTGATCACAAGTCTGTGGCGCACACATCCGCGGCGAGCTTTGGCGCATCTGCAGCGTTGAGTAGTGATGGCAAGGTTTGGTTCACCATTCCTGCTATATTGTGAAGGTGTTCGGAGAACACCCAATGCTTGAAAAACGTATTGGCGAGCCCTGTCCGACCTGCCAGACGCCGCTTCAGCGGCGCGCTTCCACATTCCGCACCATCGTTGGCGATGTTGCGTTCTGCGCGCGCTGCTGCTCGTCGTTCGAGTTGGTGAGGGAAGATGACAAGGCGCTGGCGTTTGGACCAACGGGGTTTGCGCCGGTCTAAGAAGAGCGCCGAAGCGTTTGCTCCGGCGCCCTCCTTGTCAGCGGTTGTCGAGTTGTGCGCGGACGGCGCTTAGTCCCTCACGCGTGATCCGATAGGGGCCGCTATTTTCGCTTCGGATGAAGTGGCGGCGGCGCAGCTTTTTGAAAACATGCAGCGTGCAATCGGCTAGACGCCAACCGTCACGGTTGATGCAATCGATTTCGACGATGTCGCCTTTTTCATTCTTGCGATGATGGATCGCGCCGCCTTGCGCCAGCGCGTGCAGCGTCCGCTGCTCGTACTTTGAGATATTCACTTGGATGATGGCCTAGTCTGAACGTGCGAGTCAGCGCGCGCAGAGTTTTGCGGCGCGGTTCAGAGCGGGCGGGCGTTACGAGAACGCGGCCCGCGCGTTAGGCAATCTCAGGCGTCATAGGCGTGAGCTGTTTGGCTGTGTTAGCGTACGCGCGCAAGGGGGCGGTGCATGATTTCCAACGCGATCACGATTTTTCGGACATTGCTTACCATTCCGCTTTTTGCGCTGCTGGCGTATGGCGCGGGTGACTTTGGCTGGACACCGTTGGCGCTGTTCTTGGGCGCCGGTTTGCTCGATATGGTCGATGGTAAAGTGGCGCGTGCACGCAATGAGACGAGCGCGTTTGGAGCGATGATCGATTTGGTCGGCGATCGGTTGCTGACCTTTGCGGCTGTGTTGGGATTGATTGTCGGTGGCGACGTCGCGGGCGTGCAGTTGATCGCGGGGATCATCATCGTGGCGCGTGATTTAGTGGTGGCGTCCTTGAATGAAGCTCTGCCGGGAAAGCTGGGCCCTCGCGTTGGGACGCTGGAGAAGATCAAGATCGCCGCGGCCTTCGCGGCGCTGACGCTGTTGATTGCGCCGTCGACGTTCGAGCAACAGCAGATGGCCGGCATCGCCGCGTTATGGCTCGCCGCAGCGTTTACGGTGCTGACTGTAGCCGGCTATTGGATGGCCGCGCTGCGCGAGTTCGCCAAGTCCTAAGGGTGCTGCAAGTCGCGGTAAAAGCTGAAGGTAGCGCCTTGAGTCGATAGCCAGATGAGGAGCTCGGTTGCGGCGCCGACTGCTCCGCTCAACGCCCGTGCACCGAGGCCGGTTGGATCGTGCCCGCTTTCGGCGTGATGCAGATGCTGGTCTTCTTCGATCAGATCTCACGCACCAGCGTCGTGAGAGACGGGTCGGCTGCGTCCAGGTGCGCGGCTTGCTCTTCAAGGTGTCGCCGGACCGTGCGTTCGACCGCGGCAGTGCGAACAAAAACATCCGCTCGGCCGAATGCCGCCGTTAAAGCCCCCAAGATGCTTCCGCCGATCGACCAAATGGCGAGAGCGCCGCATGGTGTAACGCCGCGCTGCTCCATCGCGTCACGGAACGACGAGCGATCCCGCGTTTCATGGCCTGGAGTCGCTTCGAGCCACGGCAGTAGATCCGGATAGCTGCGCCGTGCGTGCCGAATCTGTGCTGAATAGATGGCCATTGCCCTGTGTTCGCCAGCGTGATCGACTTGAAGAATTCGCGTGATGAGCTGCGACACGGTATGAGTCTAACGCAATACCACTAGCCACGTGCGGTGCACCTTGTCGTGCTAGTTTGCCGGCGCGCGTTCGAGATTTGCGTCGGGGATCAGTGCGCGCATGCGGTCGCCAAACGAGATGAGGCACACTTCGCTCGGCGAGAGCGGGCCGGTATCGTAGCTTGAACTTTCCATGCCCTGCTGCACGCCTTCGATCAGCACGGTGTCTTCGGCGTTGACTTGGCGATTGATGCGCCAGTTGAGATAGCGTGCAGCGTTCATTTCGCGGCTTGCGTTTGGATGAACATAGGCGATTTCGCGGATCATTGTTTGCGTCGCGGACACCGGGATGAATTGCATGAAGTCGACTTGATCGGGGTAGATGTCGAATGCAACGTTCGGCCAAAGCTTGTAATAGGCCCACAAGCGCCTGCGCTCGGCTGGAATGTGATCGAACGTGCCGAGCAGCTTTTGGTACTGACGCTCGGACCAGTTGTCGGACGGCGTCTCCGTGATCGTGCCCCACATCTTGTCGATCCAGGGCTTGGCTTCGATTCTGTAAGTGCCCGCGAGAAGGCGTGACAAGCCGGGGTGCGCGACCGGAATGTGCATGCCGTCGGAATAATTATCGCCGACGTTTTTCCAGTTCACCGGACGCGGGCGCAGCGTGACGCGGCCATTGGGTATAAGCTTTTCAAGCTCGAACGCCGCGAGTTCATCGGCGTAGGGCGCCATCATGTCCGCGACGCTGGGTAGACCTGGGGCAAAGCGGATGAAGATGAAGCCGAAGGCGATTTCCTGGTCGACGGGCTTCAGCGCGAGCGTGTTGGGATCGAGGCTATCGAAGCCTTGCCATTTCGGCGCGCCAGCGAAGCCGCCGTCGAGCTTGTAGCTCCAGGCGTGGTACGGGCAAACGAGGCGATGACCGCACGAGCCACGCCACTCGGTGGCGATCTTGCCGGCGCGATGGCGGCAGACATTGTGGAAGCTGCGGATTGTGGCGTCATCGCCGCGCACGGTGACGACGCGATCGCCCAGGATATCCAGCGTCAGGTAATCGCCGGTGTTCGGAATATCGTTGATATGGCCGACGATGTGCCAAGCTTGGGCGAAGACATGTTCGCGCTCTTGCTCGAAGAAGCGCGGGTCTGTGTATAGCCAGGCGGGTAGGGACTTGGGAGTCGGCATGAGGTCATCCTACGTCATTCCGGGCGAGCGAAGCGAGCGCCGGAATTTTACGGCGCGATAGAGCGCGACCAATGGCCATGCGAGCTGCTTGAGCGCCCCGTGGCCGACATCGTCGCGAACACCGAGCGGTGCGGTGCAGGGGCCGGGGACGTGGTAGGTGCCGAAGGCTTGGTCGAAAACTGAAAACACGGTAGCGAAGTTGACGCCGGCGCCATCGGCGTCTCGGATGTGGTGCCAGCGATGCATGGCGGGTGAGACGAAGACGCGGCGCAACGGGCCGTACGTCCAGGGCAGATCCATGTGGATGAAGAGGCCATAATAGTGGCGCACGAGGTTGTTGATCAGCAGCGCCCAGATCGGCAAGCCGAGTAGCGCGAGGAATGTCGTGTCGATGAGCGCGGTGGTGACCCGGTTGAACGGATGAAAGCGCAGGCCTGTTGTCCAGGTCATGGCTGTATCGCTGTGGTGAGCGACGTGAGCGGGCCAGATGAGCGGCGTGTGTTCGAGCCGATGGCGCCAATAGGCGATGAAATCGCCAGCGAACAGTGCGACGAAGCCGACCGCAATTTGCGGAAGCGTCGCCCATTGCGTTGGTGAAAACAGAACGAAGCCGCTTTGCTGAATGAGTGCGCCGAAAAAGGTGAGCGCGATGACAAGCAACGGCGTGACCAGCGACGCGTCGAGTGCGAAAAGGATAAGGTTGGTGCGGACTTCTGCAGCGGCGTTGCGCGCGACGTGGATCGCATCAAGGCCGTGCGCGATGAAGGCGATGGCCGCAAACGCAAGCGCAGGCCAGACGAGACCGCTGAACGCGGTCCAGAATGAGGCGGCGGCTTCGCTCAGAAGAGTTTGCAGGGCTTCCACGTTCGTGACGCTAGCCTCAGAGCAGCAGTGACGCCAGCGCGGCGCGGAAGCGGCGGTCGCGCTTCAGCGAAACTTCCCGACTCATGGCTTCGCGGCGGGTGAGGTAACGCTCGGCATAGAGCAGCACCCAATAGCGGCCACGTGTCGAACGCGCGCCGATGCCGGCATTGTGAAGCGCGAGGCGCGCGTCAATGTCTATGGTCCAACCGACATAAGTGCGCCGGTCCGTGCCAAGCTGGCTGCCGAGGACATAGACGTAACCTGAAGTCTTCACGCTCGGCGCGGCCTCGTCAGGCGCCGAATTGAGAGCAGCACTAGAAAAGCGCCAAGCAATTCGCTCGCGATCAGCGCGTAGACACCTGTCTGGCCTGAGATGGCGAGGCTAGCTCCCAGGATCAGAAGCAATGGGACCGGTACGACCAGCAAGAGGCCTAGAAACAGGCATCCCACCCAAAGGCTCCGATATATCCAAGGATGGACTTTGATCACGCAAACCCACCGAAATTCACAAACTTGGACTCTAAATATTCGTCCAAGCCTTCGACGCCGCCTTCGCGGCCGAGACCGCTTTCTTTCCAGCCGCCGAAAGGAATGACTTCGTTCGAGAAGATACCGTCATTGATCGAGACCATGCCGCTTTCGATGCGTTCGGCGACCCGCCAGGCGCGGTGTACGTCCTTGGTGAAGAAGTAGGAGGCAAGGCCGAACGGGGTGTCGTTGGCGATCGAGACGGCTTCGTCCTCGGTTTTGAAGCGGATGAGCGGCGCGACGGGGCCGAAGATTTCTTCGGTGTTCACGCGCATGTCGCGGGTGACGTTGGTGAGCACGGTGGGTGTGTAGAATTGCGCGCCGGCGGGGTGCTTTTTGCCACCGGTGAGCGCGGTTGCGCCGGAGGCGAGCGCCTCGGCCACCATGCGTTCAACTTTTTCGATGGCCTTCTGATCGATCAGCGGCCCGATCTCGACGCCATCTTCGATGCCGGGGCCAACTTTGAGCTTGGGGACCGCGTCGGCGAGCTTCATGGAGAAGGCGTTGTAGATCGCGTCTTCAACTAGAATGCGATTGGCGCAGACGCAGGTTTGGCCGGCGTTGCGGAATTTCGAGAGGATTGCGCCTTTGACGGCGAGATCGAGATCGGCGTCGGCGAAGACGATGAGCGGTGCGTTGCCGCCAAGCTCGAGCGCCACCTTCTTTACGGTCGAGCCAACGCAAGCGGCGCCAAGCTTTTTGCCGACTTCGGTCGAGCCAGTGAACGAGAAGTGGCGGACGAGATTGCTCTCGCACATGATCTTGCCGACGGCGCTGGCGTTTGCGGTGGTGACGACATTGAACACCCCGGCAGGGAGCCCTGCCTTTTCGCCCAGCTCGGCCAGGGCCAAGGCGGTCAGCGGCGTTTGATGCGGAGGCTTTAGGACGATGGTGCAACCGGCGGCGAGAGCGGGCGCGGCTTTACGGGTGATCATCGCCATCGGAAAATTCCACGGCGTCACAGCGGCGCAGACGCCGATCGGCTGCTTTATGGTCACGTAGCGGCGCGTGGGCGTGGTCGTTGGGATGACGCGGCCGTAGGCGCGCTTTGCCTCCTCGCCATACCATTCCATGAAGCTTGCGCCGTAGGCCGCTTCGCCCTTGGCCTCGGCGAGCGGCTTGCCGCCTTCGAGTGAGATGAGGCGCGCCAGCCGGTCGATGTCGGCCATCATCAGATCGAACCAGGCCCGCATGATTTGCGCGCGCTCCTTGGCGGCTTTCGCGGCCCAGCCGGGAAAGGCGCGGTGCGCCGCAGCAATGGCTTCTTCGGTTTCGGCGGCGCCGAGATCTGGCACTTCGGCGATCACGGCCTGCGTGGCCGGATTGAACACCTCGAAGCGCTTCGCGCCTGCGCGCCACTTGCCGTCGATATAGGCGTCGGAACGGAACGTGGGGCTCATGCGGGGTTTCCTTGGAAAACAGGATGTCGGTCAGGACATTGCGCAGCCTCAACGCCGCTTCAAGTCTGGAGGCGCACGCTTAAGCGGATTTGTGGCGCGACATTCGCGCAAGGCGTATAGATCGACGAGGAGGCGCCCACATGAGCTGGAAAGACATTCTGGTTATTGTTTCGGAAGTCGAGGTGGATGAGCCGGCTATCGCGCTTGGCGAAGTGCTCGCCGGCCAATGCGGTGATTGGCATGTGGCGGCTGCGTTCTTGACCCCGGTGCCCGATGAACCGCTCGCGTATGAACCGACTGTGGTGGGGGGCGTCTGGGCTGAGCTTCTGGGCCGTGCGCGCCAGGAAGCGGAAGTCGAGCGCAAGAAGGTTGAGGCGCGCCTGGCGCGTTCCGCCAAGAAGGCGGAGCTACGGGCGGCGGAGGCGCTGTCGCGCGATCTAGGCCGTGTGGCCGCCGTGCATGCCCGCTACGCTGATGTCGCGATCATGACGCGGCCAAGCGAAGGCAGCGGCGTTGAACTGCGCGAGGAGATTATCGAAGGCGTGCTTTTTCACTCCGGCCGTCCGGCGTTGATCGCGCCGCCGAACTGGAAGGGAACGAGCATCGGCAAACGCGTGGTTGTGGCTTGGGACGCGAGCCGCGAAGCGACGCGCGCGCTTTCGGAAGCCGATGATCTGTTGGAGATCGCTGAGGCGGTGACGGTAGTGACGGTGGACGCCAAGCCGAAAATGTTCGGGCATGGCGATCAGCCGGGCTCCAATATTGCCGGTCACTTGAACCGGCGCGGCCTGCCGGCGGAAGTCCGCAATGTGGATAGCATGGGCCGTTCGGCCTCTTTGGCGATCCTCGAAGAAGCGCAGAAGCTGAACGCCGATCTCATCGTTATGGGTGGCTATGCGCACTCGCGGCTGCGGGAGCTGGTGTTTGGGGGCGCGACGCGCGAATTGTTGCGCTCGACAACCGTGCCGCTTCTGATGGCGCACTAAACCGGAGGCGGGGTATGGAGCTCAACTGGTCGCTGATCGATGCGGCGTTGGCCGTATTGCTCGTTATCGTCGTGGTTTGGGCGGCGTTGAAATTAGTGACGCGGCTGATTGTTGGCGTGATCTTGGTGGTTGTGATTGCCGTCATGTTCTTCGGCGTTCACCTCAGCGATTTTGGCATCAATCTCGGCGCCTAAAATTGTCCGCCTACCCTTGTGTGCCTCATCCGCCACACTAAGTCTGGTGCACAACAGCAACATGCCGCGTTGACCGGCCGCAATGGGGGTTAACGTGGGACGCCGTAAGGGTCGCTCATGGATATGGAAAAGCTCACCGAGCGTGCGCGTGGATTCGTGCAAGCCGCGCAGACGATCGCAATTCGCGAACAAAACCAACAATTGGAAACGCAGCACCTTTTGAAGGCGCTACTTGACGACCGTGAAGGTCTCACGTCCGGGCTGCTGACCAGCGCCGGTGCGAACGCGCGTCAGGCCGCTGACGACGTGGACAAAGCCGTGCAAGCGCTGCCGAAAGTGCAAGGCGGCGGCGATCGCATGTACGCGGCGGTGTCGTTCAACCGCGCGCTCGACGCGGCGGATCAAGCCGCGACTAAAGCGGGCGATTCCTACGTGACGGCTGAGCGCTTGTTGTTCGGTCTTGCGATCGCCGATGGAAAAGCCTCCGAGATCTTGAAGAAGGCCGGGCTTACTCCGCAGAAGTTGGAAGCGGCGATTGGCGAATTGCGCAAAGGGCGTACGGCGCAGTCTTCGTCGGCCGAGGATCAGTATGACGCGCTGAAAAAGTACGCCCGCGATCTCACGGAAGATGCGCGCAAGGGCAAGCTTGATCCGGTGATCGGCCGCGACGAGGAAATTCGGCGCACGATTCAGGTTCTGAGCCGCCGTACGAAGAATAATCCGGTGCTGATCGGTGAGCCGGGGGTGGGTAAAACGGCGATCGCCGAGGGTCTCGCGCTGCGCATCATCAATGGCGATGTGCCTGAGAGCTTAAAGCACAAGAAGCTGTTGGCGCTCGACATGGGCGCGCTGATTGCTGGTGCGAAGTTTCGCGGCGAGTTCGAAGAGCGGCTGAAGGCTGTTTTGAACGAGGTCACTGCGGCCGAAGGCGGCATCATCCTGTTTATTGACGAGATGCACACATTGGTCGGCGCCGGCAAAGCCGATGGGGCGATGGACGCGTCGAACCTCTTGAAGCCGGCCTTGGCGCGCGGCGAACTGCATTGCGTTGGCGCGACGACGCTCGATGAATATCGCAAGCACGTGGAGAAGGACGCGGCGCTGGCGCGGCGTTTCCAGCCGGTGTTCGTCGATGAGCCGAGCGTCGAAGATTCGATCTCGATCCTCCGCGGCTTGAAAGACCGCTACGAGCAACACCATGGCGTGCGCATCTCGGATGCGGCGATCGTGGCTGCGGCGCAGCTCTCGCATCGCTACATCACCGACCGCTTCTTGCCAGACAAAGCCATCGATTTGATGGACGAAGCGGCGTCGCGGCTGCGGATGCAGGTGGATTCAAAACCCGAAGAGCTCGATGAGCTCGATCGGCGTGCGCTGCAGCTCAAGATCGAGCTCGAGGCGCTGAAGAAGGAAAAGGACCCGGCTTCGAAGGATCGCACTGGCAAGCTCGAGACGGAGATCGCGCAGATCGAGACGCGCTCGGCTGAACTGACGGCGCGCTGGTCGGCGGAGAAGCAGAAGCTGCAGGTGACGTCGAAATCGAAGGAAGAGCTGGAGAAGCTGCAGACCGAATATGAGCAAGCGGTGCGGCAGGGTAATCTGGCGCGAGCATCGGAGCTTAAGTACGGGCGTATTCCGCAATTGGAAAAGCAGATCGCTGACGCTGAGAAGGCGGGCGGCGATGGCGTGGGCCTGGTGAAGGAGGTCGTCGATGCCGAAGCGATTGCGGGTGTGGTCTCGCGCTGGACGGGCGTGCCAGTCGAGAAAATGCTCGAAGGCGAGAAGGCAAAGCTACTGGCGATGGAAGATGCGCTGCGTGGGCGTGTGATCGGGCAGGAGCCAGCGCTGCGTTCGGTGGCGGATGCGGTGCGCCGCGCGCGCGCGGGGCTGCAGGATCCGAACCGGCCGATTGGTTCGTTCATGTTCCTTGGTCCAACCGGCGTCGGCAAAACCGAACTGACAAAGGCGCTCGCGGAGTTCCTGTTCGACGATGAGCACGCGCTGACGCGTATCGATATGTCCGAGTACATGGAGAAGCACTCGGTCTCGCGTTTGATCGGCGCCCCTCCAGGATACGTCGGATACGAAGAGGGCGGCGCACTTACCGAAGCGGTTCGCCGGCGTCCGTATCAGGTTGTGCTGTTCGATGAGATCGAGAAGGCCCACCCGGACGTGTTCAACGTTCTGCTGCAAGTGTTGGATGATGGTCGCCTCACCGATGGCCAGGGCAGGACCGTTGATTTCAAGAACACGATCTTGATCATGACCTCGAACGCTGGTGCGCAATTCTTGGCGGAGCAGCCTGATGGCGCTGACGTGGAAGACGTGCGCGATCTGGTGATGGGCGAGCTGCGTAGCCGCTTCCGGCCCGAATTTCTCAACCGCGTCGATGAGATCATTCTTTTCAAGCGGCTGGAGCGGGCGCAAATGGGCGCCATCGTCGATATTCAGCTGAAGCGCCTGGATAAATTGCTCGGCGCGCGCAACATCACGATGGAGCTCGATAGCCGCGCCAGCAATGAACTCGCCAAACGAGGCTATGATTCTGCTTGGGGTGCGCGGCCGCTGAAGCGTGTCATCCAGAAGGATATTCAAGATCCGTTCGCGCGGCTCATTCTGGAAGGCCGCGTGAAGGACGGAGATCGCGTCGCTGTCACGTTCGACGGCAACGACTTTCTATTCAACGGCGCCAGCGACAAAGCGGCAGCTTAGCGAAAATAAAAGAGGGCGGAGCTTTTGGCTCCGCCCTTCGTCGTTTCAAGAAACGTGATCCTATTACGGATGTGTCGCTTCGTTGTCATCCGTCGCGTTGGCGACAGAGTTCGCGGCGTCATTGGTTGCGCCTTCGATAGCTTCGCCCGTTTGGCTCGCGGCATCGCCAACAGCTTGGCCGGCGTCTTCGAGCGCTTGGCCGGTTTCGGTCGCGGCTTGGTTGGCGTCTTGCTCAGCAGCGTTTTGATCGGCGGGCGTGCAAGCAGCAACGGCGAGAGCCGCAGCGGCGGCGATAGCAACCAAAATTCTCATGTTTCTCTCCAGCGTTCTTTTTATCCCGCCTAAGCGGTCGCGCAAATTAGCAGAGCGCAAGCGAACGAGTACCGGCAAAAACGCCCTAACGCGTGCAACCGAATGCATGGAACAAATCCTCCAGTCATGCATTTTGCGATGTCAATGCGGGCGCTGAATCCAAGAACGTGGCTCAACTTGGCGCGACGAGAGATCGTGCCAATTGCGATCTTTCTCGGCGTCGCACTGCCGTTGTTCGCTTTTATGGAAATCGCCGATGAAGTCGGCGAAGGCGAAGCGCGTTGGTTCGACGAAAGCATTTTGCTGGCGTTGCGCACCGCTGATCCAGCGGACCCGATCGGACCGCGATGGGTCGAGACATCGGTGATGGATATTACAACGCTTGGCGGTTTCGCTGTGCTGGCGCTCGTGACTTTTATGGCGACCGGATATTTGCTGGTGCTGAAGCGTTGGAGCGATGCGCTGACGCTTTTGTTCGCGACGATTGGCGGCACACTGATCAGTGAGGGTTTGAAGGTCGGGTTCAATCGCCCGCGTCCTGATCTTGTGGCGCATGTGGTCGAAACCACGAGCATGAGTTTTCCCAGCGGACACGCGATGCTTTCGGCGGTGACGTACCTGACGCTTGGCGCTTTGATTGCGCGCACGCAGGAGAAACGGTGGTTGCGCGGCTATGTGCTGGGTGGTGCGATCCTGGTCACATTACTGATTGGACTGACGCGCGTTTATCTCGGGGTGCACTGGCCGACGGATGTGCTGGCTGGCTGGTGCCTCGGCGCAGCCTGGGCGCTGCTCTGCTGGGTGGCTGCGACTTGGTTCGCCAATCGCATCTCTGGGATGACGAGCGGACAGAGCCGTTCTAGCTTGGCGGAATGAGCGACGATCCTTCTGCAGTTATGATCACACTCGAACCGAAGCCGCGCGACCTGGGAGGCGGCTTTTCCGTGCGGCGTGCGCTGCCGGCGATCGAGAAGCGCATGATCGGCCCGTTCATCTTTTGGGATGAGTTCGGGCCATCGCATTTTGGCGTGGGTGAGGGTCTTGATGTGCGCCCGCATCCGCACATCAATCTGGCGACAGTTACTTATCTGTTCGAAGGTGAGATTTTTCATCGCGACACTTTGGGATCGGCGCAGGTGATTCAACCGGGCGATGTGAATTGGATGAACGCTGGGCGCGGCATCGCTCATTCGGAGCGCACGCGTGCGGAGCTGCGCGCCATGGGCTCGCCGATCGCCGGCATTCAGTCCTGGGTGGCGCTGCCGGAGGCGCATGAAGAAAGCGAGGCGTTCTTCAAGCATCACCGTGTAGCCGAATTGCCGGTGATCGAAGAGGGCGGCAAGATCGTGCGCGTGATCGCGGGATCGTTGTACGGCAAGAATTCGCCGGTGAAGACCTATTCGGAAATGTTTTATGCCGATGCGCAGCTGGACGCGGGCGCCTCTTTGCCACTTGGCGCCGAGCATGAGGAGCGCGGGCTTTATCTGACGGGCGGTGAAATCGAAGTTGCGGGCGATCAATTTGAACGAGGACGCTTGTTGGTTTTTCGTCCCGGCGATGCGATCACTATTAAGGCGCTGACGCCCGCGCGGTTCATGCTGCTGGGCGGCGCCAATCTTGGGCCTCGTCATATTTGGTGGAATTTTGTCTCGTCACGCAAGGAGCGGATCGAGCAGGCGAAGGAAGATTGGAAAGCCGGACGCTTTGGCACAGTACCGGGCGACGACAAGGAATTCATCCCGCTACCGGATCACTGATGCGCAGGGTGCTCGCTGTCATATTGGCTTCTACGCTCGCTTCGTGCGCGACGAGTTCGCCAAGCTCTTCGCAATGGTCGAGGATCGAAGGGTGTTGGAGCGAGCATTGGGCGGATCACTGGCCCGCGTCCGTGACTTGGCGGCGAGACCCGGAAAATCCCGATCGCTACCTCGGCTATTGGCGCCGGGACGCGGCGCAAGGCGATCTGGATGAAGTGCATTTTGTGCTGATGCCCTCAGGCGAACACATGCAGCTCTGTCAACGCTACACAAGCGGCGGGGTGCGGTGCGATCGCGCTGTATTCGGCAAAGCCGGCTGGGATGACGATGCGGTGGCCGTGTTTGACGTGTACGGCGATGGAAATCTTGAGTTCGGGTATGCGGGGGCAACCGCACCGTTCTTCTGGGGGCGCGGCGGGAGCTGCGAATAATATTTTTCCGCTTGAGCCGACCCTTGGGTCCGGGCTGCATAGTCTGGCCGTTCGAGGAAGGTGATGAAACCTAACGTATTCCAGGAGACCGCGGCGGCGGTGGCGAAGCGCTTCGGCGTAAGCGTCAAGGCGTTGCGCGTTTACGAGGATGCGGGGCTGTTAAAGCCGGCGCGAACGGTGGCTGGCTGGCGGATTTATCGTCAGCCGGAGATAGAGCGGCTTTCCGCCATTTTGGCGCTGAAGCAGCTCGGGCTGCCGTTGAAGCGCATTGGCGAGCTGCTGCGTGGCGCTGGCGATCTTGCCGCTGCGCTGGCGCTGCAGGAAGCGGCTTTAGAGGATGCGCGCAGCGAAGCGGAGCAGGCACTGGCGCTGGTGCGTCAGGCGCGTGCGAAGCTGAAGGGCAAGCAGTCACTTTCCCCGGACGAGTTAGGAAAGCTCGTCAGGAGTACAGCAATGTCAGAGATGAAGTGGTCCCCAAAAATGGAGGCGTTGGCTCAAAAGCATTACACGCCCGAGCAATTGCATGGATTGCGCACGCGCGAATTCACGGCGGAAGATCAGGCGCGTGTCGGCGCGGCGTGGACGAAAGTGTTCGCCGACATCGATGCGCTGGGTGCGAGCGCGGATCCCTCGTCAGCCAAAGCGCTGGAGATCGGCCGCCGCGCTCAGGCTTTGATCGGAGAATTCACGCAGGGCGATCCGGCGCTCTTCCAGGCGGCAGGGGCGATGAACCGCGAAGCGATGAACGATCCTGAGCTGTCTAAGGACATGCCGACCACGATGAGCCACTGGCAATTCTTGGGGCGGGTGTTCGAAGCGTTGAAGGGGTCTTAACGGCGCCGAGTACGTAGCTCTACGTATGACATCGCGCCGCTGCATATTCTTGCAGCGGGTTTAACATCGTTCAGACTTGGCATGACGGATCATCCCATCAGGGAGGCCGTCATGCCGATTATGACCTGGGACGATAGTTTGGACATTGGTGTGCACGATATGAATCGTGAGCACCGTGATATTCTCGACGCCATGAACGCGATCTACGACGCGACGCAGGCCGGCAAGAAGGGCCAGCCCGTTATCGCCATGATCAATCACCTTGGCGCAGTCACCGCTCGGCATTTTCGGGATGAAGAGATCTTCATGGCGAAGATCGACTACGCTGATCTGGAGAACCACAAGCGCGTCCACACCAAGCTGTTGAAGGATTTCGCGATGCACCAAGCGGCGGCAGTTGCTGCGGACGGTGTCCCGACGACTGAGTTTTTCCAGTTCCTTCGGCTTTGGCTGGCCGCTCACATCAAATGCATCGACAGAAAGTATGCAGATTATTCCCGTGCGCCAAAGGGCGCTGCCGGATCGGCCCGCTAAAGCGCGCTCAGCGTTTACGCTGCCAGTTGCGCGATTGTTGTTTCGGTGAAACACTCTTCGCTCCCGACCTCGACAGGTCGGCATAAGCGAGAAGCGGCGCCGGCCGCTGGCGCCGCCCCAACCCAACAGTGGGAAACAAGGGAGTGTGCGCCATGCCTGAATCAAAATCGGCAAATGTAGTGAGGGCTATAGCCGTCGTCGGCCCGACCGGAGCGGGCAAGACGGCGTTGATCCAAGCTCTGGCCTCCGCCGCTTCGGGCGGTCCGGGTATAGCCCCGGCCGCGGTAGGCCAATCCACTGAAACCCAATTCACCGCTATCGATTTCATGGGCGACCATTACGCCCTCATAGATGCGCCAGGCGCCGTCGACTTTCTTGCAGACGCCGATTTTGCGCTTCCCGCGGTCGATCTCGCCATTGTCGTCGCCGATCCAGACCCTGACAAAGCCGTGCTGGTGCAGCCGTTCTTGAAGGCCTTGGAAGAGCTGCAGATTCCGCGCGCGATTTTCATCAACAAGATCGACGCCGCACGAGGCCGAATCCGAGATTTGTTGGAGGCATTACAGCCAGTTTCGACTGCTCCCTTGGTGGCGCGACAGATTCCGATTTGGGAAAGCGACAAGATCACCGGCTTCGTCGATCTCGCGCTGGAGCGCGCCTACCAATACGAGCAGGGCAAGCCCTCGAAGATCATCGACATTCCGAAGGATTTGGCGGCACGCGAAACCGAGGCGCGCTTCCATATGCTCGAACAGCTTGCCGATTATGACGATGAGCTGATGGAAAAGCTGCTTTCCGATGTCGCGCCTGACCGGGACACGGTCTTTGCAGATCTCGTGAAAGAGACGCGCGACAGTTTGATTGCGCCGGTGTTCTTTGGCTCGACCGCCAACGGCAATGGCGTGCGTCGACTTCTGAAGGCGTTGCGCCACGACACGCCGGAGCCGAAATACGCCGCCGCGCGTTTGGGACTAAGCGGCAGCGGCGCGTATGTCGCGAAGATATCGCACGCAGGACAGGCTGGAAAGCTCGCCTTCGCGCGCGTGTTCGGCGCGGCGCTGAACGATAGCGATCAGCTGACGTTGAGCGATGGTTCGTCCCAGCGTCCAGGCGCTCTCTTTTCCGTCGCCGGTTCGCAGACGAAGAAAGTATCTCGCGTGCCTGAAGGCGATATCGCTGCGATCGGCAAGCTCGACCCCGTCGCCGCCGGCGATCTTCTAGGCGCCAGCGGGCTGCAGAAGTTGAAGCTGAGCTTCAAGAAGCGTTTCCCGGTCTACCAGCTTTCGATCACAACCAAGGATCGGAAGGATGACGTGCGCCTTTCTGGTGCGCTGCAGAAACTGGTCGATGAGGATGCGGGCCTCAATGTCGTGCACGATCAAACGACGCATGAGATTTTGCTGCAGGGCCAAGGCGAGCCGCATCTGCGGAGCGTGCTCGATCGGTTGAAGGGGCGGTTCAACGTTGAGGTGGCCACCGCGCCGCCCTCAACGCCGTATAAGGAAAGTCTGCGCAAGAACGTGGAAGTGCGCGGGCGTCACAAAAAGCAAACCGGTGGCCACGGCCAGTTCGGCGATTGCGTCATCCAAGTGAAACCGTTGCCGCGCGGCGAGGGCTTTCAGTTTGTCGATAAGATCACCGGCGGCGCCATTCCGCGCCAATGGATCCCGGCTGTCGAGGCCGGGGTTAAAGACGCTATGGTCAAAGGCGCGATCGGCTTTCCAGTTGTCGATGTCGCCGTCACGTTGATCGACGGCTCATTCCATGCTGTCGATTCCAGCGAGCATTCGTTTCAGCAGGCTGGTCGCATCGGCATGCAGGAAGCGATCGAGCAATGTGGATCGGTGCTGCTAGAGCCGGTCGAGAAGCTTTCGATTTACACGCCAAGCTCCGGCACACCGAAAATCAATTCGGCGGTGTCCGCACATAACGGTCAGATCCTGGGCTTCGAGCCGCGCGAAGGCTGGCAAGGCTGGGATCGCGTCGATGTCTATCTGCCGCACAGTGAACGGCAGAATTTCATCATTGAATTGAGGTCGTTGACGCAGGGCTTGGCGACATTTGAGGCCGAGTACGATCATATGGTTGAAGTCACCGGCCGCCGCGCCGATGACGTCGCCAAGAAGGCGCAAGCGAGCGCCTAGAGGTTTGGTGTCCTCCTCGCGCGGAGGAGGACACAACTTCTAAGAGGTGACGATACCTCGTCCTTAGGCGTAATCTTGCTTTCGGCGGTGATGAATGCTGACCGTCGGCAGAGATGCGATGCATGCTCATGATCTGCGCATTGGCGCGCGGGTGCGCCAACGTAGGCTGGCGTTTGGCATGTCGCGAAGACGATCGCAGCTGATCTTCAGCTGACGTTTCAGCAGATTCAAAAATACGAGACTAAACCGCATTTCGGCGGCGGCCTTGATCGAGATCGCGCGCGTTTTTCAAACGCCGGCGGCGTGGTTGCTGGACCAAACGTCGGATCCGCTCGCATCGGGTTCTGCGTCATTGCTGCAATCGTTTGAAGGTGAGCCGGCGACGCGCGACCGGCTGATTACCGTGATCGATGGGTTTCCGATCTCGTGCTCGACCTGGCGAGAGCTTGATGGAAGTTCAGCTGGATTTTCGCCAACACAATGCTGAGCGATTTGCCGATTGCGCTCTATCTGCTTGATAGGGAGGGCCGGGTTATCTATTTCAATGCGGAGGCTGTGCGCTTCGTAGGCCAAGAGCCCCGTATTGGTCATGACATGTGGTGCGTGACCTGGCGCTTGTGGGAGCGCAACGGACGAAGGCTGCCGCACGATCAGTGCCCGATGGCGGTCGCCATGAAGAAGGAGAGGCGATTCGCGGCGCGAGCGCCATTGCCGAAAGGCCGGACAGTTCGCGCACGCCGTTCACGCCGTTTCCTTGGCGGCTTTAATGGGTTGTCGCCGTTGGCCGCTTAGCTCGCCGCTGGCTTTGGCTTTAGCGAGAGGCGGCGCTCGTCGTAGGCGGCCCATAGGCACGCCGCGATGATCAGGGCAGCGCCCATATAAATTTCCGGCCGCGGCACTTCGTGAAAGAGGAAAAAGCCAATCAAGCTCGCATAGATGAGCTCGGTGTAGTGGATCGGCGCGAGCTGTTGCGCTTCGGCGCGCGCGTAAGCTTGAGCCATCAAATACATGAACACTGCGGCGAGTGCGCCGAGTTGAAGGAAGAACCACCAATTGTCGAGATTTGGCGGTGTCGCGAACACCATGGTTGGCGCAAGCAGGATGATGCCCGGCACGACACTGGTCATCAGGCTGACGATCACCGGACCATCCTTCTGGGAGCGCTCGCGCAAGAGGACCATCGCGATGGAGAAGAAGGTCGCAGCCAGAATGGCGGCGATAACGCCGACATCGTGCATTGGCGATTCCGCCTCGCTCGGCGCGCCTTGCATGGCGAGGATGACGCCGCCGAAGCCAACCAAAGCGCAGATGACGCTGGAGACCCGGATGCGCTCTTTCAGCAGAACGAACGCTACGAAAGGCGCGAGCAGCGGATAAATAAAAGACAGCGTCACCGCTTCAGCTAGCGGAAGCACCTTTAGAGACCAAAAGAACGTTACGGCGCAGATCGCGATCACGAAGCCGCGCAGGCCGTGCGCACGCCACATCTCCTTGGTAATTACCGGCTTGCCGGCGCGCCACCATATCAGCAGCGAAAAGAATGCGCCGAAGAGGTAACGTCCGAAGCTGACAAGCAGAACGTGATTACTCTGCAAGAGATGTTTAATGGTGGCGTCCATCGACGCGCCGGCGATGATCGCCAGCGTGAGCACTAGCGCTGGCGGCAGACGGCCAAACATGAAAACTCCCCGCGCGCCTTTTGGCCCGCGGGGAGCTCAATCGCAATGCGATTTCGCTGTTACGGCGTGGTCGTTGCCGGTGGCGTCGTGGTCGTGCCAGCCGGGGCGCCGTCGGTGGCTTCGTCGAGCGCTTCGCCGGCTTCTTCGTTCGGACCTTGGCCCAGATCGGTCGTGCCGGTCGTTGATTGTTCGTAGTTGATGTCGGCAGCTTCGCCCGCTTCTTCGTTCGGGCCTTGGCTGCATGCGACAACGCCCAGCATGCTCAGGGCAGCGGCGGCGCCCAGCAATGACTTCAACATCCTTGTCTCTCCTGAAGTGTCCCAGTTGTTGGGCGGCGTAGCGGCCGCCGGGGGTTTCAACGTTCCGTGCAGAACACGGTTCCGCCCAAAAGCGTGCGGCGCCGGCGACGAGGTCGCGCGGCGCCGTTTTTCTTGATGCGTTCGACAAGCAGAACGCACCTTGGGAAATGGGGTCATGGATTGGTCGATGAATCGCCGTCCGTCGCGTCGTTGATCGCGTCGGCTGCATCGTTGTTTTGTTGGTTGCCAGTCGCCTCGTCGATGCTTTCGCCAGCTTGTTCGAGCGGACCGTCGCCAAGGTTTTCATGGCCTTGGGTCGATTCTTCGATAGCGGAATCAGCACTCTCTCCGGCGCTTTCGGCGCTGCCGCCGTCGCCGCAAGCGGCGAGCCCGAGTGAGAACGCGGCGATAGCGGCGGTGGCGATCAACTTACGCATTTCAAAAACTCCCTACCTGCGCCGGTGCGGCGTAGATTGCGGGTCAGAAACACATGACTGCGTCCTTAGTTCCGCGCCGGGAACGCTGGCCTCTGGCGTCGGGGGAGCTATAAGCGGCGCAACGAGGGAACAATGTCGGCGCAACTTACGGAAGACCAAGAACTTATCGTCGAAACTGCACGCAGCTTCGCACAGGAAAAGCTCCGTCCGAACGCGGCGCGTTGGGAAGAAGAGGGGCTGGATCGCGGCGTGCTGCAGGAGCTCGCAGGCCTCGGCTTTGGCGGGATTTACGTTGGCGAAGAGCACGGCGGGTCGGGGCTTTCGCGCCTCGATGCGGCGTTGATCTTTGAAGAGCTTTCACGCGGTTGCATCGCGACGGCGGCGTTCTTGTCGATCCACAATATGTGCTCTTGGATGATCGACAGCTTCGGCAGTGAAGAGCAACGCGCCGAGTGGCTGCCGAAACTGACGACGATGGAGAAGATCGCGTCCTATTGCTTGACTGAGCCAGGTTCGGGCTCGGACGCCGGGGCGCTTCGAACGACAGCGAAGGCCGACGGCAATTCGCAATACGTGATCAACGGCTCAAAGGCGTTCATCTCCGGCGCTGGCTTCTCGGACATGTACGTTCTCATGTGCCGCACAGGCGATGACGGTCCGAAGGGCGTCTCGACGGTGCTGGTGCCGAACGAGACCAAGGGGCTTTCGTTCGGGAAGAACGAAGACAAAATGGGTTGGCGCGCCCAACCGACCGCGATCGTGACCTTCGAAGATTGCCGCGTGCCGGTGGAAAATCGGATCGGTCCTGAAGGTGAGGGCTTCAAATATGCGATGAAGGGCCTTGATGGCGGGCGCCTGAACATCGCCGCGTGCGCTTTAGGCGGCGCTCAGGATGCGCTCGATCGCGCGCTTGGCTACGTCAAGGAGCGCAAGCAATTTGGCAAGCGCTTGGCGGATTTCCAGAATACGCAATTCGTGCTGGCGGATATGGAAACCGAACTCGCCGCATGCCGCGCCTTGCTGCACGCGGCGGCGCGCAAGCTTGATGCGAAGGCGCCGGATGCGACGAAGTATTGCGCTATGGCCAAGCGCTTCGTCACGGATGCTTCCTTCAAGGTCGCCGATCAGGCGCTGCAGCTGCATGGCGGCTACGGCTATCTGGCCGATTATGAAGTCGAGCGCATTGTTCGCGACTTACGCGTGCACCGGATTTTGGAAGGCACCAACGAGATCATGCGTGTCATTGTTTCGCGCGAAATGCTGAAGGAATGAGCCGGGACACCAAGGCCGAAACGCGTGCGATAAACGCCGTGCTTTGGCGCGATTGGGACCCGATCGGGTGCGGCGTGCCGGAGGATGAGTACGAGTCTTACGTCTGGCCGGTGTACAAGCTTTTGATCGACGGCGCCGGACGCGAAGCTGTGGCGGACTATCTGCGCTGGGCGGCGGACGAGAATATAACGTGTCCCGTGCCTGAAACCCGCCTGCAGGCGGTCGTTGATAAATTGATGACGCTCGGCGTGAAGCCGGTAGGAGAAAGCTGACATGATCATTCGTGCGATGTTTTTTGGCTTTCTCATGTGGCTCGGGGTCGCTGCCGCCTTTCGTTTTGCCGGCCAGTATTTCTTTTTGCCTGAGGAATCGCTGCGCCTAGTGACATTCCTCTCGGCGCCGGTTGTTGGTGGTGTGCTCGGGTTCGTGTTTTTGAAGTTGCTCGGTGAGGCGTCAGGCGACGAGGGTGAGGCATCGATCGGTCTGGCTCTACCGGTGCTCTTGTTGAACGGATTTCTGACGCATGAATTTCCGAATGCGTTTCCGAACCTCGATGTGACGCTTGATGCGACGTTCGGCGCGTGGTCGCTGCTGTTCGGTGCTTCGATCCTTTTTGTCGGACTCTGGAACACGAAGCTTGCGCCGCAGGACGAGCGCATATGAATCGTCGGGATGTATTGCTTGGTGCGGCGGCGCTTGCGGGATGTGCGAGTATGAACGAGACGACGAGGCGGCCGATCGTAATCGCGCATCGTGGCGCGAGCGCATATCGGCCTGAACACACGCTTGCCGCCTACGAGGTCGCAATCGAACAAGGCGCCGACTTCATCGAGCCTGATCTGGTGATGACCAAGGATCACATCCTTGTTTGTCGTCACGAGAATGAGATTTCGCAAACCACCAATGTGTCGAATCGCCCGGAGTTCGCCGAGCGCCGCAAGACCAAGACGGTGGATGGTGTGGAAGCGCTAGGCTGGTGGGTCGAGGATTTCACGCTGGCGGAGCTGAAGACGCTGCGGGCGCGCGAACGCATTCCGCAATTGCGCCCCGCCAACACCCATTACAATGACCAATTCGAAGTGCCGACATTCGCAGAAGCCTTGGCCTTGGCCAAGCAACATGGCGTGGGCATTTATCCTGAACTGAAGCACCCGACATTCCTGCGCGAGCAGGGCGTCGATCCCGTTCCGGCGTTCATTGCCGTGGTGGGCGAGGGTGGAGGCCAGAGCGCCGCTGATATCATGTACGTGCAGTGCTTTGAGATTGGCGCAATCCGCTCGCTGGCGGAAATGTCGTCGATCCGCTGGCAGTGCGTGCAGCTTGTATCGGCGGATGGCGGGCCGTGGGATCAGCGCGACACTTCCTACGCCGATATGATCGCGGGTGATGGCTTGCGCCGGATTTCTGACTATGCGCGTGGAATCGGGGCGGAGAAGGCGCTGATCATTCCACGCGATGCGAGCAATAATCTCGGCGCGCCGACGGATCTGGTCGCGCGCGCGCATGCGGTGAACCTTGTCGTGCATCCGTGGACGTTTAGGCCGGAGAATTTCTTTTTGCCGGCGTCACTGCGCATCGGCGCCACTAGCGCGGAGGAAACGCTGCGCCTGCATGGCAATATCGCTGCCGAACTGCGCGCGTTTTATGCTGCTGGTGTTGATGGCGTCTTCAGCGACGATCCGGCGGCCGCAGTCGCGGCGCGCTAAAAAACGCGGACTTTGCGGTCCGCGTTTTTGGTTTCGTGTTTGAAGCTCCGTCTTAGGCGACGCGGCGCAGCATATTGCGATTGAGGATCGGGGCTTGCGCTTCAAGGATGTCCTTCAACACGCGCTCGCGCGTTTGATCTTCCTTGATCGTCAGCAAGTGGATCTCGCGCGCGCCAAGATTTTCAGCGGCTTGCCACATGTCGTGACGCGTCAGCGTTGATGAAAAATCGGCGGTCTGCGCGGCGAACAAGCAGATCGGGCCGCCCCAGTCTTGCGACGGTTGGTCATGCGGCTTCACGAACATGTAGACGCCGCCAACGGTGTCCCAATCGCGCTGCGCGCGGGCGATCTCGAATTCGAACCAGCGGCCACTGCCGCCTTGCCAATTAAAGGTATTCAACCGCCCCTCCGGAGTTCCGACGAGACGCGAATCTAAAGTGAGTCGGCGGAGGTGAAAGCGTCGGGGTTAGGGCGCGGGGTCCATGCTTACAGATTGGACATCTGCCGCGTCGAAGGATGCAGGCCAGAAGGCCTCCACTGCAAATGCCTGCCGTTCGGCGTTGTCAGGACGATCGATCGGAACAATCCGCAATTCTACGCGCGCGAAGTTGGGCGGACCGTTCGGAGAACTGGCGCGCCCAGCGGTATAGTCCGCATCCGAAACATAAAGTGAGAAACCCTGTGGATTGTGCTCAAGCAAGTCCGAGACCAGCACGAGGCGGCGGCGTGGAATCTCCTGACCGAAATCCGGATCGGCGCCGACAGCGCGCAAACCCGCGATGATCGGAGATGCGCGCTGCGGGCCGCCCGAGCCCGCGCTGCGCAATGCACTCTCCAAGGCTTGCGCGAACTCTTCGTTCCACGTCGCTTGCACCAATCGCGGATTTTCGAACAGCGGATTGGTTTGTTCGGGCGGCCGCGGCCTAGGCGGAACGGCGCCTGCGACGGCTTCTATCACCGCCTTTTCGGTGTCGGAGAGGTCATCAGCGTCGTGGCGTGGGAGGTTTCGCGCAGCGTCATCGCGGGCGTGCTGCTTGATGCCGATTTTCTTGTCGAGCGCGGACGCGCTCATACCCTGCGGTGGCTTGACCGCCGCGCGCTCAGCGTTGGGCTTGGTTTGCCCGCCATCCATCGAGCCATTCCCCCAGACTCTGCTAAAGCGCGTATGCCGCGCTTCTCCAAGAGGCGTTCGGGGGCTATCAGGAAGGCGTGAGCGACCTCAGAGCCCTTTTGCATCTCGCCGACACCGCCGCGGCCGCCGCTGGCGAGGCGCTCCTGGCCAACCGCGCCCAATGGGGCGTGATCGAAGCCGAGCAGGGGCGCGAGGTAAAAATCGGCGCCGACAAGCACGCCGAAGAGATCGTGCTCACCGCGATCGCGCGGGAGAGCGAATACCCAATCATCTCCGAGGAGGCGGGCTGGGCGCGAGCGATGCAGCGCGGCGACCGCTGGGTTTGGGCCATTGATCCACTCGACGGCAGCGTGAACTATCTGCGCGGCTATCCGCATTGCGGCGTTTCGATTGCGCTGTTGGACAATGGCAAGCCGGTGCTTGGGGTCGTCGATTGTTTTGTGACGCGCGAGCGCTTTTCCGGCGCGATTGGCTTGGGCGCTTGGCTCAACGGCGCGCCGATGTGGGTCTCGGCGATTGAAAATCCCGCGAAGGGTATTCTGCAAACCGGCGTCCCCTCGCGCGCGAGCGATGAGTCGATGAAGACGTTCGAGCAGCGCCTGCGCACGTGGCAGAAGGTGCGGATGATTGGCTCTGCGGCGACGGCGCTGGCGTATGTCGCAGCGGGCCGCGCCGAGGCGTACCGCGAGTCAGGTTCGATGATTTGGGATGTGGCCGCTGGCTGTGCGCTGGTTGAGGCGGCGGGCGGCGTGGTACGCATCGAGGGCGCTGCGCTTGACCAGCCGCTCGAAGTTGCCGCTTCCAACGGCCTCGCGCCGCTGCCGGAATGATGTGCGAATTTTCACATTCTTGAAGTGATCGCTGCGGGTCGCGGTTTCGTAACCAAATTGTCGCAAGCGACGGAAGTCGGCGCCTTCTCCGTTAGCATCAGCAAGATGTTATGGGAGGAACATGGCGAAGGCCCGTGGACTCTGTGCTACCGGCGCTTCAAGAAAGCTCAGACGCCTAGTTTTTGACGGGTAGGGGTGGATGATCCGAGACGCGGTCCTTCTAGGGTCGGCTCAAGCAGTCTCTGAAGCCTGGGACGTGCGCGCCAAGTGGGCGCGGGCGGGCGCTACCGTGCGCGGCGCGGTGCTCGTTGGTCCCGGCGAAGTCCCGCTTCCTGTCATCACGCGCGCGCCGATCTGGGGTGCGCTCGATCTTGCCGCTGTCACCCCTGGCAGCGGTCTTATATTGGTCGATCCGCCCGCTGACGGCGCCTCTAAGCGCGCGGTGCTGACGCGCGCCGCAGAGGCGGGCCTCAAGACCTTCGTATTGAGCCGCGGCAAGGTTCGTCCGTTGCGGTTGACGGATCTGATCGGACGCCCGCCCGGCGAAGTTGATCTTGCGCGCGCGCGCGATGTTATTGCTGGGCGCCGCGTCCTGGTCACAGGCGGCGGCGGCTCGATCGGCAGTGAACTTGCGCGCCGGCTTGCAACGCTTTCGCCCGCGCGCCTCACCTTGCTCGATAGCTCCGAGCACAATCTTTACAAGATCGGGCTGGAGCTGCCCGAAGCGGTGCAAGTGCTCGCCGATATCCGAGATGCGCGCTCCATCGGCCGTTGGTTCGCGAAAGAGCGTCCCGAGATCGTGTTCCACACGGCTGCGCTTAAGCAAGTACCTATGGTCGAGGCATTCGCGAGCGAAGGCATTTTGACCAATGTGTTGGGCTTGCAGAATGTTGCGGATGCATCGCGCGGCGTTGGCGCGGACTTGATGTTCGTGTCGACGGATAAAGCTGTCGATCCGTCGGGTCTGATGGGCGCCTCGAAGCGCTTGGGTGAGATTTATTGCCAGTCGCTAGATCGCGAAGGCCCGCAGCGCGCAATCCCGGTGCGTCTAGGTAATGTGTTGGGTTCGGCCGGCTCGGTGACACCGATCTTCGAAGCGCAGCTTGCCGATGGCGGGCCGCTGACCGTCACAGATCCAGATGTGACGCGCTTTTTTCTGACCATCCCACAGGCGGCGGATGCTTTGTTGCAGGCCGCAGCCGTGGGTCTGAAGGCCGAACTTCGCGGCAGCGTCTTCGTGATCGAAATGGGCGAGGCCCTGGCGGTGGTCGAACTTGCGCGCGAAGTGATCCGCCTTGAAGGGTTGCGTCCTGAGATCGACGTGCCGATCGTGTTCACCGGCCTGCGCGCGGGTGAGAAGTTGCACGAAGCTTTGGTGGCCAGCGATGAGTGGCGCGAACCTGATCCTGCGCAGGGCGTGATCGCGGTCGCGTCACAGGCACAAGAGTTGGACGTGGTTTTAGCCGCGATGGCGAAGCTGACGGGGCTCGCGCAGGACGGCGCAAACGAAAAGATCGCTACGGCGCTCTTTGAAGCCATCGGCGCGGACTTGCTCTCGGACCAGGCGCGCGCCGTCTAGTCGAGCGTGCGCCGGAAACGCAGCAGCGCCAGCGTCGCCAACACCAACAAGATTAGCGACAGCGGCCACAGATCGCCGATCACGTCGCTGAAGCCTGCACCCTTCAAGACGATCTCGCGCACGATCCGCAGAAAATGCGTGATCGGCAACGCTTCACCGATTACCTGGGCCCACCTCGGCATGGCGCGGAACGGAAACATGAATCCGGAGAGCAAGATCGACGGCAGGAAGATGAAGAACGTCATCTGCATCGCCTGCATCTGCGTGCGCGCAACGGTCGAGATGAGATAGCCCAGCATCAGATTAGCGAAGATGAAAAGCGTCACTGCCGCGAGGAACGCGAGGAACGAGCCGGTGAAGGGGATGTGGAAGAGGAGCGTGGCGACGATCAACACGATCGCGACTTGGATGGCGCCGACGAAGACATAGGGCGTCGTCTTGCCGATCATCACTTCGAGCGGCCGCACTGGTGTCGCGAGGAGATTTTCCATGGTGCCGCGTTCAGTTTCGCGGGTGAGCGCGATCGATGTGATCATAACCATGGTCATGGTGAGGATGACGCCGAGCAGAGCGGGCACGATGTTGAAGGCGCTAACGCCGGCTGGATTGTAGCGTCTGTGGACGACGATTTCGTACGGCGGCGGCGTCTGGGCCAGGTAGGCAAGTGGGCCGTTGAACTCCGACGCGAACGCCGATTGCGCAATGCGTTCGATGGCGCTGAGCGCGCCGCTCGCCGCGACAGGATCGCTGGCGTCGGCTGCAATCATGATCTGCGGCCGCTCGCCGCGCACCATGCGGCGCTCAAAGCCTTCTGGAATGGAAATGAGGAAGGTCGCTTGTCCAGAGCGGATCATGGCTTCGCCGTCTTCAGCGCGCCGCGTGACCGCAACGACGTCGACGAAAGAAGATTGGGTGAGCGAAGCAAGGAAAGCTCGCGTCATCGGCCCATCTTCGCGCATTTCCACGACAGCCGGCATGTGACGCGGATCGGTGTTGATGGCGTAGCCGAACAGCACCAGCTGCATCACCGGCATCATGATCATGATCGCGAACGTCGGCCGGTCGCGGCGCATCTGCACGAGCTCTTTGAGAAACACGGCAAAGACGCGCGCCCACGAAAGATCGAGGAAATTCGGCAACGAAGAGAGGGCGGGCAGTTTCACTGGAAATTGTCCATCGCGCCGGACATCAGATAAATGAAGATCTCTTCGAACCCAGCCTCGATCGGTGAAATATCAACATGCGGCTGCGCGGCTTTCACGGCGCGGACTGCGCCTTCGAGGGTTGCGGGGTTCTTGCCACACGCGTGAATTTCAGCGCCGAAGCGCGCGACGAGATCGACCCCAGGTGATGCCTCAAGCATTTCTTGTGCTTGCAGGAGCGGGCGCCCTGCGATGCGCCAGCCGAAAAGGCCTATCTGTTTTGGGATTTCTGCCGTCGGGGAGTCGATGAGCTTTTTGCCGTAGGCGATGTAAGCGATGGCGTCGCATTGGACGGCTTCGTCCATGTAGTGCGTGGAAACGAGCGTGGTGACGCCCTGTGCGGAGTAGCGGCGGATCGCGTCCCAAAAATCGCGACGCGCCTTTGGGTCGACGCCCGCCGTGGGTTCATCAAGCAACAGAAGCTCGGGCTCGTGGATCATGCAGGCGGCGAGCGCGAGGCGTTGTTTCCAACCGCCAGAAAGCTTGCCTGCGAGTTGTGTCTGTCGTTCGCTGAGACCAAGATCGGCCAGCGCTTCATCTACTCGCTCGGTGCGGCGGTCGAGGCCGTAGAGGCGGGCGATGAATTCTAGATTTTCGCGGATCGAGAGATCTTCGTAGAGCGAAAATTTCTGCGTCATGTAGCCGACGCGCTCTTTGATCTTGAGGCTTTCGCGCAGGACGTCGAAGCCTAGCACTTCGCCTTCGCCGCTTTCCGGCTTTAGGAGGCCGCAGACCATACGGATGGTGGTGGTTTTGCCTGAGCCGTTTGGGCCCAAGAATCCATAGATCGCACCGCGCGGCACTTTGAGATCGAAATTGTCGACAACAGTGCGGTCGCCGAAGCGCTTGGTGAGACCGCGCACATCGATGACGGTGTTGGTCATTCCGCGATCCGCACATCCACGGGCATGCCGGGCCGGATCGGCGTTGCGCGATCGAAGCGAGCCTCGATGAGAAAGACCAGCTTCTCGCGTTGGTCGAGCGAATAGATCACCGGCGGCGTGAATTGCGGTTCGGTGGCGACAAAGCTGACGCGGCCTTCGATGGGTGCATCGCAACCATCGCAACTCACCACCACACGTGTTCCTACGGGCAAGCGTGAAAGCATCGCCTCCGGTGCGAAGAAGCGCACCTTCATGTTTTCGGGCGTCAGTAGCGCTGCGATGGGTTGACCGGCTGGCACCACTTCGCCGGGGCGATGGAAGATTTGCTGGATCGTGCCGGCGGCGGGTGATTGCCCTGTTGCATCTCCTAAGCGCGCACGTGCTAGTCCTGTTGCGGCGCTGGCGGCGCCCGCCTCGCGACGAGCTAGCGCCAATTGTGCGTTGGCGGCGTCCATCGCCGCGCGGTCTGCGTCGAGACGTGCTCGTGGGTAGAAGCCGCGACCGAACAATTCTGCGCCGCGTGCGTAGTTGCGTTGCGCCAATGTGGCTTGCGCTTGCGCGCTGCGGATGGCGGAACTAGCGGCCGCGCCCTGAGCACGGGCGGATTCTTCGATGAACGCCAACCGATCGGGATCGAGCGAGAACACTTGGGCGCCGGCTTCGACAATATCGCCTTCACGCACGTTCAGTTCGTGGATGACGCCCGTCTCTTGGCTCGCGAGATAAATGTAATCGGCCTCGCCATAGCCTTGGAGAGCATCGCTATTTTCGCGCGCGCAGGCCGCGGCGAACAGGGCGAGGGAAACGATCAAGAAGCGCTTCATGCGCGGAGCTCCAGCCCGGAGAGCAGGACATCAAACTGCTGTTTGATCAGCTTTTGTGGATCGTGGAGAGCGGTTTCACCGCCCAGGACATGCGTCCACATCGCTTCGAAGAAGAGCGGACCGATAAACGCCCGCACAATGGCGTTCTTGTCGGCGCGGCGGATCTGGCCCTTGGCCATGGCGCCTTCAATCAACGCTTCGAGCGCGCCGCGTGCTTTCTCAACGACATGCTCGCGGTAGTAGGTCGCGATTTCGGGGAAACGACCTGAGATGCCGATGACGAGGCGGGGCACGGCTAGCAGTGCCGGATCGTTCAGGCGAAAGGCGGCGGCGGTTGCGAGCGTGCGGAGCGCGTTCAACGGGTCGGCGCTGCCAGCGCTTGCGATCATCTGTGCGGTCTGCGCGAGCGGCCCGACCTTGGCTTCGATCAGCGCCTCAAGAAGCGCGACCTTGCTTTGGAAGTAGAGGTAGATGGCCGCCTTCGAGAGCCCGGCGCGCTTGGCGATGTCCTCCATGCGCGCGGCTTCGAAACCGCGGGCGCCAAACTCCTCAAGCGCCGCTTCCAAAATTTCTTCTGGCCGTGCCTCTGCCCGGCGGCGCCAGCGAGGCTCTGAGGGCTTGGGAAGGGTGGCGGGGCTCATCATTTTTATGTAACTGACTGGTCAGTTAGTTGCAAGCCTGGAATGGGCCGACCAAAGAAAAAGGCGGCGCCATGTGAGCGCCGCCTAGGTCTTGTGGGAGAGAAATTAGCCCCCGGTCAGTCGACCCAGTCGCGCTTCAGGCTGCGTGAGGCGATCAAATAGAGGATAGCGGCGGCGACGTAGAAACCGGTGCCGGCGAGGATCGAGTAGCGCAGAGATTCCTCGGCGAAGCGCTCCACCAATGCATCGGAGATGAGCCCGAGCAAATAGGTGCCGAGCCCGATGCCGATCAGGTTGTTGATGAAGAGGAAGCTCGCGCTGGCGGTGGTTCGCATGTGCGCGGGCGCCAGATGTTGCACGGCGGCGATCACTGGGCCGAGCCACACAAGGCCAAGTGCGGTCGGCGCCAGGAAGAGGAAGAACGCCACCGTCGGTGAGGGCGAAAGCAGACCGAGTGCGTAGCAAGGCGCTGCGAGTATCCACGCGCATGCAGGCACCAGAGCAAACATCGCGCGCCGCTTGGCGCCGAGTTTGTCGCCCAGCATGCCGCCAAGCCACACGCCGATAACGCCGCCGACAAGCAGGATGGCGGAGTAGAAGAACGCCGCCTCTTGCAGCGAGAAATCGTACGAGCGCTGGAGGAAGCTCGGGATCCAGAAGAATGACCCGTAGCCCATGATCGAAGAACACGAGGCGCCGAACGAGAGAAGCCAGAAGCTGGGCTTGCGCGTGACGACGCCGAGAGCTTTGAAGAATCCCGCGCGCGGTGCGTCGGCGGTAGGTTTTGTGTCGTAGCGGCCGCGCTGTGGTTCGCGGACGAAAGTCCGGAAGATCGGCGCGATGAGGACGCCCGCGAGGCCAACAACGATGAATGCAACGCGCCAGTCGACCAAAGAGGCGACAACGCCGCCGAGCGCGATGCCTGCGGCGCTGCCGATCGGGATGCCGAACGAATAGATCGCCAGAGCCCGGGCGCGCTCCTTGGGTGGGAAGTAGTCTGAGATCAGCGAATATGAGGGCGCAACGCCGCCGGCTTCGCCAACGCCGACGCCCATGCGTGCGAGGAAGAGCTGCGCATAGGTTGTCGTGAACCCGCAAATCGCCGTGAACCCGCTCCAGAGCGTGAGCGCGATGGTCATGATCCAGGTGCGGCTCCAGCGATCAGCGAGCCACGCGATCGGAATGCCGAGGCCGGTGTAGAAAAGTGCGAAAGCAAGGCCGCCGAGCAATCCCATCTCGGAATCGCTTGCGCCAAGCTCGGCCTGGATCGGCGCCGCAAGGATGCCGATGATCTGCCGGTCGATGAAGTTGAATGTGTAGACGATGAAGAGAAGCGCCAGAACCAGATTGCGGTTGGCGTCCTTGGCGGGGCTTGTGTCTGCAGTTTGCGTGGTCACGTCGCTCATCGTTCCGCCGGAAAGAAAAACGGCGGCGTGAAAGTCACGCCGCCGTTAGATGCTTAGGGAGCTAGAACCGGAATTCGATCGAGCCGGTGATGGTTTGTGGCGGGCCATAATAGCCGATGATCGAGTTGCCGAACGTCGCGCCTGGGAAGTTGTAGCCGCCAACGCGGTACTCTTCGTCGCTCAGGTTAAGCGCATGCAGGCCGAGGCGCACATGATCGCTGTCCGAGGTCCAGGTGATCGAGGCGTTGTAGAGCGTGTAGGCGCCTTGATCGAGCGCTGGGGTGGCGAACTCGAACATCTGGCTGTCACCACGATAAGCGGCGGACGGCGTGATGGCGAGCGTGCCGTTGGCGAGCGGTGCTTCGTAGGTGAACGAAAGCGAAGCCGTCAGGTCCGGCGTGTTTTGGAGAGCGGCCGATCCCGACAGATCGATTGGCACAACGATCGTGGCCGGCGGCGGCGCGGGGTTCGCGACGACCGTATTGGACATGTACTCGTTGAACTGACCATCGATGTAGCCGACCGAGAAGTTGGTGCGGAAACTATCGGTGATGCGGTAGCTGCCTTCGATTTCAGCGCCGTTGATGTCTGCGGAAGCCGCGTTGTCGACGAACGAGGCGATGCCGCCGAGCGTCGTCGGCTCCTGACGCGTGATCTGCATGTCGGTGTATTCAGATGAGAACACCGCGCCGCTGAGGTTCAGACGGCCTTGCATGAACGACGAGTGGAAACCGATTTCGTACGTGTCGACGAATTCCGGCGCGTAGCCGTTGACCGTGTCAGGTGTGAACACCGCGTCGCCGCGCATGTCGAAACCGCCTGATTTGAAGCCTTGGCTGTACGAACCGTAGAGCGTCAGCGCGTCGGAAGCTTCCCATGTGAGCGAAACGCGCGGGGTCACTTCTTCGAACGAGGCGTCGTTGGTGTAGTTGGTGCGAACCAGGCCCGGAACCGCGGCGCCGTTGCCGAAGAACGGGCTGCGGATGCCGGTGAAGTTTTGACGATAAACCTGGCCGGTCTTTTCATCACGCGTCCAACGGGCGCCGACAGAGAGCGCCAGCGAGTCGGTGATGTCGAAGCTCACATCGGCGAAGGCCGCGAGAGATTCGGTATCGACAGAGCCTTGAGTAAAGATCGTGGTCGCGAGGCCGCCGAGGACGGTGTCGAACGCGCCTTCAGCCGTTGCGTCGAGATAGAACAAGCCGGCGACGCCTTGGATCCGGTCGTAATCGAACACGAGCTGGAATTCTTGCGTGAATTGCTCGTCGCGATAGTAGGCTGGGATGTCGAGTGTCGGGAACTCGGTGTTGTCGAAGTCGATGATGCCTTCAGTTTTGCCGCGACGGGTCGCGGTGATCGAACGCAGCATCAAGTTCGGCGTGAGTTCATAGTCGATGCGCAGTGCTTGGCCCGCCGTGGTGACGTGGTTGTCGTCGCCAGCGCCGGCGCGGGTGTCGTAGACGTTCGGAAGAACGTCATATGACGTGCCGCCGGCCGGATAGCTTGCGAGGCGATGGCCGTGGCGCGGGTTCGAGTCGTCGACGACGCGATCGGCAGACAGGCGGATCGAGAGCGCGTCCGTCGGATTCCATTCAGCGCTCAGGCGGAATGCATCGACATCCTTGTTGTAGTGCTCGGCGCCGGTGACGAGGTTTTCGCCGTAGCCGTCGCGTGCATAGAGGGCGAGGGCGCCGCCAACGACGAAGTTCTCAGTCAGCGGCACGGAGCCGGAGATGATCGCTTCCATCTGGTTGTAGGAACCGTAATTGAAGCGCGCGCGCAGGTGCGCTTCTTCGGTGTCGAGCGGCGAGGTCACGTAGCGCACTGCGCCACCGACCGAGTTACGGCCGTAGAGCGTGCCTTGCGGGCCGCGCAGCACTTCGATGCGTTGAATGTCGAAGATGTCGAGAACGGCCGCTTGCGGACGCGCGACGTAGACGTCGTCAACGTAGAGACCAACGCCTGGTTCGAAGCCCCAAAGCGGGTCTTGTTGGCCGACGCCGCGGATGAACGCGATCAGCGTCGAGTTCGAACCACGGGCAACTTGAACCGTTGAGTTCGGGCTGGTTTGCTGGAGCACGGTGATGTCCGAGGCGCCGCGCTGGTCGAGTTGCTCAGCGGACTGAACCGTGATCGCGATCGGAACGTCTTGGAGCGTTTCGTCACGGCGGCGCGCCGTGACAACCAGCTCTTCTTCCTCGCTCACGCCGTCCTGTGCGAACGCTGGCGTGCTCAGCGCGAACGGCGAAGCAGCTACGCTCGCCAATAATAGCGCGACACGCGCTGTATCACCAAATCGCTTCATGGGGTTGCTCCTCCGCTCTTCAACTCGGGCCGCCGCGTGTCGCGGACAAAAGCCTCGATATGATTCAAAAAATCGTCTGGCGCTTCGAGATGTGGCACGTGGCCGGCGCGGTGAATGACGACACGCTTTGCGTTGGGCGCGGTGTGCGCCACGAACGCGGTTGCGCCGTCGTCGTAGACTTGGCTTTCGCCGCCATGGATCACGAGCATCGGCGTTGCGATGCGGGCAAGGGCGGCGCGAAAATCTTGCGAGGCCATCGAGGCCCAGAACGAGGACATCGCCGGCGCGCTAGCCTGCGCCATCTGGCCGGCAGCCCAAGCTTCGAGCTCAGGGCATGCTTCGCGCACAGATGCTGCGAACATGCGCGGCGCGAAACGGGAAACGTATGCGGGCCAATCGGCCTCGATCTCGTTCACGGTGCCCGGGATATCGTCGGCGCCGTAGCCGCTGGCGATGCCGTGCGTCCAGTTTGCGTCGTTCACGACGCGCGGGCTCATGTCTTCGACGATGATGCCGGTAAGGAGCGCGGCGATGCGGGGCGCTGCGCCCCAAAGCGCCATTGCGCCCATGGACCAGCCGATGGCGTACGCGCCCTTGAGATCGAGCGCCTCGAAGAAGCGCACGACGTCGTCGGTAAGGGTTTCGATGGTGAGCGGGGCGCTGCCCGCGTCAGAGCCGGGATGGCCGCGGAGCGTCAGGGTGTAGACGCGATAGTTTTTGGCCAGCTCGGTCGAGAGGTCGTTGAAGAAGGCGCCGTTCGCGGCCCAACCGTGCACCAAAACAAAGGGGACGCCCGCGCCGGCTTCGGCGTAGGACATGGTCGCCCCATCTGGCAAAACGAGTTGAGGCATGTGCCCCGTCTTCCCCCCTCGGACCGTTTCTCGGGCCGATTTTTTGTTGTCTTGCGCCGGCTTATATCGGAGACTTGAAACATGAGTCAATATTCAGGTTCCGAGTCGAGCGCGATCGAGGAGCGTTCGGGGCCCAAAACTGAGCGGGGCAGGCGCACGTTGCGGCGATTGCTGGACGCGGCGGCGGAGGAATTCGGCGCCCGCGGCTACCACGAGACGGCGATCTCGAGCATTACTCAACGTGCAGGTGTGGGGCTCGGTACGTTCTACGTGTACTTTAAGAGTAAGGAAGAAGTCTTCCGCGCGCTTGTCGCGGACATGGGCGCGCGCACCCGTCACGCGCTCGCCGAGAGCACGCGCGAAGCGCCGAACCGACTCGAAGCCGAGCGCCTCGGCATTCAGGCCTATCTCGATTTCGTGCGCTCACACAAAGCGCTCTACCGCGTCGTCATGGAGGCGCAGTTCGTGGCGCCGGAGGCGTACCGCGAATACTACCGCACCTTCTCGGCCGCCTATCGACAGCAGTTGGCGCAAGCCGCCTCGCGCGGTGAAATCAGTGAAGGTCAGGATGACGAAGTGCGTGTGTGGGCGTTGATGGGCGCCTCTACGTTTCTCGGGCTACGCTACGGCGTGTGGGATGATGGCGCAGACACCGCTTCAGTGGCGGAAGCAGCGTCCGATCTGATGATCAACGGGCTCGCGCCGCGAGCCAAGAACGGCGACGCGTCCTAAAAGACGCGCGCAATGGGGAGTGAGCAATGGGTGTCGACATGGTCGACATCACGGCGAAACGGGCGGCGCTGACGCCGCATCGCATCGCGTTCGAAGATGCGCTGACCGGGCGCACGCTCATCTATGCTCAACTAGAGGATCGCTGTGCGCGCTTGGCGGGCGTGTTGGCTGCGCGCGGCGTTGGACGCGAAGATCGTGTCGCAATTCTTTGCCGCAACCGCATCGAGTTCTTTGAGGTTCTGTTCGCGTGCGCCAAATTGGGCGCCATTTTGGTTCCTCTGAACTGGCGGTCGCCGGCGTCCGAGTTGCGTGCGCTGCTCGAAGATTGCAATCCGAAACTGGTGGTTTTTGGCGCGGAAGACGCGGAAACGGCGCGCGCCTTGGCGTGTCCGGCGCTCTCTTTTGACGATGAATACGAAGCCGCGGTTGCCAACGCTGCACCGCTGCGATCCGAGCAACGCTGGGCCGGCGATGCGACATGGTTCTTGATGTACACGTCGGGTACAACAGGCCAACCGAAAGGCGTCATCCAGACCTTCCAGATGTCGGTCGTGAATGCTTTTCATGTGACCCAAGCTTTCGGATTGCGTGAAGCTGACACTACGCTGAATTTTCTGCCGCTGTTTCACAGCGCCGGCATTCAACTGATTACGCTGCCGACGCTCATCGCAGGTGGCACTGTGGTGGTCATGCCAGGTTTCGACGAAGCGCGAGCGCTCTCGCTGATGCCGCGGCTCGACATCTTCTTCGGCGTGCCTGCGGTTTATCAGCAGCTCGCTCTGCACCCTGATTTTGAAAGCGCTGATCTTGCGCGCGTGCGCTCGTGGGGATGTGGCGGCGCACCGCTCGCCGATGTGCTGGTGGAGCGCTTCGCGAAGAAGGGCGTTCTCGTTTGCAACGGCTACGGTATGACCGAGACGGGGCCAACGGCGTTCCTTGCGGCGCGCCAAGATGCTCTCACCAAGATTGGCTCAGTCGGCAAACCGCAAATGCTGCTCGACGTTCGCATCGTCGATAGCGAAGGCGTCGATGTCGCCGAAGGCGAGAGCGGCGAGATCTGGATGCGCGGCGCGGGCCTTACGCCGGGCTATTGGAACAAGCCGGGAGAGACTGCGAAGGCCTTCACCGCCGATGGCTGGCTGAAGAGCGGCGACATTGGCCGGCGCGACACTGATGGCTGCTACTACGTCGCTGGGCGCATCAAAGAGATGTACATCTCGGGCGGCGAAAACGTGTATCCGGCCGAAGTCGAAAATGTCCTTGCGAGACATCCGGCGGTATTGGAAAGCGCGATCATCGGCGTACCGGACGAAAAGTGGGGTGAGGTGGGGCACGCCTTCATCATGCTGCGCGCCGACGCCGGACAGGTGACCGCCGCCGAGGTGATTCAATTTTGCCGCGCCAACGTCGCTGGGTATAAAACACCGCGCCACGTCACGTTCGTGGATGAATTCCCGCGCACCGCCGCGGGCAAGATTAGAAAACACCTCCTCGCGCCGGAGCGAAACGGACCCGCGCGCTGAGCATCAGGGAGCGCGCGAACAGATGATCGACATGCGAACTGCATCACGCCGCGCGCTGCTCGCGGGCGTTTCCGGCGCCGTGTTGACGAGTGGCTGCGCGTCTTTTTTTTCGTCCGCTCCTGACACCGGTGACAATGAGCTCAAGCGAGAGACGCGGGCGGCGATGAAGCGTGCTGCGCGGTTCATGCGCGAGCGCGTGGCGTATCGCGGTGGCTATGTGTGGAGCTACGCGCCGGACTTTTCGCGCCGCTGGGGCGAGATGGAAGCGTTTCCTTCGATGATCTGGATCCAACCGCCAGGCACGGCGACAGTTGGACATCTCTTCCTCGATTGCTTCCACGCCACGCGTGACGAGTTCTACTACCAGGCCGCGATGGACGTAGCCGAGGGCTTGATCGCCGCGCAGCATCCGGCGGGTGGCTGGAATTATCACCACGATTTCGCGGGCGAGGAGTCGACGCGCCGTTGGTACGACACGATCGGCAAGAACGGCTGGCGGCTCGAAGAATTCCACCATTACTACGGCAACGCGACCTTCGATGACGCAGGCACGAGCGAGGCGTCGCAATTCTTGCTGCGCATGTACGTCGAGCGGCGCTCATCGCGGCTGCGCGCGCCGGTCGAAAAAGCGCTCCGCTTTGTCCTCGATAGCCAGTACGTGAACGGCGGCTGGCCGCAGCGCTTTCCATTGACGGACGAAGGCGGGCTGCATGGTCACGCCGATTACACACGCCAGATTACATTCAACGATGATGTGGCAGGCGAGAACATCAAATTCTTGCTGATGGTCTATCAAACGCTTGGTGACGAACGTGCGCTTGGCGCAATTCGGCGCGCCATGGACGTGTTTGTGGCAACGCAACAACCCGCGCCGCAAGCGGGTTGGGGGCTGCAGCACGACGCGCGGACCCTGGCGCCGATCGGCGCGCGCACCTACGAGCCTGATGCGCTGACCACGCACACCACCGCCAACAACATATCGCAGATGATGAATTTCTTCGAATGGACAGGCGAGCGTCGCTTCATTGAGCGTGTGCCAGAAGCAATAGCGTGGCTCGATTCCGTGCGTTTGCGCGACGATCAAGTGCGTGTTGCTGGACGCCATTATCCGACATTCGTCGAGGTTGGATCGAACCGCGCGCGCATCGTGCATCGCCGTGGCTCGAACGTCGTCAACGGCGAGTATTATTGGAACTACGATGACGCCAAACCGATCACGCACTACTCGCAATGGCGTAACGTCGATGTTGAAGCGCTGCGGACACGCCACGCACTGCTGACGCAAGCCGTGCAAATCCAGCCGCGATCGCCGTTCGAGCGCCGCGCAGATTTCAGACTGCCGCGCTATTTCACCACGCAGAACATCGAAGTCTCGGATTTGAATTCGAATGTAGGTTCTGGCGCTGTCCAGAGACCGACGTCACAACGCGTGCAAGAGCTCATTTCGGCGCTCAATGCCGAGGGCTATTGGCCAACCGCGCTGACGGCGACGAGCAATCCCTACGCGGGCGATGGCTCAACCACACCCGCGCTGGGCGATTTCTCACAAACGTTGGTGGGCGACGCTACGGATACCTCGCCGCACACCACCGATCAGCCCATAACGGGCATCTCAACCGGCGCATTCATCCAGAACATGTCCGCGCTTCTGCTCAGTCTCGATTCAGGCGAGTGAGAGGAGGCTGGATAAGTCCCGGCGAGGGGCTTATCCTTGCCGGGCGTGGGGAATGAGCCGTGACTGAGCAGCCGGGCGAAGAACGTACAATCCGATTGGCTTCGATCGTGTCGATCGACATCGTTGGCTTTTCAACGATGTCTGAGCGCGATCAGCGCAATGCAGCGCGAAAGGTCGAAAACTTTCGTGTGCGTGTTGAGCGTGTAGCGGCCGCGAACGGCGGGCGCTTGTTCAATACTGCAGGCGATGGCTTCATGCTGGAGTTCGCCTCGGCTGGACAAGCTTTGGGTGCGATCCAGGAAATTCTCGACAAGCGCCCCAAGGGCGAGCCACAACTTCGCGTCGGCGCGCACGTCGGTGATGTGATCGTGACCGCGACGGAGGATCTGCTGGGGCACGGCGTCAATGTCGCGGCGCGCCTGCAAGAACTCGCGGAGCCGGGCACGGCGCTTGTCTCATCTGAATTCCGTTCGATGGCGCGTAACTCGCCGCAGAGCGCGTTTCAGTCGCGCGGACAAAAACCGCTCGAGAACATCGATCAACGCGTCCAGACGTTTGAGATTTTGTCGAAGCGGCAGAAATTCATGCGCGCATCGCGGCGCGTGGGCTGGATGGCGGCGGCGGCGGCGGCGCTCGGCGTGCTCGCCTACTTCAGCCCGCAGATTTATACCTTCGCGCGCGATTACATGCGCGACCATCCGCAAGCGGCGGCGGAGCAGCAATCGGCGGAAGTGCAACCTGTTGCCAGCCAGCCTGTTGAAACGCCGGCTTCACCGGTTGATACGTCGCCAACGCGCGTTGCCGGTTATACGTTTAGCGATTGCACCGGCTGCCCGGAAATGACTGTGCTCGCTGGGGGCTTGTTCGTTATGGGCTCGCCAGCCGAAGAGCCTGGGCGTGGGCGCGATGAAGGTCCGCAGCGCGAAGTCTCCGTCGCGCCATTCGCGATGGGCAAATACGAAGTGACGTTTTCGCAGTGGGACGCATGTCTCGCAGGCGGCGGCTGCAACGGTTATTCGCCGCCGGATGGCGGATGGGGCCGCGGCGATCGGCCGGTGACGGGCGTCTCATGGGAAGACGCGCAAGCTTACATCAGCTGGCTCAACGGTCAGGCCGGCGGCGATCACTATCGTTTGCCGAGCGAAGCTGAGTGGGAATACGCGGCGCGTGCCGGGCAACCCAGCGCCTACGCATTCGGCGCGCGCGTAACTGCAACGCAGGCGACGTTCCGTACGCGTCAGACGACGCCGGTCGGATCGCATGAGGGCAATGCGTTCAATCTCTACGATATGCACGGCAACGCCGGCGAACTCGTCGAGGATTGCTACGCCGCCAACTACGATCTCGCGCCCATCGATGGCGTTGCGGTGCAGGCCGATGATTGCCGCCGCCGTGTCTATCGCGGTGGCAGCTACAACGACCAAGCGCCGGTTCTCCGCGCCGCGGCTCGCCGCTCGACGGAAGGCAACGCGCGGACGCAAGGCATCGGCTTCCGGGTCGCGCGCTCTTTGGATTAAATCCCGTCTGGAATGTGACCTTGGGCACAGACCAGTTCGTCTGCCTCTGCTTCATGCTGCATTCAGGGAACGCACGGAAGAAGCGGGGGCAGGGAGGACATGAGCGGAACTTTCCGTCTCGCGCAGATTTCCGATACCCACGTTCGTGCCGACGACGGGGGCGTTGCCGCGGCCCATCTGAAGCGCGCCCTGGCCCAGGCCAAAGATTACGGTGCGGACCTAATCCTGCTCACTGGCGACCTCGTGAACGACGCGGGGGAAGATGAGTACGCGGTGTTGGCGGAGGCGATCGCTGACCCGCCGGCGCCGCTTTATCTCATGCCGGGCAATCACGATGACCGTGGCCTCATCCGTCGCGCCTTCCCGCAGCACCTTTATCTGTCGCACGAAGGACCGCTGCACTTTGCGATCGAGCATTTCCCGGTGCGCATCATTGCGCTGGACGACATTGTTCCCGGCGAAACTCACGGATTGCTGCGCCGATCTGGCCTGGAATGGCTAGAATCCATGCTCTCAGCGGAGCGTGGGCGGCCGACGATGGTGGCGCTCCACCATCCGCCGTTCCTGACCCATGATCTGTTGTTCGACAAAATCGGCTTGCTGGACGGCGAGGCGTTCGCGGACGTCATCTCCCGGCACCGTCAGGTGCTGCGCGTGATCTGCGGCCACCACCATCGGGTGGCGTTCGGCCAATCGGCGCATGCGCCGGTGATCGTCGCGCCGTCGACGTCGTGGACCTACGGCCTGGCTTTGAATGAGGGCCAGCAGATTGCGCCGATCACGGCGGAACCTTCAGGCTGGATGCTTCATGCCTGGACCCCGGCAGGCGGCTTCGCCAGTCATTTCATGGGACTTTGATTGGCCGTCCGATCTGCGCCTCGACGTTTCTGAGTAATTTTTTATCGCGGTGAGGGAACGGACGTACGGCCCAAGGGTTCTTCCCACGGCGCCGACCTACTCCCCCCGCCCAGGCGCCACCGCAGCACGGGCCGGATCGATAGATCCGGCCCACCTGCGTTTCAGATTCCGAAAATCAAAGCTTCAATCGTTAACGCACGTGCAAGTGCGTTGGCGCAGTGCGTGCGCAAACACGCAGTCAAGCCAGAGTCTTCTAAACGGTACAAAACTTCATGTTGGGATTCAGCTTAGAGTTTATTGACCGTTTTGCGAAAGGCGCGCCGTATTTCGCCGCGATAAGAAACCGCAAAAGCGGCGAGCGGCAACGGGGAAAGATGCACGGATGGCACTTGAGAGACCGCCCAAAATCAATGAAAGCGCGACTTCAGAAGGCGCGCAACAACCAGTGGCAGATCAACAACAGGCAACTCAGTCAGAGGTAGAGGAGAAGGCGCCGAACAAAGCAAAAAACACCGCGCGAAAACAGCGGCGAGCGCAGCTGGAGGTAGAGGGCCAAGCTCAGTCGCTCGATGAAACGCCGGATGAAGAACTGGCAGCGGAGGCAGTCGTGCGGAAAAGAAGAGTTGCGTCGGAATTCAACCTGATCGCGAGCGATGACGTGATGGAAGTCGTTGGCGCGCGTTCAGCGACGTACATCATGGCCGTCATCAACGCCGCAAAGCGGAGGATGCATTACGCCGAGGCGTTGCTTTCCGGTGATGTCGAGCTGGTGCGCATCGCGGGTATCAATGCGGATTTCGATGCGTGGTGGACACCGTTTAAGGTCGGCGACTTGTGGTTCGTCCTCGAATATCGCGACACATATATTCGCGAGTACAAGTTGGAGCAGGCGGTTGGCCCCGCCCCGGGTAATATCGGGCCGCCACCGATGACACGCCGCCAGCCTGGCGCTCCGCCGGCTCACATTGGTCCACGTCCGCGCGTTCGGCGTCCACGAAATCAGCCAAAGGGTGCACGCGCCGTGAAGGGCGCGCCGCAGCCGGCGCCGAAGACGAAGAAATCAAAGGGAACCAGTTCGGATCGCATACTTAACAACTTGTACAACAAGCTGAGATGGCAGTTTCTAGTGCGGCGAAGTGAGATGGAGCAGGAACTCTCGCATAGATGGCTCCAAATTCGGCCACGTTTGCTTCGCACGCTCGTTGAGATGAGACGCACGGAACGCTCTTGCGGTAACGCGCTGCGTAAAATGCGTGACGATGCTGCGACGTTTGCACAAAAGCAGCGACAATTGGCTCTATTAGCCCTTGGGGCTAACGCACTATTTACCGGCGCCAGACAGCGTGCCTCTCATACGTTCGGTCCAGCCGGTCGCTTAGAGCCAAGATGCACGGGCCATAACACGGGCCTCAAAATCTTGATCTACTCGTGGATATGGGACGAGCACGCGCCCGTCGATTGGAGCCAGAATCTTTTTGGCGTCGACTGGACGAGCAACATATTCGGCGAGCCGCCGGAAAAAGAGCAGGCGTTCACATGAGATCAGTCCGAGAGCATCGCAAGAAGGCGGCTAGCCGCGTGCGTAAGCCGAAAGGACCGCCCGTTCTCTCCACATCGGAGGCGCGCGCCAATTTTGCGGAAGCTCTCGAGACCGCTCAAGTGGACAATGCCGTGATTGGGTTCGACCGTTACGGTCGAACCGTCGCGGCGCTTGTTCCGGTAGAGGCGATCTACATGCTTGCCGGCTTGGGCAAGCTTGTAGACGCCGTCACGCGCAAGGAAATCGAAGAAGGCGCGAGGGCGTTTGCCAACAACGTGCCGTATCGCTCGATGTCGCCGGAGCATATCGCGGCTGCTGTTAAGGAAAAACCGCGCGGACCGAGGAAGGTTCGCTCAACCAAGCCGGCGGCCAAGGCGACGGCCACGCGCCGTTCTACCGGCAACCGCAAGAGCGGCAGCTAGCATTTTTCCCGCGCATTGCCGAAGCGCCGCGCTATAAGCGCGCGCGAAGGAGCTTTGCGTATGAAGACTAGAGCGGCGGTTGCATTCGAGGCCAAAAAACCTCTGGAGATCGTTGAAGTCGATCTGGAAGGCCCAAAGGCGGGCGAGGTCCTGGTCGAGATCAAAGCAACCGGCGTCTGCCACACCGATTCCTACACGCTTGATGGCTTCGATAGCGAAGCGGCGTGGCCGTGCATCCTAGGCCATGAGGGCGCAGGCATCGTGCGCGAGGTTGGCGCGGGCGTGACTAGTGTCGCCGTCGGCGATCACGTCATTCCACTTTACACGCCAGAATGTCGTCAGTGCAAAAGCTGCCTCTCACGCAAAACCAATCTCTGCACCGCAATCCGCGCGACGCAGGGCAAAGGCTTGATGCCGGACAGCACCTCGCGCTTCTCCTACAAAGGAAAGCCGGTGCTGCATTATATGGGCTGCAGTACTTTCGCCAATCACACCGTCTTGCCGGAGATCGCGGTCGCGAAGATCCGCAAGGACGCGCCGTTCGAGAGCGCTTGTTATGTCGGTTGCGGCGTGACCACCGGTGTTGGCGCCGTGATCAACACTGCGAAGGTGGAGGCCGGCGCCAATTGCATCGTGTTCGGTCTCGGCGGCATTGGCCTCAACGTCATCCAAGGGTTGAAGCTCGTCGGCGCCAACATGATCGTTGGCGTCGACATCAACCCGGATCGTGAGGCTTGCGGCAAGAAGTTCGGGATGACGCACTTCGTCAATCCGAAGTCGGTAAGTGGTGATCTCGTCGCGCACCTCGTTGAGCTGACCGGTGGCGGCGCCGATTACACGTTCGACGCGACCGGCAACACCACGGTCATGCGCCAGGCGCTCGAGGCGTGCCATCGCGGCTGGGGCGAGAGCATCATTATCGGCGTCGCCGAATCCGGGAAGGAAATCGCAACGCGGCCGTTCCAATTGGTCACAGGCCGGGTTTGGAAGGGCACGGCTTTTGGCGGCGCGCGCGGCCGCACCGACGTGCCGAAGATCATCGATTGGTACATGGACAAGAAGATCCAGATCGACCCGATGATCACGCACACGCTGCCGCTTGAGCGCATCAACGAAGCGTTCGATCTGATGCACAAAGGCGAGAGCATTCGCAGCGTGATCGTTTTTTGAGGCGCGCGTGATGACTGAGTGGAAACTTCCCTGGAACGCATCGTGCCTCTGCGGCCGCGTGCAAATGCGTATCACCGCGCCTCCGGTGATCTCGATGGGGTGCTCACCAGCGGCGCGTATTCGTTGAGCCTGATGCTGCAAACCAACGGCTTTGAGGTTGAGGGCGAATTGCACCGCGAAGAGAGCGTACATCACCATTGCGCGTACTGTTTGAACTGGGTCTACACGACCAGCCCGAATTTGACGGCGATGGGTTTTCTCAATTTCCGTCCGACTATGCTTGAGGATGCGAGCTGGGTCGTACCGTTCATTGAATCCCAAACGGCCGAGAAGCTGCCGGGTGCGGAGACCGGCGCAAAACATAGCTTCGAGCGCTGGCCAACGCCGGTTGATTACGGCCCCCTGATGCAGGAATACGCCCAGGAAGGCGCGCGCCCGCGTTGACGGTCGCAATTGTGCCATGGAGCGTTGCTTGAGAGCGTCTGCCCGGGATAGGAGGGGCTCGGCGGTGGGACGCTGAGGCCCAGATGGGCAGAGGGTGACAAATGATCCGTTCCTTGGCGATGGCGTGCGCGCTTGTGTGTCTGTCTGCGCCTGCGTTGGCGCAGCAACAGCAGCCCGTGGTTGAGAGCTGCGGCGTGTTTCAAATTACCGACGCCGAGCACGTGTCTTACATCCCAATTCCGGGTTTCTCGATCCTGCTGGGCACGCCGCCATTTTCGGCGCCTCCCGGTTCAGTTCACGCCGTGGTGTGTGACCGGACTTCTATCTTTCTCGGTCCGAACGATCACCGCGTGATCACCGATATCGGCGTGCCGTTGTTCATTCGCAGCGGCGGCCGCATCGCCGTGCTCGAAATCGCGGACCGCCAGTTGCGCTTGCGCTTCACACAAGGCCAGCCGACTCCGCAGGAACAAGCCGCGATTGGTCCGGCGATTGAAGGCGCGCTTGCCGACATTGATCGTCTGCCGCCGCGCCAAAGCACGCCGTAATGCAGATTGCGAAGACGCATCGCGTCTCGGGTGGCGAACTCGCGTACGCGTCGCACCAAAGCGCTGCCACCGGAACCGAAATGCGGCTCTCGGTCTTCGCGCCACCGGGCGCGGGACCGTTTCCGTATCTAATCTGGCTTTCCGGCCTGACTTGTACGGAAGACAATTTCACCAGCAAGGCCGGCGCTTACGCTGCAGCAGCGCGCCTTGGCGTGGCGATCGTTGCGCCGGATACTTCGCCTCGCGGTGAGGCTGTTGCCGACGATCCGGCGTACGATCTGGGGCAAGGCGCCGGCTTCTATATCGACGCTACGCAGAAGCCCTGGGCGTCGCACTTCCAAATGGAGAGTTACATCACGCGCGATTTGATCGCGGCGGTGGAGGCAGCGTTTCCGCTGGCGCCACGGCGTTCGATGTTCGGCCATTCAATGGGTGGCCACGGCGCGCTGACGTTGGCGATGAAACATCCGCAACTCTTCAAAAGTGCGTCTGCGTTTTCGCCAATCGCTTCGCCGACGCGCTGCCCCTGGGGTGAAAAGGCGTTCGGCGCGTATCTGGGTTCAGAGCGCGAATCTTGGCGCGCGCATGATGCCGCATTGCTGATCGAGGCAGGTAAAGCTGCTTCATTCGACGACATCCTGATTGATCAGGGTACGGCCGATCAATTTTTGGTCGACCAACTGAAGCCTGAATTGTTGGAAGAGGCGGCGCGCAAAGCGCATCAGAAACTCACACTGCGCCGTCAGGAAGGATACGATCACTCGTACTTCTTTATTGCGACGTTCGTCTCCGAACACGTCGCCTTTCACGCCGCGCGCTTGGCGTAACCGTAACGAGATCGCCTGGGCCAGGCGCCGGGCGGCTGCGCCGGACCAGCCAGGTGGCGACAGCGGCTGTGGCGCCGAGACCCAGGAACGACCCGATGCGCACCAGCGTGGAGAGCCGCGCTGTGTCGAGCGCCAAAACTTTGACGATCGTCACCGCGAACAGCGCCAATCCGATCCAGCGCAGCACCGGATCGTTGATCCGTGTGCCGGCTATCAGCGAAGCGGCCGCTAGGATCGCCCACACGCCTGAATAGGCCCAAAGCTCGAACTCGCCAGCGCTTGCGGTTGCAATTGAATCACGGTGGTAGAGCCAGCGCACGATCAATGTAACAGCGACGAAGATGTGCGCGGCGTAGGCGATCGTCGCCGCCGGCACCATCCATTTCATCCCACGCACGTGCGGCACGTCAGGCGCGACATAGCTTAGCGTCGCCGCGCCAAGATAGGCAGCGATGGCGATCACTGCACCGAATGGCGTTGAGAGCTGTGCCGGAAGCACGCCCCACCATGGATTGTAGAGGACCCAAAGCCCGAGCCCTGCGAAGGCAAGCGCCGGCCAGATTGCAGCGGACCAAATGGCTTGAAGATCGAAGAGATATTGGCGTGTCGTCTCGCGGCCCGGCGCCATCCGTGTGAGCTGAGCGGCGGCGATGACCAAAATGAGCGGCCACAAAGCGTGAGCGATGCCTTCGAGGGCGTAGGGCGCGTCACCATTGTCCATGTAGCCACGATGATGCAACCAACCTATGGCGCAGTGCCCGAAGCTCCAGGTGAACAAAACGGCGGCGCAAGCGGCGGCGAAGCGCGCGGTGTCGGTTTGCTCGGAAACCGAAAGCGCACGCCCGAGAGCGAGCGCCAGAAGTCCGGCGACGGCTTGCGCCAGGACGGCAAGCATCGTGGAAAAGGCGTTGCTGGCGTCACTGTCCTGCGCGCCCCAGATCGGGTGCTGCGCCGCCAACAGGATGAAGGCCGAGGCGCCAATTGCCGCCCAGCTTACCGAGCGCATTGAGTGCATCAGGTCTTCGGTGAACGGGCGGATCAATGTCCGGCGCGCACGCATGCGCGCGACGACAGCAACCATGAGCGCAAACGCCAGAAACGCTATGGCGTAGCACGCGCTTTCGAAGAGGCCGGTCTCTGGGCTCGCCATCTCAGCGTCATGGAATGCGTGACGGACCTCCATGATCAGCCAGATCAGCGCCAGAACGCCGCCTGCAACCGCGTATATACGTCCGAACGTCCGCTGCCGGATATAGAGTCGATTGGCGGCGGCGAAGGCCAACGCGGCGGGCGCTGCGAACGCAACCGCGAGCGTGTTGAAGGTCGGCGCGCCATTGATAACGCCATGACCGGGGCCGCCCCACCATGGATTGAGGCCAAGCCCCGCGACAACGAGAGCGTAGGTGATCCCAAGCGCGAGCAACACATGGCCGCGCCACGCGCCGATGAGACCAGGCGTTTCATGAACGCGGGGCAGCAGCGTGAGACCAGCCGCCATCAAGGCCAGCACACGCAGCGATGCTTCTGTGAAGTCGTCGAGCGCGACGCCGATCTTGCCCTCAGCAATCCAGCTCAGTGCAACGAAGACGCCGGCCAGTACCACAATAACGGACGCCGCGCTGAGCCCCTCGGCGATTGAGATGTTCGTTGCGCCGCGGCGGATGATCGTGGACGCACTAAAGAGAAACACAGCCACTGTCGCGAAGATCAGCAAGCCACCCCAGATAGGGAACGTTCCATCGAGCGTCGGACCGATCAGTGCGGGCGAGAGCGCCTGTGCGATCGAAAGAGCGCCGGCGCTAAGTGTCGCCCAACCGGCAACACGCCAGCCGCGCCAAACAAAGCCGATGGAAAAGAATAACGCCGCCGCGGCGTGACCGAGCGTGCGAAACTCCGGACCGAACGCAGATTCGACGCCGAGCAGAACGAGTGCTGCGCTTGCGCCAGCCCACCACGTGACGCCCGTATTCGTTTTGCGATCTTGCGCGGTTCGTTCAGCGTACCAGGCCGCTACGTATGTCAGCACGGCGCCGGCAAACAACGGCGCCCAGGCTGCCGGCGAATGCCAATCGGTGCGTGACGTTGCGACGATCACCGTCAACAATGCGACGCCAGCGGCGCCCGCCGCTGCAATGAGCGCGCGGCCGGTGCGATGTGGGTTGGCGTAGAGTGCGCACAGAAAGATGCTGAATGCCGCAACGAGCACTGTTGGATAAAAGCCAAGTCCGAGGTCGCCATAGAAGAAGCGCGCGCGCAGATAGGCCATGAAGCCAATGACGACCGCGCCGATCGCGATCACAAGGCCCGCCGGCGCGATCTTGCGTTCACGCACGCCATAGCTCGCGAGTGCGACGTGGAAGATGCTGATCAGCGCAGGGCCCGCGAGCGCGCCTGCTGGCGTCGGCGCCACGACCAACCAAGCCCAGATCAGCAGCGCGCTGGAGACGCTGACAGCAATGCTTGGGCCGACGTCGCGCACTGCCGACCAAGTGAGATTGGCCTTGGCTTCATCCGCCGCCGCTGCGCGGAAGGCGGTCAGCAGCCCACCTAAGCTTGCGAGGCTGATCAGCGCGAGGGCGCGGCGCACGTCATCGGTGGCGATAGCAGCGAAGAACCAAAAGTAGAGGCCGCCAATAGTGACGAGCGCGACCCAAGACCAGCGCCGCAAGATGGCGAGTGAAAATCCGCCGCCGCTGACCAACGCGACATAGATCGTAAGCGCCCAAGACGGCCAAAGGTTTGCGCTGGCGAGCGCCGGCGCCAACAGTGCAAGCGCGATTGCTAAAACGCCCAACGCTTGACCATGAAGAAAGGAAAGCCCGATGAGTGCGAGCGTGCTGAGGGTAAGAAACGCGACTGCGGTAGGCCAATCGACAAAGTGATAGATGCCGTGCGCGGCCCAGGTCGTTGCGTAGAGAACGACAATCGCGGCGCCGGCGAGCAGCGCTGAGATCAGTGGATGGCCGGGCGGACGGTTGATGCCATCGCGGCGTGTCCATTGACTGGCGCTGAGCATGATCGCGCCGAGAACCAATGCGAGCGAGAGTCGAACCGGCGGTGTGAACCACGCCGACTTCGTCGCTTCCGACACACCCCAAATTGCGGCCATTGCCAGGATGATGCCCGAGGCCCAGGCGAGTCCACTTTCGGCCAGCCATTGATCGAGGCGCCGCTTAGGCGCTGCAGGTTCGCTTTGTGTGGGCGCTGGTGGCGTAACCTCAGTCAGCAGGAGCGGCGAGTGCATGCGCGGACGATCCGCGGCAGGTGGCGCGGGGGGCGGAGCGGCTAGGGTCTCTTCAAGATCGTTCGATGCGTCGGGGATCGGCGTGTCGAGGATAAGCACATCGGTCGGCACGACCTCTGTGAGCAGCAATTCTTCTTGTTGTGGCGCCGGCGCGGGGCTGGGGGCTTCGGCTGGCTTAGTGATGTGACGCGCAGAAAAAAGCTGCATTTCGAGCTCAGCCACGCGGCGCGTCAAAGCATCGATGCGCTGCGCTTGCAGCCACACCCATATGCCCAACGGCAAGAAGGCCAATACCCACAGTTCCAAAGCGCGCCGCCCTTCGCGTATAGCTGCCGACGATCACGCCAGCCGAAGGCTGACGCAACTGTTTGCGTCGCGAACGCGCGCCGCTTCCCCGGCAAAGGGAGTTTGCAGGCATCGCCACGACGTGCTCAAACCCGCTCATGCAATTTACCTTCGCCGCGCCTCCACAGCCATCCGTTGCAATTGCCGGAAGCGACGTACGCTTTCCGGTGCGCCGCATTTTCTGCGTGGGGAGAAACTATGCGGACCACGTACGAGAAATGGGGAATGATCCCAAAAGCGAACCACCCTTGTTCTTTTCGAAGCCGGCCGACGCGGTGGTCGAAAGCGGTAACGCGATCCCTTATCCATCGCACACGTCGAACTTCCATCACGAGGTGGAGCTGGTCATCGCGATCGGCGCCGGCGGCTCGAACATCGTCGTGGCAGACGCGATTAACTATGTCTGGGGCTATGGCGTTGGCGTCGACCTCACGCGTCGTGATCGCCAAGCTGAAGCCAAGAAGGCCGGCGCGCCGTGGGATACCGCGAAGGGTTTTGATCGCTCGGCGCCTATCAGCGCGCTCACGCCGATAGCCTCGTGCGGCGATGTGACAAACGCCCGGATCTGGATCAAAGTGAATGGCGAGACGCGTCAGGATGCGAATACGCACGATATGATCTGGAGCATTCCCGAGATTATCGCGGCGCTCTCGCAATGGTGGGATCTGCGGCCTGGCGACCTCATCTTCACAGGCTCGCCCTCTGGCGTGGCGCCGCTCAATCCTGGAGACACGATCGAGTGCGGCGTCGATGGCTTGGCGCCGCTGCGCTTCTCAATCAGCCGCTAAGCTTCGAGCGCAAGCAGCGCAAACGTCGCCAGCCAGTGCTCACCCATGTAGTCGCCGGCAACGTGCGGTAAGCTCGCGTTAATGTGCCGTGCGGCCGCTTCGTTTGCGCGTCGCGTTGCGGGATGGTCTTTGCCCAGCGCGCTTGCAATCGAGCGCCAGCACCATGCGCGCGAAAAATTTAATCCGTCGAGGTGAGCGATCTTGCCGTCGGTGCGATCGCTAACGCGTGCCGGCGTGAACAGCGAAGCTGGCTGCTGTTCAGTGGCACGCGGCAGGAAGTTCTCGAACCAGGTGCGGAACGCCGCCGGCGCCGTGAAGCGGCGCATACACTCGGCTTCCATCAAAGTGGGTGAAAGAAAATCATCCTGGCTTGGCTCCCAAGCCTGCGCCAACTGATCCGCGCCGAACCAGGCGAAGACTTTGTCGCGCATCAGCGCAAAGAGTTCAGGGTCGGCGGGCTCAGCGTAATCTGCCGCGAGTCGAAGCGCGAACGCAGTGGAAGAGTGGACGCCGGTGCGGATCGGGTAGTCGCTGAGCGGCAGATAGGCGCGAAATCGATCTGCGAATGCATCGGCGAGCGGGCGTAGCGTGCGCGCCGCTTGCATACCCGCTTCGCTGGCGTGTTGTTCAAGCTCCGCCTGTAGCGCCAACAGCCAACCCCAACCGTATGGGCGCTCGAAGCCGCGCGCTTCTGGGCGGCGCAAGTACACGCACTCGCCTTCGACGTTTGACGCTGTGATACGTTCCGCGAAAAGTGACTTGATCTCGGTGGCCTGCTTTAGCTCGGGGTAGCGGCGCATCAGGCGCGCCAACAGCCAATAACCGTGGACGCACGAATGCCAGTCGTAGCTGCCGAAGAAAATCGGGTGCGCTTGCCGTGGTCCAACGACGTCCGCAGCGCTCCCCATCACATGCTGCATGATGTTTGGGTATTCGCGGCTAACGTGTGCAAGCGCGAGCCCCGCGAACTTCTCGGCGATGTCTTTGGTCAGTTTGGTCATGTTGGGAACGCGAGCAGACGCATAAGAACAATGTTGGCGATGAGAAGGGGGATCGCGGTCGGGATTTGCGCGCGAATGACGCCGTTGAGCGCCGCCTTGCGATCGGGCAGTTCAAGCAGATTGGCTGGTACGACGTTGAAGTTCGCCGCCATCGGCGTCATCAGCGTGCCGCAAAATCCGGCGAGCATGCCAATGGCGCAAACGCGCGCAGGATCGCCGCCAAGCTGCATGACGACGAAGGGCAGCCCTACTGCGGCCGTCATCACTGGGAACGCCGCAAAGGCGTTGCCCATAATGATTGTGAACAGCGCCATGCCGATGCAATAGGCCGCGACGGCCATGGTGCGTGTATCGAGCGGAATGTATTGGGCGAAGATCGCGCCAACTTGTTCACCGACGCCGGCAAAGAGAAATACCGCGCCGAGTGACGCCAACATTTGAGGCAAGATCGCCGCCCAACCCACGGCGTCGAGCAATCGTCGCGCCTCCTGAAGGGGGGCGGCGATGGGCAGACGCAGCCACACCATCACGACCGTCACGGCAATCAATGTCGCGAGGATGAGTGAGATCAGTGTCGCTTGCGCGGGATCGATGAGGTGCGGCCCCCAATCGGTTTGCTTGGCGATCAAGGTGCCGCCAAGCGCAACCGCCGGAATGATAAGCGCCGGCAGAAATAGAAGGTTACCACGCTTCAGCGCGCTTTCGCGGCGTTGCTCCGGCGTTGTCGTCGCGGGCTTGCCTTGGCCCATGCCGATTGTTGCGACGACGACGAGCCCAAGCGCCAGCAAGCCGTTGCCGAGATCGCCAAGATAAGCGCCGCCGAGAAAGCTCGTCGCCAACATGCCCCAGAACATAAAGTTCAAGACGCGCCGGGGATTGGCGCTATCGACCACTGAGAGCAGCGCGATCGCGCCAAAGAAAACGCCGACAAGAATGTAGATGTGCGCCAGCGTGATCATCGCGCCGCCTCCGCCTTCTTCGGCGCCTGCAACTTGCGCTTTAAATGCGCGTCGAGCAGCCAAAGCCGTAAGGAATGGATGAGCAGCGCCGCGATCGCCGTAGGAATTGCCCAGATCGAAAGTTGCAATGGCTCAACGATGATGCCGTTCTGTTCCAGAATGCTTTTGATCAGGAGGATTGAGGCGATGGCGATGAAGATGTCCTCGCCGAAGAAGAGTCCGATATTGTCGGCGGCTGCGGCGTGCGAGCGAATGAGGTAGCGCTCGCGATCTGGCAGCGGGCCGAATTTGGCCTCGGCGGCCCCTTCGGCCATCGGCGCAACAAGCGGGCGCACCATTTGCGGGTGACCGCCGAGTGACGTCAGGCCGAGGGCGGACGCGCTTTGGCGAATGAGGAAATAAACCCAAAGCACGCGGCCAACTGTTGCAGCCTGCACGTTTGCGATGAGCATGCGGGCGCGCTCCTGCAGGCCCGCTCGCTCCAGCAATCCGATCGCGAGCAACACGAACCACACCATGCTGACATAGCGGTTGTCGTTGAAGGCTTTGCCGAAGGCGGCGAGGGTCGTCAGCGCCGCTTGGTAGATGATCTGAAAATCGGCCTCTGGCGTCCACGCTGCGGCAAGGCCGGTTGTAAGCGCGGCTGCCATCACAACCAGCAACGGGTTCGCGCGCAGGACGAAGCCGAGCACCACGACGCCAATTCCCAGAAGTACCAGCATGCTGTCCCCGCGTTTCGTCTAAGCTTTGCCGTATCCACCGCCGCCAGGCGTTTCGATCACGAACACGTCGCCTGGCTTTACCTCAGCTTTGCCGGTCGCCGCGAGCGGCGTCACCGCGCCATCGGCGTGTTCGACGCGATTTAAGCCGGCCGCGCCGTCACCGCCGCCTCGGAGGCCGAACGGCTTGGTGTCGCGGCGGTTGGCGAGCATTGCCGCTGTCATTGGTTCGCGGAAGCGAATCCGCCGCACCGCGCCATCGCCGCCGGTGCGCGCCCCATGGCCGCCTGAGCCGCGTCGCACGCCAAAGCGCTCCACGATGACGGGAAAGCGCGTTTCCAAGACTTCAGGGTCCGTGAGCCGCGAGTTTGTCATGTGGGTTTGCACGACATTGGCTCCATCGAATGATGGGCCTGCGCCTGAACCGCCGCAAATCGTTTCATAGTATTGGCGCGTGTCGTCGCCGAAGGTGAAATTGTTCATCGTGCCTTGCGAGGCCGCCAGCGCGCCAAGAGCGCCGTAGAGCGCATCAACGACAACTTGGCTCGTCTCGACATTGCCTGCGACCACGGCGGCGCCGCGCTTTGGGTTGAGCAGCGAGCCTTCCGGGACGATGATGTCGATAGGTTTGAGGCAGCCTTCGTTCAAAGGAATGCTGTCATTCACGAGCGTTCGGAAAACGTAGAGCGTTGCGGCGCGCGTGATCGCGAGCGGGGCGTTGAAATTGCTCGTCTGCTGCACGCTCGTGCCGGTGAAATCGACGCGCACGCGACGGGTTGAAGGATCGGGGGTGATCGCCACGCGGATGGCCGCGCCGCTATCCATCTTTACTTCAAACCTGGCGGGTTGCAGCGTGTCGATGACGCGTTTGATCTGCTCTTCGGCGTTGTCCTGCACGTGGCCCATATAGGCGGTGACGCCGGCGCGCCCGTAGTGCTCGACGAGGCGACGCAGTTCATCACCGCCTCTAACGACAGCCGCGATCTGCGCTTTGAGGTCTGCGATGTTGCGGTCGATCACGCGCGCGGGGTGTGGACCGCTGGCGAACAGCTCACGCGTTTCCGGTTCGCGCAGGCGCCCGTCCTGCACCAGCAGGAAGTTTTCGATCAGCACGCCTTCGTCTTCAATGCTCATGGAATTCGGCGGCATGGAGCCGGGCGTAATGCCGCCGATGTCGGCGTGGTGGCCGCGCGCCGCAGTGAAGAACGCCGGGCGCGTTTCACCGTCCAAGATCACCGGCGCAATCACCGTAATGTCGGGCAGGTGAGTACCGCCCGCGTGCGGGGCGTTGAGCATGTAGACGTCGCCGGCGCGCATAGTGTCGCCGCGCTGCCGGATGATCTCGCGCACGCTGTCGCTCATGGATCCCAGGTGGACCGGAATGTGCGGGGCATTGGCGACGAGGCCGCCAGTCTCATCGAAGACCGCGCATGAAAAGTCCAAACGCTCTTTGATATTCACCGATGAAGCTGTGGTCTGGAGCGCCAGACCCATCTCCTCGGCCACGCCCATGAAGCGGTTGTTGAACACTTCGAGCAGGATTGGGTCGGCATCCGTGCCGAGCGCGCTGCGTGTTATTGGTAGGAAGCGAGTCAAAATGAGATCGCCGTGTTCGCTGATTCGACCTGTCCAGCCGGCGGCGATGTAGGTGGTCGCGCCGTTGTCCAAGATGATGGCGGGCCCGCGCTTTTCGAAACCGGCCGGTAGCGTCTCGCGATCAAACACCTGTGCAGTGGTCGCGGCGCCGTCCTCCAGTGCGCTCACAAGCCGGCGAGGCGCCGCTGGCGCCTGGGTTGGCAACGGCCGCGCTGCTGGGTTGGAGGCGCCGGCTTGGACGGCCTCGACCGAAAGCGAGCCCACGATGAGCGCGCGCTTGGGATCGATAAAGCCGAAGCGCTTACGGTGCTCTGTTTCAAACGCCTCGGCCATTGTCGCGGTCTCCGCGAATGGAATCGGCAATGTAGAGTCGGCGCCATCATATTTCAGATTGGCGGTGATGACCGTTCGCGCCTCGCCGTCGAGTGTTTCAGCCGTGCGCAACGCCAGCGCTTGCGCGCGGCGATTGAGATCGCGCGCTTCGGCCAACTTCTCTTCCACGGTTTCTTCCGCAACGGCGCGCACGTCGGCGAGACCAATACCCCAGGCGCTCAGCAAGCCCGCGAGCGGATGAAGCAGGATCGTCTCGACGCCAACAGCGTCCGCAACCGCACACGCATGCTGGCCGCCGGCGCCGCCGAACGCCACCAGCGCGTACTCTGCGGGGTTGTAGCCGCGCTGGATGGATATCTTCTTGATCGCTTCGGCCATGCTTTCATTGGCGATGCGCAAAAACCCCTCGGCCGCGCCCTGCGGCGATATCTGGGCGCCGCTTTTCGTTTTGATCTCGGCGCACAAGTCATCGAACTTTTTCCGCACCACGTCGCGATCAAGCGGTTGATCTGCGTTTGGGCCGAAGATCGCTGGAAAGAACTCAGCCTGCACGCGGCCCAACAACACGTTACAATCGGTGATCGTGAGTGGTCCGCCGCGGCGATAGCAAGCCGGCCCTGGGTCGGCCCCGGCACTATGCGGTCCGACGCGCAGGCGCGCGCCGTCGAAGAAGCACACAGACCCACCACCAGCGGCGACAGTGTGGACCTGCAACATTGGCGCTGAGAGCCGCACGCCGGCGACCATGGTTTCATTGGTTCGCTCGAATGCCCCAGCATAGTGCGAGACGTCGGTGGAAGTTCCGCCCATGTCGAAGCCAAGCGCATGGTCGAAGCCAGCGCGCCGTGCAGCCGCCGCCATGCCGACGACACCGCCAGCGGGCCCCGAAAGCACGGCGTCGCGGCCACGGAAATTGTCCGCGTGCGCCAAGCCGCCGTTGGATTGCATGAAAAGGAGATTGGGGGCGCCGGCGCCCAGTTGATCAGACAAGGCTTCGAAGCCGCGCTCGAAGCCGTTGATATAAGAGCGTAAAATCGGAGAGAGATAGGCGTCCGCCACCGTCGTATCGGCGCGCGGGACGAATTTGATCAGACCGCTGATTTCGGAGCTCACACTGATTTGGGTAAAGCCGATCTCGCGCGCGATCTCAGCCAGTCGTTGTTCATGTGCTGGATGCGCCCAACCGTGCAGGCAGGCGATTGCTGTGGCGCGGAAGCCATCATCGAAGGCGCGCTGCAACTGCGCACGCGCGTGCGCCTCGTCCAGCGGCGTTAAAACTTCGCCTTCTGCTGTTACCCGCTCGCGTACTTCGATGACGCGCTTCTGCAACAGATCGGGTTTCACAATATGCAGGGCGAAGATATCTGGTCGCGCCTGGGTTCCAATCTCCAGCGCGTCGCCGAAGCCATCGGTCACCACGAGCACGACGTCGGCGCCCTTGCGTTCTAGCAATGCATTGGTCGCGACCGTGGTCCCGAGCTTTACGGCTTCGATGTCGGCAAAGCTCGCGCCTTGCTCTTTGAGAATGAGTCGCATCGCCTCCAGCGCCGCATCTACATAGCGGCCTGGGTTCACCGACAGCAGTTTCTTGACCACTTGGGCGCCGCCCGGCCCACGCGCCACGACGTCAGTGAACGTGCCGCCGCGGTCGATCCAGAATTGCCAGCTCATGCGGCGGGACCATCGCTAGCTGGCGCCGTTCAATCAAGCGCTTAGCGATTGCCGCGACGCGGCGAGGCGGAGTAGGTTCGCCACTATAAGGGAGCAGGCCGCTTGAAGCCCACCAACATCGCGAACCCCGACTACTTCCATAAGGTTGTCGATTGTCAGTGGGCGTGTCCGGCTCACACGCCGGTGCCTGAATATATCCGGCTGATCGCCGCGCAGCGTTATTCCGATGCGTACATGGTCAATTGGAAGTCGAACGTGTTTCCCGGCATTCTCGGGCGCACGTGCGATCGCCCCTGCGAACCGGCGTGCCGGCGCGGTCGGGTGGAAGATGAGCCGGTTGCCATTTGCCGCCTGAAGCGCGTCGCAGCTGACAACAAGGGCGAGATCACCGATCTTCTGCCGCTTCCCGCGACCAAAAAGAACGGAAAGCGCATCGTTTGCATCGGCGCCGGCCCGGCCTCGCTCACCGTTGCGCGCGATTTGCTGCCACTGGGGTACGAGGTTCATATCTACGACGCGGAAAAGAAGGGCGGCGGTATGATCCGCACCCAGATCCCGCGTTTCCGTCTGCCCGAGAGCGTTATCGACGAAGAGGTCGACTACATCTTGCGTTACGAACCGGTCACCCACTTCGGCAAACGCGTGCACTCGCTGAAAGAGGTCCTCGCGCAGGGCTGGGACGCCGTGTTCGTCGGCACCGGCGCGCCACGCGGCCGCGATCTTGGCCTGCCGGGCCAAAAGGAAGCCGCGGCGAACATCCATATCGGCATTGATTGGCTGTCTAGCGTCTCGTTCGAGCACATCGACAAAATCGGCAAGCGCGTCATCGTCCTTGGCGGCGGCAACACGGCCATGGATTGCTGCCGCACCTCGCGCCGCCTCGGCGGCGAGGACGTGAAGGTCGTCGTGCGCTCGGGCTTCGATGAGATGAAGGCCTCGCCCTGGGAAAAAGAAGACGCCCAGCACGAAGGCATCCCGATCATCAACTTCCACAATCCGAAAGAGTTCACCCACAAGAACGGCAAGCTTACGGGCGTGACGTTCACCAAGATGCATTGGGTGGAAAAGGACGGGAAGAAGCGCCTGGAGTCGACGGGCGAGCCCGACGTGCACTTCGAGTGCGATGACGTGCTGATGGCCGTCGGCCAGGAAAACTCATTTCCGTGGATCGAGCGCGACATCGGTATGACGTTCGACAAGTGGGACATGCCGGTCGTCGACGAAGTGACGTTCCAGTCAGCAATCCCGAATGTGTTCTTCGGCGGTGACGCCGCTTTCGGACCGAAGAACATCATTTGGGCGGTTGCGCACGGTCATGACGCCGCCGTTTCGATCGATCTCTTCTGCAACGGCAAGGATGTGAAGAAGCGCCCGCCGCCCGGCGTGTCGATGATGTCCACCAAGATGGGTATCCATGAATGGGCCTATGACAACGATATCTCGCTCGACCTTCGCTATAAGGTGCCGTTGGTTGAGCCGGAAGTCGCGCTTCGCAATGTGAAGATCGAGGTCGAGAAGGGGTTTGATCCGCTGCTCGGCTACAAGGAAGCGCAGCGTTGCTTGAACTGCGACGTGCAGACTGTGTTCTCCGCACCCGCCTGCATCGAATGCGATGCCTGCGTCGATATCTGTCCGATGGACTGCATCACCTTCACCGAGAACGGAGAGGAGACCGAACTCCGCGGCCGCCTCAATGCTCCAGCGACGACGCTGACGCAGGATCTCTACGTGCAGGATGGGCTCAAGACCGGCCGTGTCATGGTCAAAGACGAAGACGTCTGCCTGCACTGTGGTCTTTGCGCTGAGCGCTGCCCGACCGGCGCCTGGGACATGCAGAACTTCTATCTCGAGATGACGCACGCAGGCTGCAATTCAGCGCCGAAACCGAAGCGTGCTCCCCAACCTGTGGGCGCCAAATGAAGCCGATTGCTGCGATCAACGATTTCGTCGTCAAATTTGCCAATGTGAACGGTTCAGGCTCGGCGAGCGCCAACGGCTTGTTCGCCAAGGTGATCTTGCGCATGGGCGTCCCGGTCGGCGCGCGCAACATCTTCCCGTCGAACATTCAAGGTTTGCCGACGTGGTACGAAGTGCGCGTCTCGGAAGCCGGTTGGCTTGGGCGTCGCGGCGGCATCGACCTCATGGTCGCGATGAATCCGCAAACCTGGGACGCCGACATCAAAAGTATCGAGCCGGGTGGTTATCTACTTTACGATTCGTCGAAGCCGCTGCCGGCTTCGAAATTTCGCGATGACATCACCATTATCGGCGCACCTCTGACCGATCTGATCGCCTCGGAGTTCACCGATCCGCGTCAGCGTCAGCTGTTCAAAAACATTTGTTATGTCGGCGTGCTGGCGCAGCTGTTGGGCTTCGAAACCGAAGTCGTGAAGCAACTTCTCACCGAAGAGTTCAAGGGCAAAGACAAGCTGATCGCGCCGAACCTCAAAGCGTTCGAACTGGGTTACACTTTCGCCAAGGACCATCTCGCGCCGATCGGCTTGAAGCTGAAGCGCGCGGATAAGGTGGGCGATCGCATCTTCGTTGAAGGCAACGACGCGGCCGCGCTCGGCGCGGTCTATGGCGGTGCAACATTCTGCGCCTGGTATCCGATCACGCCCTCGACATCGTTGGCGGAAGGCTTCCAAAAATATTGTGACAGGCTCCGCAAAGACCCTGACGGCAAGAACCGCTTCGCCATCGTTCAGGCTGAGGACGAAATCGCCTCGATCGGAATGGTCATGGGCGCCGGCTGGGCGGGTTCGCGTGCGTTCACCTGCACTTCGGGGCCTGGTATTTCGCTGATGAACGAGTTCGTCGGCTTCTCGTACTACGCCGAAATTCCAGCGGTGATCTTCGACGTTCAACGTGGCGGCCCGTCGACGGGCATGCCGACGCGGACACAGCAATCTGATCTCCTGCTCGCGGCCTACGCATCGCACGGCGACACCAAGCATCCGCTGCTCTTCCCGGCCAATCCCACCGAGGCGTTTGAATTTGGTGCGCAGGCCTTCGATCTCGCCGACTTCTTCCAGACCACGGTCTTCGTCATGCTCGAACTCGATATCGGCATGCAGGAATGGCTGACGCCGCCGTTCAAGTGGGACGCCAAGCGGCATCTCAATCGCGGCAAGGTGCTGAGCTACGAACATCTGGAGCAGGGCGTGCCGTTCGGCCGCTATCGCGATGTCGATGGCGACGCGGTGCCGTATCGCACCTTGCCTGGCACGCACCCGACCAAGGGCAGCTACTTCACGCGTGGTTCAAGCCACGACAAGGACGCGCGCTATTCGGAAAAGGGCGAAGATTACACCGAAGGTATGGAGCGCCTGCTGCGCAAATGGGAGACGATGAAATCCCACGTGCCAGCGCCGATCGTTCGCAAAGCCTCCAGGGTGACCCCCGACGGCGTGATCTACATGGGCTCCACCGATCCGGCGATGGAAGAGGCGCTGCACGCCTTGGAAGGCCACGGCATTCATCTTGACGCGATGCGCGTGCGCAGCTTCCCGTTCAGCAACGAAGTGTTCGATTTCATCAATGACCACGAGCAGGTGTTCGTGGTTGAGCAAAATCGCGATGCGCAGCTGAAGTCGCTCTTGGTCAATGAGGGCCAGATCAATCCGGCTCGGCTGGTTTCCATCCTGCACTATGACGGCACGCCGATCACGGCGCGCTTCATCATTCGCGACATCACCGAAAAGCTCAAAGGCCCGCACACGGCCCCGCTGCGGGAGAAGGCATAATGACCTACATCGCAAAGCCGCCGCTGCATCACCCGTCGCTCGAAAAGAACGCGCTGGGTTTCACACGCCGCGACTATGAAGGCCGGATCTCGACGCTCTGCGCTGGTTGCGGCCATGACTCGATCAGCGCCTCGATCATTCAAGCCTGTTACGAGATCGATCTCGCGCCGCATCGGCTTGCGAAATTCTCCGGCATTGGCTGCTCGTCGAAGACGCCGGATTATTTCGTCAGCCCCGCGCACGGCTTCAACGCCGTCCATGGCCGCATGCCGTCCGTCTTGACTGGCGCCAATATCGCCGCGCGCGATCTGATTTATCTCGGCGTCTCGGGTGACGGCGACAGCGCTTCGATCGGTCTTGGCCAATTCTGTCACGCCGTCCGCCGCGGTGTAAACATGACCTATATTTGCGAAAACAACGGTGTCTATGGCCTCACCAAAGGCCAATTCTCAGCCACCTCCGACAAAGGCTCGAAGGCCAAGAAGGGCGCGGAGAACAAGGATAGCGCCATCGATCTCGTCATGCTCTCGCTGCAGCTCGGCGCCACCTATGTCGGCCGCAGTTTCTCGGGAGATAAGAACCAGCTCGTCCCGCTGATCAAGGGCGCTCTCTCGCACAAGGGCACGTCGTTCATCGACGTCATCAGCCCGTGCGTGGCGTTCAACAACCACGTCGGCTCCACCAAGAGCTTCGACTACGTGCGCGAGCACAACGAAGCCGTGAATCGCATGGACGTCATCACCCCGCGCGCGCCGATCAAAGCGGACTACAAGCCAGGCGAACTCAAGGAAGTCCGCCAGCACGACGGCTCGATTTTGCGCCTCCGCAAGATCGAAGACGATTACGACGCAACCGACCGCAACGAAGCCTTCGGCTATCTCGCGCGCAAAGCCGCGATGGGTGAGATCGTGACGGGTCTGCTCTACGTCGATCCAGAAGCCGGCGATCTGCACGACTCAATGGGCACGGTGGCTACGCCGCTGAACAAGCTCCCGGACGCGGATCTCATTCCGAGTGTGGCGGACCTGGAAAAGATCAACGCGAGCTTGCGCTAGGATTTTGAAAAGGCTGGAGCATGACTCCATTCCTAACCGTCATGATGCTCTTGGCGGTGGCACTTGGATTGTCAGTTCCCCTCGTGTTGTTCGGCTTGCACTTTCCGCCACGAATGGATGTGCGCGACGACGATCCTGAGGCCGATAGCCGCCCACTAGTTGGCTGGCCGCCGACCGCAGAAGATCGCTCGCACATGAAGCGGCTAGCTTGGGTGCTGCTCGCGCTCGCGGCTACCTTTGCGCTTCTGCTTCTAGCTCTGTGGCTGACGTTTAGGTTCGCGTAGTCAGATCACCCAAACCGCTCAATCCGAAACGGCGCAATATCAACCGCTGGCGCCCTATCCGCCGCAATCGCCGCGATGATTTCCGCCGTGATCGGCGCTTCCGTCAGCCCCAAATGCGCGTGTCCGAACGCGTAGAGCACCTTCGGAGCGCGCTCTAAGCGACCGATCGCCGGCATGAAATCGGGCAGGGAAGGCCGCGAGCCGAACCAGCGATCTGGGTTCGCTTCGAACTTGATGCCAAGCTCCTCGATCCGCGCCTTGAGGCGCCGCCACTTGCGTTCGTCGCCCGGCGCATCCGGCGAGCCAAACTCCACGAAACTCGTGCAGCGCAAGCCGCTGGTGAATCGCGACACGGCGATGAAGTTTTCCTCGAACACCGTCGTCGGCAAATCGTGCGGCCAATTCGTTTCCGCGCTCTGCAAATGATAGCCGCGCTCGCCAATCAAGGGCGCAGGCACGCCGATTTGCTCCATGAGCCTTCGTGACCATGGGCCAGCACACACCAGCACAGCATCGGCTTCGCGCACTGTGCCGTTCGCAAGCGTGACGCGCGCGCTGGTCTCAACACGCGTTGCGCTGCCGGTGACGATTTCGCCGCCGCGTTCGACAAACGACGCCAATATGGCCTCGCGCGCAGCTTGCGGCTCGCTGACTTGTCCGGTGCCGCTGAAGATCACCGCCGCGTGCGGTGGGTGGTTGAGCACGGCGCCGTAACGCTCCAGCTCCGCGCCCGTCATTTCGCGATAGCTGGTCGTGCGGCCCCATTTGGCGTTCGCAAACGCCGCCAAACCATCTTCCGCGCCGCGCGCGGTTGACCAAGCCGTTACGTGGCCGTGCGGGATTACGATCTCCGGCGCGCCGGCCAGTTCGGCGATCCGATGCCATGCCGGCAGAGAGTCTGCGAGCAGGGCGATCAATGCCTCACGTCCGCGCTCAAACCGCGCCGGATCACACGCGCGCAGGAATTGCATCGACCACGGCGTCCACAGCGCCACGTCGCTCCAGCGGAAGTCCAGCGGACCGCCCATGCCGAAGCTCGACTTCGGCGCGCGTAGGACATTGCCCCAAGCCGCCCACGGCGCGACCTGCTCGGAGCCGATGTGACCTGCATTGCCGTACGAGGCGCCGCGGCGCTTATCGCCGGGATCGATCAGCGTTGCCTGCACGCCGGCCGCTTGCAACCGCAACGCACACGAAGCGCCAACAAGCCCGCCGCCAATGACCAGAATCGATTTCATCGTCACACCGGATCGTCTAGGTTGTTCGCCTAAGCAAGCGAGGGCGGCAATGCAAGTCGATTGGCGTGGTGTGTTTCCGGCGGCGACAACGCAGTTTGCGCCGGACCTGTCGATCGATATTGGCGAGACGCAGCGTGTGCAAGACGCCCTGGTGCGCGATGGCGTTCATGGCCTCGTCATTATGGGTACGGTCGGTGAGAACAACTCGCTGGAGCCAGACGAAAAACGCACGGTCCTCAAGGCGGCGGTCGAGGCTGTGGGCAAGCGCGTGCCGGTCATTGCTGGCGTTTCCGAATTCGACACCAATCGCGCCATCGCGTTTGCGCGTGATGCCGAAACGCTCGGCGCCGATGGCCTGATGCTGCTGCCTGCGATGGTCTATGTGCCCGCTGAAGCCGAACTCGTTGCGCATTTCAAGGCGGTGGCGAAGGAAACCGCGCTGCCGATCATGCTCTACAACAATCCGCCCGCCTATCGCGTCAGCGTCGGTATCGAAGCGATCAAGCAACTTGCGGATGTGGAGAACATCGTGTGCTTGAAGGAGAGCGCGCCCGACACGCGCCGCTTCACCGATCTTTACAATGCGATCGGTGACAAGATCATGCTTTTCGCCGGCCTCGACGATGTCGCGCTTGAAGGCCTCATTCTTGGCGCCAGAGGCTGGGTGTCCGGCCTCACCAATGCCTTCCCAAAAGAGTCACTTGCTCTCTATGACGCGATCATCGCGGGCGACATGAAAACGGCACTGGCGATCTATCGCTGGTTCATGCCGTTGCTGCACTTGGACGCTGAGCACGATCTCGTTCAATCGATCAAGCTGGCCGAGCAGATCATGGACCGCGGCAGCGAACGTGTGCGGCCGCCGCGCTATCCGCTGACGGGCGCGCGCCGCGCCGAAGTCACGGCCATGGTGGAGCAAGCGGCAGCTACGCGTCCGAAATTGAAGGCCGCCGCGTGACGCGTTACACGTTCCGCTGCATCGACGGCCACACCGCCGGCAATCCGGTTCGCTTGATCATCGAGGGCAAACCTGAACTGAACGGCGCGACTATGAGCGAGCGTCGCCGGGATTTCATGGCGCGCTATGATTGGATTCGAACCGGACTCTGCTTCGAGCCGCGCGGTCACGATATGATGAGCGGCGGCTTTCTCTATCCGCCGACAGGCGCCGACGCTGATGTCGGCATTCTTTTCATCGAGACCAGCGGATGCCTGCCGATGTGCGGGCATGGCACGATTGGCATCGTGACGTTTGGCATCGAGAGCGGGGCCATCAAGCCGCGTACGCCGGGGCGGTTCATCGCTGAGGTGCCCGCTGGCAAGATTGAATTGAGCTACGTTCAGGAGGACGATCGCGTCCGCAGCGTTCGCATTCGCAACGTGCCGAGCTATCTTGCTGCTGAAAATGTAAAGATCGATGTGCCGGGCTTTGGTCCGCTGATGATCGACATCGCTTATGGCGGCAATTTTTACGCTATTATCGAGCCGCAGGGGCCATACACGGGCCTAGACGATCTCGGCGCTGCGCGCATACTTCAACTTTCGCCGATCGTTCGCCAGATTATCCGCCAGACGATCGAACCTGTGCACCCGATCGACCCGACGATACGCGGCGTCAGTCACGTGCTGTGGGCCGACAAGCCCAAAACCGAGGGCGCGCATGGCCGCAACGCCGTGTTTTATGGTGACAAAGCAATCGATCGTTCGCCGTGTGGCACCGGTACGTCGGCCCGCTTAGCGCATCTGCATGCCAAAGGGCGGCTCAAAGTGGGCGAGCCTTTCATCCATGAAAGCTACATTCTCTCGCGCTTCATTGGGCGCATCGAGGCCGAAACAGAGCTCGGCGGCAGGAGCGCCATCATCCCGTCGATCGAGGGATCTGCTATCGCAACTGGCCGGAATGAGATCTGGATCGATAGCGAAGATGCCTTCGCTCACGGCTTTCAGGTCGTCTGATCTTGATTGCGCCTCCCGAGCACGCGTGCTGCATTGCTGAAAACGCGTGCGGGGGAGTGACGCATGGGGCTTACATTTGAAGCAATCTTCCGTTGGCTGATGACGATTGTCGGCGGTTTGCTGGCCGCTCTTTCAGCGATTGCGATTTACTTCACCGCCGTTCTGCTGCGTACCGCACACAAGCGCGGCGAACTCGCACCGAAGCCGGAAGCCATCGGCCTCGGCGCCGTAACAGATTTCTTCGATACACTCGGCATTGGCTCGTTTGCGCCGACGACCGCGTACATGAAAATCCGCAAGATGGCGCCGGATAGCTATTTCCCGGCGATCCTCAATGCGGGTCACGCACTGCCGACTGTTGCGCAAGCGTTGATCTTCATCACGCTCGTGCAGGTTGACCCCGCACTGCTGATCTCCTGCATCGCGGCGTCCTGCGCAGGCGCCTTTATCGGCGCGCCGATTGTGCAGCGTTCGCCGGTGCGCCTTGTGCAGGGTGTTGTCGGGATTGCGTTGCTGATTGCCGCTACGCTCTACGCACTTGGCAATCTGGGGCTCATGCCGCCAGGCGGCGAAGCGACGTCATTGGCGACGACTTATTTTGTGATCGCTGTCGTTGGCCATTTCATGATGGGAATCCTCATGATGTTCGGTATTGGTCTCTATGCGCCCTCGCTCGTGCTATTGAGTTTGTTGGGGCTAAACCCGGCGGCCGCGTTTCCGATCATGATGGGGTCGTGCGCGTTTCTAATGCCGATCTCGAGCCTCAACTTCGTGCGCTCGGAGCGCATCGATTTGCGCATCGTTCTGGGCATTGCGCTGGGCGGCATTCCAGCGGTGTTGCTGGCGGCGTTCGTGGTCAAGAGCTTGGACCTCGTCACGCTACGCTGGCTGGTTGTCGTCGTGGTCGTTTACGCGTCCGCATTGCTGCTCCGGTCGGCGCTCGCCGCCAAGCCGAAGGCGCAAGAGGGAAATCCTGCGGTTGTCCCGTGAGAGTGCAATGAAACGTGTAATTCTGGGCGCCGCTCTGGCGATCACATTTGCCGCCTCAGCCGCCGCGCAAACGACAAGCGCGGACTTGTCTCGCTTGTTCGAGGATGAGCGGGCGTTCGTTTATCGCGAGGATCCTCTCAGCGCGACCAGCGCCGGCATTCACGACTATGACGACCGTCTGCCATCGGTGACACCCGAAACGAACGCCCGGCAATTGCGTGAGAACCAAGCCTTTCTCACTCGCCTTCACGCCATCAATCGCGGTCAGCTCACGCACCAAGAGCAAGTGAGTTACGATCTGTTCGACTTCATGGTCGGACAGCGCGTTCGGCTCGGGCGCTATGACGATTGGCGCTTGCCGCTCAACAGCGATAGCGGATTCTACTCGGAAATCCTTTTGCTCGACGATTTGCAATCGCCGCGCACGGTGCGCGACTATGAGAACTACATCGCGCGCCTCAATGATACACCGCGCTATTTCCGCGAGCAGATCGCGAACATGCGTCAAGGCTTGCGCGATGGCTTCACGCTCCCGCGCGAGATCGTTGCGGGTGTCTCCCAGGTGATCGGCGCGTTTCACTACGAGAACGCAGAAGCGATGGGGTTGTATGCGCCCTTCGCCAATTTTCCAGCGAGCGTGCCGGAAAGTGAACGCGCGCGACTGCGCGAAGCAGGGCGCGCTGCGCTTACAAACAGTGTGATTCCGGCGTTCGATGAATTCCGCGTATTCTTTCAGAACGAGTATGCGCCGCGCACGCGCACCACCATCGCCGCGCAACGACTGCCGAATGGCCGCGCTTACTACGCTGACCTAGTCCGCTATTACACGACGTTGCCGGATGCGACGCCGCAGAGCATTCATCAAATCGGGCTCAATGAAGTCGCGCGCATTCGCGCCGCGATGGAAACAGAGATGCGGTCCGCGGGCTTTGACGGTTCGTTCGAGGAATTTCTCGCCTTTCTCCGCGCCGATCCGCAATTCTACGCGACGACGCCGGAGCAATTGTTGCGCGAAGCGGCGTGGATCACGCGCGAGATCGATGCGCAGATGCCGAATTATTTCGGCCATATCCCGCGTCGTCCGTACACGGTGCAGCCGGTGCCGGCGGAAATTGCCCCGAACTATACGGGTGGACGTTATAGCGGCGGCCGTCTCGAACAAGCTGGTGAGTATTGGGTCAATACCTACGCGCTGAACACGCGTCCACTGTATGTGCTGCCGTCGCTTACGGCGCACGAGGCCGCGCCGGGGCACCACACGCAAATTTCGCTGGCGCGCGAACTCACCGATTTGCCGTCGTTCCGTGGCACGTTCTATCCGCACGCGTTCGGCGAAGGCTGGGGTCTCTATTCGGAGCGGCTCGGCGAAGAGATGGGCATCTACCACACGCCGTATCAGCGTTTCGGGCGTCTCACGTATGAGATGTGGCGCGCCTGCCGCCTTGTCGTTGACACAGGGATGCATTCGATGGGTTGGTCACGCCAGCGCGCGCTTGACTACCTCGCCGCCAACACCGCGCTCTCGACGCATGAAATCCGCACTGAAGTCGATCGCTATATCGGCTGGCCGGGGCAGGCGCTCGCTTACAAGATTGGCGAGTTGAAGATCGTCGAACTTCGTCAACGCGTCGAGGTGGCGCTCGGCGATAGCTTTGACGTGCGCGCCTTTCATGACGCCGTGCTGGCAAATGGCGGCGTGACGCTTCCGGTTTTGGAACAACAGATCGACGAGTACATCGCGGCGTCGCAGCTGCAGCAGCCCTAACTACTTCGTGCCGTAGATCCGGTCGCCGGCGTCGCCGAGGCCTGGCACGATGTAGCTGTGGTCGTTCAGGCGCTCATCAATCGCGGCGGTCCAGATCGGCACGTCCGGATGATGGCTTCGCACGACATCGATGCCTTCGGGCGCCGCGAGAACACATGCGAAGCGAATATCCTTCACACCATGCTCCTTGATCCGGTCGAGCGCGGCGACGGCCGTGTGACCGGTCGCGAGCATCGGATCGATCAGGATGACCATACGGTCGGCGACATCGCTCGGCGCTTTGAAGTAGTACTCAACGGCCTTTAGTGTTTTTGGATCGCGATAAAGCCCGATGTGCGCCACGCGCGCGGACGGCACCAATTCGAGCATGCCGTCGAGCAGACCCATACCAGCGCGCAGGATTGGCGCAAATACCAGTTTCTTTCCTGCAAGCCGCTTGCCGTGTGTTGGGGCGACGGGTGTTTCGATGGCAACATCCTCAAGCGGCAGATCGCGCGTTACTTCATAGCAAAGCAACAAACTGATCTCGCGCAGCAGTTCGCGAAACGAGCGTGTCGAAGTTTCCTTGTCGCGCAGGATGGTGAGCTTGTGCTGCACCAAAGGGTGATCGACGATCGTTACGCCTTGCATCAAAACACCGTGCCATCGCTGTGAATGAGGAGCGGCGGTCCGCCGTTTGGCCGCTTCTTGCGCGCCACCTCGCGGCCCGCCGCCCAAGTGCCGCCTTCGAGGACGCGCGCCAGCGGAAGCGCGTCCGCACTTACGCCCAATCGTTCCCGGACCAGCGGCGCTATGCGATCGAGCAACGCCACCGTGAGTGAGCGCCACGCGACAACGGCGGGGTCGTTGACGTTGTAAACCAGTGCGCGTGGATCGCGGGGTTCAAGTACGCCCATATCGATGAACAAACCGCCGTTGCGATACTCGGCAAGTCCGGTCAGCCCATCGATATCGACGACACGGACGCTAGCCGCTTCGAGTGGCTCGATTAGAGAGTAGGCAAGCCACTGCGACAGTTTGTGCAGCGGCGTATAGCCGAGCTGCGGATGTGGCCAGCAATCACCGAGCGATACGCCATCCAAGTGCGGGCGGTGTTCCCAGATTGGACCAAGGCCGGCCAGCAGCGCTTCAAGAATTGCCGGCGCCGGCAACACGCCCGCAATCGCTTGCGCCTTCAAGATATCGAACAAACCACCTGGCCGCGGCGCGTCGTTGAGCGCAAAGATGCGCGGCGCCGCGTCGACGGTTTGACCAAGCCGATTGAGCAAGCGGGCGCGGCCCGCAAGCCCTTCAAGCCCATTGTCCGCTCTCACTTGGAAGGCATCGGCCAGCGCATGTTCGTCCATGCGCGCCAGCCCCTCCGCATCGGCGCGCAGCGGATCGGCAGGCTCTGCAGAGAAGCCGCCCCATTCGAACAACCGCAAGCTCGCGAGCGCTAAGCCCTCTGAGCGCGATGCGACGAGATCGGAGCTTGGATCCTTGTAGCGCCATGTCGCGCCGGCGCCGGCGTCAAGCAGAACTGAGGTGATCGCGAGATCGAAATAGGCGCGCGCCTTTGCGTCGGCGTCGCGCCAATGCGCTTCCTTTGCGATGTCTGTCCATAGATCACGACCGCCCAAAACGAAATGGCGCCAACGGGCGTGAAATGGAACCTCGAGCGTTGGGTAGCGCCGTCGCACGATTTCGGCGACGAAGTCCGCGCAAGTCGGCAGCGCGTCGAGATTGAGTTTCCAGTCGTCGAGTTTGCCGGCCTCCGCCAACGCGAAGGCGTCGTTCGCGCGCCCGCGTACGGCAGCCGCGCTGAGCAACGCGCGTGCGTCAGAAGTCTTTGAGGTCACGTCCCACCACGTGCGTTAAATCTTCTTCGCTCGGCGCGGCCTCGGGGCTGAAATAGCCCGCCGCCTTCTTGGCTTCGAGTTCGACGCTCGCGTCAGGCGGCACCAATTCCGGCGGGATCGGCACGCGTTCGCCGATCGTGATGCCTGACGAGGCGATGGCCTCGAACTTCATGTTCGACATCGAGACGAACCGATCGATGCGTGTGATACCGAGCCAGTGCAGCACGTCCGGCATCAATTGCTGGAAGCGCGCATCCTGCACGCCCGCGACGCATTCGGTGCGTTCGAAATAGGTCGCGGCTTGATCGCCGCCCGGCTGGCGCTTGCGCGCGTTATAGACAAGAAACTTGGTCACTTCGCCGAGGGCGCGCCCCTCTTTGCGGTTGTAAACGATGAGACCCGCGCCGCCGTTTTGCGCTTCGCGAATGCACTCCTCGATGCCGTGCGTGAGATAGGGGCGGCAGGTGCAAATGTCCGAACCGAACACGTCCGATCCGTTGCATTCATCGTGCACGCGGCAGGTGAGTTTGCGGGCCGGATCGCTGATCGCCGCCGGGTCGCCGAAGATGTAAAGCGTGATGCCGCCGATGGGCGGCAGAAATACGCACATGTCCGGCCGTGTCACCAACTCGGGATACATGCCGCCGGTCTGCTCGAACAATGTGTGGCGCAGCCGTTCTTCGCTCACGCCAAAGCGCGCCGCGATGCCGGGCAGGTGCCAGACTGGATCAAGCGCGGCCTTCGTGACCGCAACATCTCCACTCTCGTGCACGACAGCGCCGTCGGTCTTTAGCCGTCCGCGCGCAATCGCTTCGCGAATCTCCGGTAGTGAAAGACGCGCCTTTGTGATCGCGATCGTCGGGCGAATGTCAACGCCCGCGTCGATCTCTGCCTTAAAATCATCGGCGACCAGGTGTCCCCAAGGATCGAGCGATACGACCTTTCCCCCGTCGCGCCATTGCGGGAACGGACCCATGTCAACAACAGGCGCCGTGTCAGTGAGATCGGGGCGTACGCTCGGATTGAGCGCGCCCGCTGAAACGGAGAGCGCGCGATAGATGGAGTATGCACCGCCATAAGCGCCGATAGCATTACGGTCAGCGGTTGCTGAGCCGATGATCGGCCCGCGCTCTTTCGCGGTGGCCGCGCCCCAGTGAATCGGGAAGCGCACGGCGGCGCCGGCCCCTGGATGAGAAGTCAGGCGAATGTGGCCGATGCGGTTTTCGGACATGATTGCTTCGTCGGCGTCTATTTCGCCCTCGTGATTCGTAATGTGAGGCTGCGGCGATTGCTTGGCAAGGCGCGCGCCATGCTGCCGCAATTACGCCTTCAACAAGTCCTGCATCGCCATTGCCGCCGCCGGATTTCGCTCCTTCGCGCCGCTGATGAAGTAGAGGAACACGTCGCCCGACTTTTCCCAATCGCGCGCGGTCTTGGCCCACTTCTTCAGCGCTGGCTTTGGATAGCCGGTCGGTTCATCGGCCTGTGTCAGTTCGAGGCGGGCGTACGAGAAGTCTGCAGTTGGTTCAACGATAAGCGGATGCTTTTCGGACTCGACCGTAACGACAGCGATGTTGCGCTTGCGCGCCAGTTTCATGAATGCATCGTCGGTGAAGCTCTCGTGGCGGACTTCGATCGCGTGCCGCAATTTCACCTTACCCAGCTTTTCGGGCAGCATATCGAAATAGGCATTCATCTCGGCGGCGTCGAACTTCTTGTAGGGGGCCATTTGCCAGAAGATTGGTCCGAGCTTTGCGCCCAGTTCGCCGACGCCACTATTGAAGAACCATTCGATCGATTGCGCCGCCTCCCGCAAATCTTTGCGTTGCACCGCAGCGCGGGGCGCCTTCACCGAAAACATGAAATCGTCCGGCGTCGCCGTCGCCCACTTTTTGAACGAGGTCGCGGTTTGCGTGCGATAGAAGGTGGCGTTGATCTCGATCGCCGTCACTTTGCTAGAGGCGTATTCGAGCTGCTTTGCGGCTGCGAGCTTCGGCGGATAGAAGGTTTCCTCCCAAGGCTCGTAGCTCCAGCCGCCGATGCCAACGCGGATCGTCATCTCATTCGCCCGTGAAGTTCGGTGCGCGCTTTTCGGTGAACGCGTCGACGGCCTCCTTGTGATCACGGGTCTCGTGCGCGAGTGCTTGAAACGCCGCCGAAAGTTCGAGCACATCGCTGAGGCGCCCATGCTGTGCTTCACGCAGGAGGCGTTTGGCCAAGCGCACCGTGCGCGGCGGGTTGACGGCCACGCGGTCCGCCAGCTTGCGCGCTTCGTCCATCAACGCCTCATCAGGCACAACGCGCGACACCAATCCGATCCGCGCGGCTTCGTCCGCGTCAATCGTGTCGCCGGTGAGCACGAGTTCTGCCGCACGCGAGGCCCCGATGGCGTTGGTCAAGATCCATGCGCCGCCGTCGCCGGGAATGATGCCGACCTTTACGAAGCTCGATGCCATTTTCGCCGATGCGCCCGCGAGGCGAATGTCGCAGAGAATGCCGATGTCGAGGCCTAAACCAATGGCGTGGCCATTGATTGCAGCGATGGTCGCGACCTCGATGTCGGCGAGCGCCTTGATGACGGAGTGAACACCGCGGCGATAGTTCGCGCGGGTGCCGTCCGGCGTTGCACGCGGGCCGATGCCGCTGCGTTCGCGAATGGCCTTCAGATCGCCGCCTGCACAAAACGCCTTTCCTGCGCCGGTGAGGATGACAGCGTTGATGTCGGCGTCGTCATTGGCTTTCCACAATGCGCCCGCGAGGTCATCGCAATCCTGTTGGGTGGCGATCGCGTTGCGGCTCTCGGGCCGGTTGATCGTTACGGTCGCGACGCGTCCGGATTTTTCATAGGTTGCGAACGTCATTTCATCCTCGATTGATTTCGATCTGGGTCAGAAGGCGACAAGCGCCGGTTACGGTGTTGCTGCCGTTGGCGCGGGCGGTGAGCCCTGTTGGTAGCCGATGAGCGGCTCCGATGTGAGTGGCGCGCCGTCCCGTGTGACGTCGAGCACGCCGGTGCCATCGCGATTCAGCGAAAGTACGTAGCGGAAACCCTGTGTCTCGAAGGTGTAGGTCGTTGCTTCCGGCGTTTGCCCAGCAACACCGTTGCGCAATTCAAGAGATGCGTTCGTCGTGCGCGCATTCTCGGCGCCGCTCGCGGCGCGAGCGCTCGCGTTGTCGGCGAAATTGTAGGCGCTGTAAGTAATGGCGCCAGCGGCGTCCTCGTGGACGACGAAGCTACGCCGGGAGGTAAAACCCGCGACGCGCGTGCGAGGCATCCAGCGACATTGGATATCGCGGCCTTCAATTTGCGCGGAACCGAACGGGCGCGTGTATGCCGACGCCGGCGTTTCCAACATGCCTGGATTGGTTTGATGGACCCAGGCATCGGAGCCGTTGTCGCGCACCAGCTCAGTGTTGATGCTGCCAGCGGCGCCTTCTTCGTCGCCGACGAAATAGCCGTTGCGTGCTAAGAGGCCTCCATCGGATTTTCCGTATTCGGCAACGTGCACGTCATTATTCGCGGTGCGCTCGAAGACGAACACCGACGCTCCATTGATCGAGTCGCAGATGAACCACGGCGCTGGCACGCGCATGGAAATCTGTTCTTCCTCAGCCGTGGGCGGGGCCGGCTGTTGGTTGCAGGCGGCGAGCGTGAGGGCGAGCAAAGCGACGGCAAAACGCATGAAGATCTCCTGCGCCCGCCTTTAGCAGTGCTTCATGCGCGGCTCAACTTACTCCGCGCCGGCGCCCACAATGTATGCGATCAAATCCTCGCTCTGAGCCGGTTCAGGTCCGTGCCGCGCGACCGAGACACGGCCAACGCCGGTGCGATCGACGGTGACGTTGATTTCGGTCTCTGCATCAGCTTGGAAGCTGTAGTTCGCGCCGTCCGCGTTCGTTATTTCAGTCCCGTCGCGAACTTCGAGTGAGAAGGTCGTGGTTCGGCCGTTTTCGGACACCTCGATCTGTTGCGCTTCAGCGGCGCTGGCGAAATCGTACGAATGATAGAGAAGGTCCCCGTCACCATCTTCGCTGACGACGATCGTGCGTCTGCCGGTGAAACCCATGAGCCGGGTGCGAGGCATCCATCGACATGTGATGTCGCGATTACCTATGCGTACCGAGGTGAAGGGCAATGTGAACGCGGCGCCTGGTGTTTCCAGCATGCCCGGACTGATCTGGCGAATGTGTCCGACATCGACACCGTTCTGGATCAGCGTCGTGTAGACGCTTCCCGCCGCGCCTTCTTGGTCACCCAGCTGATACTCGGTGCGCAGCACGATCTCGCCATCCGGTTTGCCGTACTGCGCCACGCGCGCTGTTGAGCCGTCGCGCTCAAACACCAACACGACCGGTGCATCGATGGCATCGCAGATGAACCACGCCGCCGCCGCGACTTGGACAGGCGCTTCGGGGAGCGGTGGCGGCGGTTCGGATTGTCCGCAAGCCATGAGTGCAAGTGCAAGTGCAAGGGCTATGGCTGCGCGGCGCATGTTTTGAACTCCGGACGGAGTGAACAACTAGCGCTTCAGACAATGGGATCAAGCGGGCGTTTTCGCTGCCTTGGATCAGAGCCCCAATTTTCGCCGTGTCGTGGCCGTGATGCTGACGGCGCTCTTGGCGTAATCTGCCCATGGATCTGGCTGGCTCAGACGCGCGTGCATGTCTTTCAGTTTGAAAACCGACGCTGCAGGAATCGTCTTCAGCTCATCCCAGCTCACGGGCACGGCGATTGGCGCTGTTCCGCTCGCGCGCGGCGAATATGGAGCGATAGCCGTCGCGCCGCGCCCGTTGCGCAAATAGTCGACGAAGATGCGGCCTTTGCGCTTCGCCTTCGCCATGTTGGCGACGAAGCGCTTGGGATCGAGCGCGGCGATTTGTTCAGCGACATCGGAGGAGAAGGCTTTCAATTCCTCCCACGCCAGTTTGGGCTTCACATTGAGCACGATGTGAATGCCCTTGCCGCCGGTGATCATCGCGAACGACTGGAGGTCGGCGCTGTCGAGCAGAGCTCTGATGTCGAACGCGGCGCGTTTTACCACTTGAAAGTCGAGGTCTTCGTCAGGATCGAGATCGAAGATGAGGCGGTCGGGGCGCTCCAGATCTTTGTTGCGTGAGCCCCAGAGATGAAACTCAAGCGTGCTGATCTGAGCAGCAGAAACGATCGCGGTGGCGTCCGGAAATGTAATGTATTCTTCGGCCTCGCCGTCACTTTCAGACACTTTGATAAGTTTGATTTCCGCGGGCATGCCCTTCATTGCGTGCTTCTGGAAGAATGTCTGTCCGCCAACGCCATCCGGCGCGCGCACGAGACTGACTGGTCGCCCGAACAAGTGCGCGCCCATCCGATCTGCGGCCATGTCGAGATAGGCGGCGAGTTCGGCCTTGGTGACGCCGGCGTCGGGAAACAATACCTTCCCTGGATGCGTGAGCCTGACGCGCGTGCGCATCGCCGGAACTGCCTGTTCGGGCTGCACATCCTTCGCGGCCTTGTCGCCGCGCAGTCCGAGGTAAACGCCGTGGCGGATTGCGCCTTCACTTGTAAATTCCGCGAACCGCACTTGCGCCACGAGCTTTGGCTCAACCCACTTCGCGCCTTTCGCTGCCGCGCGCGGCACAGTCAGCGCTGGTTTCGCGCGCTCCATCTTGCTCAGCTGCGCGTGGAGGGAGGCGAGTGTCTTATCGTCGAAGCCAGTGCCAACATTGCCGCGATAGACCAGCTCGCCGTCCACATGATCGGCCATCATCAGCGCTGCGAAGGCGCGTCCCTTGAGGGAGGGCTGATAACCGATAATGACGAATTCCTGCTCGTTGACGCATTTTGCCTTGAGCCAAGAATTGGTGCGTCCGCTTTGATAAGTGGACGTCGCCTTTTTCGAAACAATTCCTTCCAGTCCTTGATCGCGAAACGCCTCCAGGACGTCTGGGCCACCGCCTTCGAAATAAGGGCTGATGCGTATCGGCGGTTTTGCCTTGGCAAGGATTCTTTCCAGCCTCAGTTTGCGATCGATCAGTGGCGTCTTGCGGAGATCTTTTGCGCCTTCCGCCAAGAGATCGAACACGAAATACGAAACGCCTTTGGCGACGCCGTTTTCGAGTGATTTTTGCAGTGCGGAGAAGTCCGTCTTGCCGCCGGCTTGCGCAACGGCGACTTCACCATCGATCAGGATGTCTTTCAGCTTTGACGCCGCGAGTGCATCGGCGATGGACTGAAATTTGCCGGTCCAATCCAGTCCCGTGCGCGTGTAAAGCCGCACGCTGTCGCCGCTCACGGCTGCCTGGATGCGATAACCGTCATACTTGATCTCGTGAATCCAGGCATCGCCCTTGGGTGCGTCGTCCACGCGTGTCGCCAAGGCCGGTTCCACAAACGCCCATTTTGGCGGCTTTACCGCTTTCGGCGCTCGCTCGCCGCCTTTGCTCCACACGCGCGCGCCGCCTGATCGCACGTCTTCGATCGTGCGGCCGGAGACAACGCTGGTGACGCTGCGCGCAACCGGATCTTCCTTGCCGGCGAAGGCGTCCTTCGATTTGAACAATAGCCACGGATTGCCGCGCTCACCCTCGCGCGGCTTGATTTTGACCATGTGAAATTCACCCATCAGCCGATCGCCGGCCAACACGAATTTCAATTCACCCTTCGCCATGCCTTCATCTGGATCGAGCAGCCATTTTACTTTGCCGGTGTCCCAGATGATCACCGCGCCCGCGCCATATTCACCCTTCGGAATGACGCCCTCGAACGATCCGTATTCGATGGGGTGATTTTCGGTGCGCATGGCGAGGCGCTTGATGGCGGGGTCGAGCGAGGGGCCTTGCGGCACAGCCCAGCTCATCAGCACGCCATCATGCTCAAGTCGGAAGTCGTAGTGCAGCCGTGTCGCCGCATGCTTTTGCACAACGAACATGCCGCCCGCGTCCTTTACGACGCCGCCGGCGGGTTCAGTCGTCTTTTTGAAATCGCGCTTGCGGTTGTATTCGGCCAGACCGCCGACCGCGTCCGACTTGGCCGTTTTCTTCCCGCCGCCAGCTTTGGCGGGCCGTTTCATTTTTTGGCGCGCTTTTTCGCCGGCGTCTTCGCCGGAGCTTTAGCGCGCGTTGTCTTGGTGCGTTCCGCTGCAGCGCGCCGTTTCGGCGCGGACGCTTCTTCTTCTTCGCCCACGATCTTGGACTTCTTCGCCAGCGATTTTTTCAGCGCGTCCACGAGCGAGACGACATTGTCGCCATGATCCCGGGACGGCTCTTCTTGGTCTTCCAGGATCAGTTCGCCGTGGCGCTCAATCTTCTTCTTTACCAGTCGCTCGATCGCGATCGCGTATTCGTCCTCGAACTTGTTGGGGTCGAACTTCGCCTTCTTGCGGGTGATCAACTCTTCTGCGAGATCGACCAGATCGGCGTCGAGCTTGCCGCTTGGGATTTCGTCGAAGAACAAGTTCGCTTTGCGAAGCTCTTCCGCGTAGTGAACCGTTTCGACAATGAGGCCGCCTTCGTACGGCTTCACCGCCGCGATGTAGGAGCGTCCGCGCATGGTTATTTGCCCGAGGCCCACAGTCTTCGTCTTCTTCAGCGCTTCGCTGACGACCCGGTAGGGCTCGTCCGCCATTTTGCCGTCGGGCAGGGCGTAATATGGTTTGTCGAAATAAATCGGGTCTATCGTGTCGGCCGGCGCGAACTGCACCATGTCGAGCGTCTTCTTGGAATCGACTTTCAGCGCTTCGAACTCTTCATCGCTGAAGAGCACGTAGCGGCCTTTTTGATATTCGTAGCCTTTGACGATCTCGTCTTTGTCCACGGCGCCAATGCCCGGCGCGACCTTCTCGTAGCGAATGCGCTGCTTGGAAGGTTCGTGAATCTGGTTGAACGAAATCTTCTCCTTGGAATCCAAGGCTGAGTAGAGCTTCACCGGCAGCGCGACGAGCGCGAGCCGAATTTGCCCTGTCCAAACTGGACGAGCTGGAGGCGCCATGACCCTTTAAACACCCTGACGTGACCCGACGTTCCAGCAGCGTAACATCACTAAGGGTTGCTCACAACGCGCGCGGTTAGCGTTTACCTTACTTTGCGACCGGCGCCGGACGGCGCGTAGGTGGCGCGCGCTGCTTCTATGAATGCACCGTCGCGGTCGCGCATGCGATCAGAAAAGACGAGACCGACGTCACGGCTCAGCGCGAAGCCAGCAAGATTCACTAACGCCAGCCCCGGTGCTTTGAAACTCGCGGGCGCGACGGTGACGCCGAGGCCCGCCGCAACCATGCTCATCGCCCGGTCGTCCGAGAGCGTACGCAGGCTGAAGGAGGGGCGTACGTCGCGGTTGGTGAAGTAGCGGCTGATCTCGGGCAGGCCTTCGCATTGCCGGCGCACGATCATCGTCTCGCCAGCGAGTTCGCCGCCCTCGATGCTCAGTGCCCCCGACAGTTTGTGGTTAGCGGCGACGAAGAGCACATAAGGTTCCGTGCGTAAGCGTTCTTGCGCGAAGCTATCGAGGCCAGGACGCAGGATGGTGATCGCGACATCGAGGCGCCCGTCCGAGAGGCGGTTGGCAATGTCGCGTTCGGTCGAGTCGAGGATCTCCAGTGCTTCGCCGCCCGAGGCTTTGGCGTGCTGGGCCACCACACGCTCGAGGTCGCGCGCAGGGATGGTCGAGAGCACGCCGGCGCGAAGGCGCTTCATCTGCGGCGTCTCTGAGACGTCGCGAAGCGCCGCCTCATACTCCTGGGTAATCCGCCGTGCGTGTTGGAGAAACTTGCTGCCCGCAGGCGTCAGTGACACGCGCCGCGTCGTTCGTTCGAACAGGCGCGCGCCAACTTCACTTTCGAGCTTGGCGATCCCCACCGAGAGCGTTGGCTGGGTAACCGAAACTCGCGCTGCCGCCTTCGAAAACGAGCCCAGCTCGGCCACGGCCAGAAAATAGCGAAGCAGATAGCGATCCATAGAGCATATCTATCAGTTTCGTTCGAGACGTTCAATTTTTATTCAGAATGCAAATCAATTAGGTCTGGCTCTCAATAAGCGGGCGTCGCTCTGAGCCTGTCGAAGATCAGAGCCCGCAGCGGCCCTTCGACAAGCTCAAGGCGACGCTGAGTGTTTGCCGGGAGCCCAAACATGTCAGACTCCTACCAGCTCGATTTTCAGCTCGGCGAAACCGCCGACGCCATCCGCGACACCACGCGGAAATACGCGGCCGATCGCATCGCGCCGATGGCCGCTGAGATTGATGCGAACAACAAATTCCCGCGCGAGCTTTGGCCTGAAATGGGCGAGCTCGGCCTGCACGGCATCACTGTCGCCGAAGAAGATGGCGGGCTTGGCCTTGGCTATCTCGAACACGTGGTTGCGATGGAGGAGGTGAGCCGCGCCAGCGCTTCCATCGGCCTCTCCTACGGTGCGCACTCGAACCTCTGCATCAATCAGCTTCGTCGCTGGGCGACGCCGGAGCAAAAGCAGAAATATCTGCCGAAGCTGATCAGTGGCGAACATGTCGGCTCGCTTGCCATGAGCGAAGCGGGCTCCGGCTCCGACGTCGTATCGATGAAATTGCGCGCCGAGAAGAAAGGGGATCGCTACGTCCTCAACGGCACGAAGTTCTGGATCACCAACGCGCCCGAAGCCAACACGCTCGTCGTCTACGCTAAAACTGAACCTGGCGCAGGCTCAGGCGGCATTACCGCCTTCATCGTCGAGCGCGGCATGAAGGGTTTCAGCGTCGGCCAGAAGCTTGACAAAATGGGCATGCGTGGCTCGGACACCGGCGAACTCGTGTTCGAAGACTGCGAAGTGCCGGAAGAGAATGTCATGGGTGGCCTCAATCGCGGCGTCGCCGTGCTGATGAGCGGCCTGGATTACGAACGCGCCGTCCTCGCCGCTGGCCCGCTCGGCATCATGCAAGCCTGCCTCGATGTCGTGCTGCCTTACGTTCGTGAGCGCAAGCAATTCGGCAAAGCCATCGGCTCGTTCCAGCTCATCCAAGCCAAGGTCGCCGACATGATCGTCGCGCTCAATTCGGCGCGCGCTTACGTCTACGCCGTCGCCAAATCCTGCGATGCTGGCAAAACCACGCGCCACGACGCGGCCGGCGCTATCCTCTATGCCTCCGAAAGCGCGGTGAAGAGCTCGCTCGAAGCCATCCAAGCCCTCGGCGGCGCAGGCTACACGCGCGACTTCCCAGTTGAGCGCTTCCTCCGCGACGCTAAGCTCTACGACATCGGCGCTGGCACCAACGAAGTGCGGCGCTTCCTGATCGGCCGGGAGATCATAGGCGGGGGATGAACGCGCGTCCGTACAAACCACCGCCGGAGAGCTTTGACTTTCAGTTGCTCAAGCTGTTTTGGACCGTAGTGGCGCTCGTCTTGATATGCGGGTTCTTTTTCCTGATTCTCGTCTGGCCGGTAAGCCTTTTGCAGCTGCCTGGTTGGGTGCTGATCCCGCTGATGGTGACCTACGCTGGCCTTTGCGGCGGCTCTTATCTCTTTCTCAAGACAACAACTCTCGGCAAATACTTGTGTGATTGGCCGCCCTATGCGTTTTGAAAAATGAAACTCAAATCCAACATAGATCCCCACTCGGACGCTTTCGCCAAGAACGCCGCGCACCATCGCGGCTTGGCGGACGAACTCCGCCAGCGCTCCGCGCAGATCGCGCTCGGTGGCCCGGAAGAATCCCGCGCTCGCCACACTAAGCGCAACAAGCTGCTCCCACGTGAGCGCGTTGAGCGTTTGCTCGATCCCGGCGCGCCGTTTCTCGAAGTCGGCGCGCTGGCGGCGTACGATCTCTACAATGGCGAAGCGCCCGCTGCAGGCGTGATCACCGGCATTGGTCGTGTATCAGGCCGTGAAGTGATGATCGTGGCCAACGACGCCACAGTGAAGGGCGGCGCATATTTTCCGATGACGGTGAAGAAGCACCTGCGCGCGCAAGAGATCGCGATGCAGAACAAGCTGCCGTGCGTCTATCTCGTCGACAGCGGCGGCGCAAACCTGCCGCACCAAGCCGAAGTCTTCCCGGACCGCGATCATTTCGGCCGCATCTTCTTCAACCAAGCGCGCATGTCGGGCGAGGGCATCGCGCAGATCGCTTGCGTCATGGGCTCATGCACCGCCGGCGGCGCCTACGTGCCGGCGATGAGCGATGAAACCGTCATCGTCCGCAACCAAGGCACCATCTTCCTCGGCGGACCTCCATTGGTGAAGGCCGCGACCGGCGAGGTGATCAGCGCCGAAGATCTCGGCGGCGGCGACATGCACGCGCGCAAGAGTGGTGTCGTCGATCATCTCGCGCAAGACGATGCGCACGCATTGCACCTGGTTCGCCGTATTGTTGCGAACCTCAACACCGTGAAGAAAGTCGGCCTCGATCTGCGCGAGCCGATCGCACCGGCGTACGATGCGCAAAGCATCTACGGCGTCATCCCCGATGACGTGCGCACGCCGTACGACGTGCGCGAAGTCATCGCCCGCATCGTCGATGGCAGCGAGCTTGACGAATTCCGCCCGCTGTACGGCCCAACGCTCGTCACTGGCTTTGCGCGCATTTGGGGCTTTCCCGTTGCGATCCTCGCCAACAACGGCATTCTGTTCAGCGAAAGCGCACAGAAGGGCGCGCACTTTATCGAGCTCGCCTGCAAACGCGGCATTCCGCTCTTATTTCTACAAAATATTTCCGGCTTCATGGTCGGCGGCAAATACGAAGCGGGCGGCATCGCCAAGGACGGCGCTAAAATGGTGACGGCCGTCGCCTCCGCCGAAGTGCCGAAATTCACCGTGCTGATCGGCGGCTCATTCGGCGCCGGCAATTACGGCATGTGCGGCCGCGCGTACTCACCGCGCTTCCTCTTTACGTGGCCGAACTCCCGCATCTCCGTCATGGGCGGCGAACAAGCCGCGTCCGTGCTCGCGCAAGTCAAGCGCGACGGCATGGAAGCGAAAGGCGATAGCTGGGCGAAAGAGGAAGAGGAAAAGTTCAAAGACCCAATCCGCGCCCGCTATGAAGCCGAAGGCAGCCCATACCACGCCACAGCGCGCCTCTGGGACGACGGCATCATCGATCCCGCACAAACCCGCGATGTCTTGGGCCTGGCGATCAGCGCGAGCCTCAACGCACCGATTCCGGAGACACGCTTCGGCGTGTTTAGAATGTAGTCCCATGGGTTACGGCATTCACGTCCACCGGCGCGAACATTGGTCGGACGACGGCAATGATATCTCCGTGGAAGAATGGTTGGCGTGCGTAGCGGCTGATCCATCGCTTGAGATCGATGAGGAGCTCATGGCCATGTGGCGGCGACATGGCTCTTTGGACATTCCTGTGCTTTGGAAACCCCGGAAGGCAGCGCGAAAAAGTCTCCAGCAAGAATCCCTCAGAGAAGACGATCGTGAAGGCGGTGCAGAGTGCGAGCGCTTTGGACGCGCGCGTGGAGGGCGACGATGGCGAGTTTTACAATGCTGATGGAAGTTGCGACTCGTTGCAGGTCGAGCAGCCCGAGCGATCGCTATGGTCAAAGATTTTCGGTGGCTGAATGATCGTATCCCCATTCGTTCCAGAAGGTCGCACGCTCCCCCTTTCTCCTGCGGACAGGGGGCGGGGGGTGAGGGGCGTTATGCTGCCGCGCACTTCGCAAGCACGCGCTCGACTCTCACTCTCGATGCAACGCACTCGTATCTCCGCCCCTCATCCCCTAACCCCTTCTCCGCAAGGGAGAAGGGGAATGGTGCGCGCATGTTGAAATCCGTCCTCATTGCCAATCGCGGAGAAATTGCGCGGCGTGTGATCCGGACGTGTAAGCGTCTCGGTGTGCGCACCGTCGCCGTCTATTCCGACTCTGACGCAAAAGCGCTGCACGTGCGCGAGGCGGATGAAGCGGTGCACATCGGCGCGTCGCCCGCAAAGGAGAGCTATCTCCGCGGCGAGAACATCATCGCCGCCGCGAAGCAAACCGGCGCCGAGGCGATCCATCCGGGCTACGGCTTTCTCTCCGAGAACGCCGATTTCGCGCAGGCCGTCATCGACGCGGGCCTCATCTGGATCGGTCCGAGGCCGGACTCCATCCGCGCGATGGGCCTCAAGGACGCCGCCAAGAAACTCATGGCCGAAGCTGGCGTGCCGACGACGCCAGGCTATCTTGGTGAAGATCAGAGCGAAGAGCGCTTGCAGAAGGAGGCCGACGCGATCGGCTATCCGGTGCTGATCAAAGCCGTCGCCGGCGGCGGCGGCAAAGGCATGCGCAAGGTCGAGAAGAAGGCCGATTTCAAAGCCGCGCTCGCATCGGCCAAGCGCGAAGCGGCATCATCGTTCGGCGACGATCGCGTGCTGCTCGAAATGTACGTGCAGCGCCCGCGCCACATCGAGGTGCAGGTGTTCGGCGATACGCACGGCAATGTCGTGCATCTGTTCGAGCGCGATTGCTCGCTGCAGCGCCGCCACCAGAAGGTGATCGAAGAAGCGCCCGCGCCCGGCATGGACGAAGCCACGCGCAAGGCCGTCACCGATGCGGCGGTGCTGGCCGCGAAAGCCGTGAATTATGTCGGCGCCGGCACCATTGAGTTCATCGCCGACGCCAGCGAAGGCCTCCGCGGCGACCGCATCTGGTTCATGGAAATGAACACGCGGTTGCAGGTAGAGCATCCGGTGACGGAAGAGATCACGGGGCAGGACTTGGTCGAGTGGCAGCTCTGTGTGGCAAGCGGCGAGAAGCTGCCGCTGAAGCAGGAAGGGCTGAAGATCAACGGTCACGCGATAGAAGCGCGGCTGTATGCTGAGAATGTGGACGCGGGCTTCTTGCCTAGCACCGGCCGTCTCGAAGTGCTGAGCCTGCCGCAGCCATTTCCAAACATCGTTCGCGTCGACTCCGCTGTCGCAGAGGGTGATGAGGTGACGCCTTACTACGATCCGATGATTGCGAAGATCATCGTTCACGGGCGAACGCGCAAAGAAGCAATCGCGGCGATGAGCGAAGAGTGGGACGCAGTGGGCGCCTGGCCCGTGAAGACGAATGCTGGATTCCTTGCGCGTTGCCTCGCGGATCCGGGGTTCGCCTCAGGCGATGTGAACACAGGCCTCATAGCGGCGCGCGGAGAAGCATTGTCTCGCCAACCTTCACCTTCAAGCGGCGTGCTTGAGAATGCAGCGAAAGCGATCAATTCCAACGCGATCTTTGTGGGAAGCGGAGGGGATCGAACCGTCGCATCGTCGCCGTGGTCGCAGCTCGCCGGCTTTCGGTTGAACAGTGAGAGCGTTCCCATCGCGCGCATGCTCTTCAAGGGCGAGCGCGTGTCAGTGACGTTGGGCGCAGCGCCGCAAGCGGGCTGGCTGGCTCACGGCGGAAGCGAAGTGGTTATCTTCGATCGCGGCGAAGCCTACGAGTTCACCCTCGATACCGGCGAGCGCAGCGCAGACGAAGCAACCGCGGGCGACGGCGCGATCCTTTCACCGATGCCGGGCAAGATCGTCTCCGTCGCGGCGAAAGCCGGCGCGAAGTTGAAGAAGGGCGATCCCATCCTCGTGCTCGAAGCCATGAAGATGGAGCACACGCTCACCGCGCCGTTTGACGGGAAACTTTCAGAGCTAAACGCCAAAGCCGGCGCGCAAGTCAGTGAAGGCGTGCTGTTGGCGAAGTTGGAGAAGGACTAGCCTTGGGGAAATGGAGCGCGGCGCTCCGCGCCACATGCGCGGTAGAAGCCGCGCGCTCCAACCTGCACACATGGCGCAAGCCGGCGAGACGCCGGGGGTCCATATGTTAACCGAACTCAGCTTCCGCTTGTTCGTGATGCCGCACAGCATCGCCGAACACTTCGTTCACGCCGACGATCGCCATTTCCGGCACGCTTGCGTTGGACGGCACACTCGCGCCCGCGCCGATGCGTGAGCCTGCGCCCAGAAATGCGTAGTTCCCGATCCGCACGCCGCGCACCAGCACGCGTTGTCGCCCGCCATCGGTCTTTTTCCGTACATGCGCCGCGAGTTCGACTTCGCGCGAGAACACAACGCGGTTGCCGATGTCCATCAGGCTGCGATCGAGCACGTCCATGCGCACCGGCCATTCGACGCCGTAGCCGATGCGTGAGCCCCACATGCGCAGCCACATCGAATAGAAGCCCGGGAAAATCCGAAGCAGCGATTCCAGGTACGGCAGCGCGTCATACATGGCTTGGATGTGATGGGTCGCCAACCAAGGCGAGAATGTGCGCCCATCGATCTGGTTGACGCCTTGCTTCAACGCCGACCAACGCAGCATCACGCGCTGCACGATCGGCGGCACAAAGTAGACGGTGAACAAGAGCAGCGACGCCGTCCAAATTGACGGCCAGCGCCCGAATACGCCCAGCCCTGCCAGCGACAGCATCGTCATCAGCAGAGGGAAGTACGAGAACAGCCGATCGGCCGTCGTCATCATGCCGCGTCGCTACGCACGGCGCCGGCGATCAGCGCGTAAAGTTCATCGCCGCCGCGCGCCGCCCTGAGGGCGGTGCGTACGTCCGCATGCTTCAGGAAGCGGGAGATCCGCGCGAACGCCTTCAGGTGATCGGCGCTCTTGTCGGGCGGCGAGAGCAACATGAAAACGAGATCCGCCGGGCGATTATCCATCGCCTCGAAATCTTGCGGCGGATCGAGTCGCGCGAAGGCAGCGATCGGACGAACTAAGCCCGGCAGCGGTCCGTGCGGCGTCGCAACGCCTTCGCCAAGCCCGGTGCCGCTCAAACGCTCACGGATAAGCACGGCTTCAAACGCGGCGCGTGCATCGATGCCAGCGCTCTTGGCCAATGTTTCGGCCATGAGTTGCAGAGCTTGACGCCGTGACGTCGAGATCAAGCGCGGCACGATTGCGTCCGCCGCGACCAAATCGCTTAGATCGTTCACCTACTCACCCTGTTCCGCGACGCTCGAACGGACGCCTAGCAACTCAGGCGCCGTTCTTCCTGTTCCCGCGCCCGGGATCGATCCAGCCGATATTTCCGTCTGTGCGCCGGTACACAACGTTCAGTTCGCCATTGGCGGCGTTTCTGAACATCAGCGCCGGCGACTCGGCCAAATCGAGCTGCATCACAGCCATGGACACCGTCATGGCTCGAACCGGTTTCGTGACTTCCGCGATCACCAAAGGCGCCGCCTCGCCATTCACCGGCGCGTCCGCGCCGTCGTCCTCAGCTTCTTCCTCTAATGGCGCGAGCACATAGGACGAAGCTTCCTCTGCGGGAAGGGGAGATTTGTGGTCTGCGTGATGATTTCGCAGGCGCCTTTTGTAGCGGCGGACACGTTTTTCGAGCTTCCCGAGCGCGTCATCGAACGCGCTGTGCGCATCGCCGCCATGGCCTTCTGCTTGGAGGGAAATTCCGGAGGGGAGGTGGACCAAACAATCCACTGCGATGCCAACGCCACCGCCATTCTTGGCTACTGTGACCACTGCATCAGTAGCGCGATTGAAATACTTGCCGACACCGTCTGCGAGTTCGTTCTCGATACGGGTTCGAAGCGCTTCGCCGACATCCATTTGTCGTCCGGCGACCTGTATGCGCATGTATGAGCCTCCTGGTTACAACCACGGCGCTCTCGAGGCCCAGCCCGCCCCCGAAGGCGCCCCGATGCCACTAACAAAGGTAGGCCTCGTGTGCGGGTGGGTCAACGCGTGGAACCGCTAAAGCGATCAAATAGAAGCTTCTCGCCGCATCTGCGAAGCAGTGTCTTTGCTTTATGCCGTTTAACCACCATGTTGGCGCCGGGGAGCCGAAATGAGCGCCGATCAGAGCGCAACACCATCACAGCTTGAGTCGCACACGCAGCCGCATTGGTACGACCTTGCGGCGATTTTGGTGTGTACGCTTGCGTGGGGCACGACATGGTTTGCGATCACCAAGCAGCTCGGTGTCGTCGATCCGGTCGTGTCGATCACATACCGATTCGCGCTGGCCGCGGTGTTGTTGTTTGCGTGGGGTGCGTTCCGGCGTGAGTCGCTGTCACTGAACCGCGCGCAACACTTTGCGGCCTTCGGTGTTGGCCTGTTCACGTTCGCTGTCGATTACTCGTTCGTCTATTGGGCCGAAGAGCGCGTGACATCCGCCGTTGTCGCCGTCGTGTTCGCGGCGATGGCGTTCATGAATCTCATCGTGTTTCGTGTTGTTTTCGGCCAGCGCGCGCCGTTGCTGGCGTGGGCCGCCGCGGGGCTGGGCGTTCTTGGCGTTGCACTGCTCTCGTGGGAAGAAATCGTCACCGCAAATATGAGCTCGCGCGCATTGACCGGCATCGGCCTGACGCTCGCCGGCGTGTTCGCAGCGGCGATCGGTAATGTCTACGCGCGGCGGGCGGAAATGGCTGGCGCCGGCGTCGTCGCCTCGACCGGCTGGGCGATGGGATATGGAGCGGCGTTGCTGGCGATTTTCGCGATGGTGACTGGAAAAACCTGGGCCTTCGAATTTACCGCGCCCTACATCCTGTCCTTGCTGCATCTTTCAGTCGTAGGCTCGGTTATTGCCTTTGCGCTCTATTACGGCCTCGCACGCCGCCGAGGATACGCGACCGCGTCCTACATCTCGGCGCTCACGCCGCCGCTAGCCATGTTTGTTTCGGCGCTCTTTGAAGGAAAGAGCTGGGGGCTCTATGCGCTTGGCGGTGTCGTGCTCGTGCTTGCGGGCCAGGTGCTGTTGCTGCGTTCGAAGAAAGCAGCTTAGGGCAACGCCACGAGCGCCGCGCCAACACCCGGGCGCATCAGCGCGAATGCCGGATTTTCACTCAGCGTTACGTTTGCCTGCACGACGCCAAGAAACATCATGAGATTGTGCTGGCGTGAGAGCCCCGCGTCAGACAAGTACCAATCGCCCCACGTCTCCCCAAGCGGGCCAGGACCACCGACCTCCGCGAACCATTGGGTCCATTCGGCTTCGCTGAAGACATTGCGCGTTGCCATGTAGACGATAGGGCGCGCCAAGCGTTCGCCTTCGCCGTGGATGTAATAGTGGTTCGCCGGCGCGATCTGCGTTGCGATGGCGTCGCGGATGCGCGTGAGCTCGGGTTTGCCGAGAGCCGGATTGAGCACCAGTTGCAGCATCAGATCGCCTGTGTGAGCCACGGCATGGCGATAGCCTTCGCCCGCTGTGAAGCCTCGATAGTCAGTGATGCCGCGCAGATAAGCGATGGAAGAATCGACGAGCTGCGCGCGTTGTTCCGCGCTCATCCAAGGATTTATGCGGTCAGTGCGGGCGATGTCGGCTAACACCAAAGCTGCGAACGGCCGCTGGAATCCTTGCGGGTCGGGCGTGGTTAGCTTCGCTTGTAGATCGGCGCTGAGCGCGGCGAGCGTCACGGTGGCGAGCTGGCCTTCGCGCATGTAGTGCTGCAACGCTTCAAAGGCGATGCCGTCACGTACGGCCGAGTCGGGGTCGCCAAGGCACGAAGCGAGACCCAGCGCGAGGGCGTTGCGTGCCTCCTCATTAGCGATGGTCCAATCGGCGGTCTTCAGCGCATCGAGCTGTGCGCGCGTGTATCCGGCGGGACGGCAAGCGCTGACTTGCGCTTGTGCCGGGGTGGTGGCGCAAGCGCCGAGGAGCAGGAGGCCAGCGAGAGCTAAGCGTTTCATGCCGTCAGCTTGTTCAAACCCCGCGCTTCGCCGCAAAGCCGTTGCGACGAATTGCGGAAGTTGAACGCCCATCAGGCCGGTGCGGGCGTCTCGGTCGTCGGCGCGAGCAGGCGGTGGAAGAGGAACGCGAACACCAGCAGCGCCACTGCACCGGCGGCGATCACTGCAGCGTGCATGGCCCAGAATGAGAAGCCATCCATCGTTTCGATCATTCCCGCGACCTTGCCCGTGGCGAGGTTGCAGATGAAGAGGTGCAGATAATAGATGCCGATGAAGAGACCCCCGACTTGCCGCGGCGCCGCGCGTGAGAAGAGCGCAAGCCCGACCGGGAAGATCATCGCAAAGCCGATGTCATTCACGACGTGGAAGCCGATGCCCCAGATCAGCGAGACGGGTTCGCCGGTTGCGGCCCGATTGGCGCTCGCGAATGCGAGGATCAGTGGCGCACCCGCGGCGATCACGGCGCCGATGGCGAGTTTGATGATCTCATCCGGCTCTTTCCAGCGCTTGCCCCACCACGTCCAGAAGAAAAGCGCAGCGCCCACTGTGATGGTTGAGATGATGGCGTCGAGCGATACGAGCCACGAGACCGGCATCGTCTCACCGAAGAACACGAGATTGTAGTTGGCCTCGCCCCAGAGGAGGTAGGCGTTGAAGATTTCCTGGTTGCCGATCGCGGTCGCGGCCAAGATCGGCAGGAGCGCGATCAGAACCAGCATCGTCATCCAATCGCGGCCGGTGAGTTTCGGCTGTGGTGCGGCGCCTTGAGCGGCTTTGCCGCGCGGCGCTTCCGGAGGCAAATATTTGCGGCCCGACAGATACACAACGAGAGCGACCGCCATGCCGACGCCAGCAGCACCGAAGCCATAGTGCCACGCGACTTTCTCACCAAGGAAGCCAGTCACGATCGGTGCAATGATCACGGCGATCTGCACGCCGAGCAGGAAAGTCTGGTACGCCGTCGTACGCCGCAGATCGTCCGGGCCGTAAAGCTCGCCAACCTGGCTGGCGATGTTGCCCTTGAACAGACCGACGCCGATGAACAGGCACGCGATGGCGCCGACGAACGCGACATCGAACGCCATCAAGAAGTGGCCAGCCACCATGAAGAGGGCGCCGAGCGCCACCGTCATCGTCCGGCCCAGGAAGCGGTCCGCGATCCAGCCGCCGATCATCGGCGTTGCATAAACACCAGCGGAATAGACACCGGTGATCGCCGCCGCGGTCGCAATTGGCGTGGCGAGTTCGCTGCCGCCATCGCCGATGCCGAACACCTGCCCAAGCCAGCCATAGGCAGCGGCGACCGCGCCTTTGAATTCGGTGAAGCCCGCAATGTGCGCGACATTTTCCGGCAGTAGCAGGTACTGCGTTAGGTACAGCACGAGCAGCGCTTGCATGCCGTAATACGAGAAGCGCTCCCACGCCTCCGCGAACACCAAATACCAAAGCCCGCGCGGATGGCCGAGAATGTCCTTGCCGGCTGGCGGCGTGAAAGCAGTGGTCATATGTGCTCCCCTAGTGCTGGCGCGCACTAGCACACCCGCAATCCCGCGCTACGGGGATTCTACAGATGGAATGTTTGTGCGAGTGCGAGATGGCTGGCCGCAGCTATGGGCTAGCTCAGATCGCGAGTTCGACGTCGCCTTCGACGATCTCTTGGCGTAGCTCCGGGCGTTCGCCTGGTGACCAGCGCGAGACGCGGTGGATGACGCGGTAGCGCAGTGGGCCGCCGTCCTCAGTTTCGCTGCGCTCGAGTGGCGGGGGAATGCAGACGAATTCGGTTTCGAGTTCTTCGGGGGAGGCGCGCACGGTGGAGTAACCGTAGCCGCCGAAGTCGACGAACTTGAGGTGCGGGGCGTTGTCCGGATTGCTTGCGGCGCGCGCCGCGGCCGGATCGTCGGTGTCACGCAACGCGAGTGCGGCGCGCACGCCGTGCAAAATCGTTGTGTTGAGCGCGCATTGTTTTGTGCCGTCTGGGCGATCGTGAACGTAGAACGGCCGCAGCGGATTATCGCGCGGGAAGGTGATCGCCTGAACCTCGGCGCCGCCTGCTTGTGAGATCGAGCCGGTGACGAATTCGAGGCCAACAGGTTCAAACGCGCGCGGCGGCAAAGTTTCGCTCAAATAGCCGGCCCAAAACGAGTGCTTGTCGCCGACAACAGTCGTAAGCCCGGTGATGCCCTCATCACGTACCATGCCGAAAATTTCGGCGTGCTCGACAACATAAGAGCGATTGTAGTCGCCGTACTCGGTGCTGGGCCAGGTCGTCGCGAACTCGGGCGGCAGGTTTTGCGGATCGCTGCGCCAAGTGAGCGTGCCAAACGAATGCCCCCAGATTTTCCAAGGCGCTTGCGCTGCGCGCAGGCGATCCTTGAACCAGGCCATCTGTTCGATGCCGAGATAGGCTTGCGGCGGCTCATTGATTTGCGGGTTGGGGACTTCGGCTTCGCCGATGCGGATTGTCGCCGGTGCGCCGCCTGGATACACGCGCCCAGCTTCGAGAATGTCGTTGGCGGTCTCCGGCGTGAAACCAAACTCCATCGAGGGTAGGCCAGAACCATCGATCGGTGCCGACTGGAATGAGCGATTGTCGGTCAAGATCATGTCAATGTTCTTGCCGAAGCGAAACGCTCGTTCGATGCGCAATGCGCGAATGGCGATGAGATTGTTGGGTTCCTGATAGACGCCGCGTGCATCGCGATCGGTGAGCGGTGCGTTGGTGACGGCGGGCGCCTCGAACGGATCACCGGCGCCCGGCTTGGTGACGCGCGCGGGCTGATACTCGTACCACGCTTGGCTGGCCGCGACTTTCAAGGTTTGCCCTGGGTGCACTTCGCTGAATGCGACCTCCGCGCTCTGATAGCCTTGCCAGGAGAATTCGTGATTGTCCCAAACGGGCACAAACGGCCAGCGTGCGCGCGCGTCTTGCAGGTCGGGATCGGCGAGGAAGTTTTTGTAAGCGGCGCGATAATCGTTGAGGTCGGTCGGGTAGTTGAACCGCCGTATCTTCTTGCCGGTTGGGTAGCGGAAGCCATCGCGAAGGCGCCGGCCGCGATCGAGGCCATCGGGCGTGTCCTCGGGATAGCGGATCATCTCGTAGATGAAGTCGCCGAGGTGCAGCACGAAGCTCAGCTGCTCGGCGCGCGGGCGGCGCACATCTTCGTAGATCATGCGCCGATAGGCATTGAGCGCGCTGTTGGTTGGATCCTGGCAGCTGACGAAGGCGAACTTCACGGCGCGATCATCGTTTGTCGTTGGTGCGGTGAGCGTGCGGCCGACGCGGCTATTGTTTCCCGCTTCGTCAACGAAGCGATACCAATATTCGCGTGCGGGCCGCAGGCCTGCGGCGAGGAAGCGGCAGGTCCAATCCGTTGCAGCGCTGACTTCCACATCGCCGCGCGCAACGATGCGCGTGAAGGCTTCGTCGTTGGCCACTTCGACCACGAGACGGTGCGCGCTCGCGCCTTCGTCGGGCGCGCGGCGCGTCCAGAGGACGACGCTTTCCGGCGCAGGATCACCCGAAGCGACGCCTTGCGGGAAGAGATCGCGCCGCTCGGTGCGTGGGCCTACTGGCGTGTGCGCGCAGCTTTGACCGAATGCCAAAGCCGCGCCAAGGGCGGCGGCTTGTTTCAGTAGTGACCGGCGTGTGGCGTGCTCGCTCATCGATGTGCTCCTGGTTTCGCTTTCGGTGAAAAGCGCGAGCGGCGGCAAATCACGTGCGACCAATGACGCGTCAGCCGAGACGGCTGGGCGTTCCGCGTGGCGGAAGAGCGGGAGCAGGGCGCGTGGGGACGCGCTGGTTTAGTGCCTTTGATGCGATATTCGCTCGCTCGAACCTCGCCGCGTGTCGCCACGCGCCCGGTGCGCTTGTTTTCCACCGGGCCGTCACCAGGATGTGTTTCACTCCCTTGGATAGGTCCCCGGCGGCGTGCGGAGATTTGCCCTTCTCCGGTGCGCTCCCACAGTTCACGTCTAGCGTTGTCCCGTGGGCTTCTGCTTGGCGGATGGTCTCGCCGCGCATCACGCTCAATCGCATCCCCCGCGCTCGCTTGGCTCGGCTAGCCGGTGAGCCTCCCGTGCGAGGGATGCGTGCAGGATATTTGAAGTGTGGAGGTGTTGGATAGATTTCTACGTGGGCGTTGATTTTGTTGGGCGCGAGCGGGAATTGGTGTGGGATAGAACGCGGGCGGCCGAAGGCAGTTGACGTTACCGCGCCGTCAATTTGTTCTAGCTGGTCGAGTAGGGGTTGGCTTTTGCTTTCGGCCGCGTTTAGTGGCTCCACATCTTTTCGGTGAATATGGGGATATAGCCGTGCGTGGTTTTCTGACAGGCATTGCCTTTGGCGTTTGTGTGCTTCTTTCGAGCTGCGCCAGTTCATCCGCTCCGACAGCGAGCGGCGACCACGCGGCGGTGGAAGCGCTGCTTGAAGGCGTCGACATCGGCTACGAGACCTTCACGCTCGACAACGGCCTTCGCGTCGTCGTTCACGAGGACAACAAAGCTCCTGTCGTGGCTGTGAGCATCTGGTACAATGTCGGCTCGAAGGATGAGCCCCCAGGCCGTACTGGCTTCGCGCACTTGTTTGAGCACTTGATGTTCAACGGCTCGGAAAACGCGCCTGGGGACTATTTCGAACCGCTGCGCGAAATCGGCGCGACGGATTTGAATGGCACCACCTGGTTTGACCGCACCAACTATTTCCAAACCGTCCCGCGCTCCGCGCTTGAGCGCGCGCTTTTTCTCGAAAGCGACCGCATGGGCCATCTGCTCGGCGCCGTGACGCAGGAAAATCTCACCAACCAAATCGGCGTCGTGCAAAACGAAAAGCGCCAAGGCGACAACCAGCCGTATGGCATGGTCGAGTACGCTCAACTTGAAGCGCTGTTTCCGGAAAGTCACCCGTATCACCACTCCACCATCGGCTCGATGGCCGATCTTTCGGCGGCCTCGCTGGCGGACGTGCATGCCTGGTTCCGCGAAAATTACGGCCCAAACAACGCCGTTCTCGTGCTGGCCGGCAACATCAACACAGCCGAGGCGCGCCAACTAGTTGAGCGCTATTTCGGCGATATCGCACGCGGCCCTGTGAACACACCGGCTGCGGCCGACGTGCCGACCCTGCCGAACCGCATTGACGAGACAATGTATGATCGCGTCGCCACGACGCGGCTCTATCGCAACTGGGTCGTCCCTGGCCTCACCGATGAAGACCAGGTCGCGCTGCAGGTTGGTGCGACCATCCTTGGCGGCCTCGCCAGCTCGCGACTCGACAACGAATTGGTGCGCGGCGAACAAACCGCTGTACGCGTCTCCGCCGGCGTGCAGCCATTCCAACGCGTGTCGATGTTCGAAGTCGATGTTGACGTGAAGCCCGGCGAGGACGCGGACGCTGTCTCGCGTCGCCTCGATGAAATCATCACCGAGTTCGTCGCCAACGGCCCCACCGAGGACGAAGTACGCCGCACGGTGATGCGCACGCTCTCTGGCCGCATCCGCGGTCTCGAGCGTGTCGGTGGCTTCGACGGCAAGGCCGTCGCACTCGCTGAAGGCATGCTTTACGCCGACAATCCAGACTTCGAACGTCAGCGTCTGCAAGAGCTGGCGTCGATCACGCCGGAGCAAGTCCGCGCCGTCATGCAGCGCTGGCTCTCGCGTCCGGTCTATGCGCTCCGCGTGGTGCCGGGCGACCGTGCAGCTTACGCCGAAGCGCCTGCGACGGGGCGTGGACCAGCGGCCCCGCCGTCAAACTATGTGGCGGGTCCGCCGCGTCAGATGCCGGCCGTCGCCGCCGATGCCTCGCTCGATTTTCCTGACGTCCAACGCGGCCGGCTGACGAACGGCATCGAGGTCGTTTACGCTCAACGCACGGCTGTCCCGGTTACTTACGTCACCGTCGAGTTTGACGCCGGCGTCGCTGCTGATCCCGTCAATCGCCTTGGCACGCAGGCATTGATGCTCAATCTGCTGAACGAGGGCACCACGAGCCTCAACTCGATCCAGCTTGCCGAGGCGCAAGAGCGTCTGGGCGCCACCGTGTATAACGGTGCAACGCTTGATCGCACCGTTATTGGTCTGACCTCGCTCAGCACCAACCTCGATCCGTCGCTAGCGCTGCTAGGTGACGTTATCCGCAACCCGGCCTTCTCGCCGGCGGAAGTGGAGCGCGTGCGCCGTCAGCAACTTGCTGGTATCGCCTCTGAGATGACGCGTCCCGATGCTATCGCGCGCCGCACGCTGCCTGCTCTGCTATATGGTGCAGACCATCCTTACGGCCGACCGTTCTCGGGTTCAGGCACGGCGAACGTGGTTGAAACGCTGACACGTGATGAACTTGTCGCCTTCCACCAAGCGTGGATCCGACCGGACTCCGCGACGATCTATGTGGTCAGCGATCTTCCGCTCAACCGCGTCACCGCCGCTCTTAACCGCACGTTCGGCAACTGGACGCCGCCTTCGGTCGCGCGCGGCACGAAGAATTTCGGCGCGGTGATCCCAACTCTGCGTCCGCGCATCGTGTTGGTGAACCGTCCGCAATCGCCGCAATCCTTCATTCTCGCTGGGCAGGTGCTGAACGCGCAGGGGACGGACGATCTCTTGAACCTTCAATCCGCCAATGAAGTTCTCGGTGCTGGCTTCCTCGCGCGCATCAACATGGAGTTGCGCGAACGCCGCGGCTGGTCCTACGGCGCACGCGGCGCGGTTCAGCTGGTGGAGCATCAGATCCCGTATCTCATCCAGGCGCCGGTCCAGGCCGATCGCACCGGTGACTCGATCGCAGCCACTTTGGAGCAAATCAACGCGTTCCTCACCAACGACGGTGTCCGCGCTGCAGAGCTCAACCGCAACATCCCGGGCAACATCCGACAATTGTCGGGGCAGTTCGAAACCTCGCCCGCCATCCTCGGCGCGCTGCAATCGAACGCCCTCTACAATCGTCCAGACAATTATTGGGAGACGGTTGCCGATCGCTATCGCGGCATGACCACGCAAGGCCTCGACCAAGTTGCGCGCCAATACATTGATGGCGACAATTTCGTCTGGGTGATTGTGGGCGACGCGTCCGTCGTCCGCCCGCAACTCGATCGCCTCGGTCTGCCGGTTGAAGTCGTCAACCCGCAGTAACACGAGGACATAGCAATGTGCGCCGCGGCCTGCTCAGCAGTCCGCGGCGTCGCATTTTAATTATCGGCGCGCGGCGTCTGCGGCGGCGAAGTGGGCCATTTGATCGGCGTACGCCTTCTTGAAGGCGGGGCGATCTGTCATGCGTTGGATATAGGCCTCGGTTTCGGGGCGATCTCCGAAGGCGCGCACCTTGGACACGCGGAGCACGTCGGCCATCAATAAATCCGCGACGGTGAAGCGCCCGGCGGCGAGCCATTCGCGCTGCTTCAAGACATCTTCGATGTGACCGAGGCGGCTTTCTAGCCAGGCGGTGAGATTGTTTTCCTTCGCGCTGGTGATTTCCAAAAGCCACCATGGCACGGAAACCATCTCGATCGAATTCAGCGCGGCGATCGTCCATTGCAGCGTTTGCGCTTCGCCGTGCGGATCGCGCGGCATTAGCTTTTCGCTCTTGCGCGCGAGATGCAGCAGGCCCGCGCCGCTTTCGAAGAGACTGATGTCGCCGTCGCTCAAGAAGGGCGCCTGACCGAAGGGTTGGCGCGCGAAATGCCCGGGGCCGCGATTTTCGAATGGCACTGTGCGCACGCTATAGGGAAGCCCAGCTTCTTCGCAGGCCCAGCGGAGGCGCATGTCGCGTACAAAACCGCGCGGACCTTCGGGCGCCCAATCATATGTCCAAACGATCAGGTCGCTCATTTGATCGATCTCACTTGCTTTGGCTTTTTATGCGTTGCGCCCCTAATTGCGCGCCAACGCCCAGCGGATGCGGTTTGGCGGGCTGAGGCCGTGACCCATCGGATCGGCTTCGCCGGAGAGCGTGATCTGATGGCTCTCGCGCGGAGACTTGCCGCCCCAATAGATGGAAGGCTCGATCGCTATGTTGGGTGCGTCAGTGCGCAAGCGCCAACGTTGTCCGCCCGGCGTTTCAAGCAACGCGGTTTGATGTTCGGCTAGCCGTACGCGCACGCTCGGGTGCAAGTGGAAGCGTAGGACATACGGGATGTCCTTTTTGGGGTTCGGCGATTTCAGCCTCATCGGCCGGATGAGTTCGTCGATGCCGCGCAGGTTTTTGCCATCGTGGTCGACGAAGATATAACGCCGGTGCCAGAGGCCAAATTTTTCTTTGTAACCGTCGTGGCGGCCTTGAACGGTGATGCCGCTTTCGTCGGAAGAGCGGCGTACTTCGTCGAGCTGCGGGCCGCTGAGACGCGCGCCGCCGCGGCGTTCATCGAGATTAGCCGAGAGCGCATCCGCAAGCACGAGCGTCGAATGTGCGTTGGTGGCGCGGGCGGCCATGCGTGCGGCGGGTGAGAGCTCGCGCGTTGCGCCAATATTGACGATGAGGCGCTCGGTTTCGCTTGAAAGCTCAAAGGCGAGTGCGCTGGCGTGGGCGCGATCGGCGTAGTTCAGTGGCGGCGCCGTCCCAACATCGAACAGCGCGCGCATCGTGCCGACATCGAGGCGCTGAAAGCCGGTGTGGTTGGCGAATTGGAACGGGCGTACGTCGCCGCCGACGCGCGCGAGCACTGCGTCGATGGTCGCGGGCGAACTTTCCGAGCCGCCTTGAAAGCAACCAAGTCCGCCATCGCCGAGGCGGCACATCCGCAGCATGTTGGCGAGCTTCGGCAGGGTGTCGCTCAGGATTTGGGGCGGATCGCTCAGCGCATCGCGTGCGGTGGTGAGATCGCAGAGCGCCTCGGCCAAGGCTTCAGGTGAGCGCGAGAGGTGGCCGCCGTCGGGGTAGAATTGTTTGGCGCAAGCTTCGATGAGCATCTCTTCGCCCTGCTCGGCGAAGCGCTCTCCTTCAGGAAAATCGGCGGCGCCTGCGAGAACGAGGGCAGCGCCAGCTTTGATCGAACCTAGGTGCCGTTCGCTCAATTCGCTTTGAGCCATCAGCAGCAGGCGTGCTTGGCGGGCGGAGGAGCGGAGTAGAGACGCACGTTGTTCCGGCGCGCCTTGTTCGAAGGCAGGGCGGCCCCAGCAGAGCCAGGCGAACAAGCGCTCGGCAGTAATTTCTGGATCCCAGGCGAGATCGTCCCATTCGCCGTGCTCCTTCACCCACGCGTCAATGAGTTGCGCGATGAAGCTGTGCGCCGAGGGACCGACGGCGGCGAGATCCACGAGCCACGAGAATGAATGCAGCCGGGCTGTGAAGTGCCGCGAGGGATGCGACGGGAGCCACGGAAAAAGGTGCTCGCCCTGGAGACGCTCAGCGCCGATGCGCCAGACGCCGCGGCCGATTTCACGCCCGCGTTCGGTATCGCCCACGCGCGGATCGTTGCCCCAGCGTGCGATGCGATCGGGCGCGGCGTCGCCGAGCCGCATGCGGTGGAATGGATTCGCGCGCCAATGATCGTTCGCCGCGACCGGCCGCGTTTGCCGGTTGGTGGGGGAGACCGGCGCGTTCATCTCAGCTCACGCGGCGGCTCTTAAGCGCTTGATGTTGTCGGCGTAGGCGTCAGCGTCGCCGCCATAAACGGCGGTTCCGGCGACAAGCGCGGTTGCGCCGGCGGCGATGACACGCGGGGCGGTCTTGGCGTTCACGCCGCCATCGACCTCGAGAATGATGTCGCGACCGGTTACATCAATCTTCTTGCGAAGCTTTTCGATCTTCGGCAGCGCCGTCTCAATAAAGCTCTGGCCGCCGAAACCTGGATTGACGCTCATCACCAAGGCAAGATCGATGAGATCAATGACCGGGTCGATCGCTTCAACCGGTGTGCCGGGATTGAGCGAGACGCCTGCTTTCGCGCCGGTGGCTCTAATCGCCTGCAGCGTGCGGTGAAGGTGCGGGCCAGCTTCCGGGTGGACGGTGATGATGTCGGCGCCGGCATCGCGGAAGGCTTGGATGAAAGGATCGACCGGTGCGATCATGAGGTGCACGTCGAACGGCAGCTTTGAGTGCGGACGGATCGACTTGATCACCGTCGGTCCGATCGAGATGTTCGGAACGAAATGACCATCCATGACATCGATATGGATCATGTCGGCGCCGGCTTGCTCAGCAGCGCGCACTTCCTCGCCAAGTTTCGAGAAATCCGCAGCCAGTATCGAAGGTGCAATGAGCGTCCGCGTCATGCTCTGTCGTACCCCGCGCGGGGGAGGCGGCGCAAGGCGAGGCGGAACTAGCTGCGCAGCAATCGGGCTGCGTAGAAGCCATCGAGGCCGCCGATCTCTGGCCAATGGCCGGGATGCGTGCGCATATCGCCATCGGCGGTGATGAATTCGGAGGGAATCTCGTTGGTAAGCGCTTGGCGCCGCCAGCTCTTACGCAGCGCTTCCGCAACGACGCCGGGTCCCTCTTCCGGTTCAAGAGAGCACACGGCGTATATGAGCGGTGCGCCGGGCTTTAGGAGCTCTGCCGCTGACTCGATGAGCTGAGCTTGCAAATCGGCGAGCGCGCGCACGTCGGTTGGGCGGCGCAACCAGGCGACGTCGGGGTGGCGCCGCAGCGTGCCGGTGGAGGTGCACGGTGCGTCGAGCAGGAGGGCGTCAAAGGGCTCCGCCTTGAACGTGAGCGCATCGGCGCAGACGACATCCGCTTGCAGTTTGGTGCGGACCAAATTTTCGCGCAGGCGCTTCAAGCGCGCTTCGGATTTATCGACGGCAGTCACGTGCGCGCCGGCGGCGGCGAGTTGCAATGTTTTGCCGCCGGGTGCGGCGCAAAGATCGAGCACGCGCTTGCCGCGCACGTCGCCGAGAAGTTTTGCCGGGAGCGCTGCGGCGGCGTCCTGCACCCACCAAGCGCCATCATTGAATCCGGCGAGGCTGTCGATCGGCGCGTGTTCGGTGAGGCGTACACTGCCAGTCGGCGTTACCGTGCCGAAGAGGCGCTCGGCCCATTCAGCGGGATCGCCCTTCACGGTGAGATCGAGCGGCGGTTCGTTCAGTAGCGCATTGGCGATTTGTGGCGCAGCATCGCCGTAGGTCGCGCGCCAGCGCGTGTAGAGCCATTGAGGCAGATCGGCGCCGGGCGGCAAGCCGTCCAAAATCTGCGGGCCATCATTGGCGACTTTGCGGAGCACCGCGTTCATCAGCTTTGCAAAGCCGCGCGCTTCGCGCATCTGGTTGGCGGTTTCGACGGTCTCGCCGACGGCTGCGTGCGCGGGCGTGCCTAACACGAGCAATTGCGCTGCGCCTAAATGCAGCAATGCGCGTGCGTGTTCGGCGCTATCGGGCAGGGGACGGGCGAGGAATTCTGAAACGACGGCGCTGATGCCGCCGAGACGGCGCAGACCCGCAGTGGTGAGCGCGCGCGCAAAGGCGCGGTCACGGCCAGCCAGCGCATTGAAACTCGGTGTTTCGCCGAGCGCATCTTCCAATGCACGGCCGCGTTCCATCACGGCGACGAGGAGATCGGTTGCTGCGCGGCGGGCGGTCAAGGTGGCGTGGGTGTATCGGACGTGTACTGCACGTCAACGCGCGCCCGGCGGAAGCTGGCGAGCCGGATTGTCGCGCCGCCCGCCGAAAGCGGCGTCGAGATGCGTACCGGCGGCGCAAACGTCGTGTCGGGCATCAGCGCGAACCAGACTTGGCCTTCTGGGATGCGCCGGCGGCCTTGGTCACGCGGATTGAAGCCGCTGATGGCGATGTAGCTCAGCGAGCACTTTAAGACTTCGCCTTCGAAGCCGCCGCCATCGTAGGCGTCGATATCGCCGCCGCCCAATTGCAGGAGGTAGTGAAAGCGGCCGTCGAACGTGGGGTAGGTCCCTTCGCAGCGGCGCGAGCGGCCGACATCGATCGACATAGCGACGATACTGGACAGCGGATCGCGCGAGGCGCGGCGCTGTTCTTCCGTCGCGGCTGGGTCACCCCAAGTCCGGTACTCGGGTTCGATCTGCGAGGTGATCGCACCGACCCCATCGGCCTGCATGCTGATGGTGCGGCGCTTGCCGCTATAGCGATGATCGAGATCGTAACGCTGCCAGCGTGGAGTGCCGGCGCTGATGATGCCGGCGGCGCTGGCGTCGATGTCGGTGCGCTCGAACAAGTTGAGAATGCCGCGCGAGGCTACGGTTGCGGAAATGTCGTAGCTTTCGTCGGTGACATCGGCGTCCACGGTGACGCCGCCGACAGGCACGAAACCAAGCCCAAATCCATCATAGGTGAGCGCAAAGCGATCCGCCGATGCGGGCGTCGAAATCAGCATGAGGGCGGCAAAGATTATGAACGCGCGCATAGCGACAAGTGTAGGCGGCGTAGGCGCTGCAGCAAGTCTCGAGAGCGGCTGTGCTGCTTGGCGCGCAGCAAAAAGGGGAGCCAGCGTGGCTCCCCTTTTCGAGGTCGTCGATCCTGGCTGCGTTAAAGCGGACGGACGTTGATTTCCATGTTGTCGAGTGGAAGTTCGACCAGCGTGCCGACGCGGCCCGAGACGACGTCGCTGAAGCCAGCGGCGCGCGCTTCGGAGATCTGCACTTGCGCTTCGACTTGGTTGCCGGCGCCGGTTAACACGACGAGGCCCGCATTGGAGTCGCGCGCTTGAGCTGCAACTTCCGCCGGCGTCATGCTGGACTGCTGATGCAGATGCGACAGCGATTGGCTGTGCGCGCCTTGCAGAACGACGTCGGCGTTCGCAGCGGCTTCGGCGCCAACCATGCGTCCATCGCCGCCAACGACTATTGAGCGGCCTCGATAATCGAAGCGATAGCCAACCCGACCCGTGAACGCGTCTTCTTGAGTTGTGAAGGCCGAGACTGTGAGGCCGTCACCTTCGAATACGATCACCGAGCGGCCCGGCTCAGGCGAGGGTCCCCAGGCCTGGAGGCCGCGCGTTGCGCCATCCATGCCGGCTGCTTGGTTCAGGCCGTCGACCGTGCGTTGCGTGTCGGCTGGGCCGTAGACAGGAAGCAATGCGTCATCACGCCCTTGCGTGGCTTGGCCATACATCGCGCTGAGGTCGGACATTTGCTGCATGCCGGAGCTGGTCAGCAGCACCGCTTGCAGGCGCGCCATCGGCACGCCGCGTTGAACGAGTGAAGAGGCTGCGCCCGAACCGGCGTCGACCACGAAAAGGCGCCCGCCCGCAACGACCGCGAGGCAAGGTTGTTGGGCGCCATTTTCGCTGCCGCCGCAAACGATTGCGCGCAGGGCCGTGGAATCGAACAGGTCTTCGTTCGCGGTCGCTTGTTGCTCAGCGTACGCAGCGTATGCGCGCGCGATCGCTTCTTGGCCTTCGGGCGTTTGCGAGCCCAACACCCATCCACCCCAAAACAGGCCTGACAGCGTCACGAAGACGACAGAGGATTTGCCGATGGCGTTCATGGTACCGACCCCGAATCTCAAACAACGCGCTTCGACGGCGCGTTGACGTTTAACCCCACTCAAGCGTTGCTACCCGACGCTATGATTCTAGCAAACTCAGTTAACACGAGGTTTCCACAGGTGCGTGCCGTGCTCTGGCCGAAACGAAAAACCGCGCCCAAATCAGCGTATTGGTTAACGCTCGATGTCTGGCTTGGCTGCCCAAATGGTTAACGATGCAAAGCGCGTATTGGTGTTCGATTCCGGGGTTGGCGGGCTTTCGGTATTCGACGCCATCGCCGCAGCGCCGCACGCGTTCGAACTCGACTACGTCGCCGACAATGCGTGGCTGCCGTACGGCCTGAAAACCGACGAGCAATTGCGTGCGCGTGTGCCGGCCCTGCTTTCGCGCGTGGTGGAGCAGTGGGCGCCGGAGGCGGTGGTTGTTGCCTGCAACACGGCGTCGACGATCGCGCTCGAGCCGGTGCGGGCTGCTTTGAAAATACCTGTGGTTGGCGTCGTGCCGCCGATCAAACCCGCGGCGGCGATGACCCAGACTGGCGTCATCGGATTATTGGCGACCCCGGCCACGGTGCAGCGCGCCTATACGAGCGATCTCATCAGCCAGTTCGCCGCCGACAAAACGGTGATCCGCTTCGGTTCTGCGGGGCTGGTGCAGGCGGCTGAGCGCAAGTTGCGAGGCGAGGATCTAGGGACAGCTGAGATCACAGAGGCGATCCGGGGGCTTTTTTCGGCGCCGGGTGGTGAAAACATCGATGTTGTGGCGCTGGCCTGCACGCACTTCCCGTTGCTCGTGGAGGAACTCACCGCAGCGGCGCCGCGCGCCTGCCTCTGGATGGATTCCGGCGCGGCTATCGCGCGGCGTCTTGCGAGTGTGCTGGTGGCGCAGGAGGGACCAACGCGCGTGCACCGCGCGGCGTTCACGAATGGGCACGCCGCACATACATCTCTGCGTGCATTCGAAGCGCGTGGGTTTGGTGATTTTTCACACATCGACGAAGCGCGCGATTTTCGCGCTGAAGCGCTGACCCGAGCGACGGCGGTTTAGATGCCGTGCTTTTTGGGAAACGCTAAGCCAATGTAGGCTGCGTTCTCCAGCGCGCCGCATTGCGTGCGCGAAATCAGAGCGTAACGATCACGCTCAAGAACATAAGAATTTCCTTGGGGAATAATTCATGGTCAGCGCCTTTGGCGACACGCCCCTCGGGCTGACGTCGCAGATTTTGAATTTGGCGGCAGTGCTAACGCGTAAGCAGTTGAAAGTCCCGCGCTATCAGCGCCCATACACATGGTCTGAGCGCGAAGTCCGTGAGCTCATCCAAGATTTGTGGCGCGCTTACAAACGTGGCGCGACGTTCTACTTCATCGGTCAAATCGTGCTGGTGAAAAATCACGGAAAACTTGAAGTCTCCGATGGCCAGCAGCGTCTCGCAACACTGACGATGCTGCTCGCGTACGTGCGCGATCGCATTCCCGGCCGCGCTAAACAGTATCAAACCTTGATCATGGACGGGAATACGCCGCGTCTGCTTCTGCGCGAAGAAGATCAGAACTTTTATCTCGGCTTCGTTCAGGAGCGGGGACATATGAGCGAGCTGGCGCGTCATGCGGAAATCGGCGTGGATTCGAAAGATTTGATCGCAAACGCGGCGCGCACGATCGAGTCCGAGATGAGCAAGATCACGGAAGATCGCGAGCTCGACGCGTTCATGTCCTATATCGCGCGCTCGTGCACGCTGAACGTCGTCGATGCCGACGAACGTGGCTGCGCGCAGACGGTGTTCAACACGCTGAACAAGCGTGGCTCGCCGCTTTCAGGCGCGGATATCATCAAGAGCGACTTGCTGGAAAACTCCGGCCTGTCGAACACCGAAGCCGACGCTGCGGCGCGCAAGTGGGAGCAGACCGAGGATCTGTTCGAGCGCGATAATTTCGCGCGGTTGCTTTACATGATGCCGTTCCTGTTGACCGGCGAACCTTTGTTGTCGCCGGGCGATCTTGCTTCCTTCCGCACTGCCGTTGAGCGGGCAGGCGGGGTGCGGGCGTTCCTGTTTGAGCAATTGCCGCGCTATGCGCACGCGTTGCGCGCGATCTTTGCCGGCTCGATCGATGTTGGCCCGGCGAGTGAAGAAGTGAATCGCCGCGTTGCGCTTATGAAACAGGTCGAGCAATGGGATTGGGCGCCGTGCGCGATCGCGTTCCTGGCCGAGCATGCATCGGAGCCGGAGCGTGCGCGCCGTTTCTTCCAGGGTCTCGATCGCCTGACGTTTGCTTGCGAGTTGGCGGTGGTCGAAAATCGCGACCGCGAAGCGCGCTACGCCAACATCATCAAATACATCAGCGACGATAAGATCCTGCACAATGGCGAAGGCAAGCAGCGCGCGCTATTGCTGACTGAAACCGAGCAGATGAAGTTCTTCGCGACGCTCAATCGTTCGCGCAAGCGCGACCGTCAGCGCCGCTTGTTGCTCATTCGAATGGAAGCGGCGATGCCGGGCGGCCGGATCGTATCGATGATGGATGACGCGACTGTTGAGCACGTGCTGCCGAAGAATGGTGGGCCGTGGTGGAACGAGCGTTTCCCGGATCCGGCGCTGCGCAACGAGCTGGCCAACCTACTCGGCAACCTCACGCTGCTGACCTACGACCAGAATGCGGCCGCCGATAACAAGCCGTATTCGAAGAAGCGTAGTCTCTATTTCGATACCACCGCGGCGATCTACGCGCTCACCAAGGACCTTGGTCCCATTGAAGAATGGACGCTTCAGGCCATCGAAGAGCGCCACGAACGGCTGGTTCGAATTCTCTGTGAAGACTGGGGTCTGGTGCGGGGCGGTTAACCCCTCGCTAACCAAACCGGCCCGAAATCTTAACCTCGCGTTTAGTCCTGGGGCGAGGTCGGGAAGTCATGTCGCTGTTGTACGCGGTCGTTTTTGCGAGCCGCTGCCGTTCCAACCATCACCGCCTCGCGGTAGATGCATTGCGACATCTGCAAAGCCCCGACTCCGAACGCTGGCGCAATTTGCTGCTGCATTTCCACGCTGAGTATCTCGCCGGCGCCAAGGCGCCCGATGAGGTGTTCAAGGATTTCAAAAACCATGTCCTCCACGTGCGTGAGAAGGAGTGGGGCGGCGCGATCGAGAGTTGCGAGGAATGGTATCGCCGCACGGTGCGGGCGATGGCGGCGAAGGACTGGAAGCAGGCCGCGTACTGCGCCGGCGTCATGAGCCACTATTACGTCGATCCCATTCAGCCGTTTCATACCCACCAGACCGAAGAAGAGAACGTCATCCACCGCGCTGTCGAGTGGAGCTTTTCGAAATCGTATTCGACGTTCCAGCAGATTCTGGAAAACGATCTGGGCGGCTACCCGAAGATGGACGCGCCAGGCGGAGATAACTGGCTCGCTGAAATGGTACGCGCCGGCGCGAAGCTCTCGAACCAGTATTATGAGACGGTGATCGACCATTATGACTTCGCGAAGGGTGTGAAGGATCCGCCAGCCGGTCTTGATCAAGAGCTGAAGGACACGATTGCAAAGCTTGTTGGCCATGCCGCCGTCGGTCTTGCACGGATTTTGGATCGCGCCTTTGCTGAAGCGGCGGTTCGTCCGCCACGCATGGGCGATGACCTGCAGGGGTTCTTCCTTGCGTTGGAAATTCCGATCCAAGCTGTGCTGAAGACGATGGACAATGCCGCCTCACGCCGCGAGGTGGAAGCGCAGTACGAGGAATATCGCCGCACCGGCAAAGTGCGCACCACGCTGGGTGATGACGATAAAGCCGTGCGCGAAATGCATGCGTTAGAAGTGTTGAAGTCGCCGCTTTCCAATCTCGATGCGAAATGGCCGCGTGAGATCGGCGCGAAGGCGGGTGAGGGCGCGCCTGCGCGCGCGATGAGCACGAAAATTCCAGCAATTCCGCGCGCCCGGCAGACACGCACGATCGATTTGGCGCCGAAGGCCGAGCTGCCTGTCATCGCGCCGGCGCCCGTGCCCGAGCCGAAGCAGGTGAAGCAGCAGGCGCCGCGCGAACTACCGGAAGGTGCGCCGCTGGCGAAGCGTGAGAAGACGTTGCCGAAGTTTACGTTGAACGAGGGCGCGCCGGTTGTTCAAGCGCCGTCTATCGGACCGAAGACGGCTAAGCGTTTGGAAGCTGTCGGTGTGAAGACGATTGCCGATCTGCTGGCGCTCAATGCGGAAGATGGCGAGCAGCAGATCGACGCGCGCCACATCTCGGCGAAGGTGATCCGTGATTGGCAGGCGCAAGCGCTGCTCGCGTGCACCGTGCCAGGCATGAAGTCGCGCGAAGCTCAGGCGTTGGTTGCGTGCGGCATCGAAGATGCAAATGCGCTGGCTGCAAGCGATGCGACGCAGCTTTGCGAAGGTGTTGCGCAGTGGGGCTTGTCTGACGAAGGTCAGCGCGCCTGGGGCGCGGCGCCGGCGCCCACGGCGGATGATGTCGCAACGTGGATCGAGCGCGCCAAGCGCGCGATCCAAGAAGGCAAGACCAACGTTGCGGCTTAGATTTTCAGCAGCGTAAGTACGATCGCTGCGATTAGAACCGGCGCGATGAAAGCTGTCAGACTGGAGGCGACGACGCGCGCCGTCTTCAGCACGCGATGGCCCTTCAGCGGCTTATCTTCGCGCGGCGCCAGCGCGAACTTGCACATGAAAGCGAAGGCGCCCCCGACAGCGGCGGTTGCCGCGCCGGCAACAGCACCTGCCATCAATGCTGCGATCGCTGAAGCGAACGCGATCAAGCCGAGAATGCCGTGACCCGAATTCATCACGTGTTTGACCAAGCGCTCGGCGCGGCCAGCGTCGAATTGTTTAAACGCCACCGGCGCCAACACGAATGAGAAGAGGGCGATCCAGCCGAGCGATGCCCCGGCGAGAATAATTGCGGTTGCTTGTGCGATCGGTTCCATGGCCGACGCCTAGCATGAGTCGCCTTGTAGGAGTGTAGCGGCCCAGAAACGCTGCAGATCGTTACGATATCGCGCCGAATTCAGGTGCGCAGCATTTGCGTTCTTTGTATCGGCATTAACATTGCCCATTCACCGTGGGCGGGTGACAGGGATTCTAAGCGCGGAATGGCAGTTCGCCGCTTAAAATGGGCAACGAAGCTCGCGTACCTCGAGCTGCTGCGACGCGTCCCGGACGCTGTCGCGGTCAACGTCGATTATTTCCGTGTCTTCGGCCGTTTCCCCAATCTGGCGAACCCGCAGCTCTTCTCCGAGAAGATGCAGCATCTGAAATTGCTGGATCACGATCCGCGTACGCCATCGCTCGTCGACAAGGTTCGTGTGAAGGATTTCGTCGCTGACAAGCTTGGGAAGCAATGGCTGATCCCAACGCTCTGGCATGGTGAGCATCTCACCGAAGATATTTTGCGTGATCTGCCGAAACCGGCGGTCGTGAAGGCCAATCACTCAAGCGCGCAAGTGAAGTTCATCACGGCTAACTCCAATTTGAGTTCGGTGGCGCGCGAAGCGAATGGCTGGCTCAACTACGACCACCACGTCGTCCATCGCGAGTGGGCGTACGGGAGCGTGAAGCGAGAATTGTTGGTCGAACCGTTCATCGGCGAAGATCAAGCGCCGGACGACTACAAGTTCTGGGTTTTCGATGGCGCGGTGCGATTCATTCAAGTGGATCACGGACGCTTTGGAAATCACACGCGTCAGTTTTATTCGCCGTCTTGGGGTCGTCTCGAATTCAAGATGAACTACCCCGACACGCCGGCCAATGTGCCGGCTCCGCGGCATCTTTCGCACATGATCGCGGCGGCGTCGAAATTGGCAGAGGGCTTTCGCTTTGTGCGCGTCGATCTTTACGACACGCCGCAAAGGCCGTTGTTTGGCGAGATGACGTTCTCACCCGAAGCGGGGCTTTGCCGGTTCGAGCCTGCGGCATTCGATCTCGAATTGGGTGAGAGTTGGTCGTACCCAGAATCCAGTGACGCAACCGCGCAGCTGAAGTCGTTTGCGGACGCATTCAGGTTGCGCCCGTCCAAATGATCGGACCTCTGCTCGTTTACTTGCTGTGCTTCGTGACCTGTGCGGTGTGCACGTTTCTGTTGGCGCGCGCTTATCGGCGGACTGGGATGCGCCTGTTGTTCTGGTGTGCTCTCTGCTTTTTCTTTCTCACCATCAACAACGCGCTCGTGTTGATCGACGTGATCCCGTCGCCGGAAACCAATTTGCTGGCCTACCGGCAGATCGCTTCGTTCGCCGCCGTCGCTGTGCTCATCCATGGCTTTATGTGGGAGATCAAGTGAGTGTTTCCGCACTCTGACTTTTTCTCCGGCATGATCACCATGGGCTACTTCGTAGCCTCTGCGTTCTTCCTGCGCTTTTGGGTTCGCACATCTGACGCGCTCTTCGTCGCGTTCTCGGTAGCATTTCTTTTGCTGGCGATCAGCTCGGCACTGACGGTGCTGCTATCGCTGCCGTGGGAGGAGCGTTCATGGCTCTATCTCATCAGACTTGCCGCATTCGTGTTGTTGATCGCTGCGATATTGGGGAAGAACTTCCGCAAGAGCTAATCGCCGGAGCGTCATGCCCATTTTTGCGTTTGAGACCGTTGATGTGTTTACCGACCAGCGCTTTGGCGGCAATCCGCTCGCGGTCTTCAAAGACGCGCGCGGGCTGAGCGCCGGGCAAATGCAGCAACTCGCATTTGAGTTTAATCTCAGCGAGACGACGTTCGTGCTGCCGCCAGAGAATACAGCAAACACGGCGCGGGTGCGAATTTTCAATCGCACGACTGAAATGGCGTTTGCGGGCCATCCGAGTATCGGCGCCGCGTACGTTATGGCGCGCGCCGGCTTGGCTGAAGGCGATCATCTTCGCTTAGAGGCGCCGGCCGGAATCGTGGCGGTTGAGCTTGAGCGGGGGCAGGCAGGTGAGGTGATTGGCGGCAAAATCACCGCGCCGCAGCCATTGTCGACCGGCCCCGAGATTGGCGCAGACACGATAGCCGCTTGTCTTGGCCTCGTGCTCGACGATGTCGTCACCAGCACCCATGCGCCTATCGTCGCCTCAATGGGCAATCCGTACGTGTTTGCTGAGCTGCGTCATGATGCGATCGCAAGGTGCGCACCCGATCTCACCGCATTCCGGCTCGCGCTCGCTTCACGCAACGATCTCGGCGCGCGCTTTTCGATTTTCGTCTACGTGCGCGACGGCGATCAAATTCGCGCACGTATGTTCGCGCCGATATCGGGGACATGGGAGGATCCAGCGACCGGCAGTGCAAACGCGCCGCTCGCGGGGCTGTTGTTGCAACACAGCACGGCCAACGACGTCGCGTTCACTGTCCGGCAGGGCGAGGAAATGGGGCGGCCAAGCTTATTGCGCATAACCGCTAGCCGCCGCGGCGGCGAGATCACAGCTACGGTCGCGGGCCATTGCGTCCCGGTATTTCGCGGTGAGGCTGTACTCTAGGGCGCGCAGGCGCCGCTTAGCGGGTGACGCCCCCGCCGCCGCCTGCTAGCGGTAGCGCCATAAAATTCGAGGGACGCCCGAAATGACTCACGCGGCCATTACCGGCTGGGGCAAATGCATGCCACCGGCCACGCTCACAAACGCCGATCTCTCCACTTTCCTCGACACGAACGATGAGTGGATTGTTTCGCGCACCGGCATGAAGGAGCGGCGCGTCTCTCACGTTACGGCGAGCGAGATGGCGACGATCGCGGCAAAGCGCGCGCTCGCATGCGCGGGCCTCGACGCCAAAGACGTTGATCTCATCGTCTATGGCAGCTGCAGCAATGATGAGCAGGTGCCGAATTCCGCGTCCGGGGTGCAAGCCGCGATCGGCGCCACGAAGGCCGCGTCCATCGATCTCAACACGGCGTGCACGAGCTTTCTCTATTCGCTCTCCACCGCGACGGCGATGATCCGCACTGGCGTTGTGAAAAACGCGGTCGTGATCGGCGTTGAATGGATTTCGCCGTTTATGGATTGGGAAAATCGCAACGTCGCGGTTCTCTTTGGCGATGGCTGTGCGGCTGTCGTGGTGCAGGCAAGCGACAAGCAAGAGGGTGTCCTTGGCGAGCAGTTGGGTTGTCTCGCCGACGCGCGCCAAACGTTGCGCGTGCGCGGCATGGGCACGGCTTACGTCAATCGTGGCATCACCATGGGCGACACCGAATGGGATTTCGACGGCCCCGAAATCTTCAAGCGTGCGGTCACCGGCATGGTGCAAGCGAGCCATGCCGTGATGGCGAAATGCGGCGTGACCGCCGACGACATCGACCTGGTCGTTCCGCACCAGGCCAACCTTCGCATCATCGAGGCGGTGGTGACGCGGAGCGGCGTGCCGATGGATAAGGTGATGCTCACCGTGGAGCGTTACGGCAATATGAGCGCCGCGACCGTGCCTGTCGCGCTCGCCGAAGCGCTTGAAGAAGGGCGTGTAAAACCGGGCGCGCTCATTCTAATGCCGGCGTTCGGCGCGGGACTTACCGTGTGCGCGCATCTCGTCCGTTGGGGCGATCGCGTGACGCCGCTCGGGACCACGGACGCCGATCTGCCGGCGAACAAGAAAACGGCGCTCGACATCATCAATGGCATTCGCAGCGGCAAAACCAATGCGAAGGAACGCTCTGGCGAAGGCTTGCGCAATTTGCGGTTTATCGAAGCGCTCTAATGGGCGTTGCCACCGAAGCGTGAACCAACGCCTCGGGTCATGCGTATCGGCTCCAATGATGAGGGCCAAGCCGTGACTACGCCTGCTATTGTTTGGCTGCGTGAAGATCTTCGCATCGCGGATAATCCTGCCTTACATGCTGCGGTGGCCAGCAAGCGGCCATTGATCCTGCTCTATGTCCTCGACGACGAGACGCCCGCTAAATGGCGCGTTGGGGGAGCATCGCGCTGGTGGCTGCACCACAGTCTCGCGGCGTTGTCGCGTGATCTGGAGAAGCGTGGCGCGAGCCTCACTTTGCGCCGCGGTCGTGCCGATCGCATGCTGTTCGATCTCGTTGCCGAGACTGGCGCCAAGCTGGTGTTTTGGAATCGTACCTACGAGCCGTATGCGATCGCGCGTGACACCGCCTTGAAGCAAGCGCTTGGCGCGCAGGGCATAGAGGTCGAGAGCCGCAGCGGCGCGCTCATGCATGAGCCTTGGACGGTCAAGACGAAGGCCGGGGAGCCCTTCAAGGTCTTCACACCGTTTTGGCGGGCCTGCTTGCAGATGGACCTGCGCGCGTTGGCTGCTGTGCCCAAGAAACTTGAAAAGTGGGTTGGAGAAATCGCGAGCGAGCGCTTGGAGGACTGGGGCTTGCTTCCGGCGCGGCCCAATTGGGCCAAGACCTTCGACGATGCTTGGACGCCTGGTGAAGCTGGCGCGCGTGAGGCGCTTACTGCGTTCGTCGAGGAACGTTTGCAGCACTATGCCGAAGCGCGGGATCAAATGGGCGTCGATGGAACGTCGCGTCTGTCGCCACATCTTCACTTCGGCGAGATATCGCCTGTGCAGGTGCGGCGGGCTGTTGAAGCGGCCGTGGTGCATGAGCCTGCGCTGCAGCGCGGCGCGGACAAATTTCTCAGCGAATTGGGATGGCGCGATTTCTCGGCCAATCTGCTCTTTCATTGGCCCACATTGCCTGAAGCGAACTGGCGCGAGCAGTTCGATGGATTTTCTTGGCGCGATGATAACGAAGCGTTCGTGGCTTGGACCAAGGGCCTGACAGGCTATCCGATTGTCGATGCCGCCATGCGCGAGTTGTGGATCACCGGCTACATGCACAATCGCGCCCGCATGATTGTGGCGTCGTTCTTGATCAAACATTTGTTGATCGATTGGCGCCGCGGCGAGGCATGGTTCTGGGATACGCTGGTTGACGCCGATCTCGCGAACAATGCCGCTTCCTGGCAATGGGTCGCTGGATCGGGAGCGGATGCCTCGCCGTACTTCCGCATCTTCAATCCGATTACCCAGGGCGAACGTTACGATGCGGATGGCGCGTACGTGCGACGCTGGGTCCCGGAACTCGCGAAGCTGGACAACGATGTGTTGCATCAGCCGTGGACCGCGGACCCAAAAACGTTGGCGGCCGCCGGAGTCGAATTGGGTAAAAATTATCCCGAGCCAATCGTGGATCACGCGGCGGCGCGCGCCCGCGCGCTCGCTGCGTTCGCCGATTTACCCAAGGCTTGAGGCGGCGCACAAGTTCCCAGTGGCGCGCTCTATAGTTAGCTATAGAAAATCCAATTGGGCCGATGGCCTCTGAAGCGCTATCGACGCTTCTAGGAGGACTATGTATGGCCGACGGAAATGACTCAAAGTGCCCTGTTCCGCATGCGCGCGGCAGACTCAATCGCGATTGGTGGCCGAACCAGGTCAATGTAGGCGTTCTCCATCAGAATACTCCCGAGTCCGACCCGATGGGTGAGGGCTTTGATTACGCCAAGGAATTTGAAAGCCTCGATCTCGACGCGGTGGTGAAAGATCTCCGCGCGCTGATGACCGACAGCCAAGATTGGTGGCCCGCGGATTATGGCCACTACGGTCCGTTCTTCATCCGCATGGCGTGGCACGCGGCTGGCACCTACCGGGTCGGTGACGGGCGTGGCGGCGGCGGGCGTGGTCAGCAGCGTTTTGCGCCTCTGAACTCGTGGCCGGACAACGGCAATCTCGACAAAGCGCGACGCCTGCTCTGGCCGATCAAGCAGAAATACGGCGCTAAGCTTTCGTGGGCGGATTTGCTCATTCTCACTGGCAACGTCGCCATCGAGTCGATGGGCGGTCCGGTGTTCGGCTTCGGCGGTGGCCGCGCAGACGTTTGGGAGCCTGAGAACCATGTGAACTGGGGCGCTGAGGAAGCGTGGTTGGCGGACAGCAAGGCGCCGAACAGCCGCTATTCCGGCGACCGTGTTCTCGAAGGTAATCTCGGCGCCGTGCAGATGGGTCTGATTTACGTCAACCCGCAGGGGCCGGACGGCAATCCCGACCCGGTCGCCTCCGCGCGCGATATTCGTGAGACCTTCGCGCGCATGGCGATGAACGACGAAGAGACCGTCGCGCTCGTCGCGGGCGGTCACACCTTCGGTAAGGCGCACGGCGCTGGTCCCGACAGCCATGTCGGCAAGGAACCGGAAGCGGCAGACCTTGAACTGCAAGGTCTTGGATGGATCAGCACGTTTGAAAGTGGGTTGGCCGGCCATACCATCACCTCCGGCATCGAAGGCGCGTGGAAGAAGAACCCAACGAAGTGGGACAACGGCTATCTCGACACGCTGTTCGGCTTCGAATGGGAGCTGACCAAGTCGCCAGCCGGCGCGCACCAGTGGAAGCCGAAGGGCGACGCTGGCCGTGACGTCGAGGATGCATTCGATAAGAACAAGAAGCATCAGCCGATGATGACGACGGCTGATTTGGCGCTGCGCTTCGACCCTGAGTACGAAAAAATCTCGCGCCGCTTCCACAAGAACCCGGCAGAGTTCGCCGATGCGTTCGCGCGCGCTTGGTTCAAGCTCACGCACCGCGATATAGGTCCGAAGGTTCTCTACAAGGGCAAGTACGTCCCGAAAGAGACGTTGATCTGGCAGGACCCAATCTCGGGCCCGAAGTCGACGATCAGTGCGGCTGATGTCGATGGTCTCAAGGCGAAGATCCTCGCGAGCGGCTTGTCGACGCGTGAACTGATTGAGACGGCGTGGGCCTCGGCTTCGTCGTATCGTGGTTCGGACCGCCGCGGCGGCGCCAATGGCGCACGCATTCGCTTGGCGCCGATGAAGGACTGGGAGGTCAACAAGCCAGCCCAACTTTCGAAGGTGATCAGCAAACTTGAAGCGATCCAGAAGGAAGCGGGCGGCAAGGTTTCGCTGGCCGACTTGATCGTGCTCGGCGGCGCCGCCGCTATCGAGAAGGCGGCCAAGGACGGTGGCGTTACGGTGAAAGTGCCGTTCACGCCGGGCCGCGCCGACGCGACGCAGGAAGAAACGGAAGTCCACTCGTTCGAGTATCTCAACCCGAAAGCAGATGGCTTCCGCAACTACGTGCGCGCGCCGATCATGGCGACGGAAGAGCACCTGATCGATCGCGCACAATTGCTTGAGCTGTCAGCGCCGGAATTGACGGCGCTGATCGGTGGTCTGCGCGTGCTGCAAGTTGGTCATGACAAGCACGGCGTGCTCACCAGCAAGCCTGGAGTTTTGACGAACGACTTCTTCGTCAACCTTCTCGATATGGGCGTGCAATGGAAGGGCATTGGCGGCGGCCAAGAAGAGTTCGAAGGCCGCGATCGCAAGAGCGGTCAGGTGAAGTGGACCGGCACGCGCGCCGATCTCATCTTCGGCTCGCACTCACAATTGCGTGCTCTGGCCGAAGTCTATGGCGCCTCGGATGCGAAGGAAAAGTTCGTGAAGGACTTCGTCAAGGCTTGGGCGAAGGTCATGGAGCTTGATCGTTTCGATCTGAAAAAGCCGCGCCCGGCCGGCGCACAGTAAACGATACGCACCTCAATGCGGGAAGGGCGGCGCAGCGATGCGTCGCCCTTTTTGCTTTGAAGGGGCTTGTATCCTTTTGGCCATAAGCTATTTCAGCAGAGCCAGGCCGGGCCCCTCTGGCGGTTCGCAAGAACCGTGATGTCGGACTGGAGGATTGCGAGTGAGAGCACGCTTCTAGCGTCGCCCCACCCACCACGGCCCGCCGGTAACGCGCTTTGCCCGCAATTCGCTTCCTCATCACCCCGAAGCTTTGCTCTCATGGGCATGGCCTCGTTTGCGCGAACGGGTCTCGTATGGATTTTCTATTCAACGAATACGCCAGTCAGCCGATTTGGCTCTGGCTCAGCTTTCTCGGAATCATCGGCTTTCTGCTCTGGCTCGATCTTGGGTTCGTCAACAAGGGCGATCACGTCATCTCACCGGCCAAGAGCGCGCTTATGTGGCTCGGCTTTGCATCGCTGGCGATTTTGTTCGGCGGCTATGTAGCGTTCATCTATGAGCCGGATCCGCAATATTACATCTCGCCGGACAATCTAAATCAGCAGGCGGCGATCCAATACTTCACGGGCTATCTGCTCGAAACGGCGTTGGCCTTCGACAACATCTTTGTCATCTCTTTGATCTTCACGTATTTCGCGGTGCCGCGCGAATATCAGCACCGAGTGCTGTTCTGGGGCATCTTGGGCGCCATCGTTTTCCGGGCGCTCTTCATTTCCGCCGGCGCGGCGATCGTGAATTCTTGGACGTGGGTGCTCTACTTCTTCGCCGTGTTTTTGATCTGGACGGGCTGGCGCATGCTTGGCGGCGGCGCTCATGAGCTGAAAATGGAGGAGAACGCGCTCCTCAAATTTGTTCGCAAGCACATGAAGGTGACGGACCGGATCGAGAACCACAATTTCTTCGTCAAAGAGATCAATCCGAAGAACGGAAAGCTCGCTACCTACGCGACGCCGCTGTTCTTGGCGCTGATCATGGTGGAAACTGCGGACATTGTCTTCGCGGTGGATTCGGTGCCGGCGATCTTTGCGGTCACGCGTGATCCGTTCATCGTCTACACCTCGAATATCTTCGCCATTCTCGGCTTGCGTTCGATGTATTTCATGTTGGCGGCGGCGGTGGAGCGCTTCGCGTATCTCAAGTACGGGCTTTCGCTCGTGCTGGTGCTCATTGGCGTGAAGATCATCTGGAACTTCGGTCTATCGAAGGAGCTGGGCTGGTTGCCGTATCTGGAACCGCAATGGGCGCTGCTCGCTACATTGGGTCTGATTGGTGGCGCGATCCTCTATTCGCTCTATCGAACGCGCCACGTCGCGCATTGAAGGCGAGGGGGCGGTGCAGCGATGCGCCGCCCCTAGTCTCGCAGCTTCGCCATGATGATGCTGTCGCGGACGCCGAGGTGGGTTTTCCAATTGCCGCGCAACACGCCCTCGCGCTGGAACCCGCCGCGCAAGAAAAGCGAGATCGAGGCGTTGTTGTCGGGATCGATATCGGCCGCGATGCGATGGAGATCGAGCGGGCCGAACCCGTACCCGATCACGAGATTGAGCGCCTTCGAGGCGAGACCACGGCCCGTTGCTGACGGCGTCATGATGATGCCGATCTCACCGACGCCGGTGCGCTGCACGAAAAGCGCGATGCGTCCCAACGCTTCGCCGCCGGATTCCGTGATCGCCCACACGTGAGCGCCGGTCATCGCAAGGGTTTCGGCGATGTATTGGCGCGTTTGATCGACGTCGTGATGCGCGGGGCCCGACCAATAATGATGTGTGCGCTCATCGCCATGCGCCGCGAACAATGCCTCAGCGTCGCTGATCTCAAGCGGACGGAGCAGCGCGCCGTCGGCTTGGATGGTGGGAAGGCTGTTGGTCATGCCTCTCCCCGCTAGCGCGGCGAACGACGCTTGACCAGGACAATGCTATCGCGGGGGGGCCCCATCGCTCGTGCGATCGCCCGGAATGGCGGCGCTGTGCGCGAAGCCCGCGTGTGAGAACAACCACAGGGATGCTGCGTTTTCTGCGTCGATGTTGGCGCGCAGCTCATTGAGACCGAGGGCGCCGAATGCGAAAGGCTCCACGAGTGCAGGCGCTTTCGAGGCCAGGCCCAGTCGATGCGCCGCAGCACGCAGGACGATGCCAAATTCGCCGGCGCCGGGCTCTGGAATGAGGAGCGCTAGTCTGCCGAGGGCGTCGCCGCCATCAGCCGTTCACTCGCGCGCTGCTTAACGCTTTCAGAGCGAAGCTGGCCGCAGGCCGCGAGAATATCGCGCCCGCGCGGCGTGCGGATGGGTGAAGAATAACCGGCGCGGTTCAGTACTTCGGCGAACGCCTCAATCGTACTCCAGTCGGAGCACTCGTAGTTCGTGCCCGGCCACGGATTGAACGGAATGAGATTGATCTTGGCGGGAATGCCGGCGAGCAGTCTCACCAGCGCCTTGGCTTCCGGCAGCGAGTCGTTGACGCCCTTCAGCATTACGTATTCGAAAGTCACACGCTTTGCGTTGTTAAGCGACGGATAGGAGCGGATCGCGGCGAAGAGCTCTTCGAGCTGATACTTCTTGTTGAGCGGCACCAGCTGATTGCGAAGCTCGTCATTGGTGGCGTGCAGCGAGATCGCGAGCATGGCGCCGGTGCGGTCACCTAATTCCTTGATGCGCGGCGCAACGCCGGCCGTGCTCACTGTGATGCGGCGGCGGCCGATCGAGATGCCATCGCCATCGGAGATGACGTCAATCGCGGTGTCGACGTTATCGAGATTGTAGAGCGGTTCACCCATGCCCATGAACACGATGTTCGTGAGCTGGCGGTCGCCGTCGTTGAGTGGGCGCTCTTGCGTCGGCCACTCACCGAGAGCGTCGCGCGCGATCATCACTTGCGTGACGATTTCTGCGGAGCTGAGGTTGCGCACCAGCTTTTGGGTGCCGGTGTGGCAGAACGTGCAGTTTAGCGTGCAGCCGACTTGGCTGCTGACGCAGAGCGCGCCCGCCTTGCCGACGCCCGGGATGAAAACAGCTTCGGCTTCGATGCCGGGGCCGAGGCGGATCAGCCACTTGCGGGTGCCGTCTGTGCTGATCTGTTGGGTGACGATCTCGGGGCGCTCAAGCGTGTAGTGCTCTGACAGTGTGGCGCGGAGTTCCTTGGCGACGTTGGTCATCGCCGCGAAATCGGTGACGCCGTAATGGTATATCCAGCGCCACAATTGCTCGACGCGCATCTTCGCCTTCTTCGGCTCGACGCCGACGCCAATGAGCTTCTCGGCCAGTTCGGCTTTGGAAAGGCCAGCTAGCGAAGGCTTGGAGGGGAAGGCTGATGTCACGAAAGCGCGTTATGGGGAGGCTTCGCACGCGCGGCAATCCCCAACTCCGCTTAAGTGCATTGCGGTAGCGCTTGCTGGGGTCCGATTTGCGGCTAGGGTTTCCGCGGTCGATCAGGGAGAGGGACCTTATGAACGATTATTCTCAATATGGTGGCAGCGATCCGACCGCGATGATGCAGGCGATGGGGCCGTTTTTTGCGGTTATCGCCATCGTCGGCATTGCGATCGCGGTGTTCTCGATCTTCTGCTGGTGGAAGATTTTCTCCAAGGCGGGGTTTAACGGCGCGCTTTCGCTGGTTTTCCTGGCAGGCATCATCCCATTAATCGGGCCGATCATCTGCTTGGTGCTCTTTATCTGGTTCGCGTTCGCCGAGTGGCCGGTGACCAAGCGCGCCAATAATCCGCCCCAACCATAATCACTCAGTGCGCACGGGAGCTGGCTTCTGCTTGAAGCGCAGCTCCCGGAGCGTGATCACGAGGGTGGAGCCAACTACGATCAGTGCGCCAAGCATGGTGATCAGGTTGGGGACCTCGTGGAACAAGACGAAGCCGAGCAGGATCGCGAAAACGAGGCGCGTGTAATCGATTGGCGCCATTGCGGCGGCGTCGCCCAGCGCCATGCCTTTGATGTAGCAAACCTGCGTCACCAGTCCGAGCACGCCCATCGCTGAGAGTAGGGCAAGATCGACCGGTTCAGGCCAGCGCCACTCAAGCACGGCGAGCGGGATCGCCAGCACAAACCCCAGCACCGCTGACCACACCATGAGCACCGTCACGGTGTGATCGCGGGTCATGACCTTCATGCCGGTTACGGTCATGGCGAAAAGCGCCGCGGAGCTGAGTGCGGCCCCGGCCGGCCAGCCGACGGCGTTCGCGATCGATGGCTGCAACATGATCAGCACGCCAAGAAAGCCGGTCAAAGTCGCGCCGAGGCGCCATGGCCCGATCTTTTCACCGAGCACGAAGATTGCCAGCGGTACGATCCAGAGCGTGCGCGTGAACGACAGCGCGTTCGCTTCGGCGAGTGGCATTTCTTGGTAGGCCCAAAACGCCAACACCATGCCCAAGGTCCCGGCGAGTGAGCGAAAGAGCAAAATGCCGGGGCGTGAAGTGCGGAACGCGGCGACTGGATCGCGCAAGATCAGCGGTAGCAAAACGATGAGCCCCGCCGCCTGGCGATAGAAGGTTTGCAGCGCGGGCGAATAATCGTCGCCGAGATATTTGATCAACGACGTCATCAGCGTGAAGGTCACCGCCGAGGAAAGCATCCAGAGCGCGCCGCGCACATTGGCGGAGAGCTTCTGGTAGCTGGCGCTGAAGTCGACCATGGCGGCCTTAGTGCGCCGGGCGCGTCCGATTCACAACGCCCGTAACCTTGCGGCAGGCGCAAGGGAGCCATACTTTGGTCGCGCACTTCACCGGTGTCGCCGATCGTCACGCTCACGATCCTCACCGCGTTCTTCTTCTTGCCGACGATTATCGCAGGCGCGCGAGGCCACAATGCCTTGGCAATTTTCCTGCTCAACTTCTTCTTCGGCTGGACCGTGATCGGGTGGTTCTGGGCGCTTATCTGGGCGGTGACCGATAAGCCGCGCGTCGAATACATCTACGCGGTGCGCTGAACCCTACGCCGTCAGCGCATCTTCGATCTCACGCAGCGTATTTTTTCCAAAATAGAGTTCATCGTCGACGAAGAAGCTTGGGATGCCGAATGCGCCGCGTTTGGCGGCGTTCTCGGTGTTGGCCATCAGCTTCGCTTTCACTTCGTGTTCCTGCGCGCGGGCGAGCAGACGATGAGCGTCCAGCCCGGAGGCGGCAAGCGCCTCGGCAACCACCGACGGATCGTCCATCTTCTTTGGCGCTTCCCACATGTGGTGAAAGACGGCTTCGGCGTATTGCGTCAGTACGCCGTCGATTTCGGCCGCCACCGCAGCGCGCATGATGAGGAGCGTGTTCACCGGGAAGAACGGGTTCATCTGGAACGCGTCGAGCTTGTGGTGCGCAATGAAGCGGCGAAGCTCCAGCATTTCGTAGGCGAGCTTGTTGGGGATGTTGGCGAAAGCGAACATCGGCGCCTGGTTGCCGGTGAGCTTGAAGAGGCCGCCCAATAGCACCGGCGTGTAGGTGAATTTGGCGCCCGTGCGCGCTTCGATCTGTGGCAGCACGCGATGGGCGAGGTAAGCGTTGGGGCTGGCGAAATCGAACAGAAATTCGGCTGTCTTCATCACCATTTCTCCCCGAACGGCCGCAGATCCATTTCAAAAGTCCAAGCGTCGCGCGATTGTTGGTGCAGCGCCCAGTACGCATTGGCGATGGAAGCAGGCTCCATCAGCACATCCGGCGGCAAGTTCGCTGCTGCCTCAGCACCGCGGGCTTGTGCGATGCGATCACGGACGAAAGCAGTGTCGACCCCTGCGTCGATCACGAGGTGGGCGACGTGAATGTTCTGTGGTCCAAGTTCGCGCGCCATGGCTTGCGCCACGGCGCGTAGTCCCGCTTTGGCGCTGGCGAATGCCGCGTAACCTGAGCCACCGCGCAGACTTGCCGTCGCGCCGGTAAAGAAGATCGAGCCCTTGCCATGCTTCAGCATGATACGCGCAGCTTCGCGGCCGGTGAGGAAGCCGGCTTTGCACGCCATCTCCCAGACTTTGAAAAACACGCGCTCGGTTGTTTCCAGGATCGGAAAGTTCACGTTGGCGCCAGGATTGGCGATCACGACTTCAAGTGGCGCGTGCGCGTCCGCGGCTTGTAGGAATGCGCTGATTTCATCTTCCTTGCGTGCGTCGAGCGCGCGCGCCTCGCAGCGGCCGCCGGCAGCTTCGATCTCGCGCTTCAGCGGCTCCAATTTTTCCGCGGTGCGACGGCCGACGAAGACAGTGTAGCCCTCGGCGGCGAATTTTTTCGCGATGGCAGAGCCGATGAAGTCTCCCGCGCCGACAATGGCGCAGGTGGCGTTGCGGGCGGACATGTTTCGCCTCCGTCTTGACTGGCGACTAGTAAGTCTTGAAAGTGAACTGAGTCAATGGCAAAGTGTGCGCATGCGTTGGGATGATCTGGATCGCGAGACTTGCTCGCTTTCGCGCACGCTTGCCGTGATCGGTGATCGCTGGACTTTGCTGGTGCTGCGCGATGCGTTTTTACGCGTGCGGCGGTTCGAGGATTTTCAGGCAAGCCTTGGCATTGCGCGGCGCGTGCTGACGGAGCGGCTGAAGCTTTTGGTCGATGAGGGCGTTTTGAAGAAGGTCGCGTATCAAGAGCGACCGGTACGTTACGAATATCGGCTGACGGAGAAGGGGCTTGGGCTCTATCCGGCGCTGGTCGCGCTCGTGCACTGGGGTGATGAGCATTATGCCGGCAAGAAGGGCCCGCCCTTGCTGCATCGCCACCTCGCATGCGGCCACGATTTCAAATCTGTGATGACCTGCTCGGAATGTGGCGAAGCGATCGATCCGCGCGAAGTGAAGCCCCACGCTGGCCCTGGCGCGAGGAAGCGAGCTTAGCCCTTTGCTTTCGGCTTAGTGTTCATCTCTGGAGGCGGGCCGCCCGGCATAATCGGGCGCGCCGGATAGCCGCCATGCGCGAGCAAGCGATCGTACATGACGAGCGCGCCGGCGAGGCCGACGTTGAGGCAAAACTTCGTCGGGATTTGCACAACATGCGCGCAGCGCGCGATCACCGCCGGCGAAAGCGAGCCGCGCTCTTGACCGAGAATGTATGCGGCCGCTTGCGGGTGCTGAAAACGTGGCAGTTCGACGGCATCGTCGGTGAGTTCGACGCCGACAAGCTGGCAGCCTTTAGGCAGCAACATCGTTTCCGGCGAGTCCCACGGATAGTAGGGCACGTGATCGAAGCTGCGCGAGGTGTCGCTATTATAGGCCTCGCGTACCTTGGGGTGCGCATTGATGGTGAAGAAAAAGCTCGCGCCGAATGCGTTCGCGGTGCGCATCAACGCACCGAGATTCATCGGCTTCGAGATTTCTTCGGCGCCAATTCCAAAATAGCCGCGCATCAGCCCCTGCGGCAGTTCGTGTAAGGACCGCCGCGCGCGCCGTTGAGCATCGCTTCGTCACCATGCTCCCAGTATTCCACGGAGCCATTGGTGTAACGGGTGCCTGAGCCGGCCTGAACGCCTGGCAGATGGTAAATTTGGCCAGCGGCGAAGACTTCGGCATTTCCCTCGCTGGTGAGACGCATGCTGAACGCTGCGCCGCCATCGCAGCGCCAATCAGCGCGCGGCCCGCCTGGGGTCGTTGGCGACGCGCACGCGGCGAGCGCGAGCAGGGCGGCGGCGAGAGCTAGCTTCTTCATAGGCGTCACCTCACTTGAACGTTTTGACTTCGCGAAGGCCCACAGATGATGCGAGGCCGCGTTTCATACCCTGACTCGCAAACGGTGCGGTGACGTTGCCTTTGGCGTCGACCGCGATCAACCCGCCATAGCCGCCAAGTTTGCGGACATCGTCGATGACGGCGGCGGCGGCCTGATCCAGACTTTGGCCGGCATAGGCAATGCGCGCGGAGACATCGGCGGCGGCGTTCACGCGCATGAAGTATTCACCGAGGCCTGTGCACGAGACTGCGGCCCGTTCGTCTGCCCAGCAGCCGGCGCCGATGATTGGGGTGTCGCCAACGCGTCCGGGCATTTTGCCGTGCAGGCCGCCAGTCGATGTCGCCGCCGCGAGCTTGCCGCTTGTATCGAGCGCGACCGCGCCGATCGTGCCCGCGCCCGGTAGGCCGCTCTCGGCAGGCACATAATAAGTTTTAGGATCGTCGACCTTTTCGAACTCTTGGTCGCGCGCGAACGCGCATGCACCCGGGCCGACAAGCAGAACGTGAGAGGTCTTTTCCATCACCCCGCGCGCGACGCGCACGGGTGAGATGAAACCTTGCAGCGCCGCAACAGCGCCGGCGGCGCGCGTTGCGCCATCCATGACGGAGGCGTCGAGTTCGACGACGCCTGCTGCGTTGGGCGCCGCGCCCTTTCCGGCAACGTGCAGTCCGCTCGCTTCCAGCGCGCTGGCCATCGCGGTGACCACATCCAGCGCGCTCATGCCTTTGGCGAGCATCGCCGCGCCCCGGTCGAGCAGGGCGGCCATGTGTTCTTCTTCCGCTTTGTAAGCGCGCTCCGCGATGGCGCCGGCGCCGCCGTGGAGGGCGAGCGCCCAGGTCGAGGTCATGAGCGGCTCTATAGACCTATTCGACGGGCGCCGCGCTATCGCCTGACGTCACGGCTGTGGAACTCTTGCCGAACATCCCGTTCTTCCAGCCGACATAAAGCGCAACCAGGGTGGCGGTCGGCACGAAGCTGTCGGCTTGATCGGTGAAGTCGACCAATTCCCATAGGTTCACGAGGCCTGCCGATCCCCACAGGCCTACCAGCACGATTGTGCCGACGCCTTCAGTGACGCTGCCGAAAATCGGGATGCGCCCCAGCGTCAAGTCGAACAGGTCGATGACGACGGAAAGGGCGAGCCGGACAAAATAGCCGCTTCGGGTCATGAGCTAGTTTTGGACCGTCAGCGCGCGAGCCGCTACAAGAAAGCGCAACACACCAGAAAACGCATTTGGGAGATGTCATGAAAGCGCTGCTCAGCACCAAAATCGGTCCGCCGGAAGCACTGGAATATGCCGACGCGCCTGATCCGGTAGCTGGCGAAGGTGAGGTCGTGATTGCCGTGAAGGCGGCGGGCGTGAATTTCCCGGACGCACTGATTATAGAGGACAAGTATCAGTTCAAGCCCGAGCGGCCGTTTGCGCCGGGTGGCGAGATCGCCGGTGTGATCGAGAGCTTGGGACCGGGTGTTACCAATGTGAAAGTTGGTCAGCGCGTCATCGGTTCTCTGGGCTGGGGCGGCATGGCCGAGAAGGTGAAGACCCAAGCGCAGCGCGTGTTGCCGATCCCGGACAACATGCCGTTCGATGACGCGAGTGCGTTCATCCTTACCTACGGCACTTCATACTACGGCTTGAAGGATCGCGGCGCGCTGAAGGCTGGCGAGACGCTGTTGATTCTTGGCGCCGCTGGCGGCGTTGGCATCGCGGCGATCGAGCTTGGCAAGGCGATGGGCGCACGCGTCATCGCCGGCGTTTCGACGCAAGAGAAAGCAGACTTCGCGAAAGCGGCGGGCGCCGACGACGCTGTCATCTATCCCGCATCGGGCATGTCGAAGCAGGAAAGCAAAGATCTTGCTGAGGCGTTCAAAAAGGCCTGCGGTGGCGGTGCTGACGTTGTTTATGACGCCGTTGGCGGCGATTATTGCGAGCCGGCGTTACGCGCGATGGCGTGGAACGGACGCTATCTCGTGATAGGATTTCCAGCGGGCATCCCCACGCCGCCGCTCAATCTGACACTGCTGAAGAGCTCTTCGATCGTCGGCGTGTTTTGGGGCGCAAGCGTGGCGCGCGAGCCGGAGCTTCACAAAGGCAACGTGCGCGATCTTTTCAAGCTCTATGGCGAAGGCAAAGTGAAGCCGCGTATTTCGGCGCGCTATCCGCTGAAAGAAGGCGGCAAAGCTATTCGCGCGCTGATGGATCGTACGGCGACAGGCAAGCTTGTGGTGACAATGGAATGACGCCAAGCGCGTTCATCGCCGCTGCGTGGATCGTATGGCTGGTCATATGGATTCTCGCGGCGGGTTGGAGCGCGCGCACGGCTTCCCATCATGATCTGGGCGCCGAAAGCCCGAGCCGCGTGCTGACGTTATCGGCTGTTGTGATGATCCTGGCGTCGTACTGGCCGACGCCACAAGCGCTGATGTGGACCACCACGCGTGAGTTCGGTTGGGCGATGGCGGGCCTGGTTCTGCTTGGGCTTGGCTTCACCTGGGCGGCGCGTCTTCATCTTGGGCCGCTCTGGTCGAGCACGTCCGCGCCGATCGAGGATCACCGCATCGTCGACACCGGTCCGTACGGCGTCGTTCGTCATCCGGTGTATGCGGGCCTGCTGCTGGCCGTGGCGTCGACGGCGATCGAGCGCGGCCGGCTAGAAGCTGTGGCAGGCGCGCTTGTGCTCGTCGCGGCCATCTCGTTGCGCGCCAAGCTTGAAGAGCGGTTCCTGCGGCGCGACCTCGGTGATGAAGCCTACGCCAACTATCGTCGCCGGGTGCCGATGCTTATTCCGTTCGCGAAATTTGCGCCGCGTGCATCCACCGACTAGGTCTGCGACGGATAAGCGATATCGCGGACGAATTCGCAGTGTGGAGAACGGCATGAAACGGCGTGGACTTCTGATCGGGGCGCTGCTCGCGCTCGCTGCTTGTGCGACGTCCGCGCAAGATGCGCCTCCAGCCGGATTCATCTCAGAGCGGATCAGCGTCGTCACGCGCGGCGCCGGTCGTGACGTCATCTTGATTCCGGGACTTAGCTCCTCGCGCGATATCTGGAATGCGACCGCAGACGCGCTTGATGATAGCTATCGCGTCCATTTGGTGCAGTTGAATGGCTTTGCCGGCGCGCCGGTTGGCGCGAATGGCGATGGTGAGGTAGCCGCGCCTGCTGCAGATGAAATCGCACGCTATATTGGCGAGAACCGTCTCGATGATCCGGCAGTGATCGGCCATTCGATGGGCGGCACCATCGGCATGATGCTGGCCGCGCGCCACCCGGACTCCGTCGGTAAACTTATGGTCGTCGACATGTTTCCGTTCATGGGCGCCATGTTTGGCGGGCCGGGTGCAACAGCTGAGAGTGTGACGCCGATCGCCGATCAAATCCGCGGCGCTATGCGGATGGCGCAGCAGGGCGTTGTCTCGGATCAGACGCGGGCGACAATCGCGACGATGGTGCGGACCGAAGCCGCGCGTCCCGAAATTATGGAGCATGCCCGTCAAAGCAATGTCAGCACGATTGCTAACGCATTCCATGAGCTGATCGTCACCGATTTGCGTCCTGAGCTCGCAAATATTCGCGCGCCACTCACGGTGCTTTACGTAATCCCGCCGCAAGCGCCGGTGACACCAGAGCAATATGACGGGTACATGCGCGCTTCGTATGCCAGCGTGCCGACGGCGCGGATTGTCAAAATCGAGGACAGCTACCACTTCATCATGATCGATCAGTTCGATCGCTTCATGGGCGAAGTGAATGCGTTTCTCGGAAGCTAGCGCTTCTGAAATCCCGCCAAGACTTCACAGACCCAACGCGCCGCCGTTAGTGCACTGATGGCGGCGACGTCTAGTGAAGGATCGAACTCGGTGAGATCGACGCTGCGTACTTTAGGGTGGGCGCAGATGAGGCGGGTTGCGTCGAAGAATTCCTGCACTGTAACGCCACCCGGCCTTGCGCCTGGCGCGCCCGGCATGGCGCTTCGTTCAACCACATCTATATCGAAATCGACGTGGATGACGTCGCAGCGGGCAGCGAGCCGTTCGAGCGCATTGGCGGCGATCGATGCCAGACCCTGGGCTTTGCAGGCTGCGGCCGTCGCAACATAAATGCCGGCGGCCTTGGCTTTTTCGTGGGCCTTCTTGGTGTTGGCGAAGGGGAGCAGGCCGATCTGTGCGATGTGCGCGCCCGGCATTCCATCTTCAAGCAGGGCTTGGATCGGGTTGCCGTTGGTGAGACCGCAATCGGTGTCGCGAAGATCGAAGTGTGCATCGAGCGTGAGAACGCCAACGCGCTGCAGCGATGCGTCCAGCGCGTGTGCGCAGGGACGGGTGATCGCATTGTTCCCGCCGAGCACGATGCTGAGGTCGTGCTTCTTGGTAAGTGGCGCCAAGGCGGTGACGATCGGGGTCAATGACTCCGCCGGTTGTAGCGTGCTGATATCGACATCCCCGGCGTCGAATACGCGGAGTGACGACAGGTCTGTTTCAGTTTCGAGATCGTAGACGCTCATCCGCTTCATTGCGGCGCGCACGACGGCGGGGGCTTTGTCGCAGCCTCCCGGCGTGATTGAACCCAATCCCATTGGAGCGCCGAGCAAGGCCACAGGCGCTGAAGCGTCTTTCGTCAGTAAATCGGCGGACGAGAACCAGGAACGGCAGTCAGAATCTGAGGTCATGGCCGGATCATTGGCGCGGCGGTGCGGCCCAGTCTATAGAGCAGCCATGTGGGACACGCTTTGGGTTGACGCGAACCTCGCCACGATGGCGCCGGGAAAGCCGTATGGCGCCATTGAGCGTGGCGCGGTGGCGGCGAAAGACGGGCGCATCGCCTGGATTGGCTATGCAGCGGATTTGCCCAAGCCGCCGGACGAACTCGCGCACGATGTCCGCCGCTGCAACAATTCATGGATCACGCCCGGCTTGGTCGATTGCCACACCCATTTGGTGTTCGGCGGCGATCGCGCGCGTGAATTTGAGCTTCGCCTGGAGGGCGCGAGCTATGAGGAGATCGCGCGTGCTGGCGGTGGGATTGTGTCCACTGTCGCCGCGACGCGCGCGGCCACCCGTGAGGAACTGACGGAAAGCGCCGCGCTTCGGCTTGCGGGCCTCACACGCGAAGGCGTGACGACCGTTGAGGTAAAGTCGGGTTACGGGCTTGATCTCGAGAATGAGTTGAAGATGCTTCGCGCCGCCGGTGATCTAGCGGTGCGCGGCAACGTGCGCGTGAAGCGTACTTTTCTTGGGCTCCACGCTTTACCGCTTGAATTCAAGGATGATCGCGCGGCGTACGTTCAGCTGGTCGCTGACGTGATGATCCCGGCGGTTGCGGCCGAAGGCGCTGCAGACGCGGTCGATGCCTTTTGTGAGAATATTGGCTTCACGACTGAGGAAGTAGATTACGTCTTCTCCGCTGCGCGTGCGAGCGGGCTGGAGGTAAAACTCCACGCCGAGCAGCTCAGCAATCAGCACGGCTCGGCGCTTGCTGCGCGCTATAAAGCGCTTTCGGCCGATCATCTTGAGTACCTGGATGACGCTGGCATTGTCGCAATGGCGGAGAACGGCACGGTTGCGGTGTTGTTGCCGGGCGCGTTCTATTTTCTGCGTGAGAAGCAGCTGCCGCCGATCGACACGCTGCGCAAAGCCGGCGTGCGCATGGCTGTCGCGAGCGATTGTAATCCGGGCACCTCGCCAATGACCTCGCCGCTCATGGCGCTGAATATGGCATGCACCTTGTTCCGCCTCACGCCGGAAGAGGCGTTGGCGGGCATCACCCGTGAAGGCGCGCGCGCCCTCGGCATTTTGGACGAAGCCGGTACGCTCGAAATTGGCAAGGCAGCCGATCTAGCGATCTGGGACGTCAAGTCGCCAGCTGAGCTCAGCTATTGGCTCGGCGCACCGCTTTTGCGGGAGCGAGTATTCGCCGGCCGCGTTGTGTGAGTGGCTGCGCCGGGGTAGAAGCGCGCCAAAATTCCTGGAGGAAACATGGATCTCCGTCGCGATGACTCGCGCGTCATCCGCGCGCCGCATGGCACGACGCTGAGCTGCAAGAGCTGGCTGACTGAAGCGCCGCTGCGCATGCTGATGAATAATCTTGATCCGGATGTCGCTGAACATCCCGAAGAGCTCGTTGTGTATGGCGGCATTGGCCGCGCCGCACGCGATTGGAAGAGCTACGACAAGATCGTTGAGACGTTGCGGCGTCTCGAAGACGACGAAACGCTTTTGGTTCAGTCCGGTAAGCCGGTCGGCGTATTCAAGACGCACGCGGATGCGCCGCGTGTGTTGCTGGCGAATTCCAACCTCGTGCCGCGTTGGGCGACGTGGGAGCACTTCGACGAACTCGATCGCAAGGGACTCATGATGTACGGCCAGATGACGGCCGGCTCTTGGATTTACATTGGGACGCAAGGCATCGTGCAGGGCACGTACGAGACGTTTGCCGAAATGGGCCGCAAGCATTTTGGCGGCGATTGGAAGGGCAAGTGGATTCTGACGGCCGGTCTCGGTGGCATGGGCGGTGCCCAACCTTTGGCTGCGGTGATGGCCGGCGCGTGCTGCCTGGCTATCGAATGCCAAAGCGATCGCATCGATAAACGTCTGCAGACGCGCTATCTCGATAGGCGCGCCGAAACGCTCGATCAGGCAATGGCGATGATCAACGAAGCTTGCGCTAAGGGCGAGGCGATCTCCGTCGGCTTGTTAGGCAATGCGGCTGAAATGTTTCCCGAGATGGTCAAGCGCGGCATTCGCCCGGACGCTGTCACCGACCAAACCTCGGCGCATGACACGGTGAACGGTTATTTGCCTGCAGGCTGGACTGTGGAGCGCTGGAACAAGACGCGTATCCAAAATCCGGAAGCAGTGCGTGAAGCAGCATGCGCGTCGATCGCTGTGCATGTGAAAGCGATGCTTGATTTCCACAATTTGGGCATCCCGACCGTCGATTATGGAAACAACATTCGCCAAGTCGCGAAGGACAACGGCGTTGCGGACGCGTTTGCGTATCCAGGTTTCGTGCCGGCTTATGTGCGTCCGCTCTTCTGCCGCGGTGTTGGGCCGTTCCGTTGGGCGGCGCTCACCGGCAACCCGGACGACATTGCCAAGACCGACGCGAAGGTCAAAGAGCTGATCCCGAACGATGCGCACTTGCATCGTTGGCTCGACATGGCGATGGAACGCATCGCGTTCCAAGGCCTGCCGGCGCGCATATGCTGGGTGGGCTTGGGCCAACGTCATCGCCTTGGGCTGGCGTTCAATGAGATGGTGGCGAAAGGCGAGATCGGTCCGCTTGTGATCGGTCGCGACCACCTCGATTCCGGTTCTGTTGCATCTCCAAATCGCGAGACGGAAAAGATGCGCGATGGATCGGATGCCGTCAGTGATTGGCCGCTGCTGAACGCGCTGTTGAACACTGCCGGTGGCGCGACTTGGGTGTCGCTGCACCATGGCGGCGGCGTTGGCATGGGCTATTCGCAACATTCCGGTGTCGTGATCGTGTGCGATGGCACAGAGGCGGCGTCAAAGCGGATTGCGCGCGTGCTCTGGAATGATCCCGGCACCGGCGTCATGCGCCACGCTGATGCGGGCTATGAGGAAGCCATTGAGTGCGCACGCGAGCAGAAGCTCGATTTGCCGGCGCTGGAGATCCGTTGATGAAACTCACGCTCGCGCAATTGCGGGATATTTGGGCGGGCGCTGGCTCGCTTTCGCTTGATGCGGCGGACTACGCGCGCATCGAAGCATCCGCCAAAACCGTCGCTGACGCGCTTAGGTCGGGTAATGCGCTCTACGGTATCAACACTGGCTTTGGTAAGCTCGCTTCGACGCGCATTAGCGATGATAATCTCGCAGCATTGCAGCGCAATCTCATCCTCTCTCATGCGGTCGGCGTCGGTCCGGCGCTGAATGAGAGAGTGACGCGATTGGCGCTTGCGATCAAAGTCGTAACGTTGGCGCAAGGCCGTTCTGGCGTTCGCCGCGTTGTCGTCGACGGCCTTTTGAAGCTGCTGACAAGCGGCGCGCTGCCGGTCATTCCAAGTCAAGGTTCGGTTGGCGCTTCCGGCGATCTCGCGCCACTTGCGCATTTGGCGTGTCCGCTCCTGGGTGAAGGAGAGGTCCGGCTGGGTGGCGAGACGCTCGCGGCGCGTGACGGGCTGCAGCGGATTGGTCTTGAGCAGATCGTGTTGGGCCCGAAAGAGGGGCTCGCGCTTATCAACGGCACCCAAATCTCGACCGCGCTCGCGCTGGACGCGCTGTTCCGTGCGCAGGATGTGTTCAACGCAGCTTTGGTTGCAGGCGCTATGTCCGTTGATGCGCTCAAGGGGACTGATGCGCCATTCGATGAGCGTATTCACCTGGCGCGCGGGCAGAAGGGGCAGATCGAAGTCGCTGCGCGCCTGCGCAAATTGATCGAAGGCAGCGCGATCCGCGAAAGCCACCGCAACGCTGTAGACGATCCGAGGGTTCAGGATCCGTACTCGCTTCGGTGTCAGCCGCAAGTGATGGGAGCGTGTCTCGACGTGCTCAACAATGCCGCGGCGACGCTTGAGATCGAAGCCAACGCCGTGACGGATAACCCGTTGGTGTTTGCCGAAGATGGCGTTGTGCTCTCCGGCGGCAATTTCCACGCCGAGCCGGTGGCGTTTGCCGCTGACATGATCTCGATGGCCGTAAGCGAGATTGCATCGATCAGTGAACGGCGCATCGCGCTTTTGATTGACCCAGCGCTTTCGGGTTTGCCGCCGTTTCTGACGCGCGAAGGCGGTTTGAATTCCGGCTTTATGATCCTACACGTCACCGCGGCGGCGTTGGTGTCGGAGAACAAGACGCTCGCGCATCCCGCGAGCGTGGATTCGCTGCCGACGTCCGCGAACCAGGAAGATCATGTCTCGATGGCGACGTTCGCCGGCCGCAAGGCCGGCGACATCGCCACCAATGCCGCGCACGTGATTGCGATAGAGCTGTTGGCGGCGGCGCAGGGCGTCGATTTTCAGGCGCCTTTGAAAACTTCGCCGGCACTGCAAAAGTCATACGAAAAAGTGCGCGCGGTTTCCGCGTTCATGCCCACCGATCGCTCATTGGCGGGCGACATCGGCCGGGTGCGTGAGTTGATCGAAGCGAGCGCTTTCGCGGGCTAGCAGCCCATAGGGTCGGCTTTCCAGCCGATCAGTTCACCGCTTGCGCTTCGCACCTCGGGTGCATCGTAGCACTCGCCGCCTGGCTGTGCGCCCGGCGCACGGACGAATATTGCAACGCCCTCACCGGGGACGCGCGAGTCTTCGTTTCGCTGTTGCGATACGGCGCTCTGGGGATTGGCGAAGGATGCGACGCAATCTTGTTCGCCGCCGTCGCCGCGCATGCGCACGTTCACATTCGAGCCGCTGTGGCGTGCGTAGGTCACCCAGCGCGTCTCCGGAGACTTGGCGATGCACGCGTCAATGTATGGCATCAGTTCCAGGAGATGGGTATCCCAGCGTTCGATGCCGCACCCGGTCACGGGTTCTTGGCCGCGGGCCTGGATGGTGACGCGCAGGGGATAGCTGGCGCCGTTGATGTCGCAATCTTGGGTCACGAAATCGACCGTTAGATCGCCGCTCACAATCTGAGCGCCGCTAGGTGTTGTCTGTGGCGGCGCATACGTCGCGGAGGCGATGGTTTCATAGTTCATGCGCAATTCCATCGCATTTGCGGAGGTGTCGGCTATGAACGCGAATTCAGGCGATGTGCCGAAGACATCGAACGAGCCGGTGGGAATGGCGGCTGTTGGCGCTTCGGGCGCGGGCGGGGTGGCCGTTTGCCCGCAAGCGGTGAGTGCTAGGGCGAGGGCGACCAAGGCCAACTTTTTCATGTTCCTACCTTGCGAGCACCAAACACATCACACCGGTCACGATAAGTGTCTGTGCGGTGACATAAGTCCACCACACGATGGGCGCCGTCAAACGCCGCGACGGTGCATCGGCCGGTAGCCGGAAAAGTTCGGCCGCCAGCACCAAATCGCTGACCAGGAAGCTGAGCGCGCCAAGCATTGCCGGCCAACCCATCCATGGCAGCCACATCGCCGCGATCGCCATTGCGGTGATCGCGCCTGCATAAATCATCGCCACAAGCGGCGTGGCGCCCAGTTTCCGCCTCCAGATCGCGAGGCCGACGGCGGCTAGGGCGAACGCCGCGAGCGGAACGAATGCGGTGGGCGAGGGGCTGCTCTCGGGATCGGTGTTGAGCGCCATCATCCCGGTGATGACATAGACTGGCAGCAACAGGCCAAGGCCAACGAGCGCTGTCACCGCGAGCGTGTTGCTGAGCCGTGCGTGTTTGAATGCCTCTGTCCGCCAGAACCAGATGAGAAAGGTGATCAGGAGCGCCGCGATGGCAGCCATTGCCAGGTAGCGCGGCCAGAGTGGCGAGTTGTCCCCTGAGAAAAACCATACCGCGCCGAACATCAGTACGTAGGTCAGCTGGGCGAGCAAGAAGGCCAGGATGCCGAGCGGCAATGTCCATTTGGATTTAAACGCGAGGAAGAAGTCGCCAAGCGCCGATAAGAAGATGGCGGCGATAAGCGGAAAGGGCGCGCCGGCGCTGGTTAGCGCACCGGCTGCCGCGCCCATGAAGGTGGTTTTGACAATTGCGCGCAGGAAGCCGTGAGGCTGGCGCAAGAAGTAGAGGCCGTACGCTACGGCAGCCGCCATTGCGAGCGCACTGAGCGCCCAGAAAACCGGGCCAATAGCGATCGTCCCCATCGTTTGGCCCTTCGATTCCAGCGCCGTTCAGGTCAAGGTGGTACTATTACGGGCGAGCTACGGGGAAGTGGGCATGTCGGCTAAGCTTTGGCGTTTGAAAATGTTGGCGGCTGCCTCGGTGGCCGCGCTCCTTGCTGCGTGCGCGACAGCGCCCACGCCTGAGCAGCTCGAGGCGCAGGCTTGGAGTAGCGCGGCGACACAAGACTTTCCTGGCGCCTACGAGAGCTATCTCGGCGCCTATGGCGCGGGTCCGCATGCGGAAGCGGCGCGGCAACGCATCGCTGAACTCATGGTGCTCGAGCGCCAAGCATGGGCGCGGGCGCGCCAGGTCAACACCGAAGCATCCTACGAGGAATATCTCCGCACCTTTGGTTGGGGTGGAAACGCCGCGGAAGCGGATCAGCGCCGCGCGGTGCTGGCGGCGCCGCGATTGGCAGCTGAAGAACGGGCCGCATGGGCTGAGGCCGCACGCATCGATCGTATCGAAGCTTACGAAGGCTTCCTGAACGCGTGGCCGAGTGGCGCCAACTCCGAAGAGGCGCGGTCGCGTCTCGACTATCTCTGGAATACCGACGAAGGCGCATGGGTTCGCGCACGTCGTCTCGATTCAATCGGCGGTTATATGGATTTCTTGCGGGCCTATCCGCGCTCGCCATTCGCAGCCGACGCTCGCCGCATTCTCGATGATTATCGTCGCCAGGATGACTTCGCTTGGGATAGTGCGCGCCGCCGCGATGAAGTTCGTGAGTATGAACGCTACTTGCGCGAATTTCCGGACGGCTATCATCGGAGCGACGCTGAACGCCGCATTTATCAGCTGCGCGCCGACGATCGTACAGCGTGGGATCGGGCGGTGCGCCGCGACACCATCGACGCATACGATTATTATCTCGCCACGCAGCGCGACGGCGAATTCCGCGATCGGGCGCAGCGGCGCATTCGTCAGCTCCGCGACGCGATGAACAATCCACCGCCGCAACCGCCGCCGGTGACGTCGCCGCCGCCTCCACCACCTCCGCAGCCGCCAGGCCCGCCGCGGCCCCCGCGCCCGCACGATCCGCCGCCACCTCCACCACCGTCGCCACCTGCGCCGCCGGTGACACCCCCACCTCCGCCGCCATCACCACCGGTGACGCCGCCACCACCTCCGCCACCACCTCCGGAGCGGCCGCCTGAACCGCCGCCGCCGCCACCGCCGCCGCCACCGCCACCACCACCACCGCCGGCTCCGGATCAAAACGTCGACGGTATCGATCCGAACGCGCGAGACATGCCCGATCCGAACTGACGCAGCGCGACATTGCGTTCGCCCGCGCGGCGGCTAGAAACGCCGCTGCGCGCTTGCGCGTGCGCCAAGGGAGGAAAAAGATGCGTCTTTCGTCGGATATCGCTGCTGTTGTGACGGGCGGCGCGTCAGGCCTTGGCCGTGCGACAGTTGAGAAGCTGCGCGCCGATGGCGTGAAGGTCGCGATCTTCGATCGCGATGAAGAGCGCGGCAAAGCCACCGCCGCTGAACTCGGCGCAACCTTTTGCAAGGTCGATGTCACCAGCGACGATAGCGTCAATGCCGGCTTCGAGGCGGCGCGTAAGGCCAACGGGCAGGAGCGTATCCTGGTCTGCTGCGCTGGTATCGGTTCTGCGATGAAGACGGCGAGCCGCTCGAAAGAGAGTGGTGAGATCAAGCACTTCCCGCTCAACATTTTCGAGCTGACCATCCAGATCAATTTGATCGGTACGTTCCGCTGCGTCGCAAAATCAGCCGCCGGGATCTTGACGCTCGACCCGCTCGATAGCGGCGAGCGTGGCGCAATGGTGATGACGGCGTCGGTTGCCGCTGAAGACGGCCAAATTGGCCAGGCCGCTTACTCCGCCTCGAAGGGCGGTGTTGTTGGCATGACGCTGCCGATCGCGCGCGACCTTTCGGGCGAGGGCATTCGCATCAACACCATTCTGCCGGGGATCTTCGAAACGCCGCTCATGATGGGTGCGCCGGAGAAGGTGAAAGAAGCGTTGGCGGCGAGCGTGCCGTTCCCGAAGCGCCTCGGAAACCCGCAAGAATATGCATCTCTCGCTATCGAAATGATTCGAAATCCGTACTTCAACGGCGAGGATGTGCGCCTCGATGGCGCCATTCGCATGGGCCTTCGCTGAGGCGCGGGACCGTAATTTCGTTGATTTTCGTGCATTTTCGCAACACGCACCGCATGAGGGCGTGTGGAAACCGCTGTAAATCAGCATTTTTGGATTGCGACTCACAGGCGCCCATGTCAGGGAATCCCGCGTAAGTGTCGAAAACCGCTATAAACAGCGCTTTTTGACGCATTTCGAGAGAGGCGTAGTCACGCTCCATCAAGAAATGAGTGGCATCTACTCAGGGCCGGCGCGGAGAAGGGCAGTCAAAAAGCCTGATTTAGCGGCGGTTCGTTGAGTAAACACACGACAACCTTTGAGAAGGGAAACACCACATGGCCAAAAAGGCAGCGAAGAAGAAGGCTCCGGCCAAGAAGAAGTCAGCCGTCCGCAAGACCGCGAAGAAGGCAGCTCCGGCCCCGGCGAAGGCCGTGAAGGTCACAGCTGTTGCCGGCAAGACCGTCACCGCGAGCGCGCTGCTCCAGTCGGTTGCCGACCACCTCGGCGTGAAGAAGTCGGAAGCCAAGACGATGGTCGAAGGCTACGTTGATGTTGTGAAGGCCTACGTGCTCAAGGGCTCGAAGGTGAAGATCGGCGACATCGGCATGGTCATGATCCGCGCTCGCAAGGCCCGCATGGGCCGCAACCCGCAAACGGGTGAGCCGGTGAAGATTAAGGCGTCGAAGAAGCTGGCGTTCCGCCAGTCGGCCGTGATGAAGGCCCAGGTGATGGGCGGCCGCTAAGGCGACCTCGTCACCGACGCAAAAGTAACAATGACCCCATCCCGGGGTTGTCGAGACGGCCGGCGCGCTACGAAGCGCCGGCCGTTTTCGTTTGCATCCGAACCGCCGAAATCTGTCATCATGGTGTGAGGAGGCGAAGGATGCGGACACTGACTATGGCGGCGACGCTGGCGCTGGCTGCGTGCGCCACAACCGCACCCACACCCCCGGCCTCATTAGCGCCGGCCTGTGAGGTGTCCGTCCCTGACAGCGAATGGATCGACGCCTCCTTGGCTGCTTGGCGCTTCACGGCGCAGGAAATAACTGGCGCAGCTGTAGGTTCGTTCGATGCGGTGTTCTTCGACGACGATTGCGTGCTGACCAGCGCCAATGCTTTCACCGCGAATGCTTCAGCCGAAGTCATTTGGACCACAGCGCCGCACACGGGCGGGGTGACGCTTCCGGACGGCCAAGTCATGCCCGCTGGCGTTGCGTCTTTCGCCAGCGCGGAGGGCGCGCGTGCTTTCTTTGTCATGTCAACACCGAGCGTTTGGCGCGCTGGCGGCGTCACCAATGATGCCCTTGGCCTGGAGACGATGATGACCGGCGTGCTGCTGCACGAGGGGGCGCACGTGGCGCAGTTGGGCGCCTACGGCGCGGGCATCGCCGCGATCGTGGCGGCCAGCCCATTGCCCGACGACGAAGTCGGTGACGACATGGTGCAAATCTTGTTTGGCGAGAATTCCGAATTCGCGGCCTCGGTGGCGCGCGAAACAGAATTACTGATGCAAGTCACTGAGACGCGCGATCAAGCCGAAGCACGCCGTCTGGCGCTTGAGGCGCGTGAGTTGATGCGGGCGCGGCGCGCTCGCTGGTTCAGCGGTGAGAATGCCTATCTGGCCGAAGCTGAGGATACTTGGCTCACGCTTGAAGGCTCCGGCCAATGGGTCGCTTATCAGTGGATGGTGCATCCATCCGGAGGTGGTGCCGAGTCCGATGTCGCGATGGCGAACTTTGCACGCCGGGGGCGCTGGTGGTCTCAGAAAGAGGGGATCGCGCTCGCCTTCGCGGTTGATCGACTTGCTGGTTTCGACTGGAAACGACATGCTTTCGGCGACGGCGCCATGACCCTGACCCAAATGCTCGATGCGGCGCTAGCAAACGAGGAATAGGTGGCGCTTAGATCTCGATCATGTCGCGCGCGCGGCGGCAGACATCCGTGGCCGCCGTCACCTCTGCCGCCGTGAAGAGCGGCGCGTAGACGCCGGCGGCTTGCAGGAACTGTTTACGCATGGACTGAAACCTGTCGCGGCCCTTCTTGGTCGCGCGCACGAGTTTCGAAGTCTTGTGTTTCGGATTGTCGATGAACTCGACCAATCCTTGGGCCTCCAACGCATTCGCCGTGGTTTGGCAGTGTTGGCGCGAGACGGGACGAGAACGCGCCATGTCGGGCACGGTCTGTGGGCCGTCCTTCACCAGCATCCGCAACATGCCCCATTCGCCGCCGGCGGTGGCAAAGCCCGCGGTCGCTTCGCTGAGCGCCTCGATCCGGAAGTAAAATTCGATGACCGCGACGGAGAGGTCCAAAATGTTCTCTGCGCTTGCCTGCTGCGGCTTTTTCACTTGACAACTCACTTGTCGTATTTGACAGCTAAATTGTCATTCTGGGAGAGGTACATGCGCGCGTCAATGACGGCCGGTGAATCCGGCGAGGGCTGCACTGGCCTTGAATGCATATGGGGCCATCCGCGCGGTTTAACAGGGGTGCTGGCGCTTGCGGCCATGGCGGCCGGAAACGAGCGCCAGAACAAGGCGGCGCTCGATCTTCTGGCGCCCCGGATTGGCGATAGCGTGATCGAGTTGGGCTGCGGCGCGGGCATGGGTGTTCGTGCGGCTTTGAAGCGCGTCGGTGAGGCTGGCTACGTTGCAGGCGTCGATCACTCCGCGACGGCTTCGCATTGCGCCACGCATTTCGCCCACCGCGCCGTGCGATCGGGGCAAGCGGTGGTCATGCGCGCCGAAGCTTCCGATCTGCCGTTTCGCGATTCAATGTTCGATCGCGCCTTCGCGGTGAACAGCTTTCAGTTCTGGACGGACCCAGCGCGTGCGCTGCGCGAAATCTCCCGTGTGCTCGCGCCGGGTGGTCGTCTCGTTATTACGCAGCGCGCCTCCAATCTCGGGGCGCCGGGCGCTTATGCCGGCGCAGCGCACGGCATGGAGCGCATCGGCCAAGCGACGGCGCTGCTCAAAGCGCAAGGTTGGCGCATCGTCGACGAACGCGCTACGCGCGATGGTTCGCGCTTGCTTGCTGTGAGCGTGCTGGCGGAGCGGCCGGCCTAAGAGATGTGGCTCATGGTCGCTTGGCTGGCGTTGGCGCTCGTGCATACGCCGCCAGCGCTTGCGACGTTTTCACAGCGATTGCGAAAGCAAATGTACGGCGCTGAAGGCAGCGGTTCGCTTGACCTCATCCTGGTTCATCGCGGCGTACTTTTTCTTGCGGTGGTGAGCGTCTGTGTCCTTGCGGCCTTTCACTCTAGCGCGCGAACGGCAGCAGCATTGGTGACGTCGATCAGCGTGCTTGGGTTTCTTAGCGCCTATGTGACGCAAGGCGCGCCCAAACGTCTGCGAACGATTGCGTTGGCAGATGCGGTCGCACTCCTTCCGCTTGCGATCGTGTGCTTCGATGTATGGGCTAGTCTGACGGCTTAGCGTTGTTGGCGGCGATCTGCGCGATCGCGATGCCCGACGCCATAACGACCAAACCGAGGGCGCGGAGAGCATCGACGGGTTTGTGCGGCGCGCCGAAGAGGCCGAAATGATCAATCAGCGCCGAGGAGATGATCTGCCCGGCGAGCACAAACATAACCGCGTTGCCGATGCCAAAGCGTGGGCCGACCCACGTGATGGAAAGCAGGTAGAAGGCAAAACCGGCGCCGGCGAGAAGTTGCCAGGGCGTTGCGTGGCGCAATGTCTCCCACGACACGTTCATGCTTCCATTGAGCAGCGTGAACGCGAGGACGAGCGCAAAGCCGCCGCCAGATACAATCGCTGCCGCAGCCCAAGGATTATCGAGCATCCGTCCAAGTCCGCCTGAGAGTGCGGCCATGATCGGGATGAGAATGCCGCCAACCGTCGAGAGCGCGATGTAGTAGGCGAGCGTGGGCGCGTTCATCGCGGTCGCGTCTTGGCGTTACGAGCAGTCACCGTCTCGCCATTCATGCCCCAATTGTCAGTCTCGACTTCGTCTATGATGACGACCGTCGTTGCCGGGTTCTTGTTTAGCACGCGCTGGAGCAATTCAGTGGCGCCCTTGATCAGCTCGGCCTTTTGCTCGGCGGTCGCGCCAGTCTTGGTGATCTTGATGTTCACGTACGGCATGGGGCCTCACACAAAGCCGGCGACGGGGTGGGGGATGTAGGGCTCTTCGAGCCGTTTGATTTCATCTGCTGTAAGCGCAACTTCCGCCGCCGCGATCGCATCGTTGAGTTGCTCGATCTTGGTGGCGCCAACGATGGGCGCAGTGACGCCGTTCTTGGCCAACAGCCAGGCCAAGGCCACCTGCCCGCGCGGTAGAGCGCGTTCGGTCGCGATTTCGCCGACGCGCTCGATAACGGCGCGATCGGCTTCCGCTGTCTTGCGATAGAGATATTGGCCGAACTTGTCAGTTTCACTGCGCTCGGTCTTTTCGTCCGGCCCGCGCGCCAGCCGTCCGCGCGCAAGCGGCGACCACGGTATGACGCCGATGCCCTGGTCGCGACAAAGCGGCAGCATTTCGCGCTCTTCTTCGCGGTAGAGCAGGTTCAGGTGGTTTTGCATCGAGATGAAGCGCGACCAGTTGTTGGCGCTCTGCAGCGCCAGGGCTTGCATGAATTGCCACGCATACATCGACGAGGCGCCGATATAGCGGGCCTTGCCGGCCTTCACGACGTCATTGAGGGCTTCGAGTGTTTCTTCGATTGGTGTTTCGGGATCGAGGCGGTGGATCTGGTAGAGATCCACGTAATCGGTGCCGAGGCGCTTCAGGCTGAGATCGATTTCGCCGAGAATGGCTTTGCGTGAGAGGCCTTTGCCGTTCGGATCGTTCGGCCGCATCTCGCCATGAACTTTGGTCGCGATAACGATCTCGTCGCGCTTGGCGTACTTCTTGATTGCGCGGCCGAGAAACTCTTCGCTGGTGCCAAAGGAGTAGACGTTGGCGGTGTCGAAGAAGTTGATCCCAGCTTCGATGGCGCGCTTGTAGAAGGGTTGTGACGCTTCTTCGTTGAGCGCCCAGGGGTGCGCGCCTCCAGCGCCATTGGCGTAGGCCATCGTGCCGAGACAAATGCGCGAAACTTTGAGGCCGCTTTTGCCGAGATTGACGTACTTCATGCCGTCAGCTCCACGAAAACATCTTCTAAATCGGGTTCTTGGATCGAGAGATCCTTGATCGTGACGCCGGCTGCACGCACCCGGTCCAGCAATTCTTCCACGGAATGCTGGCTTGTTTTGTAGGTTAGCGTAAATGCGCCGGTCGCTTTCATCGCGAAGGTGACATCCTCGAAGCCTTTGAGCGGCGGCGTCACCGGCGATTGCGGCGTGACGACTAGCGTTTTCTGATCTAGCCGCGAGATGAGTTTCGAGGTCGGTTCGCAGGCGATGACGTTGCCGTGGTTGATGATCGCGATCGTGTCGCAGAGTTCTTGTGCTTCTTCGAGGTAGTGCGTGGTCAGCACGATGGTGACGCCGCTCGCATGCAGTGCGCGCACATAGTCCCAAAGCTGGCGGCGCAGTTCGACGTCGACACCGGCGGTTGGTTCATCGAGCACGAGAACCGGCGGCGCGTGCACCATCGCCTTCGCCACGAGCAGGCGACGTTTCATGCCGCCCGAAAGCGTGCGTGCATAAGCGTCGCGCTTATCCCAAAGCCCGACGGCGCGAAGAATCTCCTCGGTGCGCCGCTCACTTTTGGGGACGCCGTAATATCCGGCTTGGATCTCCAGCGCCTCGCCGGGGGAGAAGAACGGATCCATGTTGAGTTCTTGCGGTACGATGCCGATGGCGCCGCGCGCGTTCATCGGATCGGCGTCAATGTCGTGGCCCCAGATCGAGGCGGTCCCGCCGCTCTTCACGACGAGGCCGCCCAGGGTGTTGATGAAGGTGGATTTGCCGGCTCCGTTGGGGCCCAGAAGGCCAAAGAACGAGCCGCGCGGAATGGCGAGGTCGATTGCCTTCAATGCGTGCACGGCCTTGCCCTTGCCTTGGGCGCGATAGGTTTTGTCGAGGCCGCGCGCCTCGATGGCGAACTCGGGCGGCGTCTGTGATGTTGGCATGGAATACCTGGGTTGCCCGCATTGCGCGGGCGCACGATGCGCTTTAGTTACGGGCCCGCTAAAGCCGCTTCAACCCAGGCCGCGACTAGAAATGACGAAACTGCGCGATAACCCCCGCACCGATGCGTCCACCCCGGGCGATCCCGACGCGCTGCCGGCGCCGGAAACGATCGAGGTGACGTCGCGGCGCGTGAAGTGTGATGGCGGCGGCGCCGCGCTCGGGCATCCCGTCGTCTATTATGACATGGGCGAAGAAAACTTCGTCGAATGTGGCTACTGCGACCGCCGCTTCGTGCTGGTCGTTGGTGCAGGCGACGATCACCACTAAAGTTTAGTGCATCGCACCGACGACGATCTCGATCTTGTTGCCATCGGGATCAAGCACGACTGCGCCATAATAGTCGGGGCCGATGTCGAGATGCAGGCCCGCGGCGCGGAGCGTCGTCGCGCCATGCGCCAAGGCGGCAAGGTAGGCGTCATCCACTTCCTGCTCTGAGGTTGCGCGGAAGGCGATATGTGCGCCGAGCCCTGCAATGCGGTCGCCGTCGGTTGGATAGAGCCAAAACAGCCGCGTCCCATCTCGGCCGTAGGCGAGCTCGTTTTCCTTCGACCACGTCTTCGAGTGGCCGAGCGGCGCGAACAACGCATCGTAGAATCGCGCCGCCGCCATGAGATCGCGCACGCCGAGCGAGAGATGGTCGAACATAAAATCCTCCGAACGCCGATAGATTGGAGTGCTTCGCTGTTCATGCAAGCGCGCGCGAAAAGAAAACGGTGAAGTCCGAAAACAGCGAGGCGGGCATGTGGATCGTGCTATACTGCAATGATCCAGGAGTGGCCGCCAATGTCCGCCGAAAAAGCAGCAATATTCCACAAACTGCATGAAGAGCTCTTGATCCTCCCAAACACATGGGACGCAGCTTCAGCGCGCATTGTGGAAGACGCTGGCGCCAAAGCGATCGCTACCTCAAGTGCTGCGGTTGCATGGGCGCAAGGCTATGCCGATGGCCACCATTTCCCCGTCGATAAGCTGATTGAAGTCGTGAAAGCGACTGAGCGTGCTGTCACCATTCCGATCACCTGCGATGCGGAGGGCGGCTATTCCGACGATCCAAAACAGGCTGTGGACAACGTCGCGAAGCTCATCGACGCCGGCGCTGTCGGCATCAACCTCGAGGACAACGTGTATCCGCACGAACTGCATCTGAAAAAGATCGAAGCGATCCGTGCGATGGCTGAGAAGAAGGGCGTCAACCTCTACATTAATGCGCGCACCGACGTTTACTTGAAGGCGCTTGCGCCGCCGGAGCAGGCCGCTGAGGAAACGTTGCGCCGCGCCGCTGCGATCGAGCGGGCGGGCGCGAGCGGCTTGTTCGTCCCAGGCATTGCTGACGCCGCGCAGATCGGGGTTATCGTGAGTGGGACGAAGCTGCCGCTCAATATCATGGCGCGTCCCGGCGCGCCGTCAGCGGCAAAACTTCGCGAACTCGGCGTGCGGCGTGTCAGCGCTGCGACGGGGCTCTTCAATGCCGCTATGGCTGCTGCTCGCGAAGCCGCGGAGGACTTCCTGCGCGACGCCGACTCAGAAGCGTTGTGGCAACGCCGCGGCAGCCCGCCAGATTACAACAAGCTGTTCGGCGGATAAGGGCTGACCACGGCGCACGAAGCCTCTACACAGGCGCATGGCTAAGAAAGACGCTCCGCGCCTCTACCTCATCGACGGCTCCGCCTACATCTTCCGTGCGTATCACGCGTTGCCGCCGCTGACGCGTGCAAGCGATGGCCTAAGCGTAGGCGCCGTAGCCGGCTTTTGTAACATGCTGTGGAAGTTCTTAGAGGAGATGAAAGGCGCCGAAGCGCCGACTCACCTCGCAGTTATCTTCGACAAAAGCGAAGTGACCTTCCGCAACAAGCTCTATCCGGAATACAAAGCCCATCGCCCGCCGGCGCCGGAAGATCTGGTGCCGCAGTTCCCGATGATCCGGGACGCGACGCGCGCGTTTAATCTGCCGTGCATCGAGATGGGGGGCTTCGAGGCCGACGATCTGATCGCGACGTATGCGCGCCAAGCCGCTGCCGGTGGCGCCAGCGTGCGCATCGTCTCGTCCGACAAGGACCTCATGCAACTCATCGTTGAAGGCGTCATTCAGCTTTATGACCCGATGAAGAACCGCATTCTCGGCCTCGACGCTGTTATGGAGAAGTTTGGCGTCGGCCCCGAGAAGGTGATCGACGCGCAAGCGCTCATCGGCGATTCGACGGACAACGTTCCGGGCGCACCTGGCATCGGCCCCAAGACAGCAGCAGAACTCATCAACACGTTCGGCTCGCTCGATGCGATCCTTGAACGCGCCAACGAGATCAAGCAGCAGAAGCGGCGCGAAACCTTGATCAACTTCGCCGATCAGATCCGTCTCTCTCGCGAACTCGTCACACTCAAAGACGATGTCGACGTCGAAGAGAAGTGGGAAAGCTTCGCGCTGCGTGAGCCCGATCCAGCGATGCTGCTTCAATTTATCGACGCGATGGAGTTCCGCACGCTTGGGCGGCGTGTGCGTGAGCACTTTGCTAAAGAGAAGGGCGTTCAGATCGTCGCCAGCTACACCTCCGCGGCGCCTCCGCTGGCGCCGGTGCATGCGGATGACGGCGCGCCGCGCGCTGGCCCGGTGCTTGAAGAGATCGAGCGTGAGTTCAAGCCCGACGCTTACAAGATCGTCCGCGATCTGCCAGCGCTGGAGGACTATATTCGCCGCGCCAAGCTCGCTGGTGCAATCGGTATCGATACTGAAGCAGATTCGTTCGATGCGATGCGGGCGCAGCTTGTCGGTGTCTCGCTTTCACTTGCGGCGAATGACGCGATTTACATTCCGCTGCAGCATCGCGGTTCGGAGTCGCGCGCCGGCGAGTTGTTCGCGGCAGAGGCGCCGTCCGAGACGGGGGCCTTGGATACGGGGACGCAAATCGGTTTGAGCGCAGCGCTCGCCGCATTGCAGTCGTTGTTCGAAGACGCGTCGGTCACCAAAGTCGGCCTCAACATCAAATGGGATATTGCGCTCTTCGCCAAGCACAAGATAGCGCTCAAGGCGTTTGATGATCCAATGCTGGCGTCCTACACGCTTTATGGCGGACTAGACGATCACGATAAGACTTCGTTGATCGAAAAGCACATTGGCCATGGCTTGACGCCGTACGCCAACGTCGCCGGCAAAGGCAAGGCGCAGCAGACTTTCGATTTAGTGCCGATCGAAGCTGCGGCGGCATATTCGTGCGAACACGCTGACGCTGCTTTGCGGCTTTATCGTAAGCTCTCACCGGAATTGGCGAGCAATCACCTTATCACGGTATACGAAACACTTGAGCGGCCTTTGCCGCCTGTGCTTGCGGCAATGGAGCGCGAAGGGATCAAGGTTGACCCGCAGATGCTCTCGCGCCTTTCCGGCGATTTTGCGCAGCGCATGTTGCAATATGAATCCGAGGCCTACGGGCTTGCAGGAAAGGAATTCAATCTCGGGTCGCCTAAGCAGCTCGGCGAAATTTTGTTTGATGAGCTCAAGCTTGCGGGTGGCGGCAAAACCAAGACCGGCGCTTGGTCCACCGATGCGGCGATCCTCGAAGATTTGGCTGAGCAGCACGATCTGCCAGCCAAGGTGCTCGAGTGGCGTCAACTCTCAAAGCTGCGCTCCACCTACACCGAAGCATTGGGCGCAGCCATCAATCCGCAGACCAATCGCGTACACACCAGCTACGCGCTCGCCTCAACCACAACGGGGCGGCTCTCGTCGAATGATCCAAACCTGCAGAATATTCCGATCCGCACCGAGGAAGGCCGTCGCATTCGCGATGCGTTCATTGCCGAGAAGGGCAATGTGCTTGTCTCAGCCGACTATTCGCAGATCGAGCTGCGCCTGCTCGCGCATGTCGCGGACATTCCCCAGCTGAAGCAGGCATTTGCCGATGGTGTCGATATTCATGCTCGCACCGCGTCGGAGATGTTCGGCGTTCCGGTTGAGGGCATGCCGAAGGAAATTCGTAGCAATGCCAAGGCGATCAATTTCGGCATTATCTACGGCATCAGCGCGTTCGGCTTAGCACGCAATCTCGGCATCGCCCGTGAAGAAGCGGCCGCCTACATCAAGAAATACTTTGAGCGCTTTCCAGGCATCCGCGATTACATGGAAGAGACCAAAGCGTTCGCTCGCGCTAACGGCTACGTGAAAACGATCTTCGGCCGCCGCATCTGGGTGAAGGGCATCCAGTCGAAGAATCCGAGCGAACGCGCGTTTGGCGAACGCCAATCCATCAATGCGCCGCTGCAAGGCGCCGCCGCCGACATCATTCGGCGTGCGATGGTTCGCTTGCCGGCGGCGTTGGCGAAGGCAAAGCTAAAGTCGCGCATGCTGCTGCAAGTGCATGACGAACTCGTGTTCGAGGCGCCGAAGGAAGAAGCGGACACGCTTTGCAAGCTTGCAAAGGACGTGATGGAAGCCGCGCCTGAGCCTGCGGCTATTCTCAGCGTGCCTCTAACGGTCGAAGCCAAAGCCGGATCAAGCTGGGGCGCTGCGCACTAACGCGAGTGATTGCGCGTTGCGCTCGCGGCGCGCTGCGCGCAAGCTGTACTGATGCGCACGCTCTTGGCCATTAGTGTTTTGGTTTTTGTGGTGTCGGGCTGCACGCCGCCAGCGCCGGCGCCAAGTACGCCATCCGCGGTTGCGGTCGAGCCGGCGGCGACCGTCGCGACTGGTGAGCTTGAGATGTTCACGTCTCCGTCTGGCAATATCGGATGCACTTATGTGCCGTCCGGAGGCACCGCGGTTTATCAGCCTGCCCAAGCGGGCGCTGAACTGACCTGCGATCGCTCGGAGCCGACCTACGTGCGCGTCGTGCTCCCAGAGAACGGCCCTGCTCATGTTGTCGAGACCGATGAGCGTGGTTGCTGCTCGGGTGAAGCGCTAGCGTACGGACAAACTTGGTCGCGCGGCCCGTTCAGGTGCGAGAGCAGTGAGCAGGGCGTCACCTGCACTAGCGCGGGTGGCCATCGCTTGTCGCTCAACCGTGAGCGCGCAGACGTGAACTGAGGGCCGCCAGTTTCCTCATTTTCGCCGCTTATCGCGTGTGAGGCCTGGGCGGCGTCGCACACAAGCCCGTGAAAGACGCGCGCTAGCGTCGGCAGCCATTGACGGCTAAGAAGACCCGTACCAGTTCATTACGGTAAAGTCAGGATTCGCGACCTACCCATGCCGACCATCGCCCTTGTCGACGACGACGAGAACATTCTCGCCTCCCTGAAGGTCCTCTTTGAGGGCGAAGGTTACACCGTGCGGTCCTATACGGATGGCGCGACGGCGCTTGCTGCGCTGTCGGAAACGCCGCCGGACATTGCCATCCTCGATATCAAGATGCCGCGCATGGATGGCGTCGAAGTTCTGCGCCGTCTGCGGCAGGGTTCGAACCTTCCGGTCATCTTCCTCACGTCCAAAGACGACGAGATGGACGAAGTCGTCGGCTTCAATGTCGGCGCGGACGACTACATCAAAAAGCCATTCTCCCAACGCCTGCTCAGCGAGCGCGTGAAGGCGCTGTTGCGTCGTACCCGCGCCGGCGCGCCAGGTGCAGAGGCAACGAGTGACAAGAAGCCAATCGTTCGCGGCGAACTTACCCTTGATCCGAACCGCCACGCTTGTACGTGGAAGGGCGAACAAGTTCGCCTCACGGTCACTGAATTTCTTATCCTGCAAGCGCTCGCTCAGCGCCCTGGCTACGTGAAGAGCCGGGACCAGCTGATGGACGCTGCCTATGACGATCAGGTCTATGTCGACGACAGAACCATCGACAGCCACATCAAGCGGCTCCGCAAAAAATTCCGCGACATCGACGGCGACTTCGACGCGATCGAAACCCTCTATGGCGTCGGCTACCGGTACAACGAAATCTGACGGGATCTTCCGCGCGATCCTGCGTTCGCGCATCGCGCGGATCATTTTCATTTGGAATTTTGCCGGCCTGTTCGTCCTCATTCTGGGCGTGCTGCTGCTGACAGAGATGCGCGCCGGTTTGACCGAGGCGCAATTCCGCAATTTGCGGACCCAAGGCGAACTGATCACCAACCTGCTGATCGAAACCGGCACGGTTGAGGGCGATCCGAACCCGTACATCAATGAGAGCGCGGTGCGGCTGGTCTTGCACCGGATATTGCCGCCAATCGCGGAAGGGGCGCGTCCCGGCGTCGGACGGCCGCGCGTGCGGGTGTTCGATACTGATGCCCGCCTCATCGCCGACAGCGACGTCATTTACGATGAGATCCGCGAGACGCCGATCACCGAGGATCAGAGCCTCGGCGAGCAGATCGAAAGCGCCGCGCGGCAGGTGGAGTATCTGCGCCTGACCCCGTGGCGGCCGACGACCACGCTGGAAGAAGAGCAGCGGCGTGCCTTGCGAGGTGAGATCGTCAACGGGGAGAGGTTGAACGAACGCGGTGAGCGGGTTGTGTCGGTGACTGTTCCGCTGCGGCGCGTGCAGCAAGTCATAGGTACAGTGACGACCGAGAGCGCCGACGTTGAGCGGATCCTGGTGGCGGAGCGCGCCGGCATGATCCCGTTCATGATCGGCGCAACGATTGCCATCTTTCTATCTTCTCTATTGCTGGCTCTGTTCATCGCGCGCCCGCTGCGCAAGTTGGCGAACGCGGCAGATTCCCTCCGGTTGACCGGCGCCACGCGCCTGGACTTGCCTGAAGTCACCCACCGGAAGGATGAAATCGGCGCGTTGGCGCACTCGCTCGAAGCGATGACGGGCGCGCTTGCAGACCGCATCGACGCCAATGAGCGGTTCGCTGCTGACGTAAGCCACGAGATCAAGAATCCGCTGGCTTCGATTCAATCGGCGGTGACTTCGGCGCGATCGGCGAAAACGCCGGAGCAACAAGCGCAAATGCTGGGCATCGTTGCGCAGGATGTGCAGCGCCTTGATCGCCTGATTACAGACATTGCGCGCGCAAGCCGCATCGAGGCAGAGACAGCAAAGCTAGACTTGCACCGTATCGATCTTGGTGCGCTTCTGTTCGAAATCACCCGCGCTTATGCATCGCCGCCAGACGAAGAGGCGCCGGTTACGGTCGCGTTTAAAGGACCCAAGCCCGAAGGCCTTATCGCGCTCGGGCAGGCTGGGCCGCTTGGTCAGGTCTTCCGAAATTTGATCGACAATGCGCGGTCGTTCAGTCCCCATGGTGGCGTGGTGTCGGTCTCGGCGGAGTTGGTGCGCGCAAAGGAAGGTGCGATCGTCCGCGCCATCGTCGACGATCAGGGCCCAGGCGTGCCGCCTGAGAACCTCGAAACCATCTTCGAGCGCTTCTACACCCAGCGGCCGAAAGGGGCTGCCTTTGGCGGTAATTCGGGTCTCGGTCTTTCCATCGCCCGCCAGATCGTCACCTCGCTCGGCGGGCGGATTTACGCCCAGAACAAGGATGGCCTGGGCCGCGGAGAGAGCGGCGGCGCTCGCCTAGTCGTGGAATTGCCGCTGGCGCACTAGGCCATCCGTCGAAAACTGCAATCGCAGTGAGGCTTTCGCTTCCTCCGCCATCCGCGAGGGCCTATGTAGCAGCCCTTATTCCAAGCCCACTGGCGGGTGGCGGGAGACTACTGAATGATTGGTGTCGTGGTTGTGTCCCACGGCCGTCTGGCGGACGAGTTTGTCGCCGCGGCGGAACACGTTCTCGGGCCTCAGGATCAGATGCGCGCTATCGCCATCGGCCCTAATGACAACATGGAAGAGCGACGCTCCGACATTATCGACGCCGTGCGCGCGGTCGATAAGGGCGATGGTGTTGTGCTTCTCACCGACATGTTCGGCGGCACGCCGTCGAACCTCGCGATCTCGGTTATCAATCAGGTGAAAACCGAAGTGATCGCCGGCGTGAATTTGCCGATGCTGATTAAGCTCGCTGAGGTCCGCGACAAGGTCAGTCTGCCGGAGGCGGCGCTTGCTGCGCAGGACGCTGGACGGCGCTATATTCGAGTCGCCTCGGTGGAACTCGCCGGCGGCGCGGCCTAAGCAGGCCGTCAGTAGCGGGCGGGTACATGACCATCACGCGCACTCTGCAGATCGTGAACAAGAAGGGTTTGCACGCGCGCGCCTCGCGTAAGCTGGCCGAGCTGGCGCTTGGCTATGACAATACCCGGATCAGTGTCCGCAAAGAAACCGACGAAGCCGACGCCCGCTCGTTGATGGACCTGATGATGCTTGGCGCTGGGATTGGCGATGAAGTCGAGATCGAAACCCGCGGTCCGCAGGCGGAGGAGGCCATGGCCGCCGTCGAAGCTCTGATCGCTTCGAAATTTCACGAAGAAGAATAGCCAGGAGGGGTTTGCCCCGCCTTTGCCGCAATTCATGCATCTGTCCGCTAGAGCTCAAGCGGGGATTTCATGCGTTTAATCGTTCAAGCCATCGCAACAGCCGGTGCGCTGCTCCTTTGCCTGGGCGCGGCAGCGCCGCCGCGTATTGATTACACGCTGACCCCGTTGATGCAGGACGGCGCGCTCAACGCCGTGCAGATCGATCTTTCCTTCACCGGTGAGCGTGACGGCGAGAGCGATATTCGTCTGCCAGATAGCTGGGGTGGGCAGAATGAGCTTTGGCGCGCTATCGAAGGCCTGGAAATCGTGTCTGGCGCTTCGGCCATACGCAATGGCGAAGAGGCGAACCAACGCGTTCTCACGCATCGGCCGAATGCCCGGATCCATCTGCGCTATCGCGTGATCCAGGATTGGGACGGTGCGCCGCGCGCTGAGATCGGCAATGTCTATCGCCCAACCGTTCAGCCAACTTATTTCCATCTGATTGGCAACGCTTTCATGGTGACACCCGGAGCTGCGCCAAATGAATCGCGTGTGCGTTTCCGTGTCCGCAATTTGCCGCGTGATTGGAATTATGCGTCGGATCTTGAGCACGACGATTTGCGCCTCGATGAGGTTTGGTCGAGCGTCGTCGTTGGCGGCGATTTCCGGATTTTGCGCGATCCCACCAGCAACGTGCGCGTTGCGATCCGTGGGGCTTGGCAATTCACGGACGACGAGTTTCTGGCGCAGGCCGCGAATATTCTCTCAAGCGAGCGAGCGTTCTGGGATGACGATTCCACGCCCTATCTGGTGACGGTGTTGCACCTCGAAGGCCCAGAGGGTTGGATCTCCATCGGCGGAACGGGGCTCGATGACGCATTTGCGTTCTTCGCCACGCCGAATGCAGAAGCTGGTCCGATCGCACGCACGCTTGCGCACGAGAGCTTTCACACTTGGATTTCTCCGCAAGTTGGTGGCCTGCCGCAGGATGATCAGGCGCTTCAATATTGGCTCTCGGAAGGATTTACCGAGTTCTACACCGCGCGGTTGATGGTGCGTGGTCGTCAGTGGACCATCGAGCAATACGCGGCTGATCTCAATGATGCATTACGCGCCTACGCGCAGTCACCTGTGCGCACCAATACCAACGCGCAGGTTCTCGCGAATTTCTGGAGCGACCGTGATACGCAGCGTTTACCGTACCAACGAGGCCGTTTCGTTGCGATGATATGGGAGGCGCGGTTGCGCGCCGCAGGCAACAGCTTGGATGTTGTGGTCCACGACATGCGCGATCGCGCGCGCGCTGGTGAGCAATATGCGGTGGAGAATTTCCTCGCTTCGGCCGCGCGCTTTGATCTCGATCCAAGCGCCGATATCGAGACTTATGTCACTCAAGGTTCGGAGCTTTTGTTGGCCGAGGATCTGCTCGAGCCTTGTGGTCGAATCGTAACGCGGCAGACGCCTGTGTTTCATCGTGGCTTCGATATTCAGGCCACGCAGGCCAACAGTAACATTATCGCCGGCGTAGATCCAAGTTTGCCGGCTTATGCGGCGGGACTGCGAAATGGCATGGTGCTGGTGCGCCGCGATGGCGGCGAGATCGGCAATAGCGAGCTTGAGATCGCCTACGTCGTCAGAGATGGCGATACAGAGCGCACGATTCGCTATATGCCGCGCGGCGTCGGCACGTACGCGATTCAAAGCCTGCAACTGGCCGAGAATCTGGAAGGGGAGCGATTAGCTCAATGCCTTCGCGTGATCGGCGGTTGAGAGGGGTCCAATGCAGATTGATTTGGCTGAGGCGCTTGGGCTCGTTGCGGGGTTCGTCGGGGCCTTCGCGTTTGCGCCGCAGGCCTTCAAGATCTTGCGCGACGGCGATGCGTCCGGGGTTTCGGCGCTGACCTACATGATGGTGTTCGCGGGCGCAGTGTTGTGGGGCTCTTACGGTGTGATGCGCGGGGCGCCATCCATCATGCTCTGGAACGCGGTCGCTGCTGGCCTCGCGGCAATGGTTCTCATCCTGAAATTCCGGCGCTTAAGCCGATAATCGGTTTCAATCGAGGAACATGAAGTTCCCGATCGGCGTTGAGGCGCGGATCAGGAGGACATCATGGCTGTTGAAACAATTCTCATTTGGATTCTTGTCGGCGCGGTTGCCGGCTGGCTCGCGGGCCTTATCGTTCGCGGCGTTGGCTTTGGTCTCATCGGCAATATCGTCATTGGAATTATCGGCGCTTTTCTGGGTGGCTGGCTGTTCGGCACGCTCGGCATCGCCCTTGGCGCGGGCATCATCAACACGATTTTTACGGCCTTCATCGGCGCCGTGGTGCTCTTGCTTATCGTGCGCGTGATAAAGCGTGCCTAGATGGGCGAAGCGCCCAATTGGCTCGCCAACACATTCGGCATTGTTGCCGGCTTGTGCTCGGTGGCGAGTTTCATCCGCAAATCATCAAAATCATGAAGGAGCGGGACGCATCAAGCGTCTCGCTTCGCATGTACGCCGTCACGACGATTGGATTCGTGTGCTGGACCGCATACGGAGCATTGAGTGATTCATGGCCGGTGACGCTGACGAATGCGATTTGCCTCGCGCTTGTTATCACCATCCTCGTTCTGCGCTTGCGTTTCGATAAGTCGGGCGCTTGAACGGCGCGAGAGGGAGAGTACGACCAATGAAGAACTTGTTGTTGTCCGTCGCCGCGTTGGTGCTGCTCGTTGCGTGCGGTCAACCGGCCGAGCAAGCGCAAGAAAGCCCAAAAATCCAGTTTTACGCCATGGATTGCGGACATACGACGTTTCAGGACGTCGGCATGTTTGCCGATGACGGCTCCATGAACGGCCAACCGCGTGAGTTGATCGTGCCATGCTACCTAATCCGCCATCCGGGCGGCGATCTCATTTGGGACACAGGCTTGCCCGAAGCCATCGCCGACTTGCCGGGCGGTCTGACGCCGGCGAACTTCCCGGCGCATTTCGAAGTGCCGGTGAAGCTCACAGCACAGCTAGCGCAACTCAACATGACGCCCGCGGATGTCGAATTCCTTTCGTTCTCCCATATGCACTCGGATCACACGGGCAACGGCAATCTCTTCGCAGCTTCGACTTGGATCGTGGATACCGATGAGCGCACGCGCATGTTCGATGCAGAGCATCGCTCCGATCCACAGGACTTCAACAATTACAATTTGCTTGAGAATGCGCGCACTCAGCTCATTGAAGGCGATGACGACCACGATGTGTTCGGCGACGGCACGGTGACGATCATCCAGGCGCCGGGCCACACACCTGGCCACGCGGTGCTGCTGGTGCGCCTGCCAAATGCTGGCCCCGTGCTGCTGACTGGCGATATGTATCACCTCTCGGAAAGTCGCGAGCGCCGGCTCGTTCCGACGTTCAACACAGATCGGGCGCAGACAGTCGCTTCGCAGGCCGAAGTCGAGCGCATTGCAAGCGAAACGCACGCGCGCGTCGTCCGTCAGCACGTGATGGAAGACTTCACCTCGCTGCCGGCTTTCCCCGCCGCGTTGAACTAATCGAAGCGAAGCGGCCTGCGGCGCGAATATCTCGCGGATGCAGCATGGAATATGCACGCCTAAAGCGCGCATATCCTATGAATCGCGTGCGTTCCGGTGATCGTAAGGGCATCTTCAAACGCACCTCGGCGAGGGAGGCTGCCCAATGATTACGTCTGAAAATCAAGCTGCCATCACTGCATGGCTCCAGAACGACGCGCCCAAGATCCTCTTGGCGCTTGTCATCGTCGTCGTCGCGCATTTCGCGGCGAAGGCGGTGAAGTGGGCGATCGCGAAAGCGGTCGACCGCATTCCATTCTTTGCACGCCGTGACGGCGCCGGCTCCGGTGGCGTTCGACCCACCGTCGATGTGGGCGAGCGTATCGGTGAAGTCGGCTATTGGCTGGTTTGGCTCTTGGGCTTGATCGCCGCGCTCAACGTCCTCGGCCTTAGCGCCGTAGTCGCGCCATTGAACGGCATGGTCAGCGAGTTCTTGCACTATCTGCCGTCAATCGTTGGCGCCGCGCTGATCTTCTTTATCGGCTTCGTGCTTGCGACAGTCGTCCGCCGCATGGTGGAAGCGACGGTCGAAGCGGTTGAACTCGATCGCCGTCTGATCGACGCCGGCCTCACGCACACGCCCAAAGGTCCTGGCCTCGCGCGTTTGCTCGGTCTGCTGGCCTTCACACTCATCATCATCCCGGTTTCGATCGCCGCGCTGCAAGCGTTGAACATCACGGCGATTTCCGATCCGGCGACGGCGATGCTGAACGGCATCTTGATGACCATCCCACGCGTCATTGGTGCGGCGTTGATCATCTTCATCGCTTATCTGATCGGCCGTTGGGTGATGACGCTGATCGAAGAGGGTCTCAAAGCAATCGGCTTCGACGACATCATTTCAAGCATCGCAAACGCCGAGCCGATCCGTGTCGGCCGTGAGAAGATGGATCTGACGCCGGGCGTCGACACCATCAACTTCTCGAAGTTCCCGCCATCGAAGATGATCGGGCTCGCAGTGTTGATCGGTATCGTCCTGTTCGCTGCGGTCGAAGCGGCGCGCTTGCTGGCCTTCGTCGCCATGGCGGACATGCTGGCTCAAGTCGTCCAGCTCGCCGGCAAGGTGCTCTTCGGCGCCGTGATCATCGCGCTCGGCATTCTGCTCGCGAATATCCTCGCCGCAGCCTCGTCACGCGAAGGCAAGCCGTCGTCCGAGATCATCGCGACGTTGGTGCGCTGGGGCGTGATCTCGCTTGCGACGGCGGTCGGTTTGTCCTTCATGGGCCTCGCCAACAACATCATCGCGCTCGCCTTCGGCCTCATCCTGGGTTCGGTGGCGGTTGCGGTAGCGATCGCTTTCGGCGTCGGCGGCCGCGATGCAGCCAAGCGCATGCTGGATCGCTGGACGTCCGGTTCTTAACCGAACAGGTAACGTACTGAAAACATGAGAGCCGTCGGGCCTAGCTCGGCGGCTCTTTTGGCATCAGCTATCCGCCTCTGCCGGTTTGCATGCCGTGGCCGCCTTTGCTAAACCGCGCCCGCCTACCAAGGAGCGTTGCGACGGCTTCGGCCGCCAGGCTTGGCAGGTGCTTTCCTTTTGGAAAACGACGCTCGCGATCTCTCGAAGGAGGGCGCGCGATGAGCGCAAAAGATTACGTCGTAAAGGACATGAGCCTGGCGGACTGGGGCCGCAAGGAAATCGAAATCGCCGAAACCGAAATGCCGGGCCTGATGGCCGTGCGCAAAGAATATGGCCCCAAGCAGCCGCTGAAGGGCGCACGTATCGCCGGTTCGTTGCACATGACGATCCAAACCGCCGTGCTGATCGAGACGCTGCAGGCGCTCGGTGCGGAAGTGCGCTGGGCTTCCTGCAACATTTTCTCGACCCAAGATCACGCCGCCGCCGCGATCGCCGCGCGCGGCACGCCGGTGTTCGCCGTGAAGGGTGAGACGCTGGAAGAATACTGGGACTACAGCCACCGCATCTTCCAATGGCCGAACGGTCAATACGCCAACATGATCCTCGATGACGGCGGCGACGCGACGCTCCTCTGCGTGCTCGGCCCGAAGGCGGAGAAGGACGCCGGTGTGATCGCCGATCACTCCAATGAAGAAGAGCAAGCGCTGTTCGCCACGATGAAGCGCTATCTGAAGGAGCAACCCGGCTTCTACGAAGCGATTCGCGCTTCCGTGAAGGGCGTTTCGGAAGAAACCACCACAGGCGTTCACCGCCTCTACGAAATGGCCAAGCGCGGCGATCTCCCGTTCCCGGCGATCAACGTCAACGACAGTGTCACCAAGTCGAAGTTCGACAACCTCTACGGCTGCCGTGAATCACTTGTCGACGCGATCCGTCGCGGCACCGACGTCATGCTCTCGGGTAAGGTTGCCGTCGTTGCTGGCTACGGCGACGTGGGCAAGGGTTCTGCGGCTTCGCTTCGCCAAGGCGGTGCACGTGTGAAGGTGACGGAAGTCGATCCGATCTGCGCGCTGCAAGCGGCGATGGAAGGCTATGAAGTCGTCACCATGGAAGACGCTGCTCCGCAAGCCGATATCTTCGTCACCGCGACGGGCAACAAGGACGTAATCACCGTCGAGCACATGCGCGCGATGAAGAACAACGCCATCGTTTGCAACATCGGCCACTTCGATTCAGAGATCCAAGTCGCGGGTCTGAAGAACTTCAAGTGGGACGAAATTAAGCCGCAAGTGCACCACGTTGAATTTCCGGACGGCAAGAAGATAATTCTTCTTTCTGAGGGCCGCCTCGTTAACCTCGGCAATGCGACGGGTCACCCGAGCTTCGTCATGTCAGCGTCGTTCACCAACCAGACGCTCGCGCAAATCGAGCTTTGGACCAACGGCAAGGCCTACAAGAACGAGGTCTACACGTTGCCGAAGCACCTCGATGAAAAGGTCGCGACGCTGCACCTCGACAAGCTCGGCGTGAAGCTGACGCAAATGACCAAAGAGCAGGCCGACTATATCGGCGTGCCGACGTCTGGCCCGTTCAAGCCGGATCATTATCGCTACTAATGACGCGAAAACAGCGCGCATCTTAGGGCTTGTCTCCGAGATGCGCGTCTGGGCGCTCGCAATTAAAATGTATAATCGCTCAATGATGAACCCCAGGTCTTCGCTGCGCTATCGCGGAGGGGCCATGATCATCGATCTCATTCTCGCCGGTCACATCATTGGTTTGATGATGGGCGGCGGGCGGCGGCTTCGGCAGCATGATCACGCAGCGAGAGGCATTGAAGCGGCCAGTGGAGCAGGCTGCGGTGCTGCGTTCGGTTGGTCCGGCGCTGGCGAGCTTCTCGATCATTGGTCTGATCCTGATGTGGATCGCAGGCGTTGCGCTTGTTTTCCTCAAGTGCGGCAGCTTCTGCGCTTTGCCGTCGATGTTTTGGATCAAGTTCATCTTTATCAGCACGCTGACGCTCGCGGCCATCACGACCCATGTGCTCTACGGCCAAGTGAAAGGCGCAAACGTAGCCGCGGCCACGCGTTTGCCGGTATTCAGCCAGATCGCCGGTATGTCCTCTCTGCTGGCAATGATCTTCGCGGCTCTCGCATTCCACTGAACCTTGCGTGAGACGCGGCGTTCGCCCGTTGCGCGGACGCGGGCGCGCGTGCATCAAGGCGTGGGGAAAGCCAGAATGCTTATTCGCACCACTCGCATGCTTTCGACGTGGGCCTTGCGCGCGCTCTTTTATGCCGCGCTATTCGGCGTCGTCGTCGTCGCGCACCTCGCTATCAGTGGAGCGTTGCGTGCGCAGGGGTGGAACAGCAGCATGTCGCTGTTGGTCGCCGGTGGCGCCGTCCTGATCCTTGTCATCCTGGCGACCAATCTCTCGGAGTGGACCCGTGATCGCCTGCGTGAGCGCCGCGAAATGGAGCGCGTCAAACAGCGTCTGCCGAATGGTCCATGTTGTGTCATTTGGCATGCGCCGGAAGAAAAGACCGTGCGGCAGCTCCTCAGTGAGGAAGACGATCATTCCGAAATGCCATGGGATGTGGCGGGCCCACTTCGAGCGCGTTACCCGCGCTTGGCGCGCCGGCTCGGCATTGAAGGCGTCGCCATCGCCGAATTCGAGGTCGGCGCCGATGGGCGGGCCAAGAACATCAATTGCGTCGACGCCTGGCCATCTGATGTTTTTTACGACGCCGCACGGGAGGCGCTGCAGCACGCGCGTTTTCAGGCCAAGGACGTCCACGTCCGCTATGGCGCGAGCTACAAGATGCCGTTCGTGTTTCGCATTTCCGGCGCCTCCAAGGCCCGCGACAGCGGCCGCCGCGCTCGCAAGCTCCGGCCAACGTTGGTTGCGGCACAGCAGGCTGTGGATAAAATCAGAAGTGGTCCTGCCTAACGGCGCAACCACGGCGCTAGCGGCGCCGTTCGCGCAACCTCCGCATGCGTGAAGGCCGGATCCCGCGGCGCGCTGAGCGGAATGACCCGCCGCTGCCATGGCGCGCGGTGTTAACCAATTGAATTTTCTTAACTTAACCGCTCATTCACTCTTTTAAGCGCCTGTTAACGGTTCCCGGCAGACGTGCGCGTGCATTCACGGGCGCAATCGGGAAACTAGCCCTTGGGGCTCGGCGATTCGTTTCGCCGATATGAATGGACTTAGGGGTCGGCATTGGACGGAAGCTTGCTCGTAGCGGCTGGCTCGGCCGCGATTGCGATTGCGGCGTTGCTTTGGGCGATGCGCGTCACCGAGGGTGCGCGCGGCGGCGTTGAGGCGTGGAAGAAGCGCGCTCGCGAACTCGAGGACACCGTCGCCTGGGCGGACGCCGTGTTCGGCGCTCACCCTGGTGTCGTGCTGATCTGGGAAGACACACTCGCCGACAGCGAAACCGATTGGGGCAAGCCGCGCATCTACGGCAGTCCGCTCGCGCTCGCCTCGTTGCTGCGCTTTTCGGGCGCGGCGATTGCCGCTGAACCTGCCATCCGCATTCTGCAAGGGCTCTCGGGCTTTGACGCGCGCGGCGCTACTGGCGTGATGACGCGTCTTGCGCCCGCGTTGCAGCGTTTGCGCCGTGAGGGCGCGCCGTTCTCGCTCACGATCTCTACGCCCGATGGAATCTACGTTGAAGTCGATGGCCGTACGGCTGGCGCGCGCGCCGTCGTTTGGATTCTCGACGCCAGCGTCCGCGGCGTTGAAGAGGGCGGCGCCGGAGGCCGTATCGATGGCGCGACCGAAGTCATCGCGCGCGATCCTGCCGCGTTCCTCGAAATGTGGAATGAAGCGCCGTTTATGGCGTGGCGTGTCGATGGCGGCCTGAAGCTGCAATGGGCTAATCCGAATTATCTGAGCGCGCTCGAAGCGAAGTCGCTCAGTCAGGCGATCGACCGCAATCTCCAACTCGACCAAGGCGCCACCGAACTCGCGCGCAAGGCCATCGAGACCGGCGAGCCGGTCGAAGACACGCGTTCCGCAGTCGTGGGCGGTCAGTTGCGCACGCTCCGGCTGCGTGTATCGCCAGTTGCCGGCGGTGCAGCGGGCCTCGCGATCGACGTCACCGAAAGCGAGGCGGCGAGCGAGCAGATGACGCGCCAACAGCGCGCGCACGACGAAACTTTGAACCATTTGGCCGAAGGCATCGCCGTCTTCGATCAAAGCAAGCGCTTAGTGTTTCACAACCGCGCGTTCGAGCAAATGTGGACGCTCGACCCAGCGTTCCTGCAGGATCGCCCGTCGCATGCAGCGTGGCTGGATTATCTCAAAGAGAAGCGCAAGCTTCCGGCGCACGCGAACTACGCCGAGTGGCGCGCGCGTGAGCTTGCGCTCTATCAAGAGCATGAAGATCTGCCGGAAGATTTCTGGGTGCTGCCCGACAGCCGCATGCTGCGCGTCGCGCGCCAGCCGCACCCGGGCGGCGGCATGTTGTTGATCTTCTCGGACATCACCAATGAGGTTTCGCTTAAGAGCTCCTATGACGCGCTCCTGCAGACCCAGAAGGCGGCGCTCGACAAGTTGCACGAGGCGGTTGTCGTGTTTGGTCTCGACGGCCGCCTGAAGCTGCACAACGCTGCCTTCGGCGCGATGTGGAAGCTGGAAGCTGGCGCGGTCGAAAACGAGATGCCGTTCGATAAGGTCATCGCCGCCTGCGAGCACCTCTTCCATGATCGCGCGACCTGGGCGCAGGTGCGCGCACGCATCACCGATCCGTCACCGGAAGCACGCACCGAGTTCCGCGGTGAAATGCGCCGTAGCGACGAAAGCGTGCTGAAATTCCTCACGCGTCCACTGCCGGACGGCGCGACCTTGGTGGCGTTCCAGGACATCACCGCCGATCGCCGCGTGGAAGACGCGCTGCGTGAGCGCGCTGAAGCGTTCGAGGAGGCGGACAAGCTTAAGGGCCAGTTCGTTGAGAACGTGTCCTACCAGTTGCGCAATCCGCTGCAGGCCATCTACGGCAACGCTGAGCTGTTGCAGCACAAAGTGTTCGGCCCGCTCAACGATCGCCAAGTTGAGCAGGTGGGCTCAATCATCGAAGCGGCTGGCTCGCTTTCGAAGCTCATCGACAATATTCTCGACGTTGCGATGGTCGAAGCGGGCAACGTCCAGCTCGATATCGCGCCGATGAATATCTACGAGACCATCACCGAGTCCGTGCAGATGGCAGCGTCCAAGGCACGCGACACCGAAGTGCCGATCAAGGTCAAATGCGATCCGAAGATCGGCGACATCGACGCCGATCCAAAGCGTATCACCCAAGTGATCGTGAACCTGCTGTCGAACGCGCTCCGTCACACCGAACGCGGCGACACCATCACCGTTTCGGCCGAACGCCTGGATGGCGTCGTGCGGCTCACCGTCGCCGACACTGGCAAGGGCATGGCCTTCGAACAGCAAGCGCGGGCATTCGACAGCTTCGAGTCGGGTGATCGCCGCGGCGCCGGCCTCGGCCTCGCGCTCGTGCGCTCATTCGTGGAGATGCACGGCGGCTGGGTGGCGCTCAGCAGCGAGCCTGGCCGTGGCGTGACGGTGACGTGCCACTTGCCTGTGCACGCGCCGTTCGCCGGTCCGCCGCCCATCCCGCCGACGCGCCAAGCCGCTTAAGCGAGGCGCTCGGCGATCTGCACCGCGTTGAGCGCCGCGCCCTTGAGCAGCTGATCGCCGCATACAAAGAGCGACAGTGTCTTGCCCGAGGCATCCGACACATCACGGCGGATGCGGCCCACAAGCACTTCTTCAATGCCGCTGGCCTCCACCGGCATTGGGAAGCGGTTGGCTGCCGGATCATCCACAACGCGCACGCCAGGCGCCTGCGCGAGCGCTCCACGCGCCGTCTCCGGCGTCACTGCCCGATCGAATTCGACACTCATGGCGATGCCATGCGCACGAAGCACCGGGACGCGGATGCAGGTAATTGAAATGCGCAGGTCTGGGAGATCCAAAATCTTGCGCGTCTCGCGCATCACTTTGGTCTCTTCGCCATTATAACCGGTTTCGGGATCGATCGGCGTGTTGTGGCTAAAGAAGTTGAACGCGTAGGGGTGCGGCAGAACCTTCGGCTCAAATTTCTGTCCGGCAAGATAAGCGCGGGTGGAGTCTTCTAATTCGCGCATGGCCGGAAGGCCCGCGCCAGAGGCCGCCTGGTAACTTGCCGCATGCACACGGCTGATGCGCGCAAGATTTTGCAGCGGCGCTAGAGCCATCACCATGATCGCCGCGACGCAGTTCGGGTTGGCGATCAGGCGAGGGCGCTCCTCGAGCAGCGCGCCGTTCACTTCCGGCACCACCAGAGGGACATTAGCCTTCATGCGGAAGGCAGAGGAATTGTCGATCACCGTCGCGCCGGCTTTTGTCGCCCGCGCCGCGCAATCCATCGCGATATCGGTATCGACGGCAAGCAAAGCGACATCGATGCCTGCGAAGTCGAAGCCTTCAAGCGCCTCAAGCGTGATCTCACGATCTTTGAACTGAACCATCTTTCCGGCGGACGCAGACGACGCCAGCGCGTGCAACTTGCCCACAGGAAAGTTTCGCGTTTCCAAGCAACGCAGCATCTCCGTGCCGACAGCGCCTGTCGCGCCGACAATGGCCACGTTCTTACTCATTCCAAGAAACTCCAGCTTAGTCTGTTCGTCCAATGAGCGGCGCCGCGCGAAATGCGAGCAGAAGCGCCAGCCCAAGTGCAGGCCATTGCACCCACCAGCCTTCGCCGGTCGCGAAATCCAGCGCCGCCAGGATCACAAGGATTGCCGCGTAGCGTTGCGCGGACCCAAATAGTCTTGCCCAAGTAAGCGGTGGTTTCGCCGGTTCGTCGCGTTCTGGCGCCCGCGCCGGACGAGGCGCTCCGCGTCCCTCATCGCCACCAGCCGCCACGCGTAGACGCGGACGCCCTCTTCAAAGTTCTTCGGCTGTTTCTCGCCCAGATAGTTGAAGCCAACCGACAGCTTTTTCTGCACCTGGTCGAACACCTGTTGCGAAATCAGGATGCCGCCCGGCTCGGCCATGCTTTGCAGTCGCGCCGCGAGGTTGACGCCTTCGCCAAGCAGGTCGTCACCATCGATCAAGACATCGCCCAGATGGACGCCGATCCTGAAGCGCAAACCGTTCTGAGCGTCCGCCGCAAGTTCGCGCTGTACGTCGATCGCGCATTGCACGGCCTCGACTACGGAGGCAAACTCCGCGATGAGGCCGTCGCCCGCCGTGTTGGCGATGCGGCCGTGGTGGCGTTCGATGAGCCGGGAAAATACGCTGCGCGCTGCGCGCAAGGCGCCGAGCGCGCCGACTTCGTCGGCCTCCATGACACGGCTGTACCCATCGGTATCGGCGGCCAGGATTGTCGTCAATTTGCGCTGAACGGGAGAAGACATAACCGTATTCGTAACGACTGCCGCACGCGGGACAACACACATTTAGAGCTGGGCGAGATGAGCAGAGGCCGTCGCCTCGTCGCGTACCGTTGCGCGCTCATCGCGAAGCGCATCACGCTGCATCCAAATGAGGCTACGGCTGCATCTCAGCGCTAGTAGATGGAGGGAGAGTCCATGATTGATCCGAAAATGCGCCGCCTCGCGACAGCGCTCAGCTTCTTCCTGTTGGCGCCCATTCCGGCGGCGCTCGCACAAACGACACCTGACATTGTCGTAACGGGCGTACGCCCGGAGCAAACTCAAGCCTACGTTGAGCAAGTCACGGCGATTTCGCCGATGGCCGATCAGTTGCCACGTTGGGACAGCGCAATTTGCACCAGTATCGCCGGCATGCCTGCCCGGCAGGGTCAATTCCTCGCTGACCGTATTGCGCAACGCGCCGCGAGCCTCGGCTTGCGTCCCGGCGGTCCGGATTGTCGCGCAAACGTCGCAATCTTCGTGACGTCGGATTCGGATGCGTTTGCGCGCCAGCTCTTCGATCGCGATCGCGACATGTTCGCGTACTACCAAAGCAACGATGTCTCGACGCTCGGTCAGGGCGCGCTAGACGATTTCCTTACCACGCCGCGCGCTGTTCGCTGGTGGCATGTGTCGCAGACTTATGGCGCCGACGGCATCGCGCTTTCGGGCGATCCTTCAATCGGTGGTTTGTCTAACGCGCCTTCTGTCCGCGCAACCGGCACGCGTCTTAGCGGCAGCACGCGCGAAGACTTCACCCAAGCGATCGTGATTGTGGACGCGCGCCGCGTGCGAGGCGTTCAGCTCGCGGCACTGGCGGATTACGTCTCGTTCGTGGCGCTGGCGCAGGTGAACGCTCACGCCACCACCTCGGAATATCCGACGATCCTTAATCTGTTCAACGGCGAGCGCGCGAACGCAAACGGCCCGGCCGCACTGACACAATGGGATCAAGCGTATCTCGATGCCCTCTATAAATCAGAGCGCAATTCGGCGACCCAACGCCAACAGCAGAGCGAAATCGCCCGCCGCATGAACGGCAACTAAGTCCGGCTCAAGCCAATACTCGACGCCGCGGCCCGCAAGCCGCGGCGTTTTTTATTGCCGCGCGTAGTCCCGCACGACGGCGTCGAGAAAGTCGCGGCCTTCATAGAGTGAACGAACGCGAATTTTCTCATTGAGTCCGTGCGCGTTGCTTTCGCCGGGCGATGAGAACATGCCGCTCATTCCATATGTTGGGATGCCCGCATTGTTGAGGTAGCGGCCGTCCGTTGCGCCGGGCGTCATCATTGGGATGATCGGGATGCCAGGCCACATGCGCGCCACGGTGCGCTCAACAGGGCCCATGATCTGACGCGTCAGGCGAGGCGGGCTAGAACCGTCGCGCCGGCGAACGATCTCGACCGTAACCTGCGGGTCGCTAACCGCTCGTTGGAGATCGGCCTGTAATTCTTCTGGCGTGTGGCCCTGCAGAACCCGGCACGAGAGCGTCGCCACAGCGCGTTGTGGCAGCGCGTTCGGCGCGTGACCGGCTTCGACTTGTGTGGCTACGCAGGTTGTACGCATGATGGCGTTGAACGACGGATCGCGCGCTAATATCGCCGCCGCTTCCGCGTCGTTGGGGTCACGTGCGATCGCCGTCATCGCTTCGCCATTGGTTCCACCTGCGATGGGGGCCATTCGTTCGAAGAAGGCGCGCGTGACTGGCGTGAGCTCAACCGGAAACTGAAATTGCGACAAGCGTTCCAATGCGCCGCTCAGTCGATAAATGGCGTTCTCCGGCACCGGGCGAGAGGAATGACCACCAGGATTGGTGACGGTCAGCGTCATCACTTGGTGAATCTTTTCGCCGGCTTGGATGTTGAACGCGATCGGTCGGCCTTCCGCGGTTAGCATGCCGCCCGCGCCCTCATTAATCGCGAAATCGGCCTGCATCCATGGGCGATGATTTTGCAGCAGGTAGTCGACGCCATTGACGCGGTTCGACGTTTCCTCGCCGCATGTCAGCGCCAGTCTGATGGTGCGGCGTGGGCGGAAATTCTCTTGGCGTAGGCGCACCATGAGATCCAAGAACACTGCCGCCATGGCCTTATCGTCAGCGGAACCGCGCGCGTAGAAATAGCCGTTCTCTTCGACCAACGTGAACGGATCGCGCTCCCAATCTTCCCGGCGCGCGTCCACAACGTCGATGTGCGCGAGCAGCAGCACGGCACGGCTTGAAGACCCGCGCAGCACGGCGACGAGATTGCCGTCTTCTGGCGCGCCGTCTGGGATGATCACTTGAGCATCGCGCTCGCTGTAGCCGGCATTGCGCAGATGAACGAGCATCGCATTGACTGCGCGCGTGCATGAGCCTGTCGTCGGCGAGGAGTCGATCTCGACCAACTCTTCATAGATCGAACGGAACCGCGCGCGATCGGGTGTCAGTTCCTGTGCGGTTGCGGTTCCAACAAACGCTGTGATCGCAAGTGCAATAACAAACGCGCGCATCTGATCCCCCAAACAATTGAGGGCACTGAACAGGTTCAGCGTTGCAAGTGCAACCCCGCCTCGATCAAAGCCAGCGGCGCACGCGCCTGCAATAGGCGTCGAACGTCTCGCCGAACTGGCGGCGCATCTTTGCTTCTTCAAAGGGGATGAACACCCAGTTCGCGACGGCGAACATCAGCACTGGCGCCAGCAACACAAGCGGCCGGCCGAACCAGAGCGCGCCGCCGATGCAAAATAGCGTCATCGCTAAGTACATCGGATTTCGCGTGATTCCGAATATCCCGTCGGTGACGAGTGCATTGTTCGTCGGTGAGTTGGGCAAGAGTTGCGTGTTGGCGATGCGAAATTGCGCCATGGCGCCAAACAACACCGCAAGCGCCGCCACGATCACGATCAACCCGAACGGCCGCGTCGGCCAGATAGGCAGTGTGTTCAATCCGGGGACGAGGCTCAGTCCGTACGTCGCCGCCAGCAGGAGCAAAGCCCAAAGCGGCGGCGGTACGTTGCGCACCTAGTGCTGGCTCTTCGGCAGACGCACGATGAGGCCATCAAGGTCCGCTGAAACCTTGATCTGGCAGGAGAGGCGGGAGTTGTCCTCAACGTCGTTGGCGAAGTCGAGCATGGATTGCTCCATCGAGTTTTGCGCTCCGGTTTTCGCCAGCCACTCGGGATCGACATAAACGTGGCACGTCG